>NZ_CP065232.1:3267500-4788531 GCF_015767575.1 Thalassospira sp. B30-1 | reverse complement strand
CTGTCTTCCACCAAGTCTTGGAAGCGTACTCGCGCCTTTTGTTTTTTGGTTCTTCGTCTTTCGCCGCGTTGCGCGGCCAGCGAAGTCAAAACACTGTACTGATGCGATCCACATCAGGCAAGGCGATCTTTAACAGAACGTTAAAAGGATTTCGGCACCAAAACAGTCCTTTGTTTGTGCGGTTTTTTGCGATGCCGCAACCAAGGAACAAAAGGTGATTCGACGAAATCCGGGCAGCGAAAAGGCCGTGCTACAAGCACGGCCTTCGACTCGCCATCCCGTAAGGGATAAATTAGAGCGCTTTGACGCGAGCGGTCAGACGCGAGACCTTGCGAGCGACGGTGTTCTTATGCAGAACGCCGAGCTGCGCGCCACGCGCCATTTCCGGCTCTGCAATTTTCAGCGCAGCCAGAGCAGCATCTTTGTCGCCAACGTTCAGCGCAGCCTCGACCTTCTTAACGAAGGTACGAATGCGACCGATGCGTGCACCATTAACTTCTGCACGTGCGGCGTTGCGGCGAATGCGCTTCTTGGCCGATTTATGGTGAGCCATTGCGAACCTGTCTCTTAAAACAAATGTTACGTAATTCGGAGCGCGGCTTATAGCTCCGTCGGAAACCCTCGTCAACCCCCGATACCTTCAATCCCGGTGAATTTCCGCGGTTTACGACTCTTGACTGCTACAGGGCAGCAATACATCGCCGGTACCGGGGCAATAAGCCATCAGATTCAACGATGCTTGAAGTCCGGTTTTCTCTTTTCAGAAAAGGCTTTCATGCCTTCTGCACGGTCATCAAGGGCAAAGGTCGAATGGAATTCGCGACGTTCAAACATCAGCCCTTCCGTCAGGGTCATTTCATAGGACTTGCTGACACTTTCTTTGACCTTCATCGAAACAGGGCCAGAGAAAGAAGCGATTTTATCGGCCAGTTTCATGGCTTCTTCCAAAAGCGAGTCGGCCGGGACGACTCGCGCAACGAGTCCCGAACGTTCAGCTTCCTCTGCATCCATCATCCGACCGGTAAGACACATTTCCATTGCCTTGGATTTGCCAATGGCGCGAGTAAGGCGTTGTGTCCCGCCCGCACCGGGGATGGTTCCGATGGTGATTTCGGGCTGGCCAAACTTTGCGGTGTCAGCCGCAAGAATGATGTCGCACATCATCGCAAGCTCACAACCGCCGCCAAGCGCAAAGCCCGCTACGGCGGCAATAACCGGCTTGCGGCAGCTTGCCACCCGCGTCCAGCCCTTGGTGATGAAGTCGTTCTTATAAACATCCATGTAATCGTAATCGGCCATTTCCTTGATGTCGGCCCCGGCGGCAAAGGCCCGTTCCGATCCGGTAATGACGATGGCGCGAATGTTTTCATCATTTTCGAACTGATCAAACGCTTCACCGATATCGGTAATCAATGCCGCACAAAGTGCGTTCAGCGCCTGCGGGCGGTTAAGGGTAATCAGACCGACATTACCCTTAACCTCGGCAATGATGTTCTCGTAAGACATTCTGCTAATCCTTTGTCGGAGAATCGCGCCCACATTCAAAAGCAGGCCGATTCGGTCGAAACCATATTTTGATACTGTTTTACCGATTTTATTTACTGGCCGCAACCAAACCGGCAAGATCAAATGATAACCAGGTCGGTTTCCCGGTTCATATGCGGGTCAGGGATTTATTTCTGACATGTCGGGCAGAAGAAGGTTGATCGCCCTGCCTGTACGATTCGCCCGACGGTGCTGCCGCAACCATCGGCAAAGCAACCCTCACCCTCTCGGCCATAGACGCGGAAGCTGTGCTGAAAATAGCCAAGCTCGCCATTGGCCTGACGATGATCTTTCAGGCTCGATCCTCCGGCGGCAATCGCGTCCTCAAGAACCAACCGGATTTCCCGATAAAGACGTTCAATCTCGTCCGGTTTCAAATCCTTGGCCAAACGGTCCGGCGCGATGCCCGATCTGAACAATGCTTCGCATACATATATATTACCAAGTCCCGCAACCAATCGCTGATCAAGCAGCACCGTTTTGATCGGACTTGCGCGTTTGGCTATTCCCGCCGCCAGAACGGTCGCATTGAAACTGTTGCCCAATGGTTCCGGCCCAATATCGGCAAGCATCTTGTGGGTGTTAACCTCGTCCGCAGCAATCAGGGTGATGACACCGAACCGCCGCGGATCGGTAAACCGGACAACCGCGCCACTCTGCATGACAAAATCGACGTGATCGTGCTTTGCAGGGGCTGGAACCCGCACCAAGGGATCATCAAAAATCGTCATCCGGCCCGACATTCCAAGATGGACCAACAGAACCTGCCCGTCATCCAGATAGCCCAGGATATATTTTGCCCGACGGGTCAGCTGATTGATCCGGCGCCCCGCCATGCGCCCCACAAAATTTTCCGGAAATGGAAAACGCAGGTTTGGACGGCGTTGCACAACGTGATCAACCACGAAACCTTCCATCACCGGCGTCAGACCGCGTGTCACCGTTTCGACTTCAGGCAATTCAGGCATTGGAAAACTCGCAAAATGAATGGGTCAAACATATCTAGAACCCGGCCCGGTGATTGGCAAGCCAGCACACCAAACAACATTGTCGCCATTACAAAGTAACAATGGACGATAACCGCCAAGTACATATGATTGCGCCGTTTATTGCCACCCGGCCCGTCTGCCCCACCTTACGTGCCATCCACAGGATTTCAGTCAATGGAATTTGGCGTTGATCTTTTACTGATACTTTTTGCTGTCGCAGCCTTCGCCGGCATGGTTGATTCAATAGCCGGCGGCGGCGGATTGATTACCATCCCGGCCCTGCTCTGGGCGGGCATTACCCCGGCACAGGCTTTGGCAACCAACAAGCTGCAGGGCAGCTTTGGCAGCCTGACATCTTCAATCAACTTTATCCGTAAGGGTTATGTTGATCCGCGCGATATGGTACTGGCGATTGTCCTGACATTTGCCGGATCAGCACTTGGCACCGTGCTGGTACAGATGCTTGATGCCAGCATCCTGCTTAAAATCCTTCCGGCCCTGTTGATCCTGATTGCGCTTTATTTCCTTTTCTCGCCGCGCGTTGGTGACATTGACGCCCATCAGATCATCAGCAAGTCCGTATTTGCCTTTACGGCTGGATTTGGCATCGGCTTTTACGACGGCTTTTTCGGACCGGGTACCGGGTCATTCTTTTCCATCGCTTTTGTCGCCTTGCTTGGCTTCAACATGACAAAGGCAACTGCTCATACCAAGGTTCTGAACTTCACATCAAATTTTGCGTCACTGGTCATGTTCATTGCCGGTGGCGAAGTCGTCTGGATCATCGGAGCGGTTATGGCCGTCGGCTCTTTGATCGGCGCCCAGATCGGATCGCATATGGTGATGAAGGTCGGTGCACGGCTCGTACGCCCGCTTCTGGTTGTCACCTCTATCGCGATTTCGATCAAACTGATCATCGACCAGTACGGCAGCACCATCAGCCAGTATTGGGATCAGATGCAGGTTTGGACCGGATAAGGTTCTACATAGCTTATTTACAACACGACAAAGCCCGCCGAATGGTTTCCGGCGGGCTTTGTATTTGGTTCCGAAATCCGTCAGGCGCTGGCTGCGGTTTCGATAAAGGCCTCGTCCCGGCGATCAATCAGGTGGCTCCAGACTGCAAACACTAAGGCAATCACCGCAATCCCGGCACCAAGCCATGGGATATCCTGATAGGAAACGCCCTGTGTAATCGCGATACCGCCAAACCAGGCACCAGAAGCATTACCAAGATTGAAGGCCCCCTGATTAAGGGTCGATGCAAGATTGGGTGCCTCCGTGGCTTCGTTAACCACCCGCATCTGAAGCGGCGAAACCAGTGCAAAGGAAACCACCCCCCAGACAAAAACCGTTACCACAGCAGGGATCACATTGGTGATGGTTTCAGCAAATACGGCAAGTATCGCAATCAGGAGAACAAACGTCGCAATGATCGCGGGCATCAGGCGCCAATCCCCCAGACGGCCACCGATATAGTTGCCTATCGTCAAACCGGCACCGAACAGCAACAGAACATAGGTCACCTGCCGTGCCGAAATGCCGGTGATGTTCTGCAACATCGGGGTGATATAGGTAAACACGCTGAACATGCTGGCAGAAGCCAGAACACTGATCGCCATGGCAAAGATAACCTGGGTTTTCGCCAGAGCCCGGGCTTCGGCAATCAAGCTACCGCCCGATGCGGCGATTTTACGCGGCAAACAGAAATAAAGTGCCACAGCCGCAAAAACCCCGATCCCGACAACCGCCCAGAAAGTCGAACGCCAACCAAGTTCCTGACCAAGTGCCGTGCCAAACGGGACACCAAGAACATTCGCCAATGTCAGACCGGAAAACATCAAGGCAATGGCCTGTACCCGTTTATGTGGCGCAACAAGATTTGCCGCAACAACAGCCCCCAGACCAAAGAATGCCCCATGGCAGAATGCGGTCACAACACGGGCCGCCATCAAAAGCCAGTAGTCCGGTGCCATCGCACACAGGAAATTGCCGAAAATGAAAATTGCCATCAGCATCAGCAAGGCATGACGACGATCCATTTTTGACGTCGCAATCGCCAGAAACGGCGCGCCAAACGTAACACCCAACGCATAACCGGTAACCAGCAACCCGGCATCGGGAATACTTACACCAAGATCTGTCGCCACATCCGGCAACAATCCCATGATAACAAATTCGGTCGTGCCGATCCCGAAGGATGCGAGCGCAAGAGCAAGGATCGGAAGGTTTCCAAAGAAACCATTACGGGCAGCAGCAGTTATCATGATCAGGATGTCCAGGGGTGCATCGCACCAATGCGGGATAATGTCGGGCGACAAGTTTCGGACGTGTTTGCGAAGCGCTTTAATCAGCCGAAAGCTTGAAACGATTCAATTCTGCGTGCAGCGCACAAATTCCACCATCGCGAAATTGGCATAAAAACTATGCGGTTACGTCACAACTGAAACAGGCCCGGTTGAACACCGGACCTGCGTGAATTACAAAATGGATAAATCGGATCAGGAGAGTTCTGCAACAATGCGTTTTGCGGCCACAACCGGGTCATCAGCTTTGGTAATCGGTCTACCAATCACCATCACATCCGTTCCCATCGCCATGGCATCGTGCGGCGTGACAATGCGTTTCTGATCATCTGTACTTGCCCAGGTTGGCCGAATGCCCGGTGTGATCAATTTGAAATCAGGTCCACATGCCGCACGTGCCGCTGTAATTTCCTGTGCGGAACAAACAACCCCGTCCAGACCGGCCTTCTGGGTCAATTCGGCAAGTTTGACAACACGATCACTGATCGGTCCCCTCAGACCAACATCATCGAGGTCAGCCTGATCCAGACTGGTCAGGATCGTTACCGCGATAACCCACGGCGCGTTAACACCTGCTTTGTCGGCGGCTTCACGTGCGGCTTCACCAGCACGTTTCATCATCTCAAGGCCGCCCGTGGCATGAACATTCACGATCCTGAGGCCAAGCGGCGTTACCGCACGCACGGCACCAGCAACGGTATTGGGAATGTCGTGATATTTGACATCCAGAAAAATCGGCAGCCCGGCTTTTGCGACTTCACGCACGCCCTGCGGGCCGTGGGCCGCAAAGAATTCCTTGCCAAGCTTCGCCCCACCAATCACTCCGCACAAACGAGAAGCCAGATCAACTGCATGTGCAAGATCAGTGGTGTCGATGGCGCAAAAAATACGGTCTTGGGGGGCTATAGCTTGGGTCATGGGTCCTCCGGCGGGCTGGAATTTCATGATTGGCCCACGAAGTTGCGGCGGACCGGGCATGACTTAGCCGATTTTAACCGAAATACCAACCCGAAATAGGCACAATATTGGCCCGCGCGTCGCAGTCTTTCCTGTCAGGACGCTTTCTGCTGGCTGATCACCTTGTTGTCATTTGGCGTGTCGTTGCCGGTTTCTTCCGGGCGCAATCGACGCAATTCTGTATCCATGCGCTTGACCGCACGACGATGCTTGCCATGCACCAGCCATTCATATGTCAAGCCGATACCAAGCCCGATCAACAGTGCAACCATGATCGGCAGGAAAAGCGGCATATCGACTTCATAGGGTAACGGCCACAACGACAATGTCACCAACGCCCGGTTCGACACGGCAAAAATCGCAATCAGGATCGCAAGCGGAATGGAAATGATCCAATAGAGAATGCGCATTTTAACTCCTGGTGCCGACGGGCAAAAAGGCATGGTGTCATAGCCCACACATCAGACAAGCCAAAGCATGGACCCGATATGGTCAAACGGAAATATTTTCAAATGACTTTACAGCCACCGTGAAAACCCGGCAGGCTTGGTTTAACGCAGTTCGCATACGAACAGCAAGCCGCTCAAAACGGTAAACTGTCAGTTAAGACGCTCGCGCAGCTGCTTCCCGGTTTTGAAATAAGGAACCTTTTTCTCGCCCACAGGCACAGCCTCACCGGTACGCGGATTGCGTCCGACCCGGGAATCACGCTGTTTCACGGAAAATGCGCCGAAGCCGCGCAGCTCAACCCGATCCCCGCGTGCCAGAGCCTCGGTAATTTCGTCAAAGATCGTCGCCACGATCCGTTCCACATCGCGCTGATACAGATGCGGGTTCATCTCGGCCAGCCGGGCGATCAGTTCTGATTTTGTCATATTCAGGCCCCATCCTGTTCGTTCTGACAGATATCCAATCAACCAAAGGTTAGATTACGTCACGTCGGCGCTTTCACTCAGGTTGCCAGACAGTCAGCAACCCGTCAAGTTTAAGCCCCTCAGATGACAGCATTTTTCCGATATTTCCCTCGAATAACACCGTCATGAGGGAGTCATCCGGATAATCGATTTCAAGCGGCACAACTGCCACATCGGGTGCAACACCCTTTTCATCCTGCAGCCAACGCAAAGCTTCGCGTCGACCACCAATTTCGTCGATCAGACCGTTCGCAACGGCCTGCTGACCGGTATAAACCCGACCATCGGCCAATTTCCGTACGGTATCGGTATCCATGCCGCGTCGTTCAGCGACCATGTCGACAAACACGCCAAACATGTCTGAAATCAGGCTTTCCATAGCCGTTCGCGCGGCATCGTCCGTCGGTTCAAACGGGTTTGGCACGGCTTTCAGGGGGCCGCTTTTAACCGTTAGCGGCTCGACACCAAGCTTTTCCAGCGTGCCGTTGAAATTCATCGACTGGAAAATCACACCAATCGATCCCGTCACCGTCCCGCGATGGGCGACAATATGATCGGCGGCAATGGCGGCCATATAACCACCCGATGCGGCCACGGTTCCCATTTCAGCAACGATCGGTCGGGTTTCACCAATCCGGCGCAGGCTTTCAAACAGCGCCTCGCCACCGACCATGGTGCCACCGGGGCTGTTGATATGGACAATTACACCTGCGACATCGCTGTCTTCTTCAATCTCCTCCAGCGCATCCAGAAGATAGGGATCTTCTGTAATCACCCCTTCGATGTTCACCTCGACAATGCGCGGACCAATATTGCCCCATACGGCGTCACTTGCGCCGCTGCGTGCAAAGGCGATCACGATGGCAATGATGACGGCAACGACCGCCAGGACCCGCCAGCGGAAAATCGATTTTTTCAAACGTCGACGATCAAGAAGGATATCGGCATCAAGTGCCATTTAATGTGCCCCGGTATTCAGTATGAACTAACAGCTTCAAAAACCTGCCTTTTCAAATGGTTTTTCTTCATTCGCTTGGCAAGGACAAAAACTGTTTGAAACCAAAATTCTCGCTAAAAAATGACACGGCGACGGCAAAGTCGCGTCCAAACGGGGAATTTTGAACAAAATTGATAAAAAAACGGGCCGTGCAATGCACGACCCGTCAGACCGCTGACAAACCCCGTCATATTTTGGCGGGGTTTTTCTTTTAGAGGTGTTTGAAAGCTGGCTTGAGTGTGCCGAGGGGATTATGCCTCGGCGATTGGCCCCTTGGGGCCCAAAGCCAGGGCTATTTTCTTGATGTTTTGGGCGGCGGCGGCCAGCAGACATTGGCATTTGACATTGATCAGTCCCCGGAACCTTGCATATCGATGACCGTGAAGCTGTTTGGCATCTGCAAAAGAGCGTTCGACCGTCTCTTTTCGGCGCTTGTAAACCCGCTTGCCCCACTCTGTCAGACGATAGGCGTCAGCCCGGTCTCTGGCGTCTTGCCAGACATGGCGCGTGACAGTTTTTCGCTGGTGGGCATTGGCGGTACAGGAAGCCAGCACAGGACAGGTGCGGCATTTTTCCGGGTCGCTGTGATAATGGCGGTATCCATTTCGGTCGGTTGTCGCATAAGACAGAAGCTGACCTTCGGGGCAGCGATAAGCATCACGTTCAGGGTCATAAACGTATTTGCGTTTGGGGATGTAGCCTTCCCGAAGGTTCGGGCGGCGATAGCCCGTCACGCCAAGGATGTCACGATCTTCAAGGCCTTTGGCAATCGCGGCGGTCGCATAGCCCGCATCCAGTCCGACGGCGATAACATCAAGGTCAAAACGCTGCCTTTGTCGGTCAAGACGGTCGAGATAGGGAATGCTGTCATGCAGATTGGCCGGGGTGGCGTAACTGTCGGTAATGATCCCAAGCTTGCCATCGACCGTGCGGTGATCGAGATAGAAAAAGCCCTTGGGCTTACCGTCGCGCACCATATATCCGCTGTCGGGATCGGTTCGGCTGATCTTGGTTTCTTTCTCAACCGGCTGGCGTTCTTTGGCTTTGAGCGGCTTTTTCGCATGAGCCGTCCGGTCTTCCTCAATCGCCAGATCCAGATCATCCCAATAGGCCGCGCGCGATTTGGCAACCACTTCGCGGTCCCATTTGTTCTTGTTGGCATCGGCCTTCAAATGCGTGCTGTCGGTATAGAGAACCTTGCCATCCACCAGCCCGTGCCTGATCGCCTGCTCGACGATCTCGTCAAAAATATCCTGCGCAACACTGGCATCATGATATCGACGCCGCCGGTTCTGCGACAGGGTCGAGGCATCAAAGACCTTGTCGGTCAGCTTGAGTTGCAAAAACCAGCGATAGGCGACATTGACCTCAATCTCCCGCACAAGCTGGCGCTCCGAGCGCACGCCAAACAGATAGCCAATGAACAGCGCCTTAAACATCATCACCGGATCAAGGGCGGGACGGCCATTGTTCGCGCAGTACAAATCGGCCACGCGCGCATGGATAAAACTGAAATCGATCACGGCATCGATCTTACGAAGCAAATGATCGCTGGGGACCAAACTGTCGAGTGTCACCATCTCTAGTTCGGTTTGATGTGGGCTGGGTTTCTTAAGCATTCCCCATTGAATCAAAAGTCCCCGCCAATGGCGAGGACTTTGTCAGCAGTCTGACGGGCCGTGCAATGCACGACCCGTCTTCATGATCTGCCGTCGCAGACCCTGTTTGATCAGGAACAGATGCCTTATTCGGCACCTTCCTGTTTCTTGCGAAGTGCTTCGCCAAGGATATCACCAAGCGATGCACCGCTGTCAGCCGAACCATAATCCGCCATGGCTTTCTTCTCGTCAGCAACTTCAAGAGCTTTGACCGAGAGGGTAACCTTGCGGGTTTTGGCGTCGATCGTGGTCACACGCGCATCGACTTTCTCGCCAACTGCGAAACGTTCCGGACGCTGGTCCGAACGGTCACGTGCGAGTTCAGCCTTGCGGATGAAGCCTTTAAGATCGGTGCCACCAACAGCAACCTCGATACCACCATCGTTAACTTCGGTGATTTCACAGGTTACGGTTTCGCCGCGTTTGATGCCGGTAACGGCTTCTTTGAACGGGTCACCCGAAAGCTGTTTGATACCAAGCGAGATGCGTTCTTTCTCGACGTCAACGTCAAGAACCTTGGCTTTGACGATGTCACCTTTTTTGTATTCTTTGATGACTTCTTCACCAGCGCGGTCCCATGACAGGTCCGAGAGGTGCGCCATACCGTCGATACCGCCCAGAAGGCCAATGAACAGACCGAATTCGGTGATGTTCTTGACTTCGCCTTCGATCTCGGACTCGACCGGATGAGCGGCCAAGAAGGCATCCCACGGGTTCGAGGTGCACTGCTTGAGACCAAGCGAAATACGGCGTTTCTGTGCATCGACGTCGAGCACCATGACTTCGACTTCCTGCGAGGTCGAAACGATTTTGCCCGGGTGGATGTTTTTCTTGGTCCAGGACATTTCGGAAACGTGGACCAGACCTTCGACACCAGCTTCGAGTTCGACGAATGCGCCGTAATCGGTGATGTTGGTGACACGGCCTTCGAATTTCGAACCGACCGGGTATTTGGCTTCGACACCTTCCCACGGGTCAGCTTCAAGCTGTTTCATGCCAAGCGAGATACGCTGGGTTTCGCTGTTGAAGCGGATAACCTGGACCTTGACGGTCTGACCGATCTGAAGGGCTTCAGACGGATGGTTGATACGCTTCCATGCGATGTCGGTGACGTGCAGCAGGCCGTCAACACCGCCGAGATCGACGAATGCGCCGTAATCGGTGATGTTTTTGACAACACCGTCAAGAACCTGACCTTCCTGGAGGTTCTGGATCAGTTCGGCGCGCTGTTCAGCACGGGTCTCTTCGAGAACGGCACGACGCGAAACCACGATGTTACCGCGCGAACGATCCATTTTCAGGATCTGGAACGGCTGCGGGTTGTTCATCAGCGGGGTAACGTCGCGAACCGGACGGATGTCAACCTGGCTGCCCGGCAGGAATGCCACGGCGCCCGACAGGTCGACAGTGAAGCCGCCTTTAACACGACCAAAGATGGTACCGTCGACGCGTTTGCCTTCGTTGAACTGTTTTTCCAGCTCGACCCAGGCTTCTTCGCGACGCGCTTTTTCGCGCGACAGAACGATCAGGCCATCTTTGTTTTCATAGCGATCGACATAAACATCAACGGTATCGCCGATATTAACGTCGCCTGCGCCAAATTCTTTAAGCGGCACGCGGCCTTCGGACTTCAGACCCACGTCGACGATTGCATCGTCGTCGGTGGTTTTGACGACCGTACCGGTCATCACGCGGCCAATAAAGCCCTCGTCTTCAGAACCGAGGCTTTCGGCCAGCAGGGCGGCGAAATCTTCGCCGGTGGAGAATTGTGCTTGTTCAGCGGTTGTCATTAAAGAGACTTCCTTTCGAGTGTATCGTCACTATTCCGGCCAATCGGTTGTATCCGATGGTCTTGCCACAAAATCGCGGCGGGTTTTTGCCAATCGATGTCCCGATCCCGTTCGCGAAAAACCAAACGGTTTTCCATAGACGAAAAGGTGAACGCACATGTCGTTCACCTTAGGGTAACAACCCCTGAGATCGTTCTGTCGCTTGACGGTTAAAACGCCCGTGTGTCAGTCATTCTCGCCCATATGGGTCCGAATATGCGCCATGACTGCATTAAACACCGCATCAGCATTCAGACGATCCGTATCGATGTGGATTGCGTCCGATGCCATCTTGAGCGGCGCAACGTCCCGCGCACTGTCTCGAGCATCCCGTTCTTCAAGCTCCTTGAGAACGCGCTCGTATATAGCAGCGGGATTTTTTTCCTGCAACTGTTTGAACCGACGGTTTGCACGTTCTTCGACACTGGCCGTCAAATAGAACTTGATCGGGGCATCCGGACAGACAACCGTGCCAATGTCACGACCATCAAGAACAGCACCACGTTTGCCATCAGGCGGGCTGCTGGCAAGGTTGCGCTGAAAAGCTAGCAACACCGCGCGAACCTTTGGAATCGCTGCAACTTTTGATGCGGCACTTCCAACTTCTTCGCTACGAAGCTCTTCACTCTCAAGATCGTCGGCACCAAGTTTTTCTGCCACCCCGACCGCTGCATCCTCGTTCGAAGGATCAAGCCCAAGCGCCAAAACCTTTGCGCCCGTTGCCCGGTATAAAAGTCCGGTATCAAGGTAGGCATAGTCCATTGCTGCAGCGACTCGACGCGCCAAAGTACCTTTTCCCGATGCTGCCGGTCCGTCAATTGCGATGATCATGCGCGGGTGCCCCTGTTTGTTTTGATGTCACTTAATACTTGTGTGCCAATAACGGCATTACGAGCCCCGGTATGTGAATAGAGAAGCCTGCCCGCGAAACAGATTACGAACCAGCCGGGGCAAGGTTGGCCCCAAGTTCGCGCATCAGCGCTTCGAAACTCGGAAAACTGGTCGCAATCGGGTTGGCATCATCAACCGCAACCGGATCATTCGCGCCCAGTCCAAGAACAAGGAACGACATGGCAATGCGATGATCAAGGTGGGTCTCAACCATGCCGCCACCCGGCACATCGCCACCCGTAACAATAAGGTCGTCACCTTCGATACGATGAATGATCCCGTTTGCTGCCAGACCCGCGGCCACAGCGGCAAGACGATCCGATTCTTTAACCCGCAATTCTTCAAGTCCGCACATTCGGGTTTCACCCTGCGCATAAGCAGCAGCAACAGCCAGCACCGGATATTCGTCAATCATTGATGGCGCGCGTTCTGCTGGCACAACAATGCCGGTCAGGCGATTTTTACCACTAACAACAAGATCACCGATGGTTTCACCGGCTTCTTCACGTTCGTTAGCAATCGTAATGTCACCGCCCATTTCAATAAGCGTCGTGATCAGGCCGGTCCGCAATGGGTTTAAACAGACATCACGGATGGTAACCTGTGATTCCGGATTGATCAAAGCCGCCACCAGCGGAAATGCCGCCGAGCTCGGATCTGTGGGAACCACAATATCAGCCGCCTTCATTTCAACCGGGCCGGTCAGGCTGACCGTGCGGCCGCCATCGTCATTGATGCTGACATCAACATCGACACCGAAATGACGCAACATGCGTTCGGTATGATCACGCGATGGTTTCGGTTCGATCACTGTGGTCGTTCCGGCGGTATTCAAACCGGCAAGCAACACGGCCGATTTTACCTGCGCGGATGCCATCGGCAGCGTATATGTCACCGGTTTTGCTTCATCGGTTCCAATGACGGCCATCGGCGGGCGACCACGTTCACGCGTGATGAATTGCGCACCGAATTCAGCAAGCGGGTCGGCAACACGCCCCATCGGACGTTTGCAAAGCGACGCATCACCGGTAAAGAAAGTGGTGATCGGATGGGTCGCAACAATCCCGGCCATCAGGCGAATACCGGTTCCCGCATTGCCCATGTCAATGACGCTATCGGGTTCCCGCAAGGCGCCAACCCCGACACCAGTCACATGCCAGGTCCCGTCATTATCGCGATTAACGGTCGCGCCAAGCTTGCGCATGGCTTCTGCGGTTGCCAGTACATCTTCACCTTCGAGCAGGCCGGTAATTTTCGTTTCACCAATGGCAAGACCGCCAAACATCAGGGAACGATGGGAAATTGATTTGTCGCCGGGAACCCGGATATCGCCTTTAAGCGCACGGGACTTCAGCGATTGAAGCGGACGTTTGGTCTGCGAAGAGCTCATCGGGCCTGCCTGTCTATGTCTTGTTGTGACCATCAAATAATCGTTTTCCGACCATTGAACCGTACCTTGATGCCGCCGCAAGTCCAGGCGCAAATGGTACGTTCGATTGCCGGGGGGCAAACACGTATCATATGCGCTTTTGACGCACCAGTATCGAAGCCAAATTTTGCTTGAAGCTTATGGCGGTGCGTAGCGCAGAATCCCGCCTTTTTGAGGCTTGGAATAAAATCGGACAATTTCCTTTTGACAAGCCCGCCCCAAGATGGCAATTGGGCCAACTAGAAGAAGGTGAATTCGGCCTTCAACCCATTCTTTGATGAAACGGTATTTAAGAGGGTTTGCCGTAATGTCAGCACGCGGTAAGAAACGTCACTGCCAAGCCTGCGGTACCAAATACTATGATTTGAATCGTACGCCGGTCGTGTGCCCCAAATGCGCAACCCCGGACGGGGTGACCAAAATCAAGAAAGCCGCGGTTGCAAAGCCGAAGCCGGAAGAAGACGAAGATCTTGATGATGACGTCGATCTCGATGACGACGTCGACACCGATATTGATGACGATATCCTTGAGGATGCGTCTGATCTTGGTGAAGATGACGATGATCTTGGCGAAGTTCTCGAACATGTCGAAAGCGACGAAGACGACCGCTAGGATTTTTTAAAAATAGGTCTTGCCAAGATTTGGTGAACCTTCTAAATATCGCCCGCGCCGCAACGGAAACACTCAAAATCGTTGCGACGCGGACTAAAATGGGGCCGTAGCTCAGTTGGGAGAGCGCTACAATGGCATTGTAGAGGTCGTCAGTTCGATCCTGATCGGCTCCACCATCAAAACCCGTCGCCTAAAGCGACGGGTTTTGTCGTTTCAGTATTCTTTTCCCAAATGAAAAGGCCGTCCAAAGGACGACCTTCAAAAGCGTCTGGATGCAAAATACTGCTTAGTGCACGGTGCGATCGATTGAACGCTCCGGATCGGGAAGATGTCCAAAACCATCAAGCAATTCGGCGATACCATCTCCTGCACGAACCACCATAATACGGCCTGAAACAGGGTTCCCCTTTTCCTGTCGCAAAATTCCAATCACATCGGCAATGACTTTGAACTGGCAATCTTTCAACCAGTCATGAATTGCCTGTTCATGATGGCGGAACCTTTGCCCCGGCCCAAGATCGAACGGGAATGTGTCACCATGTTCAAGTGAGAAAACCATCAATCCACCTGGTACAATCCGCTCGTGGGCAGCCCGCAGCGCAGGGACAAGATCGCCAAGATAATTCAGAACATCAGCAGCAACCACCAAGCCATAGTCGCGATCAAGCGCATCAGGCAAATCCGTGATGTCCCCGGCAATCAGATTTCGATAAAGACCCTTTGCCTTTGCCCGGTTAATCATGCGCGGCGATAGATCGACACCGTCAATCACGTCAACATGGCCCGCAAAAACGTCCGCGACCAATCCTGTACCGCAACCAAGATCAAGAACCCGCAACGGGCGCAACAATTCCGGCAAGTATGGCCGGATGGCTTCAAAAAGAAGCTCCGGCCCACGATAGGCCAAGCGATCCCGCAACGAGATTTCAAAACGTGGTGCATAGTCGTCAAACAGGGCCCGAACATAATCAGGCGGCAAGCGATCGCGCATGGCAACCGCACCCAGCAAAGTCAGTCGAACTTCGGCTCCCATACGGTCAACCGGATCAAGAGCAAGGCACTGACGAAAAGCTTCGATCGCATTTTCGTGCTGTCCCATGCGTTCGAAAATATCGCCCAGCACAAAATGTGCTTCTTCCCAATCGGGATCAGCCGAAATTGCCGCCCGGGTCACATCGATTGCGGCCTCGGTATCATTCTGCCCGACAAGCGCCAGCGCGACATCAAGCCGCCGACTGGCCAACAAACGATCTTTGCTCATGTATATGAAGAAATCCGAAAAGGCTCCGGCCAAATGACCGGCAGCATCAAAACTCGATCATCGCTATATCAGCTGAATCCGCGCTTTTGGCAATATGGATAATATCATTTAAAATCAGATGTTTATCTAATTTTATCGCTTTTGCACGCTGCAAAATCATTTTATCTGGTCCCTCTGCATCAGAATTCACGACAAACTTCGCAGTTGATGAATAGTCTTGGATGATCCGGGCGATCACCAGAATAACTTGATTAAAACATAATGTATTAATATAAATATTTACCTCAACCTCTTGCTGCCGGGAAACAAGATGGAAAACTTTACGCCTTATTCCGCACTTCTGGGTGGTGCGCTGATCGGACTGGCTTCAGGCCTTTACCTTTTGCTCAATGGCCGCATTGCAGGCATCAGCGGCATCCTTGGAGGCCTGCTTACCAGCAAAGGCCCGACATCGGGTCGCGTTGAAAAACTTGCCTTTATCTCTGGCATGATCATTGCTCCAATGATCCTGTTGGCCCTCACCCCGATCAATGCCCAAAGCATTGTAAGCGCTTCATGGCCGGTCATTATTGCAGCCGGCTTGATCGTCGGGTTTGGCACGAGACTTGGCAGTGGCTGCACCAGCGGACACGGAATTTGCGGCCTGTCGCGTCTGTCAGCACGATCAATGGTCGCCACCCTGTGTTTCATGGGCGCGGGCATGGCCAGTACCTTTGTCATTCGTCATGTTATCGGGGGCTAAATCAATGCGTATTCTTGCTTCTGCTTTCTGTGGCGCCCTGTTCGGCTTGGGCCTAATCATTTCGGGGATGACAGACCCCCAAAAGGTTCTTGGTTTCCTTGATATCGCAGCGATCCAGACCGGAAACTGGGACCCCAGCCTTGCGTTCGTCATGGCGGGTGCCCTTGTTATCGCATTCCCGATATTTCGCTTTGCCCAATCCCGCAGAACTGCCATTTGCGGCGGGACAATAGAACTGCCGAAACGACGCGACATTGACCGCAATCTGGTTATTGGCGGGCTATTGTTCGGCATTGGGTGGGGCATGGTTGGCTATTGCCCGGGTCCCGCGATTAGTGCGCTTGCCTTTGGGCATATCGAAACAATCATTTTTGTGATCGCGATGATCGCCGGAATGATCGTGCATAAACTGATGATGAACACATTGGATCAGGCCGCAATCGCGCAAAAATAGCGAAAACCTTAACCTTTATGGCAAGTGCGCCACGCAAACCAGCCATACGCCACAAATTGCCATTCGCAGGGAAATCAATCTGTTAGCATTCAAAATTTGTGGCGACTAGTCTGGAAAGCCTGAAATCTTGCTGCAACATGCTTGTCTTTGCAGCGACACTGGCATATGTGCAAAACAACATCACAGTATGATTTCAAAGGCCTCGCATGAAAATCGGCATTCTTGAAACCGGTCTTGTTCCGGAAGAACTTCGCGATGAATTCAAAAGCTATCCATCCATGTTCGAAACCATGCTTGGCGCATTGGATCCCGAGCTTGCCTTCCAGACCTGGACTGTACTTTTGGATCAATTCCCCGAAGACCTGAATGCCGTCGATGCCTGGATTGTGACCGGATCAAAGCATGGTGTTTATGAAAACGAACCCTGGATGATCCGTTTGCAGGAATTGCTTCGCGATATCGTCGCCGCACAAATTCCTGTTTTCGGGGTCTGCTTTGGTCACCAGATTCTGGCAGCCGCCCTTGGTGGCACGGTCGTCAAATCTGACAAAGGCTGGGGTATTGGTGTTCATGAATACACCACCAGCAAAACGGCCCCGATCTGGCTTGGAAATGCGCCAGCCAAGTTCAAGCTGAACGCATTCCATCAGGATCAGGTGATAGAATTGCCCGAAGGCGCAAATGTTTGGGCAAGCTCCGAATTCTGCCCCTATGCCGCTATTCAATACGGCGAAACCGCTGCTTCGATCCAGCCGCATCCGGAATTCCAGCGCCCCTATGAAGAAGCATTGCTGAAGGCACGATACACATTGTTGCCCGAAGACGTACATTCAAAGGCAACCAAGTCACTTGACGAAAAGCTTGATAGCCAACTGTTTGCCAAATGGATGCTCAATTTCCTGCGGGGTAATCGGGCGGTTAAAGCCGCCTGACCCAGGATCGGGAAGGCATTATCCCCTTATAACGGACCGCGGCATTTCGATGGCGGTCCGTTTTGCGTTTTAAGATATAGTGATGCATGCGCAACCGGCTGGAAGTTTTCAGAACATTCCGCAATACGATTTGTTTATGATTGCGCCTGATACTGGACTTTAGCAAAATTTCTGCCAGTAAAATGGAATGCCATGATCCAGAATTTACGGCTTTATTCCGGTCTGACGCTGTTTGCATATGTCTTCATGCATCTGATCAATCAGGCCGCTGGCATCATTTCGCCCGAAGCAATGGAAGCCATCGTCCCGGTTACAACCGGTATCTGGCAATTCCCACCGCTGGAAATTCTTCTTTTATGCGCTGCGATCACGCATTTCCTTCTGGCGACAGCGCGACTGACCAGCAGGCGCTCCCTGCGCCTGCGCAAATCCGAATGGACACAGATGATCCTTGGTCTGTGCATTCCATTTCTATTGTTCCGCCATATCATCGCAACGCGGATCATCGACCTCGGATTTGGTGTCGATTCCGCGTTTGAACGTGTTTTGCTTGATCTTGCCGTGTTTATTCCGAGCCAGGGCGTATTGCATGCAATCGCTGTGATTGTCGTCTGGACCCATGGTTGTATCGGTATTCATTTCTGGCTGCGATTAAAGCCATTTTACCCGCGTTGGCGCGGTGTGCTTAGCGCATCAGCAGTACTTGTCCCGACACTGGCACTGGCCGGATTTGGCGCGGCATCCGCTGAAATCATTCGCCGGACCGAAGAAGGCGGACGCAAATATGTTTTTGGTGTTCTGGATGCCGCAAACGTCAATGACGCGGCAGTAAAATTTTATGAAAATGCACTTCTCCCAGGCACGATAATTGCCATTTCTCTGGCTTTGGCACCCTTTGTCGTGCGGCAAATTCGCCAGACCGTTGATCGCATCAAACGCGGACCGATGCTATCGATGCCCAACGGCAAGCTGATCCGCGTCGCCCCCGGGGCAACGGCACTTGAAGCCCTTCGCGATGCCGGTGTGCAGATGGCATCGGTTTGTGGCGGACATGGTCGTTGCACGACATGCCGCATCCATTGCGGATCGGGCATTGATCAGCTTGCAGCCCCCGGCAAGATCGAAGCAGCCGCGCTTGAGAGCATCCACGCGCCGCGTGGTATGCGATTGGCCTGCCAGATCAAGCCGGTAAACGATCTTGCGGTTGCGCCGTTATTGCCGCCGAACGCCACCGCACAGGATGGACGCCGCCCCGGCGGTTTGTCCGGTAGCGAACGTCAGGTTGTTTCCATATTCACCGACCTTCGGGATTCGACACGTTTGGGCGAAAAGAAAATGCCCTACGATGTACTGTTCATACTGAACCAGTTTTTTGCCGAAATGACAGAAGCCTTACGCGAAAGTGGCGGGCTCTATGCCCAGTTCACCGGTGATGGCCTGATGGCGCTTTACGGTCTTGATACGGACGATACGGAAACCATGATCCGTGATGCCCTTCACGGGGCGGCGGGGATGTTGCGCCGAATCGAAAATCTGAATGAACATTTGAAATCAGAGCTTCCGCATACATTGCGCATCGGTATTGGCATTCACATGGGCGAAGCGATTGTTGGCGAAATGGGGCCACCCGGCCGCGAAAACATCAGCGCCATCGGCGACACGATCAATACGGCGGCAAGACTGGAAAGCCAGACCAAAAAGCATGGTGTGCCGTTGGTGATATCAAAGGCAATTTTCGACCATGGGCCGATTCCATTACCTGAAAATGCGGTGATGCATGAAGTGGCCTTGCGCGGAAAGGATCAGACTGTTGCCTACTATGCACTGGAAAATATGCCCGAACTGCCGGAACGCGTTGTATGATCATCTCTGATCGGTCATGATCTGCGTATTACACAGGTCTGATATCGCATATTCCCAAGGTTTCCGCGGTTACAGTATCAATCCGGGTCTTGACTATGCGATAGAAAACCACATTTATTCGATTAGATAGATATGTCTGATGCCGAACGGGTCGGGTCAGATGTTCAGACGCCCGAAACGCCAAAAGCGTGGGGTCTGGTCGATATCACACTCGCTCTACTGAGGAGGTGCTGCCTATGTCACGAATTTCAATGTTTAACAGTCCGCTGCTGTTGGGGTTTGACCAGATCGAACGTGTTCTTGATCAGGTTTCCAAAACCAAGGCAGAAGGCTATCCGCCTTATAATATCGAGCAAATCGGCGAAAACCATCTGCGTATCACGGTCGCGGTCGCAGGATTTGCCGAAGACGATCTGTCGGTAACGACTGAAGACAACCAGTTGATTATTCGTGGCAAGCATCAGGAAGACGACAGCAACCGCATCTATATCCATCGCGGTATAGCATCCCGCCAGTTCCAGCGTTCCTTTGTACTGGCCGAGGGTATTGAAGTTGTTGGCGCCCATCTTGATAACGGACTTTTGCATGTGGATTTGAACCGTCCGGTTCCTGAACCGGTTGTACGTGAAATTGCGATCAACTCTGCCAAGAAGAAAGCCGTCTCGTCACGCACCATAGATATGACCGTCGATGCTGAAAATGGCGCAGACGCGGTCGAAGATAAAAGCCGCAAGGCGTAACAAGGAGAGTGGTTTTATGAGCAATCGCATCTCAGACCATGAGACCAAAGAAACCCGCGGCGCGGAACAGGATTTGAACCTGCTTTCGTCTGGTGATTTTGCCATGCTTGGCATTCACGATTTTGCTTATGTGCGCGCGATGGCCAATCCCGAAGACGAAAGCAACGAAACGGTCTTTGGGGTATTTACCGCGGATGGTACCCATATCGCATCGTTCGAAAGTCAGGCCGTAGCCCATGCGGCAATCCGCCAGCACGACATGGACCCGCGTTCGGTTCACTAAGACGACCCGATCAGGATATCTCGGAAATCAGAAGGCAGCCGATGGGCTGCCTTTTTGCTGGGTTTGCTGAGGCGTCACCCTAACGGATTTCGATCACTTCGCCAGGTACGGCAACCCGTACCTGCGGATTTTCGCGCAGAAGTTCGGCGATCTCGCGTCTTACATTACGTTTGATGTGATAGAGCCAGAAACGTGATCCGGGCATATCAGATGCCAATTGCAGAACAGTTTCCAAATCGCAGTGCGCGGCATGTTTTGGATCATGCTTGGGCAAATATGTTTCCTGAAACACCAGATCAGCAGCGGTAAAAAGCGCTGTAGTATCGGCTGTCACGTTACCGTCACCGGAATAGGCAAAACCCTTATTCTCGAAACGCAGCAAAATTGCATGGTTCTGAACGCTGTGATCGGAACGGGCAAATTTGGTTTCGAACGGACCTATCTGCGTGGTTTCCGGCACCGCATGCCAGATAATTTCAAACGGCCACGCACTTCCAAGCCCGGCAAAGCCAAGCTCCATGATCTTTTCCAGATGATTGCGTACCGCAGGTGTCGCGATGATATGGATCGGCTTTGATCGACCGTCATCGCGCCAGTTCAGCATAACCGGCACCAGTCCGAAAACGTGATCGGGATGCATGTGGGTGAAATAAATCGCATCAATGGCATCCGGATCGGGAAACTTGCGCATCAGCAATCCGGGCACCGTTGCCCCACAGTCAATCATCAACCGATAGCCATTTGCACTCACCACGACGGATGAGTTTTCAAAGGCGGGATCGAATGCCTCGCCAACACCCAGAACATCTATGCGCATATATTCACTCGACATTCCCTGTCACCGCGCTGTTTGCGGATCATTTGCAATGAGTGTCTATTTTTGCTGAGACAGTGAACATTAGGCAAGCTGTTCAGATTTGTTTTCGCGATAAAGTCTCAAAACCGTCACCGCACAAACAAAACTGGACGGCCGAATGCATCGGCCATCCTGCAGTTCGATACATCTGTATAGGAAATCAGACGGTTAACGCGCCAGGACTTCCGCAGCCTTACGGGTTCGACTGACCGAGTCGGCGACCATACCCGTGGTGGACTTGATGTTATCAAGGTTCCGGGCAAGACCGTCAACCGCACCTGCCATCATGCGCATGTTTTCCGAAACGCCTTCGGTCACCGCACTTTGTTCCTCAACCGCCGAGGATATGTTGGTGACACTGTCCCTGACCGTTTCCACCGAATGACGAATGGTTTCAAGGGCACCGACAACCTCTGACGAGATCGACTGAATGCCTGAAATTTCATCGGAAATCTGCTCGGTCGCACGAGCGGCCTGATTGGCCAGGTTCTTGACCTCGTTGGCAACAACGGCAAACCCCTTGCCAGCATCGCCCGCACGCGCGCTCTCTATCGTCGCATTCAATGCCAGAAGGTTGATCTGCCCGGCAATATTCTGAATGACTTCAACGATGCTCCCCATTGACTCGACAACCTCCGCCATACGCTGGGTCGAGCTGTTGGCGCTGATCGTCTGATCAAATGCGCGCTCTGTTTCGTCACGAGACTGCGCCATACTACGCGAAATTTCTGCAATTGATGCCGCCATCTGCTCGGCACTGGCCGCAACGGTCTGCACCGTATGCGAGGTTTCCTCGGATGTGCTGACACTTTGATTGGCCGAATTGCCCAAAGCGGCGATGTTACTATCGATCTCGGTAAAGTTCTGATCGATCATGGTCTTGAGCTCAAGCAACAGAAGGGTTTGCTCGGTAATATCTGACGCGAACTTGATCACCTTGAAAGGCTTTCCAACCGGATCAAGCACCGGGTTATAGGACGCCTCAATCCAGATTTCCTTGCCGCCCTTGCCGACGCGTTTGAATTGGCCCGTATGGAAATTCCCGGTTTTCAGGGTTTCCCAGAACGAGCGATATTCGGCAGAGTCACGATATTCTGGCTCAACAAACATGCTGTGATGCTTGCCGATAATTTCATCGAGTCTGTATCCCATGGCATCAAGAAAATTCTTGTTTGCCTTAAGGATAATGCCGTTCAGGTCAAACTCGATCACGGCCTGCGATTTTTCCATCGCGTCAAAGACACTTTGCAAAACCGCACGCTCAACGCGACGCGCTGTAATGTCGGATGCAAATTTGACGACCTTCGTCGGCTTTCCGTCTTTGCCAAGAATCGGGTTGTAAGTCGCTTCAAGCCATATCATCTCGCCATTTTTGCGCACACGCGGCACAGCACCCGACGAGAATTTACCGCTGCGAAGCTGTTCCCAGAATTTCCGGTATTCTTCGCCATTACTGATTTCACGCGGGACAAACATCGAATGATGCCGACCAACAATTTCCTCCAGCGAGAAACCCATTGTTTTCAGGAAATTATCATTGGCCGTCAGAATCTTGCCATCAATCGAAAACTCGATAACAGCCATCGACAGGCTCAGCGCATTTACAATCTGCTGACCTTCCTGCGACCTGTCATTACTGAAAAGTGACGCAAAACCCATCCGAATGTCTTTCTTGTGTTGCCCGGGTTTCTAACTGAAGACCCGGTCATTTAAAGGCCTGTATAAAAACAAAACGAACAATTCCGCATATACTGCGCAATTGTTCGGATCACAGGATATCTATACCGATGAAGTAATCAATCACCTATTTTAGCATAGGTGAACATACTTTGGATTATACGTTCAAGCTGGCCATTTAACAATATATCGGGTCAGATCAGGGTGGGCGTCATCCTCTGAGATCACCATTCCCTTGATCGACATTCCCGCCGCGATCGTTGAGTCTGCGCGTCCTGTAATTAGTGGGTGCCAGTCAGGTAATCCTTTTCCTTCGGCCATCAAACGATAGGCACATGTCGATGGCATCCAGGACAATGTCGCGACGTTTTCCTGCGAAAGTTGCACACAGTCAGGCACATGCTGGGTTCGATTTGGATAATCCTTGCAGCTGCAGGTTTCGCAATCGAGTAATCGACAGGCTACCGAGGTATAATAAACAAAGTCGGTATCCTCATCCTGCAGCTTATGCAGACAGCATTTGCCACATCCGTCGCAAATGGACTCCCATTCCTCGGTAGTCATTTCATCAAGCGTCTTGGTTTCCCAAAACGGTTCATTCCCTGTCTCAACCGTCGGCTCTGTCATCGTCTCTCTCGTCCGGCATCATTTTATTATTTTTGGATTATAGCATATGGCGGACTTCCAAACCGCAAAGATCACCAATCGAAGCTACTGGCAGATCAGATGAAAGAACGAGCCGAAAACACTGCCCTTCATCAAACCGGCACTGCCAAGGTCACCACCAGTTGCCGTGGCCATGTTTCCAAGGGGCGTACCATCGGCTTTGATCGTCGAGGCATAGTGAAACTCGTGCCCGCGAAGAACGGTCCCAACCGGCCCCAAAGCTGTTGCCCCGGACAAAACCAGTGTTCGATATCCCAAATGCAGCTTGCGATCAGCAAAGCTCGTCACAAGGGGCAAAAGCCCAAGCATCTGGTGATGTTGGCCAGTTGCATCAATCAATGCCTCGCCCAGTATCATATAGCCACCGCATTCGCCGTAGATCGGGATATTTCTGACTGCCATCGCCGCGATTGCCGCTTTGAAATTTCCCGCATTCGCCAGTTGTTCACCATGCAGTTCCGGATAACCGCCCGGCAGATAGACCGCGTTCGCCCCATTGCTTGGGGTTTCATCGGCAAGCGGGGAAAAGAACGATAATTCCGCCCCCTGACGGCGCCAGTCTTCAAGAAGATGGGGATAGGCAAAGGCAAAAGCCGTATCCCGTGCGATGGCGATATGCTGCCCCAATGGCGGGATACCGATGCCAACCGCATCCGAACCATCACCAGCCCCCACCGCAAGTTTCCGCCCGCGTACCAGACCGATCAACTGATCAAGATTGACATCCTCGGCAATAATCCCGGCCGCCTGATCAAGAAACACATCAAGCGCGTCATGTTCGCCTGCCTGCACAAGGCCAAGATGCCGTTCGGGCAGCGATAATGCATCACTGCGCCGGACCGCCCCGATCACAGGAATTTCCGGAAGATGTTCGCGGCACGCCGTTTCAATCATCATACGATGCCGATCACTGCCAACCCGGTTCAGGATCACAGCCGCAATTTTCACATCTTTGCGAAAGCCGGCGAACCCGGCGATCACCGCGGCAGCCGATGCCGACTGCCCCTTGACGTCAATAACCAGCACCACAGGCCAGTTCATCATCGCCGCAAGATCGGCCGTTGACCCACTGCCGTCCGCTGCCCCGTCAAACAACCCCATCACACCTTCGCAAAGAAGAAGTGACTTCTCCCCGGCCTGCCGCTGGGCAAGCGCAACGATCTGATCACCGGACATCGCCCAAGGATCAAGATTGATACATTTTTCTCGGCATGCAGCGGCCTGAAATGCCGGGTCTATATAGTCCGGTCCGGTTTTCGCCGCCGCTACACGAACACCCCGATTGGCAAGTGCACGCAAAAGGCCAAGCGTCAGAACCGTCTTGCCGCTATTTGACGAAGGTGCGGCAATAATCAGGCCCGGAAGCTGCATTGCAGATAATTCCATATTCTTCCGATTTCCCTGAATGCCGCACAAACTGATCCCTACAGAAACGCGGTAATCATCCGTTCTTCTTAACGACTTCGGCAATGCCCTTTGCCATATCTTCCGGGGCTGTTCCGTAATTAAAGTGACGGATAAATGACCCATCACGTCCCATCAGATACACAAAGGACGAATGGTCCATCAGATAGGCATCCGAATCCTTTGCTTCCCCGTCAGCATATGCCTTAGCGTAATACACACGGAAAGTCTTTGCCGCGGCTGTAGTCTGTTCAAGCGTTCCGGTCAGGCCGACCATACGTTCATGAAAATGGGGAACATAAGCCGCAATCGCGTCAACTGTATCGCGTTCCGGATCAACCGAAATGAAAACCGGCGTTACTTCATTGGCAATTTCGGGATCAAGAGCATCAAGCGCATTGCCCATCACCTGCAATTCGGTCGGGCAAACGTCCGGACAATAGGTATAACCGAAATAAATCAGCATGTATTTTCCGCGGAAATCCTGTTCGGTGCGGGTCTGACCATTTTGATCAACCAGTTCAAACGGTCCGCCAATTGCCGCAGCACCCGAACTTGAAGATGCGGTTTCCGATCCCATCATCATCAGTCGATAGGTCAATCCGATTCCGAGAACCAGCGCAATCGCCAGAATGATTACGAGTGTTTTCCTGCTCACGCCGCTACCTGTTCCTTTTGTCCCGGGATTACCTTTGCCGCAATCAACCGGATGAATAACCCACTGTCTTGCGGGCACTATAAATCCGCAAAACGATCATGCAAGACCCGTGACTGTGCCATGGCTCACAATAGCGTCATTGCGAATTCGCAAAATTATCCGATCTGATGAAATGCCAGCATGGCAAGGATGATGGCGTTAACGACCATAAGCCCCCGACCGACCGGTGCCATAAAAGCACGAAAACGTCGGGTGGCATACTGGCCGATCACGCCCGTTGCAAACAGCATCGGCACGGTGCCAAGACCAAATACCGCCATGACGAACCCGCCGGTCAATACATTGCCACCTGCGGCCGCCAGAACCAGCGCACCATAAATCAGACCGCAGGGAATAAATCCAAGCATGATCCCCAGCAGATAACCCCGCCAGCCAAATGGCGCACCAAATAGCGGTTTAATGCGGTCACCAACCACACGGTTCCACCATGCCCCCGCAGCGTTTCCTCCAGCCACGTTTGGAAACAGCCCGGCAAGATGTGGCACCAGACCGATTACCCCAAAGACCAGAAAGAAAAGTGCCGCACACAAAAGCAACATAGGCCCCAACCACCAGATTTTGGTCAGCACCGTGATGCTATCGGCGAAAAAGCCCGCCATCACACCAAGCAGGGTATAGGTCGTCAATCGGCCAAACTGATAAGGCAATAAGGCGGCCCCGGTAAGTCGGCGAAGCTCGCTCATCTTTTCAAGCGGCAGCTTTTCCATGCGCGACGTGACCTGACTGATCACAAATGGCCCACACATCCCAACACAGTGCGTGGCACTGCCGACAAGTCCGGCAATCAATGCTGTCGCCAAAACGCCGCTGTCTTCTTGCAAAACAGTCATGCATTGTGCCCAGCCGCTTTCGATGATGCGGATCAGTATCTGTTGTTCGTCCATGATCCACCCGAAATGATCAGTTGCGTCGATTGTGACGCGCCGATCCATTGTGAACAACGATATAGATCAATCCGGAACTCAGGATTTGGAAACGTTCGCATCCGCCGGCATGGTAATAAGGTCAAGAACCTGTTCGAACGGAACATGGCGCACGGCTTTGACGTCATCCTGCGGCGAAAGCCAGTTCAACCGGTCGCGCAAGTCGACCACCTTGCCCAGAATACAAACTGCCGGCGGTTCCACACCGGCTTTTTCGACATCATCGGCCGCATTGGCAAGCGTCGAAATCAGAATGCCCTGATTGGGGGTTGTTGCCTGATTGATAACCGCAAGTGGTTCGTCACCGGATCGTCCATTGGCCATCAGTTCCGATGAAATACGGCGCAAATGCTTCATCGCCATATACAGCACCAATACCGGCGCCCCTTTGGCAAGAGCCGCCCAATTAATGTTATCGGGCATTTCGCCACTTGAACCGTGGCCTGTGACAAAGGTTACCGATGAATTGCAATCACGATGCGTTGTTGGAATCCCGGCATAGGCCGCACCGGCAATCCCCGCCGTAATACCCGGCACGACCCGGAACGGCACATTATGTTCAACCAGCGTCAGGCCTTCTTCACCACCGCGGCCAAAAACAAACGGATCACCACCTTTAAGCCGCAGAACCCTTAAGCCCTGCTTGGCGTAATCAACAAGCTGCAGGGATATATCCGTTTGCTTTGAAGACGGCCGACCACCGCGCTTCCCGGCATAAACACGCTTGGCATCCGAACGCAAAAGATTGAGAATCCGGTCATCAACCAACGCATCATAGACAACAATATCGGCCTGCTGCATCGCATTGACAGCATGAAGCGTCAGCAAACCGGGATCACCCGGACCTGCGCCGACCAGCCAAACCCAACCCGGCTCAAATACCGGAAAATCAAGACCAAGTGTCGTCATTGCGGAATTCTTTATCTCTCAGCCAACTGGTCCATCTGTGCAGGACCGGATCGTTTGGATATGTTAAACAGCATCTTGGTGCTACGTCCAACATATTAATCCGTATTTTTTTCGTTATTTACCTAATACCACATCATTTATAATGTTTAATATATGAGCTCTGTCAAAAAATGCGTGGTGCCATAATAATGGTTAACCCAAATCTTCAAAGCCATAAACCGGGATCGCCCGCCCCATGACCCGAAAACCGGACGGACCACTACGCAAGGGATGGACAACGGGGGCCTGTGCCACCGCGGCAACCCGCGCGGCGTGGCAAGCGCTGTTGTCTGGCGAATTTCCTGATCCGGTCACCATCATCCTTCCCCGGGGTGAAACACCATCCTTTAACCTGATCAAGGCTGAAACCGGCGATGGCTGGGCACGGGCAAGCGTGATCAAGGATGCTGGCGATGATCCCGATGTCACCCATGGCGCGGAAATCATTGCAACAATCCGCCATGGACAACAGGGGTCCGGCATCACCTTCCATGCCGGCGACGGTGTCGGGATGATTACGAAACCTGGCCTGCCCATCCCGGTGGGCGAAGCCGCGATCAACCCCAAACCGCGCGAAATGATGACACAGCAGATCGTCGAACTGGCAAACAAGTTTAACGCGACTACCGATGTCGAAATTGAAATTTCCATTCCCGGCGGGCGGGAAATCGCTCTGAAAACCTGGAACCCGCGACTGGGAATTGTTGGCGGTCTTTCCGTACTGGGAACCACCGGCGTGGTGATTCCGTTCAGCTGTTCGGCGTGGATTCATTCCATCCATCGTGGCATTGATGTCGCGCGCGCCACCGGCCGCAAACATGTTGCCGGGGCCACCGGCAAAACGTCCGAAGCAGCCATTCGGCAATTTTATAATCTGCCGGACGAGGCTATCCTGGATATGGGCGACTTTGTTGGCGGCATGCTAAAATATCTGCGTCGCCATCCAGTCGATCATATCACAATTTCAGGCGGATTTGCCAAACTAGTCAAACTGGCGCAGGGCCATATGGATCTGCATAGCAGCCGGTCCGAAGTCGATTTCAACAAGCTCTCTGATACAGTTGCCGCACTTGGCGGTGATGCCGAACTGGTATCTGAAATTGCCAACGCCAATACGGCTAAACAGGTTCTGGAACTTTGCTCATCCAGAAACGTTGATATAGCACGCACCATTGCCCTTCAGGCTGGTGAAACCGCCCGCGCAACCATCGACGGCGCTTCCGCCATCGAAATTGTCGTTGTTGATCGTGTTGGCAGGATCATCGCCCGTGCCGGACATGGTGATTTTGACGCCTTTCTTCCCGCCGAAGGCACAAAGCCGAACCTTTAAAATGAACAAGAACAGGCCCGCAACATATGACTCCCCCTCGAAACACAGAAACCCCGCTGAACATTCTTATTTTTGGCGGCACGGGGGATGCCAACCGTATCGCTGCTGACCTGTTACAGGAATTCGGATCAGATGTGCGTCTGCAGCTTTCTCTTGCCGGTCGTACCAGTGCCCCCAGATTACCGGATGGCATCCCCGTCCGCATTGGTGGTTTTGGCGGAGCCGAAGGCATCATATCCTGTCTGGGTTCGGAAAAAATCGATCTCGTGATCGATGCAACTCACCCCTATGCCACACAGATATCCAGCCACATTGCCCAAGCCTGTCACGCGGTGGCGACACCCTGCATTCAGTTTCAGCGGTCAGCATGGCAAAAAACGGATAAAGACCGCTGGATCATCGTCAGAAGCCTCGCAGAGGCAGCTCAAATCCTGCCCGAACACGGAAAACGCGCCTTGATCGCCAGCGGACGCAAGGATCTTGCCCATTTCGAAGGCTTGGAAAAAACATGGCTGCTTGTGCGGACTGTCGAGTCTCCCAAAGATCCATTCAATCTGACTCTGGGTGAATGGCTGATTGCCCGTGGTCCCTTCACGGTCGAAGGGGAAATCGAACTTCTGCAACGCCACAAAATCGATGTCATCGTCAGCAAAAATAGCGGCGGTGATGCTACCGAAGCCAAGATTCTGGCTGCCCGCGAACTGAACATACCGATCATCATGGTTGAACGGCCCGGTGCAGCTCCGGTTGAACAAGCAGAGAAAATACAAGAAATAATAGAAAAAATCAGAAATACGCTTGCAAAACACTGACTCAAAAAGATATTTCTTCTCGTGATTTGGACCTTTCAGGGCGGTCCAAGTAACAACAGTCGAGAAGGGCAAAATAAGCCGCCGACACCCTGAAATCCTTTAATGGGAATTGTCATGACCGGCAAAATTGGTTTGCGCGGAAGGCTGATGCTGGCAATTGTGCCAATCGCCTTGCTCGCTGTATGTGCCGCCGCCCTAGCGGTTTTTTCTTTCCAAATCACAGAACAACAGCAAAAAGTCGTAGCAGAAGAAGCTATCCCGGCCCTGATTTCCGGCCAGGAACTAAGCGCGTTTAGCGATGCCGTCACAGGCATGGCGCGTCGTGTCACAACTGCGCAATCAGAAGCACAGTTGGAAAACACGACCAAAGCACTCGGCATGATCGAAAATCGCATGAACGATCAAATCGCCGAGTTGGCCAGATACGATATTGATGGCGAAATACTAAGCTCATTCTCCCAACAAACAGGGAAGATGATCAATAATATTAATAGCTTGTCCGATATCATGAAGTCACGATTTGACACGCAGAAAACGCGTCAACTTATCATGAGTGACATCATTCGCGCCGTGAATGAAATTGAATCGATCACAATCAGCGCCAGTGACATGGCGAACAGCAATCTGGAAAACAACTTAAGCCAGCTATATGGCCTGGTCCGCAATCCGGAGAAAACCAAAGAAGTCTTTCAAACGCTGAATACGCTTCGCGGAGAGGACGCGCCAACAACAAAGAACATGCTGGAACTGCGCGCGGTGGCACTTAAGATTCCCGCACTGGCCCGCATGACTTTCACGGCAAGCAGCCCCGAAGAACTCGACAAGATCAAGAATTTATCAACGCCGCTTATCCCCCAAATGCAAAGTGGCTCAGATGAAATTCCGTCGGATGAAGATCGCGAAACGGCAAGATCGTCGGTTGAAACAATTGCAAATGGTCTGACATCGAACGGCAGTAACAATCTGTTCAATTTGCGTCAGAACGAATTCGTTAGCGAAGCTTTGCTGACCGATCTGTTGACACAAACAACAGAGACATCCCAACAAATGGCCCAAACCGCGCAACAACTTCTGGAAGATATGCGCGCGAAAATCAACGATGCCAATCAGGGGGTTACAACCACCATCGGCATTGCGAAAAACATCATGATCGGGGTTGCGACCGCAGCACTGATTATTTCTGCACTGATCATATGGCTTTATGTCCAACGCAACCTTTTGGCCCGTCTGATCGGATTGAACGTTGCCATGGATCGCTTGACCAAAGGCGACCTTGAAACACCGGTAACCGATCATGGCAGCGACGAAATTGCAGATATGGCATCGGCAGTCGAATTGTTCCGGGAAAACGCGAAGGAAGCAGAACGTCTTCGGGAAGAAAACAAAGCCGCAGAAATTCGTGCGGAACAACAACGTCGCGAAGCATTGCTGGAAATGGCGAACGGCTTTGAAAGCTCCGTCAATGGGCTGGTCACGGAACTGCTGTCCCAGGTTGGTGACATGCGCGATGCCGCCGACAACATGGCACATAACGCCGGTGACAACGTTCACCGCGCAATCGAAGTCAGCGAAGCATCCCAGAATGCATCCCAGAATGTCAGCTCGGTCTCGTCCGCAACCGAGGAACTGTCTGCATCGATTGCCGAAATCGAACGACAGGTTTCCAAGGCAGAGGAAGTTTCCCGCGCTGCCGTTTCCGAAGCCCGCAAATCTGATGAAACCGTTCGCCAGATGTCTGACACGGCAAATCGCATTGGCGAAGTCATTGAACTGATCACGACCATTGCTGACCAAACCAACCTGCTGGCCCTTAACGCTACCATAGAAGCCGCGCGAGCCGGTGACGCAGGCAAGGGTTTTGCCGTGGTCGCAAACGAGGTCAAAAATCTGGCATCCCAAACCCAGCGCGCGACCGAGGATATCGGCAAGCAGATCGAAGAAATGCGTTCGGTCAGCAGCGAAGCCGTCGAGATGATTTCGACCATCGCCCGGACTATCGGCGAAATCGATACGATCTCAAGCTCGATCGCAGCCGCCATGCGTCAACAGGGTTCTGCCACGGCCGAGATTGCCAGCGGATCGGAAGAAGCCGCCAACGGTGTGCGTCACGTGTCTGAAAACATGCTCAATGTATCGCGTGCCGCCGAGGCAGTTCAGAAACTGTCAGGTTCAACCCGCAACACTGCCGAAGAGCTTCTGCAAAAGGCCCATCGTCTGCAAGACGAAGCCAACAGCTTTGTAGCCCGTGTTCGCGCCGGTTAGGCTGCTTGAGAATGCCTGAAATCAACAAAAATCCCCGCCGAAATAATCGGCGGGGATTTTAATATCAGTTCTGAAAGATTTAGTGATTAGACGAAACGCCGGAACTCACCGCTTTTGCGCGGCGGGCAGAAACGCTTCAGATAGGTCGGCGCAATTGCTTCAACGCTGTTGGGCGTAATGCCAAGCTCGGCAAAACCTTCGGCACCGTCAGACACGACATTATCGGTTTTAAGCAGACGAACCTGATCCGGGGTCAAAAGCGGTTTTGGCAGGAATTGCAGGAAAAACGCCTTGATCGACGCCAGCCAGAACGGCACCGGCATCAGAATGGCGCGCTGGCGGGTGATCTGCAGCATATCGCGCAGGAGTCCCTTGAAGCTATAGACTTCCGGCCCCCCCAGTTCATAGGTTTTACCCGCAGATTTACCTTCGACCAGTGCCGTCACGAATGCCTCGGCAACGTCGGCAACATAGACCGGCTGGAATTTCGGTCCGCCATCGCCAAGCATGTCGACCTTGCCTTTGTCGAGTTCAACCTTCGGCAGGCCCGGCGCACCAATGACCGGCAGAACCGGGGAATAGCGCGCCATGGTGGCAAACTGGTTCAGGAAATTGTCTTCCGGGCCGAAGATAACCGACGGACGAAAAATCACCGCATCCGGGAAGGCTGCGCGAACAGCTTTTTCACCAGCCAGTTTCGAAGTCGCATAAAGCGCATGCGGGTTCTTATCCACACCAAGCGCCGACATATGCAGGAAGGTTTTCACACCGCATGCCTTGGCTTCCTCGGCAATACGCTTGGCCGCTTTGACATGGATATTCATGAAACTGCTGCTGCCGCGCTGATACAGAATGCCCAGCAGATTAATCACCGCTTCCGAACCTTCGATCGCGCTTTTGAGCGACTCTTCATTGCGGACATCGCAATGCACCGGAACCACCTGCCCAAGATAGCCCATCGGCTTCAGTTTCTTGACGCGCTCAAAGCTGCGGGTCGGAACGCGGACGATAAAGTCGCGCTCAAGCAGGCGCTTGACGATATGACGCCCGACAAATCCGGTGCCGCCAAAAACGGTTGCGATACGACGATCCATGCTTGCTCTCTCCTTGCCGGTCGGTAATGTCGCGATGATCCCGCCATCACGATCCGGCGCTGGGTACCATCAGGGCCAAATGCGGATATCGGCCCGATCAAAATTCCTAAGCGGTTATATACGACCCATAGGGTGCGTCAACAATGCGCTTTTAAAGCGCATGTGTCCCGCCCCCGTTGATTTTGGCCAATATTTCATCATGGAGCGCCAGCAAACCCGCCTTGTAGTCGGGAAAACGCAGCTTCACAACAAGTTCGGCCTTGATCCGGTCATTGGCAACCCGCTTGTTATCTTCATAAAAGCTTGCAGCCATCGGGCTCAGATATGCCGTCTTGAAATCTTCCTCCGGCGGAGGGTCCATACCCAGCAAACCACAGGCATACGCGATCACATCCTGCGGAGGAGCGGCATCATCGTCACACACATTATAAGCCGCACCGGCATTCGGACGTTTGATGGATGCCAGAACCGTCTGTGCAATATCTTCGACATGGATACGTGAAAAAACCTGTCCGGGCTTTACAACCCGCCGCGCCCGTCCGGATCGAACCGTTTCCAGGGCATTACGTCCCGGTCCGTAAATCCCGGCCAATCGGAAACTTTGCACACAAAGATCATGACGCTGCCCCAGATCGAACCATGCCTTTTCTGCGGCCACCCGTCTGCGACCACGTTTGCCGCTTGGCATCAGGTCGTCATCTTCGGTGACGGTCGCACCGTCGTAATCGCCATAAACACCTGTTGTCGACAGATATCCGATCCATGTACCACCCGGCAGCGCGGCAAGATCACCGGCATGATGGGCCAGAACAGGATCACCATTTCCACCCGGCGGTGCAGAAATCAGGACATGTGTCACATCTTTCAAGGCATCGCGAATATCGGCAACCGGCTTGTCATCGGAAAAAATGTGCGGCTCGATCCCCTCTGCGCGCAGTTTATCGGCCTTTTCTGCGCTACGCGTGGTGCCGGCAATTTCCCAGCCTTCTTCGCGTAACTGATTTGCGACAAGGCGCGCTGAAAATCCCAATCCGAAGCAAAACAGCTTTTCGGTCATTATCAAATCCATATGCCGGGGCGACTATCTTTGTGTGTGGAACACTATCGGCCCTGAACGCGCATGACAAAAGCTTTCCGGTCGGTTTTCGGAAACTTTGAAATCACAATCATTTTCTTGCCGCTTTCATGATTTGCAATGCGGCCCTTATAAACGGCTTCTGGTCAGAATCGACAACATCCGCCTATGCTGATCATTATCGATCCGCCTTGCAACCAACGCCAAACTGAAAGGCCCATCATGTCTGAACTGCTTGCACGCAAAACCCTGCGCGCATCATCCCTTGTTACGATGACTTTGTTTGGCATGGTTCTGGTTTCGCTCGGCCTGCAAAGGCAAGCCTTGGCGCAAGGCACGGATATGAGCGCGGAGGACGCCAAACAATATCAGGACTGCCTGAAACTCGCCCGCCTGAAACCCGAAGACGGTTTTGAAAGCGCCATCGCGTGGCGCGATATGGGCGGCGGTGAACCGGCGAAACATTGCGTTGCGGTCGCCCTGATTGCACTTGAAAAATACGAAGAAGCCGCAACCCGCCTTGATGCACTTGCCGATGAAAGCACATCCCCCCAACAGGTTGTCGCCGGGCTTTTGGCCCAAGCAGGACAAAGCTGGATGATGGCGGGAAATCTGGAATTTGCCTGGCGCGACCAGTCCCGCGCACTTGGCATTGTTAAAAACGATCCGACCCTTTGGGTTGATCGGGCAATGGTACTTGGCATGGCCGGTCAGTATTGGGATTCAATCGATGACCTTAACAACGCGCTTGATCTTGATCCAAACAATGTCGAAGCACTGATTTATCGCGGCACGGCATGGCGCATGCTTGAAACATACGACCTTGCCATGACCGATATTCAACGCGCGCTGGAACTCTCGCCCCAAAATATTCAGGCGCTTTTTGAACGTGCGAACCTGCACCGGATCAACAAAGACAATGACCTTGCGCGTCAGGATTATCTAACTGTCATAGAAAATTCAAACGGAACCCCTGTCGCTGATGCGGCAAGAGCGAATATAGAAAAGATGGATGTTCAAACCGGATCGGAATAGGTTCTGATCCGTACTTGATATGTGCCCGCCGGTTTCGGGACCATATCGCCAGATTTTCAGCCGGGGGACCCCATGCGTCGTTTGATTGCCACGACCGCCATCGCCGCGTCCATATCCATGATGCTTGCCGCAAACACTGCGCAGGCGCGTGACCAGATAAGAATTGTCGGTTCTTCGACCATCTTTCCGCTGACCACCAAGGTCGCCGAATATTTCGGCAAGACCACCGGTGAACCCGCCCCGGTGGTTGAAAGCACCGGTTCTGGTGGCGGTTTTAAACTGTTCTGCGGCGGGATCGGTGCGGAATATCCCGATATTGTCGATGCATCACGCCAGATCACCGGGTCGGAAACCGCCATCTGTGCTGCCAATTCGGTACGCAATATCAGCGAAATAAAAATCGGTTACGACGGCATCGTGCTTATGGGAGGACGTAATGCACCGACCATGTCATTGACTGCACGGCAGCTTTATCTGGCACTGGCCCGTACTGTCCCGGTTCAGGGCGCAAGCGTTCCCAATCCGAATGTCAAATGGTCCGATATCGATGCCGACCTGCCCGATATTCCGATACGCGTCTATGGTCCGCCGCCGACATCGGGTACACGCGACCTTATGGGACAGCTTCTCATGGACAAGGGATGCGCAACTTTCAGTGACATCGCCAGCCTCGAAGCCAGCGACCCCGAAAGCTTCCGCCTTCTGTGCCGCACCATCCGCGAAGACGGTGCCTATATCGCTGCCGGTGAAAATGATCGTCTGGTCATCAGCAAACTTGAGAAAGACCCGAAGTCCTACGGCATTATGGGTTTCAACAACCTGGACCGCAATCGCGACACCATGCAGGGTGTATCGATCAATGGCGTTGCCCCCGATTACGATACGATCCTTGACGGAAGCTATCCTGGATCGCGCGCCCTTTACCTGTATGTTAAAGATGATCACCAGCAACTGGTCAGAACGCTTGGCTCGTTCATTTCGACCTATACCTCGGACACGGTGATTGGCGAGGAAGGCCTGCTTGCCGAAAATGGCTTGGTCCCGTTGCCCGATGATGAACGTGCAGAAGCCCTTGCAGGGGCAAAGAAATTCGTCGGGAACTAAGCCCGCGCAAAATGGATGAACAAACGGCCGGACATCAGTCCGGTCGTTTTGCCATCCAGACCTGATTGGCAGCATATCGCGGCGGGCTGCCTTTGAAATCCGAAAATTCCGACACCGAAATGAAACCTGAAATCTCTAACATCAGGCGCATTTCACTACGATGAACCCATCGCATGTGATGCCAGCAATCCTCGCATCGCAGAACCTTTCCTGACGGATCGATTTCCTCGAACCGCCAGTGTTCTTCAAACCGCTGGGTCAGGGGGTCGCTTGTTCGCTCCATTGCGGTGATCCGCAACCTGCTATCTTGTGCTCCAACACCTTCTGGCATCGGAAACAGCGGAAGTTCAACACTTTCCGGATCACCTTCCGGAAGGCAATACTGAAGGTCGGGATCAATCAGATCAAGAACCAGCATCCCGCCAGGCAGCAAATGATCAGAGGCCGTCATCAGGCAGCGTTTCTGATCCTCGCCATCGGTGATTTCCTGAAAACCACGAAACGGGATGATGATCAGGGCAAATCTCCGTCCCAGATCAAAGTCGCACATATCGCCCTTGTGCCAGACCATATCGGGATATTTCGTCCGTGCCTTGGTCAGCATCGCATCGGAAAGATCAAGTCCTTCAATCGCGATACCGGCCTCGTGAATGGCAGCCGCAATGCGCCCGGTGCCACACCCCAGTTCAAGAACAGGGCCACCGGTTTTGACGGCAATATCGCGATAAAACGGAATCGGGTCTTCGAATAATTTGCGATCAAGATCGGCACGAAGGTCGTAGCTGGCGGCGTTAAGGCCACCTTGCGGGTAAAAGCTGTCGACCTTCGACGAACCCGTCATTCAAAATCCAGATCTGCATAATGCGGGGACGGTGGGAAGCTTGCCTGCCGGTCCGCCAGAATATCGCGCATCGCGGGGCGGCTTTTGATCCGCATATACCAATCCTTGGCACGCGGATGTTTCGACCAGTTGATGTCACCCATATAATCAATGACAGAAATCTGTGCCGCGGCAGCAATATCAGCCATGGTCAGATGTTCGCCAGCCAGCCAGTTCCGGCGTTCAAACAGCCAGCCGATATAATCCAGATGATAGGCCGCATTGGTCCGCCCGGCGCGCAGGATTTTGGTATCCGGCGTCCCGGTCGAAAAGAATCGTTTCAACAATTTCTCGCCGAGCAGATGATCGGTGACCTCGCGGTTGAACTTACCATCAAACCACGCAACAAGGCGGCGGATTTCCGCACGTTCCTTGGCATCCGAACCCAAAAGCGGCGTGTCGGTATAAACTTCATCCAGATATTCGCAGATGACGGTTGAATCGCACAACACCGTGCCATCTTCTTCTTCCAGAACCGGCACTTCGCCCGCCGGATTCAGCGACAGAAACGCATCGCGTCGCTCCCAGACAGGTTCTGCCTTAAGCTCGAATTCAAGCTTCTTCTCGGCCAGAACCAGACGCACTTTGCGCGAAAACGGTGATAGCCAGAAATGATGTAATTGACGCATGGAATTGAAGATACCCAACCAAGGATGAACGTTTTGCAAACCGGGCCGCATATGGCAGTTTGATACCATATGGCGTCTGTGCGCCATTCATTACAGGACCGGAATTTCAAATTCTCTCAAACCACGCAAATGCGCCGATGTAAAGGCTTTGTCGCGCCAAACAGCACCAATCTTGCGCTTTTTGTCATCCTGTCATCCTGACCGGCTTTGTGCCAATGCCAAAAGCCCGTCAAGATCAAGGCACGCCCCAACATGATCGGCCAGTTCATCAAGGGCGGCATCAATGCCAGCTTCAAAATCGATGGTACTGTTCCGGTCCCGGTTGACGATCGCGCTCAGATAAGCCGACCGGAACGGATCACTGCCAAACAGGCCATGTAAATAGCATCCCGTAACTCGTCCATCGGCACTTTGCGCACCGTCAATAATCCCGCCATCAAGACAAAGCCAGCTTCGGTCACGATCCGGCCCGGTTGTCTCGCCCATATGGATTTCATAACCACTGACCGGGATATCGGCCATAACCCCACCAAGTCCCGCCAGCCCGGTGGTTTGACGCAGCGTCTTGTCACCGCCCATCACGGTTTCAACGTCAAGCAATCCAAGCCCGGCTTCTGATCCCGCCGCACCTTCTATACCATCGGGATCATGGACCATGCGCCCCAACATCTGATAACCACCGCAAATTCCGACGACATGGCCACCCCGGCGGTAATGCGCCAGAATGTCAATATCCCAGCCCTGCTGTTTCAGGAAACGAAGGTCGGATGTGGTCGATTTGCTGCCAGGCAAAAGTACCAGATCAATATCGGCAGGAATAACTTCGCCCGGTTTAATGATCAGAAGATCAATATCTCGTTCGGCGGCAAGCGGATCAAGATCATCAAAATTCGCAATCCGCGGCAGGTGCGGCACTGCAATCCTGATCCGGTTCTCATCCACGCCCGACCGCACATAACGCCCGGCTTTTTCAAGCGCCACGCCATCCTCGGCCGGCAGGCGATTGGCCCCCTGCCAATATGTTGCGATACCGTAACTTTCAAGCCCGGTTTGATCATGAATGATCTGCAAGGCAGGCTCAAACAGCGACACATCGCCGCGAAACTTGTTAATGATATAACCGCGCAGCCAGTGACGGTCCCCCTCGGACAGCAGGGCATGCGTACCGACGATTGATGCGATCACCCCGCCCCGATCAATGTCCCCCACCAGAACGACCGGAACTTTGGCCGCCTCGGCAAAGCCCATATTGGCAATATCGGCGGCACGCAAATTAACCTCGGCCGGTGATCCGGCACCTTCGACCAGCACAAAATCGGCATCAGCAGAAACCAGATCAAAGCTTTCCACCACACGCGGCAGCAAATCGCGTTTTAACCGATAATAATCCCGTGCCTTCGCACTGGTCAGGACCTTGCCCTGTACCACGACCTGAGCACCAATTTCACTTTGGGGTTTTAACAGAACCGGATTCATGTGGACCGACGCAGGCACACCGCACGCCCGCGCCTGCAACGCCTGTGCCCGGCCAATTTCGCCACCATCTTCGGTTACGGCCGCATTATTGGACATGTTTTGCGGTTTGAATGGTCGCACCCGAAGCCCCCGTTGCGCAAAGGCACGGCACAGGCCCGCCACCAGCAAGGATTTTCCAACATCCGAACCGGTACCTTGCAACATCAAAGCAGGAACAGGGCGCACGCTCATTCCGGTTTCAAAACTTTCTTTTATCTGGCTGTATGCCAAGACCGCAAATCAGAACTCGACACCAATCTGCGCCTTGATGCCCTGTTCGCGGAACGGATGTTTGATCATTGTCATCTCGGTCACAAGGTCTGCCGCCTCGATCAGGGTATCAGGCGCATTACGCCCGGTCAGGACTACATGCTGGTCGGGCAGTTTGTCGGCCAAGGCTGCCAGAACATCATCAAGGGGCAGGAAATCATAGCGCAGAACGATGTTGATCTCGTCGAGGATAACCATGGCAAAGCTTGGATCACGCATCATCTCAAGCGCCTTGTTCCAGGCTTCACGTGCCAAAGCCACATCCTGCGCCCTGTTCTGGGTTTCCCAGGTAAAGCCCGCTCCCATGGCGTGAAATTCGCAAAGATCGGGGAATTTCTTCAAAAGCTTTGCCTCGCCGGTTTCCCAGCCGCCTTTGATGAACTGGACCACGCCAACTTTCATGTCATGCCCGACACAGCGCATCGCCATGCCAAATGCCGACGATGATTTGCCTTTCCCCTTACCCGTATGAACGATGATCAGGCCCTTTTTGTCGATCTTCTGCGCCATCATCTTGTCGCGCGCGGCCTTGATCTTCTTCATTTTTTCGTCGTGGCGGGTATTGAGATCGGTATTGGGCGTGTTGGTGTCGGTCATTGCTTCATCCCTTTGCATTTCTGCCCGAACAATGCGGCGAAGCGTACGCCGGATCAAGGACAGTTTTCGGGTTTTCGATCCAGTTCGACATGCGCGATGACACCCTGAAAACCGTATTTTCGGGCTTCGGGGCAGAACCGGTCCGGATTGACCCCCTCTTCGATATATTCAATGGCAAAGACCGGCTTGTTCATCTGCACATAGGACAAAAACGCATCCATGAAGCCAAACCGATAAGATGATTCAAGCAGGGCGAAATCCATTCTGTCGATCAGATCAGGCACCAGTTCGGCAGCATTTTTCTGCCCAATGGCAAGCCCGCGCGCATGCGCCTGCTCAATCAGCCATCCGATATATCGAACCTGATCGGACCGTGTCAGATCGAACCCGGTTTTCTTGTTGGTTGTATCCGCTTCATAGGCATCAATGTTATCCGGCTCAATAGCCAGAAAACCCTTTTCCCGACACAGGTCAAGCCGGACTTCCATAATATGGGCGAATTGGTCAAAGCGGCTGATATCAAGCCAGTTTTCACCTTCCCACCCCCAATAGGGATTCCCGATGACACCCTTTGGGAATTGTCCGTAATCGTCGTTCCATTCCTCGACCGCACCAACATTGATATAGCAAATAGGGAAAATACCGGCCGCGTGCCATTCCCGAACCTGCTCGGCCGTCGTTTCAAACAGATCGCTATCGATTACGCGGATATTGCCGCTAACATCAATGTCACCCTGCAACTGCCAATGCAGCGACCCGTCCGGCACCGTTGGCCAGTCATCCGCCGCCGCGATGCCGACCCCTGCAGAAAATTGCAAAACAAAACCAGCAACGGCAACAAACGCGCGCATCCATACCCCCGGAAAATCAATTTTGTGAGTTTGCCCGTCTGGCGGGCAATAGACAACCACCCAAAAAGAAAGCGCGGCCGTTTCCAGCCGCGCTCTTGCACCCGTAACGGGTGCGATCCCCCGAAACCCGCCGGGCTCGGTCAATCGATATATCTTTTAGCCCTTCAGCCTGACGATAAACCAAGGTCGCCGGTCACCAAATCGGCCCATTTATCAGGCTCACGCATGTCGGTATTACGCAATTCGGGGCGACGCATCCGCGCCTTGTTAAATAACTGCAACCGGTCGCCCGGCGACATCTGACGCAGGCGAAGCAATGCCTTGCGCACCGCATCATTCGGGGCATGAACCGGTTTCTGGAAGCTTTTTTCGATCACTTCGAGCCGACGCTCAAGCCAGTTGCGCGTCGAAACCACATCCGCAATCAGTGACTTCAATTCGCGAACCACCGGGAAATGATTTAACGCCACATGGGCCCTTGAAATGGTTGCACGCCATATCTGGCGTTCAACACCTTGCAGGTAACGCCAGTAAATCCGGACCTTGGCATCAATTTTAATGGTTGTTTGATCCGGCCCCGGCAGATGGCGCGCAAGTTCGTCCAGGTCATCACGGAATTCTTCAATACTGACCGGTGCATGAACGCCGTGAAACCGTTCACGCAGGTCAAGAACCGAACGGATCGCACCGCGGGCCGGGCGATAACGGCCCTGGCCGTGCAAATCGGCACGTAACCAGTCAGGAAGGTCGGCATCAGCAAGCAGGAAATCGACAATTTTTGCATGTCCGGCATGAACCGGCAGAGGGGTCCGCAGATAGTCAGGCAAACGAACGTGTTTCGTTCTTTCCATAGTGGCCTCCTAACTCTGTTGCCGATCCGTCTTGTGCGGTTATCGGCTCGATAGGTGTGCCCCGTCCCTCAACCAATAGATTAACACTTGGTTAAAAGAGATATGGTGCGAAAACGAAACGTTTCAACCGCCCGGTTTGTTCCGACCATCCATTTCAACGGTAAAATTCTCGTGATTTACGATAACGTCTAAGGCCCGGTTATGCCGCGCCATTCCCCATCAGATCGACTGATACGGAATTCCGGCGCGGCTGCCAAAGGCCACGATCAATCGCCTCGCGCAGACGATTGCGGATATCAGAAAGTGCGTCGGGATTGTAATCCCTGATAAAATCACGCACATCCGTATCATCGAGATACGCATCATAAACCAGATCAAAATGATGATCCGCAACACAGCGCGCCGTTGCGGCAAAGGCAAACAGGTAATCCACCGTCGCCGCCATCTCAAATGCGCCCTTGTAACCATGGCGCATTACGCCTTTGATCCATTTCGGATTGACCACGCGTGCCCGGACAACACGGGCGATTTCTTCTTCCAATGTGCGGATTTTCGGGCTTTCCGGGCGGGAATGGTCGCTGTGATAAACCGTCGGCTGTTTGCCGGACAGATGCCGAACTGCCGATGTCATTCCGCCTTCGAACTGATAATAATCATCGGAATCCAGCAAATCATGTTCGCGGTTGTCCTGATTATGGACAATCGCATCAACCCGCGACAGCCGTGTTTCAAACATATCACGCGCGGCTTCACCTTCCGCCCCGTTGCCATAGGCATAACTGCCCCACGCCAGATAGGCATCCGCCAGATCGGCCTCGTCCTCCCAAAGCTCTTCGTCGATCATCGCCTGTAATCCCGCGCCATAGGCACCGGGCTTGGCACCAAACACGCGAAATGCCGCCTGTTTTCTGGCCTGATCAGGACTGGCCCCGGCGTCACACAGCTTTGCCGTTTCTGCCGCCACCCGAACCGCAATCGGGTTCATATCGGGCGCTTCATCCGCCTGTTCGGCCACCGCACGCACCGCGCTGTCAAACAGGTCAATCAGACCCGGGAACGCATCGCGGAAAAACCCCGATATGCGCAACGTCACATCAACGCGCGGTCGCCCCAGCAGAGATGCTGGCATAATCTCGAACCCGGTCACACGGCGCGATGCGCTGTCCCATGTTGGCCGTACACCCATCAGGGCAAGCGCCTGGGCAATGTCATCACCGCCAGTGCGCATATTGCTGGTGCCCCAAACCGAAAGACCAAGGGCCGCGGGCCATTCACCATGATCCTGCACATGCCGTTCCAGTAACAATTCGGCTGATTTCCACCCCAATTGCCATGCCGCCGGGGTCGGGATCGTGCGCGTATCGACCGAATAGAAATTCCGCCCGGTCGGTAAAACATCTGGCCGCCCGCGCGTTGGCGCCCCCGATGGCCCCGGTTCGACAAACTTGCCCGCAAGACCGCGCAGCAATCCGGCAATCTCTGCCTCGCCACAGGTTGTCACCGCCGGACGAATAGATATTTCGATATCGGAAAGAACTTCAATTGTCCGCTGCCATGCCTGATCCGCGACCACCTCCCCACGTACCAGATCACGCGCCAAAAGCTCGATCCGCTCCACCGTATCGCCCATGGTACGCCACGCACCAACGTCATATTGCGCAAGAATTTCGGGCCTAATTCCTGGCCAGAATTCGGCAAAGGCACAATCAAGCGGATCAAAATCGGGATCACCAAGGATATCGGCGGCCAAGGCCCGATGAAGTGACGCCTTCGACCCCTCGCTCGCCCCGCGCGGCAATCTTGCCAGTGCGACCAGAAGATCGGTCAAAAGATCGCCTTCCGGTGCCTTACCAAAGATATGCAGACCATCGCGGATCTGAAGTTCCTTCAACTCGCACAGATAGTTATCAAGCTTGGCAAGCGCGCTTTCCTCGTCCTCGTCCGGCTCAATCCCGCAATCGCGGTCAAGCCCGATGCGAATAGCAAGCTCAAGGATGTCACGCTTCAGGATGATCAATCTGCGTGGATCAACTGCTGCTGCGTCGTAATATTCATCAACTAGCGCCTCAAGATCCTTAAGGGGTCCGTAACTCTCTGCTCGCGTCAAAGGCGGGGTCAGATGATCAAGGATCACCGCCTGTGCACGGCGCTTGGCTTGTGTGCCTTCACCCGGATCATTGACGATAAAGGGATAGAAATGCGGTGTCGGGCCAAACACGGCTTCGGGGAAGCATTCTTCCGACAGCGCTAATGACTTGCCCGGCAGCCATTCCATATTGCCGTGTTTGCCGAAATGAATGACTGCCTGTGCCCCGAAATGATGGCGCAGCCAGATATAAAACGCGAAATAGTTATGCGGCGGCACCAGATCGGGCGAATGATAGCTTTCAAGCGGATCGATATTGTATCCGCGTGCCGGTTGCAGCCCAACTACAACATTGCCCATCGGCAGGATCGAAAGGGCAATCGCCGACCGATCTGGCAGATAAAACGGATCACTTTCCGGCTCTCCCCAGGCATCCGTTACCTGCTGACGGATGCGTGCGGGCAGGGCGGCAAATGCCGCGCGATAATCGGCAACCGGGATCGTCACACGAACGGTGCGATCCGCCAGCGACTTGAAATCATTCGTCGGTCCGGCCTTGACCGCTGCGATCAGGTCATCGCCATTTTCCGGCAGCTCATTAATCCTGTACCCGGCATCCTTCATCGCCCGAAGGGTTTCAATCATCCCGGCCGGTGTATCAAGCCCCACACCATTGCCAAGGCGCGCATCCTTGTTGGGATAATTGGCCATGATCATCGCAACTTTGCGCACCGGGGCATCCGTCTTGCGCAATTTGACCCAATTGGCCGCCAGTTCGGCAACAAACGCCACCCGATCGCGCACCGGGATATATTTGACCAGATCAATCTGCGTCAGGGCATCCTTGCCCGCCGATCCCTTGAACGACACGGCGCGCGATAAAATACGGCCATCCACTTCGGGAAGTGCGACATTCATCGCAATATCCCGCGCGGCAAGGCCGTTCACCCCATCCCGCCACGATGCTTCACCACCGCCAGATAGCACCACCTGGAAAACCGGTGCATCGACAACATCAAACGGCCCATCTTTTCGTTCCACACCCGGAACGGAAAGAGAGAAGCCGGTGGTGTTCAGGATCAAATCCGCACGTGTTGACCCCAGCCATTCTTCAACCAAGGCCGCCGCAACCGGGTCTTTGAGGCTGGCAACAAAAACAGGCAATGGATTGAGGCTATTACCCAACAACTCCTCAACCAGCGCATCAATTACATCCAGATTACCAGCCTGAATTAATGCACGGTAGAAGATGATCGAGACAACAGTATGATTTTGTTTCCAATTCTGTTCAATTTCTTCGAGATTTGCGGTGATTTTCCCCGGCCAATAAAGGCCTGCCTTGACCAAGGGTGCCGCCGGCTTCCAGTCCCAACTGACAGACGGGTTCAATTTTTCATATATAAGACGCAGTAAATGTTCAGCATTTCCCGGACCACCTTCGATCAGGTAACGCCAGATTTGCTGATACGTTGCACCCTTTACCGTCGATAACGACAACAGTTCCGCATCGGGTTGATCGTCACCTGGCAACAGTACCAACGGCACGTCGTTGCGACGGGCCAGTTCGACCAGCTGTTCGATCCCGTATTCCCAATATCCCCGACCGCCCAGAATGCGCACGATGATGAATTTGGCATCGGCCAGAACATCGTCGACATAAAGATCGACCGACATGTTGTGGCCCAACTGCAAAAGGCTTGCCAATCGCAGCGATGGTGTCACATCACCAAATGCCGAAGTCAATCGCGCCTGCGCCCCCGCCAGACAGGCAAGCTCGGACTCTGCCGCCGACAGGATAACGACATCGCCCGGGCTTTGCCCCAGATCGACGGCTTCGCTTCCATCGGTAACAAGTCCAGGCTGGGCGGCAAGCAGATGCATCGGAAATGTCCGTTTCTTTTATCGTGTGCTGGTTCAAGATCATCCGCCCGCACAACGTTGTCGACCGGATGATCTTACAATTTCAAAACGTCACGATGCCTTGATTGCCGCTTCGATGGCACCGCGATCCAAGCCATGCAAGCCGATCACCACCAGTTCCGACCGGCGCGTTTCGGTTTCGGCCCACGGCCGGTCGAAATAACGCTGGAACCTCTCACCAACGCCCTGAACAACCTGGCGCATCGGCTTGCCGGGAATATCAAGAAAACCCTTGATCCGTAGGACATCGAACTGACGCACGACATCAATCAGGCGTTTTTCAAGTACGGCCGCATCGTCAACCGCGTCAAGTGACACGACAAAGCTTTCAAAATCGTCGTGGTCATGTTCGTGACCATCGTCATGATGTGAGGGGCGGCTATCAAGATCGTCTTCGGCCGCCGCTCCAAGTCCCAGCAAAACAGCATTTTCGACCTTCGAATGCGCGGTCGCGATGATCTTGACCGATGGGCGTTTCAGCTCGGCCCGGATATCTGCCTCTACCTTGGCAATTTCGGCAGCGCTCAGCAAATCGGTTTTGTTCAGAACCACCATATCCGCACAATGAAGCTGCTCTTCAAACAGTTCCTCAAGCGGGCTTTCATGATCAAGATTATCATCAGCCTCACGTTGGGCCTGAACCGCATGATGATCATGGGCAAACAGACCGTCGCGCAATGCCGCCCCGTCCAGAACAGCCACCACACCATCTACCGTGACCCGTGAACGGATTTCCGGCCAGTTGAACGCCTTGACCAACGGTTTTGGCAATGCCAGTCCTGACGTTTCGATAACGATATGATCAGGCGGCGTGTCGCGATCAATCAGGCCCTTGATGGTCGGCAGGAAATCATCGGCCACCGTGCAACAGATGCAACCGTTTGCAAGTTCGACAACGTCGTCCTCGGCACAACCCGATATGCCACATCCATTAATCACCTCGCGGTCCACGCCCAGATCACCAAATTCGTTGATGATCAGCGCAATCCGCTTACCCCCGGCATTTTCCAGCATATTGCGGATCATCGTGGTTTTGCCTGCACCAAGAAAACCGGTGATCACTGTTGCCGGAATTTTTCCAAGCTGTGCCATATTCAATTACCCTTAAATCTATGAATTCTGATCTATTTAACCGACATCGGAATGCCCGCAACCACAAGCGTCACCTGATTGGCAAGCTCGGCAATCCGTTGATGCAATCGTCCGGCATGATCACGAAAGCTGCGCGCCATGGCATTTTCCGGCACAATCCCGAAACCAACCTCGTTCGAAACCAGAAGAACTGGGATATCCAGCCCCGGCAAAAGGTCGCAAAGCCGGTCAAACTCGGCCCCGATATCGCGATCTTCCAGCATCAGATTGGTCAGCCAAAGCGTCAGGCAATCGACCAGAACCGGTTTACTGCCGTCGTGATTGCAGGCAGACAGGACAGCGCAAAGATCAAGCGGTTCCTCAATCGTTTGCCACATTTCGCCGCGCGATGATTTGTGAAGTTCGATGCGATTTGCCATTTCCTCGTCCCATGCACGACCGGTCGCGACATAAATACCGCCGCCTGCATGGTTGATCCGGTTTTCAGCAAACCGGCTTTTGCCCGATCTGGCACCGCCAAGGATCAGATGGATCCCGGCAAGCTGGCTGCTATCAGCCATATTCTGGGTCATACCCACTTTCCTTCGCCTTGACCTCCCACCGAGGCCGGATTGCGTTACCCCATATCCTTACGAACAGGAATACCGATGGCTGGTTTCCTGGCTGCGGGCATGAAAGCAATCCGCCTTCCCGGCATGTTGTCTGCAAATCAACATTACCGGTGGCTTGTGACATCACATCACCCGGATCACCCAACCCGTTACAGTTGCGGGGGCAGCACCGGCATCACACCGGTTTCCCATCACCAAACGGCAGCGCCGAACCTAGCAGCTTTACCCCCACGACCAAAGCCCAAACTCCGACCTAGCCATAAGGTCAGTATTTGTAAGAATTGACTGCTTGTCGGCGGTTATTCTTTAGGAGAACATAATTTTGTCACGATGGATCAGAGCCGACAAAAGCCGCCCGCGTGACCGCCGGACATTACAAAACAAACAAAGTCCGGATGCCGAAACCGCAAAGGGTTTCGGAAAAACTTCTTGGGGTTAATTGGAAATTTGCTGATCAAATGGCAATTCATGAACAAATTCAACGAATTCGGAATCTGAAATCAACAACCTGGCAGACCGTATCACGCGAAGACATGTGGCGCGGGCTGCTGGATAGATTGAGCTATAATGATCAATCCTTTCCCGAATTCCTGCAACATCATGCTGTAAATGGTGAAATATCATTGGCGCGTCGTGATGTTCGAAACATTTATGCCAGCCGCCCGACCTGTGGTGTTGTCGCGACCATCATTTGGTCGCATGCGCGTGGCATCCGCGTAAATGCGCTTTCTCTTCTGGTCCGTGACCTGACGAAACTCGTAGAATTGTTCGAAAATGACGATTTCGACGAAGATCAAATGTCACTGCTTCTGGGCCAGCCCGGGATATCCATCCCGACCGCCAGCAAAATGCTTTCAGCCTGTGGCAAGAAATACAAAGGCAAACCCGCCGCCATCATCGACGACACGATCATTCAGGTTATCGAAGCACCGGAATTTGCATCCGACTTTACGGAAATCAACGAGCTTCGCGGCAAATCGCGCAGTCGGCCTATTCCCTACTACGAAGCCTATCTTGACGATGTCGCGTCAATCTGTGGCAGATACGATGTCTCTGCCGATATGGTAGATCGCTTTTTGTCGGAATATGCACTTGTCGATGCGCAGGAAACCGATCAACGGAAATCCGCCTGAAAACTGATACCCTGTGTGGCATGTCATTCAAGCCCAACAGGGTATCGGCAACTGCACAGCCCCCTTTAATCAGTAACGCAGATTAACCCCGGTCACCCGCCAGCCCGGTTGATCGACGCCGGTTATATGTTCGATCCGGGTCACGCCAAGCGTATCGATATGAAATGATAAGGCCGCCTCAAGCGACAGACCAAGCGCATTGGCAAGGGCCGCGCGCACCGTCCCGCCGTGAATAACGGCCACAATATCGCGCCCGGCCCAATATCTTGTCAGCCGGTCAAATATTGGCCCAACCCGTTCGACAACGTCGCTGAAACTTTCCCCATTCGGAGGATGCTGGCGCGCGAAATCGGTCCAGAAACGGGTGGTTTCCCCTTTGGGCAGATCATTCCAGTGTTTCTTTTCCCATGCGCCAAAATGCTGTTCGGCAAAGCCGGTTTCACGCGTCGGCAGGATGTTTTCATCCATCAGCTCAAGAAGTTTAAGCGCGGTATCAAGCGTGCGCGAAAGGTGGCTCGTAATCCAGACCGCGTCGTTTGGCAAATGGCGCGACAGGGCGCGCAATGCCTTTTCATCGGTAAGATCAACCGGCATGTCGCTTCGGCCATAGACAAGCCGTTCCGGGTTGAGAACCGGCGCATGGCGAACAAGCCACCAACGGGTTGTCACTGCTTTGTCCATTCTTCCCCCAAGGAAAAATGCGGTCGAAAAATACGACCCGGGTTTGGGCTCCGTTTTAAACGGTCCTTTTCATGATCTTATCATCAGGCAATCTGAAGTATCGCGATAAATGCAATACCGACAAGCAGCTCGGAGATGATTTGAGTCATGCCCAGCACATCGCCAGTATGGCCGCCAATCTGATGCCGGGCGATCCATCCGACAACCGATGCCCCGACCATCATGGCTATCAGACACATGAACGCGGTCACCGCACCCGCAACAATCACCACCAGAACCAAGGCGATGGCAATACCCGCGCTCACCACTTTGATGTCGGGTCGTCCGGCACTTTTGCCAAGACCATCTTCACGAGCCGGATCAAACACATAGGTCACAATCGGCATCGCCGCGCGCGATAGTGTCGCCATCACAATCAGGATGGCGGCCATGCTGCCACTTTCACCCGCAGCATCCAGAAGGGCGATGCGCATCGCTAGGCATAAAACAAGCGCAACAACACCATAAGTGCCGATCCGGCTGTCGCGCATGATTTCAAGCTTGCGTTGACGGTCCAATCCACCGCCAAATCCGTCGGCACAATCGGCAATGCCATCCTCATGCATCGCCCCAGTCAACGCGATCAGGGTAAAAGTCGCGACAATGGCCGTAATCATGACATTGCCGGTCAGAATCTCGATGACGTAGGCCGGAATGATCGCAATCCCGGCCATGAACAACCCAACCAGCGGCCAGCACCAAACTGATCGTGCCATCGCATGCGCGCTGAAGTCACATGGAATGAAAACCGGTATCCGGCTTAGCAGGGCAAGAGCACGCCAAAAATCAGCAAGCATCCCCTTGGGGGGGGCTTCAGGCTCAGGTTCTGATTCAGATCCGGTTTCTGGCTGTTTGGCATCAACTTGATCATCATCAAGGTTTTGCAAATTCATTCCGGTTTGATTATGATCATTGTTCACGGGTGTGTTCCGATATTCGAACTGGCATTTTGCACGCAATCAGACTAATCATGGGCGCGACAGAAGCCAAGCAGAAGACGCTTTGCATCCTTGTCCGCCAGCCGGAGATTTTCCATGTTCGATCCCAAGCATCCCCCCCAAAGTCTTGATGAAATCCGCACCCTTATGGCCCAATTGCCCGGTGTCGATGCAGAGTCACAGGCAGCCGTAAGTACGCGCGAGCCACAATTGACCAAGCCCGCAGGCGCGCTCGGCAGGATGGAAGATATCAGCCTTTGGCTGGCAGGGTGGCAAGGAAATTCACGACCGAACATGACACGCCCGCGTGTCACGGTCTTTGCCGGAAGCCACGGCGTCTGTGCACAGGGCGTGTCGGCATTCCCGGTCGAGGTCAACCAGCAGATGGTTGAAAACTTCATCAATGGCGGTGCGGCAATCAACCAGATCTGCAAAACGGTTGACGCGGAACTGCGCGTGATGGAAGTCGCCCTTGAAATCCCGACCAACGATTTCTCGCAAGAACCCGCCATGGATGACGAAGGCTGCGCCGAAGCAATGGCCTTTGGCATGAGCGCCATCGAAAAGGGGATTGACCTTTTTGTGCCCGGTGAAATGGGGATCGGCAATACCACCTCGGCCGCCGCCATTGCCTATGCCCTGTTTGGCGGTGAAGCCGCCGACTGGACCGGACGCGGCACCGGCATCGACGATGAAACGCTTAAACGCAAAACACGCGTGGTCGGGGATGCCATCATCCTGCACAAAAATCAGTTCCATGATGCATTCGACGTTCTGCGCTGTGTCGGCGGACGCGAAATTGCCGCGATGGCCGGTGCCATTCTGGCCGCACGTTACCAACGGGTACCGGTTCTTCTTGATGGATATGTTTCCTGTGCAGCCGCGGCAATCCTTGGCACTATTCGCAGCGATGCCCTTGACCATTGTCTGGTCGGGCATATTTCGGCCGAACCGGGCCATAAACGACTGATTGAAAAGCTTGGAAAACAGGCACTTCTCGATTTTGGCATGCGCCTTGGCGAAGGATCGGGTGCAGCCCTTGCCATTCCGCTATTGCGGGCATCGGCGGAATGCCACAACGGCATGGCAACCTTTGTCAAGGCAGGTGTCACAAGCCGCGACGCGTAATCGTTTTGATTTCGGAATTAAAAAGATACCGGCCGTTTGCTGGCGTTATTTTTTGGTGCGCTCGCTCAGCAGATGCTCGACATGGCGACCCTGGAACATGGTGATATTGATCGAATGACCAAATTTGATCGCCCGCTCATCATCGCAGCGGCACATGATCACGCGCGTATCGCCTGATTGCGCCACAGCTTCGCGCATGGCGTTGCCGTGCTCTTCGTCCAGATTTTCCATTTCCGGGTCCCAGATCATCTTGATCATATCAACGCCAAGCTTGTTGCGGTTGATATAGGGCAGCGAAAGGTGGCTGATCCCGTCAATACAAATCCGGTAACCACGATCGCGGCAGAAATCACGCGCAAAAAAGAATGCGCCAAGATCGGCAAAGATATCGATCTTTTGCAGTTCAAGCACGATGGTTCCGCGCTGACCTGCCTTGACGTTGCTGTCAAATGTCAGGAAATCCGGCGACAGCAGGGTCGAAACATTCAGATTGATACTGACCGAACCGGTCACCGATGCATCATTGCTGCGTGTCAGCAACGACAACATGCGACGATCAAGAATTTCCGTCAGATGCTGAAACAGCCAGCGATTGGACAAAACATTGACATCGGGCAGCAGTGTTTGCTGCAAATCCTTGATCGAAATGAACAATTCGTGAAAAACCGGCGTCGGGTTCGCATCACCGACAACCGCACAAATCGCCTGCCTGCGCATCAGGTTCGAAAGATCGGCCCTGCGCAATGCTTCGTCAATACGCCCCAGTATTTTGGGTGTCAGCGGTGCACGATCATCTTCAAGCATCGGGCTGTCGTTGTGACGCTCGGCCGCCTTGCTGACCTGACGCGGACGGTTGGCGTTTGAGCGCACAAGCGTTTGTGTCAGATGCAGGAAATCCTTGTATTGCTGTGCGACATCGAAATAGTCGGTAAAGGTCGCAGGCGCACCGCTTTCATCCTTGCCGTCACTGATCAGCGGATCATCATTGAAAAGGAATTTGAGCCGGAAGATGACTGCATTGACCTCGTCAATCTCGGCCGCATCAAAGATGAAAATCAGATCCTGATTGGACAGCGTGAAAATACGCCCGGTCACATCAGGAACGATTTCTTCGAATGATGCAATTGCCGTCCGGATATGATGATCGCGCCGGTTGAACGGCAGCAGCTTTGAAAAATGCACATGAACCGCCCCCACGCCATCCTTGCGACGCTCAAGACGGCGCACATAATCGACCAAAAAGGCTTCGGGTGAGGGTAACGTGCTTTCAGACATACAGGATGACCAGATTTTCCAATGTGCAACGCGCGGCGAAAGTCCCGATTGAAATACAATAGTTCGCGGGCCGTTAACAGCTTATGTATTTATCATTGTGACAAATTGAAACCAAACCCGAAAATCAGTCATTTCCTGACGTTCCGATATTTGCCGAAAACACCACTTTTAAAAACGATAAGTCATGGCAATGGATCATCCAAGCTGCTAGTTTCAGGCCGATTTAAGTTCAACCTGTCAGGATTAAAAGATTATGTGGCGGCGCAAACGCATTCTGGTCACCGGTGGGGCCGGTTTTCTCGGTTCCCATCTTTGCGAAAGATTGCTCCAGGAAGGCCATGACGTTCTGTGCGTCGACAACTTCTTCACTGGCACAAAGGACAACGTTGTCCATTTGCTCGACAACCCGCATTTCGAGCTGATGCGTCACGATGTAACCTTCCCGCTATATCTTGAAGTTGACGAGATTTATAACCTCGCCTGTCCTGCGTCCCCAATCCATTATCAGCACGATCCGGTTCAAACCACCAAGACCAGCGTTCATGGTGCGATCAACATGCTCGGACTTGCCAAACGCGTCGGAGCGAAGATATTCCAGGCCTCCACAAGTGAGGTCTATGGCGATCCGGAAGTTCATCCACAGACCGAAGATTACCGTGGCAGTGTAAATCCGATCGGGCCGCGTGCTTGCTATGACGAAGGAAAGCGCTGCGCAGAGACACTGTTCTTCGACTATCATCGCCAGCACGGGCTGGAAATCAAAGTCGCGCGAATTTTTAATACTTACGGTCCCCGTATGCATCCTCAAGACGGCCGCGTTGTATCAAACTTCATCATTCAGGCTTTATATGATGAGGATATTACCATCTATGGCGATGGCCGGCAGACACGCTCATTCTGCTTCTATTCGGATCTGATTGAGGGATTTGTCCGCTTTATGGCGACCGAAAAATCGGTCAGCGGCCCAATCAATCTAGGCAATCCGCATGAAATCACAATTCGCGAACTTGCAGAGCGCGTAATTGATATGACTGGCGCGAAATCCAAACTCATATTCAAGGATTTGCCGGCGGATGATCCGTTGCAGCGCAAACCCGACATCACCAAGGCGCAAACAATCCTGAACTGGAATCCGACTGTCGCACTAGAAACCGGCTTGGCGTCAACCATCGACTATTTCCGTGATCTTGTGAAAAACCGCAGCTAGACAATCACCGAGTTGTATGAGTGAAGAAATGGATATCAATGCCTTCTTCGATGCCGAATTTGACGAGCATCTTGATCTGGTCGACAAAACCCGCGAAGCAACGCGTGCGCCCTTTGCAAAACTGGTATCGATCTGCACCAATGCGCTGAACGAAGGCAACAAACTCCTGTTCTTTGGCAATGGTGGATCAGCAGCCGACGCGCAGCATATCGCAACCGAATTCACGGTTCGTTACATCAATGACCGGCGTGCATTGCCGGCCATTGCCCTGACAACCGATAGCTCGGCATTGACCGCAATCGGCAATGATTTCGGATTTGATTATCTGTTTTCCCGCCAGATCGAGGCACTGGGTCGGCCAGGAGATGTCGCAATTGGCATTTCAACGTCCGGCAACAGCAGGAACGTCAATCTCGGCCTTGAAAAGGCGCGCGAGATGGGGCTGATTTCCACTGGCTGGACCGGTAAAACCGGTGGCGCCATGGTTGATCTGTGTGATCCGTTGATGATCGTGCCAAGCAACACCACCGCCCGTATTCAGGAAATGCATATACAGCTCGGGCAAATGCTTGTTGGCGCACTCGAACATACCCTTGGCCTGACCAAGGCCTGATCCGAGCCACTTTCGATTTAACGAACAGAAGACGATACGCACATGACCGATCTCAGCCATCTGGCCCAACTGGTTGAACAACTGCCCAATGCCAAGGTACTTTGCATCGGCGATGTGATGCTTGACCGGTTTGTCTATGGCTCGGTCACCCGTATTTCGCCAGAGGCACCGATCCCGATCATCCGGGTCGAACGCGAAAGTGCAATGCTGGGTGGTGCGGGCAACGTTGCCCGCAATGCGACGGCCCTTGGCGCATCGGTTCGTTTTCTTTCCCTTGTCGGTGATGATCTTCCAGGCCGGGAGGTGATGGAATATGTCGCCAATGACAAGGGTGTCGAGCCCTATATCCAGATTGAACGCAACCGCCCGACAACGATCAAAACCCGCTATATCGCGGGCGGACAACAATTGTTACGATCTGATAACGAAACTACCGCAACGCTTGCCGCCCCAACCATCAGCAACCTGTCTGCCTTGGCTGCACAACTAGCGCCCGATGTCAGTGCCATTATCCTTTCCGATTATGGTAAGGGCGTTTTGCATGGTGACGTTGTCGCCGCAACCATTGCTGCCGCGCGCAAGGCCGTAAAACCGGTTATTGTCGATCCCAAGGGTACAGATTACAGCATCTATCGCGGTGCGACGGTCGTCACCCCGAACCGAGCCGAAGCCCAGGCCGCAACCGGCATCGACATTCAAAGTGACGAGGATGCAATTGCCGCAGCCACCAAAATCATCACCGAATGCGGTATTGAAAACGTCCTTCTGACCCGAAGCCAGGATGGCATGACGCTTGTCACCAGCAAAGGTGAGGCAACCCACCTTCCGACCGAAGCACGCGAAGTATTTGACGTATCGGGGGCCGGTGACACGGTCGTTGCCTGCCTTGCATCGGCGATTGCCGGGGGTGCATCACTTTCAGACGCTGCGCGTATTGCCAATGTTGCCGCAGGCATCGTGGTTGGCAAGATCGGCACCGCTGTTGTTTATCCGGACGAACTGATTTCTGTTCTGCATCATCACGACCTGATGATCGGCGAAGCCAAACTGATGCCGCTTGACCGCATGGTGGACCGTGTCGAACGCTGGCGGCGCAAGGGTTATAAGGTCGGCTTCACCAATGGCTGCTTTGATCTTCTGCATCCGGGCCATCTGAGCCTCCTGCAACAGGCACGATCCAACTGCGACCGGCTGATTGTCGGGCTTAATTCCGATGCATCGGTCAAACGCCTTAAGGGCGAAGCACGCCCCGTGCAATCCGAGGCTGCCCGTGCGGCTGTCCTGGGGTCTCTTGAAACCGTCAGCGGTGTGGTGATTTTCGGCGAAGACACCCCGATCACGGTGATCGAGGCCCTCAAACCCGATATTCTGGTCAAGGGTGCCGATTACACCATCGACAAGGTTGTCGGCGCAGATATCGTGCAAGGATATGGCGGCAAGGTTGTTCTAGCCAATCTCGCCGATGGCTTCTCGACGACATCGACCATTGCGCGCATCAATCAGGGCAAAGACTAGACCAGCCCGACCCAGATCATCTTTAACACCAACGGCCATGCCGCGTTCAGAATACAGGACGTGGTGTAAAGTTTTAGCGCACGGTCGATGTCGCTGGCATCCGCATCCCGCCTGCCATCCCCGATATAGGGGTCTTCGACCAGTTCCGCGCCATATTGGCGCGGCCCGGCAAGCGATAGGTCAAGCGCCCCGGCAAAGGCTGCTTCCTGCCACCCGGCATTGGGCGATTTGTGTTTTGACGCATCGCGCAGCATGATTTTCCAGGCATGCGCGCCGGAAGTTTTGCGGCCCATCACAGCGGCAAGGCAGATCACCCCACCGGCAATCCGTGCAGGGACAAAGTTCGCAACATCATCAAGACGTGCCGCGAACTTGCCGAAATAAAGATAACGGTCACTGCGATGACCGATCATCGAATCAAGCGTATTGATCGCTTTATAGGCACAAAGCCCAATCGGCCCGACCAGCACGTACCAGAACAGCGGCGCGACCACGCCGTCCGAAAAGTTTTCCGCACAGCTTTCAATCGCCGCCCGGCTGACCCCGGCATCGTCAAGTGATTGCGGATCGCGGCCGACAATCATCGAAACCGCTGCCCTTCCGCCTGCAAGGCCATCGCGCTTTAAGGCGACCGAGACGTCTTTGACATGCTGATAAAGCCCCTTTTGCGCAATCAGGATGGCAAGCAGCAGAATATCGGCAAACCGGAAAACATCGCCAAATGACGATATCAGCTGGATCACGCCGCCAAACGACGCCGCACAGGCAATCACCGCCAGACTGGAGAGGCTTCCGCGTAAAAAGCGATCACTGTTACCATATCGCGGTTTGTTCAGGCGCTTTTCAAACCAGTCAATCAGATTGCCAATCCAGACCACCGGATGCGGCACCCGCCCGAACAGCCAAGGGAAATCCCCACAAACCGCATCAAGCACCAGTGCCAGAACCAGCACGGTGAAAAGCGGGCCCATGAAACCGGGCTGCGGAATCAGAAATTCAAGAATCATGGTTTCCATTGCGGCAATGTGCGTCGCAGGCACATGCCCGTCAATCATCATCCGGGATTACACGGGCAAATTACCGAACAAACAGCACGATTTGCCAATCGGTACGGGCTTTGATAAAAGAATTTCATACTTTTTGTTTTTTCTTCATACCATACTTCAAAATCCAGATCAGGAGGCCTCAAACCTGTTACTTACCCCTTCCATCATTTCGGGTAGCAAGATTTGTGACCACAACATCTGCAATCACCCGTAAAACAAACCACAACAGTTTGTATTTTCTATCCGACCCGCCCTTGCGACGATTATCCAATCAGCTGTGGCTTGCATTCCGCAGGCCAATCGGTGAAAACGGGGGTGGCATCGGGTACCGTGGCGGTTTGTGACCGTCGCGCACCAAAACACGAGAGAGACAAAGGAGCAGCCTTTTATGTCCCCCAAAGGCGCCGTAATGATATGCGGACACGGTTCGCGTGATGAGCGCGCTGTTTCACAGTTCAACGCCATGGTTGAAACAATGAAGCAGACCCATCTGGCCGATTATGATGTCGAAAGCGGCTTTCTCGAATTTGCGCACCCGATCCTGCGCGATGGCTTTGAAAAACTCAAAGCTATGGGCCACAAGAAGATTTATGCCCTGCCGGGCATGTTGTTTGCCGCCGGTCACGTCAAAAATGACCTGCCAAGCGAAGTGAACAATTTCGCCCATGAAAACCCGGATATCGACGTTAAATTCGGACGTGATCTGGCGATTGACCCGAAACTTCTGCGTGCCAGTGCTGATCGCATCGAAGAAGCCCTTGCAACCGCTGATGACAGCATCTCGCGCAAGGATACGCTTCTGATGGTCGTCGGGCGTGGCACCAATGACCCGGATGCCAATTCAAACGTCTATAAGGTCGCACGCATGTTACAGGAAGGGCTTGGTTTCGGACGTACCGAAATCAGTTATTCCGGGGTTGCCCATCCGCGTGTCAATGCCGGTCTGCGCGAAGCCATGAAGCTTGGCTACAAGCGTGTGGTGGTATTCCCGTATTTCCTGTTTGCTGGCATTCTGATCGACCGGATTTACGCCCATACAGACGAAATCGCGGCCGAATTCCAAGATGTTGAATTCATCAAGGCGGAATATCTGCGCGATCATCCGCTGGTGCTGGAAAGCTTTGCCGAACGCCTGGCTGAAATTGACACCGGCGACAACAATATGAACTGCCAGCTTTGCAAATATCGCGAACAGATCATTGGATATGAAGGCGACGTTGCAACACCTCAGGTCGGGCATCATCATCATGTGATGGGGATTGGCACCGACGGGCATAGTCACGGCGACAGTCATGGTCATGATCACGGTCACCATCATCATGGGCATTCCCACGGTCATTCTCATGATCATTCTCATGACCACAGCCATGATCACGGGCACAGCCACGATCACAGCCACGAAACCAATAAAGCGACCGGTTCCTAACCGGTCGCCCTTCGTTCCTTTGCGAAAGGTGTGGCGATGTTCGACTATCTGCGGGACCCGCAGGAAATCTATCGGCAAAGCTTTGCAACCATCGAAGCCGAAGCCGATCTCGCCCGCTTTCCCGAAGAATTGCGGTCGGTTGCCGTACGGATCATTCATGCCTGTGGCATGGTTGAAAAGGGAGATCTGATTGCTTTTGGCGGCGACGTGGTGACCGCAGCAATCAGGTCCCTGCAAAATGGCAAACCGATCCTGTGTGATGCGGAAATGGTCCGTCACGGGATCATTTACCGCCTTCTGCCCCAACAGAACCCGGTCATTTGCACCCTGAATATAGATGGCAACGCCGAACGCGCAGCCAAGCTTGCTACTACACGGTCGGCTGCCGCCATCGAAGATTGGGCAGATCATATCGATGGTGCAATAATTGCCATCGGCAACGCGCCAACGGCGCTTTTTCATCTGCTTGAGGCCCTGATTTCGAACCGTCTGGCGAAACCGGCATTGATCATCGGCATGCCGGTGGGCTTTGTCGGTGCGGAGGAAAGCAAAGAAGCCCTGATTGCCCATGCCGGTGACATCCCGTTCGTCACATTGCGCGGCCGGTTTGGCGGCAGTGCGGTCACCGCGGCAACGCTTAACGCATTGGCGCGCCTCGCATCGCCGGGGCAGACACCGGATGGCACGGCCACAAAACCCACCGACCCTGACAAGGGGAATGGCAAATGAACGAACAATCGCCCTTGAACGGCAAAATCACCGTGATCGGCATTGGCGAAGACGGTTATGACGGACTAAGCACGATTGCACGTCAGATTCTGGAAACCGCCAGCGTGATTTTTGGCGGCAAACGCCACATCGCCATGCTGCCCGGATCAAATATTGCCACCCAGAACAGCTGGATCACCCCGTTCGAGGCCAATATGCCCCTGATCGAGGATTGCCTTGATCAGAACCCGGTCATTCTCGCGAGTGGCGACCCGATGTTCTTTGGTGTCGGCAATACACTGGTTAATTATTTCGGTTCCAGATCAATTAACGTGATCCCGCACCCGTCCAGCATCAGTCTGGCCGCCGCCCGCATGGGCTGGGCGCTTGCCGAATGCGATGTCATCACATTGCACGGGCGCGACCCGGAAATCCTGCGATCGCACCTGCGCCCGCGCGGCAAACTGATCACGCTCAGTGCCGATGGCAGCACCCCGGCACTGGTTGCCGTCATGCTGTGCGAAGCCGGCTACGATCAAAGCCATATGACGATTTGCGAACGGCTGGGCGGTACAGAAGAACGCATTACCACCCAGACCGCCCAAACATGGCAGTCCACGGCAACCTCAATGCCCGATGTCAAACCGGTTGATCCACTGAACCTGATCATGATTGATCTGGTGGCCGGTCCCAAAAGCCGCGTTCTGGGCAATGGGGCCGGTCTTCCCGATGATGCCTTCATCCATGACGGGATGATCACCAAATCCGAAATCCGTGCCCAAACCTTGTCATCCCTTGCCCCATGGCGCGATGCCATGCTTTGGGATCTGGGGGCGGGATGCGGTTCGGTTTCAATCGAATGGATGCGCGCCGGGGGGCAGGCCATCGCCATAGAGCGCGATGCAAAACGCTGCGACCTGATCGCAAAAAATGCCATCCGCCTTGGTACACCCGATCTGATGATCCGCCAAAAGGGGATCGAGGATGTGATTGCCTTCGCCGATCAACTTCCGACACCCGATGCGATTTTCGTCGGCGGCGGCATCACGACATCCAGTCTGATGAATCGGTGCTGGGATATCCTGCCGATGCATGGGCGGCTGGTGGCCAATACGGTCACGCTGGAAGGCGAAGAAGAATTATTACGGTTTTACAATAAAAACGGTGGCACCCTATCGCGCCTGTCGGTTTCCCGGCTGGTTCCACGCGGCAGTTTCAGGGGCTGGAGCAACCTTGCCCCCGTCACCCACTATGTCGGAGTAAAAGCATGAGCGACGCGGCCACAACACCCGCCAGCGCATTACCCGTGGCGGGTACGGCCTATGGCCTTGGCATCGGGCCGGGCGAACCCGACCTAATCACGCTCAAAGCCTATAACATACTGCAAAAGGCAGATGTGATTGCCTATCCCGCCCTCGAAGACGGCGCCAGTCTTGCCCGGCAAATCGTCACGCCGCATGTCCCCACAGGACGGATAGAGATCGCCATCCGCATTACCATGGGCCAGCCCGCCGACCCGATCTATGACGCCGCGGCCCTTGAAATCGGCGACCATCTGAAAGCCGGAAAAAGCGTTGCCGTTCTGTGCGAAGGCGATCCGTTCTTCTATGGCAGCTTCATGTATCTGTTTGGCCGTCTGGCCGAAGCCGGGCATCCGGTTCAAACCGTGCCGGGTGTCAGTTCCATGATGGCCTGCGCCGCCCAGCTTGGCGCACCGCTTGCCGCCAGAAACGATGTGTTGCAGGTCATTCCGGGACCCTTGTCCGAAGAACGCCTGCGCGCGCAACTTGGCGATACCGATGCGGCTGCCATCATCAAACTTGGCCGCCACTTCGCCAAAGTCCGCAAGGTGATCGAAGAACTTGGCCTGACCGACCGGGCGCGCTATATCGAACGCGCGACGCTTGAAACCCAGAAAATGGTCCCGCTTGGTGACCTTCCGGAAGATACCATAGCACCCTATTTCTCGATGATCCTGATCCACCGTCGCGGAGACGCATGGCGATGACGCCCCCGAATATCCCCACCGCCAGCAATACCAACCCGATCCTGCCGACGGACCCGATTGCGCCAATTGCGGTCATCTGTCTGACGCAGCGCGCCCTTGCCACCGCCAAACGCATTGCCGCAAACCTGCAGGGTGCATCAGTCCACGGCCTGCGCACACGCGTCTCGACAAGCGATGTCGATGTCGCGTTCGAGGATACCATTACACATCTGCAACAAACATTTTCGACTGATCATGTAATCATCGGCGTTTGCACATCAGGCATCCTGATCCGCGCTCTGGCACCGCTTCTGGCAGATAAATGGCAGGACGCCGCCGTCATCGCAGTCGACGAGGCCGGCAGCACCTTCATCCCGCTTCTGGGCGGGCATCACGGTGGCAATCGGCTGGCGCGCGATCTGGCCGAACGGCTGGGCGGGCAGGCGGCGATCACCACGCCGGGCGATGCGATGCTGGGACTGGCCCTTGATGAACCGCCGGTCGGCTGGCATCTTGCTAATCCGCAGGCTGTCAAACCAGCCACCGCAGCCCTTCTGGCTGGTGAAACCGCCCGGTTCGAGGTCGAGGCAGGATCAGCCGCCTGGCTGACCAACAGCAATATCGAACGCAGCGACACTGGCAAGGTCATCATTCGCACCACCGCCAAGGCGATGGACACGAACAGGGACGACAAGAACAATCACGAGATTGTCTATCACCCGCCGGTTCTGGCGCTTGGCGTCGGATGCGAACGTCATTGCGAACCGGACGAGCTGATCAAACTCGCCACCGAAACCCTCGCCGAAAATGGCCTGAGCGCGCAAAGCGTTGCCTGCGTGGCATCCATTGATCTTAAGGCCGATGAAGCCGCCGTTCACGCACTGGCCGATCATCTGGGCGTCCCCGCGCGTTTCTATGACGCCGCAACACTCGAAGCCGAAGCCCCCCGCCTTGCCAATCCGTCCGATATCGTCTTTGCCGAAACCGGCTGCCATGGCGTTGCTGAGGGCGCGGCCCTTGCCACCATCGGCACGAACGGCACGCTGATCGTTTCGAAACAGAAATTAAAACGGGCCACCTGTGCCATTGGGCTTTCAATCGATGACATTGATCCGCTGCAATCGGGTCGTCCGCAGGGACGTTTGTCGATTGTCGGCATCGGCCCTGGACAGCCCGGCTGGCGCAGTCCCGAAGCCAGCAGCCTGATTGCGCGTGCGACCGATATTGTCGGTTATCAGATGTATCTTGATCTTCTGGGGCCACTGATTGACGGCAAATCCTGCCATCATTCCGACCTTGGCGCCGAAGAGGCCCGTGCCAGACACGCACTTGAACTGGCCGCCACTGGCAGGGACGTCGCCCTGATCGGGTCTGGCGATGCCGGGATTTATGCGCTGGCGACGCTTGTGTTTGAACTGCTGGATCGCGAAGATCGTTCTGACTGGAACCGCGTTGCCGTGCAGGTATCTCCGGGCATTTCCGCCCTGCAAGCCGCCGCATCACGGATCGGTGCGCCACTGGGCCATGATTTCTGTGCGATATCGCTTTCGGACCTTCTGACCCCGCGCGAGGATATCCTGCGTCGTCTCAAGGCCGCGGGCGAGGGCGACTTTGTCATCGCCTTCTATAACCCGGTATCCAAACGCCGCCGTGATCTTCTGGCACAAGCCCGCGATATCCTGCTTGAACATCGCGGGCCGGAAACACCGGTCGTGCTGGGTCGACAGCTTGGCCGCCCTGACGAACAGATAACAGTCGTTCCGCTTGCGAAACTTGAAGTCGATATGGTCGATATGCTGACCACCGTTCTGGTCGGCTCCAGCAACAGCCGCCATATCACACGCGGCGAAAACAGCTGGGTCTATACCCCGCGCGGCTATGCCAAAAAGGGCCCGGACGCTGCAAACGCCCCGGTCCACAGCCTCGATAATCCCAAAAACGATCCCAAAAACGATAAGGCAAACTGATGACCGTTCATTTTATCGGTGCCGGTCCCGGCGCCCCCGATCTGATCACCGTTCGCGGGCTTAAACTGATCGAAAAATGCCCGGTCTGCCTCTATGCCGGGTCACTCGTGCCCGAGGAAATCGTCAAATCCGCCCCCGACGGCGCGCGCGTGATTGATACCGCGCCGATGAACCTTGATGAAATTCTGGCCGAGATTGAAATGGCACATGCCGCGGGGCAGGATGTCGCGCGCGTGCATTCCGGCGATCCGTCGATCTATGGCGCGATTGCCGAACAGATCCGACGTCTGGATGACCTTGGCATCCCCTATGACATCACGCCGGGCGTTTCGGCCTATGCCGCCACTGCCGCCGAACTTGGGGCAGAGCTGACCCTGCCCGATATTTCGCAAACCGTCATCCTGACGCGCACCGCCATGCGATCATCCTGCATGCCCGAAGGCGAAAGCCTGGCCGAATTGGGTCGTTCGCGCGCCACCCTCGCGGTGCATCTTTCGATCAATAATCTGGTCAATGTCGTCCGCGATCTGATCCCGCATTACGGGGAAGATTGCCCGGTTGTTGTCGCCTATCGCGTCACCTGGCCCGATCAGCAATTCATCCACGGGACGCTTGGCGATATCCGCGCCAAGGTCAAAGGTAGTGGTATCACCCGGACGGCTCTGATCATGGTGGGCGGGGTCTTTGGGCGGAAGGATTTCACCGATTCCCGCCTGTATGCTGCCGATCACACCCATGTTTTGCGGCCAGCAAAACCGTAACCGAACTGTAAAACGCCCGTTTTTTGCACAATCAGTTAAACGACCCGGCCCAAATTTTCAGCAAATCCTGTTTTTGCTGAAAAAAGAAACATTTCAACCGTGAACATGCTTGACCGCCCCTTGCAGCACCGCCTTTAATCAAAGGATAAGCAAGGGGAGTGTGCATGTTCAACGAAATGATGATGAACGATGAAGTACGCGAACCTTATCGCGCACTGGTTGACTGGATGGAGGCCAGCGGGCCCGAAACCCTCCAGCAGAAGCGACTAGAGGCAGAAACTCTTTTTCGCAAAATCGGCATCACCTTCGCGGTCTATGGCGAAGGTGGCGATCCGGAACGGCTAATCCCGTTCGATCTTATTCCACGCATTTTCACCGCCACGGAATGGCGCAAGCTCGAACGTGGCGTCAAGCAGCGCGCACGCGCGCTCAACACCTTCCTGTATGACGTCTATCACAACGCCGAAATCATCAAGGCCGGGATCATCCCCGCCGATCTGGTGTTCAGGAACGCCGCGTTTGAGCCGGCCGTGATCGGCATCGATCCCCCGCGCAAGGTCTATAGCCACATTGTCGGCGTTGATGTCGTGCGCGTCGGCCCGGATGATTTCTATGTGCTGGAGGATAACTGCCGCACCCCGTCGGGCGTTTCCTATATGTTGGAAAACCGCGAAATCATGATGCGGATGTTCCCGGAACTGTTTTCGAAATTACGGATCGAACCGGTCGAAAGCTATCCGGACATGCTCCATAAGACGCTCAAAAGCATCGCGCCCAAACGGTGCGATCGCGAGCCAAATATCGTGGTCCTTACACCGGGTGCAATGAACAGCGCCTATTACGAACATTCCTTCCTTGCTGACCAGATGGGTGTTGAACTTGTCGAAGGGCAGGATCTGTTCGTGTCCGAAGGCCGCGTCTATATGCGCACAACGCGCGGGCCCGCCCGGGTTGATGTGATTTATCGCCGGATCGACGATGCCTTTATCGATCCGCTCTGTTTCCGGCCCGATTCCGTGCTGGGCGTTCCCGGCCTGATGAATGTCTATCGATCAGGCGGGGTTGCGATCTGTTCGGCACCGGGTGCCGGTGTTGCCGACGATAAGGCAATCTATACCTATGTGCCCGACATGATCCGGTTTTACCTTGGGCAGGAACCGATCCTGAATAACGTACCGACATGGAAATGCGCCAACCCGGACGATCTGAAATATGTGCTGGAAAATCTTGGCGAACTGGTCGTCAAGGAAGTCCATGGTTCGGGCGGGTACGGCATGCTGGTTGGCCCGGCCTCCACCAAGGAAGAACAGACGACCTATGCCGAGCGCATCAAGGCCGATCCGGGCGATTTCATCGCCCAGCCGACCCTTGCCCTTTCCGCCTGCCCAACCTTCGTTGAAAGCGGCATCGCCCCGCGCCATGTCGATTTCCGGCCCTTCTGCCTTGTCGGCGATGACATCCGGCTGACGCCGGGTGGCCTGACCCGCGTTGCCATGCGCGAAGGATCACTAGTCGTCAACTCGTCGCAGGGCGGCGGGGTAAAAGACACCTGGATCATGGCCGAGTAGAGAAGAAAGGGAAGTCACATGCTTAGTCGTACAGCAGACAACCTTTTCTGGTTGTCCCGTTACGTGGAACGGGCCGAAAACATGGCCCGGCTGATGGAAATGGGCTATCGCATGGCCCTGATGCCGGCCGCCGGTGACGGTAACCGGTCAGAATGGGCCTCCGTCCTGTCTGCATCGGGCTGCGCCCAGGGTTACGATCCCGCCATGCCGCTCCGTCAGGCCGAGGTTGCCGATTATCTGATTTTCAATCGCGATAATTCGTCTTCGATCCTGAACTGTTTTGAAAATGCACGCGCCAACGCGCGCGCCATGCGTACCGCCATCACCGCCGAAATGTGGGAAGCATTGAACAATGCCCTGATGGAATTGCGCCGAACGGCAATGCATAACCTTGCAAAAACCGATCTGCCGGAATTCATCGACTGGGTCAAACGGCAGGGTGCCTTGTTTCGCGGCGCGACCGATTCAACAATCCTGCGCAACGACGGGTACGATTTTATCCGTCTTGGCATTTTCATCGAACGCGCCGATAACACCGCACGATTGCTTGACGTGAAATATTATGTCCTGCTACCCGAAACCAGCATGGTCGGCGACGGGGTCGATAACTATCAATGGACGACGGTTCTGCGGGCAGCATCATCCCTGCGTGCCTTCCATTGGGTTTATCGCGATGATTATTCACCCTATCACATAGCGCATTTCCTGATCCTCAATCCGTTCAGTCCCCGGTCGCTGGCCCATTGTTCGGAACAGATCACCAACCATCTGGAACATCTGGCCCGCCATTACGGCCAACGAAGCCCGGTGCACAGCCTGGCAGTCGAAACATATTCCCTGCTGACCCAAACCCGCATGGACGAAATTTTCAGCCAGGGCCTTCACGAATTCCTGTCTGATTTCCTCAAACGAAATCAGACCCTGTCATCGGCAATTGCCGAAACCTATTATTTCGGGGGCCAGTAAGATGCGCCTGACTGTTGAACACCGCACCCATTATCGGTTTTCCCCGTCGGCACGCTATGTCGTGCAAAGTCTGAAGCTGACGCCGTCCCTGTTTGACGGACAAAAAATCATCCGCTGGTCGATCAAGGCCGAGGGATGCGTGATCAATTCAGAATTTGTCGATGGCAATGGCGACACCATCAGCACGCTGACCGCAACCGGGCCAGTTGATTCTGTTGATGTCGTTGTGTCCGGAGAAGTCGAAACCACCGATACCACAGGCATGCTTCGCGGGCATAAGGAACGCGCCTTTCCAACCGTGTTCCTGCGTTCAACGCCCGTAACAAAATCCAGTGCCGCGATCCGCAAACTCGCCGCCAAAGTCGAAAAGAAAACCAGCCCGGATAACCTGCTTGAACGGGCCCACGCCCTTTCGGCAGCCGTGTCCGATGCCGTCGCCTATGTCCCGGGCAGCACCCATGTCCATACCACCGCCGCCGACGCCTTGGCCGATGGTCAGGGCGTCTGTCAGGACCACGCCCATGTCATGATTTCGGCCGCCCGCCATCTTGGCATTCCCGCACGCTATGTATCGGGTTATCTGTTTGCCGATCAGGATGGCAAATCACACGAAGCATCCCATGCGTGGGCGGAACTGCATTTGCCCGAACTGGGCTGGGTCGGGTTTGATCCGGCAAACCGCTGCTGCCCGACCGATTATTATATTCGTCTGGGGTCTGGACTTGATGCACAGGGTGCCACACCTATACGGGGTGTACATACTGGTGGTGCAAACGAGGATTTGGATGTAACAGTCATCGTTGCGCAATCACAGCAATAGCCGGACCCGAGAATAGAATATGACCTACTGCGTGGGCTTGATGCTTGATGAGGGGATGGTGTTCCTCTCCGACACCCGAACCAATGCCGGGCTTGATAACATTTCGCGTTATCGCAAGATGTTCACTTGGGAAGTACCCGGTGAACGCGCCATCGTGGCGCTGACTGCGGGCAACCTCGCGATCACGCAGGCAGTCATGAGCACCCTGCAGGAAGCCATCGACAACCCGGAAACCGAACCGGGCGACTGTATCCTGAGCGCACCCAGCATGTTCCGCGTTGCCGAACTGATGGGCGAGGCGATGCAGAAAGTGCAGCACAAATATCAGGACACGCTCGAACAACGCAAGGAAAGCAGCTCGGCCTCGATCATGGTCGGCGGGCAGCGCAAGGGCGGGGCACAACGCCTGTTTCTGGTCTATGCGGCGGGCAACTTTATAGAGGCCACCGAAGACACGCCTTACCTTCAGATCGGCGAACATAAATACGGCAAACCGATCCTTGATCGCGTGATCACCCCGGAAACGCCGATTGCCGACGGCGTCAAAGCCGCATTGCTGTCGATGGATTCAACATTGCGATCCAACCTGTCGGTCGGCATGCCGCTTGATCTTGCCGTCCTACCCGAAGGATCGTGCCATTTCTCCGAACATCGCCGGATTGATGCCGAAGATGCCGGGTTCAAAGCCCTTTCGGACGCATGGTCGCAGGCATTGCGCGAAGCATTCGCCGATATGCCTGACGAACATTGTGCACCGGACTGCTAAACAAACCTTCTGATATCGCGCGATTAATTTACCGGTTACGGATATGCGTGCTCGACAAAATCGGGCGCGCAAATTATCTATAAAATCATGAAAAGCGACATGGACAATACCGTTACAGGCAGGATCACCCGCGAACTGGCTGACCGCATCATCGCCGGGCATATCGCACCGGGTACGAAGTTGCGCCAAGACCATTTTGCCGAGGAATTCGGCGCAAGCCACGTGCCAGTGCGCGAAGCCTTTCGCCGCCTCGAAGCACAGGGGCTGGTCGTCAGCGAACCGCGCCGCGGTGTGCGGGGTTGCCAGCTTTGATATCGCAGAAGTCCGCGAAGTCGCTGAAATGCGCGCATCCCTCGAAGTCCTCGCCCTTCGCCATGCCGCCCCGCACCTGACCAGCGCCATTCTCGACGAGGCAGAGGCGATCAACCGTGCGGGCGAAAATGCCCCCGATGTCCGGGCATGGGAAGAAGCCAATCGCGCCTTCCACCGCCTCATCCTGACCCCGTGCGGCATGCCCCGCCTGCTGGCAACCATTGACGATCTGCATGCCGCAAGTGCCCGCTTCCTGTTTTCCGGCTTCCGCATGGAATGGGAAGCCCCGACCGATCAGGATCACCGCGCCATCCTGAAGGCGCTCCGCGAACGGCAGTTTGACATTTCTGCCGCCACCCTTGCGCGTCACGTCAAATGGATCGGCACCAAACCGGGGCCTAAAATCCGCCCGCAAACCCTTTCCTGACCCCTTCCAGAACTGTCTCCCGAACCCAAAATCCACGGTTCGAACCTGTTCCTGCCTGCGTTTTGGCAATGCAGGACGCCTGTTTATGTGCAAATCTCCAATTTTATAGATAAAAATATAACATATAAATCAATATACTAACGATACATTTCCGCAAATATCGGCCAATTTCATCCGATTATCTATTTTGGGGATTGATTTCACCCTCCGATCACGGCGTAATTAATAGATGAGATTCGTTTTTTATCTATAATTTTGAATGCGATCCAGAGGAGGATGAAATCACCATGAGCAATGCAGTCTCTAAACCGGCCGAAACCCGCATCTCGATAGGAATGAAATATAGCCTGATGGTTCTGGCCGGTGTCGCCATCCTGACCGCCAGCGCCAAAATCACCGTTCCCTTCTGGCCGGTGCCAATGACCCTGCAAACCATGGCGATCATGGCTATTGCACTCGCCACCGGCCCACGCGTCGCCTGTGCCACCATGCTGGGTTATCTGGCGGCGGGTGCGGCTGGCTTGCCGGTCTTTGCCGGAACGCCGGAACGTGGCATCGGGCTTGCCTATATGGCCGGGCCGACCGGCGGCTATCTGCTGGGTTATCTGATTGCCTCATGGCTGGTCGGCGCACTGGCACAGGGGCGCGGTACGCTGGCGCGTTTTGGCATCATGATGGCCGGTATGATCCCGGTCTATGTTCTGGGTCTGGCATGGCTTGCCGCCTTTGTGCCGCTTGAAAAGGTTGCTGAATACGGCTTCACCCCGTTCATTCTGGGCGACACCATCAAAATCTCCCTCGTTGCCCTTGGCAGCGCCGCCTGCACCCGCTTCATCAAACGCAACAAAGGCGGCACCGCCTGATGAACAGCCTTCCCGCACAAAACCCGGCAATTGATCAAACCATCCGTCACGACTGGACGGTGGACGAGATCGAGGCGATCTATCGCCTGCCCCTGCTTGAACTGATGGGCCGCGCCAGCGCGGTCCATCGCACCCATCACGATCCCAATGCCGTGCAAAAGGCCAGCCTGCTGTCGATCAAAACCGGCGGCTGCCCCGAAGATTGCGCCTATTGCCCGCAATCAGCCCACCACCGCGAGGTCAAGCTGGGCAGGGAACAGTTGATGGACCCCGGTATGGTTTTGAAAATGGCGGCGCGTGCCAAGGCCGCCGGGGCGGATCGTTTCTGCATGGGGGCCGCATGGCGACGCGTGCGCGATGGTGCGGCCTTTGATGCCGTGATCGAAATGGTGCGCGGTGTCCGCAATCTCGGCATGGAGGCCTGCGTTACCCTTGGCATGCTCGAAACCCGCCATGCCGAACGCCTCGCCGGGGCTGGCCTCACCGCCTATAACCACAATCTTGATACCAGTCCGGAATATTACAGCCAGATCATCTCCACCCGGACCTATCAGGACCGGCTCGATACGCTGGCTGCCGTGCGCGGTGCCGGGATTGACCTGTGTTGCGGCGGGATCATCGGCATGGGCGAAAGCATCCGCGACCGCGCATCAATGCTCCATGTCCTCGCCGGTTTCGCGCCACATCCCGAAAGTGTACCAATCAACGCACTGGTACCAGTGGCCGGAACACCGCTTGCCGACCGCGAGCCCGTCGATGCCCTTGAACTGGTTCGCATGGTCGCAACCGCCCGCATCACCATGCCGAAATCCACCGTCCGCCTTTCGGCCGGGCGTACCGACCTTACCCGCGAAGCCCAGATCATGTGCCTGATGGCCGGGGCCAATTCGGTGTTCTACGGCGAAAAACTTTTGACCACACCAAACCCGGAAGAAGATAGCGATACCGCCCTGTTTACAGCGCTTGGTCCGGTTCCGACATCGGCGGCCTGAAAATATCCACATCAACCCCCGAACTTGTGCGCCCCACCCGCGCAAGGTTCCCCTTGGCGAAGCGCCCCTCAGTTGGGCCTTCGCCTTTTTTATAAACGGGTCAGGAAAGCAGGAAGAGGGAAGCAGGCAGGAAAAGGACGGAAAATCTAGTGGGCTTCGGCGGTTTCGTGTGGCTGATAGATAAAGCCATGTGCCGGATAAACCCGACCGAATGTGCCGATCGTGTTCATCATCCGCACTTCGGACCAGTCATTATTGGGCGAAACATCCACAACCGGCTGGCGATAATGCACCTTGCCCCGCGTACGCGAATCGCTGCCCCAGTTGGCATGATTGACCATGATCTTGCGACTGTCGAGGATGGCGGCAACCACCGCCACATGCCCGTATCTCAACCGCGATGTCTTCTTCAGCGCCAGAACCGCACCGACTTCGGGTTTTTTGCCCCGGTTATAGGTATTTTTCGCCTGATCCCACCATGTCCAGGCATCGCCATAAATTTCAATGCCCGACACAGCACGCGCATAAGGCACGCATTGCAAAAATTCGTCGGTGGGGGCAAAGGGCAACAGACGCGATGACGGCAAGCTGACATTGGTCACGGTCGAAACGCCGTCACTTTCAAGGCCGCTATTGGGTTTTGGCGTACTTGCAGATGCAAAGCATCCCGATACAAGCATACAAAATCCGATAACGACCGCCAGCCGCATGCGATATTCCCCCAAGAAATGCAAAATGATCCGTCACCCTAACCCGACGAGTTTTAAACAAGCGTTTACAAAGAGCCCCGAAAAACAAGATCATTTTGCCGTTTCTGTGGCAGGTTTCGAACTATTTGTCGCAATGCGATACAAGCGCCAAAACCCGAAAACCGCCGCGCACAAAATCAATATCCCTGATCCACGTGCGGTATATTGAATGTGTCCGGCCTCCGATATCGCACCCAGCATCGTGCCGCCCAAGGCAATCCCGCCAAAGCTTGTCGCACTCCAGAAGCTCATCACCCGACCGCGCAGCTTGTTATCCACCGTCAATTGCAATGCGGTTTGCGACCCAACCCCGACCGCCGTCAAACCAAAACCGGTAATCGCAACCAGAACCACGGCAAGCTCGTACCACGGTGCAAAACCAAGCCCCAGCATGCCGCATCCGGCGGCAAAGGCCCCGATAACCGTCACCCGCTGAAAGGCGGCCGGATCGGATCTGACCCGCGACAACATGAATGTCGATGCAACTGCGCCAACCCCGCTTGCCGATGCCAGCATGCCAAGCCCGGTGACGCCGCGGTCATAAACCGCCTCGGCGAAGACCGGCATCAGTTCGACCATCCCGGTTCCGACCAGTGCGACAAAACACGATAGCGCCAGAACAGACCGGATCATCGGGTGATGAAGGGCGTAGTTGGCCCCGTCGACAAGGGCCGCCAGCACCCGTTTGCTTTTGGCATCGGGTGCCCGTTCAACATGGATTTTGACAGTCGCCAGAACAAAGATCATCGGGATATAGGATGCCGCATTGATCATGAATGCCGCCCCGGTTCCCCATGTCGCGATCACGACACCACCCACCGCTGGGCCGACCAGACGTGAAATATTGAAATTCATCGCGGCATAGGCCACCGCCCGGCTCATGAATTCGCGTTGAACAATCACCGGCACCAGTGAAAGCCGAATGGGCGTCATCGCACTGGCCAAAACCCCGTTCGCCCCGGCCAGAACCACCATCCAGAACAGATTGATTTGCCCTGCCATCGACAGCATCATCAACAGAAATGCCGTCGCCGCCATCATAAGGTTCAATGTCACCGCCGTTTTGCGTAGATTGACCCGATCCGCCATCACGCCGAAAACCGGCCCCAGAATAAAAGCCGGGGCGAAATTAAGTGCCGCAATCAACCCTGTCCAGAATGCCGACCCGGTCAATGACCATGCCAACCACGACATGGCGATTTTCTGCACCCAAAGTCCTTGTGTGGTGATGCATTGCCCGATCAGAAACAGGACAAAGTTGCGATCCTGAAAGATCGATTTCCGGGATGGCTCGGCGGTTGGTGGCAGCACGGATTTTCCAGTTTTCATGACGGGGCGGGATCATGTTGCACCGGACGGTTGCATTTGACGGCCATATTTGGGGCGAAATGGCCTGCTATCCGGACAGAACAGTAATTTAACGTATCGTAACGATTATAGGGATACGCAAAGATGCGTGCCACAGATTGTTCGCCTGATGCGTGTAGCTGGCCTTCTCAAACCCATTGGGAAAACACATATCTGTTTCAGGCATCAGGACCTAAAGGAAACGACACCAGTTAATCATAACGCCGATCAATTTGGCATTCAGGCCTTCGGGGCGAAATCACCCATGCATCAGAATTTCCGGGAAATCGAACGCGAACAATTCGCGATCCGCAACCAGACTTGCGAATGGACCCTCAGGGCCATGACCGCACTGCGCGCCAAGGTCGACATCAACATCAAGATGCATGGCGACCGCGATCATCTGGCCCAGGGCGACATTTTCATGTTCAACCATTTCGCCCGGTTTGAAACCTTTATCCCGCAATATCTGATCGCGCTTGAAACCGGGGTGTTTTGCCGGTCCATCGCGTCGGGCGAGTTTTTCGTCGAAGACAACAAATTTTCTCGGTACTTGCGGGCTCTTGGCGGTGTACCCAATGATTACGAACGTCTGCTGCCGTTCCTTGCCGAAGAAATCCTGCGCGGCGGTAAGGTCGTAATCTTTCCCGAAGGCGGCATGGTCAAGGACCGGCGCGTTCTGGCCGCCGAACGCCCGCATCCCAAACGCCCGGATTACAGCATCTATTCCCGCTCCGCCGATCAACGGCGCGCCCATCATAGCGGCGCGGCCCTGCTCGCACTTTGCATCGATGGTTTTAAAACCGGTTTGTCGATGCTGCTGGACAAAGGCAAACACGATGAACTTGATCGCTGGGCAACTGCGATTGATACCACGCCCGAAATTCTCAAAGCCGCCCTTGCCAAGCCGACCCTGATGTTTCCCGCCAACATCACCTTCCATCCGCTCCGCGTTGATCAGAACCTGCTGGCGCGCGGTGCCGATCTTTTCGCCGGCGGGCTTAGCCCCAAGATGGCCGAAGAACTGATTATCGAAGGCAATCTTCTGTTTAAACGCACAGATATGGATATCCGGCTTGGCGATCCGGTTGATCCACGCCATCAATTCAACTGGATTGATCGGCGTATGCTGGCCCATCGGGTTGAAACCGCGACCTGCATCGATGATCTGTTCCGCCCGGCCAAGACGCTTGAAAAGATTCCTGATCGCATCACGCAATACGCCATTACCCGCCATATCAGCCCGCTTCGCGATCATTGCATGGCGGTGATGTATTCGAACCTCACGCTCAATGTCAGTCATCTGGCATCGCGCCTGATCATGATGTGGCTGGCCGATGGCGTGACCGAGGTCGATATCGCCCATTTCGACCGCACCCTTTATCTGGCGATCAAAAATGTCCAGCAGGCCGAAGGCGTTCATCTGCATCGCGGCATGCGCAACCCGGCAGATTATATTGGCATCTTTGATCTGAAATGCCCGCAGATCCGCGAATATATCGATGCCGCCGTACAACTTGGCCTGATCGAACGCGCTGATGGCAAATATTGCTTCCTGCCGAAATTGCAGGAAGAAGCCACTTTTGACCAGATCCGCATGGACAATCCGGTGATGGTCTATGCCAATGAAATGGCCCCGATCAATGCGGCCTGGACTGCGCTTGAAAAGGCGCGGGACGAAGTCGATCACCTGACACCGCGCGATTTTGCCAAACGCCGGTTTGATGATGAAATCCGCGCATGGCAATGGAACCGCGCGAAATATCAAAAACCGAAATATGCCTCAATCAACGATCAGGAAACCGCCACCGCCGATAGCCGCCCCTATCTATTGCTGCCCAATGGCAACGAACATTTTACCACCGGCGTTCTGGTCGTGCATGGCTTCCTTGCCTCTCCGGCCGAACTTCGCAATCTTGGGGATCGGCTGGCCGCGCGCGATTATGCCGTAATGGGGGTGCGCCTTGCCGGGCACGGCACATCACCGCATGAATTGCAAAAACGCACATGGGGTGACTGGCTGGCATCGGTTCGGCGCGGCTATGAAATCATGTCGGCCTTTTGCGACAACATCATTGTTGTCGGTTTTTCAACCGGCGGGGCGCTGTCGGCTATTCTGGCAGCCGACCGGCCCGAAAAACTGGCCGGGCTCGTCGTGGCATCAACACCGCTTAAATTCCGAAACCGCAACCTGATGTTTGTGCCGTTGCTTTATGGTGCCAACAAACTGATGGGCTGGGTACCTTCGGCACAGGAAATGCTCAGTTTCCGGCTTAACGAATCCGAACATCCCGATATCAATTACCGCAACATCCCGATTGGCGGCCTGCACAACCTGCGCCTGGCGGTTGCCGAAATGCAAAACCGTCTGCCCGATATCGCCTGTCCGATCCTGATTTTGCAGGGCGACGGCGATCAGGTGGTTGACCCCGCCAGTGCCACCCTGATCAAACGCCACGCCACAGGATGCAGCAAACTGGATATCCAGATGCTGGCATCCGACCGGCACGGCATCCTGAACGAGGATATCGACAATGCGGTCAATCGCGTGATCGACTTCATCTCCAAAACCGCCCCGACCAACAGCACCTTGACCGCAGCCATCCCGGCCCAATAACCTGAGAGAATGCCCGACGAATCCCCCCTGAGCCCCCGGAGCCCTTGAGCATCCCTCGGGCAAACGCCCAACGCCCACGCCCCCTCCACAACACCGCGAGTTAAACCCTCATACAAATAAACCGCGGCCAGGATTTTCGACGCTGTCGCATTTAATTTTGGGTGAATTCATCCCAACGGAACCCACTTGACTCTTTGGCAAATTTGCATGACTTTGGATCCATGGATCCAAATAAAATCACTGAAACGCTTCAAAGCGAAATAGAAAACGGCACCCTTTCGCCCGGCACAATCCTGAAACAGGAACGGCTGGCCGAACGATTTGGCGTCAGCCGCCAGCCGGTGCGTCAAGCGCTGGAACGCTTGCTGGCAAACGGATTACTAACCAAACGTTCCGACCGCAGCCTCGCGGTAAACGGTTTAAGCGCTAACGAGGCCCACGAACTGTCGCAAATTCGTATTTCACTTGAATCAACCGCTCTTATCCTCTCGATCCCGCATCTGACACAACGCGACCTGCGCAAGGGGATCCGCCTGAACGACGAACTTTTTGAAGAAGAAGACCCGGAGATCATTGAGGAACTCGATATCGCCTTTCACCGGACCCTGTATGCCCCGTGTGGTAATGGTCGCCTGTTGCAGATGATTGACGAATTACGCGGCGAAGCGCGCCGTTCCTATCACCGGCAACCCGCAGGATCGCAGGCGCGCAAAGCGTTTTATGAAGAACATAATGACTTGCTAGCCGTATGCAGCCTTGGCGATGTCAACAAAGCCGTCGAAATCATTGAAAAACACATCGGCATCACATCACGACAACTTGTCGTCCACCCCGAAAGCGGAGCCCCTCAATGAGCAGTTTCGGTGCAGAAGTCACATGGCAACGCGACGGCGCAAACTTTGCCGACCGCCGCTATAGCCGTGGTCATCTCTGGCGATTTGACGGCGGGGTCGAAGTCCCCGCATCCTCATCCCCGCATGTCGTGCCACTGCCCTATTCCGTCGCCGAAAATGTCGACCCCGAAGAAGCCTATGTGGCGGCCCTTTCAAGCTGCCACATGCTGTTCTTCCTTGACTTCGCATCACGCCGGAAAATCGTCGTCGACAGTTATGTCGATGCTGCAACCGGTGTCATGGAAAAGCAGGACGGCAAAACCGTCATCACCCGGGTCGAACTTTACCCCAAGGTCACCTATGCCGCTGCAGCGCCGACGGCCGAGGTCGAGGCCGAACTGCATCACGCGGCCCACGAGGCCTGCTTTCTTGCCAATTCGGTCAAAACCGAAATCAGCATCAAACTTGATTAGGGTAATTACCTGACGGTTAAGCTGGGCACGGAAGATGCGCAACTTGCGCTACTTCACCCGTTGCTGGATGCGATGCGCCACGACATCGCAATGTTTTCCGGTCGCCTGCAATCAGCCAATTCTGTGTGACCTTCTACGGCTTGGTCGCGCAGATGGCATAACGGTGCTGGGCTCCCCGTTCCAAGCCCTTGGCAAGCGTAAGGTGTTTTGACTGGGCGCGGTGAATCTGGCGCATGTTGAAATCGGCAACAACCGGATCAAATCCGGCGGTTTTCAACATCGATGTCACTTCATCGGCCCGCGCGCCTTGCGAAAAATGAACGCGCGACAGAATATCTTGATGGGTTTTCAGTTGCGGTATTTCGGCTGCTTCGCGCTTCAAACCAAGGGATTTCAGGAAACCTGCCATCACCTTGTTTAAGCTGCTGATCCAGGTCGGGGAAACAAAATCACCATCAACCACCAGAAGCTTACCCCCCGGTTTCAAAACCCGGAACCATTCGGTAAAGGCTACTGTCGGATCAACAAGCGTCCAGACCAGATGCCGGGTGACGATGACGTCATAGCTGTTATCGTCTTCAAGCGTGTTTTCCGCATCGCCCAGAAGGAAACGGATATTGGACTGACGCTGTTTCGATTTGGCGCGCGCCTTTTCCAGCATCGCTTCGGACCAATCAAGCCCGGTAACCTCAAACCCGATGTCATGCATCAAATGGCTGATAACGCCGGTGCCACTGGCAAGGTCAAGCGCATGTTTGCCGGTCCCGTCGCCCAGATGACGGCGAAACAGGTCGTGCCACGCCAGACGTTCCTGATCTGAAAAAATCTCGTGCCCAGGCTGTTGATCGAACGTGTCGGCGCGCATTGACCAGTATTCCTTGATCTCGTCACGCAGATTGAAATTGCTTGAATGCGTCGTCATCGTTCGAAGAATCCCCAATAGCCTGTCTCTGCAAAAGGCCGCGCGATCTTGCGGGGATCACACGGCGGCAGATACCGCGCCAAATATCACCAAATCCATAAAAAAATCAATTATTGCGAAAAGTATTGATTTGCATTCTCAATAAATGATAATGCCGCGGTCAGGCAATCCTAAATAAGGGTACGGGGATGAAAATTTTTGGCGCTATTGCTGCCGTTGCGTTAATGGTCGCGGGGACCGTTCACGCAGCAGAAACCGTCACGATTACCGATGTGGCAGGCCGCGAAGTTTCGGTCAAAGTTCCGGCAGAAAAGCTTATTCTTGGCGAAGGTCGTCTGATTTATGGCCTCGCGACGCTTGATACCGACGCGCCGTTCAAGCGAGTCGTTGGCTGGCGCGATGATCTTAAAAAAGCCGATCCGCAAGGTTACGGCATATATGCAGCAAAGTATCCGGAAATTGATAGCTTGCCGACGTTTGGCGGTATCAAGGATGGAACATTCGATGTCGAACAGGCCATATCGCTTAAACCTGATGTCATTGTGATGAACCTTGAAGCAAAGGGTGCGACCGATGATGCCAGCCTTGACAAAAAACTCGCTGCTGTAGGTATTCCGCTGGTCTATATCGACTTCCGTGAATCACCGATGAAGAACACGGAAACCAGTATGCGCATTCTTGGTCAGTTAACCGGTCTGGAAACGCGCGCCGAGGAATTCATCAAATTCCGCGCCGATCATATCAAACGGGTCACTGATCGCCTTGCCAAGGCCAACCCCAAAATACCCGACGTCTTCATCGAACGTGCTGCCGGTTATTCCGACGAATGCTGCATGTCGTTTGGTAATGAGAATTTCGGTAAAATGGTTGAACTTGCCGGTGGCAAAAACATTGCAGCCGATATCATTCCGGGCACTTTCGGCACAATTAACCCGGAACAGGTTGTTGCCAGCAACCCCGACCAATTTGTCGGTACTGGCGGTGACTGGGAAGCATATGCACCCGGCATGGGCTGGGTTCCTGTTGGTCCCGGAGCTGACATGAAAGAAGCCAAACGCAAATTGATTGGCCTGACAGAACGCCCGGCATTCCGGGATATCAAGGCGACCAAAAACAACAATATCCACATCGTTTGGCATCAATTCTATAACAGCCCCTATCAGTTCGTGGTGATCGAACAAATGGCAAAATGGTTCCACCCGGATTTGTTTGCCGATATCGAACCGGAGTCATCATTCCGCGAACTGCATGAAAGATTTCTACCGATCGATTATCAGCCGGGTTACTTCATTTCCATCAGCGATCAGAACTGATTTCCATGATCTCCGATCAAACCACCGTTATGGCAGGGAGCGCGCATTACAAGGCGCGTTCCCTGCGTCGTATCCTGATCCTGAGCGGCATGACAATTACGCTGTTCCTGTCATTTGCTGTTGATCTGGCAACCGGCCCGGCCAATTATCCGCTGGCTGATGTGATTTTCGCACTGCTGAACCCGTCGGATGCCAGCGATCAGTTGCGCGTCGTGATCTGGGAAATTCGCATGCCGGTCGCCCTGATGGCGCTGACCGTGGGTGCGGCCCTTTCGACCGCGGGCGCGCAAATGCAAACCATCCTGGCCAACCCGCTCGCCAGCCCGTTTACGCTGGGTATCTCGGCTGCGGCCGGTTTCGGTGCAGCCTTGGCACTGGTTCTCGGGGTCGCGATCCTGCCGGCTTTTGTCGAATTCATTATTCCGATCAATGCCTTTCTCATGGCGATGGCGACCGCGTTGATCATTCATTTCTTCAGCCGGATGCGCGGTGTCACGGTTGAAACCATCGTCCTTTTGGGGATCGCGCTGGTCTTTACCTTCAACGCGCTTCTGGCGTTGCTGCAATATCTCGCCAGCGAACAGGCATTGGCCGCGGTCGTATTCTGGACCATGGGCAGTCTGGTCAAGGCAACCTGGTCCAAGGTTGCCATCACGGCCATAGCGGTTGCCATCGCCCTTCCGCTGTTTACCCGCCAGGCCTGGGCACTCACCGCCCTTCGGCTGGGAGATGCCAAAGCGGAAAGTTTCGGGGTAAATGTCCAGTCGTTGCGCCTGAAGACGATGTTGCTGGTCAGTATGCTGGCGGCAATCCCGGTTTCCTTTGTCGGGACCATCGGGTTCATCGGTCTGGTCGGGCCGCATATCGCCCGCATGCTGGTGGGCGAGGATCAGCGTTTCTTCCTGCCGGCATCCGTCCTGTGCGGGGCGTTGATCCTGTCGGCGACGTCGGTTCTGTCAAAACTTCTGGTCCCCGGCGCAATCCTGCCCATTGGGGTAATTACCGCGCTTGTCGGCGTACCGTTCTTCTTCTCGCTGATTTTCGCAAGCCGGAGGAAATCATGGTAACAACACTTCGTCTTGAAGACATTGGCACCCGTTATGGCCGCGCCGAGGTGGTTTCCGGTGTTAGTACGCCGGTTCTGATGGGGGGCGACGTAATTGCCGTCATCGGCCCGAATGCAGCGGGCAAATCAAGCCTGTTCAAACGGGTCGCCGGTCTTGCCAAGGGTGGCGGAAAAGTGCATGTCGAAACGGCGAATTATAGCCGCAACACGATTTGCTACATGCCGCAGGACACCGGATCAAACGCGGTTCTTTCTGTTTACGAGTCGGTTATCCTTGCCGCCAAACAGGGATCGTCATTGCGCGTTCAGACCGATGAACTGGCCCGGATTGACGATATTCTGGCCGCCCTTAGGATTTCTGATCTGGCCGCCCGCAATCTGGGCGAACTTAGTGGTGGTCAACGCCAACTGGTTGCCATTGCCCAGACGCTGGTGCGTGAACCCGAAATCCTGCTGATGGACGAGCCGACCTCAGCCCTTGATCTGCATCGTCAGATGGAGGTCCTGTCTTTCATGCGCGATATCGCCAAGCGCCAGAAAATAATCATCCTGATCGCGATCCACGACCTTAACCATGCGCTGCAATATTGCGATCACGCCATGGCGATTCGCGATGGCCGCATGGTGGCATTTGGCGAATGCGCCAATGTGATTGATCGTGATCTTTTGCGTGATGTGTACCAGGTTGATGGGCATGTCGAACGCAATTCGCTTGGTCATCCGCATGTTGTTTTGCGCGGACCGATCACCGGCAATAGCCACACCGCCGAATACCTTTCAGAACGGATTGCGGCTCAATAAAAAGTCCGCTCACCCCGATCAGCCTGCATCTGCTTCTATCCTGTCGATGATATCGGCCATTAAGCCATGCAGCTGATCGCGGTATCCGGTTCGGGCCGAGGGTTTTGTTTCGTCCGATGTCATCGCCACGGTTAATTCAAGGCTAGGAACGATGTAAAGCATCTGCCCACCATATCCCCACGCATAGACCACATCCTGCCCGGCAAGATCGCGCATAAACCAACCATAACCGTATTCATCGCCGGTAAAGCGTGAATTTGTCCGATGCTGCCAGCTTTGATCGATCCAGCTTTGCGTGATGATCTGTCTGCCATCCGCGGTACGCCCGCCATTCCGGTAAAGTTCGCCAAAAGCCAGAAGCGATCTGGTGCTCATCGCCATCTGATTCCCACCAAAGTAAATACCCTGAGGGTCGCGATCCCAAGCGGTAATAGCAAAACCGTCCAATGGCCCCAGCCATTCACGCGCCAGTTCCAGCGTCGATTTTCCGGTTTGGCGTGTCAGGATGGCCGACAGCAGGTGGCTTGAGCCGGTCGAATACAGCATGTCACCACCCGGATCGTCGGCAAACGGGCGGGCAAGAGCAGCACGCACCCAGTTCGATTGCGCGACCCACTGACCGTAATATTGCCCCGATGTCCGCCCCAGGCCGGCCTGCATCGACAAAAGATGCCCGATGGTAATATCAAACAGTCGGGGGTCGGGATCGGCAGGTAACTGATCCCGCAGCAAGGGGGGCGATTTTCTGATCCGTACCGGTCAAAACACCACGTTCTATGGCAATGCCAACCAATGCCGAAATAATCGATTTCGATGCGGATTTGATATTGGCCGCCTGATCGGGGGAACTACCATGGTAGCCCTGCGTCGCGATCACGTCACCACGGTGGGCGATCATCACGGCCTGCAAGGGCTCCAAACGCCCCCGCATGGGTCAGGATATCGTCAAGGTCCACCGACGATTGTGCCTTGGCCGCAAGCGGTGCCATTAACATCACCAGAAGCAGAAAGGCGCTATATCTGTAAAAGCATCGTCGGATTGTCTTCAACCTTATTCCACCGGTTCGGAAACAGTCCCAAAAGATGCCAGGGCGCGTTCCATTCGGGCGGCATGGGCATCTTCGACACGCGCAAGGCTCTCAAACCAGTCGGCAATATCGTTAAAACCTTCTTCGCGCGCAATACGGGCCATTTCGGGATATCGGGATCTGGCATCGTTCTGTTCATCGGCAAATGCGGCTTCAAGATTAAGCCTAGTGGTACCAATCGGCTGCCCGGTTGCAGGGTCGCCGACCTCTTCAAGAAATTCGAGATGGCCAAAGGCATGGCCGGTTTCGGCTTCGGCGGTGGCGCGGAACATTTCGGCAATTTCCGGATGGCCTTCGATATCGGCCTGCTGCGCAAAATAAAGATAACGACGATTGACCTGTGCTTCAGATGCGAATGCCGCACGCAGAAGTTCCTCGGTCCGTGTTCCCTTGAGCACCATTACGGGCTTCCTTTTTTGTCATTGAAGTCTGAAATATGCGGTGTTGCTGTCACACACATAGGTATAAAAAGGGCGACCGTTCCATGTGGAACCGTCGCCTCTGTATTTGTCTTGAAAACCCTGCCCGTCAAGCACTGAAGGGACGTTTCGCGCCATTTCAGGCGGTTTTCATCGACGCGTCATTTCGCTGTCACCGCACCGCTATATTTGCGACACAGCCCTGCCGAATAAACCGACCCAATAGCAATCAGGCAGCGTTGCGGGCCGACTGGCGCCGCAAACGAAACACCAGATCAACCGACGCCAATTCCGTACCACGGGGCATATTGGGGACGCGTGCAAGCTGCACCGCATCAGCGGGTATGTCGCTAAGCATGCCGTCTTCTTCGCAATAGAAGTGGTAATGCGGGGCGGTATTGGTATCGAAATAGGATCGACCGGAATCGATCACGATTTCATTCAGAAGCGCTGCCTCGGTGAACTGGTGCAACGTATTGTATACGGTCGCCAAGGATACCTTGATATTCTGGCTCATGGCTTCGGAATGAAGCTGTTCGGCGGTGATGTGCCGATGACCATTATCAAACAGCAGGCGGGCCAATGCCAAGCGCTGACGGGTCGGGCGCAACCCGGCCTCTTTCAGGCGGTTCAGGGCATGGGTGTAAGGACGCGGGTTCGTCGTCATGAAATTGTCCCTTCATACGCTTTTCAGGACCGGCCAATGCCCGGTTCCCGATCAAATCCAAGCGTATATTAAGGAACCAAGACGCACCTTTCTTTGATTTTGATCAACTCCAATCATACCGATTTTCAATGGCCTATAGGGGATCAAACAACAAGAAGGGGTCGGAAACCCGACCCCTTCTTGATCCGTAAAAGTCCAGTGTCTGATTTGTTGTCTAACCTAATCGCCCGTGGCGATCCGGTCGACCAACTGTTTGACCGTCGGGACAAAGCCGTTGGCGTAGAACGGATCTTCACCAAATTTATAGGCATTATGACCGGCAAACATCAGCTCGTTTTCAACCATCGCACCATGTGCAATGTTCTGAAGCGTTTTCTGGATGCAGAATGAACGCGGATCGGCACGCTTGCCGGTGGTGCCGCTATGCTGTTCCCAGTTCGAGAACTGGCACTGTGACAGGCACCCCATGCAATCGATCTGATCTTTCTTGATCGTCAGCGCACTGTCAGGCGTGACAAACACCATGGTTTCATCGGGTGTCGGCATGCCTTCAGTATAACCAGCATCAAGCCATGCCCGAACCTTGTCGGCATCATCTTCGCGGACATAGATTGGACGACCGCGACGACCCAGCGGAATACCGACATGCAGATCAGCCTCTGCGGTGCGCGAATAACGGACCTGACGATCGGAACGCTGATGAAGATCTTCAAGGAAGTCGTTCCGAACAGCCGAGCTGTAAAAACCGGTCGGGCTGAATTTATGCAACGACACGTCGCCGTTCTGCAGCGTCAGAAGACGGTTTTTCCATTCTTCGGAAATTTCGCTTTCCTTGGTCAGCAGCGGACGGGTTCCAAACTGGAACGCCACCGGGGCAACTTCCGGATTATCAAGCCAGTCTTCGTAGTCACGCAGGAACCAGACGCCACCCGCCATAATGATCGGAACTTCATTCAGGCCGACCGAATTCATGTATTCGCGAAGGGCTGCAACCCGCGGGAACGGGTCTTCGGGCACAAGCGGGTCTTCGGAATTTGACAGGCCATTGTGGCCACCGGCACGCCATGGATCTTCGTAGACCACGCCGCCAAGCCATTCCGGGGTGTTTTTATACGACCGCAGCCACAAGGCACGGAATGCGCGCGCCGACGAGACGATCGGGTAATAATGCACGCCATACTGGGCTGCGATCTGCGATACCTTATAAGGCATACCCGCACCACAGGTCACACCATGGACAAGACCCTTGGTGCCCTCAAGCACACCACGCAGAATTTCTTCCGCACCGCCCATTTCCCACAGAACGTTCATGTGCAGTCGGCCTTCACCGCCGCGCATTTCGTGTGCGATCTGTGCCTGGGCGATACCGCCGCGGATGCCATAGGCGATCAGTTCCTGATGGCGCTCACCGCGGGTTTTTCCGGCATATTCGACCGGAACCAGATTGCCATTTTCGTCATAAGAATCGGCATTGACGGCGGAAAACGTCCCGATGCCACCAGCAGCTGCCCATGCGCCGGAACTTTTACCCGTCGAAACAGCGATACCTTTGCCACCTTCAATCAGTGGCAAGACCTCTTTTCCAGACATGACGAGCGGTTTAAGGGCTTTCAAATTCGTCTCTCCCATTCGGCTTTTCATCGCCAGCGATGCCCCGGCATCGCATTTGGAAAACCGGACGGCGTGTTGTTGTTATCGCCGTCCGGTCTATCAGATCGGATTATTCAGCGTCGCCGGCGTCGAGATCGGCACCGGTTTCCTGGTCAACGCGTTTCATCGACAATTTGATCTTGCCGCGATCATCAAAGCCAATGACCTTGACCTTGACCGCGTCGCCTTCCTTGACGATATCCGAAACCTGTTTGACGCGTTCCTGCGCCAGTTCGGAGATATGGACCAGACCGTCGCGCGCGCCAAAGAAATTGACGAATGCGCCAAAGTCGACAGCCTTAACAACCTTACCATCATAGATATGGTTCAATTCAGGTTCCGCAACGATCGATTTGATCCAATCGACTGCCTGTTTGCCTTTTGCACCGTCGGTATGTGCAACAGTGATCGAGCCATCGTCTTCGATATCGACCTTCGCACCGGTTTCTTCGCAGATTTCGCGAATGACCTTGCCGCCCGACCCGATAACGTCACGGATTTTGTCACGCGGGATCGAGAACTGGGTGATGGTCGGTGCATTGCCCGAAACTTCACCACGTGCTTCCGGAAGCGCTTTGGACATTTCGCCAAGGATGTGCAGACGGCCGTCACGGGCCTGGCCGAGTGCGATCTGCATGATATCCGGGGTCACCGAGGTGATCTTGATATCCATCTGCAGCGAGGTGATACCTTTTTCGGTACCGGCAACCTTGAAGTCCATATCACCAAGGTGATCTTCATCACCCATGATGTCGGACAGAACGGCAAAATCATCGCCTTCCTTGATCAGACCCATGGCAATACCGGCAACCGGACGTGCCAGCGGAACACCGGCATCCATCATCGCAAGCGAGGTTGCGCAAACGGTCGCCATCGAGGACGAACCATTCGATTCGGTTACTTCAGAAACGATACGAATGGTGTAAGGGAAGGCGTCCTTGCCCGGCATCAGCGGGTGCAGGGCACGCCATGCCAGTTTACCATGACCGATTTCACGACGGCCCGGCGAACCCATACGACCAGCTTCACCAACCGAGTAGGGCGGGAAGTTATAGTGCAGCATGAAGTTTTCGCGATATTCGCCGTCAAGCGCGTCAACGATCTGTTCATCCTGACCGGTGCCAAGGGTGGCAACGGCAAGTGCCTGGGTTTCACCACGGGTGAAAATCGCCGAACCGTGTGCACGCGGCAGAACCGAAACTTCGCCAAGGATCGGGCGAACGTCAGCACCTGTACGGCCATCAATACGTTTGCCGGTTTTCAGGATCGCACCGCGAACGATGTCTTTTTCCAGATCCTTGATGATCGACGAAACCTTGCCTTTCAGGGCATCGGCAATTTCTTCTTCGGCCAGTTTTCCCGCAATCGCGGCTTTGGCGTCAGAAACAGCAGCCGAACGCTCCTGCTTGACGACATGGCTGTATGCTTTGGTCAGTCCATCGGTGCCAAGGGCAGCGACTTTTTCGACCAGCGCATCATAGCCTTCCGGCAGTTCTGCAATGTCGCGCGGCTCTTTCGCGGCATCTTCGGCCAGCGAAATGATCAGATCAAGAACCGACTGGAACTGCTCGTGACCGAATTTAACGGCGCCAAGCATGATTTCTTCCGAAAGCTCGCTGGCTTCGGATTCAACCATCATCACACCGTCACGGGTACCGGCAACAACCAGATCAAGGTCGCTTTCCTTAACCGACTCGGTTGCCGGGTTCAGGATATATTCGCCGTCTTTGTAACCGACGCGCGCAGCACCGATCGGGCCAAGGAACGGCAGACCGGAAATGGTCAGCGCCGCAGACGCACCGATCATCGCAACCACGTCCGGATCGTTTTCCATGTCATGGGACAGAACGGTACAAACGATCTGGGTTTCGTTACGATAAAGCGGGTGGAACAGCGGACGGATCGGACGGTCGATCAGACGCGAAACCAGAGTTTCCTTTTCCGAAGGACGGCCTTCACGCTTGAAGAAACCACCCGGGATTTTACCGGCAGCAAATGCTTTTTCCTGATAGTTCACGGTCAGCGGGAAAAAGTCGATATCCGGGCGCGGTGATTTCGCGCCAACAGCGGTACAAAGCACAACGGTCTCGCCGTAGGTGACCATGACGGCACCATCGGCCTGACGCGCGACCTTACCGGTTTCGAGAACCAGCTTGGCATTGCCCCACTGCATTTCCTTGCGGACGACATTAAACATTATTTTCTCTTCCTCTTACAAACCTTCAGCGGACCCGGATAGTCATACACGAGTTCCGAACACATTAATTATGAGGCTTTCATAAAAGCTGCATAATTAATGGGTCCGGACCAAGCAAAGAGGTCGGCCCATCCGACCCTGCTTCCCCGTGTTTCCCGATCCGCTCGGGACATTAAAAAAACGACGGCGGAGGGGATCAACCACCTCCGCCGCAGTTCGATATCAGCGGCGAATACCGAGGCGTTCGATAACGGTCTCGTAACGCGACTGGTCTTTGCGCTGCAGGTACTTCAGCAGACGACGGCGCTGGCCAACCATCATAAGAAGACCACGACGGCTATGGAAGTCGTGGTTATGTTCTTTCATGTGTTCGGTCAGGTTCTTGATCCGCTCGGTCAGGATTGCAACCTGGACTTCGGGGGAACCGGTGTCACCGTCTTTCTGAGCGTATTCTTTGATCAGCTCAGCTTTGCGTTCAGCAGTAATCGACATCAGGCATCCTTTCGCCTTTAGAGATTAAAAACACGTACAGGCCGGATTTCGCCGCCACTTATCTCCGCCAACGCAACCGCGCGGTCATGGAGCATGGCGCAGACGATATCGTCCTGCACGACGGGGGTTTCGAGGGCACTGCGTTTTGCCACCGGCAACAACCCGACAGGTTGCCCACTCGATAGCCGCTGCGCCTCGACTTCGGTCAGGGCCAGCGCCGGGATGTCGTCCAGCGCGGTCTCGACCGGAAGCAATTTCTCCAACACCGCATCCGGATCCATTTCAAGCAACTCCGCAAGCGGAATGGAACTCGTTTCAGGAAACGGCCCCGCCGACGTGCGGCGAAGGGCGGATATATGGCCGACAGAACCCAGGCGCAGCGCAATATCGCGCGCCAAAGACCGCATATATGCCCCTTTGCCCGAAACAACTTCGAGAACGGCATGATCGCGATCCGGCATATCGACCAGTCGAAGATCCTTGATCAGAATCGGACGCGGTTTAAGCACCACGTCTTCATCGCGACGGGCAAGATCATAGGCACGCTTGCCATTAACCTTGATCGCCGAAAACTTTGGCGGCACCTGCTGGATTTCGCCAATAAACTCACCCAGCACGGCCTTTATTTCGTCTGCATCCGGACGATGATCCGAGGTGGCCGTAACCTCGCCCTCGGCATCGTCGGTGCTGCGTGCTTCGCCGAATTTAAGCGTCACACGATAACTTTTGCTACCATCCATGACATAGGCAACCGTTTTTGTCGCCTCGCCAAATGCAATAGGCAGGACACCACTCGCCAATGGGTCAAGTGTCCCGCCGTGACCGGCCTTTGCCGCATCAAGCAGACGACGCACCTGATTGACCACCGTCGAAGAGGTGATTTCCAAGGGCTTGTCGACTGCCAGCCAGCCATTGATGCTTCTACCGCGACGCCGACGCGCCATCAGTCGTCCTCATTCTCATGGTCGTCCGACCGGTCCGCCGCAAGATCCTGTGCGACATGCGGGTCACGCAGGAGGGCACCGATATGGTCGGCGACATCGAAACTTTTGTCTTCCACAAAACGCAACGCCGGTACGTATTTCATATGAACCGTACGCGCCACATGGGTACGCAAATGGCCCTTCTGCCGCGTTAGCGCCTTAAGCGAGGTTTCCGCCTCGCCCCCGCCAAGCGGCGTAAAGGATACCATGGCATTGCGCATATCCGGGCTCAAACTGACGCCGGTAATGGTTACCGGGCGCCGGGTCAGGTCCGGGTCATAAATATCTCCGCGCTCAAGTGCCTGCGACAGGGCTTGGCGGATTTCCTCCGCCACGCGCAACTGTCGCTGACTTGGTGCTTTGGCCGGTTGCTTCGCCATATCGTCAATCCACCGTCTTAAAGTTCGACGGCGATTTCCTCCTGCTCGAAGCACTCGATCATATCGCCGACCTGCAGGTCATTATACTTGGCGAATGACATGCCACATTCATAGCCCTCGCGGACTTCTTTTACTTCATCCTTGAAGCGACGCAGTGTCGACAGCTCGCCCGAATGGATCACGACGTTGTCGCGAAGCAGGCGAACGCCCGCACCACGCTTGACGGTACCCTCGGTAACCATACAACCGGCAATCTTGTTGCCCGAGATAGTAAAGATGTCGCGTATTTCTGCGTACCCCAGGAACTTCTCGCGAACTTCCGGCGACAGCATGCCCGACAGCATCTTTTTGATGTCGTCTGCAACATCATAGATGATCGAATAATAACGAATGTCGACATTGTCGCGACGGGACTGTTCACGGGCCTGCTGATTGGCACGCACGTTAAAGCCGATGATCAGCGCATTCGACGCACGCGCCAGCGTGACATCGGACTCGTTGATCCCGCCAACGCCGCTATGCAGGACGCGTACACTGACTTCTTCGTTACCCAGCTTCTGCAGGGTACCGATAAGCGCTTCGACAGAACCCTGCACGTCACCTTTGATAAGGATCGGCAGTTCCTTGACGTCGCCCGAGCTTGAGAACATGTTCTCAAGTGCCGATTTCTTCATCGCAGCAGCCTGCGTTTCACGGATGCGACGCTGACGATAGTCGGAAATCTCACGCGCTTTGGCTTCGTTTTCGACAACAACGAAGTCATCACCGGCAGACGGCACGCCGTTCAGACCGGTTACTTCGACCGGCATGCCCGGAATGGCTTCTTCGATGCGAACGCCATGATCGTTGACCAACGCACGAACGCGGCCCCACTCGGCACCCGTAACAAAGATATCACCGTTTTTAAGCGTACCGCGCTGAACCAGAACCGTGGCAACCGGGCCGCGACCTTTTTCCATGCGGGCTTCAACCACAACACCGTCAGCAACACGTGCCGGGTTGGCTTTAAGGTCAAGAACCTCGGCCTGAAGCAGAATGGCTTCTTCCAGCTCGGTCAGGCCAAGGCCCTGTTTGGCGGAAACTTCAAGACACTGAACTTCACCGCCCATTTCCTCGACGACGACTTCGTGCTGAAGCAGTTCGGTTTTAACCTTCGACGGGTTTGCACCCGGTTTGTCGATCTTGTTGATCGCGATGATCATCGGCACACCGGCTGCTTTCGCATGGCTGATGGCTTCGATCGTCTGCGGCATGACCGAGTCGTCAGCAGCAACAACCAGAACGACGATGTCGGTAACCTTGGCACCGCGCGAACGCATTTCCGTGAAGGCAGCGTGGCCCGGGGTATCGATGAAGGTAATCTTCGATCCGGTTTCCATCGTCACCTGATAGGCACCGATATGCTGGGTGATGCCGCCAGCTTCGCCACTGACAACGTCAGTTTTGCGCAGGGCATCAAGCAACGAGGTTTTACCATGGTCAACGTGACCCATGACGGTCACAACCGGCGGACGACCGATCAGCTGATCTTCATTGTCAACGGCACTGACCAGCGCTTCTTCAACATCGGCATCCGAAACGCGTTTCATCTTGTGGCCGAATTCCTCGACAACCAGCTGTGCGGTATCGGGATCAAGGCTTTGGTTGATGGTTGCCATAACGCCAAGGCCCATCAGGCACTTGATGACGTCGGCAGCACGTTCAGCCATACGGTTGGCAAGTTCCTGAACGGTAATAACGTCCGGAACGATAACATCACGCACGATTTTCTCTTTCGGCTTCTGCTGACCCTGCATACGGGCCTTTGCTTTTGCCTGCTGACGCTTGATCGAGGCCATCGAACGACGACGGCCACCTTCGTCACCGGTCATAGCATTATTGATCGAAAGCTTGCCACGACGGCGACCTTCGTCACCCTTCGTACGCGCGGCACGGCCAAGAGCTTCTTCTTCGGCGCGTTTGCGTGCGGCTGCGGTACGGGCTTCTTCCTCGTCCAGTTCCTTGCGGCTTTTCGGCTTGACGGTGGACGGATCGGCACGACGGCGTTCTTCCGGAACCAGCGGTTCTGCCGGTTCGCCAGGAATGATTTCTTCCTGTTTCTTGGCAACAGCAGCAGGCTTCGGTTTGGATTTGCCTTTGGTCGTCGATGCTTCAAGGGCTTTCTCGACTTCTTCTACAGAAACCGGGGCATCCTTTTCCAGCACAGGGGTTTCTGCCGCAGCAGCTTTTGCTGCTTCGGCCTCTTCCTGTTTACGACGTTCGGCTTCTTCTGCCTTGCGCTTGCTTTCCTCAGCGGCACGTACGGCTGCTTCGGCTTCTTCCTGCTTGCGGCGCTCTTCGGCTGCTTTCAGGGCAGCCATGCGTGCTGCACGCTCGCTATCGGTAAGATTGCCGTGGTCTTCAACCGGTTCCGGTTTGGCAACCGGTTCGGGTTTTGCCGCCGGCGCCGGTGCGGCAGCTTGCTGCTGCTGTTCAGCAACCGCATCCTTCTTCACTTCACGGAAGCGGCCGGATTCGTTCTTTTCGAAAGTCCGCTTCTTGCGCACTTCGACAGTCACAGATTTGGACCGTCCATGCGAGAAGCTTTGCCGTACCTGCCCAGCCTCGACCGTCTTGCTCAGTTCAAGTTTCGATCTGTTGAGGCTCAGCGGTTTCTTCTCCTGATCGCGATCACTCATAATCCGTCCAACTTCCTCATTTCCTGCGGGACCGGCATCCTTTGCCTGTCCTGTCCTGTCCGTTCTGCGCAAGCCTGCCTTCAGACCGCGCGAAATCCTTCTAGCCGCCTAAGCGAGCGACTTAACTGTTTTGCCAGTCCACCTGGCGCAACAGCCACATGTACTGCTTTTTCGCGGCCAAAGGCCGCGCCAATCTCGGCAGCATCCAGAACGGTATAAATCGGCAGATCCCGGGCTTTCGCCTCGATCTTCGATTTTCCGTCCGCAGCACCATCTCGGGCTGCCAATATCATTGCCGCGCCCTCGTCAATCTGGGCCCTGACTTTTTCGTAACCGGCAACCGCCTGACCGGCTCTGCGCGCAAGCGACAGCAGATCGAGACTTTTCTGAAGCAAAAGCTTCTCGATCCGGTCTGCCAGCGCAGGATCAATCACGACTTTTTGCCGCGCCGCCTTGGCAAAGGCATTTTTTGCACAGGCGGTATTTATCACATCCCGCGACGGGCACAACCATAATCCCCGTCCAGGCAACCGTTCCTCAAGGTCGGGAACAACCGAATCATCCGGTCCGATCACAACCCTGAGAAGGTCTTCCTTAGGCCGGACTTCGCCGGTGACGATACACCGGCGCTCCGGAACCTCGGCTACCTTGCCGCCTTTACGGTGCGACATGGCGTCCTCCGATCAGCCCTCAGGCGTCTTCGCCTTCTTCGGCATCTTCGGAAACTTCTTCTTCAAGTCCTTCGAACCAGCCAAGCTGACGACGCGCGTCCATGATCAGGTCATTGGCCTGATCCATGGTCATGTTGTCCGCATCACCGACATATTCGATCAGCTCGTCGCTTGCGAGATCCGCGAAGTCCTCAAGGGTTTTGACATCGTTCTCGCCCAGGCGAACAACAACGGCCAGCGACAGTCCGCCAAATTCGACGAGGTCATCGGCAACCTTAAGCTCTTCACGACGCTTCTGAAGACGTTCGGCTTCTTCGGCAAGGAAGTTACGAGCGCGCGTGCGCAGCTCTTCGGCGATTTCTTCTTCGAAACCTTCGATCTCTGCCAGTTCGGCCAACGGCACGTAACCGACTTCCTCGATCGAGGTAAAGCCTTCGGCGACCAGAAGATGGGCAATGACTTCATCAACATCAAGTGCCTTGATGAACATCTCCGCCCGTTTACGGGCTTCTTCCTGGCGACGTTCGCTTTCGTCTTCCTCGGTCAGGATATCGATATCCCATCCGGTCAGCTGGGACGCCAGACGCACATTCTGACCACGACGGCCAATGGCCAGGCTCAGCTGATCGTCGGGGACGACAACCTCGATACGATTGGTTTCTTCATCAAGAACAACCTTGGTGACCTCGGCCGGAGCCAATGCGTTCACAACGAAGGTTGCCGGGTCTTCCGACCACTGGATGATGTCGATTTTTTCGCCCTGAAGTTCGCCAACAACAGCCTGCACGCGCGAACCACGCATACCGACACATGCCCCGACCGGGTCGATTGAGTTATCCGACGACTGAACGGAAATCTTGGCGCGCGAACCCGGATCACGGGCAACCGATTTGATTTCGATAATACCGTCGTAGATTTCCGGAACTTCCTGGGCAAACAGTTTTGCCATGAAAGTCGGATGGGTACGCGACAGGAAGATCTGCGGCCCACGCTGTTCGCGACGCACATCAAGGATCAGCGCACGAACGCGATCACCCTGACGGACAGTTTCACGCGGGATCAGTTCTTCGCGGCGCAGAATGGCTTCTGCACGGCCCATATCGACCAGAACATTACCAAACTCGACTCGTTTGACGACGCCGTTGATCACTTCACCGGCACGGTCTTTATATTCTTCGAACTGACGCTCACGTTCCGCATCACGGACCTTCTGCACGATAACCTGTTTTGCGGTCTGCGCAGCAATACGTCCGAAATCGATCGGCGGCAGCGGATCAATCAGGAATTCACCAAGCTGGATATTTTCGTTGCGAATACGCGCCTGTTCCAGCGACATCTGGGTGAAGTCGTTTTCGATATCATCCGTGACCTCGATGAAACGGGCCAGCTTGATTTCACCGGTTTTACGGTCGATATGGGCACGGATGTCATGCTCGTGGCCATATCTGGAACGGCCGGCCTTTTGGATGGCCTGTTCCATTGCGCCAAGAACTTCATCACGATCAATGCCCTTTTCACGGGCAACGGCATCTGCAACCTGCAAAAGTTCCGGCCGCGGCATTCCCGAAGTTGCTTCCATATCCAACCTCTATTCTGCGTTTTCGTCAGACCGGCCCTTGCCGGTGACATGCGCGATCAATTCATCCGTCAGCACCAATTTCGACTTTGCGATATCGGCCAACGGCAACAATTCACGTTCGCCATCGACAATCAGGGCGACCGCATCATCCTCAACTCCATCCAGCTTTCCGCTGAAACGGCGACGGCCATTCTGGGCCATCACCAGCTCGACCTTTGCCTCGAACCCGCGCCAGACATCAAAGTCCTTGGCACGGGTCAGCGGGCGGTCAATACCCGGTGAACTGACTTCAAGGTGATAAGCCCCGGAAATCGGGTCCTCGACATCCATCAGGGCAGAGACGGTACGGCTGATTTCGGCGCAATCTTCAACATTGATGCTGCCGTTGCCATCCGCACGATCTGCCATGATCTGCAAGACATTACTGTCCTTGCCCATCATGGACACACGTACCAGTTCGAAACCCAGCGCATTGATCGACGGCTCGATAATCTCCGTGATCCGCATCATCAGCGGGTCTTTCAACTGTTGTCCGATCAGCTCAGCCATATAGCGATGCCATACCCCAAAAAGCACAAAAGAGCGGGCGAAGGGCCCACTCTTTGTCAGAATTTACAAAAAGCTTGGCGGCTTTATACAGCCGACTTTGCCAGAAATCAAGTCACGATCCTGTCTCTGCAAGCCTTTCAACCAAGGGATTTGCGCCTATGCGGCAAGCTTGCGATCTTCGATCAAAAGGGTTCGGAAAAAGTCAAAGGCAGCAATAGCACCATCAATCACTTCCTGTTCTTGTTTAGCGCTTAAAGCCAAGCCATTGACCTGATCAACAAATTCGCGCCAATGCTTGCCGCGACCGTCTTCGTGCCCAGCCAGGTGACGGGCACCAAACTCGGCATTCAGCCCGATATTTCCGGCTGCTTTCAGCAAAAATGCCGCCCCAAGCGACGAACCTTCACAAACATATAACCATCCCAGACGACCCATTCCGGTTTGGGGAACAGGAAATGGTTTGGTATTTTCAGGTAGGCTGCATTGCAGGTCTGCAAGATCTGCACAGACATGATCGAACCGACTGCGCATCGAAAGCCCGGGTATCAGGGCGTTCAGGTCACTGGCGTCATAAAGCGGTTTTACAGCGCGGTGAAACACATACTGCATCCCGACAAACCGGGCGTAGTTATCGCGGCTTTCAAACGGTGCCATTTCCATCACCATGTCATCGATGTGCTGATGGTCGCCGGTTGTTGCCTGTTTGAGGTTCTGAAGGCGGGTTTTTATCACACCGTCTGCTGTTATATCCAAAGTCATCCCGATTACCTTTCGTCCCTGTCCGCAAATGCCGCATGAATTCGCAGCCCTTCAAAGCAGAAACGATTCGGGGCGTTCGATATCCGAAACCGGTGAAAAATTATTCTTCGCGGAACGCGCGGGCAAACTGATCGGTAAGTGGTTTGGCAAGATAGCTAAGTGCGGTGCGATCCCCCGTTGCGATAAAGGTTTCAACCGGCATGCCGGGCATCAGACCTTGCCCATCAAGTTTTTCCATCTCGCCACCGGCAATTTTCACCCGGACATTATAGTAGGTTTCGCCTGTCAGTTCATCGCGTGAAAGGTCCGCTGCCACAAAGGACACCGTCCCGGAAAGTTCCGGTGTTGTGCGCTGATTAAAGGCAGTAAAACGCAGCATCGCCTTTTGCCCTGGATGGACCTGATCAATATCGCGCGGGTTGGTTCGGGCTTCGATCACCAGCTCATCCTGATCAGGCACAATCCTCATGATCCGGTCCCCGCCCGCAACCACGCCGCCAATCGTATGTATCGTCATCTGATAGACCGTCCCGTCATAGGGGGCTCGGATGTCGACACGACGCAGTTGATCGCGCAACGCAACCTGCTTTTGCATCAATTCGGCCAATTGTTGATCAATTTCACCCAGTTCCGTCAGGACTTCTGTTTGGCGGTTCCGGTCAAGCTGCAGGATCGACATTTCTGTTTCCGAGATTTGCATGCCGGTCGCGGCAATCTGTGCCGTCAACTCCCCATGTTTGCCCCCCAGACTGGCGCGTTCACGACGCAATGCCGCAACACGGGTAATCGGTACAAGCTGCTTTTTGTAAAGCATTTCAAGCCCGTCAAGTTCATCGCGAATATGGCGGCTTTCTTCTTCATTGGCAGCTTTCTGGGCCTCAAGCCCGATGATCGTCTCCGAAAGCTGCAACAGTTTTTGCTGAAGCTGGTCCTTTTCACCCTCCAGACTTTTACGCCTTGCTTCGAATAGTTTTGTCTCGGCCGCAACCAGCTCAACGATTGCCAGGTCCTGCATACGGGCCTCGAACAAATCGGGCACAGCAACGATTTTCGCTTCGTTCCGTTCAGCAACCAGTCGCATTTTGCGTGCCCGCAAGGCATCGATCTGGCTATCGACAATGCCAAGGCTTGCGCGTGCCATCGTATCGTCCAGCCGGATCAGAAGATCACCGGCCTGCACCCGATCCCCGTCACGCACGTGGATTTCACCAACAATGCCTCCGTCAGGGTGCTGCACATCCTTCACATTGCTTTCGACCACCAGTTTGCCGGTGGCAACCACCGCCCCGGAAAGATTGGCCAACGCCATCCAGCTTCCCAAACCAGCAAACAATGCCAGCATCACGGTTACGCCAAACAGGGTATGTCGGCGCAAACTATGCATTGCAGGGCTGACGAATGGAGTTTTTGACGACGTGTGCGACTGTTTTCGGCTCATGCGCTTTCTCCGACCTGGCGCATGGTTTTGCGCAGAATGTCGTCACGCGCACCAAAGGCAATCTGGCGTCCATCCTGAATAACCATCGCCAGATTGACCGTTGCCAGTGCGCCGGGGCGATGGGCAATCATGACAACAATCGCCCCGCGTTGCCGGGCCAGACGGACCGCTTCGATCAGGGCCTGTTCCCCGGCACTGTCGAGACTGGAATTGGGTTCATCAAGGACAATCAGGAACGGATCACCAAACAGGGCACGCGCCAGCCCGATCCGTTGGCGTTGCCCACCCGACAAAATAAGCCCGCCACTTCCGATCAGCGTGTCATATCCCTTGGGCAGAGACAGGACCATGTCATGCACCCCGGCCAATTGCGCGGCCTTAACGATTGCCGCAGAGTCCACATCGCTACGTAGCCTCGCAATATTGCGGGCAACAGTATCGTCAAACAGATCGACGTCCTGCGGCAAATAACCGACATGCGCCCCCAGCCGATCCGGCTCCCAGTGATCAAGCTCCGCCCCATCCAGGCGGATGGTGCCATTCTGGATCGCACCAATCCCGACCAGTGCGCGACCGAATGTAGATTTCCCCGATCCGCTTGGCCCAATAATGCCAAGCCCGTCGCCTGCTTTCAGGAACACGTCGTTGATGCGCAGCAATACGCGCCCCGGTGCGGCCAGCTTTCCTTCCACCCGCTTTGCAGGGGCCCGAACGATCAGATTGGAAACATGCAGGCTTTGTTGCGGGGCAGGCAGTTCGAGGCGTTCAGACGTTTTTTGTGTGTCGGCAAAGCAGCGTTCAAGACGTTGGCGCGATTGACGGGCACCAACAAATCCGCGCCAGTTGCCAATCGCCTGTTCGACCGGGGACAATGCCCGCGCTGTCAGGATTGAGGCGGCAACCATCACACCCGGTGTGACTTCCTGCAGGATCGCCAGATACGCACCAAGTGCCAGAACGCCGGACTGCATCGCAAGGCGAATGACCTTGATATAGGCCGAGAAGGTCGAATTGACGTCACCGACACCGGTATTGTCTCGTAAATACCTGTCATTCAAACGTGCCCAATAGTCTGTGAAACTCGCCAGCATGCCCATCGCGAGAATGGCTTCGGCATTTCGACGCCCAGCTTCGACAAGATTTGCACGTGAAACGGCTTGGCAGTTCATCCGTTCAACCTGGCGACGGGTGGCAAGCTCGCCGATCAATGTCAAAATCACCAGAATGATACCGCCAATAAGGGCAAGAAAACCAAGCCAGGGATGAAAAGCAAAAACGATCCCCAGAAACAGCGGCATCCAAGGCATATCGCAAATCGCAATAGGACCCGCACCACCCAGAAACTGTCGGATTTGATCAAGATCGTTGAGCGGCCTTAAGGTTGCATTATCATTTCGCAGCACCTGATCAAGAGTGGTTGCCAGCGCCAACGGTCCGACCTGCTCATCCACCCGCCAGCCAATCCGCACCAGCATCCGCGCCCGAAGCGCATCGACAGTTCCCAGAAACAGATATAGCGCCAGCATCAGAACAACGAGCGCGACGAGCGTCGGCATACTGCGACTCGCCAGAACCCGATCATAAACCTGCAGCATGAAAAGCGGCCCGGTCAGCATCAGGATATTTGACACGCCGCTTAACGCCGCGACCGACAGGAACGCTCCGCGCACGGATCGAATGGCGGCCGCCAACGGCGAGAATACGGACGATTTGGACAAATGTTGCGAATGGACCTGTTCGAACACGCTGTTTCCATTCCGGAAAAGAAAAAGATAGGATGAGGTGGGCACCGCTGTTCCGCGGTGCCCTGCAATCAAAGACCTTGTGCCCGTTCCGCCGCCTGCGGAGCGGGCCGTCTTCGTTAAACGAAGTCGCTTGCGTCAAGGTCGTTGAAGTCAACACCAGTCAGGGTGATGGTGCCGTTGGCATGGGTAATGAGCGCATTGCCAGCACCATCATCTCCAATCGTGACCGAGTTGTAATCGATATCGAGAAGATCGGTGCCATCGGTGAAGTCGGTAACGGTGTCATCACCGAACGATGCCGAAGTATCGAACTCGAAAGTGTCTGCCCCGCCATTGCCAGTCAGGACGTCGTCACCTGCAAAACCGCCGATCACATCCGCGCCGGAACTGCCGTTGATTTCGACACCTTCGGAGGCAAAAACAGACTGCAATTCTGAACTGTCACCACCAAAAAGCGCGGTCAGGACCATACCAGTCTTGCTGCTGCTGAGGTCAAGGCCAGAAATATCGACCGACGAGTCGCTAAGATTGTAGTCGCCGCTAGAATCCTGAACCAACGTTTCCCCGAATGAAAGCTGATCAAGATTTCCGACAATCTGATGGGTGCTGATGTCATAGGTGAAGTCATCTCCGCCACCGGTCGTTGCAAGGAAGCCATCGGTGTAGCTTGATGAACTGTCTTCATCGCTGAGATAGTATTGCGGACCGTCAAAGAGCCCACCATTCAGAAACTCGCCGTAGTTGAACAATCCCTTGGAAAAGTTGGCGTCGAAATCTTCCAACAGACCATGCAGATCAACACCGTTTCCGGAACCATCTGCGTTCAGATCAATTGTAATAGTCATTTAGACATCTCCTGGTTTGTTTCCGCCCCAACCATTGGAGCAACATGATGAGGATGACTATTATTATCATCATGAGTCAACAAAATAATGTTTAAAATCAAATACTTAGTTGAAAGAAAGACAAACCTATCCGGTCAGGTCGATGACCTGACCGGTGATTGGCATTTTTCCTTTTAAGCGGCCTAGAAGTTGCCGCTGAGACTGATGATCGCGGTACGTCCCGGTGCCGGGGCATACGTTCCCCCGCTTCCTTGAACATATCCCTCATCGAACAGGTTATTGACGGCGAACCGCAGTTTCACGGCATCGTTGATGTCATAGGAACTGTAAAAGTCGAATACGCGGTACTTGTAATATTCGCCACCAACGGTCGAGAGACTTACCGACCCGACCTGGGAACCATAGTTTTCTTCCGGATAAACGAATGTCGCCCGCATTCCCAAGACAAGATCCTGATCGAAAAGACGGAACCCGCCGTCAAGCGTGTATTTGCGTTTGGGCGGCGCATAAATGCCAAACAATCCGCCAACTGTACCGTAAGTAGCTGCGTTCTGCGCTGCAGTAGAATAGGTGGTATCAAGAATGAACTGATTATAATTCCCGATCAGATCAATGTCCGATGTCGTCAACGTACCGCCAAAATAGTACTCACCAGCATCATAGAAGGCCTCAAGCTCCGTACCGGTCATATAGACAGGGTCACTAAGGTTGACCATGCCCGCCCCAACCGATGGCCAGTTCACTGACGGCAGTGAGGGCAAAGGCACGAAACCAACAGTCGTATAATTATCGATTGTTGAACGGTAGTAGGACAGTTTGGCTCTGAATCCATCGCCCTGCTTTATGACGTTATCGAACATGAAGTTGACACCAACTTCCTTGGTTTCAACTTCCTCAGCCTTGAGATTGGCGTTCGAAAAATAGGTAACCGGCTGATCACCGATATGCATGCCCTTGAACATGGCTTCCATAACTGTCGGCGCCCGCAGGTTTTCGCGATAGTTGGCAAAGAATTGCAGACCGGGGAATGGCGTCACGCTTGCACCAAAAGACGGCGAAACCCGGTCCTCCGACAAATCAACGTCCAAAGGTACGTCATTGCCGCTTCCGCACTGCTGTGATGTAAAACCACCGGGTAACGCTTCACACCAATACGAGTCACCTGTCAATTCGTAACGGTCGTAGCGAAAACCACCACTGATTTGAAACACGTCGTTCCAGCCATACGTCGCCGTTACATGTCCACCATAAACATCACGCTCCCCGGATGGGGTTGTTCCTTCTGCCTGATAGGCAGAACCTGATCCTCCAAGGTCCTCGACCTCAGAGGTTGTCTTTGCCCTGTCGTGAAAGAACTCGGTACCATAGTCAAAGCTAACCTTGCTCAGGCCATCACCCACTGAATATAGCTCGAACTTGCTACTGTTGGCCAAATCAAGCCCTGTCGTATCAAGCGTATAGTCCGTGTCGTAGGGGTTCTGGCTAACTGATCCACTGGTGTTAAATCTGGTTGGCCTGTATTGGTTACTTTCTGTTCGGGTCCAATAAACGTGCGTATCCAGATCGACCAAATCAGTCGACGGATTCCAGTTGTGCTTGGCGGTCAGGGTATGGGTTTTGGTTTCGTTCAGATCCGGTCTTGTATTCGTGACGTCGTTGGTTTTGGTGTAATTGCTTTTTGAGCCAACATACCCAAGATTCAGTTCCTGATCATCTGTAAGATGGACATTGGCTTTCACCAAACCGGATGTCTGGCGAAGGAAAGTGTATTCAGGTCTGGAACTGTGTACATCGTGATAATTGCCGTTTCCGTCAGTAAACAGGGCTGGATTGCGTTTCCCCGGACTATAGTCACCAATGACCTTCCGGCTTACCGCGGCTGAGATGTCAAACCTTGGCGCAAGCCTAACACCTCCAGCAGCATCGCCCGCAAATTCGTAATCATTCGTGCCGTGGCTGACATTTACCTTGCCGCCCCATTTTTCGCCATCATCAAGAATGTCTTGTGTATTGAGGGTACGCATTGTGACGATACCTGCAGAAGACCCGGCACCACCATTCTGGTTGAGATTGGATTTCTCGATCTCCACTTCTGCCAACAAAGCAGGGTCCAGATACACACGAGAAGATGTGCCATGTGTCATCTGATTATAGTTCTGACGCGCGCCGTCGATATTGACGTTCACACGCCCCATTTCCTGCTGACCGCGAACGTTGACTGTCAAACCGGGGTCACGCGCGTCATTGGAAATATCCACACCGGCAACATTGTTGAAAATCTCGCGCGCTTCGCGTACGGGCGACTTTCGCATACTTTCCTGGGTAATTACCGCTACCGAGCCCGGCGTTTCATACACTTTGTCCGGTACCCCATTAGGACCAAGCGCCCTTTCAGTCGCCGTTACGGTGACCGGAACAGTTATGATTGAGGCGTTACCGGCATCTTCCCGTACAGGATCAATGATGGAAATGGTTGTCGGATTGACGGCATTCCAGATCAAACCGCTTTGCGACAACATGCGATCAAGGGCTGCGCCAGCCGTCATATTCCCCTGGACGGCAACGCTTTGTGTACCGTCGGGCAATGTCCCGTCCACGGCAACATCGATCCCCGATACACGCGAAAAATTGACCAATGCCATGGCAAGCGGTTGTGCGGATATATCAAATGAGAGCATATCATTTGACAAGGTCACGCCCTCTTCAGCGACCTGCGCAATTTCAGCCTTGTTAGCCTGTTGCAATATTTCTGCGCCCCGGGTTTGAGCCCCCACGGCAAGCGGCATCAAAGCAATCATGCCACTGCCAACGGCTGTCAGGGCAATTGTGCGAACACCCCCAATAGGTGTACTGGATTTACGAATTATTTTGTTGGTGTCGACAATGCGACCCACCCCGTTCGAGAGCATTCTTTTTGTCTCCTGAGTCACGAATGCATATATGAATGAGATTGCGTCTCATTCATTATTTCGTTACTCAGTTAGACGAGGCTGAAATTCAGATATCTGATATTCATTGCATTTTTTGATAATAATTTTTATTATCAAAATATTCTGACCGAACCGAAGGATCATATCGATTGGTGATTTTGGAGTTTGAGAGGGTCAGGCGGCGCGAATGACCGTCAGGTAATCTGTAAACCGATGCACATTGATCGACAGAACACGAGCCAGAACCGGCAGAACATCCTTTAACCGTTCAAGGTCGACCACAAGGGTTACCGGGCGGGATTTGAGTTCTTCGCCGATGATCATGATCTTGCCGTTCTGCCAGCGCTGCAAAACGCGAACGACTTCGCCGAGCGGCCTCCCCATAAAGACGAGCTGGCCGTTCCGCCAGGCCAGCTCTGCCGAAAGATCAACCTCGTAAGGCCGCCCGATTTGCACATCTCGATAGCGCACGGCATTTCCCGCAGCCACTTGGGTTTGCGCGCCGCCAACACGAACAATCAACGGATTTTGTTCGGCGATTACCGTGACACCCCCATCATAAGCAGCCACGTCGAGCCTTCCGCCCCACGACCAGCTTGCGCCATGGGCAGCAGCAACAAAAAAGGCGTTGCCTGTTGCCGAATGATTGAACCATGCTTCGCCGCTATGGAGTTCGACACCGTTTATCCCGTCACGCGCGACGTAGGACATAACGGTATCGCTCGCCAGTTCGGCCTCAACACCGCCGGGAAGGGAAAAACTATGCCGTTCGCCGGTTACAGTCCGGATATCGGCAAAAGGGTGACGCGGGGAGAATGCCCAACCCGCACTGATGACAAGCGCTGCCGCCGTTCCCGTCATAAAGGCACGTCGACCGACCTTATTGCCTGTTGAAAGATTAAGGCTAGTACTGCCACTCCAAAGCCTTTCTATCTCTCCAAAGGCCTCAAGATGCGCCGCATCAGCCTCGACCCAGCGGGCGAATGCCCGACGGTCTTCTTCGGTTTCACTGCCATCAAGCAACAGTGCAAACCAATAGATCGCCTGCTCCGAAACCGTATCGGGCAGATTTGCAAGGTGATTTTCACCTGTCATAGCCATGAATGCCGGGTTCCGTGCGTCATTGATCAGATGGTGTTTGGGCGTATCACACAAACACCCTCACTATTGGGACGAACCTGAAGCGCATATTTCTGATCTGACATTCAAATTTTTTCCGATTTATCCATTGCCTCTTTGACAAGTGTCAGGGCACGGACCATGCGGCTAAACGCGGTTTGTGTTGGAATGCCAAGTTGTTCACCGATTTCGACGTATGTTTTGCCTTCAAGCCGGGCAAGAATGAAAACAGTCCGAAGGTTTTTTGGCAAAGCATTCAGTGAAGCCTGTAGATGGCGCAATTCCTGCCGAGACCATGCGATCTGTTCGGGGGACGGAGCGTCATCGGCAACGAATTCAAATGCTTTATCGGGTTCCTGAACGAAGGTCAGTATTCGTTCCCGCCGGAAATGATCGATCACCAGATTTTGGGCCGTCCTAAAAAGATAGGACTGGGCAAATTGCGGATCGGGTAGCGATGGTGTGGTCACAACCCGAAGGAAGGTATCCTGCACGATGTCGTCGGCCATGTGCCACGACAACTTCCGCCGCTGCACAAAATGCAGCAACCGGGAGCGATAGGTTCGGAACAGTATGTTGACATCCCAGTGTGTCACGGTTCGGACCTTTGGAATTATGCGCAGAAATTGTTGTTACCGGCATTTGGCACAAGCGATTTTGCGACAATGTCATATCAGTGGAACAACATAAAATATCGCACATGACAATCATTCTCAATTAAAATTTCAACTTATTGAAATTGTGTCGTTATGTTGTTCACGCAAAAGAAAACCCGCACACAACGAAAAGCCTTTGGTGCGGGTCAGATAACAATAGAAAACCGTGCAGATCAGGAACGCTTTTTACGACGAAACCGCAAATAGTTGCACTTTTTGCCCTGACGGAGTGCTTTTTGTTCATAACGGGTTTTGACCCAATCAACGGGCGGATTGCGCCAGTCTTCGGGGCTTTCAGCAAGCCATTCGAAATCCGGATGATTGTGCAGATGTTGCAGTGTCCAGGAAATATACTGCATATCGTCGCTGGCCACCCGGAACTCGGCCCCATCTTTGAGAAGACGCGCCAGCAATGCAAGGTTTTTGGGGCCAATGAATCGACGTTCAGCATGACGCTTTTTCGGCCACGGATCCGGGAACAGCAGGAATGCCCGATCAAAGCAGGCATCAACCAGCTTATAAAGCAGTGGTCGGGAATCGTCCGCAATGACCCGAACATTGGTCAGTCCGCGCTCATCGATATGGCGCAACAGGCTGCCAACCCCGTCCATAAACGGTTCAGCCCCGATAATCCCCGTCTGCGGGTTGGCCTGAGCCTGGCCCGCCAGATGTTCCCCCCCGCCAAAGCCGATCTCGAGCCAAAGCTGTTCCGGTTTCTCCGCGAAATAGCCATTCGGATCGACATCAGCCTGATCGGGATAGGTAATCCCGATTTTCGGCAACAGTTCGTCGACCAGCGCCCGGCGCGAATCCTTAAGAGGACGGCTGCCACGACGGCCATAAAAATTTGGACGATCCGGAGTTGGTAGCGGGCGGTTGCTGTTGCGCATTGTCTTATCTGTCAGGACGGGTTCGAAAAAGGGGTCCAAAATCAAACGAGCGGCCCCGGAACTGTATCGGGGCCGCCCGCCTCATATCATGCCACACGATTTTGGCAATTCGCGCGTTGGCTTTTCAGCCAATCAGGCACCGAATGCCGACTTAAGATCACCCACCAGATCGGTACGTTCCCAAGAGAAGTGACCATCTTCCTGCGGCTGACGACCAAAATGACCGTACGCAGAAGTCGGGGTGTAAATCGGACGACACAGCGAAAGATGTTCGCGAATGCCACGTGGGCTGAGATCCATCAACTGACGCAGCACACTGCCCAGCTTGATTTCATCCACATTACCGGTGCCATGGTTATTCACATAAAGAGCCAGCGGCTTGGAAATACCGATCGCATAGGCAACCTGAATGGTGCAACGTTCAGCAAGACCAGCGGCAACAACGTTTTTCGCGAGATAACGAGCAGCATAAGCAGCCGAGCGGTCAACCTTGGTCGGATCTTTACCCGAGAATGCACCACCGCCATGCGGTGCAGCGCCACCATAGGTATCAACGATGATTTTACGACCGGTCAGACCGGCGTCGCCATCAGGGCCACCAATAACAAAACGACCCGTTGGGTTGATGTAAATCTCGTCTTCGGCTGGCATCCAGCCTTCCGGCAGAATGTTCTGGATATAGGGCATAACAAGCGAGCGCACATCGGCCTGATTAAGGCCATCTGCGTGCTGGGTCGAAACAACAACCGACGTCGCCCCAACCGGCTTGCCATCTACATAGCGCAAGGTAACCTGGCTTTTTGCATCCGGACCGAACTCGGCTGATTTTCCAGAATGGCGGTCTTCGGCCATTTTGCGCAGGATACGGTGCGAGAACTGGATCGGAGCCGGCATCAGCTCGTCCGTCTCGTTGCAAGCATAACCGAACATAATGCCCTGATCTCCCGCGCCGAGGTCTTTTTCACCAGCGGAGTCGACACCCTGAGCGATATCTGCAGACTGTTCGTGGACGTGGCACTCAATCTCAGCAGTCTTCCAGTGAAAACCTTCCTGCTCGTAGCCAATGGCGCGAATGGCTTCGCGTGCAGCTTCGACCATGACTTCCTTGGAAACGCTTTCAGGACCGCGAACTTCGCCAGCCAGAACCACACGATTGGTGGTTGCCAGAGTCTCAACGGCAACGCGCGAATCTTCATCGGCGGCCAGAAACGCATCAACGATGGAATCGGAAATGCGGTCACAGACCTTGTCCGGGTGACCCTCGGAAACCGACTCACTGGTAAAAAGATATTCGGAAAGAGACATTAAAACCTTCTCCGGTAAAAAAGGAGTTCCAAAACTGGACCGGAGGGCATCGGTACAAGTTTGCACCAATTGCGCCCACTTAGCCTTTTTTAACGTGGTGGCAAGCGGTCCAAATCCGTCCACGTATTCAATCGGGCTTATCACCCAAGCTGCGGTTTTGCCCCAATGACATTTTAGGGTCAAGAAAGATCGACGCATAAGCGTAACGCGCCTGACGCATTTCGGCCAGAAACTCGAAGGAAACAAAGAAAAAGCGCATCTGCAACTTTCTGGCAAATGCGCTTTTTGAAATCATAATTTCGGGTGTCTTCTATTTCGCATTTTCGTTATCGGCAACAAGAATGCCCATCGATTTAACCAGCTCGAAAACACGCTTGCGCTGGGTCGGATCGGTGATCCGATAATATGCACGTACCAGTTCAAGGGTTTCACGGCGGTTCATCGGATCATTATCGAACGGATCCGGGCTTTCCGACATTTCGCGACGCTCATGCACGGATTTCGTCGAAATCTCGTCAGGCATATCATCAAAGAAGAATGAAACCGGTACTTCCAGAACGCGCGACAAATCATAAAGGCGCGAAGCCCCGACACGGTTTGCACCGCGTTCGTATTTCTGGACCTGCTGGAATGTCAGCCCAATGGCCTCACCCAGTTTTTCCTGGCTCATACCAAGAAGGGTTCTGCGCAACCGAACACGTGCACCGACATGAATGTCGACGGGGTTAGGCTTGCCATTTGCGGTCCGGCCCCGACCTCTACCACGGGTATTCTTGACCATCGTGTTTTCATCCTTAGGCGACATTTTGTGTTGTCCTTCTCTCACTCCGACCTACCCGCTCTTATTTTTGGTGGGACAATCAGGGAGCGGTTCGGTGCTTCACACAGCCGCTTTAAGGGACTTGAATAACCTACTATATCCCAAAACGAGAACGGCTAGAAAGGTTACAATACCGTAAAATAGAATATCGCGCCACAAATAATATACTGTAGTATGGTTATACACCCCCGAAAGGGTGTGAGTCATGAATCCCTCTGTTCTTAAGGGGAGTTTTGCCAATTCCCGGCCATATGCGTCATACATCACTGATACGCCGGTATAGGCCGCCCGGACCATAGGTCGACCTTCTTCAATGCTGCGGAACCGCGCTGCTGCCAGATGCTGATAGGGACCAGCACTTTTGCCAAACCACCCGTCATTGGTCACATTAAGCAGCCATTCAGGCTGATTAGCATCGTCAATAACATCGCCCGGGAAAATAACCTCGTAACATATCAACGGCGAAAAACTCGGCATTCCGGCCACGTCAAGCGTCTTTGGCCCTTCACCAAATGAAAAATCCGTACGCCCGGCAGTCAGCTTCGGGATCGGAATCCATTCACGGAACGGCACATATTCGCCAAATGGAACAAGGTGAAACTTGTCAAAACTCGCAACAATTTCTCCTTTGCTATCAAGAACCTGAACGGCGTTCCAAACCTTGAAGTCATCCGTATCCCGCGGATAAGTTCTTGGTGCTCCGGTAATCAGGATATCATCGGGCCCAAGAATCGATGCCATCTGCAACCTGCGAACAGGCTGCGCTTCCACAAAGAATGTCGCAGCCGTTTCCGGCCAAATCACGATACGTTTGCGATCAGATGACATATCAACCGGACGACGCGACAATCGCAGCAATTTGGCAAAATGCTGATCCTGAAGTTCGGGAATCCATTTTTCACGCTGAGGAATATTGGGTTGGACAACCTGAACCACTGGCAGATCATCGGAAACGGTTGCATCCGCCGTTGCGGGACCAATCAACGCCAAACGGATCGCACCACCACCCCAAAGCAGAACCGCAATCATGATACCGGCCATCGCACTTATTCTGCCAGCGCGCCCGGCAATAACCGTTGCAGGTAGCGTCGAAAACAACGCCGTAATGACGGATAATCCGTAAACACCGACAACCGAGGCAAATTGCATTGGTGCCGGATCAAAAGCCCAGACATGCGCCAGTAAATTCCACGGAAATCCGGTCAACACATGACCGCGGACGAATTCCGCCACGGCCCAAAGAGTTGCCAGCATTACGGCACGACCAATAATTTCTCGCGTCAACCGGCAGCTCGCCCAAACAGCAACCATCGGGAAAATGGCGAGCCCCCCACCAAGTCCCAAAAGAGCGAACGGAATCATCCAGCCATAGATTTCCGGCTCAACCAGAAACGCATGACTGATCCAATAGAACCCAGCTGCAAAATGCCCGGTACCAAACCACCAACCGGCGGAAAGCGCCCCCTTGTTGCACTTAACCCCCTCAAGCGACCAGAGCAGTATGGCAAAAGCCACCGGCAAGGCCGGCAAAAAGAAGAAAGGCGGTAACGCCAAAACCGCAACCGCCCCAGACACCAACCACAGGAAGCGCCTGCGCCAACCCGAAAGGTTGGCGAGGCGCACCGCCAGTCTGTCAATCATTCGATGATCCCTGTTTGGAACTTTCGTCACTGATCTCGGCCGGTTCGGTCCGGACCAGATGAATACGCAAACGCCGAATTCGGCGCGGGTCGGCATCAAGGACTTCGAACTGGATACCGGACGGATGTTCGATCAGTTCCCCACGCGCAGGCACACGCCCCGCAAGCGAGAAGACCAGCCCGCCCAATGTATCGATATCTTCGTCCTCGTCTTCATCCAACAGGCCGAATCCCAGCTTTTCCTCAAGGTCTTCGACCTCGTAGCGGGCATCGGCGATATAACAGCCATCGGAAAGCCGGATCAGTTTCGGTGTCTGATCAATGTCATGTTCGTCATCAATCTCGCCGACGATTTCCTCGACCAGATCCTCGATCGTGATCAGCCCGTCAATGCCGCCAAACTCGTCGACGACCAATGCCATATGCGTTCGCGACAAACGCATTTCGGACAGAAGATCAAGCACCCGAATGGCGGGCGATACGAACAACACCCGACGCAAAAGGGATTGTAGCTTGAATTCCTTGCCGGCAGCGACACAGCCCAGCACATCCTTGATATGAACCATACCGGCAATTTCATCGAGGGACTCGCCATAAACCGGTAGTCGTGAATGAGCTTTTTTCACCATCACGTCAACAAGCTCGTCAAGCGTGATGCTTTTTTCGACCGCAACGATATCGGCCCGCGGAATCATGACATCCTCGGCCGTCATATCGCGGAGTGCGATGATATTTTCAAAAAGTGATCGTTCGTGAAGCGAGACGGGCTCGTCATCTTCTTCACTGCGCTCGGCAAGTTCTTCAAGTGTGTCGGAAAGCGATGCCTCACCATTCCTTGGCTTGCCGCGCTTAAGGCCTAATGCCGATGCGACATTTCCCCACAAGGATCCGTTATCGGAGTCCTGACCATTCTCCCCGCCCTGGCGAGGGCTCGTACTCTCGTGGTCGTCGTCGCGCTGACTATTCTCGTTCATTGTCCTGTTTCGATATCTTGATCTTCAATCGGTTCATAGGGATCATCGATCCCCAGTGCGGCAAGAATTTGCCGTTCAAGTTCTTCCATCTCTTCGGCTTCATCATCAACCATATGATCATAGCCGACAAGATGTAGCGTGCCATGTACAATCAGATGAACAAGATGATTTATCAGTGTCTTGTTCTGTTCCGAAGCTTCACGTTCGCATGTTTCACGTGCAATGACGATATCACCCAGCATCAGGGGCATATCGGATGACATCATGAAAGCTGCTGCATCATCCGCACTTTCAAGCGCTGCGAACGATAAAACGTTGGTCGGACTATCCTTGCCGCGATAATCACGGTTCAATATCCGGACAGACGCATCATCGGATAACCGAACACCGACCTCAACCACCGGCGCAATACTTAAAAGCGATGCACCATCTCCTTGGTCGGGTGTGCCATCGGCTGGAGCCGCATCTTCTTCCCAAAGCGCACCGTCACGCACAGCGCCATCAAGGGCGGCACGCACAGCATTTTCAATCGCATCAATGTCGGCCTTGGTCCAATTGCCCGCTTCAACATCAAGGTCCAGATCAAGCGGTGCTGTCATCGCCCTGATCCTCGTCTTTGATTCCGCGATAGCCTTTTTTCAGTCTGTCCCGCAATGCATCTGCCGCGTCATAAGCCTGAACAATCTTGGTGACAAGCGCATGGCGAACAACGTCGCGCTGATCAAACTTGATCGTCGCGACACCTTTGACATCCGCGATGGTTTCAAGCGCATCTCGCAGACCCGATTTTGTGCCATCGGGCAAATCGACCTGAGTCAGGTCACCCGTCACCACCATCCGCGATCCTTCGCCGAGACGGGTCAGGAACATTTTCATCTGCATGGCTGTCGTATTCTGTGCTTCGTCCAGAATGACAAAGGCATGGGCCAAAGTACGGCCACGCATAAAAGCAAGCGGGGCAACTTCGATCTCGCCACTTTCCATTCGCTTGATCACGACGTCGCCAGGCAAGGTGTCATGCAGCGCATCATAAAGCGGACGCAGATACGGATCTACCTTGTCCTTCAGATCACCCGGCAGGAAACCAAGCCGTTCGCCGGCCTCGACCGCAGGACGTGACAAGACGATACGATCAACCTGACCCTGAATAAGCGATTGGACCGCCATTGCGACCGCCAGATAGGTCTTGCCGGTTCCGGCCGGACCAATGCCAAAGACCAGCTCATGATCAAGCATGGCCTCGACATAATCCTTCTGGCGTTTGGATCTCGGCGAAATCCGGCGTTTTTTGGTCTGGATGGTCAGACGCGACCCGCCAAACATATCTTTGGTCTGCCCGGTCCAGGGGTCAGCTTCGTCGGGTTCGGACAAACGGATGGCACCATCAACCGTTTCGACATCGACATGATCTATTTCCTTGTCGCGCAAGCGCGCATAAAGCTGACCAAGAACCTTTTTGGCCTGGGCTACTTTGGGACCTTGCCCGGCAAGGGTCACAACCGATCCACGACTGGAAACCTGAACCCCGGTACCTTCGGAAAGGCGGGTCAGGTTTTCGGCCTGCGGCCCATATAAAAGCTGGGCAAGTGCATTATCTGCAAATTCGATCTGGTCGGTGTCTTTGGTCGAAGACTTGGCTTTTGCCGTGTTTTTTGCCTTGGCTGAAGTGGCAGTCACGCAATTTTCCTTTCAGAATCCCGGTTTTGAACCGGGGCATCGACCAGTTCACCGCCAAGGGAATTAGGCAGTGCTTCGGTGATTTTCAACCTTACGATCTGTCCCAATGCGGATTCTGGCAAACCGCTGACATGAACCGGCTGCATATAAGGGCTTTTTCCGACAAGCTGTCCTTCAAGTTTGCCGTGGCGTTCCAGCAGGACACCCATTTCCCGACCAAGACAGTTTCGGTTGAATTCAAGCTGCTGCTCGGCGAGAAGCGCCTGAAGACGCATGATCCGTTCGGTCTTTACCGGCTCGGGAACCTGCAGTTCCATGGCCGATGCCGGAGTGCCGGGGCGCGGGCTGTATTTAAAGCTGAAAGCCTGAATGAAGGTGATATCGCGCACCATTTGCATCGTGTCTTCGAAATCCTTGTCGGATTCGCCGGGAAAACCCACGATAAAATCAGACGACAGCGCAAGATCAGGGCAGGCATCTTTGAGTTTTGTAACGATTTCGCGATAAGATGCGCCATCATGCTTGCGGTTCATCGCCTGCAACACACGATCCGATCCTGCCTGAATGGGAAGATGCAAAAACGGCATCAGTTTGGGAAGGTCACGATGGGCTGCAATCAGGTCATCATCTACATCGCGCGGGTGCGAGGTTGTGTAACGAATGCGATCAAGTCCATCAATCTCGGACAATTCGCGTAACAGACGACCAAGCGTCCATTCGCCGCCATTCGGGCTGTCGCCGTGATACGCATTGACGTTCTGACCCAACAAAGTGATTTCACGGGTGCCCTTTTCAACGAGCTGGCGGGCTTCATTGATGATATCCATGCCCGGTCGGGAATATTCGGCACCACGGGTATAAGGCACAACACAGAAGGTACAGAATTTATCGCAACCTTCCTGAATCGCCAGAAAGGCCGAATAACCCTGTCTTGAAACCTGTTGTGGCAGGTGGTCAAACTTTTCCTCGGCCGGGAAATCGGTATCAATGATGCGATCACGCCCGACTGCGCGATTGGCGCGCGCTACCATTTCCGGCAAACGATGATAGGTCTGCGGCCCGAACACCATATCGACCATCGGTTCGCGACGCATCAATTCCGCACCTTCGGCCTGCGCAACACAACCGGCAACAGCGACAATCATCTTGTCCGTGCCATTGGCTTCCTTGGCTTTTTTGTGTTTACGAATACGGCCAAGATCGGAAAAGACCTTCTCAGCAGCCTTTTCGCGGATGTGGCAAGTATTGAGGATAACCATATCGGCACCTGCGGCATCGTCGACCGGCTGGTAACCCAGCGGCGCCAATACGTCCTGCATGCGCTGGCTGTCATAAACATTCATCTGACAGCCATAGGTTTTTACAAAAAGCTTTTTCGTCACACTCACTTCTGGATCCGTTTTCTGCTTTCTCGAATACGCCGAAAAGCGGTGTGAAAGCTCACACCGCAGACCGGACATCTTCGATATCTGAAATTCCGGTTACATGAAACCCAATTCACGCAATCGGATCATACGGCAAAACGGTCAGGAGCCGAACTGACGATCCGGTCCGAACAGACGAAAATCTTCGGAAACAATGGCCAGCGGCGAAAAGCCAATCAGATCACCGGTACGTCCATTATCAATCAGCGGAACCGGAACCCCCTGATGCATGCCGGTCAGTGCTGCATGATGTCCACGCGCAACAGCTGTTTCACACATCCGGGAAAGTTCCTTGCGCGACCCGGCATCGGCCAAGGTCACAGGCGGATGAACAACCAGCTCAACCGTTACTTTGCCAAGAGCCAGAAACTGCCACAAATGCGGCGCCAAGTCCATATCACCGTACCAGGAATAGAAAGCACGCAAATCGCGTCCGATCGGTGCTCCATCAAGACGGGTAGCCGCAATCGAAACCGGCTGGACTTTTACCTGCGATCCATCGGGCAGGGTGCGTTCGGCAACACCGAACAAAGTCGATTTGAACGGCAGCACACGGTTGCCATCGTTGCTTGTGCCTTCCGGGAACAGGATCAGTTTGTGCCCATCGGCAAGACGCCGGGAAATCTGGTCATTCTGCTCGCGAGCGCGGGCCGGGCGACGCTCGACAAAAGTGGATCGCTGCAACTTGGCAAGCGTTCCGAAGATCGGCCAGCTGGCGACCTCGGTCTTGGCAATGAAACTGCCTCGAACCAAGGCCCCCAGCACCGGAATATCGAGATAGGATGCGTGGTTGGCCACAATAATACCCGGACCGTCCATCAACTCTGCCCCGGAAACGCGAAGCTCAATATGAAGGATTTTCAGGCAAAGCGCATGATAAAACCGCGGCAGATCATCGGCCAATCGCAGTCGAAATGCAATTGCCATCACCTGAACCGGGATCAGGATCAAAGTCAGCAGGGCATAGGCCAACAGCCGGATGGCTGCACACGCATAACAGTTCACGATACCCTCGCGGTCCGCTCATAATGCTTGTAGTAACGATCCGTTACCTTTTCCGTCGGTAACACGATGCAAATGTCGGTGGTATTAAACTGATGATCAACCACCGCACCGTCACCGACGAAACCACCCAATCGCAGATAGCCCTTGATCAATGGCGGCAGATCGCGAAGCGCCTGTCGTGCATCAATTGCATCAATCGTCGTGCGCGCCATCGGCTCGTACCGGCCTTCGACTGCGCGAGGTCGCATTTCTTCGGGTGCCAGATGATTGTGATGCAGATAGGTCAGAACATCGCCAAAGGCATCCGGATCGGTGCCATGGAAAGATGCGCAGCCAAACATCAGCTTGATATCGTATTTGAAAACATAGGCAGCAATTCCCTGCCAGAGAAGTTGCAGGGTCGGCATCGTGCGATAGGCTTCTTCAACGCAGGAACGACCAAGTTCCATGATCTCGCCGCTGCCTTGTGCCGCATCAAGCATTGACTGGATGTGGTATTCATCAGCGCTGTAAAAGCCGCCATGCTGATTTGCAACCGACTGACGCAGCAGGCGATAGGTTCCGACAACACCGTCTGGTCCCTGACCGCGATTGTGATCGATTACCAGCAGGTGGTCACATAAAGGATCATAATTGTCAAAGTCGCGCTCGGCCGCAGCCATTTCCGCGCTGGGCTTTGCCCCGCGTTCCTCATAGAACACCTTGTAGCGAAGTTTCTGACTGGCGAGGATTTCGTCCTCGGTTTCGGCGAGGCGCACCTCTAACCGCTGCTGTCGATCGTCGCTCATCGCAACTCCCTTTCGTTCATCTGCGCAGATTTTGCGCAAGTTTCGCGTCAGGGGCGAGTGAAGGCTTTGTTAAGAACGCGTAACAGGAATATGAAAAACCACCCGCTCAGCATGAACGGGTGGCTTGAAATCTGCGATTTTCGCAACCGTATTGTCAGAAATCGGTTACTTTTCGTCCTTCATCGGAACGCCGTAAAGCTCCAATCGATGACCGACAAGCTTGTAACCAAGCTCTCTGGCGATCTCTTCCTGCAACTTTTCGATTTTTTCGTTCGAAAACTCGATCACGTTACCTGATCGCATATCAATCAGGTGGTCGTGGTGTTCCTCGGTCAATTCCTCGTAACGTGCACGGCCATCACCGAAATCGTGTTTTTCAAGAATATCCGCCTCTTCAAACAGGCGAACGGTCCGATAAACGGTTGCAATCGAAATCTTCGGGTCAATTTCGGTCGCCCGGCGATAAACGAGCTCCACATCGGGATGATCTTCTGATTCCGACAGGACCCGGGCAATCACCCGGCGTTGGCCGGTCATTTTCAAACCCGCGTCGATGCACTTCTGCTCGATGGTTGATTCTGTAAGCATAGTCTTGTTTCTCGTTTCCGGTTCCGCCTGTCCCCAGCCAGGATGCTCCCAGGCTTTTGCTCTCATGTGGGCTAAATATCGAGAAAACTGTCACATATCGCAAGGTACAAATAGCGATAATTTGTTCTCTCCAGCTTGCCTCCAGCCCGATGAAACGCTACTTCACGTTTCCGGTGCCCAATCAGGAGACAGCATATGGACGACATCACGCCCGATCATAAGATCGACATCACAAAGGATGTCTGCCCGATGACATTTGTTCGCACCCGACTGAAACTTGAAACCATGACACAGGGTCAGGTTCTCGAAGTAACACTAGGCGCTGGCGAACCGTTAAAAAACGTTCCGCGTTCTGTCACCGAAATGGGCGACACCGTCATTGACCTTGTCGAACTTGCCGACGCACCGAACACATACCGTTTAACGATACGAAAAGGTTGAACAAATCCCGCGCGTCGTCATCAAGGCCTAGACTATAACAGCTTGACGGTCAAAACCACACATTTGATGTGGATATAGCGAAATAGAATACATCCAGCTTGCATTAATCGCCCCAGCCCAAAACACAAGCACCAAGATCACGCTCCATAACCAGCGCATCAACCTCACGCCCGGACTTCCGGCGATAGTATCTCTTGCGCCGCCCGATCTCGGCAAAGCCGCAATCACGATAAAGCGCAATCGCCGGTGCGTTATCATCGGCCACTTCCAGTAAAACCCGCCCGACACCGGTTTCGCGCAAGCGATCAAAGGTCGCAGACAACAGTTTTCTGGCAACGCCGCGTTTACGCGCTTCCTTTGCGACAACGATGGTATTGATTTCCGCCTCGTCCAGCACTGCCTGCATCTGGATAAAACCAAGTGGGATATCAAGGCGGTTTTCCGCCTCATTCCCCGGTGCAAAGGCCAGAAACCCGAAGGCCCCAGGCACATCAAGCAGTGTGATCATCTCATCCGCCGACCAGCAATCCTGATCTTCGAACCCTTCAGCATGAAGCGCACTTGCAACATTGCAAAACGCCGCAGTCAGGGGAACGACTTCAATCCCGTCTTCAACTTCCGGCTGGTGGGATGAAGCACTCATTCCTCATGTACCGGCTTGTTTTTTGCCGGTCCCTGATCCTCGATCCGGCGCGCATCGGGTGCACGTAGATACATTGGCACAGGCGGCAGGTTTTCATCCGTTCCCCAACGCGCCGCTGCAATCCGCGCCACATTCCCGGCTCGCGGTAGCCCCGGCGTCGTGCAATCATAAAACGCATCCGGCGCGTGGGCAGCCGCAGTCAAAAGGCGCGGGGTAGCATCGCCGGCCAGAAGCGTATCGCCCGGTGGAGCCATCATCAGAGCCTGTCGGGGTGCAACACATTCCGGCGCACTGAGCGGGCGCTTCTTGCCATCAAAGGCCTGGGCAAAAATTTCGTTCCGCTTGCTGTCGAGTGCCACCAGAATATTTCGTCCCTGCTGATCACGTTCGGAAACGCCATAGGCCACCGCCTCAAGCGAACTGACACCAACCACCGGAATTTTACGTGCTAGCCCAAGCGCACGCGCGGTCGCAAGGCCGATCCGCATACCGGTAAAAGCGCCCGGTCCGACGGTGACGGCGACACCATCAACCTCGTCAAAGGTGATTCCCGCCTGATCCAGACTTTCGGCAATAAACCTCATCAGGTTTTCTGCCTGCCCGCGTTCCATATCCTCATAAAGCTCGCCCTTGACCTCGCCATTGACCAGCACGGCAGTTGAAAGTGACGTTGACGCGGTGTCGATAGCCAAAAGCGTTGGGCCCGTTTTTTCAATGGCCCCGGATGACGTTTGCGGTGCGATCTGATCTGCGCTATGGGGATTGTTACGCAACTGACCGGTCAGCATTTTTTTGATGTAATCGGTAAACGACAAGAACAGGGGGCCTCCGGCAATGGCGCTGGTCGAAATTACGCCACAAGAATATGATGTCGAAATTGATATTGTTTATGCCACGGATCGCAATTTCACCGGGGCACCGATTTATTCACGGCCTGCCTGCTATCTTCATCGTGATGCGGCGGACTGCCTGAAAAAGGCTGTCGCCATGGCGCGACGTCACGGTAAACGCATTCGTATTCTGGATGCCTTCCGCCCACAAGAAGCCCAGCGGGCTCTTTGGAACCATACACCCAATCCCGATTTCATCGCCAATCCCGATCTTGGATCGCCACATGGCCGTGGTGTTGCCATTGATCTAACGCTGTTGGACGCAAACGGCAAGGAACTGGATATGGGGGCAGGGTTTGATGAAATGCATATCCGGTCCTATCATGGAGCGGACGGGCTTTCAAAAGACGCCGAGGCCAACCGTTTGCTGCTTCTGGGCATCATGGTTAGTGCGGGTTTCGAATATTACAGCCACGAATGGTGGCATTATCAACTGCCTAACGCACGCAGCAATTATCCCCTGTTTTCCGACAGTTCCCTGCCGCAAAGCATGATGAAATAATTGATTGGGCAACAAAGTTGCCGGACCAACCGTAATAAGCACGCGGTCGGCCCGGTTTCTATAGTACGGCCTGACCACTTTCCGGATCAAACAGCGATACACGCGCACCATCAATCATGATCCGGGCATCACTGCCGGAACTGAAATGCTGTTCGGGGCCTGTACGGGCCGTAACCTCCGCCCCGGCGACGGCAAGACGGACATATTGATCAGGCCCGGTCGGCTCTGCCAGAAGGACCCGGGCATTTGCACCAAAATCATCAAATACAAGATGTTCCGGCCGCGCGCCCAATGTCATGGGGCAGCCGATAAGTTCACGGGCGCGGCCGGGCAAATCTACCAATGGCAATTGGCCCGATCCCCCGTCAAACGCAATTCCGTCACCCACCTGAACCAGTTTGCCATCAATGAAATTCATGGTCGGGGCACCGACGAAGCTGGCGACAAACCGGTTGGCCGGTCGGCGATAAACATTTTCCGGTGTATCAGCCTGCTGGATAGACCCTTTGTCCAATACCACAACCTTGGTTGCCAGCGTCATGGCTTCGATCTGATCGTGGGTGACATAGACAATGGTCCGGCCAAGCCGTTCATGAAGACGTTTCAATTCAACACGCATATCGGCACGCAATTTGGCATCAAGGTTCGATAGAGGCTCGTCAAACAGGAAAACCGATGGTTCGCGCACCAGCGCACGGCCGATCGCCACGCGTTGCTGCTGCCCGCCGGACAATTGCGACGGTTTGCGATCCAGAAGCGGGGTGATTTGCAGAAGTTCACCAATGTCATCGACACGCTTTTCGATATCGGCCTTGGGCATGCCACGCATTTTAAGGCCAAAACCGATATTCCTGCGCACCGACATGGTCGGATAGAGCGCATAGGACTGAAACACCATCGCGATATCGCGTTCATCAGGCTCCAGTTCCGTGACATCCCGCCCGGCGATGTGGATTGATCCGCCGGTGACGGGTTCCAGACCGGCAATCATGTTCAAGATCGTCGATTTGCCGCACCCCGACGGCCCTAACAGGACCAGAAACGCACCATCCTCGATTTCGAGATTGATATCCTTCATCACGGTCAGACCGGCATAGGCCTTGGTCACACCACGTAATTCAACGCCGTTCATGTCCGTTATCCTTTCACTGCACCAGCCGCAATTCCGCGAACAAACAACCGCCCCGACAGCAGATAAACAGCCAATGTCGGAAGCGCCGTCAGCATGGTGGCAGCCATATCCACGTTATATTCCTTCTCGCCGAACTGCGATCCGACAAGGTTATTGAGCGCAACCGTCATCGGTTGTCCGGATCGCCCACCAAAGGTCAGGCCCAACAGAAAATCGTTCCAGATATATGTGAACTGCAAAATCATCGCGACACCGAGGATCGGCAACGAAAGGGGCAACATGACATGCCAGAACAAGGGCCAGAAACCGGCTCCGTCAATGCGGGCGGCTTTCAGCAGATCCTGTGGAACGGTTTTGAAAAAGTTACGAAACATCATGGTGGTAAAGGCAACGCCCCATATGACATGCACCAGAACCAATCCCGGAATGGATCCGAATATTCCCAGTTCGCGCACCATGATGATCAGGGGATAAAGTGTTACCTGTGGCGGGATGAACATGCCAACCAGAAGGGCAGCAAACATCAGATTGGCCCCGCGTATTTTCCACGCTGCCAAGGCATAACCGGTAACCGCACCAAGTCCGACCGAAAGGAAAAGCGCCGGAATGACGATTTTGACTGATGTCAGGAAGGAGGATGACAGACCACCGCAATTTCCGCCTGCGGTTTGGCTACAATCGCCAGACCATGCTTCGCGCCACGCGTCAAAACTTGGTTCCACCGGCAGGGCAAAGATGCTGCCATCACGAATTTCATCCATCGGTTTAAGCGATGTCGACACCATGATAAAAACCGGCGCCAAAATCATCAGGGCAGCAATCCCGAGCAGTCCATAAAGCGCAAGACAGTTAAATCGCATGGTCAATGCCCCCCACCGTCGCGTGCTTTGCGCAGTTCAAAATGGATATAGGGCGAAATGACTGCAATCACGGTACAAAGCAATACAAATGCACCGGCCGCACCAAGGCCAAGTTCCTGCCGGTTCAGGATATGATCGACCACAAATTTCGCCGGCAAATCCGATGAAAAGCCGGGCCCGCCGCCGGTCAGGGCAACGACAAGGTCATAGGCCTTCATGACAATCGCGCTCATCAGGATGAATACGGTAAAGAATACGGTGCGCATCATCGGCGTAATCACATGCAGATAGACCCGCCAGACCGGAATGCCATCCACCCTTGATGCCTTCCAGATATTGGGATCGACATTACGCAGCCCTGCTAGAAATAGCGCCATGCACAGCCCGACCTGCTGCCAGATTCCGGCAATGGCAAGGGTATAGATCGCCCGGTCCTGACGCACGATCCAGTTGAACTCAAATGTAGTCCAGCCCAGTTCGCGCACAGCATCCTGAAGCCCCAAACCCGGATTCATCACCCATTGCCAGATGACACCTGTCACGATGAAAGACATCGAAAGCGGCAGCATGAAAACCGTGCGAAACATGCCCTCGGCCTTGATCCCGCGATCAATCAGAATCGCCAGCAAATAACCGAAAACGATACATCCACCGATAAACAGGAAGCCATGAATGGCAATATTCTGCATTGCCGTCCACCAACGTTCATTGGCGAACAGGCGCACATATTGGTCAAAGCCGGTAAATTTATAGACCGGCAACAGACGCGACCGCGTCAGCGAAATCACAAAGGTCCAGATAATAAAGCCATAAAAACAGACGATGGTAATCGTCATGGCAGGGATCAGCGCCATTCTTGCCGTCCATTGCGGACGCCAGCGCCGTCTGCCGTCGTGCGAAGTTTTCAACGCACCCTGTGCCGGTTCGGCCATAAGTAATCTCGCTTCTTTGTAAAGGTGCCGCTGCATCAAGCAGCGGCACACCTGCAAAGCCGTGTCATTCCATCTGCCTTACTTGGCGTAGGAAATCGCCTGACGGAATTCTTCCTGCCCCTGTTCCGGACTCATGTCAGCACTGTTCCAGAAATTGGAGATACTGTCATCAATTGCCCCGGAAACGGCACTTGGAACACCAAACAGACCGGTACTGACCAGATGGGTTTTCTTGTCCTGCAATGTCGCCATGGCCTTTTGTGCACAGACATCAAAACTGTCACCCGGCACATCAAGAAGGGCAGGGATCGAACCCTTTTTCTTATTGAACGCAATCTGGACATCAGGCTCCAGCATCACATGCGCCATTTTTTCCTGGGCCGCCTGTGCTTCTTCGCTGTCCATCGCGGAAAAGGCAAAGGCATCAACCGTCATGATATAGGCGGTATCGATGGCCGGGGCGAAGGCACAGCCGACCGTTGTGCCCGGTTCGACACCGGCCGCAATAATTTCACCCTTGGCCCAGTCACCCATAAACTGAAACGCGGCGTCGCCGCGGATGACCATATTGGTCGCTTCGTTCCAGTTACGACCCGGGCTCGCTTCATCGACAAAGGGTTTGAGCGCTGCAAAGGCTTCAAACACCTTGCGCATGGTGTCGGATGCCAGAAGTTCATCATCCAGCGTGCTGTATAGCTTGGCGTAGAATTCACGCCCGCCAACGCCGAGAAGGACACTGTTAAACAGGATGCGTTCCTGCCACGGCTGCCCGCCAAGGCCGATCGGAATCACACCGGCATCTTCAAGCTTTTTGGCCGCATCAACGAATTCCGGCCAGCTTTTCGGCACCTCGATCCCGGCTTTTTCAAGCGCTTCCTTGTTGTAGAACATCCAGTTTTCACCATGGATGTTGATCGGGGCAGCGATATAATCACCATCATATTTTGCCGCCTGAACGATAAGTGGCGGCAGCTTTTCATCCCAGTTTTCTTCCTCGGCCACCGCATTTACATCGGCCAGAAGCCCCTGATCGGCCAATTCACGCAATTGCTGCCCGATGGAAAACTGGAAAACAGTCGCCGGGTCGCCGCCCAGCATGCGGTTAACCGCAGCCGCGCGGGCATTGCCGCCACCCGCAATCGGTGTATCGACCCATTTACCGCCCTGTGCTTCGAAAACGGTACGGATTTCGCCCAAAGCAGCCTGCTCGCTGCCCGATGTCCACCAATGCAGAACTTCGGCAGTCTGGGCGTGAAGCGCACCGGCAGAAACACCGGCGCTCAGAAATGTCGCAAGTGCTGCAACCCTTGAAAATTTCTTCATAACGGATGTCCTCCCTAATGGATACGTTCGCGCCCGACTTCTTAAATGGTCGAAAATTCGTAACGTTTCGATTTTTTTGATAAGCGCTTTATTCACTCTTGTCAATCAAGAAAACCCGGCCATAATAAGGCGAAATCGATCCGGCATTATTTTTTTGCCGAAATTTCCGAAACGTTACGATTTTGGATCTGCCAACGAATGTGATCCGCGACAGGGCAAGGAAGCAATCATGATTAAACCTTTTCCCAACGGTTTCCGCTGGGGTGTCTCGACCTCAAGCTATCAGATTGAAGGCGGCGCGAGCGACGACGGGCGCGGCGCCAGCATCTGGGACACCTACTGCGCCACACCCGGCCGGGTTGCCAATGGCGACAACGGCAGCGTCGCCTGCGATCATTACCATCGCTGGGCCGAGGATCTTGACCTGATCCGCCGGCTTGGCGCGAAACATTATCGATTTTCGGTAATGTGGCCGCGTGTCATACCGAATGGCACCGGCGAAGTTAATGAAGTCGGCATGGCGTTTTACGACAGGCTGATTGACGGAATGTGCGAACGCGGTCTTGATCCTTGGCTTTGTCTTTATCACTGGGATTTGCCACAGGCGTTGCAGGATCGCGGGGGCTGGGCGAATCGCGATATCGTTGACTGGTTTGGCGATTACACCGAATTGCTGGTGAAGCGGTTTGGCGACCGGGTCAAATCATGGGTTACATTTAACGAACCCAACGTGGTTGCATGGGTCGGTCACGAAGAAGGCCGCCACGCACCGGGCATTACCGATCCACGCGCGGCGATGCGCGTCGCCCATCATCTGAATATGTGCCATGCGCGGGCGACCCGCGTGATCAAGCATCATTATCCCGATGCACCGGTCGGATTCGTTTTGCCGATGCACAAGGCCTATACATTGCCGCATCGGCGCGAACAGGACGCCCATCTGGTCGATCTGTTCGAAGCCAAATGGAATGGCACCTTCCTTGATCCGGTCTATTTCGGCCGCTATCCCGAGCTGATTATTGATCGCATGGAACCCCATATTCAGGATGGAGACCTTGAAGCGATCAAAACCAAAGTCGATTTTCAGGGCCTGAACCAGTATTTTCCAAGCTATATAGAAGCCACTGAAGGACGCGCATGGCCGTTCAAACACGCCGAACCGCCAAAATATTTCCGTCGCACAGAAATGGGGTGGGCGATTGATGGTGACTGCTTCTATCGCACCATGAAAATCCTGCAGGAGAACTACGGCAATCCGCCGGTTTTCGTGACCGAGAATGGCGGTGCCTTCATCGATCTTCCCGGTCATGACGGCTATATCGAAGATCAGGATCGCATTGCCTACTACAGTGAATATCTCTCGGCTCTTTTGCGCGCCGTTGACGAAGGCGCAAATGTGCAAGGATATATGCCCTGGTCCCTGCTTGATAATTTCGAATGGGCATATGGCTATGAAAAGCGGTTCGGGTTGGTGCATGTCGATTACAACACGCAGAAACGGACGCCAAAGGCGTCTTATGACTTCATGCGGCGCGTGATCGAAAGCAACGCATTGCCTTAACCACAAACGGGCGATTAGATTGTCCGCCAAAGAATAGATGAACGGACCTGTGTATGTCAGCCTCCCGCCCGAACCTTCGCACTATTGCTGACCGTCTTGGCCTGTCGGTCACAACGGTTTCTCGTGCATTGAAAGACGGGCCGGAGGTCAAACCTGATACGGTCGCACGCGTCAAAGCCGCGGCGGCCGAAATCGGTTATCACCCCGATGCCCGTGGCGTCATGCTGCGCACCGGCAAAACCATGCAGGTCTGTTCGATCCTGTATTCCCCCGAAGTTGGTGATTATGGCGACCCGGGCTTTCTGGCCCAGGTTGAAAGCCTGGCAAAAGGTTTGGAGGCCGATCACTATTCACTGGTTGTCCTGGCCCAGACCAGCAGCGAAGATCCACTTGAACCCGTTCGCCGCGTACATACGCAACACATGGCCGATGCGGTTGTCTTTTCGCGCACCACATTGCAGGACAGCCGCGCCAAATACTGCCTGCAACATGACTTTCCCTTTGTCAGCTTTGGCCGTACCGAACTTTTAACTCCGCATGCCTTTGTCGATCACGATGATGAACAGGCGGCATATGATGCGGTCAAACGCCTGATTGATGACGGCCACCGCAAAATCGGCATGATTGATCCGCCTGAAGACCTGACCTTTTTCGGATATCGCAAACGCGGTGCGCGCCGCGCCATGATCGAGGCAGGACTTGATCCAGAAAGCCTGATCTGGATGACTTCGGATGTTTCCGTCCGCGCGGCCCGCGAAGCCACCATCCGCCTGCTGACTGATCAGCGCGATGCTACTGCCGTGGTCTGCGCAAGTCAGATGACAATGATTGGTGCACTCGAAGCATTGCTGGAACTGGACATGGATACGATCCGTGACGGAATTGGTGTTGTCGGCTTTGGCGGCATGCCGTTCCGTATGCTTTCAAAACAGAAACTTGCCTATTACTACCAGCCGCAACGCAAGGTTGGAAAAGTCCTGTCAGAACATTTGCACAGCCTGATGACCGGCACACCCGCCGAAGAACTGCAAACGCTGCTGCCTTATCGGCGGATTGATGACCTCGCCGCCTTCCGGGAGGGGGAGGATTTCTGATCGATGGCAATCAGCCTTCGTTGTCTTTCCTGATATCTTCCACCGTTTCGTCGCTACCCAGAAGCCGAACCAGCATCAGTTCGACCGGTTTTAAAACAATCAGGACAATCAACGTCAACACCGTCGCGATCACCACGATATGCCAGGCCGCAAGGGCGCATGCGATGCCAAGTGCCGCCGTGATCCAGACGGTTGCCGCCGTCGTCAGGCCGCTGACTGACATATCCTTTGGATGGCGCAGAATAACACCCGCCCCGATAAAGCCGATGCCGGTTAAAACGCCCTGCAAAATCCCCTGCACGACGCGCGATAGTGCATCAGGGTGATCGATCAAATCCTCGAAATGTACAGCAACCACCGACACAACCGCCGCACCAAGTGCTACCAATGCCAATGTGCGCATGCCGGTCGGCTTGCCATTCACATCCCGGTTTAACCCGATCAGCATGCCAATGACGGTTGCCGCGCACAGCCGCAGGATCATGTCGATTACCGCAATATCGAAATAGCCTTCGACGGTTGCAAGATAGGAAAGATTGGTCATGCCGCTTCCAGTTCGCGCTTAATCTGTTTGATATACAGACCGAAACGCACCCTGTTCGTGCATTGTTCCACCAACGGTCAATCGGGCAGCCCGATATCAATCAGTCTTGCGGCACGACTCCACTTTCAATTCCCTTGGCTTCGACCATCATCCAGTCAAAGAAGCGCAAAATCCGCGGGTCGCGCCCCGGTCTATCCAATGTAATCAGGACATAGTCATAGCCGGTAGGTGCCATACCGTGCGGCGCAACCAATCGGCCAGCCACGAGATCATCATAAACCAGCGGCAAAGGCCCGATTGCAGTCCCCAAACGATTGACAGCGGCTTGAAGTGTAAAAAAGAAATGGTCGAAATATTGCTTGCTTGCCGGACTTGCATTACTTCCACTCGCCCGTTTCCAAATATCCCAGGCATCCGGCCGCGTACGACTATGCAGCCATCGCGCATTGGACAAATCGCGAACCAGAATGCCTTCCCAGCAATCCGGGTCACAAACCGGCCCGGCAAATTCCGGCCAAAGGCGGGTTACCTCGTAATCCTCGGCAATGCCGAAATCGGCCCGCCGGATTGCCAGATCGCATCCCTCAACCAGCAGATCAACCGGCCCACCGGCCAGCCTTAGATCGATATTCAAGTCAGGATTAGCTTCGCGAAACGCACCCAGCCTTGGCATCAACCAGCGCATGGCAAGGCTGGGTTCGCACGATACTGACAGTATCGGCGATGCACTGTCATGGCGGTGAATTTCCTCGACCGTGCCATCCAGCCCGTCCAGGGCTGTTACGACCGACTTGAAAAGCCGTTCGCCTGCCGGGGTCAACCAGACACGCCGGTTGCGACGAACAAACAGATCAATACCCAGCCGTTCCTCGATCTGCGCGACTGCACGGCTGATCGCACCATGCGTCAGGTGCAATTCTTCGGCAGCGCGGGAAAAGCTTTGATGCCGTGCCGCGGCCTCAAAGGCAGGTAACGCAGCAAGTGGCGGCAGATTGCGCTTTCTGTGAAAATTACTCACGAAATTTCCCACGAATTTTCGATTTTCTGATGATCTTTTCAATTTGATACTGAATCAACTCACAGATCAAGGACCACGAATATGCCCGTTATTGCCCAGATCGAAGTCATTGCCGTCGCCATCATCACCATTCTTGCCGTTATCAGCCCCGGACCGGATTTCGCCATGGTGACGCGTATTGCACTTACACGGGGTCGTCGCGCTGGTGTTCTGTGCGCTATCGGGATCGGCAGCGGTGTTTCAGTACATCTGGCCTATACGCTGATCGGGCTTGGCGTTGTATTTGCCAGTAATGTCTGGGTTCTGACCAGCTTGCGCTATCTGGGTGCTGCCTATCTGATATGGCTGGGGATATCCGCACTTTGGCCAGATATTCGGCCTTTATTTTCGAAAAGACCCGCGGCCCTTCAGACTCGAATGACAAACAAAAGCACTAACAGGCCGGAAGAAGATCAAAAACGGAACCGATCCGCTTTCTGGATCGGTTTTGCCTGCAATGCCCTTAACCCCAAGACGATGCTGTTCATCGTTTCATTGTTCAGTCAGATGATTTCACCCGATACACCGGTTTTGATGGAAATCGGTTACGGTTTGTATATCGCGGCATGCCACATGATCTGGTTTGCACTGGTCGCGGTCGCGTTGACACTGCCTTCGGTGCAAGCGCGCATCGCAGCTATTAAAATCTGGGTTGAACGTGGGGTGGGCCTGTGTCTTGCCGGACTTGGCATCAAGCTACTGACAAGCACCAACTGAATTCTTCAACGTCTTAGATAAACAGCATTTCGCCCTGTTGACGGGCGTCATTCAGAAACGTTACCACGCCGCCCGTCTCGATTTTAAGTTCTTCGCGCTTTGCTTCGTTTTCAAGGCCAAGCGCACGAAGACCCATATCGCAAACCATGAACTTACCATCCAGTGCGACACAGGCCGACAGCAGTTCCTCGAACGTGCCGATGCCACGTATGGAATAACTGAGATCAATCGAGGTAGCCGTTGCCCCTTCGGCCTCTGTCCGCAAATGACGCCAGCCCGACGGAGCCAGAACCGCACGACAGGCTTCCATGGTGAAAAACAGGGTGGCTTCGCGCCCCGAAGCCAGTGCCGCAGATGCCATTACGAGTGCGTAATGAACCTTTTCAAAGCTGCCTGAAAACACCACCAGTGACAATTTCCGTGGGCTTTCCGACTGTTTCGCGGTTTCAATGCTCATGAATGGACAGGTCCTTGATACTGGCGTTTTCGGAACAAAGCGGGCAGCCCGGATCGCGCGGGACTTTGATCTTTCGGAAGGATGCACCAAGTGCATCGACAATCACAAGCCTGCCGGACAAACCATCGCCAATCCCCATCAATTCCTTGAGGATTTCGGTTGCCTGAATCCCGCCAATCATGCCCACGACGGGACCAAGAACACCCCCCTGCGCACAGGACGGAATGGCATCCTCGGGCGGTGGGCTGTGATAGATGCAGCGATAACAGGGATGCGGATCGCCCAGATGCGCCTTGAATGTCGAAACCTGCCCGTCAAACCGAAGGGCTGCACCCGACACCAGCGTTTTGCCCGCAAAATAGCATGCATCGTTTAGCAGGAATCGTGTTTCGAAATTATCCGACCCATCGGCAATCACATCATAATCCGCAATCAGGTCCATAACATTGGACGCATCAAGCCGCACGTCATGCGTCCGTACGGTGATTTCCGGGTTCATATCAAGCATGGTAGATTTGGCACTTTCGACCTTGGGGCTGCCAAGATCTTTCATGCCATGCACGATCTGACGCTGCAGATTGGAAAGTTCGACCGTATCCGCATCGACGATCCCGATGCTGCCAACCCCGGCCGCGGACAGATACATTGCCAATGGTGATCCAAGTCCACCCGCGCCGACAATCAGCACCCGCCCGCGCTTCAGCTTCATTTGCCCTGTGCCGCCAACATCCTTCAGAACGATATGCCGGGCATAGCGCTGCACTTCATTTTCGCTGAAATCAAAATCACTCACAGGCGGTTTCTTTCATTCATGCCAAACGGGTCTGCCATTGCATATAGCGCGCATGCCTCAGACAAGAAAGGCCCGGGAAAATCCGGGCCTTCTTAAGATGCTTCGGTCAGCAAAACCGGATTACTGCAGACCTTCGAACAGCGGGGTCGACAGATAACGTTCGGCAAAGCTCGGAATGATGATCACGATACGTTTGCCTTCGTTTTCCGGCAACTGGCCAAGCTCGATACCGGCAGCAACGGCCGCACCGGACGAAATCCCGGTCGGCAGACCTTCGATGCTGGCAAGTTTGCGTGCGGTGGCAAAGGCGGTTTCATTGCCAATCGTCATGACCTTGTCAATCACATCGGTATGAAGGTTACCTGGAATGAAACCGGCACCAATGCCCTGGATTTTATGCGGTCCAGGTGCGCCACCGGAAATAACCGGGCTGTCTTCGGGCTCGACCGCGACGATCTGGATATTCGGATTATGTTTTTTCAGGACTTCACCAACACCGGTCAATGTCCCGCCAGTACCGACACCGGCAACAAAGATATCGATCTTGCCTGCGGTATCCTTGATGATTTCCTCGGCCGTCGTATTGCGATGAATTTCCGGGTTTGCCGGGTTTTCAAACTGCTGAAGCATGATCGCGCCATCAATCTCGGCGACCAGTTCCTCGGCGCGGGCAACAGCACCCTTCATGCCTTTGGCTGCCGGGGTCAGGTCAATCTGCGCGCCCAAAAGCATCAGCATCTTGCGGCGTTCCAGCGACATGCTTTCGGGCATGGTCAGGATCAGCTTATAACCCTTGGCCGCCGCAACAAAAGCAAGCGCGATACCGGTATTGCCAGATGTCGGTTCGACCAGTGTTGCACCCGGCTTGATCCGACCGGACTTTTCGGCATCCTCGATCATTGCGAGACCGATACGGTCTTTGACCGAGGCCAGCGGGTTGAAGAATTCAAGCTTGCCAATCAGGTCGGCCTTCACACCCTCGGCCGCTGCCAGACGTGAAAGACGAACCAGCGGCGTCGCACCAATGGTGTCGATGATGCTGTCGTAAATCTTGCCGCGAAACTCAGTCATGTTTTCCTCGCAATTTCTTGTAATTTAAAACCAATCACATTCTTGATTTGTATTTATCCCGTTTAACACCCAAGTCAATTGGGTTTAAACAGTTTTTACGCAAAACCTGGTTTGGCCGGTTTCCGATGCCTGTGTATTGGATATGAACCGCAGCGGATTCTTGTGGTTTAACGATACAACAATCCGCAGCCCGTTCCGACGACTAAATAATGAAATCCGGTGATTCCTCAATCCCGCTGCGCAGGCCTGCGTCACGCGCACGGTTGCATAGATCCTCGACCGTGATCCGGGTCAGCGCCACCATCATTTCGTCCTGCAATTCCCGCCAAAGCGGACGGACAACTTCCTTACCCAACGGCGATCCTGCCGGATCCTCGATCGGGTCGTCGGATGTTTCCATTGACCGGATGACGGATACAATATCGGCAAGGGTAATGCGCCGACGTTCACGTGCCAGACGATACCCGCCGCGCGGACCGCGCACACCGACCAGAATGTCGGCACGCACTAACTGTTGCAGGGTCTGTTCAAGATAACGTTTCGGAATGCCCTGACGTGCGGTGATATCGCGACTTTGCACCGGTTCACCCGCAGCGTTATAGGCGATGTCCACCACCGCCTCTATGGCGAACAGCATCTTCTTTGACAGTTTTAACATCGTCTCTTTCATGCTCCCCTTGCAGTTCCGCTGATCCCCCCGGAAATATCGGGACTGGCGATTATCAGAGTTCACAACGCAGCAACATCATCAGATAACCCAAATGCTTTCGATGATATTGCTGCTGTATTTACGGCAATCAGACCGTTTTTACCGCCGGTGCAGCAACACCGGTCGATCCAAAGCCACCGGCACCACGCGCCGTTTCATCCAGATCGGCAACTGCATTCCACGCCACCTGGGTTACCGGTGCGACCACAAGCTGGGCGATGCGCATACCCCGCTCGATGGTGAATGCCGCGTCACCGTGATTGATCAGGATTACTTTGATTTCACCGCGATAATCCGCATCGATCGTCCCCGGGCTGTTCAGAACCGTGACGCCATTTTTCGCAGCCAACCCCGAACGCGGGCGAACCTGTGCTTCGAACCCGGCGGGCAGGGCAATCGCAATACCGGTTTCAACCATGGCCCGTTTACCCGGTGCAATCACAAGCGTATCGTCAATCGCTGCCTGCAAATCGACGGCCGCCGACTGTGCGGTGGCATAATCGGGCAGCGGAAAATCCGCACCATGGGGCAGCTGTTTCAGATCGACAGTCAAACGCGTCATAAACAATCCTTGTCTTCACTTTTCTGGTCAGATGCGTTGCAATGCCACACAAACACTGACCGGGTTAAATCCATAATATCATGCAAAATGCTGGATAATTCGTTCTGCCAGCGCCCGCGCCACACCGTTCTTACCCTGACGAGGCCAAGTTTCGTCACTGGTGGCATCCACCCCGGAAATCAGGAAAATTTCATTATGATCACCGCCAAAGGTCCCGGTTCCAGGGGCGACATCATTTGCAAGAATCCAGTCACACCCCTTGCGCGCCCGTTTGGCGCGGGCATGTTCGATGACATTTTCCGTTTCGGCAGCGAAACCAACAACCAATTGCGGGCGTTTAGGACCTTTCTGGCTGAGTGTCGCCAAAATATCCGGATTTTCCGAAAGCTTCAGGTCTGCAATCACACCAGAGCCATCTTTTTTAAGCTTCTGACCTGCTTCTTCGGCCACGCGCCAATCTGCAACTGCGGCAGCACAAACCGCAATATCGGCGGGCAGGGCGGCCAGCACCGCATCAAGCATCTGGCGGGCTGTTTCAATACGCACAACTTTGACACCCATCGGATCAGGCAGGCTTACCGGGCCGCTAACCAGCGTCACATCTGCACCGGCCGCAGCAAGAGCCGCGGCAATCGCATGCCCTTGCTTGCCCGAAGACCGGTTGGCAATGTAGCGCACCGGATCAATCGGCTCGTATGTCGGGCCACTGGTTACAACGGCCTTTTTCCCTGAAAGCGGTTTTGAAACCGGCTGTCCTTCAAGAAAATCAACAACCGCTGCGATGATTTCAGCAGGTTCTGCCAAACGACCCGATCCGGTTTCACCACAAGCCAGATCACCCGCCGCCGGCCCGACACACATCACGCCACGCCCTTCAAGGGTCGCGATATTTGCCTGTGTCGCCGCATGGTTCCACATTTCGACATTCATCGCCGGAACGACCATCACCGGCTTGTTGGTAGCCAACAGGGCCGTCGTTGCAAGATCACCCGCCTGTCCGGTGGACATTTTCGCAAGGATATCGGCACTTGCCGGAGCGACCAGAACAAGGTCGGCCTCACGCGACAGGCGGATATGGCCCATTTCGGCCTCATCGGTCAGAGAAAAAAGATCCTGATAAACCTTGTTCTCGGTCAGGGCCGCCACCGACAGCGGTGTAACGAACTCTGCACCGCCTTTGGTCAGGATCGCGCGTATATTGATATCCCGGTCACGCAACCGCCGGATCACCTCAAGAACCTTATAGGCGGCAATGCCGCCCGAGATGATCAGAAGGATATTTTTTCCTGCCTGCACTGTGGTTACCAGCTATTTACGTTGAAGAAGTGTGATTAACCTACCTTCTCCGTTGATTGCGCGCAAGCGTCCAAAGTGATCAGAAAAAACGCCACAGGTTCGTAAAACCCATGGCGCCATTTCATTGTTCATTCTCAATGATTTATCAGGGAACGGTATAAAGCATTCCAAACCAGCGCCACCGTCCATTCGGCCCCATCGAAGTACAGTTGATCCGCCACCGCCCCGATGAAACCGGGGCATCCAGACGGATTTCAACCCGCTCATCGCCCAGCCGATTCATGGTCGGTTCGCCCTCGGAAGGGTAACAGGCTATGTGGGCTGCCTTCTGCTTAAGGGTGAAGCCGAATGCTGGCGGATTACGTTCAAGCGTGTAATTTGGCGGTGTCACATCGCTGACCGATAACGGCAGGGAATTTGCCGCCAGAATAAAGCGGTCCATTTCGCCGTAATTCTCGTTCATGGCAAAGCGCGGCAAATACATCATATCCGATTCCGTACTCATCGCGCCGCTTTGCTGGCCAAATGCCGCCTTATAACCGGCTTCCTTGACCGCTGCGACAACTTCGTCGCTGGCCTCGCCATACGGATATGCAAAGATGTCCGGGACAAAGCCCAGTTCTTCCTTGAAACGCTGCGCCGAATGCGCAAGTTCGGCCTTCACTTCCTCGATTGGCAAGCTTGGCAAGTGCGAATGATGCTGGCTGTGGCCGCCAATGGTTACCCCGTCCTTGACCAGTACGCGCAACATATCCCAGGTCATGTAGTTCTCGTACCCGGCATCAACCTGCTCGGTCGCGACGAATACCGTCATCGGGATATTGTGCTTTTTAAAGGCTGGCCACGCAACGTCATAAACCGAACGGTAGGCGTCATCGACCGTAATACCGACGGCATAATCAGGAAGTCCTTTGCCATTTTGCATGGCATCAATGATTTCCGGGATGCCCATGACCGTATATTTGCCACTTGTCAGTTCGCGGATATGGGCTTCGAACTGCGGACCACGAATATTGGTCGACGGGAAATCGGTTTCCGCGAACCGATGATACATAAACACAACGGCCGACGTCGCATCACCCGATGGTGCCTGTACGTCCCTGGAGGCATCATTGTTGCTTTGGCGATTATCAGACTGCAACACATCAGCAGCAGGAGGTTGGATTTCCGTTGCAGTACCGCTTGTATCGGCATTCTGAGCCATGCCCGGCGAGACACCAAATGTCAGACCGACCGCAAAGGCCGTGCCGAATACCATGCAACGAAACATGTTTGCGCGTTTGGCGCGCGCAACAGCATCAGAAGTTTGCTGCCCATTGGTCTGTGCTTGCATTGCCACATCCATCTTTTTGCGACCCCACTCATTGGTCACTGCAGCCCCCAAAACCACAGTCTTCATTTTATGGTTTCCGGTAATTATGTTTTTTGTGAACCTACCAGCGAACCAATTGTTTTTCCACAATTTCGTCACTCGGCTTGTGTATAGTTCACTGCAACCTACCTGAAAGGCACTCAATTCAACCGCAGTATTAAGGGAGATTCGCATGCTGGATTCAGACGCACTCGACATTCTTTTCAATGAAGCTCGAACCCACAATGGCTGGCAGGATCGCGATGTCGACACAGCGCTTCTGAAAAAGGCGTGGGACCTTACGGTTATGGGCCCGACCAGCGCCAACTGCGAACCGATGCGCATCAAGTTTGTTAAATCACAGGACGCCAAGCAACGTCTGGAACCGGCACTTTCCGAAGGAAATCGGGAAAAAACCCTGGCAGCTCCGGTCACAGCCATCATTGCCTATGACATGGAATTCCATGAAAAATTACCGAAACTGTTCCCGCATACAGATGCAAAATCGTGGTTTTCAGGCAATGATGACCTGATTGCCACCACCGCGTTTCGTAACGGAACATTACAGGCAGCCTACTTCATTCTGGCGTTACGTGCCCTTGGACTTGATTGCGGCCCGATGTCAGGCTTTGACAATGCCAAGGTTGATGGGGAATTCTTCGCGGGCACGTCGGTCAAAAGCAATTTCCTGATCAATATCGGCTATGGCGACCCCTCAAAACTGTTTGATCGCAGCCCTCGCCTTGCGTTTGACGAAGGTGCCGAAATTATCTGATTTCTATCTGAAGTCGAAACCGACGCGAGATGGCCGCGCTGGCGCATTCGCAGATTTTTTGGCAAAATCGGATTATACACCTGTATGATCAGGGTTCGGACGACGTATTTTTTCAAGCTTTTCCGATACTTGAAAACTGTCATCTAACTTTTATTTGATCTTTACCGGCGCATAATCATTTTAGTCGAAATTTTTTGCATGCGTTAATGCGTACCCTCTGGGGTACCCGACATCAGGAGCATCCGTTGGGCTTTCGCCAGTTGTTAATGACCGCATTTGCGGTTGCATTCCCGAATGCTGCGATCTTTATCGTACTGGCATCGATGGAATTGCTTGGCTGGGGCACAGCGATTCTGTGTGCGGTCTTGGCGTGGGTCGGTGTCGCCGGGGTTTTACGTATCTATTTCGATGATCTGCGCCGTGTTGCGCGTTACGCTACCGCATTGCGTGACAAGTTCCGCGGCACCCCGCCACAGCATCTTTTTTTCGGTGCGGCGTCCGAGCTGTCGTCCCTTTATACCCAGATCACCAACGCATTTCGCGAACGCATCGCCCATCTTGAAGCCCAGACCAGCACCGATGCCGAAATCCTTGATCACCTGCCGAACCCGGTTGTAATGGTCAACCGGCAACGCGTTGTGACCGGTTTTAACCAGGCCGCACGCGGCCTGTTCCACAATCTGGAAACCGGTCGCGATCTGACACGATATATCCGCGATCCGATCCTGCTTGATGCCTTTGATGATGTCGCGGGCGAACGCGAACAGATGAAACATGCCGAATTCGTTCTGGCAAGCGACGCCCATCGTCATTTCGATGTTCTGACCGCGCGCCTGCCAGCCGCAACCGGGGACCGGAACTTTGTTCTGTCCTTCTCGGACCTGACAGAGCTTCGCAAACTTGAACAGATGCGCGCCGATTTCGCGACCGATGCCGGGCATGAACTACGCACCCCGCTTTCGGTGTTGCTGGGCTTTATCGAAACGCTTGAAGGCCCGGCAAAGGACGATCCCGATGCGTTGCACCAGTTCCTGCCGGTCATGCGTGATCAGGGCCAGCGTATGCAGCACCTGATCGAAGATTTGCTGTCACTTGCAAGGATCGAGCTGAACGAACATACACCGCCATCTGATGATTGCGATATCGGCAAGATCATCGACAAAGTCGCCCAGACACTGGCGATGAAGGCCGAAGCCAAGGGCATGGAAATCAGGATTTCCTGCGACCTCGACAACACCGAAATTGTTGGCGAGGAAAAGGAAATGACCCAGGTTTTTGTCAATCTGGTCGAAAACGCCATCAAATACGGACATCCCAAAACCAGTATTGATGTATCGATCACACTGGCCAAAAACACCCCGGGTGCATTGGCCCGTTACCGGCATGACCGTGTTCTGGCCGTTGCCGTCCGGGATCATTCCGACGGAATCGCACGCGAACATCTGCCACGCCTGACTGAACGGTTTTACAGGGTCGATACGGCACGGTCGCGTGCCGTTGGTGGCACCGGTCTTGGTCTCGCTATCGTCAAACATCTGGTGCAACGCCACCGTGGCACCATGATCATCGACAGCGAACAGGGGGTTGGTTCGGTATTCACCGTCTATCTGCCCGCCAAGGCCAGCGATAATATCCGCAAACTCCATACCGCCTGAACCGCTTTGGGCAACAATCACATATCCTTGCAGAACAGGATTTCATGACCGGCGGCAGCAGTACTCGCATCTCTGCGTTCAATTTCGCGAAATCCCAATTTTCGATACATCCCGGCAGCACTTCCGGCCTGAAGATAAACAATATCGAAGTCAAAACGTTTTGCTTCTTGCAGGATACGCTCGACAAGCGTTGTTGCAATGCGCATCCCGCGATAGCGGTAAAGCGTATAGACTGCAGCAATCCATGGGGTTTTATCCGGCCATTTCTGCCCATCCTGCGGCCAAAGGCTAATCATCCCGATCGGCAGGTTGGTATCGCGGTTGATCGCCAGAAGAGTCATCGGAAGACCGTCCTTCTGACTGCATTGAGCAAAGTAAGCCCTGGCATTTTCAAGACTACTCTTAGTCTTTTGCACGCCCCAACGCCCATATGCCCAAGCCGCACAGGCATCAACGCAATCAGGTCTGTCTGCCAGATAAACAATGTCATATGACATGACCGTACCCATTCAATATACATGCCCTAATTATAGTCCAAGATCAAACCGCGCAGGGTTAAAGTAAAAGGGCTAGCAACATCGTGCTAGCCCTTTGCGTATCTGCCCTAATCGAACATCTCGATTACAAAATAAACTTCGAAAGATCCGCATCCTTGGCAAGGCCATCGACCTGCTCGCGGACGTAATTCGCATCAATCTTAATCGTTTCACCGCCGCGGTCAGTTGCGGTAAAGCTGATGTCATCCAAAAGCTTTTCCAACACCGTATGCAGTCGACGTGCGCCGATATTTTCCACCGTTTCATTGACGCTGGCCGAAATACGGGCAAGTTCATCAACTGCATCGTCGGCGAATTCCAGCGTAACATCCTCGGTTTTCAGCAGTGCGACATACTGCTTGATCAGGGATGCTTCCGGTTCCAGCAGAATACGGCGGAAATCTTCCTCGGTCAGGGCTTTCAACTCGACCCGGATTGGCAAACGGCCCTGCAATTCCGGCAGCAGGTCCGATGGCTTTGAAAGATGGAATGCCCCCGAACAGATAAACAGGATATGGTCGGTTTTGACCGTACCATGTTTGGTCGAGACACTTGTCCCTTCGATCAACGGCAGTAAATCGCGCTGCACACCTTCGCGCGATACATCACCGCCACGCTCGGAACGCGCGGTGATCTTATCGATCTCGTCAAGGAACACGATACCATTCTGTTCAACGTTTTCGATGGCCTCTGCGGTGACCTTGTCCATATCCAGAAGCTTGTCGCCTTCCTCGTCTATCAGACGCTCAAACGCTTCCTCGACGGTCATGCGTTTTGGTTTGGTCTGACCGCCAAATGCCTTGCCGAACACGTCCGACAGGTTCAGCATCCCCATCTGTGCGCCCGGCATGCCGGGAATATCGATGGTCGGCATCGAAGAAGAACTGTTTTCCTGAACAGGGATTTCAATTTCCTTGTCCTGCAATTCGCCTTCTCGCAGCATCTTGCGGAATTTCTGACGGGTATCAGCCGAGGCATTTTCACCAACCAGACCATCAAGAATGCGTTCCTCGGCCTGCATTTCGGCCTTGGCACGGACTTTCTTGCGCATGCTTTCACGCGTCAGGTCCAGCGACACTTCCAGAAGGTCACGAACGATCTGTTCAACATCACGACCGACATAACCAACTTCGGTGAATTTGGTGGCTTCGATCTTGATGAACGGGGCCTCTGCCAGTTTGGCAAGACGCCGGGCGATTTCGGTTTTGCCAACACCGGTCGGGCCGATCATCAGAATGTTTTTGGGTAGCACTTCATTGCGCATCGTGTCGTCAAGCTGCTGGCGGCGCCAACGGTTGCGCAAGGCAATGGCGACCGCCCGCTTGGCATCTTTCTGACCGATGATATGGCGATCGAGCTCGGATACGATCTCGCGCGGGCTGAAATGTTGGGTCATTAAATTTATCCGTTAGTTCTTGCGACGGAAATGCGATGTCAGGCCCTAAACGGCACCCTTATTTCGCATCCTCGATCTTTTCCAGCGTAACGCTGTCATTGGTATAAACACAGATATCACCGGCAATCGCCATGGCTTTGCGGGCAATTTCCTCGGCACTCAGGTCCAGATCAATCAGGGCCCGCGCCGCGGCAAGTGCATAATTCCCGCCCGATCCGATGGCGATAATGCCGTCTTCCGGTTCAAGAACATCGCCCATTCCGGTCAGGACCAGCGAAACATCCTTGTCGGCCACGGCCATCATTGCTTCAAGCTTGCGCAGATAGCGATCCGTGCGCCAGTCCTTGGCCAGTTCGACACAGGCGCGCATGGTCTGGCCTGGATGACGATCCAGCTTGGCTTCAAGACGTTCCAAAAGGGTAAAGGCATCCGCCGTCGCCCCGGCAAATCCGACGATGATCTCGCCTTTCTGGCCGATGCGGCGCACCTTGCGGGCGTTACCCTTGATCACGGTCTGGCCCAAAGAAACCTGACCGTCACCGGCAACCACCACTTCATTGCCCTTGCGCACCGACAGGATCGTCGTGCCATGCCAGCTCGGCTGCGATTTTTCGCTCATAAATAATCCCTAGATTTTCATCCAATGCGTTCGATCAAGAGTTAGCACGCACAACCGCCCGGTCAAGGGCCAAGCCCCGCGAACCACCATCCCCGGATCACAAACACTGTTTCAATGCGACGGAACAGAAAAAATTCAGGACGTATCACCGCCACATGCTTTACCCTTGGACCATAAAAGAATTTCAAAGAACGAAGGAAAATGATCATGAGCAATCCTGACCTTGCGCAAACCCATCTTGGCAAATGCATTCTGGCCGGTCAGGGCAGGATCAAGGCCGATCTGGTCCTGCGCAATATCGGATTGCTTGATGTCATCACCGGTAAGGTAACTGAAACCGATATTGCCATTGTGGGTGACCGGATTGTTGGTACGCATGCCACATACGAGGGCGACCGCGAAATTGACTGTGCCGGTAAATTCGCCGTCCCGGGCTTTATCGACACGCACCTGCATATCGAAAGCTCGCTTGTCACGCCGTTTGAATTTGATCGCTGCGTCTTGCCGCACGGTGTGACCACGGTCCTGTGTGACCCACATGAAATTGCCAATGTGCTGGGAGCGGACGGGATCAGATACTTCCTGGATTGCGCCGAACGGTCCGTGATGGATATCCGCGTTAATCTGTCATCGTGCGTTCCGGCAACCGGGTTTGAAACATCGGGTGCGCAGCTTGAAATCGATGATCTTCTGCCATTCCGAAACCATCCCAAGGTCGTCGGGCTGGCCGAAATGATGAATTATCCGGGTGTTCTGAACCTTGATACCGGCATCATGGCAAAACTTGAAGCCTTTCAGGACGGCCATATCGATGGTCACGCCCCGTTGGTACAGGGTACGGCACTGAACGGCTATATGGCCGCGGGCATCCGCACCGATCACGAGGCAACATCAGCCGCCGAAGCACGCGAAAAGCTTGCCAAGGGCATGGCGATCCTGATCCGCGAAGGATCTGTTTCCAAGGATCTTGAGGCGCTGGCCGAAATTCTGGATGAAAATACGTCAAGCTTCGTTGCGCTATGCACAGATGACCGCAATCCGCTTGATATTGGTGAAGAGGGTCACCTTGATAGTCTTATTGAACGATTAATTGGTCATTTAAAAGCACGTAATTGCCCTATCCATCATGTCTATCGCGCTGCATCGCATTCAGCGGCCCGCATTTTCGGCTTGCGTGACCGCGGACTGATCGGGCCTGGTTGGCGGGCCGATATAGCCATACTTGATGATTTGGAAACCTGCGCGGTCAGCGATGTGATTGCCGGTGGCCGTCTGGTCACCAACGGTCTGTTTGACGCCCGCGAAACCGTTGCGCCAATTGGCTTGACCTCGATGAAGGCCAAACCGGTCACCGCCGAGGCATTCATGGCCGAACCCAAACCGGGTCAGAACCAAACGCCTGTGATACGCGTCAAACCGGGCCTGATCCTGACCTTCCGGGATGAAGCCACCCTTGAAATTGGCGATAACGGCCTCAAACCCGATCTTGAAAAGGATGTGATCAAGGTGGCCGTTGTCGAACGCCACGGCAAGAACGGCAATATTGGGCGCAGTTTCGTCCGTGGTTTTGGTTTGAAACGCGGTGCAATTGCATCTTCGGTCGGGCATGACAGCCACAATATCACTGTGGTCGGTGCCAATGACGCCGACATGGCCGCCGCGGTCAATCGACTGATTGAACTGGGTGGCGGCTTTGCCGTTGCAGATGGTGGCAGGATCACGGCCGAACTGGCGTTACCCGTTGCCGGACTGATGAGTACGGAACCGTTTGAGGTGGTCGAGAAGGATCTGATCACGCTACGCGCTGCCGCCAAGGATCTTGGTTGCATCCTGCCAGAACCGTTCCTGCAGGTCGCTTTCCTAGCCTTGCCGGTAATCCCGCACCTGAAAATGACGGACAAGGGCCTGTTTGACGTCGACAAGTTCGACTTTGTCTAAGCCATCAAACCGGACAGTTTAACAATGACAAATACCGGTTACGTTTTGTGGCCAATACTTAGCCGGTTAAACTGGCTTTTCGCTGCTGTTATTGCTAAATACGACCCAACAGATGCATTGATACCTGCAGGAAAGGAGCTTTGCATGCGCAAGGCCCGCGTAGAGCGCAATACCAACGAAACACAGATCACGGTCGAGCTTAATCTTGACGGGACCGGCATATACGATGTCGAGACTGGGATTGGCTTCCTTGATCACATGCTCGAACAGCTTTCACGCCACAGCCTGATGGACCTTAAAGTCCGGGCCAAGGGCGACCTGCATATCGATTTCCATCACACCACCGAAGATACAGGCATCGCAATCGGTCAGGCGTTTTCGCAAGCACTGGGCGATAAAAAGGGCATCAATCGTTACGGCAGTTGCTTGCTTCCGATGGACGAGGCACTGACACGTGTGGCGCTGGATTGCTCAAACCGTCCTTATCTGATCTGGAATGTCGAGTTTACTCGCGACAAGGTCGGGGATATGGACACCGAACTGTTCCGCGAATGGTTCCAGGGCTTTGCACAGGCTGCTGGCCTGACGCTGCATGTTGAAAATCTGTATGGCGATAACAACCATCATATCGTCGAAAGTGCCTTTAAGGCGCTGGCACGATCCCTGCGCGCCGCGATCGAGATCGATCCGCGCAAATCCGATGCCATTCCCTCGACCAAGGGTGTTCTCGGCGGGTCGCTTTAACCCGCCAGATGCCCCTAGTATGATCCGAATGACCGGGTGATGCATCACCTGGAACAGGAAGTCGGTTTTCGATGAAGGTTTACACAGTCCATACCCATCCCGGCGATGCCAATCCGATGGAAAATGCGATCCTGATCCGCGAAGGCTTTAATTTCTGGGCCTTTATTTTTAGCGGCATCTGGGCGCTTTATCATCGTTTGTGGGCCGCTTTTTTTGGTCTGATCGGCGTATCGCTGATTTGCAATCTTGTGATCTATCTATTCGATGGCGGTCCGGAAATGGATTTTGCCCTCGCCCTTGCGACCGGCATCGGTTTTGGCCTGATTGCCAATGACTTGCGGCGCAAAAAGCTCGCGGCCGGTGGCTGGAAGCTTGTCGAAATTGTCGCAGGCCCCAACGAAAATGCAGCCGAACATCGTTTCTTTGATCGCCTGCGTGGCGGACGCGCTGTTCACGATACCCTGCAAAATGTTGCGCCCACCCCCTTATCCGGGAGCACCCCCTACCCATGAGTGTTGCGATTATCGATTACGGTTCAGGCAACCTGCGTTCTGCTGCCAAGGCGTTTGAACGCGCGGCCCGCGAAACCGGCATTTCCGCCGATATCATTGTCACCGATGATCCGGAAAAGGTCCGCAATGCCAGCCATATCGTCCTGCCCGGTGTTGGTGCCTATGCCGATTGCCGTGCCGGCCTTGATGCCGTTACCGGCATGGTCGAAGTTCTGAACGAGCAGGTCATCAAAGGTGGTAAGCCATTCTTTGGCATTTGTGTCGGCATGCAGTTGATGTCGACGGTTGGTCGCGAATTTGCCGACACCCCGGGTCTTGACTGGATCAAGGGCGAAGTGGTTGCAATTGAACCCGCAGACCCGTCGCTTAAAATCCCGCATATGGGCTGGAACGAGCTGGTCCTTGATCTGTCTGGCAAATCGCATTCCGTGTTGTCGGGTGTATCGGATGGCGATCATGCCTATTTCGTGCACAGTTATCACATGCATGTTCAAAATCCGGATGAACGGCTGGTATCGGTCGATTATGGTGGCGCGCTTACGGCGATGATCGGGCGCGACAACATGATCGGTACCCAGTTCCATCCGGAAAAAAGCCAGAAAACGGGACTTACCATCATTGGTAACTTCCTGGGATGGAAACCATGACCGCACCGAGCAATACGATCGAACCCGGTGTTACCGCCGAACGCGTTACGGAACTGAGCGCGGGCGACCTTTCCGACATCGTTGATGCCTGTACCCAGGCAATCGTCGAAGGCGGAGGTTTTGGCTGGCTGACCCCGCCGGATCGTCCGGATATGGAAAAATACTGGCGCGGCGTTTTGCTGATGCCGGGGCGTCATCTGTTTGTATCGCGCGTTGACGGCGTGATTTCCGGGGCCGCCCAGTTGCTTGAAACGCCGTCCAACCTTGAAGCACAACGGCATTCGGCCCAGATCACCGGCCATTTCGTGGCACCGTGGGCGCGCGGGCGCGGGAATGGCAAGGCCATCGTGCGCAGCATCGAATTTTATGCGCGCGAACGCGGTTATTCGGTTTTGAAACTTGATCTTCGTGAAACCCAGACTGCTGCCATCGCACTTTATAACGGGCTGGGTTATGTCCGTTGGGGCATCAATCCCTATTACGCAATGGTCAACGGTAAAATGGTCGAAGGTTACTACTACACCAAGAAAATACAGGACACTGACCAGTGAATCTCTATCCGGCAATCGACCTTAAAGATGGTGCATGCGTTCGCCTGCTGCGCGGTGATATGGACAAGGCCACCGTATTCAACAACGATCCGGGTGCACAGGCCGGTGAATTTGTCGCTGCCGGCTGTCATTGGGTCCATATCGTCGATCTGAACGGTGCTTTTGCCGGTGAACCGGTCAATGGAGCCGCGGTTGACCGCATCCTTGCCGCAGTCGCAGGCAAGGCCAAAACCCAGCTTGGCGGCGGTATCCGCACGATGGAAACGGTTGATTACTGGCTTAACAAGGGCATCACCCGTGTGATCCTTGGCACTGTCGCCCTGCGTAATCCAGATTTTGTCAAAGAAGCCTGTGCAAAATGGCCGGGTCGTATTGCGGTTGGCATTGACGCCCGCGATGGCTATGTCGCGGTTGAAGGTTGGGCCGAAACATCCGAAGTCACCGCGCTTGAGCTCGCTCAGAAATTCGAGGATTGCGGTGTCACCGCAATCATCTTTACCGATATTGACCGCGATGGTGCAATGGGCGGCCCGAATATCGAAAGCACGGTAGCCCTTGCCAGCGCGATTTCGACCCCGGTAATCGTATCGGGCGGGGTTTCATCGCTGGATGATCTGATTGCAGTTGCCAAACATACCGATGCCGGGATTGACGGCGCGATTTCCGGACGCGCACTTTACGATGGCCGGATTGATCTGGCAGAAGCTATCAGGGCATTGTCCTAAGCGGACCCAAACAGGAAACCGACCATGCTGAAAACCCGTGTCATTCCCTGTCTCGACGTCAAGGACGGTCGCGTCGTCAAGGGAGTCAATTTCGTTGATCTGATTGATGCCGGCGATCCAGTGGAACAAGCACGTATCTATGACGCCGAAGGCGCAGACGAGCTTTGTTTCCTTGATATCACCGCATCAAGCGACAATCGCGATACCATTTTCGACGTTGTTGCCCGCACCGCCGAGGCATGCTTTATGCCCGTCACAGTCGGTGGCGGCGTGCGTTCGCTTGAAGATATTCGCAAACTGCTTTTGGCAGGTGCCGACAAGGTTTCGATCAATACGGCCGCGGTCAATAACCCCGATTTCGTGCGCGAAGCGGCACGCAAGTTCGGATCACAATGTATTGTGGTTTCGATTGACGCCAAATCGACCGGCCCGGACAAGTTTGAAATCTTTACCCACGGTGGTCGCAAACCAACCGGGATTGACGCCGTTTCGTTTGCAAAACAAATGACGGAATATGGCGCCGGGGAACTCCTGGTCACCTCGATGGATCGCGATGGCACCAAGTCGGGCTTTAACCTGCCGCTGACGCGATCAATTGCGGATGCCGTACATGTGCCGGTGATTGCATCGGGCGGTGTCGGGACGCTGGACCATATGGTCGAAGGTGTGACCGAAGGCCATGCCTCGGCGGTTCTGGCTGCCTCGATCTTCCATTTCGGGACCTATCGTATCCGCGAGGTCAAGGACCACATGAAAGCCGCCGGCATCCCGGTCCGCGAGGGGTGATTATGACTGATAAACATATCCTTGATCAGCTTTACACTGTGATTGCCGCCCGCAAGGGTGCCGATCCAGAAACGAGCTACACCGCCAGACTTTTTGCCAAGGGCACGGCAAAAATCGCCCAGAAAGTTGGCGAAGAAGGCGTTGAAACCGTGATCGCGGCCCTTGCCGAAACCCCGGAAAAAGTGGCATCCGAAAGTGCCGACCTGCTCTATCATCTGACTGTTCTTTGGGCCGATCAGGGGGTAAAACCGGAAGATGTATGGAACATACTGGCCGAACGCCAGGGTATTTCCGGTATTGCCGAAAAGGCATCCCGCACCGATAAATAGGGTCATATCCCGTCAAGATCAGGAGCATCCCCATGGCCGTCTCTGCCTATGATCCGCAAAACATCTTTGCCAAAATTCTTCGTGGCGAAATCCCGTGCAACAAGGTTTTTGAGGACGATCACGTCCTTGCCTTTCACGACATCGCCCCGCAGGCCCCGACCCATATCCTTGTGATCCCGAAGGGTGCCTATACCAGCTATGACGACTTTGCAGCCAATGCATCGGACGCAGAAGTTATCGCCTATACACGCGCAATCGGCAAAATCACCGCCGCGGCAGGCGTTGTCGAGGACGGTTATCGCCTGATCGCCAATACCCGCGACCATGGCCGCCAGGACGTCCCGCATCTTCATGTCCATATCATCGGCGGCAAAAAGCTGGGCCTGATGTTGCCAAAAGACTAAGGTTAACGCCTGCAAGACTAGAATTCGGGGCAGGGCGGCTATGGCGTCCCTGCCTTTTTGATTTACCGGAATGTCATGATCCGAGATATCTCGTCCGCCGCTATGATTTTCCAAAGCCTTCCGGGTGACTGGACGCTTGTGCGAGATATTGGTCCCACAGGAAAGTTCAAAGGCGATGTGACTTTTCGTCTGATAGAGCCTGAAAAGACCGGAATTATACGCTATCGGGAGGAAGGAGTTCTTGAGCGCGGGGATGGCAAACGCTTTGACGGTTACCGCGAATACGACTTCGTTCTGCATGAAGACCTGCCCGGGATTGAGCTTCTGTTTCGCGATCCGTTAAGCTTTGGCAATCGCTATGTCCTGCTGCAATTTGGAGAGAATGCTGCCGATGTGCTTTGTGCACGAGACATTCATCCCTGTGGTGATGATTTTTATCATCATTGCATGATCTGGCATGATGAAAATCATTTCGAAACTAAAATAAAAATAACTGGCCCGAAGAAAGACCATTTGTTGCACAGCATTTATCTTCGAAAACCAAAGGCCTAGGCCGCAGCAATTTCCTTAACGTTACGAGGTTCACATGTCACTGCCCCCGTTCCATCTGGCATTTCCGATTAAATCGATTGCCGATACACGCGCGTTTTATATCGATATCCTTGGCTGTGACGAAGGTCGTTCGACCGAGGCATGGATTGATTTTGATTTCTTTGGTCATCAGCTTTCTGCCCATGTTCGCCCCGAAGCAGGACAAAATGCCGGCGCGGGGAATGTGGATGGTGATGCGGTGCCAATCCCGCATTTTGGCGCGGTTCTGGAATGGGATAAATGGCATGATCTGGCAGATCGCCTGAAAGAAGCGGGGGTTAAATTCCTGCTGGAGCCGAAAATCCGCTTTAAAGATGAACCGGGCGAACAGGGAACTTTCTTTGTGGAAGACCCGGCCGGCAATGGTCTGGAATTCAAGACATTCCGCGATCCGGCGATGATTTTTGCGCATTAATTGGCATTTCAGGCAGAGATGATCAGACTTTGGCTTTGATGTCGCGGAACGCTTTGCCCTGCAATGCGTTATATGATCAGGTAATATGAGCGATGCCGGTTCTGATCGGTATCCGCGACATCCCTAAATCGTCGATCCACATCATCCGTCCGTCAGGAGAATTGCCCATGTCCGCCGCCAGTTCCGCCAATGCTACCCGCAAAACCCCCAGCATCCTGATTGCGGCGGCGGGCGAGGATGATCGCTGGAAAGAGGCCATGGTCGCCCGCCTGCAGGATGCAAATATCGTCACACAATGTGAAAATTACGATCCCAAAACGATTGATTTTGCCTTGTTGTGGAAACAGCCGCAGGGATTGCTTAAAAGCCTGACGGGACTTCAGGCGATCTTCTCACTTGGCGCGGGTGTTGATCATGTACTTTCAGCGCCCAGCCTTCCGACAGAAGTGCCAGTCATTCGCCTTGAAGATGCCGGTATGGCCGATCAGATGGTGCAATATCATCTGTATGCCGCGCTGCATTTCATGCGCGATTTCGATATTTATGCCCGTCAGCAGGCCAAGGCCGATTGGACCCAGCACGATGTCGCACGTATTTCGAAATGCCGGGTCGGGGTGATGGGGCTGGGTGCACTTGGTGCGGCGGTCGCCACCGCCCTGACCCAGCTTGGCTTTGCCGTATCCGGCTGGAGCCGCACGATGAAGGCGATTGATGGCATCACCACCTATGCCGGGGCCGAAACCCTCAACGAGTTCCTTGGACAATCCGACATCCTGGTTTGCATGTTGCCGCGTACCGCCGAAACCGAGGGCGTTTTGAACGGAAACACTCTGTCCCAATTGCCAAAAAATGCCGCAGTGATCAATGCCGCGCGCGGTGCGATGATTGTGGAGGCGGATCTTCTGCGCCTGATCGATACCGGGCATCTGCGCGGGGCGTTCCTTGATGTGGCGGTAACCGAACCGCTACCCGAAAGCCACCCGTTCTGGGATCATTCGAAAATCCGCATCACGCCGCATATCGCGGCCGCGACACGGATTGAGGAATCGGTCGATCAGATCGCCGAAAATATTGATCGCATCTCACGCGGCGAAACCCCGCGCGGCCTTGTTGATCGTAAAACAGGATATTAAGCCGCATCGTTGGTAAAGGAGCAGAATGGTTGGCTATGCCAGTCCATTCTGCCTGCCAACGTTAGTCACCTCGAACCGCAATCAGCTTGCCATCAGTCCTTCGATCCCATTGGCAAAAAGCTGCCCCAGCCAGTCGGTAAATACCCGAACGCGCGGTGAAAGTTGCCTGTTATGTGGATACAGCACCGATACAGGCATCGATTCCGGCGGATATTGCGGCAGGATTTCGACCAGCCGACCAGCCTTCAGATCGGCCACCGCGCGGTAATACGGGACCTGAATGATCCCAAGCCCGGCAATAGCCGCCGCGATATATAAATCCGCCCCGGTCACGGAAATATTGGCAGGAATCTCCACCTGCCGCACAAGACCGTCAATCGTGAAATCAATCGGCATCGACTTGGCATCCGCACCGGAAAGGAAGGAAACAACCCGGTGTCCCTGGCGTTCAAAATCCTCGATCCGCTCGGGCATGCCATATTTTTCAAGATAGCCGGGACTTGCAACCGTCACCTCGGGCATTGTTGCCAAACGACGGCTGATCATGGATGAATCGACCAGTTCCCCACTGCGCAAAACGCAATCATATCCCTCATGAACCAGATCGACATACCGATCACCATCCGCCACCACAAGCGTGATATCAGGATATTCATCCATAAAGCCCGGCAGGGCCGGAATGACAAACATCCGGGCCAGTGTCCCCTGAAGATTGACGCGCAAAAGCCCCTTGGGCGCACAAGGCCGAAAAAGGCCGTCGGCTTCCTCCAGCTCGCCCAGTATCCGGATACAGCGCTTGTAATAAGCTTCGCCGTCCAGAGTTGGTCGAACCTGCCGGGTGGTGCGATTCAGAAGCCGAGTACCCAACCGTTCTTCAAGGCGCTGAATGGCGTTGGTCATCGTGGCGCGTGGTATCTGAAGATCCGTCGCTGCTTTGGTAAAGCTTCTGCGCTCGACAATTCGAACGAAGTTGCGCATTTCCTCAAACCGGTCCATCGCATTTCAAATTGTTATGATTTATCGAACAGTATTGTCGATTATGGGGTAATTATCCCAAATGTCATCCGGTTCATACTCCGCCCATCGAAATTGGTTCATCACCAGGCAGGAAAACCGACATGACAAATGCAAATGAAACCAGAACCGCCATTATCACCGGTGCCGCACGTGGCATTGGTGTGGCCCTTGCCAAACGCTTGGCACAGAATGGCTTTGCCGTTGTTATCAACTATGCCAACAGTGCCAACAGCGCAAACGCCCTTGTCGACGAACTGACAACAAGCGGCCATCAGGCGATGGCAATCAAGGCCGATATCACCGATGCCGATGCCGTCAAACAGATGTTCGATCACGCCGAAACCCGTTTTGGCGGGGTTGATGTCATCGTCAATAATGCTGGCGTCATGACCACACAGCCGATCTCGGAAATGAGTGACGCGGTCTATGACTCGATGATGGATACCAATGTACGCGGTACCTTCAACATGCTGCGCGAGGGGGCCAAACGCCTGCGCAATAACGGTCGGGTAATCAACTTTTCAACCACGGCCCTTCATCTGAAATTGCCGGGTTATGCGGTCTACAATGCAACCAAGGCGGCGGTTGAAGCCATGACAGGTGTTTATGCCAAGGAACTGCGCGGCCGCAATATCACGGTCAATGCCGTAGCCCCCGGCCCGGTTGCTACCGAGCTGTTCCTGAACGGCAAGACCGACGAACAGATTACGCAGTTTTCCAAAATGCCGCCACTTGAACGCCTCGGACAGCCAGAAGATATCGCCGGTGTTGTCTCCTTCCTGGCTGGGCCGGATTCCGATTGGGTCAATGGACAGACGCTGCGCGCCAATGGCGGCCTTGCCTGATCCCGATCATTAAATTGATTGCCCTGCCGCTTTTCCCAGATCCCGCGCGACAGGGTGATTACGCAAAGGTGCCGTCCTGCAAACATGAGGACGGCACCTTTGCCGTTCTACGAATGGCCCTATTGCCAAAACAGCGACAAGAAACTCGCAAAAACTCCACCGAGCAAATTGGCAAGCCCCTGATTTTAACCCATGATGGCACCTCGACCCGAACAAGGATGCCTTTATGACCGATATTACCTTCCGCTACGCCACCCACGAAGACCTCCCGGCCATCGTTGCGCTTCTGGCCGATGACGAAAAGGGCAAAACCCGCGAAGAACTGCGCGATCCGCTGCCTGATGTCTATTATGCCGCGTTCGATGCCATGCAAAGCCAAAGCACCGAAGCCCTTCCCAACAAATACCTGCTGGCGTGTCGCGGTGATGATATTGTTGGCTGTCTGCAACTGACCCTGATTGCCGGGCTTTCGCGCAAAGGCCGTCTGCGTGCGCAGATCGAAGGGGTGCGGGTGTCGTCAAAATGTCGCGGTCAGAATGTGGGGAAAAAGCTGATTACCGAATCCATTTCGATTTCGAAATTACTTGGTGCATCGCTTGTGCAATTCACAACCGATAAAAGCCGAAAGGATGCGCACCGCTTTTACGAACGGCTCGGCTTTGTCGCCAGCCACGAAGGCATGAAAAAGGAAATCTGAGGTTTTCTGTCATAGTAATGGCAATATTTCTCAGCCTTATCATGCTATGATTGAAATCCCACGAAACACCGGCAAACGGAGCTTACACCATGAATCTCTCCGAACTGCAGGAAATTGCCACACTTAAGGGCTTCACCCATCATTTCAGTGCGGCTGGAAACCATGTTACCTGCGATGGCAAGGAAGTAAGCTATTCCGCCAATGATCTGACTATTATCGACAGTCGATCCGTCGATAGCGGCACCGATCCGGGTGATGATGCGACGCTTTATATGATCGAGGCCTGCGACGGTACGCGTGGCACCCTGATCGTACCGAGCAGTTTTTACACAGAACATGAAAAAGCCGAACTGATTGACCATTTGCGAAGTCAGCAACGCGAGAGCAAATCGGGCAATCCTTAATCCTGACGGAACAGTCATTCTCTTTGCGCGTTTATGAAACACGGATATCAAAACGAGCAAGGAGCCAAGTCATGAATCTCGCAGAACTGCAGGAAAATGCCATCCGCCACGGCTTTTCGCATCAATTCGTTTATGAAGATGGCGTATTACGTTGTGATGGGGGCGGCCCGGTCTATGATCCGGCAGATCTGAAAATCGTGCACAGCAACAGTGTCGATGCAGGTACCGATCCAGGGGATGATGCCACCCTTTATATGATCGAAGCCCGCGATGGCACCAAGGGAATGATGATCATCCCTTCAAGTTTCCATACTGATCCAGCCAAGGCACAGTTGATTGATGATCTGCGTCGGAACACACATTAATCGCGATATCCCGGTTTTTCACGTGTTCTCACAAAATGAACACAAACCTGCACTTTTGGCGACATGAAGGATGATGAGATTGACGTCATTATCGAAATTCGATCAAAAGGCAGTAAATGCGATGTCGGACCTGTTGCCGTTTTTTCGGGCCTGGGTGGCCGATCCCAAACGGGTTTCGGCCATTTCCCCCTCCAGTTCGGCATTGGCAGAATTGATTACATCCGAAATTTCCCCCGCAACCGGCTCCGTGCTTGAGCTTGGTCCGGGTACCGGTGTTTTTACACGGGCCCTGATCGCGCGCGGTCTTGATGAGGGCGATCTGACCCTGGTCGAAGCCGGGGCCGAATTTGCCCGATTGCTCTCAGATCGTTATCCACGTGCCAGGGTGCTGCATATGGATGCCAGCCGAATCACCTTAAACCCGCTTTATCCATCCAATGATCTGGGTGCTGCCATCAGCGGCCTGCCATTGCTTTCCATGCGACCCCGCCAAGTGATGGGCGTTTTGAATGGTGCATTCCGTTATCTTGGACCTACCGGTGCCCTCTATCAGTTCACCTATGGCCCGCGCTGCCCGATTCCAAGCACCATTCTTGATCGGATGGGCCTTCGCGCCAGCCGGATCGGAACGATCATGCGCAATGTACCACCATCGTCCGTTTACCGGATTTCCCGTGTTGCCTGATCATCTCCGATAAGCCATATGCCGGTAACCAAGGGCTTCGGCGATATGCCCGCGCTTGACGTTATCCATGCCCGCCAAATCGGCAATCGTGCGGGCAACACGCAAAACACGATGATACCCGCGAGCTGAAAGCTTCATCTGACGCGTGGCATCCTGCAACAAGGCACGCCCATCCTCATCCAGAACCGCTGCTTTTTGCAAGACCTCGCCATCTGCTTCAGCATTGGTCAAAATATTATCATTTTTATATCGTAATGACTGGGTTTCGCGCGCCACCAAAATCCGTTTGCGCACCACCTGCGTCGTCTCGCCCGACGCCGGAAGGTCAAGTTCTTCGGGTGTGACTGCGGGAACATCAATCTGGATATCAAAACGATCCAGAAGCGGGCCGGAAAGCCGCGCCTGATAATCCTCGCCACATCGCGGTGCCCGCGTGCACGCCAGATCATTATCACCCAAATAGCCGCACCTGCAGGGATTCATTGCCGCCACCAGTTGCACGCGCGCCGGATAGGTTACATGCGCATTGGCACGCGCAACCGATACCTGCCCGGTTTCAAGTGGCTGACGCAATGCATCAAGGACATTGCGCTGAAATTCCGGTAATTCATCCAAAAACAGAACGCCATGATGGGCTAAGGAAATCTCGCCAGGGCGAACACGATGGCCACCTGTAAAGAAACATAAAATATGAGACTTACAGGTATGAGAAAAAACAAAGACTTATGGGTGGATTGGCTCACTAAATATGAGACTGAAACACAAAATATGAGACTCGGCGAAAATTACAGCCTTGCTGAAAGTCTTTTTGAAACCCTTAATGACATCTCCGCCGAAACACGCGGCGCACGGGAAATTCGGCCAACCGACCGATCAATAACGGGTCTGCTAAAAGTAGCCCCTGACCAACCACAAATACCCTTCGAATCGTCACTGGAGCGCGATTTTGCTATCTTGATGACCGGAAGAAGGGGTGTTTTTTCAATCGAAGCTCAGCCGGTCACCATCAGATATCTGGATGACCTGGGTAAAGAACGAACCTACACGCCCGACTTTCTAATCACGCGTTATCGTCATGAGTTGGAGCAGCCGGAATCTGGTCTGCACACCATGCTGGTGGAAATCAAATACACTTCCGACCTTAATGGTAAAAATCAGCCAACTCTTTTGCAAAAATTCAAGCACGCAAAACAATGGGCCGAGTTCAAAGGCTGGTCATTTAGCGTCTTCACCGAGAAAGAAATCCGAACATCAGAACTTGAACGCACTCGAGAACTCCTACCCTACCGTTTCCTGGAATCCGAGACGCCGATAGAACGTGCTGTTTACCTATTTGTTCGACGGCACAAAGTTACAACAATCAGGAAAATCGCAGATGCTCTTCACAATTTTTCTGCAGAACAGGTTCACACAGAAGTTCTCAAGATGCTTGCGACACATCAGCTTTTTGCCGATTATAAGAGTAGATTAGATGCTGATTTATCGATCTATTTATGATAGTTTCGATACCGTTATGTTTTTAGGTAGGCTAAGGATTTGACATTTCAAAACACTCAGCCCGACAAAATTGATGACGAGCGCTGGGAAAGCGCGCTCGAACGTCGGCGGGTTATTGAACGATGGCTTGAAATTGCCAACCCGACCAAAGAACTGGCTGCAGACTTTGCTGCTAAATTGAATTGCAGTGTCCCGACGTTTTATCGCTGGGTACAGAATTTCAGGAAGGATCATCAGACTTCGAGTCTTGTGGTTGGCCTTAACAGAGGCAACAAGACCAAACAACGCCTCCATCCCGACGTCGAAAAAATTATCTCTGATGTAATTAAAAACCTTTATCTGACAAAAGAGCGTCCGATACGGGCACGTGTTGTCGAAGAAGTCGAGTTAAGGTGCTTCAAAGCCAAGCTCTCACCTCCTTCAAAACCTACCATTTATCGTCGAATTGCAGACGTCCCAGCTTTCATAGCGACAGAACATCGCTATTCTAAAAAGAAAGCGAAACAGCTTTTTGAGCCACACAAGGGTTCTGCAACCACGGCAACTCGTCCTCTTGAACAAATCGAAATCGACCACACCCCGACCGATATTACTCTTGTTGATCCTAAAGAACGCGAAGCAATTGATAGAGCCTGGATCACGACGGCAGTCGACTCATACAGCCGCGCTTGTATGGGCTTCTATCTTTCGTTCGGAGCGCCAAGTTCACTATCTACCGCCCTTTGCTTGACACAAGCTGTCCTTCCGAAAGAGCAACTGCTGCGTGAACATAAGATCTCTGGCAATTGGTCAATGCAGGGACTTCCGGAGAATATTTTCGTCGATAACGGCTCGGATTTCCATAGCGCAGCCTTCAAACGAGGCTGCGATCAACATGGTATTTCCCTTGATTATCGTCCTAAAGGAGCACCGCAATTTGGTGCTGTGATTGAGCGTTTCATCAAAACGCTGAACCATAGATCCCACAATATTCCCGGGACGACTTTTTCGAGCAGTCATCATAGAGACGAATACGACTCCCAGGGACGAGCGTGTATGACTCTTAAGGAGTTGGAAGGTTACCTGCTGGAGTTTATTGTTAACGTCTACAATCAGAGGCTCCACCAAGGTATTGGCATGCCTCCTGCCGCAAAGTTCGAACAAGGTTTTGGCGGAAATGATCCCCGTTCAATTATCCGGCGCCCACGTTTGCCCAGCAATCAAAAAGCATTCCTGATCGATTTTCTACCTGTCATGACACGCACCGTTCAGCGCTACGGCGTACGTGTTGACGGCATCCACTACTATTCTGACATTCTGGGACAGATATTGTTTGATGGGGACAAGCGGAAGTTTGAACTTCGACGCGACCCTAGAGATATTTCGATGCTGTATCTCTATCATCCAGAAGACAAGACATACTATGAGCTTCCCTATCGCGACCTGAGCCAGCCTTCCATGAGCATTTGGGAGCTCAGACATATCAAGGATAGGATGCGGCGAGAGGGTAAAGATCAGGTCGATGAAGGGCGTATTTTTGCCGGTTATGAAGCTATGCAAAACCGCATCGCAGAGTCAGTGGCCTCCACTCGAAAGGCGAAAAAGCAGCGTAGAACCGAAAAGCGCCGTATGAATCCTCATGCGGCGCATACGCACGCGACCAAGCCTGCTCCGGCTAAGCCTCGGGAGACGCTATCCAATGACGATCTGGAATTTGAATTCGATCCCTCAATGATTGAATCGGAGATCAAAATTCGATGACTGAGCACCTTCATAGTGAAGCGGCAAAATATCTGGAAGCATCACGGGACGACCAGATTCATTGGCTGAACACCCGTAAATGGTTCCCTTACGATACTGGCAATCGGATGCTTGAAAAGATCGAAGCAATGATCAAGCACCCGCCAACGCACCGCATGCCATCCATGATGCTGGTCGGCGAAACCAATAATGGGAAAACCATGATTTTGGAGGAAGCTCTGAGCCGTCATCCGCGTCGCTCAATTCCAGAGGAAGAAGCCGACCAAATCCCGGTAATTTTTATCACGATGCCACCAGGGCCTGAACTTCGACGCTTCTACAAACAGGTCCTCGATAAAGTTGGAGCGGTTCATCGACCCAGCGATACGACAGCAAATCTCGAAAGCCAGGTACTGCACGTTCTTAAGGGTGTTGGTACGCGCCTCATCATTATTGATGAACTTCATAACATCTCTGAGGGTAAATTTACCCAGCAGCGTCAGTTCCTCAATATGCTGCGCTTTCTGAGCAATGAGCTTAGGCTTTCCTTTATCTGTGCCGGAACCAAGAAAGCCATCCGGACCATCCAAACCGATGATCAGCTGGCTAATCGCTTCAAACCATACAATCTTCCGGAATGGAAAGACGGAAAGGATTATCGAAGATTTCTCTATTTTCTCGAATCTACTTTGCCACTTCCAGAGCCATCGAACCTGCATAAATCTGAACTGGCAAGGACCATTCTAACAGTTTCAGAACGGACTGTTGGAGAGATGGTTTCGTATGTGAAAGAAGCGACTTTCATTGCGCTTGATGAAAGTTCCGCTCATCTCAAACCACATCATTTTGAAATTGCGGACTATACATCACCTTCACGCCGCAAAGCAGAAGCCGAACAAATTGCCGGGTAAATGACCATGTTACCGGTTCGCCCAAAGCCTCAAGTCGATGAGTCTTTCACAAGCTGGCTGATCCGCGTCGCGAACGCAAACGGCATACCTGTCGGTACCTTCTGCCATTTCCTGTCAAAGCATCAGCATTTTTTTACACGGGATACTGACCGACCAACAGATAAGCAGATTGTCTGCGACCTTGCCCGTCTGACAGGCACGCCAATTTCAGCGGCCGCCGAAACAACCATCCATCTTTTGGAACGACGCGTGTTTCCCATGCTGAAGCCGAACAATGTGCAGCAGATGATTACAGTTCTGGGAGTTTATCACAGAACCCATCGCAAATATGGCCAAGCCTTCTGCCCTCAATGTTTGGCTGATGAGGGTTACTACCGATTGTCGTGGCGACTTGTGTTCATTACCCAATGCACAACCCATTCTCAAAGACTGCATGATCGATGTTGTCAGTGCGGCGAGCCTGTATGTCTTCATCGCAGTCCCTGGCATACCTGTCATTCTTGCGGGTTTGATCGCCGGGAAGCTGAAGCTTTACCAATAGACAGTCATGCAGAAAGACTGCAGAAAAGGCTCGAACAGGGTTTTCGTACAGGAACACTTTTCTGGGATGTACCGATGCCATCCCCTCAATCGTATGCCAAACTCGTTTATGACCTCATGAGCATATTGCATCATCGAGCACCTCGTGTCGCAAGGTTACGGGAAGTCATACGAGAAATGTCAGGCGGCCCCGAATTTAGCTTTGAAGGGGAACAAAAATCGCAAAGGCTGGAGAGCCTCAGTTGTGAAGATAGACACAAACTCATGGCCATCGCCGGCCGGGCACTTCAAGACTGGCCATGGCGGCTTATTGCATATGCGATGCGTGCAGATTGCTGGCATTCGTTCCTGCTTAAAGATTTAAATAATCCGCATCCGGCACTTAGCGAAACCGCCACACGTTACCTGACATTTTCTCCAAACTAGGATAGCTGCAAAAGTTCTTCAATGATCAGGGGCATGTTTTCAGGCTTGGGATCATCACGTTCCAATCGTTTGGCATAGCAGTTCACGGTACTCAACAAATCTAACGTGGTAGGCCAACCATTCATCCCGTCCACTTCGTGATCCGCCCGCATCGTGAAATACAGAATATCTCTGATCAAACTATCTGGAAGCTCCGGCAAGGTAACTGGGTGGGCCACGAATCCGGGGCGTCCCTCATAGAGGCCATTGCGCAATCTTCGTTCAATAAACATCAAATAACTAAATTTTCCGCGGTTAGGCACCCGACAGACCATGACCAGCAAATTTCGGCCGTTGCCTGCCTTTCTGAGTGGAATACATCCCGGCCATTCGCGCGCACTCGGAAACTCTAGTACAGCGAATTTACCGTCAGCTACAGGAACCCAATCATCTCCGAGTGTTGCAATCCGATTTCCGGTTTTGTGCTGGAGAGTTGCCAAAGCTCTTGCCAAATCAGGTAAGGGGTAATCGATCGGATCTCCACCAGGTTCTGGCCGCAGCTCTTCATTTTGACCATCGTCGACCAGTTCAACGAGGTGAGGACGTAACGGGATATCCGGTGAACAATCGAACAGGTTACGCGCAGCCGTCGCTTTTCGTTTACGTAGCTGCTTCGCTATTTCGATATCTACGTCTGGAGAAAACTCCAGTGTTGAGTGCAAAGTCCCGCTCGAGAACGGCTCAGCGAATGACCCGCTTGCAACATCGCCCTCAACAAACTGGTATCTCGGACCTACCTGATTTTGCTCCAGCTGTTCCTGATGCTTTTCAATGCGAATATCTGCGTTTGGCGGAACAAAGTCACTGGCTTCCAGATTTAGAGTTTCCCCATCAAACCCCAGATCAGCTGGCTCGGACGTTACACCGATGATCTCTTGCCCACCGACTCTCGTGACTGAGAATACTCCGTCTTCCGTTTCAAACGCCATTTTCTCAGGCTTTGCCGGAACAACGACCTGAATCGTAGATGCCAAGCGCAACGCTCTAATTCTCTGAATTTGAAGGACGTTAATCGCATGGGAGCTTTCGGTGATGTCATATTCCAGAGGCAGGCGAATGTCAGATGTAAGGCCTGCTGAAAAGCCCGCGAACTTGATTTCAAACGGATCGCTAAATGGCAAAATCAATCTTGGTGGACAAATTGGCCAACGATACGGGCTTAACCCCTTCAAAATCAGCGAACCACATTGCCCCAAAAATGCTTCCGCATTCTTTCCCATTGATAAAATGTTAGCCAACTCAATCGCCGCCGCAAATTTGGCGCCAGCGTTATAGTTTTTTGGATAGATTCGAATATGCCCATGCTCAAGCTCAAATGGCTCACGGTAAAACCGTTCGACAACGGGCTGCGTTTTCCCGTTCATCAGGCCAACTAACAGCTCGGAACAATATCCAGTCAGATACCAGAGAAAATCTGCACAACTCATAATGAACTGTGTTTGGTGATCTGCCCCCTTTAGCCGACCGGAAACGAGTAATCGGGGAGAGGGAAGTTCTACTGGACCAAACTTCTCCAGATTGTCTGGAATATTGATCCACTGATAGTGGGCCATGCTATGGGTGAGCCACTCAAGCCGCGCAGTCTTGGGATCAAGAGTCGCATGGAAGACTTCCAGATCAGGAATAGGTGAGTGAATGCGATTATTCCAAACGCGTCCCTCTCTCATCAACCCGAATTCCCGCACTGGAAACTTGCGGTAAACCCAGCTCTCGGTTTGCGCCCGAGCAGCCAGATACGTAACAACATCAATTCCCGATTTATTCTTCGATGTCGGAAAAACGTCCTCACAAGGCGCAAATCTGGCGACACCCCAAATCTGGTCTGCACGATAGCCAAGATTTGGAGATTCTATGGGATCATGTGTGAAACCGACGACATCGAGAAGAATGTGGGGGGTTCTAAAAGGAGCAGTACGCAGTTGCGGTGTTTCAATAGACGGGATGCGATCAGACATGGACCCCCAACATGTGTATTTTGCCAAATTCATCAGATGCCCCGTATCTGATGACATCAGACGACAGAACATATTGTGCTCTTAACAAACTATTTTCCCGATCCTGCACGTCACCCCTCATTATCGAAAGATCGAAAAATCTGTTCATGCAACAGGCCATCTTTGGGCTGCAGATAAGGTAAAAGGCCACCGGTACTTTTGTGGCGGGTAATCTTGCGAATATCCGCATCCGATAGCCCCTCCCAATGCGCAGCTGTTGCTATTCCGCTTCGTAGTGAGTGTGCGCCAAACTCTTGGGGAACCTTGTCACACAACAAAAGCAATCGCTTGACCAGACGATTGATGTAGCGGTCAGAAACCGCTCTTTTCTGAATTTTCCCATCACGGATTGCGGGAAAACAGGGACCATCAATGGGTCTGTTACTCAGCTGGTACCAGTGCTGCATCGCGTTAAAGGCGCAAAGCGAGGACGGCACTTTGGGTATCCACTGGAAGACGGCGTTGCTGTGGTTCTTTGATGGTTTCAGACGCACGATCAGGTGAGCATCTTCAAAAACAATGTCATCCCAACCGATTGCAACAATCTCGGAGCGCCTTAATGCCAGAGAGAATCCGATCAGCAAAGCGGCCCTGTCCCGGGACGCCTTTGGACCGTTCTCTGGCAAATGATCCAGCATTTGCCCCAATAACACGGGAGCGATCATGCGTTTGCGTTTGGGATCATGACCTCGCTCCCGGCGAATACCTCGCATGAAACGACGCAAATAGTTTCGAGGATCTTTAAACTCGACACCGTTCATCGCACACATAAAGCGGATGGCCGCGAGATCTTGTTCGAGAGCACTTTGTCCCACTTTGGCTGAGCGCTCTGTCAGAAAGAGCGTAATCGTCTTGGGGTCGGAATTTGGCTTTTGAATCCCCTTGGCCGCACACCAGGCTTCGTATCGTCGCCAGGATGCGAGATAGCGAGTACGCGTCGTAGGCGCCAACGCCTGATCCATAATGCGTCCCGCCCGGTTGGCGAGTTCAAGAAAGGAGCTATCAGATATGATCCGTTCCAAACCTACAGTAAGTGCAAATCACTAGAGAAAAAACGGTACCAGAAAAAACAAACCAAGAACAAGATAGAAATTGCCTCTCTGAGAAGCTGCCTTCACTCCAGCAAGCTCCTTAATCAATTTTCAACCCAAAAGCGTATATAAGCACATATATCGCGCAATAATGAGTCACCCAAACCTTTGAATTTCTGTTTACAAAACAGGTAATTCCGGTGACAAAACCTAGAAATCCGTTTACAAAATTGTCGAATCTGTTGACAGAATCCCGATTCTGGGCGACTCTTGTGGTTGCCCGACAGCAGCAATCACATCGTGTGCAGCGCATCTGTCGGGCTTTCGATTCCAAGTTCAAAGCTCAGGCAGGTCGGCCATGAAACAGATATCTCGTGATCCAGACACATTGGTTGCCGAACCACTCACTCCGGGCAGGGATTTGGTTGATTTGGCCCGTACAGCACTGTCTGGTGACAATACCAGCCTGCTTCGCAAGCTGGCTGATATCTCTCGTCATTATTCGGGACCAGATCAACAAGAAGTGCGGGATCAGTTAATGCGGCTGACCAAAAAACCGCTCGTTAATTTGCGCCCTCTTCAAAGTGCGGAACGACTTCCTGTAGATGCCAAAACCCGCACACCGCTTCTTCAACCTGATAGCGATCCACGAGAACCTCTGCTGCTTGAAGACAGTCTCGAGGAAGAATTGCTCTTGATCATTGAAGAGTTCAGTCATGCGGAGCAACTGGCTGCAGCCGGACTTGAAACCAACAATACGCTTTTGCTTTATGGCCCCCCCGGTACAGGCAAAACTCACATCGCCCGCCATCTGGCGCAACGCCTCGGACGGCCGCTCAATATCGTGCGTCTTGACAGCGTGATCTCATCTCTGCTGGGCGATACGGCCAAAAACATCCGCGCTTTATTCGATTTTGTCGACGGCACCAATGCGATCTTGTTCCTTGATGAGCTGGATGCGTTGGCAAAGTTCCGGGATGATCGCAAGGAACTGGGGGAGTTAAAGAGGGTGGTAAATACCCTGTTGCAGGGACTGGATAACTTGGAACCGACCAGCATCGTTATCGGCGCAACAAATCATCCCGAGATTCTCGACCCAGCAATTTGGCGACGTTTTACGCATAGTATCGAAGTCGAATTGCCATCACAAGAATTGCGAAGCGCGTTATGGAACTATTATCTTTTCTCTGATGAAGCCGAAAAGAGACCACTTCAGGCACTGTCAGTATGCTCTAACCATCTGAGCTGCTCCGATATCCGTGAAATTTCACTAGCAGCCAGGCGGCGTGCAGTAATTACCGGCAAACCCATTGAACTAGCTCAGGTCACGGCTGCTGTTTTGGCAAGCGAAACCGGAAAAATCCGACGCCCGAAAGCATCGTCCCTGACAACCAGCGAGATGGAGGAGCTTGCAAAACAGCTTCAACAACGGGGGGGCTTACGTCAGGTTGAAATAGGTGACCTGCTGTCCACAACACGCCAGCATATTAGTAAGTTGTTGAAATAACCAAACAACAACCTATAGGATAATATCTCTATCTGGAGGTATATCCTGTGGCAGACAATCGTCCTGTCTTTAATAACCCGGCACTGCGACTCACAAAATCTCCGAGTGAGCAGAAGATCCGTGCGACGGGTGGACGAAAACTCGAAAAGCAACGCGCCGAACGCTATGAGACCTGCCGTCGCCGCGCATATGAGCGTGTTTCACGGTTGCTTGATCAGTTTTCTACCCTACCTCGTTTTTCAGAGAGGATGCTGGTCTGGATGCAGTTTTATCATGATTCTGCTGCACCCAGTCATACCCCTAACGAATTGTGTGGGGTTTCAGGTTGTCAGATCACGGCTCCCTGGCGTGGGGGCTATGTCATCGAACTCACAGAACAAGGTTTACGAAACCTTAGAGGCCGAATCGACAATCCCACCAAACAAGCCCAGATCGATATCTCCAACATTTTGAATATCGAACCATTTACGTCCGCTCTTCAACGTGAGTATGAACGTCACTCTGACCTAGCAAGCCAAGCGTACCGTGATGCAGAAAACCGCATCTGGGTTCGTTTTACAGTTGCTCCCTACATCTCAACAGACAGTCAAAATGCTGTTTGTTCTTATCTGGAAGATGTCCTGCGTGATGCCTGGATATTGCCACCAGCAGAAGAAACCCTTGATCAGCCCAGGTCACGCGATTTGGTGCCTGCGCAAGGAAGAACTCTCACGCTTTATGATGCAGGCAGAAGCCAACCAAAAACCCTGGTTCTTGGATTATCTAGAACTGACCGCATTAGCGAACTCCTCCTAAGCGGCTCAATCGGACGCTGGGAGCCAATTACAACACCGCGCAGTGTTAGCCCTGGCGCGGGACGAGAGCCCGAAGAACTGCCTTATGATCTTGACCGCGCACCAATCATTGGTGTCATCGACGGCGGGTATCACGCCAACAGCTACCTGAATGCAGTTGCCTGGCAAAGTGACAAGCTGGTCACTGACGATGAAGCGGATCGGCGCCATGGTAATATGCTTGCTGCGATGATTGTTGATGCCACACGCTGGAGCAACAGCCTCCCGATTCCTGATCTACCGTGCCGCTTGGGTATTGTTCAGGCCGTGCAACGTGACGACATACTCGTCACACCAGTCACAGCAGAAGATCTGGTTCTGCATCTCGACAAGGTCATGGCAGATCAACCAGAGACCCGTGTCTGGAATCTCTCGGCAAATACACCTTTTGCAGCTCACGAATTCGAAGTTAGCGAAATGGCGCATCTACTGGCTGGTGTGTGTCGAAAACATCAGAACCTCATTGTGATCTCCAGCGGTAATCGAGAGCCCGGCAGCCCGGATATCATTTCACCACCTGCAGATTGTGATGCTGCTTTGGTCGTTGCCGGTCGTTCCACGACGGGGCTTTTTGAGGCTTTAGGCGGTAAATGTGACATTTCGCGAACTGCATTCGGGCCTGAATTGATGTTCAAACCCGACCTCAGCTGGTTCTCAACACATCGGGTCCTCGGTGGAGCAACAGTGCGCGGATCGAGTTTTGCCGCACCGCTGGTTTCCCGTCTAGCAGCCCATTGCTTCGAACACGTAAGCAACCCCACGCCGGACTTGGTCCGTGGCTTGATCCTGAATGCCGCAGATCTGCCAAAGGGGAAGTATGATGAGCACTTGGGTTATGGATCGCCAGTGCTGATCAATGAGCCGTGGAACTGTCCACCCAACATGGTGATCATGGCTTGGTCCGAAGCCATGCGCGCTCAGCAATCCTATTATTGGACAGATATTGCCGTTCCGCCGAGCATGATCAAAAACGGTCGTTTGGTCGGACGGGTTCGACTAATTGCGATTTTGGAACCAACTGTAGAGCGCGCTGGTGACGAGTATTTCTCCATACGTATCCAAACGAATGTGCGCCATTTACCGCAAGATAAAGAGAAATGGACTGGCCTTCTCGGAACTGAAAAACCAACCACTTATGAGCATAAGGCACGCAAAGAAGAGCAAAAATGGCAACCGGTGCAGTTTCTGGAAAAGCAGTTTACAGAAACAAATGGCCCATTTCTGAAAGAAAACCGATTAGAAGTCGGCGCCAGATTATTTTGGCGTCATCGTTTCCTCTTTGAAGACGCAACAATCCGGGAACGTGCGCATGAGGCAACTTTTGTCCTGACCTTGGAAAGCAGCGATTCAGAGGACGACACCTATAACCAGTTTCGTTTTATGATGGGTACCGAGATTGAAGAGATGGGTATTTCTATCGAAACGGAAGTCGACAACGAAGAGTAGACGTTAAAGCGATCGATATGATCTTACCCTGATAACTGTCCTTCCCCGGATAACCGCATTAAGAAACGGTTTGCGGCACGGAAAGCGCAGTGCCTAAAGCCAGCTCGATGGAAAGGAGCTGATCTATTCAGAAGATGTTTCTGTGCAAATGAGAAAACGCTTCCGAGAAATTTCCCTGAGCAGATCCGAATTTGGTTAAAGCGACAAATATTTCGGAAGCTTTCTCTTAATTATTTCATATTAGCGCCCCTATAGGAGTAGGGATGCATTGCATCTTAAACTATGTGCAAACCAATACACGTTTATGTATTGTAAAAGTCTTAATTATCAATGCAAACGAGTATCGTCTTATGACTGAGTTTACTCATCTAGAAGATCAAATTCGAGAATGCTTCGGTCGAGTGATCTATACCCATAAAACTCATGAAAAGATGGCGGAACGCTATTCTACCAAATTGCGTAGACTGAAAATTTCTCAAATTGTGATTTCCGCGATCATCGCCTCTGGTATCTGCTCCACACTTTTCTTCGATCAAACATATCTGAAGGCTGCCACGGCCATTCTGTCCCTTTTAGGTGTTGTACTGAGCGGATATCTCAAGGGAATTGATCCAGGCGGCATTGCGCAAGCGCATCGAGATACCGCCAAGGAAATATGGCCTATCCGAGAGTCCTATCTTTCACTTCTAACAGATCTGCGCTGTGCCAAGATTCCTAGAGAGGAAGCCGCTAAATGGCGTGACGAGCTCCAAGAGAAGCTGGCGGCAATATATCAAGCAGCTCCACAAACAGAAGCCGAAGCATATGCTGATGCACAAAAAGCTCTCAAAGATAATGAAGATTACACATTCTCGGACGAAGAAATCGATATGTTCGTTCCGAAATCCTTGAGAAAGACTGACCTGTGACAAATTTGCGACCGACAGGAGAGGCCTTGATCGAACAGCTTGCATCTGAACTTGACGTTCCAGATTCACGTTACGAATCGGCAGAACGTAGTTACAAATCAGTTGGCAGTTGGTTGGAACGACAAGAGTCCCGATTTTCAACAGTAGATTTTAATGTATATACTCAAGGTTCCTTTCGTCTTGGGACAGCGATAAAGCCATATGAGGCGAATGAGCACTATGACCTTGATGTTGTCTGCGAGTTCTCAATCAGCAAGGCGCACATTACCCAAAAGGCATTAGCTGACGATTTTGGCGAAGAACTTAAGCTGTACGCACTCCGTCACAATATGGAAGCTCCATCCTCGTGGGATCGATGCTGGACGCTCAACTATGCTGATGGGGCGCAATTTCACATGGATGTACTGCCGTCAGTTCAAGACGGACAAAACCAGAGACGCCTGCGCCTTGAAGAGGCTCTAACACTGGATTACGTCGACCAGTCTATTTCAATCACAGATAAGAACCACATAAATTACCCTTTTATTGATAACGAATGGCCTGCCAGCAATCCCAATGGCTACGCTAAATGGTTCTATGGGCGCATGGAACAAGTCTTTGCCTCACAGCGACACAAGATGATGCTTGATGAGGCAAAAGCAGAAATCTCTGAAATTCCAGTATTCCGTGTAAAGACACCTCTTCAGTCTGCAATTAAATTGCTCAAGCGTCATCGTGATATGAGATTTGCTGACGAGCCGGAAAAACGACCAACATCTATTGTAATTACAACATTGGCCGCGCAAGCTTATCAGCAGGAAGACACAATCACAGGAGCGTTGCTCAGCATTCTTGAGCGCATGGATCAATTTATCGAACGCCGCGGCGAAGATTATTGGATCGCCAACCCTTCAGACCCGCGCGAAAATTTTGCCGATGCCTGGAAAAAAGAATCTTCGAAGCACGAGCATTTTTATGACTGGCTCGAAACCGCACGAGCGGATTTTGCCGAAGCAGCACGACAAAACAACCTAACAGGCTTTGTCGATGCTTTGGCACCTCGGATGGGTAGGAAGCTGGTCGAGGACGCTGTCAGCCGGAAATATCCACTCACCAGAACACAGATTTCCGTTTTTGATCGTGCGACAACAGCAATTAAACGCCTCCTCGATGCACCTCATCGTCGCCCGATTAATTGGCCGATGACATCAGGTGGAACAGTCACAATTGTCAGTGCAACCACCAAACTAAAGCACAGTCATCCAAAAACTTTGATCAGTGATGACACGCCTGTTGCTATCAACAGCGAACTCAGATTTGAAGCTATCACAGATGTGCAAATGCCTTATCGAGTCTATTGGCAGATCGTAAATACTGGCGCAGAGGCGAAAGCAGATAAGAAACTTCGAGGTGGATTCGATGAGAGCAAACAAGGGCAAGATGCACTTGTGCATATAGAGGTAGCCTCTTATCGAGGCACACATAGTATTGAGTGTTTTATTGTCAAAAACGAGTATCTCGTTGCGCGCAGCAGCCCATTTATCGTCAATATTGCATAAGGTTTGGGGTTTAAATGAGCGTTGCCGATGATTTCATTCGATTTAACAATGCATACAACATTGATCGCGATACCATTGCATCTATCAGTTATCGATACCGGCGAATCACACGTCAGTTAAACAGCGATTTTTGGAATACGGCCTCAGATACAGCCCATAGTCTCTATGCAGGCTCTTATGGTCGTGACACCGCAGCGCGAGGCCTCAGCGATCTAGATATCGGTTTCGTATTGCCGGTGGCTTTTTATCATAAATATAATGGATATCAATACAATGGACAGTCTGCTCTTCTACAGGCTGTCAAAACTTCGATCCGAAAAACCTACAAAACCTCGGATAGTTTTGGAGACGGTCAAGTTGTTGTCGTGAAGTTTACGGACAACATCACTTTTGAAGTTTTACCGGTTTTCGAACACGTAGATGGAGAAAGCTGGATATATCCAAATACCAATCACGGTGGATCATGGAAAACTTGCAACCCGCGCGCTGAAATCGCAGCAGTAAAAAAACGCAATTCAGAGACGAACAAGAACCTTAAACGACTGTGCCGCATGATGCGCGCTTGGCGCGATTATAACAACGTTCCCATGAGTGGGATGCTGATTGATACGCTTGCCTATCAATTTATAGCAAATTGGGTGCACCGCGATAAATCTTATTTGTATCATGATTATATGGCACGTGACTTCTTTGCCTACTTGGCTGCTTTGGATACAAACCAAAGCTACTGGCGCGCACCTGGAAGCGGATCAAATGTTGCCAAGAAAGGACATTTCCATTGGAAAGCCCGTGTTGCTTATAACCAATCCGTGCAGGCAATTTTACATGACCAGAATGGACAAGTGTGGTCGCGACGTCAGATGTGGCGCAAGATTTTTGGCCCAGCCTTTCCCGCAGCATAATATATTTCTGTTAGTAGAAGCATAAGAGGAAGAGTGAATACATTTCCCAACTGTCATGGTACTGACGGAAAAGATAGTTAATATATTACATTTCTCTATCTTTGAGACGGACGCAGTTTTCCACAAAACTCAAGGGCTGCTTGCTATGAGACCGCACCTTTCATAACCTCTAAAAGCAACATTTTAGCTTTCAACATAACATTAAACGATGTTCCGCCTGAGGATAACGCACGCAAGAAGTGTAGTTTTCTCTCCACAATCAACCTTTTTATATTACATTAGTAAAATAAGGCTGTAAGGGGGAGTGAAACTCTATGCCATTCGTATTTGTCCACGGCGTGAACAATCGCAAAGATGCAGACTATATCAGAGAAGAAAAGTTACGCGCAGCTTTCCTGAAAGAAATCGTTGCACCAGTTGCCGGTATTAACCCATCACATGACATAATTGCACCTTTTTGGGGTGGAGACGGGGTTAAATTTTGGCGTGATTTGGCTGTCATTCCGTCTGGCAACGAAACCGAGACATTTGGGAAAGAAGAAGAACTATTACCTTCAATTGGAATCGCTCATGCTAATGGTGAGATCGTAGAAGGTGACTCTCTGGTTTCAATTGCTCACAAAGCTCCCCATGTAGCTATCGACCTTTTGTTCGACTCAATCGCCCAAGGCGCTCTATCGGAAACCGATTTCCGAGTTATAGCCAGAGCATATAAATCGGCTCAAAATCGGCTCGCCCAAACAGACTCATCTTGGCTAACAAGAGACTCTCAGAACGGTTTGTTAACAGAGATATTGGACGAAATGGAGGGCCCGAAAGCAGAAGAGGTTTTCGGCGGACAAAGATTGTGGGATATGCTCAATGAGGGAGCAAGACGGCTTTCTCTCTTCCCAACTGATCAACTGTCTCATGCTTTGGTCAGACTCACGCGCCGAACCTTAACTCACAAGATTGCCACCTTCGTTGGCGACTCTTATCGGTATTTAGATGAGCGTGGAGACGGCTCTAATCCTGGCCCTATCGCCTCAACAGTCCTTGGTGCATTACGTGACGGCCAAAAGATATCTGTCGAAACGGGAGAGCCGCTGGTTGTTATTTGCCACAGCTTCGGTGGAGAGATCTTATACGATATTCTCACTAAGTACGCAGATGGATCAGATCTTGAGATTGATACGTGGATCACGGTTGGATCTCAGGTGGGCCTATTTGAAGAAATGTCCTTGTTGCTCACAAGCCCAGGACGACACGACCAAAATTCATTACCGAGAGAAGCCGTTCCCTCACCGGTCAAAGCCAAACGTTGGATCAACATCTTTGATACCAATGACGTACTCGGTTTCGCAGTTCTGCCAACCTTCACCGCGACAAACCCCGGTACAGTAAAAGATTATAAGTACAATACTGGCTATGCGGTAACCGGTGCACATTCTGGGTATTTCAAGTGGCCAAGCTTCTACAAGCGACTAGCCGCCCGCCTTTCTGAGGGGGGGTAACTTTCGATGACGCAGATCCGAGTAAACCCTCAAAGGGCAACACCACAAACGCATGTTCTAATCATCGGCGTTGGACACTATCGTCACTTACGAGGGGGGCAGTTTGAGAACGGTGCACACATGGGTTTGAGAGTGTTAACCTCGCCACCAGTCTCAGCGATGAGCATAGCACGGTGGATACTTAGTGGTGATGGAATCACCGAAGTCGGCCTTCATAACCCTAGTGCCCCCCTTGGGACCTTAGAGGTTCTTATCTCAGCAGCACAAAATGAACAACTGGATCACTGTGGAACAAATTACAACATTGAACGTGCATCTCTGCCAAATGTAAAATTGGCCTTTGACCGCTGGCTAACTGAGATAAAACAACATCCAAATAATATTGGAATGATATACTTTTGTGGTCATGGGATTACAGGGACTAGAAACGAGCAAATTCTACTACTGGATGACCATGGAGAGAGTGAAAACCGCCCATTTGAAACTGGCAGTTTTGATCTATCGAATACAATTAGAGCACTTTGCCGGAAAGTAGAGGCACCACTCTATGTTTTCGTCGATGCTTGCCGCACTTATGCTGACGAGTTCGGTATGGCAATTGGGTCAAATCCAGATGCTTTACTTCACGATGGTGTAAGGACTAAGTATATAAATACTGGTTTAACCCATATTTCTTCTGCAACGGATAATAAGTCGGCATATGGGAGCAGCAATGAGATTTCCCGCTTCACTGCCGCCTTGCGAATGGCGCTAACAGGCTATTGTGGAGACGGAAAACCCGGTACGAGAGATTGGTTTGTTAACGGGCACGCACTTAGTATGGCAATGCCCAAGCTTCTTGACTTGATGAATAGAGAAAGCAGGAACAGTGAACCTCAATTATGCAACCCTTATACAGCTGGCACTGTTGATGCACCGCTACATGTAATAAATCATCTCCCAATCGTAAAAGTCGAAATTGAACTTTCCCCAGAGCAACATTGCTTAAATAGCCACTACGAAATTCGACATTCAAGCGATCAAAGTATTGCTGCTATCACCGGCGGGAAGACTAAAGGAGTTTGGAAAGCAGAAACTCCAAAAGGAATTTACGAGGTAAAAATCTGTTCGCAGCACGATCAAGAGCACTACAAAAATTGCAGTGAACATTTGGACCCGCCTCTTTTCCGTCTTCCACTGGAAGTACAGCCATGACCTTACCTAGAGTCTTTGTTCGCCTCAAAACGTCAAACACGGTCGATGATGGAGCAAACTATTTTCCGATAGATATCATTGATGGCTACGGAACCATCAAACATACTGGTGTCATATCTAATAAGAAACTAAATGAACTAAAATACGAACGAGACGAAGGCCCACTCTTTATCCGATTGTCATTGCCTAGTGGCACCTCAGAAATCCGACCACTTCAGCATGAAGGAAGTGACACTTGGAACGAAGAGGTAACCTTTGATTTGCGAAAGCAGCATTCTTCATCCGCAAGAATGAACTTGGCTTCGCCGCGTATAGATGCAAACCCATACCACGAAGAATCGAGCATTCGGGCCACAATGAGCGCCGTTTGGTTTCAATTGTGGGAAAAGCCGATTGGAACAGATACTTGGGTCAATGTCCCTGTTGACCCCACGAAACGCCAAGTATCAATTGAGTCTGTACAGTTTGAATTTGGAGAATCAAGAAACTCTCGAGCACTGGTTGCCAACGTCGGGGAAAACATTCCCAAAGTTGTTTCACTTCCTACGACCAAAAGCAAAATAGAATTTAAATGTTCGCAAGATTCATCAAGAGGCTTCTTCCCAGAACTATTTGTCAGTGACTATAGCCCAAATGCAGAATCAATAATGGCATTCTTACATGATAGCAGGTTAAGTTCATTGAAGTCACTTTTGGATCCTGGAAGTGAACTAACAAATGAACTTTTGTACAGAAAAGTCCAAGATCCGATTGCTGCAACTGCAGCAGCATATTACTTGTTGCGCAAACGTGACTGGGAAAATTTACCTAAGCATTGGCTTGATAACCTTGCTCGCTGGAATCCTCAGATACCTGATGCGCGGCTTATCCGTGCATGTCGTAAAATTGAAAGTGGAATGAGAATTCATGCAGCTATCGAGTTGGCAGCTAAAACCTTATTTCGACTGATGCATCAGAGTATTCCGCTATTCGCTGAATCCGCATTTCTGATTGGAGACCTAATTGTGCTTGTGGAGAAAAAGGAGGAGTTCCGTCACCAGTGGTTTGTGAAACAAGCCATGAATTTAATGCGCTCATTCTCATCGAATGGAGTATGTTTTGGATTCAGCGGTTTCTCACCAAACCTACCAATAAATGATCGTATTTATCATCCAGACGATTTCTTTCATCGCATTTCAGAGGCCAAGTCTCTAGCCGCCGGACTTAACATACCTAGTTGGGAGAGCGACGATGGGGATATCTTTTTCGGATATCCCGAGAATACGATGTTCTTGGAAGAACGTTCAATGCTCCCACCAAGTCCAAAAATGTTTTGAATGTTTTGTCCGTTAAAAGTCCTTAACGGACAAAATCACAGCCGAAACGATTGCCCGCCTGCTTGACAGGGTATCCTCTTCACCCAACATCTCAATTCTGGGCTGTCGGCACCGTTTGGCTCTAAGCCTCCCCCGACAGACATCGGTCAAAGCCCGTCAATCCCCGGCGGGCTTTGGCTTCTCCGAAACGATCGGCTTGCCGAGAGGCCAGGCCGCATCGCACCGACTATCTTTCGCGCAGGGAAAAGGGTCAGTCCGGCTTCGGGTGCTTTTCCAGATATTCGCCGATCTTTATGCCAATGAGCAGCAGGACGAAAAAGGCCCCGGTGCCAAAGAGAAAAAGATTGATGCTGATGGAATCCATAAGGACCTCCCTTGTCATGCATCCAACTCTCGAACCATGTCACCCTTGTATGATGGGCGAAATTGTACGAAATTTCCAGCCTGTCGACGGGCAGAAGAGACAAAACGGAAGGCACGGATGACTTCAGGGCAATTCAGCCAGAACCCCAGAGCGACCGAGGTCGCGCTCAAGGCCTATCGCAATATTGCAGACAACTGGGCGCTGCCCGCCCGCCAGGCAGCCGCCCTTGCCGATATGTCCCCGGGAAAATGGCGCGGCGCGCGCCGCCCGAACTATCGCGGCCGGATCAATGTCGATCAGATGCTCAGGCTGAGCGCACTGATCGGCATCTATCGCAGCCTTGAGCTGTATTTTAACACGCCGATCGCCCGCTCCTGGATATTGCTGCCCAATCAGGGGCCGCTGTTTCTTGGGGCGAAACCCCTTGATGTCATGATCGCAGATGGATTGCCAGCTCTGCTTACAACCCGGCAATATCTAGACAACTGTCTGGACGGACAGTGATAGCGCGTATCGGTTTCAGATCAGATACCGGCAATAGCCAAGATTGCTTTGAAACTGTTGACCAAGGTGAGTCATCTGCCATCGAGGCGAAATGACTCTCCGAACCGAGATACTGGCTGGTCGACTCCCTCTCCTGCATGTCAGACTGCTCTTAGAGTTTATTCCTCAAACAGTGCCACGCATTCGTAGCATTGAGCACGATTGCGGATACGGAGTTTGGTCAAGGGTGGAGCCGCCATTGGTCCAGTAAAGGGACAGGGTTTTGCGGCGTGTAAGAGCAGGTCTGTTTATCGTCTAGGGCAGCACGTCGCAGTGACATCACGAACCGCGCATTTATCGACCACCTCTTTCCAGTGCACATTCAAGTGCCCGGCGACGGCCTCACCATCCGCTCCCAAACAAGCAGGAAGTCCCGCTTAGCTACCCAGACGGAAAAACAGAAGCAGATTGCTCCGTCACGAGGATCAGAGCCGCAGATAGCATCGGAAAACCCGTTTGACATGATATTAGATATCGAAGTACTTAAATGGGAGACTATAAAGAACACCAACTAAAGTAAAAAATCGGGAGGAAGAGATGGAAAAGGTCGAGCGGCCTGTCATATCCGAGACAACAGGCTTGTGGGGGAGCGATCTGATCGCGGAGATGCTGCGTGCTCTCGATGTCGAATATGTAGCGCTTAATCCCGGTTCCAGTTTTCGTGGGCTGCATGACAGCCTTGTTAATCATCTGGGCAACGAAAATCCTCAAATGCTGTTGTGCCTTCATGAAGAACATACCGTCGCAATTGCACATGGCTGGGCGAAGGTAACCGGACGGCCTATGGCCGCGATTGTGCATGCAAATGTCGGTTTAATGCATGCGACAATGTCTATCTACAATGCCTGGTGTGACCGAGTCCCTGTTATGGTCTTTGGGGCAACCGGTCCTGTCGATGCGACGGAACGACGACCTTGGATAGATTGGATCCACACGTCGCGCGATCAGGCGGCGATTGTTCGGCCATATGTCAAATGGGATGATCAACCTGCATCGTTATCTGCTTCGCTTGAGGCCATGATTCGCGGCGCTTTAATTGCAAAAACAGCACCCATGGCTCCTGTGTATATTTGTTTTGATGTTGTAGTACAGGAAGAGGCTGTCACAGCCCCGATCAAGACACCCGATCCAAGGCGTTTTAAGTTGCCTATGTCACAGGGATTATTGCCCGACGCGCTTGCGGAACTTCACACGCGGCTAAAAGAGTCCCGGTCCCCAGTATTTCTTATGGGCCGAGTTTCTCGGTCTGCAGATGACTGGGCATACCGAGTGGCTTTGGCAGAGCATTTCAATGCTCGCGTTCTCACCGATATCAAACTGGGTGCGGCCTTTCCGACAGACCATTCTCTTCATTCCGGAACGCCAGGATTTTTCCTTTCCCCTGATGGTGCAAAAGTCCTCAACGAAGCTGATTTGATTGTCAGTTTTGACTGGGTAGACGTTGCGGGCACACTCAAACAGGCTGGCGCTCAGGCCGAGAATGCACCACTCGTTCAGCTATCGGTTGATCACCAACTTCACAATGGCTGGAGCCTTGATCATCAGGCCGCGGTTCGAGCTGATCTGCATATTGCGGCTGAGCCCGACATCGTCATACGTACACTATGTAAAGAGGTCGGTTTAACACCCCAATTGAAACCGCAGAACTTGCCGGCTTTCAGTACCGGAAAGTTGACAGATGATTTGGGACCTATGGATGTAGATACCCTTGCTGCGGCCCTCGGCGATGGGCTTAAAAACGAGGTTGTGTCTCTTGTTCGTCTGCCATTGAGTTGGGGCGGGGATTTGTGGCATTTCCGTCATCCACTTGACTATCTTGGCTATGACGGTGGCGCAGGTATTGCCTCAGGGCCGGGTATGCTGGTCGGGGCAGCACTGGCACTGAAGGGTACAGATCGGCTACCCGTTGCCGTGTTGGGGGATGGCGATTACCTTATGGGTGTTTCGGCCTTCTGGACCGCGGCCCGTTACGGTATCCCTTTCCTCGCGATCATTGCCAATAATCGATCTTTCTATAATGACGAAATCCATCAGGAAAAAGTTGCCGTCAGCCGTGAACGTCCAGTTGAAAACAAATGGATCGGTCAGCATATTGGAGGACCTGATATCGATCTTGCCGCCATGGCCCGCGCGCAAGGGGTAAAGGCCATTGGTCCCGTGACCAATGCGCGTGATTTGAAATCGGCAATTGAGGTGGCACTCGAGGATGTCAGACAGGGCAATGCTGTCGTTATCGATGCACGCATCACCCCGGGTTACAGCAAAGCAATGTCTGCGGGAATGACCCGCACGGCGGATGAAACAGCAGAGTAAATATGGCATGTGTCAACCATGCTTGATATGCTGTGTATCAAGCATGTTTGACTCCTCTATACGACGACTGTATCAGTCAAACGCAAAATATTTCAGTTGGCTTTAAGGGCGTCGTTTTGTTCATGACCGATAAAGAAAACAGAGTTCCCAATTCGCGAGAGCGTCTTGCTCATATTATCCGGTTGGCAACTCGGGGTTTTAACCGGTCTTTGCAAATACGTTTGGCCTCTCATCATGTTACGTTCGGGCAGTGGATATTTTTACGCATCCTGTGGGAGCAGGAAGGTCTGACACAACGTGAGTTGAGTGAAGAAGCCGGATTAACTGAACCCACAACCCACACGGCTCTGCAGCGGCTTGAAGCGCTTGGTTTTCTTGAAAAAAGAACGCTAGCCGGAAACAAGCGAAAACAGCATGTGTTTCTGACCAAGCGTGGCAAAGAACTGCGCATCGAACTTGAACCGCTTGCCGTAGAGGTGAACGAGGTTGCGCTGGCAGGATTGTCATCTTCCGAGTTGGATATAATCCGTAAGGGGATGCTTCTGATTCTGGATAATCTTGAAGAGGATGAGCGAAAAGCAGGTGAAGAGGGGCGAAAGGTCCCTCCTACCCGCATTCCGACTTAAGTTTTTTTCAGGTATTTAACACGGCGCGGTCGCAGAAAGCCTCTCGATAAAGGTATCGGTCGTGGTTATTTCGCGAAGCGGCATGTTTTCGCTTCCGGCATCTGGATTTGCATCATAATTCAGTCCTTCACCATCCCAGAACCACCAATAGACAACATTTCCTTGTCGGTCCCTGATGGGAATACGGAATGTCGGGAAGGTGCTGTCACTGGAGGGGACCTTCGTGCTTGTCACTTTTCGCCCTTCAAGCATGCCTCGCTCGATTGCGGAAAATAACGGCAGCATAACCGTGAAGACTGATTGACCTGATGCGAGTTCGAGAATGTTTTCCGGAGGTTTTTTGTAGTAACCCGGCAATGCACGAATGACTTCTGGATAGGCCGGGTGATTATGTGTGATCTGTACATAGGCAAAACCACCCGGAAGTTTGACCTCAATCACATCGCCTGGCTGAAACTGTTTCATTTTCCTATCCCAGTGTTACGTCGAGGCCAATATCAAGGGTTGGTGCCGAGATCGTGATTTTCGAGCTTGAGATATAATCAACCCCGGTTTCAGCAACGTCCTTGATGGTGTCGATATTGATGCCACCGGATGCTTCGATCCGCGCACGGCCGGCATTAAGGGCAACCGCCTCTTTCAGACCGTTGATGCCGAAATTATCAACCAGCACCGTTGATGCGCCCGCTGCAAGGGCTTCTTCAAGCTGTATCAGCGTGTCGACTTCGATCTCGATTACGACAAGATGGCCGACATAATTGCGGGCAGCTTCAATTGCGTTGGTGATAGATCCGCAAACGGCAATGTGGTTGTCTTTGATCAGGACGGCATCATCAAGACCAAAGCGATGGTTGGCACCGCCCCCACAGCGCACCGCATACTTTTCAAATGCGCGCAGGCCCGGTGTGGTTTTCCGCGTACAGCAAATGCGTGCCTTTGTATGAGCAATTAGATCTGCGAACTTTGCGGTTGTCGTTGCGATGCCTGACAGATGGCACAGGTAGTTTAGCGCAACGCGTTCCGATGACAGTATGGCACGTGCATTGCCGGTCACCCGGGCGATTTCATCACCCGGGGCCAGAACATCTCCATCCTTCTTGAATGCCTCAAACGCCAGCCCCGCACCGGCAAGTGCAAAGGAACTTCGTGCGAAATCGACGCCACATAAACGCCCGGCTTCACGCGAGACCAAAGATACTTTTGCACTGAGATCAGGACCAATTGTTGCATCCGTGGTCAGGTCGCCGGCGCGTCCAAGATCCTCCTTAAGGGCGGCGCGAACGCCTTCCTCGATCAGAATGTGCGGCAAGGAGGGCATGACTGCAGATGTTTTTGCGATGGTATTGGTCATAGGCTGAAGACCTCACGCGTGGAGGGGTGGAAAAGCTCGTCGATCGAAAGTTTGCGCGGTGAAAGTCCTTGGCGGTAGTGATAGTCAAGGAACGTCTCGATGACTTTGCGGTTTGGCGCAACGCCATAGGGCCAAAGATCATCACCCAGAAGGTTTTTCGCGCGATCAAGCGTGTCTTCGACAAACGGCATCGTGACCTTCGTCGCGGACGTGTCGCTCAGCGCATCAAGCGCCATCTTCTTTGATTGCGAGAACGCCTTAAGCAGCGCCCCGGGAAGCCATGGATGCTGCTCAGCCAAGCTTTTGCGGACACCCAACACATGCATGATCGGGAAGATCGATGTACGTTTATAGTGGTCTTCTGCCGCTGAAATGCTGTCAGTGAACAGGCGCCCGACATGCGGGTGACCTTCGTTAAAGCATTTTGGCCAACGCGGACCAATGAAACCATCAATCTCACCGTCCATCAGCATCTGATTAAGCGTCGCACCGTCTGGCGCCTGGGTCATTTTGACATCATCGGGCAGATCAACCTTGATCTTTTCCGGCCGACCCGGCGTGTCCATGCCACCACGTACCCAATGGATGTCGGATGGTTTTACCCCATAGTCATCCTCAAGAATGCCTCTCACCCAGACATTTGCCGTCAGCTGATATTCCGCAATACCGATGCGGCGTCCTTTGAGGTCTTCGGGGCTATTGATGCCTTTGTCCGTCCGGATGTAAACCGACGTGTGGCGGAAGGCGCGCGACAGGAAGACCGGAATTGCCACATAGTGAGATTCTTCTCGTGCGAGTTTTACGCAGTAGGACGAAAATGAAAGCTCGCTGACATCGAAATCTTCGTTACGGAATGCCCGGAAGAACATTTCTTCCGGGGACAGCAGCATTGATACGGGATCTACGCCATCAATTTTGACGCGTCCATCAAAAATCGGCCTGGTGCGATCATAGTCTCCGTAGGCAAGTGAAAGTGTCAGATTACTCACGAGTTTCCTCCAATATTTGTTTTTTGTGTCTGTATTTGATGAAGCAGCTTGACCGGTGCTGCCGCTTCTGCGGATTGCAAAATCGCGTGGCACGCTTCAAGCGTGGCAAGGCCCCAGCGCCCGGTTTGTGATGGCGGAGCGTTAAAGCGGACAGCTTTAATCAAGGCGGAGTTAACGCCGGCGCGTGGGCCCATCTCCAGCGGTGCAGGAATGTATTTCTGTTCGAAATGGCCGTGCAGCCAAACCCCGTTGGGCGTAATCCGCAGATCGCCGCCGTCACACGAGACAATGATCGGGCCAAAATGTTCGTGGTTTGGCGCGGGTGGTCGTGCCGGGGTTTCGCCATATGTTCGACCGGATTTCAGGGCGGATTCTTCTTCCGGGCTTGAAACCTTGGTCAAGGCTTTGCGGGCTTGACCGTAGCTTTCAGGGTCCTTCGGATAGCCAAGTTCGCCAACCCAGCCTTGCCATACATCGGAATCAAAATGCGCGTAGCCCGAATAGGTCAAAGAGGCAAAGGCACCGCCTTCAAATGTAGCCAATGCGCTATATGCGCCTTCAGTCGGGCGGGCCGGATCCCAGTTCCCGGTGGCCGCAGTGATGGTTTTCATCATGCCGCCACCCAGAAGCCTGACAATATCAAGCTGGTGGACAGCCTGACTGAAAATCACTCCGCCGCCTTCTTCTGTGACGAGTTCCTCCGGTCGACGCGGACGATATAGGAAGTCGGTATAGTTCATTGCATGAATCATGCGGACGTTGCCGACATCGCCAGACTGAATGATCTTATGGGCCAACATTACAGCCCCATCAAAGCTGTGGCTGGGGCCCACAATCAGTTGCACGCCCGCTTTCTCACAGGCTTCGACCATTTTGATGCCGTCTTCAAGATGGATCGCAAGTGGCTTCTCAACCAAAACATGCTTTCCGGCTTTCGCAGCAATTTCCACGTGATCGACATGCATTTGATGCGGTGTGGCGATATAGACGGCTTCGACGTCCGGATCGGCGCAAATATCCTCGACGTTCTGATAGGTGCGCCCGCCAAACTCCTGCTCGAACGCCGCACGTGAAGATTCCCGCGGTGCGCATGCCGCAACAAGTTGCACCCGATCATCTGCATTGATGCTTGGCAATGTCAGCATGAACCCGCGACCAAGCCCGATGACGCCAAGGCGCAAGGGCGCCTCAAGCTTCGGCTGATTAGAGTTCGATGACAAGATTTCCCTCCCTTGCGCGGGAGACACAAATCATGATCTGGCTGTCTTTTTCTTCATCCATCAGGACCATGTCGCGATGGTCAACATCCCCTTCGATCAGCTTGCAGCGGCAAGTGCCACAGGTGCCGCTTTCACAAGAGCTTACCGTTTTGATGCCATTATCACGAAGTGCTTCGAGAACGGACCTGTCAGCAGGAACCGTGATGGTGGTATCGAGATTGGCGACTTTCACTTCAAACGGTTTATCGTCTTCGCGCACGGCATCGACGGCTTTGAAGTCTTCGAAATGCACACGCCCTTCCGGCCAATGGCCTGAGATGGCTTTGATTTCTTCCATCAAGGGGGATGGACCGCAGCAATAGACATGCCCGGCACCGGGCTCTTCGAAGTGATCCCAGAAATCATAAACCTGATTGAGATCGCCATTGTCGTGATGAAACTTAACGCGTGATCCGAATGCGTTTTTGATATCATCCAGATATGCAGTTTCCTCGGCAGATCGGGTGCAGTAGATCATCTCGAACGGCTTGCCCTGCGCAGACAGGTGATTGGCCATTGCGTAAATTGGAGTGACCCCGATTCCGCCTGCAATCAGCAAATATTTCGGTGCATTTTTGAGTGCGAACGAGTTCTCGGGTGCCTGAATTGTAATCTCGCTACCTTCAGTAGCTGACTCGTGCATTGAGGATGATCCGCCACGCGATTCAGGCTCGCGTTTCACGGCAATCACGTAGGTTTCCGGAAATTCCCCATCATTAACAAGCGAATAGCGGCGCATCGCGCCGGATGGCGTTTCGACGGTGATATGCGATCCCGGCGCAAAGGCAGGGAGTTCGATCTCATCCACGGGGGAAAGCGTAAACTCGCAAATATAAGGCGTTAGCTGACGCCGTGCCTCTACGCGCATTTTTATGCTTTCTAATTCTGTTGACATTTTTTCCTCCCGAAGTAACTTTGATGAATAAATTAGATATCTAATAATTCTTGTCAAGTCACTAGATGCCTGTAATGATGTGATATTGATTCTTTGATATCTAAGAAAACACAAAGGAGGAGAGTTCACGTTATGCTCAGCCATGAAGAGAATGACCTGTTAACCCGCGTCTCGGGTGATGCGCCAATGGGGAAGCTGATGCGCCAGCACTGGACGCCGGTTTGCCTCATTGAAGAAGTTGCCGAAGCGGATGGCAAACCGCTGCTGGTGGAGGCGATTGGCAATCGCTATGTCGCCTTTCGGGATTCAAACGGAAAGCTTGGTCTTCTTGATGAGCTCTGCCCGCACAGACGTGCATCTCTGGTTTTTGGTCGTAACGAAGATTGCGGACTGCGGTGCCTCTATCACGGCTGGAAGTTCGATGTTGAAGGCAACTGTGTTGCCATGTCGTCCGAACCCGAAGGCAGTCCGCTACATGAGAAGGTAAAGCACAAGTCTTACAAGACCGTCGAATGGGGGGGCTTTGTTTGGGCATGGCTTGGCGAAGAAGAAGACATGTATCCGTTTTCGCCACCTGCATTTGCCCCGACCGAAGATACCCAGGTTTCAATCCTGAAAATCAGGATTCCGGCCAACTGGGCGCAGATTACCGAAGGGCAGATCGATTCCGCACATTCGTCCAGTTTGCATTCATCGGATATGAAGCCGGCCCGCGTTGAAGGCGCTTCCGCGGATGATCAGGCATGGTACCGCCCTTCGACGGATAAATCTCCGCGCATGCAGACCCAAACGACCAGCTACGGCTTCCACTATGCTGCGATCCGTAAGCCGATCAAAAATCCTAGTACCCATAACTATCTTCGTATTACCGAGTATATTGCACCCTATACATCTCTGATCCCGCCGAATAACAATTATAATGTTGCGAGTGTTATCGTTCCTATTGACGATGAAACCACTCATTTCCATTTCATTGCCTGGGGTGGAAAGGCCTGTCCGACAACCGAAGAGTGGCGAAAATTCAATCACGCACAAAAAGGCATTCACCTTGATGATCGTTGGGTCTCCCAGCGTCAATTGCACAATAATTTCCTGCAGGATCGCCAGGCTATGAAGCTCGGGAGTTTCACGGGTGTTAAGGGTATTCCCAATCAGGATATTGTGATGTGGGTATCTATGGGTGCCATTGTTGATCGATCGGTAGATATTCTTGGGGCTTCCGATCTCGCGATTGTCGAGTTTCGCCGCTTGATGGTTGATGCAGCCAGAAAAGTTGCTGCCGGTGGCGATGCGATCGGTACCGTCGAGCCAAGAATTCCGCATGCAGACATCGCTTCGCGCGAGGGGGTCTATCCGCAGACAGTGGATTGGCGAACTCTTGTGGAAGAGAAAAGTGTCGCTGCCGAATAAGGTTTTGATAGCAGGTTCGTTTGAGAGCCTGCTATTTTTTTCGAACAAAACTAAGATATCTAATTTTATGGTTGACTGATCTCCTTTGCTGCCATTTAATTTAGATATCTTATAAAAAAGACCAGAGAGACCTTTCCGTGATTACAAAAAATAATAAACACGGAAATTCCCGGGAGGAAAAATCACATGAAGCAGGTAGTCGCCGCTTCTGCAGCCCTGGGCACATTGCCCAACAAACTCCCCCAAGGGGTTTATTATGGTGGAGCTTGGCATAGAAGTTCTAGCCAGCAGATACCGGTTTATTCCCCATCGACCGGACAAGAAGTTGCCAAAGTTGACAGTGCCGGCGAGGAAGAACTTGAAGCCGCTGTAAAAGCTGCAACTGCAGGTCAGAAAATTTGGGCGAAGACGATCCCTTTGGAACGGTCGCGTGTTATGCGCGAAGCTGCAAGCAAGATCAAGGAGCACAAGGAAGAACTCGCGCGACTTGACGCTCTCGACAGCGGTAACTCGTTGCGGGGGATGCTGTTTGACGTGGATATCGCAGTTACCTTGATGGAATTCTTTGCGGGCTTGGCCACGGAGATTAAAGGTGAGACCGTCCCGGTTGGGGCGGGGAAAGTGAACTATGTTGTGCGAGAGCCTGTTGGTGTCGTGGCACGCATCGTCCCATTTAATCACCCGCTGATGTTCGCCTGCGCAAAGCTTGCGCCGCCAATCATGGCTGGCAACAGTGTGATCATCAAACCATCGGAAGAAACACCGCTTTCAAGCCTAAAGGTTGCCGAACTTATTGGCGGACTTTTCCCACCAGGCGTTTTGAATGTGCTGAATGGCGGCCCTGATCTGGGGGCAGGACTTTCAACCCATCCCGGTATCGCCAGCGTCAGCGTTGTCGGCAGTGCCGCAACCGGGCGTGCCGTCATGCGTCAGGCTGCCGATACACTTAAACATGTGTCATTGGAACTGGGCGGAAAGAACGCACTCGTCATGTTCCCGGATGCGGATGTTGAAAAGGCTGTTCAAAGCGCGGTCAAGGGCATGAACCTGCCATGGACAGCAGGACAGTCTTGTGGCTCGACCAGTCGGGTATTCGTCCATGAAAGCCTATATGATCCCGTCGTTGATCAGTTGGCAGCCGCATTTGATGCAGTAAAGCCGGGCGATCCACTCTCACCTAGTACCGAAATGGGCTGTCTCTCGACGCGCGGTCAGTATGACAAGGTCCGCGGTTACATAGAAATAGCGCAGAATGAAGGTGCCAGGATGGTGGCGGGCGGCGATGTACCCGAAGAGCTGTCTCATGGCTTCTTTGTTCGACCGACTGTATTTGCTGACGTCACCCCCGATATGCGCATTGCGCAAGAAGAAGTGTTCGGACCGGTGCTGAGCGTCCTCAAATGGAGTGACTATGACTCCCTGATCGAAGCGGTAAATGGGGTTGATTACGGGCTCACTGCCTCGGTTTGGACGCGCGATATCTCACAAGCTATGCGTGCAGTTGATGACATTTGCGCCGGGTATGTCTGGGTCAACAATTCCAGCGACCATTTCCTTGGCACACCGTATGGCGGGATGAAGCAATCCGGCATCGGACGCGAAGAATGCTTGGGCGAGATGCTGTCTTACACCGAGCAAAAGAACGTCAATATCACTTTCGAGGCCTGATGCCGTTCCAGTGGGACCTTTGACGGTCGGCATCCAATAAAAATAACAGAAATTATAAATTGAGATCTTACCCATTAGGGAGGAAAGAATGAGGCTTTTGACTCTTGCCGCGGCTATTGGACTGGCCTTCGGCGTTAACACTGCACAGGCTGAACCGGTAAACCTGACGCTCTCAGGTGGCAATCCGGGTGGCTTGTGGTCCCTTCTCGGCGCAGGTATCGACCGTGCCGTAAAACAATCAGACCCAAATTCCGTTGTAACATATCAGGCAACTGGTGGTGGATTTGCAAATATTGGTTTGCTGGGAGCAAACCGGACGGATACGGGATTAGTTCACAACGCTGAAGTGAAGATTGCTCTGGCAGGTGAAGAACCCTTCAAGGCTCCTGTAAACAACATGCGTGCAATTGGTTACATGTATAATTGGGCGCCGATGCATTTCTTCTTGGCGAAGTCGATTGCCGACGAATACAACATCGATAGCCTCGACGATCTTGCAACAGCAAAAGCACCGGTGCGTATTGGTGTAAACCGTTCGGGTAACATTACGTCCAACGTAGCGTTGTTCATGCTCGAACAAGCTGGGTTAACCACGGAAGCTGTTGAGGCAAATGGTGGACGCATTGTTCAGGCCGGGGCAAACGACCAGGCAGAACTGCTGAAGGATGGTCGTATCGACATTGTTACCAATGGTGTCTTTGTTCTTCATTCCTCATTCCGCGCAATTGACGAAAACAATGAAGTCATTGTCCTCGACATTCCCCAGAATGTAATTGATGCCACGAATGCCCGTTTCGGAACTCAAACTTATACAATCCCCGGAGGAAGTTATTCCAATCAGCCAAATGATGTCGAAACGTCGGCCCTTGGTGCTCTTCTGGTGGCGACGGATCAGATGGAGGAAGAAACTGCATATGACCTTACCAAGGCTTTGATTGCAAATGTTGACGAGATCAAGGCGGTTCACGGTTCTATGAAGGCGCTGACCCCGGAGCTTATGGCTGATCAGGATGTTCTGCCGTTCCATCCCGGTGCAGAACGGGCATATCGCGAGGCAGGACTTCTCAAATGATGAAGTCACTTGTAAACACAGGCCGCAAACGTACGTTTGCGGCCCTACCCCACAAAGTTCTGATCAGCTTGGCGGCGCTATTTGCGATCGGGGTTATTTACGGCAACCTCTTCGTTATCTCGGACCCGCTTATAATTGGCATTCTGTTTCTTAGCGCCTTGTTCTCGATGCTCTTCTTGGTGGTCGGTGCAACAACTAATGCACGGGACAAACCGACCATTATTGATTGGGTGTTAAGTGTACTGAGCCTCGCTACCGGAGTGTTTTTCCTTGTGAATGCAAGTGTGATTTCAAGCCGGATTACTTTGCTTGAAGAGCTTACACCTGCTCAACTTTTCTTCGGGTCGTCACTTCTATTCTTGTCACTTGAAGCGACGCGTCGCACGACGGGTGCAGGTCTTACGATCGTTGTTCTCGGTTTTATGGCCTACAACCTGTTCGGTCACTTGCTACCCCCGCCCTTTGGGCACGGAGTGATCGAATACACCTACCTGCTGGATGCGCTAATCTTTACAACGGACGGTGTCTTTGGTGTCCCGATCCAGGTTGTCGCTAGCTATGTTTTCCTATTTGTTCTGTTCGGGACGTTGCTGTCATTTGCTGGCGGAGGGGACTTCTTCTTTAACCTTGCTGCCTCGCTGACTGGAAAGAGCCCCGGTGGTCCAGCAAAGGTCGCTGTTATCTCATCAGGCATGTATGGAACGATTTCAGGCAGTCCCGTATCTGATGTCGTCGCGACGGGCTCGATAACGATCCCAATCATGAAGCGCCTTGGCTATTCATCGCGTTTCGCCGGCGCAGTTGAAGTTGCTGCATCCACAGGTGGCAGCGCCATGCCGCCTATCATGGGCTCAGCCGCGTTCATTCTTGCTGAGTACACAGGGTTTGCGTATCGCGAAGTCGTCTACGCCGCGATTATTCCAGCGATCCTTTACTATCTTGGCGTTTTCTCGCAGGTTCACTTGCGCGCGGTCAAACGCGATCTGCGCTCCTATCCAGATGATGTCCCTACGCTTAAGGCAACCCTCATTAATGGCTGGATGTTTATTGTCCCGATCGCGGTGATCATACTCGCACTGTCGCTTGGTTATTCGCCAACCATGACGGCAGGCTTGGGAGCTGCTTCTGTCGTCATTGCAGCGGCTTGCTCTGCGCGAACCCGCATGAGCGTTTGGCGTGTAGTTGAAGGCCTTGGTGAAACCACACTGCGCATCCTCCCCGTTGCTGGCGCGTGCGCGGCTGCGGGACTTGTAATCGGAGGTCTGTCTATGACGGGCCTTGGCATGAAAGCGGCAAACGTGATCATGACAATCAGTGGTGCGGATCCGGTTATCACCTTGATGATTTCCGCTGTGGTGACCATCATTCTCGGTTTAGGGATGCCAACACCAAGTGCTTACATTCTTGCAGCAGTTCTCGTTGGGCCAGCACTTTCAAAGTTGGGATATCCGCTTCTTGAGTCTCATATGTTCTTGCTTTACTACGCGATCCTGTCGGCCTTGACGCCACCGATTGCGGTTGCGGCGCTGGCGGCAGCGGCCATTGCAGAAGAGGATCCATTCAAGATTGCGTTTGATGCAGTCAAACTTGCCGCAGTCGGCTTTCTGCTGCCATTCGTCTTTATTTGGAATCCTGCTATCATCGGTTCCGGTTCATCCATTGAGATTGGGCTTGCCGTGATCGGCGGTGTTATCGGAACGATTTCACTGGCGGCTGCAATAGAGGGCTATATGAATGGCACTCTGTCGCGGCTAATGAGAAGCCTGTTCATTTGCGTCGCTGTTGGCAGTGTCGCGCCGTACATGCTCGTATCTTTGGGTGCGATTGTTGTGGGCAGTGCACTACTTGCACGAAACTACTTCTCAACGTCACCCTCCTCAGCGAAAGAGGCGAAGGATCAAAAAGTTCCTGGAGCTTGATGCGTTCCAGTTGTGCAAGGGAGGTGTGCGCATATGCTTCATGCCTCCCTTTTTTTCGCGATGTCATAGGGCTGTTTGATATTGCATTTTCCCGAGATTGGACTTTTTACCGGCAGCTTTATGCTGCGGAGCTCATGGTCACTGCATTTTACCGATCCCGTTTCGTCTATAGTTATCCCAGTGCTGCATCCCGACCGTCGATTAGGGTAAGCGTCGCGGTTAGTTTTGTGCGTAGCGGATTACTCGCGTGCGCATGTCTATTTCCAGCCTCAGGAGATGTTTATCCTGGCTGACGCGACTTCATTTACTGAAATAAAATGGCATAATATCTTCGATCTCTAATTATAAAAGGGCCAATGACACATCTGGCTTAGAATAACAATTGGAAGCAGCAGCCAGCGAATGCTGGCCGTTCGGAGGAAAGCGATGACTAATCTAATGCGTAACTTAAAAATCTCGACAAAAGTTTTCGGAGGCTTTGCGCTCATCCTGTTGCTTCTGGCAACCGTTGCCGTGTTAGGCGTCGTTTCCATGAGTAGTGTGGGGACAGACTTTACGCGTTACAGAGAAGTTGTTCTCCAATCAAATCAAGCGGTCCGTGTGCAGGAGAAGCTGTTGGAGGCACGGGTGGCAGTTAAAGATTATCTATTAAGCAATAGCCCTGAAGATGCCCAAATAGTACTTGATATGCTCGACACGACTAAGCTGTTGAATCAAGAACTAGGGTCTTTACTGTCCGAAGGAAACCGAAAAGAGGCCTCGAGAGTAGTTTCAGATAACTTGACAGCATATTCTGAATCTTTTGAAGAAATCGTTTCGCTCTCGGTTTTTGATCCAGTACGTGGCGATTTGGTTTCCAATGAGTTAGAGCGTATCGGGCCGATTGTTGCCAGTGAGTTAGAAGACCTCAAGCTTGACGTAAAAGCAGAGCAAGATGAGATCGGCCCGCGCGCTGCTGCTGCATCTAAAAGATCTGTTTTGATCAGCGAGATACTAGCGGGTGCTGCAATCATCATTGGTGTAATTTTCGCGTGGTTAATTGGGAGGGGCATCTCTCAACCTATCGTGCAAATTACTGAAGTGATGAAAAAGTTAGCTGCGGGGGACAAAGAAGCAAATGTTCCAGGTGAGCATCGTGGAGATGAAATTGGAGAAATGTCTCAAGCAGTATTGGTGTTCAAAGAAAACATGATTCGTGCTGATCAGCTTGCCACGAAAGAAGCTGAAGCGCTAAAATTAAGAGAAAAACGAGCCGAGAAGATAAGCGAACTTACCGCCGAGTTTGACAGTGAAATGGCTTTTGTGCTCAAAGCCCTCGTAACTGCGGCCAAGGAAATGCAATCGACTGCGACTGGAATGACCAATACTGCAGAAGAGACAAGTCGGCAAGCTGGGATAGTTGCGACAGCGGCCGAACAGGCCTCGACTAACGTTCAAACAGTAGCGAGTGCAACTGAAGAGTTAAGCGCTTCGATTAGCGAAATAAATCAACAGGTGGGGCAGTCATCCACGGTTGCAGCTCGAGCCGTTGTAAATGCGGAAGAAACGAATGTCCGGGTACGTGGGTTGGCGGATGCAGCGCAAAAGATTGGTGACGTTGTTGGACTGATTAGCGATATTGCCGAGAAAACTAACCTTCTTGCTCTAAATGCGACGATTGAGGCTGCTCGTGCTGGTGACGCGGGTAAGGGTTTCGCTGTGGTGGCTGCAGAAGTCAAGAATTTGGCGACAGCGACATCAAAAGCAACTGATGAGATTACTGCGCAGGTTTCAAATATCCAAAGTGAGACTGATGGTGCGGTTGAGGCAATCGCTGCAATCTCTTCCACTATCTCGGAGATTAGTGAAGTTTCGGCAGCAATTGCAAGCGCTGTTGAGCAACAGGGAGCTGCTACACTCGAGATCACTCGCAACGTCCAAGAAGCCGCTGGGGGTACCACCGAAGTCACTAGTAGTATTATTAGTGTGAATGAAGCTGCGGTTTCGACAGGTGGAGCAGCTGAACAAGTATTAGATGCTTCGGGCAGTTTATTACATGAAACAGACAAATTGCGTGAGAAAGTGCAAGCATTCCTGAGTTCTGTTCGAGCAGTCTAACTGTCAAACATCCTTTCGAAGTGTCAGGGCCGAGATAAAAGTTATTTGAGTGATATCCGTTGCTTGTGATTCATTTGTCTTTGTCATGGAAATGGCGGGGTGAGCGCCCTCGACTTACCTTCAATCAGTTCAGTGCGCAGTGCTGTCAGTAATGATAAAATCAGTCTCCGGATCATGCTGTAAGAGGCGGGGATAACTGACCGCGCCCAAGGGGGCAGGAAGAGTTTTCCTCCATAATAGATTAGCGCAATGGCAAATATAATCCCGAGGGCCATGGCAATCGCATGTAACGCCGGAACGTATTTTTCCGGGACAAAAGCATCAAGGAGATCGACCGAAATATGACTTCCGAGCCGGATGCCGATACTGATACCCACGAAGCTCACGACAATGATTGCATAGCCAACAATTGTTTCAATCTAGAGACGGAGCATTATACCGGTCATGAATGATACCCGATGTTCAACCTGATTTTCTTTTTTGTTTCATGATGAGAGTGACTGCATGTCAGTCTGATTTCAAAGGTGTTGTTTTGAGCACGCTTAATGGGCGATTTATTGATTGTACAGACCTCATACCTGGGGTGTTTTGTGATCGGGGATTTATTGACAATACCGTCAATAAATCACACATTGGTTCAGCTGATACCGAGTTGGTTCTATCTAAAGCAATCACCTCTCAATTAGAGAAGCCGCCTTTGATCCAGACTAACCACCTGGTAGGCGGCTTCTTGCGTTTTAGAAAGGTCAGCGCGCCAACGGATTTTCTGCAGTAGCCTATCTAATTGTCAGCAGATAACCGAGACGAAAAGCTTTGCAATCCTCCACGCAAAACGTCCGATAGTTTCTCCCACACCCCGTTTGAGGAGGGATGATTGAGAGCTCCATTCTCAGAAAATTTGAAAGGCAGCACAATGTAGATAAGCTGATTGCGCTTTAATAGTGCAGAAGAGAGCTGATCACTTACATTTCTTCACTATCAAAATGCTCAAACATGAATAGCAACAGCTCCCGAATTTGCATTATTTAGAATATTATTCTCTCAATGCGTCCGCGGAATCAGACAAGCATGCCTTCTAAACAGCCAGACGATAATCGCCGTCGCAAACCAATGCGTAACGGACGGCGAAAAACAAAAACAGTAGGACCTCACCCAATTGATCTTCATGTCGGTAGAAGATTGCGCGAGCTCCGCATGCTTAACGGTTTCGGGCAGACAGAAATTGCTAAACTTTTGGGTATTACTTTCCAGCAGGTTCAAAAGTATGAGCGGGGAACCAATCGAGTAAGTGCATCAAGGCTATATGATATTGCCCAAGCACTCAAAGTTCCGGTCAGTTATTTCTACGATGACATACCACGCGATCTTACTGACAAGTCTATTGCTCAACGCAACAAGATTGTTACTCAACTCTTCGTTTCTCGTGAGGACCCTATGCAGCGGCGAGAAACTTTAGAACTTGTACGCAGTTATTACGGTGTTGAGGATGATGTGTTGCGTGAACGGATATTTGAACTGATAAAATCGATCTCGAAATACAACAGCAGCAAAACAGACAGGGGTATCTGAATAGCTAGCCGATACGACGGAGTTCTCAACGGATCAAAGCGATCCCGAAAACTCCGTTTGATACGATCACTAGGGCGTCCGCATCGGATAAATCAAGTTAAATAAAAAAAGCGGCGCAACCTAAGTCACCCGCTCCAATTCTCTTGCTGCAGGGTTTTCTCGCTAGCACGAGGGAACTGATCCCGCAACTCACACTATGACTAATATAAAAATTATATGGTGCTGTTCAATTAAATTCGTATGTGAAACTGAATACTGTCTTCACAACGAAAATTTGAGATTCACCCGTACCATTTTGGCATTCTCATATTTTCCGACACAAGTTCTCATATTTAATTTTACAGTCTCATATTTTGTGTTCATTTACACCACCGCCAACAAGTGCAGGCATGGATGCCGAATGGTGGGGCTGTCGGAAGGGTCTTGTGCGGATAAGACCGCCTTCGGGCAGCATCCCGGAAACCGAATGGATCACGGTAGTTTCAAGGGCCTGTCTGGCATTCAATTCTGGCAAAAGCCCCGGCAGACGGGCGGCAAGCATCGATTTTCCCGAACCGGGCGGGCCGCTCATCAGTAAATTATGACCGCCAGCCGCAGCAATTTCGAGCGCGCGTTTGGCACTTTCCTGCCCCTTGATATCGCGTAGATCTGGCAATGATAAGGGAGATGAGCTAACCTTCGGAGCACATGGCCGCGACAGGATCTGAGTTCCTTTGAAATGGTTGATCAATCCGGTCAAACGCGATGGTGCCAGAATTTCAAGTTCCCCTGCCCAAAGCGCTTCCGCACCGTTATCTGCCGGGCAGATAATCCCCCGATCCAAGCCACTTGCCTGCATGGCCGCCGGTAAAATCCCGCCGACGCCGGTGATACTGCCATCAAGCCCCAATTCACCCAGCACGACAAAATTCGCAATGTCTTCGTGCCCGATCACATCCATCTCGGCCAGAAGACCCAACGCAATCGGCAGATCAAAATGCGATCCTTCCTTTAGTAAATCGGCGGGGGCCAGATTGATTGTGATGCGCTTGGGTGGCAATGCCAACCCCATCGCTGAAAGCGCGGATCGCACACGTTCGCGCGCCTCGGAAACCGCCTTGTCGGGCAAGCCAACCACGCTAAAAGCGGGCAATCCGCTTGCCATCTGAACCTGCACATCGACCGGAATTGTATCAATCCCGGCAAAGGCGACGGTCATAACCCGTGCTGTCATGTGGTACTGATCCCCGTAACCCCAAGTTATATATACCACTTTGGCGGGAAACGGGGATCAAGGCAACAAGTCGTTTATCCCCGGTGATCAGGCACAACCTGCTCCGTCTTCTGGCGACATCTCGGTATTGATCATCCAGGGCGTGCCGAACTTGTCGGTAAACATGCCATAACCCGGCGACCAGAAGGTTTCCTCTAACGGCATGGTCACCTCACCGCCTTTGGAAAGAGCATCGAACATTTTTTTGGCATCAGTCGCTTTTTCAAAATGGAGAGATGCTGTGATGCCCTGCATTTTGGTGAAATATTCCGGCGGGCAGTCGGATGCCATCAGATGCCAGCCATCGCCCATCAGGCAGGCATGAGCAATTTTGTCATTATGCTCAGGCTCGTCACCGGCCATCGGCGTATCGCTGAACGGCATCATGATCAGCTCGCCGCCCAGGATGGACTGATAGAATTCAAATGCCTGTCGGCAATTGCCGTCGAAATTCAGATAGGTGATCAGTTTCATCGGGGCGTTCCTTTATGTGTAAAATCTGGTGGGTTTGGGGATTTACGGCTGCAACCCGAACTGGGCGGCACTGTTTTCGAAGTCAAAAGGCACGGAAAAATGTTCATGCGCGATGCGCCATTCACCACCCTGCTTTTCAAGGTGATAGCTTGACCGCATCCAGCTTGCCTGTTCGGTCCCGTCTTCCTTGCGCATGCCGCACCGGATCAGGAACCGTGCCACAGCCAGATGACCTGACACCCGGATAAAGGGTTCCTGCGGCTCCATGATGAATTCATCATCAAACGCCATACAGCGTTCCCAATGGGCACGATAATCATCCCGGCCATTGAATTGCAGCGGACCGACCGCATCGTAGGAACAGATATCATCGCTATATAACGCCATGATTCCGTCGAGATCCTTGTTACGTGCGGCCGTTGACCAGCGGGTAAAAATCTCGCGGATGGCAGCTTTGTCTTCACTTTGTTTATCAGTCATGGGGCATTTCCTTGCGTTGGTGGTGCGAGGGGTGGGCAAAAATTTTGCGTGGAGTTTTCAGGTGCCTTTGGCCGCACGTTCAATCCTAGCGATGTCGAATTTTTCCATAGACATCATGGTTGTTGCCACTCTGGCTGCGACATCCGGATCCGGATCGTTCATCAGTTCGATAAGGCGAACCGGAGTGATCTGCCAGAAAAGACCGAACCTGTCCTTTACCCAGCCGCACTGCCTAGGTTCCCCGCCTTCAGAAAGGCAGTCCCAGTAATAATCAACTTCTGCCTGATCATTGCAGGACACGGTGAAGGAAACAGCCTCGGTAAACTTGAACTGCGGTCCGCCGTTAAGGGCTGTGAATTGTTGACCTTCAAGCTCAAAACTTACGGTCAAAACATGGCCTTCCGGTCCAGGTCCGGCCTTGCTGCTGCGGAGAATTTTGCTGATCGTGGCATATGGAAAAACGGACGCATAAAAATTGACGGCTTCTTCGGCGTTGCCGTCAAACCATAGAAAGGGGCTGATCTTCTGCATCGGGCTTCCTCCTTGCCGTTCAGAAGTGAATTCGAAATCAGGTGAAGCGTGGTGGCGCTTTATGAACCAAACGATTGATCAGTTTTTTCTTATTTTCCCGTTTGACAAATACGTTGATATCAACATAATTAATTCATGTCAAAAAAAGATTTCAACCAGAACGATAAAGTTCCGTTTTCATCGACGCTGATGGTGCGTGACAGTTGTCTTTGTCTGCATGTGCGGCGGGCCGCACGCACGATTGCGCGCCGGTTCGACGATGCTTTTCGCCCGCTTGACCTGACCAGCGGGCAATATTCCTTGCTTATGTCGCTTAACCGGCCACACCCGCCGCACATGCAAGATGTTGCTGATTTGCTGGCGATGGATCGCACAACACTGACCGCCAATCTTAAACCGCTGGAACGACGGGGGCTGGTTGCAATCGATATCGACCCCAAGGATAAACGCAGTCGTTTGCTGACTCTAACCGATCAGGGAATGGCGTTGCTTGTTAAAGCCTTTCCGATCTGGCAAAAAACCCAGAAAGACCTCAACGCACTGGTCGCGAATTCCGATTCGCGCCACCTTTTGACAGATTTGATCAACCTGACGAATGGCTAGGACAGAATCAGATGATCAGTCTTCGGAAGGTTCGGATTTGGCCAGATCTTCAGATGCATCGCCATCAGTCGCATCGCCGTCACGCGGCGGCAGGAATTCCTTGCGGCATGGAACAGCAACGCCATCTACAACGGTCCAGCCAAAATTGCGGAACTTGCCAAAACTTTCTTTTTTCATCGTGATGCCGCTGGAACGGTGCTTGCGCACTTCGGCGGAATCTTCACCCTGAATTTTTCCGGCCCGGGCCCAGGCCCGTTCACGCATGGATTTGGTAATGTCGGTCATGAAACCCGTTTCATCTGAAAAGTTGCTGCCCGACATCATAACACATCTGGCTGCCCCGCCACGCTATAGCTTGTTTAACCGGCCCGGACAATATTGCATCCATGCAGATCAGATCTGTCAAACCGGAAGCAAATGATACCGCGTGGCAAGCATGGCTGGGCGATTGGCCATGCCCGCCATCCAATGGCGCAGATCGTCTGAAACAGCAAAACACCCATCGGGCCAGCGGAAATCAACATATTCAAGGGCCGCGGCCACCGAAAGAGTGCCGATATCTGGCCTATCTGTTGCGAGGCTGCTGATCCCGGCTTCTATAGCGTCAATGCTTGCATGAACCGCGGCACGCTGACGATCCATTACGAAATCGGAACGTTCAGTTTCCGGGCGTTTGCTATCGGCGTATAACCGCCCGGTCGAGGACATCATACCGTCACGCAAAGCCGCATCCGTCCAAGGATTGATCATAATTTCAGAAATATCGCCTTCCAATCCCAATTCGCGGACATTGATCCGCACCTTCAGGGCGATGTCGGCGAATAGTAAAGCTGCATGGTAGGAACTATGGGATCCTCCCTAGATTGTTAAATCCGGTGTCCAACCAATATTTTCCAGATGCCAGTTGGCACGCCAGTTTTCGCCCTTTCGGTCCAGTGTTAGGTAATTGCGTGCAGCGCAATAGGTGCCAATCCGCCCAGGAAGCGGCTTAAGCTTGGTCGGGCGACCGGGCAGGGGATTATCGCCAATCCATGCCAAAAGACCAAGCGCACGCGCAAACGCCACCGGCGGGGCAGTGTGCGAAATGCCCGATGCCACCAGTTGGTGAATGGACTTGCCATGGGTTTCAAACGTGCCCCGGGTCGCCACATGAATTTCCCCCGAAAGCAGGGTCATGTCATAACCGCGCTTGACGACGACATCTTCAATGGTTTCCAGAAAACGGCACCATTCCTTACGATGCCAACGGCTTTGCCACTGATCGCGCAGGTCATCTTCGTATTTCTGCGCACTGGGCATCAGATGCAGGATCGCCTCAACCAGTGATAGGCGCGGGCCAATCACCGGCACACTCGACATCAACAAAATACGATGATGTTCCGGAATCGTATCGAGTGCCGCAATCATGTCCCGCCAACCATGTTCGCCCATGATCGCATGCGGGGTCCGTTCCGACCGCAAGTCGGGCGCAATCACCGAAAATCCGGGGAAATCCGTACGCCAGCCAAGGCTTTGCCCCGAACGGTCCAGTATTTTCTGCGGCAATTCGTCGGGCGCGGTGCAAAGCTGCATCAGGCAAAATGCTTCTCGCGCACAGGCAAACATGCCCTTTGCTACCATGCTGTCATGAAACCATTTCTTGTGACTGCCCCAACCGTCAAAAATGTCGTGGTCATCCCACATCATCAAAGATGGCACCCGCGCCAGTATATGGCTGATCTGCGGCTGCCCATAAATTTCAAGATAATGTTCCAGATAGAATTTCAGAACACTATTGCGCATCTCGGGGGTGAAATCCGCTGCCAGTTTCTGCTGACGTCTCGTCTTTTTCCAGGTGACAATATCAGGATGGCATCCCCAGACCCCGTCGGCATAAATCTGGTCCCCGCCATGCAAAAGCAGGGAAAAAGGCCGTTTTCGATGTTCGCGGGCCAAATCAATCCACAGCGCATTACGATCCGCCAAAGGTCGGTCCAGATCGCCGTCTTCTTGTCCGTTACACGAGACAAACCCGATCCGAAGGTCATGAGTCAAATCGGTATTCACATAATATGTTTCGATATCGAAACTGTAACGCGCATCCGACGCAACCGGCAGCTCGAAATCATAACGCCAGTAATGACGCCCGAACCGGTTCGCAAGCTTTGTCGGGGTTACAATATCCTGACCCATGATTCGAAACTCGGCCGGATCGGCTCCTTCCGGCGTCACAACAAGGGCGGCCAGACGGGCCGTTTTATCGTCGCTGCCACGCGCGAACAGGAACGGGCCAAAGGTACCGTTTGTTGAAATTGCGCTGTTTTGCTTATCCGCCATGCAATCGGATTCCGCCTTGATGATGATTGATCCCAAAATCATACGCAGAAACAGACATTTGGTTCCAGCCTGCGGGCATGAATTCGGTCACATCAACGGATATAGGTAGCAAATTGGTGCAGAATTGCCGATGAAATCCGGCCATTTCGCGGCCATCCGTTCCGACCAGACAGGGGGCCAGAAAAAGGGGCAAGTGGTTAAACCGCTTGCCCCGAAAATCGTCCCGTCGTCAAATCCGATCAGGACAAGCGGGTTTCAATCGCATCCCAGATCAGGGATTCCAGTTTCGATCCGTCAAAACGGTTCACTTCCTGAAGCCCGGTCGGCGAGGTGACGTTGATTTCCGTCATATAATCGCCAATCACGTCAATCCCGACAAAGATCAGATCGCGCTTTTTCAGTTCCGGCCCAATGCGTTCGCAAATCTCAAGTTCACGCGGGGTCAGCATGGATTTTTCCGCTACGCCGCCAACATGCATGTTCGACCGTGCCTCACCCTCGGCCGGGACACGGTTGATCGCACCGACAGGTTTGCCATCGACCAGAATGATGCGTTTGTCGCCTTTTCGCACATCGGGCAAGTAAGCCTGCACCATCAAAGGCTCGCGCGACTGCGCGGCGAATAGTTCCAACAACGAATTCAGGTTTTCGTCACCCGGTTTCAGATGGAAAACACCAGCCCCGCCATTGCCAAACAGCGGCTTGACAATGATGTCCTTGAATTCCTCGCGGAAATCCCGAATACGCGCAGCCGACCGGGTAATCAGGGTCGGCGGCATCAGATCGGGAAACTCTGTAACGAAAATCTTTTCCGGCGCATTGCGGACATGGCCGGGGTGGTTGACCACGAAGCTTTCCGGATGAACGGCTTCAAGCAGATGGGTCGCCGTGATGTAATTCATGTCAAACGGCGGGTCCTGACGCATCAGGATCACATCGGTTTCTTTGGCGAGATCTATGATCTTTGCCTCACCCAGATCATAGTGATTGCCCTTGTCGTAACGAAGCGTCATCGGGCGGACTTCGGCCTTGATCCGACCGCGGTCATAAAACATGTCATCGGGATGATAGTGCAAAAGATCATAACCGCGTGACTGGGCTTCGAGCCCCATCACAAAGGTTGAATCCCCCTTGATATCGATCGATGCGATTGGATCCATCTGAATGGCGACGATACGACTCATAAAGCGCTTTCTCCTGTTGCCGGAAAGCCGATCACTGCTGCAAATGCGGCCAAACCCGGCCAATTGTGATCATTTGCGGGCGTGACTTGACCCGGCTGGCCTTCCCGGCCAAATGATGCGATATGTTGTACATATTGTGGTTGGTTACAATTTGGCTGAATTTTTATCATTCGCCATTCCGGTTTCGCAATCGCGATCACAGAATTTCTTAAAACGGGTAGACAGGCTGTCACATGGCATTCTTCAGCAAATTCGGCAAATTCCGCATCAAACAGGTGGGCGCGCGCTTCCGCTCCATGACGACGGCATCCGTCTTTGCCACGGCCTTTGCGATTGCCGCACCGGTCTCGATCAGCTTAACGCCGACAGGCGCATTGGCGCAGTCGGGCGCCATTGATCAGGCCACCATTGAGAAAATCGAAAACTATCTTGAGGACATCACCACACTTAAAGGTGATTTTGTTCAGATTTCCTCGGATGGCGGTGCCGCAGAAGGCAAGCTTTATATGGAACGCCCAGGCAAGATGCGGTTTGAATATAACCCGCCCGCACAAATCCTGCTGGTCTCCACCGGGTCTGATTTCATTTATTATGACAAGGAAATCAACGCGCCCACCTATTTCAATATCGACGAAACCCCGGCTGGTATCATTCTGGCAAAGGACGTTTCGCTGACGCGAGAGGTCAAGGTTGTTGATTTCAAACGTACCGCCGAAACCATGCGGGTTGAAATGGTGCGCAAATCCGATCCGGGTGCTGGCAGTGTCACACTGGTATTTCAGGAAAATCCGATGCAGTTGCGTCAATGGATTGTCACCGACCCCGCCGGGGTAGAGACGACCGTGACCCTGTTCAATACCGAAGAAGGCATGAAGCTGGACCCGGCATTATTCAAATTTGACCGCATCTGGCCCAATCAGCGCGGCTGATTTCAAAATTCCCGGTCAACTTCACGAAAATGTCAAATCTGCCTGACAAAGCGGTTAAGCATTCCGATTCAAACTCTTGCAAACATTATTGTTTCGCAACGATCAATTGGTATGACATTTTTCACCTGCATCCACGAAATTTATCGCCGATAAGCGGCCCTGATCTATGGCAGACGGGGGTTATAGTCCCTATATGAAAATCTGTCACAAGGTTCCCGAATTTTGATGTGGGAGCCAAGTGTGAGGAACAGGTCTCCCCTACCTTTCCTCACGCTCCAGATCATCGGAGCGCTGGCGTCCGGTTCTCCCCCCTGACCGGACGCCTTTTTTCTGCCCAACACATACGATATCCAACGCTTTGGGCAAAAAATCTGTCAAATCCGCTACCGATTTCACGGCCTGTTAATTTTGATTGCCTAGTAATGTTTGGCATGATTCCCTTGGAATGTATTTACGACAGTGCCAGCAGGATAAAATCCGCCAATGATCAATGACTTTCTGAAATCCGTTTCCCAGTTCTCCGACCCGCGTTTTCGCAAGGTTGTGTGGATCGGCGTTGCCGGCGCGTTGGCAACAATTGTCGGGCTTTGGATACTGATTGGCTTTGGCCTGAATTCGGTAACCTTTTTTGCCGATGGCGGCTGGATGGAAACCGCGGCAGACTGGTTGCTTGGCGTTGGTCTGGCATTTTTGGTGCTGTTGATGTTCCCGGCGGCGACCGTGCTGATTTCAAGCCTGCTGCTTGATCAGATCGCCGATGCGGTTGAAGATAAATATTATCCAACCCTGCCCGACACCCGCCCGCAACCGATCACCGAAGCCCTGATCAGCGGCCTTAAATTCGCATTGACCGCTTTGGCGCTTAACATCCTGATACTGCCGCTTCTTTTGGCCGGACCGGTCTACATCATCGCGTTCTATGCGATGAATGGGTATCTGCTTTCGCGCGAATATTTTGAACTGGTCGCCGCACGTCGTTATGATGTGCACACGGTGAATGCCATTCGCAAGAGCCGCCAGATGAAACTGTGGTTTGCCGGGATCGGCCTGACATTCCTGATGACCGTGCCGCTGGTCAACCTTGTGGCTCCGATCATTGCGACTGCCTTTATGGTACATTACTCCGTCCGTCTGGGCGCGTTCGAAAACCGGACCACAGCCTGACGCCATTCCGGTGGGCATCGGATAAAACGGCGGAAACCTGAAACAAAACTGCAAGACAAGGATTTGGTCATCCCCATGTTCGGAAAGAAAAAAGCCAACAAAACAGTCGACAGCAGCCCGGCTTCGTCAGATACATCTTCTTCCAGATTGAATTCAGGCGGTCTTTCCGACAGCACAGCTTCCTCGCCGAACACGTCGACTTCGGACGAAAGTGCGAGTGCCAGCAACGATACCGCCACAAAAACAGAAAAACGTAGTGAGCCGCAGCTATTTACCCAGCCGCGCACAAAGGAAGAACCGCAAATGTCCAGCAAACCGCATTCCACCAGCTTCCGCCCGGAAATCCCGAAGCGCCCGCTTGAAATTCCGACCCGCGGCAGTGCTGGCCGTCCGAGCGCAACACCAAGCAACACCGAAGGCAAGAAGCTGACGGTTGGCCGCGATATCCGTCTGGCTGGCGAAATCGGTTCCTGCGACATACTTGTCGTCGAGGGCCATGTTGAAGCCCAGATCAAGGAATGCACCCGCCTTGAAGTTTCCCAGGGTGGGACATTTGTCGGTACCGCACAGGTCGACGAAGCCGAAATCAGCGGCACCTTCGAAGGCGATCTGACAGCACGCCGCGTCATCGTGATCGGCACAGCCGACATCAACGGCAAGATCACCTATGGTGCACTTCAAATCGAAAACGGTGCACGTATCAAGGGCTCGCTGGAATATGTTGAAGGCAGCGACGACGGCACCAGCCGTACAGGTCATTCGGCTGCGATCACCATTCCGCGCAAAAGCGACGATATCTGATCCGTGATCGGCATAAACCGCTCACCAGTCCATACGACCCCGATACAGCTCCGGCGTGGTGAAGCACACCCCGCCGGGCTTCTTTGTGCGATGATCCTGATCGCGACATCACTTGTGGCATGTGGCGGCAATGCCCTCCCGCCGGGCAGCACCAATCAGAACTATGGCAAGGCTACATCGGCCAGTTCACCGCGCGTGACCCAGGACATCCCGAAAAAACCCGAAGTATCTGCCACTGGTAGCGCGACGTCAATGGCAACAGAACCCGCGGCAAGCTCGACTGGCACGGCCAAATCGAAGTCGCCGCGTATCACGGTTGCCATTCCGCCTGTTCCCTTTAAATCAATCAAGGCTGAAACCCTGATGGGTCTTTCGGAGGACGCGGTAGAACAAAAAATCGGCGAACCAGAAATGACCCGCGGCGAAGGCCCCGCACGGGTTTGGCAATACCGGTCCGATGACTGCTCCTTTGACGCGTTCTTTTTCCCGGCTGCCGAAGGACAAAAACGCAAAATGACCCATATGCTCGCCCGCAAACGCAAAAGTGCCGATAAAATCTCGGTCCAAGATTGCCTCGATCAGGTCGTAAAAGCCCGGGCTACCCTAAAAAACAAGGGTTAAAAGCCCAAAAGGAACAGGTATTTGCACCATTTTGCCATATCGCAGTCGATTTTTTCAAATTTCGCGATATGCCGTTATTTCCTTGGTCGAATATTTACCTTTTCCCGTCACCCTTGGGAAAATTTCTCATAAATCCGCCACATCGGGTGGATTTAAGGTCTTCGTCCCGAAACTTCAGACACGATACGCGAGCCCATGAAAAAACACGCCCATCGTCTTGTCAGAAATTCGCTGTCAGGTGCAGCTGCCGCCCTTATCGCTTTGATCTCTCAGGCTGCGATTGCGCAAAATGCGCCGCAACTAATTGATGTATATGGAAAATGGGAGGCCTATAGCTATTCCGAGAAAGGCAAGAAAGTTTGCTATATCGGAAGTCAGCCGACCTCGGCCAAAGGCGACTACACCCAGCGCGGCAAGATCTATGTCATGGTCACGCACCGCCCGGCGCTCAAACTGTTCAACGAAGTCAGTTTCATCACCGGCTATACCTATGAAAAGGATAGCGATGTTGACCTTCGAATCGATTCCAAAAGCTTCAAGCTGTTCACCTACGAAGATTCAGCTTGGGCCGTGAACGGTGAAGAAGACCGAAAACTGGTCAGTGCCATGAAGTCGGGCAGCACGATGGTTGTTGTCGGGAACTCATCACGCGGCACGAAAACTACCGATACTTATTCTCTTTCCGGTTTTACCGCTGCCTATAATGCAATTTCAAAGGCTTGCGATGCCAAACCGGTTAACTAACCGAACAGAAAACCGATAAATCCCAGTGGTTTTAGGCGCTAGTAAAGCTGCATCGCGTTCGGCAAATAGCTGCAATGTGAATTTTATCGTTTGTAAATTGCCCCGGCCCCGCTATATGCGGGGCCATGGTTTATGCGCCAAAAGCATTTCGCGGGAAAATCTGTTATAGTCCTGCCCCGTTGCAAATCGGCGCGCATAGGATGCACAAAACCGGAAACGGCCGGAAACACTACGATGCTGCCAGTAACGAAGAACAAACGCCGATAAACGCCAAACACCAAAGAGAGTGCCCGGGATGACCGACGTCCTGTCCGAAAACGTGACCCAGAACGCCGAAAACGGTGCCACACCGTCCGGCCCGACGTTGACCGACTTCGTAACGCGCGCCGCTAACGGGCAGGCTGCTGACGGACGTCGTGATCTTGTGGGTCTGTCGCGCGATCAGTTGACCGAACTGCTTGGCGAAATGGGTGAAAGCAAGTTTCGCGTCAAGCAAATGTGGAACTGGATTTATAACCGCGGTGTCAAAGACATCGAGGATATGACCAACATTTCCAAAAAGCTTCGCGATCGACTGTCGCAGGACTTCTATATTGGCCGCCCGGTTCTAACAGCCGATCAGAAAAGCTCGGACGATACCCATAAATGGCTGATGAAGTTCCATGACGGTAACGAAGCCGAAACCGTCTATATCCCTGATCGTAACGAAGATCGTGGTGCTGTCTGCATTTCATCGCAGGTCGGCTGCACACTGACCTGCAAATTCTGCCATACCGGTACCCAGCTTCTGGTGCGCAACCTTACCCCTGGCGAAATCATCAGCCAGTTTATGGTTGCCCGTGACAGTTATGGTGAATGGCCAACACCTGCAAACGGTATCCGCCGTCTTTCAAATATTGTCATGATGGGCATGGGCGAGCCGCTGTTTAACTATGAAAATGTCCGCGAAGCGCTGAAAATCGCCATGGATGGTGAAGGAATTTCAATTTCGCGCCGTCGCGTTACCCTCTCGACTTCTGGCGTTGTGCCGGAAATCGTGCGTTGTGGCGAGGAACTCGGTGTTGGTCTGGCGATTTCACTGCATGCGCCTGATGATGATCTGCGTAATGAGATCATGCCGATCAACAAGAAATACCCGCTCAAGGAACTGATGGATGCCTGCCGCCATTATCCCGGCATGTCCAATTCGCGCCCGATCACCATGGAATATGTGATGCTTAAAGGCGTGAATGACAAACCTGAACATGCACGCGCACTGGCAAAACTGGTCAAGGGCGTTCATTGCAAATTCAACCTGATCCCGTTCAATAAATGGCCGGGTTCGGACTATGAATGCACGCCGACCAACGACATCAAGAAATTCGCACATACGCTGCTTGAACTCGGCTACGAAGCGCCGATCCGCTGGCCGCGCGGCCGCGATATCCTGGCAGCTTGCGGCCAGTTGAAATCCGAAAGCCAGCGCCAACGCAAATCACGCGTCGGTGATTGTGGCAACGCATCCGATGCTGAAAATGCCAATGTCGTTGCTGCGCAATAATTAACCCGTACAACCTGGCAAACATCTGGAATTACAAACGGGCAGGTTATCCTGCCCGTTTTATTTTGATTTTCTGATTAACGTTTTCAGTAGAAAACTATCAGCACTTCTTAGCTGGTTTAATCGCATCAGGATCATTCCATTGATTCTGATTTATCATCAGGCCCATTTCGCCTGAAGCTTTTTAGGTGCCATGTCGTCAGGTGCTTTCATATCTGAAATATCGATATTTATTGCCAACACTCCGCCAAGCCCCCCAACTGTCATTTCCGAAATACGCCGACCCACCCCGTCTTTATCCAGACCCGATAAATAGGAGTCGCGCGCCAGCGCATCGGTGAAATCAATGGTCAAGGCATGGGTAAAACCCTGGCTCATGCCGCTTCCCGGTGTTTTGGGACCACCAACAAAGGCACGTATTCCTGGCGTTTCAAGCGCCACTTCGGATAATTCGCGGAGTAATCCGTCAATTTCCGATGCCGGAACTGCATCACTGATCTGAAGCAGGACTATATGGCCCAGCATCAGGGTTTAACCTCTGTCAGTTTGACCGGATCAATTGATGCCGGCAGCAGAACAAACTTGCGTCCCTTGCGGTTCATATGACCGGCATGCAGGGCGGCATCCTCGCCAGGGCCAAAGAAAATATCCCCGCGTACCGGGCCACGAATGGCGCCGCCCGTATCTTGCGCAACCATCAGACGATGAAATCTGGCATCGGCATTCATCGCATCATCGGTTTCAAGCCAGATCGGAACCCCCATGGCATGGAAACGCCGATCAACAGCCAATGACCGCCCTGATTCCAGCGGTACGCCCTGCGATCCAAGCGGCCCGGCATCAGGGTCATCAGGGTCGGTTTTCAGCGGATTGAAAAACACAAAGGATGCGTTGGTATTCATAACATCAGCTGCCTGATCGGGATGATCGGATAACCATTGCCGGATGGTTTGCAAAGATACGGTTTCACGCGTCAACTCGCCCCGTTCGATCAGTTCCCGACCAATTGCGAAATAGGGATGGCCGTTGGTCGCAGCATATCCGATGCGCAAAACACTGCCATCTGGCAAAACAACCCGGCCCGACCCCTGAATTTGCAGGAAAAATGCATCAATCGCGTCATCAACCCAGACAAGTTCAAGATCCCGCCCGGCAAGTGCACCATTTTCAATCGCCGCACGGTCGTAATAGGGCTTTACATTTTTACCCTCAATCCGACCGACCAGTGTTGTGCCCTTAAGGTCCTCGCGAAACGCGCCAAGATCAATTGACACCATGTCGTCAGGTTTCAGGTAAATCGCCGTCTGGAAAGGTCCTTCACGAGTCAGGTTACCATGCAGTTCCGGTTCGAAATAACCGGTAAACAATCCTTCGGGATCGTCGTTATTGCCCACCAGCCACGGTTTGAATCCGCTTTGAAAAAAGGTGCGTGCGTCTTCCTTGCGTATCGTATCGGGCTCAAGTGCCAGCGCGGTTTCGCACAATCCGCGCCAGTCACCAACCGTTCCCATCCGCCGGTCCGGGCCGATATTGCGGTCATCAGAACGTTTGATCATTGCTGCACAGGACCGCTGAAACGCTTTCAGGCTGCCGCGCATGTCGTCAGACTGCCAACCATCAAGATGATTGAAGTCCGTGGCACTCAGTGTCAGTGCATCTGCCGGTTTTTCTGGTACATCTCCCCATCCGAAAAAACCGGCAATATCGGTCCAAAACAGCCAGACAAGAGCACCTGTCGCCCCGATAAAAACCGCAATGAATGAAAGAAGTCGCGACAAAACCAGACGTCTTTTCAAGGCAAAACCCGCTATCTGCAAAATCCGGATCAGAACCGGCAAGATGATTTGACCCATGCTTGCCCATTTCAACTATCTGCCGCGATTGTCCAAAAACATGCTTAACAAGCCGATAATCGAAACCCACAACTGCGATCAAAGCCATAAAATCAGGCAATAAAAAAGGCGATCTGTCTGGATCGCCTTTATCAATTCAGTGCCAGTGGAGACCGCCAAATTACTGCGCGGTCTCTTCTTCCGGCGTTTCGGTCGCAACCAGCTGCCAGTTTGGATCGCGGCTTTCAATATTGCGTGCGAACGTCCAGAGGTCTTCGGCCTCGACCACCTGATTCGGATCGCCGGAAATCACATCACCTTCATTATTGAGAATAACTGATACTTCCTCGGACACAAATTTGATCGTGATATAGGCGGTGCGGCCCTCAAGGCTGGCATCGTGAATGGTGGCACTTTTGATTCCGACCAGCGTGGTTTCCTCGCGCTCTCCCTTTTCGGCACGAGCATCAATGGCGGCGGCAAAGTTTTTATAGACTTCGGCCGAAAGAAGCGGGTTCAGTCCGTCTTTGTCGCCCTTGGCAAAATATTCGACGATCATTTCGAATGCCATCCGCGCCCCATTCAGGAAATCCTGCTGGGTAAAGTCGGGATCAGCTTTCTGGATTTGCTGCAACACGCTAAAGGCACTGCTGTCAACCGCAACAGTTGCATCATCCTTTCCGACTACCTTGTCGGCATCAGGCAGGCGATAGACATTGTCCGTCGGCTGTGGCGCGCCATTGGTGGCACCTTTGCTGTCATCCTCGTGCGAACGACGGCCAAAAACATCCGTTGGACCCTGTTTTTCCTCGCCATTGCGGCGCCCAAGGCTATTGCGCAGGCGCAAAACCAGAAAAACAGCGATCAATGCGAAAAGAATGATGTCGAAATACTGCAAGCCCGGACTCTTGATCTGTAAGGTTTCGAAAAACGCCAAAAACAGCAAAACTGCTGTGGTCGAGAAATGGTATGAACCGAAGCGAATGCAAGGGCAACTCCCTATCGCATTTAAAATGTGATCGGTTTCACCATGTTCATTCGCACAATCATCATATCGTCGCGAACACGTTGGTAAACTGCCGCATTTTCGTCCAGTTATACCGTTAATTTGCCGACAAATTCAGAAAGTCTTTCAGGTCAGATTAAAGCGAAATACCTGAAAACCAACATGTTTATGTAATACTGCGCTTTGCGGACAGGTCCTGTCAAAGTATGTTTACCTGACAGACTGTGATCAAACCTGATCACATCGACCAAATGCAAAGCCGAGCGGAGCAAAAATGGGCTTTTATTTTCTGGCCATCTTCGTGGCCATGCCGATCATCGAAATTGCCGTCTTCATTCAGGCAGGCGAACTGATTGGCCTTTGGCCAACGATTGGCATCGTCATCCTGACCGCCGTGGTCGGAACCTCACTGATGCGTGCCCAGGGTTTGCAAACCTTAGCCCGTGCGCAGGCCCAGATAGATCAAGGCGAAATGCCGATTGGCGAGCTGTTTGACGGCATCTGCATTCTGGTTGCTGGTGTGCTGCTGCTGACCCCCGGCTTTGTCACCGATACCATGGGCTTTCTGTTGCTGGTCCCGCCGCTGCGAAAGGCGGTTGGTGCCGGCGTCATCATGAAACTGGTTCAGTCGGGCAATATCCGGACCAATTTCTCGCGCCGGACTTATGGCAATGAGAGCTCGTCGTCGGGCGGTGCTTCTGCTGGCCGCGGGCGGCGTCCGGGTACTGGACCGATCATTGATGGTGATTTCGAAAATGTCAGTCCCACCAATGGTAATAGCGAAAGCAGGGATACAACCGATCACAGCAGAAATGACGATGATCCCCGCAATCTGCCGCCCAAGAATTCATAACGACAATTCTTCGCCACGTTTGGTATAGCCGATCACATCGGTTGTTCCCGACAGGACTTTGACCACGCGCTGGGACCTGTTGTCGTTTTGACGGCTGTTCGACGTCTTGCGCGACATTTTGCAAGGCTTGGCTACTTACTGTCGATCACACCGAAAGTGGCCTTTTTGCGCCATTTGTGACCTAGACCGGATGTTACGGCGATTTTCTTGCCCGTATCCAGAAGACATGCTAGGCCATGAAAGGACATGCCGCAAGGTTGCGGCGTCAGAAACAAGCATATCAGCCAGTTTCAGAACATCTGACCATGCTGCCAATGCCCTGGCAGATACGTTCTGAACGGCTTGTTTCTGATCAAGACCGAGATTTAAGGGAGTTATACTTTAATGGCCGAGAACACCACCGGTGCAGCGCAGGGTGCCGAAGAACAGAAGCCGACTGGCAACCCAATCACGATCCATACCCAGTACATCAAGGATCTTTCCTTCGAAAATCCGAATGCACCGGAAAGCGTAGCCCTGCAACAGCAGCCGAAAATCAACATCGATGTCGATGTCGAGGCGCGCACGACTCAGGACCAGAAACTTCACGAAGTCACCGTAAAGATCAACGTCAAAGCCGACGTTGCCGACAAAGTCGCCTTCATCGCCGAACTTCAGTATGGTGCCGTCGTGACGCTTAATGTGGCTGACGAACACCGTCTGCCGGTTCTTCTGATCGAAGTTCCGCGTATGTTGTTCCCCTATGTACGCAAAATCATCTCTGACCTGACTGCCGATGGTGGCTTCCCACCGTTGATGATGCAGCAGATTGATTTTGCTGATCTTTTCCGCAAGAAATTCGCCAAACAGATGGAAGGTCAGCCTGCGGGCAACGCCTGATTTCCTGCTTTGAGTCAATTTGATACGATACCAAAACAAAGGCCGCCCGCTTGGCGGCCTTTTTATTTTAATACCGAAATGATTTTCAAATGATCGATAAATCACCCTGAAATCATCCGGATCAGAACGGGCGGGCAATGACCATAAAGACGATAATCACCATCAGGATGGTTGGTCCCTCGTTCAAAATTCTGAAGAACTTCTGGGACTTGGTGTTTGCATCGGCGTCAAACATACGGCGATAGCGCGCCATCATCATATGCATCCCGGTCATCAGCACCACGCACAGCAATTTGACGTGGAACCATCCCTCGGTCATCACACCGGCTGCATGGATCAGATAACCGCCGAAAATCCATGATGCAATCATCGCCGGATTCATGATCGCGCGCAGCAACCGGCGTTCCATGATCTTGAACTTCTCGCTGGCTTCGGAACCCGGTGCCACTTCGCAGTGATAGACAAAAAGCCGCGGCAGATACAAAAGCCCTGCCATCCAGGCAATAATGCTGATGACATGCAGGGATTTGATAACGCTGTAGGTATCCATGTCTCTCTCTTCTGGTCGATTCGGGGCACAGGGCAATCGATATTGTTTGTTTCAAACAGGATAAACGTCAAATTGCCCGATCAGCAATATAATCAGGCAGGGCCCGCACCCATCGGCTGTTTGGCCACCGCACAGCTATGTTCATCCGGGCACCACCAGCCACGTGTTTCCACCGCGTAATCATCTGGTCCGTTCTGATCAAGTTCCTGCTGGGTTTCGTTGACCACATCAACCAAGCCACTGATAAACAGCGGATGCGAACAAACCGTTCGAACACGTTCGTAAACCGGGATTTTCAGCTCATCGGCAATTTCGCGATATTCAATGTCCAGCTCGACCAGCGTTTCGGAATGCTCGGTAACAAAGGCAATCGGAACAATCACCAATGGTACGCCATCCTTGCCGGCACGTTCAATTTCATGCTCGGTCGACGGGCCAATCCATTCCATCGGCCCTACACGGCTTTGATAGCACACAAGCCAGTCCAGATCGGCAATTGCCATCTTGTCGACCACGGCTTGTGCTGATTTTTCAATCTGCGACTGATATGGATCAGCACGTTTGGTAATCACTGCCTTGGGCACACCATGGGCAGAAAACAGCAGGCGTGGCTTGCCAACACCAAGATCGGCAGCCTTTTTCAGGGCATTTTCATACCCGGCCTTAACCATTTCAGCCGATGCATCAATAAAGCCAGGATTGGTTGGATAACAACACGCGGTTTTGATCGGCGCCGCAAGGCCAACCTTGTGACAGGCCCGTTTCCAGTCCTTGACCGAGGATCCGCTGGTGGTTGTTGAAAATTGCGGATAAAGCGGCAACAAAATCTGTTCATCCGCACCCCATGCCTTAACCGCGGCCGCACTTTCATCGGCAAACGGTTTCCAGTAACGCATGGCAATGAAACAGCGATTTTCATAGCCGTCATCAAGCCCGTTAAGCGCTGTTTCAAGCGCATCCGCCTGATCCTTAGTCAATTCCAGCAGCGGCGATTTTCCGCCGATATGGTTATAGATCTCGCGCGCAATCGGTGCGCGGCGCGATGAAATAAGCTTTGCCAGAAAATACCGGAACGGATTGGGCAGGCTAATAATCGCCGGATCATTAAAGAGATTGAAAAGAAACGGCTTAACCGCATCCGGCCCATCCGGGCCGCCCAGATTGAAAAGAATGATCGCGCGTTTTTTACGCTTTAGTTCGGACATCGGCATATCCTTCATGGCGTTTTGAAACTGTCCGGTTCATCCCGGAAGTTTTGTCTGGATAAACCCGTCCCACTTCTTTTGATCCTGCCGATTATAATGGCCAATCAGTATCGAAGTGCAACGGGTTTAAACCATTTTACGCATTGAATTTTTCAATCGATTTGATCGATTTCAATTATCAGCGATAATTTCGAATAAAATCGACCAGCTTGCCGACATTTTCCGGCGATGTTTCCGGGGTAATCCCGTGTCCAAGATTGAAAATGAACGGACCATCACGCAGCACATCTAGGATACGGCGGGTTTCATCAATCATTTCGTCCCCACCGGTAATCAGATACATCGGATCAAGATTACCCTGCACCGGGCCCAATGGCTGAAGTTTTTCCGCAACCCATTTCAAAGGAACACCACTATCAAGACCAACGGCATCGACACCAGTCTGCTGTTTGAAGTCGATCAGATGCAAGCCAGCACCCCTTGGGAAGCCAATCACAGGCAAATCCGGATGTACCGCCTTAAGATTTGCGACAATCTTTTTGGTCGGTTCGATCACCCAGCGTTCAAACCCGTTTTCCGACAGTACTCCGCCCCAGGTTTCAAAAAGCTGAATGCATTCCGCACCTGCTTCAACCTGTTTTAGCAGATATTGCGTGGTGGCTTCGACCAGGATGTCTATCAGACGTGAAAACCCGTCTGGATCGCCATAAGCAAAGCGGCGAATATTGGCAAAATCCTTGCTGCCCTTTCCTTCAACCATATAGGTCGCAACCGTCCAAGGTGCCCCTGCAAAACCAATGAGAGAGGTATGAGACGGAATGGATGCAGAGAGCTTTGCAACCGTCTCGTAAACCGGCCCCAGTGTGTCATGGATATGATCAACATTTAGGATGCCAAGTCCCGAAGCATCTCTAATGGCTTCAAGCTGCGGGCCTTCCCCTTGCTTGAAAGCCAAATGCTGTCCAAGTGCCTGTGGTATGACGAGGATATCGGAGAACAGAATAGCCGCATCGAAGTCATAGCGCCGCAACGGCTGCAAGGTAACTTCACACGCAAGATCAGGATTATAGCAAAGATCGAGGAACGAACCTGCTTCGGACCGTGTTGCGCGATATTCCGGAAGATAGCGACCCGCCTGGCGCATGAGCCAGATGGGAGGTACCGGCAATGTTTCACCGGCAAGGGCGCGCAAAAAGGTCTTGTTTGGTTTTGGCATGACGTTTCCTGTTTGACTGCCGGTAACTGCCTTTCAACGGGCTGTTTCCGGGTATGATAGTCCCGATCCTTTTGTCAGAGACGATGATCTGGCGCTTATGTCTGGTTCCCGGTTCCTGACCCGTTAATTGTGTCCTGAAGCCTTTCCAAGCCGTTTTTCCACCGTGTCTCTAACAAAACCTTCTTTAATAAAAAAGGATGTTGTTTGTTAGTGGTTCCCTGTGGATAACGGGGATCAAATTTGGTGCACAGTTTATCCACATTGCGACTCGGGAAAAATGATTCATCTCAAACGGTCTTGGGGAAAACTGGGGACGACTCGAAACGACTCCCAAGGATGAGCTTGGGAAAAGCCGTTTTTGAATAATGGGGATAGCGGGGATTAATCTGGTTTTCGCTCTGTTATCCCTGCTATTAGGGAAAAAATTTTCCGCTTATCCCCCGTGGGACGAATGCATTGAGAAATTTTGTATGACGTGCAGGATAAAATCTGTGGAAAACATTTGGCCGGAGTCGCCCCCGTTATCCACAATTATCCACAGGCTCGACTCCGTCAGTTTAATTTATGGTTGGGATTGCAGTGCCCTGACATATGGCAGATGATCGAAATATCGAACACCGGGTTTCGGTTAAGTAATATGAAATGCTGGAAAATTGCGGGTCTGCAATGATTGATGACGACAATATCTTTCACCTCCATCTGGTATCGGACTCGACCGGTGAAACCGTTGACGGGGTGGCACGTGCCTGCATTGCACAATTTCCCGATGTCCGGGCCCATGAACATGTCTGGTCGCTGATCCGAACCGATGCGCAGCTTGCCCGTGTGCTTGCCGATATCGAACGCAATCCCGGTATCGTGCTTTATACGGTTTTCGATATGGATATCCGCCGTAAGCTCGAAGAAGGCTGTCGCCGTTTGCAGGTACCGCACAGCCATGTGCTTGATAATACCATTACCATGATGGCCGGGTATCTGGGACAGCAATCACGCGGCCGCACCGGCGCCCTTCATAAAATGGACGAAGATTATTTCAACCGGATCGAAGCCATTGATTACACGCTGTCTCATGATGACGGGCAATCGACCTGGGATCTTGAAGAAGCCGATGTCGTGATTGTCGGAGTTTCGCGCACGTCAAAGACACCGACCTCCGTCTATCTGGCAAATCGTGGCATCAAAACCGCCAATGTGCCGTTTGTGCCGGGGTGCCCGTTGCCCCCGGAACTCGACAAGCTTAAAAATCCGCTGGTTGTTGGCCTGATCAAGGATGTTGATCAACTGGTATCGATCCGCAAAAATCGACTGCGCCAGATCGAGCGCGGCGAGGGTGGAGATTACGTTGACCCGGTTGCCGTGCGAAACGAAGTCCATCAGGCACGCCGTTATTTTACTGATCGCAGCTGGAAGATTATCAACGTCACCAGACGATCCATCGAAGAAACCGCGGCGATCATTCTATCGACCATGTATGACCGGCGCGGTCATTAATTCGATTAATTCAAAGACATAAGCAAATCACAGGATACCGATACATGACCAGACTGATTCTGGCGTCCAGCAGCAAAGCTCGCCACTCCATGCTGACAAATTCAGGTGTGGATTGCGAGGCAATTGCCTCCATGATCGACGAAGACGGTTACAAGCAATCAATGAAGGCCGAAGGTGCCAGTGCTGCCGAAGCCGCCGAAACGCTCGCCGAAATGAAGGCATTGCGCATGTATCGACAGCAACCCGATGGTATCGTTATAGCGGCCGATCAGATGCTGGAATGCAACGGGATCTGGTTTGACAAGCCGCGTGACCGCGACAATACCCGTGCCCAGCTTCTGGCGCTTCGCGGTAAAACCCATCAACTGGTTTCGGCGGCCGTGATCTATAAGGAAGGATCACGTATCTGGGGCACCATCGATACCGCCCATCTGACCATGCGCAACTTTACGGATGAATGGCTCGAAGACTATCTTGATGCCGCCGGCGATGACATTTACGACTGTGTTGGAGGTTATCAGCTTGAAGGTATTGGCGCGCAGCTTTTCACCGAAGTACGCGGTGACTATTTTACCGTTCTGGGCCTGCCTCTTTTGCCGCTGATTGGCTTCTTGCGTGATCACGGTATTCTCAAGGCATAATAAAAGACATTCAGGCAGGAAATTCTTCATTATGATTTCGCGAACCCCTTATCGAACCCTGTCGGGTACCTCGCGCCTTGCCGGTGTGATGGGCTGGCCGGTATCGCACTCGAAATCGCCGCGTCTGCACGGTTACTGGCTGGCAAAATACGGGATCGACGGTTGCTATATGCCGCTCCCGGTAGAGCCGGATAATTTTCAGGATGCCCTGAAATCCTTGCGAAATCTGGGTTTTTCTGGGGTCAATGTCACCATTCCGCAAAAAGAAATGGCGATGCCCGAATGTGATGAACTCTCTAATCGTGCGCGTCGCATCGGAGCGGTCAATACTGTGACCTTTGCCAAGGATGGCCGCATGCTGGGCGATAATACCGATGGGTTCGGTTTTATCGAAAACCTTTGCCAAGAAGCCCCGAATATCGATTTTGCGTCTGGTCCGGCGGTGGTGCTGGGTGCGGGTGGGGCATCGCGCGCGGTTTTGATTGCCCTGCTTGACGAAGGCAGTCCCGAAATCCGTATTGCCAATCGTACACGCAAACGCGCTGAAGATCTGGCGACCGAGATTAATGATCCCCGGATAAATGTTGTGAACTGGCCGCTTGATCCCGCAAGCCTTGCCGATGCGGCACTTGTGGTCAATACCACAAGCCTTGGCATGGTTGGACAGCCGAAACTTGAAATCGATCTTGAAGGTTTGCCGCAAACAGCCCTTGTTACCGATATCGTTTATGCACCGCTGATAACCGATCTGCTGGCACAGGCCAAAAAACGCGGCAATCAAGTGGTTGACGGGTTAGGCATGTTGCTGCATCAGGCACGACCGGGTTTCCATCGCTGGTTCGGGATTGATCCAGAGGTTACGCCAGAGCTTCGCGAATTCGTGCTTTTGCCAGATTAATCCGAATTAAGATCACAGGACACTATTTATTATGGTGATTTTGGGACTGACCGGGTCCATCGGCATGGGTAAATCGACAGCGGCGGGGATGTTCCGCTATCTCGGTGTGCCGGTTCACGATGCCGATGCCAGCGTACATCATTTGATGGCACCGGATGGGGCGGCATTTGAACCGATCATTTCGGCATTCCCTGATGTCCTGCAAGACGGCCGTATTGATCGCCAGATACTCGGACCAATCGTTTTTGCCGATTCCGATGCGCTGAAATGTCTTGAAGCAATCCTGCACCAGCTGGTTCGCGGTGAAGAAAACCGATTTCTAAAGCAGAACCGTCTGGCGCAAAGACCATTGGTTGTACTTGATATCCCACTTCTGTTTGAAACGGCGGGCGAAAAACGCTGCGATCAAGTTGCAGTAGTATCAGCGCCGGAGTTCATTCAACGCCAACGTGTTATGGCGCGATCGGGGATGACGGAGGCCAAATTTTCCGCCATTCTTGCCAAACAGATGCCCGATCGCGAAAAACGTCGCAAAGCCGATTTCATCATCCCGACAGGCTTGGGGCGGGCGGTAACTTTCGCTAAGATACGGACCATCGTTGACCAACTGGAAAATCGGACCCGACATGCGTGAAATTGTCCTTGATACGGAAACCACCGGCCTTGATCCATATGCAGACCATCGCCTGGTGGAAATCGGTTGCATCGAGTTGATCAATCACATGCCGACGGGACAGCAATATCACCAATATATCAATCCGCAGCGTCCGATGCCAAGAGAGGCATTCGACGTTCACGGTTTGGGTGACGATTTCCTTAAAGACCAGCCTGTTTTTGCCGAAATTGTCGATGATTTTCTCAAATTTATCGGCGATGATTCGCTTCTTGTGATCCATAACGCTGCGTTCGATATGAAATTCCTGAACGCAGAACTTGAATGGCTGAGCAAGCCGAAAATTGCCATGAATCGCGCGATTGATACCGTGCAGATGGCGCGCAAAAAATTCCCTGGTTCTCCGGTCAGCCTCGATGCGCTGTGCCGTCGTTTCAAGATCGATAACTCGAACCGTACCCTGCACGGCGCATTGCTCGATTCCGATCTGTTGGCGCTGGTTTATCTTGAACTGCTGGGGGGGCGGCAACATGGGCTTTTGCTTGATTCCAATGCCAAGGACAAAGCAAAGGAGACCGCGAATACCCCGCGCATGGTGGTGGGGCCAAAGGAAAATCGTCTTGAACCACGGCTCCATATCGTCAGCGACGAAGAATTGGCTGCACATCGCGCCTATATTGAAACAAAGCTTTCCGGTGCCTTTTGGCTAAAGCACGAAGAGGTATGATGTGACCGGCATGTTTTCCCGATATGCCGTTTTTTTTAGAACTTCTTTTTTTTGTCAGATCGTCTTTTTGCTTTTTGAACTCCCGTTCTTGAACTGGCCGCTTTTCAACAAGCCGGGTGTAATCGGATGTTTGATCACTGCAATGCTTCTGTCGGGGATCCCAACCCGCGATGCGAGCGCCCAATATCAATTGGGTGACCAATCCCCGATCCAGTTGCAGCAAACAGACACCCTCATCGATGGCGAACTTGCCTATACCATTCATGCGTCTGAGGGCGGTCGTGATAAAGTCCGTCCCGAACCGGGCTATTTTGATGATCTTGTCACGACTCTGTTTAACGATGCTGGTCTGCCCTATGTCATTGCGGCGCAAGCACCCTGGAAGCGGGTTATGGAACAGGCGGTGCAGGGCACCCGGCATGTAATCTATCCGACAACTCGAACCGCGGATCGCGAAGACAGCTTCAAATGGGTTGGGCCGATCAGTCGCACCATCTGGAACCTTTATGGTTACGCCGGTGCCAAATGGCAGGATATGAGCTTTGATAACATCCTGTCCTCGGCACGGATCGGCGTTTTGTTGGGATCGGCGCGTGAACCCTATTTACGTAAACGCGGCGCACAACAGCTTGTTCTGGTTCCACGCGAAGAGCTTTTACTGCCTATGTTACATGCTGATCGTGTGGATCTGATTGCAATTGGTGGTTCGGTTCTGCGCCAATATCGCGACATTGTCGATCCCAGTGCTCAGCAACGCGATATTGACGGGATTTTACCATATCGCAGTTGTTTTCTTTATATTGCCATCAGCAATGCGGCCCCGATTGACGAGATCAAAAAACTTCAGAACTCTCTCGATAAGATTAAGCAAAGTGGCCAATTCATTAATTTACGTGAGAGACATGGCTTGTCTTCGAATACCGACAGTGCGTTTCTGCGAGCAATGTTGAACCTCGACAATAACGGTGTTGCCTGTCTTGATCTTTTCGGGCGGGATGATTGATACGGTTTATGAACATTCGCACATGTAGTGATCATCAGGCTTTGGACCCACCATTGTTCGGTTTATGGCGCGGTTGGCGGTCATGCCTATGGCTTGGTTTACTCTGGGCCGATATGCCTTTACGCTCAATATGCTTCCCGACACCCGTATTGTCGTTTTAAAAGTCAGCGACATCGTCGGAACTTACGAAGAAGTATGGGCACGGTTGCGCGAATGGGAAGGAAACGGCAATATGCCGCGAACATTCCTTTGGGTGACAGGCCCGTCGCGAACAGGCGATATCGAACAGACGATACAGCTAGGCGCGCACGGACCGCGCCGTTTGCATATCGTTCTGGTGGATGACACAAAAGAAAACCCATAAAAGACGGCGCTCCGTCAGCGACGAAGAAAAGGCCCTTTGGGAAATTTTCACGCGTGATGTCAAACCCCTGCATTCCAAACAGCGCAAGGGCAGCGACGCCGTGTTCGAACTGGACGAAGATCATCCCAAAAGCGATACGGCGATGCCGCTTCCTGATGACCTGCAAGGCGAAATCAAGAAGGCCGAAGAAGTCCGGGCTGCGCGCAATCTGCCATCTGCACGCAATGCTGATCGAGGCCCGCAGATAAAGAATCGCGCCTTGGCCGAACTTGAACCCGGTGTCACCGATAACATTGATAAGTCGACGGCCAAAAAATTCCAGAAAGGCCAGATGTCAATCGACGGACGTATCGATCTGCACGGCATGACCCAGGATGTCGCCCACCATGCACTGAATGCTTTTATCGAAGACAGCTGGCGGGCCGGAAAACGTTGTGTTCTGGTGATTACGGGCAAAGGATCGCGTGCTGATGAATATGGCCGCACCGGTCTTTTGCGCCAACGCACCCCGCAATGGCTAAGCGCGCCAAGGCTCCGCACCCGTATTCTTGCCATCAGCGAAGCCCGTATCCAGCACGGCGGATCGGGCGCTTTTTATGTTCTGCTGAAACGGAGACGCCCGTGACACCCTTTGGCAATCGTATTCGCGAATTACGGGCGCGGCATAATGTCACCCTGACCGATATGGCAAACGCCTTGCAGCTCTCGCCAGCATACCTTTCCGCGCTTGAACATGGCCATCGTGGCCGGCCAAGCCCGGGTCTGGTGCAGCAAATCTGCGGCTATTTCAATCTGGTCTGGGATGAAGTTGACGAAATCAAACGCCTGGCACAGCTTTCTCATCCCAAGGTAACGGTAGATACCGCCGGGCTTGAGCCAGAGGCAACCGAACTTGCCAATCTTCTGTCGGAACGGATTGCCGGTTTAAGCGATGATCAGCTTGCCCGTATGCTGGCGATAGTCCGCGAACGGGTTGGTTGACCAGACAGATGCACGAAGGTTCGCCAGTTGGTTGAAGAATATCTTTCGCCGGTTTAGCTTGGGCAGGCGATGGCATGGCAGTTCTGCAACAGGTGCACGTGATATTGCCTTAATGGCTTGAAACACGGTTTGACTATTGGTTCAATCGGCGTTATCAATCTGTGGTGTTTTACACCCGAAACATGAAACAGTCCTGTCTGCTTCACAACTACAAGGTTCTGACCGGTCCGCAGAAACTATGATCTGCCTGATCGTCAACCGTATTCCTCTCTATATCTCCTCTCCTTTCAATCATCGCCTTTCCCGGCAATCACAAGATCATTAAACGCACATATGCATCTTCAGGAACTCAAAAAGAAATCCCCGACGGAGCTTCTTGCCCTGTCCGAGGAACTCGAAATCGAAAACGCCAGCACGCTCCGTAAACAGGAGCTGATGTTTGCCATTCTCAAACAGCTGGCCGAAAACGATCATGCCATTTTCGGCGAAGGCGTGTTGGAGGTTCTGCCAGACGGCTTTGGCTTCCTGCGCAGTCCCGAGGCAAACTATCTTGCCGGTCCGGACGATATCTATGTCTCGCCGAGCCAGGTTAGGCGCTTTGGTCTGCGCACGGGCGATACGGTTGAAGGCCAGATTCGTTCGCCCAAGGAGGGCGAGCGTTATTTCGCGCTGCTCAAGGTCGACAAGGTCAACTTTGATGCGCCCGAAAAAGTCCGCCATCGCATCAATTTCGATAACCTGACCCCGCTTTACCCGGACGAACCGCTCAAGATGGAGCGCCACCTTGATCAGGAAGGCAACAAGGACATCACGAACCGTGTGATTGAACTTGTTTCCCCTCTTGGTAAAGGTCAGCGTGCCCTGATCGTCGCACCGCCGCGCACAGGTAAAACCGTGATGCTGCAAAACATTGCGCACGCGATTGAGGAAAACCACCCGGAAGCCTATCTGATCGTTCTTCTGATTGATGAACGCCCGGAAGAAGTGACCGACATGGACCGTTCCGTGAAGGGCGAGGTCATCAGTTCGACCTTCGACGAACCCGCACAGCGTCACGTCCAGGTCACTGAAATGGTTCTGGAAAAGGCAAAACGCTTGGTTGAGCACAAGCACGATGTCGTCATCCTGCTGGACTCCATCACTCGTCTTGCACGTGCTTACAACACTGTCGTTCCAAGCTCCGGCAAGGTTCTGACCGGTGGTGTCGATGCCAACGCCCTGCAGCGTCCGAAACGCTTTTTCGGTGCGGCACGTAACATAGAAGAAGGCGGTTCGCTGACCATCATCGCAACTGCCCTGATTGATACCGGTTCGCGCATGGACGAGGTCATCTTTGAAGAATTCAAAGGTACTGGTAACTCCGAGCTTATTCTGGATCGCAAACTGTCCGACAAACGTATCTTCCCGGCGATCGATATTCTTAAATCGGGTACCCGTAAGGAAGAACTGCTGGTCGAAAAAAGCGCGCTCTCCAAAATGTGGGTTCTGCGCCGTATCCTCAACCCGATGGGGCCGCAGGATGCGATGGAATTCCTGCTCGGTAAGCTCAAATCGACCAAAAACAACGACGATTTCTTCGATTCAATGAATGGCTGATCGCCGTTCGATCCTGTAATCGACCCGTCATGGAAAACCCCCGGCAATCTGTCGGGGGTTTTTGTTTGCCGGCAGGAGGTATCCGACAGGTTTATGAGTGCGGTAGATCACTGTGATCTACTTCGCTTGAACAGTGACAGGTTGCCTTTGCGCGATGAATATATCTGTGCTGTGCGGGCCGCCGAATGGCAGGCACTCGCCGGAACCGGGCCTGATCTGCAACCTTGCGGGATGTTTCATGTGAAACACTTCGCTATTCAGGTCATTGCCAATGTTAGTTCGGCATTGTGACCGTCAAGTTTCTGCCGGATCAGTTTGCTATCACCCGGTTCGACATGCAGCTTTCCATTACCAAAATGAAGCCCGATATGATGTACCCCGTATCGAAGGGTGATTGTCAGCTCATCAGCAGCGACGATTGCGCAATCCATTTGGTTATTGGCGGCCAGATGATGGGGCGGGGCCGATTTCCAGCCGGTTTGCGGTGCCAGACTGGTTAAATGCAGAGGTTCGGTGCTGGTATTTTGCAAGGTTAGTTTAAGATTCATTTCCTCGGGCATGTCTCGCTTATCTCCTTGATTTTGGCTCTTTCCTGTATGTGGGGCATAGATTTTTGATGTCGATAGCCATCAATGCTTGCAGTAGCCGCAATCAAATGTGACTCTGGTCTCGTTCTTCCACTACTTTTTTCAAGGCTGATGCAGCTTTTACTGAAATCCGTCGATTTTGCCGCCCGCGCGCATCGTGACCAGCGCCGCAAAGGCCCGGCCCATGAACCCTACATCAATCACCCGATCGAGGTATCGCGCCTGATCATCGAGTGCGAACCGCATACGGATGAATACGTGCTCTGTGCTGCGGTCCTGCATGATGTGATCGAGGATTGCGGGGCGACTCGCGATGAAATTGCCGCTTGTTTCAATGAAATGATCGCCGATATCGTCCTTGAAGTCAGCGATGACAAGGCGCTGCCGCGCGATGAGCGCAAAGCCCGCCAGATCGAAACCGCCCCGCATCTTAGTAACGGGGCTAAACTGGTCCGTCTGGCCGATAAGGTCGCCAATGTTGGCGCGATGTTGACCGATACCCCGGTTGGCTGGGACCGAGAACAGATTCTGCGCTATGTCGATTGGGCCGAAGCTGTCATTGCTCCGTGCCGTGCGGTTAGTTCCGGCCTGTCGGATCGTTTCGATGCTATCGCGCGCGATGTTCGTGCCTGGCACACGGAAAAGGAAGAGGCGGGGGTTTAACCCTGCCTCTTCCCATTCCTTTCATTTCCGCAAAGGCGTGAATCGATGTTTTTCAATGCGATAAAGTCTTAGGGTTTCAGTATGACCGAGCCCGTTGTTTTGCGGCCTTCAAGGTCGTCATGTGCGTGTTTGGCATCCGCAAGGTCATATGTCGCGCCGATATCAATCTTCACCACACCAGATTTCAGCACGTCAAATAGCTCGTTCGCGGTTGCCAGAAGCTCTTCGCGAGTGGCGGTATATTGAAAGACGCTCGGACGGGTCAGGAAATAGGCTCCGGGTGCGAGAGCTTTAAGCGGGACGGGTGGGACAGCGCCTGATGACTGGCCGAAACTGACCATCATGCCAAGACGTTTCAGGCAATCCAGCGAGTCGTCAAAGGTATCCTTACCGACGGAATCATAAACAACTTCAACGCCTTGGCCGTTGGTGATCTCTTTGACACGCTCGGATACCTTTTCCTCGCGATAAAGGATCGGATAATCGCAGCCCTTGGATTTGGCGATCTCGGCTTTTTCCTTCGATCCGACGGTACCGATTACGGTGGCACCCAGATGTTTGGCCCACTGGCAAACAATCTGGCCAACCCCGCCTGCAGCCGCATGGATAAGGATCGTATCGCCTTTTTTGACGTGATAGGTTCGGCGCAAAAGATACTGAGCGGTCATGCCCTGCAACATTGCGGCTGCTGCAAGATCAAAGCTGATTCCGTCCGGGATTTTAACCAAACCCTTGGCCGGCATTACACGTGCCTCGGCATAGGCACCCAGCGGTTGTGCGGCATAGGCAACCCGATCACCAACTGCAAGGTCGGTTACGCCGTCACCAACCGCCTCGATCACGCCCGAACCTTCAAGCCCAAGGCCCGATGGCAGGGACGGGGCCGGATAAACCCCGGAACGGAAATAGATATCGATATAGTTCAGTCCGATGGCTTCCTGTCGCAGGCGAACTTCACCGGTACCTGGTGCACCAACCTCGACATCTTCAAAACGCAGGACATCGCTGCCGCCGGTTTCATAAAATCGGAAAGCTTTGGTCATGGAGACCTCCCGTTAATGCGCCATTTTGGCGCTTGTCTGATCAATGGACCAAGTCTATGTCAGAAAACGGCATTTTGCTATCCGGCAGGTTTGGTTTTGTCCGTTCGGACGGAGGTTAAAAGACGGTATTTCATCTGATGGAATGCCAGACAAAATTGGCTGATAGCTGCTTTGTTCAGAACAGGTTGCCCTGATCGCTTGGGATAACCAGATCGACGCCTTCGATTTTCAAAAGCGCGCGTTTGGTTTCAAGTCCGCCATCGCCGGAATAACCGCCCGGTTTGCCGCCGCTCGCCAGAACACGGTGGCATGGAATGATTATGGGGATTGGATTAAGCCCGCAGGCCGTACCAACAGCCTGATAGGCCATTGGTGCCCCGGCTGCAATCGCCAGATCCTTATAGGTCGCGGTTTTGCCCAGCGGGATTTTGCACATCGCCTCCCATACAGCCTTGTGGAAATCGGTGCCATCGGGCGCCAGCGGCAGGTTGAAGGCATCAAGCTTGCCATCGAAATAGGCATTGAGCTGCGCTTTGGCATCGCTCAGGACCGGACTCGGTTCCATATCCTCGACAAAGCCCCAATCGACGGCGACGATCTGATCGTCGAATTCGAAAATTGTAATCGCCCCGACCGGGCTGTTCATCGAAATCTGCGGCATGGTCGAAATCCTGCGGCTTGTGGGAAGGGGTAAAAGGCATAATTAATTTTTGGATGCCGGAGGAGGAGGCCAACCATCGGATGTTTCACGTGAAACATCCGAGTTGAGCAGGCATCGTATCAGCGGCTCTTCTTATGTCGACTTATTTGGTAAATTGGCAAGCAGCTTGGCAAGGTCGGCGACATTAGTAACCGGGGCGGAACAGACCGACCCCTGACAGACATAGGCTGTCTCATGTCCGTCAATCGCGGTTTTTCCCTTGGCTGGGTGCAGGTCGGGCAGGGCATCGGTGTCGGCCAGAATGGTGATCGCACGGTTTGGCAGATAGGCGGCAAAGATGGCGCGCCGCATTTCCATGTACATCTGGCTGGGTTCCTTGGCGATCAGCACGATCTGAAGCGGATTTTGCAGCATTTCGGCTGCCAGAAGAAGGCCAGGCATGTTGGGAAATTGTTCGTTTAATCGCCCGGCAAAGGCGGCAATGGTGATTTCCGCCCGGTCGCGATATTTGGTATCGCCGGTCAGTGCATAAAGCCGCGCCAGATTTTGTGCCATGACCGAATTTCCGGCCGGAACCGCATTATCCATATGCGGTTTCTGGCGCACAACCAGATCATCGGCATCAGATGCCGATTGGAAATAACCACCTTTGGTGTCGGCAAACAGGTTTTCGACTGCTTCGCACCATTCGGTGGCTTCGCGAAGGTATGCATCCTCGCCAAAGCATTCATAAAGCCGCAAAGCCGTGCGGATCATGTGCGCGTAATCTTCGAGCATCCCGGCATGCTGTGCCTTGCCATTGCGATAACTATGCAGGAAGCGCCGGTCATTGCTTTCGCCAGTCATCAGGCTGTTGATCACAAAATTATAGGCAAGCTTCGCATAATCAAGCCAGTCTGCGCGCTTGAACACCATTGCGGCTTCAGCCAAAGCTGCAATGGTCATTGCGTTCCAGTCGGTCAGAGCCTTGTCATCCCATCCCGGCCATATGCGCTTGTTACGCACTGCCAAAAGCTTTGTCCGTATTTCCGAAAGTTTCTTTTCCGTCGTCCGGTCCGCAAGGCCAAGGCCCGATTGCGTGCGGTTCAGGATATTTTTATGTTCCCAGTTGCCCGAGGGACCGACGTCATAGATATCCTTGAACAGGGCGGCATCATTGCCAAGAATGGCGTTAATTTCGGCTTCGTCCCAGACATAGAACTTGCCTTCTACACCCTCGCTGTCGGCATCAAGGCTGGCGGCAAAGGCTCCGCCGGGGACTCGCATATCGCGCAGGATCCAGTCGATGGTTTCGGAAATGCGGGTTTCATAAAGCGGGTTGCCGGTTTCACGCCAGACATCACACAGAAGATCAATCAGCTGCGCATTATCATACAGCATCTTTTCAAAATGCGGCACCAGCCATTGGTCATCGACGGCATAACGGGCAAAACCGCCACCGACATGGTCATAAATCCCGCCCTGGCACATGCGATCAAGGCTGTGGCGGACGATGTGTTTAAGATCGGTATCGTTGGTGCGAACTCCGACACGCCATATAAGGGCCAGAAGGCTTGGTTGCGGGAATTTTGGCGCACCATTTGTGCCGCCATTTTCGCCGTCCATGATCTGTAAGCAGCCATGCCCGCACTGATCAATCATTGCGAGCGACGGCATCGAACCAGTTGCACCGCTATTCATTTTAATCAGCGCCTGACCGATCTGTGCAACGTTATGGCGGATGTTATCGGGCTGTTGGGTATAGATTTCTGAAACCGACTTCAAAACATCGCCAAATCCCGGGCGGCCATACCGTGCCTCCTTGGGGAAATAGGTCCCACCCCAGAACGGTTCGCCATCCGGCGTCAGGAACATGGTCAACGGCCATCCGCCCTGCTGACCCAGCAATGCCAGCGCATTCTGATAGACACTATCAAGATCGGGGCGTTCCTCGCGGTCGAGCTTAATATTCACAAACAGCTCGTTCATCAGTGCCGCGATACCATCATCCTCGAAACTTTCATGTGCCATAACATGGCACCAGTGACACGCCGCATAGCCAACCGATAGCAGAACAGGCTTGTTTGCCCCCTTGGCCGCGGCAAGAACCTCGGTACTCCAGGGTTGCCAATGCACCGGATTATCACGGTGCTGCAAAAGATAGGGGCTGGTTTCCGAACCAAGGTTGTTCTGCGCAAGTTTCATGGCATCGTGTCCTGTGCCCGTCCGGATTTCCTGTAAAGGTGGCGGGCTTTTTATGGTTTGCGGGAAGGGCAGTGTTCCATCCCATTGCTGACATTCATTCTATGGATGTAAGGGTAAAGCCCCTGAAGCGAAAGACAAGGGGGGTAAAGGGATTGGATTAGCAATATATTGCGATTTTATCGGCTTTTAACTGATTGGAAGTGCTCTGAGGTCGATAGTGATTGAGAACTTCGCACGGACGTCCATAATGGACCCAATAAAAAGCAGAAGATCAAACAGAGGAGATCAGGGCGATGAAAGTTTCCGTGGATATCGATTGCACGCCGGAAGAACTGCGCACCTTTTTTGGTCTGCCCGATGTGCAGCCCATGCAGCAGGCCTTGATGAAAGATATAGAGGACCGGATGAAAGCCAATCTTGCGGCGATGGATCCCGAAACCATGCTCAATACCTGGCTGCCGCAGGGCATGCAGAACTGGGAACAGCTTCAGAAAGCCTTCTGGAGCCAGTTTAACGCTGCCGGAAACACCACTGGCAAGAACACCAAGGACTGACTAGCTTGACGACCGAGGCACATTTTTATCAGGCGCATGTTTTCGTGTGCCAGAACGAGCGCCCCGCGACGCACGAACGCGGATGCTGCAATTCCAAGGGTGCTACGAAGCTTCGCAATTACATGAAGGTTCGCGCCAAGGAACTGGGTCTGCCAATGACTCGTATCAATACCGCCGGATGTCTTGATCGCTGCGAACTGGGGCCGGTGATGGTGATCTATCCCGAAGGCACTTGGTATCGTTACGAGACGATCGAAGATATTGATACCATCCTTAATGACCATCTGGTCGGGGGAAAGGTGGTTGAACGGCTGCGCCTAAGCCCGGATCAATAAACCGGTAAGGAGCGATGCGCGGCATCATCATTAGGACAATCACTTCAAACGGCTCCGACAGGGGCCGTTTTGTGTTTTCCGGCAACGAGAACGGTGACAAGTTGGTGCCGTTTCCAAAGATCTGTAAATCAAACTGGAAACCGATTTCCGCGAGGATCATGTGGTGGTCAGAAAGCTGATGATATGCCGCTTTCAGCTATCTTGTGCAGCCTTAAAGCCCTGTTTGTAATTGCAGCTATATGTTGACCTTCGCGGAATGCTGACCGATATGGACAGCCAGCAACATTTTTCTTCAGATGGCGTGACGGATAGCAGAACGGATGACGATTAACGTGACCGACAGTGGAACCCCGATCCGAGTGGGCCAGACAGACACCATATTTGCCCTTTCCAGCGGCGCTGGGCGGGCCGGGGTGGCGGTTATCCGGCTATCCGGGTCAATGGCTGGGGCGACATTGTGCGCGCTTCTGGGCCGCGACAGCCTGCCAAAACCACGTCATGCGATCTATGCGCCGATCCATGATCCGAAAACGAACGAGCGACTTGATGATGCGGTAGCGATCTATTTTGCAGGTCCGGCCAGCTTTACAGGCGAGGATGTCGTCGAGCTTCATACTCATGGCGGGCGTGCGGTAATCGACGGTGTTCTTGATTGCTTGGCCGCTCGACCGGGCCTGCGTATCGCCGAACCGGGGGAATATACCAGACGTGCCTTCGAAAATGGCAAAATGGACCTGACCGCGGCCGAGGGCATTGCCGATCTGATTGATGCCGAAACTGCGGCCCAACGCAGGCAGGCCGTGCGCCAGATGGCAGGCGAATTGGGCGCCCTTTACGAAAACTGGCGCGCGCGTTTAATGAAGGCATTGGCCTACATCGAGGCGGATATCGATTTTCCGGACGAAGATTTGCCTGGTGGTATTGTGCCGGTGGTGCGTGGTGATTTGTCATCCGTTCACGGCGAGATGGATAAACATCTCGCCGACAACCGGCGCGGCGAACGGTTGCGCGAAGGTTTCCAGATCGTGATTCTCGGTGCGCCTAATGCCGGTAAATCAAGCCTTCTGAACCGGCTGGCAAGGCGTGAGGCGGCGATTGTGTCCGAGATCGCTGGAACCACGCGCGATATGATCGAAGTCCATCTTGATCTTGGTGGTTTTCCCGTCACCATGGTGGATACTGCGGGCCTTCGCGAAAGTGGCGATGTGATCGAAACCGAGGGTGTTCGCCGTGCAACCGCCCGCGCGGAGGATGCGGATTTGCGGCTTGTTGTGGTGGATCGTTCCGACTGGCCCCACATCGACGCAGAGGCTGCGCGCCTGATTGATGCCAATACGATCCTTCTGGTCAATAAGGTGGATGGTGTGGATGTTGGCGATATCCCGACAGTCTGGTCTGGAAAATCGGCAATAGGGGATCGGCTTGAGCTGCCCGTTTTGCCCATATCGGCCATGACCGGGCAGGGGATGGAAAGCCTCTTGCAACTGCTGGAGACTCGCGTAAAAGAAGGGCTCGATTTTGCGGGACCAGTTCCCCTGACACGGCTGCGGCACCGCCAGGCACTTGAGCGTGCCAGTGATCATCTGGATCGCGGATTGCAGACCGATATTGCCGAATTGGCGGCCGAGGATGTTCGCCTTGCCGTGCGTGAAATCGGTAAAATCACCGGACGCGTCGATGTGGAAGACCTGCTTGATATTATCTTCGGCGACTTCTGTATCGGCAAATAAGATTATCAGAAATTGTTTCACGTGAAACATCGGCCATTTCGATGACACGTGGTTTTGAATTAAGACCTGAATAAGACTCGCAAGCTGTGTTGCATTGAGCAGATGTCATGGCTTGGCGTAGTCAAGGAATTCAACGAGGAATTCGATGTCGGATAACCGATTTGATGTGATTGTTGTTGGCGGGGGCCATGCCGGGTGCGAGGCTGCGGCTGCGGCTGCGCGCATGGGAGCGAAAACCGCACTGGTCACACACCGTGCTGATCGTATCGGAGAAATGTCTTGCAACCCGGCTATTGGCGGGCTTGGCAAGGGGCATATGGTTCGCGAGGTCGACGCGCTTGACGGTGTGATGGGTCGTGCGATTGACCGCGCTGGGATCCAATTCCGAATGCTGAACCGTTCCAAGGGACCGGCTGTGCGCGGCCCACGCGCGCAGGCTGATCGGAAGCTGTATCGCGAAGCGGTGCAGGATATTCTGGCCAATCAGGAAAACCTGACGATCATCGAAGGCGCGGTTCACGACCTTAAAATTACCGAGGGCGATGACAGCCGCGTGACCGGTGTGATCACCGAAGACGGGCGCGAATATGATGCCGGTGCGGTGGTTCTGACAACGGGAACATTCCTGCGTGGTCTTATTCACATTGGCGAAAAAACCACTCCGGCCGGGCGTATCGGTGATGCGCCAGCACTTGGTCTTTCGGAAACTTTGGAAAAATTCGGCTTCCGTTTGGGGCGTTTGAAAACCGGCACCCCGGCACGGCTTGATGGCCGAACGATCGATTGGGCCAGTCTTCAAGAACAGCCGGGTGACAATCCGCCCGATCCGTTTTCCTTCCTGACCCAAGAAATCACCGTACTGCAAATCCCGTGTCACATGACTTGGACAACTGAGGCGACGCACGAAATCATCCGTGCAAACCTGCATCGGGCTCCGATGTATAGTGGCCAGATCAAAAGCAGTGGCCCGCGTTATTGTCCGTCCATCGAAGACAAAGTTGTGCGTTTCGCCGAAAAGAACCAGCACCAGATTTTTCTGGAGCCAGAAGGGCTCGACGATCCGACGGTTTATCCGAACGGCATTTCAACCTCACTTCCCGAAGAAGTTCAGCTTGCGATGCTGGCCACCATTCCGGGTCTCGAGAAGGTCGCGATTTTCCGTCCTGGCTACGCAGTGGAATATGATTTTGTTGATCCGCGCGAGCTGCGCCATACGCTGGAAACCAAGAAAGTCAGTGCACTGTTCTTTGCCGGGCAGATCAATGGCACGACCGGTTACGAAGAGGCTGCCGGGCAGGGACTTGTCGCGGGTGTTAATGCTGCCCTTGTCGCCGGAAGCACAGCAGGGGCGGTTGAGCGCGAATTTGTTCTTGATCGTGCTGACGCCTATATCGGTGTGATGATTGATGATCTGGTGACGCTGGGCACGCGCGAACCTTATCGCATGTTTACCTCACGCGCTGAGTATCGTTTGATGCTTCGTGCGGACAATGCTGACCAGCGTCTGACGGATCGTGGTCTTGACATCGGCTGCGTGGCATCGCATCGCCAGCAGGTTTGGGGTGATAAAAAACTTTCGCTTGAAACAGCCAAACGCACCGTTTCCGATTTGACCGAAACCCCGAATGGTCTGGCGAAGCATGACATCAAAATCAATCAGGATGGTGTGCGGCGCTCGGCGTATGACTTGCTGGCATATCCGGATATTGATTTCGATACCTTGACCCGCGTCTGGCCGCAGCTTTCTGAAATTACCCCGGCGATCCGAGAACAGGTTTCAATCGATGCGCAATATAAAGGCTATCTGGATCGCCAGTCCGCCGATGTTGCGGCCTTCCGTCGGGATGAAGAATTGCGTCTGCCGCGCGATCTTGACTTCGATAGCGTCGGCAGCCTCTCGGCAGAAATCCGTCTGAAACTGAAAGAAATCCAGCCCGAAACTATTGGTGCGGCATCACGCATTCCGGGTGTCACCCCCGCGGCAGTGACCGCCTTGCTTGGGCATATCAAAAGCCACAAGCATAAGGCGATACGCAGCGCCTGATTGGAACTTACGTTGGGTTGTTCATAATTTCGGAAAGGCAGTACATTTTGTATAAGTGTGCTGCCCTTTTTTGATGTGCCGCTGTTTGTCATTGACGATGGGGCTTCATTCACCGCGGGCTTTTTGCACGCGTGATGCTTTTACTTATCGGTAGAATGTTTCACGTGAAACATTTTCGTGTTTTTCCCAAAAATTATTGATTTCGACGCGATAAAACGTGTTTGCTTAAAAAATCAAGTCTGGTGCGAATCATTAACGCGGATTATAACTCGAACATGCAATCCATTTCAGAACCCGTAAAAACATGGTTTGAGACCGATTTGAATGTTTCACGTGAAACATTGGACCGTCTTGGCCTTTATGCTGACCTTGTTGTCAAATGGCAGCCGAGGATCAATATCGTTGGTGCCAGCACGGCTGATGACGTCTGGACACGCCATTTACAGGATTCTGCGCAACTTTGGCCGTATGTGGAAGACGTTGTCCGTGGCGGGAAAATTGTCGATTTCGGTTCCGGGGCAGGGTTCCCAGGGATCGTTTTGGCGATTTTGGGAGCTAATGACGTAATTTTGATGGAATCAAACACCAAGAAAACCGTGTTTCTGCTGGAAGCAGCGCGGGTTTGTGGGGTGTTGGGCCAGATCGAAATTGCCCGCGAGCGTATTGAAGTCGCCAACGCGCGTGAAGCCGACGTGATTACAGCCCGTGCATTTGCGCCATTGCCAAAGCTTCTGGAGCTTGGGCAGCGGCATCTTAAACCGGGCGGGCATTATGTGTTGCTAAAAGGACGTGCCTTTGAGGAAGAGCTGGCCGATGCACGTGCAGCCGGTTGGGTATTCACTGTAACCACCCATGCCAGCCTGGTTGATCCAGAAGGCGTGGTGTTGATTTTGCAAGGAGTTGACCGGTGACCGACGTTATTGATTTGCCGCTTTCAATCTCTTCCGAGGCCGGTCACAGGCCGCGGATCATTGCCGTGGCCAACCAGAAGGGCGGGGTTGGTAAAACCACGACCACGATTAATCTGGCAACTGCGTTGGCGGCTGTGAACCAGCGGGTTTTGATCGTTGATCTTGATCCGCAGGGCAACGCAAGCACCGGTTTGGGCCTGCGTCCGTCTGAGCGCCAGATAAGTTCTTATGACGTGCTGATCAACGGCAATACGCTGGAAGAAGCACGCAAGGCAACTGCTATTCCACGCCTGACGATTGTGCCATCAGGTATGGATCTTTCTGGGGCGGAGATCGAGCTTGTCGATTTTGAACGCCGCGAGATGCAGCTTAAAGAATCGCTCGGTCGGTTGCCGCATGATGTCGATTATGTGCTGATCGATTGCCCGCCGTCACTTGGCTTGCTGACGCTTAATGCGTTGGTTGCCAGTGATGCGGTTCTGGTGCCGCTCCAGTGCGAGTTTTTCGCGCTGGAGGGGATAAGCCATCTGGTACGCACCATTAAGCGGGTGAAAAAGGCTTTTAACCCTGCTCTTGAAATTCAGGGCATTGTTTTGACGATGTATGACAAGCGTAACAACCTGTCAGCACAGGTAGCCAATGACGTACGCGACTATTTTGGTGATGTCGTTTATCGCACGGTGATCCCGCGCAATGTCCGTGTATCAGAGGCGCCAAGCCACGGTACGCCGGTGCTTGTCTATGATATGAAATGTCCGGGGTCGCGGGCATATCTTAATCTTGCAAGCGAAGTTCTGAAACGCGAAGGGGTGAAGGCATGAGTGAGGCAAAAAAACGCGGTTTGGGACGGGGGCTATCGGCCCTGCTGGGCGAGGAAGACGATGATGTCGGTGCAGCGGTTGCTGGTAGCAATGAGGCTGTTGCTCATCCAGGCCCTGGCGGGACCACACAGCTGATTGCCATCACCGATCTGAAGCCATCACCATTCCAGCCGCGCAGCAATTTTGATGACGAGGCGATTGACGATCTGGCGGCATCGATTCGTCAGAAGGGTATTATTCAGCCGATTCTTGTGCGGGCGTCCTCTACAGGTGAAACCACCTATGAAATCATTGCCGGTGAACGTCGCTGGCGGGCTGCACAGCGGGCGCAATTGCACGAAGTGCCGGTTCTGGTACGTGATTTTGACGACAGGGAAACCGCCGAGATTGCCCTGATCGAAAACCTGCAAAGGCAGGATTTGTCGCCACTCGAGGAATCCGAAGGTTATAGCCGCCTGATGAGCGATTTTTCGCATACTCAGGAGGCATTGGCTCAGGCGCTTGGCAAAAGCCGCAGTCATATTGCGAACAGCCTGCGTTTGTTGACGCTTCCTGCACCGATCAAGCAGATGTTGTCGGATCGTGTGCTGAGCCCCGGTCATGCGCGGGCCCTGTTGGGGGCGAATAACGCGGTCGAGCTGGCAAACCAGATCGTCAAGAAGGGGCTAAACGTTCGCCAGACCGAGAAACTGGTGAAAAGTGACGGCGGTAAAACCGCGCGCCAGAAGAAGCCTTCGTCGGGACGCACAAGCGATAAAGATCCAGATACAGTGGCGCTAGAGCATGATCTTAGCAATATGTTGGGGCTGGCAGTAAATATCGATTTTGACGGGGCGGGTGGTAAAATCTCTGTTCGGTATGAAACCCTTGAGCAACTTGACGATATTCTCAAACGTTTGAGTCAGGGACGGTTGGGCGAGTCGGCACCGGTTAATGACGATGATGATCCGCTTGTTCCCGAAGGTGAGGGGAACAACGAATTCGATTCGATGTTTATCGATGATGATCTTCTGACTGACGAGCTCGAATCGATTGCCGACGCGACCGAGATCGCGCTGGATGTCGATGACTCGTTTCTAGACGAGCCAGAAGGCGATATGCCGATTGAGCAGGATGAAGTCGGTGAAGAGGCGCTTGAGACATTGTCGGACGCGAAAGTCCTGAAGAGTAAAGCTCATGGAGCCCTAAGTAATAGCGACGAATAGATTTTTATATCCAATCCGCAACCGATAAGCAGCCCCGTGCGACTCGTTCAGTGGGGCTGCTTATCGGTTGCGGATTGGATAGTCGTTAGCGTCTGCCCTGCTTCTGGCGGGCAACGGCGACCTTGATCATCGCGCGGTGTGCGATGGTTTCGGGGATGGCGAGCCCACTTTTACAATCCTTTTCGGCTTCTAGCAGGATTTGCAGGGCGCGTTGCAGATTTCCCAATGCCCAATTCTGCAGATTGGCGCGAAACTGATCTGCGGCCTTGAAAAACAGGGGGGGACGCAACGATTTCATCGCCTGTTCGGCATTCGTGCCTTGTGCAATCTGGCCTTTGACCAGATGTAGTTTTTGAAAATAGCCGATCATCATGCGAAGTGCGCCAACCGGATTGAGGCCTTCTTCGACCAGGCGGGTCAGGGCGCTATCGAGGCTTGCGACATTGCCCTGGGATACGGCCTGCACGACATCGTCATAATGGCGGGCGGAACTATCCCCGACACAGGACATCGCGTCGGCCAATGTGACCTGACCTTCTTTCAGAGCGTAAAGAGCCAGTTTTTCAAGTTCGCTTCGTGAAATCATCCTGTCAGAGCCCAGGTTACCGACCAGATAGCGTATGGCATCGCGATCAATGCGCAGTTTGTGATCTTCCATGACGGAATTGATCAGGGCTTCGATATCTCGTCCGCTGTCGGCATAGCAGGGCAGTGCCATGCCATTACCGGCTTTCTCGACCGTCTGACGCAGTTTCGATTTGGACGCAAGGCTGCCGGCTTCGATGACGATCAGGGCATCACCGGCGGGATCGGCAAGGAAATCGGCAATGACGGGGGCCTGTGCCTCGCTAATGTCGCGGATTCGGATCACACGGCGCCCGCCACCAAAACTGATGGCGGCGGCTTCATCGCGCAGACGGCTGGCGTCTTCCTTAAGCTGGGCGGTGCCAAGTTCGATTACACGGAATGGATCCTTGAGATCCTCGACCACGGTTTTGGCAAGTCTGACCGCACGTTCTCGTACAAGCCCCTCATCCTCGCCATAGATCAGGACGAGTTGCGCCTTGGCATCGGGAGCGCGAAGGAAATTTTCAACCTGTGCCGCCTTGAGCTTCATTGCGTGATATTACCTAACGTCCGCTGCGCAGGCCAACGGCGACCTGATTGGCAAGCTGTCGGGCAAGATTCCGGGCAGCGTCTGAGCGGGCGGCGGACTCTGCTTCTAGTGAGGCAAAGTCGGAGTCGACAAGGTTGTAAGTTGTTCGGGCGCGAAGCGTGCCTGAACGGAGTATTCTTGAGTCGGAAATTCGAGAAAGTTGGTACTGGGCGCTCAAAATGTAGTCGGCAATAGTTGCTTCATTGTCCTTGGTATAACCGAGTTCGGAAGTTGATTCATCAAGAGTAATATCGAGAGTATATTCCGGCCGAACAGTTTGGCCGCGCGGGGTCAGCGTTTCGACCAGAACGTTACGTGTTATTTGTCCGATTCGGTCTTCCATCATCGATATTTTGACCCTCGCCATATCGACCGCGGTACTGTCACCGCCTTTATCCTCGGCATAAAGAGGGCGGAAGCCGCAAGCGGTGAGGCCGGTCAGGGCAAGCACGGCGATAATCGATAACAGGGTGCGCAACGTCATTCCTCGCTATTTTTTGCGTGATGGTTTTTGCCGAAAGGCGCATGACCAAGACGATACAATAGTTCCGATCCGATCAAAGGGCAAAACAGAGTTAGGTTCGTGATGAAAGAAAGTCTGAGTTCAAGATCTTTAGCTGAGTCGCTGTTATTTGAAAGAGACTTGAAGTCGCTACGCAGGTTCGCAACGGCCGTATTGAAACGACCCTTTGCAAGCTCGTCTACAATTTTGCTTTTCGGCGTATCTCGTAAACTGTGAGCCTGGGCTTCAGGCATAAAGGTAAAGGCCTGCTCGTCTATCGCCAGTTTGGTCCAAACCTGACGCAGCCAGCGCCAATGGCCGATCAGGCTGCTTTGGGTAATATGCAAAGGACGATCAAGTGGCACATCTGCCAGAAGCGTGAGGCACAAGATATCACTGCCTATCTGGGAATGAAGCTTTGCCAGATTGTTTTCGATGATGTCTGTTGAAACCGGTCCTGCATTTTTTGGCTGGCGGGGAAAATCCTTTTGTTCTTCCCAAGCAGGAAGCAGGCCAAGAATTTCGCACGCGATTGCAAGTCGCCCAGCGCGCAGATCATCCCCGTATTGTGATAATGCAGGTCGATGAAGGGCCAAGATAAACCCCCATTCACGTGTCAGCGAATGGGGGTTGTATTGACCTGACACATATATAGGTGTGTCTGGCATATCCAAACAGAATGCTTATTGTGCGGTTGCGCTGTCAATGCGCAGTTGACGCGCACGGGTCAGAATCGAGTCTTCCATTGCGGTTATCGTACTTGGTTCAACCACAGCATCTGCCCATTGGTCCGTTCCAACTCGGACCTGTCGGAAGACAGAGACCTTGATCGCGTCGGAGCGAAGGGCGGTACCGAGGATATAGCCCGTAATCTTGAAACGCTCGTTTGGTGTTTCCGGCGGGCTGTACCAATCGGTAATGATCACACCGCCAAACGGGTCGGCTGAATTCAGCGGCATGAAGGAGAGGGTATCAAGGGATGCGCGCCACAGAAAACTGTTCACACCTATACCTGTGCCGTTGCCCTGATTCTTGCTTTCATCACCACCCAGAAAATTAAAGCCGTCGGGACCAAACAGGGTCCCTTCTTTTTTCTGGTCCGCGATTGTTTGCGAGCGGCCGGTTGTTCCAACACGTTTGTCACCCGGCGCGGAGCCCGGATAACTATCATATTCGGATTGGGTGCCCGCACCACATGCTGCAAGCAGCAAACATATTGCAACCTGGGCAAAAACTTTAACAAGAGACAATCGCACGGTCCATTCCTTGTCCAAGGCATCAGAATTTCTGCCCGCACTATAGGGCCGACACGGCTTGGAGCAAACAAAAACATGTGTGTCAAATATGCAACTAAGATGCGGGAATGTATCTTTTCGATCACAGTGTTGTTGACGCGCCATAGTTTTACTGGCTCCATTACCCCGAACCGAACGGCGAAAAGTCGTTCATCTAATTTTTGTAGGCGGTTTTCCGCACTTGCAAAGACGTTGAGGGAAAAGATGAAAAAGATTCTGTTTGCTTCCAGCGCGATCGTCGCTGTTGCTTTCGCAGGCCAGGCTTCGGCTTCTGAGCCGATTAAACTGTCGGTTGGCGGTTACATGGAACAGTGGGCTGGTTTCGCTGACCAGGACCTCGATGCAGCTGGTGGTCGTGTAAACGCGTTCCAGTCTGACACCGAAGTTTACTTCACCGGCTCGACCACGCTTGATAACGGCATCGAAATCGGTGCACGTATCGAGCTCGAAGGCGAAACCTCGACCGACCAGGTGGATGAGCAGTTCCTGTTCGTCAACGGCGGCTTCGGTCGTATCGAAATGGGTAAAAACGACAGTGCGGCTGACGCTATGGGTGTAACCGCTCCGTCTGTTGGCCCGGTTGGCCCGAACGATGGCGGTATGGAAGATTGGGTCAACATGACCGTAATCGATACCGTTCCGTCTTCTGGTGACCAGAACCGCGTTACCTACTACACCCCGAACTTTGGCGGTTTCCAGGCTGGTGTGTCGTTCGCTGATGACAGCCGTACCAACGGTACTTTTGACAAAACCGTTACCACTTCGGGCACTTCTACCACCGTTGGTGGCCTGACCTCCGATACTTCGGGTGCTGGTGACAACATCGTCTCTGCTGCTGTTGCTTACTCGAATGACTTCGATGGTTTCTCGCTTGGTCTGTCGCTTGAAGGTGAAAACCAGGGTGAAGGTAACTGGTATGGCGCTGGCGTAAACGTTGGCTTCGGCAACTTCACTGTTGGCGGCTCTTACGGCACCAAAGAAGAAGACTACGGTCTGACTTCGCGTAACAGCACCGCTGGCCTTGACGATACCGATGCATTTGACCTTGGTGTTTCCTACGCCATGGACGCTGCTTCTGTTTCGGCAACCTATGCATATCAGGAAACTGGCAGCACCGAAACTCAGGGCGCTGCTCTGGGCATGAGCTACACGCTTGGCGCAGGCGTTGCTTGGCAGTCTTCTGTCTTCTGGTTTGACGAAGACAAAGCTGGTACCACCAGCGACAACGACGGCTACGGTGCAGTTACCGGCCTGAAACTTTCCTTCTAATTCTCTTTAGAGAACTAGAAACGCGAGAAGGGAGCGAGAAATCGCTCCCTTCTTTTTTTGTTTTAGGAAGCTGTGAGCGATTAGGTACGTCAGATCATCTTTATGACATCATGGCTGATCTTCGTTTTACGACTTAGAACTGAAATTCAGCCTTTTTGTAGCGAGCATACATAAATGGATAGGCGGTCATTTATCTGGAAGCATATTTTACCGGAGGCCATCGGGTTTTATTCTTGTAGCTTACGGTCAGAAAAAATGACGAAAAAAACCGCAATATTTGTGATTAAAATATCACACGTAATGACATAATTGGTCATCGGTCATTTAAATCAATTGACCATAAGTCATTATATCCGCTTTACTCTCGCTCAGTGGTCAGCTGACATGTTGTGTGGAATACGGTGTTGCTGATCGGCTACAGATTATAAAGAGGGTAAGATGAAAAAGATTCTTGTTGCTTCCAGCGCGCTCGTTGCTATTGCTTTTGCAGGCCAGGCTTCCGCTTCCGAACCGATCAAATTGTCGGTTGGCGGTTACATGGAACAGTGGGCTGGCTTCTCTGACGAAGATACCACTGCTTCCGGTGGTCGTAAAAACGCGTTCCAGTCTGACACCGAAGTTCACTTCAAAGGTTCGACCACGCTTGATAACGGCATTGAAATCGGAGCTGTAATCGAACTTGAAGGTGAAACCTCCTCTGACCAGATCGACGAACAGTACCTTTACATTAATGGTGGTTTCGGTCAGTTCAAACTGGGTAAAGACGATAGTGCCGCCGATGACATGGGCATCACCGCACCGGCAGTTGGCCCGGTTGGCGTCAACGACGGTGACATGGACCAGTGGTCGAACGTTTATCTGATCGACACCGTTCGCTCCAGCGGCGACCAGAATCGTGCGACCTATTACACCCCGGTCTTCGGTGGTTTCCGTGCAGGTGTGTCGTTTGCTGATGATAGCGGCAAAAACGGTACCTTCAACAAAACCGTAACCACCTCAGGTACTTCAACCACTGTTGGCGGTCTGAGCTCCGATACTTCGGGCGCTGGCGACAACATCATCTCCGCTGGTCTGGAATTCAACCGTGACTTCGGTGGTGTATCGCTTGGTCTGTCGGCTGTTGGTGAAAACCAGGGTGAAGGCAATTGGTACGGCTTGGGTACTAATGTTGGCTTTGGCAACTTCACCGTTGGTGGTTCTTATGGCCATACCGACGACGATTATGGTCTGAGCTCGCGTGACACTGCCGGCCAGGATCTGGACGCATTTGATATTGGTGTGTCTTACGCCATGGATGCTGCTGCCGTTTCCCTGACCTATGGTTATGAAGATTTCGGTACCGGTGACGTCAGCGCGGTTGATCTTGGTCTGCGCTATGCTCTTGGTGCTGGCGTTTCGTGGCGTTCGTCGGTCTTCTGGTTCGATCAGGAGAACGATACCACTGCTGATAACGATGGCTACGGTGTTGTAACCGGTCTGCGTCTCGACTTCTAATTCATCCAGAATTAGTACGATTTGAAGGGGGCGGTTTTCAGCCCCCTTCTTATTGCCAATCCCGCTCTGTTGTAAAACGCTGAGCGGGATTTTTTATTTAGAAATTACCGATGTTCTGTTGGCTGCGGTTGGTTATCTGCGAAAGATATTTTTGCCAATATTAAACGATCTTAACTTGTTTTGTGCTGCGACAATAAAAATTCGCGCAGGCAGAGGGAATGCCTGCGCGATAATGTCATCTTTGGCCATGTGTGTGGATAGCCATGTTTCCAATGCTTGTTGCTTTGAGCATGTAATTTAAATGACTATAGGTCATATAATCGGGCGGATGTGAAATTGCAAAGTCTGCTGGGATAATATCATTGTTCCCAGAGTAATAGGCCTTAATATCTGAGTGTGCTTATTCTGCCACAAACTTGCGACAAAAAACATTATCTATTCCATTATAATTGACTATTGGTCATTTAAATCGTTTTATCAGTCGGGAGAGTTCGAGCATGTCTATTGAGACAAATGCTCGGTCCACACGTAAAACCAAGAGGGTAAAATGAAAAAGATATTGATCGCTTCAAGCGCACTTGTTGCTGTTGCGTTTGTCGGCCAAGCTCAGGCCTCCGAGCCGATTAAATTGTCGGTTGGTGGTTACATGAACCAGTGGGCCGGTTTTGCCGATCAGGAAGTCGGTGATCGCAACAACGCCTTCCAATCCGATACCGAAATTCATTTCAAGGGCTCGACCACCCTCGATAACGGTATTGAAGTTGGTGCGGTGGTCGAGCTAGAAGGCGAAACGTCCAGTGACCAGATCGATGAACAGTACCTGTATGTCAGCGGCAATTTCGGTCGTATTGAGATGGGCAAAAACGATAGTGCAGCCGATTCGATGCAGATCGTTGCACCAGCAGTAGGTCCGGTTGGCGTTAACGATGGCGACCTCGACATCTGGGTTAACTCCTATCTGATCGACACCACTGTCCCGAATGGTGATCAGAATCGCGTCACGTACTTCACGCCGAGTTTCAGCGGCTTCCGCGCTGGTGTATCCTTTGCGGATGATAGTGGTAAAAATGGTTCCTTCGATAAAAACGTCTCGAACGGCGCAATCGGTGGATTGCATTCCGATACCTCGGGTTCTGGCGACAACATCGTTTCCGGTGCGCTTGAATACATGGGTGATTTCAACGGTATTTCGCTTGGTGTTTCCGCGATTGGCGAAAACTGGGGGGAAGGCAATCTTGTTGGTGGCGGTCTGAATGTTGGTTTCGGCAACTTCACCGTTGGCGGCTCCTATTCCCATACCGACGATGACTATGGCTTCAGCGAAGGTAGCCGCAATCCGGACGATACCGATCAGTTCGACGTTGGTGTTTCCTATGAAATGGATGCCGCAGCTGTATCATTGACCTATGGCTATGCTGAATATGGTAATGGCAGCCGTGGTAACGGTACCGGTGAAATCAGCACCGCCGATCTGGGCCTTGCCTACACCCTTGGTGCCGGCGTTGCCTGGAAATCCTCGATCTTCTGGTTCGATGACGAAGTCGATGGCGCAGAGGACAATGACGGTTACGGCGTTGTCACCGGTCTGGCACTGACCTTCTAATTCCTGGGAATTAGCGTGATTTGAAAAGGGCGGTTTTCCGCCCTTTTCTTTTTTGTCCAACATCCGTTGTTCTGGCTCAGATCCCGATATCCTGACGCAGAAAAGCTAAAAAGCGGTCTTTCTGTGCGACAAGGTCGGCGACGCAGGGAACCGGATTTTCGGTCACAAGCCGTTCGGCCAGTGCCCTGTCAGAATTGACCGGCAGGTTTCCGAGTTCCGACATTGGAAGTCGGAGGCTACCCATGCAGCCGATTTCACCCGATGTGGTTGCGCGCAATTTTGCAAGCCCGCAGGGCGCTTCGCAGAACTCGCCTTTATAACTGCTTTGCCAAGGGTAAAGGTTGTGATGGCGGCCCTGTAAAACGGTGGCAGAGGCCGAGCTATAGATACCAATGCCGGGCGTTTGAAACAGCTTGGTGATATGGGCAGGTCCGCTATCGGCCAGCACGACATAATTCTGTTCCCGGATGAAGGACACGAGATTTCCAATGGTTTTGAAACCGTCAACGACGCGGATATTCGGTGTGTTGAACGACCCGATCGTGTCCTTATATTTCTTCATTACCCCCTGATAGGCGTTGAGGATCAGAGTGGTTTCAAATCCGGCTTGTGCAAGGAGTTCTGTGGTTTCGTGCACTAGTTCCGGGGGAAGGGTGCGAAGGGGGGATGAGGCCATTGGCAGGATGCCAATTTTCATACCCGATGCCAGTTTCGGTGCGCGTTCGGATGCAAGCGGGATCGGCGGAACTCCGAATGCCTCGCAAAGTGCCTCTTCCGGGTTAACCGGCATGGTCGCGATATCTTTCCAGCCTTCCATCTCGCTGAAATCGATCAGATAGTCGAATGTTTTGAGGCGTTTGGCGGAGATGAAAAGCTGAAAGATCGTGATATCGGGGATGGTGGCGAATATGTCAGACGCCGTACCGCTATTGAGCACAGCGATTTTCGCGCCGGGATATTTTGTTGCAAAGGCACGCAGAAACAGAACCATGCCGACACAATCGCCAATCGCATCGTCCGGGATCAAAAACAGGACCCGTTTCCGGTCAAAATCGGTATCGGCCCATGCATCGCGGGCAAGCACATCAGGTTGAACGCTATCTGATATGATTTTTACTGATGGCGCATTGGCAAGAATTTGCTGGCGCAAAAGCGATGAGGTGCGTGTCAGATAGGCCGGGCTATTATCCGATGCCTGCACGAGGTCCGGGCTGACATTGGGCAGGCCGAACTGAAACGGCTGTTTTGATGCAAACCGGGTAAATTTCTTACGGGCGGGATGGTGATGTGCAGGCATTTTCGGGCGATCTCCGGTCACCTTTTGCTCGGTGTTATGTGGCAGAGAACCCGATCCCGGCCAAAGATGCAACGCCCGATCCCCTTAACAGGGCGACATTGTCGGGTTTTATGCCGCCAAGGGCAACGGGGATAAGGCCAAGACTGAGGCAAAAAGCAGTTCTTTGAAGGAATATCGAAAACGTCATGCCCGGTTCACCGGGATGGCTTTGGGTGGCAAAAACCGGCGAGATCAGAACACCATCGGGACGTTGATCGGGTGCGAGAAGTGCCAGCTTGCGCAGCGTTTGCAAGCTGTGGCAGGCGGATGTCACAAACATGTCGTGTGGTATTTGCCGATAGATATGTGGTCTTTTCTCGATGCGGTATTCCGGCAAATGAATACCATCGGCATCTAGGCGCAAGGCCAGTGCAAGATCATCGGCAATCAGGCAAAGGTGACCATATTGGCGACAGGTTCGCCGAACGATGTAGGCAAGGTGTGCGCGGTCCTTGGGTTTGAGCCCGTAGTGTCGGAAAATTACCATGCTTCTGCGCGGCAGACCGATGATTGCCGGGATCGGATCGGGCATGCGTTTGTCGTCGGTCATCAATATGATCGGCGGGATTGGGCAATCAGAACCGCCATTGCGCAAATTGAGTTGGCGTGCCTGCTTTGCCAGTGTGGCATCCATTGATAGTATCCCGATTCTGTTTCACCGATTCCTGTACCGATTTGGGCCATCATCCATGAGCGATCAGCATCTGTCATCCGGCAATCCCGACATCGCGGCCAATCTTGCCGAGATCCAGCAAAATATCGATAAAGCCTGTACAGCGGTTGGTCGCGCACCCAGCGATGTCACCCTGATCTGTGTCAGCAAGAACCACGATGCCGATCATGTGCGACCCGCTCTTGTCGACGGGCGGCGGGTGTTTGGTGAAAACCGGGTACAGGAAGCAGCAGGGAAATGGCCGGGCCTGAGGGATGAATTCCCTGATATCGAACTGCATCTGATCGGGCCGCTTCAGACCAATAAGCTAAAAGATGCGGTTGCGTTATTTGATGTGATCGAAACCGTTGATCGTCCAAAACTTGCCAATGCGCTGGCAAAGCATCGCGATACGACCGGCGAATGCCCCGATCTTTATATCCAGATCAATATCGGAGAAGAACCGCAGAAAGCCGGAATAGCCCCGGCCGATGCCGATGATTTTATTATCGATTGCATCGAACGCCTGAAATTGCCGATCAAGGGATTGATGTGCATCCCGCCGGTGGATGAGGAACCGGCATCGCATTTTGCCCTGTTAGGCAAAATTGCCGACCGTCATGGTTTGGCCATTCGAAGCATGGGCATGAGTGGCGATTACGAGGCAGCAATCCGGCTTGGCGCGACCCATATCCGTGTCGGGACAGCAATTTTCGGCTCACGGGGCTATTAAATCGCCAGATGAAGCCTTTTAAAGACGGCTGCAACCCTGTTTTTATTGTTTTCGACGCAAATCTGATGCTGTAAACGCCGATTTTTCTATCTCTAAGGTGTGATTTCGGTCAACTGCCCGAATTTGGCAGAAAATGTGGATAACTGGCCCAGACGTATAAGACGCGCTCAAAGCCGTTTTGTGACGAAAAAATCAAAAATCCCGCCAAGTGAATTTAGCCCGGCGGGATTTCTGCAAATTATTTGTATTTCTGCGGTTTGTCTGGGTCTGGTTATGGAACGAGCTTGTAGCCGCCAGGCTCGGTGACCAGGATCGTCGCGTTTGACGGGTCCTTTTCGATTTTCTGGCGCAGGCGATAAACGTGTGTTTCCAGCGTGTGGGTGGTGACCCCGGCGTTATAGCCCCAGACCTCGTCAAGCAGGGTTTCGCGTGTGACTGGTTTGTCGCCCGCCCGGAACAGGAATTTAAGGATCGAGGTTTCCTTCTCCGTCAGACGGACTTTTTTCTCGGTCGTGGTTTCGATCAGAAGCTTGGCACTGGGTTGGAAGCTGTAGGGGCCGATGACGAAAACCGCATCCTCGCTTTGTTCATGCTGGCGAATATGGGCACGAATACGCGCCAGCAGCACGTTCAGGCGGAACGGCTTGGTGACATAGTCGTTGGCACCCGATTCCAAGCCAAGGATCGTATCAGAATCGCTGTCGGCACCGGTCAGCATGATGATCGGGGATTTGACCCCGGCGCGCCGCATCAGTTTGCAGACATCACGACCATCCATATCGGGCAGGCCGACATCAAGAAGGATAATGTCGTAGTAATTTTCTTTGGCGACTTCGAGGGCGTTTTGGCCACTATTGGCGACGACACATTCGAATTCCTCATGAAGCCGGAGCTGCTCGGTGAGAGACTGGCTAAGTGCCGCGTCATCTTCGACCACCAGAACCTGTTTACCTGTCGACATTCGCCATCCCTTGCTGCTTGCTAAATCCCGCCTATATTCTGGGCCTGCCGACGGTTCTTTTTGTGGCATTGTTCTCGTAGGCCCACCATATACTTAGGATTAGAGTCTCATACTGCGTTTTGAAGAACAAACTGTTTTCGCTTTAGCCCATTGACGTGCACCTTATCCAGCCCCATACCGACCGGATCGCGATGTTGTGATCATCCGTGTATGACCCAGAAGAAACAAAGACTGCAATGACCCAATCTGCTGCCGTGCCATCAAAAGCCAATGTTTCCGCGACCGATCTGGTGACCGTATCGCGTGCTGTTGCCGATTTGCGGCGCGGTGAAATCGTTCTGGTCCAGGGACAGGCAAATGGCATTGCCCATTGTGTGGCGGTGATTGCTGCCGAACCGCTTTCCGACCACGGATTGGCGCGCCTTCATGACATTGCTGGCAAAAGCGGAAATACCGCGATTGTTTTGCCGCGCGTGCGGGCCAGATCGCTCGGCAAGACCTGTAAAAACGATCATTTCATTGCTTTTGTCAGCGCCAAAAAATCCGCTGTTGATGCGAAAGCGTTGGCCGAGATAGCCAATCCGTTGCTGGATCTTGAAAGCATGCCAGCTGGCGCGTGGCGTCCGGTCAATATGGCCGAAAGTGCGGCCATTCGCCTTGCGAAGCTGGCTCGGTTGCTACCGGCGGTGGTGACAGCACCGGTTGACCCCGAACAGCTTGAAATGCTGTCAAAGGCGCAGAACCTTCTGGTGCTTCAGTCCGAGAGCATCAATGGATACGAAGACGCATCGGCCGCAACCCTGCGGCAGGTCAGCGAAGCGCGCGTTCCGTTGGAAAATGCCGAGAACGCAACGGTTATCGCGTTTCGTCCGGAAGATGGTGGTCAGGAACATCTGGCGATTGTGATTGATGAGCCGGCAAAAGATCAGCCGGTTTTGATCCGGCTGCATTCAGAATGCTTTACCGGCGATTTGATCGGGTCGCTGAGATGTGATTGCGGACCGCAATTGCGTGGAGCGATTGCCGAAATTGCGAAAAGCGGGCAGGGCGGAATTATTCTTTACCTGCGACAGGAAGGGCGCGGTATCGGGCTTGTGAACAAATTGCGCGCCTATGCATTGCAGGACCGCGGTTTTGATACGCTGGATGCCAACGAGGAACTTGGTTTTGATGCTGATGAACGGGTTTATCGGCCAGCTGCCGAAATGCTGCGTCAGATGGGGTTTGAAACTGTCCGGCTCCTGACCAATAATCCCGAAAAGCTTACCGGGCTTGAAAGCTGGGGCGTGACGGTTGCCGAACGTGTGCCGCACAAGTTTCCGTCCAATGGTCATAACGAATTTTATCTTCAGACCAAAAAGGACCGCGCCGGCCACCTGTTTTGAGTCGCGCATAACGGAATCCGCCTGATTATGACTGCCTGATGCTACCCGGCAGAAGATTCCGACAGGCAGTTCTGCGTCAAATTCTCTTTCAATAAATTCCCTTAAAATCAATACCTTAACCAGAAACAAAACTGGCACTCCTTTTGCAAAATAGTTGGCAAGAGGAGGACTGATATGTCGATTGGTGCAGATTGGCGGCAAATATCGCCCGGTAACGGGGCAAGCATCGCAAACGGAGCGGCAGGCAGCGGGTCTGCTGGATCGAGTGCGGCCGAGCAGCTTGTTGATGGTGTCGAAGAAGGCCGCAGCTTTTCCGAATATATGTTCGGAAAGGACGGCTTTGAATTCACCGATTTCCTCGATGTGATCAATCCTTTGCAGCATATCCCCGGCGTGGGCATGGTTTACCGCAGCATCACAGGCGACGAGCTTGGCAATGGTGCGCGCGTTGTTGGTGGCGGTCTGTTTGGCGGTATCTTTGGTCTGGCCGGTGCGGCGGTTGATGCGGTTGTCGATCTGGCGACCGGTGAAGATACCGGTGCGCATATCATGGCGATGTTTGAAGGTGACGAGGCCCCGGCAGATCAGCCGATGATGGCCGATGCATCGCTCGAAGGTGGCCCAACTGGCGGGGCAAGCGATCTTGTCCTGCCGTGGATGGTTGGTGACAGGTCAATGGCCGGCGAGGACGGTTTACCGGTCGATCCCGCCGAACAAGCAACGATTACCGATGCTGCCCCGGTGGCCGGTGTTGAGACACTGGCGATGAACGAACAACAGGGTACTGAGACCCAAACAGGTACCACGGCATACAATGCGGCTGATCTGGTGACGCCTTGGGGCGGGGCGGTTAGCAATGCCAATGCCGCAGCTGCCTATGGAGCTGTTAAACCAGTCGCAAGTCCGGCTGTCTCTAATGCTCAAACCCTGACGCAATCAATTGCCCGACAGCAGGTCGCACCGTCGGCAGCTTCAATGTCAGCAGGCGATGATCCCGCAATACAGACCGCCCAGCGTCTTTTGGCCAAGGCAGGGGATGATGTGGCCGGAACCAATATCGACGCGCAGGATGCCGATCCGGCCGAACTGGCCGTAGCAATTGCACGTGCCGGGCAGAGTGATATTGCATCAAACATGACCATGCGCACCGCAGAGGACAGCCGCAATGGGCATCAGGGCATGATACAGCGCGCATCCTTTAGTAGCGAAAATGGTGATACGGTCTGGGCACGAGCGCAAAGTTCCGGGCGGTTAAGCCGTGGAACATCGCAATTTGGCGTTGCGCCCGAAATTGCTGCCCGGGAGGCAAAATATGCCAAGATCAAGCAGGGTGACGTAACCAAACCGGCAAATTCACAAGAAGCAGGTTCGGGGCAGCAGGGCCCCTTGAGTGCTGCGGAAATGGCCGCACGGTTTAACGCAGCCCTTGGCCGTGATCGGGCGCAAACCATGGCAAATAATGCCGTTGCATCGACCAATGCGGTGGCACAGGACAAGCCGGCATCAGGTCAGCAGATTCAGCGCGATGATAGGGCAAATTTGGAGCGCGACATAGCGCGCAATGAAAGCGCAGACAGTGCCGAAATGGTCCATCCATTGATGGAAAAAGCACAAAGCCACAGCAATAGTGACGCCCCGGTCGGAGTCTGGTTCAGTCAGACCATGATGGACGGGCTTAAGAAATACCAGGCAATGCAGGAAGGTCGCCAGCAGCCCGCGGATAATTCAATCTGATTACCCGATCATAAAGTATCAAAAAAACCCGACAATCGTTTGATGTCGGGTTTTGTTTTGATTTGGTAACGAATCCTTGGCGATTTTAGCGATTAAGGAAACCGACGATTTCCTTGACCTCTTTGAGGATCGGCTGGGCAATGGCATCCGCACGTTCTGCACCCTTTGCCAGAACTGCGTCGATATAGGTATTGTCGGCTTTAAGACGTGCCATTTCTTCGGTGATTGGTGCCAGTTTTTCGACAACAACATCGGTCAGCGCCTGTTTGAAGCCCGAGAACTGGGTTCCACCATGTTCTGCCAGAACGTCAGCAACATTTGCATCGGTCAGTGCGGCATAGATGGTGATCAGGTTTTTGGCCTCGGGGCGGCCTTCGAGACCCGCAGCCTCGCTTGGCAGCGGTTCCGGATCGGTTTTGGCCTTGCGGATTTTCTTTGCCAGCGTGTCGGCATCGTCGGTCATGTTGATGCGCGACATATCCGATGCATCGGATTTCGACATCTTTTTCGAACCGTCACGTAGTGACATCACGCGCGTTGCCGGACCAAGAATCAGCGGATCTGGCTGTGGGAAAAACTCGACGCCAAAATCGTTGTTGAATTTGATCGCAATGTCGCGGGTCAGTTCAAGATGCTGCTTCTGGTCTTCGCCGACCGGCACATGGGTCGCCTTGTAGGCCAGAATGTCGGCGGCCATCAGGCTGGGATAGGCATATAGACCAAGTGATGCGTTTTCACGATTCTTGCCAGCTTTTTCCTTGAACTGGGTCATCCGGTTCAGCCAGCCGATGCGCGCGACACAGTTGAAAATCCAGGCCAGTTCGGCATGTGCCGAAACCTGACTTTGGTTGAACAGGACATGTTTTTCCGGATCGATGCCAGATGCAATCATGCTGGCAGCAAGTTCGCGGATGTTGGAACGCAGTTCATTGGGCTCTTGCCAGACGGTTATGGCATGCAGATCAACGACGCAGAAGATGCATTCGAAGTCTTTCTGCAGCGCGACCCAGTTGCGGATCGCACCAAGATAGTTGCCAAGATGAAGGTTACCGGTGGGCTGAGCACCCGAAAAAACACGTTCCATAACGATGTCGTCCATTTCCAAAAATGTGTTGAGTGACCTGCATGCTCCGCCAGGTTTTGGACACCCGCCGGCGGACGAGCCTGCAAATCTTCGGGCGGGAGTTAAGCCGCCGGACCGGATTTGGTCAAGCGGCTTGTCCCGAAATGACGGAAATAAGGTGCAATAGTCGTCTTCAGGCGGTGTTGCCGCGTTTAAGTGTTGCTTTCAGTTCCGAGAAACTGGTCGCGCCCGAAAGCTGTGCGGTGACGGCGTAAATCAGCAACCCGCCACTGACCAGCCCGGCCATGGTGATGACGCGCGTGATTGAAAGGGCGTCATTTTGCCACAGCCATTCGATGGCAAACCATAGGGCAAGCCCCATCAGAACCGATGACAGCAAGATGCGTGGTACCCGGCGTTTAAGCCGGTCGTCAAAGACCAGATCACCGCGTTTGTGCAGAATCCAGCCAAGCGCGCCTGCATTGATCCAGACCGAGGTCGAGGTTGCTGCTGCAATGCCAAGATGGCCGAAGGTCGGCATCAGGGCGATGATCAGAACGATATTGATCACCATGGCGGAAATGCCGATGCGGATGGGCGTTTTGGTATCTTCGCGCGCAAAGAATCCCGGCGCGAGAACTTTGACCAGAACCGACGCGGGCAGGCCAAAGGCAAAAATGGTCAGTGCCATGCCAGTCATCAGCGTTTCGCTGGCGCCAAAGGCACCGCGTTCAAACAGAACATTGATGATCGGAATACCCATTACGCCAAGCGCTACCGCGGAAGGCAGGGTCAGCAGCAGGGCGATCTCGATGCCGCGATTCTGGCTATACATCGCGACTTTCGGGTCTGCACCCTGAAGTTGACGCGACAGGGTCGGCAGAAGGGCCGTGCCAATCGCGATTCCGATAACGCCAAGCGGTAGTTGATGTACGCGGTCGGCATAGTAAAGCCAAGATACCGCCCCGTCCGAAACAAGGGATGCCAGCATGGTATCGATCAGGAGGTTCAACTGATAGACGCCCGCACCGATCATGCCCGGGATCATGCGTTTGCCCAGCAACTTTATCCGGTCATCAATTTTGGGCAATTGCCATTTTATGACAAAACCGGCGCGTTTGCAGGCAATCACCAGACAAACGAACTGCGCGATACCGGCAATCGCAACCCCCCATGCCAGGGCATGGGCCGGGGTTTCGGTCATCGGTGTAAGTCCCAGAAGGGCAGCGATCAGACAGATATTGAGGATGATGGGCGCACCCGCTGCCGCGGCATAGCGGTGCAGGGTGTTAAGTACACCCGACATCAGGGCAACAGCCGAAATGAAGGCGAGATAGGGGAAGGTAATACGCGACAATTCGACGGCAAGGGCGAATTTTTCCGGGTCTTCGGCAAAGCCCGGTGCAAAGACATGCATTGCCCAAGGCATGGTGATTTCGATGATCGCGACCAGAAAACCGGTAATCAGGATTAGCATCGACATGGCGCGTGCGGCAAATTCACGCGCGACATCAAGGCCGCGTTTTTCAATATCACCGGCTAGCAAAGGTACAAAGGCGGCGTTAAACGCGCCTTCGCCAAACAGGCGGCGGAACAGGTTGGGGAATTTGAAGGCCACGAAAAAGGCATCGGCCATGCCACCGGCACCTAGCATCCCGGCAATCATGATGTCGCGGGCAAAACCCAGAAGACGCGAGATCAGGGTAAAGCCACTGACCGTGGCAATGGAACGTACGAGCGACATTCGCGATCAAATCCAAAAAAGTTATGAACCAGAATATGTTTTTAACCGTGGCAAAGAGTCCCACCGGGTTCGATAGTCATGAAATCTGCCAGTCGAAGGTGAATAACTCGTAATGACGGCGGATTAGCGGTGAGTGAGAGGCGATAATTTTTGCCTAAATGGGCGCACAAACATTGAACTTTTGTGAAATGGGCTGTGGTTTTGTAAAAAATGCTTGGGGTTGTGACAACCGTCACAGAAAATATGCTGCAATACTCATACATTGCAACTCGCTGAGGATTCGTTGGGACGCGAGCCTCGCTATTCTGACCGGACGAGGGATAAAGGCGCTCCACCTCAACCTGCTGCACTCCGAGGAATATGATGTTACGGGACAACAGGCCATAACATCAGGTTTCAGGACCGACCAGCCCTCGTCCGTTCAAACTTCCGATACAAATCAAAATTCGATCATGGTGCTTACACCATTGAACACGGATCCCTGCCGGGGTGATTTGGCTTTTGGCCAATCGCAGGGGCGGGGATTTTGTGTTTTCGGGTCGGTTGTTCAGCCGTTTTCCAAGGTTTGGGTCAGGGTTTCCTTGACCTGCAGGAATTTGGTGCGGCTATCAATTTTCAGACCAAACACGTCCTTGACGTAGAAAACGTCGACTGCGCGTTCACCAAAGGTCGAAATACGCGCCGATGCGATTTGCAGCGAAAGGTCGCGTAATGTGCGTGTGACGTCGTAAAGCAGACCCTGCCGGTCGCGCGCGGTAATTTCAATGACCGTGTGGGTGCGGCTGGCCTTGTTGTCGATGATGACGTTTGGCTCGACTTTGAAGACTGCAGTGCGATGCTTGTTATCCTTGATCTGGCGACGTTCGATTTCCTGACTCGGTCGCAGACGGCCTGAAATCACCTGTTCAAGCGTTTTGCGTAATTTATCGAGCTTGGATTTGTCGTTGAAGGCCTCGCCATTGGTATCCTGGATAAAGAAGGTATCAAGTGCCATGCCGTCGGCAAGGGTCAGGATTTTGGCATCGACGACATTGGCGCCACACAGCGCCATCGATCCGGCAATCTGGGAAAACAGCCCGGGATGATCGGTGGTGTGGACAATGATTTCGGTGGCATCGATATCGGTTTCGATTCGCATATCGATCGTGATGTCCGCACCGCTTGCCTTGGCATCACGGGTCAGATGGGCATGACGGACATGGGTTTCGGTGTCAAAACTGAGCCAATAGGACGGATAACCGCGATCAATGAAGTCCTCGACATCCTGTTCTGGCCAGTTGGAACCGGATGCGGCAAGGGCGTCGCGCAATTTCTGCTGGGCACGGGCGACACGCGAATCGCGACTGTCGGCATTCAGGCCGCCCGAAAGCAAGTCATCGGTGGCATAGAACAGTTCGCGCAGAAGGGTCGCTTTCCAGCCGTTCCAGACATTCGGACCTACGGCCCGGATATCGGCAACCGTGAGGCACAGCAACAAACGCAACCGTTCCTGTGACTGGACCAGATCGGCAAAGGCGCGAATCGTCGTCGGGTCATTCAGGTCACGTTTGAATGCGGTCAGGCTCATCCACAGATGGGCTTTGACCAGCCAAGCGACGGTTTCGGTATCGGCAGGCGACAGGCCGAGACGCGGACAAAGCTTTTCGGCGACTTCGGCGCCGAGTTCCGAATGATCACCGCCTCGGCCCTTGGCGATATCATGAAGCAATACCGCGACATAAAGCACGCGGCGCGAAATCACCTTTTCCATGATACGGGTGGCAACCGGGGCTTCTTCTGCCAGTTCGCCGCGTTCGATCTGGTTCAATATGCCGATCGCGCGGATGGTGTGCTCGTCCACGGTATAGGTGTGGTACATGTCATATTGCATCTGGGCAACGACACGACCGAAATCCGGGATGAAACGGCCAAGCAGCCCGGCTTCGTTCATTTTGCGAAGCGGGATATCGGGGGTATCGCGGTGTGTCAGGATCTCAAGAAAGACCTCGTTCGCGGCCGGATCCTTTTGCAACTTGTGATCGACCAGTTTCAGACTTTGTGTTACCCAGCGCAGCGTTTCGGGATGAATGCCGACCCCGTTCTGATGGGCGACAAGGAATAGGCGTAATATCTGTATCGGGTCACTTTGCAGGGTTTCGAGGCTGTCGACGGTCAGGCGATCATTGCGCAACTGGAAACCGTCGATTTCCTTGCTACCGAAAAAACGTGCCGGGAAGCGGATTAGCGGTTTGCGTTGATGGCGTTCTTCAAGGGCGGCACAGAAGATGCGGGTCAGGTTGCCGACATGTTTCACCATCAGATAATAGTGTTTCATGAAGCGTTCGACACCTGATGCGCCTGCATGGTCGGTATAGCCAAGCTTATCGGCAATATCGCGCTGCATATCAAATGTCAGGCGGTCTTCTTCGCGTCCGGTCAGGTAATGCAGCCAGCAGCGCACCGACCACAGGAAGTTTTGTGCCTTCAGAAAGCCTTGTGCTTCCTTGCGGGTCAGGACTTTGAGGTCGACCAGTTCAAGCGGGTTGCTGACACGGTAAAGATATTTGCCGATCCAGAACAGGGTATGAAGATCGCGAAGGCCGCCTTTGCCGTCCTTGACGTTGGGTTCAACCACATAGCGGGAATCACCCATGCGAATGTGGCGTTCATCGCGTTCGTTCAGCTTGCCTTCGATGAATTCAAGCCCCGTGCCCTTGACCAGCTCTTCCATGAAACGGGTGCGGAAGGCTTTATAGACTTCTTCATCCGCCCATACGAACCGGCTTTCAAGCAGGTTGGTACGAATTGTGATGTCCTGTTTGCCCATGCGCAGGCAGTCATCAATCGAACGGGTGGCATGACCGACCTTCAGCCCTAGATCCCAGAGCATATAAAGGATGTATTCGACAACCTGTTCGCCATGCGCGGTTTGTTTGTAGGGAAACAGAAACAGGATATCGACATCAGATTGCGGCGCCATATCGCCGCGACCGTAACCGCCAACCGCGACAACCGCCATGCGTTGCTCATTGGTGGGATTATGCAGTGGATAGACGAATTTCAGGGCGAAATCATGGATCAGACGGACAATCTGATCGATCAGGAAACTGTTGGAAAAGACCGCGTCCTGCCCGGAATTGGTTTCTTCGAAACGGGCACGGATGACCTTGCGGCCATTCTCCAGAACGGCTTTGAGGTGTTTAAGGATTTCCGCACGCTGTTTGAAGGATGTCAGATCCGCATTGGCAGCGATGGTTTCAAGCTCGGCAAAGATTTTGCGGCGGTCGATGATTTCGCGCTGTTTCTTGATTCTATACGTCACTTGAAGTGGTTTCCTCGGTCGGGTCTGGCATGAACGGGCTGGTTGCCCTTTTGGGTCCACACCCAATGCATATGGCATGCCGTGTTTTCGATGCCAGTGTTAGGCTGATCGCCGGAGTTTAACATCAAAAAGCAAACAGGCACCTGCCTGATATAAGGGCAAAGTGCCTGTTTTTAATGCGTTGGCCGATATTTTTCGCGACAGATGCGAAATCAACCGCGCATGGCGCGCAAGCGATATAGCGCATCAAGTGCTTCGCGCGGGGTCATGTTATCGGGATCGATTTCAGCCACAGCATCCAGAAGGGCCTTTTGTTCAGGCGACAATGCAGTGGTTTTGGCTTTTTCTTCCTGTTTGACTTGCTCGATTGCGGCAGCAAAAAGCGGCAGGTCATCGGCCAGTTTGGAAACCGCACCGCCCTGCTCGCCCTTCTCCAGGGTTTTCAATACCTGTTCGGCGCGTTTGATCACTGGTTTGGGCAGGCCTGCGAGCTGGGCAACATGAATGCCATAAGACCGATCCGCACTTCCTGCACCGACTTCGTGCAGGAAGACGACTTCGCCCTGCCATTCCTTGATCAGCATGGTGTGGCAGGACAGATGGGCAAGCTTGGCGGCAAGGGCTGTAAGTTCATGATAGTGGGTTGCGAAGAGGCCACGGCATTTATTGACTTCGTGCAGGTTTTCAACAACCGCCCAAGCAATTGAAAGACCATCAAATGTTGCCGTGCCGCGCCCGATTTCATCAAGGATAACCAGCGAACGATCGGATGCCTGATTAAGGATGGCGGCGGTTTCGACCATTTCGACCATGAAGGTCGACCGGCCACGCGCCAGATCATCCGCTGCCCCGACACGCGAAAACAGCCGGTCAATCACACCGATATGCGCCGTTTCAGCCGGGACAAAGGCACCGATCTGGGCCAGAACCGCAATCAGGGCATTCTGGCGCAGGAAGGTCGATTTACCGGCCATGTTCGGACCAGTAATCAGCCAAAGACTTTGTTCGCCTTCAAGGCGGCAGTCATTGGCAACAAAGGGGCTATCGCCATTTTCGCGCAGGGCGGCTTCGACCACCGGATGGCGACCGCCACGAATATCAAAGGCAAGGCTGTCATCAATGGTCGGGCGGATACATCCCTGATCACGCGCCAGTTCGGCCAACGCGGCTGACACATCAAGCCCGGCAAGTGCCTGTGCACAGCGCGCGATGGCGTCGGCATGTTCAAGGACGCCCGTGACCAGTGTGTCAAACAGTTCGAGTTCCAGAGCCAATGCCTGATCACCGGCCTTTGAAACCTTGCTTTCGAGCTCGGACAGCTCGACCGTGGTGAAACGAACCGCATTGGCCATGGTCTGGCGATGGATAAATTCATCGATTTCGATCATCCGGTCAGCCTGTTTGGCCGGTACTTCGATGAAGTAGCCAAGAACATTGTTGTGTTTGACCTTAAGGCTGGTGATGGCCGTTTGTTCGGTATATCGGGCTTGCAGATTGGCGATTAGCTTTTTGCTTTCGCTTGAAAGCATCCGCAATTCATCAAGCGGCGGGTGATAACCACTTGCGATAAAACCGCCATCACGCGCCAGCAACGGTAGATTTTCGCTAAGCGACCGGCGCAGAAGATCAACCAGATCGCCGTGATGACCCATATCGGTCAAATGATCGACAAGGGCGGCGGGTTGCGTGGTCAGGCCATCATTGCCGCCATCGGGTTTGTGCAAAAGGTTGCCAATCTCAAAGGCACAGGCCAGACCATCGCGCATGGCAGCCAGATCGCGTGGGCCGCCACGACCGACGGACAGACGTGACAATGCACGTTCGATATCCGGACATTCGCCAAGGGCAGCTCGCAGATCGGACCGTAGGGCATCGCGATCATGGAAATAGGAGACCAGATCAAGGCGTTTATTGATCGTGCCCGCATCGGTCAGCGGTGCGGACAGGCGGGCGGCCAGCAAGCGGGCACCGGCACCAGTGCGGGTACGGTCGATGACCGATAAAAGCGATCCCTTGCGTTCACCTGATTGGGTCTGGGTCAATTCCAGTGACCGGCGGGTGGCGGCATCAATTTCCATTGCAGCACCCGCAGCCATGCGTTGCGGCGGGGCAAGGCGCGGCATCTGACTCTTCTGGGTCAGATCGACATAATCGATCAGCGCCCCGGCCGCCGAAAGTTCGGCAATTTCGAATCCGCCAAAAGCGTCCAGGGCCGCAACTTCATATAGTTTTTTAAGGCGCAGCTGGGCATTTTCGGCATCAAAGCGTGATGCGGGTTGCGGGGTGATGACGTTTTTGTATTCGGCGTAGATATCGAACATTTCCGAACGATTCAGAAGTTTGTCAGATATCAGAAGCTCACCAGCGTCAAGACGGGCAAGGGCGGCAGGAAGCCCGCCCATATCACAGGGCTGAACATAAAAATCGCCGGTCGACATATCAAGCCAGGCTAGGCCGACCTTGCCGCGAACTTCGGATACGGCGGCCAGATAGTTATGGCGCCGGGCATCCAGAAGGCTGTCTTCGGTCAGGGTGCCGGGCGTGATCAGTCGGACAACGCCGCGTTTGACGACGGATTTGGCGCCGCGTTTCTTGGCCTCGGCCGGGTCTTCCATCTGTTCGCATACAGCGACACGGAAACCCTTGCGGATCAGACGCTGAAGATATGTTTCGTGGCTATGGACGGGAACACCGGCCATGGGAATTTCGTTACCCTGATGTTTGCCACGTTTTGTCAGCGCGATATCGAGTGCCTCGGCCGCCTTGACGGCATCGTCGAAGAATAGCTCGTAAAAGTCGCCCATGCGGTAAAACAGCAGGCAGTCCTGATACTGTTCCTTGATTTCAAGGAACTGCATCATCATCGGGGTCGCACCTTCGGTGTCGAACGAAAGGGGGACGGTCTGAGTATCGGAAGGATCGGCAATATTGTTCATGGCGAGTGTGATAGCAAACCCTGAAGGCATTGACGAGGGAATGAAACGGCCCGGGAGCAGTTTTTGACCTATGCCATTGCAATGCCTGATTTTCTGTAAAATATGTTAAGATACGCAGGCAGCAAAGTAGCGCGATCATCGCCGATTTGCCGCCCTTTGACCAGTGACCAAGGAGATAAGAAGATGGCAGCAGACCAAGCGACCCGTCAGGCGCCGGAACTGGTTGGATTATTCGATACAAAAGACGGCTTTGATGCCGCGGTTCGGGAATTGCGCGATAGCGGATTTTCGCGCACGGACCTGTCAGTTTTAAGTTCCCATGAATCAATTGATGTTGCCGGGTCGGATGGCCGGTCCTGGTCCGATGTGCTGACCGCGCTGGTCGGTGAAGCAAAATACGAGGTGCCCTTGGTGGCATCGGGGGCGATTGCACTGTTTGGCGGGGCGGCAACCGCGCCGGTGGCGCTTGCGGTTGGTGCGGGCGTTGGCGCCGTGGCGCTTCGCGAATTTATCGAGGAAGTTACATCAACCCCGCATACCGAAGATTTCGCCCGCGCGATCAATGCCGGGTCGGTGATCCTGTGGGTGCGGATTGATCCCGACAAGGAGGATGCAGAAGCCAAGGCGACCGCGATTCTGAAAAAGCACGGCGCGGAAAACATTCATCTGCATCAGGGATAATCCCTTGATTTTGAGTGCGTATTTGCATTTTTCGGCATGACGGACATGGTTTGCTAAAACGTAAAAGGCGATCAGAAATGATCGCCTTTCTTATTTCCGGTTGGCATATGATGCGCTGCAACATACGGAAAACGCTACGTAATTTTGCGGTTGCCGTTAACGTCGCCTTTGACCCGGGGCCAGAAGCCTGATTTATTGAGCGGTCCGGCATGACGGCTCCACACCTGATTGCCGGGTTAAAGTTTACAGGTTCTCGCCGCTTTCCAATCCACCACGCAAGCGTCAGTGAAAATATATGTCAGATTCAGAAATCAAGGTTCGTGACCGTGAAGCGCTGCTGTTTCATTCAAGTGGCCGCCCCGGAAAAATCGAAATCACTCCGTCGAAGCCGCTGACCACACAGCGCGATCTTTCACTTGCATATTCACCAGGTGTGGCGGTGCCATGCCTCGAAATCGCCAAGAATCCGGCAACGGCCTATGACTATACGTCCAAGGGCAATATCGTCGCCGTGATCTCGAATGGTACGGCCGTTCTGGGGCTTGGCAATCTGGGTGCGCTGGCATCCAAGCCGGTAATGGAAGGCAAAGCGGTCCTGTTCAAGCGTTTTGCCGATGTTGACGGGCTGGACCTTGAAGTGTCGACCGAGGATGTTGACGAGTTCGTCAATTGCGTGCGCTTCCTTGGCGCGTCGTTCGGCGGGATCAACCTTGAAGACATCAAGGCCCCGGAATGCTTCATCATCGAGCAACGCTTGCGCGAACTGATGGATATTCCGGTATTCCATGACGACCAGCACGGTACGGCGATTATTGCCGCATCCGGCCTGATCAATGCCTGCGACCTGACGGGGCGCGAGCTTAAAGACATCAAGCTTGTGATCAACGGTGCGGGTGCGGCGGCGATTGCATGTTGCGAACTGGTCAAAAGCATGGGAGTCACACCCGATAATGTCATCATGTGCGATTCGCGCGGGGTGATTTACAAGGGCCGTGAAGACGGCATGAACCAGTGGAAATCGGCGCACGCGGCCGAAACAGATGCCCGCACGCTGGAAGAAGCGATGGACGGGGCGGATGCGTTCTTCGGCCTGTCGGTCAAGGGCGCGGTGACGGCGGCCATGGTCAAAAGCATGGCCAAACAGCCTATCATCTTTGCCATGGCAAACCCGGATCCGGAAATCAGCCCGGAAGACGTCGCCGCGATCCGAAATGACGCGATCTGTGCCACCGGGCGTTCGGACTATGCCAACCAGATCAATAACGTGCTTGGTTTCCCTTATATCTTCCGCGGGGCGCTTGACGTTCAGGCATCCACGATCAACGAGGAAATGAAGATTGCCGCGGCGCATGCGGTGGCGTCACTGGCGCGTGAAGATGTGCCTGACGAGGTTGCTGCGGCTTATTCCGGCCGTCGCCTGCAATATGGTCCGGAATATATCATTCCGGCACCGTTTGACCCGCGCCTTATCATTGCGGTGCCCAAGGCCGTGGCACAGGCCGCGATGGACAGTGGTGTTGCACGCCGACCGATCATTGACATGGCGGAATATGAAAATCAGCTGCGCGGTCGCCTTGATCCGACGGCGGCCCATCTACAACTGATTTCCGATTATGTGCGGGCCCATCCGAAACGGATTGCCTTTGCCGAGGGCGAAGAGGAAACCGTTATTCGTGCGGCTGTGGCCTATCGCAATTCCGGTTATGGTACTCCGATCCTGATCGGGCGCGAGGACCGGATCGCGGAATCGGCCAAATCGCTCGGTATCGAAAGCCTTGAGGGTGTTGAAATCAGCAACGCGGCCCTTTCTCACAAGAACAAGGAATATGCCGAGTTCCTGTATGGCCGCCTGCAGCGTAAAGGCTTCCTGTGGCGCGATTGCCAGCGCATGGTCAACCAGAAGCGTAACGTCTTTGCAGCTGTTATGGTGGCAAAAGGCGATGCGGACGGCCTGATTACCGGCCTGACGCGAAACTTCCATCGCAGCTTTACCGATATCAGTTCAGTGATCGATGCCAAGCCGGGCGAAATCCCTATGGGTCTTTCGATTGCAATTGCCAAAGGCCGGACGGTGTTTATTGCCGATACGCGCGTGCATAACATGCCCGATGCCGAGCAGCTTGCCGAGATTGCGATCCAGGCGGCCGAAAAAGCCCGTCAGCTTGGTCACGAGCCGCGTGTGGCAATGGTATCGCATTCGACGTTTGGCAACCCGTGGAGTGCAGATACCGACCGTATCCGCGAGGCGGTCGGTATCCTTGAGCGCAGTAATGTCGATTTTGAATTCGATGGTGATATTGCGGTTGATGTGGCGCTTGATACTGAACTGTTGAAGCTTTATCCGTTCTGCCGTCTTTCCGGCCCGGCCAATGTGCTTGTAATGCCGGCCCTTCATGCGGCGACAACGGCGTCAAAGCTTCTCGACAAGCTGGGCGGTGGTACGGTTGTTGGTCCGGTGATGATCGGGCTCGAAAAGCCGGCACAGATCACCCAGATGGGCAGTACGGTTAACGACCTTGTCAACCTGGCAGCACTGGCCGCTCACGAGGCAGAACACGGCTAAGTTGCGCTAAACAATATTGTTAAAATGGCGGAATTGCTGATGCAATTTCCGCCATTTTACTTTAAGAGGCCGGAATATAACAAAAAACAACCGGTAATCGTGGGAACGTGACGTTGAATTTTTCATGCAAATGGCGTTTTGGGCTATGCACAGTTTTTTTGATTCTGTTCGGGTGCAATGCTTCCGAGCCTTCGTCAGAACTGATTACGTCCAGCTTGAACGAACTGCACGATGAAGCCCTGATAGGCATGCTATCGCATCTGGAAAATATCGAGATATCCGATACGGAGCGAACAGGCGACAATCGCAGTCGTGTATCTGTGCAATACGAACTGGTGTTTGATATTGATTTTGCCAATGCCATTGGCATTGTTGCCGATCCGGGGTCAGCTTCGGAAGCCGAACGTATGCGGTTTCGTGATTATCTTGGTATTCTTGGAACTGTTGAATTGACGGGCCTGACCAGCCTTTATGGTGAATTTGAAAAAGATCAGCGCTTTGACGTCGCCCGGGTCGTCGATTTCGTTAAGATTAAAGGCAAATGGATCGCGCAGCCCTGATGGCGTTTATCGCTTGGGCAATAGCGTGGATCGACCCGATTTCTGCCACATCGGACTGTAACAGGTTCGCGCCATAACCGTATTTCAGGCATAAGGAACTTGTCGATGCATCGCATCAGTCATTTTTTTGCATTTATTCTGTTCGTTCCGGCGCTTGTGGCCTTGGCTGCGTGCGACGATACAAAGACCGAAGGCCCAACAGCTAATGAGATCACCACGGCCGTGATCGAACGTTTCCGTGATGATCCTTATGCCAAAGTTGGTCATGTTGAAAATATTGCCAAGACCAACAGCATCAAAGAAGCCGAAGATGAAACGACAGTTATGGTGCGTTACGAATTGGTGTTTGATCGCTCGGTCGCGGATTTTGCCGATGACGTGACGGAAAAGGGCAAGGCCGCCGGGGACCTTGATACGGTCGGTGACACTGTCAGTGAAGCAATTGATCTGGTGAAGACCAAGATGCTGGCCTTGAAGGAGGGCGAGTTCAAGGCGGGTGACAGGCGCATTGTCGAAAGCGAGATCCGGCTGGTCAAATCCGAGAAAGGCTGGATTTACCGCCCATAGAATCTGGTGGTATCCATTTACGGAAATAAGAAAAGGAACCGCATGAAACCGGTCCCTTTTTTATAAGCGATTGGTGCGATCAATCTTCAAGAAGTGCCAGAACACTTGGCGGCGGCGGTATATCGCCAGACGCGAAGCCGATCCCGTCGAATGTTTCAAGACCGTTCACGCGCATGATGGCGTGAAGCGAGTCGACATATTCTTCACCACGTTCGGAATATTTGGTTAGTGTATCGGCCAGATCCCAACCAAGCACGACTTCGCCACCTTCACGCAACTTGGCACGTTCAGCGCGCAGTTCGGCATATGCCGGGTGCGAGTTGATGTTGCGTGCATAGGCACGAACACTGTCGATCAGGCTGTTAAACGATTTGATGACGTGGGTTTTGCCTTCGGCACGGTCTTCTGGGACGATGCCGTCTTCATCCCAGGCCCACTGGCCAAACAGGGCATTACCCTTGCGCACGAAGCGCGACGTGCCCCAGCCGCTTTCCTCAGCGGACTGAGCAAGCATCAGAGATGGCGGAATGATATCGATGCGTTCAAGCAGTGCGGTGACACCGCCATCCTTCACGCGATAGCGCTTCATCATCTGATCGACCCATTCTTTTTCAGCCGCACTGATCGGGTCGCCGGAATATTTCTTGCTCTGAATAGCCATCAGGCGATCACGTCGCGCTGTGATTTCCTCGTTCACACGCAATGCCAGCGGCAGCATGATTCGAATGAAAATCTGTTTGCGCTCGTCTGCGGATGCCAGATCGCGCATGCCTTTGGGAACGCGTTTGATATAGACGCGTGGAATTTCCTGCACACCCGACAGGCTGTAGCCGATGCTTTGATAATACTGGTTAAGCGCGATCACTTCTGGATCGCGACGGTAGAGCGGTTTGACGTTCTTTTTTTCCGGCGCAACGGTAACTGCTGCGACCTCGTCAAAGCTCATACCTTTAGGGGGGGGGGTAACATCCCATCCACCGAAAATGCCAAAATACAGTAAACCTACCGCTCCAAACACTGAAGCAAGCGCAATTTTACGGTAACTGCCTTCTTTTGCGCTATTCATGTTGTTTCTCCAGGATCAGTAAAACTGCCGGTTCATGCGAGCCGTTATCTATGCCTGCCTGTTGTGCGGATCGCAACCTGCAATATCGAAAAGGTTAATTTTTCCTTTGCGACGTTTGCGTTCCGCGCGTAATGACAACGCCCGGCACAGAAATTTGTGCGTGCCGGGCGGAAAAAATTTCGCGAATCGGGAAATCAGTCAGCCATGACCGGTTCTACGGCCTGAACTTCCGGCACGTAATAACGCAGCATGTTTTCGATGCCCATTTTAAGGGTCGCCGTGCTGCTCGGGCAGCCGGAGCATGCGCCGTGCATTTCAAGGAATACAACGCCGTCTTCGAATTTGTGGAAGACGATATCGCCGCCATCCTGTGCGACGGCCGGCCGGACACGGGTATCAAGCAGTTCCTTGATCTGGCTGACCAGTTCATCATCTCCATCTGATGCGGTGCTGGCACCGGTGGCAGCACCGGAATTCTGATCAAGAACCGGCTGTCCGGAGGTGTAATGCTCCATGATACCGCCAAGGATTTGCGGTTTGAGTGTCTGCCAGTCTTTGGCATCGTCCTTGGTGATGGTGATGAAGTCACCGCCCAGAAACACCCCGGTGATGCCTTCAACTTCAAACAGCTTGCGGGCAAGCGGTGATTTTACATCTGTATCGGTTGCCGTGAAGTTGGCGGTGCCCTGACGGCCCATAACATCTTCGCCGGGCAGGAATTTCAGTGTTGCCGGGTTCGGAGTCGGTTCGGTTTGAATGAACATGTCGGCTTGTCCTCTCACTCTGGGGGCCGGGGCAAATCTTGCCCGCGCGGCGTTCCCGATTTCATCTGGTTAGGCCCTAAATGGGGCAAAAACAGGAAAAGATCAAGTCTGAGCGCGCAACTCAGGTATTCGTGATCTGACACCCGGTACCGGGAACCTGTCTTATCGCTGCAGAATAGAGCTGATTTCGCGCATCTGGGTACGGGCGCGCAGCAGATAAAAACCAAGCCCGGCCAAGTGGTTTGGGAAAATAATGCCATCGGCCGAACCGTTGACCACAACCAGAGGATCAAGAGCCGCTGCTGCCTGCAACGAGCCGATCATTTCCGCCCAGGCTGGTGCTACCTGACGTTCATTGATGACCTGTTCGAAATCGGTGCCGAGGTCACGCAGGATCAGGCTATAGGCATAAAGACGGCCCTTGGTGGCATAAAAGACATCATCAGCAGTGCGATCAAACAAGGATGGGTCTTCGACCTTGTCATCAATCAGTGCGGATGCTGATCCAAGATCATTGGCGAAACGGTTCAGCGTTTCCTGCAGATTGTCAGCACGGCGTTCAAAAACGGCCTGACCGTCTGCCAGGCGCTGATTGTAACGGTTAAGCGCTGCAATAGCCTGCCGGTATTGCTGTTCGGAGGTTACACCGGGCAAAAGCGACACGCTGGGATCAAAGACCCATTTGTCACCCCTGAATTTCAGAAGGCCTGCTGCATCATCCAGATCCGGGTCAACCTGGCTTGAGCCACGCGTACGACCAATCTGATCGGACAACTCGATTGCAAAGCGTGACAGGGCATAGACAATACCCGTCTGGAAGTTCGGCATATTGTCCAGTGCGGCACTCGGCAGGAAGAAGGGATCGTTCGCCGTCCAGCGGTTCTGATTGATTTCGCGATCTATCAGTGCGGATGCGGTGCTTACCGAATGGCTGCCGCCCTGATAATTACCAGTGAAATCGGGATTGTCGTCGATCTTGTGCACCAGTGCCATGCCGACCGGATAATAGATGACAGCGACCAACACAATAACGGTAAGGCTGCCCACCCAAAACTTGCGGGAGCTGAAAACACGCCTGATGCGTGCTCCGAAACCGGAAATACCGTTCTTTTTGTATAGATAATCGTCTTCAATCATGATCCGTCCCGGTCAATGGCGTGCAGCATGAAACTAGGGTGTCATTGCCACAACGGCAAGTCCATGATTTTACATATCGATCCGAATATAGTTTTCAGTCGTGCACATGGACAAAACGGTTTCGAGATCTTTTTCGCCAAGTGCAACGCAGCCTTCGGTACCGGTATAATCCGGGCGGGCAATATGCATGAAAATCGCCGACCCTTTTCCCGGGACGGTAGGATCATCGTTGTGACCAAGTACGACAATGAGGTTGTAAAGCCCATCGTCGCGAAACAGTTTCTCATGGCTGGCATCAAACGGAAGCCGCACGGGGCGATTATAGTCCGGATGGGTAGGATCGTCGCACCAGCCATCAGAAAAGGAAATAGTGGTGACTGGAAGGTCTGTATGGGGGCTTGCGCGGCGATCAGACCGATACATAACATAACGCAGTCGCCAGGTTCCAGCCGGCGTTTTACCGTCACCTTCGGTCTTTGCATCGGCAGAGACCACGCCGTTTTTGCCAATTGCACAGCGAAATTCCCGGTCCTCAAAGCGCAGCAATCCATCTGTCGAGACAATCATTTCGACCGGATCGGACGGCGTACTGGTTTGCAGGTTGCTATGCATTGGTCTGAAACTCTGAATTCCGGTTGTCTAAAGTGCTGTCGCCAAAGCGTTTTGCAGAAAATTTCTTGAAGATGTTGAGAAACAACAAAGGTGAATTTGTGGCAATGCCGTATCAGCTACAATGATTGCACGCAAAGTTGATACGGGAATGCAGACTGTCAGGTTTCGCAGGTAACCAAAAATATCTTTGGAAAGGTGCGGAAGGCTTAATGCCTACGTCAGGCGTGCTTCGCCTGCACGGAACAAATCCTTTGTCCAATAGTCCCGAGCGAATTGAGATTATGTATGTTTTTTGGCGTCATGTTAAAATGACAACGCCCCGCGCCGGAATCCGGGCGGGGCGTTAGAAAGCCATCGCACATAAATCGGCTTATTTGCCGAGACGGGCTACACCTTCTTCGATCAGTTTAGCGGCTTTCTCAGCGCCTCCCCAACCGGTGACTTTTACCCATTTGCCTTTTTCGAGGTCTTTGTAACGCTCGAAGAAATGCTGGATCTGATCGCGCAGAATCTGCGGAAGATCTTCGTGGGATTTGATATCGGTATAGTACGGATCGATCTTGTCGTGCGGCACGCAGATCAGTTTCTCATCCTGCCCGGCCTCGTCTTCCATCATCAGAACACCGACCGGACGGGCGCGAATGACCGAGCCAGCAACAACCGGTTCACGGAACATGACCATGGCATCGACCGGATCACCATCCAGGCCAAGGGTGTTGGGGATGAAACCGTAATTTACCGGATAATACATCGAGGTATGGAGGAAGCGGTCAACGAAGACAGCACCAGAGTCTTTGTCGACTTCGTACTTGATCGGTCCGCCCTGCGGGATTTCGATGACGACGTTAACGTCCCAGGGAACATCTTTGCCAACGGCAATCTTGCTGAGATCCATTTGGGGAAAATCCCTTTCGCTTTTTGATAAGGCTGTGCCCCGTTGCCGGGGCTATCACAACGCACAAACACTCGAAATCTATCGAGGATGCAAAAATCAGGTGGTCCTTTTATCTTGAAATTGGCGTTGTTCCAAGCCCCGCAGATAACTGGACTATTTTATGCTGAAGCGGCGATTGGAATAAGTTCACTCTGTCTCGGTTGGAAGCGGCTCGGGTCTGCTTCTAGCTCTTTAAAATACATACCGTTGTTTGATTTGTTGGCGTGACGTTGCCCTATGGAGCGTCCGTGATACAGATGCAGAACGGGTGAGCAGTATTCGACGCTTTTGCGTTTCACGCCAGATCGGATCATGCGCAGCACGAAATCGGAATCTTCGAGACCATGTCCCTCATAGGCTTCGTCAAAACCGCCGATTGCCAGAATGTCATTTCGAAAGGCGGCAATATTGCACCCTTGTGCCTTTTTCCAGCATTTCTGATGCGCCCAAAGGCTTTTCTTGTTTTGCGGGAGAGGGGCAAACTGGAAGGGGCGATTGCATTGTCCCATCAGACCCAGCATGAACAAAAGGATGCGAGGCCATTTGTGAAATGAAAAGCGCTTTTTCATAACGAATTCAGTGAAGCGACGTTTAAGAAAAACGCGCTTGCCGGTCACGAAGCAGCCTGGTTCGGCAACTTTTCGGTGGTTTGAGACAAAATCAGGAAGAAGACAACAGTCACCATCGGTGAAAACAACAATATCGCCCTCTGCGATTTTGATTGCACCATTGCGGACACGTGACAGGCGATAGCCCATATCTTCTTGCCAGAAATGTTTGATCGGCACGGGTGATTTTTTCTGCATGCGGATAATGGTATTTGCCGTCTCCGGGCCGGACCCGTCATCTGCGACGATCACCTCGAAGTTCCTGTCTTTCTGGTCGATTAACGACTGCAAGACCATCTCAAGCGCTTCGGGCCAATTATAGGTCGAAACGATCACAGAAACCTTATGCACGTAATTTCCCCCCAATTACAGAACGCATTCAACCAGTATCCCCTCTGGTCCATAATGCATGGAGCCGATTTCCGCTCCGTCTCGTCAATTACAAAAAAGTTCTAGATATTAAAATCGTATATCACATGAACAGGTTACCAATTTGTGTTCATTCAGACTTTCGAGGGTTAGAACAATAATAGGCCCAAGCATGAGCAATCGTTTCACGTGGGTCTGTATATTTCGGCTTCCAGTTTAATAGTGAATTCGCTTTCGCCGGATTGGCAATCAGTTTTACGGGGTCGCCCGGGCGGCGTGCCGCGTCAGATATCGGGAACTCGATACCCGTAACTTCTCTGCAAAGCATCAATATTTCACGTACAGAACAGCCTTTGCCCGTCCCAATATTGACGCAATCAAAAAATGGTTTTGTTTTGCCTGTTATATGCTCAAGTGCCTTGACGTGGGCCGTTGCCAAGTCATCAACGTGAACGTAGTCGCGAATGCAGGTTCCATCCGGCGTGTCATAGTCATTGCCGAATATTTTTAAACCGTCTCTTCGCCCGGCCGCCGCCAATAGCGCAAGCGGAATGAGGTGAGTTTCCGGATCATGTCTTTCACCGGTTCGCCTTGAAGGGTCCGCACCCGCGGCATTAAAATAACGCAGAGCAATGGAACGAAAACCATATAACGCGCAATAGTCAGCGATCATTGTTTCAACCATCGCCTTTGAGCGGCCGTAGGGATTTTCAGGCTGAGCCGGTAAAGTCTCGTCAAGCATGTCGAGATTGGTGTTACCGTATATGGCGGCAGTTGATGAGAAAACGATCTGCCGACACTCATGATGACGCATCGCTTCAAGCAGATTAAATGAGCCGGTCGTATTCACCTCGTAAAAGCTGGCTGGTTCCTGCATCGAAAGACCTGCCTCAATCAGGGCAGCCATATGAATGACGGCAGTTGGTTGGAATTTTTTAAAGGTATCGTCAAGAGCGGTGCGATTACGAATATCTGCATGAACAAATGGGATATCACCAGAAATAGCATCACGGTGACCGTTCGACAAATTGTCAAGAACCACCGGCAGATAGCCACTTTCTTGCAATTTCAGGCATATATGAGATCCGATATATCCGGCGCCGCCTGTTACCAGTATTTTTTCCATAGCTTCCGTTCTGTTCAATATCCAGCCAATGATTTGGTCGTATTAGAAATACAGATTAGGTGAATTCTGTCTGGCAGATCATTTTTTAAGCATTTTGCCTTTCAGCGACGCCGTATGTGGATTGATCAGTTCGCGGATCCAGTTGGCGGCGGCGATGACGGCCGGGTCTTTTTCACGGGCAGGGCGGATCAGCAGGCGATACCACCAGTGCGATACGAAATCGGGGAAATTAAGCAAGACCAGTTCCCCGCGTTCCACAAAGTTGCGGGCGATCACATCGGTGCTGGCAACAATGCCTTGTCCAGCACGGGCTGCTTCGAGTGCCCAGATATGATGGCTGAAGGTCCAGCAATCATCGAGTGAAAAGGTGGCGCGATCAAACCAGTTGGCAATCTGCGAAAATTGTTCGCTGTCGCTGTCGATCAGCAGGATATCGCGCGATCCAAGTGAACCGACATCGATATTGCAGGGATCAAGTCCGCGCTTTTCGAGCCATTCAGGCGCAGCAAAAGCATTGTAAATTTCGGGAGTCAGAAGTTCGGTGATCCAGCCATCAAGCCCCGGCAAATCTTTTGGTGCGATCTGAAGGGCGATGTCGATTTCAAGTGGATCAAGATCATCATCAAATTCGATCTTGCGAAACTGAACGGGAATATCGGCAGGCATACGGGCCTGCAGGTCACCAAGCTCGTTTAACAGAACGGTCAAGGCAGGGGTTGCCAATGCGCCTATACGGATCGCCTTGCCCTTGTCGGGCCCGACTTCGCCGGTGATATCGGCAATGCCATCAAGGGCTTCTGTCAGGCGCGGGAGCAGACGGGTTGCCGATTTGGTCAGGCTGAGCCCGCGTCCCTTGCGAACAAACAGGACAACGCCAAGACATTCTTCAAGCTGACGCAATTGATGGCTGATCGCACTTTGGGTGACATGCAATTCTTCAGCCGCCGCCTTCACACTTTGATGGCGGGCGGTGGCTTCAAAAGCGACAAGCGCGCGTAAGGGGGGCAGTTTGCGGCGCATCGAACATTTCCGTGGGACAGGGTTTTAGAGTTTATTCCTGTGTAACAGGCCTGAATGTGGTTTGGGGCAAAAAATTCTCATCAATGGCTGAAAACTCCTCATTCGCATTTTTCAATTTTTGCGGGCACACTGCTGAATGAAAAGGGTTTCCGGCTGATCGATAGATAGTCTCCTTGCGCCACCCCGCAGCAGTCTCCCCGCTGTCGGAAACCCACTTTAATTCCAGAGATCATGATCAGGTGATGACCGGGACGCTTTTGCGCCTCAGCGGCAATTTTCGCGGCGTTTTGTGGATGACGGCGGCGATGGCATCGGGCGTTTTTGTCGATGTCTGTGCCAAGCTGGTATCCCATGATGTGTCGACGGCACAAATTCTCGCGATGCGTGCAGTGACGACGGTGGCTGTGTTCGTGATCATCCTGATGTTTATTGGCACCAGGTCGATCCGGACCAAGCGACCTTATGCGCATCTGGCGCGCGGCGTTCTTTGGTACGGATCGCTGTTTTTTGTGTTCTTTGCCCTTCGCCAGATGAGTATTGCCGAGGTAAATGCCTATCTGTTCATCGAGGCCTTGCTGACCGTGATGCTTGCCGTTGTGATTCTTGGCGAGCAGTTGACGGCACGTAAAGTGATCGCAACCCTTCTTGGACTTGTTGGCGTTTGGGTAATGTGCGTTCCCAAAATGGACGGATTTGGCGTTCCATTGGGGGTTGCCGCAGCCCTGATCGGGGCGTTCTGTTTTTCCGCACAAACGCTTTATGCCAAGGTTCTGACCCGGACCGAGACGAATTTCTCCATGCTGTTCTGGCCCCAGATTGTCGCCATTGTGATCTGGGTGCCGGTTGCCGTCATCATGTGGCAACCGGCGGCCTTCTCTGACTGGCTTTATTCTGCGGGTGCAGGTTTCTTTGCCATGCTGACCAACTACATGGTTCTGCGGGCTGTTCGGGTTGCGGATGCCAGTGTCATTTCGCCAGCAGCCTATACGGCCTTGCCGTTTTCTGTAGCAATGGATCTGATCTTCTTTGACATGCTTCCGGTGCCGGTGATTTTTGTCGGGGCGGCGATTGTCGTGCTGGCGGTTGCCTTGCTGGATTACAGAGGCGGGGCAAAACCGGTTTCGGTTGTGCCCGCCGAAGATGATGAAAGCGATGGAAATCGCAAGGCTGCAACGGCGAAAGTTTAGCCTTTCTTCGGAAAACCTGTTTATCCGTTATGAACTGTCGTCGTGTTGCTTGCGGGAATCATCGGGTGTTTCGGCCCGTTCATGCATTCCATAATCACGCATGACATGGGCGACCCGCAGACGATAATCGTCGAAAATCCGGTTACGACCTTTGTTCTGTGCAATGCGGTGTTCACCGACATTGCGCCATGCCATGACGGCTTTTTCATCGCGCCAGAAAGAAAGAGACAGAACTTTGCCCGGCTCGTTAAGGCTTTCGAACCGTTCGATGGAAATGAAGCCGTCGATTGTTTCAAGTACCGGCCGGAGGTCCTTTGCGATCGAGAAATATTCGTTACGATGTTGCGGGTGAGGCAGGACTTCGAAAATGACGGCAATCATGGCTTGACCAGTTCCGCATGCGGGGTAGAGGCGATTTTGAAAAACTGGCGTTCTTCGCGCAGGATGAATTTTTCACGTTGGGCGAACTGATAGTTTTCACGCCCCAGTGGGTCTTGTGACAGGCGGGCGCGATAGGCTTCATATGCTGCCAGATCCGGCAAATGATAAACTGCGTAAGCGGTCGATATTGTTCCTTCATGAGGCGCGAAATAGCCGACCAGATCAGCACCGCATCGTGGAATTGCCTCGCCCCAGTTACGCGCATATTCCACAAAAGCATTCTTCTTATAAGGGTCGATTTCATAGCGGATGAAACACGTGATCATTGGCTTTATATCCTTATTGGGAGACCATTTTATGATTTAGGAAAGGGTGACTGTCGCCAGAATGCGCGCGGCAGATTGATGATTGCGACGCCGACAAGCGTGCAGAGGATTCCAGCAAGAACCGGGGAACTTATGGTTTCGCCAAGTAACAGGCTGCCAAGCACGACGCCGATCCCGGCACGCAGGTAGCTTTGACTGGCAACACCCATTGAGCCAAGCGTGCGTAACAGCCTGAAATAGATCAGCAAAGCGATTGCCGTGCAAAAAACCGACAGGGCAAGCGTTGCAAGAATGGCGGACGTTGACGGTGTCAAGTTCCAGGGTCGATCCAGCACCAGACTGGCCGGGATCAGAAAGATGCTGGCCCAGATCATGGTTGCGGCGGCGCTAACGGTTGCGGGCAGGGCGTTGAAGCGCTTGCCATAGATTGCTGCTCCGGCATAGAGGATCGCTCCGGCCAGAACGGCAAGCTGCCCGCCAACATGCTGCCCTAGTCCGATAATCACACCAGGGCCGACAATCAGAACCACACCAGCAACGCCAAGGCACGCTCCGGCAAGACGAAACCGGTCAACCCGTTCATGCCGTGTCAGAAGGGTCGTGATCAGGAAAACAAAAACCGGTGATGTTGAATTAAGCACACTGGCAAGGCCGCTTTCGACATGTTGCTGTCCCCAAGCAAGTATTGTCCATGCGCCGAGGCTGTTGAAAACCGACTGGATCAGCAATGTGCCGATAACCTTGCCATCGCGCGGAAAACGTTCGCTACGGCAGCACATGACGACGAGAAGAAACAGCGATGCGATGCCAACCCTGATTGCGATCAGGGTAATTGGTGGGATATCGGTCAGCGCGATTTTGATGAACAGATACGACGACCCCCAAAGCAGGGCGAGCACAGCCAGCAAACCGATTTCAAGGGGTAGCGATATTTTGGACGATGTCATTCGGATCTCCGGGGCAGGGGCAATTCTGAACAAATAACCGATTGCTGGCGACCAATGCTTCGATTAACATCGAACTATGAAAGAAGGACCCGATATTGCCCGCGTGGCTACATTGCTTGGCGATCCGGCTCGCGCAAACATGCTGACCGCTCTGATGAGTGGCCGCGCGCTGACCGCTGCAGAGCTGGCACAGGAGGCTGGTGTGACGCCGCAAACGGCGAGTTCACATCTGGCAAAGCTGGAGGCTGGTCAGATCGTCATCCCGCGAAAGCAGGGGCGGCATCGTTATTTTACGCTTTCGGGCCCCGATATTGTCGAGGCATTGGAAGTCCTGATGGGGATTGCCAGTCGGGTCGGACATAATCGGGTCCGAACCGGGCCGAAGGACCCGGCATTGCGCAAGGCACGTGTTTGCTATGATCATTTGGCCGGAGAAATGGGGGTTGCCCTGTTTTCGGGGCTTGAGGCCCGCAAACTGATTTCGACAGATCATAATGGCGTGGCTTTGACAGATGCCGGTGCAGATTTCGCCGAGGCGTTCGGGATTAATCTGAATGAACTGCGTACCAGCCGCAGGCCGCTTTGCCGGGAATGCCTGGATTGGAGCGCCCGACAATCTCATTTGGCAGGGTCGTTTGGTGCTGCGTTACTGGACCGGTTTTATGATCTGGGCTGGGCACAGCGAAGTAAGGAGTCGCGTGTGGTGATTTTCAGCCCCGAAGGCGAACGCAACTTCAAGGCGCTGTGCGATAGTTAATAGTTGTCAGACTTGATCCATCAATAGGCTGTCGACCAGTGCCGGAACCAATTCAGTCGCCCGGCCATATGAACTGTGATCAAACAAGGACGCCCCGGAACCTGGTTCCAGGTTGATCTCGACCGTTTCTGCACCAGATTCTTTACTGGCGATTTGGACGAACCCGGCAGCCGGATAAACGTTCCCTGATGTGCCGATTGAAATGAATAGGCCACATTTGGCAAGAGCAGCATAAATGCGTTCCATTTCAAGCGGCATTTCCCCGAACCAGACAACGTGTGGGCGTAGGCCGCCGGTTTTGGTGCAGGAGGTACAGGGAGTGTCTCGTCCCAGTGGGGCAGACCAGACCGTCAGAAGCCCGCAATGATTGCAGCGGATTTTCAGCAATTCGCCATGCATATGGATAAGGTTTTTTGATCCGGCGCGGTCATGGAGATCGTCGATATTCTGGGTTACCAGCAGAACGTCGCTTGGCCACTTGGTTTCGAGCCGGGCAAGGGCAATATGCGCCTTGTTTGGCTGTATTGCAGGGTCAAGCAGCCCTGCGCGTCTGTCATTGTAAAAGTGATGTACAAGATCGGGATTGTTGATGAATGCCTCAGGCGTTGCGACTTCGGAAATGTCATATTTTGCCCAGATCCCATCGGGGTCGCGGAAGGTATGCAGGCCGCTTTCCTTCGAAATACCGGCCCCGGTCAAGATAACAATCGTTGCGGCTTCATCGCGCAGAATATTGATAATGTCAGGACGAAGCGGCATGGCGTGTTCCGATGTCATTGTTGCAAGCAGGCCAGATTAGACCCGAAATGGACAAAATAAAACGGCCCGCCGTGAAAATGGCAGGGCCGTTTAAATATTTGATCTTTCAAAACCGGTTTGCGGATTCCCGACCGGCAATCAGCCAGCGCTATCAGGCAGAGGTGTCAACATTGCTGCCAGGTTCGTCGTTTTTTGCGGCTTCCTGACCGGCGGGGTTTTTGGTGACCCCGACCATTGCCGGGCGCAAAAGGCGACCTTTGAGCACGTAACCGGCCTGCATTACCTGGGCGACATGGCCGTCTGGATAAGCAGGATTTGGCATTTCAAACACGGCTTGATGATGATTGGGGTCAAGTTTTTCCCCAAGCGGTTCAAGCTTTTCAACGCCGTTCTTTTCCAGTGCCTTAAGAAGCGTCTGTTCGGTCATTTCAACGCCTTCAACCAGCTTTTTCATCGTCGGGTCGGCATTGGACGTGTCGCCAGCAGCCTCAAGGGCGCGGCGGAGGTTGTCACCTACATCAAGCAGTTCGCGGGCAAATTTGGTAATCGCATAGTTCCCGGCGTCCTCGACGTCTTTCTTCGCGCGACGGCGCGTGTTTTCCACCTCGGCGGCGGCGCGCAATAGGCGGTCTTTCAACTCAGCAACTTCTGCTTCAAGTGCTGCAACCGGATCTGTGGTGGCTTCGCCACCTTCGGCTTCGGTTGCTTCTGAGACGACATCCTCTGCGGCAGTTTCTTCTGCCGACGCGGCATCATGCAGATCGTCCTGGTTGTTCTTTGCGGTTTCCGACATGGCTAACCTGTACCTTCAATTTGTGTGGCCTGACACGCAGCGCCAACGTTTATCCAATCAGTCGCCCGACCAGCTTGGCGGTGTAATCGACCAGCGGAATGATCCGGGCATAATTGATCCGGGTCGGCCCGACAACCCCGATTGCGCCCACAATGCTGCCTTCGGCATTCTGATAGGGCGAAATCACCATCGAAAGCCCCGATCCGCCGAACAATTTGTTCTCGGACCCGATGAAAATCTGCACACCTTGGGCAATCGTGGTGACATCAAGCAATTCAATCATCTGATCGCGTGCTTCGAGCACGTTGAACAGCCTTCTTACGGTTTCGAGCTGTTCGATCGTGTCGATATTTTCAAGCAATTGCGACTGGCCCTTTACGATCAGGGACGAACCCTTGACCCCGCCGGCCCATGTCGCAAGTCCGGCATCAATCAGTCCAGCCGACAATTCGTCGAGTTCCTGTTTGATGCGGTCGCGTTCCAAACTCATCAATTGCCGGGCGTCATCAAGTGTCTTTCCGGCCAACCGGGTATTTAGATAGTTCGATGCTTCTGTCAATGCCGAGGTCGGCAAATCGGGCGGAACATCAAGGATACGATTTTCAACATTACCGGTCTGCGAAACCAGAACCGCAAGGACCTTGCCCGGCGAAAGCGCAACAAATTCAATCTGTTTTAAACGGATGCCATCGGTTTTCGGTGCAACCACAAGCCCTGCACAGCGTGACAGCCCCGAAAGCATACTTGTGGCCTCGCCCAGCATCTGATCAAGGGAATATCCGGCCTGCTCGCAATTTTTAGTCAATTGATCGCGCTCGGCATTTGGTAGATCACCGACTTCCATCAGCGCATTGACGAAAAGACGCAGGCCTTTCTCGCTTGGCAATCGACCGGCCGAAATATGGGGGGCAACCAGAAGCCCCATTTCCTCAAGATCGGACATGACATTGCGGATGGTCGCCGCCGAGAGGTTTTCTGACATGCGGCGCGCGATGGATCGTGATCCGATCGGTTCGCCGGTTTCGACATAGGCATCTACGATCTGGCGAAAGACTTCGCGGGATCGCGCGTTCATGTCGCCCAGCAATGTGTCGTCAAACAGCGCCATGTTAAACCTGTCAAAACCAAATGTGTTGCGTGGAATTTAGTGAGGTGGCGGGCAGGCGTCAATGAAGCTGGCAGATTGGTGATAGCCGGAGGACGGGCAAACGATGGTATCAATCAGGAAGTTAGTCCTGCCAAATCTTTGAATTCGTCGCGAATCGAGTGCCATTTATGGTTTTTGCGCGTGGATCTGAGGCATAGTGTTGCTGGGATTTTGCCGTTATTTTCGGGGAAACTGCTGGACCTTTGATACGATGCTCAGTAGCTTTGGCCGCAATTTCAGCCATCGTTGATCAGCCATGCAGGTTGATCCGACCCAGAACAAAGAGGTTCAGACCCCATGCGTCCATCCGGCCGTAATTTCGATCAGCTTCGCGACGTTTCCATTGAGACAGGTGTTTCCAAATATGCAGAGGGCTCCTGCCTGATTAAATTTGGCGATACCCATGTGATTTGTACCGCGACGGTCGAGGACAAGGTGCCAGGCTGGATGCGTAATTCCGGCAAGGGTTGGATCACTGCAGAATATGGCATGCTGCCGCGTGCAACCGACAGCCGCATGCAGCGCGAGGCCGCACGCGGTGGCCAGTCGGGTCGGACCCAGGAAATCCAGCGCCTGATCGGGCGTTCGATCCGTGCGGTCGCTGACCTTAAGGGCATGGGTGAAATGCAGATGCGCCTTGATTGCGACGTTATCCAGGCTGATGGCGGAACACGCACCGCATCAATCACGGGTGCCTATGTTGCCGCCCATCTGGCGTTTCAGGGCGTACGCCGTCTTGGCCTGATCAAGGAAATCCCGTTGACTCAGCCGGTTGCCGCAATTTCGTGCGGTATTTATCAGGGTGAAGCGGTTCTTGATCTTGATTATGCCGAAGACAGCAATGCGGGTGCGGATGCGAACTTTGTTCTGGCGGGCAGTGGCGGCATTGTTGAGGTTCAGGCGACCGCGGAAGATGTGCCGTTTGATCGTTCTGCTTATGACAAGATGTTTGAACTGGCGGAAAAAGGCTGCAAGGAACTGTTTGCCAAACAGCGAGCAGCGATTGGCATCTAAGAATTTATTCGGGCGAGCCTGGATATGGTTCGCCCGATATTGTTTTTGTGGTTTTCAACCGTCTTCGTCTTAACGACCCGAATATCTCTAGGCAGCATCATGGCCCGTCGCTTTACGGAAAAAAAACTCGTTATTGCCAGCCACAACAAAGGCAAGATCAAGGAGATTGCCGAACTGCTTGATCCGTTCGGGATCGAAGTGGTTTCAGCAGGCGATTTGAATCTTCCCGAACCCGAAGAAACCGAAAACAGTTTTATTGGCAATGCACAGTTGAAGTCGTTGGCGGCAACAAAGGCCGCCAATCTGCCAGCCCTGTCTGATGATAGCGGCATGGCGGTTTCCGCCCTTGATGGGGCGCCGGGCATTTATTCAGCGCGCTGGGCCGGGCCGGACAAGGATTTTGATATGGCGATGGAAAAGGTCCAGAACGGGATCGGGAACCATCCTGACCGCCGGGCGGCCTTTATCTGCGCCTTGTCTCTGGCTTGGCCAGACGGTCATGTGGAGAATTTTGAAGGTCGTGTTGAAGGTGAAATCGTTTGGCCCAAACGTGGCCGTCACGGTTTTGGCTATGATCCGATTTTCCAGCCAAAAGGTTATGAGCAGACCTTTGGGGAAATGGACCCGGCACAGAAACATGCAATGAGCCATCGCGCGGATGCGTTTCGCCAGCTGGTCAAGGCTTGCTTCGATTAAGGATTTTAGGCGGCCAACTGCCTGCATCGAACCTATGCACGCATCGCTGATGTAACTATCGGTGGTGCGTGTTACTTTATCCGTCTTTCCCGCAGTCGAAGATCGAGAACCGCGTGTCCCTAGCAACCGCAGAAGCTGTCCCGTTTGGCATCTATATCCATTGGCCGTTTTGCCTGTCGAAATGTCCCTATTGCGATTTCAATAGTCATGTTGCTGACAAGGTTGATCATGCGCGCTGGAGGGCGGCATTGCGTGCGGAACTTGCCGCAGGTGCTGCGCGTCATCCCGGCCGCACGGTCGGATCGGTATTCTTTGGTGGTGGGACACCGTCGCTGATGGATCCGGAAACCGCAGGGGCCCTGATCGCCGATATCAAAACCTTCTGGCCGGTAACCGATGACATCGAAATCACGCTTGAAGCCAATCCGGGTACGGTTGAAATCAATCGGTTCTCGTCTTTTGCTTCCAATGGCATCAACCGGGTCTCAATTGGCATTCAGGCGCTCAATGACCGCGATCTTAAATTTCTGGGGCGTGTGCACAATGCGGCTGAAGCCATGCGTGCTCTTGATGTTGCGGCGAATGTGTTTGACCGGTTTTCGTTCGATCTGATTTATGCCCGGCCCGAACATGATCCGAGAGCCTGGCGTCATGAGCTGCGCGAAGCACTTGAGATCGCGCGCGGTCATATTTCGCTTTATCAGTTGACGATCGAACCGGGAACGCAGTTCCATACCTTGCATCAGCGCGGTGATCTCGTTGTACCCGATGAAGACCTTGCGACCGATCTTTATGAAATCACCCAGGAAGAAACCAAAGCCGCCGGTTATGGTTGTTACGAGGTTTCCAACCATGCCCGACCCGGGCAGGAAAGCCGCCATAACCTCGTATACTGGCGCTATGGCGATTATCTCGGCATTGGTCCGGGTGCACATGGCCGCGAAGCCGTCATTCAGCCAGATGGTAGCACTAAACCAATGGCGGTGCGCCGTCATCGTGCGCCGGAAATCTGGCTTGATCGTGTGGAAAAGCAGGGACACGGCACGCAGGAAGAAACCGCTTTGGTTGCGGATGAACGCCTTATTGAAATGGTGATGATGGGGCTGCGCCTGAATGAACCCATTCCGGTGGGACGCTTCGAGCGGATTATTGGCAAAACCCCGCGCGAGGCATTGGATTCAGAACGTCTTGAAACCCTGATTGCGTCGGGCGATCTGATTTGCGATCAGGCCGGATTGCGCACGACCGATCAGGGGCGGAACCGTTTGAACGGGGTTCTCAGATACTTGTTCGACCATTCGGCGTGATCGCGGATGAGCGGGAAAATCAAGATTTTCCTTATGTCTTGCGACGGTGGGCGATTTTCAAAGACGCGTTTTGCAAAACCCTCAAAAAGGTTGTTGACACTGAAGTTTGGCAGCGTATATTGCGCCCCGTTCCGGCGGGTTCCGTCGGGCAAATACCACAAGCCCCTATGCCCAGGTGGCGGAATTGGTAGACGCGCTGGCTTCAGGTGCCAGTGGCCGCAAGGTCGTGGAAGTTCGAGTCTTCTCCTGGGCACCATACCCCAGCACATGGACGATGTGCTGGGGTATTGTCGTTGTAGGATGAATTTCGCAGCTTTTGTCTTTCTGTAACGGGGATTACTGGTTACAAGCGAAAACCACTTCAAAAAAGAGCCTTGGATATGATGCGACCTGACGTTAGTTTCGTTCTACCGGTTTATAACAAGGCTTCTGTGCTTCCTTATTTTTTCGAGTCCCTGTTGGCTCAAACCGGTGATGTTTCCTTTGAAGTTATTTTTATTGACGACGTATCGACTGACAATTCGTTGGAAATACTGAACGAATATGCCGGATCGCATGACTTTGTTCGTGTGATTAACAACGAAGTCAATGCAGGACCATCCATTCGACTTAATCAGGGGGCGGCGGAAGCAAAGGGCAAATATCTCGCGCTATTTGATTGCGACGAGATTCTTGCACCGGACGCGCTTAAAACTATGCTGTCACTCGCGAAACAGCAGGGTGCCGATATGGTGCACGGACGGGGGCGGAAGACTAACGCACCGATTGAAGATGTTATTGCCGAGCCGATTGGTGAGAATTTCAGCTTTACAATCCACAATGATCCACTTGATCGGATATTAGGGCGCGGCATGGTGCGTATGACTTGGCTGGTGACGCAGGAATTGTTTCAAAGGGCTGAAGGATGTGATGAAACTGTTTTTGTTCAGGATGAGTCACTGGCACTGCGACTGGCGTCGAAAGCTCGACGTATTGTTGATGCCGATATGACTGTGACAATGGTTCCCGATATGGGAAGCCATATTTCACAAAATACTTTGCAACTGAATCATGATCGTTTTCTAGTTTATCTGAACTTTTTGCAGGCACATTCTGAGTTGTCTTCGGATTTACGTATAAGGATTTATCAGAAATGCATTTCTGCAGTCAAAAAAGCGCGCAAGGATGATGCTCCTTTCGCTGCTATTCCGGTTTTGACACGCTATGTGATGGGGAAAATCGGCTTCGTTGATCCAGCTCCAGAATCTCTGATGTATTATAGGAATATTTTCTACGAATTGCCGAATATTCGTCGTGTTGAAGAGAAGTGAGTTATTAAACAAATGAATTCGCTTGATAAAAAAATGCATGTTGTCGCTAGTTTTTTGCTGTTTTGTATTCCTATCTTTCTATTATTTACAAGGGCAGCTGCAGATATCTCGGTTGTCTTGATCGCTCTGATTTTCTTAGCGCGATCATTGTTGGAAAAAAAATGGTCTTGGACCCGTGAGAAGGATATTCTTATCCTTTTGATCATATTTGTCCTGATGAATTTGGTTATCTCACCTTTTGCCGAACATATAGGTAAGAGTTTTGAGCGCTCGCTAAGTTGGCTGAGATTTGTTGTCTTTTATGCTGCGGTGACCCGTTGGATTCTAACCGATGCGCGTACGATCAAATGGTTTGTCACGGGCCTTTTATTTGCGCTTGGAACTGCCGCTTGTGATGCGCTTTATCAGTTTTTCACGGGTTTCTCGCTTCTGACCGGTCAGGCTATGAGTGGCCGTCTTACCGGCCCGTTAGATCGGCCGAATATTGGCATGTATCTTTCTAAGCTTGGATTTGCTGCGTTGACTATGGCTGTGATGCTCTATGCTCACGGGGTTTCCAGGAAACTCTTCATTATTGGATGCGTCTTGTCACCATTGCTTCTGGTCGTTGTGTTTCTTAGCGGCGAGCGTGCCGCAAGCGTACTGACTTTGTTGGCAATTATGACAACGCTTTTTAGCTTGTTTCTTATTGGTGGCGCAGCACGCAAAGTTTCTTTGGGGTTGGCGTTTGTTGGAGCAATTGCCTTGATCCTTTTACTTATCACAAGTGATCGGATTTGGGGGCGAGTTGAAGCATTGGCGAGCGTCGTCTCGGATTACAGCGACTCAATATATGGTCAGCTTGTTTTTCTGGGGATTCGGTTCTTTGCCGAGAATCCGTTGACGGGTAGCGGTATGGGAAATTATCCGCTCGTTTGTAAAGATTACACTGCAGCGGGGTTGACTAACGTTCCTTGCCATCCCCATCCTCATAATTTCTATGTTGAATGGTTGTCTGATACGGGGATGATCGGGACAATTCCGTTTACTGTTTTTATCGGCCTTCTGTATTTTATGGGGCTTAAAACCCTATTTGGCCCGCGCGAAAGCCGCTTGTTGGGTGGCTTGTATCTTGGCGTTCTGGTTATGTCCCTGTTTCCTTTTTCAGTTACACAAAGCCTTTTCTCTAACTGGCCTGCTATACTGGCTTGGACCTCCATTGCAAGTGCGGTTGCTGCGCTCCGGTTTCCGGCATCCAAAGTTGTTTGATTGAAAAGCCCTATTTTCCGTTCGGATATAGGGCTTTTTGCATCGCGACGTTGGTAATGCTGTGTTAAGACAGCGTCAAACCAGCATTCTGGAGAATTGCGATGACCAATTTCCTTCATCATGGAGACTTGCCCGACGGGCTTGATCTTGGCAAAACCGTTGCCATTGACAGTGAAACCATGGGCCTTAATCCGCATCGTGATCGTCTTTGTGTGGTCCAGCTTTCGGCGGGTGATGGCGATGCTCATCTGGTGAAGTTTGACTTAGAAAGCTACGAAGCGCCCAACCTTAAAAAGCTTTTGTCCGATCCGTCGGTTTTGAAGCTGTTTCACTTTGGGCGGTTCGATATTGCTGTGATGGACAAGTATCTTGGTGTGCGGTGTGCACCAGTCTATTGCACCAAGATTGCATCCAAACTCGTGCGCACCTACACCGACCGCCATGGTTTAAAAGACCTTGTAAGGGAACTGGTTGGAATCAACCTCGACAAGCAACAGCAGAGCTCTGACTGGGGTTCTTCTGATCTGTCAGATGAACAGATCGCATATGCCGCATCCGATGTGCTGTATCTGCACAAGGCCAAGGAAGAGCTTGATCGTCGTTTGGCGCGCGAAGGAAGAACGGAACTGGCGCAGGCCTGTTTTGACTTCCTGCCGACACGGGCGACACTTGATCTTGCTGGTTGGGAAGAGACAGACATTTTTGCCCACTGATTTGCCTTTTTGGTGTGTTGAAATTTTTTCTGGTGAGCCTGCATTGTTAATTCTGCGTCAACGGCCTTTGGCGTAAAGGAATGATCCCTGCGACATCATTACCTGATCGTTGCTTTTGTCGCTTGCCAGTGCAGATGATCCCGCCCATCTTTCCCCGTAGTTAGTTCCGCCGGGAAACGCATAAAGAAACTGATGACAGTGACCCCGAAACCGCAAAACACGCCTGAACCGGCATCGGAGAAAGACCTTGAAGTCGCCCGCCGAGTTCTGGCAATTGAAGCCGATGCACTCAGTGATCTTGCAAAATCCTTAAACGGCGATTTTTGCAAGGCAATCGATCTGATCGAGAGCCTTGCGGGCCGCCTTGTCGTAACCGGCATGGGTAAAAGTGGTCATATTGCCAAAAAGATCGCAGCAACTTTTGCGTCGACAGGAACGCCATCCTTCTTTGTGCATCCGGCTGAAGCCAGCCATGGCGATTTGGGGATGATTGGCAAAAATGATGCCGTCTTGGCCCTGTCGAATTCAGGCGAAACACCAGAACTGTCAGATATCATCGCGTATACGCGCCGCTTTAACGTGCCGTTGATCGGTATGACCCGGCGTCCGGAAAGTTCGCTGGCAGCTCAATGTGATTACCCGCTGATTCTGCCCAATAGCCCGGAAGCCTGCCCGAACAAGCAGGCACCGACGACGTCGACCACAGCGATGCTGGCTTTTGCCGATGCGCTTGCTGTGACATTGATGGAGCGTCGTGGCTTCAGCGCCGATGATTTCCGCACATTCCACCCTGGTGGTAAACTGGGGCAGCGATTGCTGCGTGTTAGTGACGTTATGCATGACGTTGCGGATATTCCACTGATTGGGGAAAATGCGCTGATGTCCGAGGCATTGGTCATCATGACCGGCAAGTCATTTGGCTGTGTCGGTGTGCTCGACGATACAGGCTTGATGAGCGGCATCGTAACGGATGGTGATCTACGCAGGCATATGGCAGACAATCTGGTGGCAATGCGGGTCGGTGATGTGATGACACGCAATCCCAAGGCGACCAAATCCGATGTTCTGGCTGTCGAGGCACTTGCGATTATGAATGATCGCAGCATCACGGCCTTGTTTGTCGTTGATGATGAAGGCAAGCCGGTTGGCCTTGTGCATATTCATGACCTTCTGCGTTTGGGGGTTGCGTAATCCATGAGCGAAGAACGGAAGGCCGAGATCGAGAGGGCCGCGCGTAATGCGCGCATGAACGATCGTCTTCCGTCCGGGCGGCGGGACGTGCGGATCAATCCGTTTCGCCGTTCGATCGTTAACATGCTGAAAATTGTGCTGCCGTTGATTGCGGCATCGCTTGTTGCTCTTGTTGTGCTGTGGCCACAAATCGAGAAGGTTCAGGAAAGCGGTTTTCGACTTGGCTTTTCGACCACACCCGATGATTTGATGGAAAATGTTACCATGAGCAATCCGCGCTTTTTTGGCGTGGATGGGAATAAGCAACCCTTCACTGTCACAGCCAACGACGCGGTTGAGCAGCCGGAAAACGGCGAGCGGCTGGCACATGTGCATCTTGATGCACCACAGGCTGATATAACGCTTGAAGATGGTTCGTGGATTGCACTTACGGCGGATGAAGGTTTTTATACCGAGTCCGATGAATTGCTTGATCTGGTCGGGACCGTGAATATGTATCACGATCAGGGGTTTGAAATTCATACCGAGCAGGCCGAGATCGCATTGAATAGCGGCAGTGCCAAAGGCAATGAACCTGTCGATGGACAGGGACCGTTCGGGACGATCAAATCTGACACCGGGTTTGAGCTTGAGGACAAGGGTGCCGTGATCCGCTTTTTGGGGAATGCTCGTCTGGTGATTTTCGATAGTGCTTTGAAAGGTAAATCATGATCGCAGTTGCGCGTTTTGCGGTGCGCCGTTTTTTGATGGCGACAGTTTTTGGGGGCGCGCTGATGGTTCCCTCAGTGGCGGCATATGCCGATCCACTTGGTCTTGCCCAAAGTGGAAGCGGGGGGCTTGAGGTCGAATCCGATAACGGCATTGAATGGCGTCGTAACGAGCAGGTCCTGATTGCGCGAGGGAATGCTGTGGCTAAACGCGGCAATTCCCGTGTGGACGCAGATGAACTGCGTGCCCTTTATCGGGATCGTGACGGTCAAAGCGAGATTTACCGTATCATTGCCACGGGCAACGTAAAACTGTCTTCAGAAACCGATGTCGCAACCGGTGATCAGGCGATCTATGACATTGACGATGCCGTTGTCGTTTTGACGGGTAAAGATCTGCGATACAAAACACCCAATGAAACCCTGACCGCTGAAGAAAGCCTTGAATACTGGGAAACCGAACGTATGGCGGTTGCACGTGGTAATGCGGTTGCCGTTGCCGATGATCGTACCCTTCGCGGTGATGTTCTGACGGCACGGTTCGAAGCAGGCAAGAATGGCGAAAACGAACTGAGCCGCATTGACGGTGATGGAAATGTTACCATCCGAACGTCAACCGATTTTGTGGTTGGCAATCAAGGCGTTTATGATGCGAAAACGGGTATCGCAACCCTTGTCGGATCGGTTAAGATCACGCGCGGCGAGAACCAGCTGAATGGGGATCGCGCTGTTGTCGACCTGAATACAGGTGTCAGCCGATTGACCGCCAACGGAAATGGCGATGGCAAAAGCCGCGTTCGCGGTTTGCTTGTGCCGGAAAAAGACGACGAAAACAGCCCGGGCCAATCCGGGAATGGCAACTGACGAAGGGTCGGGAATTTGTTCTGGTCGCGCAAAAGCGGAAAATCCGACAACACACATGCACCAAAGACCGGTAGTGGCAGCAATGCATCCTCCGGTACGGGCCCTCGGCTGGTGACAGCCAACAAGGGGCTGGTTGCGCACAATCTTGGCAAGAGCTTCAAGAAGCGACCGGTGCTTAAAGACGTGTCGATGTCGGTACAACGCGGCGAAGCCGTCGGCCTTCTGGGACCAAATGGCGCCGGAAAGACAACCAGTTTTTATATCATCACGGGTCTGATTTCTCCGGATCGGGGGAATATTTCGCTTGATGGGCGCGATATCACCATGATGCCGATGTATCAGCGTGCACGCATGGGAATCGGTTATTTGCCGCAGGAAGCATCGATTTTCCGCGGGATGACGGTCGAACAGAACATCATGGCGGTTCTGGAGGTCGTGGAAGATGACCGGATCAAGCGTGAACAGAACCTGGAAGATCTTCTGGCGGAATTTGCCATCGAGCATTTGCGCCGCACTCCTGCCCTTGCCCTGTCGGGTGGGGAACGCCGCCGTTGCGAGATTGCACGTGCCCTTGCGGCCCATCCGAACTTCGTTCTGCTGGACGAGCCGCTGGCTGGGATTGACCCGATTGCGGTCGGTGATATTCGCGATCTTGTACGTCATCTGAAAGATCGCGGCATTGGGGTCTTGATTACCGACCACAATGTGCGCGAGACTCTGGACATCATTGACCGGGCATATATCTTGCATGACGGTCGGGTTTTGATGGAAGGTGGTCCTGACGAAATCGTCAGAAATGACGATGTCAGAAGGGTTTATCTGGGTGATCGTTTCAGCCTTTGATCACACACCTTGTTTCTAGGGGGTTCGGATTGACGAGGGGTAGTTCATAATGGCCCTGAAGGCGCGGCTTGATCTTCGTCAGTCTCAGTCTCTCGTCATGACGCCTCAGTTGCAGCAGGCGATCAAACTGCTGCAATTTAACAACATCGAACTTTCCAATTTCATCGATAGTGAATTGCTGGAAAATCCGCTGCTGGAACGCGCAGATCCGGGGCAAACCTTTGCCGAAACAGGTGACGGGGCAGTCGGGAATGGCGATCAGGGTATCGATTCCCGTACCAGCGATGATTTTTCTGATCGAGAAGATCGTTTTGGCACCGACCGCCTGACGTCAAGTGAAACCATGAGCACCGGCGATTCCGGTCCGCTCGATTGTGCGCCAGATGCCCTTTACAACGGCGAAGGTGAAATCACTCCCGATGGTGCCCCGGTTGCCGGAAACCATGATTATTCGTCGCCCTATAGCGGTGGAACGGGTGGTGGAGGCAGCGGCGAAGATCTGCCTGGCCTGGAACAGACGCTTGCCGACAAGGCGACACTTCGTCAGTCACTTGATGATCAGCTTAACATCGCGTTTGCGGATGCCATTTCACGCATGATTGGCAGCTACCTGATCGATATGCTTGATGAAAATGGCTATGTCGCCGGGCCGCTTGAAGAGGTTGCCGAGGCACTTGAATGCGAAATGAGCGATGTATTGCGCGTTCTTGCCGTTATGCAGGGATTTGAGCCAGTGGGCATCTTCGCCCGCGACCTTGCCCAATGCCTCGAACTGCAATTGCGTGAGCTTAATCGGTTTGATCCAGCGATGGCAGCGTTGCTGGCTAATCTGGATTTGCTTGCGCGTCGTGAATTTGATCGCTTGCGCCGGATATGCGGCGTGGATACCGATGATCTTTCGGACATGATTTCCGAAATTCGCACCCTTGATCCGCGTCCGGGGCGAACCGCCGATGGGGAACCGGCAACGCCGGTCATTCCCGATGTTCTGATGCGCGCAGCCGGAAGCGGCAACTGGCATCTTGAACTGAACAGCGATGCATTGCCGCGCGTATTGGTGAACGAGGATTACGCCGTAAAGATAGGACAGGGGCTGCGTAATCGCGAGGAACGAAGTTTTCTTAGCGAGAAGCTTCAGAACGCCAATTGGCTGGTAAAGGCACTGCATCAACGTGCTACCACGATCATGAAAGTCGCAAGCGAGATCGTGCGTCAGCAGGATGGATTCTTCAATTACGGCGTGTCGCACTTTTGCGCCCGTTGATCCTGCGCGATATCGCCGAAGCAATCGGCATGCATGAAAGCACGGTTTCACGGGTGACCAATGGCAAGTTTATGGCGACCCCGCGTGGCGTTTACGAGTTGAAGTACTTTTTCACCACGGCAATTTCATCTGCGGATGGCGGAGATGCGCATTCTTCTGAATCTGTTCGTCATCGCATCAAGTCATTGATAGACGGGGAAGATCCGAAAAAGATTTTGTCTGATGACAAACTTGTCGAGCTGCTTCAAAAAGGAAGGGATCGACATCGCCCGCCGAACAGTGGCAAAATACCGCGAAGCGATGAGAATTCCCTCGTCGGTCCAGCGACGGCGCGAAAAAAAGTCGCAGGTTTCCTAGCCAGTCAAACACTGCAAAATATACCTTAAGGTATTGTATATTCAGCAATAATACCCAAATGTTGACTTGGCATTAACGAGGGAATATGGTGCGGCCTCCTGATTGAGGGGCACTGAATGTCCATATGTACTGGGAAGTCACTCAACTGGGGATAGGCGATCCATGCAAATTACGGTTATTGGTAAACAACTCGACGTTGGTAACGCACTCCGTCAACACGTCGTCGAGACGTTGGACCCTGCGGTAGAGAAATATTTCGATCACGCGATCGAAGCAACGGTGACCATCACCAAAGAGGCGCATCTCTACATCACGCAGATATCGGTCCATGTCGGCAAGGGCATGTTGGTTCAGGCGAAGGCATCAGCGAATGAAGTGTATCCTGCCTTCGATTCCGCCTGTGATCGTGTCGCTAAACAGTTGCGACGCTACAAGCGGCGTCTGCGTGACCATCATACCAACCGTGATCAGTGTGAGCAGGCAAGAATTGATGCGACACATTATGTGATCGCACAGGAAGACGACGATCATTCTGATGACGAACATGTCAACGGCTTCGAGCCTGTGATCGTCGCTGAAACACCGGATCGCATTGATACGCTCTCTGTTGGAGAAGCTGTTATGCGGCTCGACTTGGGGGACATTCCGGCACTTATGTTCCGGAATGGCAAACATGGCGGATTGAATGTTGTATATCGTCGTGCTGACGGCAATATCGGGTGGCTTGACCCATCCGATAAGGAGGCTGGTGCAGCGTGACGGATACAGATTCTTCCGAGCCAAACAACGCAACGCGAAAAATGGACATATCATCGATTCTTTCCCCTTCGGGGGTAATACCGGCCCTGCGGTCCGGTGCGAAAAAGGCTGTCCTTGAGGAACTTGCCGAAAAGGCAGCTGACGTCACCGGGCGTGAAGCGGGCGAGATTTTTTCCGTTTTGCTTGACCGTGAAAAACTTGGCAGCACCGGCGTAGGTGGTGGTGTCGCGATTCCGCACGGCAAGCTGGCGGATCTTGACCGGTTGCACATGATCTTTGCGCGTGCTCAGAACCCGATTGAGTTCGATGCCGTTGACGAACATCCTGTCGATTTGTTTTGCATGCTGATTGCCCCGGAAGAAGCTGGTGCAGATCACCTGAAAGCACTGGCGCGTATTTCCCGCCTTCTGCGTAATCAGGGCATGTGCGACAAGTTGCGCGGTGCGGGTTCTGCGGATGCAATCTATGCACTGCTGACACAGGATGAGGCTGAACAGGCCGCCTGAGCGTCGTGACATCAGAAGATCTGAAACCGGGTGCCATTATGTGGTGCCCGGTTTTATTTTGCCTTGATGAATAACTGTTGGTTAGCCGTCTTCGGTTATCGCTGCTGCGTGCGCGGCTTTTTCTGCGGTATTCTGTGTCATCAGCCTACCGGCCAGGACAACGAGATACAGCACGGGTATGCCAATCAGGGCTGTGCCGATAAAGAACCAGCTGTAACCGAGCGCATCGACGACACTGCCCGAAAATCCGGCAAGGATTTTGGGGAACAGGGTCATGATTGAGCTAAAGATCGCATATTGCATGGCAGTAAAGGAAATATTGGTCAGGCCCGACAGGTAGGCGATGAAGGCGGTTGTTGCAAGACCACCTGACAGGTTGTCGGCCATAATCACACCGGCAAACATGATCGTGTTCGGGCCCAGATGAGCCATAATTGCAAACAGGATGTTGGTAATTGCCGAGAGAAGTGCGCCAAGAAACAGGATACGCACGACCCCGTAGCGAACCGAAAGAAGACCGCCAAGGAAGCTGCCTGCGATGGTCATGAACAGGCCAAATGTTTTGGAAACAGCTGCTATTTCTTCCTTGGAAAAGCCCAGATCGGTATAGAAAACATTGGCCATGACCCCCATGACGATATCGGCAATCCGATAGACGCCAATGAGTGCCAGCACAACTATCGCAGCCTTGCCATAGCGGTCGATGAAATCCTTAACCGGTGCGACATAGGTTTCCTGAACCATGCCGGTTGGGGTTACGCCGATACGTGTGGTCAGCCATGCGAAAAGGATTGCGGCTGCGACAGAGATGGCTAGTTTGAGAAACCCGGCGATGAAACCAGCCAGTCCGTCGATCATTCCGTTTTCGACTAAAGCCGTTTTTAATGGCTCGGTCAGGTCGCTGGCATAGATGTTGGCAATGATGAAGGCGATCACAGTCAGCGCAAACATCAGAAGGAAACGACCGTAATCGGATGTTTTATGAAAATACTTGCTGTCAGTCCGATTTACGGTGGGTTCGCGAATGATCAGCGTGGTGATAACGCCGATCCCCATGGCCAGAGCCATGCAGCCATAGGCAATTGTCCAAGCAATCGGCTCATAACTGCCTTCGGCCTCAAATAGTCCGGCAATGGTCAATGCTCCGGCACCGGCGACAATCATTCCGATACGATACCCACCGATATAGGCCGAGCTCATCATGGCTTGCAGGTCGGTATCTGCTGCCTCGATGCGATAGGCGTCAATCACGATGTCCTGTGTTGCCGATGCAAAGCCAAGCGCAACAGCAGCAAAGGCCATAGTAGTCAGGTTTTCGGTCGGATCGGTAAAGCCCATCCAAAGGATGGCGCCGATAATGGCACATTGGGCAATAATCAGCCAGCTTCGCCGACGTCCAAGAGCACCATGCAAAATCGGGAACGGCAGCCGGTCAATAAGGGGGGCCCAGACAAATTTGAAAGAATAACCAAGGGCGGCCCAGCTGAAATAGGTGACGGTAGAACGTTCCACGCCGGCTTCGCGTAGCCAGATCGACAGGGTTGAGAAAATCAGCAGGATGGGAATCCCGGCCGACAGTCCCATGAACAGCATGGTAATCACGCGTGGATGAATGAACGCCCGAAATGAATCACCCCAACTGCGCAAGGCTGTGTCGTGCATGGATATTCCCCGTCTGAATGCGGCCTTGTGCGAAATTAGGGGAAACACGTTAAGGAATGCCGAAACGGTGTAGGCGATTGTATGTCTCGTCCCGAAGTCGACATTGTCAGCTATAGGCGCAGACAATGTCGACTTCGGGACGAGACCCCTGATGAAAAAGGCACGAACATCATAGCAAATGTTCGTGCCTCTCAATGTATAAGGGCCGCCCAAGCAGGCGACCCTTCTAAATCACGATCCAAACCGGTTTAAACGGTTTCGGATTCCGATTTGCGGCTTTCGCGTTTGCGCACGTTCGGGTCGAGGTGCAGCTTGCGAATACGGATGCTTTGCGGGGTAACTTCGACCAGTTCGTCGTTCTGGATATAAGCCAGCGCTTCTTCAAGCGACATACGACGCGGCGGGGTCAGGGTGATGGCATCATCCTTGCCCGATGCGCGGACGTTGGTCAGTTTTTTACCCTTGAGAATGTTAACTTCAAGGTCGTTGTTGCGGTTGTGTTCGCCGATGATCATGCCTTCATAGACACGTTCGCCCGGATTGATGAACATCGAACCGCGATCTTCCAGCCCCCAAAGGGCATAGGCAACCGCATCGCCCTGATCGTTCGAAATCAGAACACCATTACGACGACCTGCAATCGAACCTTTGACCGGACCATAGGAATGGAACACACGGTTCATCACGCCGGTACCGCGGGTATCGGTCAGGAATTCGCCATGATAACCGATCAGGCCACGCGACGGTGCCAGGAACATGATACGGGTCTTGCCGCCACCGCTTGAGCGCATGTCGGTCATTTCGGCCTTGCGCAGGCTCATCTTTTCAACGACGGCACCGGCAAATTCTTCGTCCACGTCGACCTGGACTTCTTCAAACGGCTCGGACAGGACGCCGTCGATTTCCTTGATCAGAACGCGCGGACGCGAGATCGACAGTTCGTAACCTTCGCGACGCATGGTTTCGATCAGAACGCCAAGCTGAAGTTCACCACGACCTGCGACTTCAAAGGCGTCCTTATCCGCGGTTTCCGACAGCTGAATGGCAATGTTGCCTTCGACTTCGCGTTCCAGACGGGCACGGATCATGCGCGATGTAACCTTGTCGCCTTCCTGCCCAGCAAGCGGAGAGTTGTTGACCGAGAAAGTCATGGCAAGGGTCGGCGGATCAATCGGCTGGCTTGAAATTGCACTGGTGACTTCCGGTGCGCAGATGGTGTCGGCAACGGTTGCGTCGGTCAGACCGGCAATCGCGATGATGTCGCCAGCAACAGCTTCTTCCTGCGGGACACGATCAAGACCACGGAAACCCATCAATTTTGAAAGACGACCGGTTTCGACAGTGCCATCACCACGCAGAACCTTGACCGGCATGTTAAGTTTTGCGCGGCCCTGTGCGACACGGCCAGTCAGGATACGGCCAAGGAAGTTGTCAGCATGCAGCATGGTCGCAATCATTGCGAACGGCGCGTCAACTTCTGCCTTCGGTGCCGGTACATAGTTCAGAACCAGGTTCATCAGCGGTGTCAGGTTTTCTTTCGGGCCTTCCGGTGCCTCGGCAGCCCAGCCATCACGACCGGAGGCATACAGAACCGGGAAATCAAGCTGTTCGTCATTGGCTTCGAGCGACACGAACAGATCAAATATCTCGTCGAGAACTTCTTCTGCGCGTTGGTCCGGGCGGTCGATCTTGTTGATGATCACGATCGGCTTCAGGCCGAGTTTCAGGGCTTTACCCAGAACGAATTTGGTCTGTGGCATCGGGCCTTCGGCCGAGTCAACCAGCAGAACAACACCGTCAACCATCGACAGGATACGTTCGACTTCACCACCGAAATCGGCGTGGCCCGGGGTATCGACGATATTGATACGCGTATCGCCCCACTGAATTGCGGTCGGCTTTGCCATGATGGTGATGCCGCGTTCGCGTTCCAGATCGTTACTGTCCATGGCGCGTTCATCAACACGCTGGTTGTCACGATAAACACCGGATTGACGGAACATCGCGTCGACGAGAGTGGTTTTGCCATGGTCGACGTGTGCGATAATGGCGATATTGCGCAAGTTCATTGGCGCGGACTCCAGAATAAAAATGCCGCGCGCCGGGATACATCCCTTGCGCATCGGTCAGTAAAAGTTTCAAGGCCAGTAGATATTCAGCTGCCGCAGGACCGGTGTTGCCCGGTCGGCAAGTTCAAACCCGCGCATTAGCGCAGCACTGCACATGCTGAATGTTTACTGGCCCAAAAGACAAATTGCAGTTTGGCTCGGAAGCCGCCCTGTCATAGCCAATGTCGAGGCGAATGACCAGCCTTGTGCATGCCATGCGGGGTTGATTTTTATGCAATGCCGGGTTCTTGCGCTATTAACTGGAGAAAGTCAATCTTTGTGTGCATTGCAAAACGGCAGAATACCGGCAATTGCTACAAAAGAAACGGGACGGCAACCAAATGTTGCCGTCCCGTGAATTTTATCGTGAAACCATGGCGAAGGGTCAAAGAGTCTTCGCAACCAGTTCCTTAAGGTCTGCATCGGGGCGTGCGCCCATATGCGAAATCACTTCGGCAGCACAAATCGAGCCAAGGCGACCACATGTCGCAAGACTATCGCCACGTGTGTAGCCATAAAGGAAGCCCGATGCGAAAAGATCACCTGCGCCGGTGGTGTCAATCACGCGGGCAACCGGTTCGGCATCAACCTGTATGACTTCGTCATCCGATACAATGACCGAACCTTTTTCACTGCGGGTCAGGGCTGCGACTTTGCAGTGTTTACGGACTTCCGCCAGGGCTTCTTCGAAGGTGTCGACCTCGTAAAGCGATTTGATCTCGTCTTCGTTGGCAAACAGTACGTCGATATGATTATGGACCAGATCGCGGAACGATTCACGATGACGGTCGACACAGAAGGAATCAGACAGGCTGATCGAAACCTGTCGTCCGGCATCGTGCGCGACCTGTGCGGCCTTGATGAAAGCTTCCTTCGCTTCGGGCCGATCCCAAAGATATCCTTCCATGTAGGTGACCTTGGCCGATGCGATCAGTTCGGCATCGATATCATCCGGGCCAAGCTCCGTGCAGGCACCAAGGAAGGTATTCATGGTACGATGACCATCCGGTGTCACGAAAATCAGGCAGCGCGCCGTTGGGGAGCCGCTTGTTGCCGGGGTCGAATTAAAGGAAACGCCGATGGCACGGATATCGTGGCGGAAAACCTCACCCAGTTGATCGTTACGCACCTTGCCAATATAAGCACCTTTGGCACCAAGGGCCGCAATCCCCGCCATGGTATTGCCAGCGGATCCACCGGACATTTCAAGGCCAGGGCCCATTTGGGCGTAAAGACTGTCGGCGGTTTCGGCGTCGATCAGAGTCATGGCGTTCTTTACAAGGTTCAAACGGCCAAGGTCTTCTTCCTTGCAGTGAGAAAGAACGTCGACAATGGCATTGCCGATTCCGACGACGTCGAATTTGGTGTCACTCATTGACTTGAATTTCCTAAGCTTTTTTCGGTATTTCCCGACAGTCAAGGTTCGGCAAGTCATAGTGCTTGGCTGCCATCGCCTTTATGGGTCGGATGATCTGGAGCGGGAGTATAGAGAATGAAAATCGCGGTGCAAGCATCGCGACCGTTTCGCGTCCGGTCTTTTAACCCTGCGTTAAGGACGTGAAAAACTGCATCCGTAGTTTTTCACGCGGCTTTCCGAAATCAATTCAATCTTTGTTGACCGAAATTTTTTGCCATTGTCGGAAATTGATTCGTCACACCCTGGTCGCCGATTCCACGATGCGCAGAAAACCGCGCTTTTTGACTCCTCCAAGGCATGATGAGGGCTCTTTACCTATTGTTTGCCGATGTGATGTCTTTAGCGCTCTGTTGCTACTCATAAATCTCACTATAAGATCGTTTTATTTATCTTAATTATGAAATTAGCGAAGATAAGAGGCGTGTTAAAATTCAAACAGACTGGTATGTCTTCATCTAGATATACATAAAATTCCTAAAAAATATAATATAGGAATATACAATCAATCTTGTACTGGGAAAATAGCGGTTAAGTCTGAAGTGGCTTCCCCGTGCCTTGACACTACTGAGGAGTTCAGGGTTGACCGGAATCAGGATTGTCCGAGGGATTTTTGTGATCCGTGTTTTGCGACCGGATCGGATATAGCTGCACTGGCGTATCTGAATTTGGCACGTCGCGCGTGTCATTCTTGCGGTCAGAAGATTGATGACCGAGGCGATCACGCAGTTCTTCGACAACAGCACTTATGCGGGCCCGATGCATCGGGTTCTTACACAGTTCAACGAACCGGGTGAAGGCATGGAGTGCTTTTGCATCTTCGTGCAGGCGGGCGTAAAGCGCGCCGAGCTGATGCCAAAGCCCGTCATGGTCAGGTGCAATCAGCAAACTGTTGTCAATCACACGCGCGGCGAGGGCCAGCTCGCCCCGCCGAATGGCCCTAACCTTTATATTGTTTTGAAGTCGTAACAATATCGCAATATCAGATGCTTCACGATAGTGAGCGGGTTGCAGTTCTGCATCTAGCCCCTGAAACGCCTTCAACAACTCGCGTAACTCGGCAGAACCCAATGTGATGCCGCCATGGAAGGGATCGATCATTCTTCGCGCCCCCCCGGATTGCAGACGCAGCAGAAAGTGACCAGGAAAATCGATGCCCGTGATCTCTATCTGGCAACGTTTTGCGACATGTACGTAAAGCAATGCGAGCGCCACAGGAAGACCGCGCTTTCGATCAATGACCGACATCAAATCTGCATTGGCGATATCGTCATAATTTTCCGCATCGCCCTGAAACTGATAGTGACCGGGGATAACATCCTGCATGGCCTGCACGATTAGGTCGACGACGGCACGGCCATCTTCATCTCTTGATTGCGCAGATAGGGAGCCAATCCGGTTGCGGACATCACCAGAAATGGCTTCAAGCAAATCGATATAAGGTGCAATATCCCGGTTGGGGTCGTTTAACCGTGCAAAATGCAAAGCGGCCTCGGCCGCAGTTGCATCGGGATATTGGCCGTTACCGTAATCGGTAAGCCATTGGCGATCTTTTGCTGTGATGTCCTTTTCCCGATCAATAATAATGCTCAGGTCCTCTGGCGTTGTGGGTCGTCCTTAAGTCTTACATGACTGACGACGCGTCTGACATAACTGGTAGCGCGTGCATGAGAGATGACAAGGTTGCGCTCATGTTCGCTTTGCGCGATGCCCATGATATGGACGGTACCATTGATGGTTTCGACACTGTAGTTAATCGCATAGACGTCTGTGTCAAACATCAGTGCGGTTTTGATGCGGGTCGTGATCAAAAGATCACTGGCGCTGTCCATTAAACTGCTGCCTTGACCGACATTGATTTCGTTGATGACACGGTTTACGCCATTGACCTGCCAGGCCAGTTCGACCGCTTTAAGTTCGCTGTCGGTATTTTCAACCGTTCCGGCAAGCAGAACTTCCCCCTCAACTACTTCGATTTCGATCCGGCGAAACAGGTTTTCGTCTTCGGTCAGGAACTTCTGCCAGATCTCGGCCGTGATTGCGGTATCGCTGACCGCGCCGCCAAATCCGCGTTCCTGTAGGGCGGCCACACCGGCAGTTGCACCTGCACCCACTGCAAGAGACGTGCACCCCGCAAGTGGCATAAAAGCAAGGATCACCAGAACGGGTCCTGCCTGCGCAATATAATTCCTGACTTTAACAATACGGCCCTTTGACCGTCGCAATGTGCGTGACAGCAATGTCATCTATCGGTTTCTCGCCCCGCGTTCCCCCGTCGTCTCAACTGCCAATATGAGCGCAGCCGGTTAAGGAGTTTTAAACTCGAAGCGCGGTTTGACCGATTAATGACTTTTTTCGCATGTGAGTTCGGCCCAACGGCCGGGTGTGATACCAAATGCACGTTTGAAATGCCGATTAAGATGGCTTTGATCAGCAAATCCGGTATCACCCGCAATATCGACCAGCGGCTGGCGAAGGCTGATAAGGATGCGGGCTTTTTGCAGGCGACGCATCATCAGATAACGATATGGTGTTGTCCCAAAACAGGCACGGAATTGACGGATAAGACGATATCTATCAAGCCCCGTGACCTCTTCAAGCTCGGCGGACTGTACCGGGCGATCAAAGTTGTCTTCAAGATATTGTTTGGCCCGTTCCATGTGTTCCAACGCCAGAAAGCCAATCGGTTTCATTGAGTTTTTGGCGTGCTGCGCAAGGCCGGTGGCGATGTCAGAGATAAATTGATCTATCAGAAGGGGATCAACATCTTCATCAAGATGGGCGAGCATTGAGGCAAGGGTTGCTGCCAGCTGCGAGTCGGCAATGACGGGATCAGAAACAAAGGGCAGGGAAGCCGTATCCGTGCCAAGGCCCTGCCGTAGCAGTGATGGTTCGAGATAAAGCATGCGATAGCGCAAACCGTCCTCGGTTCCTGCACCTCCGTCATGGACCTCGTCGGGGTGAAGGATGATCACATTACCGGGCTGACTGGCACAGGAAGAGCCGCGATAGTTGAAGGTCTGAACGCCCTGCATGGTGATGCCCAGCGCATAGGTATCGTGGCGATGGGGGGCAAACATATTACCAAAGAAAAGGGCTTCCATTCGCTCGATCCCCGGCAGCGGGGCCGCAGAAATGAAGTGCTCGCGCGGTTTGCACAAACGTTCAAGACCGTCTGATGGGGTTTGGTTTACAGAATCCAGCATTACGGTTTTTCCGACAACCTCCCGAACCTGAAAATCAACGGATGTGCAAATGTTTGATACCAAAGTCGCCATTGTTCTTCGCAATGATCTCGAAAATTGGCAATCGCTGAATGTGACGGCATTTTTAATGAGCGGTATTGTCGCCCAGTTTCCCGAAATCATCGGGGAACCCTATAAAGACCGTGACAATAATATCTATAACCCCTTGTCCCGCCAACCGGTGATCGTTCTGTCGGCTGATGCCGCGACAATGGCAAAGATTCACCGCCGTGCCCTTGAGCGTGGGGTAACCACATCGCTTTATGTCGAGGAAATGTTTTCAACCGGTCATGACGAAGCCAATCGCGATGCTTTCGGGCAGTTCTCGCCAGAGGATGCCAAAGCGGTCGGAATTGCTTTGCGCGCGGAAAAACGGGTGACTGACAAAATCATCAAGGGCGCAAAGATGCATCCGTGATTAATCTGATCACAGCATCCAGGCGTTTTTCAAATGCCTGATACGCCAGCCGTTCCGTACGGCTATGATGTCAAACCGCAAATCGCCATGATGCCCTATGTTTGAGGCGAAGTTTGAAAGAGCGCGGGCAATGCGTTGTTGCTGTTTGGGGCGCAAAGCATGCAGTGCATCGTCGAGGTTAGCGCGATTTTTGACTTCGATTGCGGCGATCAGATTGCCTTTTTTGACGATGATATCGATTTCGCCGACCGGGCAGCGATACCGGGTTTGGAGAATACGATAACCGCATAGCCGAAGCCACATTGCGCATAACCATTCAGCACGTCTACCGGCCTGCTCGGCCTTGCGACGATCAGATCGGCCTGTGTCGCGTGTTGTCCGGGCGGATTTCATGGCTATCCCCCGGATGGTTTGGAAAGTTCAAGCGCCCGATTATAAAGATCACGCTTTTTAAGGCCGGTTTCCTTGGCCAACTGATCGGCTGCTTCTTTGGTACGCAGGGTTTTCAGAAGTCCGGTCAGGCGCGCATCAATGTCATCGGCGTCGGGTTCGGCGTCCTGTTCATTCTGCGGCCCGACAACAACAATGATTTCGCCCTTGGGCGTGCCTTCGGTGGCGTAATGAGCCGCCAGATTGCCAAGTGTTCCGGTTCGAACTTCCTCAAACATTTTTGTCAGTTCGCGGGTGACGGCTGCTTCGCGCGCTTCGCCCAGCATTTCAGCCATATCGGCAAGACTGCTTGCCAGTCGTTTGGGACTCTCAAGAAAGATCAGGCTTCCGGGAATGCTTGAAAATCGTGCCAGTTCCTTTTTGCGTGCCGATGTCTTGGGGGGTAGGAAGCCAGCATAAAAGAAGTGGTCACTGGGAAGTCCCGATAAAATAAGAGCCACAATCGGTGACGAGGCGCCGGGGGCAGCAGTGACATTGAAGCCTTCTGCCTTGCAATCACGGACTAGCTTGTAGCCGGGATCGTTGATCAGGGGCGTTCCGGCATCCGAAATTAGCGCAAGCCCCTGTCCCTTGCCAAGGCGTTCCATGATTTCGGGGCGCATTTTGGCGGCGTTATGTTCGTGATAGGCGATCCGTTTGGTTTTTACGCCATATCGCGACAACAACTTGCCCGATGTTCTGGTGTCCTCACACAGGATAATATCGGCACGTTTGAGGATATCGAGCGCACGAAACGTAATATCGCCCAAATTACCGATTGGAGTAGCGACAAGATAAAGACCTGATGAAAGTGGCAAGTGTCGTTCATCTGGTTTACTTGATCCGTCGCGCGCATTACCCTGCGTGCGAAACGAGCTATCGGGAGGTGAGAGTGGGTTTTCCGAAACGTCATCCGTTGCAGAATCAGGACGGGAATTCGGCATGGTGCCGGGTCGCGCGCCGGACGGCATCTGTGGTGGTCCTTTCGCTGGGGCTTGCGGCATGTAACGCGACCACGAGTATCACGGACCTGTTGGGCATGCAACGGGATGGGGCGCCTGTGGAAACGGCAAATAACCCTGCAAACGATCCGACCAGAGCCCCCGATCAGGGGCTTATTACGGATGCCAACCCTTGGCCGGGCGATGCCGCCCTGCCGGAGGGAGAGGGTCAGGAGATTCTGACGCTTTATAACGATGAAGCGGCATTAAATGAAAAGCGCGTTGCACTTCTGCTGCCGCTTTCCGGGCCAAACGAGGAGCTTGGCCGGGCGATGCGCCATGCGGCCGAACTTGCAATGTTTGATGTTGCCGGTGACGATTTCGTCCTGATGCCGATTGACACGGCAGGAACTTATCAGGGTGGGCAGGCCGCAGCCCATCAGGCGATCAATGCCGGGGCAAAGATGATTCTTGGCCCGCTTTTTGCCGAATCGGTTAGCGGTGCCAGTGAAATCGCCAAGGCCGCCGGTGTTCCGGTAATCGCATTTTCGAACAATCAGCGGGTTGCCGAAAGCGGTGTCTGGGTTAACGGCTTTGTCCCCGAAGACCAGATTGCGCGTGCTGCTGGCTATGCAACAACACAGGGTAAATACCGATTTGCAGCCCTGCTGCCGCAAAACGACTATGGGCGCCAGATCGCAGGCGCATTGCAGGGTGTTGTTTCACGTGTCGGTGGCAGCCTTGGCCGGGTCGCGTTCTATGCACCGGGGTCGGAAAATCTGGAACAGACAATTCGTGATTTTGCCAATTATGATGCCAGACGGGCAAACTTGCGGGCACGTAAACGCGAATTGCAGGCCGATGGTTCGGCAGCATCCCAACGTGCTTTGAAGCGTTTGGAAGGTGTCGATACACTTGGTGAACTTGATTTTGACGCGTTGATCCTGCCGGCAACCGGTGGCGAGCTTCGTCAGGTTTCTGCACTGTTGGCCTATTTTGATGTCGATGGTGCGCAGGTTCAGTTTATCGGGACATTCGGCTGGAATGATCCGGGCCTGTTTTCCGAGCCGGCACTTAAGGGCGGCATTTTTGCTGCACCGGATCCCGAAAACTGGAAACTGTTCTCGGATCGCTTCCAGCGGACCTTTGGTGAACAACCCCCGCGTATTTCAAGCCTTGCCTATGACAGTGCGGCCCTTGCCGCTGTGCTGTCGCGCGATTCCGGTCAGATGACCAACGAAGCTGTTACGAACCCGAACGGGTTTGTCGGGGTGGACGGTATTTTCCGTCTGACGGCTCAGGGACGTTCTGAACGTGGCTATGCAGTTATGCAAATCCAGCCTGATGGCGTAAAGGTTGTCGCACCGGCACCTGCTGCATTCGATCAGGTTTTCTGATCTGTTCGGATTTGGAGACTGCTGTAACGCTCTCAAACACCCGCCGATTATGCTTCGGCGGGTGTTTTGTCTTTGTAATTGCACAGGTCATTGACGATGCAGTCACCACAGCGTGGTTTGCGTGCCTTGCAAATATAACGACCATGCAGGATCAGCCAGTGATGGGCATGGTTCATGAAGCGTGACGGGACCTTTTTCAAAAGACCCTTTTCAACAGCGAGCACGTTTTTGCCGTTTGCCATCCCCGTCCGGTTACCGAGCCGGAAAATATGGGTATCAACAGCCATCGTGTGTTCGCCCCACGCAATGTTGCGGACAACATTGGCTGTTTTGCGACCAACGCCGGGCAATTCTTCAAGCGCATCCTGATCGTTGGGGACGATCCCGCCATGTTTTTCAACAAGAATGCGTGCAGCAGCCATGACATTCTTGGCTTTGCCGCGATAGAGCCCAATGGTTTTGATGTGTTCGATCAGGGCTTCTTCGCCAAGGTCAAGCATGTCCTGCGGGGTTTCGACGATCTGGAACAGCTTTTTGGTGGCCTTGTTGACACCAACATCGGTTGCCTGCGCTGATAGTGCAACAGCGACCAGAAGCGTATAGGGATTGGTGTAATCCAGCTCCCCCTTTGGTTCCGGATCGGCATCCGAAAGACGCTGAAAAAATTCTTCTATGGCGGTTTTGCTCATCGGGCGGGACATGGATTTTCGTCTCTGTGTTGATGCCGTATTTTTGCGGTCATTTCCGGGACAAGGGATGGTTGACTTTCCGCATTCCTGATCTGATCTCCTGCTATCAGCATATATAAACGGCTGCTTTGCAAAGGTCGAATTTTGATTGCGACGAATCTGGAAGCGTTCCAGAATTGAAACATTGGAAATGCCGCAAACCGGTTGATAGCCATGCCAGCCGTACCAAGAACAGAAATGCCGATATTTCGGGTTAATCTGCATCCGCCGCGTTCGCTTGGCAGGCGGGCGGCGCGCAATATCGTTATTGCGATGGCGTGTGTCACATCGACTATCGGTCTTATTTTCTGGTTGGTCGGGGCGTGGCCGGTGATCGGTTTTCTTGGTGTTGACGTGATACTATTGTCGCTTGCCTTTTATTTCAGTTTCCGTGCAGCACGGGCGGAGGAGCGGATTGAATTGCGTCACGGCAATTTGCGGGTCACCAGAATTTCGGCGCGCGGGACGCGACAGGAATTTGATTTTCAACCCTATTGGCTTCAGGTGGTGCTTGAACGGGGTGATGATGACCGATGCGAACTTTATTTGCGATCACATGGAAAGCGTTTCGAGATTGGGGGATTTTTGGGTGCGGAAGAAAAAACCGATCTTGCCGGGAAGCTTGATCGCCTGCTGCGTCAGGCTCGATGCAGTTCCGATCCCCGGGCAGTGTGATTAGTTAAAGTCGAGGTTTGAAGCGGGTTCTCGAGATTCTTTGAGAGGTTTTGCTGTGTCGGCAACCCCGATATGCTTCCAGCGAATTTCATTAACCTTGTCCGCGCAAACAGCTGGAAAAGATGTAATTCCGTTCGGGGAAACGGTGTTGGAACCGGTTCAGGACACCGAAATACACGTTTCAGAGTAAAATTCACCCGAGATTCCCCGTTTTCACCGCTTGCGAGTTTTTGATGACTTTCATATATAGGTGCGCGGGGTAATTACCCCACGAATTTTGAGACTATTACAACCATTGGTCCCAGGAGGTCCTGCGCAGCGCTTAGATCGTGAAGGCTGCGGGACGGACCGGCCGCTAAAAGAGGAACTTACTATGGGCAAGATTATCGGTATCGACCTTGGCACCACCAACTCCTGCGTCGCAGTCATGGACGGCAAAGAAGGCCGCGTGATCGAGAACAGCGAAGGTGCCCGTACCACTCCGTCGATGGTCGCATTCACCAATGACGGTGAGCGCCTTGTCGGTCAGCCTGCTAAACGCCAGGCAGTGACCAACCCGGAAAACACCCTGTTTGCGATTAAACGTCTGATCGGTCGTCGTTATGGTGACCCGGAAGTCGAAAAAGACAAAGACCTTGTCCCGTACAAAATTGTCGCGGGTGACAATGGTGATGCATGGGTTGAAGTCAATGGCGAGAAAATGGCACCGAGCCAGATCGCAGCCATGGTGCTTCAGAAAATGAAGGAAACCGCAGAAGCCCATCTGGGTGAACCGGTAACCGAAGCCGTAATTACCGTTCCGGCATATTTCAACGACAGCCAGCGTCAGGCAACCAAGGACGCCGGTAAAATTGCCGGTCTCGAAGTAAAGCGTATCATCAACGAGCCGACTGCAGCAGCACTGGCTTATGGTCTGGACAAGAAAGATGGTGGCACCGTGGTCGTTTATGACCTTGGTGGCGGTACCTTTGACGTCTCGGTTCTGGAAATCGGCGACGGTGTCTTTGAAGTTAAGTCAACCAACGGCGATACTTTCCTTGGTGGTGAAGACTTTGACAAACAGATTATTGACTATCTTGCTGATGAGTTCAAAAAAGAACAGCAGATCGACCTGCGCAAAGATCGTCTGGCCCTGCAGCGTCTGAAAGAAGCCGCAGAGAAAGCCAAGATCGAGCTTTCCTCGTCGATGCAGACCGACGTCAACCTGCCGTTCATCACGGCTGATGCATCTGGTCCGAAACACCTCAACATCAAGCTGTCGCGTGCGAAGCTTGAAGGGCTGGTGGGTGATCTGATCGAACGCACCATGACCCCTTGTAAGGCCGCGCTTAAAGATGCTGGCATTACTGCAGGCGAAATCGACGATGTTATTCTGGTTGGCGGCATGACCCGTATGCCGAAGGTTCAGGAACGCGTTAAAGAGTTCTTCGGTCGTGAGCCGCACAAAGGTGTAAACCCGGACGAAGTTGTTGCACTTGGTGCGGCAATTCAGGGTGGCGTTCTGCAGGGCGACGTCAAAGACGTTCTTCTGCTTGACGTGACCCCGCTGTCGCTGGGTATTGAAACCCTTGGCGGCGTGTTCACCCGTCTGATCGACCGTAACACCACGATCCCGACCCGTAAGTCGCAGACCTTCTCGACCGCTGAAGACAACCAGACGGCCGTGACCATCCGCGTCTTCCAGGGCGAACGTGAAATGGCTGCCGACAACAAGATGCTTGGCCAGTTTGATCTGGTCGGTATCCCGCCGGCACCGCGTGGGGTTCCGCAGATCGAAGTGACCTTTGACATTGATGCCAACGGTATCGTCAACGTGTCTGCCAAAGACAAGGCGACCAACAAGGAACAGCAGATCCGTATTCAGGCATCTGGTGGTCTTGGCGATGACGAGATCGAAAAAATGGTCAAGGATGCCGAAGCCAATGCGGAATCCGACAAAAAGCGCAAAGCGCTTGTCGAAGCCCGTAACCAGGCGGAAGCCGTCATTCATTCGACTGAGAAAAACCTTGCCGAACACGGTGACAAGGTTGATGCCGGTGCGAAATCGATGATCGAAGACGCTCTTTCTGCGCTTAAAGAAGCCAAGGATGGCGAAGATCCGGAAGCAATCACCACGAAGGTCAACGAACTTCAGCAGGCTGCAATGAAACTTGGCGAAGCCATGTATCAGGCACAGCAGGCCGAAGAAGGTGGCGAAGGTGAATCTGCTGGCGCATCCGCACAGGCCGATGACGGTGTTGTTGATGCCGACTTCGAAGAAGTCGATGACAGCAAAAAAGACAAGTAAGGCGACCGCAGAGGTCGTCTTGAACGACGCCCTGTAAATAAAAATCGGGCCGTTCCGGACGCAGAGAATTGCGGGAACGGCCCGACCGTGTTTCGGAGTTACAGATGGCGAAAGAAGATTATTACGAGCTGTTGGGTGTTGGCAAAGACGCCGATGCTGCCGCGCTCAAAAGCGCCTATCGTAAACAGGCGATGAAGTATCATCCGGATAAAAATCCGGGCGATACCGAAGCCGAAGTAAAATTCAAGCAAGTTAACGAAGCCTACGAAGTCCTGAAAGATCAGGAAAAGCGTGCTGCCTATGACCGTTTTGGTCACGCTGCGTTTGAGCAAGGTGGGCCGGGCGGTGCCGGTGGTTTCGGTGGCGGCTTTGGCGGTGGTTTCGGCGGCGGCGGGTTTGCCGACGTTTTCGACGAGATTTTCGGTGCCATGGGCGGTGGTCGTCGTGGTGGTGGATCGTCGCGCGGGGCCGACCTTCGCTACAATATGGCGATTTCGCTTGAAGAAGCGTTTGAAGGCAAAAAGGCCGAGATCACCATTCCGGGGTCGGTTGCCTGTGAAGAATGCCATGGCAGCGGTGCGGAGGCCGGTTCGCAGCCGGTAACCTGTCCGACCTGTAATGGTCACGGCAAGGTCCGCGCGCAGCAGGGTTTCTTTACGATCGAGCGTACCTGCCCGAGCTGTCATGGCAAAGGCAAGATCATCAAGAATCCTTGCAAATCCTGTCATGGTGTTGGTCGCGTTGAACAGGAAAAGACCCTGTCGGTGACGATTCCGGCCGGGGTTGAGGATGGTACGCGTATTCGTCTGGCGGGCGAAGGTGAAGCTGGTGCCAATGGTGCACCGGCAGGTGATCTGTATATCTTCCTGGATATCCAGAACCATCGCTTCTTCCAGCGCGATGGGGCGAACCTGTACTGCCGGATTCCGATCCCGATGAGCAAGGCAGCCCTTGGCGGCACCATCGAGGTGCCAACAATCGAGGGGACGCGCACCCGGATCAATATCCCGGAAGGTACGCAATCGGGACAGCAGCTTCGTCTGCGCGGCAAGGGCATGACCATCCTGCGGTCGCAGGCGCGTGGTGACATGTTCGTTGAAATCAGCGTCGAAACCCCGGTCAGACTGACCGAGCGGCAGAAAGAACTTTTAAAAGAGTTTGACGAGATTTCACGCGAAGAGGGCAGTAACCCGGAAAGCGAAGGTTTCTTTTCCAAGATGAAGGAAATCTGGAAAGACCTGACCGACTAGGTTCAAACACAGCATTTCAGTCTGAAATTCAAACCCCCGGCGGACGTGTCGGGGGTTTTGTTTTGTGCGGTCAGAGGCCTGTGCTAAAGCAAAGGCATGATTTGCACGCTTTGTTGCTAGGAGAGGCGGAAATGAAGATCGGAATTGTCGGATGTGCCGGCCGAATGGGGCGCATGCTGGTCAATGAAACGGCCAAAACCAAAGGCTGCGAGGTTGGTGGTGGTACCGATCTGCCAGACAGCCCGTTTGTCGGCAAGGACGTTACCCTGATTGCCGGTCTGGAAGAAAGCGGTGTTCTGGTAGGTGACGATCCCAAGGCCTTGTTTGAAGCTGTTGATGCGGTAATTGACTTCACCGCACCGGCGGCAACCATGAACCATGCCAAGCTGGCAGCCGAAACCGGTAAAATCCTTGTGATTGGCACGACCGGGCTTTCGAATGATCAGAAAGCAGAGCTTAAGGTCGCGGCCAAAACAGCAACCATCATTTTCGCACCGAACATGAGTGTCGGCGTGAACCTTGCCTTTGCGCTGGTCGAGAAGGTTGCGGCGATCCTTGACAAGGATACGGCTGATATTGAAATCGTTGAAATGCACCACAAGCACAAGGTTGATGCACCTTCCGGCACGGCACTTGGCCTTGGCGAAGCGGCGGCAAAGGGCCGTGGGGTCGATCTGGATGCGGTTTCGGTACGCTCACGCGACGGGCATACCGGCGCACGCGAAAACGGCACCATCGGCTTTGCAACGTTGCGTGGTGGCGATGTTGTGGGCGACCATACCGTTGTTTTTGCCTGCGAGGGTGAGCGGATCGAAATTACTCATAAAGCATCATCACGCGAAGTTTTCGCCAAGGGGGCGGTACGTGCCGCGAAATGGGCCGAGGGCAAGAAGCCCGGTCTTTATTCAATGCGTGACGTTCTGGGCCTATAAACCATCGCCAATCGAGGCATTTTACGCAAAGACCCCGGCAGTACTGCCGGGGCTTTGGTCATGATGAAGGATTTGGATATTGATCTGATCAGTGTGCATCCGCCCAGCTATCCCCGATACCGGCATCTGCGATAAGCGGTACGGACAGGTGTGCGGCATTTTCCATAACCTCGCGGATCACCTTAACGGCCTTTTCGGTTTCATCTTCGGGGGCCTCGAAAATCAATTCATCATGAACCTGAAGCAGCATGCGGGTTTTAAGCCCCGCATCAAGAAGGGCACCGGGAACGGCAATCATGGCGCGTTTGATGATGTCAGCGGCACCGCCCTGAATAGGGGCGTTGATGGCCGCACGTTCGCCGAAGCTTCGCCGCATCCCGTTTTTATCATTAATGCCGTTGATATGAATATGACGGCCAAACAGAGTTCTGACAAAGCCATGCTTTTTGGCGAAGTCTTTTGCCTGTTCCATATAATCGCGAATGCCGGGATAAATTTCGAAATAGGCTTCGATAAAGGCTTTGGCTTCTTTTTGCGGGATACCAAGCTGGTTGGCGAGGCCAAAGGCCGAAATCCCGTAAATGATGCCGAAATTAATGGCCTTGGCTTTGCGGCGGACCATCGGATCCATGCCTTCAATCGGAACGCCAAACACCTTGGATGCTGTTGCGGCGTGGATATCTTCGCCATTTTTAAAGGCATCCCGCAGGGCGTCGATTTCGGCGACATGCGCCAGAAGGCGCAACTCGATCTGCGAATAGTCGGCAGAAATCAGTTTGCAACCGGGTTCCGAGATAAAGGCCGTACGGATTTTACGGCCTTCCTCGCTTCGGATCGGGATGTTTTGCAGGTTGGGATCGTTTGACGAAAGGCGACCGGTATTCACATTGGTCTGGCCATAGCTTGTGTGAACGCGGCCGGTTTCAGGATTAATGTGATTGGCAAGAGCATCGGTATAGGTGCTTTTGAGCTTTGAAAGCTGCCGCCATTCAAGGATTTTGGTCGGCAGGTCATGTCCCTGAGCCGCCAATGCTTCAAGAACATCCGCGCCAGTCTGCCATGCACCGGTTTTGGTTTTTTTCCCGCCCGGCAGGCTCATCTTTTCAAACAGAATTTCGCCAAGCTGTTTTGGGCTGCCGAGATTGAACGGTTCACCGGCCATTTCATGGATGGTTTCTTCAAGGGCAGCCATCCGCTTGGCAAAATCATTCGACAGGGTTTTGAGTTTGTCGGCATCAATACGGATGCCAAGGCTTTCCATTTTGGCCAGAACCGGGACAAGCGGCCGATCCAGCGTTTCATAGACGCTGGCCATGTGTTCCTGCGCAATCCGTGGCTTCAGAAGTCGGTGCAGGCGCAGCGTGATATCGGCGTCTTCGGCGGCGTAATCAAGCGCCTTGTCGAGCGGCACCTGATCAAAGGTGATCTGGGTTTTGCCCGATCCGCAAACATCGGAAAACTTGATCGGTTTGTAATTCAGATGCAGTTCGGCCAGTTCATCCATACCATGGCCGTGGCTCGTGCCGTCCAGAACATAGGACAGCACCATGGTGTCGTCTATCGGTGCGACATTGATACCGTGGCGGGACAATACGATCATATCGTATTTCAGGTTCTGGCCGACCTTGAGAACACCCGGGTCTTCCAGAAGGGGTTTGAGCAAGGCAATCGCGCGATTCAGCGGGATTTGCTTTGGCACCTCGACTTTTGCCGGTGCTTCGGCGGGGGCATCAAAATCAAACCCACCCTGTGCTTCGCCACTTTCACCATGACCCTGTCCGTGCCCAACAGGGATATAGCAGCCATTGCCCGGTTCGGTCGAAAGCGAAATGCCAACCAGTTTGGCCTGATGGGCATTCAGTGATGTGGTTTCTGTATCGACAGCAACCGTACCGGCATATTCAGCCATTGAAATCCAGTGCTTTAGGCGATCTTCATCCTGCACCAGTTCATATTCCGCCTTTTTGACACTGATATCATTGACACCGGTTCCCGGTTCGACAATGCCATCTGCGTCAACAGAGCCGCCGAACTTTGCCTTTATTTTTGATATCAGAGATTTAAAGCCATGTGTTGAAACAAAGCTTAAAAGAGCATCCGGATCAGGTTCGCGCAGTTCAAAACCATCCAGCTTTTCGACAACCGGAACATCGGTTTTGAGGGTCACAAGATCGCGTGAAATGCGCGCCAGTTCGGCATTCTCGATCAGTTTTTCGCGGCGCTTGGGTTGCTTGATTTCGCCTGCACGTTCCAGCAGGCCATCCAAATCGCCATATTCGTCAATCAGTTGGGCCGCGGTTTTAATGCCAATGCCGGGTACGCCGGGAACGTTATCAACGGAATCGCCAGCAAGCGCCTGGATATCAATAACCTTGTCGGGTGTAACGCCGAATTTTTCCAAGACTTCCGGTGCGCCAATAGTACGATTCTTCATCGCATCAAACATTTGCACCCGGTCCGTCACAAGCTGCATCAAGTCCTTGTCAGAAGATACTATAATAACATCAGAACCTTCGGCCTCAGCCTGCCGGGCATAGGTCGCGATCAGGTCGTCGGCTTCGTAGCCTTCAAGCTCGATCGAAGGCAGGTTGAAGGCACGCGTCGCATCACGGATAAGCCCGAACTGTGGAACCAGTTCTTCCGGCGGCGGCGGACGGTGCGCCTTGTATTCGGGATAGAAATCGTTTCTGAACGACTTCCCCTTGGTGTCGAAGATCACCGCCATATGATCGGGCTTGGTATCTTCGCGCAATTTCATCAGCATGGTGCAGAAACCATACACCGCATTCACCGGCGTACCGTCGGGGCTTGTCATTTGTGGTAAGGCGTGAAAGGCCCGGAAGATAAAACCGGAACCGTCAACCAGAACGACGCGGCGCGGGGCTTTGCCGGTGGATGGCGCAGAATCTGTCATGCGTCTAATGCTCATTCATTCATGTGATTTGATGGTCCGCAGAATGCCCGATCCGGTCGGCTAAGTCGAGTGGGGCATCGTCGAAAGCGGGAATATGTCACCTGTTATCGGCTTTACTCCTGACAGGAGCTTGTCAGTTGATGACAGGCATTTTGATATCATATCGAAATCAAAATGAAATTTTTGATCATGATCTGATTCTTGCCATTTGCGGCAGTATGTCGCTTTGGGCTTATCAGGATGCAAAGGGATTGATATGGTCGATGGCGGTGCAACTTCGCTCTGGGAAACGGGAGAACCGGTCATTGCCGGCGATGGAAGATAAACCGGTTTTCAAGCCGCAAGGCATCGGCATTGAAACCGCAGAACCGACGCGCCAGCTTCATGACGACATGAAGCTGGCAAATCGGCACAAAAAAATCAGGAAAGCTGAACGGGTTGCGCGATCCAACGGATCGGGATGGCGCAGATTCTTTAGCGTGTCCTCGTGGCTACGCTTTCTGATTACGTTTGGGATTTTCGGGTTTTTCCTGCACGGTCTGTTCGTGGTTTTTGGCGTTTATGATCGCAATCAGCGCCTTCCTGCGGCCGACCATTTTGTGCTGCTGATCAAGCTCGTCGTGTTCATCGCGCTGATGTATCTGTTTTATGCGATGTTGATGCATTACGGGCCGATCCGTCACAAGGTGCGCGGGATATTCTTTCTTGCGTTGGCACCCGTAGCGGCGGTTTGCATTTTCATGATTTACGGCGGCGGACAGCTATTCGGAAGCTTCCTGCCAGTTTTGCAGTTCCTGACCCTGACCATCGGGGTTGGTGGATTTCTGCTTTATGTGCTGGGTTATACATGGGTCGCTGGTCGTAATGTTCGGCGTGAAGCCGAACGTTATGATCGGATCGGACAAGTCAGAAATCAGGTTTCGCAAGAGACTGCTTTGGATGGGTTGCCGCCCGGTGTAACCGGCGACCGGCGCAAGGTGCACAAAGCTGGCAGTCTTCGCCTGCGTAAAGATGATGACGGGTCATCAAGTGGTAGTGGTATGGGCGGCGGAAATTCATCCGCGGTACACAGCAAAGTGCGTTTGCCGGAAATCTGATTGCCGGATGTGTTAGTTTAGGTGTGATTTTCCAAAACAACACCCGCCAGATAGAGCGAACCTAAAATCAAGACCCTTTTGGGTTGATTGATGCTGTTTTTCAGAACTGCCAGCGCATCATTCAACGTGTCACAGGCATAAGCATTGGCAATTCCGGCCTTAACGGCAGCATCACGCAATGTTTCCGCACGGTGGACTTCATGATCACCCGGGATCGGAATCCCGGCAAATGATGCGATATGCGGGGCCAGCGGTCTTAGAAATGCGATGGGATCCCTGTTGTCGAGCATTCCCATAATCACAACCGTGTCACCTTGTGATTGACGTGACAGCCAGTCTGCAATGACTTCTGCGGCGGCGATGTTGTGGCCACCATCCAGAACCAGGTCGCATTTGTCAGGCATGGCATCGCACAGCGGGCCTTTGGTCAGCCTCTGAAGGCGGGCGGGCCAACTGGCTTGGGTAATGCCGCGGGAAATCGTTGCCATATTCGGGCCTGCGATATTCGGGATATCGGCGTAGCGTGCGGCGGTAATGGCGGTTGCGGCATTGATGAATTGATGGCGACCGGGCAACGCGGGCAAGGGCAGATCAAATTCTTCTTCGGCGATACGAAGTGTGAAGCCGTTCTCGCGTTCGGCGGTGATGCCGAAATTCGTGATCAGAGGGCTGCCGATATCACCGGCATGGCGGGCAAGCGTATCAAATGCCTCAAGGCTTTGTGGGGCCAGAACACATGGGACGCCTGGCTTCATGATTCCGGCTTTTTCAAAGGCGATTTTGTCAATCGTATCGCCAAGGAACCCCTGATGATCAAGCGAGATCGGCGTAATGACGGTCAAAGCCGGTTTATCAATCACGTTGGAGGCATCAACCCGACCGCCAAGACCGGTTTCAAGCAGAACAACGTCTGCCGGAATTCGGGAATAGGCCAGAAAAGCTGCTGTCTGGGTGATTTCAAAGAAGGTTATCTGTTCACCGCCATTGACCGCTTCGACTTCTTCAAGAAGGTCACACAGCATGTCTTCGCTGATCAGTTCACCGGCCAGACGTATGCGTTCGTGAAAGCGAACAAGGTGCGGGGAGGTCGAAGTGTGAACACGAAGGCCTGCGGCCTCATAGATGGCACGCAGGTAAGCCAGCGTTGATCCCTTGCCATTGGTTCCGGCCAGATGAATGACTGGCGGCAGATTGAGGTGCGGATTACCCAGCTTGTTGAGCAAGCGGGTAATCCGACCCAATGAAAGGTCGATCACTTTTGGATGAAGCTGGCCCAGACGCGCAAGAATGGCGTCACTTCTTGGCGTTGTCACCTTCGGTCTCGGCCTTTTTCGCGGGTTTCTTTTTTGCATCCTTGATCGGAACGATCGCGGCACCCGGCTTGGTGCGGCGGATCATATCGATCAGGCGACCGATGGTTTCATTCAACTCACCGCGCGGCACGACCATATCGACCATCCCGTGATCCAGAAGATATTCTGCTGTCTGGAAATCATCGGGAAGCTTTTCACGAATGGTGTTTTCGATCACGCGACGACCGGCAAAACCGATCTGTGCGCCTGGCTCGGCAATCTGGATGTCACCCAGCATGGCGAAGGATGCAGAAACACCACCGGTGGTCGGATCGGTCAGAAGGACGAAATAGGGCAGGCCCTTTTCCTTGACCTTTTCGATCGCCGCCGTGGTGCGCGCCATCTGCATCAGGCTGAGAATGCCTTCCTGCATGCGTGCACCGCCCGATGCCGGAACGATGATGAGGGCCGCATCCTGAACGGTTGCCAGTTCGGCAGCCGCAACAATGCCTTCGCCAACGGCAGTACCCATCGATCCGCCCATGAAGGAAAAATCGAATACCGCAATGACGGTTGCATGGCCACCGACTTCCCCGTGGGCAACAGCCAGTGCATCCTTATAGGTTGCTTTGGCCTGTGCTGCTTTCAGTCGGTCGGTGTACTTTTTCTGATCGCGGAATTTCAGCGGATCGACCGGAACGTTCGGCAGTTCGATGGTCTGGTATTTACCATCATCGAACAGGAGTTCCAGACGTTCCTTGGCGGAAATGCGCATGTGATGGCCGCAATGCTGGCAAACATGTTTGTTCTTTGCCAGGTCACGGTGGAAGATCATCTGTTCGCAAGACGGGCACTTATGCCAGAGATTTTCGGGCACTTCGGTGCGGCGAACAAGTTTCTGAATCTTGGGACGGACGAATTCTGTCAGCCACGACATATCGGATACTGATCCTTGGTTTTGCCTATATCGGTCATTTCACGGCAACGCGCAGCGTTATTTACGCGCGTTGCGTACCCCGTCTGCAAGTTCGCGAACAAGGCCTGTGACCATAGAGGCGGTCTTATCGGTGGCCTTGCCGTTTTCGTCAAGACTTTCGGCAATTTTTGATACGATTGCTGACCCGACCACAGCAGCATCGGCCTGCCGGGCAACCTCTGCGGCCTGGGTCGCGTTCTTGATGCCAAAGCCAACTGCAATCGGAAGATCCGTGTGGCGACGCAGACGCGCCATCGCTTCAACAATCTGGTCATTGGTTGCTGAACCGGCACCGGTAACACCGGCAACTGAAACATAATAAACAAAGCCCGACGTATTCTGAACGAGTTTCGACAGGCGCTTGTCATCAGAGGTCGGTGTCGTCAGACGAATGAACGACAACCCTTTTTCCACGGTCGGGACGCAAAGCTCGGCGTCTTCTTCGGGCGGCAGATCAACAACGATCAGGCCATCAACACCGGCATTGCGGGCATCTTCAAGAAACTCTGCCACGCCATAAATATAAATCGGGTTGTAATACCCCATCAGAATAATTGGCGTTTCATGATCCTGATCGCGGAAACCGCGGACCAATGACAGGGTCTTGCGCATATGCATCCCCGCTGCCAGGGCACGTATCGAGGCTTCCTGAATGGCGGGACCATCCGCCATAGGATCGGTAAATGGCATACCGAGTTCGATGACGTCCGCACCTGCCGCAGGCAGAGCTTTAAGGATTTCAAACGATGCTTCCGGGTCGGGGTCACCTGCGGTGATGAACGTGACCAGACCGGCACGACCTTCTTCCTTGAGCTTCGCGTAACGTTTGGCGATGCGGTCCTGGCCGCCGATGATTGCGTCGCTCACAGTTCTACTCCCAGTGCTTCGGCCACGGTAAAGATATCCTTGTCGCCCCTGCCGCTCAGACACATGAGAATGATCTTGTCTTTACCCATTTTTGGGGCTTCTTTCATGATCTGTGCGATGGCGTGGCTGCATTCCAGCGCGGGAATAATGCCTTCGAGTTCCGAACACAGTTTAAAAGCTTCCAGCGCTTCTTTGTCGGTGATCGGCTCGTAACGCGCACGACCAATATCTTTAAGCCAGCTATGTTCCGGCCCAATACCGGGATAATCAAGACCGGCCGAAATCGAGTCGGCCTCTTTGATCTGTCCGTCGTCATCCATCAGCAGATAGGTGCGGTTCCCGTGCAAAACGCCCGGTTTTCCAGCGCTCAGGCTGGCGGCGTGTTTACCGGTGTGCACGCCATGACCGGCAGCTTCGACACCAACCACCTCGATATCCTTGTCATCAAGGAACGGGTGGAACAAACCGATCGCGTTTGATCCACCACCAACGGCCGCGATTACCTGATCGGGCAGGCGACCTTCCTGCTCAAGAATCTGTTCTTTGGCTTCGTTACCGATCACGCATTGGAAATCGCGAACCAGTTCCGGATAGGGGTGCGGACCCGCTGCCGTCCCAATGATGTAGAAGGTATCTTCGACATTGGTGACCCAGTCACGAAGGGCCTCGTTCATCGCATCCTTGAGCGAGCAGGAACCGGATTTGACTGGTTTGACTTCGGCACCCAGCAGGCGCATGCGGAAAACGTTCGGCGACTGACGTTCGATATCCTTCGAGCCCATATAAACCGTGCAGGGCAGACCAAAGCGCGCGCAAACCGTCGCTGTTGCAACGCCGTGCTGACCCGCGCCGGTCTCGGCGATGATGCGGGTTTTGCCCATGCGTTTGGCCAGAAGGATCTGACCGATGCAGTTATTGATCTTGTGCGCGCCGGTATGGTTCAGGTCCTCGCGCTTGAAATAAATCTTGGCACCGCCAAGATGTTCGGTCAGGCGTTCGGCGAAATAAAGCGGATTTGCGCGACCGACATAGTGCTTCAGGTAATAGTCGAGTTCTTTCTGAAACGCCGGATCTTTCCTGGCATCCTTGTAGGCCTGCTCAAGCTCGAGAATCAGCGGCATCAGGGTCTCGGCGACAAAGCGGCCCCCGAAATTGCCGAAATGTCCGTCCGGATCCGGAAGGGCACGATAGCTGTTAAGAGCGGTTGGTGCAGACGTCATAGGATTTCCCCGTGGATGTGCCGCGAACAATGCCGCGACGGCAAAGACATGCGACAGTCATTAAGTCAGCGAAAAGCTGCCGGGATCAACGATATTGGCAGCTTTGGCGCTGGTTCCTTTTACCTGTGGTCAGGCAAAATAGATTAATGGGCTGCGTGCTCGGCCTGGGATTTGTCGAAAATATATTTCTTTGAGCAGTATGGGCAGACCACCTCGCCCTTTTCCTCAAGATTGAGGTAAACGGTGGGATGGCCAAGGTGACCTTTGCCGCCGTCACAGGCAACATTAAGGCTGCCGACTTTGATTTCTTCGGTGATCTTCATATATCCAGCTTCCCAGTTAGCACAGGCATCGGTGTTGCCATCGGTTGATCATCGGCCTGAAACAGGTCCAAGAGCCATTGACCCCGCTTTCATGGGGATGATACCGATTGCGCATATTCAATCAACACTTCCGCATGGTCTTAGCGCAAACAAGCCACGCGGAAAAGAGCGGAGATCACGCATTCATGACTGCAATGCCCGACTACGCCATCGAAGTCGAAGGGCTGACCAAGCTCTATAAGGGTGCGAACGGCGAAAAACTGGCACTGGACAATGTGTCGTTGAAAATTCCACGCGGTTCTTTCTTTGCCCTTCTTGGTCCGAATGGTGCCGGAAAGTCCACTTTTATCAATATACTGGCTGGTCTTGTCACCAAGACAAGCGGTACGGCAAAAATCTGGGGCTACGATATCGAAACCGAAATGCGTGCTGCGCGTTGCTCAATCGGGATCGTGCCGCAGGAACTTAATCTGGACGCATTTTTCACGCCGCGTCAGGCGATGGAATTGCAGGCAGGCCTGTATGGTGTCCCCAAAGCGGAACGTCGTACGGACGAGATTCTTGCCGCCCTTGGACTGTCTGACAAGGCCGATTCCTATTCTCGCTCACTTTCGGGCGGGATGCGTCGGCGTCTTCTTGTCGGCAAGGCGATGGTTCATATGCCGCCGGTTCTGGTGTTGGATGAACCAACGGCCGGGGTTGATATTGAACTGCGTCAGCAGCTTTGGGCCTATGTGAAGGAACTGAACAAGGTGGGCGTTACGATTGTTCTGACCACGCATTACCTTGAAGAAGCCGAAGAGCTTTGTGACGAGATTGCGATCATCAACAAGGGCAATGTGATTGCCCATGAAGACAAGCGCAGTCTTCTGCGTCGTATCGATCATAAAACCCTGATTCTGACAGTTAAAAATGCACTCAATGCCGTGCCCGAGGAACTGACCCCGTGGGGTGCTGAGCTTAAGGCCGCAAACCAGATCGCGCTGAATTACCGGCCCAGCAACACCCAGATGGCTGAAATTCTCAATGCCATTCAGGGCTGCGGTCTTGCGATTACCGACCTGTCGACCGAGGAGGGCGATCTTGAAGATATCTTCCTGATGCTGACTCGCGATAACGACAAGGCCCGTGCGGGCAAGGCGGCCTGATTTTCGGGGCGTCTCACCATCCTTCAAAACCCTGCAAGTTGCTTGCAGGGTTTTGTTTTTTGGCCTTAATTTGATCTGTAAATGCAAAGCAACATGATTGTGGGGGCGGCAATTCATCACATTGAGAAGGCATTGTCGTGGTTTGTCGGGCTTGGGTTCGCATTTTGGCTGGCGGGCTGCGCGCCGACGGTAATTCCCGCTGGCGATCCGATCGCCAGCGTTAGAATGACCGAAAATGCGTTTATGGCGTCTGATGGGGCATCTTTGCCGTTGCAGTATTGGGGGCCGGTTGATGATCCGGATGCGGTAATCCTTGGTCTGCATGGGTTTGGCGATTATGCGAACGCGTTTGACGAAGCCGGAACGGAGTTAGCTTCTGAAAATATTGCGCTTTTTGCCTATGATCAGCGCGGATTTGGCCGCACGGCGACACGGCCATTCTGGCCGGGAACGCAAAGCCTGATCAATGATGCATCTGATATGCTCGTCATTCTTCGCATGCGATATCCGGGGCGACCGATCTATTTGATGGGGGACTCGATGGGGGGTGCAGTTGCAATTGTGACAGCTGCGTCGCGCCCCCAATGGATGGACGGGGTTATTCTGGTCGCACCGGCAGTCTGGAACCGCGACATGATGCCATGGTATCAGACAGCACCATTATCGATGATTTCCAATAGTTTGCCGTGGTTGCCCCTGTCGGGGCAGGGGCTTGATATATGGCCGTCTGACAATATCGAAATGCTTCGTCGTCTATCTCGTGATCCGTACATGATGAAATCGGTGCGGGTCGACATGGTTGCAGGACTGGCAGATTTAATGGATTTGGCGCAGCAGCGGGCTGGCGATATCGATATTCCGACACTTTTGATGTCAGGTCAGCAGGATCAGGTTATTCCACCGGGGGCGGTTGCCGCGATTGCAGATAACATGCGGGCGTCAAATAGCGATCAAAGCACGATTTGTCTTTATCGCGACGGCTATCACATGCTGTTGCGGGACCTGAATGGGCCAACGGTGATCGGCGATATCGGACGTTGGATAAAGGGTGGCGGTACCGCGCGGGATTTTTCGTGCCGGGTCAACTGATTGCATTTTGACCGGGGATCACCGATCAGGTAGCATTTTTAATCAGTTGCATATGGTTGCCATGCTTGTTACGCGGTGCGACCATCACGATATGGCACCTATCGCCTTTGCGTATTTGGTGGTGCTTTCAGCCATGTTTTTCGGAGGATCAGGACCGGCATGCTAAGGACCGTTCGGGCGAAGTTCCTGGGTGTAGCGGCCTTTTTTGTCGTTTGGCTTGTGGTGGCTACCGGGTTCTCCGTCATTCAGTCGTTGGGGATCAATGGCGATCTTGAAGCGGTGTCGCGCTATGTCACGCCGGTGAAAGATGCGCTTTCCGATGTGCGTTCCCGTCAGCTTGAGCAGATTTCGCTGATCGACCGTTATATGCGTGTGGTCGAGAATGAAGGACCGGATGCATCGCTTTTGAGTGGCATCGAAATCGAAATTGATGCCAAGCAGACCCAGATCGAACAGGCTTTTCGCAAGGCGTTCACATCGGCAGCCCTTGGCCGAGCACAGGCATCAGGTCATTTTGATCAGGGCGTCTTGCTTGATCTTGATGTGCGGATGCGTGAATTTGCCGATATTGCCGCCCAGTTCAATCTGGGGGTTGAACGGCTGCTTGGCAGGGTACGCGATGGCGATCTTGACGATGCGCAACGTCAGGAAAATCTGGTGCGTGGCATTCATCGCAATATCGTGCTTGATCTGCGCAGCGAGATTTTGCTGCTGGAAAAATATTCCAGCGAAACAGTCGAAAATGTCTCAGCCCGCGAAGATTTCCTGATCCAGGCCGAATTCATCATGATGCTGGCCGCGGTGGTGATTGGCATTTCCTTGGCCTACTATCTGGCGCAGGCAGTGGTCAAAGCGGTTCGTGATACGACCAATGCGTTAAACAGCGTGCAGTCGGGCAAGCTCGATACCAGCCTTGATTTCAAGGGCAAGGGCGATTTTGCCCGTTTGGCGGATGCCTTTAACCGAATGACGCGTGAATTACGTGTCCGGTTCCGGATGCGCGAACGGTTTGGCAAATATATTGATCCAAAGATTATCAATAACCTGCTGTCGCAGGAAACCGCGCTTGAGACCTCGCAGAAGCGTGTAATGACGGTTAGCGTCGTCAACCTGACCAATTTTGACTGGATGGCGGAGCATATCCCGCCCGAGAAACTCGTCGATTTTCTGAATGACTATCTGACGGCCATGACCGAACCGATTGCCAACCACAGCGGCATTATCGATAACTTTGTCGGGGATCGGGTGATTGGATTCTGGGGGCCGCCCTTCTGCGGGGAAAAAAGCCATGCCGGGCATGCCTGTCTGGCAGCGTTGGAGCAGGTGGCACGCTTTAACGCGCTGAAGACCAAATATGCCGACCTGATTGGCGATCACGGACTTGATATTCGGGTTGGTATTGCAACCGGCGAGGTTGTTGTCGGCTCCATCGGGACGGATAAATCACGGTCTTATACGGTGGTCGGCGACTGTGTGAACTATGCCAACCGTCTTGAAAAGGCCAACCGGATTTATGGTACGCAAATTCTGGCGTCGCATGAAACCGCCAGCATGGCAGCTGGCGAAATCGAGATGCGTGATCTCGACCATGTCGTGCTGCTGGGGACCGAGCATGTGGTCTATCTCTATGAAGTGCTGGCGCAGTCCGGACAGCTGAGCGATGAACGTCGCGAGTGGCGCAAAACCTATGAGATGGCGATTGCGCTTTATCGCGAGGGCCAGTTTGATAAGGCGCAACCGCTGTTTGAGGAAGTTCAGGAGGGTATCGGCAGCGATTTTGCCGCCCAGCTCATGCTTAACCGTATGGAACGTCTGCAGCGCCGTGAACAGGACCGGGAATGGAACGGGACCTGGATCGTACGGGATCCCTATGAGCGACGTGATGTCGAAAGCTGATCGCTGTGATATGCAGCAACCAGAATTTAACTAAACTGTCGACAGGATGCTGATTGGCAGGGGCCGTCAAAAATCCTTGCCCGCGACGGACAAAACCTGTATCACCCAACCGCTCGGGCCGTGATGCCCGATGCCTATTGCGCACCCGTAGCTCAGCTGGATAGAGCGTTGCCCTCCGAAGGCAAAGGCCACAGGTTCGAATCCTGTCGGGTGCGCCAATTTCCCAAGAATATTTTCAAATCCGCCCAATTAAGGGCTGGCAAAGCGTTTTCTGACCACTAATCTGCATCTTGATCAATCGCAGATGAGATGGATGAGACATGCACGGATATCTTCATGATTTTGCCGGAGCCAATGTGCTGTTTGCCATGGCGGCAAATCAGGAATATGGCCCTCATCTTGAAAAACTGTTCAAACCACTGATGATCGGCATCGGTCCGGTTGAGGCGGCACTTAATCTGAGCGCAGCCTTGACGGAGCTGAAATTGGTGAGCGATTTGCCCGATCTGGTGGTAACCCTTGGATCGGCAGGTTCGCGCACGCTTAAGCAGGCGGCGGTTTATCAGGCGTCATCTGTGTCTTACCGCGATATGGATTGCTCAGCACTTGGTTTTGAGAAGGGGATTACGCCCTATCTGAATCTTCCGGCAGTTATGGAATTGCCTTATCGCATTCCAGGTGTCGCGGAAGCACGTTTGTCTACGGGCGCAAACGTTGTATCGGGTGTCGCTTATGACGCGATTGATGCCGATATGGTCGATATGGAAACTTATGCCATCTTGCGGGTCTGTCAGAAGTTTGACGTACCTTTGATCGGCCTGCGCGGAATTTCTGATGGCAAGGAAGAGCTTAAAAAGCTTTCGGACTGGACGGCCTATTTGCATGTCATTGACGAGAAGCTTGCAGAAGCAGTTACCAAATTGCGCAAGGCTCTTGAAAAGGGCGAGATCACCCTGCCAACTGGTAAGTGACCTCGCCATATTTCATAGCTTCACAGATCAGCTGCCCGCGCGAATTTGATCCAGTGTCTTGATCGGGGTTAAGGCCTGCGGATCAACCTGCACCTCAATAATCGACGGTTTTCCTGAATTCATGGCACGTTCAAAAGCCGGTCCGAAATGTTCGGTCTTGGTAACGGTTTCGCCATGTCCGCCAAAAGCGACAGCGTAGGCTGCAAAATCCGGGTTGTGCAGCTGGGTGCCGGAAACGCGACCGGGATAATTGCGTTCCTGATGCATGCGGATGGTACCGAACATGCCGTTATTGACCACGATCACGATGATGTTGACACCGTACTGAACCGCCGTTGCGAATTCCTGGCCGTGCATCAAAAAGCATCCGTCACCGGCAAGACAGATCGATGGGCGATCCGGATGGGTCAGCTTGGCGGCCACAGATGCCGGAAGGCCATAGCCCATCGAACCCGAAGTCGGTGCGAGTTCGGTGCGATATTTGCCATACCGGAAGAAGCGGTGCAGGAAGGCGGCATAGTTGCCAGCCCCGTTGGTCACAATTGCGTCTTCGGGTAGCATTTCGCGAAGTTGCGCAACGACATGTGCCATTTTCACGTCACCCGGCGTATCAAGCGGGGTCGAGAATTTCAGATATGAAGTGTGGGCCGTTTCAATCTGCTCTTCACGGCCGCTTCCGTCCACTGGTTCCATCATAGCAATCGCACGGATAAAGGACCGTTGGGACGCATTGATTGCGATATCAGGGCGATAAACACGGCCCAGTTCATCGGGGCCTGCGTAAACATGAATCAGTTTCTGTTTCGGGCAGGGAATTTCAAGCAGGCTGTAACCGCTACTGGTCATTTCCCCCATGCGCGACCCGACAAGGATCACAAGGTCGCTTTCGCGAATGAATTGCGCCAGTTCCGGATTGATCCCGATACCGACATCGCCAATGAAATGGCTGTGCGTGTTCGGGATGTAATCCTGACAGCGGAAACTGGTGGCGATCGCAACATTGTTTCGTTTTGCAAACGACTTAAGGTTTTCGGTGGTTTCTGCGGTCCATCCACCACCGCCAACGATCATGATCGGCTGTTTCGCATCTGCTAGCGCACCGCGGAACCGGGCGACATCTTCGGGCGCAGTTTTGGCTTCGATCGGGACATAGGGTTTTGCATCGGCAACATCGGCGGCAGATGATAGCATATCTTCCGGCAGTGCAAGGACGACTGGTCCGGGGCGACCGGATGTCGAGATATGATAGGCGTGGCTGATATATTCCGGGATGCGGTTGATGTCGTCGATCTGGGCAACCCACTTGCAAAGCGGTTCGAACATCTTGCGATAGTCGACTTCCTGAAAGGCTTCGCGATCAAGCATGTCACGCCCGATCTGACCGACCAGAAGGATCATCGGGGTGCTGTCCTGATGGGCGACATGCACGCCCGCCGACGCATTGGTTGCACCTGGACCGCGCGTGACCATGCAGATGCCGGGTTTTCCGGTCAGTTTGCCGTGCGCCTCGGCCATAATGGCGGCACCGCCTTCCTGGCGGCAGATGATTGGTTCTATATCGGGATGGTCGACCAGGCCATCGAGAACAGCCAGATAGCTCTCACCGGGAACAAGATAAACCCGTTCGCAGCCATGAAGGGCAAGTTGATCGACCAGTATGCGTCCGCCGTGACGCATTTCCGCAGTATTCGACATTCGGGGCTCCCTGAGATGCGCATTGTCTTGGTGGGGCGCTTTTGCGCGTGACCGGATTTCATCATGGTTAAACCGGCCCGTAAAGATGGGGTTCACCTTGAAACAGATTTTTTCGTCAATCTTTTGAAATCGTTCCAATTAGATTGATCGCTTATTCGCTTACAACGAGATTTAAAAATACCGTTCCGTGATGTGAATAATATCACCAGGCAATACAATGCTTTGCTCGTTGGCCTGAATCTCGACGCGATTATCGTCGCGGCCACGCATGATAATGATGTCATCCTGATCGGCGCGATAAGTGTAACCGCCACCAAGTGCGACGGCATTCAATACGTTCATTCCTGAAGCATACCCGTACTCACCGGGCTCATTGACTTCGCCAATAATATAGACGGGGCGGAAATGAAGAACATCAATGGATACAACGGGATGGCGTAGATAACCGTCTGCAAGGACGTTGGCGATGGTTTGCTGTGCGGCTTGTGGCGTGAGGTCGCGCAAGGTAACCGTTCCGATCAGGGGCAGAGTGACGGATCCGTCTGCACCGACCGAGAAATCACCTGAAAGAGATTCCTCGTCGAAAACCGTGATACGCAGCTTGTCTCCGCTATCAATCGTGTAGACGGTCTGGGCATGAACGCCACCTGAAACCGCGAACAAAAGGATTGCAGTCAGAATTATGTTTTTCATGACATCACATTTTCAACCGAAGCGTCAGCAAAGCGCGATTGCGGCGATAATCATGGCCGGTTTCGTTTGATTTACGCTGGTCATATCGCCAGGAACCATCCAGTTCCGTAAAACGGTTGAGTTCATAACGCACGCCCCCGCCAAAGCGCATTAATTTGTCAGTACGTCCAGCCCCCTCAAACCGATCCTGCTGATAGCCAGCGTTAAGGCGGATGCTTAGCCAGCGGCGCAGTTCATGTTCAATACCGGCATCGAAGCTTTCACCGATAATTCCGCTGGCACCGGTAACGGTGGTTTCCCCGATTTCGCGTTTGGCACGGAAATCCAACGCAGTCATGCGTGTAATATTCCATGTTGTTGCGGCACGAAGTGAAAATCCTTCGTTATTTTGCAAACGGGAATCCTCATAAATTTGCGACATCCATCCAGCCCCGAGATCGGCCTTAATTAAATCGGTAAGGTCAAATGTCATGCCGCCCAGCAATCGGTAACCGTTTGAATTGCGAAAAATTCCCTGATCGTCGGGGGTATTTTCATATTCTCGCTGGTTAAAGGTGGTCTCGCCATAAGCTTTGCGGCCTGGTCCCAGTTGATAAGAAGCCCGCATGATCAGCCGCAATTCAGTCCGATCCCGATCATCATTATTGGCAATGCCCCCATTGGTGAGCGCGGTATCGTCAAAATCAAGCTGTCGAAAGGCTATGGCGGCATGGTAGTGGACATCACCGGCAAAATAGCGAAGGGCAATTTCAGTATTTTTCTCGTCATAGGTGACGGGTTCGCTGGCACCGGTCGGAATATCATCACCGCCGCGATCTTCGTGACCTTTGGCGATACGGAAATCGCCATCAACAGCAAATGCCGGGCCGATATCCGATCCGGCGGAAACACCAAGTTCGCCATCCAGATAATCATCTTCGCCTGATTTGGCGTAAAACCCAGTATCACCAAGAGCTTCAAGCCGTAAGCGGGTCCGTTGCCAATTTGATTGCAAGGTTAAAGCAGGTACTACCCGGCTAATGGTGTCGGACTTTTGGTAGCTATCGGACAGAAAAATATTGTCGTTGAATTCCTCTGTCACCGATAGCGATGGCACCAAATCAAAAAGGCCAAGCTGAATTGTTGTATCTCGCCTGTTCTTTTGTGTCGGTTCAGACTTTGCAAAAGCCATAGGATTGAAACAGTTGGCCAGCAGAATGCTGCAACATAGTGAAGCAGTCTTAAAGCCAGCGTTTTTCATTCGGTACGACATGATGACAGTGTTTCAGGGGATGTGCGCTTAGGGCCATTCACCCAGTACCAAGGGCGCGTGATTGTGCAGATCAAAATAAGTATGTCAGATGTCAAAGATTGCTGGTTGATATAGAGAAGATCACAGTCAAGGCGGCTTTTCAGATCAAAACTGGACTGAATTGGGCCGCGCCAACCATTGATCTGGGCCAGACCTGTGATGCCAGGTGGCACCTGATGGCGTGCATTATAAAGCGCAAAGTGCCGGGCGAAATCGTGATTGTCCGCTGGTGTATGCGGGCGTGGCCCGACAAGTGACATATCACCACGAACGATATTGAAAAGCTGCGGCAGCTCGTCCAGACCCCAGCGCCGAATGAAATTACAGAATTTTGTCGGTGGCAGAGGTGTGCCTTCCGGGCGTATCGAACCCCAAAGAGTGCAGAACTTATAAATATTGAAAGGCCTGCCAAGATACCCGATGCGAACCTGTTTGAAAAATACGGGGCCACGATGATCGCATTTCAGGGCTATCGCTATCATAAATAGTAAAGGCAGGGCCGCGATAAGTAAGGTTGTGGCAACTGAAAGATCAAAGAGCCGTTTCGGCAAAGGACTTTGGCCGTGTAAGCCGAATGTTTGCGAGCTCCGCCCCGAAAGCCTCGTTTGCATTTTCTGTTCCCCGCCCGGAATGTGCAGGAAAAGATTAGCGAATTAATCGTAAGACGCCAACGCTTTATAACTAAAGGTTGTTTAAACGCTTTTGACGATATCGTTCGAACCACTTTGCCATGATTGGTGCCAGCAATACGATCTCGAAAATGCGGACGATATGATGGAAAGCAACAAAGCTTGGTTCGACATTCAGCGCTAGCGCGATAAGGGACATTTCCGCAACGCCACCCGGTGCGAAGGCGAGCAGAACAGCAATATAATCAAGATCCAGCCAGTCAGAAACAAACCAGGCCACTCCGCCGGTGAAGGCAAGGATCAGCGCAGTGGCAAAGATCGAATAACCTGCAAGACGGGCGAGGAAGGAAAGCTTTACCCCGGCGAAGCGACTGCCAATTGCCGAGCCGAGGATCAGAAGGCTTCCGGCCAACAACCATCCGGGCAGATTGCCCTCCACAAGACCGGTTACATGCAAAACCATGCTGGCCATCATGGCGCCGGTCATTTCGGCGGCGGGAATGCCGATTTTTCGGAAAACCAGGACGGTTGCAATCGCACAGAATGCCGTGATCAGTCCCTCGGACAACGTCATCTGGATGGCTTCGCTATCGCCATGACCACTTGCGACGACACCGGTGATCATAAGGACGATCAATGGTGCTGACATGACCAGAAGCAGAACGCGCAAACCCTGTGTGAGGGCGATTTCCTGTTCATTGCCGCCTGCGGCGGCACCCAGAACCACCATTGGCGTCAAACCGCCCGGTGTGGCTGAAAACAAAGCCGTTGCCGGATCGAGTTTTGCGACCTTGCTGTAAAACCAGGTAACAACAAGCGTGATGATCGGAACGTAAAGCAGAACCGCAATCATACTGATCGGCCATCGGGCCGCCTGATCAAGGGTATCTGGGGTAAAGGATGCCCCGAGAAATACGCCGATCACACCCAGAATAACGGAGCGAAATCGCATCGGGATACCCATGCGGACACGCAGCAGGCTGGCGACAAATGTCGCGAGCATTGGCCCCATCATCCAGGCAAGCGGCATATTGATGCCGTATGCGATCAATCCGCCCACAAGCCCTATGCCAAGTGCCACAAACAGGTTTTTGAAAAATTTCGGGGTGAGGCTGCTGGAAAGGCGGTTGATCCAACTGTCGTCTGCGGGCCTTTCCGGCGGGACGCTCATTATTATGCCTCGGCCTTGTTCTTGTTGATCTGGTCAAGGAAGCCGTCGATCGCATCACGCAGGCGGGCAGCTTCGGCATTCAGGGTGTTTGTCGCACGCGAAACGTTTTCCGATCCGGTGTGAACGCGGGCGGTTTCCGTATCCAATGCACCAACTGCATCGGCAACCGTCCGCATGCCACCATTGGCATCATGGATGCTGGTCGATATGCCATTGGTCGAGGCTTGTTGTTCTTCCACCGCCGCCGCAATGGCCGCGGCTGATTGATCAACTTCACCAATAACATTGGCAACGGATTCAAGAGCACTGACAACATTGTCCGTCAGACCGCGGATTTCTTCGACCTGTGCCGAAATATCCTCGGTCGCGCGGGCGGTTTGCGATGCAAGGTTTTTAACCTCGCCTGCGACAACGGCAAAGCCTTTGCCTGCGTCACCGGCACGTGCTGCCTCGATCGTTGCGTTCAATGCCAGAAGGTTTGTCTGGTTGGCGATGTCTTCGATCAGCGTAACAATATCACCAATTCGCTGGGTTGCTTCGGTCAGCTGTTCAAACAGGGCGCGGGAATGTTCACTCTCAGTGCGGGCGCGTCCGGCAACTTCGGCTGATTTCTGTGCCTGCTGGCCAATTTCGCCGATGGCCTCTGACAGGCTGGCGGTGGTTTGTGATACGGCCTCGATATGATGCAGGACAGCTTCGGAATGATGGTTGGCATCAGCAGCACGTGCGGTGGCCGATGTCGCAATCTGTTCCATGTCGTTGGCCGAGCCGTTCAGTGACCCGAATTCACGGTCAAATCCGCCAAGAGCTTCCTGGACGGCACGCTGGAAATTGTCGGTTGCCTTAACCAGTTCAAGCTGGCGTTCGCGTTCTATCTTTCGCACGCGTTCGCGTTCATGACGCAGTGTTTCGGCTTCTTTTGACTGATCGCGAAGAACGGTTACCGAGCGCGCAACCACGCCAATCTCGTCACGGCGCTGCACACCACGAATTTCCACATCAAGGTCACCCTTGGAAATCTGTTCGATCAGTTGCGCAAGATCGGTCATCGGGCGCGAAATACGGCGTGAAACAAAAACTGAAACGACTGCCGCGACAAAGATCACGACAATCGCGACAATGACGAAGACCTTCTGAAGTGTTTCGGCCTGCGCTTGGGCGTTGCCAAATGATGTGGTGGCAACTTCCTGAGACTGCGCGAGAATTTTCTGCAACGGTACTTGCAGTGCGCGGAAGGACTCATCGGCACGCGCAATAACCTCAAGCGCGCCATAGATATTCATCTCGCTTTCGATCAGGAACTGATCGACTTCGTTCATATAGGTGTCGTAGGCGGTGGTAAATTCATCGCCGCCGACTTCTGCCAGACGTTCGGCAAGCGGGGCCAGTTCGGTAGACAGATTACCGGCCTTTTCGCGAAGTTCGGGAACAGCGGCGGCATTAACGCCGTTGGAATCCCACGTCAGAATCCGGAAAAGGCTTCCGTGCGCTTCGTTCAGCGCGTCACTGAGTGTCAGCGCATCGGAACGGCGTTCATAAGCTTCGACGCGAAGGTTGTTCAGCGTTTCCTTTTCGCTTTCCAATGTCAGAACCGTTGCGATACCCATCGCAATGATCACAACCATCAGAAAAACAGGAACCAAAAGGGTTTTCGGGCCGATTGAAAGATTATCGAGAAAACGCATCGCTTTTGTATCCTTCGCGTCGAAGATATTTGGTCTTACATTTCGCCGTCGTTCGGAACGGCCTTGCGGTTGCGCAACCACTGACGGGTGTTCCCGACAAGCGGTGCCAACAGGAAGGCAATGCTGATCAACAGGATTATAAGCGTAATCGGGCGTTCCCAAAGGAAGGAAATCGAACCATCACTGATCATCAATGCGCGACGCAGGTTTTCTTCCATCATTTCGCCCAGGATGAAGCCCAGCAGCATGGGTGCCATCGGATAGTTCAACAGGCGCAGGCCAATAGCAATTGCCGCGGCCAAGACCATCATGTGAATATCCATGGTGTTAAACGTCACCAGATAAACACCGATCAGCGAGAAGAACAGGACGAACGGAACCAGCAACTGTTGCGGCAGTGCCAGCAAACGCGAGATGTACGGGATCAGCGGCAGGTTCAGAACCAGCAGAACGATATTGCCGATATACATCGAAATGATGACCGACCAGAACACGTCAGGCTGTTCGACGAACAGACGCGGACCTGGCTGAACACCATAAGAAATCAGCGCACCCATCATCACGGCAGTGGTCCCCGAACCCGGGATACCAAGTGTTAGAAGCGGGACGAACGAACCGGAACATGCCGCGTTGTTTGCCGTTTCCGGAGCTGTGAGACCACGGATTGATCCCTTGCCAAACTTGAGCTTTTCCTTGGCACTGGCCAGGTTGCGTTCAAGGCCATAGGCAAGGAAGGACGCGATCGTTGCACCGGCACCCGGAAGAACGCCGGTGAAGAAACCAAGCACCGAGGAGCGGGCGATGACCGGGGTCATGATTTTGACCTCTTCCTTCGTCAGCTTCATGGAGCCGAGGTTTCTAAGTGCTTTTTGTTCGTCAGTACGGGTATCCTTGGTCGGACGCAGAATCTGCAGAAGGGCTTCGGACAGGGCAAATGTCGACATCGCCAGCAACAGGAAGCTGATGCCGTCGACAAGGTCCATGCTGCCAAAGGTGAAGCGCGCAACGCCAGCCGCCGGATCGGTGCCGATGGTTGATAGCATGATGCCAAACAGGGTCATCGTGATTGCCTTCAGAACCTGTCCCTTTCCGGCGAACGCGGAAACGGCAGTCAGGCCCAGAACCATCAATGCAAAGTAATCAGCCGACTGGAAGGACAGCGAAACCGAAGCCAGTGCCGGTGCTGCAACCAGAAGGAAGATGGCAGCGATCGTGCCCCCAGAGAAGGAAGAATAGGCCGCGATGGCAAGTGCCTTGCCGGCATGGCCCTGCTGAGCCATCGGGTAACCGTCAAACGCCGTGGCAACGGTTCCGGCAACGCCGGGCGCATTGATCAGGATTGATGATGTCGACCCGCCAAAAATCGCGCCGTAATACACACCAGCCATAAGGATCAGGCCAGTAGAGGGATCAAAGCCATAGGTGATCGGGATCATCAGCGCAATGGCCGTGATCGGACCGAGACCAGGCAACATGCCGATAAAGGTACCGGCAAAACAACCGACAACAACCATCAGAAGGTTGATCGGCATGACCGCGGTCGAAAGACCGGAGAAAATTCCTTCAAGCATTTCTTTCGCCTTAGCCCAGCATTTCGAAGATGTCGCCCGGTGCCAGATAAATCCCCATCAACTGGGACAGCAGGAACCAGAACACGAAAACGACAGGTACGGCTGCACCCAGCAGGACCTTGATGCGGCGTTCGCCAAGAACGGCAAAACCGCCCATCAGGAAGATGGTGGTCGAGATCAGGAAGCCGAGATAGCGAATGGTCAGGCCATAGAAGATCATCAATGCGGCAAGCATGATGACCGGTTTCCATTTCATGCCGCGGAATGCGGCAAGGAGGCTGCCGGCCTCTCGATTGGCCGGCAGTACCAGTTGGACGAAGGAAACCACACCCAGTACCCACGCCACGGCATTAGGGAGGGTCCGGGCATTGAACGGGGCATCTTCGTCACCGAACAGAAGCGGGATATCGCGAACATAATAGCCATAGATCAGCGCAAGGCACAAAAAGAGCAGTGCGCCGAACTTGTCACGATTGATGGACATGGCGTGGTTTCCTTCAGAGGTCTTTTTTATTGCAGGTCGGGATGGCTTATTTCAGGAAGCCAAGTTCACGCATCAGATCGCCAACCGTTTTTTCCTGATTTTCCATGAACGCGGAAAACTCGGCACGCGGCTTGTAGAACTTTTCCCAGCCGTTACGCTTGCGAACGACTTCCCATTCTTCGGTTGCCTGAACGTCTTTCAGAATCTTGGCGTATTCGTCCGCCTTTTCAGCCGAAAGAGCCGGGGAACCGAAATAACCACGCCAGTTGATGAATTCAGCATTAATGCCAAGCTCACCCAGCGAAGGAACGTCCGGAGCAACTTCGATCCGATCGGTCGAGGTCACAGCCAGAATACGAATCTGACCTGCTTTGTGCAGTTCAAGAAGTTCGCCAAGACCGGTCGAAATAACTTCGGTTTCACCCGACAGGAGACCGGCAATTGCTTTGCCACCAGCGTCGTAAGGAATGTATTTCACCTGTTTGGCATCACCGCCGCCCTGCTGAACAGCATAGGCCGCAACAATGTGATCCATACCGCCGCGGACCGAACCGCCACCAAACTTGACCGAGCTCGGATCAGCTTTGATCGCTTCGACAACATCGGTAAAGGATTTGTAAGGGCTATCAGCCGGAACGCCAAACGCGGCATATTCAGCAACAACACCGGCAATCGGGGTCAGGTCACGGAACGACTGCGGGAATACGCCGGTCAAAGAACGGATGATGATCGGGGTGGAGTTGACCATCAGGGTGTTGTCGAGGCGATCTGCAGCTTCGATCATGTAGGCAATGGCTTTACCACCACCGCCGCCAGACATGTTTTCATAAGACGCCGTACCGACCAGACCAGATTTGGTCAGGGCTTCACCGGTACCACGTGCAGTGCTGTCCCAGCCACCGCCGGCACCACCCGGAACGATGAAGTGGATATCATTAACTTCCTGCGCTTTGGCATCAAAGGCGCCAAATGCAGCAGTTGAAACGGCAACAGCAGTTGCTGCAGCCAAGAATCCGCGACGTGAGAACATCGTCAGCTTCGTCATGTTGTCGTCTCCTCCAGACACAAAAACCTTCCCTGGCCGCCGATTGGCGGCAGGCCGATCAGTTCAGGACAAGGCATCTGCAATGAAGGTCTGGCTGCGCTTGCATTCCGGCGACATGCCGGTACCCCATGACAACAAACAGCTGAAGGCCTCCCTTGCCGATGATCCTTTTTGATTGTCCTTATATCAGATCATTCGACCTGACGGATCGGCAGCGCGAAGACGGTAACAGGCAAACCTGTCACCAACCTGTCATCGCACCAAACAGAGTGAAAAAAGTTCACAGCATTTATGATCATGCGGCAAAAGCCGCTGCGGAAAACGGTTTATGCCGACAATGCTCGTCCACACTCAAGGGCATGTTTCTTCAGGAAAAGAAGTGCTTCCTTGCGTTTCGATTGATTGAACCGGCTGACCGGTCCCGAAAGAGTCAAAACACCAAGCAGCCTGTTCTGCCGGTCCAGAACGGGTACTGCGATTGCTGATATATCCGGATCACGTTCGCCTTCGCTTTGGGAAAAACCGGCTTCAAGAACGTCAATTGCATGATCATCGACGCCATTACCCCATGCGCGTATCACGTGCCCGGCCGCGCCACGATCACAGGGGAGTATCGCACCTTCTTCCAGATGGTGGCGCAGGCTGCTGGGGGAATTTTCGCGAAACAGGCACAGGCGGTTTTCTCCTTCGGGCACATAAAAAGAGGCTGTTTCGCCGCTGGCCAAAACAAGCGCCGACAGATGTGGTCGAACTACGTCATCCATACGAAATGAACGACGATATATTGACCCCAGACGCCACAATGCTGGTCCCAGCCGGTAACGTCCACGCCCCGATATTGCCAGAAACCCCCGCGACTCCAGCGTTCCAGCCAATCGGGTGATCGTGCTTTTATACATCCCCGTGCGTTCAGCAAGGTCCTTGAGCGAAAGATCGGCGTCGCGATCTGTAAAAGCATCAAGAATGACCAGGGCACGTTCAACCGCGCTAACATTCTGTTCTGACATGATTAATCCGATTTCCGTGTGGCGGTTGGACCCGATGCAATGTCATTGGGCGTTTTGTGATTGGTCAAAATTCTATATAATAGAACAAAATTCTACCAGACAGAATTTAAGGAAATGTCATGGATACGACCAAACCACTTGCCGGTATTACCGTTCTGGACCTGACCAACGTTCTGGCGGGTCCGTTTTGCTGCCATCAGCTTGCCCATCTGGGGGCTGATGTCATCAAAGTCGAAGCACCCGGTCGGGGGGACCTTGCACGTCAATTGGGCGCGGATCAGGGATTGAATGAAAAGCTGATGGGTGTTTCGTTCATGGCGCAGAATGCCGGGAAACGATCCGTCACGTTGAACCTCAAGGATCCGCGCGGTAAGGAAATACTCAAAAAGCTGGTCGCGAAGGCGGATGTCGTTGTCGAAAATTTCCGACCCGGCGTGATGGATCGGCTTGACCTTGGCTATGATGTGCTGTCGAGGGTAAATCCGGCGCTGGTTTACTGTGCGATTTCGGGTTTCGGGCAAACCGGACCGATGAAAAAGCTGCCTGCCTATGACCAGATCGTGCAGGGGCTTTCGGGCATTATGACAATCACCGGCGAAGAAGATAAGGAAACCTATCGTGTCGGATATCCGATGGCTGACACGATAGGGGGCCTTACCGCCGCATACGCAATCACAGCGGCACTTGCCGGGCGTGCCATGGGAAGCAATGAAGGCAAGGGCAGTTTTATCGATATTTCGATGCTGGAATCCGTAATTGCCACCATGGGGTGGGTGGTGTCGAATTTCCTGATCGCCGGGAAACAGCCAACAGCCAACGGAAACGATAATTTCACATCCTCGCCGTCGGGTACTTTCCGCACACAGGATGGCAAGATCAACATTGCAGCAAACAAACAGGAACAGTTTGAAGCCGTTTGTGATGTTCTGGAATTGCCAGACCTGAAAATCGATCCGCGTTTCATTACCCGAACGGAACGCCTGTCGCATCGCAGGGAACTAAGCGATCTGCTTGAAGGAATACTCGTAACCCGTCCAACAGATCACTGGGTTTCAAAATTCAACGCCGCTGGCGTACCGGCAGGCGCGGTTTTGACCGTGCCGCAGGCACTTTCGCTGCCGCAAATTGCCGATCGCGGGATGCTTGCCGATTTTACCGATGTACCGCGTGCCGAACGTGACATCCGCATTCTGCGTACCGGTATCAAGATGAATGGCGACGCGCCTTCGGTTAATGCGCCACCACCGGTTCTGGGACAGGACAACGAAACCATTCTGGCCACTCTTGGTCTTTCCGCCGAGGAGGTCGCCACCTTGAAAGCCGAGGGCGTGCTATGAGCGATAAAACTGTAAAAGACATTGAAAACGAAGTCAGCGACTGGTGGAAAACATCCATCATCGATATGGAACCGGGGAAAATCCATTTCAGCGGTTACGCCATTGAGGATCTGATCGGCAATATCAGTTTCCCCGGTATGATTTGGTTGATGACGCGCGGTGAGTTACCATCAAAGGGACAGGCAGCCTTGCTTGAGGCCGCGCTTGTCGCGGCAGTCGATCATGGCCCGCAGGCACCGAGTATCGCAATCGCGCGAATGGCTGCGACCTGCGGGGTCGGGTTGAATAACGCGATGGCCAGTGCTGTAAATGTTCTGGGTGATGTTCATGGTGGGGCGGGCGAACAGGCTGTCGGACTTTACCACGATATTGCCGCGCGCATGGATAGCGGCGCAAGCCTGGCCGATGCGACAGCTGCTGGTCTGGATCATCAGATTGCCGAACATGGCAAACATATTCCGGGATTTGGGCATCGTTTCCATCCGCTTGATCCGCGTGCCCCGCGTTTATTGTCGCTTGTTGAAAAGGCGGCTGCGGAGGGCATCGTTTCCGGGCGCTTTGGACAGATCGCCAGTCAGATCGAGGAAACCCTTCTGCAACGCAAAGGCAAACGCATCCCGATGAATATCGACGGTGCGACGGCGGTGATATATGCCGAGCTTGGATTTGCAGCACCTCTTGCACGGGGCTTGTTCTGTTTGTCCCGTTCGGTTGGGATACTCGCTCATGCCTGGGAACAAACCAATCAGGGGGGGCGCAACAAGGGGCCAATTCCGCGTCGTCTGATCTGGAATTATGACGGTCCGGAACGCCGCCCGTTCCCGAAAGATGTCGGCGATCAGTAAGGTTTCAGGTCGGCAGCTGCGCGTAGATGCTGCGCGCAGCACTTTCCAGAAGATCCCGATCAAATTCGCCACTTAAGGCATAACCGATCCCCTGATCGACCCAGTAAAAGGTGCCGATAGACCCTTTCTGATCATAGCGAAATGCCGTTGATCCATTATCAGGATCACGTGCGATCATTACGGTCAGTCTTGCACCACTGCCATCCTGATACATCAAAAGCGCACCGGGTTTGCCATCAAAGGGCACCAATCGCCCACCAACGAGTTCGAAACCCTGTGTTTCCAGATCAGGCGCCGTCATCGACATGCCAAGACGTTTGCCTAGCCACGTGACCAGATGATCCTTTTCATTGGCGTAGACTTCTACCGGATGGCGAACTTCGCTGGCATAAATTCCATATCCGTCACGTGATGCCTTTTGAAGGATGTCGATATAGGAGGCTTCACGGCTGGTTGGGCCAATGATTTTTTGTCCCAAAAGCGCGCTGGCCCCTCCGGCGATAAACAGGATCAAAGCCGCAGCAAGGTTGCGCCAGATTGTGCGATGATGTTCTGTTGTTGATGCGCGACGTCGTGATAGGGGAAGTCCCAGATATGCATCAGGTTCGGGGAACAGATCCCTAAGAATTACATTTTGTCTGCGCCAGGTTTCAACCTTTTGCCGGTCTTCAGGGTGGGTTTCAAGCCAGTCGTCGACAGTCTGTCGACGTTCATCAGATAATTGGTTGTCGACCCACGCATGAAGATCATTTTCGGTTACGGATGTGTTGTTCCTATCGTTCATCTGGAACTCCGTAGTTCAACAATATTGTTGCCGGAAAGCTGTTTGGCAAGGAAGTGACGGGCACGTGACAGGCGTGACATTACCGTGCCTACCGGTATGTCAAGAATCTCTGCAGTTTCGCCATAGCTGTATCCTTCAATCGCCACCAGCATCAATACAGATCGCTGATCGGTCGGCAGTTTTTCCACTGCCTCGCGAAAGGCATAATGTTCGACAGTCAGATTGGGACTTTGCAGACCCGGATCGCTGTCGGTGGTATTGATTGGGACATGTGGCGGGGTGCGGCGGTTTTTGCGCAGGTTATTGTAATTCAGATTGGTCATGATCCGTGTCATCCATGCGCGCAGATTGGTGCCGCGCCAGGATGCCTCGTTTTCCACAGCATTTGTCAGGCAGTCCTGCAACAGGTCTTCGGCATCGTGCGATGATCGGGTCAGGCTGCGCGCATAGCGGCGCAATTGCGGGATCAGATCAAGCATCGCCTGACTCTGTCGCGACATCACATTATCCTCCGGGCAGCACGAAACGAATTTCGTACTGCCCCGGAAGACTTGCAAAACAAATTGCAATCAGACCTGTTACGGATTGGTCGCTTAAGGACGGGCAGCATCCCAGATATCCTTGAAGCCATGACCCGTTGTGTCGCCTTTTTTAGTGTCTTTGACCCAGAAATAGAGCGGTTTTCCGTCTTTGGCCCATTGCATTTCGCCGGTTTTACGCTGGATCAGGCCGAAGTTGCCATCCGCAGTTGCACCGGCTTTGGCAATAAAGGGCGGCCAAGCACTTGCGCAGGCATCATAGCAATTCGATTGTCCGTCCGTGTCCTTGCGAAAAGTGTAAAGGGTCATGCCATTTCCACCGGCAAGTACCGGGCCAATGCCGGTTTCAACGGTCATGGTATCGGGAGCAGCAAGGGCGACGGTCGAAAGCGGTAGGGACATCACAGTGAACAGGCCGGCAGCGATCATAAGCTTCTTCATGAATTCCTCCTTGGAACAGGGACGGATCGAAAATCCGCCTTCATCAAGCAAGACACCGCCGCATGGTATTTTATTCCGGCCGATACAAAATTTTTACCGGCGATTAAGCAATGCATCCTGCCAGCGGCTTAAAAACCGCTGGCGTTTTGCCTGATCGAGATAAACCAGAAGCCCGGGCCCTACAGGGAATGATCGGACCCGTTCGCCGTAGCGGTCAAAAATCAGCGACGAAAACGGGCTGGGTGGGACATCGGGGCGGACCGGGTTAAAATTCCCTTCATCCTGCAGGATGCTCTGGCCTTCGATAGAAAGGATATAGTCAAGGAATCTGCCGCCAGTTTCCGGGTTGCGCGCGCCGCGCGGAATGATGGCGATACGGGAATAAACAACGATGAAATCATCAGGCAGGATCACCCCAAGATTGGGGTTTCGGTGACTGAATGTTTCTGCATATGATCCCAGCAAATTGTATCCTAGGACCAACTGACCGTCGGCGATTTTTTCAAGCATCGGGGATGTGTTGGAATACAGTTTTACCCTTGCCTGCCCCAGTGTGCGGACAAAATCCCATATCCCCGAAAAAAAGCGTTCATCGCGTGCCAGAAACAGGAAGCCAACCCCGCTGCGCTCGATATCATAGGTCGTGACTTTTTCGCTGAGCAGATCGTCATGATCGTTCAGAAGCCGGATGAGGTCGTTACGTGTTCTTGGAGGTTCGAGATTGTTTTCGCGAAAGAACTGCCGATTATACGCCATTACGGCGGGTTCTTGCGTGACGGCAAATGCTTCGTTGCGCCAGCGCGCCCAGTTTGGCAAAGCGCGGGTCTGATCGCTTTGATGGGAAATGGCATAACCGTCATTCGCCAGTTTCATCTGCAAGTCCATCGAAGAACTGATCACCAGATCGGCGTTTGGTTCTCCGGCTTCATGCTCCGCCAGGGTCTGGTGATACATTTCCAGCGTTTGCAGCTGATGATATTCGACGCGAATTTCGGGGTTACTTTGCTGGAAGCCATCAATCACAGGGCGAAAGGCCTCGATGTCGGCCGATCCATAAATGACGACAGTTCGACTTTCCGATAACAGGTTCTGTTCCGGGTCGCCGGGACCTACATTTTGCTGTGCAGGAAAAACAAACAACTCGGCAGACGCGGGAAAAACGCGGAAAATTGCTGCGCAGAAAACTGCAATAATGATAGTACTGCGCAGGTTCATTGCTTACAGGCCCTCATTAACCGTTTACGCGCAGGCGTGATGCCAGATGATTATATCAAGGCTTTCCCGATCCGGCAAAATCTGGAAAATTCATGTGGTTCGGGCAATATGTACCAGACCCTTCTGGTTTAACAGGGGACCGGACCCGATACAATGAGAGTCCTTGTCGTAGAAGATCACGCAGCACTTGCCGATGGCATCGCCCGCTCCTTGCAGTTGGCGGGCTATGCGGTTGATGTGATTTCCGATGGCGAGGAAGCGGATGAAATTCTGCGTACACAGGAATACGGTCTTGTGGTGCTTGATCTCAACCTTCCCAGGATGGACGGACTTGAAATACTACGCCGGTTGCGTCATCGCGGGTCAGAAAGTGCGGTGTTGATCCTTACGGCCCGCAACGATATCGATGATCGTGTGCGCGGCCTTGATCTTGGTGCGGATGATTATCTGGCAAAACCGTTTGAACTGATCGAGCTTGAAGCGCGTGTGCGCGCCCTTATGCGTCGCCATTCCGGTACGCATAATACCCGGATCACCTGTGGCCGCCTGACATATGATACCGTAGCCCGCCGTGCGATGATTGACGGCGAGGATATCGAAATTCCAAGGCGAGAACTGAATATCCTTGAGATTCTGTTGCTGCGGCTTGGGCATGTCTTATCCAAGGAACAGATTACAGACCAGCTTGCCGGATTTGAGGATGATATCAGTGCAAACGCGGTCGAACTTTATATCAGTCGATTGCGCAAACGCGTCGAAACGGCTGATGTTAAAATCCAGACCATCCGCGGCCTTGGCTATCTGCTGAAAAAAACATGAAGTGGCGTAACGCATCCCTTCGCCGACGATTGCTGATCTGGCTTCTGATCCCGTTGCTTCTGATCAGTTCGCTGATGCTGTTCGAGGTGCGCAGCAATGCCGTGCATTCCGCCAATCAGGCGTTTGATCGTGCGCTTCTGAGTTCTGCACTGGCAATTGCTGATCGTGTGGTTCTGATTGGCGGCCAGATCGAGGTTGACGTGCCTTATGTCGCGCTTGAGATGCTGACAAGCTCCGCACAGGATCGGGTTTTTTATCAGGTCAGTACCGCACAAGGTGAATTCATAACTGGTTATGAGGAATTACCACCGGTTCCCGAAAAACTGATGCCACTACTTGAAGAGCCGGTATTTTATGACGCGGAATATAACGGTGAACGTGTGCGGATCGGGGCGTTATCGCGGTATGTTGCCAGTGCAAGGATGGCGACCCGTTTTCACGTACTGGTCGCGGAAACTACCGGAACACGCGAAAGCCTGAGCGAGGATATTCTGGCACGTGCCGCTGTCCGGCAATTCGGACTGATCCTGATTGCGGCTCTTATTGTCTGGTTTGGGATCGGGCAGGGGCTTAAACCGCTGGCGCGATTGGAAGAAGCACTTAACCGCAGATCGCCTTCGGACCTGAGGCCGATTTTGCATGATGTCCCAACCGAAGTGCGCCACCTTGTCGGGGCGATCAACCATTTGCTGAAACGCTTGGAAAATACGCTTTCGACCATGCAGCGCTTTACCGCAGATGCCGCGCATCAGTTGCGGACACCATTGGCAGCGTTACGTACCCAGGCCGAGCTGGGACTGCGTGAAAAGGACCCGGAAAAGCTGCATGATGTCATGGAAAAGCTGGCGGCATCAACGCGTCAGACATCCCATCTTGCCAATCAGTTGCTGGCATCTGCACGGTCCGCGCCCGAAGGTCTGGCCGGACGACCCTTTGTCCGTATTGATCTGGGCGAGATCACCCGCGCGGTCACGGGCAGCAAGGTGCCCGAGGCACTGGAACGCGGTATTGATCTCGGATACGAAGGGATTGACGGGGCGGCCCCGATCATGGGCGATGCGACGCTGATCGAGGAATTGCTGAAGAACCTGATCCACAATGCGTTGACCTATTGCCCAGAAGGCAGTTCGGTCACGGTTCGGTTAATGCCCGAGGCAGGTAACACTGCATTCATCAAGCTGGTGGTGGAGGATGACGGGCCGGGCATTGCGCTTGAACATCGCAAGCATGTGTTCGAGCGGTTCTATCGCGTGTCGGATGGCGGGGAAGACGGATGTGGTCTTGGCCTGTCTATCGTGCGCGAAATCGCCTTGCGCCACGATACCCGTATCGGGCTGGATGAACCCGAAAATCACAGCGGCGCGATCTTCTCGGTGCGTTTCCGATTGGCATCAGACCAATAAAACGCACTTTAACGGCGAAGGGCTGGGATGGTCGACAGCACGGTTTTCATTAATTGCGGCTGCCTGTTAACTCCGATTTTGGAAAACACCGTTTTGAGATAGGTGCGCGCCGAGCTTAGCGAAATACCTACCAGATCTGCGGCCTGATCAAGGGACATTCCTTCTGCCAGTTTTTGTGTCAGTTTGGCCTCGGACCGGGTCAGACCAAACACATCAATCAGATCATCAATTGTTGGCGGCCCCATTCGTTCAGGTTCAACCAGAATGAACACAAAACTGTCTTTCTTGTCAGCACCATTTCGTACACGACGCAGGAAAACCGAAAGGGCACCCTGTTCATGATCAAGCGAGAAACCGCGTTGCATCGCAGGGACACGACCGGCGGGGGGGTGCAGAAACCGATCCAGATCATCCGGGGCATTGTCGATCAGAAGCCGGTTTTCAGGATTAACCTGCATGGCGGGTGATCGGCGTAGCATTTCCGCAGCCTGTGCATTCATATGTGAAATCGCAAGCCGGTCATCGGTTGCAATCAGCCCCAGATGAAAGAGATCCAGGAATGCCGCGGGGATTGTATCGCGGCTCTCTCCGCGTTTGCGGGCGATTTCGGTTTCGATGCCCTCAAGAACCGTCTTCAGGGCGGTAGGTTTGGGGTAGAACCGAAATACACCGAATTCATTGACCGCGGTTAATGCTGATTGCAGATCGGCATAGCCGGTCAACATGACGATGATCAGATCGCTTCGAAGATTTCGAAGCTTGGCCGCCAGCTCAAGCCCGGTCATGATCGGCATGTGAATGTCAAGGATCGCCGCCGTAACATCGGGATCACCAGAAATTTCTGCCAGCGCGGTTTGCGGATTGTTGAAATACAATCCCTGCCAATGCGGGGCGAGACGCGCGAAATTCCGCCGGTGCGATGACAGAAGGTTTTCATCATCATCGACAAAAGCAATGCGGACAGGCTGATCCGACACCATTGTCATGCACACTCCACATATGGGGATATTGGTGCGTCCATCCTGACATTATTCTTCGGTATATCAAGACCTGTATGAACTGGTGAAGATCGTTCGTGCCCAGAATCTTTAAGGTTTCGTAATAACCGGAGTTGTTTCAGATGAGCGTTGCTGCAGCCGGTCTTCCGACGGTTCTGATAGTAGATGATGATGAGAATCTTCTGGCTTCGGTATGCCGTTCTTTGTCCGGAAGCTTTAATTTAGTCAAATATATCAATGGTGAAGCAGCTCTTGAATGGTTATCCAAAAATCGTTCGGGTGTGAATATCATTGTAGCTGATCTGGTGATGCCGACGATTGATGGAATCAGCTTTCTGAAACGTGCATTTCGGTGCGCCCCCGATATTCCGAGGATTCTGCTAACCGGAAATATTTCGGCAGTTCCCATGCGTGAAGCAAACGGTCTGGCAAAAGTCAGTAAAATTCTGACAAAGCCGATTTCGATTGCGACCTTCAAGGAAGTGCTTTTCAAGACGATTGAGGACAAACGTAAAGAAAGTCATGCTGATCAACTCATTGCCGATACGTTGAATGAGCTTCTTGATCGATCCGCAGTCACAACCGCGTTCCAGCCCCGTGTCAGAGCCGAAGACTTTTCGCGAACGGGGGGCGAGGTTCTTTGCCGAATGTCTGATGTGCATAAAGGTTATGATATCGGGAAAATCATAAGGCAGTGCCAAAATCAGCCTGTCATGGATCGTCTGACGATGTGTTTGATGGATATGACGACTAATTCAGCGCCTGTTTATCGCAAAATTCTGGGTTCAGGTGCCCTGTTGTCACTTAATCTTGATTACGCCTCGGTTTGCAACCGCCAGTTCGTTCAGGCTTTGTCTGGCTTTGTTGCTGAAATGCAGAAATATGGTTTGGAAGTCGCGTTTGAAATTCATGAGATGCAGCTCGGCAAGATTGACGAAAATTTTATAAAAAACGCGAGGTTTCTCTCAGATCGCGGAATACGAATTTTTATTGATGGGTTTGGGGCTGATAAAGGGGCGTTGGAGTTGCTGCGCCACGAATTTTTTGTTGGCGTTAAACTTGATCGTCGATTGATCCGCCAGGTGATGGGAAATGACGATACGGGCAGATTTATTTCTTGGATTGTCCAGATATGCCGACAGATTGATTATTCGGTCGTCGCCACCGGCGTTGAAAATGAGGCAACAGCCCTTCGTCTCAGAAGTTATGGCGTTGATGAATTGCAGGGATATCTTTTTGGTATGCCACAACCGATTGAAGAACATATTCCAAGTATCTTTACGAAATGAACCGGCCATACAGCCATTTTTTCCGGCCCAGCTATTGTTGTAACCCTTTGGCGTGACCAATGTGTAAATCAGTTTCGGAGTACAACTATGATGATGAAAACGATCATTAAATTTACGATGGCTTTGTGTGTCATCGGTTTTCTCTCAACGGAAAACGCCCGAGCAGCCGGAAAGCTCATACTCTCAAACACGGGCGGTGAAACGGTGACTGTCTCGTTTGATGAATTGACCAAACTGCCAAGCACCGAGTTTTACACCTCGACCCCATGGACGGATGGTGTTCAGAAATTTCAGGGTGTCGATTTCGACGTTCTGTTCGATACCTATGGCATCACCGCCGATACAGTCCGCGTTTCTGCGCTAAATGATTATAGCGTCATGGTTCCGGCTGGTGTCCTGCGTCGTGACAATGCCATCCTGGTTTATCGACTGAATGATGCGGAAATGTCGGTACGTGACAAAGGGCCGTTTTGGGTTGTGTTCCCCTATGACAGCGATACCCGTTTCCAGACTGATACCTATTGGTCTTATTCCGTCTGGCAGGTGAAGTCGATTGATGGGCAAAACTAGAAATTTTCTGTCAAAAATATCGAACAGGGCCATTTTTTCAATTTTGGCTCTGTTCGTTGTTCTTTATGGGGTTTTCTCGATCGCAATCGTAAGAAAGCTCGAAGATGAGAAATTTGCCTATCGCGAAAATTTTGCATGGGCAGTTTTCCAGATTCAGCGGCAGTTCCTCGAAATCGAACGGTATATCGAGTATGCCCGTTCCGATGGCGTTGTTGAGAGGGATGAGCTTGAAAAGGTTTTACTGGAATATGAAATCTTTGTTAGCAGAACCCTATTGGTCAAGCAGGGCGAAGGGTTTCAGGTTTTAGCCCAAATCCCGGAAGTTGGCGATTTGCTTGCGATGCTTGATGAAAAGATCGCACGGATTGATGAGCGGATTAAAGGCGTATCGAACGCGACTGCATTGGTGGAATTTATCCGCGAAGAACTTGTGTCGATCGATGATCCCTTGCAGCAGGCGGTGGTGCGGACAACAAATTTTGTGTCAGTCTACAATGCAAGTAACATCGCGAGCGTAAAGTCCGACATAGAGATTCTGTCATATCTGTTCTTTTCCGGGATGATCGTGATGATTGGTCTGGCGATCTTTGTAATTCGTCACCGTCAACGTGCATTTGCCGCTGATATCGATGCAAGACGCGCACGCCAGGAACAGGAAGTGATTGAAGAAGCTGCAGATTACGCGAAAATGCATGCTTTGGGGACGCTGGCTGGTGGGGTTGCACATGAAATCAATACCCCAGCCCAATACATACAGAACAATCTTGAATTTCTCTCTGACAGCTTTAACGATTTCGTTCATGCACTCCGCAAAGACGAAGGTGACGGGTCTGTTCGTCTTGAACTGGCGCCGGAACGGATCGATTTTATGACCGAAGAAATACCGCTTGCGATCCGCGAGAGTATTCAGGGGCTTGATCGTATAGCGGAAATTGTTCGTGGTATCCGGAAATTTGCCCATCCTACAACGGACTCTGTGGAACGGATTTCCATCGCCGAGGAAATTGAAACGGCGATAACGTTGACGCGTAATCAGGTCAAACATGTTGCCGAACTCGAACAAAGCTATGATACGGACGTCACCGAAGTTGAAGGGCGGCGGAACCATTTGTCACAGGCCCTGATCAACCTGATCGTCAATGCTTCGCAGGCGATCCGCGAGTCGGGGCAACGTTCCGGCAAAATCAAACTGAATGTCACGTCGGACGCTGAGAATGTTTTTATCCGATTAAGGGATAATGGCGGTGGTGTTCCCGAGGATTTACGAGATCGAATTTTCGATTATTTCTTCACGACCAAGGAACGGGGCGTTGGGACGGGGCAGGGTTTGCCGATATGTCGGAAATTGATTCAGGACGATTTTAACGGTGACTTGACCCTTTCCGCTCCGGACGGCGAAGGGGCGGAATTCGTTATTCGAATTCCGAAACCCGGTATTCGATCAACTGATGATGATAGCGCATTGAATTACACCGCGACCGATGAATTCTATGACATCCGGTCGTGATGTTCATGGTCGTCGGTATCGTTTGACTGAAATGGAAGGTGATTGGTCAGGCTTGGTTATCGCCAAGTGGGGCACAATGACGTTCCCAATTCGCCCATTTTTGCTGGGCATCACAATGGGCGATGAAACCCGAAGCGCGATCATATTTTGCCGCCCGGATATGACGGTCATTGCCAAACTTGCGGGCAAAATGCTGAGCTGCATAAACGATCAAAAGAGACAGCGAGTCACGGGTTGGCGCAGCTTCGGGGCGATGATGAAAAGCAATGTTTTCGACAATTTCGTGCTTGAAACCCCAGAGAGCGGCCAAGCATGCCGATACGGCAGGATGAGACACTCCAATCTCGCCGATCTCAGTGGAAATGATATCGCATTGATCGTCGTCGGCCTGCTTGCGGCTTAAAGCAACCTGATCAGGTATTACATGCTCCATCACATTCAGGCCGATATGACACAGCAATGCTGCTGCCCGAATCAGATCAATTGTTTCTGAGGGCATGCCTTCAAGTTTTGCGATCCCGGCCGCCATATTGCCCAGAATGAGGCAGCGATCTATTGGCTGGTCGATATTGTCAGGGTCAAATCTGGTTTGCTGTCCATGCAAGGTCCAAATGACACATAGTGCCTTGATGGTTTCAAGACCGAACAGGTCAATCAGGGTAACGAGATCCGGACCCTCTGTTGGCAGGATCAGCTTTTCGCGCCGCGCCATTTCGCATACCAGCATAATAAAACCAGGATTTTCAAAGGAGAATTCCTGTAGTTCGTTCTGACTGTGTGGTCCCTTATATTGCAGAATTGCATGAAGCCGGTAAAACACCGGGGGCCAGACAAGTTCAGCAGGCATGCGGTACAGAATATTGATCAGCTGGGGGTCTCGCAGATAGTTGCGCAGTATCAGGCCACGTTCGATGGCATGAATAACTTCCTGATCGCTGCAGGGTTTCATCAGGAAATGATGGGTTGCCGCAAGACCGGTCTGGATAGCCTGTTCATCGGCGTAGCCGGAAAGAAGGATGCGTGCGGTATCCGGATATTTCCGGGCAACAGACCGAAGCAATTCTGCCCCGTCCATCTCGGGCATGCGCATGTCCGAAACAATGACATCTGCACTATGCTGATCCAGATTTACGAGTGCTTCTGCGCCGCTGGTGCAAAACCGCAGTTTCCAATTCGGGCGTTTGGATACGATACGGCGGCGTAATCCGCTGAGGACATGGGGGTCATCATCGACGAAAATGATTGAAGCGCTTTCTGGCATCCCGGCTCCTTCGCGGAAGGGTTCAGGCAATTGCTGCCATCAGGCTGGCAGCATCGCAGGGCTTTGACAATACAAATGCGGCTCCGACCGATACGGCTTCTTTACCCATATCCGGATCAAAAAAGCCGGTCAGCATGATCATGCGGGTGCCTTCTGCATGTTTGATTTGTCGGCGTTTGATTTCATAGAGCGTTTCGATCCCCGACATGCCGGGCATCATGTAATCAATCAGTATGACGTCATAGCTTTGCTGTTTTCGCGACAGTTGCGCCATCATCTGAAGTGCGGTTTCACCGTTTTCTGCAACATCGACGGATTGTGCTCCGCCGCTGCGCAAAATCCGACGGATAGAGAAGCGGACTTCGATACTGTCGTCCACGATCAGGAACTTTTTCTGCGCGTTCGGTTTGCCAAAAGCATTGTCACCCTTACAGCGACGCAAGCCATCGGCAATGGCAATATCATTATGGCTATTGGATTTTATCGCGTTCATTTCTCAAACTCTGACCGTAATGGTTTCCTGAAGACCGGTTGATCAAAATACTGGTTCAGTTGGCAGTCTTTTATGTGTGCATGTTACGTCGGTTGAGAAGAGCCACATATCCCTATATAGGGAGGGAAACAAAAAAAGGGCTGCCGGTAAGGGCAGCCCGAAGTCGTTGTTCAGGGAAGAGGGAAGATCGTTGCGTTAGGGTGAGCAAGATCAGAATTCGATACCAATCTTGCGATCGATCGAATATTTTCCGCCGCCACGGATCAGGACCGAAAGCGCCATCAGCCCCCAGAAGACCGGCATTTCAAACCCGGCATTGTTCCATGCATACCCGTTGGGCAGATGAATGGTGACCGCAACAGCCATAAAGGCAATCACGGCGGCGGCTACCGGGCGGGTCAGAAGGCCCACAGTCAGCATCAGGCCGCCCACGAATTCCAGAAGCCCGATCAGAAGGGCAAACAGGAAGCCCGGGGCAAAGCCGATGCTTTCAAGCCAGCCAGCCGTACCTTCAAGGCCATAGCCACCAAAGGCACCAAACAGTTTCTGGGCACCGTGCGGGACCAGAAGAAGACCCGTGGTGACGCGGACGATCACGGGTGAAAGAGGTTCAAGGGCAGTCCACAGATTGCCAAGGGCCGGGATAATCGGACGTGGTTTGGTGTGTTCAAGGGACGACATATTCGTTTTCCTTTGAAGGGTCGGACCGGAAGACCGGCTCAGGCGACCATGTCAAAAACAAGAGCTTCGGCTTCGGTTGCGTCGGTGAAGACAAGTTCATCTTCGTCCCGGATGGCGGCACCATCGCCAGCCTTCAGGGTTTCGCCATTAACGCTCAGCATGCCGCGCGCTACTTGCACCCAGGCAATCCGGCCCGGTTCGATTTTATGGGATGCTGTTTCGCCTTCACCCAGATGGGCAACGTAAAGGTCAACATCCTGATGAATGGTGATCGATCCATCCCGGCCGGTGCGGCTGCCGATCAGTGACAGGCCCGAACCCGTATCGGAACGTGCGATTTCCTTTTCCTCGTAACCCGGTTCGAGGTTCGCGGCTTCGGGTATGACCCAGATTTGCAGGAAATGAACCGGCTTCTCCTTGGAATGGTTGTATTCCGAATGACGGATGCCGGTACCGGCAGTCATGCGTTGCAGGCGGCCCGGACGGATAACGGAACCGGTGCCAAGGCTGTCTTTGTGTTCAAGCGCGCCATCAAGCACATAGGAAATGATTTCCATATCCTTGTGGCCGTGGGTGTCAAAACCGGCACCGGGGATAACCCGGTCTTCGTTAATCACGCGCAGCGGGCCCCAGCCCATCCGTTTCGGGTCGTAATAGTGACCGAAGGAAAAAGTGTGATGGGAGTCAAGCCAGCCAAACTGGGCGCGGCCACGGTCTGCGGATTCGATCTTGGTAATCATGTTGGTCTCCATCAGTTGAATGCTGTTCGTTGGAGCCAGAATACGCTTTTCGACAAAAGTGACAATTATCTTAATAATGTGCATACTGTCGCAAATTATGCGACAATTGTTGTGGCCTTCGCCAGATGGAGCGTGCGGATGGACAAGCTGGTAAGCTTGCAAACCTTTGTAAAAGTGGTTGATGAAGGAAGCTTTGCCGCAGCGGCACGTGCTATCGGGCAGTCACGATCCCAGGTTAATCGTGCTGTTATTGCACTTGAAGAAGACTTGGGCGTGCAGCTTTTGAACCGTACGACCCGTCAGGTTGCTGTCACGCCAAGCGGGCGCGCTTTTTATGACCGGGCCAAAGCGGTTCTTGCCGATTTGCGCGAAGCAGAAGAAGCCATTCGTGAAAACCGCGCAACCCCGTCGGGGGATATTCGCATCAATGCGCCGATGTCCTTTGGCACCCTGCATCTGGGGCCTGCTTTGGTCGATTTTGCCCGTGAATACCCTGAAATACGGGTGGAGCTGGCACTTTCGGACCGGTTCATCGATCCGGTTGCTGATGGTTACGACATGACGGTGCGGATCAGTCAGCCAAGCGAGACATTGGCACTGATTGATCACGAAATCATTCCGATGAACCGGGTTCTGTGTGCATCGCCGCAATTCATCCGAAAGCATGGCGAACCTGTATCGCCCCGTGATCTGGCAACCTTGCCTTGTTTGCATTACGGTAGCTTGCCCGCCGGGTCGAGCTGGAAGATGACCGGACCGGACGGACCGGTTTCGGTGCAGGTGAATGGCGTGTTCTGCTGCAACAATGCCGAGGTTCTGCGTGATGCAGCCCTGGCTGATCTCGGATTGGTATTATTGCCGACCTTTATCGCCGGTCCGGATTTGCAAAGCGGCAATCTTGTCAGTGTTTTGTGTGATTATGCCTCGCCAGAGCTTTTCCTGTATCTGTTGTATCCGCCCAGTCGGCAGTTATCGGCGCGTATCCGGCTTCTGGTTGATTTTCTTTATGACCGGTTTGGCGGGCAACCGCGTTGGGATCTGGTACAATAATCTGCCTGTGGTGAAATCCGATCTCTTGCGAGGTCCGTATCAAGCATTAGATCTCGACCAGCTTTGGAACTGTTCAAGGACTTGGCGGAATTCGATATGCCGACCCTGATGATTGTGTCGCACGGTAACAGTGGTAATGGCGGTGATCCTGCGGGAACACTGGCAGAAGCCGTGCGCGACCATTGGTCTGGTTTTGTGCATCATGGCTATATGCGCAGCCAGCCCTCGGTTGCGGATCAATTGGCAAAGCTGAAACGCAATCATGACGCCAGCGAACTGATCGTCTTTCCGCTGTTTTTCAGTGAAGGTTATCTGGTGTTTCAGGAATTGCCGCGCAATTTGCGTGATGCCGGACTTGATCGTGCGGTAATTCTGCCGCCTGCAATCAATTTGCCCGGTTTTGCGGAGATGGTTTCACGTCATGTGAATTCTGCGATGGTGCGGCGTGGTTGGGATTGTTCGGAAACGTCGGTATTTCTTGTGCCGCATGGCCTTAAAACCCTGACCAAAGCATTGCCGGAAACCGTCAGGCTTGCCAATGAAGTGGGTCAGTTCTGCCCCGATGCAGAAATTTGCATTGGAAATATCGAAGGCAACCCGTCCATTCGCGATTGGCGGAAAATTGGCTCGCGCAAACGGGCTGTGATTGTTCCGATGCTGGCTGGCGGCGGCACGCACGCCACCACCGATCTGCCGGAAATGATTGCCGGGCAACCGGATGAAGCCATTGAGATACTTGATCCGATTGGCGAGTGGGCCGAATTACCCGACTTGATCCTGAAGGAAGCCGCAAAATACGTCCGGTCTGAAATGGGCAGGCCAAATCTGCGGTTAAGCGCGAATGCCAAAGACGGCCATGCCGCAAGCAGTGCAGCCATTGTATAAAATCGCGTGATCAGCCAAGACCCGGTTTGACTGTTGTTTCGGACGATTTCTTTAACAGATAGTCCCGGAATATTTTCGCCGAACTGGTCAGGGTATCTTCGCCGTCATGCACGATCAGCAACTGGCGTTTGGCCCAGCTATCGGCAATCGGTGCGCCGGAAATATTCATGTGATCAATGTAACCGGCAACCGAGCTTTGCCGCAGGAAGCCGATGCCAAGTCCGGCGGCGATCATCTGGCGCAAGGAGCCGAAACGCATGACCTTGATATGCGGATGCATATCGTGATGCAGTTTGCCCGCCGCCTCGCTGATCAGGTCATCAATCACGCCGCCTTCATGCAGGGAAATGATGTCGTATTTCGCGGCTTCGGCAAAGGTAACCGGGGCGGGATTGGATGGATCGGGGATGAGCGGATGGCCTTTGGGCGTCACGACCCAGATCGGGTCGTCGCAAAAGACGTGGTTCGACAAACCCTGACAGGGGCCGTTATCGGCCATGATCGCCAGATCGGCCCGGCCTTCGCGGACGGCATCAGAGGACTCGCGCGATGTCAGTTCGCGGACATCGACGGTCACATCGGGGAAATCACGTTGAAAATCGGCCAGAAATGCAGGCAGTCCGGTGAGGATTGCCGAGGTTACGGCAGCAAGATAAATCTTGCCCTTTTCGCCGGTATTGAAATCGCGCAACTCGTTTGACAGGTGATTAAGATCACCCAGAAGCTTTTCGCCGTAGCGCGCGAAAATGGTACCTTCCTCTGTCGGTTCGACACCGCGGGGCAGACGACGCAGCAGCTTGACGCCAAGCATGGCTTCAAGTTCGCCGATGCGGCGACTTACAGCCGATGTCGCGATATGTTCGCGCCGGGCGGCTTCATTGATGCTTCCGGCGCGCACAATGGCGACAAACAACCGGATCGTGACGATATCAAACTTTTGCATTCAACCGTTTTCGGTTGTTTGGTTGAAACCGTCAAGGGCGATGAATTGTCACCATCTTCTGGATGCCAATCCTCAAACCCGCAGGGTCAGAGAGGGCGAATTAGCCCTCGACCTGACGCCATGCATTGTTCCATTCGGTCATCAGTTCATCATGGGTGCGTGCTTTCGACGCTTTCATGATCACGGCGACCTGAAGAGCATGAACAAGGTTGGTGAACCAGTTGACGCGAACTTCGCGTTCGATGGTGGTGGTGTCTTTAAGTGCAAGCGTTGCCATGGTTAGGTTCCTTTGCGTCTGGGGTGATTTCAGATGTACCAGAAGCCGTTCGAACCCACTATTCTCGTTTCACCGCTATCCCCTTCTTGTTTGGAGAACGATAGATATAACTAATTGATATTAAGTGATTAATTTATATCGCAACGCACAATCTATTGCCAAACTCGGATGGTCCAAAATGTTGGATTTATCTGCTATAGCTTGGCAAACAGGATTAACGCAAAGGTCGGCGACATGAGTGATGTGAATGACAATCTTGCCTGGGAACAGGCGCATGGTAGCGGGCTTCAGGCTTATCTGGGCTATCAGGTTGTTGAATGGGAAGAAGATCGTGCGGTGGTGGAACTTGAAATCAGGGATCATCACCGCAATCGTGCGGGCATCCTGCATGGTGGCGTGATTGCGACCCTGATGGATACGGCGTCGGGCTGTGCTGTCTGTTACTGTGCTGTTCCGGGGAATGTCCGCAAATCTTTGACCCTGTCACTGACGACCAATTTCATCGGAATGGCAACCGGCGGCACGGTGCGGGTTGAGGGACGCAAACAGGGCGGCGGGCGCAAGATCGTCTTTACCGAAGCCACCGCCTATAACGCGGCGGGCGAAGTGATCGCAACCGCGACCGGCACCTTCAAATACCATCGCGGCAGCGAGGACCCGAACGGGGTGCCGCGCGACGCATAGGGTTCATGAAAATACAGGACGGCCCCGGATGGTAGCCTGCTTCCCGCCTTTCTGACCGGGTATAAAGTTTTTTCAAAAAGTTCTTGATTTGTTCTTTTTATTGTGGCATAAGGACAAAGTCAACGGGAGAAATGCACCCGGACCGAAACCCGCGAAGCGCCTTGTGCGCCTCGCGGGTTTTTGCGTTTGGGGCGGGATTAAAGAGGTGATCAGGATGCAGCGGCAAGGATTGAGGCAGGGCGGCGGGGCAATCCGCAGGATGCTCATCGGCGGATGGCGAAGCCATTACGGCGGTGTTCCGCGCCGGTTCTAACACGCTTTTAACACCCTTATTTGTCATGACGGGAGAGGTGCGTCTTATCGGGGAAGCGACCCCGAATTTGCCGAAAGTGGCAGCAATGGCAGCAGCGGCAGCAGTGATTTGTGGTCCGTCGGTGGTGGACAGGTTGGGGGCAGTACGCCCGAAATCCGTCTGCTGGTGAAAATGGCAGCGGCCCGAGGTTTGTCTGGATGTCGGGGTGGCAGGTTGCCGCCTTGGCCGGACGGTGATCGAGGCGGCAGAAAGCCCGATGATTGTCAGTCGGCGACGGTTGGGTTGCTGGAGGCCCGAGGTTTGTCCGGGCTTCATGGTCATGGCACTGGCGAAAGGGACCGGAGCGGGCAGTGAGGCCGTGGGCGATCTGTGGGTCGTCTGGCGGAGGTCATAGGTTTGGCCGGGCTTCGGTGGTCATGGCATTGCCGGAAAGGACCGGAGCGGGCGGTAAGCCTGTGGCTGTCAGTGGGCCGTCTGGTGGTGGGGCTTGTGGAGGTCTGAGGTTCGTCCGGGCGGCAGTGAGCCTGCTTCGGGGAATATCACCCTGTTGCCGCGCTTTCGGAGTCTGGCGTTCCTATCCTGCCATTGCCCCCGGGGGCCATTCGGGGCCATTCGGGGCCATTCGGGACCATCCGGGAGATCGAAGGGCATCAGCCCGATCAGATGAACCGCTCCCGTTAAGGCGATTGAAATCGGATTATTTGCCAGAAGGTCGCAGTCATCGTTTCGAAATTGCATCCGGTGCCATGCAGGAATTTCCCCCCTTGCACATGCAATGCACAAGGGGGAAAGGCATCTGTTAATAGGTGCGTTTCAGTTCGCTGTAGTTTCCGCCAACTTGCAGGGTAACAGTCACATCCTGTTTCCCGCGATTGCGCCAGAACCAGCCGTGATATCCGGTGAAACGTGCCGTGATCTCACCCTCGTCTTCGGGGATCGCCCGGCCTTTTTCATAGCTGACGGATTGCCCGCCGGTCCCGTCCCCGTGAAGGTCGAAATTTACGGCACCGCCCTCGACAACCCATTTGAACGGGGCAACCGCGCCTTCTTCCATGACCAGCTTGTATTCGGCACCCTGTTCCGGCGTCAGGGTAAAGCTGATGGTGTCTTTCCATCCATCGCCCGCTGTCTGTGCCTGTGCGCTGGAAATGAACAGACCGGCAAGGATTTCAAACAGGCCCGACTGGTCCTTGCCCGGCTGAAGATTCTGCAACTCGTATTGCATCTGGCGGTCGGCCTCGGCTTCTTCGGCAAGCTGGGTCTTGATTTCACCCATCTCGGTCAGGCCAAGGACACTGCCAATCCGGGTCGGGTCGATCCCGTATTCAGCCGGAAGAATGATCGTCACCAGCAAAACAACAGCAACGAGTGCCGCAACAATGGTCGAGCGGATCAACTGCGGGCTGCTTGGAAGCTCGTCAAGATTGGGTTTATTGGCATTATACATTGTTCAAACTCCGTTTTGTCAGGCAACAAAATAGCCGGTTAGCTGATACCCGATCAGCATGAAACCCGCCGACATCATCGCGACATTGACCGTATAGGCATGACGCCAGAACCCTTCGGTTCTGCGCCAGAAACCCATGAAAATCAGGATCATTGCCAACGCAATCAACTGGCCCAGTTCGACCCCGATATTGAAGGCAATCAGATTGGGAAGAAGCCCATCGGGCGCGATGTCATATTCAAGGATTTTGGTCGCAAGACCCAGCCCGTGAAAGAACCCGAAAACCAGTGTCGCGATCTTTGTGTCAGGTTGAAAACCGAACCACCGCTGAAACGCACCAAGATTGTCCAGCGCCTTGTAAACCACCGACAAACCGATGATCGCGTCAATAAGATAGGAACTGACATTCCAGTCAAAAAAGACGCCGAGCAGCATTGTCGTCGAATGGCCGACAGCAAACAGGCTGACATAGATGGCGATATGCTTCATCCGGTAAAGGAAAAAGATCACACCGAACAAAAACAGAAGATGATCATATCCGGTCACCATGTGCTTGGCTCCCAGATAGACAAACGGGATCAGATTGATACCGCTGATTTCTATGATATAGCCCTTGTCACCTTCGGTGACGGCATGGGCCAGCGCATCCGTCGCTGCCAGAACCAGCAGCGCGAACGCAAGACATACTGTCGCAAGACGCGGCGGAACAATCCCCGCAACCCCGTGCGCAGCAGTTCGAAAACCGTGCATGATAAAACTTTCATCGTGAAGACTGTATCGAGTACTCGAATGGCTTCTCACACGATGGGAGGGCGAATATCCTGTCCGGGCGGGATGTCCCGTGCTGTCAGTTCCACCCGCGACCAGCCACAGCGATACAGCATGCGCGACATGATTTCGCGGTCCGCCAGAATGGCCGGGGGATGATCATGATCAACAAGATCATGGGATGTGCATCCGGCATTATCGCCACTATCGACAATATCGAGTTCATGGCTGTGACCGTGATCAAGGATTTCAAGCAACTGCGCAGGCGATGCTTCCGAAACAGGAAAACCCGATGGCAAATGATGATTCTGCTGTGCGATGAATGCCAGAAGAATTCCCGCAACCACAGCAAATCGCATCATTCCCCGGTTCATCAGCCCTGTCACGGTTTTGCCCTGCCTCTCCTGATATCTGTGTCACCAAGGTCGCTTGATTTATCCCCCTAGGGGGGATAGGTTCATCTATATGACAGAACACGCACCACACGCAACCCATGCCGACATCGTCAAGAGATTAAAGCGCGCCGATGGTCATTTGCATAGTGTCATTTCAATGATCGAAGGAGGCCGTCCGTGCGAGGATATCGCACAGCAGCTTCACGCCGTTGAAAAGGCCATTTCGCAAGCCAAACGCATCCTGATACAGGATCATATCGACCATTGTCTCGACACGGCCTTTGCCGATGCCCCCGCCGCCAGTCCCGCATCGCTCGACGGGTTCAAAAAGATTGCAAAATACCTGTGAGCCCCCGCCTTTCCGAGGTTCCCCATGCTTTCCGTGCTGTCGGATCGTCGCTATCGCAATTTGTTTCTGGCCCAGATTTCATCGCTGCTCGGTACCGGGCTTGCAACGGTCGGCCTGTCGCTTCTGGCATTTGACCTTGCCGGGGCGGATGCCGGGATGGTCCTTGGCACTGCCTTTGCCATTAAAATGATCGCCTATGTCGGGGTTTCCCCCTTTGCTGCGGCATTGGTCGCCCCGCTGCCACGCCGCCCGGTTCTGATCGGGATGGATCTTTTTCGTGTGCTGATCGCCGCAATGCTGCCGTTTGTCACTGAAATCTGGCAGATTTACGTTCTGATTTTCCTGCTGCAAAGCGCGTCTGCCGCTTTTACCCCGACATTTCAGGCCACCATTCCGGAAATCCTGACGGACGAGGAACGCTATACCAAGGCGCTGTCGCTGTCCCGGCTGGCCTATGATCTTGAAAACCTGATAAGCCCGCTGATTGCGACATTGCTGCTTACGGTCATGACGTTTAATGCGCTTTTTGCCGGGACATCGGCGGGATTTGCCGTGTCAGCCGCATTCATCCTCGCCGTAAGCCTTCCTGATCCGGCCAGGCTTACCGCCGACAGCTTTGCAAAACGCCTGTTGCGCGGGGTACGCATCTTTACCCGGACGCCGCGCCTGCGCGGATTGATGGCGATCAATATGGCGGTCGCGGCCCTTGGTGCCCAGATACTGGTCAATACGATTATCGTTGTCCGTGACACGCTTGCGCTTGGCGACAGCGCGGTTGCCATCACCCTTGGGACGTTTGGTGCCGGTTCGATGCTGGCGGCTCTGGTTCTGCCGGGTGTTCTTGCCCGGACCCGCGAACGCACCGTAATGATTGCCGGTGCGCTACTGGGAACACTGGCCTTTGCCGGTCTGGCGTCATTTCTCCTGATGGGCGAACTGGTATGGCCGGTTCTTCTGATTGTCTGGTTCATTACCGGCTTTGGCTATTCTGCAACCCAGACACCTTCGGGACGCCTGTTGCGCAAATCAGCCCATGACCGGGATCGGCCATCGATTTTTGCCGCCCAGTTTGCCCTGTCTCATGCCTGCTGGCTTGTGACCTATCCGCTGGCTGGCTGGTTTGTTTCACAATACGGATTTCAGGCGGGTCTGGTGCTTTTTGGCGCAATCGCCCTGCTCGCGACACTGGCCGGAGCCTTGTTATGGCCTGCGAGCGACAGCGACGAAATCGAACACAGCCATGATGATCTCCCCGCAGATCATCCGCATTTGCAAGGGGCGCGCAGCCATCGCCATCCTTATGTAATCGATGAAATCCATTCCCGGTGGCCTTAAACAGACAGGCCGACAGCAGAGTTGATTATCTACGCTGGAGTGCAAACCGGCGATCTGATCGATTTTGCTTTGGTCTTGACTATTTCCATGGCTTCGCGTTTTCTATGGCTATGGGGAAACGCGAACTCCCCACGAGGCGCCAGCTAAAGATCGCGTTCCAATTCAAGCCTGCAAAGGAGGAACGCACATGCCTGCGCCCAAGGCGATTTCCAGCGACAAACTTTCCAAAATCATCGGTACGCCCCGCGTGCCACTGCTTCTTGATGTTCGATCCGACGAAGACTTCAACGCTGATCCGCGCCTGATACCCGGCGCGATCCGGGTGGACGATACTGCCTTGTCTGAACTGGCATCACGCATCGCCGGGACAAGTTCCATTGTGATCTGTCAGGCCGGACATAAACGCAGTCAGGGAACCGCGGCATGGCTGCGTGCGGAGGGTTGTCCGTCGGAATATCTGGAAGGCGGCTTTGAAGACTGGGTGTCAAACGGACATCCGGTAATTCGCCCGGAGAAGCTGCCCGCGCGCGATTCTCAGGGACGGACAGTCTGGGTAACACGATCACGACCGAAAATTGACCGCATTGCCTGTCCCTGGTTGATCCGGCGGTTTCTTGATCCGCGTGCCGTTATTCTGTTTGTCGCCCCGGCAGAAGTTCTGGGTGTGGCAGAGCGTTATCAGGCGGTACCGTTTGACATCGAAGGCGTGTTCTGGAGCCATCGTGACGAATTGTGCAGTTTCGATGTGATGCTGGCGGAATTTGGTTTGTCTATACCGGCCCTTGACCGGCTTGCCCTGATTGTGCGCGGGGCGGATACCGCCCGCCTTGATCTCGCCCCGGAATCGGCCGGGCTTCTTGCAGCGTCACTTGGATTATCTCGCATGTATTCCGACGATCTTGAGCAACTTGACGCCGGTATGCTGCTATATGATTCGTTCTATCGCTGGGCGCGTGACGCCACGCATGAAAACCACAACTGGCCAACCAACAAGCCACAGGTATGACATGCGATCATCTGATTATCCGACCCTGAGCGAAGCCTTCAAGGTCTGGGCGCGGATCGGTCTTTTGAGTTTCGGGGGGCCTGCGGGCCAGATTGCCCTGATGCATCAAATTCTGGTCGAAGAGCGCAAATGGCTTGGCGAGAAGCGGTTTCTCCATGCCCTTAACTATTGCATGCTGTTACCCGGTCCCGAGGCACAGCAGCTGGCCGTTTATATCGGCTGGCTAATGCATCGGACCCTTGGCGGTGTGATTGCCGGTGTCCTGTTCGTTCTGCCCGGTGTGGTCGCGATCATGGCGCTTAGCTGGGTCTATGCGATCTGGGGCAATGTGGGGATTGTCGAGGCATTTTTCTTTGGTCTTAAAGCAGCGGTTCTGGCAATTGTCGCCCAGGCCGTTTACCGGATCGGCAAGCGGGCGCTTAAAAACAGTGCGATGATCTTGATTGCGGTTGCGGCCTTTGTTGCGATCTTTGCCTTCGGGGTTCCTTTTCCCGTGATCATTCTTGTCGCCGGAATGATGGGTTATGTTGCGGCACGCCGGAATATTGCGGCATTTCGCAGTGGCGGTGGACATGGGAAAATCGGTGCAGTTCAGGTTGCCGATGCCGACACCCTGCTGGGTGAAGAATCCCCGGACCATACACAGGTCAATCGGGCCTGGGCCTTTCGCGTTTCAGCGATCCTGCTTGGCCTTTGGCTGGTGCCGGTTGGGGCGCTGTTTCTTGCGCTTGGCCCGGCCCATGTCTTTAGCCAGATCGCCGGGTTCTTCAGTGTGATGGCAGTGGTGACCTTTGGCGGAGCCTATGCGGTTCTGGCCTATGTCGCACAGGAAGCGGTGCAGAATTTCGGTTGGCTGGCGGCGGGTGAAATGCTTGATGGCTTAAGCATGGCTGAAACCACGCCGGGGCCGCTGATCATGGTGACACAGTTTGTCGGTTTCATGGGGGCGTTGCGCGATGCGGGCACCCTGCCGCCGCTGATGGCAGCGACTCTTGGCGGTTTGCTGACAACCTGGGTCACTTTCACGCCCTGTTTCCTGTGGATATTCCTTGGTGCACCTTTCATTGAAAGGCTGCGCAATAACCAGAACCTGACAGCCGCACTTAGTGCAATTACTGCCGCGGTGGTCGGGGTCATCCTTAACCTTGCGGTATGGTTCGGGCTTCATGTGGTGTTTGCCGAAGTCAAACCGCTTGATGCACCCGGACTGGATTTGCTGATCCCGGTTCTTTCGTCGGTAAACCTGGCAGCGGCAGCACTGACCGTGATCGCACTTCTGGCGGTTCTCTGGCGGGGAATGGGCACTATTCAGGTGCTGCTGCTATGTGCCGGACTGGGTGTTGCGGCCAGATTGACGGGTATCGCCTGATCGCGGTGGAACAGGATCGTATTTTCAAATCCGGTCCAGAAACAGATAGGGCGCGACCAGTACATGGCCGCGCCCTTTTATTCTTCTGTAAGTGCGATCTTTATTTCGGCATCTGCCATTTGCCGTTTACAAGGCGCGGGATGTTAAGCGGGTTTGCGTCCTTGAGGGCTTCGGGCAGCAATGCATCCGGGAAGGCCTGATAGGAGACCGGGCGGATGAAACGCTTGATCGCGAGCGACCCGACCGATGTTGCACGGGAATCCGTGCTTGCCGGATAGGGTCCACCGTGGACCATGGAGTGGCAGACCTCGACCCCGGTTGGCCAGCCATTGATCAGGATGCGGCCCGCACATTTTTCAAGGGCGGGGCGCAGTTTCCCGGCCAGTTCGGCATCGGCATCAACCATATGAACGGTCGCGGTCAACTGCCCGATCAGGGTGGCGGACAGGGCAACCATTTCTTCGGGCGTGTCGCATTCGACAATGATGCCAGCCGGGCCGAACATTTCTTCGGCCAGTTCCGGGTTGGCCTGCCAGTCGGCAGCGGTGGTGCGGAAGATCGCCGGGCTGCCTTCGAACGGGCCGTCGCTGTCGCGGCGTTTAAGCGCGCAGGTTACCTTGGCGTGACCGGCCATGGCATCGGTTACATGATGATAGGCGCTTGATACACGATCCGTCAGCATGGCGGCACCGCCAACCTGACCGAGTTCGGCGGCAGCAGTTTCGACAAAGGCGTCAAGATCGGCACCCTTAAGCGCGATCAGAAGACCCGGATTGGTGCAGAACTGGCCAACACCCATGGTGAGCGACCCAACCCAGCCCTTGGCGATTTCAACGGCCTTGGCACCCATTGCTTTGGGCATCAGGAAGACCGGGTTGTTGCTGCCGAGTTCGCCATAGAACGGGATCGGTTCCGGGCGCGAAACGGCAATATCAAACAGCGCACGACCGCCACCGGTCGAACCGGTAAAGCCAACCGCCTTGATCAGCGGATGGGCGACCAGCGCCTGACCGACCTTGCGGGTGCCGCCATGGATCAGGCTGAATACGCCTTTGGGCATGCCGTTTTTTTTAATTGCGGCTTCGATGGCCTTGGCAACGACTTCGGACGTGCCGGGGTGGGCCGCGTGGCCCTTGAACACGACCGGGCAACCCGCAGCCAGTGCCGATGCGGTGTCACCGCCCGCGGTCGAAAATGCCAGCGGGAAGTTTGACGCACCGAAAACACCGACCGGGCCAAGTGCCTTGTGCATCACGCGGATGTCGGGCTTTGGCAGGGGTTGACGATCCGGCTGGGCGGTTTCGATGCGGGCTTCGAACCATGATCCTTCTTCGATCCAGTCGGCAAAGAAGCGCAACTGGCCCACGGTGCGGCCGCGCTCGCCGGTCAGGCGTGCCGCGGGCAGGGCTGATTCAAGATTGCCGATTTCGGTGATTTCATCGCCGCGTGCGTCGATTTCATCGGCAATCGCGCGCAGGAAGGCCGCGCGTTTGGCCGGCAGCATCGCCGCAAATTCTTCGGCACAGGCATTTGCCGCCTGAACCGCCTGATCCACCAGTTCCTCGGTGCCGTGCTGGAACTTTGTTGGCAGTTTTTCACCCGTCGACGGGTTATCGGCCTGAAACACATCCGGACCGTTCAGCCATTCGCCTGCAATATAGTGCTGTCCATTCAGCATGGAGCCTCCTGTGGGGTTGGCGTGTTTGTATGATGATACCGTGCAAAGGGTTGGGCCGTGGATTGCGGTAATCTGCAAACGCCCGATTTGCGCGGTTTTCTTCGGCGCAGCTTAGGAAATCGGGGCGGCGATGTAAATATCATATTATATGACAAAATCGACATCGGCAGCCGCCAGTAGAGATTCAAACAGTTAAGCATCATTGGATAATTTATACAATTATATTTGGTCAGAGAAAGCGACGGGCGTGTGTGCCCGTCAGAATTCAGATTACTGACAAAGCCCGGAATGGATCAAAATCGTCATTTCGGGCAAAGCGGCGCGCAGACCCGGAATCCATATCCCATTGAAACAGACTGGATTCCCGCCGTCGTGGGAATGATGATCTGGTTGGGAATGCTGTGTCAGTAGTCTGCGGGCGTGTATGCCCGTGCCGTATAGTGCTGCGCTGTGTTGTGCCGCGCATTACGGCCAAGGATTACTGGCTAGGGATTTCTGGCGTGTTCGGGCGGAAGCTGCGTGGTCCGCCCCATGACTTCACGGAAGCCGATAACGGGTGCTGATATTTGAAAATCCCGACCCATCACTGGCCGGATTAGCTGGCAACCGATTTGGGATTTCGGCCAAAGATGCTGGCGAAATCGGTTTTGGCCGGTTTGGGGCGTTGAAGCTGCAACCGGTCGCGAATGGCATCAAGGTGTTTGGCCATTTCAGCGGCCGCCAGATCCGGGTCGCCGCCCAGAAGGGCGTTCAAAAGGCTTTCATGTTCCGAGTGAGAGCAATCAACCGGTTGCGGGCTTTCATACATCGCAATGATCAGCGAGCTTCGCAGGATCAGGCGTTCCAGAAATTCCTCGATCACCAGGTTGCCGGCAAGGCGGGCCAGCAACAGGTGGAATTCCCCCGAAAGGATGATGGCGGCGCGGTGGTCGCCTGCGTGGTGGGCCTGATGTTCGCGTTCCAGATGTTCGCGGATCTGGCTTGCGCGGTCGGGCGTCATGTTGGCGGCGATTTTTCGGACCACGCCGTCCTCGATCATGCGGCGGGCTGAAAAGACTTCGATGGCCTCGTCAATGGTCGGTTCGGCGATAAAGGCACCACGATTGGGCACCAGATTGATCAGTTTGTCGTGTGCGAGCTGTAAAAATGTGGCCCGGATGCGCGCACGGCTGACCGAGAAGGTTTTGGCAAGATCTTCTTCGATCAGTTTCATGCCCGGTTCCAGCCGCCGGTCAAGAATGGCGTCGAGCATTTCCCGATAAATCAGTTCTTCCGGGCGAAGTTTACCGCTGCCTTTATAGGGGGTGGGCTGTGCGGGGTTGGCCATCGCGGCGCGTCTTTCCGGTTGTTCATTCGAGGGGTCAATTCTTTTCTACAAAATTGTTGACGATCTGCAAAACAAAAAAATGCGACAGCCCTTTCTGGTGAGTCGGAATGGCATTGCATCAGGTTTAATCAAAAGAATGTTGCTGCGCAAAAATTGCGCACAAGTTGCGTATGAATCGGGCATTGGCCGGTTTTGTCGCCTTGGGGTTTTGTATGCGCTTCGCGGAAAACTGCCGATCCTGAAAGTGGCATGCAATTTGCCTACAATCGAAAATATGGATTGTTAACAATTTTGCATGCAGTAACGGGTGGGCGCATGAAGGGTAACGGGGCCATTGAGTTGATCGCTGTCAGTAAGCATTACGGCAGTACCATCGCAGTCAAATCGATCGACCTCAAAATACCGGCAGGGGCCTATTGTTGCCTGATTGGTCCATCCGGCTGCGGCAAAACCACGACATTGCGCATGATCGCCGGGCATGAGGTGATCAGCGAGGGTGATCTTCTGATCGGGGATCGCAATGTGACCGAGCTTCCGCCGGTCAAGCGCGGCACGGCCATGATGTTCCAGAATTATGCGTTGTTTCCGCATATGACCTGCATGGAAAATGTCGCATTTGGTCTGCGGATGCAGGGCGTTTCAACAGCAGAGCGCAATGAACGGGCCAAGGAAATGCTGGCCCGCGTCCATATGGAAAAATTTGCGGATCGCAAGCCCGATCAGCTTTCGGGTGGGCAGCAGCAGCGCATTGCGCTTGCGCGTGCGTTGATCACGCAGCCCTCCGTCCTGTTGCTTGACGAGCCACTTTCAGCGCTTGATCCGTTCCTGCGGGCGCGGATGCGCGACGAATTGCGCCGCCTTCAGCAGGAGCTTGGCATCACGTTTGTCCATGTCACCCATGCCCAGGACGAGGCGCTTGCGCTTTCGGACATGGTTGTTGTCATGGAAGACGGTGTCATTCGCCAGAAGGGCACGCCCGAGGAAATATTCAACAAGCCGCGTTCGCGCTTCATCGCCAATTTCATGGGCGGTCAGAATATCTTCAAGGGAACGGTTTCGGAAAGCAGCCCGGCGGGAACGCTTCTGACGCGTGGGCCCGATAGCTTTTTCCTGCCCGGATATGGCGATGGTGCCACGGGCGAGGATCTTGAATTCACAATTCGTACCGACCTGATCGGACTGGGTGAAACAGCGCCCGGTGATGCCGAAAATGGTCAGATTCCCGTCGAAATCACAACGGTCGAGTATCTCGGCCTTTGGGTGCGGATTGTGGCGACGACCAATGACGGCAAGGAAATCACCCTGATGAAGACCGAAAGCGAATTTCGGCAGGCGCCTGTGCGCCGGAAGGAAAAGTTCATCGCCTACTGGAAACCCGAACACGCGCATGTTCTGGCCTAAAAAAACATCATTTATCAGGAGCTTCACATGACGACCGACAATTCCAAAACGACGAAAAACCTGCTTTCGACCAAGGAAGTCACCCGCCGCGGTTTTGTTAAAGGGGCGGCTGCGACTGCCGGTGTCGCGATTGGTTCAGGTGCGATCACCGGTTTCCCGACCATCTGGGCGCAGAACATCAAGGATGTGACGTTGCGCCAGTTCGGCACGGGTGTTTCAAACATCAATGCGGTTGCCGACAAGGTTAAGGAAGACCTTGGTTTCACGCTTCAGATGACTGCCCTTGATTCCGATGCGGTTGCCCAGCGTGCGGTAACCCAGCCGAAATCGTTTGATATTGCCGATATCGAATACTGGATCTGTAAGAAGGTCTTCCCGGCGGGCACCATGCAGCCGATGGATACCACCAAGCTTAAAAACTATCAGTATATCTCCAAGCTGTTCATCGATGGCAAACTGACCCCGGATTCCGAGATTGCACAGGGCACGGCACCGCACACGGTTGGCTTTGTCGAAGGGGCCGACAGTGTCGAGTTTGCATCTGCGCCGACCCAGTGGATGACCCTTGTTCCGACGATTTACAATGCGGATACGCTGGGCATTCGCCCGGACCTGATCGAACGTCCGATCAATAGCTGGGCCGATCTGCTTGATCCGGCCTTCAAGGGCAAGGCATCGATCCTGAATATTCCGTCGATCGGGATCATGGATGCGGCCATGGTTTGCGAAGCCATGGGTGAAGTCACCTATGGTGACAAGGGCAACATGACCCAGGAAGAAATCGACAAGACGATTGCGATCATGATCGATGCCAAGAAAGCCGGTCAGTTCCGTGCCTTCTGGAAGAGCTTCGATGAGTCGGTCAACCTGATGGCATCGGGCGAAGTCGTGATCCAGTCGATGTGGTCACCGGCGGTTGCTGCCGTTCGGTCCAAGGGCATTGCGTGCAAATACCAGCCGCTTAAGGAAGGGTATCGTGCATGGGGTGGTGGCATTGGTCTTGCCAAGCACCTTACCGGCCTCGAACTTGAGGCGGCGTATGAATATATCGACTGGTACCTGTCGGGCTGGGTCGGGGCGTATCTTAACCGTCAGGGTTATTACAGTGCAGCCCCGGCAACCGCACAGAAATTCATGTCCGAAGACGAATGGGGCTTCTGGATGGAAGGCAAGCAAGCCCAGGGCGATATCCTTAGCCCGGATGGCAAGGTCATGGAAAAGGCCGGTGCGGTTCGCGATGGCGGTTCGTATGAGGAACGCATGGGATCGGTTGCGTGCTGGAACTCTGTCATGGACGAGAACAAGCACATGGTCCGCAAGTGGAACGAATTCATCGCTGCCTAAGGGCATCTGAATTTGATCGGGCGCAGCTTTGGTTGCGCCCGATATCCTGATTTCCCTGATGATTTTTCCGGTTCAAAGGGCAGACAATGGCGTTTGATATGTCCAAGCGATCGTCGTATTTCCTGATCTCGCCGATGGCGCTGATCTTTGCGATCTTTCTGGTCGTGCCGTTGCTGACGATTATTGTCGTCAGTTTCTGGGACTATGACGAATACCGCATTCTGCCCGACTTCATTTTTGAAAATTACAAATACCTGCTGGGGTCTTCAGTAACCTGGCAGATTTACCTTAATACCTTCAAATATGCCGCGCTTACCTGGGGCTTTACCCTTCTGATCGGGTTTACGGTTGCCTATTTCCTGGCGTTCCATGTGCGCAGCCTGACATGGCAGATTGTCCTGTTCATGTTGTGCACGATCCCGTTCTGGACATCGAACATCATTCGCATGATTTCGTGGATTCCGTTTCTGGGGCGCAACGGGCTTTTGAATTCGGCCCTGATGGGGCTGGGAATTGTCGATGAGCCGCTTGAATTCCTGCTGTTTTCGGATTTTGCGGTCGTTCTGGCGGATGTGCATCTTTACACCCTGTTTATGGTGGTGCCGATTTTCAATTCGATGATGCGCATTGACCGTTCCCTGATCGAGGCGGCGCGTGATGCCGGGGCATCGGGGTTTGAAACCCTGCGGCACGTGATTGTGCCGCTATCGAAGCCCGGCATTGCAATCGGTTCGATCTTTGTCATCACGGTCGTGATGGGCGATTTCATCACGGTGCGTTTGATGAGTGGCGGGCAGAGTGCCTCGGTCGGGCTTCAGATTTCCAATGAGATCGGGTTGCTGCAATATCCGGCGGCGGCGGCCAGTGCGGTGGTGCTTCTGGTGACCGTGCTTTTGATCGTGACGGCGTTGCTTCGCATGGTCGATATCAGGAAGGAGCTTTGAGATGGCGAAGACCCGTGAAAAGCGCCCGACAAGTTTCTATTTTCTGGCGGCCTTCTTTGCGCTGTTTGTGCTGTTCCTGTATGGGCCGATGCTGACGATCTTTATCCTGTCATTTCAGGGTGAAAATGGCGGTCTGACCTTCCCGATGAATGGATTTTCGGTCCATTGGTTCGGCAATTTGTTTGAGCAGCAGGCGGTCGGGGATTTTGGCGGATCGTTCCTGCGATCTCTCAAGCTTGGCCTGATTGTCATGGTGGTGACGGTTCTGGTGTCCTTTATGGCGGGGTTGGCGTTTCGCAAGCGGTTCAAGGGGGACAGCGTGATTTTCTATCTGGCGATTGCCAGCCTGATCGTGCCGTCGATCCTGATTTCGCTTGGCATCGGATTGCTGTTCAATATCGTGAGCTGGCAACCGCAATGGTTTACATCGGCCCTTGGCGCGCATCTGACATGGACCTTCCCGTTCGGGCTTCTGATCATGTTTGCGGTGTTTAACCGGTTTGATCCGTCCTTTGAAGAAGCCGCGCGCGATCTGGGGGCGAGCAGTTGGCAAACCATCTGGCATATCGTTTTGCCGATGGTGGCACCCAGCCTTATTGGGGTCGCGATGTTTTCCTTTACCCTGTCCTATGACGAGTTTGCCCGGACGCTGATGACGGCGGGGGCGCTTAATACCCTGCCGCTTGAGATTTACGGGATGACGACCAATGTGACGACACCGGTGCTTTATGCGCTGGGCACGGTGACGACCGGTTTTTCGTTTGTGGTGATTGCCATAGCCCTTGGTTCGGTCCTGATCCTGCGGCATCGCAAGGGGCAAAAGGCATGACCCGGATCGCGGTTATCAATCCCAATATGTCGGTCGGGTTTACCGAAAAGGTTGGTTTGCAGGCGCGCCGTATTGTTGCGCCCGGTACCGAGATTGTTGCCCTTAACCCGCAGTTCGGCCCGGCCAGTATCGAGGGCTATTATGACGAGGCATTTGCCAGTGTCGGGTTGCTTGCCGCGATGCGCGGGCTTGAGGCAGACGGGGCTTCGGGCGGGAAGATCAGCGGATATGTGGTGGCGTGTTTTGATGATACCGGTGTCGATGCCGCGCGCTGCCTGACCAAAGCGCCGGTGATGGGGTTGTGCGAGGCGGCCCTTCGGTTTGCGGCCATCGTTGCGTCGCGTTTTGCCATCGTCACGCCGATGGCGGTATCGGTGCGGCCGCTTGAACATCTGGTGTCGAAATATGGGGCATCTTCGCAATGTGTGGTGCGGGCGGCGGGTGTTCGCACACTCGATTTCGAGGGCGAGAATGCGGATATGGCCTATCTGGCGCTGAAAATTTCGGCGGAAAACTGCCTTGCCGAAGATGGTGCCGAGGCGATTGTTCTGGGTTGTGCCGGAATGACCGATATTGCCGACCGATTGCAGGCCGAGCTTGGCGTGCCGGTGATTGACGGGGTCAGTGCGGCGGTCAAGCTGATCGAAGCCATGGGGATGCTGGGGCTTCAGACCAGCAAGGCGGGGGCCTATGCCAGCCCGCCGGTGAAAACCTATGACGGGATATTTGCCGCGTTTGCGCCGGTGGCGTGAGATGGTTTGGGCCGGATTTCCGGTCAGATTTGCTTTAGGGCCTGTTCGACCTGAACCAGATGACGGCGCATGGCGTCTTCTGCGCGTTTGGGGTCGCGCTGTTCTATGGCATCGACGATCTCGCGATGCTGGGTGCTCAGATCATTGATCAGGCGGTCGGAATGGCTGCTTTCGCGCATACGCGCCCATGCGGCTTCGCGGCGGACGGCACTGACGGCTTCGAACACCGCCAGAAACAGGGTGTTGCGGACACTTTCGGCCAGTTTCTGATGAAAGGCCGCGTCCCATTTTTCATATTCGCCCTGATTTTGGGCTTTGGCGGCGTTTTCGACCATGGTGCGCATGGTGTCGATATCGGACTGTGATGCACGCAGGGCGGCAAACCGGGCCATGGATGGCTCGATCTCCTGGCGGACTTCCATGATTTCAAACGGGCTTGTTCGGGTGGCCAGTCCTTCGAGTTTGCGAAGGCGCGGTGTTGGCGGGGTGCCGACAAAGGTGCCCTGACCCTGACGACGCCAGATCAGGCCATCAGATTCAAGCTGATCCAATGCCTTGCGCAGCGCGCGGCGCCCGACATCAAGCTGTTCGGCCAGTTCGCGTTCGGCGATGACGCGCCCGTCCTTGACGAATTCTCCCGCGGCGAAGCTTGTTCTCAGCTTTTCTGCCAACCCCTGGGTTGCTATGTCATTCATGGCGTTTTTTATCGTTATCTGGACGTTTAAATCTTATCTGTTCCGGCCTGTTGCCCGCATGTTGCACCCTTGCGGTTTCGTCAGCCCGGAACAGCATCAATCCCAATCAGATATCAGGAAATCAGATCATAGAACATGCGCAATGATGTGATGGCCAGAAACAGGCCAAAACAGATGCGAAGGGCCCGCCTTGGGATGGAATGTGCGATGCGTGCGCCAACCGGTGCGAAAAGAACCGTCATCGGGATCAGCAGGGCCGCGGCCAGCACGTTCACATAGCCCAGCGAGAAGGGCGGGCGTCCGTCGACACCAATGCCGGACATGGCATAACCAATGGTGCCGGGCAGGGCGATGATCAGGCCGATTGCGGCCGATGTGCCCACCGCACGGCGGATGTCATATCCAAGGAAGCTTAATACCGGTACGCAGATCGTGCCACCGCCGATCCCCATCATCGCCGACAGGCTGCCCGCGATCACACCCAGTATCGCCCAGACGGATTTTGGCGGGTTTTTCTGGGTATCGGTTTCGCGATCCCGGACCAGAATCATATTGGCGGCAACCAGCAGGGCGACGACGGCAAACACGATGGTCAGAACCCGGCCATCGGCAAAGCCACCAATCGCGGTGCCAATCAGAACACCGACGACAATTGCCGGGCCCCAGTGTTTAAGCAGGGCGATATCGACCGAACCCTTTTTATAGTGGCTTCGGGTGGATGAAATCGCGGTGGCGATAATCGTTGTTAAGGAGGTGGCGACGGCAACCTGCATGCGCAGGCTTTCATCCACACCCATGGTGGTCAGGAAATGATACAGCACCGGCACAATGACGATACCGCCGCCGACGCCCAGAAGCCCGGCCATGATGCCGCCAACGATGCCGGCAAACAGCATTGCCGCACCCCACAGCAGATACAGGCTCATGGTGCCTTCGATTTCAATCATGATGAACCAATCCAAACCAATAATGACTATCTAGGTGTATTGGTACTAACTCTGATTGGTCGTAGTTGGCAAATGTTTTGCGCCATTAAGCAGCTTAATCTGGCAATTAATCACGATTAATCAGATTTAATAGTTGCGAACCAAATGCAAGAATGCCAACAATATGGCGACAAAATGAACAAACCAAATATAAATTGGTTCAGACTCAGGTATCAAATCTCATCAGGAGGCAGAACATATGTTCCGCAAGATTGCCGTAGCCGCCGGTTTGATGGCTGCTGCCTTTGCCGCACCCGCGCAGGCGCAGAGCTATCCCGAAAAACCGATTGAATTCATCGTGCCGTGGGGGCCGGGTGGCGGCAGTGACACGTTGATGCGTATCGTTGCACAGGGCCTTGCCGAAGAAACCGGACAGGCCATTCCTGTCATCAATATGCCCGGCGTGGGTGGCAATGTCGGCCTTGCCGAATTCGCCAAACGTCCGGCAGATGGCTATACCATTTCGCAGATTCACGAAGGTCTTCTGGTATCGAGCCAGACCGGAATTACCGAGCTTAACTGGGACAGCTTTATCCCCGTCGCACTGGTGGCATCGTCGCCGCAGTATCTGACGCTTTCGAAGAACGATAATTTTTCGAACTTCGAAGAAATGGTCGCCTATGCCAAGGCGCATCCGGGTGCCGTTCGCGCCGGTGTGACGCTGGGCGGGATTCCGCATGTTCATATCGCGATGATCGAAGAAGCCATGGGGCTTCAGTTTTCCTATGTCGGTTACACCGATACGGGTGAGCGTATCCGTGCGCTGATGGGTGGTAACATCGATATCGCAATTGGCGATATTTCATCTGCCAAGCAGTTCGTCGACAATGGCGATCTGGTTTATGCCGCCGTTGGCACCGCAGAACGCACCGATGATGCACCGGACGTTCCGACGCTTAAGGAACTTGGCATGGATGCCGAGCTGGTGATCACGCGTGGTGTGGTTCTGCCGAAAGGGACGCCGCAGGAAACCGTTGATGCGCTTGAAGCCCATATCGAAAAGGTCATGCAGCGCGAAGACGTGATCAAGCTGATGAAAAATGCCGGTGCCGATCCGGTGTTCTATGGTCAGGAAAAATACAGCGCCTATCTTGAAAAGCTTAATGCGACCATCGCGAAGCTTGTAGGCAAGCTCGAAGGATGACCGTCAAGGTGACGGAGGCAGCAGCAGCGGATACAGGTGTATCCGCTGCTTCGCGCGCCCGCACCGAATTGGCGCGGCTGATCTCCTATATCGTTTTTGGTGGCGTTTCTGTTGTTCTGTCCTCGATGGCGGCCGGTTTGCCGACGTCACGCTGGGAACCGCTGGGGGCGGGCACCTTCCCGAAGCTTGTTTTTGCCCTGCTGGCGGTGCTTTGCCTGATTGCGGCTGTTCGTTCGATCATTGAAATCGTGCGGGCGGGTGGTCTTGCGGGTGTGGGGGCTGCCTTTACCCAGTGGCTTTATGTGCGTCGGGTATCCATCGGCCTGTTTGCGCTGTTTGCGGTTTATCTTGGCGTTCTGCCGTGGACCGGGTTTTCGCTTGCGAGTTTTGTCTTTCTGCTGATTGCGCAGTTGATGATTGCGGGTGTTTCGCGACGCACGGTCATGCAGTCCATCATCGCCGCCCTGATTTTTTCGGTCGGGTTGAACCTGCTGTTTGCAGAAGTTTTCAATGTGTTCTTACCGCGCGGCGTTCTGTTCGCGGGTTAGGCGGGAAAGTTTAAATTATGCTGGATGCGTTTCTTGCCGGGGCCCATCAGGTATTTGCCTTTGATACCCTGACATACATGCTGATCGGGTCGGTTGCCGGGATTGTTGCCGCGGCCATCCCCGGTTTTACCGTGACAATGGCAATCATTCTGACGCTGCCGCTGACCTTTGCCATGGAGCCGTTGCAGGGTGTTTCGGTGATGCTGTCGGTTTATGTTGGTGGGTATACCGGTGGCCTGATCAGTGCCGCCCTTCTGGGGATTCCCGGAACACCAAGTTCGGTTGCCACAACCTTTGATGCCTTTCCGATGGCACGCAAGGGGGAACCGGGCCGGGCCCTTTCACTGGGTGTATGGGCATCGTTCTTCGGGACGGTGATTTCGACCATCGTTCTGATCGTGGCCGCCCCGCCGCTGGCGCTGATTGCGGTCAAGCTTGGCCCGTGGGAATATTTCGCGCTGATCGTCTTTGCGCTGACGATTGTTGCCAGCCTTGTCGGGAATTCGTTAATCCGTGGTTTGATCGCGGGCGTCATTGGCCTTGGCATTGCGACCATCGGCCCGGACCCGATGATGGGCAAATCGCGCCTGACCTTTGATACCGATCTTCTGATGCCGGGCTTGCCGTTCCTTGTGGTGCTGATTGGTATTTTCGCGATCAGCCAGCTTCTGAGCGAAGTGGAAATTCATGGCAAGAAGGCCAATCAGGCGCTGATCCCCGATGTGATCGACTTCAAGACATGGAAAGTCATGCGCGAAGTCCTGATGGCACCGGTCAATCTGTTCCGGTCATCGATGATCGGGGTTCTGATTGGGGCGTTGCCGGGTGCGGGTGGATCGATCGCCAATCTGCTGGCCTATGATCAGGCCAAACGCAGTTCGAAAAACCCGGAAAAATTCGGCGAAGGCTGCGCCGATGGTGTGGTCGCGTCCGAGGCGGGTAACTCTGCCACGGCGGGTGGCGGCCTGATCCCGATGATTGCGCTTGGTATCCCCGGTTCTGCGGTGGATGCCATTCTGATGGCGTCATTGATGGTGCATGGCATTTCGGTCGGCCCGCGCCTGATCATGGATCATGCCGATCTGGCCTATGGCATGTTCATTGCCATGATCGTTTCAAGCCTGATGATGCTGGTGGTGTGTGTCGCTTCCATGCGCCTGTTCCTGCGGGTGACCGACATCCCCAAACAGTTCATCGTGCCGACCGTCATCATTTGCTGCGTTATTGGGGCGTTTGCGCTTAATAACCGTGTGACGGACCTGTATCTTCTGGGGATTATCGGGTTGGTTGGTTATGGCCTTAAATGCCTTGATTATCCGCTGGCACCGCTGGTGCTGGGTGTGATCCTGGGGCCGATTGCCGAAACCAATCTGCGTCGGGCATTGATGAGTGATCCCGACTGGATGACTTTCTTTACCCGACCGATTTCAGCCGTCCTTCTGGCGGCGGCGTTGCTGTCGGTTATCTTCAGTGTCCGTTCCATCCTTAAAATGCGTAAAAAGAACCGTCCCGCCACCGATGAACAGGACGGCGATTAAGCCGATCAGGAGACTCCAATGAAACTTCGTCATGACGCGCTTTATGCCTCACGCCGGTCACCGGTGCTTGCGCGCAATGTTGTATCGACATCCCAGCCATTGGCGGCACAGGCCGGTTTGCGCATGTTGCTGGCGGGCGGGAATGCGGCCGATGCTGCATTGGCTTCTGCCATTGCATTGACGGTGCTTGAGCCGACCGGCAATGGGCTTGGTTCGGATGCCTATGCGATCATCTGGGATGGCAAGGAGCTGCATGGGCTTAATGCATCTGGTCGTGCGCCCGCGGCATGGTCGCCGGAACGCTTTGCCGGGGCGGATGCCATGCCGCAGCGCGGCTGGGAATCTGTGACCGTACCGGGGGCCGTTTCGGCCTGGCGCGAAATTTCCGACAAGTTTGGCAAACTGCCGTTTGAAAAACTGTTCGAGCCAGCCATCGAATATGCTAGCCGTGGTTTTGCCGTCTCCCCGATCATTGCAACCCTTTGGGAAAAGGGCGGCAATCTTTTGGGCAAGCAACCGGGCTTTGCCGAGGCGTTTCTGCCCGGTGGCAAGGCACCGAAGGCGGGTGAATTGTTCATCAACCGTGCGATTGCGGAAAGCCTGACAGATATCGCAGAGACCGGTGGCGAGAGTTTCTATCGCGGGCGGCTGGCGGCCAAAATTGCGGCTTTTGCCAAGGAAAATGGTGCGGTCCTGACCGAAGAGGACCTTGGAAATCATAAAACCGACTGGGTCGGAACGATTTCGCAAAGCTTTGGCAAGGTCAAGCTGCATGAAATCCCGCCAAACGGACAGGGCATTTCAGCCCTGATTGCGCTTGGTATTTTGCGTCATACCAACATTGCCGATCATGCACCGGACTCGGTCGAGGCCCTGCATCTTGAGATCGAGGCGATGAAGCTGGCCTTTGCGGATATGCATGAATATGTTGCCGATCTGGATCACATGCGTGATGTGACGGTCGAACATCTGCTGTCCGATGATTACCTGAAATCGCGTGCGGCATTGATTGATGCCAACAAGGCGCAGGATTTCAAGGCCGGTGCGCCAAAGCATGGCGGCACGGTCTATGTCACGGCGGCGGATGAAAGCGGCATGATGGTGTCGTTCATCCAGTCGAACTATATGGGTTTCGGGTCCGGTGTTGTTGTGCCGGGCACATCAATCAGCCTGCAAAACCGTGGTTTCGGTTTCACCCTGAAAGACGGTCATCCCAATCAGGTGGCAGGCGGAAAACGCCCGTTCCAGACGATCATTCCGGGCTTCCTGATGGGGGACGACGGCAACCCGGTCATGAGCTTTGGCGTGATGGGCGGCCCGATGCAGTCACAGGGCCATTTGCAGATGACGCTTCGGACCCAGCTTTGGGGGCAGGACCCGCAAACGGCGGCAGATGCGCCGCGCTGGCAGGCGCTTTCCGGGCTTGAGGTTGCCGTTGAGGCCTCGGTCGGGGCGGATGTGATCGATGCCCTGAAAACCAAGGGGCACGCGATCAAGGTTGAGGCCCCCGATAGCACCAATTTCGGTTTTGGTGGTGCGCAGCTTATCGCGAAAACCGATGCCGGATATGTTGCCGGTTCTGATCCGCGAAAAGACGGTTGTGCCGTCGGATATTAATCTTCCCATCCTCAATTCAGATGAGCTCCCCTTAATTCATCTGGTGCAAAGGCCGGTCATTAATTTGACCGGCCTTAATTCTTATGAAAATCCGATATTTTGATCTGCTAATGTTTTTCGGTTCGTCAAGATGGAAATCACCGCAATTCAGGGGGATAGCCCATGCAAAAATGCTGCTTTGAGTCTGGGCCGGAAAAGCGTAAAGACGCAAGATGCGGAATTTGAAATGCTGGCAGCACCGGATTCTTATCAATATGCTGTCACATTGCTGCCCCGTTCTTTAAGCAAAACATCTTTGGCGGGAAAATCGCCGATCAGTTGGAAAACTCAGACGGGAAATATGTACAGATTTCAAAAGCGTGTCACCAGTGTCTCGGTTCATGCTCTGCTTGCGGTTGCGCTGGCGGGGTTTTTAACGTTTGGGGCGAGTGGCCCGGTACACGCGCAGGATAGCAGCACTACGACCGAAACTTCGTCAGGCGAGCAGCCTGCTGTACCCGTACAGGCCGAAACGGCCAGCCCGGCAGCAGAAAGCACAGAGCCGGCGGCGGATAGTGCCCAAACCCCTGCTGATAATTCTGCTGAAAATCCTGTGCAACCTGCTGAGGGTGCGGCGGCACCAGAGACGGCTGAAAAACCGGCGGTTTCCGTGCCAGTGGCCTTTGATCCCGCACAGGTGATCGAGCGGGCGCGCAATCTTGCAAAACAACCGTTCGAGAATCCGCATCGTGAGCTGCCCGAAGCACTGGCAAATCTTAGCTCCGATAATTACGCGAAGATCCGCTTTAAATCCGAGAAAGCATTTTTCAGTCAGGCGAATTCGGGTTTCGCACTGGACCTTTATCATCCGGGCAACATGTATGACGTGCCGGTTGCCATAAACCTTATTCGTGAAGGTCAGGTGCAGGCTGTTCCCTATTCTGCGGGATTGTTCGATTTTGGCGAGACCGGCCTTTCGGGTAATGATTTCTCGACACAGGGATATGCCGGTTTCCGTCTGCGGTATCCGTTGGGGAATGTTGCAGGCAGTGATGAACTGGCGACCTTCCTTGGCGCTTCCTATTTCCGCATTCTGGGGCGTGATCAGGTTGCCGGGCAGATGGCGCGCGGCCTGACCATTGATCTTGCCGGTCCGTCCGGCGAAGAAATCCCGGTATTTCGTGAATTCTGGATCGTGGCGCCCAAACAAGGCGAGCGCACGATCACGGTATTTGCGCTTCTTGATAGCGTGCGCGTAACCGGTGCCTATCGGTTTGATATTCGCCCGGGTAACAACAGCAAAGTTGATGTCAGCAGCACGCTTTTCTTCCGGGATCGTGTCGAAAAGATCGGCCTTGCGCCATTGAACAGCATGTTCCTTTATGGCGAACAGAAGCGCCGCCGCCTTGATGATTATCGTGGTGAAGTTCATTCAAGTGATGGTCTTTTGATCAATAACGGTAAAAATGAATGGCTTTGGCGGCCGCTTGATAATCCGGCAAATCTGCAAATCAGTTCGTTCCTGGATGAAAATCCGCGCGGCTTCGGGCTTTTGCAGCGTGACCGGAACTTTGACCATTATCAGGATCTCGATACCCGTTTCGATCAGCAGCCGGGATATTGGGTGACGCCAAAAGGCGATTGGGGCAAAGGGCATGTTGAACTGGTCGAGATACCAAGCCCGAGCGAAGGTAACGACAATATTGTTGCCTTCTGGGTCCCGCAGAACAAGCCCGAGGCGGGAACCGAGCTGACATTCGAATATAAGATTGCGGCAACACAGGATGGAAGCGACCTGCACAAGCTGTCACAGGCGACAGATACGCGCATCATGCGTATCCAGTCTGAGGGTGATGACGCGCAGGCGGCAACCCGTTTCATCCTGAATTTTGCCGGTGAAGAGCTTGAATATTATCTGGCTGACCTCGACAATCTTAAAGCCAATATCAGCGCGTCCAATGCCGAAATACGCAATGTCCGTATCATGAAGGATTCGGAAAACGGTGGGGTTCGCGTGATCTTTGATCTGATTGGGACAGGTGACGCCCAAAGTTCAAATTTACGGGCCTTCCTGCAATATGACGACAGGGTGCTGAGTGAAACCTGGACGATGCCGTGGGTGTTTTAACGCCTTTGGCCCGAATCCCGCGGGCACAATTGCCCGTGTGGTGCGTTTTGCCCGACAGTCGCAAGTTGAATTCAGGGAAAAGTAAAACCTTATGAGCCGGATTTCCGATCCTATGCCTGATAGCGCAGCCAATCATGGTGTCAACGAGGATGACCTTGACCCGACAGTCAAACTGCGCGGGCCGGGTGTTGGATCACGGCGCATTTTCCTGTTTGGCGCATCGATTTTTGCGACCGCCTATGCCGCGTGGCTGATGGCCGATGTATTGGGGGCCGACCAGCTGACCGTCATGGAAATGGTGGTTATTGCGTTCTTTACGATCAACTTTGCCTGGATTTCAGTGTCCTTCTTTACCGGGATTGTCGGGATATTCCTGCGTGGGTTCGGGCTGGATGCGATTACGCTGAAACGGTTGAAGCCGATTGCGCGCAAAGGGTCGCTCAGATCCAGGAATGTGGTGGTGATCCCGGTTTATAACGAAGACCCGGACCGTGTTTTTGCCGGGCTTCGCGCAAGTTATGAAAGCCTTGTCGCGACGGGTGAAATCGATGCGTTTGATTTCTTTGTTCTGTCCGATACCCGTGATCCCGATATCTGGATCGCCGAGGAAGTCGCATGGGCCAAGGCCTGCGCCGATCTGAAAGCGCGCGGCAAGATCTTTTTCCGCCGTCGGGCTGAAAATACCGAACGCAAATCCGGGAACCTTAAGGAATTCTGCGAGACCTATGCGACGCATTACGATCACATGATCGTTTTTGATGCCGATAGTGTGATGTCGGGCGAGGCCATGGTGAATATGGCCTATCTAATGGAAAACAATCCCGATGCCGGGATCATCCAGAGTCCGCCGCAGCCGACCGGCCGCCAGACCCTGTTTGCCCGTATCCTTCAGTTCATTTCGCGTGTGCATGGTCCGACCATGTCGGCGGGTTTGTCATTCTGGTGCATGGGTAGTTCGAACTATTGGGGCCATAACGCGATCATTCGCGTGCAGGCGTTCATTGATTGCTGCGGGTTGCCTGTATTGTCGGGCAAGCCGCCGATGGGCGGGCATATCCTGAGCCATGATTTTGTCGAGGCCGCCTTTATGCGCAAGGCGGGCTGGCGTTGCTGGCTGATCCCGCAGCTTGAAGGTAGCTGGGAAGAATTGCCGCCGAACCTGATTGATTATGCAATCCGTGATCGCCGCTGGTGCCAGGGCAATATGCAGCACGCGCGGCTTCTGTTTGCGCCGGGATTCAGGCCGCTTAGCCGTCTTCATTTCTTTATGGGGGTCATGAGCTTTGGCTCATCGCCGCTGTGGCTTCTGCTGTTGCTGTCTTCGACGATTGCGACGCTGCAGAACACCCAACTGACCTATAGCTTCTTCCCCAGCCAGTTTACGATGTTCCCGCAATGGCCGGTTGACCGGTCGTTCGAGATGCTGGTGCTGCTGGTCTTTACCATCGGTATGCTGGTGGTGCCCAAAATCATCTCGATCCTGATGGTTTGCCTTGGCCGTGACCGGAAGAAATACGGCGGGGTCATGGTGCTGGCGAGTGGTGTTCTTGAAACGCTGTATTCCGCCTTGCAGGCACCGATCATGATGATGTTGCATGCGCAGTTCGTGTTTTCGGTTCTGACCGGTAATCAGGTGGGTTGGGATGCACAGGAACGTGACGATACGGGGGTACCGTTTAAGGCGGCATTGAAAACCCATCGGACGATCATCGTGATCGGCCTTATCTGGGGGGCGGTGGCGCTGTTTGTGGATACGGCCTTCTTCTGGTGGCTGTCGCCGATTCTGGCGGGGCTTGTTCTGGCACCGTGGCTGACGCATTGGTCAAGCAGCCTTGCCATCGGGCGTGCGGCGCGCCGGATGAAGCTTTTTGTGACACCCGAAGAAACCGAATCCCCCGAAGAACTTGCGACATTGGCGCGCCTGACAGCGGAAGCGCCCGATGAGGATGTCAAAGACGGGTTGCTGCGCCTGATCGAGGACCCGTTTGCCAACGCATTGCATTCGGCACTTTTGCCCGCGCGTAAACCTGATCGTCGTACCCAGATCGAGATCGGCATCATCTATGAAAAGCTGTCCCGGTTGGGCGTCGAAAGCCTGACAAAAGACGAGAAACTCAAGATTCTATCGTGGCCGGTCAAGCCTCTTGATCAAATTATGGCTGGCAAAAAGGACGAAAACGCAAAAATGCCCGCTAATTCGTCATAGTGCATTGATTTTCTTGCATAGGTCGCGCCACAAAAACGCCCTGATTTAATCAAAATATGCCGCGGTTTTTAGGTGATCATAATCCTTACCAAAGAGTTAATCATCGATTGTCGCCATTTAGCCCGAAGGGGCCGCAAACATGACTGATCTGACCATCGCATCAAAAGGCTTTTCCTACGCTGCTTTTGAATCTGCTGCTGTGACTCGCCTGATCGATGAAACCGCGCGTGCGTGGTTGCGTTCGTTCAGTGTTGATAATCCGCAGGCCCATCAGCGTCTGGTGAACGAATTGCGTACCGCCTTGCAGCAGGACACCGTTGCGACAACCGAAAAAGAAAGCATGCAGGACATCCTTGATCAGGCGGCCCATGATGCCATTGCAAGCTGGTTTGCCGATCTGAGCGGCCAGAACAACTGTTTTGGTTCTTCGGGCTTTGCCATGATGCGTTGTGCATTCCTGTCGGCAAACTGCGACAAGGCTTGGTCCGAGCGTTTCCTGGATCGTGAACACAGCAACAATGACCTGGCCCTTGCCCTGTCGGTACAGATGATGTGCCCGACCCCGGCGGTGAAAAGCTGTGTGATGCCGCGCCAGTCGCTGGATCGTCGCGCCGCGTCCTAAAAGAATTTACAGATTTGCGCTGACTTGTTTTACCCTCAACGTCATTTGCGCATTCCCAATGAAGCACTGCCATAAAGGCGGTGCTTTGTTGGTTTGGGGGCATGCAAAAAAGAACCCGCCCAAAAGGGCGGGTCGAGTTCAGCGGGCGAGTGGGACCTGATCCCGATTGAAATCAGATCCCGATGACGTCAGGGCACACACTCCCCAACGCCGACGAAAAAGGGTTCAGGCGGCATTAGAGCCTTGTCCGTTTAGATTGAAGCGTTTTGCCGGAGACATTCTTCTGTCCTGCAAGGAAAGGATCGCAGAGCGTAGCGGGGGGCTACGGTCAAGATCCTTGACGCTGCGGGGCAGAAGAATGTCCCGGCCCGAAGGGTTCGTGTTTGGCGACGTTTCGCTGCGTTACACCGCTTGAACGATGCCCCGCATCGCCCTGCGCGCTGTGCCTTGCAAAATCGTTCGCCAAACGCGAACAAAATCGCTTCAATCTAAACGGACAAGGCTCTATGGGCCGCGGACAGTTTTTCAAGAAGCCGGGCGACATTCGGATCGTTTTTGCCGTTTCGGTCCAGTTCAAGGAAGAAGTCCGGATAGGGCGATTTGCCCGGTGTCAGGTTATAGGTTTCGAAATCGGTGATCCCGATGGCTTCCAGCACGCTTTCATCGGTGAAGAAACCACCGGTAACGTCGCGTGCGGGGGATGTCAGGATGGCGTGCGCGGCATCGGCAAGAATTTCGGGGCTACGCGCACGGCCCTGTTCAAGGCCGGGGATCATGTTAAGGGCGGCGGTTTCGATCACGGTGACGGGCCAAAGCGAGTTAACGGCAACACCTTCGTCTTCGAATTCCGCAGCAAGACCAAGCGTCACGAGGCTCATACCGTATTTTGAAATCGTATAGGCCGTGTGATTGGCAAACCATTGTGCCGACAGGTTGGGCGGTGGCGACATGGTCAGGATATGCGGATTGTCCGATTTCATCAGATGCGGCAGGCAGGCCTGCGCACAGGCGAAACTGGCCCGGGTGTTGACCTGATACATCAGATCGAACCGCTTCATCGGTGTTTGCAGGGTCGGGGTCAGATTGATCGCACTGGCATTGTTGATCAGGATGTCGATCCCGCCAAAGGTATCAACGGTTCTGGCGACGGCATCGGCGATCTGGTCTTCTTCGCGAATGTCGGTTTTAAGGGCCAATGCTCTGCCACCGGCTTCCTCGATCTCGGTGGCGGCAGAATGAATGGTGCCGGGCAGTTTGGGATGGGGTTCATCGGTTTTGGCGATGATCGCAACATTTGCCCCGTCGCGTGCCGCACGCAGCGCGATTGCTTTGCCGATCCCGCGCGATGCGCCGGTGATGAACAGTGTTTTGCCAGCTAAACTTGCCATGATTTTCTTCCCTGAATTTTCTTATGATTTGCCAAATTGCGGGCTGCGTTTTTCGACAAAGGCGCTGACACCTTCGCGGAAGTCGTGGCTTCCGGCGCAATTGGCGAAGGCTTTGGCTTCCAGTTCCAATTGTTCGGCCAGATCGTTTTCGGGCGCGGTGTTGAGCAACGCCTTGGTGCGGGCAAGGGCATCGCGTGGACCGGCGGCAAGGCGGGTTGCATATTTGGCCGTCGCCGATGCCAGTTGATCGGCGGGGACGACCTTGTTGACCAGACCGCATTCGTGGGCGTCGGCCGCGGTGAACCGGTCACCCAGAAAGGCAATTTCCTTGGCCTTTTTCATGCCGACAAGGCGGGGCAGCGAATGGGTTGATCCGCCGTCGGGTGACGTGCCGATATGGATATAGGCCAGTGTGAAAACGGTTTCCTCGGCGGCAACCGCAAGGTCGCAGGCATTCATCAGGCTGATGCCAAACCCGGCAACCGCGCCATCAAGCTTTGCAATAACAGGGCGGGGCAGGGCGGTTAGGCGGATGATGATGTCATGCACCCGGTTGATCATGGTTTCGATCTGGGGGCGGGATTCTTCCACCGGGTTTTTTGATAGCTCATAAAAGAACTTAACATCGCCACCGGCCATGAACGTGCCGCCTGATCCTTCGATAATGACCGCGCCGATATTGGCAATGTCCGCCTCGATCCGATCAAGGGCATCACCAAATCCTTTGATCATGGACTGATCAAGTGCATTCATCCGGTCGGGCCGGTTCAGGGTGATCGTTGCGATCTGATCGGTGATCGACAGCAAGACGGCATCAGTTGAAGTCATAAGAATTCCTCCCGCGGGCTTGTGCCCGGTTCTTTTGTCAGGCGGCAAGCCGTGCTTCGATGGCGGTTTCCATGTCCGGCCAGCCTGAAAGCCAGTCGGGCATTATCGGTGACGTTTCATCCGCACCCACCAGCCTGCAAATCTGTTCGGGCGGGACGATGCCATCGGGGCCGACAAACACGGCCTTCACAACGCCAAGTGCCAGAGTTTTGCCCTTCGCGGTAAAGCGCTGTTCCAGATAGAAACCCTTGTCATCCCAATAAAGGGCCTGGGTTTCGAGTTTGAAGCGCTGAAACGGTTTGATCGCGCGCTTGAACCGCATGGTCGATCCGGACACGACCGGCTGCCATTTGCGTTTGAGCATCTGTCTGGCGATGCCGTTGCGCAGGATCAGTTCGGTTCGTCCCAGATCCATCAGGGCGAAGTAGCGCGAATTGGTCATATGGACATTGATATCCAGATCCAGTGGCCATGCACGGAATGACAGGACAGACGGATCAAGCGGATGCAGACCGGGCCGCAACCAGGACAAGACCAGCACACGGATCAGTCGGAAAATCAGATTCACGACAGGCTCCTTGTGCCGATATATGCCGGTTGAGGGATGCGGCCCGTTTGCATGATCAGAACAGATCCTCGTCCAGTTCCATCATGGTGCCGGACCCCGCCATCATCGCGCTGAACAGTGCGCCAGACTGCGGCAGGATGCGTTCCATATAGAATTTGGCGGTGATCAGTTTCGCCTTATAGAAACCGTCCGGATCGTCGTCCTGTTTCGCCAACGCGATTTCCGCCATGCGGGCCCACATATAGCCAACCGCGACCAGACCAAACAGGCGCAGGAATTCGGTGGCCGCGGCCCCGGCTTCGTTCGGGTTTTTCATGCCGCGTTGGGCCAGTTCACCGGTGGCCTGCTGCAAACGCATGAAGGCCTTCGCCAGTGGCTGGATGAAATCGCCAAGCCCGTCCTTCGATACGTTGGCTTCGATATATTCCTGCACCGGGTGGAAGAAACGCCGAAGGTAACGACCGGCCTTTGCCGGCATTTTACGCCCGACAAGGTCAAGGGCCTGAATGCCGTTGGTGCCTTCGTAAATCTGGGCGATGCGGGCATCACGAACATATTGTTCCATGCCCCATTCACGGATGTAACCGTGGCCGCCAAAGACCTGAACGCCAAGATTGGTGTTATCAAAGCCCCAATCGGTGAACAGGGCCTTGACGATTGGGGTCATCAGCTGGACGAATTCGTCGGCTTCTTCGCGTTTTACCGGATCGGCATGATGTTTGGCGGTATCAAGTGCGCGCGCCACCCATATGCCCATTGCCCGGCATCCTTCGTTGGTCGCGCGTGCGGTCAGAAGCATCCGGCGTACATCGGGATGGACCAGCAGGGAGTCGGCGGGGTTTTCGGGGCTTTTCGGGCCGGTCAATGCCCGGCCTTGCAGGCGGTCACGGGCATAGGCAGCCGCCCCCTGATAGGCGGCTTCGCCAAGTCCAAGACCCTGAATGCCAACCGAAAGGCGTTCCTGGTTCATCATGGTAAACATGGCGGGCATGCCCTGATGGGGTTCACCGACCAGATACCCGATTGCGCCATCAAAGTTCATGACACAGGTGGCGGATGCCTTGATCCCCATCTTGTGTTCGATCGACCCGCATTTGACCGCGTTGCGATCCCCAAGCGATCCGTCGTCGCCAACCATGAATTTCGGGACAAGGAACAGGGAAATGCCCTTGGTCCCCTTGGGTGCATCGGGCAGTTTGGCCAGAACCAGATGGATGATGTTTTCCGTCAGGTCATGTTCACCGGCCGAGATGAAAATCTTGGTGCCGGAAATGGCATAGGATCCGTCTTCAAGTGGTTCGGCCCTGGTCTTGATGATGCCAAGATCGGTACCGCAATGTGGTTCGGTCAGGCACATGGTGCCAGCCCACGTGCCTTCGACCATTTTCGGAAGATATTTATCCTTCAGTTCGTCCGAGGCGTGGCTGTGAAGGGCGGCGTAGGCCCCAAAAGACAGACCCGGATACATCCCGAATGACAGGTTGGTCGAACAGATCATTTCCTCGACCAGGGCATTGATCGTTTTCGGCGCACCCTGACCGCCATAGACGGGATCGCAGGCAATGCCCGTCCATCCGCCTTCGGCAAAGGTCTGATAGGCTTCCTTGAAGCCCTTGGGCGTGGTGACGACACCATCATCCCAATGACAGCCTTCCTCGTCACCTGTGCGGTTGATCGGGAACAGGAGTTCCTCGCAGACCTTGGCGGCTTCTTCGAGAACGGCATCGACGACATCCGGTGTGAAATCCTCGCATCCGGGCATCTGGTTGATGTCGTTATAGTCAAACAGTTCGGTCAGGACGAAGCGCATGTCGCGCAGCGGTGCTTTATATTGGGCCATTTTTCTGTCCTCCTCGTCCTAGTTTCGCAACGGCTTGCCGGTCAGAAGCATATGTTCGACCCGGGCCATGGTGCCTTCGTTGCGGACCAGACGCATGAAGCCTTCGCGCTCCAGTTCCAGAATGTCATCTTCGGAAAGTTCTTCGGTGATGTCGGTGTCACCACCGGCAAGAACCCTGGCAAGTTCACCTGCGACGACACGGTCGTAATCGGTGGCCTTGCCCAGACGATAGAAACCATCAACCGCCATCTCGAAGGCAACCCGCGCACTTTCGCCGGGCAGGCGATAGGTGAATTCTTCGGGTGCTTCGTAGCCATCGACCATGGAAAGCGCACGCGCCTTGGCATCGGCCAGCAGACGGTTGCGGTTCATGGTGATGCCGTCATCCGGGCGGAAGAACAGGTTTTCCTTGGCTTCCATTGCGGATTTGGCAACGGTTGCGACCGAAATGATTTCAAATGCCTTGGCACTGGGTGCCATTGGGCCCTTGGGGAATTTCGGGTTTTCCGACCAGCGACGGATCATTTCCTTGCACCCGCCCCAGGCCGGGATCAGGCCAACGCCGGGTTCGACCAGACCGATATAGGTCTCCCCATGGGCCTGCACCGCATCACAATGCAAAAGGACCTCGCAGCCGCCGCCCAGTGCCATGCCGCTGGGTGCGCCAACAACCGGGAAGGGTGAATATTTAAGGGCTTTGTAGGTTTCCTGACCGGTTTCAACGAGATTCTCGATTTCCGGCCACGCGGCGATATTGGCGGCAAACAAAGCCAGACCAAGGTTCGCCCCGGCGGAGAAATTGCTGCCTTCGTTATAGATCACCATCGCCTTGAACTGCTTTTTGACAGTCCGGATGGATGTCTTGATCATACCAAGAACGTCAGCATCAAGCGCATTCATTTTGGTATGGAATTCAAGACAGGCAACGCCATCACCAATATCCCAAAGCGATGCTGCGCGGTTACCGACAACCGGTTCGGATTTGCGTTTGATGTCTTCAAGCAGAAGAACACCGTCCGGGCGGACGACCTTGGCGTATTTGCCATCAAAACCAAGGAAGAACAGCGTGCCGTCTTCGATCTTGTAAAACGATTTCCCGGCGGCCTTTTTGAGTAATGCCGGGACCTCGATACCATCGGTTTCAAGCATGGCAATCAGAGTATCAACCCCGATGGCATCCATCAGTTCGAACGGGCCGGTTTTCCACGCATAGCCAAGTTTCATCGCGTCATCGACATCGACAATCGAATTGGCGGCTTCTTCGGCGATGAAGGCAGCATAGGCAAGGGTTTTGGCCATCACGGCACGGCCATAAAGGCCACCCTTGTCCTTTGCTTCCATCATTTTGCGCGGGTCTTTACCGGCAGAACGAACGCTTTCAAGGCGGGCTTTTTCCGATTTGGCGAATTCACCGGTCTGAAGATTGACGGATTCCTTGACCTTTTCGCCACCTTCGCGGTTCAGACGGTAAAAGCCGCCCTTGCCCTTGCGACCGGTATAGCCATCCGCGATCAGTTTTCCGACCAGATCACTTTCGCGGTAAATCGCGTGGAACGGATCGGATTTATCAAGGGCACCGGCCATGCTGGATTGGACATGCGGCATCAAATCCAGACCCACCAGATCCATCAGGCCAAAGACACCGGTTTTGGGAATGCCGAACGGGCGACCAATGACGCTGTCGGCTTCTTCGACAGTCAATCCCCGGTCCATGGCTTCGACCATGGCGGCCTGAATCCAGTAGACACCAAGGCGGTTGGCGATAAAGCCCGGTTTGTCATGGCAGATGACACAGGTCTTGCCCAGTTTATGGTCGGCAAATTTCGCGACCATATCGATGACACCGTTTCGGGTGACGTCTGATCCGACCAGTTCCAGCAGACGCATATAGCGCGGTGGGTTGAAGAAATGCGTGATGATGAAATCCTGCGCAAACCCGTCGCCCATGCCATCAATCAGTGTGGCAAGCGGAATGGTCGAGGTGTTTGACGAGACAACCGATCCCTTGGCTCGAACCGCATCAATTTTGCGGTATAGATCCTGCTTGATATCAAGGCGTTCGATGACGGCCTCGACGATCCAGTCGCATTTGGCCAGCTTATCAAGGTCGTCCTCGATATTGCCGCACGTGATCAGCTTTGCGACACGTTTGGACATGAACGGGGCCGGATCGGTTTTCAGCATCTTGGCAACCGCACCTTCGGCCACCGCGTTGCGGTTTTCTGATCCTTCGGGAACGATATCAAGCAACAGAACGGGCGTGCCCGAATTGGCGATATGGGCGGCAATCCCGGCCCCCATAACACCGGCGCCGATAACGGCGACCTGTTTGATGTTGGTCATTACATCGCCTCCAGAATGGTCGCGATCCCCTGACCCCCGCCAATACATTGCGAGGCAAGTGCGTATTTGCCGCCTTCACGTTTCAGAAGGGCGGCTGCCTTGCCAACAATACGTGCGCCCGTTGCGCCCAGCGGATGCCCGATGGCCAGCGCACCACCGTCGATATTGACGGTTTTGATATCCAGACCAAGGTCGGAAATGCTGGCGATTGCCTGCGATGAAAAGGCCTCGTTCAGTTCAACGACATTCAGGTCGGATGCCTTGATACCAGCACGTGCCAGCGCCTTTTTCGAGGCGCCAACCGGCCCGATTCCCATGATTTCCGGCAGGCAACCATCAACCGCGACGGACTTGATCCGTGCCAGCGGGGTCAGGCCGTGTTTCTTGGCATATTCTTCGGAGCAGACCAGAACGGCCGATGCGCCATCGGTCAGCGGCGAGGATGTGCCCGCGGTCACAACGCCATCCGCCTTGAAGGCCGGTTTCAGATCGGCCAGACCTTCGGCTGTGGTGTCGCCGCGAATGCAGCCATCTTCGGCGATTGTGCCATCGGGGCCTTCTATCGGAATGATTTCGTCAACGAATTTACCGGCGGATTGTGCCGCAGCGGCCTTTTTGTGGCTTTCCACGGCAAAGGCTTCCTGATCGGCGCGCGACAGGCTGTATTTGGTGGCGACGTTTTCTGCTGTGTCACCCATGCCCATATATGCCTCGGGCATTTCCTTATACAGGGCCGGGTTTGGCATCGGGTTGAAGCCCATCATCGGCACGCGCGACATGCTTTCGATACCGGCACAGATGAAGGCGTCACCGGCACCAATCGCGATTGCACCTGCTGCCTGATGGATCGACTGCATGGATGATCCGCAGAAACGGTTGACCGTAACACCGCCGACCGAACGCGGCAGACCGGCAAGAAAAGTAACCAGTCGGGCAACGTTAAGCCCCTGTTCGCCTTCCGGAAAGGCGCAGCCCAGAACCAGATCCTCTATCGTGTTGGGATCGATCCCGGTTTTATCCACCAGACCTTTGACAACCTGTGCAGCAAGATCGTCAGGACGGACCTTGGCAAGGGCACCTTTGCGTGCCGGGGTGAAAGGTGACCGGACATATCCGGCAATTACGGCATTGGTCATGGCGAAGTATTCCTTCCTGAGCTGTCAGCGATTCCGGAAAGCAATTGTTACGCTACCGGATCGAGTCCTTTTTCTTTAAGCGCATCAATCGATTGTTGTTCGATGTCACGCAATTCATCCAAAGTGACGTCCAGTGCCTGGCGTTGATCTTCCAGGGCTTCTATCCGTTCCCGGACCCGGGTCAGCAACATCCTGATCTGTTCGGCCTGGGTGGGGTCTGCGCCATAAAGATCCAGATAATCTGCAATCTCTTTCAGCGTGAAACCCAGTCTTTTGCCCCGCAGGATGATCAGCATTCTGGCTCTGTCCTGCCGGGTGTAGATCCTTGTCGTGCCGGCACGTTGTGGTGCTACGAGACCTTTTTGTTCGTAAAACCGGATGGTGCGTGGCGTAACCCCCAGATTTTCGGCCAGTTCGGGAACGGTATAAAACCGGTCGTCAATTTTCGTCATTTGATCGCCCCTATGGTATATATTTTTATCTTTACGTCAATTAGTTTACGTTAACGTCACTTGGATTTTTTCCATTCTGTGTGACATGACGTTAACGTATTGAATTATTGTGCTTTTCCCTCGCGTTTCAGGCGCTCTTCCTCGACCAGTTCCTTCTTCGACAATTTGCCGACCATGGTTTTTGGAAGTTCTTCCCTGATCTCGATTTCACGTGGCATTTCGATTCTCGAAATCTTGTCATCAAGGAATGTTCGCAAATCTTCGGCGGTCACATCGGTGACATTGTCCTTCAGACGCACAAAGGCCTTGGGTGCCTGACCGCGATACTGATCGGGAACGCCGATAACCGTGACCTCGGCGATCTGTTCATGCAGATAAAGCGCTTCTTCGATGGCGCGCGGATAGACATTGTAACCGCTGCATAAAATAACGTCTTTAAGTCGATCAACCAGAAATATATATCCGTCCTGATCGGCATAACCCACATCGCCGGTCTTAAGCCAGCCATCGACAAAGGTTTCCCTGGTTGCGGTTTCGTTCTGCCAGTATCCCGGCATCACCTGCGGGCCGCGAACGCAAACCTCGCCCTTTTCCCCGGCAGGCATGATCTGATCGGACCGATCAAGCGACCTGATCTGGATATCGGAGCCGGGCAAGGGAATGCCGATTGATCCTTCCTTATTGACGCCTTTAACCGGATTGCATGTGCAGACCGGGCTTGCTTCGGTCAGGCCATAGCCTTCGACCAGTTTGGCACCGGTGATTTCTTCGAACCGGTGTTTGACTTCAACAGGAAGCGGCGCGCCGCCCGAAATGCAGCAACGGACCGAAGACAGGTCATGTTTGAGCGTTTCCGGCGAATTATTGATCGCCGTGTAGATCGTCGGCACACCGGGGAAGATCGTGACGTTTTTCTTGTCGAGTGCCTTTAACAACGCATCAAGTTCGAAGCGCGGCTGTAGAACAAGTTCCGCCCCGAGATTGATCGACGTGTTCAGTGCCACGGTCATTGCAAAGACGTGGAAAAATGGCAGCACACATAAAGTGACTTCATGGCCGGGATTTGCATCGGGCATCCAGCGTGTCAATTGATCGACATTGGCGCTGAGATTTCCGTGGGTCAGCATTGCCCCCTTGGGGCGACCGGTTGTACCACCGGTATATTGCAGCACGGCCAGATCGTTGACCGTTACGTCCGCAACGAAGTTTATGGGTTTGCAATCAGCCAGCCGCGAAAAAGGAATATGGCGCAAATCTTTGGGGATTTCGGCAAGTTCGCTGCGCTTGAACAGGCTGAAAAGAACGCTTTTGACCGGGGGAAGGATGTCGCTCATCTCGCAGACGACGATCCGCTTCAGGCAGGTTACATCCAGGCAATCGGCAACCTTGGAATAAATCTGCTTCAGGTTAAGCGTTACCATCAGGCGGCAACCGGAATCCTCGATCTGATAGGCGATCTCGCGCTTGGCATAAAGCGGGTTGAAATTGACAACGACGCCGCCGCATTTCAGCACGGCATAGTAGCAGATCACGTAATAAGGTGTGTTGGGCAGGCACAGCCCGACCTTGTCGCCTTTACGCACGCCGAGCTGATGAAAGCCTTCGGCGACGCGATCGATTTGTCTGGCAATGTCTTCGTAGTCGTAAATACGACCCAGGAAATCAAGACATGGGCGCTTGGCAAAACGCTTTGCCGCATCATCAAAAATCTCGTGAACCGGGCGCATACGCACTGGCGAGCTGATATCGACACCGTTTTGCAGGACAGGCGCGTCTTGGACGTTTATTTGGTTCATACGCGTTAACTCCATTACGTTAACGTCACTTTGCGGGCAAAAAAAACCGCCCGGTGCGGAATGGCAAACCGCCATCCCGCATCGAACAGTATAACCGATCAGAACTTGAAATTCGCCTGTAGAGCGATGATGTCGACGTGTGCGTCGTAATCTGCCGCGTAACTGCCAAGGAATGTATCCGTCTCGTCAACGCGTGCCGAGTTTGCGAAAACGTGGGTATATCCAAGGCTTACGGCCGCCCAGTCTGCAACCTTGTATGCGGCACCAAGTGAGACCCAATAACGGTCGGAATCAGGCAGTCTAACATTGCGATATTCGGTTTTTATTGGCGATTCATCAAAGGCGACGCCACCCGTAAAGGACCAGTTATCGTCATACTGGTATCTTGCGCCAAGTGATGCAAACCAGGCGCTACCCCACTTATATTCGTCAGAGGTTGAGCTTTGCGTTCCGGCTTGCGGACTGATGTCACCATCATAATTGAAGGTGAGCGTGTCGATGGAGTTCCAGTTGGTCCACTGGGCGTCTGCCATAACGGTCCACTGACTGCTCAGTTCCTGGGAGACGCCAAAGGTGATTGATTCTGGCGTGGCAACCTTTGCCGTCGCATTCCGGTCGGTATAACCAAGTGCGTTGGCGGCCGTATCAAAGTCAATTTTACCGTCAAGTTCGTGCTTGATTTCAGAGTTGTAGGAAAGACCGATTTTCGTACCATCAATCACTTCCCAGTTGATACCAGCGGCCCAGCCGGCATCCACTGAATCACCACTTACTTCACTGTTTCCTTCGCCCGCACCAGCAAGGTTTGGAACCGATCTAGCGAGCGACGCATCCATCTGCTGAATTTGAGGTCCAGCACCGATCGACAACCCGTTATCAAATCTGTAGGCAAGAACAGGCTTGATATTGATGGTCTGGATTTTGGAGGTTGTACCATAAAAGCGCCCTGCAAAATCAGGTTCATAGTCAGTGACCAGTCCCCATGGTGACGTAATTGAAACACCCAGATTTAACTGGTCATTTAGTTTCCAGACGGCATGAGCGTTAGGTACAAACGCGTCCTGTGCCATATCTTTATAGCTGCCGTTGTTGAAGGTTTGAGTGTTTGTGACAAGGCCTCCGGATGCCTCAATGTTTTTCGCTTTCGCGACAGGCATAATCAACGTGCCACCAACACTGTAGCTCGTTTCTTTGTATTGGCCGACTGTTCCGGGATTGTAGAACATGGTTGATGCATCGGTTGAGAGCGTCGACATGCCCGCAAAGCTGGAACCCTGTAATGTGCCGCTGGTTTCACGGACCTGGAAGCCTGATGCGTGGGCGCTGCCGCTTGCGGCAAGTGCGCAGATAAGTGCTGTTCCGGAAGCTGCCCCCCACAGGCAGCCTTTCTTGAATTTGGACGTCATGGGTTTCTCCCTGGATCATAACGGTTTTGGAATTTGCGCTTTTTGCGCCCGCTTTTATTTTTGAAGGTCTGTGGCATCGACCCGGATAAAGTCGATGTCGTAACCCTTTCTTTTGAAACTTGTTTTCAGAAGCCTGCCGTCGTCGCCATACCAGAGATCGCGTTGGACATCCCCGGTCATGGCATAGTGTGTGGCCGGTATTTCCCGGTTCTTGATGACAAGTGTTTCTGTCCCGGTTTTCCGGGTTGTTACAGCGTAAGGTTCGGCATTGATGACGCTGTAAAGACTTGTTTTCGCGGTGATATCCTCGCGCCAAAGCGTGAGGGGCCATGCACCGTCGCAGGCATCACGTTTCGCGATTCCCTTGCCGGCGACCTCATAGCAATCGCCGTCATATTCAGCCTTGTAGGTATATGGGGTGCCGTCATCATTTGTGTCGGTATCAACCGACATAAGCTGATCGTTCCGCCATTTTTCAAGGCGTGAATGGCCATATTGGAATTGAAGAAAAAGGACTGTCACATCGGTGCGTGTGGTGATGGCGGCGGTATAACCATCTTGCGTATCGGTGATTTCGACCGTTTCAAAGCCGATGGGTTCACCATCCTTCAAGACCTGGTAATTCAGCGTTTCGTCGGCATGCGCCGATGAAGTTGCACCAAGGCTTCCGATCAATCCGGCGGCCAAAGTGCAAAGAACGGTGCTTTTGATAAAGCTGTGCCGCATCCCTGTTCCCCTGACGATAGAAATCAATCCAGCATGGATGAAAGTTTTGCCGCGACTCCCATGGAGCCCTTGATCTTGAGCTTGCCCATTGTAAAGGCGAGCATCGGATCAAGTTTGCCGGCAATCATCTTTTCCAGATTGGCTTTCTTGATTTTCAGGATGCAGTCCGCGTCGCTCATATCGTCATCACTGATTTCCGGCTCGGGGCCGGTCGCATCAATGACGATATGTCCATCTTCGCCGCAATCAAAGGCAACCACGGCATTAAGGCCGCGCAATTGCGGAAGTTTCTGTTTTACGGATTCGAGGATATCCTCCACGAACGCCTCCCTGTGAAGCTGATTTTGTTTTTCTGTTTATGTCAGCACTGTAACGCAAAGTGACGTTAACGTAAAACAAATTACGATATGGATAGTTAGACTCCTATTAAGTCACTGATCTGGATAAATAATCGACCGCAAAATTGCGGTTCCAGACAGCAGAAAGGACCCGGAAGTTCCGGGTCCTTCAATATACAACTACGCGTATAGGTCGTATTTTCGGCAGGCGATATCAAGATACGATCTGCCAGCTTCCATCGGGTTGCATGCAGGCTGTGCCATAGCTTTGCTTCTGATTTCCGCCAATGACGGTTGTTGCCGTATATTCGCGGCAATAACGTCCCGCCGTATTTTGCCATGTCCGGGTTGGCGTCATATCAAACTGGCGTTGCGACTCCGGGTTGATCCAGTGGGCGGTCTGTCCGTCCGGAATTTGTTGAAGGGCATATCCCGTGCAGGCGACATCGGCCTGATCCAGGCTTTGCCCGACAGAGTACCCACCCAGCAGGCCAAGGATCGCACCGCCAATCATGGCAACGTCACGCCCGCTGCCTTTGCCGATTGTCGATCCGATAGCCGTTCCTGCGCCGCCGCCGATCAGTGCACCAATCACATCGCGGTTGCATCGCAGGAAATTCCCGTCTGATACGAACATGTCGGGTCGATATCCGCGGTCATAATCCCTGTGGTGGTGGTGTTTATCATTATGCTTTGCACGATGACCGTGCGCCGGTGCCCAGGGTGGCGGGTCGGCAAAGGCCATCGCCGGAATGGCAACCGGTGCGACGATGCCAATAGAGACCGCAGCGGCCATAATGCGTCGGGACCATTTCAAGCCTGTCACTTCCGGCGTTCCTCATTTTCATGAAGGATATAACCGGCACCGGTGCCAACGACCCCGCCAATTAAAGCCCCGCAGGAAATACATCCGCCCGTGACGGCTGTACCCACAACGCCAACACCGGCACCAATGGCGGCGCCGCTCAGCATTTTCTGATCCCTGTCACCCAAACCGCTACAGGCCGACAATCCCAGTGTGCTGGCAACGGCCAATGTAATAGCTACGTTTCGCATCTCTCGTGTCCTTCCCATTTTGTTTTATCGTGGTGGCATTCCGGGAAATGGATACGCCGCCGATCAGACAGTCTGATCGGGCAACAAGGAAGGCATCGGGCGGCTTTAAGGAGAGAGTGCGGCAGATAAGGTAAGAAAAAGGCATCGGGGAATGCCTTGATTCAGAACGCGTTTTCGCCTGTGATTGATGCGATTTTGAAACATCATTTGCGTTGAAACGGTTCAGACATCCCGCTAGCTTGATGGCGCGGCATTAGGCGCGATAAAAAAACTCAGAAAGACCAAGGGAAACGTCATGACATTTGCGGCCTGGTTGTCCGTTGCGACAATCTGCATCCTTGGCGCGATGACGCCCGGCCCCAGTCTGGCCGTTGTTTTGCGATATTCCGTCGGGCAATCACGTCAGGCGGGGTTTGCCTGTGCGGTGGCTCATGGATTGGGCGTCGGTTTTTATGCCGTCATCACCATGACCGGCCTTGGCATACTTTTCCAGACGGTTCCGGCATTTCGCAATATCGTCAGCGTCCTTGGCGCACTTTATCTGATCTATCTGGCGATCAGGGCCTGGCGTGCGGCAGGATCAGGCGCACGGTTCGAATCTGATCAGAATGGGCAGGTCGCCGATACAATGACGCAGGCAGCGCGTGATGGTTTCATGATCGCGTTTCTGAACCCGAAGATTGCGCTGTTTTTCCTTGCCCTGTTCAGTCAGTTCGTGTCCCCGGAATTTGAATGGGGCGGTAAATTCCTGCTGGCTTTCACCGCCGCGGGAATTGATGCTGCCTGGTACTGCCTTGTTGCTGTTGGCTTGTCGCATGGCGCGGTTTTGCCATGGCTGCGCGCACATTCGATGTGGATCGAACGCATCATCGCGGTATTGTTTGTCGTGATTGCGATGCGTGTTCTGATTGGCATTCTGCCGGTTTGATCGATCTTTCTGGTGCATGAATAACAAAGTTACTCAGGCTTTCCCCGCCACCACCTTCGCCGGAGTATTCCGATGACCCAAAATCAGGGCGGTGTTGCACCGTCTGAAGCTTCGCCCGCTGTGTCCCCAACGCAGCAGGATGGAAACACGCGATCAGCCGATCCCGCGGCACGCGGATTTCGTCACCTTGGTCCGCATATTGGCTTTCTGCTGGCGCTTTTGCTTTTGGCAGCGAACATGCGCGGCAGCATCGTTGCCATGGGGCCGCTTGCCGAGATTGTCGGTCTTGATCTGCAGCTTTCGGGCGTGCAGCTTGGGCTGTTGACGACCATACCGGTTCTTAGTTTCGGTGTGTTATCGATCTTTGCGCCGCGCCTTGGCCAGCGGTTCGGGTTGGAGGCAACCCTTCTGACCATGTTGCTGTTTATTGCGGTGGGGCAGGGACTTCGCGCGACCGGCAGTTATGGCATCATGATTGTTGGCACGATCATTCTGGGGTCGGCGATTGCCGTTTTAAACGTGCTGACCCCGTCGCTGGTGCGGCGCAGTTTCCCGACCCGTGTTGCTTTGATTACAGCGCTTTACACCTTTACAATGTCGACCGGTGCGACTGTTGCGGCATTCGTTGCAATTCCGATACGAAATGCGGCGGATGGTGATTGGCGTTATTCATTGGGGATCTGGGCGGTGTTTGCCGCCCTTGCCTTCCTGTTGTGGTTGCCAATGTTGCGTTATCGACATAAGGGCCCGGCACCCGTTTCTGTCACACAGGTTTCACTGTGGAAAAATGCCGAGGCATGGTGGCTTGCGCTGTTTTTCGGGTGCCAGTCGCTGATGTTTTATACCGGCACGGCCTGGGTCGCGAAGGTCTTCATCGATAGCGGCATTTCCGAGGGGGAGGCCGCAACCCTTCTGACGATCTTTAACGTGTTTGGCATTCCGGCGGCGTTTGCCGCACCGCTGATCTATTCGAAAATCGCCAACAAGAAACTGGCGATGGTCATTTTGCATGTTCCGTTGATGATCGGCATTCCGGGGTTTGTTTTTGCCACGACCGAGCTTCCCTATCTTTGGGCGTTCTGCATGGGGCTTGGCCAGGGGGCGATGATCAGCATCGCATTGACGCTGGTGGGTATCCGCGGGGCGGACCCGCAAACCTCGGCGCGATTGTCGGGGATGTGTCAGTCGGTTGGTTATTTGCTGGCCGCGGTCGGTCCGGTTTTGTTTGGAGCCCTGCATGACCTGCTTGGCAACTGGGAGGCGGCCTTGTCCTTCCTGTTCGTGATTGTGTGCATTCAGATGATTGCAGCCCTTCGTGCGGGATCTGCCAGCAAGATCGGTGGATAAGGTTTCAAGCTGTTCGGGTCTTTTTACGTGGCCGGCTATTCGGCGGCTTCGGCGAGTGGTGTGATATTGCGCGCTTCGTTTGCCAGTTGATCGAGTTTCTGCAGGACTTCACGGGTCGCAGTTTCCATGCGGGCGAAGGCCGTTTCCGCGGCAATAATATCGCGGTTCCTGAAGGCCGTGATTGCCGCATGACCGGCTTCGTGTTGTGCCAGATGCGGTGCCCGGATCGCGTCGAAAGACGGCAGATGGCGGAACGGTTTTGATGCCGGGCTGTCATACCATTTGCCAAACCGGCAGGTTTTGGCATCGCCCATCTGGATATCGGCACTGCTGCCCAGTCCGGCGAGCAATTCGGCAACGGATTTGAAGAACACGGCATGTTCGGCGCGGGCACTTCGTATGGTGCGGTTCGGAATTTCATACTGAACCAGTTCGGAAACCTGTGTTTCGATCAGGCCTTCGACCTGACCGATAACACCAATGGCCGAGCGGATTGCCGCAACCTGCCCGCCGGTTTGCCCTGCGATACCGGTAATGCCATCGCGGACGGCATCGGTTGCCTTGTTCTGTTCATCAAGGATGGTTGAAATATCGGCAATGCGGCGTGTGGTGTCTTCCATCTTGCTGCCGATGTCACCCATTTCGCGGGCAACATCATTCATCACATTCTGCCCGCGTGAGACGGCATCATTGCCGCGTGCCATGGCATCGACGATGCCCTGTGTTTCGCCTTGCAGGTTAACGATGCGGCTGCGGATTTCCTCGGTCGCGCGTGCGGTCTGCTGGCTAAGGGCCTTGACCTCGCCCGCGACGACGGCAAAACCCTTGCCGGCTTCGCCCGCGCGGGCGGCCTCGATTGTAGCGTTGAGCGCCAGAAGGTTGGTTTCGGCGGCAATTGCTTCGATGGAGGCGACAATCTCGCCGATTTTTTCCGATGCCTCGGCCAGGGCATCGACCCGGCCAGATGCGTCCGACACCGCATGTGCGATGTCATCCATGCTGCCGACAGCTTCCCTGACGGTTTGCTGGCCGTTGCGGGTGGCGGTGATGGCATCGGTCGCGTTATCGGCAGCAGCCCGGCCATTTTCGGCGATGTGACTGATGCCGGAAACCATCTGATCGATGGCAGCCGAAATCGATTGCGCCTTGCGATCAACGTCTTCGATGACATTCATCATGCGGGCATTGGATACGGCACTTTGATTGATCGCAACCGACAGTTCCATTGTGCGATCAAGCTGCTGATCGGCGAAGGCATTTTCCGATGCATTATGGCGTTTGACGGCACTGGCATCGCAATAGGCGGTCAGCGTCAGTTCGATATCGAGCAGCATGACTGATGTCAGCGAGGTGACGATGTTTGCCGCCTGACCGGCGTTCCAGCGAAAGCGGGTTATGATGGCCTCGATCAGGGCATCGGTGATCGCATTGTAGGTCGCGATGTAAAGCTTTGGGGTAATGCCGTGGGTTTCGTGGGTCTGGCCGATCCGGTTGGCCTGTTTGACGAAATTTTCGTCGACCTTGCCGTCAAACAACTGGGTCCAGTGGTTTTGAAGCGTTTTTATCAGGGATGTAATGGTGGCGTCTGAAAGGGGATCGGATTTCAGATCTTCGCTTTGGCTAATGGTCCGGTAAAATGTCTCGGCGCGTTGGGCCGATTTATCGTGGATCAGTCCTGATGCCTTGCGGAGGGCACCAAATGTTTCCGGCAGGATGTTGTAAATCGCCAGACGGTTTTCCAGTTGTGACACAACCATTTCCCTATACCCCAGTCATTCCCCGAAGGGCCACCCCTGTCTGAACATCCTGCAACGGATGCCCCTGCCTGACCGCCTGAATGGCGGCTCTTATACATATGGATGGGAACTTTAGGGGGCGTGGATTCAATCGGCAATAAAATTCGTTGTCGGGATATATCCGTTGAAGGATGTCATGCGGCGTTTGATTGTGCTGATTCCACCCTGCATGTCGCGATGATCCAGTCGCGGAAGGCCCGAACCGCAAAGTTGTTTTCCTTTTCTTCGGGGTAAACAACGTAATAGGCGTGCCGGTTGGGGATCGATACGTCAAACGGGGCGACAAGCCGCCCGTTATCAAGTTCTTCGCGCACCAGAAATTCCGGCAGAAGGGCCAGCCCCAGTCCGGCGACGGCGGCCTGGATGACCATATGGAAATGTTCAAACCTGGGACCGGCCAGTTCATCCACAACCGCAACACCGGTTGCGGCCAGCCAGTCCTGCCAGGCACGGGGACGGGTGGAATGTTGCAACAGGGTGCAATTGCGGACCCGTTCACGTGCAATCGGCAGATCGTCATTTTCCTTAAGGATTTTGGGCGCGCAAACCGCAATCAGGGTTTCGCCCATCAGGCGGTGAAACACGCAGCCGGGCATGTTGTCCTCGCCAAAATGGATGGCGATATCGATGCCTTCGCGGGTGAAGTTGAATTCGCGGGTCTGGGTGATCAGGTTAAGCTGGATATCGGGCCATGTGGTTTTGAAATCCCCCAGTCGCGGCACCAGCCAGCGCGCGCCAAAGGTCGGCAATGTGCCGACATTCAGCATCCCGCCCGCGTCGGAATAGGCCATGACCTGCAGGGTTGCGGCTTCTGCCCGGTCGAGAAGGTCGCGCACCTGCGCGGCATAGGCTTCGCCCGCCGCGGTCAGTTTCAGGCGCTTTTTCACCCGACGAAAAAGATCCCGGCCCAGATATTCCTCAAGTGCGCGGATCTGGCGGCTGATCGCGCTTTGCGTCACGTTCAGTTCCTCTGCCGCACGGGTAAAGCTGAGATGCCGGGCGGAGCTTTCGAAAAATTGCAGGGCAGTGAGGGACGGCAGGACGCGACGCATGTGTTTTGATCCCCAAGTTCATTACCAAATGGAATGATATGGTGCGAATATATCGTTTGTTAGAATTCCTGCCAAGTCTTAGCATTTCAATGGTTCGGAACCCCTCGTGCCACCACATGATCCTTCCGGACAGTAAAATTGATCGGGTAATTGATAATATTACGGAAGGAGAGGCAGAAATGCCCCAGCCAGTTAAATCCCCCTTGAACAGCCAGCTTGGCGCGGTGCTTAAGGCCGTTATTGGCGAGACAAAGGCCGATTATCTGTTTCGGATGATTGATGTGAATGACCGGCTTTTGGCCGATCCTGCGAATGAGGCCGGAAAAGTCAGCCGCCTGACGATGGCGCAGGCGCTTAACATGATCCTGTTTGATGGTCTTCTGGAAGCCGTTCCCGAAGGCAAAGCCTATTCCGAGGATAAACTGGCCGCGGGCGAGCCGATCATTTTCGATCATGGTGCCATTCGTACCGTCGATGGCCCGGCAACCGGCGCATTGCCGCGCGGTCATGTTGCCATGGCACGCATCCTTGCCCCGCTTGGGTTCGATATTGCCGGTCTTTACCCGTTGTCGCGTTTGAAAATGACGGGCCGGGCGTTTTGTCATGCAGATGAACCGGAACTGATCGCGCAGTTCTTTGTGTCCGAACTTCATGTCGAAGAATTCAGCCCTGCCTTTCAGCAGGCGGTTGCCAATACGGTTGGCAAATCGGTTGATCCGCTGTCGCCCGGTGCCAAGGTCCTGCTGGATCAACTGGCTGCTAACGGCAATATCGGCTTTGCCGATGCGACCAAGCTTCTGCCGGTTCTGGTCAAATGCTTTGGGGCGCAGCACGGCCCGGTAGCCGAGGCCGATTACGAAATACTGTTGGCTGAATCCGCCGAAATGGCGTGGATTTCAACCGAAGGCAATGCATTCAACCACGCAACGGATCGGGTTGACGATATCGAGGCGGTCGCCGACGAACAGCGCGCCAAAGGCCGCCCGATGAAGGAGAAGGTCGAGATTTCCAGCACCGGATCGGTGCGTCAGACCGCGTTCAAGGCAACCCGTGTTCTGCGTCAGATGCGTGATGCCAATGGCGATCTGGTGACCCGCGATGTGCCCGGTTCCTTCTATGAATTCATCAGCCGTGATCACGTGCGTGACGAGACGACCGGGGAGCAAAAACTGGATCTTCGATTTGACAGCAGCAATGCACAGGGCATCTTTAAGATGACCGCCGGAAGCAAGGCGGCATAAGGAAGCAAAAAGACCGGAATGCCGGAACGGGTTATACCGTTCCGGTTTCAAAACATTCTATCGGGTGATAGGCGATCATGGGTTCAATGGACGAAAATTATGATGTCATCATTGTTGGCGGGGCGGTTATCGGAAGCTCCGCCGCGTGGTTTTTGACCGGCCGGGATGATTTCAAGGGCCGGGTTCTGGTCATTGAAAAAGACCCGAATTATGAATTCTGTTCGACAACCCTGTCGGCGGCATCGATCCGTCAGCAGTTTTCGACCCCGATCAACATTGAAATGTCGGGTTTTGGCATTGAATTCCTGCGTAATCTGAAACGTGATCTTGATCCCGACGTCGATATTTCCTTCCATGAAAAGGGCTATCTGGTTCTGGCGACCGAGTCCGGCCGCGATATCCTGCGACATAACCACGCAACCCAGACCAAGCTGGGGGCTGATATCGTCTGGATGGAGCCCGATCAACTGGCCGCCAAATATCCGTGGATGAACACATCCGATCTGGCGGCGGCCTGCTGGGGCCGCACCGGGGAAGGCTGGTTTGATGCCTATTCCCTGATGCAATCCTTCCGCAAACAGGCCCGCCGTCAGGGGGCTGATTATATCGACGGCGAAGTCGTCGAAGTGCTGCGCGATGGCAATCAGGTCACGGGTGTGGTTCTGAAAGACGGACGGCGGTTTGGCTGCGGGGCGCTGATTAATGCAGCGGGAACCGGTGGGTCAAAAGTTGCCCGCATGGCGGGGCTTGAAATCCCGGTGGAGCCGCGCAAACGGTGTATCTTTGTGTTTGATTGCCGGGATGCGGCCGACATTAACGCGGCCTGTCCGATGCTGATTGATCCAAGTGGCCTTTATGTCCGTCCCGAAGGCGATCTTTTCATTACCGGCATTGCGCCGCCTGCGGATCGTGACCCGGAATGCTGGGATTTTGACGTCGATTACAGCCTGTTTGACGAAATTATCTGGCCGGGGCTTTACGAGCGGTGTGAACGGTTCGAGGCGATCAAGATGGTCAATGCCTGGGCCGGGCATTATTCCTATAACCTGCTTGATCAGAACGCGATCATCGGTCCGCATCCCGAGGTAAAGAACTTCTTCTTTGCCAATGGATTTTCGGGCCATGGATTGCAGCAAAGCCCGGCAGTTGGCCGTGGTCTTTCAGAACTGATCGTTGCGGGCCACTACCAAACACTTGATATGTCCGTGTTCGGATATGAGCGCATTCGTGACAATGCCCCGGTTCTGGAACTGAACGTGATTTAAATCGATTTCGAAACGAACGTTCGAAATCAATATCTTAACGATGAAAGCCGGAGCAACCCCACATGCCCCGTGACGATATGACCAACCAGACATCTGATGCCGTGATGGACGCCGCCACTGTCACGGCACGCCAGAAACACAGTGTTTCAAATGGTATTCGTACTCTGCACCCGATTTATCTGGATCGGGCGCTGAATGCCGAAGCCTGGGATATCGATGGCAATCGTTATATCGATTTCATCGGCGGGATCGGGGTATTGAATACCGGCCATCGCAATCCGGTCGTCATGGCCCGTGTGGCGGCGCAGTGCGAACGGTTTACCCATTCGTGCTTTAACGCGTTGCCCCATGAACCTTATGTCGCGGTAACCGATTGGCTGGCGCAAAACTGCCCGATTGAAGGTCCGGCAAAATCGATGCTAACCAATTCCGGGGCGGAGGCGATGGAAAATGCCCTGAAACTTGCCCGTGCCTTTACCGGCCGGACCGGTGTTATTGCTTTCGAAGGCGCGTTTCATGGCCGAACGCTTGCGACCCTTGCGCTGACGGGTAAAACCAAACCCTACAAGACCGGATTGGGGCCGCTTCCGGGGCCGGTTTACCATTTGCCATATCCCTGCCGTGAAACCGGTGTATCAGTGGCCGATGCAATGGATGCCATCGCCAGATTGTTTGCCTTATCGGTTGACCCCGGAAGCATCGGTGCCGTGGTGATCGAACCTGTGCAGGGCGAGGGCGGTTTTCGGGCGTGCGACGCGGCCTTTCTTGTCGAACTGCGCCGTCTTTGTGATGCCAATGGCATGGTTCTGATCGCTGATGAAATCCAGTCGGGCTTTGGCCGGACGGGTAAGATGTTTGCCATCGAACATGCCAATGTCTGCCCCGATATTATCGTGATGGGCAAGGGTATTGGCGGTGGTTTTCCGCTGGCGGCGATCACGGGGGCCGAAGATGTGATGAATGCCCTGATGCCCGGTGGCCTGGGTGGGACTTATTCCGGTAATCCGGTGGCCTGTGCGGCGGCGACCGGTGTGTTTGAAGTGCTGGAAAAAGACGATATTTTGCACCGTTCCAGGCAGCTTGGCGAAAAATATGCCACCCATATTGCCTGGCTGCGCGATTTGCCCGGTGGGCATGTGATCGGTGCGATGCGCGGTATTGGTGCGATGCGCGCCTTTGAACTGATTGCAGATGACGGCACCCCGTCGCCAAAACGACTGCAAACATTATTGCAACTGGCCCGTGCGAGCGGGCTATTGTTGATGCCAAGTGGTGAACACGCCAATGTGGTGCGCCTTCTGGCCCCGCTGACCATTCCGTTCGAACAGGTCGATGAAGCCTTTGCCATCATCGGCAAGGTGTTGCCAAAACTGGCAGCGGTGTCGGATGCGGATGACCGGTCGTGATTGCCGTAAAACTCAAAAAGAAGGGAGCTTAACCGTGAGTTTCAAAAACATTCTGACTGAACTGGGCCTGTCCGAGGCCGAGATTTCCAATGGTACGCTTAAGGTTCAGACCCCGGTTGACGGTTCTGAAATTGCGGCTGTTGCCGAAACCGATCCGTCGGAAATGAACGACATCATTGCGCGTTCGAAAAAGGCATTTACCCAGTGGCGTCAGGTGCCCGGCCCGCGTCGCGGTGAACTGGCCCGTCTTCTGGGTGAAGAACTGCGCGCAGCCAAGGAACCGCTGGGGCGTCTGGTGTCGCTGGAATGCGGCAAGATCTATCAGGAAGGTCTTGGCGAAGTTCAGGAAATGATCGATATCTGCGATTTCGCCGTCGGCCTGTCCCGTCAGCTTTACGGTTTGACCATCGCGTCCGAACGTCCGGGCCATAAAATGATGGAAAACTGGCACCCGTTGGGTGTTGTTGGCGTCATTTCCGCGTTTAACTTCCCGGTTGCCGTCTGGTCATGGAACACAGCCCTTGCATTGGTTTGCGGCAACTCGGTGATCTGGAAACCGTCGGAAAAAACCCCGGTTGTGGCGCTTGCCTGCCAGAAAATCTTTGAAAAGGCATTGGCGAAATTCGGTGATGCCCCCGAAGGCCTGCATCAGGTGGTGATCGGTGATCGCAGCATTGGCGAAGCCCTTACCGACAGCCATGATGTCGCACTTGTTTCGGCAACCGGTTCAACCCGTATGGGCCGCGAAGTTGCACCGCGTGTGGCGGAACGTTTTGGCCGGACCATCCTGGAACTGGGGGGCAACAATGCGATGATCGTGACCCCGTCTGCCGACCTTGATATGACCGTGCGCGCGGTGGTCTTCTCGGCGGTTGGGACATGTGGTCAGCGTTGCACATCCTTGCGTCGCGTGATTGTCCACAAAGACGTCAAAGACGAATTGCTGCCGAAAATCGTTGCTGCCTACAAGTCTGTCAAAATCGGTGATCCGCTTGCCGATGGCACGCTTGTCGGTCCGCTGATTGACGAGGACAGCTTTAACAACATGCAGACCGCGCTTTCCAATGCCAAGAAAGACGGCGGTAAAGTGCATGGCGGTGAACGCGTGTTGGCCGATCAGTATCCGAATGCCTATTACGTCACCCCGGCGGTTGTCGAAATGCCGTCGCAGACCGAAACCGTGCGCCACGAGACCTTTGCGCCGATCCTGTATGTCATGACCTATGAAACGCTTGAAGAAGCCATTGCGCTTCAGAACGGTGTGCCACAGGGCCTGTCATCCTGCATATTCTCGACCGATCTGCGTGAAACCGAACTGTTCCTGTCAGCCGTTGGTTCGGATTGCGGTATCGCCAACGTCAATATCGGCCCGTCGGGTGCGGAAATCGGCGGTGCTTTTGGCGGCGAAAAAGAAACCGGTGGCGGTCGTGAATCGGGTTCGGACGCATGGAAAGGCTATATGCGCCGTGCGACCAACACGATCAACTATTCCCGCGAACTGCCGCTGGCGCAGGGTATCAAGTTCGATATCTGATCTCGTCGGATAATTTACGATGATAAAAGGAGTCCCGCTGAGTGCTTGCAGGGCTCCTTTTTCATATTTTCCGCTGTGTTACTGTTGGTCGGCAATAGTCCAGGAGAAGTCAGTTTTCATGACGCCTTTGAACTCTGATCCGCCAAAATCAATCAGTTTGTCATAGTTTGACGGATAGCTGGGCGGGTTTTCTGTGCCTTGTGCCGCAACATTGGCAGAGCCATGACAGCTTACGCAGTTTGACTGGATACCATCGGGGATTCCGGGGCTTGTTTCCAGATACGGGTTATAGCAAAGGTTCATGGTTGCACCGCGATCATAGCTTTGATCATAGGCAGTACACATTGCATAGCTTGACCAAGGCGCGCCGAGTGAAGATGGTTGACCCTCAAGGCTGCCTGGACTGTTGGTTTCAAAAGACGGATCCCCCTGCCAGTAGAATGTCTGCCAGGTCCAGGAATCGGTTTCCTTGCTGTTGACATGCATAGCCATAAGCGCACCGAAGTCGCCTGCCTTAATGTCTGGTTGTCCTTCGAATGCGGCTGCTTCCAGTGCGGTCAGGCTTTGCACAAACACCATACCAATCGGAGCATAAAGATAGCTTGCGCATTGCAAGCCCGGTGCGGCATAGGCACCATTTTGTTCATTTGCCGTGGCTACGCGCATACCGGTTGTCGCTGTATTTTCTGCATCAATGATGACACAGGTTTTCCATGTTTCCGGTACGGGATTGGTTGTATTTGTTGTGGCCGATGAACTGGTTCCCTGCCAATAGGGCATGATGGATGTGCCCTTGCTTTTCAGGGCGTAATATACCGGTTTGGTCTCTATCGCTCGGGCATCGAAGTCGAGAATCGCTTTTGCTCCAGGGGAATAGCTGGCCGGGAAATCGTTGGCATAATTGTCAATGTTGGCTTTACCCAGAATGGAATAAATGCCTTGTCCAAAGGGCACAATCTGAGGTGTATTCGCCGAAATTACCCAGGTTCTGTTAAATCGTTCTGTCTCCAATGTATACACAATCTCGGGGGCGGCGGCAGTGTCGGCTTTGGCTTTTACTTCTGCCTTTTTTAGGTGTTTGAATTGCTTTGGTCGGCGCATGGCGGTTTCTTGCGAGAGTTCAAATAGTAATTCGCTAGCACCTGATTTGGAGAATATCGGTTTTAGCGCCTGCGTTTGGTCCGGCCAGGTGGTCCAGATTGGAACTTCGATTTCTGCAATCGTCGCGCCACCGGAACTAATGCCCGTCATTTGCGTCATCCCATTCCATAAATCCCATCCATGATCGCGGATGTTTTTTAATCCGGCAGCTGAGACGGTTGTGTCGCTTGATCCTGCATTTGTTATCCATTGCTGGATGACGTATCCAGGTGTTGGAAAATTAAAACCGGCTGGAATTACTGCAAGGGTAGGGTTTTTAGTTTGAGCGGTTGCCTGGCTCAGCATCCCGGTATTTGTGAATGCTAGAATGATTGTTACGGTGGCAGCTTCACGCAACTTTTTGAATTTTATAGGCATGGCTGATCCCTCTAAGGCGTTTATCGGGATTTAAATATAATCATAGGTTGAATAATGATCAACTAATATATAAAGGTAGATTTATGACAAAGGACGGGCTTGGTTTCCTGCTAGCAGGAGGTCCTTCATCCGTTTGACGGAGCATATTATATTGGTACTGAGGTGACCAATATACCGAGTGTGCTTGGAAAGTGACCAAAAGCTTGATGTTTGGCTCATAAAAAAAGCGGCCCGCATCAGGGCCGCTTTTAAATTCAATCTCAAAGCTTTGGGTCTAATCAGCCAGCTTTGGAGAAACGTTCTGCAACATATTCCCAGTTCACCAGGTCGTTGATGAACGCTTTGACATAGTCCGGGCGCGCGTTGCGGTAATCGATGTAGTAGGAGTGTTCCCAGACATCGCAACCGAGCAGCGGGGTCTGACCGTGAACCAGCGGGTTTTCCGCGTTCGGGGTTTTGGTCACGACCAGCTTGCCGGATTTATCAAGTGCCAGCCAGCACCAGCCCGAACCGAACTGGGTCACGCCAGCCTGAATGAAGGCTTCCTTGAAGGCATCGACAGAGCCGAAATCTTCAACGATTTTCTTTTCCAGTTCGCCCGGAATGTTGCCGCCGCCATTTTTCTTCATCATCTGCCAGAACTCGATATGGTTCCAGTGCTGGGCAGCGTTGTTGAACAGGCCGGCTTTGGATGCATCGCCATAGGATGCAACAACGATTTCTTCGAGCGACTTGCCTTCAAGGCCGGAACCTTCGAGCAGCTTGTTGCCGTTCACAACATAGGCGTTGTGGTGTTTGTCATGGTGAAACTCAAGGGTTTCAGCCGACATGACCGGTGCAAGCGCGTCATAGGCATAGGGGAGTGCAGGGAGTTCAAGAGCCATGATACAGATCCTCGACTTTCGTTATTGGTTTGTGCGGTCAGCACAGGGCTTCCGCAACATATCCCCATTACCACCTGCCGTAAAAGTGAAAATCCCATGCAACCTGTTGGAAAACTTGTTGCTATGGATGATCACTGTCTTTTGGCTGGTTTGGAAACGGGCATGATGGAAAACCTCGTGGTCTTAATCCTCGGCCTTTATCTAGGACAAAGGAAGCAGCGCGCAATGCCTTGGACGGCTTTGCGATATTTCATACCCTTTAAACAAGCTGAGGCGCGCATCGTTCCATGGATGCGAAAATATTTTGAATTCTGCGAATGTCTGCCCGACAGGCTTCTGTTATCGGGCGTCATGTACCCCGAGCCGGATAACCGGTCAGCCCGCTATTCCTTATAAAGGCTGACCATGTTCTGAATATCGGTGCCATTGCGGATCATCACGTCATATTCCCCCTTTTGCAGGCGGGAAATATCGATACGGCACGGAAAAGAGCCGCAATCTTTGTTCAGCGCAATCGATCCGTCCTGAAAGGACAGGATGACTTCGCCTTTCGGCTGATCAGCATGGATGGTGACACTGTCGGTGGTCGCTTTCGGTGCGACGCGGATTGCAGCCAGTGCGGCTGTCGTCACTGTCAAAACTCCGACGAGGGCGATTACAACCGGCTTGCTGCGCAAAGATCTAAACATGTTGTTTCCTCGCGCTTCTTTTTGGTGAAGTAAAGATGCGCGGTGAAGACGGGAAAATGGCGGCGCAAATGCGGCATTTCCGTGCCGAATGTTTCGATTTTCCATCGGTCACAGGTAAAAAGCCCCCTGAACAAAAGGTTAGGGGGCTTTCTACAATCAGATCGTGCGCGAAATTTTTATGAAATTATTACTTTCGGCGTTCCATCGCGGCCTTGAGTGCGGCGGCCATCGCACCACCGTCATTTCCGGCACTGCCTTGATTGTTACGCGGACTGCTTTGATAATTTCCGCCGTGCTGGTTGTTTCGCCCGGTGTTGCCGCGGGCCTGATGGCCGGGATTGCTTTGATTGCCACGGGACTCGGTACGCTTTTCACGGGTGCCTTCATAGTCCGGTGCTGATTTCATCGACAGGCCGATACGTTTGCGCGGAGCATCGACTTCCATGACGGTAACCGACACGATCTGGCCTGCCTTGACGACTTCACGCGGGTCGGAAACGAATTTGTCGGCCAGTTGTGAAATATGCACCAACCCGTCCTGGTGGACACCGATATCCACGAACGCCCCGAAATTGGTGACGTTGGTGACGGTACCTTCAAGCTTCATACCGGTTTTAAGGTCCTTGATCTCGTTCACACCATCGGTGAATTTCGCGGTTTTGAATTCCGGGCGCGGATCGCGGCCGGGTTTATCAAGCTCGGCCAGAATGTCGCGGATCGTCGGAACCCCGAACACATCATCGGCATAGTCATCCGGGCGCAGGGTTTTGATGAAGGGCGAGTCGCCAATCAGCTCTGCCAGCGGTTTGTTGGAACGCGTGCTGATACGTTCCACCAGTTTATAGGCCTCCGGGTGAACGGCCGATGCATCCAGCGGGTTTTCACCGCCGCGGATGCGCAAAAATCCCGCACATTGTTCGAACGCTTTGGGGCCCAGACGTTCGACCTTGCGCAAGTCCGCACGCGACCGGAACGCGCCATTGATATCGCGATAACCGACAATATTGCGCGCCAGTGTTTCCGAAAGTCCGGCAACACGGGTCAGAAGCGGAATAGACGCGGTATTAAGGTCAACCCCCACGCCGTTTACGCAATCCTCGACCACGGCATCGAGCGATTTGGCCAGTTTGGTTTCCGATACGTCGTGCTGATACTGCCCGACACCAATGGATTTTGGTTCGATCTTCACCAGTTCCGCCAACGGGTCCTGCAGGCGGCGGGCGATGGATACCGCGCCACGCAGCGACACATCCAGATCGGGGAATTCTTCGGCGGCAAATTGTGACGCGGAATAAATCGATGCGCCGGATTCGTTGACGATGACCTTGGTCGCCTTAAGGGCCGGGAAGCGTTTGAGTAACTGACCGGCAAGCTCATCGGTTTCACGCGAATAGGTGCCATTGCCAATCGCGATCAGTTCGATCTTGTGGCGGGCGGCAAGGGCCGCCAGTGTATTCAGCGCCCCTTCGACGTCATTGCGTGGCTGGAACGGGTAAACGGTTGCGGTATCAACCATCTTGCCGGTGGCATCGATCACGGCAACCTTGACACCGGTACGCACCCCCGGATCAAGACCCATGGTGGCCTTCTGCCCGGCCGGTGCGGCCAGCAGCAGGTCCTTGAGGTTATCGGCAAACACCTTGATCGCGTCTTCTTCGGCGCTGTCACGAAGGGTGCCGAACAAATCAAGTTCGATGGATAGCGACAGTTTGACCCGCCAGGTCCAGCGAACCGTATCCACCAGCCATTTGTCTGCGGCACGGCCACGGTCGGCAATCCCGACATGGGCGGAAATCATGATCTCGGCCCGGCCCTGCTCGGTGCGCGGGCGGTCTTCGTCGGCGGCCCCCAGGGTCAGTTTAAGTTGCAGGATGTTTTCGTTGCGTCCCCTGAACAGGGCCAGTGCGCGATGCGACGGGCAGGTTTTGATTTTTTCGGAATGTTCGAAATAGTCGGAAAACTTGGCACCTTCAGCCTGTTTGCCATCGATCACGCTGGCACTGATTTCGCCATCATTCCACAAAAGGTCGCGCAGCTTGGCGACCAGATCGGCATCCTCGGCAAAGCGTTCCATCAGGATCTGACGCGCACCATCAAGGGCGGCCTTGGTATCTTCGACGCCTTTTTCAGCATCGACATATTTTGCGGCCTCTGTTTCCGGATCAAGGTTCGGATTGCCGTACAGATCATCCGCCAGCGGCTCCAGCCCGGCTTCGCGAGCGATCTGGGCCTTGGTGCGGCGCTTTTTCTTGTAGGGCAGGTACAAATCTTCAAGGCGGGTTTTGGTGTCGGCCTCGTTGATGGCCTTTTCAAGTTCCGGCGTCAGCTTTTCCTGTTCGCGGATGCTTTCAAGCACGCTTGAACGGCGTTCTTCCAGTTCGGTCAGATAGCGCAGGCGTTCTTCCAGCGTACGAAGTTGGGTATCATCAAGGCCGCCGGTTTTTTCTTTGCGGTAGCGCGCAATGAATGGAACGGTGGAGCCCTCATTGAGCATCTCGATGGTGGCAATGACCTGTTCCGGCCGGCATGAAAGTTCTTCGGCGATACGCTGGGGAATTGGACGCATGGTTTCTCCTTGGTTTGCTCGTCTGCCTGAAATAGCGGCTTTCGTGCAGGGGGGAAAGAGCCAGTTTCGGATAAATGGCTGTCTGCATATTTGATGGATTTTCTCGTTGAAATCCCAAGCTGCTGAAATCGAACGGATTTTGGAAATCCTGCCAGATATTGCTGCCCTATAACTTGCCCCGACGGTGCAGGCGGGCTATTTCTGGGATAACAGTTCCATCGGGCAGTCCCGACAACCGGAGAATAAGGATGGCCGGAAAGTTCCGCGAAACCGTCATTCACGAGGTGCCAAAAGAAAAGGCAGAACCGAAAACCTCGGAAGAAAAGAATGAAGCCATTGCCGGTGCAGACATGGCACCTGTTCTGTCACAGGATGCAATCAATGCGCTGGCCGAAGCCAAGGCCGCTAAGGAAGCTGCTGCAAAACAGCGCGAAATCGGCGGGCCCAAAGGCCCCGAGCCGACCCGATTTGGTGATTGGGAAAACAAGGGCCGTTGCATCGATTTTTGATGTTGCAGCCATTCCCGGAATTGACTTCAGGTGATACATATATGAATAGGGTCGGGAATTTTTGCGCCGACCCTATTCATTTCTGAATTGCCAGATAAAGCAGTCCGCCGGGCTCAGTTGCCGCGAATGGCTTTGATGTTGTTGGCGTATTCGGATGGGCCGCCTTTGAAGGTCGCGGAACCGGCGACCAGAACGTTTGCCCCGGCTTCGATCACCTTGGGCGCGATTTCCGGGTTTACGCCACCATCGACTTCAAGGTCGATATCGCGTCCGGTCGCGTCGATCATCTTGCGGATGCGTTTGATTTTTTCAAGCTGGCTTGGAATGAATTTCTGGCCGCCAAAGCCGGGGTTGACGGTCATGACCAGAACAAGGTCAACCATGTCCATGACATATTCGATGACGCTTTCCGGCGTTGACGGGTTCAGCGACACCCCGGCTTTTTTGCCCAGCGACTTGATCAGCTGCAGCGAACGATGCAGGTGCGGGCCTGCTTCGGCATGGATGGTGATGATGTCGGATCCGGCATTGGCGAAGGCTTCGATATAGGGATCGACCGGTGCGATCATCAGGTGAACGTCAAACACCTTGTCGCTATGCGGGCGCAGTGCCTTGACCACATCCGGGCCGATGGTGATGTTGGGCACGTAATGACCATCCATGACATCGATATGGATGTAGTCTGCGCCAGCGGCATCAACCGCGCGGACGTCAACACCCAGCTGGGCGAAATCGGCGGAAAGGATCGAAGGTGCGATTTTAATGGCGTTTGATGCGGTCATGGCGCGGCAAAGGTCCTGAAGCGGGTTGGGATATGGGAATTTCGCGGTTCTCATACCCCAAAAACGCGGTCCTGTCACCCAAGCGGGGCGAATGGCTGTCTTGATCTGTATCGTTTAAGATACCAATCAGGATTTCTTGACCAGACGTGCGCAGAAGAAACCATCGATCCCGCCATATTCCTGCATATGTAGCGGCAGGATGCGCAATTCACCGGCATCGTTGATGGCCTCACTCCAACCGCCCAGTTCGTCGGCGGTAATCGGCTTGCGTTCGTAATTGGGGTGGTCGGCCAGGAACGATTTGACCTGATGCTCGCCCTCTTCGGGCTGAAGCGAACAGGTGCAATAGATCAGCTCGCCACCAACATTCAGAAGCTTGTCAGCCTGATTAAGCAGCTTGGTCTGGATCGGCAAAAGTGATCGCATCAGTTTGTCGTTCTGACGCAGCAAAATATCGGGATGGCGGCGAATGGTGCCGGTTGCCGAACAAGGCGCATCAAGCAAAACCGCATCGGCACGTGGCGTATCAGGGGCCAGATCGGTGGCGTCCCCGATAACAACAGCGGCACCGAGTTCAACCCGTTCAAGGTTTTCATAGACGCGTTTCAGGCGGCCCTCGGATTTATCAACGGCAATGGCCTGTGCACCGAAAGCCGCAAGCTGCATGGTTTTTCCGCCCGGTGCAGCGCAGAGATCATAAATGGTTTTGCCCTTGTGAGCCGAAAACAGTTTGGCCGGGATGGATGCCGCCGCGTCCTGCACCCACCATTTGCCGTCTTTATAGCCCGGCAGGTTGCGGATGCGACGCCCGCCTTCAAGCCGGACCGTGCCGGTTGGAAGGACGATACCGTCCATTTTTTCCGCCCATTCGGCGGCCTCGGCCGGGTCTTTGATCGAAAGATCAAGCATGGCATAGCCAAGGCTTGCCTGTGCAATGCCCTGGGCCACGTCCGCGCCATAGGCCTTTTTCCATGATCCGCGCAGCCATGCCGGAACATTCAATTGCCAGTCTTCGACATTTTCAGGCCATTCAAAGCCGTCGCGCTGCAAGCCGCGCAAGACGGCATTGATCAGTTTGGTGTACCGATGAAGTCCTGCATCGCGCGCCAGATTAACCGTGCTGTCAACTGCACCATGATCGGCTGTATCCATGAAAAACAGCTGGGCAACACCCAGACGCAGGATATTGGTCAGTCGTGCGGCGGTGCGATCTTGTGGCGGGTGATAGCGTGGGGCGAGCATGGCATCAATTTCACCGAGATGGCGCAATGTCGTGCCGAGCAATTGACGCAAAAAATTGCGATCCAGTGACGGCAGACCAAACCCGTGTTTTGACAGAAGCTCGTCCAGTGTGACTTCCCCCCCGCGCAGCTCCTGCAGGGTTTTGAGCGCCAGCATCCGTGGATCGGGAAGATCGGCCGGTTGGCTATGGTGTGGCGCGTGGCGGTTGTCCGGACGGGCGCGGCGTTCTGTCAAAGGAATATCTCCGGTTTCGGGTTGTGGCTTGTAAGTAAGCGCCCTTTGGGGGGCTGTAAAGCACTTAGCCGCGCGATTTCTGGCATGGCTGGCCTGCTGGATATGGTTTGTCGGCTACTTAAAAGCCTTGCGATGGGGACGAGTGCCCGGTAATCCAGACGGATGATTTGAACGGAACGGGCGTTACAGATGTCTTTTGCCGCACTTGCGATTTTTTCCGGCTGCTTTCTGATCGGCTCTATGTTGCTGACCTGGGCGGTGTTGCTTTATCTGCGGCGCAAGGCGATTCTTGATATGCCCAATCATCGTTCCAGTCACGCGGTGCCAACCCCGCGCGGTGGCGGATTGGCCGTGACGCCGCTTTTGGTGTTCATGGTCGGAGCGGTTTTTTTATGGTCGGGGAATGCTGATCTGCCTCAATGGGTCATGCTCGCCGCGGCTGCGGCGCTTGGCATGTTAAGCTGGTTTGATGATCGACATGATCTGTCGCCTGCTATTCGTTTTGCCTGTCAGTTCGTTGCCGTGATCGTCGGTGTGTTCGCGATTGACAGTCCTGTCCTGCAAGGGCTGGTGCCAATGTGGCTGGATCGTGTTCTGGTGGTTCTTGCCTGGGTCTGGTTCCTTAATCTTTTCAATTTCATGGATGGGATTGACGGCATTACCGGGGTCGAAGCGGGATCCATTGGCGCGGGCGTTTTTGCTTTGGCGCTTTTGATGCCGTTGCCTGAATTCATTGATCTTGGTTATATCGGGCTTGGTATTCTGGCGATCATGGCCGGATTTCTGATCTGGAACTGGCATCCGGCGAAGCTGTTTCTGGGGGATGTCGGATCGGTGCCGCTGGGGTTTGTTCTGGGTTGGTTGCTGCTTGAACTGGCGGCACGTGGTGCGTGGATGCCAGCTTTGATCCTGCCATTATACTATCTGGTCGATGCAACCTTTACGTTGATGAAGCGCGGGCTTCGGGGGGAAAAGGTCTGGCATGCTCATCGTGAGCATTTCTATCAACAGGCGACCCAGCGTGGGATGAGCCACGCTGGGGTTTCATTCCTGATAATGCTTGCCAATCTGGCACTGATCCTTGTGGTGTTTTTGCCGACAGATGCGGACGTATCTGAACGGTTGGCAATAGCTGCGATAATTGTCGTGTTGCTGATTGCGGGAATGAAATTTTTGCCGGTTAAGACTGTCAAAACGCATTCGCCCTGATTGCCGCTCGTTCGGATAGCTTGACTTGTCACAGGCCGAACGCGAAAAGAAAAACCGTGTCCCTGCCAAAGGCTTGCGGCTAGTATGAACCACACCAGTATTCCGGTAAGGAACCGAATGTCGCGTTTATTCCAACGTAGCCAGATTGCCTTTGTCCATGATGTGACAATGGCAGCTGTTTCATTGCCCGCAGCACTTTATCTGCGCGTGGGCGATGGTGTGGTTTTTTATAATCCGCAGAACATTCTGTTTTCAGCATCAGTCTTTACCGTTATCGCCGCAGTCTCTTTCTGGTTTTTTGGCCTTTATCGCGGGATTTGGCGTTATGCGTCTTTGAACGATCTGACGCGAATTGCCAAGGCGGTAACAGTTGCCATTGGCGTATTGTTTCTTGTGTTGTTCCTGACCGCGCGGCTTGACTGGTTGCCGCGATCAACACCGATTATTCAGTGGTTCCTTTTAATGGCGCTGCTGGGGGGATCCCGGCTGATTTATCGGATCACCAAGGACAAAACCTCTGCCCGTGAAATGCTGCGGCAGGGGACGCATCGTTTGCCGGTTCTGTTGATTGGTGCAGGTGACGAGGCGGAAGCCTTCATTCGCGAAACGCGTCGTTCAGCAAATACACCGTTTGATGTTGTCGGGATTGTTTCGCTGACCGATAGCCGCGTTGGGCGCAACATGCACGGCGTTGATGTTCTTGCGACCGTAGACCGTCTTGAGGAGATCCTTGGCAAGCTCGCCAATAGCAAGCGTGGGCTGCCGCGCCGGTTGGTTCTGACCGGTGACGCACTGCGTCACGAAGATATAACGAAATGGGTCGAGATTGCTGAGCAAAGGGGCATCACCCTTGCGCGCCTGCCAAAGTTGAATGATCTGCGGGAAGGTCTTGCCGACCCACTGCAAATCCGCCCCGTAGCGATCGAGGATTTGCTGGGCCGTCCGCAGGCGCGCCTTGATCGAGACAAGGTTCGTCAAATGATTGCCGGGCATCGGGTGCTTGTGACCGGTGCCGGTGGATCAATCGGCTCGGAACTGGTGCGGCAGATTGCTGCCTATGGTCCGGAAAGTCTGACCTTGCTGGATGCGGGGGAATACAATCTTTATGCCATTGATATGGAGATGGCGGAAAAATATCCCGATCTTCCGCGTGAAAGTATTTTAGGCGATGTTCGTGATCGAACCCGGATCGATCAGGTTTTTGCAAAGCAAAAGCCGGAGATTGTTTTTCATGCCGCAGCCTACAAACATGTGCCGCTGGTTGAACATAATCCCAATGAAGGTATTCTGACCAATACGTTGGGCACCCGCAACGTTGCCGAGGCATGCCGTGCGGCCGGGGTTGGCACCATGGTTCTGATTTCAACGGACAAGGCCGTAAATCCGGCGAATGTCATGGGGGCGTCAAAACGTTTGGCGGAATGCTATTGTCAGGCGCTTGAGACGCTGCCAGCGGATCAGCGCGGCCCGACACGTTTTGTGACGGTTCGGTTTGGCAATGTGCTGGGCTCAACCGGATCCGTCGTACCCCTGTTCCGCCGCCAGCTGGAGGCCGGTGGTCCGTTGACGGTGACGCACGAAGGCATCACGCGGTACTTCATGACGATTGCCGAAGCGGTGGAACTTGTTTTGCAGGCTGCCGAACTTGGCAAGCATGGTGTCACCGATGGCGGCAAGATATTCGTTCTTGATATGGGGCGACCGGTCAAGATCATCGATCTGGCGCGTCAGATGATCCTGCTGTCGGGCCTGCGTCCGGGCAAGGATATCGATATCAAGGTAACGGGATTACGTCCCGGCGAGAAGCTTTACGAAGAATTGTTCCACGATGGTGAGCCACCAGAACCGACTGAAACCGACGGCGTTATGTTGGCGGCCCCGCGTGTTGTTGATTATGCGTTGATCAAGCAGGTGTTTGACGAGCTTGGTGAAAGTGCAGCAAGGCGTGATACGCACAAGACGCTGGAACTGATGGGGCGTCTTGTCCCCGAATTTCAGCCGCCCGAGATTGGGGTTAAATCCTTCTTTGCAGATAGCGATCCGGGAAAACTCGATCAGGCGGTTAGTGGTCAATAACCTGATATCTGTTTAAAGACGGCACGTCTGCGCAGTCTGGTCTGCGGCCATGCAACATTTCGGGGTCCACATTTTATCGTCTGCGTGATAAAGCTCCGCGCGAAACATGGTTCGGACTCATTGATCATGTGTCGGCCAGAATGAAAACCATCGGTTTTCATTCATCAGAAGGCCAGTCTTGCCCACGCGCAGCCATACGGAACGGTTTCTTTTGTGGGCCGATATATCATCAATGGGTCCGGTGCCTTCATCACTGACGATCTTTTGAAAGCGAACCCGATGACTGCTCGTATTGCGCGCGCGCTGATCTCTGTTTCCGACAAGACCGGTCTGGTCGAATTTGCCAAATCCCTTCATGAACAGGGTGTTGAAATCCTGTCTACCGGTGGTTCTGCCAAGGCCATCGAAGCGGCCGGTATCCCTGTGAAGGAAGTTGCCGATCATACTGGTTTTCCCGAAATCATGGACGGTCGCGTCAAGACTCTTCATCCGAAGATTCACGGCGGCCTTTTGGGCCGCCGTTCTCTTTCCAGCCACATGAAGGCGATGGAAGATAACGATATTTCGCCGATCGATCTGGTGTGTGTGAACCTTTATCCGTTCGAAGAAACCGTTGCCAAGGGTGCCGATTTCGATACCTGCATCGAAAATATCGATATCGGCGGACCGAGCATGATCCGTTCGGCGGCAAAGAACCACGAATCGGTTACGGTTGTTGTCGATCCGTCTGATTACGACCGCGTTGTTGCCGAAATGAAAGACAATGCAGGTGCCACGACGGCTGAGACCCGACGCGTTCTGGCCGCCAAGGCATTTGCCCGTACGGGCGCTTATGACTCGGCTATTTCAAGCTGGTTTGCCGGTGAGCTTGGTGAAACCTTCCCGCAGCGCCTGAATGTTTCTGCCGAACTGAAACAGACCCTGCGTTACGGTGAAAACCCCCATCAGCAGGCAGCGTTCTATACCAATGGCAAGAACCGTCCGGGCGTTGCCACCGCAACCCAGCTTCAGGGTAAGGAACTGTCATTCAATAACCTGAATGATACGGATGCAGCGTTCGAACTGGTGTCCGAGTTTGATGAAAAACCGGCTGTTGCCATCATCAAGCACGCCAATCCGTGTGGCGTTGCCGAGGGGGCAACTCTGATTGAAGCCTATCACAAGGCACTTTCTTGTGACCCGGTTTCGGCCTTTGGTGGCATCATCGCGGTTAACCGTACCCTTGATAAGGCCACTGCCGAAGAAATTGCCAAGCTGTTTGCCGAAGTCGTGATCTGCCCGGATGCCGATGACGCGGCGAAGGAAGTTCTGGCAGCGAAGAAGAACCTGCGTCTTCTGGTGACCGGTGGCATGGCGGATCCGGAAGGTGAAGACATGACGCTTCGGTCGTTGGCTGGTGGATATCTTCTTCAGAACCGCGATGCCGGTCGCGTCAAGCGTGACGCGCTTAAAGTCGTCACCAAGCGCAAGCCGACCGAAGCCGAACTTGATGATCTGCTGTTTGCCTTCCGTGTTGGCAAACATGTCAAATCAAACGCGATTGTTTATGTCAAAGACGGTAAAACGGTTGGTGTGGGTGCCGGCCAGATGAGCCGTGTTGACAGTTCACGGATTGCCGCATGGAAAGCCGAAGAAGCCGGTAAAAATGCGGGTGAAGGCGAATTGCGCACCAAGGGATCGGTCGTGTCGTCTGATGCCTTCTTCCCGTTTGCAGACGGATTGCTGGCCGCAGTCAATGCCGGTGCCACAGCGGTTATTCAGCCGGGCGGTTCAATGCGTGACGAAGAAGTCATTGCGGCTGCCGATGAACATGGTATTGCCATGGTGTTTACCGGTATGCGTCACTTCCGTCATTAATCTTTGGTTTGAACCTTAAGCAAACAGGCCGCAGACATTTTATGTCCGCGGCCTGTTTTTTGTGTTCAGTGGATGGATATCAGGGTCAAACAGCCGTTGCTGGATGTTCCCCTTTTGCGCTGCTGTTCACAGTTTTATCAATCGGATCGGAGTTTTCGATCATTGCCCCATCCCGCTTTATGGCGGCGGGCTGTTTTGGCGTTGCCGGATCGGATGCGGGCTGATCATTATGAACGCGCATCGGTGCGCGCCAGTCAATGCTGCCAAAGGAATGACAGGACGGGCAGGTTACCGCCCATTTATCTGTTTCCGTACCACATGCGCCGCACCGCCAGCCGGGGTCGGGATTGGCGTGACTTGCCTTTACCAGCAGCTCACGTGCTTTTGCGGCATCTTTCTTTTCACGGAATTCCAGATCAGCCAGAAGACGGTAGTGACGTGACTGCGCCTTTTGGGCGATGGCCTTTTCCAGGTTGCTGCGTGCCATGCCCCACAAATCGGCAGAAAGTGCGGCTTCGGCAAGCAAAAGCTGGCTTTCTACATGTTCCGGATTGGCGGCAATCAGCTTTTCGACAGCTTTGACTTTTGCCAAGGCGTCTTCGGAAAGACTGTCCAGATAGATTTGACCCAAGGCCGCGGATGGTGATGTCTGCCAGCTTTGCTGGGCAACGTCGCGCGCTTTCGCAGGCTGATCAATGTCGGCATAAAGCCTAGCCAGAAGAACGGCCGCGCCGGTAAAGTCCGGGCGCGCGTTCAAAGCTTTGCGCAAAAGTTTGATGGCTTCGGCATTTTCACCATCCGTTATTGCGTCTTCGGCTTTGGCTGTAATCAGAAGTGCACGGCGACGTGTCAGTTCATCTTCGTTAAAGATATCTGCCTTTTGGGCATCCACCAGCAGGGTCAGGGCCCGGTCCCAGCGTTTTGCACCCAGTAACAAATCAAATAACGTTACAAGCACGGACGGATTGCGCGGACGCAGGCGGTGGGCCCGTTCCGCATAATCGAGTGCCTCCGACCGGTTATCGGACTTCAGCGATAACTGCAGTAAACCGCGCAACCCGAAAAATGCTGAATCAGGCTTTTCAAGCATTGCTTCAAATTGACGTTTGGCAGCCTCGTTGTTTCCGTCAAGTTCGGCGGCTTGGGCTGTTAACAGGCGGGTCAGGGTATCGTCTTCAAGATACCGGTCGACCGCACGGGTATGCTTCAATGCTTGTCGAACATCACCAGATGCAAGTTCCAGCAATCCCATGGTAAGGGCCTGCTGACCTTTTTTGCGACGGCGACTGCCCAGAATACGGCCAAGCCAATTGGGAGAATTGGCAATGGCGGACCAACAGCGCCAAAGGATGACCAGAACCCCGGTCAGAACAAGAAGGCCAAGGGCGACCATGCCAATAGAGCCATCAAACCTGTAGCCGAGCCAGACGATGGTCATTGTACCGGGATTATTGGCAAACCAGACCGTGCAGGTGACCAGAATTGCAGTTATCAGAATGAACAGGCCAAGACGGATCATTGGCTGTCCCCCGTATTTGCAGACCCATCACCGGTCAGAAGATTGATCGCATGTGCACTGAGCGTTGCGATGGCACCGTTCAACACCTGACGGCTTTTGGCGTCTTCAAGCCACTCGTTGACGGCGGCCCTGGCATTGTCACCTTCGATACCATCAAGGGCGGCAATGGCACCATCAAGATCATCACTTTCAAGCGCTGTTTCTGCGGTCACCAAACGTCCATCGAGCGATTCTTCGCCGACAACATCAATACGCCGAACCGGGATCAGTTTTTTGATATTGGCCCAGGTCGCGTCAAGAACACTACCGGAATGGTCGTCACTTGATGCCTGTACGGCTTTCTGTGCCATTGCCGGAAATGACTGGCGCAGCTTTTCGATGGTGGGCGCGCCACGATCCGCAAGCGGTTTCAGGGCTGATATCTGTTCTGCAATGACGGGATCGTCCGAGCCGCTGCGTTCCAGCTGATTAAGCGCGATCATAAACGATCCGCCGCGCTGCACGGCATCGCGCAGGATCGTAACGGCCATGGCAATGGCCTGGCCACGGCTTTCAACCCGAAGACCGGCAGTTGCCCGCACTTCTTCTTCCATGGTTGACAGACGTGCTGACAGATCGCGCATTTCTGCTGCAACACCAGAAAGTTCGGCTTCGACCCGTGCCAGTTCTTCAATCGGTGCGGTGCGGGTTTCAATTTCTGCCATCCGGCGTGCAACTGTGGAGTTCAGCGAATCGCCGCGTTCACTGTCAAGGCGTTCACGCAAGGCGTTGATCGTACCTTCGAGACGTGACAGGCGTTCGGTCAATGCCGTATCGACGACGACTGTTTCATCACCTTCTGATGGTGCTTTTTCATTGCGGGCAAAAGCATTGTCTGTCGGCTCAGACAGGTTGTCTTCATTGCCGATCATTGCATCGTCACGTTCCGGCGCACCAGGCGTTATGCTTGATGAAGTTCCGGGTGCATCATTGGCAGATGTGGATGGTGTGGCACTATCGGTTGTCGGCTCGCTACCAGTTCCTGACGATTGGTTATCCGCCACTTCTGCCGGTGTGATCTCCGCCAGGATTTCAGCAGGCACATACTGGCTCAGGACGGGTTCCGCGTCACGCCACCAAAGGGTACGTGTCAGCCATCCGGTGACCAAAGCACCGGCAATAATGATCACAAACAACAGGATTGCGCGACCACCACGCTTTTTTTGCACGGTTTTGTCTGTCTTGTCTGTGGCTTGCTTGTCGGAAGCAGTCTTTTGGCTCATACCCGGTTTGATTTCAGGTTTTGCATCTGCCGTTTTGGAGCCGGACTTCTGGCTGTCTGACTTTGAGGTAGCGTTTGACGTGGATGAAGGTTTCGCACCTTCTGACCCACCCGACGTCGTTCCCGGCTTTTGATCAGCAGGTTCTTTGGCAACATTTGCATTGCCCTTGCTATCAATGGAAATGGTTTCGGACGAGCCGGATTTTGTCTCGGCTGGGTCTGTGGAAGCGTGGGTTTTTGGCGTTTCTGGTTTTTTCACGGTCGGACCATTGCAGTTTGCGGTTGTTCCGAGACACCACTTGGCGCGGAAAAGTCAGGCGAATGCGTTCTCTAGTGCCGAAAGAAGGTATTCCTGTGTCGGGTGTTTTGCCACTTCTGTCTTTAGCCATGTAAGGACGCTTAGGCGATCTTGCACTGCCGAACTCAGACAAATTGCACGTGTACCGACCAGATCTTTTTGCAGCTTGTGTCTTTCAATCAGCTTAACAAAGCTTTCCGCCGTACGGGGAGAGAAAAATAAAACTGCATCAATATGATGGGCAGAAATCGCGCTGACGACCTCATTTGGAAGACAATCGGACGGAACGGCATCATACATGGTTTGCCTTCGGATATCGAAGTTTCCGTCTCGCAAAAGTGATCCCAGATCTCCGGCGACCTTGCGGGCCGCAGGATGGAATAACGCCCCGTTTGTCGGATCAATCTGATCTTTGATCAGGCGTGCCAAATCGTGAATGTCACCGTTAGCACTTCGTATATCGGTGAAACCGGCCTGTTGTGCGGTGCGCGCAGTGGCATCACCTACGCACAAAGCCGGATAACGCCGGTCATCACATTGCCGGGTAAAGGCACGCACACCATTGGCAGAGGTAAATATCAATGCCTGCACATCAGCAAGATCAAGCTGATCCGGGTTTTGGGGAAACTCGATCCGCAACATCGGCGCCGAAAGCAGGCGATAACCACGTTGCAGAAGCGTGGTTTCGAGTTCCTGCGAATCGGCTTCCGGTCGGGTATTGAGGATCAATGGTCCCATATTCTCCCCGCTGATATTCCAGATCGCGCCATTAACCCGACTAGGCCGAGATAAAGTCTGACCCGCCACGCTCTTTGAGCTCGTTACCGGCATCGGTTCCGGCGGCTGCGGCATTTGCCAGGTCCGGATCATAAATCATTCGTTCAGTATCCAGTCGTTCGCTGCCATCCGGGCGCACAATGCTGACCCGTAAACGCATTCTGCCATCCGGGAGATATTCGGCAAGAGCAGCAATAGGGGTGCGACATGAACCGTCGAGCGCACGTAACGCCGCGCGTTCAGCCGCGACGCGGATGGCCGATGCCGGGCAGTTCAAAGCAGAAAGCCAGTTGTGCGTCTGGTTGTCAGTTTCGCGAATAGTAATACCGATTGCCCCTTGGGCAACAGCGGGGAGCATGTCGTCCTCGGAAATTGCAGCAGTTGCAACTTCTGGACGGTTTAGCCGGTTCAAACCTGCCATTGCCAGAAGCGTGGCATCCACCTGACCCTCTTCAAGCTTGCGAAGGCGGGTTTGGACATTGCCACGGAATGTCACAACCTTGAGATCGGGATATTTATTAAGGATCATTGCTTGGCGGCGTAACGATGCCGAGCCGATCACCGATCCCGCAGGCATTTCGGCAAAGCTTTTGTATTTCAGAGAAATAAACGCATCGCGCACGTCTTCGCGCGGCAAGATCGTTGGCAAAATCATGCCATCTGGCAGCACCGTCGGCACATCTTTCATACTGTGAACAGCAAGATCAATCTCGCCACCCATCAGGGCATCATCAATTTCCTTGGTGAATAACCCCTTGCCACCGATTTCCGACAATGCGCGATCAAGAATCTTGTCGCCCGTCGTTGTAATAACGGTAATGGCAATCGCGCCTTCGGCGGCGAGTTCGGGATGCGCTTTCGCAAGCTTGTCGCGGACTTCATGCGCCTGAGCCATCGCCAGGGGAGAGCCACGTGTGCCGATGCGGAGTTTTACGGTATCAGATGTGTTTGTCATGAGCCCGAGTTGTAGTCATAAAACCGATTGAAAACAAGGGCGGTAGCGTATGCCACCTTACCCAAACCGGATCGGATTATAATGATGAATGTCCCTGTTTCATTGACTTATGTGGTAGTGTTTTTTCTCTGACGCTTTTCCTGCATAGGGCAAATGCATTGCCTTGGGGTGGAAAACGGGTGCTGTTTAGGCTACATCACTGCCAGAATTTTCCCACACAGGATGCGTCAATCTGACGCGACTTATTGCCGGATTTGCAAGAAATGATCGTATTGGGTATCGAAACCAGTTGTGATGAAACGGCGGCAGCTGTCGTGAATGACAAGCGCGAGGTTATGTCCAACAGGGTGCTTTCGCAGCTTGACGATCATCGTCCTTATGGTGGTGTTGTTCCGGAAATTGCGGCACGCGCGCATCTTGAACATCTTGACCGTCTTGTCGCCGAAGCGATGGATGATGCGGGTGTTGATTTTGCCGATCTTGATGCCGTGGCCTGCACAGGTGGCCCCGGTCTGATTGGTGGCGTTATGGTGGGGGCCATGACCGCGAAGGCGATTGCCTTTGCAGCTCAGAAGCCGTTTCTGGCGGTCAATCACCTTGAAGGTCATGCGCTTACGGTGCGCCTTACGGATGATGTTGCATTTCCTTACCTGCTGTTGCTGGTTTCCGGCGGTCATTGCCAGGTCCTGATCGTTGAAGGTGTTGGCCAATACAAGCGGATCGGGACGACCATCGATGACGCGGTGGGTGAAGCATTCGACAAAACCGCGAAAATGATGGGGCTTGGTTACCCGGGGGGGCCTGCGCTTGAAAAAACGGCGGAGGCCGGGAACCCGGACAGGTTTGGTCTGCCCCGACCGTTACGCGGGCGTCCCGGGTGTGATTTTTCGTTTTCGGGTTTGAAGACTGCGGTCCGCATCTATCTCGACGGGTTTCCTGTCGAACAGCAAACTGCCGAAGTCAAAGCTGATCTGGCGGCTTCGTTCCAGCGGGCAGTGGGTGATACGCTCATTGATCGCACACGAAATGCAATTTTCGAATTCATGCGCGATTATCCGACGGGCAAGACTTTGGTGCTTGCCGGTGGGGTTGCGGCAAACAAATATTTGCGGACCCGTTTGACGGAACTGACCGATCAGGCTGGCATGACGCTTGTTGCGCCACCGTTGGAGCTTTGTACTGATAATGCCGCCATGATTGCCTGGGCAGGGTTGGAACGTTTTCGCCTCGGTCAGCATGACGAACTGGATTTCAAGCCGCGACCGCGCTGGCCGCTTGACCCAGAGGCACCAAAGCGTCCGGGTGCGGGAGTGAAGGCCTGAGTTTCTCCAAACGCCAAACTGTTCGAATATTTATCATCGGGGTCGAGAAGAACTATGTCGGATAAGCGCATAACGGTAGTCGGCGGCGGCGCATGGGGTACTGCGCTGGCTATTCAGGCTGTACGGGCTGGTGCTGATGTTGAGCTTGTACTGCGTGATAGTGCGCTGGCGGAACGCATCGACAATTCTGGTGAAAATGACCTTTATCTACCTGGGGTGAAGCTTCCGAAAGCATTAAGAGCGACAATTGCGATTGATGGATTGAGAGAGTCAGACGCGGTTCTTCTGGTTACACCGGCACAGCATCTTCGAAGCACTTTGATCAAGCTTGCCCCGCATTGGCCCGAAACGCTTCCTGCCGTTATTTGCGCCAAAGGGATCGAAAAAGGGACCGGTGCGCTTATGGCGCAGGTCGTGAACGAAACGCTTGGTGATGTTCCGGTTGCGGTTCTGTCTGGCCCGACATTTGCCCAGGAAGTTGCCAAAGGGCTGCCCGCGGCGATTACACTTGCCTGTTCAGACAGGAATTTGGGCAAGGATCTGGTGGAACTGATCGGGACGTCGGCATTTCGGCCCTATTTCAGTACCGATGTCGTGGGTGTTGAAGTTGCGGGGGCTATCAAAAACGTTCTGGCAATCGCAAGCGGCGTTGTCGCGGGGCTTGAGCTTGGCGATAATGCGCGCGCAGCCCTGATTACCCGTGGACTTGCCGAAATGTCGCGATTGGCGGTGGCGATGGGGGGGCGGATTGAAACCATGATGGGGCTGGCGGGACTTGGCGATCTGACGCTGACATGTACCGGCACGTTGTCGCGCAATTACACCTTCGGGTTTGCCCTTGGGCAGGGGCAGAAGGCTGATGCCATTTTGGCCGCACGACGTTCGGTGACCGAAGGTGTTCATACAGCCGCGTCAATTACAGCTGTTGCGTCGAAATACGGTATTGAAATGCCAATCTGCAGTGCTGTGGATCAGGTCGCCAACCATGATGCGGACCTGCGCAGCACGATCAATGCATTGTTGCAGCGCCCGTTTCGCGATGAGCTTGAAACCGGAAAATAATCTGGTCACATCCACGCTATCAGCTTTTGTTCGGCTTGAGCCTTTGAGCAGGTTCTGTCAATTTACCGGTATCAAAACCAATTTTGACAGGAAACGCTGCCATGCATTTTTACATTCGCTGTGTCGACAAACCGGGGCATCTTGCTGTGCGCAAAGCCAATCGTAATGCGCATCTTGCCTATATCAAGGACGGTTTTGCCGACAGGATCGTTGCAGCAGGCCCCACACTTGATCCCGATCTTGAGGGCATGAATGGCTCGGTCTTCATTATCGAATTTGACACCCAGGCCGAAGCCGAAGAATTTGCCGCCAACGATCCATACGGCAAGGCAGGTCTGTTTGAATCCGTGATTATCCGTCCCTTCAAAAAGGTATTCTGATCCATGGCATACTGGCTGATCAAAACCGAGCCGGGAAGCTGGTCGTGGGACGATCAGGTCAGGAAAGGTGTCGAGGGATGGGATGGGGTTCGCAACCATCAGGCGGCAAAAAACCTCAAGATCATGCAGATCGGTGATCTGGCTTTCTTTTATCATTCGGTGAATGAAAAACGGATTGTCGGCATTGTCGAGGTGGTCCGCGAAGCCTATCCCGATCCAACTGACGCCACCGGCAAATTTGTTCAGGTTGATTTCAAAACCGTCAAACCGGTGCCAAATCCGGTGACACTGGCCGATATCAAAGCTGATCCGCGATTTGCCGAATTGCCGTTGCTCAGACAATCCCGTTTGTCGGTCATGCCGATAGATGATGCATCCTGGACAGCGATTTGCGAGATGGGTGGTGTTTCGGCATGACAGTTGATCTGCCGCCCTCCGGAACAGTGTTATGTGCGCTTTCTGATCTGGATGCGACCGGGGCCAAAGGCATATCGCTTGACGGAAATTCTGGCCGGGCCGGGATTTTCATCGTGCGGGACGACGCAGGGGTTTTCGGTTACGTCAACAGTTGCCCCCATATTGGTGTGCCGCTTGAACTTGAGTCCGATGAATTCATCAGTGATATTCACAACGAAATCATCTGCTCGACGCATGGCGCACGTTTCAGGATCGAAGATGGCCTATGCGTATCGGGTCCTTGTGACGGCGATATGCTGGAACCCGTTGCCGTAAAGATTGAGAACGAGAAAGTCGTTCTGGCCTGAAATTCTGCGTCATGGTGACGGTCTTAGGCGACCGTCACCTTTTCGATAAGCTCATCAAGATGTTTGGTGATGACATCAAGCTGATCCGGTTCGGACAGGCGATGATCACCGGTTTTGATCAGATCTATGCGGACATCCTTGGAAACCAGTGCTTCCGTCAGACGAATGGCGGTCTGCCACGGGACATCCGGATCCTGCATGCCTTGGATAAGGCGAACCGGGCATTCAAGTTTGATCGGATTTCGCAAAAGTAGCTGATTTCTGCCATCCTCTATCAGAGCCTGCGTAATCGTATAGGGATCGTCGCCATACTCGGTCGGCTCGATCAGGGCTCCGTTCTTGGTGATTTCAGATTTCTGGGCATCACTGAATTGCGCCCACATAAGGTCTTCGGTGAAGTCGGGGGCCGCCGCAATGCCAACAAGTCCGGCGATGCGTTCTTTCCGGGCCAGTGCCGCCAACAGCATGATCCAGCCCCCCATTGATGATCCGACCAGAATAAGCGGACCTGAGGTGATTTCGTCAATAATGGCAATGGCATCGCGGGCCCACTGTCCAATCGTCCCGTCTTTGAATGCGCCTGCCGATTGTCCGTGACCCGAATAGTCAAAGCGGGTATAAGCCAGCCCCTGCTGTACGCAATGGGCCTCGAGATGGGTGGCCTTGGTGCCGGTCATATCGGACATGAAGCCCCCCAGAAACAGAACACCAGGCTTTTGTCGGCCTTGTACTTCTGTCAGCTTGCCGGGAGTCGCATGGTATGCGATTTTTAATCCGTCAGGCCGCTCGAGATACTGAGGCGTCGGCATGTCATTTGTCATCCGGGAAGGGTATCCTTGGGTGTTAGTGGTTGGAATTGCATGAGCGCGTCAGAGATCAAGACCCAGTCAGTTTATCGTCCGGAACAGCAGGTGCAAGGTTCGGCTTATCGTCCGGCCGTAATTCTGCAAGTTCTGCCGGAACTTGATACCGGTGGTGTGGAGCGCGGTACGGTTGATATTGCGCGTGCCATTGTTGATGGTGGTGGTGTTGCGCTGGTCGCTTCTCAGGGCGGTCGGCTTGAGCGGGAGCTGGACCGGTTTGGTGCCCGTCATATTACCCTGCCACTGAAGTCAAAAAATCTGTTTACCATGCGCCGCAATGTTGATGCGCTGGTTGATCTTATCCGTGCAGAGGGCGTTGATATTATTCATGCGCGTTCGCGCGCGCCGGCCTGGAGTGCCTATTTTGCTGCGCGCAAGGCGGGGATTCCGTTTGTTACGACATTCCATGGCACTTATTCCGGTCATAACAACCTGTTCAAAAAGCGTTATAACGCGATCATGACAATGGGTGATCAGGTCATCGCCATTTCCAATCATATCGCGGACCATATTCGCAAATTTTATAAAATGGATCCTGCGCGCCTGAATATCGTGCCGCGCGGTACCAATACCGATTTGTTCAATCCGGAAAATGTCAGTCAGGAACGCCTGATTGCATTGTCAAACCAGTGGCGTTTGACCGGTGAAGAATATGTCATCATGTTTCCGGGACGGATCACGCGCTGGAAAGGGCATTGTTTCCTGATCAAGGCTTTACCGGCAGTGTTTGAAGCACTTGGCCATCGGAACGTGCGTTGTCTGATGGTCGGTTCCGATCAGGGACGCACGGCTTATCGCGATGAAGTGCTGGCTTTGACCAGGAAGCTTGGCCTCGAAGATATTGTGCATATCGTTGATCATTGTGCCGATATGCCAGCGGCCTACATGCTGGCGGATGTGGTTGCGTGTCCGTCAATCGAGCCCGAAGCCTTCGGCCGAATTCCATCCGAAGCGCAGGCAATGGGGCGCCCGGTTGTTTCGACGGCCCATGGCGGTGCCATGGAGACGGTCTTGCCCGGTGAAACCGGATGGCTTGTTACGCCGAATGAAGTTGAGCAATTGTCTGTGGCATTGACACAAGTGTTGCGGTTGACCCCGGAAAAGCGTGCCGCTTTGGCGCAAAAGGGGCGAAAGCACGTTATCGAAAACTATTCCCTGACCCAAATGGCGGAAAAAACTCTGGCGGTTTATGAAAAGGCGCTGAAAGGCGCGATCAGGAACGCTGCATGACAGAAACGATGACTTCGGACATGTCGCAAGATGCTGAAATTGTCGCGGGTGTGATGCCGGATGCCAGGCAGGAACGCATTCTTGTCATCAAGCTGTCTGCCTTGGGGGACATTATTCTTGCCATGGGGGCATTTGCCGCGATTCGATCCGCGCATCCGCGTGCTCATATCACGGTTCTGACAACACGGCTTTATGTCGACCTGATAAAATCAACGGGTTATTTTGACGCCATTGCAATAGACCGGCGGCCAAAGCTTTATCAGGTGCGTGAGGTTCTTGCGCTGCGCCGCTTCCTGCGAAATGGCAACTTTGATCGGGTCTATGATCTGCAAACTTCGGATCGCAGCGGGTTTTACTATCGGCTGTTTTGGCCGGGGAAAGCACCGGAGTGGTCCGGAATTGCCAAGGGCTGCTCGCATCCGCATGACAACCCGGATCGTGACAGTCTGCATACCATTGACCGTTTGGCGGATCAGCTGCATCGCTCCGGGATCGAAAATGTGCCACCGCCGTTTATTGCCGGATCGGATATTGATCTGGAACGTTTTGGGGTTCGAAGTCCTTTTGTTCTTATTTGTCCTGGCGGTGCCCCGCATCGTCCTGACAAGCGGTGGCCTGCCGAGCGGTTCGGTTTGCTGGCAAAAAAGATTGCCGACTATCGTCTGACGCCGGTGCTGATCGGAACTGATAAGGAAGCCGAGGTTCTTGGCAAAATCGATAGTATGTGCCCCAAGGCGCGAAACCTGATGGGACGTACAGGGTTTCTTGATATTGCGGGACTTGCGGCACGCTCTGTTTTGGCGATTGGCAATGATACGGGGCCAATGCACATTGCAGCAGCGGCCGGGGCGCCGTCTATTGTGCTGTTTTCGCGGGACTCCGACCCCAAAAAAAGTGCGCCGCGCGGGACAACGGACAACGCCGTCAGCATCGTGCGAGAGAATGACCTGAGGGAATTGACGGTTAACCGGGTGATGGATGAGGTTCGTCATCGCCTTGATCTTGTCGATTAATATCGCCGTTTCTGCCATGTCGGTCGTGCGTCATTGAATGCGAAGGACTTCAAGGCTTTGAATACCGTTGCCCAAGGCTAAAATCATTGCTTTCTGATGACGGCCCGATATGCTAGGCAAAGGTCCGTTTTGCAGTACGCATGACCGGATGTGCTTTCCGGCGACTTATTGCATCACCAGCGACTTGTTTCTGTGCTTTTTTGTTTGATTACCAAAGGAGATTATCCATAGCACGACCACGTAAACCGATGCAGCCGACCAAGGAAGGTCCGCGCGTCAATGAGGATATCAAAGCCCGTGCCATCTGTGTCGTTGACGCTGAAGGCAATATGTCTGATCCAATGACGGTTCGTGAAGGCATTGAAATGGCGATGGAAGCTGGACTCGACCTTGTCGAAGTCGCTCCGAATGCCGAGCCTCCCGTCTGTAAGCTGATCGACTACGGCAAGTTCAAATACGAACAAAGCAAGAAACAGAACGAAGCCAAAAAGAAACAGAAGGTTATTGAAGTCAAGGAAATCAAGCTCCGTCCGAACATTGATATCCATGACTACAATGTGAAGCTACGTGCAGCGCAGAAGTTTCTTGGCGGTGGAGATAAGGTGAAAGTCACTTTGCGTTTCCGTGGACGTGAAATGGCTCACCAGGACCTTGGTCTTGGCATGCTGCAGCGTTTTTCGGGGGATCTTGAAGATCTTGCCAAAACTGAACAGATGCCGAAGATGGAAGGCCGCATAATGATTATGGTGCTGGCGCCGCGTTAACCCGCGGCGTTTTGCCTTTCCAAGCAAGAGGGAATGCCATGGCAGCCGGGAATGATCTTCTGATCGTCGGGGTCGATGACGACCCTAAAAGTCTCGTGCTTCTGAAACGAATCGTCGAAAGTGGCGGATACAGTTTTGTTGGCGTTTCCTCTGGCAAGGAACTTCTGGAAGTCCTGAAGACAAAAAAGCCGCGCATCATTCTGATGGATATCATGATGCCCGGCATGAATGGCTTTGAAACTTCGCTTCGGGTTCGCACGGGTTTCCCTGATCGTGCCTGTGCAATCATCTATGTCACGGCCCGTCAGGGCGAAGAAGATTTGCGTGGCGGTGTTGCCGCGGGTGGAAATGACTTCGTCTTAAAGCCGATCAATCGCGAAAAACTGCTGAGCCGAATCGAGAAGTGGATCGGTCGGGTTCACACAATTAAAACAGCAGTTTAACATATTTCTGCCGGGCTGACATCGATCTGTCGCCAGGTATGAGTGCATCCTGATCGTCCGACTTTTTCCCTGACTTTCACAATACGATTTCGGATCACGCAGATATGCGAGGATCTCTGCCAACGGTGTGTTGTTGTGACCGTTTCAGTCTGATCTTTTACGCGATGTGGTGAAGCGGGGAAAATCGCGGGTAACAGGGGCGAAAAGGTCCTTGAAAAAGGAAGGGGTGGAGTCTATAACCACCCGTCCCCAAAACAGGTGGTGAGGCTGGAAAGATCATTGATCTTTCAGGGCATGCCCAGCCGCCGTGGGGAATTTCGTGTTTCATTGCTTATGCAAGGATAGAAAAATGCCCAAGATGAAGACCAAAGCGAGCGCTAAAAAACGCTTTAGCCTGACCGCAAAGGGTAAAGTTCGTCGCAATGTCGCTAACAAGCGTCACCTGTTGACTGCGAAACCCACCAAGATGAAGCGCCAGGCACGTGGCACGGAGATTCTCTGTGACGCAGATGCCCGCATCGTCAAAAAATTCCTGCCGTACGGTTAAGGCTAAGGAGAGTTAAATGGCTCGTGTAAAAGGGGGCGTGTCTTCTCACGCCCGTCACCGCAAGGTTATCAAGGCTGCCAAAGGTTATCGTGGTCGCCGCAAGAATGCTTACCGCACTGCTGTGCAGGCCGTTGAAAAAGGTCTGCAATATGCATATCGCGACCGTCGCGTTAAGAAACGCCAGTTCCGCAGCTTGTGGATTCAGCGTATCAACGCCGGTGCTCGTGAAAACGGTCTGAGCTACTCGCAGTTCATGAACGGCCTCAAGAAGGCTGGCGTTGAACTGGACCGCAAAGTGCTTGCCGACATCGCCGTGCGCGAACCCGATGCTTTCAAAGCTCTGGTTACCCAGGCGCAGGCTGCACTCGGCTAATAAACCTTTTGCAAAAAGGTTTAATCGGCACTTGCCTGATTTGATCGGGGGCGGCCATATTGGCCGTCCCCTTTCTTTTGTTTATCCCAATTCACTTTAAGCAAAGCATCGGAAGTTATGGAAAACATCGAAGCATTGCGCGAAGAGGTTCTGGCCGAAATCGAAAAAGCAGCCGACTTGCAGGCTCTTGAAGATGTTCGTATCAGTGCTCTTGGCAAAAAGGGCCGCATTACCGGCCTGATGAAAAACCTTGGCCAGATGGATCCGGATCAGCGCCGTGAATTCGGTCAAACGCTGAACACGGTCAAGGATCAGGTTGCCGAGGCGATCGAGACCCGCAAATCCGGCCTGGAAGACGCGGCCTTGAATGCACGCCTGGTTGGCGAACGGATCGATGTAACCCTGCCTTCGCGCATGGACGAGACTGCAGGCCGGATTCATCCGATCAGCCAGACGATGGACGAAATCATCTCGATCTTTGGCGAGATGGGCTTTGCGCTTGCCGAAGGTCCGGATGTCGAAGACGATTTCCATAACTTTACCGCCCTGAACATCCCGCCGGAACACCCGGCGCGCGAGATGCAGGACACCTTCTATCTGCCCGAGCAGGAAGACGGGTCGCGCCTTGTGCTGCGCACCCATACCTCGCCGGTGCAGATCAGAACCATGCAGAGCAAAACCCCGCCAATCCGGATCATCGCGCCGGGGCGGACATATCGTTCCGATAGCGATATGACCCATACGCCGATGTTCCATCAGGTCGAAGGACTGGTGATCGACAAGAAAACCCATATGGGCCATCTGAAAGGGTGCCTGCTGGAGTTTGTTAAAACCTATTTTGAGCTGGACGAAGTTCCGGTTCGCTACCGTCCGAGCTTCTTCCCCTTTACCGAGCCGAGTGCCGAAATGGACATTGGCTGTTCGCGCAAGGGCGGGGAGCTCAAGATTGGTGAAGGCGACGACTGGCTGGAGATTCTGGGCTGCGGCATGGTTCATCCGCGCGTTCTGGCGGCTTGTGGGCTTGATCCGAATGAATATCAGGGCTTTGCCTTTGGCATGGGGATCGAACGTATCGCGATGCTGAAATACGGCATTCCCGATCTTCGCACCTTCTTCGATACCGATCTGCGCTGGCTGAAACATTACGGTTTCGTGCCGCTGGATGTACCGAACATGGTGAGAGGCTAAGATCATGAAATTCACACTCGATTGGCTGAAGCAGCACCTCGATACCGATGCGTCGATTGATGTTATCGCCGAAAAACTGACCGATGTCGGGCTTGAAATCGAAAGCGTCACCGACCGAGCCGCAGCGCTTCGGGATATCCGTGTCGCCTATATCGAAGAAGCGGGTCAGCACCCGGATGCCGACCGCCTGAAACTGTGCCGGGTGAATACCGGTGATAAAATCATTCAGGTCGTTTGCGGTGCACCGAACGCCCGAACCGGGATCAAGGTTGCACTGGCACAGCCGGGCGCGATCATCCCGATTGACGGTTCGAAACTGAAACCGGGTAAAATCCGGGGCGTCGAAAGCCAGGGCATGATGTGTTCGACCCGCGAACTTTGCCTGGGTGAAGATCACGACGGCATCATCGAACTGCCGGAAGATGCCGAAATCGGCGCACAGGTTGCAACGGTTCTTGGTGCGGACGATCCGATCATTGAAATCGGCCTGACCCCGAACCGTCCCGATTGTACCGGTGTGCGCGGGATCGCACGTGATCTTGCCGCTGCCGGTCTTGGGGCGCTAAAGGCAGATCCACGTCAGGAAGCGGTTGCCGGATCGTTCGATAGCCCGGTGGGTGTCACGATTTCAGCAGATATTGCAAAAAATGCCGCAGCCCCGGCATTTTATGGTCGCTACATTCGCGGTGTTAAAAACGGCGAAAGCCCGGCATGGCTGAAAGCCCGTCTTGAAGCCATCGGTTTGCGTCCGATTTCGGCTCTTGTCGATATCACAAACCTTGTGACCCATGACCTTGCCCGTCCATTGCATGTATTTGATGCCGATAAACTGTCGGGTGACATCAATGTGCGCTATGCGATCAATGGCGAAAAGCTTGCGGCACTTGATAACAGGGAATACGAGCTGTCCGAGAGCATGGTCGTGATTGCCGATCAGGCAAAGGCACTTGGCATCGGTGGTATTATCGGCGGTGAAGAAACCGGTTGTGTCGAAGACACGGTCAATGTGTTTGTCGAATGTGCCCTGTTCGATCCGATCAGTGTTGCAAAAACCGGTCGCAAACTGCAGATCAATTCCGATGCCCGTTACCGGTTCGAGCGCGGCGTTGATCCGCAATCAATTGTCTGGGGCATGGAAGTTGCCACCCGTCTGATCACGGAACTTTGTGGTGGCGAAGTTTCGCACGTGGTCAAGGCCGGTGACGTTCCTGCGCCCAGGAACAGCTTTGATCTTCGCATTGATCGCATCCGGGAACTGGGGGGTGTCGACGTTGACGCCGATCAGGCGATTGCAATTCTGAAGTCGCTTGGCTTCGAAGTTACCGGAAATGCGCCCGTTATTACGGCTGTTGCACCAACATGGCGTCCGGATATCGTTGGCGAAGCCGATCTGGTCGAGGAAGTGCTGCGCATTGTCGGATACGATAAAATACCGACGGTGCCGCTGGAACGTGAAACCAGCCTGCCGGTTCCGGCCCTTAGCCCGTTCCAGAAGCGGGTCGGTCTGACCCGTCGGACACTGGCTTCGCGCGGCATGTTTGAAACCGTCACGTGGTCGTTCACGGACTCGCGTTGGGCAAAACTGTTTGCGGATTTGAAACCGGGGCTGTTCCTTGCCAATCCGATCAGTTCCGATCTTGATGTGATGCGGCCCAATGTGCTGATCAACCTGATTGCCGCAGTCGGTCGCAATCAGTCGCGCGGCTTTGCTGATCTGGCACTGTTTGAAGCTGGTCCGGAATTCTTTGGCGATCAGCCGGGGGATCAGCGTCTGGTTGCGGCCGGTTTGCGGTCGGGATCGACTACTCCGCGCAGCTGGACAGGGTCCCGTCGCGATATTGACCTGTTTGATGTCAAGGCGGATGCCGAGGCATTGCTGGAAGCCCTTGGTACTGCCGCAGCCAACGTGCAGGTGAATGCTGATGGTGCCCCGTCGTGGTATCACCCGGGCCGATCAGCCGCCTTGCAGCTGGGGCCGAAAAACATCCTTGGCTATTTCGGTGAACTGCACCCGAAAGTATTGAAAGCTTTGGGTGTCAAAGGGCGCGTCGTTGCGTTCGAGCTGTTCGTTGAAAACGTTCCGATGCCAAAGAAAAAAGGCCCCGGCCGCCCGTTACTGAATGCATCAAGCTTCCAGTCGGTCGAACGTGATTTTGCCTTCCTTCTGGATGCGGATGTTCAGTCCGAAGCCATTGTCAAGGCAGCACGGAATGTGGACCGTAACCTGATTTCGGATGTCACGATCTTCGATCTTTATGCCGGCAAAGGTATCGAGGATGGCAAGAAATCAATTGCTTTCTCGATCACCTTGCAGCCGACCAAGGCAACCCTGACCGAAGAAGAAATCGACGGGGTTTGTAAAAAGGTTGTCGCTGCTGTCGAAAAGGCAACAGGCGGTTCTTTGCGCGCCTAGGGTTTTCCCCGACAAGCATAATAAAAACGGGTCGCCTGTCTGGCGGCCCGTTTTTTGTTGTCCGAATGTGGGAATGTGCGCGAAGGCGCAAGGAAGCTATCCACCTGGTCGTTTACGCAAGACGGCAAATTCTTCTTCATCAAGGTCGACGGCCACGATGTCCGGACCATTGGTGTAAATCCGCCATTCCATATCGGTGTCATCGCATTCGATGTTAAGTTGATCGATCATGCTGTTCCATGTGCAGCTTTCCCAGTCGTCATCCGCTTCAAGCCGACCGGTTCCGTTATCGGACAGATGCATGACCAGCAGTTCTTCATCCTCGTCAACTGAGTAAACAGCGTAAGTTTCGTTTGCGAAACGGTAGTTGATTTCCTTACCATTCAATTGCCGCCATCCACGCGGCATAGGGGCATGAACATCGCGCTCGGCAAACAGGCTGGCCAGCGATTGCATGTGGCTGTTTGGCATGGTTCGCATGTCCGAGCCACATGCCGCCAGAAGCAACAAACCAGTCAATGAAAGTGCCGTATATAAACGGGTGCTAGTCATACCATGCTCCGTCGTGGCCGATGGTCATCAAGCGGGCAGGTTTTACCGACCCGCTTTGTGCTGTCTGTTTCAAAGCAAGATGCTTGCCACCCTTGGACTTGGGGGCTTTTATGGCTTCCCGCGCAGAGTGAAGACAAATGTTGCCCCGGGATCGGTCAGGGGGCGGGTCGTATCAAGCCATATCCGACCGCCATGCTGTTCTGCAATTTTCCGACATAGTGAAAGCCCAAGCCCGGTTCCGCTGAACTCATCTTTGTGCAAACGCTGGAACAGGCGGAAAATACGATGTGCATGTTCCGGATGAATGCCAATTCCATTATCGCGAACCGAAATACGCCAGAATCCGGGCATGTCGGGATCTCGCATGGCATGAATATCGATGTGAGGTGGGACGCCTGGGCGACGATATTTGATCGCATTCGACAACAGGTTCTGGAACAGACGAGACAAACTGATCCGATCACCGTTGATCACGGGCAGATCATTATGGGTAATGGTTGCCTGTTCCTGAACAATAATGGCCTTGAGGTCGGCTTGCGCTTCGTTAAGTACCTGATTGCAGTCGAGTTCCGCCATTTCATCATCGTTGCTGCCGGTTTTGGCATATTCCAGCAAATGGCTGATCAGTTTATGCATGCGCTTTGCGCCATCGACCGCATAGTCGATATATTCGTCCGCTTCCTGATCAAGTGATCCGCCATAACGGCGTTTCAAAAGCTGGGTATAGCTTGCGACCATGCGTAATGGCTGTTGCAGGTCGTGGGACGCGACATAGGCAAATTGTTCAAGGTCTTCATTGGTCCGCTTAAGCTGATCAAGGGTATCGCGAAGCTTGTTTGCATTTTCGACAAACTGGGTCACGTCGCGTGCGCTGCTGAATGTCATGCCCTCGAACGGACCAATGGCGTGCCACGCCAGCCATCGGGTTTCGCCGCGCTGATCGGAAATACGTAAAACCAGTTCTCTTTCCTGTGTATCGCCACTTTGCCGGTTTATGAAACTTGTGCGGATAGTTTCCCGGTCTTCTGGCAGGAAAAGAAATTCGACCGGCTTTCCGATCAGGTCATAGACCGCCTTGCCAACAAGTTCGGCCAATGCGGGGCTGAGGCCTTGCAGAATGCCTTCCATGTCGACTGCGATTGCAGGTTCTGGCGTATGATGCAGATAGGTTTCGAACGGGTGACAAAGTTCCTGCTGCGGGGCGATTTCCAGCAAAAGGACGGTAATGGTTTCACTGTCTTCTTCCTGGCGGCGTTGAGCCATCAGATAAAAGCGCTGGGTTTGACCGGCTGATGTCAGTATATCGACCATTGTGCCGATACGATTATCTTGCCACTCGTTGTCAATCAGCGGACTTCGTAGCTGTGCCCGCGATGCCGCGCCAAGACGTGACAGAAATGCATCGGCGGTTGGTTTGACATCGCCAAATTCAAGGCCGAGTATTTCCGGCCAGTTCAGACGAGATGTAAGAATTCCGGACGGGTTCTTTGACGACCAGCTTAAAATCGCACAGCCGCAATCAGACAGCGTGTTTTCTGAATCGTTGAAATGCTCGGCCAGGTCGGCGGCGCGCAAATGCTGTCGTTTCAGGCGCTGCCACAGCCAAACAGAAAGTCCCGCCATAATAACCAGCACGATCAGAAACAACGAGGCGTGAAGCATGATGGCTTCGCGCCAGTTGCCCAATAAAATGTGCCGCGGAATATAGGTCACAACGATACGGTCAAGCTGCGGCAAAATACTGTAGGCCATCAGCATCACGGTATTGCCATGCATGCACAGCAAACTGCCGCGATAGGCTTTTTGTTTGTCTATTTCGTCAAAAAGATCATCAACCAAATGGGGCGGGATGGTGCCGTTGATCTGATTGCGATCAGTATCCAGAACGCCAACGGAAAGATCGGGATTTTCATCAATGACGCGTTGCAGGTCGATTGTGCTGTTTTGCATCAGCACGGCACTCAGATGATAGGTGATGGCCATCATTTGCGCCCGCGCCTGATCAATCGCGCTGTCGTATAGTGTTTTCTGGATAAAGAAGAAGGAAAAAAGCAGGATCACCATGCCGGTCATCGTGAGCGCAGCCAGACGCTTTCGCAGTTTGCTTAACCCGCGTCGGGACAATGACGGCTCGATGGATGTCAGAAACATTTTCTTTGTTGCACCCTTGCCTGATCCTGCCTAACTGCCCCGGGATCAAAGCCTATGTTTTTTTGGTCGGGTTGAAAAGCTTTCAACCGGCAATAATGCGGATGATCTCATATAAAAAATCGCGCGGTGACAGCAACTTGCTCTTGTTCGGGGCATGTTGTTGCCATCAGGAAGGGACGATCATGCAAATCCGGGGCAGGGTGAAGGCGAATTCGCAGAACCGAATTCAAACACAGTGCTTCTAATTGAAGTTAAAAACCCCTATAAACCCGCTGTTGGCGATTGGTTTTTATCGCCAGGACGGCCAAGACGATCCGAAATTGCCGGTATCGCCCGCTTGCTCCGCGGCAGCACAACTTTTACTGCCGTGCCTTTCCAGATGTCGCTGCCTTGTGCAGGGCTGGCTGACCGGGATGGTGCAAACGGCGTGACACCGGCTTTGTGATAAATGATCGATGTGAAATGCGATCAAGTTTTGGCAAAAACCGAACCGAATTTTTGACATAACCATCGCCCAGTGCCAGAAGCAGCCATATGACCGATCTTAAGAACATTCGAAACTTTTCGATTATCGCGCATATCGACCACGGTAAATCGACCCTGGCCGATCGTTTGATCCAGCTTACCGGTGGTCTTACCGATCGCGAGATGTCCGAGCAGGTCCTCGACTCGATGGATATCGAACGCGAACGCGGGATCACCATCAAATCTCAGGCCGTGCGTTTGAAATACACGGCCAAGGATGGTCAGGAATATACCCTGAACCTGATGGATACGCCGGGTCACGTCGATTTTGCCTATGAAGTATCGCGTTCGCTTGCCGCGTGCGAAGGATCGCTTCTGGTGGTTGATGCCGCCCAGGGTGTCGAAGCGCAGACCCTGGCCAACGTTTATCAGGCGATTGATAACAACCACGAAATCGTGCCTGTCCTGAACAAGGTTGATCTGCCCGCCGCAGAACCGGACCGCGTCAAGGAACAGATCGAAGAAGTGATTGGCATTGACGCCAGTGACGCGCTGATGATTTCGGCCAAAACCGGTCTTGGTGTTCCTGATGTGCTTGAAGCATTGGTGCATCGTTTACCTGCTCCGACGGGCGATCCGGCGGCACCGCTTGAAGTCCTGCTGGTTGATAGCTGGTACGATTCATATCTTGGCGTGATGATTCTGGTGCGTGTCAAAGAAGGCACCCTGAAAAAAGGCCAGAAAATCCGCTTCATGAACGCCAAGGTTACCCACACGGTTGACCGTGTTGGCGTGTTCACGCCCAAGCCGCTTGCGCTTGATGAAATGGGGCCGGGTGAAGTCGGCTTTATCAATTGCGGTATGAAAACCGTTGCCGAATGCGAAGTCGGCGACACGATTACCGAAGAAAAACGTCCCTGCGCAAAACCGCTTGCCGGTTTCAAACCGTCCATTCCGGTAGTGTTCTGTGGCATTTTCCCGGTTGATACCAGCGAATATGATGTGCTGCGCGATGCGCTTGAAAAGCTGCACCTTAACGATGCATCCTTCCAGTTCGAGCCGGAAAACTCGACCGCACTGGGGCTTGGTTTCCGCTGTGGCTTCCTGGGGCTTTTGCATCTTGAAATCATTCAGGAGCGTCTTGAACGCGAGTTCGAACTTGATCTGATCACCACGGCACCGTCGGTTTCCTATAAAATCTCGATGACCAAGGGCGAAGATATTCTGCTGCATAACCCGGCGGATTTCCCCGATGTCACCAAGATCAAGGCGATTGAAGAACCCTGGATCAAGGCATCCATCATGGTGCCGGACGAATATCTTGGCGGCATTCTGACGCTTTGCACCGAACGTCGCGGCATTCAGCAGGACCTGACCTATGTCGGGAACCGGGCGATGGCGGTTTACAAACTGCCGCTGAACGAGGTGGTGTTTGATTTCTATGACCGCCTGAAATCGATTTCGCGTGGCTATGCCAGCTTTGATTATGAACTGGCGGGCTACGATGAAAGCGATCTGGTCAAGGTATCCATTCTGGTCAACGAAGAGCCGGTTGATGCGCTTGCATTGATGGTTCACCGGTCTGCTGCCGAACATCGGGGCCGCGAGATTTGCAAACGTCTAAAGGACCTTATCCCGCGCCAGATGTTCAAGGTCGCCATTCAGGCCGCCATCGGCGGCAAGGTGATCGCACGTGAAACGGTTTCTGCGATGCGTAAAGACGTGACAGCCAAGTGTTATGGCGGTGACGTGTCGCGTAAACGCAAACTTCTGGACAAACAGAAGGCCGGTAAGAAAAAGATGCGCCAGTTCGGCAAGGTCGAAATTCCACAGTCGGCCTTTATCAACGCCCTTAAAATGAGCGACGATAAATAAACCGATATTACGGCATCGAAACAAAGGCTGCATCCCATTGGGGATGCAGCCTTTTTCTTTGAGGGCTTTCGGCAATTCGTGCCATGCGTTATGGATAGGTCGTCATACCGTTTTGCTGCAGGAGCCCGCTATGGATCTTGAAATTCTTCAACGTCAGGAAGCCATCCTTGTCTTTGATCGCTTTGACGAGGAAACGGCGTGGGAAATCGGATCGGCCCTCGTGGCAGTGGCACGGGCACAGAGAGCCCCGGTTGTCGTTGACATCCGTACATCTGATCGCACCCTGTTCCACGCGGCCCTTTTGGGGGCAAAACCCGCCAATGATTCCTGGGCATATCGCAAAAGCAATCTGACGCTTCGCGAACATCAATCATCGATGCAGTTCGGATTGGCGTTGAAGGCCAAGGGCAAAACGCTTGCCGATCACGGGATTGATTTCGCCGATTATGCCGACCACGGCGGCAGTTTCCCGGTTCGCGTCAAAGGCGTTGGCGTGATCGCGGCAATCACCGTTTCCGGCCTTGCCTCGCACGAGGATCACGGGATGATTGTTGGTGTTCTTGAAGATTTTCTTGGGGTTTCGGCCTGACTCGGTTCGATTTCGGGTATCGGGTTATCGGCCAATGATCGTCAGCCAACTTTGAGTTCGGCAGGACGGGCTTCTGCCCATTTAAGCAGGGCATCCAATGCGGGGCACAATGATTGGCCCCATTCGCTCATGCGATATTCGACCTTGGGCGGCACCACCGGGTAAACTTTGCGTTCGATGATGCCGTCGGCTTCAAGCTGTCGAAGCTGCTGGGCGAGCATCTTTTGCGAAATGCCCGGGATCAGCTTTTCCAGATCTGAATAACGTTGCACCTTGCCGCCAAACAGATGGAAAAGAATGATCAGCTTCCATCGACCTTCAAGCATTTTAAAGATCGTTTCGACGTCTGATGCCGCAGTGACCGGCGTGTAGGTTTTCGCCATGCTTCAAGCCTGTTAGTTACTTACTTTAAAGTACGTACTTCCCAAAATGGGAGTTTGTTTGAAAAATGCCTGTCTGACAAGCAAACAGACAGGAACAAACAAGATGATCAAACTCCCTGAACCGATCACCGCATATTTTGATCCATCCAATAGCGTTGCCCAGAAGGTTGCGGCTTTCAATGAAACTGCAATTGTCGAAGACGAAAAGCAACGCCATCACGGCCAACCCGAAATCGGCAAATGGATGGAAGACGTCAAAGCAAAATACAACTTTGTCGCCGAGCCGATTGAAGTTGCCCATATAGCTGAACAATTTGCGGTGAAAGCCAAGGTCAGCGGTGACTTCCCCAACAGTCCGATTGAACTTGATTATCGGTTCGAACTTGCGAATGGCAAGATCGAAAAGCTTTTGATCGGCTAATCGACCGCGATTTTTGACGCAACTTTCCCAACAAAACAAGCGACCCGAAAATGTTTCAGCTTCCAGATCCTGCGCAGGAATTTGCGCAAAAACGCATAATTGTAACCGGCGGTACCAAAGGTACAGGAAAGGCCGTTTTTGAACGCATGATGGCGGGTGGCGGAACCCTGCTTACGGCGGCGCGGGGCGAGAAACCCGATGATATCGACAGCGATTGCTATGTGCAGGCGGACCTTTCAACCACGGCCGGCGTCGAAAAACTCGCCGCAGCTGCACAAGAACGCATGGGAGGAGTTGATATCCTGATCCACGTTCTGGGCGGGTCGTCAAACCCGTCCGGTGGCTTTGCCGTGATCGACGATGCCGGTTGGGAAAAGGAATTGAACCTTAACCTGATGGCGGCTGTGCGGTTGGACCGCTGTCTGGTGCCGGAAATGATCAGGCGTGGCAGCGGTGTTGTTGTGCATACCTCCTCAATTCAGCGGCGTTTGCCGTTATTTGACGCAACAACCGCCTACGCCGCAGCAAAGGCCGCGCTTACGACTTACAGCAAGGTTCTGTCAAAGGAAGTCGGCCCCAAAGGTGTTCGGGTCAATGCCGTTGCGCCGGGATGGATTTATACCGATGCCTCAAAGGCGATGGTCGAACGGATTGCAGAAGGCGGCGGTATCAGCGAGGAAGCCGCACGCCAAAGCATCCTTGATGCCTTGGGCGGCATCCCCTTGGGACGTCCGGCACAGCCGGAAGAAGTCGCAGAATTGATTGCCTTTCTGGCATCAAGCCGGGCGTCGTCGATTCATGGTGCGGAATATACCATCGATGGCGGCACGGTCCCGACCGTCTAGGAAAAGGACATTCGTGGTCGATCAGCTCGATTGATCGATATGTTCGATATCGGGGTCAATTCCCGCAAAGCTGGGCAGGGCCGTACTCATCCATAGATGCTTTTTTGCCTTGAAGGGCGTCGGGTCGTCGAAGCTGCCAAGCCTGAAATCAAGGAATTCGGGATAGTCGCCGTGCCGCCAGGTAAGGCTTGATCCGCATTTCGGGCAAAAGCCGCGAAACCGGTTGGGCGAACTTTCAAACTCGGCCGGTTTGCCTTCCCATTTTAGGGTCGCGGTCGGAAAGGTGACGAAGGTTGAGACGCCTGAACCGCTGTCTTTGCGGCACATGCCGCAATGGCAATGATTGCCGCCCGTCGGATCGCCAGAAACGGAAAAGCGCACCGCGCCACACAGACAACCGCCGGAATGAAGGGTGGTTTTATCGGCTGCGGGCATGGTGTGCTTTTCCTTTTTGATCAGGGCTTATTCCGCCAATGTTGCCAAGAGAAGGGGCCCAATCAACACCCTAATCGGCCGAGCTTGTTGTTGAAGGTTTTTAGTCTTCTAGAATAGGTTTGATTGCTTTTGATACGCATTTTGAAACGACCGTCCCACCAGCAATCAGCAGACCGATTGCCAATGTCATTCCAATCGTTAACATGATGCTCCCGCCAGAGCGGCCACGCATTGCCATTTCGAAAACGCTATTAAGTGTGAACATGAATATTATTGTTCCACACAGCAAGGTTCCGGCTCCGAACAATGCAAGTTTATGCATGTCGGTTAAAGGTGTGCGTTTTGCGGTGGACGGATTCTCAGGATTTTCCATTGCATTTTCCGGTTGCTGAAAATTTACTGCAATGACTTTAGGTGGTATTCCACCTGGATGGAAACGAAATTTGAAGCGTGACTGAGAAGAAAAAGCAAAAATCAGGCACAGAATCCTTGCCTGTTTGTTCGGAAAGCGCCCTAGCATAAAGGGCGCTTTCCTGAATGGTCTACAAGGCTCGTTACTCGTTCGGAACACCCGTCGTGGTGGAATATTCGAAATGGAATTCCTTGTCCGGGAACAGGTAGCTGCGCGCGGCATGGATGGCGCTGGCCCCTTCGGCAAAGCCTGACAGGATCAGTTTCAGTTTGTGCTCATAGGTCGCGATATCGCCAATCGCGAAGATGCCCGGAACCGACGTTGCCATCGTGGCCTGCGTCACACCGATATGGTTGCGATCAAGGTTAAGCCCCCAATCGGCAATCGGACCCAGTTCCATGGCAAGGCCAAAGAACGGCAACAGGTGATCTGCTTCCAGTGCAAGTTCCTCGCCCTTAAGCGTCGCAACGACGACATGGGAAAGCTTGCCATTGTCACCCTTGAGGCTCTTGAGCTGATAGGGAATGACCATCTCGATCTTTCCGGCTTCGGCAAGGGCCTGCAATTTTGCGCTGCTGTCCGGTGCGGCGCGGAATTTCGGGCGACGATGAACAACCATGACCTTTTCGGCGATGTCATGAAGGGAAAGCGCCCAATCAACAGCCGAATCCCCGCCACCGGCAATGACAACCTTTTTGCCGGCGAAATCGGCGCGGCGTTTGACGTAATACTGAACGCCGCCGCTGCCTTCGTAATCTTCAAGGCCGTCCATCGGCGGTTTGTTCGGGCCAAAGGCACCGCAACCGGCCGCAATCACAACCGCACCCGCATCAATGATGGTGCCGACCGAGGTTTCCAGCGTGAAACGGCCATCGTCACGCTTTTCAAGTTTGATCACCTGCTGACCGAGATGATAGGTCGGCTCGAACGGGGCGGCCTGTTTGGCCAGCTGATCAATCAGGTCCTGACCGGCAATTTGCGGATGGGCCGGGATATCGAAAATCGGCTTTTCGGGATAAAGCGCGCTGCATTGCCCGCCAACCATATCAAGCGCATCAATGACATGTGTTTTAAGCCCCAGCATTCCGGCTTCGAAAACGGCGAAAAGCCCGATAGGGCCAGCGCCAATTATGGCGATATCGGTGCTGTACGATGCGTCTGACATGTTCATTCCATCCAAATAACATCAGGTCGATAAAAGCGACGGTAATTCATAGCCTGAATCATATATGTGCGAGATAACATTTGGGACCGGTTATCGCAATGTAAACCGGCCTTTCCCGCCGTTTTTAACCTTGTGCGCGGGTTGCCTTTATCCTTGCACGTAAAATCATTGCGAAGGATGGTCCCGTCACCCTACAAATAGGGTCAGCTTGCAATCAATTGACGGATATCATGATCAGGACAGTTACTGTCAGCGACCAGAACGGGACAGAAGCCCTTGCCGGGAAACTTGCCGCATTGGCAAAGCCGGGTGACGTGATCCTGATGCATGGGACACTGGGCATGGGGAAAAGTGCCTTTTGCCGGGCCTATATCCGTGCGTTGGCCAACAATCCGCATGAAGAAGTTCCCAGTCCGACCTTCACCCTGGTGCAGATTTACGAACTTGCTCCCATCCCTGTCTGGCATTTCGATTTGTATCGGTTGTCCGATCCCGAAGAAATCCACGAGCTTGATATCGAAGATGCCTTTGCCGATGGCGTCAGTCTGATTGAATGGCCTGACCGGCTGGAATATCTGACGCCCGAAAATCGTCTTGATATTCATATCGAACCCGGATCAACAATTGATGCGCGGGTGTTTCAGCTTCTTCCGCACGGTGCCGATTGGCAGAAGCGCATTGAAAATCTCGATGAGGTTGCATCATGAATGCGGCGGCACGACAGGATGTGATTGATCTTTTCCTTGGGAAAAACGGCTGGCGTGATGTGGTGCCGGTGCCGTTGGTCGATGACGCCTCTGCACGGAAATACTATCGTCTGGATGACGGTCGCCGCACCGCTTTGTTGATGGATTTTCCCATTGATGCCATCAGCGTTGATCCGCACGGCATCCATGAGAATCCCGAACGCCCGGCATCTGTGGCGCCCGTGATGACAACGACAGACCTGTTCATGCAGGCAGGCTGGCGCGTACCGGCAATCTATGCCAGCGATGTGTCGCAGGGTCTTGTCCTGATCGAGGATTTTGGCGATCTGACCTTTACACGGGCGCTCGACCAGAATGGGGCGTCCAAACCGGCCCTTTATCTTCGGGCGGTGGATCAGTTGATTAACCTGCATCGCTATTGCGATACAAAAACGGCGCGGGCCCGGATGCAGGCAGAGGCCGATCTGGTGGTTTACGGGCCGGATAATTTCAGGCGTATGCTGAAAAGCTTCAAGGATGACTATCTGCCGTTGATCATTGCCGATCCGGTCCGACGCAATCAGGCCATGATTGATTTTGACGTGATGCTTGATGGCGTTTTGCCGTCATGCTGGAAAACCGGCACGGTCATCATTCACCGCGACTATCACGTCGATAACCTGATGCTGGTTGAAAATGACGAGGGCGGCGAGGATTGCGGGATCATTGATTTTCAGGACGCCGCAATCGCCCCACGGCCCTATGATCTGGTGTCGTTATTGCGTGATGTCCGGCATGATATCGGTTCGGAACTCGAAGCCAGTCTGAAGGATCGTTATTGTGCAGCCTTCGAAAATCTGGATCATTCCGATTTCGAAACATCATATATGGCCTGCAATATGGTAAGGAATTTCAGGATACTGGGCCGGTTTGGCTGGTTGGCGATCAAGGCGGGCAAACGACGCTATTTCGATTTCATCCCGCGCTGCTGGGAATTGATCCTGCGCGATGCAGACCGCAATTTACCTGAATTGGCGGCATGGATTGCAAATTATATCCCGGTTGAGGCACGAATGGCCCCGTCACTTTCCGGCGCACGCCAATCGTCCGAACAGGGGGCATCCTGATGAGGGATAACACCGCAAAGGCGCAAGCAATGGTCCTGGCCGCGGGGTTTGGCAAACGCATGCGTCCGATCACCGATCACATGCCAAAACCACTGGTTCCGGTTGCGGGGAAGCCGATGCTTGATCATGTGCTTGATAAACTGGCGGATGCCGGGTTTGATCAGGCGGTGGTGAATTGTCACTATCTTGGCCAGATGATTGTCGACCACGTCGCCACCCGGACCCTGCCACGGGTTCTGTGCTCGCCCGAGGAAGACTTGCTTGAAACAGGCGGTGGGGTGAAAAAGGCCCTGCCAATGCTTGATGATCAGGCTGTGCTGGTTGCCAATGCGGATGTTTTCTGGACCGAGGGGGCGGAGCCGCTTTTTGACCGCCTGACAGAGGCCTTCGATCCGGACCATATGGACGCGTTGCTTGCGATCTATCCGGTCGAAGGGGCGTTTGGTTATGACGGTGCGGGTGATTTCTTCTGGCAGGTCGATGGTCGGTTGAAGCGTCGCGGCGATGCCGTGTCTGCCCCGTATTTCTTTACCGGTGTTCAAATCCTGTCGCCGCGATTGTTTGAAAATACCCCTGATGGCGCGTTTTCATCAAATCTGGTTTACGACAAGGCTTTGGCATCGGGGCGCTGCTTTGGTTTGGTTCATGACGGGGATTATTTCCATATCGGCACGCCAGAAGCATTGGCCGATGCCGAAATCGTCATCGCAGACGCTTTGGCGCATGAAAGTGCCGCCAGAATGGCAAAAGCAGCCAAAGCCGGGGGCGGTTGATGGCGGATCTGTTCGATTATATGGACGCCGCCGATCACTTTGCCGCACCGGCGGCACAGCCTGAAAACCTGTTTTATATTCCGCCGGGCGCTGCATTTGCCGATCTGATCGCAAAACAGTTGATGGCGGAAACCGCAGCAGAGCCGGTCGCCTTACCTGATTATGTCCTGATGGTACCCAATCGCCGGTCGGCAAAGGTAATGCGCGATGCGTTCCTTCGTCAGTCGAATGGGGCGGTGACCATGCTGCCGACCATCCGCGCATTGGGCGAGGCTGACGAGGACGAACTGGCGATTTATGGTGCAGGCGGCGAACAGGCGGCCCTTGATCTGCCGCCATCCATTCCGGATTTGCAACGAAAACTGCTGCTAACCCGTCTGATCATGAACCGGCCCGATCATAAGGGTGATAAACCAACCGCGGATCAGGCCGCCCGTCTGGCCGGGGAACTGGCGCGGTTTCTTGATCAGGTACAGACCGAAAATTGCAAATTTGATGATCTTAAGGGGCTGGTGCCTGCCGAATTTGCCGAACATTGGCAATTGACGCTGGAATTTCTGCAAATCCTTACCTTGCACTGGCCGGCCATTCTGGAAACCCATCAGGTCAGTGACCGGGCCATGCGCCGCAATGCCCTGATTGCCGCCCAGATTGATCTTTGGCGCGATAACCCGCCGGCCGCACCGGTGATCATTGCCGGGTCAACCGGCCCGTTTCCGGCATTGCGTGATTTGATGAAGGCTGTGCTGGCAATGCCCCGGGGGCGCGTGGTCCTGCCCGGCCTGATGACGGGGTTGGGGCGTGATGACTGGCAGGCGATTAACGAGGATGCCACCCACCCGCAACATCTTTTGGGGACAACGTTGCGCCATATCGGGCGTGATCCGGGGACGGTCCTGATCTGGCCATCGGTACCGCAATCGTACCCGCAGGATGAAGAACGCCGACGATTGACGCGCGAGGCCCTGCGCCCGGCGCAAACAACCGACCAATGGCGCCATATCGCCAATTTCGCGCCAGAAATTCTGGATGGCGTTCTGCGGGTTGACTGCTCCGGCGCGCGCGAAGAGGCCGCGACGATTGCGCTTATGATGCGCGACGCCTTGGAACATCCCGGTAAAACCTGTGCTCTGGTAACCCCGGATCGCGGCCTGGCGCGCCGTGTTGCCACGGAACTGCGTCGCTGGGAAATCGAAATTGATGATTCCGCAGGCATTCCGTTGCATGACACAGCGCCCGCAATCTATTTGCGCCTTGTCGTGCGCGCCGTGCAGGAGCAATTTGCCCCGGTGCCCTTGCTGGAGCTTCTGAAACATCCGCTGAGTGCGGCGGGGCTTCCGCCGGAACAGTTCCGTGTCCTGGCCCGGCAAATGGAACAGTATGTTTTGCGTGGCGCGCGTCCCGGTCCGGGGCTGGACGGCTTGCAGGTGGCGCTGGATGGCTGGCGCGATGAGACGATTGATCGCATCACCGCGTCCGGGGCGGATAACGCGGCCCCGCGGATCGAACGTATTCGCGATGATCATGCGCGACTTTCCGATCTGATTTCCCGGTTTGAAGACAGTCTTGCGCCTTTGCTCGATCTGATGGATGAAAAATCGATCTCGCCGGTGGGGGCCCTGCGCAGTCACATCATGGCCGCCGAAGCCCTTGCCGCAAGCGACGTGCAGGATGGTGCCGAACGGCTTTGGCGTGGCGAAGCGGGCGAAGCCCTGGCTGATTTCGTCCACGAATTATTGCAGGCCCTGACAGATTTCGTTCCGATGCCGGGTATCCGGTATGCAGCCTTTCTGGATGCCTTGATGGCTGATCGTGCGGTGCGTCCGCGTTATGGCAAACATCCGCGCCTGTTTATCTGGGGCACGGTCGAAGCCCAGATGCAGCAGGCCGATCTGACCATTCTGGGCGGTTTGAACGAGGGTGTCTGGCCGCCCGAGGCCGGGGCCGATCCTTGGATGAGCCGCCCGATGCGGCGTAATTTCGGCCTTCCGGCACCTGAACATCGGGTCGGGCAATCCGCCCATGATTTTCAACAGCTTTTCTGTGCGCCTGATGTGGTCATGACCCGTGCGCTGCGCGTTGAAGGCACGCCAACTGTGCCGTCCCGCTGGTTGTTACGGATTGAAAACATTCTTCGGAAGTCGGGCGTTTCAATGGAAAAGCCGGATGCCCATGCATGGCGTGCCTTGGCCGATCTGCTGGATGAACCGCGCGATGACATGCGCCGCAAAATTGGCCGTCCGGCACCAACGCCGCCGGTTTCCGCCCGTCCAAAACGGTTGTCGGTTACCCAGATTGAAACATGGATGCGTGATCCGTATGCGATCTATGCCCGGCATATCCTTGGTTTGCGCAAACTTGACGGGGTGGACGAAGATCCCGGTGCGGCGGATTACGGCAACCTGATCCATGATGCTCTTGATCAGTTTATTTCGAGATACCCGGATCATTTGCCACCGGATGGCGAACAGGAATTGATCATGATCGGGCGGGCGGTGTTCAAACCGCTTGCGGCCCGGCCCGGCCTTTGGGCGTTCTGGTGGCCACGGTTCGAGAGGATTGCCCGCTGGTTCATCCAGACGGAGGCAGCACGCCGGGATCATGTGCGCAGATCCTATACCGAACAATCCGGTACGCTTGAAACCGCGACCGGGTTCGAAGTTTATGCCCGTGCGGACCGGATTGACATGCTGCGCGATGGCGGGATCGCGATCATTGATTATAAAACCGGCATGCCGCCCAGTCAGACGGACGTTGCCAATGGCTTTGCTCCGCAATTGCCGCTTGAGGCCGCGATTGCGCAGAACGGCGGATTTAAGGATGTCCCGGCCGGTCCACCGGCTTCCATGGCGTTCTGGAAGCTTTCCGGTGGCGACCCCGCAGGTGAAATCCGCGAGATTGATACCAAACGCATGAAAACCACCCCGGCGGAGCTTGCGCGTGATGCGGTGGCCGGGGTCAATGCACTTGCCACCGCATTTGACGACGAAAATACACCTTACCTGAGTGTGCCGCACCCGGATCATGCGCCAAAATATTCCGATTATGTTCATCTCGCACGCCTGCGCGAATGGATGGGCAGCGAGGATACGGAGCAAGAGGACAGCAAAGATAATGGGGGGCGCGACGCATGACCGAAATTCGCGGAACCGATCCCAATATCCTGCAACGCAATGCATCCGATCCGATGGCCTCGGTCTGGGTGTCGGCATCGGCTGGTGCCGGCAAGACCAAGGTTCTGTCGGATCGGGTACTGCGCCTGATGCTGTCGGGGACCGAGCCCCATCGCATCCTGTGCCTGACCTTTACCAAGGCCGCCGCGGCGGAAATGGCCAACCGCGTCAATGAACGGCTGGGTCATTGGGCAACGATGGAAGATCGTGAACTTCAGGACGATCTTTTCAAACTGGCCGGAACGGCACCAAGCGTTGATGAAACCCGCCGTGCGCGCCGCCTGTTTGCATCGGTTCTTGATGCGCCGGGCGGGATGAAAATCCAGACGATCCACGCCTTCTGTCAGTCATTGCTGCGCCGTTTCCCGCTCGAAGCCGGGCTGGCACCGCATTTTGAAATCATGGATGACCGTACTGCGGCCGAAACCATGGCCGACGTTCAGGAAGAAGTACTGGCCTTTGCCCGAAATGGCCGGGATGACGATCTGGCTGATGCCCTGTCGGTCGTGACCGGACAGGTCCGCGAAGGTGCCTTTGGCGAGGTCATGGGCGAATTGGCGCGTGAACGCGGCCGGTTGAAACGCATGCTGATACGCCATGGCGGTGCGGCACGCATGCGCGATGCGGTTTATGCGGCACTTGGCGTTCCCAACGGCCAAAGCGAGGATGATATCCTGCGCAAGGCCCTATCCGATGATGCCTTTGATCGGGATGGGCTGATGCGTGGATTAGCCGCACTTGAGGCGGGCACCAAAACCGATCAGGATCGTGTGCCCGCATTGGCCCAATTCCTTGAAAAAACCGGTATCGAGGATCGGTTGGCGGTGTTTTCAGATTATCGCGGTGTCTTCTTTACCGCCGCAGGAGAACCGCGTGCCAAACTGATCACGAAAAAAGCCGCCGAAAACCATCCGATGGGGGCCGATGCGCTGGAGGCCGAATGTGCCCGTCTGATCGAAATTGACCGTTTGCGCAAAGCCGCCGCATTGGCCGGTGCCACATCGGCCCTGATCCGTATCGGCAATGCGATGCTGGATCGTTATGCCGCGAAAAAGGCGCTGCATGCCCGCCTTGATTATGACGATCTGATCCTGACCAGTCTGCAGTTATTGCAACAGCAGGCCGGGATTGCCGGGTGGGTTTTGTTCAAACTCGACGAAGGTCTTGATCATATCCTGATTGACGAGGCACAGGACACCAACCCCGAACAATGGGAAGTGGTGCGTATTCTGGCAGAGGAATTCTTTGCCGGTGCCGGGCAGCATGATGAAAAGCCACGGACAATCTTTGCCGTTGGGGATGCGAAACAATCGATTTACAGCTTCCAGCGCGCCGATCCCGAAAAATTCACCCAGATGCGGGCCTATTTCCGCGAACGGGCGCGCGAAATCGAAGCCGAATGGCGCGAAGTCCCGATGAATATATCGTTTCGTTCAACCGATGCCGTGCTGGGCACGGTGGACCGGGTTTTTGCCGGGATGATCGCGAAACAGGGGGTGGGCGATGATGGTGCCGATGTCAGTCACAGTCCGTTCCGTGTCGGGCAGGCCGGTCGGATCGAATTGTGGCCGGCGGTCGAACCGCAGGAAAGAGCCGCCGAGGACCCGTGGACCCCACCAACCCGTATCGTGCGCCTTGAGGACCCGGAAATCCGCCTTGCGCGGGTAATCGCCGGGCGTATCCGCCATGCAATCGACACCCGAGAGGAACTGACATCGCGCGGACGTCCGGTGCGGGCAGGTGATTTCATGATCCTGGTGCGACGTCGGACGGCCTTTGTCGACGAGGTCGTCAAGGCGTTAAAGGAACGCAACGTTCCGGTTGCCGGTGTGGACCGTATGCAGATCACCGATCAGCTTGCCGTGATGGACCTGATCGCCTTTGGCCGGTTTCTTCTGATGCCCGAAGACGACCTGACATTGGCCGAGGTCCTCAAAAGCCCGCTGATCGGGTTTGACGATGATCAGTTGTTTGCGATTGCCCATAACCGTCCGCGCACCCTTTGGCTTGCCTTGCGCGAAAAGGCAGGCAGTGATGATGCCGATCCGGCCTTCCTTTCGGCCTATGAATTCCTGTTCAAATGGCTGGGACGTGTGGATTACGAACGTCCGTTCGAACTGTTTGCCGAACTTCTGGGTGGGCGCGGTGATGATGCGCGCGGGGTGCGCGCACGTCTGGTCGGGCGGCTCGGGATCGAAGCAAACGACCCGATTGACGAATTCCTTAACCTTGCCATGGGCTACGAAGCCGATCATGCGCCGACCTTGCAGGGGTTTCTGCACTGGCTGATGGCAGGCGACGCCGAAATCAAGCGTGACCTTGAACAAAGCGGCCGTGACGAGGTCCGGATCATGACGGTGCATGGGGCCAAGGGCCTGCAGGCGCCCATCGTATTCCTGCCCGATACCATGCAGGTACCAACACAGGCGCCCAACCTGTTCTGGCAGGAAGATCGCGACCTGATGTATTGGCTGCCACGTGTGGCATTGGAAACCGATGTGGTTTCGCGTCTGCGTGATGGCATCGCGGTGAAGCGCGATCAGGAATATAACCGCCTGCTGTATGTGGCGCTGACGCGCGCCGAAGACCGGCTTTATATCTGCGGCTGGCAGGGCAAGCGCAAGGCACCCGATCATTGCTGGTACAATCTGTGTCAGCAGGCGATGGAGGGCTATGCGAGTTCCGAAACATTCGATTTTACGGAATTTTCGGGGTCCGGCTGGTCGGGCGACGGTTGGGTATGGGAAACCGATCAGCGCGAAGCGCCTCGGGCAGACAAGGTCACTGCCGCGACCGGCACCGCCGATTTGTCCACGCGCGTTCTGATTCGCGACATCGCGCCGACCGAAGCCTTCCCGCCAAAACCGCTGGCACCCAGCCGCCCGCTTGAAGAAGAGCCCTCTGTGCAATCTCCGTTGGGCGGGGATCAGGGGCAAAGTTTCAAACGCGGGCTTCTGATTCACAAGCTGCTTGAACTGTTGCCCGACCTGCCCGAAGCCAAAAGGCGGGATGCCGCCGAACGGTTCCTTGCCCAGCCGGTGCATGCGCTTGATGCAGACCAGCAGCGTGAAATCACCAGTGAAACAATCGCGATCTTTGAAAATCCCGAATTTGCGCCGGTGTTTGATACGGGATCAAGGGCCGAGGTACCATTGGTTGGCATTGTCGGCGGAGACGTCGTTTCCGCCCAGATTGACCGTCTGGTGGTGCGTGAAAACGACGTCATGATCGTTGATTTTAAAACAAATCGGCCGCCCCCACGCGATGTCGAGGGCACACCACGTGCCTATCGTCGGCAGATGTCGATTTACAAGGCGGCACTGGGCCAGATGTACCCGGATAAAAACATTCGGTGTTACATCCTTTGGACCAACGGACCATGGATGGTCGAGCTGCCCGAACACATCATGAGACTGTAACGCGCTTGACCTTTGCGTCGGTGCTGCCTACCTTTGCCTCCATACAGCGGATCGAGGTTGGAGGGGAAACCCGACTTGGCCTCGTAACAACCAGGAACTGATAGTATGACCACGATTAAAGTATCCGATACTTCGTTCGATTCCGACGTTCTGGGTTCCAATGACCCGGTCCTCGTCGATTTCTGGGCGGAATGGTGCGGCCCGTGCAAACAGATCGCGCCGTATCTGGACGAAATTGCTGGCGAACTGGGCGGCAAGCTCAAGATTGCCAAGGTAAACATCGATGAAAACCCGAACACCCCGGCAAAATACGGTGTACGTGGTATCCCGACCCTGATGATCTTCAAGGGTGGCGAAGTTGCCGCGATGAAAGTTGGCGCGCTGCCGAAAAGCGCTCTTGTCGACTGGATCAATCAGTCGATCTGATCATCTGATCGGTGACGATCTTAAAACATCAAAAGGCGGGCTGTGTCATGCAGCCCGCCTTTTTCTTTGAACTTTGTATCGAAGACTTGTGCCGTTTGATCAGGCGGCCCGGATGTTGGCCAGGAAATCGTTGATTTGGGACATCAGGACGTGTGATTTGTCGCTAAGGCTTTCCGCAGCATCCATGACTTCACCAGAAGCGCCTCGTTCGTCTTCGGCAGAGTGCCGGAGGCCGTTGACATTGCGTGACACTTCCTTGGTTCCCTCGGCGGCTTCGGACACATTACGGGCGATTTCACCCGTGGCGGCATCCTGTTCGCTGACGGCTGCGGCAATTCCACCTGCAACTTCGTTCAATTCGTTCATCCGACCCGAAAGGTGCTGGATTGCGCCCAGCGCATTTTGTGTCGATGACTGGATATCGTTGATCTGGGTTGCGATGTCTTCGGTTGCGCGGGTGGTTTGATTGGCAAGGTTCTTGACCTCGGCGGCCACCACGGCAAACCCTTTACCAGCTTCTCCCGCCCTTGCTGCTTCGATGGTCGCATTCAGTGCAAGAAGGTTTGTTTGTTCTGCAATCGACTGGATCAATTCAACAACTTCGCCAATCTTGTCGGATGCATTTCCGAGCGCAGCAAAGATAGAGCTGGCTTCCTCGGCTTCTTCGGCACCCGACTGGGCAATCTGCGAACTACGATTGACCTGAAGTGTGATTTCATCAATCGCGGCGGCAAGCTGTTCGGCGGCGGAGGCAACAGTGTCCACATTTGCCGACGCTTCTTCGGTCGCCGCCGCAACAGCGGTGGCTTGGTTGGTTGTCGACACCGATTGATCCATCATGTGGCTGGCTGTGCTGCGAAGCTGCGTTACCGCTGCATTAACAACTGTCAGGTTCCCGGCAACCTCTGTTTCAAAGTTGCGGATCATTGCATCGATCTTTTTGGCACGCTGAAGCTGTGCTTCCTGGTTTTCCTGCTGTTCACGTTCAAGTTTGTCAGCTTGGATCCGGTTCTCGCGGAAAATCAGCAAGGCCCGTTGCAGGTCGCCAATTTCATCTTTGCGATCTGAATTTGTGATGGCGATTTCGGTATTGCCGTTTGCCAGATTGTTGATCGCGGTGGTGATCGATTTAAGCGGACGAGATGTCGACCGGTCGATCATGACGCCGAGGACAGCGATGATGAAAAGCATGGCAAATGCGACCACAATATTGGTAATCGCGCGCTGCCAGAATAATGCATCAACATCATCAATATAAATGCCGGTGGCAACGATCCAGCCAAACGGTGCGGCTTTGGCATAGGAAAGTTTGGGGAATGTGCCTTCCTTCCCCGGCTTGTTCCAGGTGTAAGGGACAAAAACACCGTCGCGCTGTCCGGCAGCCTTTGCCAATTCTACAAACAGTGCAATTCCGTTCGGGTCCTTGATGTCGCGGCCTTGCTTGCCATTCAACTGTGGCTGGACAGGGTGCAAAACAATTCGGGTATCCGGCTTGAATACAAAAACGTAATTGTCATCGCCAAAACGTTGCGCATTCAAGGCTGCAAGCGCCTGCTCTCGGGCATCTTCATCCGACAATTGTCCGTCTTTGGACAGTTGCTGATAATGCTCCAGAGTTGTGTTGGCCATTTCAACAACATTGCGAACAGTGTTTTTGCGATCATCAACCATGGTCGCGCGAAGGTTGATCAAATCAATTGCTGAAAGAGTGGTCAACGCAAGCGCAACGAGCACCAGAACCAGTCGTAGTTTTGTCGATATGGAAAGATTGGATAGGGTCATGAGCGTTTCCAGATAAGCCGTTGGTGGCATTCACGCCTCATCTCCAAAACGTGTGGGGACGGTGTTTCTGCCGGTTTTGTTATTCTTTTCCGGTTTTAGGCTTTTTCTAGACTGGAAATCTTGCGATAGATCAAAATCAACTGAAAGTTGCTTTTTGTCTTTTCCGAATGTGCCGTCCCAAAATACTTTGACGGTTTTCAGGACGGCACAGCTGAAAGTTCAGTATCAGATTGGCTTATGCCGCCCTGATATCGTTCAGGAACTGTTTGATTTGCTCCATCAGGTTTTGCGATTTGCTGTTCAGGCTGCCGGATGCCGCCAGAACCTGACCGGATGCTTCGCGTTCTTCTTCGGCGGCCTTGCGCAAGCCGACGACGTTTTGCGCGACATCCTTGGTGCCGGTTGCGGCTTCGGCAACGTTGCGGGCAATTTCGCCGGTTGCTGCATCCTGTTCACGTACGGCGGCGGCAATGCTTGCCGAAACCTCGTTCAGTTCCTTCATTCGACCCGAAAGGTGCTGGATCGCGCCCAGTGCATTCTGGGTCGATTCCTGAATACCGCCGATTTGACCGGCAATGTCTTCGGTCGCGCGCGTGGTCTGGTTGGCAAGGTTTTTGACCTCGGCCGCAACCACGGCAAAGCCTTTTCCGGCATCACCGGCACGGGCGGCCTCGATTGTGGCGTTGAGTGCCAGAAGATTGGTTTGCTCGGCAATCGACTGGATCAGTTCAACCACTTGCCCGATTTTGTCGGAAGCCGTTCCAAGTTCTGCAAAAATCGTACTTGCGTCATCGGCTTCGTTTGCACCCGACTGTGCGATATCAGAGCTTCGCGAAACCTGCGACGTGATTTCATCGATGGATGCAGCAAGCTGTTCTGCCGCGGCCGCAACGGTATCGACATTGGCTGCTGCCTGTTCGGTTGCCACGGCAACGTTGGCCGCACGGCCGGTGGTTTCGTCAGACTGGCTGGCCATGCCTGTTGCCGTGGTGCGTAATTGCTCCAACGCGCTGTGAACCGTCGACAGATTGCCTTCGACTTCGATCTCGAAACTTTTAATCAGCTTTTCGATCTTTTCTGCGCGGGCAATCTGGATCTTGTGTGTATCTTTCTGCTCCTGTTCAAGCTTTTCGGCCTGTTCGCGGTTTGACCTGAAAACATCAAGCGAGCGGGCCAGCGCACCGATTTCATCACGCCGATCTGTTTCGTTTGTGGTGACGCTGGTATCACCTTGGGCCAGTTTGTTAAGCGCCTCGGTGATCATTCGCAGGGGTCGGGTTGTTGATCTGTCAATCGCAAGTCCGGCCATTCCGATGACGATCAGCATGGAAATCGCAACAGCGATGTCATTGATGGCGGTTTGCCAGAAAATGTCATCAACATCATCGATATAAACGCCGGTTGTTATCACCCAGCCCCACGGCTTGAATGTTTCGGCAAAGGCCAGTTTGGGAAATACCCCGTCATGCCCCGGTTTGTTCCACTCATAGGTCAGGAAACCGCCTTCGGGATGACGTGCTGCCTTGACCATTTCATCAAGGACCGGGACACCGTTGACATCAATCACCTGTTTACCGTTCTGGCCGTTCAGTTTTGGCTGGATCGGGTGCAGTATGACCTTGGTATCAAGACCCAGTACAAACACATAATTATTGTCAGCGTAACGCGCATTCTGAATAAACTCTGTTGCACGGGTCTGCGCTTCGTCGAGGGTGATCTCACCGGATTTGGCGAGCTGATCATAATGGCTAAAGATCGAACGGGTCATATCGACGACTTGCCGGACATTGGCTTTCTTTTCTTCGACCAGTGCAGATCGCAGGGTCACAAGATCAAAGACCGCCAGACCGCCCAGCGCAAAAGCCGTCATTACCAGTACCATCCGCAATTTGGCGGAAAGCGAGAAATTGGAGAGTTTCATCGGGTTCTCCGTATTTGGATGTAAACGGCGGAAACTGCATGCAGCAAAAGCTGTCAGGTCAGCATAACTGCAACATAGGGTTGTGCAGATGTGCGGTTTTATAAAAAGAGCTTTGCCAATTGTTCCTGATCGAAATCAGAAAACCCGTGATAAAATGAAGAATCCTCATTGAAATCAGTGAGTGAAATCAGTATCGCGGCGAGATCCGTAAACGAAAGAGGGATGCACATGGCATCCCTCTTTCGTTTGTTGTTGATATTTTTGGTTGCACGACGATCAGTATTCGTAAGGCGATCCGTCCATGTTTTCCATCAGGACTTCGCGTTTGCCGACATGGTTAGCCGACGAAACAATGCCGTTTTCTTCCATCTGTTCGATGATGCGGGCTGCGCGGTTATAGCCGATAGACAATTTGCGCTGAATGAAGCTGGTGGATGCCTTTTTCTCGCGCAGGACAATGCCGACAGCCTGATTATACAGATCATCATCCGATCCATTCCCACCGCCGTCTGAACCGCCGCCACCGGCCATATAAGCCGCGACCGGATCTTCTTCGGGTTCTTCGGTAACGGTTTCGAGATAGGCCGGGTCGCCCTGATCGCGCAGATGGGCGACGATGCTTTCGACTTCCTCGTCCGATACGAACGGGCCGTGGACACGCTGCAATCGGCCGCCTTGCCCCATATAGAGCATATCCCCCTGACCCAGAAGCTGTTCGGCACCCATTTCGCCAAGGATGGTCCGGGAATCGATTTTCGATGTCACGGAATAGGAAATGCGCGTCGGGAAGTTGGCCTTGATCGTACCGGTAATCACGTCGACCGACGGGCGCTGGGTCGCCATGATCAGATGCAGGCCAGCGGCACGGGCCATCTGTGCCAATCGCTGGATCGATGCTTCAACATCCTTGCCTGCCACCAGCATCAGATCGGCCATTTCGTCGACGATAACCACAATAAACGGCAGCGGCTCCATCGGCAGTTCCTGATCTTCAAAGATCGGTTTGCCGGTTTCGGGATCAAAGCCGGTCTGAACGCGCCGCGTTAGCTGTTCGCCCTTGGCCGCTGCTTCCTTAATGCGTTTGTTATAGCCCGCGATGTTACGCACACCGACCTGGCTCATGGCGCGATACCGGTCTTCCATTTCGCGCACCGCCCATTTAAGGGCGACAACCGCCTTATGCGGGTCGGTCACAACCGGCGTCAGAAGATGCGGGATACCGTCATAAATCGACAGTTCCAGCATCTTCGGGTCGATCATGATGAAACGGCATTCTTCGGGCTTCAGGCGATAAAGCAGCGACAGGATCATCGCGTTCACACCAACCGATTTACCCGAGCCTGTGGTACCGGCAATCAGCAGGTGCGGCATCTTCGACAGGTCGGCAATAACCGGCGTCCCGCCGATATCCTTACCAAGGCTCATATTCAGTTTGCCGGTATTCTTTTCGAAATCGCTCGATGCCAGAATTTCGTGCAAATGTACGGTTTCGCGGCGCGCGTTTGGCAATTCGATACCGATGACATTGCGCCCCGGTACCACCGCGACACGGGCGGCAATCGCGCTCATGGAACGCGCGATATCATCGGCCAGGCCGATCACGCGTGATGACTTGACGCCTGCTGCCGGTTCAAGTTCATAAAGGGTAACAACCGGCCCGGGGCGAACCTGAACGATTTCGCCCTTGACGCCGAAGTCCTGAAGAACGGTTTCCAGAAGGCGGGCATTTTGCGCCAATGCTTCCTGATCAATCTGGGTTGCGTCTGCCGGGTCGGGTTCATGCAAAAGGCTAAGCGGCGGGAATCGGTAATCGTCTGATCCAAGATCAAACGACGCCTGACGCTGGGCCGATGCTTTTTCGCCGGGCTGCAATTTTGCCGCCGGGGCTGCGACAATATGAACCGGCGGCGCATGATCGGCGTCGTTGTAATCGTCTTCTTCGATATCATCGTCCTTGTTATGTGACGATGTTGCCGCTTGCAGACGGGTACTGATCGCAGCACCAAGGCCGGTTTTGCCTTTTTCCAGCGACGGTTCCTGACGCATGCGGGGATTGCGGGCTGCTGTCCGTTCGCCCGGGCGGTCATCTGTTGAATTGCCAGGAATGGCGCGGCCGATTGCGGAAATAATACCGCCTGCGATACGCGACAGGATCGAGCCGACTTTCTGCCATTCAGACATGTGATAGGCCATGCAGAACATGGTCAGGAACAGACCAAGTATCATTGCAATCAGCGCAATCAGCGGACGTGCACCTGGCACGCCAATCATTTCGAACCCGTATTGAAGCTTGGAAAGCAGCAGATCACCGGCAAAACCACCAAACCCGACCGTGAGCGGCCAGTGCATACCCGGTCGGACCGCGGCAGCCGCGGTGGCGACCATCAGCAGCGCAAGCGGCAAAACCAGAAAACGTGCCCACATCCAGTTGAACGGCCGAACCGCAATCAGCCGCAGACCCCAGCCGAGGATCAAGACAGTAAGCAGCGCCGATGCCAGACCAAGCGTGCGCAACAACAGATCGGCGGTATAAGCCCCGAATGTTCCAAGCGGGTTGAAGATCACATCGCGATCAGCCGCATGGTTGAAAGACGGATCACCGGGATGAAAACCGATCAGCATCATGAAAAGGGCGATTGCTGCGCCAACCAGCGCAAGCCCGCATAGCTGCAATCCGCTTCGTTTCAGCAGATTGACAAGACTGCCCGGCATAAAGGCGGTGCTGCGTGCGAGAAGGTTGGACTGACTGCTCATCGGGGTATCCGTTGTCGTTTCGTCGCTGTTGATCGGGCAGACTTGGTTCAGCTCAGGGCATCGGCAATACGTCGAAGCCCTTCGCGGGTGGTTTCAAGGTCATGAACAAGGGCAATGCGGATAAAGCGTTTTCCGGGATTGTTGCCATCTGCATCCGTGATCGACAGATAACTGCCCGGAATGACTTTTACCCCGGCTTCCACCCATATTTTTTTGGTTGCGGCTTCATCATCACCGACATCAAGCCACAGGAAAAAGCCCCCCGGCGGGCGATAGAAACCAAACCGGTTGCCAAAAATTTCCTGCGCGACATCAATCTTGGCGCGATAAAGATCACGGTTTTCCGATGCGTGGGCATCATCGGCCCACAATTCGGCGGATGCGGCCATGATCGGCATCGGAATCGTCGCCGAGCAATAGCTGCGCAATGCGTTGAAGCGTTTGATAATCACGGGATCACCGGCAACGAACCCTGAACGAAGGCCCGGCGCGCTGGATCGTTTTGACAGGCTATGGAAAACAACCACATTATCCATCCTGCCGCCCTGCGCTGCACAGATTTCAAGCGCACCAACCGGGGCCTCACGGTCATAGATATCGGCGTAGCATTCATCCATCGCCAGAACGAAATCATGTTCCTGCGCCATCGCAATAATGCGTTCAAGATAGTCGCGCGATGCAACGGCCCCTTGCGGGTTCGCCGGGGAACACAGGAAAAACAGGCGGCACGCCTTAAGTGTTTCGATATCGATCTGATCAAGATCCGGCATGAAACCGGTTTCCGGTCCCGCCGCCAGCGGCACCATTTCCGCATCGTTAAGGACTGCCGCACCGCAATAGACCTGATAGAACGGATTGGGCAAAAGAACCTTGGGTTTCGGGCCGGGTTGATCCTGCGGGATAACGCATGTTGCAATCAGATAAAGCGCCTCGCGTGTTCCGGCGACCGGCAGAATATGAGCATCCCGATCAATCATGCCCGAAGGCAGATTGTAACGGCGGTCAAGCCATCCCTTGATCGCGCTGCGCAGTTCCGGCGTGCCGTTTCCGGGCGGGTATTTATGCCAGAGGCTGGCGTATTTCACCATGGCCTCGGTGATCATTGCAGGTGGTTCGTGCTGCGGCTCGCCAATCGACATCACCAATGGCGTCTTGCCGGGTTCAAGCCCCTCTAACAGGGCAGCAAGCCGTGGAAACGGATAGGCGGGCAATTGATCAAGGCGCTGGTTAAACATCGCGTTCGGCATTCCGGTCATGAATGGATCTCGCAGATCGACAGGCGTCAAAATGCAGGTATCCGCAAAATGTGGGCAATCTCCCCTGACTTTACCCCTATGCCAAAAATACAAAGAAAGATTTAAGGGCGATGGTCTCCGTTGCGAAAAAGCCCGGAAAGTTGCGCTCTCCGGGCTTTTGGCAGAAGATTCGGGCAAAGAATTGGCAGATCAGCTGGCACGCGGATCATCCTCGGGATAAGGACCGGATGGAACCGTTTGCATGTCTTGTGCTTATCACTGTGCTTAAAAAGGTGGCATGGGCAAAATACAAAAGACCCGCCACTGGGAAATCCCAAGGCGGGTCAATCGGTCTGACAGGCTGGGTGCCATGCGAACATGGCACCCGTCAGGAAATCTGATCGCTTAGAAGCGCTGCGAACCTTTACCGAATTCCGGATAAGCTTCGAGGCCAAGCTCGACAGCATCGCTGCCCAGTGCTTCTTCTTCTTCGCTAAGGCGAATGCCAACCGTGAATTTCAGGATCAGCCACACGATTGCCGATGCAACAATGGTGAAGGCACCCATCGCAACAACACCGGTCAGCTGAACACCAAACGATGCACCGTCATTGGTGAACGGAACAGCCATGGTGCCCCAGATACCGCAGACAAGGTGAACCGAAACCGCACCGACAACGTCATCGATTTTCAGTTTGTCGAGCAGCGGAACCGCAACAACAACCAGAATACCGCCGATGGCGCCGATGATGATGGCGGAACCGATGGTCGGGGTGTCCGGGCCAGCAGTAATCGAGACCAGACCAGCCAGCGCACCGTTAAGTGCCATGGTAAGGTCGACCTTTTTGTAGAGGATCTGGGTCAGGATTGCTGCGGCAACAACGCCACCGGCAGCAGCCATCGAGGTGTTGCCATAGATGTTGGCAATCGCGATAACGTCAGCAGCCGAACCCATTGCAAGCTGCGAACCACCGTTGAAGCCGAACCAGCCGAGCCACAGAACGAAGGTACCAAGTGTTGCCAGCGGCAGGTTCGAGCCGGGCATCGGATGAACCGAACCGTCCGCACCATATTTGCCTTTACGTGCACCAAGGATGATTGCGCCGGTCAAAGCCGCCCAGCCGCCGACCGAGTGAACAATGGTCGAGCCTGCGAAATCGGCAAAGCCCATTTCTGACAGCCAGCCACCGCCCCAGGTCCATGCACCGGTAATCGGATACATAATACCGGTCAGGACGACGACGAAAATCATGAACGGCCACAGTTTGATACGTTCGGCAACGGTACCGGAAACGATCGAAGCTGCGGTTGCAACGAACACCATCTGGAAGAACCAGTCGGAGGTCGCCGAATACCCGCCAGAGAAATCGCCACCAAGTGCTGCAGCGTCATCAGCGCTCCAGAGGCTGAGCGAACCGATCCAGCCGGAAACGTCCATATACATAAGGTTATAACCGATCAGGTAATACATGATACCTGCAACGGCGAAGAGGGCGATGTTTTTGAAAAGAATGGTCGATACGTTTTTGGTCCGCACCAGGCCGGATTCCAGCATGGCAAAGCCGGCGGCCATCCACATCACCAGCGCACCGCTAAACAGGAAGCTGAAGGTGTTGAGGATGTATTGGGTCTCGGCCGGAACGCCCGCGTCCTGAGCAAAGGCCGGTGACGTGATTGCCAGCGCAGCGGCCCCGGCAAGAGCGGCAAAGCCGGTTTTCTTCATCGGAATGTTCATAATGTCTCCCCTTGTCTCTGGACTTACAGGGCGTCGTCGCCGGTTTCGCCCGTGCGGATACGTACCGCCTGGCTCACATCAAGAACGAAAATCTTTCCGTCCCCGATTTTCCCGGTCTGAGCAGTTTTGGTGATGGCTTCGACAACCTGATCAACCAGATTATCCGTGATCGCGACTTCCAGCTTCACTTTCGGCAGGAAGCTGACCATATATTCAGCGCCACGATAAATTTCGGTCTGGCCTTTCTGGCGGCCAAAACCTTTGACTTCAGTCACCGTCAGGCCCTGAACGCCAAGCGCACTAAGCGCTTCACGGACTTCATCGAGCTTGAATGGCTTAATGACAGCAGTAACGAGTTTCATAATATTGCGACCTCCCGGCATATCCGTTGAGTACCGACGTGGTAATCACGATTTCGCAGTCGCAACCTACAAACCAAGAATCGTGCCAGATTCGAAATCAATCTTCTAATACGTTGAATCTTATATATATTCCTCAACAAAAAGGTCATCTGATCGGGTGATGCAAAACGCGGGCAGGATACTAATTGTGCATAGATTTTGGCGCTGATTAAAATTTATGCACAAATTTTAATCAACTATAGCGATCTAAAAATCTGTTTTCCGTCAAGGCGATGTCGTGGCGGCATTGCTGTCATCAGGATCGAGAATGTCCGGATTGATGCAATGTGCGGTATTTTCCTGGTCCGGCTTGTGGCCGTGGTCGTGACGCGTTAAATCAGATGCATCTTTCGACGGCTGTTTTACGTAAAAACTGTCGAAACATGGATTTTCCAGTCAGGTGTCATACGACTTTGCCCGGCTGGCGCAGAAAGCAAAGGTGTGCACGATGGTTGCTCAGCAGGAAACGATTAAGGCCGATGTCATCATTCTTGGCGGGGGGCTGAATGGTGCGGCGATGGGGCTTGCGCTTGCGCATGGTGGCCTGCGTTCCGTTGTGATTGATTACGCTGACCCCAAAGCCATCCTCACTGCCAATTATGATGGACGTACTTGCGCCATAGCTGCGGCTTCCCGGTCCGTGCTTGATGTGATCGGTGCATGGAAATATATGGCGGACGAAGCCGAACCGATCCTTGATATCAGGATTGCAGACGGCGTAAGTCCGCTGTTCCTTCATTATGATCATAAAGATGTCGGAAACCAGCCTCTGGGCTACATCGTCGAGAATCTGATCACACGTGGCGCGCTTTATCGGGCTATTGCCGAAACCGATCTGGTCGAAATGATCGCACCGGCACGTGTTGAAACCATTGTACGTGATCAGGGCGGCATGACGGTTACATTGGCAGATGGCCGGTCTATCCGCGGCGCGTTGGCCATTGGCGCCGAAGGGCGCAATTCGATGCTGCGGAATTGGGCGGGCATCAAGACCTACCAATGGAGCTACAGGCAAAGTGCGGTGGTCTGTACGGTCAAGCACAAGGTGCCCCATAACGGTCTTGCCGTGGAGCATTTCCTGCCCGCCGGACCATTTGCCATTTTGCCGATGACCGATGATCGTTGTTCGATCGTCTGGACGGAAACAACCGATCTCGCCAATTATCTTGTCAATCTGGACGAGGAGACGTTTGTCGACGAATTGCATCGGCGGTTTGACGGCTACCTTGGTGATCTTGAAGTCATCGGCCCGCGTTTTTGTTATCCGCTCGGTTTGCAGCATGCCTATCGCTACACCGATCCGCGCATCGCCCTGATCGGGGATGCGGCACATGGCATGCACCCGATTGCCGGGCAGGGGCTTAATATGGGGATACGCGATGTCGCGGCCCTTGCCGAGATTCTTGTCGAAGCCCGCCGCCTTGGTCGCGATATCGGTGGTTCTGATGTTTTGGCCGAATACGAGCAATGGCGCCGGTTTGATAATACCGTGATGCTGGCGGTGACCGATGTGACCAATCGGCTGTTTTCCAATGATGTTGCGCCGGTGCGTTGGGCGCGCGATATCGGGCTTGCCGTTGTGCAGAAAATCCCGCCGCTCAAAAAGACTTTCATGTCCCATGCCATGGGATATGCCGGGACTCTGCCGCGCCTGATGCAGGGTAAACCGCTTTAATCTTCCCCCATCCAGATGGGGATTGATGCAAAAGGCGATCTTTGATTTCTAAAGATCGCCTTTTGGTTTGGTTATCTGCGCACAGTTGAAAACAATTCAAAATTGTGTCGCTTTTTGTCGTGCCGTGTTGATTTGAGTCAAGCATTTCGCATTTGCGAAGATGCAATGTCCCCATGACGTATTTTTGAATGCAGGGGATAAACATGACACTTACCCGGAAATTGATGACCACAGTGGCCAGCTGCGCTGTTGTTGGCACGATGATGATTGCGGCAACTGGCGCACAGGCGCAGGAAGCGGCATTTAAAACCAAACAGGCGGGCGATATTCTGATTCGCGGCCGTGTTATTGGTGTGGTGCCGGACGAAGATACCTCGACCAGTGACATTACTACCGGGGAAGGCAAGGTCAGCAATGATTACGTCCCCGAGGTGGATTTTTCTTACTTCATTACCGACAACATTGCCCTCGAGTTGATCGCAGCAACGACCAAGCATGATGTTAAATGGCAGAATCCTGATGTTGATCTCGGCTCGGTTAATCTGCTTCCGCCAACTTTGACGGTACAATATCACTTCCTCTCGGATCAGCGTTTCAGCCCGTATGTTGGCGCAGGTTTGAACTACACCATGTTCTATAACGAGAAATCTGGTGGCGCGAACTCCGTCAACTATGACAATGGCTTTGGTTACGCGTTCCAAGCCGGTTTTGACTACGCAATTTCCGGTCCGTGGTCTCTGAACTTTGACGTGAAGAAGCTTTTCCTGAACACAACGGTGACTGCTGACCTCGGCGGAGCATCGCCGGCCAAGGTTGATGTGGACCTTGATCCATGGATTTTTGGTATCGGTGTTGGTTACCGTTTCTGATCACTACCGACGGCAAACTTTCCGGTTTGTTGTCTGATCCCAAGAACGGTCCTGTCACTTGGCAGGGCCGTTTTTTGTTTATGGGGCCGGATCAGAGGGTGGCCTGTTGCCTTAACGCCGTACGGGATCGCGTGACAGGCCACGCATCTCGAGTGCACGAAGGTAATCAGTCCAGAGCTGATCCTGATTGGCATGCAGGTCACGCAGATATTGCCAGCTGAACAATCCGCTATCATGCAGATCATCAAATGTAAGGCGCACCGCATAGTTCCCGACCGGGACGATGTCGATAATGCCGACATGACGGCGGCCGGGGATGATTTTTTTCTCGGACGGATGATGTCCCTGAACCTCGGCAGACGGGCTTTCGACCCGCAGAAGTTCGGCACTGAATTTTGACGTCAGCCCATCATCCCAGATGATTTCCAGAATGTGCTCATCACGCAGATAGTTGATTTCAACCGGACTGAAACGCGGGGTAAAGCTGTCTTCCGACATGAAAGCCGTCACAATCAGTCTGCGATGACGCGGGCTTCGTCAGGCAGCATGATCGGAATGCCATCGCGGATCGGATAGGCAAGGCCCGCCTTGACGCTGATCAGCTCATTCTGTTCGCGATTATATTCCAGCGTTTCCTTCGTGACCGGGCAAACGAGGATTTCAAGCAATTTCGGGTCTACCGGGCTATGTGTGGCGGTCATTGTCTGGCCTTCATATCACTTTAATTGGTGGCTGTTTGCGGGGCCCGTGGATGGGCCGCCATTTCCAGCAAGGTTGTCAGCATATCGCCGCGATCATACAGGCTTGCGCATTCGAGCAAAGCCTGTTTTTCAAGCGGGCTGAGGCGGCAGCCCATTGCAATGGCCGTCACCAGCATTTCATCATCCGTATCGCTCAGCGTGTCCCAGCAGGATCGCAATGAATGCTGGGCAAAATAGCCTTCCAATGCTTGCCGGAGCCGGTCGCGATTGACGGGCTGCAAATCCGGCGATGGCAACAGCAGGTCATCCTTCCATGGGGCGAAATCACCAAGCACTGCACGATATCCGCCACTTTGCATCGGCAGTTCTTCGATGATGTTGAATCGGCAGACACCCGTTAGCGTGATCAGGAAACGGCCATCATCCGTTTCACTGAACGCCGTGATGCGACCCGCACAGCCGGTCTGGAACACCGGCGGATTGTCGGGGTCCATGTGATAGGTGTTTCGCCCGTCCGGGCGTGGCTGAACCATGCCGATCATGCGGTCCTGTCCCAGGGCATCCGCGATCATGTTCAGATAGCGGGGCTCGAAGATATTGAGCGGCAGATGGCCACGCGGCAGCAAAAGCGCACCACTTAGCGGAAAAACCGGCATCGTATCTGGAAGATCCGAAAAACTGGGATCAAAAGGACCGCATATGCTCATGAAAACAAAACCGTCGAAAGTGCGCGGCGCCCCGCAACGCTGGCCGGGTCCATTGGGCCCCAGGCCTCGAAAAATTTAATCAGTTGGGTGCGACCGGCATCGTCGTTCCAGCTGCGATCCTTGCGAATGATCGCAATCATGGCGTTGACGGCTTCTTCGCGCTTGTTGGTGGCAAAGCAGGCCATGCCCAAATCAAACTGTGCCTGCAGGTCTTCCGGATTGGCGGCCACTTTGGCACGCGCAACATCAAGGTCTTCCTTGCTGTAGCCCGTTTCCGCCAGTTCAAGCGCACTGATCGCGGATGCAATCGGCGCTTTCAGGCGGTCTGCTTCGGCCATGTTATCCACAAAATGGCGGGTTTCTTCAATTTCACCCATGGCGACCATGCAGCGGATCATGCCGCCGATTGCTGTTTCGTTTTGCGGTTCACGTTCAAGGACGCCAACATAAAGGCCATGGGCTGTTTCATGGTCGTCATCTGCAAGTGCGCCTGCCGCCTGATCCAGAATTGCGGCAATCGGGCTTTCAATCGGGCCGCCTGCAAGGCGCTCGTAAAACGCGCGGACTTCGCTTTCTGGCTGTGCGCCCTGAAAACCATCTACCGGTCGGCCACCCTTAAAGGCATAGACCGTTGGAACGGACTGGATGCGCAATTGCATCGCCAGTTCCTGATTCTCGTCGATATTGACCTTGACCAGCTTTACGCGCCCACCAGCTTCGCGTGTGACCTTTTCGATGGTCGGGGTCAGGCTTTTGCATGGACCGCACCAAGGGGCCCAGAAATCGACGACAACAGGCACTTCCATCGAGGGTTCGATGACGTCCTGGACAAATGTTTCTACGCTGCTGTCCTTGATCAGGTCTTTGTCCTGTCCGGCGGTCGGGGTGGCGTTCGCAGCGGTGGCGTCAAGAATGATGGACATTATTGCTTTACTCTCTAATTCTGGATTCTAGATGATGCCGCAACCGCTGTTCGACAAGGGGTCCAACCATAACATTAGGTAAGTCTTATAGCTTAATGTTTCGCGGTAAAAGGCTTTGTGAGCATTTGTTCGGAATCAGAACGAACCAATTTCCTCGTCAAAATCGACAATTCTGATTGCGTAGCCAAGACTGGTGATAAATCGAAGCAGATCATCCGATTGAATTGTCGTGGTTCTATCATTCCGCAAGGGGTGGAAGTTAAGAATGTCGCCTTTGGCCAGCTTTGAATCGAGGGCGAAGTTGACCTTGCGCGCATGATCGTTGATCAGGGCAAACGGTGTGACGGATCCGGGAATGACGCCCAGCGTTTCAAGCAGCAGCTCCGGTTTGCCAAAAGAAAGGCGCGCGCAGCCCAGTGTCTTGTGCAGATGGTTCATGCGGATTTCGGTATTTTCCTCGGCCACGACAAGCCACAGGGCATCTTTCTTGTCTTTGACAAAAAGGTTCTTGGAATGAAGGCCTGGCAAATCCCCGCGCAGCTTTTGCGAATCCTCGACCGTGAATAACGGCACATGCGTGTGAGTGCTGGTTTTGATCCCAAGATTTTCGAGATAATCGAAAAGTGCGGTTGATGGATCACTCATCCTGTTTTCCTTCTGGCTGGGTCGCGCGAAGATCGTCAGATTGCAATTAGGACGCAAATTGCAGCATGTTGGCGTGATTTCCCTGTTTTAAGGGTAAAAAGTCAAGGAAAACCGCCATTCTGGATGTGGCGGCGATTTGATGGAAAAAAGGGTTGCAATCGCGTTTTGTTGGGCTATTATCCGCGCCGCTCCACAGGGGCAGGAAATACTGATGAATGCGGGCGTAGCTCAGGGGTAGAGCATAACCTTGCCAAGGTTAGGGTCGAGAGTTCGAATCTCTTCGCCCGCTCCATCAGGTGGTTTCCTTGATCATGCTTTCATGATGATGCGGGCGTAGCTCAGGGGTAGAGCATAACCTTGCCAAGGTTAGGGTCGAGAGTTCGAATCTCTTCGCCCGCTCCATGATGAAAGTTTAAAAAGGCTGTCCTTCGGGGCGGCCTTTTTTGTTTTGGTCTTGCGGTTCCCAATAAGATGTCGTTTTTTGGAAAAATGCACGACAATCAGGACAACGATTACCCCCAAAACATTATCTGGACCGTCGGTTATGCCGGGCATGACCGCGACAGTTTGCTTGCCCTTCTGAAGGGGCAGGATATTACGGCGGTGGCCGACATCCGGACTTTTCGCGGATCGAATTACTGGAAGGCGTTTGACGCCGATACCTTTGGCCCCTTCCTGCGCGAGAACGGCATTGCTTACGTTTTCATGGGCGATGTTCTGGGTGGAAAACCACAGGACCCGACATTGTATCCCGATGGTCGGCTAAGCTACGACCTGATGGCAGCACGCCCGGAATTCAGGGCCGGGATTGATCGTTTGATATCGGGTGCGGGCAAATACCGAATCTGTCTGATGTGTGCGGAAAAGGATCCGCTGGATTGCCATCGCACATTGCTGATCGCGCCGGCACTCAAGGCCGCCGGATTTGATTTGCGGCATCTGGTTTCCGACGGGCGTGTTGAAACCCAGGCCGAAACGGAAAAGCGCATGATTGCGATCAATGGCGGTGATACAGCAGATCTGTTCGCTGCCAGCGCACCGGATCCCGATGCCGATCTGGTTCTGGCCCTTAAGAAGCAAATTGTCAAAGCGGCTCCGCTTGCAGATGACGCAATAAAATTCAGAAAACGGCAAAATAATTTCTAATATTTCATGTCCTAAAACGCGTTATCGCCATTTTTTGAAAATGGTCATTTTGTATAATTCAAGTTTATATTTCATTCTATTTTACGAATGTTGATGTGTGCAGGAATATATATTTAAATCTGCAGTTGATGTTGTCAGTTGTAGGAGGGCGTTATGGCACTCGTTACCGGAACAGAAGGCAATGATAGCCTTGTCGGATCAAGTGATAATGACACGATTTATGGGCTCGCGGGCGATGACCAGCTTTATGGCGCTGGCAGGGATGACGAACTGACAGGCGGACCGGGCGCAGATTTGCTTGACGGTGGCCCCGGAGGACGTGATAGCGCCAACTACGATACCGATACCGCAACACAAGGCGTGATTGTTGATCTGCAAGCCGGAACCGGTCACGGGGGCGAGGCACAAGGCGACCGGCTTGTTGGCATCGAAGTGGTCGAAGGAAGTCCGTTTGACGATACCGTAATCGGCGATGACGCAAGCAATGTGCTTTGGGGGCGCGGTGGCAGCGATTTGCTGCTGGGCGGTGACGGCGACGATTTTCTGTACGGCGATTATCTTGGCAATGATCCGGGCAACGACACCCTGCTGGGCGGAAGCGGGAACGATACCCTCACAGGGCGCGACGGCGAGGATACCCTTCTGGGTGGCGACGGGGATGATATGTTAAGCCCCGGTGCCGATGCGGACTATGTCGATGGCGGCGCTGGAAACGACACACTGCGCTACAATGGTGATGCCGGTGTTTCGATCAACCTTGAAACCGGTGTTTTTCAGGGCGGCGAAGCCGAAGGCGACGTGATCCATGATATCGAAAATCTATACGGCACAATCCATGATGACCTGTTGATCGGCGATGCTGGTCGGAATGTTCTGCAGGGGCATTTCGGCGATGATGTTCTGCGCGGTGGCGACGGGCATGATGTGCTGCATGGTGGCAATGGGCATGACATCATCGAGGGTGGCGACGGCAACGATTTCCTGCGCGGCAACAGTGACAGATATCCAGAGGATGATGGACCGGACACGTTTTTGTGGCGGGTGTTTGAAGGCGGTGCCGAACGCGACCGTATTGCCGATTTTGAAACAGGTTCCAACGGTGACAGGCTTCAGCTCGGAACCGAGTTTCAGGAAAAAAGCGGCATCCATGACTTCGCTGATTTTCTAGAGCATGCAGAGGAAACGGACGCCGGGTTGTATGTCGATTTTAGTGATGGTCGGCATTACGATTATGGTGTCCTGATTGAAAATACCGATCTTGCCGATTTCACCGAGGACAATATCGTGTTCGAGGACAACATGATCGGTTAAAGGCAAATTGCTTTAGCCCATGATGTTATAACCGCCATCGATATGGATGACATCGCCCGTGATCCCGCGTGACCGGTCGCTGGCAAGGAAAGCGGCCAGTTCCCCGATCTCGTCGATGGTAACCAGCCTGCGTCCCGGTGCCCGGCTTTGGGCGTTGGTCATAAGGTGATCAAACTCGGCAATGCCCGATGCCGCCCGTGTCAGAAGGGGGCCAGGTGAAATCGCATGGACCTGAATGTTTTTCGGGCCAAGTTCCGCCGCCATGTATCGGGTTGCACTTTCAAGCGCGGCCTTGACCGGACCCATGACCCCATAATGGTCAATAACCCGCTCCGACCCCATATAGGTGACGGTCAAAAGTGCGCCACCGTCGATCATCAACGGCTCTGCACGCTTTGCCAGTCGCTGGAATGAATGGCACGAAATATCCATCGCGGTCAGAAAGCCGTCGCGTGAACAGTCGATCACCCGCCCATGCAGGTCATCGCCAGGCGCAAATGCGATGGAATGCAGGACAAAATCCAGTTTTCCCCATTGATCGGAAATTGCCGCGAACAATCGATCCATCTGGTCTTCGTTCTGAACATCAAGCGGGGTGATGATCGCGGCGTTTAGTCCCTCTGCCAAGGGGCGGACATGCTTTTCGGCCTTGTCGTTCAGATAGGTGATCGCAAGCTCTGCACCCTCCCGGTTGAAAATTCGGGCACAGCCATAGGCAATCGATTTGTCGTTGGCAATTCCGACGATAAGGCCCTTCTTTCCTGCCAGCACTTGGCATCTCCTGCTTTGAGTTGTTTTGCGGATGCGAAGCGGACTCCTGATTCGCAAGCGATACAAAGCTTAGATGATTTTGCGATGCAACAAAGTGTAAAATTCTGTGACAATCCCCAATTGGAATACAGGGCTCCGTTGATCGGAACCTATTGAGTGAACGATTTTTTTTTGTGCAGAAGCATAGTTTTTAGGCAGATGATCCGCTATGTGTAGCCATGGAAGGAAGCTGCAGTTTTCCGTCATTTCCGGGTGTGGGGAACTTCAGGTTGTCTTCCCAAATACATGTGACATCCGAGGTGTGTAGTGCCGCCCGCAAAGGTCGGCACTTCGGTTCTGGCAAACAGAGCCGATAAAAAGGGAAATTGGACATGAAAGCCCGAAGCGACGACCCGAAACGGGAAGTCATCGACAAGGTTGTCGAACAGATCCAGCAACGCTTGACCGGTAAGATGGCGAAGGATGCAGAAGCATTCGTTCGCCTTTTTTACAAGGATGTACCGCCCGACGACATGGCAGGTCGATCCGTCGACTCGCTTTATGGCGCGGCACTGACATTATATAAATTCGCGCAAAAGCGCCCATCGGCCAATGCCGCCAAGATCCGGGTCTATAACCCCGATCTTGAAGAGCACGGCTGGAAATCCGATCACACCGTGATCGAGATGATCAATACGGATATGCCGTTCCTGGTGGATTCCGTAACGTCTGCGCTTAACGAATTCGATCTGACCGTCCATCTGGTCATCCATCCGATCATGCGTATCGCGCGTGATGATCGTGGTGAATTGCAGTCGGTCGAAGCGGTCGAGAATTCGGATGCGTCGCGTGAATCCGTGATGCATCTTGAAATTGACGAGCAGACCGACGAAGCCGTTCTGCGAAAAATCCGTGATCGTCTGGAAGACGTTCTTACCGATGTCAGTCTTTCGGTCGAGGATTGGCAGGCGATGCTGTCAAAAGTCGCTGAAGTTCTTGATGGCATCAGAACCGCGCCAACCGGTATTTCCGCAGAAGACCAGAAGGAAGCCCAGGATTTCCTCGGCTGGGTCCATAACGATCACTTCACCTTCCTTGGCTATCGTGAATATAAATTCAGCGGTACGGGCAAGAAGGCCAAAGTGGACGTTAATCCGCAAAGCCAGCTTGGGATTCTGCGCCGTGAAGGGACGCATATCTTTGATGAGCTGCGCCAGATCGGCAATCTGTCGACCGAGGTGCAGGCATTTGTCGCCCAGCCAAGTCTTCTGATGGTGACCAAGGCCAACAAGCAGTCAACCGTGCATCGTTCGGTGCATCTCGACACGATTGTCGTCAAGCAGTTCGATGATGAAGGCAAGGTTGTCGGCCAGCATCTCTTTGTCGGTCTGTTCACCTCGGTTGCCTATAACCTCAGCCCGCGCCTCATTCCGCTTCTGCGCATGAAGCTTGCCGAAACCATCAAGCGTGCCGGCTTCCCGCCTGCCAGCCACGATGCCAAGGCATTGGTCAATATCCTTGAAACCTTCCCGCGCGACGAGCTTTTCCAGATCGAACTTGATGATCTGTATCATATCTGCATGGGCATCCTGCATTTGCAGGAACGCCAGCGGATTGCCCTGTTCGTGCGCCGTGATGCCTTTGAACGTTTTGTTTCCTGTCAGGTTTTCTGTCCGCGTGACCGTTTCTCGACGAAACTTCGCATGAAGTTCCAGTCGGTGATCGAAGCCGCCTTTGATGGCAAGGTGACGGCACATTACACATTGATCGGCGATAGCCCCCTTGCGCGGTTGCACCTTCTGGTCAAAACCACGCCGGGTGAGTTGCCGGAATACAATGTTACCGATATCGAACGTCAGCTTGTTGAAACCGCACGCGACTGGGCTGATACGCTCCGTCAGGTGCTGGTCCGTGAAATGGGCGAAGAACGCGGCTTGACCCTTTATCGTCGTTACGGCGAAAGCTTCACCGGCGATTATCGTGATCGGTTCGGTGTTGATACCGCGGCTCTTGATATCGACCGTATCGAGGACGTGATCAAATCATCGGACTTGCGGGTCAATCTGTATCGCCCGATCGAAGCCGCCGAGAACGAGCTGCGCTTCAAGATTTATAACCCCGGTGCACCGGTTCCGCTTTCCGACGTCTTGCCGATGCTTGAAAATATGGGTCTTAAGGTCATTACCGAAAACCCGTTCAAGGTCGAACCACGCGATACCGATGTGAATGTCCGCATCCACGATTTCGGGGTGCTGGTTGACGGCGAATTCCACCTGCATGATGTGCGTGACAAGTTCCAGGAACTTTTCATTCGCATGTGGCATGGCGAAGTTGAAAACGACGCCTTTAACCGTCTTGTTCTGCTGGGCGGCTTGCATTGGCGCGAAGTCGTTATTCTGCGGACCTATGCCCGTTATATGCGTCAGATGGGATCGGCCTTCTCGCAGGATTACATGGCCAAAACACTGGCCAATAATGCTGGCTTGGCGGCAACGATTGTTGATCTGTTCGTTGCACGCTTTGACCCGGATCGTGATCCGGGGCTGGCCGCCGAAGCCGAGGCCATCGAAGGCGACATTATCACCCGCCTTGAAGATGTGATGAACCCGGACGAGGACCGCATTCTGCGCGCCTTCCTCAACCTCGTTCAATCAACGCTTCGCACCAACTATTTCCAGTATGGCAAGGACGGCAATCCGAAACCCTATCTGTCGGTAAAATTCAATTCCGGCATGGTCGAAGATCTGCCGCTTCCGCGTCCTTGGCGCGAAATATTCGTCTATTCGCCGCGTGTCGAGGCCGTCCATCTGCGTGGTGGTCCGGTCGCGCGTGGCGGTATCCGCTGGTCGGACCGTCAGGAAGATTTCCGCACCGAAATTCTCGGTCTGGTCAAGGCACAGATGGTCAAGAACGCGGTGATCGTGCCGGTTGGCTCCAAGGGCGGCTTTGTCGTCAAACGGCCTCCGGTTGATGGCGGTCGCGAAGCCTTCCTTGAAGAAGGCATTGCCTGTTATAAAACGCTGATGTCAGGCATGCTTGATATCACCGACAACATCGTCGGTGGCGACATCATCCCGCCGGAACGTGTACGCCGTCTTGATGACGATGATCCCTATCTGGTCGTTGCGGCCGACAAGGGGACTGCGACCTTCTCCGATATCGCCAATGGCGTTGCCCGTGATTATGGCTTCTGGCTTGACGATGCCTTCGCATCGGGCGGCTCGCAGGGCTATGATCACAAGAAAATGGGCATCACCGCGCGCGGTGCGTGGGAATCGGTCAAACGTCATTTCCGCGAAATTGGCAAAGACATCCAGAAAGAACCCTTCACTGTTGCCGGTGTTGGCGATATGTCGGGTGACGTTTTTGGCAATGGCATGCTGTTGTCCGAACAGATCAAGCTGGTTGCGGCCTTCAACCACATGCATATTTTTGTCGATCCCGACCCGGATCTGGCGAAAAGCTTTGCCGAACGCAAGCGCCTGTTTGATATGCCGCGCTCAAGCTGGGCCGATTACGATACCAAGGTCCTCTCGAAGGGCGGTGCAATCTTTGACCGCAAGGCCAAGACGCTTGATCCCTCGGCCGAGGTTCGCAAGCTGCTTGATCTTGGCACCGGCAAGGTAACGCCGGCCGACATGATGAAGGCCATCCTGAAAGCCGATGTCGAACTTCTGTGGTTCGGCGGGATCGGGACCTATATCAAATCATCCGCGGAATCGAATGCCGATGCCGGGGACCGCGCCAACGATTCCATCCGCATCAATGGCAAGGATATCCGCGCAAAGGTCATCGGCGAGGGCGCCAACCTTGGCTGCACGCAGCGTGGCCGTATCGAGTATGCCCACGCTGGTGGGCGTTTGAATACGGACGCCATCGACAATGCCGCGGGTGTCAACTGCTCGGACCACGAGGTCAATATCAAGATCCTGGTGGGCGAGGTGGTTGCCGCCGGTGACATGACCGAAAAGCAGCGTAACAAACTGCTGGTCGAAATGACCGACGAGGTCGGTGATCTGGTGCTGCGTGACAACTATCTGCAAAGCCAGGCGATCTCGAACGCCTTTGCCGGGGGCGGGGATGCGCTGGATGCGCAGGTTCGCCTGATCCGGATGCTGGAACGCGAAGGTCGTCTGAACCGGGAAATCGAATATCTTCCCGATGACGAGGAACTGGCACGTCGCACGGCCGCCCATCAGGGCCTTACCCGTCCGGAAATCTCGGTTCTGATGCCTTATGCCAAGCTGTGGCTGTATGACGAGGTGCTTAAATCCGATCTGCCCGATGACCCGATCCTCGTCGAAGAACTGGTGCGGTATTTCCCGACGGCTGTCCGTAAAAAATACAGCGCGGCGATTTCCAGCCATCGTCTGAAACGTGAAATCATCGCGACCGTCGGCACCAACAGTCTGGTCAACCGCGTTGGCGGCACCTTTGTCCATGACATGATGGAGGCAACCGGGCTTTCGGCGGTGGACGTTTCGCGCGGTTATCTGATTACCCGTGCGGTGTTTGGCCTGCGCAAACTGTGGGCGGGTATCGAAGCCCTTGATAACAAGGTTGATGCCAAGGTCCAGATCGCGATGTTCTCCCACATCAACCGCATGGTCGAAGATGTGACCCTGTGGTTCCTGCGCAATTGCGAGGAATTGAATGTCGGGGCGAAGATCGAGCTGTTCCGTCCGGCGGTCGCCAAGGTGATCGAGGCCTTTGACGATATCGTCCCGGCCGATGCGGCTTTCCGCACGACCCTGGATCAGAAATCGCAATCCCTGATTGATCGGGGCGTGCCCGAAGATCTGGCGCGCCGTATCGCGGCAATGCAGCAGATGGTCGCGGTTTGCGATATCGTCCGCATTGCCGAGGCAACCGGGCGTGATGTCATCGATGTCGGGGCAACCTATTTTGCCATCGGGGCACGCTTCCAGCTTGGCCTGCTGCGTGCAGCAGCCGAGTCCATCGAAGCCGAAACCCATTGGCAGAAACTGGCGCGCGCCGCCGCGATTGATGATCTGTTCGGTCATCAGCGCGAACTGACGCGTGTGGTGCTGTCTTCTGGCACGAACGGCACGGTTGGTGGTGATCTGGTCAGGAAATGGGTCGATGATCATCAGCGCGGTTGTGCACGGTGTGATCAGCTGATCGATGAATTGCGTGCCGCAGGGCAGATCGACCTGTCGATGATCACGGTTGCCAACCGTCAGATCAGGGCCATGGTCGGCGGCTGATCCGCACAGGCAAGGCATTTTCGCAAAAGAGGGCGCTTCGGGTGCCCTCTTTTTTTGCCTTCGCCCGGGGTCTGAAATATCCTCCGGAATGTCAGGAGCAACCGGATGCTGTCGGGTTGGTAAATTTTTTGAACCGGATAACGAATGCGAAGTAATTGAATCGATTTAATTTACTGCCATTCTCCTGCCGTTTTTATATGATGAAAACCAAATGAAGTCAGGGGATGCCTTGAAAAATACCAACCGGTACGTATATTGAATACAGAAAAAGAGAAAAATGGTGTGAAAATGAGGAACGCTGCCGAGACCCGGACAAAATTGCTGGAGACCGCCATACAATTGCTATGGACCAGCAGCTATCACGATATTGGTGTCAGTGATGTCTGCAAGCATGCAGGGGTTACCAAAGGGGCGTTTTATCATCACTTTGACAGCAAGGCCGCCCTGTTTGCAGCTTCGGCGCGCCATCACTGGGATAAGGGAAAGGACGAACTCAGAGCGATCTTTTCCCCAGAAATTGCGCCACTTGATCAGTTGAACAGCTATATCGATCTGATCATGAACAAACAGAAAAAGCAGTCTATTCCGGGGGATGCCGAGGTTTGTGTTTGCCCGATCTTTACCGCCGGTGGCCAGGTTGGTCCCGAGGATATCGAAATTCAGGACTGTTCACGCGAACTTGCCGAGGAGCAGATCAAGTATCTTGCCTCCATGATTCGCGGCCTTAAGGGCGAGGGCATGCTTTCCGGGGATGCCGATGTGACGCTGCTGGCGCGTCTTGTTTTCCAGTTTGTGCATGGCTTGCTGACATACGGCAAAGTTTTTAACAGTTTGGATACTGTTCGGTCTGATTTGCGTGTCGGCATCTGCCGGATGCTGGATTTACGCTGTGAATTCAGGGATGTAAAGGCCGAGGAAGCCTCGTTGTCAGCCGCCGGATAATTCATAAAATTTAGAACGCATGTAAATTTTTTTCATTTTCCCCTTGCTAACAAACCGATCGGTACGCATCTTCCCGTTAATCTGTCCGCGAATGCGCGGGTCACGCTATTGGGAAATGGAAAGATGCAATCACGATCCAAACTGAGAATGCTGCTGTCCGCCACAGCTGCAATCGCTGCGATTGCTGCCGGTGGTTACGGGCTAAGCACCATAGGCACCGCCGATGCCGACGAAGCCGTTGCACAGGCTGCACCGCAAATCACCCCCGTCACTGTCCAGGACGTGCACAGCCAGTCCGTCAGGCTTTGGAACAATTTCTCCGGCCGGCTGAGTGCGGTCGAGGAAGTCCAGCTTCGCCCGCAGGTCAGTGGTGCCATTGTCGATATCCGCTTCGAAGATGGTCAGATCGTCAAGCAGGGCGATATTCTCGCCGTGATCGATCCCCGCACATACAAGGCCGCCGTTGACGAAGCCAAGGCGGAACTGGCGGCTGCCCGCCAAACCCTGTCGCTTGCCGCCAAGGAAAAGGCACGCGCTGAAAAACTGGTGGCCAATGGCACCGTTTCCAAACGTGTCTTTGATGAACGCGTCAGCGCCGAACAGGTTGCGCAAAGTCAGGTTAACCGCGCGCTTGCACAGCTTGAACTTGCCGAAATCGAGTTCGATCATGCCTTCGTCAAGGCACCGATTGATGGCCGTGTCAGCCGGGTCGAACTGACCGTCGGCAATCAGGTCAATGCCGGGCCGAATGCCCCGGTTCTGACCACCATAGTCTCGACCGGTAAAATCTATGCCGATTTCGATCTGGATGAACAAACCTATTTCGCCAGCATCTATGACGCCAATAAAGTCAGCGGCGCGGATCAGAAAATCCCGGTCCGCATGACCATCGCCGGTGGCAAGACAATTGACGGATTTATCCACAGTTTCGATAACCGCATCGATACCCGTACGGGCACCATCCGGACCCGCGCCCTGTTTGACAACAGCAACGGCGCACTTCTGCCCGGCAGTTTCGCCAGCCTGCAACTCGGCACCTCGGCCGAACAGGATGTCATCCTGATTGCACCCGACGCCATCAGCACCGATCAGGACCGCAAATTCGTTTACGTGGTCCAGTCGGACAATACGGTTGCCTACCGTCAGGTAACGCTGGGGGCCGAAGTTGACGGGCGTCGCATCGTGACCTCCGGGCTTGAACCCGGTGACATGGTGATTGTGAACGGGATCATGAAAGTTCGACCCGGTATGCCTGTTGCTCCTGAAATTCTGCAGGCCTCGGCATCCTGACGGATGCTTGACTGCGCGCAAAGACTAGGCTGACCGTTATGCAGAATATATCCAGATTCTTTGTGGATCGCCCGATTTTCGCTGGCGTTCTATCCGTCCTGATATTGTTATCAGGTTTGATTGCCATGCTGAATTTGCCGATTTCCGAATATCCGGAAGTCGTGCCACCGACCGTTGTGGTCGAAGCGCAATTCCCCGGTGCAAACCCGGCTGAAATTGCGCAAACCGTCGCTTCCCCGCTTGAAGAACAGATCAACGGGGTCGAGGGGATGCTGTATGTCAACTCGCTGGCAACGACCGATGGCCGTCTCAGCCTGACCGTGACCTTTGAAATCGGGACCGATCCCGATCTGGCACAGCAAAAAGTCCAGAACAGGGTATCGCAGGCCGAACCGCGTTTGCCTGATATCGTCCGTCAGCTTGGCGTGACGGTGTCAAAGCAATCCCCGGATCTGACGATGGTGGTGCATCTGCTCTCGCCAAATGACCGCTATGACATGCTGTATCTGCGCAACTACGCGACCCTGAATGTCAAGGATCAGCTGGCCCGCATCAAGGGCGTCGGGCAGGTCGGTTTGTTCGGGTCGGGTGACTACGCCATGCGCATCTGGCTTAACCCGGACAAGGTCGCCGAACGCGGCCTGACCGCAGGCGATGTTGTTTCGGCCATTCAAAGCCAGAACGTGCAGGTCGCGGCGGGTACGATTGGCGGCGCGCCGTATGATACCGGTGTGCAGTTCCAGTTGCCGATCAATGTCCACGGGCGCCTTGAAACGCCCGAGGAATTTGCCGAAATCATCATCAATCGTGACGAAGACGGCACTGTAACCCGTCTTGGCGATGTCGCCCGGGTCGAGCTGGAGGCACAGCAATATGCCCTGCGTTCCCTGCTTGATAACAAATCGGCTGTTGCCCTTCCGATCTTTGCATCGCCCGGTTCCAACGCGCTTGAAATTTCAAGCAACGTTCGCGCAACCATGGCGGAGCTCAAGGAAAACTTCCCCGAAGGTCTTGAATACAGCATCGTTTACGATCCGACCGTTTTCGTTCGAAGCTCGATCAAGTCGGTGATCAAAACCCTGCTCGAAGCCGTCGCGCTCGTTGTTGTGGTGGTGACAATCTTCCTGCAGACGTGGCGTGCCTCGATCATTCCTCTGCTGGCCGTGCCGGTGTCGATTATCGGGACATTTGCCCTGATGCTGTTGCTGGGATTCTCGATCAACGTGCTGTCGTTGTTCGGTCTGATCCTCGCCATCGGGATCGTGGTCGATGATGCCATCGTGGTGGTCGAAAACGTCGAACGTAATATCGAACGTGGTCTGTCACCGCGTGATGCAACCGTGGCCGCGATGCGCGAAGTGACCGGGCCGATCATTGCGACCTCGCTCGTGATCACCGGTGTGTTCGTTCCGATTGCCTTCATCAGTGGCCTGACCGGTCAGTTCTATCAGCAGTTCGCCCTGACAATCGCCATCGCAACGATCATTTCAACCATCAACTCCCTGACGCTCAGCCCGGCTCTGTCGGCACTTCTGCTGAAAGGGCATGACGCACCGAAAGACTGGCTGACCCGCGCCATGGACTTTGTCTTTGGCTGGTTCTTCCGCTGGTTCAACCGGTTCTTCAATCGCAGCACGGAACTGTATGGCGGTGGTGTCAAACGGTTGCTGGGGATGAAAACCATCATGATGGCGGTTTACGCCGGATTGCTGGTTCTGACCTGGCAGGGTTTCCAGATTTTGCCATCCGGCTTCATCCCGTTGCAGGACAAGCAGTATCTGGTCAGCTTTGCACAATTGCCGCAGGGCGCGACACTGGACCGTACCGAAGAAGTCATTCGCGAAATGTCTGAAATCGCATTGGCGGAACCCGGTGTCGAAAGTGCCGTGTCCTTCCCCGGCCTGTCGATCAACGGGTTCGTTAACAGCTCAAGTGCCGGCATCGTCTTTGTGACCTTGACCGACTTTGCCGAACGCAAATCCGATGATCTGTCGGGGCTGGCGATTGCCGGAAAGCTGCAACAGAAATATGCTGCCCTTGACGAGGCCTTTGTCGCAATCTTCCCGCCACCCCCGGTTCAGGGTCTTGGCACGGTGGGCGGTTTCAAACTGCAGGTGCAGGATCGAAGCGACCAGGGATATCGTGCGCTTGATGACGCCATGAAACAGGTATTGGCCAAGGCATGGGCCGCACCTGAACTGACTGGTGTGTTCTCAAGCTACAATATCAATGTCCCGCAATTGCAGGCCAATCTTGACCGTACAAAGGTCCAGCAGCTCGGCATTCCGGTCGATGAAATCTTCCGGACCATGCAGATCTATCTGGGCTCCATGTATGTCAACGACTTCAACCAGTTCGGTCGCACCTATCAGGTGATCGCACAGGCCGACAAACCCTATCGCTCAAGCCCCGAAGACATCCTGCGTCTGCAAACGCGCAACGCGGATGGCGATATGGTGCCGCTTGGCAGTGTTCTTTCCGTATCCGAAACATTCGGGCCGGATACCGCCATGCGTTACAACGCCTTCCGTTCTGCTGATCTGAATGGCAACGCCGCACCGGGCTATTCCAGTGGCGAGGCGGAGGCCGCGATTATCAAGATCCTTGATGAAACCCTGCCGCCGGGCATGTCCTATGAATGGACCGACCTGACCTATCAGCAGATCCTCGCGGGTAACACGGCAATCTTCATCTTCCCGATCTGTATTCTGCTGGTCTTCCTTGTTCTGGCCGCCCAGTACGAAAGCCTGACCTTGCCGCTGGCGGTCATCCTGATCGTCCCGATGAGTACGCTTTCGGCGGCCTTTGGTGTCTATCTGTTCGGTGGGGATAACAACATCTTCACACAGATCAGTCTGTTCGTTCTGGCCGGACTGGCATCAAAGAACGCCATCCTGATTGTCGAGTTTGCCCGTGAACTTGAACATCAGGGCCGGACAACCGTTCAGGCAGCCATCGAAGCCAGCCGCCTGCGCCTGCGTCCGATCCTGATGACGTCGCTTGCCTTCATCATGGGCGTTGTGCCGCTGGTGATTTCAAGTGGTGCGGGTTCGGAAATGCGCCATGCCATCGGCATCGCCGTGTTTTCGGGCATGCTGGGTGTGACCATCTTCGGTCTGATCCTGACACCGGTGTTCTACGTGCTGGTGCGCAAGATCGGCCGTGGCAACGAGGTTCGTTCACTTGATGGGGCTGACGCGCAGCAGCCCGCGGAGTAACGAAAACCGTTGCACAACAGCCGGACCATAAAGTTCCCCCGACCCCGTGGTCCGGCTGTTTTCTCTTTTATTGATTTCCAAAAACCAGACGCCGAATGCCAAGGAAGGTATCTGTGTCGATACGAAGCGGTCCTTGCCAGGTGCCAGCCTGTGCCGGTGATGGCGCATTCCAGTCAATTTCTCGCGGCGGCGGCATGTTTTCTTCTGATGGCCAGCGATCCCCGCCAAACAGTTCCTCGCGGTAATCTGCCAGCGTGCCAAGTGTTCCTGCCGTACCTTCTTTAACCGTTAGTCGGTTGCCATATTCGGAACGCAACGCGACCTCGACGCGATTTTCGACATATCGGGTTAACTGATCCCCGGAATAGCCAAGATTCTCGCCGTCACTCTGCGCTTTGCTATATTCTATGGCGTAATTCATGCCATTGGAAACATTGACGTTATCCTCGCCAAAGACTGCGACAAGCTGATCATCAAGATAATAGGCGCGTGTTACTTGTGCCCCGCTGTTATCATCTAACCAGCCATTCAACTGGCCTTCGGCATTGGCTTGATAGGTTTCGAATTCTTCCTTCCGCTTGGTCTGAAGGGCTTTCCATTCTTCAAGCGAGAATCTGGTGCTGTATTCACCGGTTTGTGGATCAATCGGTCTGGGCATGGTTAGGTACCGTGCACCGACAATAGACATTTTCCCTTGAAACTCGACCATATGACACCTCCTTCAATGATCTTTAAATTGTACATGCAATTAAAAGACCACTCATGGGTGTATTAGTGGGACTCCGTTGATATCTGCGGCATTTGCTCTGTGATGTTGGTCACGCAGGAAAAAATTCCATAATCATTTTGCTTGTTCAAAGGGTTGGCGGGAATAATCTTCCCACACCAACGAATAAGTTTTCTATGCGGTGGCAAAGAAGCAGAACAAGTTTGCCGGGTGCTTGCCTTGGCGCAACTTCTCCCTATCTTCTGCGCGGAGTATTCGTCAAAGGAAGTGTCGACCATGAATTATGTGCGTACAGGTTTGTTGCTGGCTGGCTTGACCGCGCTGTTTGGCGCAGTCGGCATGATGATTGGCGGGCAACAGGGCATGATCATCGCATTGCTGTTTGCTGCGGTGATGAATGTGTTTGCCTATTGGAATGCAGATTCCATGCTTTTGCGCATGCGCGGTGCAAAGCAGGTGGATGACCGCACTGCACCCGAACTGGTATCGATGGTGCGCGAACTGGCGCAAAATGCCGGGCTGCCGATGCCCAAGGTCTATGTGATCGATAATCCCCAGCCCAATGCCTTTGCCACCGGACGTAATCCCGAAAATGCTGCCGTCGCCGCAACCAGCGGCCTGATGCAGTTGCTTGATCGCAACGAGATTGCCGGTGTGATGGCCCATGAACTGGCCCATATCAAAAACCGCGATACCCTGACCATGACGATCACCGCCACCATCGCCGGGGCGATTTCCGCCTTGGCCAACTTTGCCATGTTTGCCGGCATGTTTGGCGGGGGTCGCAATGACAACAACAATCCGCTCGGCGGGGTGGGCATGATCCTTGTTGCCATTCTGGCACCGCTTGGCGCGATGCTGGTGCAAATGGCAATCTCGCGTACCCGCGAATACGAAGCTGACAAGATCGGGGCTGAAATCTGCCGCCATCCGATGTGGCTGGCCTCCGCCCTTAACAAACTGGACAAAGGCGTTCATGCCATTCCGAACATGGATGCCGAACGCAACCCGGCGACGGCGCATATGTATATTGCCAACCCGCTTTCGGGCAAAGGTGTGGACAATCTGTTCTCAACCCATCCGAGCATGTCAAACCGGATTGCCAAGCTGCGTGAAATGGCGGGCGCGCCACAATCGGGAGCTGCCGCACCGGCAAAATCCGGTCCGTGGTCCGGGGCGGCAAAGGATCGCCGGGTGCGTCGTCGCCCCTGGAATTAATCTAAGTTACTAAAATTTGGGGGGATTTCCCGACCCCGACCTATACAAACCTTGCCGGTTTTATCCTTCGGTATGGTGCGAAATGCGATGGCGTATGATTGACGCCGCCGCCGCTGCACGAGATTATATCATAATCGTCTAAGTCAACCTCCGGCCACGGAAGGATGGCGACGGATGTTTGAGAAGGGGATAAATGGCGGGCTTCTGGTCGATGGTCGGGCTTGTTTTCAAGTCCATCTTTACAGCCGGGGAAACGGTTGAAAACGGTTCTGCGTCGGTCGATGGACCGGACGAACGTGTTGAGCCATGTCTGTATGCCGTTGCCCACTTTGTCCCCGAAGATCCATCCGGAACGCCATTGCCCGATCAGGTTGGTGACTGGGTGAAACGCACCCTATCGGATATCCCCGATACTGCGCCACTGTCGTTGGGACGGTATTTCACAATCAGCACCGATATTGCCGATGCCTTTCAGGCCGTGCGCGAAGCCCATGCTGGTGTGTTAAACCTTGCCCGGCGTCAGGATGCTACGGCGGTATTCTGGGGGCAGACCAATCCGGTGAACGGATTGCTGGAAGTTCATTTCAGCAACGACATGCTGGTTTCACCGCTTTATGAATTGCTGCTGCCATTGGTTCACACCTTTCGTCAGCCACAGCATAAAGATACCGCAGCGGCCCTTCATATCCTTCTGACATGTGAATTGCTGGCGCGTGCACGTGGCCGTGATCTGCGCGCGTTGCAGGTGGCACGCCTTGCGTCTCACCTTGATGACCTTCAGGAACGGATCAATAACGGCGAAAACTTTGCCGACGTCGGACAGGGCGTGACAACCGCCTATGCTTTTGGTGCGGTTATGCTGGCTGAAACGGGTGAACGCAGCTATTGCCTCAGTGCCATCCGGGCAATTGAGCTGATTGTCCGTCAATTCCTGACCCTGGCCACGGAAACGCCAAAAGACAGCAAAACGATCAAAAAGCCGACCGGTCTTCTGAATGAACGGGTCGTTCAGCAGGAAACCGTTGAAACCATAAAAAAAATCGAAGACATGTTGCGCGGGGTTGCGGATCTGTCACTGATTGATCCGGAACGGTCGGCGATCATGGCGTTGTATGGCACGCTTTTGAACTGGTCGATGGTAAGCAATATGAACGCGCGTTCAGGCGCAACAGCCATCGGTGTGTGGAAGCTTCTGGAACGCCGTTTTGAATTGATGGCGGGCACGCCGGTTTCGCGCGCGATTGCCATTGGCAAACTTGGCGAAGCCACGATGATCCATGCCAAGGAAATTGACGATATCGAAATGGCCGAAATGGCCAGTGGCCATTATCGTCGGGCGCTGGGACTTGTGAATACCAAGGCCCACACCGTTTTATATGCCCAGATTGCCTATGGTCTGGCGGAGTCTGTTGTCGCCCAGTCCACGATTGGCAGCATCGGTGTCGTTGCCGAACAGGTTATTCCGGTCTTTCAGGCGGCTCTTAAAGTCTGTTCAAGACGCGATCACCCCTATCTTTGGGGACGGGCGATGTTCGCGCTTGGCAGTGTGCAGTTTTCCCTTGGTGCCGCCGAAAAAGACCTTAAGACAATTTCGCATGCACGGATGAATTTCTCTCAGGCTTACGAAGCCTTCGACGAGGCTGCTGCACGCGGGGCGGCGCGCGCTGCCTCGGGCAGTTTCACCCGTGCCGAAAACATGATGCATCAGCTTTCGCAACGCCAGGCAGTAATCGATGCGACCGGCGGCGCAGGAGAAGCCAAGGCTTCGTAAGGGATTTCCGGCAAAATGGTGCAGATTAAACACAAAACGCTTTAAATCAGACAAAAGAAAACCCCGCAGCCTTTCGGATGCGGGGTTTTCCGACTGCGAATGCCGGGGATCAGTTCTATTCGCGATTACCGAAGAACTGAAGCAGCATTACGAACAGGTTCACGAAGTCCAGATACAGCTGCAGGGCGCCAAAGATGGCTTTCTTGCCTGCGGTCGCCTGATCATCGTGGGCGTGGTAGCTTTCCTTGATCCGCTGGGTGTCATAGGCGGTCAGACCGGTAAAGATCAGAACGCCCGCACCCGAGATCACGAACTGAAGCATCGTGCTGCCCAGGAAGATGTTCACGACACTGGCCAGGATGATCCCGATCAGACCCATGAACAGGAAGCTTCCCCAGCTCGAAAGGTCTTTCTTCGTCGTATAGCCGTAAAGGCTCATCGCGGCGAAGGTGCCTGCGGTGATGAAGAAGGTCCGCGCGATGCTTTCACCCGTGTAAACGAGGAAGATCGACGACAGCGACAGACCCATCAGAGCCGCATAAATCCAGAATGTGGTTTGTGCGGCACCAAAGCTCATCTTGTGGATGCGGAAGCTCAGGAACAGGACGAGGCCGATCGGGGCCAGCATCACGATCCAGTGCAAACCGGTTCCGAAAATCGCCTGCATCAGGGTAGGGCTGGTCGACACAGCCATCGCGACGATACCGGTCAGGGCAAGTGCAGATGCCATATAGTTGTAGACACGCAGCATATAGGCGCGGAGACCTTCATCAATCTCGGCCGCCGACCGGCCAACCGAGACGTCATAGCCGCGTTGACGCGTTTCAAAAGCCATTGAAATCCCTCTTTGATCCATAACGGGCAGAATGTTCATAGAACTCTGCAATGCTGAAAATATGGCAGCATTTCCGTGAAAAGCAACGGTTTGGCTAATTGTGGTATCCCCGGAACTGACAATATTGTGATCTTGTTCACTTTGTCTCGAAACGCGATTTTCTGACCATTTCGGCCTATAATTTCGTATCCTTTCAAAGGATCGGTACTGTTACGCGCGGTTTCGCCCCGGTTCAGGTGGCGGTTTGGGTCGTCGATGGGAAAAAAAGTTTTCGATAACAACGGCATATTGGAAACCTGTGGATCGAACATGTTCTTGTTCATCTCGCGGGTCGGGCGTGCGTCGTTGCTCGGTTTTGTCCTGTCGCTTTTCGCCGTTTCCGTCGCATCGGCACAGAATCCGAATTTCGTTGCCTCCAAAAAGGCAAACGAGGTGCCGGTATTTGATGCGGTTTATCCCGAAGATGAATTTTGTGCGACGGCGGGTGTCGGTGGCCTCTGTGCTGCCGAACCGGTTGATGTGCCCGAATTTGACGCCAATTTCATTTATCGCTTCGTTGCCTACGAAGCACAGCGGCCGTTTGACCGGTTTTCATGGCAGGCAATGGTTTCGCTGGTCTGGCCTTACGATGGTGACGGGAATCCGATTGATGCCGGTTACCGGCACCCCGATGCCGGGTATGCATGGTGGGAAACCTATCGTGACAAATATTCATTGTTTGCCGGGGCGTCGGCACCCGATGATCAATGTCGCAACGATCTGCCCGACGGGGCTTTGTTGCTATCGGCCTTCGTGCAGGCCTCGGGCGACGTGCTGATTGATCAGGCGGGAAACTTCGTTCTGTACGAAACGCGGGTGAATGATATTGCCGCCGATTATATCCGTTGGAATGGCCTTGATAGTGCCGCCGGTCGCATGGCCTTTGCCCAAAGTGGCCAGTCTGTCGGCTTCCCGATTCTAAAGCTGTCTGCGGGGGCTGGAACCTTAACGGGGGACACTGCAAATCTGCTGGCCAGCGACAAGACGGCTTTCAAGCCCGGCGCGCAAATGATCAAGTTTGCCTGGCGCATCATGACCGATCCCGCCGATCAGGAACGCTATTATACAAAACCGGCCCGGATCGCCGTTGCGGCAAAGGATGCCGTTGATGGCAGGGCCAAATGCCTGGATGTGACGGTCGGGATGGTCGGTTTGCACATCGTTCAGCGTGTCAAAAGCGGCAATGGGGATCGCTGGATATGGTCGACATTCGAACATGGTCGATAACGCACCACTGGCATCAAATGCACGCCGCCCCAACAGCATCATCGCCAATGACCTGTTCCCCGAAGGTTGTCTGGGCCCGGACAAAACCGATCGTGATTACGTTTTTTATGACGGTGTCGACCGTGCCGACCATCTTGCCAATCAGATCGTACAATCCGATCTGCGCTGGGCGGACGAGCCACCCTATGCCCGTGATCCGGATGGCAATCGCGTCACTGCGCCCGATATCGTCCGTTGCTGGCGGCTTTTTTCCGGAACGGCAGAGGCGAATTTCGTCTGGCAGCGGAAACTGGGTGACAGTGTCTGGAAAAACTATTTTCTGGTCGGCACCCAATGGATCGGAAATGGCGGCGGGGCCCCGTTCGGGGTGGGGGAAGTTCCCCGATTCTTAAGTAACGTCGCCCTTGAAAGCTTTATCCAGCATCAAATGGATGGCACCTGCCTTGGCTGTCATTCCACCGCGTTTACCGATGCCGGGCAACCGTCCAATTTTACCTTCCTGCTCGATCCGGGCCGCTAGCGGGTACTGCGTCATGTGGTGCCGGTCTGATCACGACAAAATGGTTCATATTTGCCGATGCATCGACTAGCATGTGCCGACCAAAACGTCGTGAAATCAAAAAATCAAAAAGACGTGGCGGATACAGGGAGGAAACATGCTACCGGTTCGTGCGGATTACGCGTCGGTGCGTTCGGATTTTGTCTGGAACGTGCCTACTCATTTCAATATTGGTGTCGATGTTTGCGACAAATGGGCAGACGACCCTGATCGTCTTGCCCTGATGTATCGCAGGCGCGATGGATCGCGCCGCGATTACAGCTTTGCGCAGCTCAAACGCCTGTCGAACCGTTTCGCCAATGTCATGCGCCGCCATGGCATCCGTCGTGGCGATAGGGTCGGTATTCTGTTGCCGCAAAGCCCCGAAACCGCCGTGGCCCATATCGCCACCTATAAAATGGGTGGCATTGCCGTGCCGCTTTTCAACCTGTTCGGGGTCGAGGCCCTTGAATACCGGCTTGGCAACTGTGCCGCAAAGGCACTGGTGACCGATCAGGAAGGGGCGCGCAAAATTGCTGAAATCCGCGATCTGCTTCCGGCGCTTGAATATGTCTATGTGATTGATGGTGCGCCCGATGGCTGTTTTGATTTCAAGGCACTCTCGGCCGAGGCCAGCGATGAATTCGAACCGGTCAAGACGCGCGCCGATGAACCGGCCCTGATCATTTACACATCGGGCACCACCGGCCAGCCAAAGGGCGCGCTGCATGCCCATCGCGTGCTTTTGGGTCATTTGCCCGGTGTGGAAATGTCGCATGACTTCTTCCCGCAGGACGGCGATGTCATGTGGACCCCGGCCGACTGGGCATGGATTGGCGGGTTGCTGGATGTCCTGCTGCCGGCCTGGCATCACGGCAAGCCGGTCGTGGCCCACCGTTTCGAAAAATTCAGTGCCGAGGCCGCCTTTGGCCTGATTGCCGAATATGGCGTGCGCAATACCTTCCTGCCGCCAACCGCGCTCAAGATGATGCGCGCGGCTGGCGACGATGTGGCGGCAAAGTTCAAATGCAATATTCGTTCAATCGCAAGCGGTGGGGAAACATTGGGTGCAGAACTTCTGGATTGGGGGCGTCGCGTGTTTGGCGTTACCATCAACGAGTTCTATGGCCAGACCGAATGCAACATGGTGGTCAGTTCCTGTCAGTCGATCATGGCCCCCAAACCCGGCGTGATGGGCCGCCCGGTGCCGGGGCACGACGTTGCGGTGATCGATATGGCCGGGAATGTCCTGCCTGCCGGTGAAATGGGCCGGATTGCGGTTCGGTCGCCTGATCCGGTGATGTTTCTGGAATATTGGCGCAACCCCGAAGCCACCCGCGAAAAATTCATCGGGGAATGGCTTCTGACCGGCGATATGGGGCAGCTTGACGAAGATGGCTATATCCGTTTTGTCGGGCGCGATGATGATCTGATCAGTTCGGCGGGGTATCGCATCGGCCCGGGCGAGATCGAGGATTGCCTGATCGGCCACCCGGCGGTGCGCATGGCCGGGGTGATCGGCAAACCCGACGAACAGCGCGGCCAGATCGTCAAGGCCTTCGTCGTGCTGGCCGACGGGGTCGCACAAAGTCCGGAACTTGAAGCCGATATCCGTGATTTCGTCAAAACCCGTCTGGCCGCCCACGAATATCCGCGCGAAATCGCCTTCATGGAACAATTGCCGATGACGACAACCGGCAAGGTCGTCCGTCGTGCGCTTCGTGATCTGGCATGATTTCCGACGATACCCAATCGAAATGAAAAGGGCCGGTCTGTGATGGACCGGCCCTTTTGGGTGTTCTGCACTGCGTGCTATTCGTTACGCAAAAGCGGTGCCGCCGGGCTTCGCAATGCCTGCCATGTCCCGATGAAGCCCGCCGACAGGGTCGCCGCCAGACCAATCGCAATCGGGCCAAAGATCGTCATCGGCAGGAAGGTCCAGCTCGCTTCCATGATCAGCACCAGAACCGACCAGGCCGCAAGACTGCCAAACAGGGCGGCAATCACCCCGGTGGCAAGGCCCAAAATCCCGTATTCCAGCGCATAGGCATAAAGGATATTGCCGCGCGTCGCCCCAAGGGTTTTAAGGACAACCGCATCATAAATCCGTTTGCGCCGCCCGGCGGCAACCGCACCGGCAAGGACCAGAACCCCGGCGACAATCGCAATCGAACTGGTTGCGTTAAGCGCGGTGCCGATCCCGGCCAGAATGGCATTGGCGGCCTCAAGCGCCTCGCGCACCCGGATCGCCGACACATTGGGGAAATCCATGCCGATCATGCGATCAACCGGTTCTTCCATGTCGCGCGGCATATGGGCGGTCGCAATCAGGCTATAGGGGGCCTTGTCGATCAGGCCCGGCGAAAACACCATGGCGAAATTCATCCGAAGGCTCTGCCATTCGATTTCGCGCCAGTTGGCAATCTCGGCGGTGATATCCCGGCCCAGCACATTGACGGTCAATGTATCGCCCGGCTCCAATGCGAATGCCTCGCCAATATCGCGCGAGATGGAAACAAGCGGCTTGGCCCCGTCGTCATAATCAGCCGGCCACCATTCCCCGCGCACGATCTGGGTTTCGGGCGGCGGGCTTGCCGCAAAGGTCAGGCCACGATCACCGCGCAGGAACCAGCGATCATCTCCCGGACCAACATCATTGGCATCGACCCCGTCAATCGCAACCACGCGCCCACGCAGCATCGGTGTTTGTTCGATATCCGAAACGTTATCTTTTTCAAGAAGTTGCGTTTTGAACTGATCCATCTGATCAGGTCGGATATCAAGGAAGAAGAAGGCCGGGGCCGAGTCCGGCAGATTTTCCGATATCTCGTGATCCAGATTTCCCTCGATCCCCGAAATCGTCACCAGCAGCGTCAGGCCAAGACCGAGCGACAACGCAATCGGCACCGTGCTGGCACCCGGCCGATGCAGGTTTGCCAGCGCCAATCGGCTAAAGGCATTGCGCCCGCCCGTCATCCGTTTTGAAAGCGATACAATTGCCTTGCCCGCCGCGGCAAAAACCGCAATCGCCAAAAGCGATCCGGCGATAAAGCCAATCGCGATCTCGCGATCCGTTGCGGTAAAGACCGTAAGCAGAAGCAAAAGGATAAGCGGCACACCAACATAAGGCAGGTCACGCTTACTTAACGCACTGCCATTCATCAATCCCGCACTGGCGCGGAAAAGCCGGGCTGCCGGAATTTCACGCGCACGCAAAAGCGACGGCATGGCAAAGACCAGCGTGGTCAGAACGCCAAATGCCGTGGCAATCAGAAGCGACGGCAATGCCGGGCCCAATGTCACATCAATCGGCAAACGCCCGGCCAGAAGTGGTGCAATGATCGCCGGTGTTACCGCCCCGATCAGAAGCCCGATCCCAATCCCGACAAGCGACAGCATCAGGATTTGCAGGAAGTAAATCCGCAACACCAGGCCATGTGATGCCCCGATGGATTTAAGCGTCGCGATAACGGATGTTTTGCTTTCGATATGGCTGCGCACCGCATTGGCAACACCAATCCCGCCAACCAGCAATGCCGAAAGCCCCACCAGTGTCAGAAACAGCGTCAGCCGTTCGATAAACCGCCGCAGGCCCGGATTGGCATCCGATACATCGCGCACGCGCCACCCGGCATCCTCGAACTGTGCGTCAAGCCGGTCGCGAAACACCTTTGGCGTTTCCGCATCATTCAAATCCAAAGCGTAATAATAATTGATCAGGCTGCCCGGCTGCACCAGTCCGGTCTCGGCAAGGGCATCCATCGACACCATTAAACGCGGGCCGAAATTGAAAAAGCCAACCGCCTTGTCGGGCTCGGTCGCGATCACGCCGCGCACCTGAATATTGATATCGCCAAGGCGAACCGTATCACCGACAGTAATCTTCAACCGCTCCAGAAGCCCGGCCTCGGCCACACCGCCCCAGACACCGTCCTTTTTAGAAAGGGCACCGTCAAACGCAATACCGTCGGCAAGTTCCATCTCGCCAAACAGCGGATAGACATCATCAACCGCCTTAAGCTCGACCAGCCTGCGCTGCTCCGGCCCATAGGCGGTGGCGCGCATGGTCGCAAGCCTGCCCATGCGTTCGGTATTCTCCGAAAGCCAGCTTTGCTGTTCCTCGCTTGCGGGCATATGGACAAGCCGAAGCTCGACATCGCCGCCCAGAAGGGCGCGGCCATCGCGCTCAAGCGCATTTAAAACGGATTCCGAAACGTTTCCGACCGCAGCGATTGAACCAACGCCAAGTGCCAGACAGGCCAGAAAAATACGAAAGCCGGAAAACCCGCCGCGCAATTCCCGTCGGCAGACCCGCCAGGCAATCGACCACAGCTTTTCCGCCCCGTTGGTGGATTGGGAAATACGGCTCATATGTCGGCATCCTGTTGCGTAACGATTTCCCCGTCGCGCAGCATGATCGACCGGTCGCACCGCGATGCCAGCCCCGGATCATGCGTAATCAGAAGCAAAGTCGATCCCTTGCGTTTCGCCAGATCAAACAGCAATTCGATAATCGTTTCGCCCGTGGCCCCGTCAAGATTGCCGGTCGGCTCATCCGCCAGAAGCAGTTCCGGGTCGGTCGCAAGCGCACGTGCGAGTGCCACGCGCTGCTGTTCCCCGCCGCTCAACTGGCCCGGATAATGGCCGATCCGATGACCAAGTCCGACGGCCTTAAGCTCCGCCTCGGCCCGCTCAAACGCATCCTTGCGTCCGGCAAACTCCATCGGAAGGGCCACGTTTTCAAGCGCTGTCATGGTCGGGACAAGGTGGAAGTCCTGAAACACGATGCCGACATGATGGCGGCGATAAAGGGCCAGACCATCTTCATCAAGCTTGCGCAAATCCTCGCCACAGATATTGATCGTGCCCGCCTGCGCCTGCTCCAGCCCGGCAATCACCATCAAAAGCGATGTTTTGCCTGATCCCGATGGCCCGACAAGGCTGACACGTTCGCCCGCGTCAATCTGGATATCGACCCCTTTGAGGATATCAACAATCCCCGCCGGTCCCTTCAGGCTCAGCTTAAGACCGGAAACATCGACGGTGCGCTGGCGCGCGGCCTCTGTCGTATTCGCTGTTTTTTCCGGCATAGAAGCAGTTTCGGTAACACTCATTACGGGTCCAATCGGGCTAAGGCATTGCAGGGGCGAAGAAACGGGTTAAATAACTGTACGGAATTTGGTGTCACCAGTTCAAATTTGACTTCAGATTTGACGATCTCAGGGTAACCGATGGGTGACCAGCAGGTAACCAGAGGCTAACCGTCTGTGCAAGATGACAAAACATAAGGTGAGATTTGTGGCATACACGCTGTTCGGGCAAGACCCGGCTGTTAACCAGTTCACTTTCAAGCAAAAGCCCGGATTGTTCGAAGGGCTTTCCCGCCGCCTGTTTCGATGTGCCGGGATGGGTTTTGGTATTCTGATTGGCGCCATGAGCCTGTTTGGCATTCATGATGCCCAAGCCGCCGACAATGCGGCAAACAACACTGCCGACAATGCCCCGCAAACCCTGATGCTTTATGGTGACAGCCTGATGGCGGGCTACGGTCTCTCGCACGAGGATGGCTTTGCCCCCAGGCTTGAAGCCGCCCTTCGCGATGCCGGGCATAACGTCAAGGTCATCAACAGTTCGGTTTCCGGCGATACGACGGCGGCGGGTCTTTCGCGCCTTGAATGGGCGCTGGTGGATGATCCCGATATCGTGTTGCTGGAACTGGGTGCCAATGACGCGCTTCGCGGGGTGGAACCATCCCAGACCCGCGAAAATCTTGATGAAATCATCGGAAAGCTGCGCGACCGCGATGTTGCGGTCCTGTTGGCCGGGATGATGGCACCACCCAATATGGGCAAGGAATACGGGGCTGAATTCAATGAAATCTACCCCGAACTGGCAGCAGAATATCAGCTCGCCTTCTATCCCTTCTTCCTTGATGGGGTCGCCGCCGATTCCAGCCTTAATCAGGATGACGGCATCCATCCCAATGCCGACGGCGTCAAGGTGATCGTTGAACGCATCCTGCCGCAGGTGATTGACGTTCTCGAAGCAGATTCCTGATTTTCCGCCTCCGCACCAACCGCATTCAGGTGACCGGATTTCTCAAAGGCTGTACCCGTTGGTGCAGCCTTTTCTTCTTGCGGTGGAATTCGATAATTCCTTTTATAACAAATAATTGCTGGGCGGCATTGGCATGAAAATACAGGATTTCCATCGTCCTCCAGGATCAGTTTCGACAGAAACTATCCCGAAAAACTGCATACGTAGATAGAATTAGAAAGCAAACCGAAACGATTTTGGTGAAGCAGGGCGGGGCAAAGTCGATCTGCTCGTTTTTTCAGGTTTATGTGTTTATTATCAATGGTTTGAGATGTTTCAGGGACGGCTGGGAAATGGTAAAAACCGGCCCGAAAATGGCCCAAAAGCCCTCAGAACACCTGATTGAGTGTGAAATTAACACATCATTTACTTTCGGTTATGTTTCGAATATCCCGATCCGCAACTACATTTGTAGTCATCTCTGGTTTGATCTGACAGAACAAATGCAAACGAGACGTTAATTCAACCAAATTGACGCCGTTGCCGCCGGGGCGAGCCAAAGCATAAAAACCGAAAATAATTCAATAATAACAATATATTATGGATTTTCCCCCGTTTATGGGGCCGCAAACATGGGGGATCCATTCTTGCGGGCGGGCTAAGGGGCTGAAACTCAGGCGAAGAATCGATAATGCGGGAAAAGATATTTTAATATCAAATACTTATCTTGTCTCTACGGTATCGGGAACCCCTGCGAAATCGCCTGTTTTGCCTGTGGATGAATCGGAAGCGATTCAATTTTGCCTACAACCGCAGTTGCAGCCGGGTTCTCCCGCCGCTACACTTTAGCCAAATTGATCTTCTCAGTCGGGATTGCGGTGGTTTTTCCGCCGTAAGATATTGATTTAAATTGATATATATCGGGCAAGGGTGATGGCGGCACAATCAGTCAAACAATCCTACACCATTCCGTGTTCTTCGATGTTCCGTGATGCTGTTCTCGCACTGGCCGCCAAACGCGGGGTCAATGCGGCCGATCTGGCGCGTTCCGTCATGCTGATTGTGCCCGAAGGCGCGATTGAAGATTACGAGGACCCGGGCGATCCGCCGCCGGGTGATCGTGAAACCATCGTCCTGAAATCAGGCCCCGCCGAAGGCCGTCCCTGGCGGCGCAAACCAAGATTGCAATTGCGTTTGCCACCGGGGCATTCAATCATCGCGGTGCGCAAGGCGCTCAATATGGCGCTGCATTTCGACAAGGGCGAAGTCAAGATGCGCGTTGAAAAGGCCGATATCCTTGCGGCCGAACGCAAGGCACTGGAAGAAGCCCACGCCATCCGAAAACGCCAGGCCGAACCGCCCGTCGAACTTCTGCAATCGCGCGAGGAACTCGAACGTCTGCGCGCCATTGTCGATAATCTGGCGTTCGAACCGCTGGATCGCGGCGTCACCACCTTTAACGAAGCCCTGCATGTCATGGGCTTTGCGCCCAATGCCCGTCCCGACATGAAGTCCATCCGCACCAAATATCGCATTCTGGCCGCCATTCACCACCCCGATAGCAATTATGGATCGCACCAGCGCATGACACAGCTTAATGCCGCCATGGACCTGTTGCGCCGACATATTGCCTGACGGGGCAGGGCTGAAATCTTTGTTCGCCCATTGTGAATGGCCCCCCCGAATGCTTAGATAATGCTTGGATAACCACAAGACCAAGAAAACGGACCGCCACATCATCAGGCAGGTTTTCAAAAAGCGGGAGAATGCATGACGGCTGAATTTCATGCGGCACATGCCAGCGGGGAAAATTGGGCAGCAGTCGCCACCGAACTGGCCGATCAATTGCAAACACAGCCATTGCCGCAACAGGCACTGGCTTTTTTATATGTCTCCGAGGCACTGGCCGCCGACCTTGGCAGCATCCTGACCTTCCTGCGTTCCCGCCTGTCGCTTGAACACTGGGTCGGCACTGTCGGGATTGGTGTGTGCGGGTCTGGCCGGGCCTATTTCGGGGTTCCGGCCGCCTCCGTGATGGTGGCCCCGATTGATCCGAATGATTTTCATATTTTCGAACCGCTTAAAACCGATAACGATCTCGATGCACCGGAATTGCAGCGGGCGATTGATCGCCTGCAACCGATCTTTGGTCTGGTTCACGGCGATCCGGGCGCACCTGACAGCCTGGCCACTCTTTCCGAACTGGCGCGTCTGGGGTCAACCTATCTGGTTGGCGGCATTGCATCGGGGGAACGCGGCGCGCCGCAAATCGCCGACAAGGTCGTCGAAGGCGGCCTTTCGGGGGTTTTGTTTGCCGACAAAACGATTGTGCAGGTCGGAATCAGTCAGGCCTGCACCCCGGTCGGACCGGTGCATCGCGTGACCGAGGGACGCGATGGCATCATCGCAACCCTTGATGATCGTCCGGCCCTCGAAGTTTTCAAATCGGAAATGGAAGCCGACGGTAACGAAAATTCCATCGCCTCGGGCCGCTATCACGTTGCCCTGATAGTGCCGGGCTCTGATACCGGCGATTTTGTTGTCCGCAACCTGATGGGGGTCGATCCGCACAACAACCTGATGGCCATCAGCGGCGATGTGCAGGTGGGCGATACCATCCGTTTCGTGCGGCGTGACGGCGTTGCTGCCGAACAGGATTTGCGCCGCATGCTGGGCGATTTGCAAAAACGCCTTCCCGGCAAACCGCGCGGCGCGCTTTATTGCAGTTGTGTCGCCCGCGGGCCGCATCTGTTTGGCACCGAAAGCCGTGAAATGATGATCATCCGCGATGAAATCGGTGATCTGCCGCTCACCGGATTTTACGGCAGTGGCGAGGTCTGCAATGATCGCTTTTACAGCTATACCGGGGTTCTGACCCTGTTCATCTAGGATCAAATGCGTCGAAAATTCATTGCAATTCCATGATGTTGCAAGAAAATTTGCGCTAAAAGCTTTCATCACTCCGCGACCGGGATATATTCATACCATTGAAAATAAAATGCGCCCAATCAGGGCGTAAAAGGGGATTGATCTATGGAATATCGTCGATTGGGTCGGACTGACATCAATGTCAGTGTGATTTGTCTGGGTACCATGACCTGGGGCCAGCAGAATACGCAGGAAGAAGCGTTCGAACAGCTCGATTACGCCACCGGCAATGAAATCAATTTCATCGACACCGCCGAAATGTATCCGGTTCCGGCGATGGAAGAAACCTTCACCAGAACCGAAACCATCATCGGCAACTGGCTGGAAAAACGGGGTCGTCGTGATGATCTGGTCATCGCATCCAAAATTGTCGGCCCGGCAGAACGTTTTCCCTATGTCCGGGGTGGCCCGCGCCTGACCCGTGCGCAGATCAACGAGGCGATTGACGGTTCCCTCACACGCCTCAAAACCGATTATGTCGATATCTATCAGCTCCATTGGCCGGATCGGAATTCCAACTTCTTTGGCAAGCTCGGTTACGTCCATGACGCGAACGAGGAATTCACCCCGATCGAGGAAACCCTCGAAGCCCTGCATGACCTCGTGCAGGCAGGCAAAATCCGCTATATCGGTCTGTCGAACGAAACCCCGTGGGGCTTGATGAAGTTCCTTGAACTGGCCGAGAAAAAAGGCTGGCCGCGCGTGGTTTCGGTGCAGAATCCTTACGGGCTTTTGAACCGGACTTATGAAGTCGGTCTGGCGGAATGCTCGATCCGCGAAGATGCCGGTCTTCTGGCGTATTCGCCATTGGGCGGTGGCGCTTTGTCGGGCAAATATCTCGGCGGTGCCCGCCCGGAAGGCGCGCGTTCATCCATCTGGCCGCAATATTTCGGCCGCTACCTGACGGAAAATGGCATCAAGGCGACCGAGGCCTATGTCAAACTTGCCAAGGATAACGGTCTTGATCCCGCGCAGATGGCGCTGGCTTATGTCAATACCCGCCCGTTCCTGACCGCCAACATCATTGGTGCGACCAGCATGGAACAGCTCAAATCCAATATCGGCTCTGCCTATCTTGAACTGTCCGACGACGTTCTGGCCGAGATCGAGAAAATCCAGACAACCTGGCCGAACCCTTGCCCGTAAGGCAGGAAGAAACCAGATAGGTCTCAGATACATTAAAAGGAGGCGGCGCATGTCTATACTGATTTCCGGCAAGGAAACCAATCTTGGTCCCCTGTCCGTGCGCCGCGTCCTGCCACATCGGGATGTCCGGTCTGTCGGTCCGTTTGTGTTTTTTGATCGCATGGGACCGGCATCGTTCGAGCCGGGGCAGGGGGTTGACGTTGCCCCGCATCCCCATATCGGGCTTGCCACCGTCACCTATCTTTTCGAAGGTGCGATCCGCCATCATGACAGCCTTGGAAGTTTGCTCGAAATCCAGCCGGGCGATCTCAACTGGATGAGTGCCGGGCGCGGCATCACCCATTCCGAACGCGAAACCGATGCGGTACGCAACAGCCATCATAAACTCGATGGCCTGCAATTATGGGCGGCCCTGCCCGAAGACGAAGAAGAATCCGACCCGGAATTTTTCCATATCGCCAAGGACGACCTGCCGATTATCGAAGATGCCGGTTTGCATATGCGCCTGATCGCGGGCGAGGCCTTCGGCAAAACCGCCCCGGTTCCGGTCAAGTCCAAGCTGTTCTATCTTGATGTCCGCATGGATGCTGGCGCGCAGCTTCTGCTGCCCGGCGAAAATCAGGAAGCCGCCCTGTATGTCGTTTCCGGCAGCCTGCGCATTGATGGCGATCTGTATGAACCGGAAAACTTCATCTATATCGCGCCCGAAGAAATTCCCGATATCGTCGCCCAATCCGATTGCCGCGTGATGCTGCTCGGCGGGTTGCCGGTCGGCTATCGCCATATCTGGTGGAACTTCGTTTCCAGTTCCAGGGAACGGATCGATAAGGCCAAGGCCGACTGGGCCGCGGGCCGCTTCCCGCAAATCAAGGGCGAGGACGACATCATCCCGCTGCCGGGCCGTTCGACCGGATAAATACCGGGCGGTCGTCCACTCAAATCCCCATCTGCCAGATTGTCGTGCGTGAGTTCCGAATATGCGTTTGTTTGTTGGCGTCGAAATTCCGGCTGATATTGCCGACGACCTTTACCCGTTGGCGCGCGGGATCAAGGGGCTCGATGCCCAGACCCCGGAAAACATGCACATCACGCTGAAATTCATCGGCAATGTCGATCCCGGTCTGGCCCGCGAAATCGATGCGGCCCTGTCCGAACTCCCGTTCGAACCGTTCGACCTTCGCGTGCAGGGCCTTGGCATCTTTGCGTCTGCCCGCAAACTGCGCATTTTCTGGGCCGGTGTCACTGATCAACCCGCCCTGCACAGTCTTGCAAACCGGGTGGAAAAGGCATTGCTGCGGCTCGAAGAATGCCCGGACATGGACATGCGCAAATTCACCCCGCATATCACTTTGGGCCGTAACCGCGACGCCGCCCGTGCGACCGTCGAACAGGCGGTGGCCGACAATATCGACCTGACCTCGCGCAGCTTCACCGTTGATCGCTTCTGCCTCTACGAAAGCCACTCAACCGTCGATGGCCCTGAATTCCGGGTGATTGCGGCGTATAACGGGTTTGAATGATTGGGCAGACAAAAGCCTGACTGCGGCTTCAGAAAAGGGAACAGTCCCCTTTTTCTAATTCTAATCGAACAATATTCTACACAGGTTGAAGCCCGTTTTATCTCCCACCAGCATCGTCTCTTCATCAAAGGCCAAGGCAACACGATCATGTTTACGCTGGCCAAGACTCATCCCTGGTGTCAAGGGCAACATGCCCAATGGGGCGGACAGGTCCGGCGGATATATCAGGATCTTGTTGAGCCCAGCGAGCTTCAGCACGCTATAGGACATATCCCGGCTAAAGGTCAGATCGCCCAGCGGCAACTGGCTGACAGCTTTCAGATGCAGCTCAGGCGCACGAGGCTTCTTGAAGCGCTGCCAGAACCCGCGCTCCTCGGCAACCGCACCAACGATGTCATAATCAATGACAAGTTTCGTTTCAAAGGTTGGCCCGCTGTTGAAATGGGTTGCTTGCCCCCCGTTTGTTACCGCGCGGAGCTTCCTGCCCCACAAGAACGCGTCCATTATAAACAACCAAGAAGAGCCCATTGCACGGTCACGCCACGCTGCCATGACTTCTGGGGAGTTCAATTCCACCGGCAAGCCGGTCCACTCGAAACTGTCGCCCGTTCGGCGCAGAAACGCAAAAAAGCGCCCAACCCGGACTCTGAAATTATCAGATAGCGTCACCAAAAGCAGATCATCACTGACCGCCATGGCGCTCAGTGGGTTGGGTTTGCGACCAAAGGAATCCTGTCGGGAAATCTCCATTTCCGCGAGGAAATCCATATTGCGAATTGGATAGGTCTGAAGACACCGGCTAAAATCGGCAGACATCACGTGCAAGCGATCATAATCCAGCCAGCCAAAGGCCCCGCGCCACGGAAACAAGCTGCTTGAATGATGATCAGAGGATGCATTTTCCTCAATCGCAGACCTGTAAAGGCCCACTGTCTCGAGCTTATCAGCCGCAGGCGACCACACAGCAGCCAAAGGCGCGCCATCCTTGACGGAGGAGCCCTCTACCAGAATTCTTGCGTCTGGCAAGATGACCATGGACCGGGCCCGCTCTATCACCCCTTCGAAATTAACTTCGCGGATGATTTCGGATTTTAATCTTTTTTGGCTATTCGCAAATACCCTGCGGGCGGACAGGTCTTCGGACGTCATCGCATATCCGTTAGGTTTTTTCTGATTTTTCACCCAAGCTCTATGCTCGTCATACCTTACCGTCAAGCGCGCGTGCTCGCGGCCCCAGATAAGTACCGCTCAATGCCGTTTCGCAAAGCACTCGAGAAAAGGGGACTGCGAGAAAAGCGGACAGGCGCCTTTTTTACAAACCGGACGTCCCGCAACTGAGCAAGCCCGAACAAACCTTGGGTTCCACAGACGGCCATCAAGCTCACGGCCTGCGCCACGGCGACTTCCGGCAATGCAGGACTTCGGGCAACGCCGGACACATCCCGGGCTTTCGCCAGCTTTGCCAACAGACGGCCCGCAGACAGCCAGTCCCTTTCGGCAATGGCCTGACCTCGAAGTCCGGACATACCACGGGCCCAAGGACCAAGGGCCTCCCGCAACCTCGCCGACGGACCATCATCGGGCTTTCTGCCCACCTCGATCACTTTCCGGCCACGGCGACAACCTGCCACCCCGACGTCCAGACAAACCTCGGGCGGCCGCCATTTTCACCAGCAGACGGATTTCGGGCGCACTGCCCCCAACCTGCCCACCACCGACGGGCCACAAATCACTGCCGCCACTGCTGCCATTTATGCCCCATCCGGCAAATCCGGGGTCCGTTCCCCGATAAGACGCACCTCTCCTGTCATGACAAATAAGCGTGTTCGAAACGTATTAGAACCGGCGCGGAACACCGCCGTAATGGCTCCGCCATCCGCCGACGCATATCCTGCGGGCTGCCCCGCTGCCCTGCCTCAATCCTTGCCGCTGCATCCTGATATCCTCTTTGATCCGGCCCCAAACGCAAAAACCCGCAGAGCCTACAAGGCTTTGCGGGTTTCGGTCCGGGTGTATTTCTCCCGTTGACTTTTCTCTTATGCCATAATTAAAAGAACAAATCAAGAACTTTTTTAGGAAATCTGAAAAAAGGGGCGGATATGCGCAGAAACCAAAGGCTCTGTGGAAGGTCTAAAGTGCCGTATGCATCCGATATCCCGGCGCGAATAACAGCCGGGCGGAGGTAATGCCCTGTTCCCCTTCCCAGGTCGTGCGCTCGATCAGGAACAGCGGTTCATTCTTTTGCGTGCGCAGGATTTCGGCTTCGTTTTCGGAAGCCAGCACGGCGGAAAATGAAATGTCGCCCTTGGTGTAGGGGGCATGAAGTACCAGCCATTCATTGGCACTGATTTTGGACAGATCAGCATCAACAATTTCTGGCGTCGCGGCGACCGAGACCCAGCGTTCTTCAAACATATAGGGCTTGCCATCCGCCAGATGCAGCGACGTGATATGCAGCATGTCGCTGTCAGGTGTTACACCCAGATTGGCGCAGATTTCCGGCGGCGGGCTGCGGCGTTCGCGAAACAGCAGGGCATAGGCGTATTTCTGGCCGCGGCCCTCGATCTCCAGCCGTATGACCGGAATGTCAAGCCGCGCGCGTCGCACCGGATGGGCCGCAACACGGGTTCCGGCCTTGCGGCGGCGATCAAGGAAGCCCTCGGTGGCAAGTTCGCGAAGCGCCCGGTTGACGGTCGCGCGCGCGCAGCCCAGTTCCTCGGCCAGTTCGACTTCCTTGGGGATCTGGTCGCCCGGTTTCCATTCACGGGTGTGAATGCGGCGCAGGACCTCGTCATGGACCGATTGCCAGTTTGTCAGTTCCGTGGTGGTGCTCACACCGCTTCCTTGAGTTGTTCCATCACCTTGCGATACCGGCCCGTGATCGTATCATGTGCGATATGGCGGCCCTCGGTCACGACATGGCGACCGGCCGACCAGACATCACGCACCATGCGATCATCTCCGGCAAAGACATATGTATCGAGGATCGTATCGCCTGTCCGACCGATAAGGTCAACTGCCGCGCCATCAAGCGCCATCAGATCGGCCAGTGCGCCGACCTCGATCCGGCCGGCATTGCGGCCTGCCGCCTGTGCGCCGCCTTTGGCAACCGCATCGAACAACCGGCGGGCGGTGGATTTTTCCGGGGTGGCAAGGGCGGCACGCGATTTATCGCGCAGACGCTGGCTGTATTCCAGTGTGCGGAGTTCTTCGGAAAGTGAAATGCGAATGTTGGAATCCGATCCGACACCGATATTTCCACCCGCATTCAGGTACCGCACACCATCAAAGATACCATCGCCAAGGCTGCTTTCGGTGATCGGGCAAAGCCCGGCAACAGCCCCGGTTCTGGCAAGGCCAAGCGTCTCGTGTTCCTGCATCTGCGTGCAATGGATCAGGCACCAGTTTTCATCGACATCGGCATGTTCAAGCAGCCATTCGACCGGGCGCTTGCCCCAGGATGCCGCGACTTCCTCGACCTCGGCGACCTGTTCGGCCAGATGCATGTGAACCGGACCGTCCTTTGACAGCCGCGTGGTGGCAATCAGGTCCTCGCGACCAACGGCGCGCAGCGAATGCGGGGCAACGCCCATGCGTGTGTCGGACGGCAGGGATTTCAACGCCCTTTCGCTTTCCTCATACAATTTGGCAAAGCGTTCCGGATCATTGCCAAACCGGATTTGCCCCGCGCCCAGCGGGCGTTTGTCGCAACCGCCGAACTGGTAATGCACGGGCAGAAGCGTCAGGCCGATACCGGTGATGTTTGCCGCCGCCGCAATGCGTTCGGCCATCTCGGCGATATTGTCATAGGGAACGCCGCCCGGTTGATGGTGCAGGTAATGGAACTCGGTATTGTTGGCGTATCCGGCTTCGAGCATTTCCATTTGCACAAAGGCCGCGATGTCCTGCACGTGATCCGGGGTGAGCTGATCAAGGAAGCGGAACATCAATTGTCGCCATGTCCAGAAGGTATCACGGGGATCGGGGCCGCGTTTTTCGGTCAGTCCGGCCATCGAACGCTGAAACGCGTGGCTATGCAGGTTCGATATCGCGGGCAGAAGCGTACCAACGCGGTTTCCGGTGGCAGGGGAATCGGCCTGAACCTTTGTGATTCTGCCGTCTTTACCAATCTCGATCAGGACGCTGTTTTCCCAGCCTTTGGTGGTAAGTGCCTGATTTGCCCAGAGAACCGTCATTGCTTCTACCTGTCTTGACAGTGATATTATGTACGTACATATTATATTTAATAACAGACTTATCAAGGGTGAGCTTTACATGCTTTTGGGGAATGCGAAAATTGTCGCGATCGATAAAGCGCCGGGCAAAGATCAATTATCATATTGTATGATTGATAAGGGCGCGGTGGCGATTGAAGGCGAAAAGATCGTCTGGGTCGGCGATGCCGACGCGATCCCCGAAGACTATAAAGACAGCAAAAAATTCCCCTATCGCGATCTTGAAGGCCGCCTGATCACCCCGGCTCTGATAGATTGCCATACCCATGTCGTGCATGGCGGCAATCGCGCGGTTGAGTTCGAAATGCGTCTGCAAGGGGCAAGTTACGAGGAAATCGCCCGTGCGGGCGGTGGTATTGTCTCAACCGTAAGCGCAACCCGCGCCGCCAGTGTCGAAGAATTGCTGGCAAGTGCCTTGCCGCGGGTCGATGGGCTGCTAGCCGAGGGTGTTTGCGTGATCGAGGTCAAATCCGGTTACGGGCTGGACCGCGACACGGAACTGAACATGTTGCGCGCCGCACGTGCGATTGAAAAACATCGCCCGGTTCGAATCAAAACCACTTTCCTTGGTGCCCACGCTACCCCGGCAGAATTCAAGGGTGAACCGGATCGTTATATAGACGAGGTCTGCATCCCGACATTGCGCGCGGCCCACGCCGAAGGGCTGGTCGATGCGGTTGACGGTTTCTGTGAAGGCATCGCGTTTGATACCGCACAGATTGCCCGTGTGTTCGATGTCGCCCGCGCGCTTGGCATTCCGGTCAAACTGCATGCCGAACAGCTTTCAAATATCGGCGGCACCAAACTGGCCGCGAGCTATGGCGCACTGTCGGTCGATCATGTCGAATATGCCAACAAAGAAGATGCGATGGCCATGGCCAAATCCGGCTCGGTCGCGGTCCTGTTGCCCGGCGCATTTTATACCCTGCATGAAAAACAGTTGCCGCCCGTCGCTGCCTTTCGAAAGCATGGCGTGCCAATCGCGGTCGCCACCGATTGCAATCCGGGGACATCGCCGCTGATGTCGATCCTGCTCGCGATGAATATGTCCTGCACATTATTCCGCCTGACCCCCGAAGAAGCCTTGGTCGGGGCAACGGCCCATGCCGCCCGTGCACTGGGCCTGTCCGATACCGGGCAGGTCAGAGCGGGGATGCGTGCCGATCTGACGATCTGGAATGTGTCGCACCCGGCAGAGCTTTCATACCGCATCGGGTTCAACCCGCTGTTCGAACGTATTTTTGGTGGGGTTCCGGTCGCGCGCTAGGCGCCCTGAACTCTGCCCACGCGCCCCGAAACCTGTATTCGACAAGGATGCAAAATGACCGTCACCCTGATCCCCGCGTCTGTGAAACTGGCCGATCTTGAACATATCTGGCGCAGTCAGGCCGCCGTGAAGCTGGACCCGTCGGCCAAGGCCGGGGTCGAGGCCGCCCATGCGATGGTCCGTGCCGCCGCCGAAGGCAGTGATGCGGTTTACGGGGTCAATACCGGTTTTGGCAAACTGGCATCGGTCAAGATTGCGGCCAAGGATACCGAAACCCTGCAACGCAACCTGATCCTCAGCCATTGCTGCGGTGTCGGGGATGCGCTTGATATCCCGACCACGCGTCTGATGATGGCGTTGAAATTGCTGTCGCTCGGGCGGGGTGCATCGGGTGTGCGCTGGGACATTATCGATCTGATCGAGGGGATGCTGGAATATGGTGTAACCCCGGTCGTCCCATCGCAGGGATCGGTTGGGGCGTCGGGCGATCTGGCACCGCTTGCCCATATGACGGCGGTTATGATCGGTGCAGGCGAAGCGGTCTATCGCGGTGAAACCATGGCCGGTGCGGATGCCCTGAAAAGGGCTGGTTTGACACCGGTGGTCCTTGGCCCGAAAGAGGGCCTTGCCCTGATTAACGGCACACAGTTTTCAACCGCATGCGCATTGGTCGGGCTGTTTTCAGCCTGGCGCAACGCGGCCAGTTCGATTGTCACCGCCTCGCTCTCGACCGATGCGATCATGGGATCGACAGCCCCACTGGTTGATGAAATCCATACGCTGCGCGGTCATCCGGGGCAGATCAATGTGGCGCGCGCGATGCGCGCATTGATGGACGGATCGGAAATCCGCGAAAGCCATCGCGAAGGCGATACCCGCGTTCAGGACCCCTATTGCATCCGCTGCCAGCCGCAGGTGACCGGGGCAGCCATGGATTTGCTGCGCTTCGCCGGGCAGACGCTGGAGATCGAGGCCAATGCGGTCACCGATAATCCGCTGGTTCTCAAAGAAGATGGCCGGATTGTTTCGGGCGGGAATTTCCATGCCGAACCGGTGGCCTTTGCCGCCGATCAGATTGCCCTTGCCGTTGCCGAGATCGGGGCGATTGCCCAGCGTCGCGTGGCATTGATGGTTGATCCGACGCTTTCACATGATCTGCCGCCGTTCCTGACCCCCGATCCGGGTTTGAATTCCGGTCTGATGATTGCCGAGGTCACGACGGCAGCGCTCATGAGCGAGAACAAGCATCTTGCCAATCCGTGCTCGACCGACAGCACGCCGACCAGCGCCAATCAGGAAGACCATGTGTCGATGGCCGCCCACGGTGCACGCCGACTGGCCCGGATGAATGCCAACCTTTCCTACATTCTGGGGGTTGAGCTGATCTGTGCGGCACAGGGCGTTGAATTCCGCCGTCCGCTGAAAACCAGTGCCGGTTTGCAGGATGTCCTGGCGATGGTCCGCAAAGACATTCCAAGTGTCGAGCAGGACCGTTACATGGCACCTGATCTGGCGAAGGCGGCGGAGCTGGTCACCAACGGCAGCCTTGTTTCGGCGGCGAAACTTTCGGGTTTTGTGGTGGGGGGCAACGCATGACCAAGAGCAATCCGGTTGAAGTCAGGCACGGCGATGGTCCCATCGTTCTGGGATTGCCCCATACGGGGACCTATGTTCCAGACGACATTGCCGCAAAACTGAATGATCGCGGGCGCGAACTTGCCGATACGGATTGGCATATCCACACGCTTTATGACGGGCTTCTCGATAATGTCACGACGGTTCGGGCAACGTTCCATCGTTACGTGATCGATGCCAATCGCGACCCGGCAGGGGTCAGTTTGTATCCCGGTCAGAACACCACGACCTTGGTGCCGCTGACTGATTTTGATGGTGAAAACATCTGGGATCAGGCACCTGACGACGATGATATCGCATTTCGCGCCCATCATTTTCACAGAGCCTATCATCAGGCATTGGCAGGCGAGCTTGACCGGGTCCGCGAAAAGCATGGGGTCGCGATCCTCTATGATTGTCATTCGATCAGATCGCATATCCCGTTCCTGTTTGACGGGAAGCTTCCCGATTTCAATATTGGCACCAATCTGGGGACGACCTGCGATCCGGTGATCGAGGCGGCAGCGCGCGATGTCTGTGCCGCGGCGAAGGATTACACCAGCATCGTTAATGGCCGTTTCAAAGGCGGCTGGACCACGCGCCATTACGGTCGCCCCGATATCAATCAGCACGCCATCCAGATGGAATTGGCGCAATCAACCTATCTTCAGGCCGAGGCAGCACCCTGGGCCTATGACGAAAGCCGTGCCGCAAAACTGCGCACGCATCTGACTTCCATTCTTGAAAAATTGGCCGAACTGGCCCCGACGTTAAGAGGCAAATCATGAGCAACAATCCGCGGCATAACCAGCGCGACGTCTATCCGGCAACCGGCACGGAAATCACTGCCAAAAGCTGGCTGACCGAAGCACCGATGCGCATGTTGATGAATAACCTGCATCCGGACGTTGCCGAAAACCCGCATGAACTTGTGGTTTATGGCGGTATCGGCCGGGCGGCACGTACCTGGAAGGATTTTGACCAGATCGTTGCCAGCCTGAAGGAACTGGAAGATGACCAGACTCTTTTGGTGCAGTCGGGCAAGCCGGTTGGCGTGTTTCGCACCCACAAGGATGCACCGCGTGTTTTGATTGCGAACTCCAACCTTGTGCCGCATTGGGCCAACTGGGATCATTTCAACGAACTCGATAAAAAAGGTCTGGCGATGTATGGCCAGATGACGGCGGGGTCGTGGATTTATATCGGATCACAGGGCATCGTTCAGGGCACCTATGAAACCTTTGTCGAGGCCGGGCGTCAGCATTATGGAGGCAGCCTTAAGGGCAAATGGATCCTGACGGGTGGTCTTGGCGGTATGGGCGGTGCACAGCCATTGGCCGCGGTTATGGCCGGTGCGTGCTGTCTGGCCGTCGAATGTGATGAAACGCGGGCCGATTTCCGCCTTCGGACCCGCTATGTCGATGAAAAAACCCATTCGCTGGACGAGGCACTGGCGATGATTGATCGCTGGACCAAAGCGGGAGAGGCGAAATCGGTTGCCCTGATCGGCAATGCCGCCGATGTGTTCCCGGAACTGGTCAAACGTGGTGTCCGCCCCGATATCGTGACCGATCAGACATCGGCCCATGACCCGGTGCATGGTTACCTGCCGCAGGGCTGGTCTGTCGCGGAATGGCGCGAAAAGCAGGAATCTGATCCGAAAGCGGTGGCAAAGGCCGCGCGCGCATCGATGCGTGTTCAGGTCGAGGCGATGGTTGCCTTCCACGATGCCGGTATCCCGACGGTCGATTACGGCAACAATATCCGTCAGATGGCCCTCGAAGAAGGATTTGAAAACGCGTTTGCGTTCCCGGGCTTTGTTCCGGCCTATATTCGGCCGCTGTTCTGCAAGGGGATCGGACCGTTCCGCTGGGCTGCACTTTCGGGCGATCCCGAGGATATCTACAAGACGGATCAGAAGGTTAAGGAACTGATCCCGGATGACAAACACCTGCATAACTGGTTGGATATGGCGCGCGAACGTATTGCGTTCCAGGGCTTGCCGGCACGTATTTGCTGGGTCGGTCTGGGGCAGCGGCACCGTCTGGGGCTTGCCTTTAACGAGATGGTCAAAAACGGTGAATTGAAAGCCCCGGTGGTGATCGGTCGCGACCATCTCGACAGTGGTTCGGTCGCAAGCCCGAACCGCGAAACCGAGGCGATGAAAGATGGTTCGGATGCGGTCAGTGACTGGCCGTTGCTTAATGCGCTGCTGAACACGGCATCGGGGGCCACCTGGGTTTCGTTGCATCACGGCGGCGGTGTCGGAATGGGCTTTTCGCAGCATTCCGGCATGGTGATTTGTTGTGACGGCACGGAAGATGCTGCACGCAGGGTCGAACGCGTCCTTTGGAATGATCCGGCAACCGGTGTGATGCGTCATGCCGATGCGGGATATGAAATCGCACTGGATTGCGCACGAGAACACGGGCTTAATCTTCCCGGGATTCTCGGCAAGTAATCTGACAAAAGAAGGGCCGGGGGCAAACGCCCCCGACCAATCAGGGTTCTTCATCAAGGAGGCTATATAAAATGAAAAGACGTGAATTTCTGACTGCCAGTGTTGCCGGTGCCGGGGCTGCCGCCATGGCGGCAACCTTTGCAACGCCAGCCATTGCACAGGATAAACGCCAATGGAACATGGTAACCGCATGGCCCAAAAACCTGCCTGGGCCAGGCGTTGCCGCACAGAAACTGGCTGATCGCATCACGACCCTTTCGGGTGGCCGGATCGAGGTCAAATTGCATGCCGCCGGTGAACTGGTGCCGGGCAACGGCGTGTTTGATGCAGTTGCCGAGGGGACTGCTGACATTTATCACGCGGTTCCGGCTTATTGGGGATCAAAATCCAAGGGCATTCTTCTGTTCGGGTCGCAGCCGTTCGGCCTGCGTGCAGACGAACAGGTCGGCTGGCTGACCCATGGTGGCGGTCAGGAACTTTATGACGAGATTTATGGCCAGTTTGGCCTGAAACCGTTCTTGTGCGGGAACTCCGGCCCGCAGTGGGCAGGCTGGTTCCGCAATGAAATCAAATCGGCCGAAGACCTTAAGGGGCTTAAATTCCGTACTACCGGCCTTGCCTCGGAAATGTGTGCCAAGCTTGGCATGGCGGTTCAGGCCATGGGCGGGCGTGACATGTTCCAGGCATTGCAGTCCGGTGCGCTTGATGCAGGCGAGTTCATCGGTCCGTGGTCCGATAGTGCGCTTGGCTTCTATCAGGTTGCCAAGAACTATTACTGGCCCGGTGTGGGCGAGCCGTCCTCGGCCGAGGAATGTGCAGTGAATGCCAAGGCATATGCCGACCTTCCCGACGACCTTAAGGCCGTGGTCAAATTTGCCTGTGACAGCCTTTATAACGAGGTCTGGACCGAGTACGAGACCAAGCATGCGATGGCCCTGAAACAGCTTGTTGCCGAGCAGGAAGTGCAGGTGCGCATGTTGCCCGATGATGTGATCGAAGCAATGGGCAAGGCAGCAGCCGAAGTGATTGGCGAGCTTCGCGAAAGTGACGATGCACTGACACGCAAAACGACTGAGAGCTTTGTTGCCTATCGTGATCTTATTGGCGGCTACATGACCTATGCCGATAACGGTCAGATGAATGCGCGCGCCAAGGTCCTTGGCTTCTGATAGAACTGAAGACCGGCGCGGGTTTGCTCGCGCCGGTCTTGTTGTTTCGCGGGGGATTTCATGCAACGCCTTGCTGATGCGCTGGATCAGGTGAACCAGTGGACCGGAATGACCGTGCGGTGGTTTGCACTTCTGATGGTTCTTTTGCAGTTTGCCGTGGTTTTGCTGCGCTATGTTTTCGGGTTCAGTTCGATCGCGTTGAATGAAAGCGTGCTTTACCTGCATTCCGGGCTTTTCATGCTGGGCGCGGGTTATACGCTTCTGGTTGATCGACATGTGCGGGTCGATATTTTCTATGCTGCGGCACACGAAACGACCAAGGCCAGGATTGATGTCTTTGGCTATGTCGTGCTTGCGATCCCGTCGATGGCGACATTGCTGTATTGGTCATGGCCGTCGGTGGTTAATTCCGTTTCGATGCTGGAAGGCGCGATTTCGGTGGGGGGGATTCCGGCCGTCTGGTTGCTTAAATCCCTGATTCCGGCCTTTTGTATTCTTTTGATTATTCAGTCGGTTGCCTGTCTTCTGCGGCAAATTATCATTTTGCGGGGGCGTACCGCCTGATGGAATACCTTGATTTATTGATGTTTGCGGCCCTGATGGGCTGCATTTTGCTTGGTTTTCCGGTGTCGTTTTCCATCGCTGGTGTGGCGGTGATTTTTGCCTTTATCGGTTGGGCAACTGACGCGATGAATATTGCGCTGATGGGGGCCCTTGGTCAGCGGGTGTTTGGTGTTCTGACCAATGACGTGCTGATTGCCATTCCGCTTTTCGTCCTCATGGGTGTGGTACTGGAAAGATCGCGCATTGCCGAAGACTTGCTTCATACCATGGGCCGGGTGTTTGGCCAGTTGCGCGGTGGGCTTGGCATCTCCGTGGTGCTGGTGGGCGCGTTGCTGGCGGCATCGACGGGGATTGTTGGTGCAACCGTGATTGCCATGGGCATGATTGCGCTTCCGACCATGTTGCGTACTGGCTATAACCCGAAAATGGCATCGGGGCTTGTGTGCACGGCGGGTACGCTGGGGCAGATCATTCCGCCGTCTACGCTTTTGATCATTCTGTCTGATGTGATGTCATCGGCCTATCAGCAGGCACAGTACGAACAGGGCAAGTTCACCATCGAAACCATTTCGGTCGGGCAGATTTTTGCAGGGGCCCTCATCCCCGGTCTGACGCTGGTGGTGATTTATATTGCCTATATCCTGTTGCGTGGTTTTTTCCGGCCAAATGATATGCCGCCGGTCAAAAGTGACGATGGCCGCCCGGATATGGGCGAGGTAATCCGGGCTATCCTGCCGCCGGTTTTGCTGATCATTGCGGTTTTGGGCGCGATCCTTGGTGGTGTCGCCACCCCGACAGAGGCCGCATCGGTCGGCGCGATTGGCGCGATCCTGATGGCCGGTGTGCGGCAGGGAGCAAACCGGAAGCTGGTCCTGGCGGGGACTGCGGCCCTTCTGATCCTTGCTGTTATGGCCGGGATTGCCCCGGTCCGGTTTCAGCGAAATGATCTGACCGGGTTTGATTATGTTCTGGGCGCTGGATATGTCGTTCTGGCGATTGCCGGTATTGCCGCGATTGCCGCGTGCCTGAGACAGGCATGGAAGGCCGACGTTCTGAAATCTGCACTGACATCGACGATGACCGTAACGGCGATGATCTTTGCCACCATCCTGACCGCCAGCATGTTTTCGCTGGTATTTATCGGGTTGGGCGGCGAAGACCATGTGGCGGAAATCCTTGAATCCATGCCCGGTGGCCCGATGGGCGCGCTGTTTTTCTGCATGGCGGTGATTTTCGTTCTGGGCTTCTTCCTTGATTTCGTGGAAATCACGGTGATCCTGCTGCCGCTGATTGCCCCCGGACTGATTATGATGGGTCATGATCCGGTGTGGCTGGCGATCCTGATTGCGATCAATCTGCAGACATCGTTCCTGACCCCGCCATTCGGGTTTTCGCTGTTTTATCTGCGCAGTGCCGCGCCTCCGGAAATCACCACCGGACAGATTTATGCCGGTGTGGTGCCGTTCATAGCACTTCAGGTGTTTGGCATTTTCGTAATCTGGTTGTGGCCGTCTTTGGCGCAATGGTTGCCAAGCGTGGTTTTCTGAGCATCTACTCAAAAGCGCCTCGTGACCTTATCCGAGGCATTTTTGTCGCCTAAAGCGGTAGGGCCCAGTCCTGCCGGACGGTACGGACCACCAGTTTGGAGGTATAGGTCTGGATCGGGATATCGGCGTAGGTTTCAAGGAAGTGATAGATATAGTCAGTATATTCCGTCGCATCGCGGAATTTGGCGATCATCACAAAATCAAAATCACCGGCGATCAGATAGCAATGCTGGATTTCAGGCCGGTTTTTGAGGATCTGCTGCATGCGTTGATCGATATCGGCGCTATCTTTTTCAAGCTTTATCAGAAACATGGCAGTGACCTGAAAGCCGAGTTTCTTTTCATCAAGGATCGCGCAGCGCGCGCGAATGACCCCGTCGCTTTCGAGTTTCTTGATCCGTCGATAACAGCTTGTCGGGGATAGCCCGACGCTGTCGCTAAGCGATTCCAGACTTTGCGTACAGTCTTTCTGGAGCTTCGCCAAAATCTTCAGATCAATCGCATCTGCCATAAATCCTGCAATAGCCCCCTGAAATTGCAAAAACCCCATCACTATTCGCCCAACTTTGCAAAATTTCTCCGTACGGAAGGGCTAAACTTAACACTACCTAAAGTGGAGAAAACTTCAATAAAACTCATGGGGTTATTCGGGGCAGGCGATGATTGTAGCGAAACCGACATGGAATTCTGACGTTAAAAACCTGTTTGTCGCGCCTTATTGGATTGCGCCTAACGAGCGAGATGCCGTGGCGCGGGGCTGGATCGGGTGCATGCGCGGTTATTTCATCGATCTGGATCAGGTGGATTCGGTCAAGGAATGGTCGGTGACGATTTATAATCATCTGGCATCGCGTAGCATGCCATTGACCACCGATCAGACTCAATTCTGGCCGATTGATGCGCTGGAAACCTTTCGGCTTTGGGTTAATCAGGGGTGGCGGGTTGATCAAACGTCCCCCTTCGATCCGGCCGACCGCATACCGCCGCCGGATTTGCCGCAAAAGGTCAAACGTATCAGGGCCGATATCCGGTCGTTAAGTCAGGACGAGCTTGATGCCTATCGTGCCAAGCTTGACGATATCATGCAGATTGGCAATCCGGACCGCGGCGCACCGTGGCAGATATTTGCCTATATCCACACCAACTGGTGCCTGCATTATCAGGAAGCCTTTGCGCTTTGGCATCGGGCGTATCTTCTGTATCTGGAAGAACTGATCGATTTTGCGATCCCCTATTGGGACTGGATGGCACAAGATGCCAGTGTCGATGGTAGCCCCGAAGCTGGCTTGCCCCAAGCGTTTCTGGACGAGGCATATATCCATCCCGGCACCGGCAAGAAGCGCCCCAACCCGTTACGTTATGCTGCGGCCAAGGACGGCAATTCCAAACTGTGTGCGATCGGCAAGATGAGCGGACCGGACTGCAAATACGTCCAGCGTAATCCGTTATTTTACACATCCGGTGATACCGACAGGGCGGAACGCACCAAGTTTTATGCGATGGCGCGGATTTTCCAGCAGCAGGTCGTTGATGCGCTGGAATTCGAAACTTTCAGCACGCCGCAGGGAGTCCCCGGTTACCCGTGGGCCAATATCCCGGCGTTTCACCCGCCGCAGCCCGATAATTTGTATCCTTATCGCGATGTCAATTTTGACGGTCTTTATGAACAGCCCCACGACAATTATCACGGCTGGCTGGGGCCGGATATGGGCGACAATGCCTATACCGCGTTTGATCCGCTGTTCCTGTCCTATCACGCCAATATCGACCGGATGCTTGAAGTCTGGATCCGCAATCATCCCGGCGCGCAATTCACCACCCAGACACCGCTTCAACCGTTTTTGGGCGCAGGTGCGACGGATGTAAGTTATTCCAGCGCGGACCATTGGCGCTATACTTCAATTGGTGAAATGGCGCAGGATAGCCGTCGTATCGGGTATGACTATGGAGAACCTCTTGCCAAACAGTTCACTGGTGACGCGGCGCGCAAGAAATCCCCGACGGCAGTAAAGGCGAAGCCATCCAAACCGGGAAAAATGGCAAAAGAGGCCGGTGTTTCCGCCGATCCGTTTGTCGCAACACGTGCCGAAGCCAAGATCATGGACGATGGCCCATGGGTGGTCTTTGACGATGTTCGTTGTACCCATGACAGTTATCTGATCGATGTTTTCATCAATCAGGCCGACGCGACCCCGAACGACGCGACAAGCTGCAACATGCATTATGTCGGCCGGTTCAGCCGGATCGGCATGGGGCTTGTCGATGATAAAGGACGTTGTGTGACACAGGGTGTGTCACGTGTTCTGAATGCCGGGCCGACCATCTATTCGCTTGATCTTCGCCCCGAAGACAAACCGCAAATTTCCCTTGTTGTGACCCACCTCGATACCGGCCGTGTTGTGACGGCTGACGAGTACAAAGCGCTACCCGGCTTTATTCCCCAGCTGGTTTGGGGGGATCCGCGCCAACCGATTATTGGACAGATGGCACCGCGCGGCTGCTGTTCGCTTCATTGATCATAACCGTGACCCAGGAGACCGAAAATGAGCACACCCTTTGCCAGATTTACGTCGCCCGCCCATCAGGCACCCAAGGATTACAAAAAGCTTGGTATGGAAAACGAACTGTCGGCTTTTGAAACCGATTGGAACAATAATGTTGCCGGTTGGACCGAGATGGCGATCATTGGTGATCCGTGGTCGAACCTGAATGATGCACCACGGGCGGATTACTATAACCCGCTGACCGAGGGATTTGGTGAAGCCGGTGACGCAGTCATCAGTTGGACCCCGTTCCCGAACCGCTTGATCGCCTTTCTGACCCCACCCGAGGCATCCAACAACCCGCAACTGCATCGACCATTGACCATGGATGAGGTCATGAGCCTTGCCGATAGTGGCGAGATCACCGTCGATGGCACGCTTTACAAGCTCTATGATCCGAGCGGTTCGGCTCCGATCCTGAAAATCCCGGCCAAACGGTGTCCGGAAATCGATTGGACCGGGGAATACGTTGATTTCTCGCCATCCGGCCCACGTGGCTGGCTTGATGAATATTGTGAATGGTCGATTACCTATGATGCGTCGGGCAGCAAGATGCAAAGCGTCATGTTTACCTGCGAAAACCCGGCCTATTATCTGACGATGTGGCGGATCAATCCCGAGGCGGTCCTTGGCCTTTATCAGATGTATGTTGATCCGGCGGTCAAGCTTGAAGACCTTTATTTGCGTTACACGGTTGATCAGCCGACCGGTAAAAAAGGCGATCCAGTCATGGATCCGACCACCGGACGTCCGGCCTATGACGTGACCAACAAGTGGAACCGCGGCACGGTGCGGGTTCCCGGCCAGTCGGGCGGGGCGCTGCATCTGACGTCAGGCCCCAATACGCTGAGTGCTGAAATTTACCTTGCCGCGGCGGCAACCATCCAGCGTCCGGATTTAAGCAGCCGCGATCCCCAAAGCCTGATTTGTTGTGCGCAATACGGTCAGAACTATCGCAATTCCGATCCGCATATCGGTTTCATCGCCAACCGGGCTGCGGCACGTTACCGTATTTCACTGACCGATCCGGTCGGGCTTTATATCCAGCAGCCCCAGAACCTTTCGAACTGGAAGGGGCCGAATGGCGAGGATATCAGCCAGTATTGGAAAATCACCCGTGGCACGGCGGGAACCGGTCCGAACAATTCGGACCAGATACTGCATGCGGTGTTTGATATTCCGCCAAGTGCCGGTTTCACGATCAATGACTGCACGATCAATGGTCAGAAGATTGCCCATATTGGCGATATCGCCAACCAGATGAAAATTGCCCTTTCGGCAACGCAGATGACTCCGAACCAACCGTTGCAGTCACCGATGAAATGCGTTTCAAGCCGCAGCAGCGGCAGTATGCAGCCCTGGCCGGTTCAGTTCGTGCCGATTGATCTGTTTTATGGGGAATCTCCGACCGATCTTCCGGCATTGATGGTACCGGGAACGGTGAACAGCTTTGTTCTGATCGTGCAGGGAGCGGATAAAAACACCACGATCGACAACGCGCGGATTGAGTTTTCCAACCCCGGGATCAAGGCCAAAGTGACCAAGTTCCTGCCAGATGCATCGGCGATTCCGGGCCAGACCGACGGTGGCGGTACGCAGGGCTTCATTATGGATCTTGCTGTATCGTCATCGGCAAATCCGGGATCCGTCAGCCTCCGGGTTCTGAACCCGAATGAACCGGCCAATCCATCGGATGCCGATCATCCGTGGGAAAGTGGTTTGGCTGTTATTCCAAGTCATTAACAGGGGCGGGGGGACGCATCCGGGGTGGGGTCAAGGTTGTGATCTGCCCCGGATGCTGTTTGCGACAGAGGGAGCCGTTATGATGAACCGATTACATTTGGGGGCAGGCTGTGTGCTTGCGGGGTTTTGTATCCTGGCGATTGCGGGACTTCTTTGGGTGATTGATGTTCCGGCTGGCAGGGCGGATGAAATCAATATCAGCCGGGTGACGGAAATAGCCCAATCGGCACAGCAATGCCCGGATCAACTGGTTTTCGATCCGACAAGCGGGTCGTTCATGACCAGTGACAATCTGTTCCTGCCAACCCAGCAGGGTAACAATTGTTATGCGTGGCAAATGTTCATCGCGATGAACTGGCCGGTCAGCAGTTCATGGCCGGGAACACCATCGGCCGCAGGTGAGCCAGATCAAAACGTTTCGGTGGAAAATTGGGGGGTACCGGAAAATCCGACCTCACCCTTAACCAGCGTACCGGTCTGGGGCAGTTTCAAGGATGCGCAGGCGATCTTCCTGCCTGATGCGGCCAAGCCGACCGATTGGGGCGTGCCGCAAGCCGTGCCGTCGGGATGTAAAAGTGACAAGATGTTGCTGGGCTATCCGGCTGGTTCGGCAAAGATTTTAACAACGCTTTCAAAAAATGCGGTTAATACTGCCCATCGGTTCCATCTTTCAAGTGGTACGCGTGATACCCAGTCCGACGAGATCATGGAAGCCACCGGCGGATGGCTGACCGATCAGAACGGCAATCTGGTGTTTTTCGAACGTAAGGTCGGCAAGGTCGAGTTCGATTACATCATGAACAATACGCTTTATGACGCTGCCGATCAGATGCGGGTCGCAACCAATGCTGATGGTCGACATCCGGCGGGATTGTCCCTGCCAAGTGGCAAGTTCCTGCGTGTTCCACCGACGGAACCGCAAGGTCAGGATGCGCTTGGAGCGTTCGAGATCAAGGCAGCGTGGCGGGTCCTGACAGGGCAAAGCGACATTTATGACCGGTATCTGACATCGGTTGCATGGCTGAAACGTCCTGATACCGGTGAATGCAGCCAGGAAGTTGTCGGTTTGGTCGGGCTTCATATCATTCACAAGACCGATACATTCCCCGATCTGATCTGGGCAACCTTCGAGCAGGTCGACAATGTGCCCGACGGGCAGGCAACTTTACCGCCCGGCGGATATTCCTTTAACAACCCGAATTGTACCGGACCGGATTGCAAACCCAATCAGCCGCGCATTGACTGTAACGATCAGAACCAGTGCAAGGATCTTTATCCCCGCGATCAGCCCGTACAGGTTACGCGCGAACAGGCCCTAACCAGTGAAATGGATACGCTAAATGCCGGTGTTGCCCAAAAGATCGCATCGCAAACCGGCGGGAAATCGGTGTTTCAGTATTACAAGCTGGTCAATGTGTTGTGGGATGGCAGCCCAAGCCCCCCAGTCATGGAGCCCGGTGCGAATGCATCGATACCGCTGCGCTATGGCACCTTTGAGTCCGAGGGTAATCTGAAAGTCGCCAATACAACCATGGAAACCTACATCCAGGATCAATCCTGCGATTTTTGTCATGCCAATGCGACGATTGCTGGCAGCGATACGCTAGCATCGGATTTCTCATTCATTTTCCGCGATGCCGGATCGGCGAAAAACCCGTCACTGGTGGAAGAGGTAAAACAATTCATGGAGCAGGCACAATGATCGGACCTCTTGTCTTCAGGAAACCGGCGATAATGATCGCGGTTACCGTTACCATGTTTTCTGGTTTGGTGGAGATGGCGAAGGCCCATCCGCCGATGGGTGAAATGAGCCATACCAGTAATGGGGCCGAAGCCGATGCACCGGGCAATCACGGCATGTTTATGGTTGGATCGGAAACGCTGTTTTTGCTGCATATGCCGATGTTCACTCAGGAAAAGCATATGTACCAGATGGTTCTGCGCGCGCATCTGACGGATGATGCGATGGCGCAGTACCGTAAATTGCGCGCAGCCAATCCTGATAAGCCCTATAACCTGATCAATGTCGATGATGACAAATTCACCCTGCCCGATATCAAATCAGGCAGGGTGACCAGCTTTACCGCGACAGTCTATGACGGTTATTCCAATGCAGGCGGCGGGACACCGGGACCGGTATTACTGGATAATGTCGCGGTCGAGATCGAGGATGTCGTTATTTTCCGGCATTTCAATTTCGGGATCGATCAACCGGCCGAGCTTGTCTATTACCTGTTTGGCTATGGGGATGAGGCGCATCTGACGCATTACATCGCCCGGGATCCTGATTTTCAGAATATTCTGACATTGCCGTCGCCGCCCGATGAGTTTTCGCAAACCCAGATCGAAGCGGGACTTGAGCTTGATTTTCCCGGGATGCCAACCCAGCCATTGGGGTGCAGTTCACCGCTGCAAGCCAAGGTTTATGACATCCTGTTTCAGGGGAGAGAAGATGCACCGGTACGCCTTGATCTGAGCCAGGGCCTGCATGATATCTGGTATTCGACCGGCAATCTTCTGAATGCCAAGGATCCGTGCCCGGAATAAGGGGTCGGAATAATGGTCCGGAGTAGGGTGATCGGATTGCTGATGCGCACACGGACGGATGGTTCCCATCCGTCCGTGTGCAGTTGCGGGCAAGGCTGCCTTTCATGCGGCTTGTCAGGCCGCGCGCCTGTGTTTGCCTTCGCTAACTTCCTCGACGATCTTGGAAACAAAGGCATCAAGATCGTTGGGATTGCGCGACGTGATGATGGCCTGATCGCAGACCACCGGTTCGTCGCGCCAGACTGCACCGGCATTTAGCAAGTCGGTTTTGATCGAACTGTATGAGGTTGCTGCGCGCCCGCGCAGGGCACCGGCTTCGACCAGAAGCCATGGGCCGTGGCAAATCGCCGCAACCGGTTTGCCTGACGCGACAAATTCGCGGACCAGACTGACGGATGCCTCGTCATTGCGCAGAAGATCGGGGTTGATCTGACCGCCGGGGATAACCAGCGCGTCGTAATTGTTGATATCGACATCTTTGACTTCGATATCGACCTCGACGGTGTCGCCCCAGTCCTTTTTATCCCAGCTTTTGATCGGGGATGATTTGGGCGATGCTATTTTGACATCTGCCCCATGGGTCGAGAGCTTATCAAGCGGAACGCGCAGTTCCGAACGTTCATAACCGTCGGTAGCGAGAATAAGAATCTTTGCGGTATCAATCGCAGGCATAACGTCTCTCCTTTCATTGATGTCGAGCGTTACACCTCACCAACGGCTGTGATTTCAAAACGTTCCAAAATTTCTTGTGGCAATTTTATGCCCATCTGCATGCTGCGCGGTGACGCCGGGCTTTGTTGACATCACGGGGGCGCAAACTAGTTTTCAGGTAGGTTCGATTTCCGATGCGAAGGATAGAGGCAGGATATGGCACGCATTTTCATTATCGGCGTCACGGGTGGTATCGGGCATCGTCTGGCACCGCTTTTACTGGCAAATGGGCATCAGGTTACGGGCCTGCATCGCAAACCCGAACAGGCCGACAACCTCAGGAATGCGGGGATTACGCCGGTTCTCGGGGATTTGATGGAACTGACGGCAGAAACGCTCGCCCCTTTGATCCGGGGCCACGACATTGTTGTTTTTTCATCCGGGGCGGCAGGAAGCGGCCTTGACCGGACCACGCGGATTGACGGCGACGGACCGGGGCATTTGGTGGCCGCGATGAAGCAGGAAGGCATTTCACGGCTTTATCTTGTTTCTGCCTTCCCCGAAGCCGGGCGCGGCAAAGACCCCAACCCGCGGTTTGAACATTATATGACCGAGAAAAAGCGCGCCGATGCGGATGTTGCGGCATCCGATGCCGATTGGGTGATCCTCCGGCCGGGAACATTGTTGCATGAAGATCAGGATGGGCGCGTGAACGCCGGATTTGCCATCCCTTACGGCACGGTCAAGCGTGGCAACGTTGCGCAGTTTCTGGCCAAATTGATCGAAACCCCGGAAATCCGGCGGGAGATTCTTGAACTGACCGATGGGAGAACGGAGATTTCCGAGGCGGTAAATCGGATCGTCCGTAAATAGGTTGGCTTCGTCTTTATGCTTCCGGGTTTTCGGTTGTTCTGTTGTGGCGGCTTCGGCTAGGGTCGGTAAACCGTCAATTTCAAACACCGGAATATCATGCAGATCGACCTTGCCAGCTTTGTCTCACAGTCTGATCGTGACCTGGAAAATCACATGCGTATCAGTGACTTTATCGCAGGTGAACCCAAGGCATTTGAAAATGATCCGGTAACGTCACATGTCACGGGATCGGCTTTTGTCGTGAATTCGGAACGCAGTCATGTGGTGCTGACCCATCACCGGAAGCTTAAATGCTGGCTTCAGCTTGGCGGGCATTGTGACGGAGTGCGCGACGTATTGTTTGTCGCCCAGCGCGAAGCCTATGAGGAAAGCGGTCTTTCTTGGATACGGCCCTTGTCGTCAGCGATATTTGATATCGATATCCACGAAATTCCCGAAAATGCCAAGGGGCCTGCACATCTGCATTATGACATGCGGTTCCTGTTCGAGGCCGATATGTGCGATCCGCTGAAAATCACCGATGAATCCGAAGATCTGGCATGGGTGGCTTTGGACCGCTTCGAAGATTACACCGATGAGCATTCGGTTCTGGTGATGCGCGACAAGCTTCGGGCTTTTGCCCAAGGTTAACGGACCGGATAATTACAGCCGCGACATTGCCGGGTCATCCTTGTTGGTGCGGGCATCATTGCGGTCAAGCTGATAGCTTTCATGAACCTTTGCCATGCCGGCAATGCGGCCTTCGGCCACTTGGGCGTGCAGCATGTCGATATCACGACGGCGAAATTCATCAGCAATCTGATCAATAACATCATGTTCGGTTTCAAGCATTGAAAGCCCGTGCCGTGCCATGGAAACACCCGTATCAAAGGTTTCGCGATAAAGCTGTTCGACGCCAAGCCCGATTTCCATCAGATCAAGTGCATGGTTGCGGTCATAAACGCGCACCAGCAGTTTCGGTTTGGGAAACAGTTCGCTGATATATTTGGCGGCCTGTGTGGTCGCGTCACGATCATTTATACACAGACAGATCAGATCGGCATTCGCCGCCCCGGCGGTGGCAAGAACATCACTTCTCCGGACATCACCGAAATAGACCTTGTTGCCATAGAGGCTGGCCATCTGAATGCGTTTCGGGTCGTTGTCGATTGCGGTGGCATTGATGCCGCGGGCTGCCATAACACGTGAAATGATCTGTCCGAAACGGCCAAAGCCGACAATGACCACTGATTGCAGTTCAGCTGTTTCAACGCCATCGACATCGGGCTGATCATCCTTGCGAAGCTTGGCCGACAGTTTTTCGGCAATCGCACCGACAAGCGGGGTGGCAGCCATCGAAAGGGTGACGATGGCGGTCAGAAGGTTGGCGCGTGTGGAGCTGATGACCGCAAGCGATGTCGCCAGACTAAACAGGACAAAGGCAAATTCGCCGCCCTGCGGGATGGTGACCGCAGTCCGCCATGCGGTTGCGTGACATTTGCCAAATATCCGGGCCAGTCCATAAACGACGATCCCCTTGATTGCCATCAGACCAGCAACCGATGCCAGGACGATCCCGATATTATCCGCGACAAGCGGCCAGTTGACCGACATGCCGACCGCGATGAAAAACAGACCGAGCAGAATGCCGCGAAACGGTTCGATATCGGTTTCAAGTTGGTGGCGATATTCGGAATCCGCCAACATGACACCGACCAGAAATGCGCCAAGTGCCATAGAAAGCCCGACGGCCTGCATCAAAAGAGCCGCGCCAATCACGAGCAGCAGTGCTGCGGATGTGAAGATTTCCTGCGCGCGGGTCAGGGCGATGATGCGGAAAAACGGATTAAGCAGATATTTCCCAGCCCCGATGACCAACGCAATTGCACCGATGGTTTTGGCGATATAAATCCAGTCGGTACCGGCTTCGTCGCCGTCACTTATCGGGCTGAGCCACGCGACAAGCGCGATTAGTGGTACGATAGCAAGATCCTGAAACAGCAGGATTGAAAAGGCTGTGTTGCCATGGTCGCTGTTAAGCGTGCCCTTTTCTTCAAGGATTTGAAGGGCAAACGCGGTTGAGGACAAGGACAGGGCAAGGGCGGCAATCATCGCCTGCTGCCATGGCCAGTCAAATGCAATCAGGGCGGCGTAAAGAAGGGCGGCGGTGATGGCCACCTGCGCCATCCCCAGCCCGAAAATCTCGCTTTTCATTGCCCACAGGCGTTGGGGGCGCAATTCAAGACCGATAATAAACAGCAGAAGAACAACGCCAAATTCGGCGAAATGCAAAACTTCTTCCGGTTCCGCAATCATGGCAAGGCCAAACGGCCCGATCAGTGCCCCAGCGCACAGATAACCCAGCACGGAACCCAGGCGAAGTTTCTTGAAGATCGGTACTGCAACCACGGCCGCACCGAGGAAAAGAACCGCCGTATGCAGAAAGCCGCCTTCAATTGTCGCCATGTTTTGCCACGTCCCTATGATGATGCAGGTACCTGATTTGTGCCTTACCGTGCAGTTTAGCGGGCAATAAGAAACACGACACACAAAAGTTGTGCGCGCATTTTCGTATTTCACATCGAAGAAGGGAAGTTTTTTGCAGCTTTTGGTATCGCTGCGGCCCGCAGGCTGCAAAGTGGCAGAGAGGAGGGGATTCGAACCCCTGAGGGGCTTACACCCCAACACGCTTTCCAGGCGTGCGCCTTAAACCACTCGGCCACCTCTCCACATGCGATCTTGTATATATCGCGAAAGCGGGCGGACATTAGCCGACCCGATCCCGGTTGACAAGGCAAAATCCCTTACTTTTTGATGTTTGTTCTGGTCACTATCCAAACAGCGAACAAATGCCATTTTTACAATCACTTGACGGATAAAGTTGTAGCAATTTGTCCAATATTTACTTCTTGTTGATTAATCGCCTCTAAGGTTTCAGGCTATGGTTCCAGATGTACCGGGACGATAGGGTGATTCGCAGCAACCTTTATGCTGACGGGGCAAAGCCGTCGGCATGTCTGTGATGATAACGAAAAGTTCAGACCGGGAATTCGGAGACGGCTATGTGGCTTTTCAGAGCGTTGGGATGGATATTGCTGTTTTCCAGTCTTGCTGTACTGGTCGGTGATGGCATTACCTCGCTTCAGACGGGAACGTTCCGCTTTGTCGCGGCAGGGGAGCTCTGGTATCGGTTGGATGCCGGAAGCCTGAACCTGTTGCAGTCCGTGATTCAGCGCTATATCTCGGCCTGGATTTGGGACAATGCGTTTGTGCCCGTGCTATTGGCCCCGGCGTTTGTCATATTGCTGGTGCCCGGAATACTTCTTTTGCTGGTGACGCGAAAACGCAGGCGTCAGAAGTTTTTCTAAGCCGTTCCTGTCTGTATTCCACCGTTTTCAATACCGTATCTGTCTTTCGCTTGTCTGATCGCTGCGTGCACGGCACACTGTGCGTGATCGGGCAGGATCATAGGATGGAAGACAGCGATGAAAGCATGGATATGCGAGGCTTTCGGCGAAGCGCCGATGCTGATCGACTGCGAAGAACCGATCGCACAAGCCCATCAAATCATCATCGATATTGCCGCCTGTGGCGTTAATTTTGCCGATACCCTGATTCTTGAGGGAAAATATCAGAAACGCCCGACTGGTCCGTTTGCGCCGGGGTTTGAAATTGCCGGGACCGTTTCTGCAATTGGGACGGACGTCCAGGGTTTTACCATTGGTGATCGGGTCATGGCCCTGCCTGACTGGGGTGGATATGCCGGTCGGATTTCAGTTGATGCCAGACTGGTGACGGGGTTGCCCGACAATGTTGAATTCAATGTGGCGGCTGCATTCCAGATTGCTTATGGAACGTCATGGTTTGGTTTGAAGTATCGCGCCAATTTGCTGCCGGGTGAAGTGGTTCTGGTTCATGGGGCTGCCGGGGGTGTTGGCCTGACGGCGGTGGAATGCGCCAAACTTCTGGGCGCGACCGTGATCGCAACCGCGGGTGGGGCTGATAAATGTGCCATCGCCAAAGCGCATGGTGCGGATCATGTAATTGACTACAAATCCGAAAGCATACGGGCCCGGGTAAAGGAAATCTGTGCCCGCATCGGGCGAATAGGTGTCGACTTGGTTTATGATCCGGTCGGGGGCGATGTGTTTGATCATAGCCTGCGCTGTGTTGCGCCGGGAGGGCGCATCCTTCTGATCGGATTTGCCAGCGGATCGGTGCCACAAATTCCTGCCAATATCCTTCTGGTCAAGAATGTTGCTGCACTGGGCTTTTATTTCGGGGCTTATCTTGAACAGAACCCCGATATCGCAAAGGCTGGCATGGCCGAGCTTTTGGAGCTGCTGTCGTCTGGGGAAATATCGCCATTGGTGTCTGCGACATATCCGCTGATAAACGCGATGGAGGCACTTGCGGCGCTCCGTAACCGGACGGCAACAGGGAAGCTTGTGATCCGGTGTCGGGAATGAGTGCGTCCCAAGGTGATTATTCTATTAATCAAATCCTTGAAATTTTATAGGATGTTGCCGTCCCTGATAGAATTACTGCTTGCGGGCTTGTTTTCGGGCTTGCCACCGCACCTGTTGATCCATTGGAATTTATAGATGTCCGAAATCCGGAAAAAGCCAGACGCGCCGCAACCGTCCGACAAAACACGGGCGCAATATGAAACATTTCCTTATCCGGCGCGTGACCCGAAAGATGAGGACAAGCGTCTTGTCGTAGGGTCCCCCGGCAATTGGGACGAAGTGGTTCATTTCGTGTTTGGCGGCCGCGATCCATCGGCTGATGGCAAAAAGATAAAAGTTCTTGTTGCCGGGGGCGGCACCGGAGATGCGTTGGTGATGCTCGCGCAGCAGGCGCGTGATCGCAAGGCCAAGGTCGAGATTGTTTATATCGATCTTTCGGAAAGCTCGCGCAAGATCGCTGAGGCCCGGATCAAGCGCCGTAATCTTGAAAAGAGTGTCAAATTCGTTACCGGGTCGTTCGTTGATCTGGCCGGGAAATATGGGCCGTTTGATTATATTGATTGCTGCGGGGTGCTTCATCATCTGCCTGATCCGGACGCCGGTTTAAAGGCGTTGGCAGATGCGCTTAAACCCAGGGGCGGTATGGGTTTGATGGTGTATGGCGAACTTGGCCGGATCGGCGTCTACCATATGCAGGAAATGATGGAACGCCTCTCGGCCGAGGCGGGTGGGCGCAAACGGCTTAACCTTGGCAAGGCATTGTTCGATTCACTGCCGGGTACAAACTGGTTGAAGCGTAACCCGTTTGTGAATGACCATATCCAGGGGGGCGATTCCGGATTTTACGATCTGCTTTTGCATCAGCAGGATCGGGCCTATCGCGTGGACGAGGTTTTTGATTTTGTCGAGAAGGCCGGTTTGCGGCTTCAGCAATTCATTGAACCGATGCGCTATGATCCGACGACCTATTGTTCGCGCCACGACGTTCTGGACAAGGCCGTGCATGTGCCGTTTCGCAAGCGCGCGGCATTGGCTGAATTGATGGCGGGCAATATTACCAAGCATCTGTTTTATGTGGTCAAATCGGATAACAAGATCAAGCCGCCGGTCCCGGATCGTCATGCGGTGCCGTTTTTTGTGCGTATTGACGGAGCTGCTTTGGCCCGCTCTGTCGCGAAGACCGGCCATATCAAGATCAATTTTACGGGATTGTCGGTAACGCGCAGTCTTCCGCCTGCAAGCCCGGGGATTCTGTCACGCATCGATGGCAAACGCACGGTTGGCCAGATTTACGAGCTGTTTGAGCCAAGCCCAGATAAATATGAATTCGATGCCCAGTTCGCAGTGATGTATTCGGTGCTGAACGCCGCGAACCTGATGTATCTGCATCCATCAAAATAATCCGTCTTGCAGATCCGATCAGGCAAAAGAAATGCCGACCATCGGGGGATGGCCGGCAATCAGGGACACAAAACCGTCAATAGCGGGTGCGGGTCTCGGTTTTGCGTGTCGGGAGGCTGAAGACGCTTGTCAGCGCTTCAATAACCTGCAGAGGGAAAGAAAGTGGCCCCTGCAGGCGGAAAAGTCGGGGAGACATAATAAATACTCTCGGTTTGGTGCCTTTAAGCGAAATGCTCAGGCTTTCCAGAACGGCTTGGCTGCTTCGATACGGGCTTCATATACGTCCCAGCCAATGTCGCGCAGGAGATGGCTGTCCATCGTCGCAAGCTTCTGGCGGAGAATATAACGTTTCGCCCACTGACGCGGGAGTTCCATAACATTTGTGATGTTGTGGTGACGTCGGGTGGTGACAAAAGCACCGGCATCTTTGGTGATCGCGACCATGATCTTATTCCTTCAATCTATCGGCCAGCTCTCAGTTTGTATGCGGCCTGAATGTGTTTCGTTTTGCTAAACCCAGAGTTACGCCTAAAAACACTTGCGCTCAAACCATCTTTTGTCATCATTGCATGAGTTTTAATCATGCAAGATGATCGTCATGAAACGCCGTCCATTACCGTTAAACGCGCTTCGTGCCTTTGAAGTGGCCGGTCGACTTGAAAGTTTCACCAAAGCTTCACATGAGCTTAATGTTACACAAGGGGCGGTCAGTCGACAGGTTCAGCACCTGGAGGATGTGCTGGGGCGGCAATTGTTCGAACGTCATCACCGCCGATTGAAACTGACCCGGCCAGGGCGGAATTTGCTGGCGTCCCTGACGGCGGCATTTGATTCGATTGAACTGGCGGTGTCGCGTATCGAAAACCGGCCTGATGACACGCAGCTTAAGGTCCTGTCGCCCTTGACATTTGCCATGCGCTGGATCGTGCCGCGTCTTGGCCGGTTTCAGATGGAACATCCTGACCTGCAGGTACAGCTTGGCACCTATAGTGACGATGCCGCCCCGGTTGATTTCAATGAAACCGATATTGCCATCCGTTTTGCTGATACGCCGGGCGACCAGCTGGTGCATGAATTTCTGACCGGGGAACGGCTTTTGCCGGTATGTCATCCCAATCTGGCAAAGCAACTGAAAAGACCGGAAGACTTTGGCAATGTGACCCTGCTGCATTGTTCGGCACAGCGTGAGGATTGGCGTATCTGGTTAAAAGGAACCGGGATTGAGAGCGTCGATCCGGACCGGGGACCTGTTTTTGCGACCCTTGATATGGCAATGGAGGCCGCGGCCAGCGGATTTGGTGCGGTAATTTCCGATCCGGCAATGATCGGGGAATATGTTGTGACCAATAGACTTATGGTGCCGTTCGATTTGCCGGTTGATAGTCCCTATGCCTATTCGCTGTGCTATCCCGAAGGAAGGTTGGAGCGGCGAAAAGTGAAGGCATTTCGCGATTGGTTGATGAGCGAAATCAAGATCGAGACAGGCAAGCGCAAGCTTGTGCAAAAAGAATCAGGAACGGAATGACAGTTTCAAGATGATGCCTTGAAATTGAACCATTTTATTCCTCATTATGAATATGTCGTTTGGACCAAATGGCTTTGCGGACGTAACGTCGGCGTAACCGGTCCCGTTTTCTTGGCGGGAATTGTCCGGAACGTTCCGATCATTGCGTCCGTAATGATGTCAGATGGTTCAATGATGCGTATTGGCCCTGCCGGGGTTCGGGCTTCGAGCCGGGCACATTTCAGGAATAAATATGACGCGGCAAGAAGGCGAGACGTGCATAGCACGGAAAAACGGGAGCCGGGGAACGTTTTCCCGTTGTGTCGGGGGTATGCTTCTGGCGGTTGTGATCGGGTTACCAATCGCAATGGCCGGTCCGGCAGCGGCACAGACAGGCGACAAGCCCGACATTACACCGGCCCCGACAGTTCCGGTAGCAGAGGAACAGCTCAGTCCGCTAACCACTGTGTCACATGGCATATCGCTTTATGGTGATCTGAAATACGGTCCTGATTTTCGGCATTTCGATTACGTCAATCCGGATGCGCCCAAGGGCGGGACGCTGGTGCAAAGTTCCATCGTCTCGTTTGATACATTAAACCCCTTCACGCTGAAGGGGACGGCAGCAAGCGGCCTTGGGCTTATGTATGACAGTCTGATGGTGTCGAGTGCGGATGAGCCTTCGTCACTTTATGGTTTGATTGCGCGTAGCGTTGAATATCCGGTCGATCGATCCTTTGTGATTTTCCATCTTGATCCTCGGGCGCGCTTTCAGGATGGCACTGATATCACCGCCGAAGATGTGGTGTTTTCATTCAATATCCTGATTGAAAAAGGCAGCCCTGTTTACCGGCAGTACTACGCGCAGGTCGATAAAGTCGAAGCGCTTGACGATCTGACGGTGCGTTTTGATTTCAAGCCGGGCAATAATCGCGAATTGCCGATGATTGTTGCCGAACTTTCCATCATGCCAAAGCATTACTGGGAAGGGCGGGATTTTTCCAAGACGACCTTTGATCCTCCTGTCGGCAGTGGGGCCTATAAAATCAAGTCTTTCGAGGCCGGTCGCCAGATCACCTATGAACGGGTCAAGGATTACTGGGCGGCGGATTTGCCGGTCAATCGCGGCAGCAATAATTACGATACGCTGCGGTTTGATACCTATCTTGATCCCGATGTATCACGTCAGGCGTTCTTTGCCGGTGAATACATGATCAGAAGCGAACATTCATCGCGCGAATGGAGCACGGCATACAACACCCCGGCAATCCAGAACGGCCAGATCAGGAAGGAATTCCTGCCTGACAATCTGCCAAACGGTATGCAGGCCTATGTGTTTAACACACGCAAGCCCCTGTTTTCTGACATCCGTGTTCGGGAGGCGCTGCAATATGCGTTTGATTTCGAATGGCTGAACCGGGCGATGTTCTATGGCGCGTATAAGCGCAATGTCAGCTATTTCGCCAATTCGGAACTTGCGGCAACCGGCGTGCCGGAAGGCGAGGAGCTTGATATTCTGAAAGGATTCAGAAGCCAGCTGCCGCCCGAACTGTTCACCCAGCCGCCGCAATTGCCGAACTTTGATGCGCCCAATGGTCGACGCGAAGCATTGCGTCATTCGATGAAGCTTTTGCAGGAGGCGGGTTGGCAGTTGCGCAACATGCAACTGGTCAACAGAAAGACCGGCGAGCCGTTCCGGTTCGAACTGATTATCCGCCAGCCAGGGCTTGAGAAAATCGCGTTGGTTCTTAAAGCCCGTCTGCGCCAGCTTGGCGTGACCATGGATATTCGCATGATTGATACCGGGCAGTGGGTTAATCGTATTCAGGCCTATGATTTCGATATGACGACTTTCTGGTGGACGCAAAGTCTTTCACCGGGGAACGAGCAGCGGATTTTTTGGTCATCCGCCGCCGCCGACCAACCCGGCAGTCGCAATTTTGCGGGTATCAGAAGTCCGGTCATTGATGAACTGACCGATCTGGTTGTGGATGCCGACAGCCGGGAAAGTCTTGTGCAGCGGGTACGCGCGCTTGATCGCGTGTTGCAGTGGGGATTTTACGTGATCCCGCAATATTATCTTGGCGGGGATCGGATGGCCTATTGGGATGTGTTCGGGCGACCTGACGAGGTGCCGCTTAAGGGAACATCGGTCATGACATGGTGGATTGATCCCGAAAAGTCGCGGCAGCTTAAGAAGGGAGGGTACTAGGCCATGCTGAATTACATCCTGCGTCGTCTTTTGCTGATCCCGGTGACGCTGTTCGGGATTATGGTTCTGAACTTTGCAATCGTGCAATTCGCGCCGGGCGGCCCGGTCGAACAGATGATTGCCCAGTTACAGGGCACGGATGTTTCCGCAACCGCGCGCATCAGCAATCAGGGGGCTGATAGTGGGGGCGGCGGTGGTGCCAGCGGGGGAAACAATTTTTCCTCGACCTCGAACTACCGTGGGGCTCAGGGACTTGACCCCGAAATCATCACCCAGCTTGAAAAGCAGTTCGGGTTCGATAAACCGGCTTACGAACGTTTCTGGATGATGATGAAAAATTATCTGACGTTCGATTTCGGCCAAAGCTATTTTCAGGATCGCGATGTGGTCGATATCGTGATTGATAAGATGCCGGTTTCGATATCACTTGGCCTTTGGTCGACATTGATCATCTATATCATTTCCGTGCCGCTTGGCGTTGCCAAGGCCGTGCGGGACGGATCGAATTTTGATGTCTGGTCATCGGCGGCGATCATTGTCGGTTATGCCATTCCGGGTTTCCTTTTTGCCGTGATGCTGATCGTGGTGTTTGCCGGTGGAACCTATTTCGATCTGTTCCCGTTAAGGGGGCTGACATCATCGAATTTTGATGAATTGTCGCTTTTGGGCAAGGTTGCGGACTATTTCTGGCATCTGGCATTGCCGATTACGGCATTGACCATTGGCGGATTCACCACGCTTACGATGCTGACCAAGAACTCGTTTCTGGATGAAATCAACAAACAATATGTGGTGACCGCGCGGGCCAAGGGACTGACGGAAAAGCGGGTTCTGTACGGACATGTCTTCCGCAATGCGATGTTGTTGGTGATTGCCGGTTTTCCCAGTGCACTGATCGGGTTGCTGTTTACCGGTTCGGTCCTGATTGAAGTGATTTTCTCACTCGACGGACTTGGATTGCTGGGTTTTGAAGCCGTGATGAAGCGTGATTATCCGGTGATGTTTGCGACACTTTATCTGTTTACGTTGTTTGGTCTTGTTCTGAACCTGATCAGTGACCTCAGCTATCACCTGATTGATCCGCGGATCGACTTTGAAGCGCGGGAGAATTGATCATGAACAACATCATTCTTTCGCCGTTGAACAAACGCCGGATCGCAAATTTCCGTTCCAACAAGCGCGGATACTGGTCGCTTGTGATTTTCACGATCCTGTTCGTCATCTGTCTGGTCGCTGAGCTGGTGGCCAATGACAAGCCGATCTTCGTCAAATATGACGATAACTGGTATATCCCGATCCTGTCAGACCACCCTGAAACCGTTTATGGCGGCGATTTTGACGTCGAAACCGATTTCTATGATCCCTATATCCTTGGCAAGATCGAGGAACACGGTTTTGCCATCTGGCCGCCGATACCGTTTTCTTACAATACCATCGATTTTGAAATGCGCGAGGCACAGCCCGCCCCGCCATCGTTCCGGCATTGGCTGGGAACAGATGATCTTGGGCGCGATGTTCTGGCGCGCCTGATTTACGGATTCCGGATTTCGATCCTGTTTGGCCTTGCCTTAACGGCGATCAGTTCGGTGATCGGGATCGCGGCTGGTGCGGTACAGGGCTATTTCGGTGGCTGGATTGACCTTGGTTTCCAGCGTGTGATCGAAATCTGGTCCGGATTGCCGCAGTTGTTCATCCTGATCATTCTGGCCAGCCTGTTTGCGCCGGGTTTCTGGACGCTTTTGTTCATTCTTGTGCTGTTTAGCTGGATGAGTTTGACGGGGCTTGTGCGTGCGGAATTCCTGCGGGCGCGCAATTTCGAATATGTTCGGGCTGCACGCGCATTGGGCATGACCGATTATCGCATCATGTATCGTCATGTTCTGCCGAACGCGATGGTGGCAACGATTACGTTCCTGCCGTTTGTGTTGAACGGTTCGATCGTGGCCCTTACATCGCTTGATTTTCTGGGGCTGGGCATGCCGCCCGGATCGCCGTCGCTTGGCGAGTTGCTTGCACAGGGTAAAAACAACCTTCAGGCACCGTGGCTTGGCATGACGGCGTTCTTTGCAATCGCGATTATGCTGAGTTTGCTGATCTTTATCGGCGAGGCGGTGCGCGATGCCTTTGATCCACGAAAAACCTTCTAGGGGAACGGTTATGACGACCAATCAATCGACACAGCCGCTTCTGGAAGTAAGGGATCTTTCGGCAAGTTTTGCCGGTGTTCCTGCGGTCAAAGGCGTTTCGTTCACCATGAAGCGTGGTGAGACCATGGCGCTTGTGGGGGAAAGCGGATCGGGTAAATCGGTGACCGCACTTTCCATCCTGCAATTGCTGCCCTATCCGCGGGCCAGCCACCCGGGTGGTTCTATCCTGTTTGACGGGCAGGAAATGGTCGGAACGGATGCGAAAATTCTGCGACAAATTCGGGGCAACCGGATTGCAATGATTTTCCAGGAACCGATGACATCGTTAAACCCGCTGCACAATATCGAAAAGCAGATCGGCGAGGTGTTGCTGCTTCATAAGGGATTGCGCGGTGCCAAAGCACGGGCGCGTATTCTTGAGCTGCTTGATCTGGTGGGTATTCCCGATCCGGCCTCGCGTCTTAAAGCATTGCCGCATGAATTATCGGGTGGACAGCGCCAGCGCGTGATGATTGCCATGGCATTGGCAAATGAACCGGAATTGCTGATTGCCGACGAGCCAACCACGGCCCTTGATGTAACCATTCAGGCGCAGATACTTGAATTATTGAAGGATTTGCAGGCCAAGCTTGGCATGGGTTTGTTGCTGATTACCCATGATCTTCAGATCGTGCAGAAGATGGCCGATAATGTCTGCGTCATGAAGGATGGCGAGGTGGTTGAGCGCGGCACAGGCCGGGGGCTTTTTGACAATCCGCAGCATCCTTATACCCAAAAGCTTCTGGCGGCAGTGCCAAGTGGTAATGCCCCGCCATTGCCCGAAAATGCAAAGGAACTGATCCGAACCAATGAGATTCTGGTGCGGTTCCCGATTGGTAAGAAGGGGATTTTGGGGCGTCCGGAATATTACCTTGATGCTGTAGACCATATATCGCTTACCCTGAGGCAGGGCGAGACGCTGGGTATTGTCGGCGAAAGCGGATCGGGCAAAACGACACTGGCGATGGCGATCTTGCGGCTTTTGTCGTCCACCGGTGATATCTGGTTTGACGGTAAAGATGTGCGGCAGTTTTCCGGGGCGGATTTGCGGGCCCTGCGCCGCGACATGCAGGTGGTGTTTCAGGACCCTTTCGGATCCCTGAGCCCGAGGATGTCAATCAGCCAGATCGTGGGCGAAGGGCTTGAAATCCATCATCCGGAAATGTCGCGGCAGGAGCGTACCGAACGCATTGCCGAAGCCCTGCGCGAAGTTGATTTGCCGGTAAATGCGATGGACCGGTATCCACATGAATTTTCCGGCGGACAGCGCCAGCGTATTTCGATTGCGCGTGCACTTGTTTTAAAGCCGCGTTTTATGGTGCTTGATGAACCGACCTCGGCACTTGATATGTCTGTACAGGCGCAGATTGTTGATCTTTTGCGCGATCTTCAGGCGCGACACAAGATGGCCTATCTGTTTATCAGCCATGACCTTCGGGTTGTGCGTGCGCTTTCGCATCGGGTGATGGTGATGCAGGGCGGGCGGCTTGTCGAAAGCGGAAATGCCGACGAAGTCTTTGAAAATCCGAAAGAATCCTATACAAAGGCTTTGTTGGCAGCAGCGCTTGATTTGCGTGCTGCGGGGCTGGAGCTTGTGCAGAGCTGACCCCAAATCGGAACTTGACGGGACAATTGGCGTTCGTTGGGTATTGCGTAAAATTAATAACGGGCTGAAAGCAAACTGTTCATGACCGAACCGGCAAGAAAACCGAAAGCGTTCAGGAACTGCCTTTTCAAATCGCTTTTGGCGATGATGATCGGGATTGCGCTGTTTGGTCCGGATGCACAGGCATCGGGCGGTGGGCAAGAGGACGCAAAGCCGTCTGAAAGTGCCGAGCCAAAAGAACCGCAAATTCCGGAAACGGTGATCGAACCGGATTCAATTGCGCTTACCGTTGTTTTGCCCAAGAGCGGCGCGATCCGGCAAATGGTGTTCTATGTCTGGCTTGAAGCATCAAGTGTTGCTGATCGTGCGGTCATCGAGCAGGCAGAGCCAAAATTATTGAATGCGTTCCTGCGAGATCTGCAACGCATCATGTATCGCGATACCCAGAACCGATACGAGAAACTTGAAGCAGGCAAACGTGGTTTTGTCTATAACGGGCCGGAGCTGATTGCACCACCGCCGCCCAAAACACCAGAAGAACTAGAAGCAGAAAAAGAAGCCTTAGAAGCGGCGAAAGAAAAGGGCGAGGAAATCAAATCCGAGCCACCGTTCTCTCCGTTCCGTCCAACAACCAATAGGTATTTTGCAGCACTTCAGAGCCGGCTTCTGGCAACCGCACGCGGCATCGTGCCGCCAGAATCAATTCGTTCGGTTCAGGTGCGCAAATTTTATGATAACTGGCCCGGCGACAAGAAGCCGGGCCGCTAAGGTTATTTCGCCCGCCTAAAGGCATACCCGCCGATACCGTATCGGTAATTCAAAACAATTTCCTTCTCCTTACCCGAATGGTTTTTGTTCGGTGTGATCCATTGCCGGGTTACCTGTTTTCAGGATGCCTGATCGGCAGATGCCAGCAGTGCACAGAGTGCACTTGTATGGTGACATGGGCGTGATATTCCGTCTTGATTGACGTAATCCGTGGAATGAAATGTCGATTGAAACATGGCTCAGCTTTTGCGCACTTGTATCGCTTATGGTGGCAACGCCCGGGCCCAGTGTCCTGATCGGCATGTCGCATTCGTTACGTTATGGACCGCGCCCGACCATGATTACCGCCCTTGGTGATGTGACCGCAAACATGATCCAGATGGTGATTGCCGCGGTTGGCTTGGGGGCGTTGCTGGCGACATCGGTGACGGCGTTTGGCGTTGTCAAATGGTGCGGCGTCGCGTTCCTGATTGTCATCGGTCTGACGGCAATCCTGCGAAAACCCAAGGCATCAAGAAATGATAACGATACCGAAATAAAAATCAGAACAGGGTTTGAGCCGGTACGAAAACGTCGGTTGTTTAGCGAAGGTTTTCTGGTTGCAGCGGGTAACCCGAAAGCGATCGCGTTTTTTGGTGCATTATTCCCGCAGTTCATCGATCCTTCGGTGGACCTTTGGTCGCAATTGGTGATCCTTGGGATCACGTTTGTGATTTTTGATTACACATTCGTAATGATGTATGCGTTTGGTGCCGCAAGACTGATGCCATGGTTGTTGAAACGTGGTGGAAAAAACACGATTGGCCGGATCAGTGGCGGTGTTTTGATTGTTGCCGCCCTGCTTTTGTCCCTGATTGACATGCCTGAAAGCGTGGCGCGGACCCGCTAGGCCGAAAGTTGGATCGGGTATTATTTCTTGGCGTCAAAGCTGCGTGTTTTGGGCTCGTGATACAGGTGATTGTCAGTAACGTTTTGATATTAAATACTAAAAATATATTCTGTTTGACGAAATACAGAAGCTTCGAACAAACCAACTGGTCTGTTTGATGCCTATTCTTACGTATGAGAAGGGAGAGTTTTAGCTTTAGGACAGATTTTCTGTCCCATTTCCCGACCTTTGGTATTCAGACCAGCTATTGGCGACAGAATATCAATTCAATTTCGCCTGACCTACTGCCACGAGACCCGAACGTCATCGGATCAAGAGATCGATCTATTCGGTTTTCTTCCCCGCGGACACGATAATATCGCCAAATTCGCGCAGGAAGACAGAACCCTTCACAGTGCGCTGAATCAGAACGGAGCGACGATCATCTTCGTCGACCTTGCGTTTGACCATGCCCAGTGAACTGAGGCGGTCAAGCGCACGTGTAATCGCTGGTTTGGAGATATTCAGGGCGTCGGAAAGGCCCCGAACGGTATGCGGGGCCGGGGTCAGATAAACAGTCAGCATAAGGGCCATCTGGCGAGCCGATAGGTCGGGAGAGTCCCGACGCACGCTTTCAACAATCGCGATACGCCAAAGGTCAAGCGCCTGAGACGGTTTGATCTCGATCGACATGCCTGTGCCCAACAATTAATTTGTTACGAATACGTAATCTGTCTACCTGACCCCTGCGCGGATGTCAAAGGTCTAATTGGGAAAATCGAAATGTTTACTTTCCGTAACGATCCGCAATGAGCTTGAAAGCGGCCCGGATTCCTTGGGCTTCGCCGCCTTCGGGACGTCCGGGACGTGCCGAAGGATTCCACGCCATCAGGTCGATATGGGCCCAGGCTTTTGCACCTTCGGCGAAGCGATCAAGGAACAGAGCCGCAATGATCGCACCGCCATAGGGCGAACCGGAAATGTTGTTCATGTCGGCCGCCTTGCTATCGAGCATCGGACGATAATCATCCCACAACGGCAAGCGCCACATCGGATCATTCAGCGCCAGACCATTTTCCAGAAGGCCATTGGCAAGGTCGTCATTGTTGGAAAACAGTGCCGGCAGGCCAAGGCCCAGTGCAACACGTGCAGCCCCGGTCAGAGTTGCGAAATCAAGCAGGATTTCGGGATCCTCGGCCGCGGCTTCGGTCAGGGCATCGGAGAGAACCAGGCGACCTTCGGCATCGGTATTGCCAACTTCGACGGTGATGCCCTTCCTGGTCTGAAGGATGTCGCTTGGCCTGTATGCCTTGCCCGAAACCATGTTTTCAACAGCCGGGATCAGAACACGCAGGCGCACCGGAAGACCCGATGCCATGATCATACGGGCCAGACCAAGAACCTGTGCCGATCCCCCCAGATCCTTTTTCATCAGAAGCATGTTGCTTGACGGTTTGAGGTCATAGCCGCCGGTGTCAAAGCAGACACCCTTGCCGACCAGTGTGACCTTGGGCGCGTTCTCATCACCCCAATGAAGATCAATCAGGCGGGGGGCACGATCGCTGCCTTTGCCAACCGTGTAGATCGCCGGGAAATTGCGTTTGTTCAGGTCTTCGCCAATGATGCTCGTCACCTTTGCGCCAAACTCTTCGCCAAGGCGACGTGCTGCGGCTTCGAGTTCTTCCGGCCCCATATCATTGGCCGGAATGTTGATCAGGTCGCGTGCAAGTCCGATACCACGCGCGATATTTTCAGCACGTTTGGTCGCATCGTTTGACGGAATGGCAAATAGCGCACGTTTCGCGGTGCTGGCTTCTGATTTGCGGTAGCGATCAAAACGATACCCGCCAAGGTAAAGACCAAGAACGGCCTTTTCGCATATGGCATCATTTTTTGTAACATCATCTGTCAGGATATATTCACCCGCGGGCAGGGCAGTCGGAAGTCCAGCAAAATCCCACTGGGTTTTGGCATCGTCGACATAGCTGATCACGATGGTCTGATAGGTACCCGCGTCACCGGCAAGGGCAAGATGGGTGCCGCGTTTGCCGTCATAGCCGGACGAGGCAATCCATGCCTGATGAGCATCGGACTGTTTGCCGAGCCATTTTTTGAAATCGGATTCTTGAACTGCCGTGATGCGGACCGGGTTGGAGGGCTTTTCAGACGAGATAATGTGATCGAACAATTTGATACTTCCCTTGTGGTGACGTGTTGGCGAGAGTGGTGGGGCTCTTGAGCAGGCAGTCTGTTTAGGCCTGTTATTGCGAGATATGACTTCGATCTTACGGATGCCACCGTCAATCGGCAATCGCCCAAAAGAAAACCCCGCATCCGGAAATATAATTCGGGATGTGCTGGGTGACTGCGACATTGATTGGCAGACCTTGAATGATCATTTGCCGGATCGCCAAAACCGAGCACGGCCCGGTGACTGAACGGCCTTGAACCGGGTTTTGAATAGCCCGATAGTGTGTTGGCCGCCCCCTTTTGGTTTGAATGAAGGATACCTTCCTATGGAAACGCGCCCCATTCTGTATATCGGTAATAAAAACTATTCTTCGTGGTCGCTTCGCGCGTGGCTGGGCCTGCGTGTGGCAGGGATCGATTTCGAGGAAAAGCTGATCCCGCTTTATAGCGAAGAATGGCATGCCAAGGCCGAAGTCGTCTCGCCGAGCAAAAAGGTCCCCGCACTTTTTGATGGCCGGAAAACCATTTGGGAAGCGTTGAGTATTCTGGAATATTTTGCGGACAGTCGACCTGATGCGATGTTGTGGCCGCTTGATCTTGATGTGAGGGCGATTGCGCGGTCTGTCTCGCTTGAAATGCATGGCGGGTTTGGTGCGATCCGCAGCAACATGCCGATGAACTTACGCAAAACATTGCCCGGGCGTGGCCGAAGCGAGATCGTCGAAAAAGAAATCGCGCGCATCTGCGAGATTCTCAAAACATGCCGCACGCAGTTTGGTCAGGGGGGAGACTTCCTTTTTGGGCATTTTTCGATTGCAGACGCGATGTTTGCGCCGGTGGTGACCCGGTTCAAAACTTATGACGTGTCGCTTGATCCCATCGGTAATGCCTATATGGAAACCATTCTTGGATTGCCTGAAATGGTGGAATGGTATCGCGACGCCATGGCCGAGGAATGGGTTGTTGCCGGTGGCGAACTTCCCGACGCATAGTTCGATACCTCAAAACAGGAGCATGCAATGGCCGGATTAACCGGCAGGCTTCCCGAAATCGATCCGCCGGGTGGTGACCCCGCACTTGACGATCTTCTGGTCAATGTCCGGGCCTGTCGGATATGCGAAAGTGCATTGCCCCTGGGCCCCAGACCTGTCGTGCGGATGGCGGCGGGTGCCAGAATCCTTGTGATCGGGCAGGCACCGGGGACGAAGGTGCATGAAACCGGGCTGCCGTGGAATGATGCATCGGGGGACCGGTTGCGCGATTGGCTGCAAATGCCGGTTGAGGATTTCTATGATCCGGGCAAGCTTGCCATCATGCCTATGGGATTTTGTTATCCCGGCCGGTTTGAACGTGGTGGTGATTTGCCACCGCGCCCCGAATGTGCACCGACATGGCATGATGCATTGCTAAAACATTTGCCCGATGTTGGATTAACACTTCTGATCGGGCAGTATGCGCAGGAACGTTATCTTGGCCCGCGCCGGGCAAAAAGCATGACCGAAACGGTACATCTATTTGCCGAGTATTTGCCAGACGGGTTACTGCCGATGCCGCATCCAAGCTGGCGCAATACCGGCTGGATCAAAAAGAACCCGTGGTTTGAAAGTGACCTTTTACCGGTGTTGCGTGAACGTGTGCATTGCCTTTTGAAGTAGGGACTGCTTTGCACCGTTCAATATTTGGCAAGTTTCCGGTGTCATGGTCAAATGGGATCAAGCAAAAAGCAGGAGGTCACAATGAGCAAACTGGACAAAACCGCCATCGAAGCTGCGCTTGTTAAACTCGATGGCTGGAAACTGGCAGAAGACGGGTTATCAATCGGCAAGGTTTACATGTTCGGTGATTTCAATTCGGCATTTGGTTTCATGACGCGCATCGCGATACAGGCCGAAAAGATGGATCACCACCCGGAATGGTTCAATGTTTATAACAAGGTGGGGGTCACGCTGACAACTCACGACGCGGGTGGCGTGACACAAAAAGACATCGATCTGGCGACTTTTGCCGAAACGGTTATCGCCCACTAGGTGCCGTGTCGGACGATAGGGGCTGATCCTTGATCAAAGCTGGAAAATAAACGCCCTGCCATTGCGGGACTGGCAGGGCGTTTTTCGTGGCAGCGGTTCCCGTTTGGGGGGCTGGCTTATTTGGGCTCCAGCCTTACCGCGCCATCGATGCGGATCGTTTCGCCATTAATCATTTCATTTTCACATATATGTAGGGCCAATCGGCCATATTCCGCCGGATCGCCAAGGCGTTTGGGGAAGGGAATGTTGGCCGCAAGTGCCTGCTGCATGTCGTCGGGCAGGGCGGTGACCATGGGCGTGCCAAACATGCCCGGAGCAATCGAAACGACACGGATGCCGTGCCGGGCCAGTTCGCGCGCTGCTGGCAAGGTCATCGCGGCAACGCCGCCCTTGGATGCCGAATAAGCGGCCTGTCCGATCTGACCTTCGTAGGCGGCGATGGATGCGGTATTGACGATAACCCCGCGTTCACCACCTTTGGTCGGTTCATTGCGGCTCATGGCGGTTGCGGCAACGCGCATCATGTTGAATGTCCCGATCAGATTGACATTGATCACGCGCGCAAATGCATCAAGATCTGCCGGGCCTTCGCGACCAACAATGCGTTCGCCTTGCAGGATGCCTGCGCAATTGACCAAAATGGATGGAATGCCTTGGGTCTTGATAACGTCGGAAATCGCGTCTTCGACGCTTTTGGCGTTTGATACATCAACCTTGTAACCGATGCCGTCAAGTTCGACTGCTGTTGTTTTGGCGCCTGCTTCATTCAGATCAAAGGCCGCAATCTTTGCCCCGGCGGCTGCAAGCACGCGCGCGGTGGCGGCGCCCAGGCCCGATGCGGCCCCGGTGACAATGGCAATGGATCCCTTGACCTGCATGACATGAAATTCCCTGTTTTGATCCCGATAAACAAATAATAGGTAATTCTATACCAAATTATTTGTTTATCGGGCAAGGGCATTTGACCGTCTGAGTTCAAGGGGAAGAGTTTGGATGTTGCGGTGTGGGTGTGGTCCCGGCTGGCCGGGTGGTTTTCGAACTGTTCAGGTTTGCTGTTCAGGCAATTTTGCGTTCACGCAAGGCAACATAGACTGCCGCTGCGATAATCAGGGCGCCACCGGGAAATATCCAGATGTCGGGGACTTCGCCAAACAGGATCAGGGCCAGAATGGCGATGATCGGCAGGCGCAAATAGGAAAATCCGACAAAGAAGCTGTAATCGGCAAATTGCAGAGCTTTGACATTGCAAACCTGCATGACGTTCATCATCGCGGCCGCCAGCACTATCAGGCCAAGCACATGCCAGCTTGGCGTTTGCCAGACAAACAGGGCCGGAATTAAGGAAACTGGCGTTGTAATCAGCATCAGGTAAAACAGAAGGGCGGTGGTGCTTTCGGTGGCAACCAGTCGCTTGGTGATGAGCCCGGCACTTGCCATGCAGATGGCTGCGGCAATTGGCAGAAGGCTTGCCGGTTGCATGGCGGCCGTTCCGGGCTGAATGATCAACCCAACACCAATAAATCCGACAAAAACGGCAAGCCAACGGTGAATGCGGATGGTTTCGCGAAGGATCAGCGCGGCCAGAATGGTGCCAAATAACGGGACGGTAAAGTTAAGTGTCGTGGCCTCGGCCAGTGGCAGATAAAGCACCGCCAAGAACCACAAACACATTTCCGATGCCGACAGAATACCGCGCAATCCAAGAAGTGGCAGGCGTTTGGTGTGTAAGGGGGCGAATCCACCGCGCATAACTACTGGTGCGATCATCAGCAGTCCGAACAGAAACCGCAGGAATACAGCCTGATAGGGGTGAAGTTCCTCGGTGGCAAAACGAATTGTCAATGTGAAGCAGGCTGCAAGAATCGCTGCCGATAGGGCATAAAAACTGGCCTGTACCGTGGCGGGTTGGTTTTTGAACCAGTTTTTCATCTGCGCTCTGACCCATTAATATTTTGTCGATTATCGCGTGACGGGGGTGGGTCAAGGTCAATCGCCGCGGCTGACGGGCCGCGATTGATCCGTCTTGCTTCTTTGGCGAGTTTGGCTTCGCGCCGTGCAATGAACAGTGCGGACCCGATGATCAAACCCGCACCGGGCAACAGCCAGATTTCAGGGACCTCACCGAACATGACCAAGGCGATGGCGACAACAAAGGGCAGGCGCAGATAGTTGAAGCCGACGACGAAACTGTAATCGTATATTCGAAAAGCATTGGTATTACAGATCTGGGTGATGTTGGCGATAAACGCACCCAGTGCCATCAAACCAAGCGCCTGCAGGCTTGGTGTCTGCCAGACGAGGAGCGCGGGGATGAATGTCAGTGGCGTGGTCAACAGCATCATGTAAAGCACGATGGTTGTACTGTTTTCAGTTTTGGACAGCGACTTGATCGTCAACCCTGCGCTGGCCATGCAAAGGGCGGCTGCAATTGGCAGAAGGCTTGCCAGTTGCATGGTTTCGCTGCCGGGGCGGATAATGATGACGACACCGATAAAGCCTGCCAGAAGGGCGGCTACGCGGTATTTTCGAACCGCTTCACCCAGAAATATCGCGGCAAGGACGGTACCAAACAGCGGGACGGTGAAGTTCAGCGTCGTTGCTTCGGCCAGCGGCATATAGGCAATGGCGGAGAACCAGAAGCTCATGGCCCCCATCGACAGCAAGGCGCGCAACAGAAACAGCGGCATCCGCTGTGTTTTCAGCTGTGCAAAACCGGACCGGAGCGCGATGGGAGCGATGAAAAGAAGCCCAAATAAGTTGCGAAAGAAAACAGCCTGCAGCGGATCGATTTCACGGGTTGCTATGCGGACAATCACCGAAAAAAGGGCGGCCATAAGCGATGCAATCACGGCGAAAACAGATGCCTGAAGATAGGGGGGCAGGCTGTTGAACCACCTACGCATCAATGCGGCCTGCTTTGCTTTCGGGGGTGCTTTCCGGATCTTCGGGCGGGTTGATGGTTTTTGCCTTGGTGACCGGGATCGCCTGAGAATCCGCGGCTGCCGTTGTCGGCATACGGCGGCGGCGCTTTTCCTTTCTGGCCAGAACAGCTTCGCGGCGCGCGATATAAAGGGTTGAGCCAATGATCAGCGACGCCCCGGCCCAGGTCCAGAAATCGACGGTTTCACCAAACATGATGAAGGCAAGGGCCGCGACAAATGGCAGACGCAGGAAATCGAAGGCCATGACATAGGACTGGTCGGCCGTGCGATTGGCGCGCACAAAAAGCTGTTGTCCCGCAGTCGCCAGAACAGCGATTGCAAGAAGTACCCCAAGCTGTTCCCATGTCGGATTTTGCCAAAAGAAAAGGGCCGGGATCAGTGACAGGGGCGTCATGATCATGCCCATCCATGTCACGATGGCGTTGGCACTTTCACTGCGCGAGAGCATCTTGACCGTTGTTACGGCAAAGGCAGTAAACAGGGTCGCCAGAAGGGCAAGGATCGCACCGGTTTCAAGCGTTTGTCCGATCGGACGCACAATGATCATTGCGCCAATAAAGCCGAGTGCCACAGCCGTCCAGCGGCGCGCCCTGACGGTTTCATGAAGGATCAGGGCAGCAAGGATGGTGGTCAGGATCGGGACCGTGAAATTGATTGCAATCACCTGTGCCGCCGGGGCAATGGCAAGTGCCGAAAACAGGCATAGCATTCCGGCCAGTCCGATGACCGCCCTGATGAAATGCAATTTCAGTTTCAGCGTACGCAGACCAACCAACCGGTCGCGCAGCATCCAGGGGATCATTGGGATCAACCCGAACAGATTACGGAAAAAAGCTGCTTCGAAGGGATGAACTTCGCGTGTGATGTAGCGGATAAGCACCGCCATCGCCGCAAAAAGGATTGCAGCACCGGTCATTAAAAGGGCGCCGCGAAGCGCATCGTCATCCCGAGAAACACGAAAAAGATGCATGATCATCAACGAATAAGACTGATTTTATAAAAAATCCAGTCTTGATCAGCGAAATAGTCCTACCATTTGTTGATGGCGACCCGAAAGTTTCATGCCTACACAGTTTTCGTGTAAGATCGTCTGATATTGATAAAAATTCTTCAGGGGGATGTTTTATGGATGCCATTGATCGCAAGTTGATCGACATTTTGCAGGATGACGCGTCTTTGTCTTATTCGGCGCTGGGGACGAAGGTCGGCCTTTCTGTTTCGGCGGTGAATGACCGTGTGCGCAAATTGCGCGAACAGGGGGTTATCAAGGCTTACCGCGTCGAAGTTGACGGCAATGCGATTGGTCGCGCACTTACCGCAATGGTCTGGTTGCGCACCGACCCGGCCAAGGGAAACAAGAAACTGGTCAAGTCGCTGATCAAGGCAGACGAGGTTCTTGAATGTCATCACATGACCGGCCGATTTGATTTTCTGTTGAAATTGCGCCTGCGCGATACTTCTCATCTTGAAAGCTTTGTGACGGATACGATCAAGGAAGTCCCCGGCGTGGTCGAGGTTATTCCGGAAATTGCCCTGTCTACAGCCAAAGAAACCGGCTTTGTTCCGGCAATGCTTGATGGCGATAAATGATTGGCTGTGCTGAATTATAACCGGTGGAGAGAATTGATTTCATTTGCCTGATATTTGACCAAATATCGGGTAATCCTGCCGCAAGAATGCCGCCTTTGCGCGCTTTAAGCACATCATTGCAAGATGAGTTGCCGTAACGCATTTCAAACTTTCCTGTCTTGGAAAACATTTGACAGGAACCTGACGGGTTTTTCGACCTGTCTCACGATAATGACAAACAGGATGGAGACGCGAGTATGATCGAATCGATGAATCTGGTGATCCTGATTGCATCGGTTCTGGTCGTTGTTGCGGTCTTTACCAGTCTGATCAGTTTCCGGGTTGGTGCACCCTTGTTGCTTGTTTTCCTGTTTGTCGGCCTTGGTGCTGGCGAGGACGGGATTGGCGGCATCAATTTCGATAATGCGCCGCTGGCTTATTTTATCGGGTCCATTGCGCTTGCGATGATCCTGTTTGATAGCGGATTTGAAACCCAGCTTCGAACCTTGAAGATTGCAGCCGCACCCTCGCTCGTACTGGCGACGGTCGGGGTCATGTTGACCGCGTTTGTCGTTGGCGGGGTCACCTGGCTTGTGCTTGATGTGCCATGGCTGGTGGCCTTGTTGTTCGGGGCGATTGTCAGTTCGACGGATGCGGCGGCGGTGTTTTTCCTTTTGCGGGTGGGCGGGATAAATTTGCGCGACCGTACGCGCAGCACACTTGAAGTCGAGTCCGGTTCGAACGATCCCATGGCGGTGTTTCTGACCATTTCGCTGGTCGAACTGATCATGCAGGGCGGCGGGGATAATCTGGCGCTGGAACTGCTTGAACGGTTTGTTCTGCAAATCGGACTTGGGGCTGTTTTGGGTCTTCTGGGTGGCATGGCCATCGTCCAGATGATCAACCGGGTCAAGCTTGAACCCGCACTTGTTCCGATTGTAACGCTTGCCTGCGCGCTTAGCCTTTTTGGCGCAACCAGTATCGTTGGTGGCAGCGGCTTTTTGGCAGTTTATGTCGCCGGTCTTTATGCTGGCAACAGTCAGATGCGCATGAGTGTCGGGGTGCGCCGGTTCCAGCACGTAACCACCTGGCTGGCGCAGATCGTGATGTTTGTCACCATGGGGTTGCTTGCAACACCGTCACAGTTTGGTGATGTGATCATTCCCGGGGTTATTCTGGCGCTTGTACTGGTGTTTGTCGCCCGCCCGGTTGCGGTATGGCTTTGCCTGATGTTCTTCAACTTCTCACGCAATGATACCGCTTTTATTTCATGGGTTGGTTTGCGCGGGGCGGTTTCCATCCTGCTTGCGATCGTGCCGATGGTGGAAGGTGTTGAATATGGCCAGCTTCTTTTCAACACGGCCTTTATTGTTGTGATCACGTCGCTGCTGTTGCAGGGGTGGACAATCCGGCTGATGGCGCGCTGGCTGGGCATTATGATTCCGCCGCGACACGGGCCGGTCGATCGTATCGACCTTGAACTGCCGGGCAACGCCAATCAGGAAATTGTCGTTTATCGCGTTCACAGCGAAAGTGCGGTGGCAACCGGGCAACGCATTCCGCGCTGGGCACGGCCGAGCCTGATTTTGCGCGATGGCAAATCGTTACGCCCGCACAGTGCCGGGCGCATCGAAGGCGGTGATCAGGTTTATATCATTACCCCACCGCGCCATGTCGAACTGCTTGATCAATTGTTCGCCGGTCCGGCCGAGGGGGCAAATGACGTCGACCTGTTTGGTGATTTCAGTTTCCCACCCGATACCCGTATTGCCGATCTTGGCCGTTTGTATGGCTTTGTGGTTGGGGACGCGGACGAAGAGGCGACCGTTGCCGAAATCCTTGAACGCAACCTTTCGGGCGATATCGAACCTGGGGACCGGGTTGCCTATGGCATGGTTGAACTGATTGTTCGTCGGATCGATGATACGCACGAGATTGTCGAAGTTGGCATGGCGGTCGAACAGAAACCGGTCAAGCCCAAACGCCATCTGCCGATGTTCCATTCGCGCACAGAATTGCTGGCAATCTGGAAGGAATGGCAGCGTCGTCGCCTGCGCGAAAAAATGCGCAAGAAGCGTGGTGATGATGTTCTTGATACCGATGACGCCAAAGAACCCGGAGATGACATGTCGATTGTCGACGATGCCGCCAATGATGGCGAAAATGATGATATCGGGCCGGTGCGGGCAGAATCGGGAAAAAGCGATAAATCTTAGGGATGGGACGGAAAGTCCATTAGTATGTCTAATGGATAGATGAGTTTTGCTGGTTTGTCTGTTTGGCAAAAACTGCCCTAAATACCAACGATTGATTTCGTTGGAGTGCCGTCATGGGCCCGCTTGGATTATATAGTGTTGTCGTTCTGATCTGGGGAAGCACCTGGATCGCAATCCAGTATCAGCTTTCGGTCGGGCCGGAACTGGCTGTTGCCTATCGTTTTGTCCTGGCGGCAGTAATTTTGATGGCATGGTGTGTTATCCGCCGTTTGCCTATGCGCTATTCCCTGCGTGATCATGTGTTTATGGCGGCCCTTGGCATATGCCTGTTTTCGCTGAATTACGTACTGATTTACATCGCAAGTGCGCATTTGACGTCGGGTCTTCTGGCGGTAGTGTTTTCGACCATCGTGATCATGAACATGATTAATGGTGCGATCTTTTTCAAGCGACGCCCGGAAACCCGGACATTGATCGGGGCGGCAATCGGGCTTGGCGGGATTTCGCTGGTGTTTGCGCGCGATCTTGCAACGTTTGATCTGGCAGCAGGTGGTAGCGTTGGGTTGCTGGTTTCGCTTGCGGGCAGCTATATCGCGTCGCTTGGAAATATGGCATCGGCGCGCAATCAGGCGCGCGGCATTCCGGTCCTTCAGGCGAATGCTTATGGCATGATGTATGGCTCGATCCTGTTGATCGGATACATCCTTGTTACCGGTATTCCGTTTACCTTTGACACCAGTCCGTCCTTTGTCGCTGCGCTGATTTACCTTTCCCTGTTTGGCTCGGTTCTGGCGTTTGGCTCCTATCTGACACTTCTGGGCAAGATCGGCCCGGATCGCGCGGCATACAGTTCCGTCATGTTTCCGGTAGTAGCGCTATTACTGTCGACCTGGTTTGAAGGATTTGTCTGGGACAGCAATATCGTTCTAGGCGTTGGCCTGACTTTGCTGGGTAATATCGTGATCCTGACCAAACGGATGCCCAAACCGCCCGTCCTTGCCATGAACACAACAGCAGATGCGACAGGTGGTGCTAACCAGACGACAAGCCCCTGTGACGCAAAGGCCGGATAAAGCTTTTGAAGTGACGGGGGGAGGCGGAATCAAGATGGATGAAATATTATGAACGGAGTTGCCTACTTTCAACGCATGGCCAATTATAATGCGTGGGCGAACCAGCATATTCTGGACGCATGTGCGGGTCTTGAAGCGGGCGAACTTACCGCCCCGCGGGCTGCTTTTTTCCCGTCGATCATCAAGACACTGAACCATCTTTTGGTGGCGGATCGTCTGTGGTTGGGGCGTCTGGTCGGGGTGCCTGAACGTCTGGCGCTTGATGCCGTGCTGTACGCCGGATTTTCAGAATTCCGAACCGCGCGTAAGGCACAGGATGCCAAAATCATCGCCTTTACCGAACAACTTGACGCGGACACATTGGCAAGTGATCTGTCCTATCAATCGATGCTGGCCGGGGCATATACACTGCCGCGCGAGATTGTCTTGGCGCATATGTTCAACCACCAAACACATCATCGCGGGCAGCTTCATTCCATGCTGATCGAGGCCGGTGCCAAGTCACTTTCGATGGATCTGGTTTACTATTGCCTGGAGGTCGATGCGTGATGGCCGATCTTCTGATCCAATATACGCCGTTTCTGATTGCCGCCCTGTTGCTCAATATCTCGCCCGGGCCTGATCTGGCTTATATCAGTGCCCAGACCGCGATCCATGGTCGCAAGATCGGGGTGTTTTCCAGTCTTGGCGTTTGTTCCGGTGCGTTTGTCCATGTGGTTGCCGCAGCCCTTGGGCTTTCGGCCATTCTGGCCACATCAACACTGGCATTCTCGGTGGTGAAATGGGTTGGTGTGGCATATCTGGTGTGGCTGGGGATTGGTGCCTTGCGCAGCAGTTTTGCCAAACGTGGTCCGGATGATGCGGCATCTGAAATATCTGCGGTAAAGCGGACTCCGATACCCACCATGACAGCGTTTCACGCATGGCGTCAGGGCGCGATGATCGATGTCCTTAATCCTAAGGTCGCGATTTTCTTTATGGCGTTTCTGCCCCAGTTTGTTAACCCGGCGGCGGGGGATGGTGCGATCCAATTTCTGGTGCTTGGTACCCTGGTGAATGTCATCGGTTTTTGTGTCGAGACGGTCGTGGTGTTTGCCATCGGATTTGCCGCAACCCGCCTTCGGGCTAACGGGGCGCTCGGTATCTGGCTGCAACGTTCTCTTGGCGGGATGTTTATCGCGTTGGGTGTCCGGTTGGCGCTGACCGAGCGTTGATAATCGAATTCGTCACCCTTCGTTCCCAACCGGTTGGGAAGGATGACGATGCCGGGCTTTTGCATTCAGGCGCAAAGGTCCTTGGTCCGGATTGGTAGCCGGGCCCTCTGGATTTTGCACTCCATCCAGAGCTCTCTTACTGCAAACCAAGACTTGCGCCCGGCTGGGATATCCTCAGGACCGGGCGCCTTTTTTTGCAAGGTGACGCACCAGCATATTTGAAAGCGGGGCAGCCGACAGACCATGTGCGGTTACGCTGATGGCGACGATCATGACGGCGGCAGCAATAAGGGATTCATAGCCCTTCGGATCGATCATGGTGATCATGATCAGCAGGTAAATCACCGACGCGATGCCGCGTGGGCCAAACCAGCCGACATAGAGTTTTTCCGCCAGACTATAGGGGCTGCCGATCATGCAAATCCAGACACAAAGCGGGCGCAGGATCGCGAGGCTGACAATCGAGAAGATCAGCATCTCCCATGTCCAAAGCTGATACACAGCCGGGATAACCACCAGACCGAAAATGAAGAAGGTCAGCATGGTAAGTAGTTCTGATTCTGCTTCGCCAAAGCTTTCGATAGTTTCGCGGACCTTTTCGGAGAATATGTTCAATGCAAGACCACCAGCGAAGGCCGCGACAAAGCCGTTTCCGCCGAGCTTCTCAGACAGGAAGAAGATGAAAAGTGCTGAAAGCACGCCAAGCAAGCGTTCGAACCGGTCAAGGATGGTGTTGGTGGTAACCGCGTGATTGACGATCTGGCCGATGACATAGCCAGCCAGAAGTCCGACCCCGGCCCCGACGGAAATTTCGATGATCGCCTCGGTCAGCCAGTTGTTGCTGCCTTCACCGACAAGGTCGGCTTCGAGCAATACAACGGCTGTGAATATTGGTAAAACCAGCCCGTCATTCAGACCGCTTTCGATATTGATCCCCTGTCTGATCGGATCGGGAACCGATTTGTTTTCCAATACCGGTCGGCCAAGGGCCGCATCGGTCGGGCTTGCAATCAGGGCAAGGATCAGTGCCGGAAGAATCCCGATGGAAGGGTGAAGGCCAATGATGAAAGCCCATGTCACACCGATGGTCAACGGCAACCCGATCAGGAGCAACCGGTTGGCAAGCCGTATGGCAGGTTTTTCCTTGCGATAGTCAAGGACAGCGGAATCAAGAAACAGAATGATCGCCAGCGTCATTTCGGAAAACCCGGTGGCGAAATGGATGCGATCAGCGAACGGGGCAAGGGGTGCTTCGTGCCATATGCCCAATGGCAATGCGATCAACGCACCGGTTATAACCATCATCATCGGCGAGGATATGTTACGCCGTTGCAGCCTGCGCGATTGCAGGCCGTAAAGCAGTCCGGTTCCCAGAAACAGGATGATGACCCATTCGAACATGATGCGGCCTAACGGAAAGCGGGCACAGAGATCAGACCGTTGCTGCCCGGATGGTCGAAAGAACGTCCTGATGGCATCGGGCGTCGCCACTCGCGATGACGGAACCGTCACTGAAAATCGTCAGCGGCTTGCCCTGCCAATCGGTCATAACGCCACCGGCACCTTCGACGACCGGGACAAGGGCACAAAAATCATAGGCCTGCAAACCACATTCAACCACGGTATCGGCAAAGCCAAGGGCAACCAACCCATAGGCATAGGCATCAACGCCATACATCGGCTGCCGACATTTGTTCGAAACTGCCTTATAGGCGCGCGCGGAGGCATCGGTGCGGAACAGCTCCGGTGCGGTGGTAAAGAAGGTGGCAGCATCAAGCGTTTCGCATTCGCGGGCGTTGATTTCGTCACCATTCATTGTGCTGGCGCGACCCATAACACCAACCCAGCGTTCATTGGTGATGGCCTGATCAATAATGCCAATAACGGGAACACCTTTGTGGCACAGGGCAATAAGTGTTGCGAAACTTGGCTTGCCAGCGATGAATGACTTGGTGCCATCAATCGGATCAAGGACCCAGACAAAATCGGCATCAATATTGTGGTGGCCATGTTCTTCGCCAAGAATTCCGTGATCGGGAAGTTCCGCAATCAGGATTGCCCGCATCGCGGTTTCAACTTCGCGGTCGGCAATGGTCACCGGGCTTGCATCGGCCTTGACGTCCACGGCAACAGGGGTGCGGTAATACTGGTGTACGACCGGACGGGCGGTATCGGCCAGTTTGTGGGCGATCTCCAGAAAGTGGTCGAGATTTTCCATTAAAACGCATTCCTTGTTTTGAAACGATTAGTGGCAAACGAAAACAGGGGACAGTTACCTGTCCCCTGTAAAAAATCAATCGATTATCCGGTGAATTTCCCACCCCTTTATTGGGCGGGTGCTTCACCCTCTGCTGCGGGCTCTGCCGGTGCATCAGCGGCAGGTGCTTCTTCAGCAGGGGCATCGTTGGACTCCGCGGCCTCGGCCGGGGTATCTGCTGCTGCATCTGCTGCGGCGTCGGTGCCTTCAGCTGCGGTGGCTTCTGCCGGATCAGGATAAGGCAGCGGATTGTCCGACTTGCTGTTAAGCCATGCGATGACAGCAGCGCGATCTTCGGCCTTTTTCAGACCCCCGAAGCTCATTTTCGTGCCTTCGACATAATCGCGCGGCTTGTACAGGAAGTGGTTCAGTTCTTCCCAGCCCCAGGTTCCGCCATGGTTCGCCATGGCGTCGGAATAGGCGAAGTCATCCTTGTGGGCGAACTTGTTACCGACGATGCCATAAAGGTTCGGGCCGGTTTTGTTCGGGCCGCCATTCTCGGTGTCGTGGCAGGATGCGCATTTTTTGAAGACTTTCTCGCCTTCGGCAAGGTCAGCTGATGCCAGCAATGCAAAAATCGGTTCTGGTCCAGCCGGCTCTGCCGGTGCGGCAGCCGGTGCGTTGGCACCAGCCATCAGATCCTCGGAGAACGGGTAAACGGGCGTTTCCAGTTCTTCGGGGTGCACAAGAGCACTTCCGATCTTGCCAACAACTATAACCAAAAGCACAGCACAGATAACACCGGCGACGATCTTGTTGATTTCCATCGTTTTCATGACGGGATCCCTACAGCCTAATCACTCTCAGGTTTCTTTTTAACAGCTGACCCATGCGCCCCCAAAACGCTCTTAAAGATCACAAGAACGCGCATGCGACAGCAGGTCAGACCGGTCGGAGGGAAACTATACGTTTCAGAGATTTGCATCAACCTTTCTTAAACATAAAGGCGAAAACAGACGAGATATACCTTCGTCATATTCAATTCCGTCTTTCGCAGAATCCCCAAAACCGGCTATTGTCCCGCCGATTCACGACATTGCTTCTTGCACAGGTGATCAGACGCGCGCTTTGCGCGAGATCAAAGCAGGATCAAGCCAGACCGGAGGCCTATATGACTACGCCGCGCAACCCCGTTGTCGTTATTCCTGCCCGTATGGCATCGACACGCCTGCCCAACAAGCCGTTGGCTGATATTCACGGCGAACCGATGATTGTTCATGTTTGGCGCCGGGCAACCGATGCAGGAATCGGTCCGGTTATCGTCGCGTGCGCCGAACAGGAAATTGCCGACGCGGTAACGGCGGCTGGTGGTATTGCCGTTTTGACCGATCCGGATTTGCCAAGCGGATCGGATCGGGTGCATCAGGCGTTGCAAAGCTTTGACCCGGATGGAAAATACGACGCCGTGGTCAATGTTCAGGGTGATCTTCCGACGATTGATGCAGCCGATATTCGTGCGGTTTTTGAGCCGCTTGTCGATCCGAATGTCGACATCGCGACTCTGGCGGCTGAAATCACGCGGCAAGAAGAACGTACAAATCCCAATGTGGTGAAGGCGGTAGCGGCCTTTGGTGCCGGTCGTGTGGCGCGTGCGCTTTACTTCACGCGGGCAACGGCCCCGCATGGCGACGGGCCGCTTTACCATCATATCGGTCTTTACACCTATCGCCGGGCAGCACTTGACCGGTTTGTAAGTCTTCCACCGGCCGAACTTGAAAAGCGTGAAAAGCTTGAGCAGCTGCGCGCACTTGAAAATGGCATGGTGATCGCGGTTGCGCTTGTGAACGGCGTACCGCTTGGCGTCGACACCCCGGAAGACCTTGAACGCGCACGACTTGTGCTGGGCTCGTAATTAGGCTTTTCTATGTTTTGTCTGGCGGTAAAGCCGCGGGGCATGACATGGAAATCATATTAGATATCAGGAAACAACCAGATGACTGCCCAACAACGTATCGCTTTTCAGGGAATGCACGGTGCCTACTCCGATCAGGCAGCGCGGCGCGCCTTTCCCGGTGCGACAACCGTGCCTTGCCGGACGTTTGAGGGCGCATTTGGTGCATTGCGCGATGGTGATGTCGATCTGGCGGTGATTCCGATTGATAACACTCTGGCCGGTCGTGTGGCGGATGTTCACCACATTTTGCCTGACTCTGGGGCGCATATCATTGGCGAGACGTTCCTGCGCATCAACCACGCGCTTGTCGCAGTTCCCGGTGCCAGGATTTCGGATATCAAGGAAATCCGAAGCCACGTTCACGCGCTGGGCCAGTGCCGTAAAATCCGTCAGGAACTTGGCGTGAATACCGTTGTCGGGCCAGATACGGCAGGCTGCGCAAAGGAAGTGGCCGATCTGGGCGATAAAAGCATTGCTGCGATTGCCCCGGTTCTGGCCGCAGAGATTTATGGCCTTGATGTGCTGCGCACCGAGGTCGAAGATGCGGCACATAATACGACCCGTTTCATCATTCTGGCGCGCGAGCCGCTTGATATCGCCAATGACGGCACGCCGGTAGTGACAAGCTTTGTCTTCCGCGTCCGTAACGTTGCGGCGGCCCTTTACAAGGCGCTTGGCGGTTTTGCGACCAATGGGATCAACATGACCAAGCTTGAAAGCTATATGGTCGAGGGGCATTTCACCGCAACCCAGTTCTTTGCCGAGGTCGAAGCCCATCCAGAACAGCTTGGTCTGCGCCATGCGCTTGAAGAACTTCAGTTCTTCTCGCACGAGGTCCGGATTTTGGGTGTTTACCCGTCTCATTCCTTCCGTCGGGAAAATGATCTTCCCGCCGAATAGATCGGCTTAGATCCTTTTCGATAAAGAAAACGGGCCATTTCCTGCGAAATGGCCCGTTTTGCTTAAGCCACATCCGTTTTGTTTGAGGCTATTTTCTTCGCAGGAATCAATTCTCAGCCTGCTTGATCAGATCGTTCGAGAAGCGGTGAATGATCTGTGTCAGTTCCGAAGACCGCGACGAAAGTTCTTCGGACGCGTTGCGCAGATCGCCCGCATGGGTGGTTGTGCTTTGCGCGTTCTTCATGGTTTGATCGACACTATACGAAATCTGTTTCACGCCATCCGCACTGCGATTGGCATTGCCCGCGATTTCCTGTGTGGCTGCACCCTGTTCTTCAATTGCCGCTGCAATGGCGGTTGACGCAGACCGGACCTGATCAATGGTTTCCGACACGCGCGAAATACCCGTAACCGCACGCTCGGTACCTTCGACGATGCCGTTGATCTGGGCCGCGATTTCCTCGGTCGCGCGCCCGGTCTGGGTGGCAAGGTTTTTGACTTCGCTTGCGACCACCGCAAAGCCCTTGCCCGCATCACCTGCACGGGCGGCTTCGATGGTTGCGTTCAGGGCCAAGAGGTTGGTCTGGCCCGCGATGTCGTTAATCAGGCTGACGATTTCCTTGATTTTATCAACGGCTTCGGACAGGCCGCCAACATCCTCAGAGGCGCTTTGGCTTTCATGCGTTGCGCGTTCGACAGTATTTGACATCTGGGAAATCTGAACGTTGATTTCCGTGATCGAGGAAGAAAGTTCCTCGGTCGCGGCGGCAACCGCGTCAACGTTCTGTGACACGGACCCGGCGGCAGATGCAACCTGCTGGCTCTGATCAAGAATGCCTTCGGCGTTGTGTGACATACTAACTGCAAGTTCACCGCTGCGTTTAACCGATTGGTCAACGGCACCGGCAATACCACCAACTTCGCTCTCGAGTTTTTTGGCGATGTTGCGGATATTGGTGCGCCGTTCTTCTTCGGCTCTCTGTTTCTGGATGGCGGCGTCTTTTTCAAGCTGCTGGGCCTGCGCGGATTTGTCACGCAGGGCAAGAACGCCAGATGCCATGTCGCCGATTTCGGTAAAGTTGGAATCCGTCTCAACTGGTGCCTGATAATTGCCTTCGGCAATTGTCGCGATCGAACGGTTCAGGCCGACGATGCTTTTGGTGATACGGGTGCCGACGAACCAGGACAACACGCCGGCGATGACGATCGCGATCACAGAGATAATCGCGATACGTTGCATCACGGACTGAAATTCTGCGGCGACGTCATCCATATAGACACCCGCACCTAATGCCCAGTTCCAGCCCGGAATCGGACGAACATATGCGGCCTTTTCGACCAATGTATCGCCCATGCCTGGTTTTTTGGTTTCATAGGTTATCACGCCACCACCGGCCTTGGCGGTTTTGACGATCATCTGGCGCACTTTACTGTCGGGGTTGCATTTGCCGACATCTTCGGGGCTGAGCGGATCAAGAACCATGCAATGGTTATAATCGGTGGCGTATATGTAGTTCTCCCCATCAAAGCGATACGCATTGAGCAATGAAAGCACTTCTGCCTTGGCGGCGTTTTCATCCATATCGCCCGCTTTGACCTTGGCAATATATGAATCAACGATCGTTACCGCGCCCTCGGTCAGATGTTCGATCTGTTCGAACTTACCGTTACGCAGGCTGTTTTGATAATTCAAAGCGACTGTCGCGATAATCGCGAGAAGTGTCAGCAGGCAGATGGCCGGGATCGAAAAAATCCCCGTAACAACCCGAAAACGCATATTTCTTCCCCTTACGCGTTATTTAAGCGACCGATAATGCACACAAATTAGACATGCATAGATTAATTCCGCGTTACATATGGGAATGGTGAATGCGTTTTTGCATGGCTGCCCGGCGCAGGGATTGATTGACTTTGTTCTGGGGGGCATGTATCACCCCGTTCATTCCTTCGCTTGTAGGGCAGATTGAGCTGTCAGGAACTGTGTGAAAAGGCGAGGGCGGCGATGACGTGATGACGTCATGGCCTCATCATATGCCTCTCATGCAGGGTCCGAAGCAGCGGCTTGATCGCCGTGCACCGGTCGCTATTGCTGTCGAGCAGGCACATCATGGCGCGAACATGGCGCCGACCGGATTTTGAAGGACTTTCCTTTATGACTAATTTTGAAGGGCTCAACCTTATCGAGCCCCTGCTGCGCAACGTTGAAGCTTCTGGTTTCACCGCACCGACCGAGATTCAGGCAAAAACCATTCCGGCTTTGCTTGAGGGTCGTGACCTGATGGGTATTTCCCAGACGGGTGGTGGTAAAACCGCTGCTTTCTGCCTTCCGCTGTTGCAGCGCCTTGCCGAGAACCCGAAACGCCCGGCACCGGGCCAGCCGCGCGCGCTTATTCTTGCGCCGACGCGTGAACTGGTAAACCAGATCGGTCAGTGCCTGCGTGATTTCAAAAAAGGCATTCGCCTGTTCTCTTCTGTTGTTTACGGTGGCTCGCCGATGGGCCCGCAGATTCAGGAACTGCGCCGTGGCGTTGACATTCTGGTTGCGACCCCGGGTCGTCTGCTTGACCACATGTCACGCAATACCATTCGTTTTGATGACATCGAAGTCTTCATTCTCGACGAAGCCGACCGTATGCTCGATATGGGCTTCTCGGAAGACGTTCTGACCGTTGCCGAAGTGCTGCCGCGTGATCACCAGACGGTGATGTTCTCGGCAACCATGCCGCCGGCTGTCAAACATCTGACCGACCGTTTGCTGAACAATCCGGTTAAGGTTGAAACCGCGCCGCAGTCCAGCGTGACCGAGCGTGTGACCCAGCGCGGCATGTTCGTGAAACGTCACGACAAGACCTCGCTTCTGGTTCAGTTGCTGAAACGTCAGGAAAGCGAACGCGTTCTGGTTTTCACCAAAACCAAAGCCGATGCGGACGAGCTTTCGTTCCAGCTGCGCGATGAAGGTGTCGATACCGACGCCATCCATGGTGACAAGCAGCAGCGTATTCGCCAGAAAATCCTGCGTAACTTCCGTAATGGCCAGTTCCCGGTCCTGATTGCAACTGACGTTGCTGCACGTGGGATTGACGTTCCGGGCATCACGCATGTCATCAACTATGACCTGCCAACCGATCCGGAAAACTATGTGCACCGCATTGGCCGTACCGGTCGCGGCAGTGCCGAAGGCATCGCGATTTCGTTCTGCGAGCCGCGTGACGTTCGTCATCTGCGCAACATCGAACGCGTGATCGGCCAGCAGGTCGAGATCGACGAAGATCATGAATTCCATTCGGCTCCTCCGGCCCGTTCGTCAGGTGGTGGCGGTCGCGGCGGATTTGGCGGTGGCCGTGATGGCGGTCGTGGTCGTGGCGGTTTCGGCGGCGGCCGTGATGGTGGTCGTGATGCCGGCCGTGGTGGTCGCGGTGGATTTGCTGGTGGCCGTGATGGTGCCCGCGACGGCGCCCGTTCATTCGGTGGTCCACGTCGTGCCGAAGGCGACCGTGATGGTGTGCGCCGTTTCGAAGGGGATCGCGAAGGCGGTCGGGCTTTTGGTGGTGATCGTGACGGTGGTCGTGATGGCGGCCGTCGTTTTGGCCAGTCAGATCAGCCGCGTGGTGATCGCGGTGGTGATCGTCCGGCCCGTTCGGATCGCAACGACCGCGGTGGTGACCGTTTTGATCGCAAGCCGCGCTTTGATCGCGCTGCTGCCGACCAGCGCCCTGATCGTGCAGAGCGTTCTGATCGTACCGAGCGCACGGACCGTGGCACCAACTTCCGCCCGCGTGGCGAAGGTGCACCGGCACGTGATGGCGAGCGTCGTTTTGCTGACAAACCACGTGGCGAACGCGGTTTCAAAAATCGAGATCGTGATACCCGCGGTCGTGATTTCAGTGATCGTCCGCGCCGTGCCGAAGGTGGTCGTGGTGAAGTCCGTGGTGGAAACCAGGGCATGAAGCGCCGTTCCGCCTAAGTCATTTTGCCTTTCTCTTTCCGCCTTTTGCTGAAAAGCGCGGGAAATCTGAAGATTTTAAAAGAAGCCTCCGCTTTGCGGGGGCTTTTTTGATTTCAGGACGTCACACAGTATCATCCACCGGTTGGTGTGCGATTGTGGTAATGTACGAAAAAACACATACCGGATGATGAATATGCTCGAGAGTCTCCTTACATTACTCATAAAATAATCGACGCTGCGAGATTGGTGATGCGGTTGGAGAGTGATGGATATGCAGTTGATGACCCGGACAGGGTATTTAGCGTCCATTTGCGTTGCTGGTTTAATCGCAGCAAACATTGCCCATGCCAAGGACGCCTCACAGAATTTTGCGGTCGATAATGGTGGCGTGCGGGATTGCAACCATTTGATTGCATCGGGAAACCCGGATTACCCACCCTATCTTTGGCCTGCCGACGATGGTTCTGGTCATCTGATTGGTGCGGCTGCTGAATTCCTGCAGCGGGTTGGTGATGCCGCAGGCATTAACATTGAAGTCGTCAATGCAGGTAGTTGGGGGCGTGTGCAGCAGCACATGCGTGAGGGTGGCATCGATATGATCGCAGGTGCCTTCTTTACAGTGCCGCGACTTGAATACATGGATTATTTTTATCCGGCATTCCAGGGGACGCGCACGGTCATCTGGACCAAAGCCAACATTGATATCAATTATCGCCAATGGTCGGATCTGCGCGGGCTTGAGGGGCTTACAGTCATTAACAACAGTTTCGGGCAGGAATTCGACAGCTATGCGGCCCAGAACCTGACAATTCGGGAAGTTCCAAGCCTTGAACAAGGTTTGAAGATGCTGGATCGTAATCGCGGAGAATATCTGATTTACGAAGAGTTCCCCGGCAAAGCTTTTGCTGCGCGGGAAAAGATTGACGATATTCGCAGCTATGACATCGCGGTAAGCGAAGAAAGCCTGTATCTGACCATGTCGCATAAGTCGCCCTGCAATACCGGCGCGATGCGTGGCCGTATTGCTCAGGCACTTTTCAAGCTTGTGGGCGACGGCGTGATGGATGAAATGCTCGAAGCCAGCATCGCCCGCTGGAGCACAGGCACAAACTGACTCCCGATGAGTTGATATAAAGTTGAAAACCGGCCTTTTGCCTGTTGTGATCATAAATAGGTATAGTGATGCGGATTTTGATTTGACGTTTACGTTAACGTAAACTACAACAGATTTGCTTCATAACCCGTGATGACCGGTGCTCGATATATTGAACCGGCATGACTGCAGGCAGGACAGGATCGCAAGATGGCACAGTTTGAGCCGCAAAATCCGAACTATAATGCTGAAGTCCGGCATCGGTTTTCTCAGCAGCCCTACAATCTTTCGATCGGGGCCGAGGTCGTTGATGTTAAGCCGGGGCGGGTCGAGATTGTCGTGCCGTCACGCGCGGATCTGATCCAGCATAACGGCTATTTTCATGGTGGCCTGATCGCCGGGCTTGCCGACATCGCGGGCGGCTTTGCTGGATGGAGCCTCGTTGCCGAAGATCAGGGCATGCTGACCATCGAATACAAGCTTAACATCGTCGCGCCGGGCATGGGCGATCAGTTGCGCGCGGTTGGCGAGGTGGTTTCACGCGGTCGGTCGATCATTGTCACCCGCATCGATGTCTTTGGTATGAGGAATAGTGAGCCGGTTCTGTGTGCGACGTCGCTTCAGACGCTCAAGGTCATGAAGCTGCCGCCGGAATTATTAAGTAACGCTGCATAATCGGTTTGATTATTCACTTTTATCAAAAAATCAAAACACCCAGGGCAGGAACAGTAAAATGGCATTTTTCGACTTTCCCGGATTGAAATTTGATCTCGGCGAGACCGCAGAAGCGATCCGCGAAACCGTTTCATCCTTCGCCGAGGCAGAAATCACGCCGCGCGCGGCCGAGATTGATGAAAAAAATGAATTCCCCAATGATCTGTGGCGCAAATTTGGCGATCTTGGTCTGCTCGGAATGACGGTCCCCGAGGAAGATGGCGGTACCGGTCTTGGCTATCTTGAACATGTGATTGCCATGGAAGAAATCAGCCGCGCATCGGCATCGGTTGCACTTTCCTATGGTGCGCATTCAAACCTGTGCGTCAATCAGATCAAACGCAATGCCAATGCCGAGCAAAAGGCAAAGTACCTGCCGAAGCTGATGAGTGGTGAACATGTCGGTGCGCTTGCCATGAGCGAACCGGGATCCGGTTCCGATGTGGTGTCGATGAAATTGCGGGCGGAAAAAAAAGGTGACCGTTTCATCCTGAATGGGAACAAGATGTGGATCACCAATGGTCCGGATGCCGATACGCTGGTAGTTTATGCCAAAACCGATATTGATGCCGGGCCCAAGGGTATTACGGCATTTATTATCGAAAAGGGTTTCAAGGGTTTCTCGACGGCGCAGAAGCTCGATAAACTGGGGATGCGGGGGTCAAACACCTGCGAACTGGTGTTTCAGGATTGCGAAGTACCCGAGGAAAATATCCTTGGGAATTTGAATGGCGGCGTTCGTGTTTTGATGAGCGGCCTTGATTATGAGCGCGTCGTTCTGGCCGCCGGACCGACCGGCATCATGCGGGCATGCATGGACGTGGTCGTGCCCTATATTCATGAACGCAAACAATTCGGCAGGGCGATCGGTGAATTCCAGCTGATGCAGGGCAAGATGGCCGATATGTACACCACAATGAATGCCTGCCGGGCCTATGTTTACGAGGTCGCCAAGGCATGTGATCGTGGTGAAACATCACGCAAGGACGCGGCAGGAGTGATCCTTTATGCTGCCGAAAAAGCGACCTGGATGGCGCTTGAAGCCATTCAGACGCTGGGTGGTAATGGTTATATCAATGAATACCCGACGGGACGTTTGCTGCGCGATGCCAAGCTTTACGAGATTGGCGCAGGCACTAGCGAAATTCGCCGCATGTTGATTGGCCGTGAACTTTTCGGCGAAACCGCCTAATCCCCATATTTGGAATACAGGATCAGATCCATGAGCAATTCAGACCCCATCGTTATCGTTTCCTGTGCCAGAACCCCGATGGGCGGCCTGCAGGGGGATTTCGCAACCGTTACCGCATCCGAACTGGGCGGCGTTGCCATCAGGGCCGCGCTTGAGCATGGCCGTGTTGCTGCCGAAGATGTTGACGAAGTCATTATGGGTAACGTTCTGCCCGCTGGTCAGGGACAGGCCCCGGCGCGTCAGGCCGCATGGAAGGCGGGTATCCCGCGTTCTGCCGGTGCAACCACGATCAACAAGATGTGCGGATCGGGCATGAAGGCCGTGATGTTTGCCCATGATACGCTGGTCGCCGGTGGCGCCAATGTCATGGTTGTGGGGGGGATGGAAAGCATGACCAATGCGCCGTTCCTGCTTCCGAAAATGCGGTCGGGCCACAAATACGGTCATGACATGGTTTATGACCATATGGCGCTGGATGGGCTGGAAGATGCCTATGACAAGGGCCGTTCGATGGGCACCTTTGCCGAGGCGACAGCCGAAAAATACGGATTTACCCGCAAAGCGCAGGACGACTATGCCATCACGTCGCTGACCCGTGCGCAGAATGCTGCCAAGTCAGGCCATTTTGCTGATGAAATTGCCCCGGTGACCTATGCCACCCGTAATGGCGAGGTTACCATTGATGCCGATGAACAGCCGCCAAAGGCAAAACCGGAAAAAATCCCGACCCTGCGCCCGGCATTCGCCAAGGACGGCACAGTAACCGCGGCCCATTCGGCATCGATTTCCGATGGGGCGGCGGCTCTTGTCATGATGCGCGCGTCGGAAGCCGAAAAGCGAGGGCTTAAGCCGCTTGCCAAAATCGTTGGTCAGTCTACCCACGCCCAAGAACCTTGCTGGTTCACGACCGCCCCGATTGATGCGATCAAAAAGGTGCTGGGCAAAACCGGCTGGTCCAAGGACGATGTTGATCTGTGGGAAATCAACGAAGCCTTTGCCGTGGTGGCGATGGCCGCCATCCGTGATCTGGAACTTGATCACGGCAAGGTCAATGTCCATGGCGGTGCCTGTGCGCTGGGCCATCCGATAGGTGCCACCGGTGCGCGGTTGTTGGTGACCCTGATCCATGCGCTTAAAACCCATGGCGGGACCAAGGGCGTGGCGTCGCTTTGCATTGGTGGCGGTGAGGCCACGGCGGTCGCCATCGAGCTGCTTTAAGTTTTTGGTAAATTATGTGAACGAAGTTACGCCCCTGTGATCGGAGGGTTCGGCTTTCTGATGACAGAAAACCGTGATCCTGCTATCGGAATTGCGGTTTTGGCGCAGGGGCGAGACTGCTTGCGCGACACCAACACCAAGGTATCATAGTCAAGGGACAGCCATGCAAGATGTGTTGAGCCTGGCGGCGCAAAATCTTCTGTCGCCCATCGTACTTTTCTTTGTTCTGGGGGTGGGGGCTGCCCTTGCGCGATCCGATCTGACGATCCCCGAAGCCGTAGCCAAAGGCATATCGCTTTATCTGCTCTTTGCCATTGGCTTCAAGGGTGGGGTTGCGGTCTCAGATAATGGGATCGACCTGACCTTGGGTATGACCCTGATGGCAGGTGTGATCCTGTCCTTCGTTCTGCCCTTTATCGCCTTTGGCCTTTTGCGGTGGATATCGCAACTCAGCCGGACAGATGCCGCGGCCGTGGCCGGGCATTATGGCTCGATCTCGATCGTGACGTTTGTCGCGGCAACCTCGGTCCTGCAAAGTTCCGGCATTGTGGCAGAGGGTTATATGGTTGCTGTCGCGGCGGCCATGGAGGCACCGGCTATTTTCTCGGCCCTGTTACTTGTGTCATCGGGCGGTAAGGGGCGGATGGATGGGGCGCTGATCCGTGAAATCCTGCTCAATGGTTCCATCGTTTTGCTTGTCGGCAGTTTCTTTATCGGCTGGATCACCGGGGCTGAGGGCATGGCAAAGATCGAGGCGCTGATTGTTTCACCCTTCCAGGGGGTTCTTTGCCTGTTTCTGCTTGATATGGGGCTGGTTGCGGGGCGTGGGCTTAAACAGGGTCGTGCCGTGCTGCGTGCGGGACCACTGGCCTTTGGTGTGATGATGCCAGTGATCGGCTCCTGCCTTGGTCTGGTATTTGCGTTGCTGATCGGCCTGTCACTGGGGGGCACAGTGCTGTTGATGGTTCTGGCCGCCTCGGCAAGTTATATCGCGGTGCCTGCGGCCATGCGTGTCGCCCTGCCAGAGGCCAATCCGTCGGTCTATCTTACGCTGTCGCTTGGCGTGACGTTCCCCTTCAACCTGACGCTTGGCATTCCGCTTTATCTTGCGATGGCAAGCGCCGTTCACGGAGGTTAATCCCATGGAAAAGCATGATGCCAAACGCGTGGCGATCATTATCGAAGCCATTATGGAGAGCCGCCTGCGCCAGGCACTTGAAGGGGCGGGGGTTACCGGCTTTTCCGTGCTGCCGGTGCTTGGTGGATCGGGGCGATCTGGCAGTTGGCGCCGGGACGATACCGTGTCGCGCGGGGGCGGCATGGTTCAGGTGATCTGCATTATCCGCCCGGAGAAGCTTGATGCCATGCTTGAAGCCGCCTTTGAAGTGGTTGACCGACATATTGGTGTGGTCACGATCAGTGACTGTCAGGTGCTGCGCGCGGATCGTTTCTAGAAACGTCAGGGTTTGGTTGTCTGCGAAACAAAGGAGATCGCGCGTTTAGAACGGTTCAAAAGGTTTGAATGGGGACTATCAACTTGGGCAATTTGGTCCTATTTTGTCGGCAGCGTTATGACAGAATAGGGGACTTCGCGAGATGTCAAAGCCAACCGTTGATCGGATGCTTGCCGGGTTCAAGAGCTTTAAGGCGATGTATTATGATCAGCGCCCGGAACGCGTCGAGGACCTGGTCAATATGGGCCAGCGCCCAGAAGTTCTTCTGATTGCCTGTTCTGATTCCCGCGTTGATCCAGCCATCCTGACCAATGCCGAACCGGGCGAGATGTTTGTCATCCGTAACGTGGCAAACCTTGTTCCGCCCTATGAGCCCGATGAGAATTACCACGGGACGTCGTCGGCGATCGAATTTGCGGTGCGTGATCTCAAGGTCAGGGACATCGTCATTCTGGGCCATTCGGCGTGCGGTGGCATGGAGGCTCTGGTCGAGCACGGCGAAGCGGGCAAGGTGCCGGATCGCGACTTTATCGGCGAGTGGGTCAGCATTGCGAAATGCTGTCTGGAGCATGGCCCGGATGTCGACAAGGTATCGCGTCATTCGATCCGTAACTCGCTGCAAAACCTGATGTCGTTCCCGTTCATCAAGGAACGGGTCGAAGCCGGCGACCTTAAGCTGCATGGCTGGTGGTACGGCATGAAAGAAGGAATCCTGTGGCGCTTTGATGCCGAGCAGGACAAATTTGTTCAGGGCGAAGAATAGGCCCGGCCTGATGAAAACGATCTTCTGATCGCATGGCCGGTGCATCGCCCAATTGGGAGGGTGACCGCCATGCGGTTGGAAGAACATCAGATCATGGTGCGCGATACAGCGCGCGAGTTCGCCGAAAATGAACTCAAACCTCATGCCGCAAAATGGGACATCCACCATACCTTTCCGGCCGAAGCGATTGCCGGATTGGGAGAACTTGGCTTTTTGGGCATGCTGGTGCCCGAAGAATATGGCGGGGCGGGCATGGATCACGTCGCCTATGCGCTGGCACTCGAAGAAATAGCTGCTGGCGATGGGGCAACCTCCACCATCATGTCGGTGCATAATTCGGTCGGGTGTATGCCGATCCTGAAATTCGGTACCGAAGATCAGAAAGAAAAATATCTGGTCCCGATGGCGCGTGGCGAAAAGATCGGCGCATTTTGCCTGACCGAGCCGCAAGCCGGATCGGATGCCAGTGCACTGCGCACGCGTGCCGTGCGCGACGGCGATCACTGGATTATCAACGGTTCCAAGCAATTCATCACGTCCGGCAGTGAGGGTGATGTGGCGATTGTCTTTGCCGTTACAGACCCGGAAGCAGGTAAACGCGGTATTTCGGCCTTCATCGTGCCAACCGATACGCCGGGCTATGTCGTTTCGCGGGTCGAGGAAAAGCTTGGCCAGAATGCATCGGACACCTGCCAGATCACCTTTGTCGAATGCCGGGTGCCCGGTGAAAACATGCTGGGTGAAGAAGGGCAAGGCTATAAAATCGCACTAGCGAACCTTGAAGGTGGGCGAATTGGTATTGCCGCGCAATCGGTCGGCATGGCACGCGCGGCGTTCGAGGCGGCCCGCGATTACGCCAATGAACGTGAAACGTTCGGCAAAAAGATCATCGAACATCAGGCGGTGGCATTTCGCCTTGCCGATATGGCGACCAAAATCGATGCGGCCCGTTTGCTGGTCCATCGCGCTGCCGAACTTCGCGACGATCACAAACCCTGTTTGACCGAGGCCTGCATGGCTAAGATGTTCGCATCCGAAATCGCCGAAGAAGTGTGCTCGGCCGCCATTCAAATTCACGGCGGGTATGGCTACCTTAAAGACTTCCCGGTGGAGCGCATTTACCGTGATGTGCGGGTCTGTCAGATTTACGAAGGCACGTCCGACATTCAACGCATGGTGATTGCAAGGTCGCTTGCCGATTGATGGCAAACCAGCAATAAAGGGGTACGCAAAACGTACCCCTTTTCAAGATTAAACAGTGTCGCAATCAGAACTGATATTGCAGGCCAATCATGAACTCATGTGCCCGTAGGTCAAACCGGGCAGCCTCCACGCTGGTCACCGTCGCCCCATTAATAAATTTGTCACCACCGCGCGCTTCGCCCATGTCAAGGAAGCGGTAGGACATGTCGAGCGTCCATTGGTCGGAAATCACGTACCCGACACCCGCACCAATCTGCCAGGCCAAATCGTTATGCGTGTCGCCGGTAGTGTAACTACCATTGGGGGCTGCAAAGAACATTTTTTCAGTTTTGTTTCGGGCCCAGCCGATACCGCCTTGCACGTAGGGTGAAAAGGCACCGAGATCAACGCCAGCAATACTTAATGGGTCAACATAAACGTTCACCATTGTCGTCCAGTTGGATGTTTCGAAAGCACCGTCATTTAGCTTGTTGTTTGGTTTGTTCGGGATGCCATCCGCGTCACGATAGTCATCTGCTGCGGACAGTCGATTACCATAAGATACCGTGATGTCGGTTCGTAGATAGTCCGTGAGCTTGAGCCCCGCACCGATCTGGTAGCGCGATCCTTTATAGCTTGTCATTTCGATCGAATCGCGTTCACCCGGGTCGTCAAATTCGGCTCTATCGTCAACCGTGATGGAAGACCCCAGATCGGCCCGCAGATAGGGTGCGAACAACCAGTCATCTTCTGCATGTGCCGTGCTCGGCGGCAAGGTGGAGAGGAGAAAAGCTGGGATGAGTAAAACGCAGATCGTGCGGCAGAGACGAACCATCGGAGATTTCATCATGGCGGGGCTCATTGATTTTGACCTGCATTATTTTGAGGTAATATTAGAAATTTAACTTACAATTTCATGGTGCTGTCAAAATGGCAACTTGAATAAATAATTGGCCGCTACGCGGCGGAGCTCAGGACATCTGATCGCGTATGTGGCCCGGCAAGTCTTCTGTTCGGCAAACAACGCTCGGCGGTGCTTGCGCACATGAAAACGGCGGGCAGTGGGCTTGGGGCGGACGTCACTAAGAAGCGCTCTGGCTCGGTTGCCTTGGGGGCGACGAAAACCGATCCAGAAAACGTCGTGCACGCGGCAGTGCATCGTGCAGGAATTGTTGCGGTTCACGGAGCCATAATCCGTCAAATTCGCGGGATTTGGGTTCCGATATCAGAACGTCACGTGGGAGCGGTATTATGTCGGCATCCCACCCCGGCCAACGTTGTCGGGCGCGTCGGAAGCAATGATCCATGAAGCGCTTGTGGTTGCTGTATCCGTGATAGTCAAAGACCCAATCTCCGCCTGAGACGATGATGTGATTGCCGGGAAGGTTATCTTTCGGATGGAACCAGATTGGAGTGAGTTCGCCGGTCGCGTCAAAGCGTTCGATGAATGCGTGGGCAAGGATATGGCAGGCACCACACGCAAAGAATATCCTGTCAGGCAGGTTCCAGCGCATTACCGGGTCGCTCTTGCGATAGTTTGGGGTGCGGGGCTGATACATGCTTATGGTCCTGAGCGCCCCGGCAGCAGATCGTATTTTTCCAGAAGTCGACGGAACTGATGGTAGTTCAGATCAAGCGCCTTGGCGGCTTCGGTCTGGTTATTCGCGTTTCGACGCAGGGCGTTTTCAAGCAGTTTGATTTCAAATTCTGCAACCTGAGATTTGAAATCTGTTGTGCCGGTGGGGGCAGGTTCTTCGGGTGTGGTAGGTGGAGCATCACGGTCGGTTTCGGTCCAGATGCCTTCGAACGGGTCGAGTACGATATGCGCAAGCGGATTTTCATCATCTTCAGCCAGATAAAGGCTGCGTTCGACCGCATTGCGCAACTCGCGGACATTGCCGGGCCAGGAATGGCTCAGAAGTTGGCGCGCCGCTGTTGGTGTGAAGCCGGCAAAAACCTGTCGCGACAGGCGTTTGGTCATTTCGAGTGCGAACTGTTCGGCAAGTGGCAAGATATCATCAGACCTTTGGCGCAACGGCGGCACGGCGATCACGTCAAAGGCGAGTCGGTCGAGCAGGTCGGCGCGAAACTTCCCGGTTTTGGCCAATTCGCGCAGGTTTTCATTTGTCACACCAATGACGCGGGCATCAACTTCGATCACCTCGGAGCCGCCAACACGTTCAATCTCGCCATATTCAACAACGCGCAGGAGTTTTTCCTGCACCATTGGGCTGGCGGTGGCTATTTCATCGAGAATGATGGTGCCGCCATGCGCGCGTTCAAATCGCCCGACATGACGTTTGGTTGCCCCGGTAAAGGCCCCGGCCTCGTGCCCGAACAGTTCGGTATCAAGCAGGGTTTCAGACAGGGCCGCGCAATTGACCTTGACCAGCGGGCCGCCCCAGCGACGGGACAGGTAATGCAGGCGTGAAGCAATCAGTTCCTTGCCCGATCCCCGTTCGCCGATCACAAGGCATGGCCGTTCAATCGGTGCCAGACGTGAAACATGTTCAAGGGCGGCCAGAAAAACGGGGTCTTCGCCCAATATCGGTTGCAAGCTATCCATTTCGCGAAAAACGTTATCGAAAAAAGACAAAATTGTCGCGATAAAAGTTAATTGGATAAGGCGGGTGATTCTAAGTCATTGATTTTATTGGGTGTCAAAACTGGCACGGCATTTGAAATAGAGAGATCAGAATTTTTGCGTCCCCCGTATTTTTAAGGAGATCAGACAATGGGCGTGTTTTCGCGTTTGTCCGATATCGTAAATGCCAATATCAACTCGCTTCTGGATCGTGCTGAAGATCCGGAGAAAATGGTTCGGTTGATGATCCAGGAAATGGAAGATACCCTGGTTGAAGTCCGTTCCGCCGCGGTCAAGGCGATTGCCGACAAGAAAGAAGTCGAGCGCAAGCTCAAGAAGCTTCATGACGGTCAGCTTGAGTGGGAAGGCAAAGCGGAATTTGCCATTTCCAAAGGCCGTGACGATCTGGCAAAGGGTGCACTGATGGCGCGTCGCCGTCTGGCCGATCAGAGCATCGTGCTGGAGCGCGAGCTTGAAGTGATCGAGGAAACGCTTGGCAAGTTTGACGATGACTTGAACAAGCTTCAGAACAAGCTTAACGAAGCCAAGGGCAAGCAGCGTGCGGTTGAAATCCGCATGCAGACTGCCGAAAAGCGTGTCAAGATGCGCGAAAAGTTGCATTCGGGTCAGATCGATGAAGCATTGCTGCGCTATGAGCAGATGGAACGCCGCATTGACGAGCTTGAGGCCGGCGCGGACTCCTGGGATCTTGGTCGCGGGCAGAGCCTTGAAGAACAGTTCGAAGACCTTGAAGCCGAGCTTGGGATCGAGGACGATCTGAAAGAGCTTAAAGCGCGGGTCAAGAAAGACAAATAATCAGCGGTTCGCGTGTTTCGATGCGATAAGCTGCAACAAAGGTTGAGCTGACAAAGATGTGGGCGATTGCTGTACCGTTAATTGTGTTTGTTGTCGTTGTCGGCCCTGTTTGGGTTGTGTTTCACTACATAACACTTTGGAAACGGATGAAAGCCGAACAGCAAAAATCCAGTCCGGAACAGGTGGCGAAGGAAAAGGAAATCGTCGCCACGCTCAAAGGCCGGGCAGAACGCCTTGAAAATCGTGTCGAAACACTTGAACGCCTGTTGGATGCCGAGGTTGCCGAATGGAGGAACAGGATATGACTGCACAGCAAGCTGCTGCCGGTGCCGGCTATCAGCGCGGTCACAAGAAACATCGTCATGGCGGTTGCCGTTTCCGGCGTGAGGGCAAGGACGGCAAGGAGTGCGGGGGCGTCATTCGCCGCACGACCCGGGGAATTGCCGAAAAGTTTGGTATCCCGCGCAAAGGTGTGCTGATCGCCTTTATCCTGATCCTGATTTTCAGCTTCCCTGTCGGTGTGATGCTGTTCGCCCTTGCGTGGGCCTATGTGCATCATCCGGAATGGTTTGATGGTCTGCGCGGCAAGTTTCGCGGGGCCGGTCGGACGGGATCATATAATGCCTCGACCGCGCATACCGACGCGCCAGAAGAGCGCCCGACCATGGGTGTCGATTTCGAAGAGCCGTGGATGGAAGACCTTCGCGAGAAATTCGATGACCTTGAACGCCGAACCGGTTCAATGGAAGGTTACGTTGCTTCCGGTGATTACCGGCTGGCATCGGAACTTGAAAAGATGAAAAAAGACGACGCCAGCGGCAAGAAAGACGCCGATGGCAGCGACGATGATGCTTCGACCTCCCCCAACGATAAAGCTTAGCAGATGCTGCGATGACATCGGTATCAATCCCCCCTGCTTCGCAGTTATATTGAGTTATCCCGCAGCTTCACCTTTCGAGCCGGACCTGTTTCTACGGGTTCGGTTTCTTTTTTTGTTTTTGTTCGTGATCGCAACTATTTGCTGAAAAATAACCAAATAGCGTTTATCGTTATACCTAATTTAAAGGTTTTCTGACTAGCTTGGTGTCCTCTGGTGATATCTGGCGGGAAAGCCTGCCAGCAAAACGGGGGGTGATATGGCGACCATGATCGAACATCCGGGCGAACAGGATTTTCTGCATCGGTTGATGCTTGATAATCCGTGGTGGGATGGCATCACCGATGATCTGGTTCATGATCTGCCGCAGCGTGCGTTTTTCAAACGGTTCTGGGCCGCAATTGAAAAAAACGACGGAACAAAGGCCGTTGTTTTAACCGGGCCGCGTGGGGTGGGTAAGACCGTCATGTTGCGGCAGGCCGTTGCCGAATTGCTTAATGCCGATACACCACGTCGACATGTTTGCTATATCTCGCTTGAACACCCGCTGTTTCTTGAAATCGATTTGCCGCGACTGCCAAAAATACTCCGTTCCATGCGGGGCATATCGGCAGATCATCCGCTTTGGCTGTTTATCGACGAGGTGTCCTATCAGCGCGATTGGGAAGACCGGGTTGCAAAATTGCTGGTGGCAGACCCGATGTTGCGCGTGGTTGCGGTTAGTGCGTTGGCACCCAATCCAAACGCGCTTGGTCATATTCAAAGCCTGTTTTTACCGCCTTTCAGTTTCGCCGAATATCTTGAGCAGCGCGGGATCGCGCCATCAGACGTCTTGCCGCAAACACCCAATGTCGGGCGCTATACCGCCGATATTCCCGAAGGCCTGATCGAGCTTAACGACCTGTTCGAAGCCTATATCAACGAAGGCGGTTTCCATGATCGTGACGGCGAGGCGGGGGCAATCCATCGATCGCTTCATTCCGATCTTCCCGGGTTGCACGGCATTTCAAATCCATCGGATTTGCACCGTCTGTTTGTGTTGCTGGCCTATAACACCGGTGCGGAATTCTCGATCGAGACATTGGCGCGGGAACTTGATATCGCCAAAAATACGCTGCGCCGTTATCTTGAATATCTTGAAAGTGCATGGCTGGTGCGCAGGCTGGAACGTGTCGATCAGGATGCAAAACCGTTTCAGCGCGCGGTGGCATTTAAGGTCCATCTGATTCACCCCGGGCTTCGCGCCGGATTGATCGGTGCCAAGGCCACGGACAGTGCGACAATTACCCGACTGGCTGAAACCGCGATCCAGACCCAGTTCCTGACGTCGAGTGTCGGGCTTGAAAGCCTTTATTACGCGCGTTGGGGGCATTTCGAGGTGCCTTTCGTTTTCCTTGACCGGCGAAGCGGAACACCGCTTTTTGCCTATCACTGCCTGTGGCGTGATGAAGGCATTCGAAAGCCCAAGGAAATCCGTGCATTGGTCAATTTCCGCACCAGTCATGCCTTGCCACTAGGGGCATTCGTGATGACCAAGGCGCAATGGCATGGCGGTAAAATCGGTGGCGTGCCAATGCGTTTTGAACCTGCGAGTGTCCTTGCACTTCGGATCGGGCTGGAATTCTCGCAGCTTTGAACGGCGTCACAGTGCTGGGTTGATGGCGTCTGTTCCGGGCAGTATGCCGCAGCCCTGATGGTGGCGGCAGGAACTGCTAGGACAAGGCAAAGGAGGTCGTTTATGACGACACTTTTAAAGCTCTCCCATACTTTTGTCGCCGTGATCCTGCTGGTTTGCGGGCTGTTGATGATCAATGCCACATCCGCGATGGCTCAGGTCGCGTGCCCGGTCGGTACGATCACAAATGCGGGGCTGCCCGACATCAATGGCGATCACGTTTTCTGTGGCGAGATAAACAGCAAAGGCAAGGCTGTCGGTTTCCATTCCCGTCCCGGCGGAAGCAATCCTGCGGGTGGGGGGATAACGAATGTTGTGATCACCCAGCCAGCGAACCCGATGGGAATTTACAATATATCCTTTAAAAAGAACGGTGTTCAGAAGTCGATTTCGACAATGTTCCCCGACAGCTGTTCCCAGGATGAGGTTGTGAACTCCATCCTTTATGCGGAAGCCAATCAGGAAGCCTGTCCTGCCGGAGCACCCGGCTGGGTGGTGTGCGGGAAAAATCGACCAGATCCGGTGATGGCTACACAGGGGCCGTATTGCGAAGGTGACGACGATTCAAACCGTTTCTACATCGCGGTTGGGGTCAATGGCGGAAACATCAACACCGCGTTCCCGCTGCGTTAACCGTGAAATGTGAGGCTTGAAAATGGCAGGCGGTGAAATGATGGTACCCGATTGGCCCGGCAGGATTGTTGGCGATGAAGGGCATGATCGCATCGCTGCCTGTCTTGTTCTGGATATTCAGAATGCACCGGAATGGGCGCAAATCGTGCTTGATCGGGTGGATGCCATCATCAATGGCAGTGAAGACCATTGGGAGATGGCAATGAATGCCTATATCTTAAAAATGGATGCGGCAATTTGCGAAATTGCTCCGGCATATGAAGAGCAGGACGAAGAGATTGTCTGGGTCCCGTCTTTGGAATTTCGTGCTGCTCTGGTCGCATGGATAGAACAGATAGATCAATCAACAGGTTAACCAGCCGATAAACAATTTCATCAATGCTGGCACCAAATTTGACGTTTTGTGGGGACAAAGTCGTGACTTCAGGGTTTTGGCGGCTTTTGGTGCCGGTATTATTTCTGCTGCTTGTCGCAGTATCGGTGCCGTCGGCGGCATATGCCGAGGAAAAAAACGAGCCCGATGATCCGCTTGTCAAATTTTTGCGGCAATATGTCGAGCAGGCCGGTTTGCCGGGTGCAGTAATCGGCATTGGTTATGGTGACGGTCAGATGCGCTTTGCCGCAACCGGGTATGCAGCGGTAAATCCCGACAAGGGCATGACCCAGGACAGGCAATTCTATATCGGGTCACTGACCAAAATGATGACTGCGGTGGTTGTGTTGCAGTTGGCATCTGAAAAGCGCATCGACCTTTCCGATCCGATTGCCAAATGGCTTCCTGCGGAATTCCGCGACAAGATTGCCAATGCCAATGTTGCGACCGTTCGTGATCTTTTGCGCAATAGTTCAGGCATTCCCGATTATCTGGATGGGGAATTTTTCTTTGAGCTGGTCGGGCGCGATCCCCAGCACGGCTGGCGTAATCGCGAATTGCTGCCGCTGATTGCGGGCCGTGAAGCACATTTCAAACCCGGTACCCAATATAACCCGTCCAACAGCAACTATATCCTGCTGGGTGTCCTGATAGAACAGGTCGAAGGCGATCACATCGAAGCGGTGTTCAATCGACGGATTTTTGAGCCAGCCGAAATGCGCAATACATCCTTTGGCCGGTATCCGCGCCCCGATGATCTTGCGCGCGGCTTTGATGACGCCAATGGGGATGGCAAGCTTGAGGATGTGACCGATTTTGATGTCGGCGATCAGCTTTCAGATGGCGGGGTGATTTCAACCGCAGAAGATCTTTTGAAATTTGGCCGGGCGCTGTTTGCGGATGGTATTTTGCTGGGCGCGAACGCGCTGGAGCGGGCCACGACGGATACATTATTCGCCGGCGAAGGTTCCTATGGCTATGGCATGATGATCGGCAAAACCGATTGGGGACCTGTTTGGGGGCATGACGGGGTTTATTTCGGTTATTCTGCGGAATTTTCGTGGTTCCCCAAACAGGATGTCGCGATTGTTTTCTTGTCCAATGGGCGCGCGTTGAACGAGGTGCCACCTGTAACGGGCCTGCTGTTGTCGGGCCTGTTTGGCAAGGCGCAATAGATCAGTGCAATTTAAATAATTGAAACTAATCGATTAATTGTTCATCGCGAGCATGCGGGCGGACATTTATGCTTACAGCGCATAACTGATAGGATTATAATAGTTAGGATACTATCTAATTTCTCTGTTATGCTTTGCATCATGGAAAACAATGATATTGATACCCCTTATCTGAGTCTTGGAAGCACGTTGATGCGTGTCGCGCGTTGCTGGCGTCGCGAGATCGACAGCACATTACAATCGCAAGGCTTGTCTCAAACCATGGTAATGCCCCTGATTGTTCTCAACCGGGCAGCCGGTCCCGTACGGCAAGGTTTGATTGCAGATGAAATCGGCGTCGAAGGCCCGTCTCTTGTGCGGGTTATTGATGCGCTGGAACGCGATGGACTTATTTCGCGTGTTTGCGATCTGAGCGACCGGCGCGCCAAAATGGTTGCGCTAACGGCAGCAGGTAAAGACAAAGCCGCCGAGATCGAGATCATTCTTGCCGATATCCGCAACGAACTCACGGCCGATATCGACCCCGAAAATCTTGCGACCACTCTTGATGTCATGCAGCAATTGCTTGACAAACTGGCGCAACGCGGTGGCGACGCTTAGGGTGCGGGGGATAAGATGTTTGCAAATATTCTTGCCCTGCGTCCTAAAGGTGCTGACTGGCTGTTTTCGGCAAAAACATTTGCCGCGGCGGTTCTTGCATTGTTCATTGCGCTGGCCTTTGATCTTGATCGGCCTGTCTGGGCGATGGCAACGGTCTATATCGTTGCCCATCCTTTGTCCGGTGTTCTGGCGTCCAAGGCACTTTATCGTGTGATCGGAACGATCATTGGGGCGGTTGCGGCGATTGTAATGGTGCCCAATCTTGTGAATGCGCCGGCTTTGCTATCGCTTGCGCTCGCAATTTGGGTTGGGGGCTGCCTTTATCTTTCCCGACTGGACCGGACGCCCAAGAGCTACCTTTTCATGCTGGCGGGCTATACCGCGGCGATTGTCGGTTTTCCGTGCGTAACGGACCCCGGGATTATTTTTGATACGGCCGTTGCGCGCGTCCAGGAAATTACGCTTGGCATCATTTGTGCCACACTGGTCAGTCATATCATTTTCCCACGCCATGTCGGCCCGGTCGTCGCGGCACGGATTGATGGCTGGATGGGCGATATTGCCGACCTGGCAAAGCTAAGCTTTGATGCTGGTTCTGATCCTGAAAAATTGCATCAGGACCGGACACGCATCGCGGCAGATATTGGTGAATTGCACGGGCTTTCTGTTCATCTGGGATATGAAAAGTCCCGATTTGCTGGGCGAACCCGCCAATTGCAAGCCCTGCAAAGCGCGATAGCCGCTCTTTTGCCTGTGTTTTTCGCCGTTCATGACAGAATAACCGCGCTTGTCGATTACAGTGGGAGCATCCCCAAAGATTTGCGGGCCATTCTTGATGATGTGGCGATCCATATGGCAACCGGCCACTACGATGGTTTGTCAGCGCAGGCGCTTCATGCGCGAATTGCCGCATATGGTGCCGAGTTTTCGAATGCATCGGAATGGGATGGCCTGTTGCAGCTTAATCTTTGTAATCGTCTGCATCGGCTTTTGAATTTTTATTCCGATTGCTGCCGGTTGTGGGATGGGGTGCGTGTCGACAATGTTCCAGTCGACGTCGTGGATCGCTGGCGCGATAGCGCGCAGGAGCGGGCTTTGCATCGCGATTACGGTGTTGCGTTCCGGTCCGGCATGACGGCGGTGATTGCAACCTTGCTGGTATGCGGTTTCTGGATCATGACGGCATGGCCTACGGGTGGGACGGCGGCGATGATGGCAGCAGTCGGTGCCAGTATCATGTCGTTCCTTGATAATCCGGTTCCGGCCTTGAAGGGCTTCATCCGTTATACCGCGATGGCAATTGTTGTCGTGATTATCTACAGCCTTGCGATTCTGCCCGGCATTGATGGCTTCCCGCTTCTTGTTATGGCGTTTGCACCCTATTTCCTTTTGCTGGGGGTGTTGATGACTTCCCCGCAGACATACGGGTTTGGTCTGGCGATGCTGGTCAATGTCGTGATGATCCTGAATGTCGATACCAGTTACAGCAGCAACTTTGCCACCCTGCTCGATAGCGGTCTGGCATCGCTTGCCGGTTTTGCTGTCGCGGCACTTGTTACGGCCTTTGTACGCAGCGTGACAGTCGATGCCAGCATTCGGCGACTGGTGATGTCAAACTGGCGCGACATTAGTGCTATTGCGCGCGGGACGCTCCGTTTGCCGCGCATGGTCATGATCCGCCGTTTACTGGATCGGCAGGGTTTGATTTTGCCCAGATTGGCATTGGCACCAGACCATCGCGATACTTTGATCCGGTCAATGCCGGAGGTCTCGATTGCTGCCAGCATTTATGACCTGCATCGTTTTAAGGCGCTGGCGGATCAAAGGATCGCGACCAAACTGGATGTGGTTTTGCGAAACATGGCGCGTCATTTTGACAATCGCCGCCGAGATTTTGGCGCACTGCCCGATCCTGTGATCCTTGATGAAGTCGATAATATCCTGCGTGAGGTCGTGGCAATTTCACCCACACCGCTTCGCGCTAAATTGCTGATCCCGCTGATTGCGCTGCGCCGTGCCTTATGCCGCGCGGGCGCACCGGTGCTGGATCGCCGGGCAGATAAGGCATTCGTGTCCGATCTGCCACCCCTGATCGGAGAAACCGCATGATCAATCCGATGATCGATGTTTACGGCGTGTTTGTGCCCGCCTTTCTGATAATGGCGCTTGGCGCCTGGTTCTGCCTGAAAGTGCTGCATGTCGCCCTTGCGCGGATCGGTTTTTACAAGATAACCGCGCATCCCGCTTTAACGGATCTGGCCTTGTTCGTGCTGATCCTGACGGCACTTTCGGCTCTGTTTGTTCAATAGGTGACGATGTGAAACCGACTTTTGCCAATTCCCTTCGCGTTCTGGTGACGCTTGTTCTTGTTCTGGCGGCATCTGCTGGCGGTTATCAGCTTTATGACTACTACATGAACTCTCCTTGGACCCGGGATGGACGGGTCAGTGCCGACGTTGTGGCAATTGCGCCGGACATCGCCGGGCTGGTCAGTGAGGTAAATGTCACCGACAACCAGATTGTTCATGCCGGGGATTTGCTGTTTTCCATTGATCCAGCCCGGTATCAGGTGGCCGTTGATCAGGCACAGGCAAAACTTGAAAGTGCCATTGCCGCACGTGATCAGGCCAAGCGTGAAGTGAAACGCTACCGGGGGCTTGATAGCGACGTTGTTTCGCGTCAGAAAAAAGAACAGGTTGCAACCAATCTCGCGACCGCACAGGCAGATATGGATCTGGCCAAGGCCGATCTTGACCTTGCGGTTTTGAATCTGGCACGTACCAAGGTTGTTGCCCCGGTTGATGGCATCCTGACGAATTTCTCGTTACGTCGGGGGAACTATGTTGGTGCAGGGCAGGCGATTGCTGCCCTGGTCGATAGCCAGTCATTTTATGTGGCGGGTTATTTCGAAGAAACCAAACTGCCGCGTATCGCAATCGGCGATCATGTTGAAGTCCGTCTGATGGGGGAAGATAACGCTATCTACGGCCATGTCGTCAGCATCGCAGGCGGTATTCAGGATAGTGAACGGTCGGGCGCAGGGGGAAGCCTTGCAAATGTCAAGTCGACCTTCAGCTGGGTTCGCTTGGCGCAACGTGTGCCGGTGCGCGTATCGCTTGATAGCGTCCCTGAAAGTGTCCGGCTGGTTGCGGGGCGGAGTGCGACGGTGATGGTTCTGGGTGAAAAAGACGGTGACCACTTCTGGTCATCCGTCTTTTAGGGAAGATCTAGTTTCCAATTCCGCTCAGCAATGACGGGGTGCCAAACTGCTTGAGTTCAGCATTGGAATGCTCAAAGTAGCTTGCCCAGAAATGCTCCAGCGCTTTCAATTCCAAGGATGATCTGTAATTGCCATTGTCAAGATAGCCTCCGCCAATGACATATACTTTGGCGTTGCTCATATCTTCAAATGCCAGCTTTTCGCCCAGTTTTTTGATTTCCTGATCGATGGGCAGGTTTTCGAGCTTGCCGTTGCCATACAGGGACATGAGGTCCGAGTTTTCCATCATGTCTGAAACGATCAGTACATATTTTTCAGGTGTTTCCGACTTGGCGATAATGTCCTTTGCAACAACCGCAAGGTTGGAAACAATTTCTGTTTTGGGGAGCTCTGTTGTTGCTTGGGAAAATGCGTGGATTAAGGCGCGTCCTGTATATTGACGCACTTGGGTGTCCTGAGCCTGATAGCACTGATCGAGTTGGTGCAGGACTTTCTTGGAGACGGAGTAGCGAATCTCATCGCCTAAGCGGTTATCTATAATGCCTTTGAGAATGACCTCAGTATAGAAACCAGCAGCATTTGCAGAAAATCCGATAATCTGTATGACATCCCCTGGGCGCAAAAACTCGATAATTTTTCGATATGTTTCTTCTTGGAGTTTTTTGGGAAGAGTCATTGTCTGGTCGACAAGTACATATAAGTCGCGTGACGCAGACGGGGGATCAATATCCCCCAGCGTGACCAATTGATAGCAACTGCCGATTTTTGCGGTTGTGGCATTTGCCGTCTTTTGGTCAAACCAAAAAATCAACGCTCCAGCTAGTATTGCGACGGCAAAAAGTGGCCCGAAGTTCTGTATAGTTCTCGGAGCTAAACGTTTAAGATCCAAGTCCGAGCTCCTTACGCATGCGTTCACGCATTTCGTCTTCGGTTTCGACATGCTTTTCTTTTGCCTCTTTTTCGGCAAGCAATTCCCTGCGAATGCGTGCTTCCATTTCTTCCGGACTCTCCGCTGCTGTCTTGCCCTGGTTTACAGGTTCTGGCGCGGTGGTCGTTTTGATGCTTTCCGATGGTTGCAGTTTGCTTTCCACAGTACGCGAAAGTTTTCGAGCTTCGCTGTTTTGGCGGGATTGCTCTGCCTTGATTTCCGTTTGTTCGTAATGCTCGATAAAGGTGCGGTCAGCTGAGTGTTGTATAACTTCTCTATGCGTTTTATCTACACCATTGGAAGTTGCGTTCTCGGTCAGTCGTGCCTGCAAGTTTGAAAGGTGTTTTTGCGCGACCCGCGCAATTGCATCACGTTTGCGTTCGTACCAGGCTTCGTAAGATGTTCTGCTTGGGAAATTGCGAATGATGCGCCGTGCGGTCGAGCTTTCTTTACCTGCAAATCCGGTTTTATAACCGATGCCAATACCCATGATTTGAATAAGGATAAAGAGGGTCGCCAAAATGGCATAGGTCGTCAAGTTGGCAGCGTCACGCGCACCCTCTTGCTCATTGTGCGCTTGATTATTGGCTTCTGTCTGCGGCTCGGTCAAAACATCAGGAAGCCCTTCAGACGCTAGGCCTTCAAGCGAGAAAAGGGAATTGTTTGGCGAGGTGTTCGCGCCAATGGTTTCCGCAGTTTTTTCCTGTTGATAGGTCTCATAGCGCACATATGTCGCTCCAATTGCGACACCGATAATGGCGATCGCGGCGATGATGGTCCACATCGGAGCGCCGGGCGTAACATGTGCATTAGTGTCAACGCGATGCAGAATTTGCATATAGGCGGGATCGTTATCATCCACCTGATCGTTCTCAAGTGTGACCTTGTTTGTGCGACCCAGAAGATTAGGGCGGTCTTCCGCATTGTCATGGATCCACCAGGTCCGAATTTTCTTGATCAGGCCTCGCTTGTGAAGTTCCTGACCTGATTGGTGGGTAAGAAACACCAACACGCAGGAAATGAGAAAGGCGATAAAGAAAGATCCCTGAACCTGTAACTGTTCACTCGCTCCGGGCAGCGTGTATCCGGCAAGCACATACGCAAAACCGAGGGCTTCGACAAATACCATTGCGATCAGGAGAACACGCATGAGGATGCCCAGTTCGTTCCTGCCCAGTTCTTGTACTTTCCCCAGATAGCTTTTGGAGCGGTCATACATTTCGGGATCTGCGGCAATTCGCCGGATGTCACCAGCAAAGTCATCACAAAGAGTACGTTCGGATGCAAACCAGCCATCTCTGCGTACCGAGATGTCTTTTGATAAGCGACGCGTCTTACCGATCAGGGGTAAGCTGTAGAGAGCGCTCTTGAAAAACAGTTTTACTTCATCCCACCAAGCAATGACAAGAATGACAAAGATTGCGGTAAGGACAGCTGCGCCAATGATGGCACGATATAACAGCAAGAATGCGTAAAGTTCATCCATTTTATTGTTCCGTGCTTTTGGCGATTTTCAAGTGCATCTCGTTTGCAAAGACTTTGCTATCTTTGTCGTAATATATCCGAGCTTGCGCGAGGCCTTGTTGAGCCACATTTCGCGGGAAGAAGGTATCGATACATCTGACCGGCCATGCACCTTCGTCAAAGAATACGCGATAGACCACGCCGTTCGCGCCGATATAGGACCTTGCAGAGCCCTCGGCGCTAAGGGTCGGTGCTTGGTCCCCTTTCTTGTAATTTTCAAAGACAAAGAGACCGGGCGCTTTCTCGACAAGGCCGCTATCTTCCAAGACAGCCACCTTGGTCAGGCCAATAAGATGCCCGTTAACAGTGTCATGCCATGAGGTCGAGTAAAGTCCGGGAATATAATCCGATGTGCGATGAACCGGCATGTCTCCGTCCAGAGACATGATGCTTCCAACTGGTCTATAACTGTCATTAATGCAATTCGTTCCAAGCATCATGTCGGTCTCGTTGGAGGCTTTTGCTTCAGAGACCGGCCACAAAGTAGAAAAAAGAGATTTTTCTACTTGGCTTTTCTCCACATTAGCAGCCAAGTTCTGATCGAACTCATCAATGGGCAGGCCGCCGAAATCGATTGAGCTGCCAGATTTCAAGGAGGCGACTGTTGGTATCGTTTTGGAGGGGAGTTCGGGTTTGTTTTCCGTCGCTGGTTTGGACGTTTGAGGAGGCCGGGGAATATAAGGTGACTCTTGCGATTTCACAACGCGAGAGGGAAGAGTTGGATCACTTTCAACAAAATTATCATAGGCGATGATGCCCTCTTCCGTTCCAAGTTCGACGACCTCAACCCGGCGGTTTGCAGCGCGCCCTTCTGCGGTGAGGTTGGTTGCGATCGGGCGATCTGCGCCGGCACCCTTGTAATACAGATCAGCCAGGCCGACCCCGGAGCTTTCAAAGATTTTGGCAACTTCGCGTGCGCGTTTTTCCGAAAGGGTCCGATTCAGCTGTTCGGGGCCGGACGAGTCCGTGTGCCCAATAATCAAAACCTTTCGGTTCTTGCCTGCATAGGTCTTTGCCAATTTTTGCAGATCAGCAGCGGCAGACTTTGTTGGTACAGATGAGCCGCTGGCAAACATCATTGCATTAGAAACAGTAACGATGATGCCTTGTTCGCCTTCTTTTGGTGACGATGCGTCCGGGTTAACCCAGCTGCTTGGTGCAGGTGCGTTAACTGCCTGAACATTGAGATCACTTTCTTTCATTTGCTTTTTAACAGCCGCAAGTTCTTTGCATCTGTTCTGAAGGTACGATTGCACTCCTTTGCCAATGAGTCCGCCAGCGGCTCCCCCGGCTACTGTTGCGACCCCTCTGTTGTCACCACCCGCAAGCAGACCGATACCGATGCCCAGCAATGCTCCGCCGATTACATAGGCTGCTTCGTTATATTCACATTCGCCATTTGCCCCGGGCGTAATGCTCAGAAAGTTGCCGTTACCGCCGTTGGTAACGCAACCACTTAAAAGGCTGGTGGCGCATAAAGCGACTACCAACGCCTTAGCAGGTTGCGATTTCATTCTGACCCCTGGATTCAATTATTGTGCGTAGTAGTCCCCTCTAATGCTATTATCTTTATCATCGCAAGATCAGCAAGTACTGATTGTTAAATAATAAGCCGCAGCCCGTTCCCGATATCGCACTGCAAAAAGTGACTTGAAGCGTATTTTGAGTTTGGGTAATTTTCACAAAGATTATTATTAAGTATTGTACAAAAATTACGCTTTGTGGAGGTGTCCCGTGGCTGCAACTGCCCGTCCGCGTCGTTCCGTTTTATATATGCCAGGCTCCAACGCCCGGGCACTGGAAAAGGGGCGCAGTCTGCCTGCTGATGGCCTGATCCTTGATCTTGAGGATGCGGTGGCACCCGACGCTAAGGATGTTGCCCGCGATCAGATCGTTGCCGCGCTGGCAGAAGGTGGTTATGGCAAACGTGAAATCCAGATCAGGACCAACGGATTAAACACCCCGTGGGGATATGCCGATATCGTGGCTGCGGCCAAAACATCGGCCGACGCGATTTTGCTGCCAAAGGTGGAAAGTGCCGATACGGTCCGACAGGTTGCGACCATCATGGAAGCGCAGGGTGCGCATGCGGATATGCGTATCTGGTGCATGATGGAAACGCCGCTTGCGATGCTTGATGCCAGGGAAATCGCAGGGGCTCATCCGCGTCTTGGCGGTTTTGTGATGGGGACATCTGATCTGGCGAAGGATCTGAACTGTGCTCATACGCCTGATCGTTTGCCAATGATGACAAGTCTTGGCCTTTGCCTGCTGGCGGCCCGTGCCTATGGCCTTGCGATCCTTGACGGCGTTCATCTTGATCTTTCGGACGATGATGGCTTCGCCGCATCCTGTAAGCAGGGGCGCGAAATGGGATTTGATGGCAAAACGCTGATCCATCCCAAAACCATTGCGGCTGCTAATACCGCATTCGCCCCAGCCGAAAGCGAGATTGCCTGGGCACGCAAAATCATTGCCGCCCATCAGGAAGCGGCACAAGAGGGCAAAGGTGTTGTCGTGGTCGATGGCAAACTGATCGAGAATTTGCATGTGGTTTCGGCCAAGCGTCTGGTCGCAATGGCCGATCAGATTGCGGAAATGGACGCGGCTTAAGCCCGGTCGCATAGCCGGATAAAAAGCGCGAAAAGAACCGGCATGCCATCCCGTCAGACCAAGCGCCATAAATGCAGGGAGGCACCATGGCATCGAAAACAAATCCCGGAAATTATTTTGAGGATTTCCGCATCGGTCAGGAAATGCGCCACGCAACACCGCGCACGATCACGACCGGTGATGTCGCACTTTATACCGGCCTTTATGGTTCCCGTTTTGCGGTGCAGTCATCTGATGAATTTGCCCGGCGGATCGGGTTTGATCGCGCGCCTGTGGATGATTTTCTGGCGTTTCATATGGTTTTTGGCAAAACCGTGCCAGATGTGTCGTTAAATGCGGTTGCCAATCTTGGTTATGCCGGTGGGGTGTTTGGCGCGCCGGTCTATCCTGGCGATACGGTCAGTACGGTATCGACCGTGATCGGGCTTAAGGAAAACTCGAACGGCAAGAGCGGTGTGGTTTACGTCAATTCCATCGGTCGTAATCAGCGCGGCGAGATGGTGCTGGATTACAATCGCTGGGTCATGGTGCGCAAACATGATGAAAGTGCCGGGGCACCTGAAACAGTTCTTCCTGAATTGCCAGGCGTTGTTGCGCCAGAGGCATTGCAGATACCCAAAAGCCTTGATCTGTCGGCCTATGATTTTGAGCTGGCCGGGGCATCCCATCGTTGGGGTGAATATGCGATTGGCGAAAAAATCGATCATATCGATGGCATGACCATCGAAGAAGCCGAACACCAGATCGCAACCCGTCTTTACCAGAACACGGCCAAGGTTCACTTTGATCAGGTTGCGGCAGGTGCCGGGCGGTTTGGCAAGCGGCTGATTTATGGTGGGCACATCATTTCACTGGCACGTGCATTGTCCTTTAACGGGCTTGGCAACGGTTTTCGTATTGCTGCGATTAATGCCGGTGCGCATGCTAATCCGGCTTTTGCCGGCGATACGGTGTTTGCTTGGTCGGAGGTGCTGGACAAGTTTGAAATTCCGGGGCGGCGAGACATCGGTGCGCTTCGTTTGCGTCTTGTTGCGGTGCGCGATCGGCAGGCATCTGACTTCCCGTTACGTGACGCAGAAGGAAAATATGACTCCGGCGTTCTTCTGGACTTTGATTATACCGTTTTAATTCCCAGATAATCTGGCAGGTGCAGTCTTGCGTATTAAGGTCTAATTGTGCGATTGCTAAATGCACGTTACGCCGTTTTCTGCATTAAGGGGGAACCCTTGGCCCTTCCCGCGGGTCGTAGACGGCACAAGAGAGGTCAACTACGTAGTTTAACCGAGGCGAAAACGGAATTTGATCGCGGATTTCTTTGGATTTCAAAGGTGTCTAGATTGACTCAAACCCGTTGCATGGGTAAATAAACCCTGCTTTCCCGCCAGCTACTTTGAGAAGAGGCAAATCCGCTATGAGCAAAGCCAATCGGCCGCTGTCTCCGCACTTGCAGGTGTACCGGCTTCCGATGGCAGCCAAGATGTCCATTTCGTTCCGTGCGATGGGTGTCGGTCTTGCCATTGGTTTCGTATTTCTGGCGTCCTGGCTGATTGGTGCCGGCGCTGGTCGTGATGCATTTGACGGCTATCACGCATTTTTCACCTCGTGGTTTGGTCTGCTGCTGCTGTTCGGTTGGACGGCGGCATTTTATTACCATGCTTGCAACGGTGTCCGGCACCTTGTCTGGGATACCGGTCGCGGCCTGACGAATGAGGGCGCCAGAAAAGGCAACCCGATCGTCTTTGGCGCGGCAATCGTGCTGACCATTCTTACCTGGATTATCGGTCTGGCCTAAGGCCGGGCAAGAGGGGACAAACCTGTCATGAAAATGCAATCCGATCTGGGCCGTGTTCGCGGCCTCGGTTCTGCTAAAAGTGGCTCGTCGCACTGGTGGACCCAGCGCGTTACCGCTGTCGCAAACCTTCCGCTCGGCATCTGGTTCATCATATCGATCCTGTCTGGCCATACGGCCGACTATGATGCAGTCCGTGATTGGCTGAGCTCGTATTTCCATTCGACCATGATGATCCTGATGATCATCAGTGTTTCTGTGCACTTCACGCACGGCCTTCAGGTCGTGATCGAGGATTATGTGCACAACCGTAAAGCAGAAATCGTATCGCTGTTCCTGATCAAGGCTGTGGCCGCATTCCTGTCGGTTGCTGCCATCGTGTCGGTCATGCGTATCGTTTTTGCCGGAGCCTGAACCAATGAGCGAATCATATAAAATTATCGACCATAACTACGACGTCGTTGTTATGGGCGCAGGCGGCGCCGGTCTTCGTGCGACGCTTGGTACGGTCGAAGCCGGACTGAAAACCGCCTGTATCACCAAGGTCTTCCCGACCCGCTCGCACACCGTTGCGGCGCAGGGCGGCATTGGTGCATCACTTGGCAACATGTCCGAAGATCACTGGCAGTGGCATATGTATGACACCGTCAAGGGCTCCGACTGGCTCGGTGACCAGGACGCGATCGAATATATGTGCCGTAACGCTGTTCCGGCTGTTCATGAACTTGAACATTACGGCATGCCGTTCTCGCGGACCGAAGATGGTAAAATCTATCAGCGTCCGTTCGGTGGTCATACCCGTGACCACGGTAAAGCGCCGGTCGAACGTGCCTGTGCCGCGGCTGACCGTACCGGTCATGCCATGCTGCACACCCTGTATCAGCAGTGCCTGAAACACAAAGCCGAATTCTTTGTCGAATATATCGCCCTTGATCTGATCATGGGTGACGACGGGTCGTGCAAAGGTCTGGTCGCCTGGGATCTTGATACCGGTGAAATCCATCGTTTCAACGCCAAGATGACCATTCTGGCGTCGGGCGGTTATGGTCGCGCATTCTTTAGCTGCACCTCGGCCCATACCTGCACCGGTGACGGTCATGGCATGGTCGCACGTGCAGGCCTTGGTCTTCAGGACATGGAATTCGTTCAGTTCCACCCGACCGGCATTTACGGTTCTGGCTGCCTGATCACCGAAGGTGCGCGTGGCGAGGGCGGTTATCTGACCAACTCCGAAGGCGAACGTTTCATGGAACGTTACGCACCGACCGTTAAGGACCTTGCGTCACGTGACGTCGTTTCGCGCGGTATGGCACAGGAAATCCGTGATGGTCGCGGTGTTGGCGAACACGGTGAATACATCCACCTGCACCTTGAACATCTTGGTTCGGAAGTGCTGTGGGAACGTCTGCCGGGTATTACCGAAACCGCAAAAATCTTTGCCGGTGTTGATGCGACCAAGGAACCGATCCCGGTCCTGCCGACGGTTCATTACAACATGGGCGGCATTCCGACCAACTATAAGGGCGAAGTCCTGCGTCCGACCGCGGATAACCCGAACGCAATCGTTCCGGGTCTGATGGCGGCCGGCGAAGCGGCCTGCGTGTCGGTCCACGGTGCAAACCGTCTTGGCACCAACTCGTTGCTCGACCTTGTTGTTTTTGGTCGTGCATGTGGCTTGCACGCCGCCGAAGTCGTCGATGCCAAGGCATCCTACAAGGAACTCAAAACCACCGATGGCGACGAGGCTATTGCACGTTTCGACCGTCTGCGTTGGGCAAAGGGTTCTCGTCCGACCGCCGAAATCCGTCTGGAAATGCAGCGCGTCATGCAGGGCAATTGCGGCGTGTTCCGTACTGCCGAGATTCTCAAGGAAGGTGTCGAAAAGCTTTCCGCGACCGCAGCAACGCTTCCTGATGTTGCCGTGTCGGATCGTTCGCTGATCTGGAACTCCGATCTCGTCGAAACGATGGAACTCGAAAACCTCATGGTCTGCGCTGCTGCAACCATGAATTCCGCCGAGGCCCGTCACGAATCACGCGGGGCACATGCCCACGAGGATTATCCGAAGCGTGATGACGAAGTCTGGATGAAGCACACGATTGCGACTGTCGATTGGGACAAAGGGTATGGCGTTGATCTGACCTATCGTCCGGTCAATAACTTCACCCTTACAGATGAAGTGTCGTATATCGAGCCGAAAGAGCGCGTCTATTAAGGCGCGGCAAGAGAGGATTTGAGAGATGGTAGAATTCAATCTTCCCGCCAATTCGGTCGTTAAAGAGGGCAAGTCGTTCTCTGCACCGGCTGACGCGACAAACACCCGCAGCTTCAAGATCTATCGTTATGATCCTGACAGTGGCGATAACCCGCGTACCGATACTTACGACATTGACCTTGATAAGTGCGGTCCGATGGTTCTTGATGCGCTGATCAAGATCAAGAACGAGATCGACGCGACCCTGACATTCCGTCGTTCTTGTCGCGAAGGCATTTGCGGTTCGTGCGCGATGAATATCGACGGTCGCAACACGCTTGCGTGTCTGAAACCGATCGAGGACATCAAGGGCGAGGTCAAAATCTATCCGCTGCCGCATATGCCGGTGGTCAAGGATCTGGTGCCGGATCTGTCGCAGCCTTATGCACAGCTCGCCTCGATCGAGCCGTGGCTGAAGGCCGATAGCCCGACTCCGCCCGATGGCGAGCGTCTGCAGTCGCGTGAAGAACGCGCGAAGCTTGACGGTCTGTGGGAATGCATCCTGTGCTTCTCCTGCTCGACCGCGTGCCCGTCTTACTGGTGGAACTCCGACCGTTATCTCGGCCCGGCTGTTCTGTTGCAGGCTTATCGTTGGCTGGCTGACTCGCGTGATGAATATACCGGTGAACGTCTCGACGCGCTCGAAGATCCGTTCCGCCTGTATCGTTGCCACACGATCATGAACTGCACCAATACCTGCCCGAAAGGCCTGAACCCGGCATTGGCGATCACCGAAATCAAAAAGATGATCGCAGAACGCCGCGCCTGATCGGCTTAGACCATAAAAAAGTCTTTTTAAGACAAAAAGTTAAAGCCGCCGGAGATCGGATGATCCCGGCGGCTTTTTCTGTTTTAATACTGTTTATAAAGACAACCTGACCCGAACAATCGGGCACGAGCAAAGGCAAACCGATGAAAAAAGCGCATTGGCTGTTCCCCCTTAGCGGCGCGGCATATGGCTTCGCATTCTGGTATCTGATCGATTATCGCTGGGAGGATGACTATCTTCTGGCGAGTCTAATGACCTTTATTGCCGCACTGGCCTATTGCAGCTGGTTTGCCATTGGCGTGCGTCGTCTGCGTGATGATCTTGCGGTGACGTTTGTTTTACCAACCCTCGCAGCCCTTCAGGTGCTGGCATTTCAGCATCTGGTCGGGTTCGATCATACCGATGATGTCGCCATTTTAGGTTTGCTCGCCTGTCAGGCGTTTTGGGTCGGGCTTGCTGTCGCCATATGGCGGATATGGGGGCCGTTGCAGACGACTGTTTTACCAAACTATCCGGATCGGGCGGCACTGGTGCCCGAAATCTGGTCAATCAAGCTGGCATTGGCATTTGGTTTGGTCGGGGTTGGTGTTGTCTGGCCCGTTCTTTATGCCTTGTCTTCGCTGTTTATGCTGGTGGGGATCGACCAGATTTGGGACCTGATCAGTGAGGCGTATGTTGCGATGCCCCTTTCGGGGGCGGCTTTTGCCACAGGTATCCTCATTGCGCGTGAAAAATCGGGGCTTCTGATCCCGGTCCGCCAAGTGATTGGCGGAATGTTCCGCATTCTTTATCCGATTCAGGCTCTGGGGCTTTTCCTGTTTCTGATTGCGGCGGCATTGGGTGGCTGGGAAGTTCTGCTGGATCAGGAATTTGGTGTCTGGTGGACCGTGATGGCCGCCGCAGCAGGGTTAAGTTACCTACTGTTTGGGGCGGTGCAGGCAGGCGAAGGTGTAACCTTGTTTGGCCGGATCGGTGATCGTGTCTTTCGCTTTACATTGTGGATGGCACCGATTTTTGCCCTGATTGCGATGGCAACGATTTATATCCGGGTGCGTGAATACGGACTGACCCCATCGCGGATTTATGCGATCTGGGCGGCGGTATTTGTCTTGATGGCGACGATATGGCTTTCGGTGGCGGCATTTGGCCGTCGCCAGTCAACCCCGGTATCGTTGCGCCGGGCGTTTGGCCATATCGCGATTTGTGGGGCCCTGACGGCCTTTATCATACATCTGCCGTTGCTTGACCCGGTCAGCATTTCGGCGCGCAATCAGCAAAGCCGTCTTTTGTCGATGGCAGACTGGGACACGGCTGATCTTTCTTTCATTGCCCGAAATCTTGGAATGCCGGGCGAGAAGGCACTTGCTGAACTTGACGTGGCAAAACCCGACACGGTGCCGCCACTTGCTGAACTGCGCAGCCATATCGATTCCGATGCCGGACGGGTGATGGGCGAAATTGACAATATTCCGGTTTATCCTGCGGAATATCGCGTGCCTGGGGAAGCCGTAACCGGATTGCTTGAAGCACAGCTTGAATATGATCGCCGCTTCTGTCGCAAGGAAGGTTCAGGCACAGGAGCCCCGGACCAGTGCGCATTGTTGCTGGTCGATCTTGACGGCGATGGAATGGAAGAAGCAGCCTTTTTCACGGCGCGTGATTATGTTGATATCTATCGTTATGAGGTCGCGGATGATGATTGGCAGATTGTGACCAGTTTCTTCCATGGCCAGAACGAAATCGACCATGCGGCAATGTTGCGTGATCTTGCCGATGGTAATTTCAAAGCGGTTTCACCCCGTTATTCCGATCTTTTGATCGGTGGGGTGCAGTGGGGCCAGTATCGTTAACGCCTGCCTAATCGGGACAGGCTATGCTTTGTCATCACATGAAACAGCATCAGGGAATGACTGCTTTGTTGATCCGGACACATCATCTCATTGCGGGCCTGGCCCTTCTAACGCTGGCGGCCTGCGGCGATACCTCTGCGAAATGGGAGCCTCAGGATATGTTCGCAAGCCCGGCGGAAAAGCCGGTTGACGAACGATACCGGGCGATGATCGATTTCAAGGCGCTATCGCGTGACGAGGCAGGGGTTGAATATGCCGCCGGGCCGAGCGCGACCGTGCTGGGCGCGGTTGAAGAATCCGTTGCCCTTTGTCAGGAAAAGGGTGGCAAGGGATGCAAGGCGGTCCGTGTCGGTCTGACATGGGTTGATGGTCTTGATAGCGATGCCATCAAGGCGGTGATGGAAACCTATCGCAACACCATGCTGGCAGAAGCAACGCAGGCATCGAATGCGGGGAATGCCGGTGCGGCGAACTGGCTTGCCTTCCATTATGCGGTTCGTGGTGAAAATTTGGGTGAAGCAGAACGTCTGATCAAGCGTGCCTTGCAGGTTGCACCCGGTGATCCCGGTGCGCTCGATACCTACGGGCTGGTGCTTTATAAGCAGGGCAAATATCAGGAAGCAGAAGAGATATTTGTGGCTGTAAACAAGGCAATGCCGACGGCTGAACATCTTGCGCATTTTGCCGAAAATGCCCTTGCGATGGGCAAAACCGAAATGGCACGCGCGGCTTATCAGCGCGCCCTTGAGGCGCAGCCAAGTGCGGTGCTGTCACAGGAAATCCAGAAACGGTTGCTTGCCCTTGATCTGGGTGGCGGCGCGGCAACACAGTGATCAATCTTGTCATCTTTGATTGCGATGGGGTGCTGATCGATAGTGAAGTGCTGTCGTTTGCCGTCGATGTTCAGATACTTGCAGGCTATGGCATTGAAGTCTCGTCGGATGACCTGGCGCGCCGTTTTGGCGGTGTGTCCTATGCCGGGATGGTCGACTGCCTGAATAATGATCACGCAACCGCGATTGACGCCGTGCAGTATCAGAAAGAATGTGAAGATCTGCTCGGAAGTCTTTTTGAAACAGATCTGCGGGCGATTGGTGGCATTGACGCGGTTCTGAAATCACTTGATGTGCCGGTTTGCGTTGCATCGGGCAGTGATTTGGCACGCCTTGATACCTGTCTTGGAAATACCGGTTTGCTTGATTTCTTCGAGGCGCGGATTTTCTCGGTCGAGGAAGTGGCAAATGGCAAACCGGCCCCGGATATCTTCCTGCATGCGGCGCGGGAATGCGGTTCCAAACCGGAAAACTGTCTTGTGATCGAAGACAGCCCCGCCGGGATTATTGCCGCCGGGGCGGCCGGGATGCGATCCGTCGGATTTCTTGGTGGAGGCCATCGAAATCCGCAAGATGCCGAAATGTTAATGCAGGCCGGGGCCGAGGATGTTGTCGGTGATTCCAGCGAACTGCACCGGTATCTTGGCAATCAGGGACTGGCAAAACGACCCTGATCGCAATTGATCAGGGTGCAATGTCTTGTGATCGTTTTCTCAAGTCTGGGGCCAGTCAAGCGTTACAGGCGTATCATCAACCATCGGCAGATCAATTTCGTTCAGGTTGTTGCCCGGGCCGCTGCGATCCACGATCAGAAAATCACTTTCTGGTTCAAGCGCCAGAAGCGGGTGGTGCCAGACATTCTTGGCATAAGTCACACCTTGTGTCCCGTCCGAGATAAAGGCGCGTAGGTCTTCGAGGGCAGGGGTATCTGAACCCTCTGCCACAACAATCAGGAACTTCTGACCGCTTAGAGGCACGAACGCCTGGGAGCCCAGTGGATGGCGTTCCATCATTTTGATTTCAATCGGCATCGGGCGCGGTGTGCCGCGAAAAATGCTGATGATTGGTATGCCACCTTCGTCCCCGACATCAACGCGCGATATGTCGTGAAACCGCGTTGTTGTCCCCAGATTGATTTTATATTCGTCCCGCGCGGTGGCGGTGGATATCACCTCGCCAAACGGGGCAAAAGCCGCGGGGTTTAGCGGTTCGACTTTCAGTTTCATAGTCTTATCGCTTTGCCGGTTTGCCAAGAATGCGCAGGCGGCTGATCCCGCCATCGGGAATGGAATTGACGCGCAAATGCGATACCGGGCCGAGCTTGGCGATGACCGACGCATCAAATTCGTGGATATGGTCGGCCTGCATTTTCTGTTCAGGCAAAATGGTTTGCCAGAACATCGAACGTGCGCGCAGCGACTTATCCTTTTCACCATCCACATAGGCGGCCTGAATGGAAACCCGGTCGGGATAGTTGCCCTTGAAGTGGCAGGTGTCGACGATGATTTTCTCGATCTCGCCAGGATGGCCGAGCTCAACGATAAGCCACTCGTTGCCGGGTTCGCGGCGCCGTCTGGTTTCCCAGCCATCACCCATATTGATGCCTCTGCCCGGGGCCAGAATGGCATTCGGGTTGCCATAATGGGCATCCGACCATGTCAGGACCACGCCGCCATTGATCATGGCTGCCAGATCAATCTGATCGGCACTGCTTGCCATTTTTGACCAGTCCCGATCCGGGCGGCCATAAACGCGCAGACGGGCAATGCCTCCATCGGGATAGATATGCAGGCGGACATGGGTGAAAACGCCCTCTGCCGTGACGTCAGCATAATGGTGGGCTTCTGCGCCGACACCGGCACGCAACCCGATCGGGGCAACAATTTCGATCCAGGTTGTATCTTCGGCGGGATCACCATCCGGGCAATAGCATGCCTCTAGCGATGCGGCGGGCGGGAAGTTGCCGGTGAAGTGGCTGGTATCGATATCGACACCGTAAATCCGGCCCGATGTTGCCAGCCGTACCACACAGTAATCATGACCTTCCACACGTTTCCGGCGGCTTTCCCAGCCATCCATCCACTTGCCATTGTCATCATATTTATCCGGATAAAAAATGGCATCGGCGGTTTGCAACATGCGTTGCTTGTCGGCAAAGAAATCGTCGGTCGCAAAGATTGCTTCTGCGCCCAGACGTTCGTCGGCCAGATTGACAAAACGCCGGGTAAATTCCGGGGCATCAAGGTTTGTGTGGTGGCTCATGGCTTTTAAATCCTGATTATTGGTTATTTTGTTCGGGCCAGTCATTGGCGATCAAAGGGCTTCGAGGCGCAGCTTGGCGATACGGTGTACCTGATTGATGGCCTCGTTAAATTCGGTTTCAACATCGTTTTTAACGCGGCGTTCGAATGCGTTCAGGATGTCGGTCCGATGGAACCCTTTGACCGCAAAGATGAACGGGAAACCGAACTTCTTTTTGTAGTCGTCATTCAATTTCGTAAACCGGGCAAGTTCATCGGGCGTACATTGATCAAGTCCGGCACCGGTTTGTTCATTCTGCGAGGAATGCGTCAGTTCCGCCAAGGCAAGCTTGCCTGCAAGATCAGGGTGGGCGCGAAGCAGTGTCAGTTTGTCATCGCCAACCGCGCCATTTACCACGGCTGCCATGGCATCGGCGAGCGCATCGGGGGCATCAAGGGCAGACGTGATGCCGCGATCATAAAGCTGCTTTGCGATCCAGGGGGAATGTTCGTAAACCCCGCCATACAGCGAGACAAAGGCGCTTTGCGCCAAGGTGCTGGGCGGTCGGGTTTCGAACAATGATTTTTCAGGTTTGGTCATAACGGCCATTTCAGTTCTTGTTTTTCTTGATGCTTATTTGTTTTCGGTAAACGGATGATGTTCACGCCAGTGACGCGCAATATCGACGCGACGTGCAAACCAGACATCATCATGACCGCGCACATAATCGACAAAGCGTTTCAGGGCTGCAAACCGCCCCGGCCGGCCGACAAGACGGCAATGTAAACCAACCGATAGCATCCGCGGCGTTTCGGCACCTTCTTCGTAAAGCGTATCAAAACTGTCTTTCAGATACTGGAAATACTGTTCACCGGAATTGAAGCCCTGCATGGCGGCAAAGCGCATGTCGTTGACGTCAAGCGTATAGGGAACGATCAGATGCGGTGTGTCTGTCAGAGTTGACCAGAAAGGCAGTTCGTCGCTGTAATCATCGGCGTCATACAGGAAGCCGCCTTCTTCGGCGACAAGCCGTCGGGTGTTCGGGCTTGTACGCCCGGTATACCAGCCAAGCGGGCGCTCCCCGGTCACATCCCTGATGATGTCGATCGCCTTGTAAAGATGTTCGCGTTCAAGTTCTTCGGGGAAGTATTGATAATCGATCCAGCGATAGCCGTGCGAGCAGATTTCATGACCATCGCGCATCGCGACTTCGCCAACCTTCGGGTGACGGGCCAGCGCCATGGCAACGGCAAAGATGGTGATCGGAATTTGCCGTTCGCGGAACAGGTTAAGGATGCGCCAGACACCAACGCGCGAACCATATTCGTAAATCGACTCCATGCTCATATGGCGAACGCCTTCGCGCATGTCGGCACCGATGATTTCCGACAGAAATGCCTCGGACGCGCGATCCCCGTGTAGAACGCAGTTTTCACCGCCTTCCTCGTAATTCAGCACGAATTGGACCGCAACACGGGCCTTGCCCGGCCAGTTGGCCTTTGGCGGATTGGGGCCATAGCCAATCAGGTCGCGTGCATAATTTTGTTCGGTCATCTTTGGCCTCTCCTGATATCGCAACGCCCGGCTTTGTCATGCGGGCTGTTTGGTGTAGCATTAACCATAGGTCGCAGCGCAGCAAGGAAGAACTCCTGCGCGCTGATTGATGGATGATTATGCCGCACTATCAATATGACTTTGATAATGTTCCTGGACGGGAAATCGCTTTGGCCGGTTTTTTATTGGCTTTTAGAAGCTTTTTATCCGGCTTTGATAGTATTCTGCACGAAGCTGTGGCAATCGTTTTTCAAAGAATTATTGATATAGTTTCACTTTATCACCTCTTTCCACGATCCGTGTCCTAATGCGACCTTTTTGAAACGCTATAAATTCGTTCGGCATAAAACGATCAACCAGAAAAGCCGACCAGGGAAGAAGCGACCGACCACCGCATGAGAGAGAAAAGAGGAGGCCCGGCATGGGACGACTGACTACCCATGTTCTAGATACGGCAAAAGGTTGCCCGGCGGGCGGCATCCGGATCGAGCTGCACCGTTTTGGTGACGGCCATGATGATCTGGTCGCCGAAGCCGTAACCAATGCCGACGGGCGAACCGATGCGCCAATGCTTGATGGTGCTTCGTTCAAGCCGGGCGAGTATCAGCTTGTCTTTCATGCAGGTGCGTATTTCGATGACATCGGTCTTGATCTGCCGGAACCGAAATTCCTTGATCAGGTTGTAATCCGGTTCGGTATTTCAGATGCGCAGGCGCATTATCATGTGCCGCTGCTGCTTTCGCCGTTTGGCTATTCCACCTATCGCGGTAGCTGAGGCCATCATGACCAAACCGGCCCTTGATACACGCGATGATATCCGGTTTCTGTTCGGAAACGAGGAACGTCGCCTGCGCGATATCGATCCGCAAATGACGGTTTTGAACTGGCTGCGCTTAAACGAGCGCAAGACCGGCACCAAAGAAGGCTGTGCCGAGGGCGATTGCGGTGCCTGCACGGTCATTCTGGGCGAACCGAATAGTCAGGGCAGCATGCGTTACCGGACGGTCAATGCCTGTATCCAGTTTATGCCGACCCTTGATGGGAAGCAGCTTCTGGCTGTTGAACATCTTAAATCCGAAGATGGCAGCCTGCATCCTGTGCAGCAGGCCATTGTGGAAACCCATGGGTCGCAATGCGGTTTCTGTACGCCGGGCTTTGTCATGAGCCTGTATCAGCTTTGGCTGGATGGGGGCGAGGATGACCGGGGTGCCATCAATGATGCCCTTGCCGGGAACCTTTGCCGTTGCACCGGTTACGGACCAATCATCGAAGCCGCCCGCAAGGCCGGTGGCATAAGCGCAACCGATCCGGTCGAACAAAAACGCCGTTCCGATATCGCGACCCGATTGTCCACGATGGTCGAAGGTGCCGACATGCTGGCACTTGAAATGCCGGTGGGGCGTTATTTCGCCCCCCGCAGCAGCGATGAACTGGCCGCACTTTTGGTGGCCCATCCCGATGCGACGGTGCTGGCGGGCGGGACGGATGTCGGGCTTTGGGTGACTAAGATGCTCAAACGGCTTGATCCGATCATTTATATCGGGGATGTCGCGGATCTTAAATCGGTCCGGGAAAAGGATGGTGTTCTGACTATCGGTGCCGGTGTGACTTATAGCGATGCCCATAACGCACTTGGCATGATTGCCGGTGATGTCGGAGAGCTGGTCCGCCGGATCGGGTCACGGCAAATCCGCAATGCGGGGACGGTTGGTGGCAATATCGCCAATGGATCGCCAATTGGCGATACACCGCCTGCCCTGATTGCACTGGACGCGCGCATTGCCCTGCGCATGGGCGATATCCGTCGCGAAGTTGCCCTTGAAGATTTCTTTATCACCTATGGCAAGCAGGACCGGGCCAAGGGCGAGTTCGTCGAAAGCATCATCGTTCCGAAGCCTGCGGCCGGGGTGCAGTTCAAGGCCTACAAGATTTCCAAACGGTTTGATCAGGATATTACGGCGGTTCTTGCGGCCTTTGCCATTCGGATTGATGGCGGCAAGGTTGTCGAGTTCCGGGCGGCATTTGGTGGCATGGCCGGAACACCGATGCGGGCCAAAAAGTGCGAGGCGGCCCTGATTGGCAAGGATTGGAACGAGGCCAGTCTGAACGCGGCGCAACTGGCCCTGACCAGGGATTTTGCACCGATGTCGGATATGCGGGCATCAAAAGAATACCGCATGCTGGTCGCGCAGAACCTTTTGACCAAACTGTTTATTGAAACAACGGCACCTGAAATTGCCACCCGTCTGGTTGGCAGGGAGGCTGCCCATGTCTGACAACGCATCCAAAGCCATCGATACCAAAGACCCGGGTGAGCTTCTGGCGCCGACACCGGGGCTTTCGGGCGGGGTTCGGTCTGCCAGCAAGCATGACAGCGGTCCGAAGCATGTTGCGGGCGAAGCGGTTTATGTTGACGATATTCTTGAACCGTTCGGCACTCTTCATCTGGCCCCCGGTGCGGCGACAATCGCACATGGCAGAATCACGAAGATGGATCTGTCAAAGGTGCGATCCGCACCCGGTGTGGTGTGTGTCCTGACAGCGGATGATGTGCCGGGTGTCAATGACGTGTCACCCGCCCATACCCATGATGATCCGGTTCTGCCCGACGGGATTGTTCAGTTTTACGGTCAGCCGGTTTTCTGTGTCGCCGCCGAAACCCGCGAACAGGCACGCAATGCTGTCAAGCTGGCCGAGATCGAATATGAAGAACTGCCCGCGATCCTGAGCGTCAAGGAAGCACTTGAAAAACAGCAATTCGTTGCACCGCCCCATGTCATGGCGCAGGGCGATGCCAAATCGGCACTGGCGCGCGCCAAACATCGCCGGTCCGGGGTGATGGAAATCGGCGGGCAGGACCATTTCTATCTCGAAGGTCAGATCACCTTTGCCATTCCGCAGGAAGATGGTGATGTGCTTTTGCATTGCTCGACCCAGCATCCGTCCGAGGTTCAGCACAATATCGCCAATGTCCTTGGTCGTCCGGCCAATGCGGTAACCGTCGAAGTGCGCCGTATGGGCGGTGGTTTCGGTGGCAAGGAAACGCAGGCATCACAATGGGCGGCACTGGCGGCGATTGTTGCGGTTAAAACCGGTCGCCCGGCGAAAATGCGTCTGGATCGCGATGATGACATGGTCATGACCGGCAAACGCCATGACTTTATCGTCGAATATGATGTCGGTTTTGATGATGATGGTCGGATTTGCGGGTTGGATATTCAATATGCTGCCAATTGCGGTTTCTCGGCCGATCTGTCGGCCGCGATCTGTGATCGTGCGATGTTCCATACCGACAATGCTTATTTCCTTGGCGATGTCGAAATCCGGTCCTATCGCTGCAAAACCAATCTGGTGTCCAATACCGCGTTTCGAGGCTTTGGCGGGCCGCAGGGCATGGTTGCGATTGAACGGATCATCGATGAAATCGCCATGACGATTGGCCGCGATCCGCTTGATGTGCGGATCGTCAACTATTACGGGACAACCGACCGCAACACGACGCCCTATCACATGACGGTCGAGGATAATGTCCTTGCGGAACTGACGAACGATATTCTGGCATCTTGCGACTATCGCAAGCGCCGCGAGGAAATCGACGCGTTCAATGCGCAAAGCCCGGTGATCAAGCGCGGTATTTCGATTACGCCAGTCAAGTTCGGTATTTCCTTTACCACGACCTTCCTTAATCAGGCGGGCGCATTGATCCATATTTATCAGGACGGATCGGTGCATCTGAACCATGGCGGGACGGAAATGGGGCAGGGTCTGTTTATCAAGGTCGCCCAGGTCGTGGCCGAGGAATTCCAGATCGATCTCGACCGGATCAAGATCACGGCAACCAATACCGGCAAGGTTCCCAACACATCGGCAACTGCAGCCTCAAGCGGCGCGGATATGAACGGCATGGCCGCGCGCGATGCCGCGATTATCATCAAATCGCGCCTGATTGCTTTTGCGGCTGAGAAATACGGTGTTGCCGAGGCTGCCGTCCGGTTTGTTCCGGGCCGGGTGATTGTTGGTGATGTGACCGAACTGGAATTTGCCGATCTGGTCAAACAGGCTTATCTGGCGCGTGTTTCGCTTTCGGCGACGGGCTATTACGCGACGCCGAAAATCCATTACGACCGTGAAACCGCGTCGGGTCGGCCATTCTATTACTTCGCCTATGGCGTGGCCTGTTCCGAGGTGATGATCGACACCCTGACGGGCGAATATAAGGTCACACGCGTTGATATCAGCCACGATGTCGGCCGGTCGCTGAACCCGGCGATTGACCGCGGTCAGATCGAAGGCGGTTTTATTCAAGGCATGGGGTGGCTGACATCCGAGGAATTGTGGTGGGATGATGCAGGTCGTTTACGAACGCATGCGCCTTCTACCTATAAAATTCCCGCATGTTCGGATCGACCGGAAGATTTTCGTCTTGAATTGTGGTCATCCGGAAGAAACGTTGAAAAAACCATTCACCGATCAAAAGCTGTTGGTGAGCCGCCGCTGATGCTGGCGATTTCAGTGCATCGTGCCATTGCTGATGCGATCGCATCGGTCGGGGATTACAAGGTGATCCCGATGCTGAATGCCCCGGCAACGCCCGAGGCCGTCCTGAATGCGGTCGCCAATGTGGCCAAGGGCATGATTGCCCAAAGTCATGATGCGGTTCCGGCTGCGGGGGAATAGACATCATGCGCCTGTCACCCGACGCCCATATTGCTGTGTTGCAATCATCCGATCCGGTGATGCTGGTCAGTGTGGCGGCCATTCGCGGGTCCACCCCTCGCGAGGCAGGGGCATTTATGCTGATCAGTGAAGCCGACATTGTCGGGACGGTTGGTGGTGGCAATCTGGAACATCAGGTGACGGTTCAGGCGCGTGAAATCCTGAATCTGGGGCGGGATTTTGATGCGGAACTGGTTCCATTCCCGTTGGGGCCAGGGCTTGGCCAATGCTGCGGCGGTTCTGTCGATATTGCGTTTCACCTGCTGAGCTCGATGCAAAAGCATCAGTTGGCGACAGCGATCCGAAATACGCAAAGCAATGCCGGTCCTGTTCATCGTGCTTGGGCGATTTTATCGATGGGCGAAAGCCAACATCTTGAAACGGCCAGTATTCAGGATGCCGATGCATTGGAGCGCCTGTTTGCCGGGGGGCGCGGAGGATTGTGTGATCTGGCGGGGCAGCAGAAGCTGTGCCTGCGCCTTGATGACGGAGCAACGCCGCTTTGGCTGTTTGGTGCCGGGCATGTCGGGCAGGCGATTGTTCAGGCACTGGCACCCTTGCCGTTCGATATTCACCTGATCGATTCGCGTGATGAATACCTGACCCTGCCGGAAACACCGAAACTTCATCTGCATCAAAGCGAAAGGCCCGAGGACGAGGTGGGCGACATGCCGCCCGATGCCTTCGCGCTTATCCTGACGCACAGCCACGCGCAGGACTTTGATATCTGTCGGGCGGCCTTGATGCGGAATGATCTTGGTTTTGTCGGCATGATCGGAAGCCAGACCAAACGCGCGCGCTTTGTCCGGCGATTAAAGGATCGCGGGTTGGGTGACACGGAAATCGGTCGTTTGACATGCCCGATTGGAATTCAGGGCATTACCGGCAAACAGCCGGCAATCATTGCGGCATCGGTTGCAGTGCAATTGCTGTCCGTACGTGAAGCACGAATGGCGCAAAATCTGGTGAACAGGGTCGCACAAGACGGCCTTGCCGGATGATAAAGCCTTCATTGCAAGGCATATAAATGATAAAGGGCCGCGCCAATAGCGGCCTGATCAGGAGGATCCGTTTACCGGATCAGGAGTTCATATAGGGAGATTTGGCTGTGTGTGATGCCAAGCATAAACACATGCTCCATGCCGTGAATTTGTCGCGGACAAAAATGGAAGAAGGCTGTGGCGGCCCGTTCGGGGCAATCATTGTCAAGGACGGCGAAGTCATATCCGAAGGCTGGAACAAGGTAACATCCAGCAACGATCCGACCGCTCATGCAGAGGTCAGCGCCATCCGTGCGGCCTGTGAAAAGCTTGGTACCTTCAATCTTGCCGGTTGCGAGATTTACACCAGTTGCGAGCCATGCCCGATGTGCCTTTCGGCGATCTATTGGGCGCGTCTTGACCGGATCTATTATGCCAATTCCCGCGATGATGCAGCGGCAATCGGCTTTGACGATCAATTCCTGTATGATGAAGTGGCAAAACCGATCCCGGATCGGAGCCTGCCGTGCGAACATCTGGATTTAGGGGAAGCGCGTGATGTCTTTGCGGCCTGGGATGCCAAAGAAGATAAAATCGCGTATTGAGACCGTTTGATTAGCAAACCGTGAACGGGTAATACCAACGGTGCGCGTGATCGGATCGCAAAATAGGGGTGGCAGCAGTGACTTCGAGGACCGGGAATACCGGCTCAGATACAGGCTTGGTGATGACAGGCGGGGTGAAACCGGCACAGCTTGAAGTGCGCGGTGTGACCAAGGCCTTTCCGGGCTGTCTGGCAAATGACGATATCAGTTTCCGTATCGAACCTGGCGAAATCCATGCCCTTCTGGGGGAAAATGGCGCGGGTAAAAGTACGCTTGTGAAAATCATCTATGGCGTGTTGCAGGCCGATCATGGCGCATTGCTGTGGGAAGGAAAGCCGGTCACGATCCATAGCCCGCATGACGCACGCGAAATGGGCATTGGGCTGGTGTTCCAGCATTTTTCGCTGTTTGAAACCATGACGGTTCTGGAAAACATCGCATTGGCGATGAACGACGTGCGCGATATGGCCGCCCTGCGTCAGCAGGTGATCGAGGTCGAAAAGACCTATGGTCTGCCGCTTGATCCAGATCGGCATGTCTATACACTTTCGGTTGGTGAACGTCAGCGGATCGAAATCGTCAGATGCCTTCTGCAAAATCCAAAACTGCTTATTCTGGACGAGCCGACATCGGTCTTGACCCCGCAGGAAGTCGAAAAGCTGTTTGAAACATTGCGCCGTCTTGCCGATGAAGGTTGCGCAATCCTGTATATCAGCCACAAGCTGCACGAAGTCAAAGCACTGTGTCAGAAGGCGACCGTCTTGCGCGGCGGCAAGGTCGTTGGCGGGTGTGATCCGCGCGCGGAAACGGCGAAATCCATGGCCGAAATGATGATCGGCCAGAAACTGACCGCACCTGATCGCAGCGGGACACGCAAATTCGGGGATGTGCGTCTTGATATTTCCGATCTCTCACTGATCAGCGACGAACAATTCGGCACCGACCTTAAGGGGATTGGTCTTAAGGTGCGGGGCGGGGAAATCATGGGGGTTGCCGGTGTTGCCGGCAATGGCCAGAACGAGCTGTTTCAGGCACTGGCCGGCGAAACCGAGATCATCGGCACGCCCGACTGCATCAAAATTGATGGTAATCCGGTTGCGCATTTTGGTCCGCGCCGCCGCCGTCGGCTTGGTGCTGCGTTTGTGCCCGAAGAACGTAACGGGCATGGTGCCGTTCCTGATATGAGCCTGTCGGAAAACGGGTTTTTAACAGCGTTTCGTCGTATGGCGTTGTCTGCACGTGGTCTGATCCGCGAAGTGCCGACCCGTACCTTTGCCGACAAGATCATCAAGACATTCGATGTACGCACCACCGGCGCCTCGGCCGAGGCCGGAAGCCTTTCGGGGGGCAACCTCCAGAAATTCATCGTCGGGCGTGAAATCCTTCAGGATCCGGGCGTACTGGTGATTTCCCAACCGACCTGGGGTGTGGATGCCGGTGCGGCAAGTGCCATCCATCAGGCATTGCTTGATCTGGCGGCGAAGGGCACGGCGGTTCTGGTGATTTCGCAGGATCTGGACGAGATTTTCGCCATTTGTGATCAGGTGGTGGTGATGGCCGAAGGCAAGATGTCCGCCCCGCGGCCGATGGCCGACGTCAGTGTCGAGGAAATCGGTTTGTTGATGGGGGGACTTCACGATCTGGACGGCGACGTAACCCTGAAGACGAAAGAGCTTATCGAAGGAGATCACGTTGGTCAGGCTTGAACCCCGTCGCCAGCATAGTCAGGCGATGGTTTATCTGTCGCCGGTTCTGGCAATTCTCATGACGCTGTTTGTCGGCGGGATCATCTTTTCCTTTATGGGCAAGAACCCGTTCGATGCGCTCTATACTTTCTTCATCCTGCCGATCAACAACAGCTACGGACTTTCGGAACTGTTTGTTAAGGCAAGTCCGCTTGTGATCATTGCCATCGGGCTGTCGATGGGGTTCCGCGCCAATGTCTGGAACATCGGTGCCGAGGGTCAATTGACCATGGGCGCCATATTCGGCGGTGGTCTTGCGCTGTATTTTCATGACAGTGAAAGCATGTTCCTTTTGCCCGCAATGTTTGTTCTTGGGGCGATTGGCGGGGCCTTCTGGGGGGCGATACCGGCGCTTTTGCGCACCAGATTCAATGCCAACGAAATCCTGACCAGCCTGATGCTGACCTATGTCGCAACACTGTTCCTGAGCTTCCTTGTGCATGGGCCGTGGCGCAACCCCGAAGGATTCAACTTCCCTGAATCCCGCCCGTTCCCGGATGCAGGCCTGTTGCCGATCATTTATGACGGGACGCGGGTCCATCTTGGAACGGCCTTTGCGGTACTGGTGGTGATTGCCGGGTGGATTTTGCTGTCGAAATCCGTGATCGGGTTCCAGTTGCGCGTGGTGGGCAAGGCCCCGCAGGCCGCGCGTCATGTTGGGTTCCGGCAGAAACGCATGGTCTGGTTTACCCTGTTGCTGGGCGGCGGTCTTTCCGGTCTTGCCGGTCTGTTTGAGGTTGCCGGACCTATCGGTCAGTTGCAACCCGCCATATCGCCCGGTTATGGCTTTACCGCGATTATCGTTGCCTTCCTTGGGCGGTTGCATCCGCTGGGTATTCTGTTTGGTGGGCTGATCATGGCGCTGACCTACCTAGGGGGGGAATTGGCCCAGATTACGTTGGGGCTGCCAAATGCAGTAACCGGCCTGTTCCAGGGGATTTTGCTGTTCTTCCTGCTGGCATGTGATGTTTTGACCAAGTACCGGGTTCGTTTCGGAACCCCTGCTGCCAAAGGGGAGGCCGCATAATGGATTGGCTCATTCCACTGATGCTGACTGTGATTACGGCATCGACCCCGCTTTTGCTGGCGTCGACCGGCGAACTGATCACCGAAAAATCCGGTGTGCTGAACCTTGGCGTCGAAGGCATGATGCTGGTCGGGGCGATTTCCGGCTTTGCGGTTACCGCGTCAAGCGGATCGGCCATTCTGGGTGTTCTGGCGGCAATCGTTGCCGGAATGCTGATGTCGTTGATCTTCGCCTTCCTGACATTGACCCTTATGGCCAATCAGGTGGCAACGGGTCTGGCTCTGACCATATTCGGGGTCGGTTTTTCAGCGCTTGTTGGCTCCGGCTTTGTCGGTTTTGCGATTGAACCGCTTCCGGGGCTTCATATCCCGGTTCTGACCGATATTCCGCTGGTTGGTGAAATTCTGTTTGGTCAGGATTTTCTGGTTTATCTGTCGATTGTGATGGTGATTGCGGTCGGATTTTTCCTGTCACGGACCCGTGGCGGATTGATCCTCAAGGCGGTTGGTGATTCGCATCATTCCGCGCATGCCATTGGTTATTCGGTGATCAAAATCCGCTATATGGCGACCATGTTTGGTGGGGCAATGGCGGGGCTTGCCGGGGCGTATCTGTCACTGTCATATACACCGATGTGGGCCGAAAACATGACCGCGGGCCGTGGCTGGATCGCATTGGCACTTGTGGTGTTTGCAACGTGGCGTCCGGGGCGATTGTTGGCCGGGGCCTATATGTTCGGGCTTATTTCGGTATTGCAGCTTCATGCGCAAAGTGCGGGTGTTCATGTCCCGTCACAATTCATGTCGATGTTGCCTTACCTTGCGACCGTGATTGTTCTGGTGATCATTTCCAGTGATCGCGCCAAGATCAGATTGAATGCACCTGCCTGTATCGGGCAGGCGTTCCGGCCCGCACAATAGGGCTGGTGCAACGGGATCGGGGAACGCCAAAAAGATTCCCCGACCCGGTGGGAGGAAGTGCGTATCGGACCAAAACTCAATCAAGCCGTTCTGAATATTATCTCTGGATATCATCAGGCCGGTTTGGCTGAGTCTTGGTCTGGACAAGAACACGTCATTGATTGCGTAAACAATTGGGTTTAAATCCTGATTAGCTGATTAACAGGGAGACCAGATAATGAATGCAAACCTCGTGAAGCGCACGCTTGCCGCCGTTGTGGCAACCGGTGCACTTGCACTCGGCATGGGTGCAGCCCAGGCCGAAGACGTCAAAGCCGGCTTTGTTTATGTCGGACCGATTGGTGACCATGGCTGGTCCTATCGTCACGACATCGGTCGTCAGGCGATCGAAGCGGCCCTTGGTGACAATGCCACCACCAGTTACGTCGAAAGCGTTCCGGAAGGTGCCGATGCTGAACGTGTGATTCGTCAGCTGGCCCAGACCGGCCATAACCTGATTTTCACCACCTCGTTCGGTTTCATGAACCCGACTGTCAAGGTCGCCAAGCAGTTCCCGAATGTGAAATTCGAACATGCAACCGGTTACAAACGTGATGCAAACGTTTCGACCTATGCCGCGCGTTTCTATGAAGGCCGTTACGTTGCTGGTGTGATCGCAGGTAAAATGACCAAGTCGAACATTGTCGGCTATGTCGGTTCGTTCCCGATCCCGGAAGTTGTTCGTGGCATCAACGCCTTCATGCTGGGTGCATGGTCGGTTAACCCGGATGTGAAAGTCAAAATCGTCTGGGCAAACACCTGGTACGATCCGGGCAAAGAAGGCGACGCAGCCAAGGCCCTGATTGATCAGGGTGCTGACATCATGGTCCAGCACACCGATAGCCCGGCTCCGCTTCAGGTTGCCGAGAACCGCGGTATCGTTGGTTTTGGTCAGGCATCCGACATGATCAAATTCGCCCCGAAGGCACAGTTGACCGCGATTGTTGACCATTGGGATGAATATTATGTCGCACGCGCCAAGGCTGTCATGGATGGTACTTGGGAATCAATCGACACATGGGGCGGTATTGATTCCGGTATGGTGGACATGGCACCTTACACCAACATGCCGGACGACGTAAAAGCACTGGCCGAAGAAACCGAAGCCAAGATCGCATCAGGTGAAATTCATCCGTTCGCAGGCCCGATCTATGATCAGGCTGGCGAATTGCGCATCAAGGAAGGCGAAGATGCAACCGACGAAATGCTTCTGGGCATGGACTGGTACATCAAAGGCATTGATGCCGAACTGCCGAAATAATCACGATTTGCACGTCCTGTAACGGCGACGTACTGAACAACCCCGCACATCAGATGCGGGGTTGTTTCGTTTCAGGGCTTCTTGATGCTTGTTTCCGGATCCCCCGGACGGATGCGTTTCGGGCTGTCATCGACTTTTTCGTAGGCGATCATTTCCATCTTCGGGTGTAGCAAGGCATAAAGTGCAGCGCGCCAGAATTTCAGTTTGACCTTGTGCTCGCGCGTTTTACCCGCCCAGCGTTCGCGAAAAAGCTCCATATCCTCCCGCCGGGAAAAATAGATCACCAGATCGACGATGGGGGCGGATTGGGTCGCGCGCGGCAGTTCGATATTGCGAATGCCCATGGTCCATCTGTCGCTGCGGATATTCTTGTCCAGCCAGTCAAGCACGCCCTGAGCAGAGCGCTTTTCATGGATCACCACGCGAAATGGAAAGTCCCGAAGATCTTTTGTCATGTTGCTTCCCTGCAAACACCCCCTTATCAGAAGATCAAAAGGATGACCGCCTGACAAGACATGATCGTTGGTCGATCCTACTATTGTATGTTGGGATTGTGGGGGCCAATTATATTTATCTAATTTTTATCATCGCGCTTAGTCTATGTATCACATGGATATTTTACATTTATCATTCGCGGATATATCGTTACATGGTATCCGGGCATTCAAACTGCTGTGATCTAAAATAGCAGGTAATCGGACAGAAAATCGGGGAAAGAAACGTGAGCCAAACGCCAGTCAGGGCCAAGCCAACGGGCAAGGAACGTCATTTCGAGCCGGAAGAACTGATCGTCAGCAAAACTGACCTTAAAGGCCGGATTACATATGCTAACGAGGTTTTCCTGCGTCTATCTGACTACCATGAAAAGGAAGTTCTCGGGCAGCCTCATTCGCTTATTCGTCATCCCGATATGCCGCGCTGTGTTTTCAAATTGCTGTGGGATGAAATCGCCGCCGGTCACGAGATCTTCGCTTATGTCGTCAACATGTCAAAGAATGGTGATCATTACTGGGTGTACGCCCATATCACGCCCAGTCTTGACGCGAATGGCAAAATCATCGGCTACCACTCGAACCGTCGGGTGGCTGATCCAAAGGTTCTTAAAGACACGATCATCCCGCTTTATGCGGAACTCCGCCAGATCGAAGAAAGCACCGCCAACCGTAAGGACGGCATGATCGCTGCGGAAAAAGCTCTGGCGCAAAAGCTTTCAGATGCCGGTCTGGCATACGACAAATTCATTCAAAGCCTTTAGGCTGTTTGCTAATTCGAGGTTTCAAAATGTCGCTATTTGGTGGTTCTAGCAAATCGGGGATCAAAAAGGCACTGAACGTTGTTCTGGCCGCGGCCGAAGGGGATTACGAAGCGCGCATTACCAATGTCGACAGTCATCCCGACATGCGCGAACTTTTCATCGCGATCAACAGGTTGATTGACCGAAATGACGCTTTCTTGCGCGAAAGTGCGGCATCGATGGGGGCTGTTTCTGAAAACCGGTATTATCGTCGGATTGTCGAAACCGGGCTTGTCGGGGCCTATCTGACGTCGGCACAGAAAATCAATGCGGCGACCGCGTCGATTGAACAAAAACTGACCGGTTTCAATACCATCGTTGAAGAATTCAAAAGCGGTTCATTCGAAGCCGTTGATCAGATTGCCGAGGCCGCGGGTGCGCTTTCAAGCGCATCGGGTGACGCCAATCGTATTGCACATGAAACCAGTTCGCGTTCGACAAACGTTGCCGCCGCGGCCCGTCAAACGGCGGCCAATGTTGCTGGCGTGTCCGAGGCATCCGAAGAACTCAATCAGTCGATCCGCACTGTTGCCGATCAGGCTCGTGAATCGGTAGAAATTGCCAATCGTGCGAATGGCCTGGCACAGGAAACGGATGGGCGTATCGGCCAGCTCGAAGCAGCAGCAGGCGAGATTGTCGAAGTCGTCAGCTTTATCCGCGACATCGCTGCCCAGACCAACCTTCTGGCTCTGAATGCGACCATCGAGGCGGCCCGTGCAGGCGAGGCGGGCAAGGGCTTTGCCGTGGTTGCAAACGAGGTCAAGGGCCTTGCCAACCAGACCAGCAAGGCAACGGAATCGATCGAGGAAAAAGTTCAGGATATTCAGAATGCAATCGAGGCATCGGTCAATTCGATCCGCGAGATTGCATCTGTCATTGATGATCTGGCCATCCGTTCGGATCTGATTTCGAATAATGTTGAAACCCAGACGGCATTGTCATCAAACATCACCCGCAATGTCGAACAGGCATCCAGCGGCGCACAGGAAGTGACCGACAATATCACCGTGGTTTCCGAAATGGCCGGTCAGACTGGCGAGGCCGCCGATACCACCCGCGATATGGCGGGCAAACTGGCGCGGGAGTCTGAAAATCTGCGCAAACAGCTGGGTGGGTTCCTTGATACCATCGCCGAACTGCTGTACAGCACCGCGCGCAAATAGCTACCTGTTAAGAACTTTCTGCTACGATAAGGGGATAGATGCCCCTTATCGCCTTTGCCGGAAAGGAAGTCAGTCATGCGTGTGTTTTTTAATTCCCGCCACGATTCCCATGACGGGAATGGTGAAATGCACCATGGACGCTTGATTCCGTGCTTTGAAAATTCCCGCCGTATGGCAATCATCCGCGATGCTGTGGCCCATTCCGTACAGGCGCAGCTGGTTGACCCGACCGATCATGGCATGGCACCGATTGCTGCCATTCATGATGCGGATTATCTGTCCTTTCTTGAAAACGCTTGGGCGGACTGGAATGCCGCAGGCAATGATCATGATGCTTTTCCCTATGTCTGGCCGACAGCCGGTTTCTCCGGTGGTCATCCCGCTCATATCAGCGCGCGTCTTGGGCAATATGCCATTTCATCGGATACCCCGATCACCAAGGGGACATGGAAGGCGGCCTATTGGGGCGCACAAACCGTTGTGTCGGCGGCCGATGCCGTCTGGAACGATGGCGAGGCATCCTTTGCCCTGACCCGCCCGCCGGGGCATCATGCACATGCCAATCGTTATGGCGGATATTGCTTCCTTAATAACTCTGCCATTGCCGCCCAGCAGATGATTACCAAAGGTGCGAAAAAGGTCGCGATCCTTGATATCGATTACCATCACGGTAACGGAACACAGGATATTTTCTATGACCGTGGTGATGTTCTGACCGTGTCGATCCACGCCGATCCCAAGCATCAATTCCCGTTCTTTATGGGTTATGAAAACGAAACCGGTCGTCTGGACGGGCAGGGGGCGAACCTGAATATCGTGCTGTCCGGCGGATCGGATTTCGGGCCGTGGTCACAAGGTTTTGCAAGGGCTATTCAAAAAATTATCACCTGGCAGCCCGAAGCCCTGGTGATCGCCCTTGGCGTTGATGCTCATGAGGCCGAAACGCTGTGCGATTTCAGACTGCAAACCGATGATTTTAACCGGATTGGCCAGATGATCGGGCGATTGGGTCTTAAGACCGTGTTTGTTATGGAAGGCGGTTACGCGCACGACGTCATCGGATTCAATGTTGCGGCTGTTTTGGGGGGATATCTGTCGGAAACCAAAAGCTAATACAAGCAAATGCCCTTAAACGTCCTGCATTTGGTAGAGTGCTTAGGGGATATACAAATTGGTATCAGCTCTTATCCCATGGCGGTGTCCCGCCAAACTCGCTTACCAGAAAATCGACAAAGGCCCGCACACGTGTTGGCAGGTAACGGTTTTCCGGATAAAGCGCATAAACCGCATGGGCTGGGGGCGTATAATCGGGCAAAACAACCTGAAGCTGGCCGTTGCGGATATGGTCGCCGACTTCCCAGTGGGATTTAAGCGCGATGCCATGCCCATCAAGGCACCAGCGGGTCAGCACTTCACCATTATCTGAATCCATGGATCCGGAAACCGACAGGGTTACCGGGCCTTCCGTCTCGGCACCATGCAGGGTCCATTGATATTGCCGTGATCCCGGAAAACGCAGCAACAGGCAGTTATGATGCAACAAATCGCCCGGCGCCTTGGGAATGCCATGTCGTTTCAGATAGGCCGGGCTTGCCACCAGCATGCGTTTATTGGCTGCAAGCTTGCGCACGATCAAAGAGCTTTCCTTTAACTCGGCAATGCGAATGGCAAGGTCGACCTTGTCCTGCAGCAGGTCCAGCAACCGGTCGGAAAGGTGTAGTCTGATCTGAACGTCCGGGTTTTTCTCAACAAATTTCGGGATGATAGGGGCGACATATTTGTTGCCAAACGCAATCGGGCAGGTCAGCGTGACCGGACCGCGCGTGGTGTTTTTCTGATTGGCGATGGCATTTTCGGCTTCCTGCATTTCGGCCAGAATGCGCAGGCAGTGCCGGTAATAAACATCGCCCTCGGTCGTCAGATTGACCCGGCGCGTTGTGCGGTTCAAAAGCCGAACACCCAGCCGTTCTTCAAGGCGCGCAATCCGGTTTGAAACAACCGCAGCCGAATGGCGCAACTCGCGCCCGGCGGCAGACAGGTTTCCAAGTTCGGCTACGCGGACAAAAATCTGGATGTCCTCAAAGTCGGACATGGGTTGCGGGCTCCTGATACAGCTTTTTTTATTTTCTGAATTTGTGTGTTTCCAAATCCTGACGGCTACTGTGCCATTTTAAAAAATAACTTGAAAGTCATTTCGATTATGCACCTGCCCTTAATAATAGAGCACCCGGATACGCTATGTTAGGACTCTGATTGGAATAATTCCGGATCAGTGCGGTCGCATGATGCGCATAACCGGCAAGGGGACAGCGGGGCGGTATGAGCGACGCCCGGCAAGACGGAGGTTTCAACGGGTGGATATTCTGTTTCAGGACTGGATCAATCTGATCCTGCGCTGGGCGCATTTGATTACCGGTATCGCGTGGATCGGTTCATCCTTTTACTTCGTCTGGCTGGATCTGAGCCTGCGTAAGCGTCCGGGCATGGATGAAGGCGTTTATGGCGAAGCCTGGATGGTCCATGGCGGCGGGTTTTACCATGTCAATAAATGGATGGTTGCGCCGAAATCCATGCCGCCCGAACTGCACTGGTTCAAGTATGAGGCCTATTTCACCTGGCTGACCGGTTTTGCGCTTCTGGTGACAATGTATTACTGGAGTGCGGAGAGCTATCTGATCGATCCGAATGTCATGCCGCTTGGCAAATGGGATGCCATCCTGATCGGGCTTGCCAGCCTGTTTGCCGGTTGGGTGATTTACGACCTGATGTGCAAAAGCCCGATTGGCCAAAGCACCGGAAAACTCGCGATTGGCGTGTTCATTCTGGCAATGGTTGCGGCCTATGGCTTTACCCATGTGTTTAGTGGTCGCGGGGCTTTCATCCATGTTGGTGCGATGCTAGGTACGATCATGGCCGCCAATGTGTTTCGCATCATCATCCCTAACCAGAAAAAGGTTGTCGCTAGCCTGATGGCGGGCGAGAAACCCGATCCGGCCCTGGGGTTGCAGGCCAAACAGCGATCCACGCATAACAACTATCTGACCCTGCCGGTTTTGCTGATGATGATCAGCAATCATTATTCGATGCTGTTTTCCCATGATCAGTCTTGGCTGATTGTCGGCCTGATCCTGATCATTGGTGGGTTGGTGCGCCATTTCTTTAACACGCGTAATGCCGGGGGCAGCGGTAAGGCGATTGCCTGGCAACTGCCATCGGCCGCGGTGGGCATGGCGATCCTGGCGATGTTTGCATCCTATGATCCCGATGCTGCCAAGCTGGCCGATCAGGAAATCATCACTGCCGATCATGCGCTGGCGATTGTTCAGACTCGCTGCACGGCCTGTCATTCTGCCAACCCGACCGATGAAGGTTTTGACGAAGCCCCAATGGGGGTGATGTTTGACGACATCGCACAGGTCAAAGCCAATGCGCAGCGCGTTCTGGCGCAGGCCGTCATCGGGCGTGCCATGCCGCTTGGCAATATGACCGAAATGACGGACGAGGAACGGGGTCAGTTGGGGCAGTGGATCCGTGCCGGGATGCCGGAATAGCCGGTTCTGTTGATGACGGAAATCAAGGGCGGCCTGCGTGATGCAGGTCGCCCTTTTTTCGCCTGGCGTCTTAAGCGCGGGTCGGGGGAAGTCGGATCAGACGTCAGCGCGATAGTTCATCGGCACCCAGTCAAACATCGTGCTGTCTTCGATGACATGCCCAATGCCCGGGAAGGCGATATGGCACCCGGCAACCAGATATTTTTCTGATACGGCTTCGGCAAAGGCGGCTTCACGGGTGATGATCGCCTGATCTGGATCGACATCAAAAGCAATCGAGACGCCCGGTTCGTCAAACTGGATGACATCACCATGGGTGATGTCACCCCAATAAACAAACTTCTCGCCATTGCTTTCGAACCAAAGAGCGCTGTGGCCCGGTGTGTGCCCCGGACGATGTGTTGAATTGATCAGGCCCGGAACGGGTGATGCATTGGCCTCGTAAGTCGAAAGTGTGCCGCCGTCGATATAGGGCTTGGTCGATAGGACGGCCTGATCAAAATATTGCTTGGCACTTTCCGGCGACTTGTCACGGTTTTCAGTGCTCAGCCAGTATTCGGCATCGAGTTTCGGTACATGCACCGTGGCGTTGGGAAAGGCTTTCTTGCCGTTAAACGTCAGTCCGCCGGTATGATCTGTATGAATGTGGGTGATCACCACATCGTCGATCTGATCGGGGTGATAGCCCGATGCGATGATATTGTCCGGCAATTTACCAAGTTCCGGTCCCAACAGGTCGCTGGTCCCAGCATCAAGCAAAACAAGACGGTCACCAAAATTCAGAAGATAGGCATTAACCGATGTCGATGTCGGAGTTCCCTGAAATGCATTGGCAAGGGCCGTGCGTGCGTGTTCGGGGCTGGTATTGAGATACAGATCGGCAAGTGGAAACTGCCCGGTGCCATCCGAAAGTGCGGTAACTTCGACGTTGCCCACCATCAGGCGGTAATAGCCCGGCGCCTGTGTACCAACCAATGGTGCCTTGGCCGCGGCGCGCAATGGAATAAAAACGGTGCTGGCCGTCGCCCCGATGGCAGCGGCAGCAAGCGAACCTTTAAGCATGTCTCTGCGTGACAGCATCAGAATATTCTCCCTCAATCAAATGCCGGGATTTAACCGGCAGCTTGTAACGCGATAGAGAAAGGCTATATTCCAATCAGTCAGTAATCAAATCGATGCGGATCATGGATACTATTGATCATTTCAATTTAAGGTCATTTGACCTCAACCTCATGATTGCGTTTGACGCAATGATGCAAGAGCTGAGCGTCACGAAATCTGCCGAAAAATTGCGGATTGGTCAGTCCGCAATGAGCCACAATTTGTCAACGCTTCGGATATTGCTGCAGGATGATCTTTTTGTCCGTGTCGGACAGAAAATGCAGCCAACCGCAAAGGCGCGCGCCCTTGCCGGGCCGGTTCGGGCGGCATTGACGCAGGCGCAAAGTGCGCTTCAGGCGACGGACAGTTTTGATCCGGACACGGCAGACCGCATATTTCGCATCGGTATCACCGGTGAAATGGAAATGGTCCTGTTGCCAGCATTGGTGCACCATTTGCAATCAACCGCACCTGGTGTGCGTCTGGTAAGTCGTTCGATTACGGTTGAAACGGTCGATTTGATGCTGAATGCCGGGGAAATCGATCTGGCAATCGGATGCAAGGAGTCCCGTCAGATCGGCGAAGTGCTGTTTGAGTCCAGCGTGGCCTGTTGCTTTAACCCCGATATCTGCAAGCTGACGCCGCCATTATCGCGCGAGACATATCTGGGTGCGCGTCATGCCGTTCTGTCTCAGACCGGAAATGTCGAAGGCTGCGTTGGGGATGCATTACGTGCGATTGGCATCGATCTTGATGTTGTTCTGGCCGCACCAGATTTCATGCCGTTGCTTGCCGCTGCCCGGAATGCGCCGATTGTTGCGACTGTGCCGCGCAGGATTGCGGTGCAATATGCGCCGTTATTCGGGCTGGTGTTCTGTGAAATGCCTATTCCGCTGAACTTCCCGCCGGTGACCATGAACTGGCCGATCTGGGCGGACAAGGATGTCGGGCTGGTCTGGTTGCGCAATCAGATCAGATCGGTGATCGGTGACATTTCAACGGATCTGCCTGCCATCGCGGCGCAATGATTGTTCCGCATTGTCATATATAAACAACCCCGCCGGCGAACCGGCGGGGCGGGATGCTTCGGCCTATGGGCATTGTGGTGCAATAACCGCAGAAAGGCGAAACTTCCGCCCCTCAGATAAGGGGGAAGAAGCCCAAGGTCAACGTGATTAAAAAATAATCAAATTTTAATTAATGATCGAAAAGTGATCATTGAAATCGCGTGTGGCGCAAATATTTTCCATTTTCTGCCTGTTAAATAGTTGGATATTGCGTTGAGTCGCCGCGATTTCTGGCGGTGCAGCATATTATTCGGAATCTGGCACGATTTTAGCAAGCAACACTGCGGTGCAATAAACTCGCAGTGGAGGCAATAGAATGAATAAGAAGCTTCAGGCGCTTATGGGCGCTGGGGCCTTGGCTTGGTCTGCAATGACCATGTCAAATGCCCAGGCCGCTGACACGATTAAAGTCGGCGTTCTGCACTCTCTCTCTGGGACGATGGCGATTTCGGAAACCACGCTGAAGGACACGGTCCTGATGCTGGTGGATGATCTGAATAAAAATGGCGGCCTGTTGGGGAAACAGGTTGAGGCAGTAGTTGTCGATCCGGCGTCGGATTGGCCGCTTTTTGCCGAAAAAGCACGTGAATTGATTGAAAAAGACAAGGTCGATGTCGTGTTCGGCTGCTGGACCTCGGTCTCGCGCAAGTCGGTTCTGCCGGTCTTTGAGGAACTGAACAGCATGCTGTTCTATCCGGTTCAGTATGAGGGCGAGGAAAGCTCTCGCAACGTGTTCTATACCGGTGCCGCGCCGAACCAGCAGGCAATCCCGGCTGTTGACTACCTGATGAGCGAAGATGGCGGCGGTGCCGAGCGTATCGTTCTTCTGGGGACGGACTATGTCTATCCGCGCACGACCAACAAAATCCTGCGTTCCTACCTGAATGGCAAGGGTATCTCCGATGAAGACATCATGGAGAACTACACCCCGTTCGGTCATTCCGACTGGCAGTCGATTGTTGCCGATGTGAAGGCATTCGCATCCACTGGCAAGAAAACCGCCGTGGTTTCGACCATTAACGGTGATGCCAACGTGCCGTTCTACAAGGAACTCGCCAACCAGGGCATTAAAGCCGAGGACATTCCGGTTGTTGCCTTCTCGGTCGGGGAAGAAGAACTGGCCGGTATCGATACCGCGCCGCTGGTCGGTCATCTGGCGGCCTGGAACTATTTCCAGTCGGTTGAAGCCGATGCCAACACGGCCTTCATCGAAAAATGGCATGCCTTTATCGGTGACGAAAAACGCGTAACCAACGATCCGATGGAAGCAACCTATATCGGTTTCAACATGTGGAAACAGGCTGTTGAGCAGGCTGGCACCACCGATGTTGATGCCGTCCGCCAGGCCATGTATGGCCAGGAAGTTGCGAACCTGACCGGTGGTACGGCTGTCATGAACACCAACCACCACCTGTCCAAGCCGGTTCTGATCGGCGAAGTGCAGGATGATGGCCAGTTTGACATCGTTTGGGAAACCGAAGGCACCGTCGTTGGCGATGCATGGTCGGACTTCCTGCCCGAAAGCGCAAAGCTGACCGCCGACTGGACCTATCCGTGGGTCTGCGGCAACTGTGAAAAACCGATGTACTGATCGGGATTGGACAGGCTGGCTGTTGATGCAGCCAGCCTGTTTTTCGTTGTCCTGATCATCGGGCAACCATTCTTTTTGCGATTTTCTGACATCCGATTTTCAAAGGCTTGGTGACCATGCGCACTGTCATGACCGCTGTCCTGTGCCGTTTCCGTTCTTGCGCGAATAATTCCCTGCCTGTCCTGTTTGCCGTTGCCGCAATTTTTGCGGTTTTGGTGCTGGCATCACCGCAGCCAGCACAGGCATTTAGCGACGAAGAACTGCGCAATGTAACGGAACAGCTGAACGATAAAAGTTCGACCAAAAAGCTGGAAGCAATCGAGGCCATGGCCGCCGATGGCGACCCCCGCGTCGCGCCGATCCTGAACGCAATGCTTGAAGGCAACCTGTTTGTGCGTGCCAGCGACGAACACGTCGTGATTGGCGAGAAAAAGGGCAAGGTCTGGAACCATATCGATGTCGTCAGCGGCGAGGTTGTGGGTGAAAGCGGTTCCAAGGAGCTCGACAAGATCAAGATCAACAACCGTCTGCGCGGTGCGCTGCGCGATGCGTTGGCGGCCCTTAACCTGTTTAGTCAGGATATCGGTATCCGTACCGCTGCCGTCGAGCAGGTAATGGATGCCCGCGATCCGTCGATGTTACCATTGCTGATCCGCGCGATCGAACGTGAAGAAGATGCGACACTTTTGGCGCGGATGGAACTTGCGCGGGCAACCATGGCGCTGGCGGCTGGTGAAACCACCGAGGAACGCCTGACCGCCATCGAAGTGCTGGCCAGCGAAACCACACCGCAAATCCGTGCGGTATTGTCGCAATTCGTTGCTAGTGCCGAAGCCGAAAGTTACCAGCCCGAAGTCGTTGCCGCCGCCAAAGATGCGCTTGCCGATGTCGAGGGGCGGCTTTCGATGTGGCAGACGTTAGGTGATGTCTATCGCGGCATCAGCCTTGGCTCTGTCCTGTTGCTTGCCGCGGTTGGTCTTGCCATCACCTTTGGTGTGATGGGCGTGATCAATATGGCGCACGGCGAAATGATCATGATCGGTGCCTATACCACCTTTGTTGTGCAGCAGATTTTTTCATCTGTCATTCCGTCGGGTTCGCCCTGGTCGTTGGCGATTGCGGTGCCTGCGGCATTTGTTGTCGCGGGATTGGTTGGCATTGTGATCGAACGCTGCGTGATCCGCTTCCTGTATGGGCGTCCGCTTGAAACGCTTCTGGCGACATGGGGGGTGAGCCTTGTTTTGCAGCAGGCAATCAGAAGCATCTTTGGCGCAACCAACCAGCAGGTTACCGCACCCGATTTCATGAGTGGCGCGCTTGAGCTGTCAAACGGTCTGGTCCTGACCTACAATCGGCTTTGGATCATCCTGTTCAGTCTGATTGTGGTTGGCGGGATTGCGATTGTGTTGCGCTATACTGCCTTTGGCCTGCAAATGCGTGCCGTGACCCAGAACCGCCGCATGGCGGGATCGGTTGGTATCCGTACCGGGTATGTCGATGCCCTGACATTCGGGCTTGGTTCCGGCATTGCCGGGATTGCCGGTGTCGCGCTTAGCCAGATTTCAAACGTCAGTCCGAACCTTGGTCAGACCTACATCATCGACAGTTTCATGGTCGTGGTGTTTGGCGGGGTTGGCAATCTTTGGGGCACGGTCCTTGGCGCATTCAGTCTTGGCATTGTGAACAAGTTCCTTGAACCGGTGGCCGGTGCGGTGCTGGCGAAAATCTTTGTTCTGATTGCGCTGATCCTGTTCATCCAGAAACGACCCAAGGGGCTGTTTGCCCTTAAGGGTCGCGCGGTGGAGGCCTGATACATGACCGACTATCGCCAGAAATACCAAATGACGCCGGTGATCGGCTGGCTGTTGCGGGATCGCGGCGGAATGATCCTGCTTGCGATCCTGATTGCGGCATCGATCCTGATCCCGGTGGGCAACCTGATCGTGCCCGAAGGATCGGCCTTTCATGTTCCGACATGGATGATGAGCCTGCTTGGCAAATATCTTTGCTATGCGTTGCTGGCGCTTTCGGTTGATCTGATCTGGGGGTTTTGCGGGATTCTAAGCCTTGGTCACGGGGCATTCTTTGCGCTTGGCGGTTATGCCATGGGCATGTATCTGATGCGCCAGATCGGGGATCGCGGGGTTTATGGCAATCCGGAACTGCCGGACTTCATGGTGTTCCTGAACTGGACCGAATTGCCGTGGTACTGGTACGGCTTTGACATGTTCTGGTTTGCCATCGTGATGGCGATGTTCGTGCCGGGGCTTCTGGCGTTTGTGTTTGGTTTCCTTGCCTTCCGGTCGCGTGTGACAGGGGTGTATCTTTCGATCATCACACAGGCGATGACCTATGCGCTGTTGCTGGCATTCTTCCGCAACGATATGGGATTTGGCGGCAATAACGGCCTGACCGATTTCAAGGATCTGCTAGGTTTCTCGTTGCAGGCCGATGGAACGCGGGCGGCCCTGTTCATTGCATCCTGTGTGATGCTGGGCATCTGTTATGTCGTGGCGCGCTGTATTACCAATTCCCGTCTGGGCAAGGTTCTGATTGCGATCCGTGATGCCGAGGCGCGTGTGCGCTTTACCGGTTACCGGGTCGAATATTACAAGCTGTTCGTCTTTACCGTATCGGCCGTAATGGCCGGGATTGCCGGATCGCTTTATGTGCCGCAGGTCGGCATCATCAATCCGGGTGAATTTGCCCCGGCCCTGTCGATTGAAATCGTCATCTGGGTTGCGGTTGGCGGGCGCGGTACGCTGTATGGTGCGGTGCTGGGGGCGTTCATCGTGAACTATGCCAAAACCTTCTTTACCGGTGTGATGCCTGATTTCTGGCTGTTCTTCCTTGGCGGGTTGTTCATCGCCGTGACCCTGTTCCTGCCAAAGGGCGTGATCGGGGCGGTGCCGGCATTTGGGGCACCCGACCGGCAATCGGCGTTTAGCACCCTGCGCAAGCGTTTCCTGAACGGGCGTGCAAACGAAGGAGGCAAGGCATGAGCGAGGCAGCCGCAATCGAGATTGAAAAGGCCGAACGCAAGGCCGCCAAAGCCAATACCATCCTTTATGTCGATGGGGTTTCCGTCACTTTTGACGGGTTCCGGGCGCTCAATAGCCTGTCCTTTTATGTCGAGCCGGGCGAACTTCGCGCGATTATCGGGCCGAACGGCGCGGGCAAGACGACGATGATGGATATCATCACTGGTAAAACCCGGCCTGATACGGGTGATGTGATGTTTCGAAGCGAAGTCGATCTGACGAAGCTTGATGAGGCCGAGATCGCGAACCTTGGCATCGGGCGCAAGTTCCAGAAACCGACCGTGTTTGAAAGCCATACGGTGTTTGACAATCTGCTGCTGGCCTGTTCGGGCGGGCGGGGTGTGTTTCAGGCGCTTTTCCATCTTTTGGGGAATGCTGAGAAGCTTCGCATCGAGCAGACACTTGAAACCATCATGCTGACCGACAAGCGTGAAGAGACGGCAGCCAACCTGTCGCACGGGCAGAAACAGTGGCTTGAGATTGGTATGTTGCTGATGCAGGAGCCGGAATTGCTTCTGGTGGATGAACCGGTTGCAGGGATGACGGATTCCGAAACCGAACAGACCGCGAAATTGCTGCGATCCATTGCAATGGATCGGTCGGTTGTGGTGGTCGAACATGACATGGAATTTGTTCGCGACCTTGATTGCAAGGTGACGGTTTTGCACGAAGGATCGGTTCTGGCCGAAGGCCGTCTTGACCATGTTCAGAAAGACCCGCGGGTCATCGAAGTATATTTGGGGCGCTGATCATGCTGGATGTAGCCAATATCGATCTGTTTTATGGGGCGTCGCATGCGCTTCGCAAGGTGTCGCTTAGTGCGGAAACCGGCAAGGTCACAGCGGTTTTGGGGCGTAACGGTGTGGGAAAAACATCGCTGATGCGCGCCGTTGTCGGGCAACACCCGATTGCCGATGGCAACATCACCTGGGAAGGCAAAAACATTTCGCGTGATCCGGCGTGGCGTCGTTCGGCGTCCGGGATTGCGATTGTCCCCCAAGGGCGCGAGATTTTCCCGCTTCTGACCGTGAAGGAAAACCTTGAAACCGGGTTTGCCGCCCTTCCGCGCGCCCTGCGTCATATCCCTGACGAGATTTTTGAACTGTTCCCGGTCCTGCGCGACATGCTGGGGCGTCGTGGTGGCGATCTTTCGGGCGGGCAGCAGCAGCAGCTTGCCATCGGGCGGGCGCTGGTCACACGTCCGAGACTTCTTGTGCTGGACGAGCCGACGGAAGGCATTCAGCCATCGATCATCAAGGATATCCAGCGCGTCATCAAACAGCTCGCAGATCGCGGCGATATGGCGATCCTTCTGGTCGAACAGTATTTTGATTTCGCCCATGAACTGGCCGACGAGATCGTCGTGCTGGAACGTGGCGAGGTGGTGCTGGCGGGGTCCAAGGATGCGCTCGATCGCGAAAAGGTGCGGTCGTATCTGACTGTTTGATCAGCATTTGCCAAAATTTTGCGCATGGGTGAATTGGGGCCGGTGCGGTAAATGGCGTGATTGCGGGCTGTGCGGTTTGGCCCGCATCTTGCTGTGTTTGCCGATGGGCCAGCCGGTCTGACCACGGGTTAACCGGTTGTGCGACTGAAATATTCAGGTGGCTTTGTGCAGCTTCGCAAACTCGAAAACCCGGTCCGCAGCGATTTGAAGGCGGAACCGCAAATGTCAGACGCTTCCAACCCGATCGTCACCGACGGCCGGGCCGAGGTGGCGTTTAAGCCGGGTGCGGGTTTTGCGGCCCTTGATCATCTTTATTACCGCGATCCGATGAAAATCCTGTTCCCGCGGCCGATGGCCGGGGATCTGGTGACTGCCGTTCTGGTGACGACATCGGGCGGCATGGTGGGTGGCGATCATCTGGCATTTGAAGGCCGGGTCAGGGCAGGGGCATCCGCGCTATTTACCGCACAGGCCGCAGAAAAGATTTACCGTTCCGCCGGGCCTGATTGCGTGATGTCGGTTGATCTGGCTGCCGAAGATAACGGCTGGCTGGAATGGTTGCCGCATGAAACCATCCTGTTTGATCAAGCGCGTCTGCGCCGCAAGACGAGTGTTTCCGTTACCGGTTCCGGGCAGGTGATGGCCGGTGAAATCATGGTGTTTGGCCGCCTTGCCCGCGGTGAGGTTTTCGCAACCGGGCTGGCACGTGATGCATGGGATGTCTCGATTGACGGGCGGCCTGTCTGGCGCGATGCGCTGCATCTGGAAGGCGATGTTTTGCGCATGCTGGATCATCCGGCGTCATTTGATGGGGCGCGGGCGGCGGCGACCGCCATTCTGGTCGGGCAGGGTGCCGAAGATAAGCTTGATATTGCCCGCGATTGTCTGGTGCGCGCATCCGACGGTTTGATGGAAACGGATGTGTTGTGCGCGGCAACCGCGATGAAGGGGATTGTGATCGCGCGTTTCATGGCGCGCGATCCGATGAAATTGCGCCGGGTTTACGGCGCGTGGTGGAGACAGTTCCGCCATGAAACACGGGGACTTCCGGCGCGCCTGCCGCGTCTTTGGGAAATTTAGGAGAACGGCATGAATCTGACGCCACGCGAAAAGGACAAATTGCTGGTTTCAATGGCCGCCATGGTGGCGCGACGCCGCCTTGAACGCGGTGTGAAACTGAACCATCCCGAAGCCATTGCCCTGATCACGGATTTTGTGGTCGAAGGCGCGCGCGACGGCAAATCCGTTGCCGATCTGATGCGTGACGGGGCGACCGTGATCACGCGCGATCAGGTGATGGATGGCATTGCCGAGATGATCCATGAAATTCAGGTCGAAGCGACATTTCCCGACGGGACGAAGCTTGTGACCGTTCACGAACCGATCCGCTAGGCAAAGGAAACAGGCCATGATTCCAGGTGAAATCATTACCAAAGAAGGCAGCCTGATCCTTAATCAGGATCGAGAAACCAAAACACTGACCGTCGCCAATACCGGGGATCGCCCGGTACAGGTCGGATCGCATTATCATTTTTATGAAACCAATCCGGGCCTTGATTTTGATCGCGAGGCGGCGCGCGGTTTCCGTCTTGATATCCCGGCGGGCACGGCCGTCCGGTTCGAGCCGGGCCAGACGCGCGAGGTCAATCTGGTGAAATATGCCGGGTCGGGTGTGGTCTATGGCTTTAATGCCAAAATCAACGGCAAGCTGGGAGCGTAAAAATGGCTTATGAAATTGATCGCGCATCCTATGCCGCCATGTTTGGCCCGACCGTGGGCGACAAGGTCCGACTGGCCGATACCGATCTTTTGATCGAGGTCGAAAAGGATTTCACGATCCTTGGCGAGGAAGTCAAATTCGGCGGTGGCAAGGTCATCCGCGACGGCATGGGCCAGTCGCAGGCATCGCGTGCCGAGGGATCGGTCGATACCGTGATCACCAACGCGCTGATCCTTGATTATACCGGCATCATCAAGGCCGATATCGGCATTCGCGATGGCCGAATTGCCGGGATCGGCAAGGCCGGGAACCCCGATGTGCAGCCCGGTGTCGATATCATCATCGGTCCGGGGACCGAGGTGATTGCCGGTGAAGGCAACATCATTACCGCAGGCGGTATTGACGCCCATATTCACTGGATTTGCCCGCAACAGGTTGAAGATGCGCTGTATTCCGGCGTCACCACGATGCTGGGCGGCGGGACCGGCCCGGCGGCGGGCACGAACGCCACCACCTGTACGCCCGGCCCGTGGCACATTGCCCGCATGTTGCAGGCAGCCGACGGATTGCCGATGAATATCGGTTTCTTTGGCAAAGGCAACGCGACCCTGCCGGGTTCATTGATCGAACAGGTCAAAGCCGGTGTTTGCGGGCTTAAACTGCATGAAGACTGGGGCACGACCCCGGCGTCGATTGATACCTGCCTGTCGGTGGCTGATGACCTTGACGTGCAGGTGATGATCCATACCGATACGCTGAATGAAAGCGGCTTTGTCGAACATACCCGCGCGTCGTTCAAGGGCCGCACCATCCATACCTTCCACACCGAAGGGGCCGGTGGCGGCCATGCACCCGATATCATCAAGCTGTGTGGGGAAGCGAACGTTCTGCCAAGTTCGACCAACCCAACACGTCCCTTTACGGTGAATACCATCGACGAGCATTTGGACATGCTGATGGTGTGCCATCACCTTGATCCGAAAATCCCCGAAGACGTCGCCTTTGCCGAAAGCCGCATCCGCCGCGAAACCATTGCGGCCGAGGATATCCTGCATGACCTTGGCGCGTTTTCGATAATCTCATCGGACAGTCAGGCCATGGGCCGGGTGGGCGAGGTAATTTCGCGCACCTGGCAGACGGCGGACAAGATGAAAAAGCAGCGCGGCAACCTGTCGGAAGATGGGCCGGGGAATGACAATTTCCGTGCCAAGCGGTATGTCGCGAAATACACGATCAACCCGGCAATTGCGCAGGGGATCGCATCGCATGTCGGATCAATCGAGGTCGGCAAGATTGCCGATATCGTGGTCTGGAAACCGATGTTCTTTGGCGTCAAACCCGACATGATCATCAAGGCGGGCATGATCATCGGGGCGGCGATGGGGGATCCGAATGCCTCGATCCCGACACCGCAGCCGGTTCATTATCGTCCGATGTTTGGTGCCTATGGTTCGGCATTGTCGAAATCGAGCTTCTCGTTCGTATCCCAGGCCGGGATCGATGCCGGGATTGCCGCCGAATTCGGTCTGGCAAAGCAGCTTCTGGCGGTTTCGAACACGCGCAATATCGGCAAAAAGGACATGAAACTGAACGATGCCCTGCCGAAAATGGAAGTCGATCCGGAAACCTATCAGGTGCGTGCCGATGGCGAACTTCTGACCTGTCAGCCGGTCGACCGTGTGCCGATGGCACAGCGTTATTTCCTGTTCTAGGAGCCCGGATCATGCGTCGCGCGATTGAACATATCCCGGTCAGCCAGTCCGACACATCCGAAGTGCGCGGTACGGTAACACTTGCCTTTGCCGACCGTCACCGGCGGCGCATCCGGCTGATGGATGATGCCGGGGATGCGTTTCTGCTTGATCTGCCCCATGCGGTGCGTTTGGGCGACGGGGATAAGTTGCGTCTGGTTGATGGCGGGGTGATCGTGGTGCGTGCGGCTGCCGAGGACGTCCTGACCATCACCTGTTCCGGCCCGATTGCGGCGGCCAAAATGGCATGGCATATCGGCAACCGTCATACCCCGCTTCAGGTCCTGAAAGACGGGCGGCTTCGCATCATTGATGATCATGTCATGCGCGATATGGTGCAGGGGCTGGGCGGTGTTGTTTTTGCCGAAGTCGCCCCGTTCGATCCGCTGAATGGGGCCTATCACGGGCTGGGCGGTGGCGGCCACGGGCATAGCCACGGCAATGATCATTTCGAAGAACCACATGATCATGACGATCACGATCATGACCACCGGCATGATCACGGCCATGACCATAGCCATGCGCATTCTCACGGGCATTCCCATTCTCATGCGCACGCCCATGCCATCGGGGAGCCGCATGACCACTGAACTTGATCCCCGTTCCCCCGCCAACCTGACGCCGGGTGGCCTGATGCGGTTGATGACATGGCTTAGCCCGTCCTTCCCGGTTGGGGCCTATACCTATTCCCACGGTGTTGAATACGCGGTCGAGGATCGCCGGGTCATCAGTGCCGAAAGCCTGACAACCTGGATCGAAGGGGTTCTGGAATTCGGTGCCGGGCGGATTGATGCGGTGCTGTTTTGTGCCGCATGGCGCGCGGCGCGTGCGGGGGATCTGGACGCCCTTTTTGACATCGGGGTTGATGCCGATTGCTGGCGCGGGACGGCTGAAATGGCGCTGGAGGCAACCGCACAGGGGCGTGCCTTTGTCTCGACCGCCCAAAAGGTCTGGGGCGATGGCATTTTAACCCTCTGGGCGAAACGAATGCGTGATGATGACCGTCTGCCATCCTATCCGGTTGCGGTGGGTATTGCCGCAGCCGAGGCGGATGTGCCGCTGCGCGATGCGCTGAGCGCGTTTTTGCACGCGATGGCGGCCAATCTGGTGTCGAGTGCGGTGCGTCTGGTGCCGTTGGGGCAGACCGATGGCGTGCGGACCCTGGCGTCCCTTGACAAGGCGGTGGCGATGGCGACCGAAACCGCGATGAATACCGATCCGGTCAATCTGGGGGCGGCTGCCCCGATGGTTGACTGGACGTCGATGAAACACGAAACCCAATATACGAGGCTTTTCAGATCATGAGCTCACCCCTTCGCATTGGTATCGGTGGCCCGGTTGGTTCGGGCAAAACCGCCCTTCTGGAACGGCTGTGCAAGGCCATGCGCGACGAGTTCAATATCGCCGCGATCACCAACGATATTTACACCCGCGAGGATGCCGAATTCATGACCCGGTCGGGGGCATTGGCCGCGGACCGCATTGCCGGTGTTGAAACGGGTGGCTGCCCGCACACCGCCATTCGCGAAGATGCATCGATCAACCTTGCCGCGGTCGAGGATATGAGCGCCAAGCATCCGGGGCTTGAAGCGATCTTTATTGAATCGGGTGGTGATAACCTGTCGGCGACCTTTTCGCCGGAACTGGCCGACATCACCATCTATGTCATCGATGTTTCGGCGGGCGACAAAATTCCGCGCAAAGGGGGGCCTGGCATCACGCGGTCCGATTTGCTGGTGATCAACAAAACCGATCTGGCACCGCTTGTTGGCGCGGATCTGGGGGTGATGGACCGCGATGCCAGAAAAATGCGCGGCACCCGTCCGTTCCTGTTTACCAATCTCAAGGCGATGGATGGCCTTGAAGACGTCAAGAGTTTCATCATCGAGACAGGGGGGCTCCGTCAATCCGCCGCGTCCTGATGGGGATCAGGACGCAATAATACCGGATGACGGGAGCACACGGGCCCGGCCTGAAAATGGCCGGGCCTGAACTATTTGGACGAAAGGTTGAGCACGGACGATAGCCGCGCACGCGGACTGCATATAAAACTTTTTTCAAAAAGTTCTTGATTTGTTCTTTTAATTATGGCATAAGAGAAAAGTCAACGGGAGAAAACCGCCCGGACCGAAACCCGCGAGGCCTTGAGCCTCGCGGGTTTTTGCGTTTGGGGCCGGATGAAAGAGGTGATCAGGATGCAACGGCAAAGATTGAGCCAGGGTAGCGGGGCGATCCGCAGGATATGGGTTGGCGGATGGCGGAGCCATTATGGCGGCCTTCTGCCCAAGGACTAAGGCAGAGGACTAAGGGGACTAACCCGGTCATTTGTCATGACGGGAGAGGTGCGTCTTGTTGGAGAGGGAGCGTTGAATTTGCCGGGAGCGGCAGCGATGGCAGCAGGGGCAGCGGTTGGCTGTGACCCGTCGATGGTGGACCAGTGGGGCCCCGTGCGCCCGAAGTGTGTCCGGGCTCCATCGGTTGCGGGAAGTGCCGCCATTGCCGAAAGTGGCCGGAGCAGGCAGTGAGCCCGAAGGTCGTCTGCTGGCGAGGATGGCAGATGCCCGAGATGTGTCCGGGCTCCATCGGTTTCGGGAAGTGCCACCATTGCCGAAAGTGACCGGAGCGGGCCGTGAGCCCGAGGTGGTTTGTTGGCGAGGATGGCAGATGCCCGAGATGTGTCCGGGCTCCATCGGTTGTGGGAAGTGTCACCATTGCCGAAAGTGATTGGAGCGGGCCGTGAGCCCGAGGTGGTTTGTTGGCGAGGATGGCAGACGCCCGAGGTGTGTCCGGGCTCCATCGGTTGCCAGAAGTGCTGCCATGGCCGGGAGTGATCGGATCGGAGCAGGGGGTCAGTCTGAGGTGGCCTGTTGGCGAGACTGTTGGTGGCATGAGGTCGGCTCGGGGTGTGGGGCAGAATTGCCGGAAAGCGAGCGGAGCGAGGTGTTCGTCCGAAGGCGGCCTTGTCAGCGGCGCTGTCTGCGCCCGGTTGGGCGAGGATGCGAAAGCCCAAGGTTTGTCGGACTTACCTGATTGCGGGAAGCCCGGTTTTGGGTGGGGGCCCTGCCGTCGCATCCGTCGTCGGCTGTCTGCGGTTCGGAATGTGATGCCGTTTGATCCGCGGCAAGCTTTTGAAAGCAAAATATTATTAGGCGATCCTTATCCCATCCTGATGGAGATGATGCGTCATTTTGCTTTGCGATCTGCGGTTTTGCGGCTATCCCTTCGGCCGTTGAACCGGTCGGGAGGACCGGAAAACGAACGGTGATGTGTCGGGGCTTGTGCCATCACCGTCGGGGAGAACGGGAAGGAAGGATCGTGAAATCATGAACACCAAAGATATCGTCTATGTCGCGCTGTTTGCCGCAGTGACCGCTGTGCTTGGGCTGTTTCCACCCATCACCCTGCCGATTACCGGGGTGCCGGTGACCGCGCAATCGTTGGGGCCGATGCTGGCCGGGGCGATTTTGGGGGCGCGTCGTGGCGGGCTTTCGATCCTGCTGTTTGTTGTGCTGGTGGCGCTTGGCCTGCCGCTTCTGTCGGGGGGGCGCGGTGGTTTTGGTGTTCTTCTGGGGGCGACGGGTGGCTTTATCGTCGGCTGGGTGATTTCGGCGTTTGTGATCGGCCTGCTGATTGAAAAATTCTGGGACAGGCTGAATATCTTCAACGCGGCATTGTCGATTGCGGTTGGCGGGATTGTTGTCCTGTATGCGATTGGCAATCTTTGGGTCAGCATCGTTGTTGATGTCAGTTACTGGAAGGCGACCGTCGGGGCCGCACCGTTCCTGATTGGCGATGTGATCAAGGTTGCGATTGCAACCGCAGCCTGCCTTGCCGTGCGCCGTGCCTATCCCTTGATTTCCAAGGCACGCTAGGTTTTGATGAGGCGCGGTCATCAGATCGCGCCTTTTGCTGTTATCCCTTGTCTGAAATTTTGCGCCGGGTGCTGATGATCACGCTTGAAAATGTCACCGTGGAATTTGATCAGCGTCGCGTGCTTGACGATATTTCACTGTCACTTTGCGAAAAGCGGATCGGGATTGTCGGGGCCAACGGATCGGGCAAAAGCACCTTTGTCCGGCTTCTGAACGGGCTTCAGGTGGCATCGTCGGGGATTGTGCGCGTCGATGACTTCGATGCTGCCAAGGACGGGCGCAAAGTGCGCCGCCATGTCGGCTTTGTTTTTCAGAACCCGGATAATCAGATCGTCTATCCGGTGGTCGAGGAAGACATCGCCTTTGGCCTGAAGGCGCTTAAACTGCCAAAGGACGAGATTGACCGTCGTATCGACGAAGTCCTTGCGCGATATGGCCTGTCGGAATTTCGCAACCATCCCAGCCATTTGTTAAGCGGGGGGCAGAAACAGCTTCTGGCGATTTCCGGGGTGCTGGTGATGGCGCCGCGTTACATCATCTTTGACGAGCCGACCACCTTGCTTGACCTGCGCAATCGTAACCGGGTCGAACGGGCGATTGCCGAACTGGATCAGACCGTGATTACGGTTTCCCATGACCTTGATCTGATCGCCGGTTATGACCGGGTGCTGGTGTTTGAAAATGGCCGGATCGCCTGTGACGACGTCCCGGCCATCGCCATTCCCCGCTATCGGGAGATGATGGCGTGATTGCCGGACTTTACATCGATGGCAATTCCGCCCTGCACCGGGCGGCAGCGGGGTTAAAGGTGCTTGCCCTTATCCTGCTGGGGACTGGTGTTTTTCTGATCCCTGATTGGCCGGTTCTGGCGGGGGTGCTGGTGACGGTTTTTGTTCTGTATCCGGCTTCGGGTTTTGGCCCGCGCATCCTTTGGGCGCAGATCAGGCCGATATTGTGGTTGCTGGCTTTGTTCTTTGCCGTGCAGCTTTGGCTCAATGACTGGCAGGCGGGGCTTGTGGTGATTTTCCGGCTGGCCGCGATTGTTAGCTTCGCCGGGCTTGTGACCCTGACGACCAGAACGTCCGACATGCTGGCCGCGCTGGAACGGGCGATGAGGCCGCTGGCGCGGTTTGGGGTTAACCCGGAAAAGGTCAGTCTGGCGTTTTCGATGGTGTTGCGATTTATCCCGGTGATTGCGCAAATCGGTCATGAAATCCGCGATGCACAACGCGCGCGCGGGCTTGATAAATCGGTGCTGGCGCTTGTCGTGCCGCTGATCATCCGCACGCTTAAAACGGCGGACGATGTCGCCGATGCCATTGATGCGCGCAGCTTTGACCCGGATTAATCTTCCAAAAAAAGACCCGGCAGGCCTATAGGGACGAGGCGCGTGCCGGGTGAAAACCGCTTGGGTGCGGGTTCTGATGCGGTTACCTGATCTCAGGCGATACCAAGATGCCATGCGTGGAAACGCAGATGGTCTTCGATAAAGCTCGCGATGAAGTAATAGCTGTGGTCGTAGCCTTCCTGCATGCGCAGGTTCAGCGGATAACCGGCGTGGCTTGCGGCGGCAAAAAGCGTATCGGGTTTAAGCTGCTCGGTCAGGAAGCCATCGGCATCGCCCTGATCAACGAGGGCCGGGGTTTGCATATCCCTGGCGGTGGCGGCCTTCATCAGTTCCGAGCTGTCCCACTGTTTCCAGACGGATTTGTCATCGCCGAGATAATTGCCAAGCGCCTTCTGGCCCCACGGGCAATTGATCGGGTTTGAAATCGGGGAAAAGGCCGTCACCGATTTGAACATCCCCGGGTTTTTAAGCGCGATCATCAGCGCACCATGCCCGCCCATTGAATGGCCGGAAATCACCGCATCATCGGAAATCGGGAAATGATCACGGACAAGGGCCGGAAGTTCTTTGGTCACGTAATCATACATGCGGTAATTGCGCGCCCAGGGTTCCTGCGTCGCGTTGACGTAAAAACCGGCCCCCTTGCCGAAGTCATAGGCTTCTTCTTCGTCATCGGGCACATGGTCGCCGCGCGGGCTGGTGTCGGGGGCGACGATGGCAATGCCAAGTTCGCTTGCGATGCGAAACGCGCCGGCCTTCTGCATGAAGTTTTCATCCGTGCAGGTCAGTCCCGATAGCCAGTACATCACCGGTACACGGTTGCCCTTGCCCGCCTGCCGCGGCAGGAAGATGGCAAACCGCATATCGCACCCCAGCACATCGGACCGATGGGTATATTGTTTGTGCCAGCCGCCGAATACCTTGTTGCTGGATGAATTTTCAATGCCCATTTTATTCTCCCGTTCGCCCGCCTTGCCAGAATTTTACCGGCAGGGCGGGGTTTTCGTATGAAGCCAGATGGTCTTAATAGTGAATGACCGAACGGATGCTTTCGCCTTCATGCATCAGGTCGAAAGCTTCGTTGATGTCTTCAAGCTTCATGGTGTGGGTGATGAAATCGGACAGTTTGAATTCGCCCTTGAGGTAGCGTTCGACATAATCGGGCAGTTGCGACCGGCCCTTGACCCCGCCAAAGGCGGTGCCGCGCCAGACGCGACCGGTGACAAGCTGGAACGGGCGGGTCGAGATTTCCTGACCGGCACCGGCAACACCGATAATCACCGACTCACCCCAGCCCTTGTGACAGCATTCAAGGGCGGATCGCATGATATTGACATTGCCGATACATTCGAAACTGTATTCAACGCCGCCATCGGTCATATCAACGATGACTTCCTGGATCGGTTTGTCATGGTCTTTCGGGTTGATGCAATCGGTCGCGCCAAGCTGTTTGGCGAGTTCGAATTTCTTTTCGTTGATATCAATGGCGATGATGCGGCTGGCGCCGGCCATTTTGCAGCCGATGATGGCCGAAAGGCCGATGCCGCCCAGACCGAAAATCGCAACACTATCGCCCGGTTTGACCTTGGCTGCGTTGGTGGCAGCCCCCATGCCGGTCGTAACGCCACAACCCAGCAGACAGACTTCTTCAAGCGGGGCGGTTTTGTTGACCTTGGCAATCGAGATTTCCGGCAGAACCGTATATTCCGAGAAGGTCGAGCAGCCCATATAATGGAAGATCGGTTTGCCATTCTGCGAGAAGCGCGTGGTGCCATCGGGCATAAGGCCCTTGCCCTGAGTGGCGCGGATTTTCTGGCACAGGTTGGTTTTGCCCGATTTGCAGAATTTGCATTCGCCGCATTCGGGGGTGTAAAGCGGGATCACATGATCGCCGACCGCAACGCTGGTGACACCTTCGCCGATTGATTCAACAATCCCGCCGCCTTCATGGCCAAGGATGGCGGGGAAAATACCCTCGGGATCGTCGCCCGACAGGGTGAAAGCATCGGTATGACAAACACCGGTGGCAACGATGCGGACACGGACTTCACCGGCCTTGGGCGGGGCGACCTGAACTTCTTCAATCGATAGCGGCTTGCCCGCTTCCCAGGCAATGGCGGCTTTGCAGGTGATGGTTTGGGCGCTCATGTCGCTCCTCCGGCTTGTGTGATCTACTGCCAACAGTGTATTTATTTCCCCTGATCTGATAATCCGGTATTTCGGTAAATGACTTTTACGATGGTGTAATAATGAATGCGTGGGATGGGATCAGCGAATTCGTCGCCGTGACGGAACGCAAAAGCTTTACGGCAGCGGCCAAGCAGCTTGGCATTTCCGTGGCACAGGTCAGCCGCCAGATCACCGCGTTAGAAGAAAAGCTTGGCGTGCAGCTTTTTTACCGCACCACGCGCAAGGTTAGTGCTACCGAAGCCGGGCAGGTTTATTATCAGCATTGCCGACAATTGCTGGATGGCTTGCAGGATGCGGAACGCGCAATCGGGACCCTCACACAGGTGCCGCGTGGCAAGCTTAAGCTGACCGCGCCCACCACCTATGGTGAAACCGTGATTGCGCCGCTGGTCAATGATTTCGTCGCCCGATATCCGGAACTTGAAGTCCAGTGCCGCTTTACCAACCAGAAACTTGATCTGGTGCTTGAAGGCTATGACATGGCGATCCGGCTTGGGCGGCTGGATGGCACGACCGGCAGTCTGATGAGCCAGCAGCTTTCAACCCGCCGCCTTTATGCCTGCGCATCGCCAGCCTATCTGTCCAAGCGTGGGGAGCCGCATTCGCTTTCGGAGCTTGCGCGCCATAACTGCCTTGTCGGGACGCTGGATTACTGGCGGTTTGAGGAAGACGGGCGGGAGCGTACCATCCGAATTCATGGCTCGATCCACGCCAATAGCGGGCAGGCGCTTTTGGATGCCGCGCTAAAGGGCATCGGCATTGTCCAGTTGCCGGATTATTACGTCGATCCGTGGATCGCCAGCGGTGATCTGATCCCGGTCCTGTCCAAATTCCAGCCGACCGATGAAGGTATCTGGGCGCTTTACCCGACCAACCGGCACCTTAGCCCGAAAATCCGGATGCTGGTGGAGCATTTGGGGCGGTATTTGGGGTGATCTCGTTTTAGAAGCTTGCCTATTCTGGTTTGGTGAGGTTCGAAATTATTTGATCGATTTCATCTAGTTGATGCCCCCACCATTCAAGAGCTTCTTTATATGCATCTCGGGCATCGTCCCCTTCCTTGGGGCCGGAAAGAATTGGACGATAGATATTCCCATCAAGTTCATGAACCTCATTGTGCTCAAAAATGTTGCCATTTTGATCGCGCAATTTAGTAGTAATTAAAATGCTGGAAGTGTCTAACGGGTGAACATTGAACTCATATTCTTTTAGTAATAAGTCGCGATCTTTCTTGATGAATTCAAAGAACATCTCTGAATCTCTGTCATCCTGCTTCCATTTTTTAAATTGCTCTTTCTCTGCCGCTGCAATTCGAGGGTCGGTTTTGGCGTCAACCTGTTTTAAAACGTTGCCCACTGCTCTCAGAAGTGCGAGTGCGCCTGCCCAGTGGACACGCCAGAGGTCCTCATTTTCCTCGTTTTCTAGCAAATTCAGGGCATGGTAACAGTCTTGCAGAACTTGAAGAGCTTGGTAGGTCATCTTTTACTGCGCCGTCCAGCCACCATCGACCGACATATGCGTGCCGGTCATTTGTGATGCGGCGTCCGAGCACAGGAACAGCGCGGTCTGGCCGATCTGTTCGGGGGTGACGAACTGTTTGGACGGGTGTTTGTCCGAGACCAGATTGGTTGCGGCCTGTTCGACGGAGATGCCGCCTTCCTTGGCCTTGGCTTCGATCTGGCGTTCGACCAGTTCGGTGCGCACCCAGCCCGGGCAGATTGAATTGGCGGTGATGCCGCTTTCGGCGGTTTCAAGGGCTGTTACCTTGGTCAGGCCCATGATGCCGTGCTTCGCCGCGACATAGGCGGCCTTTTGGACCGATGCGACCAGACCGTGGGCGGATGCGGTATTGATGATCCGGCCCCAGTTTTTCTTTTTCATGTTCGGCAGGGCAAGGCGCGTCGTGTGGAAGGCCGAGGTCAGGTTGATCGCAATGATCGCATCCCATTTTTCCGGCGGGAAATCTTCGATCAGGGCGGTGTATTGGATGCCGGCATTGTTGATCAGGATATCGGCACCACCCCCGAATTTTGCGGCGGCGTCCATCATCATCGCTTCGATCTGATCTGGTTTGGAGAGGTCCGCGCCATTGTAATGCGCGGTCACGCCAAATTCGGTTTCAAGCGATTTGCGGGTGGCTTCGATTTCGTCCTTGTCGCCAAAGCCGTTCAGCATGACATCCGCCCCGGCCCCTGCAAGGGCCTTGGCCATGGCAAGGCCGATGCCGCTGGTCGATCCGGTAACAAGTGCGCATTTGCCTGTCAGCATGATGTTTCTCCCTGTGGGTGAGGAGTTGTTCCTCCTCATAAGTTAGGTGGATCATGCCGCAATGCAACATGGGAGGCAAGATCAACCGGAAATGCCATATTTGCGAAGCTTGCGGGCAATCGCCGTGTGCGAGATGCCAAGCCGTTCGGCAAGCTTCCGCGAGCTTGGGTAATCCGGGTAAAGGCGCGCCAGCATTTCACGTTCGAGCATGTCCATCCCGTCGGCAAGGGTTCCTTGGGCGATGGCGGCATTGATCGGGTCGGTTGCGGGGGCAGCGGTTGCCGGATCGCGGAGTCTGCCGGGTTCGTCCGTGGCGGTGACGGACGGGCTGCTTGCGGTGGTGGTCAGGTCGCGTGCGGTCAGGATATCGCCATCCAGAAGGGCGACCGCCCGGAAAAGGGTGTTTTCCAGTTCGCGCACATTGCCGGGCCAGTCGTGGCTGGCAAGCCAGGATAGGGCATCCCTTGCGATATGGGGTGTGGGGCGTTCGGTTTGCTGGGCGGTGCGGGTGACGAAATAAAGCGCCAGTTCGGCAATGTCTTCGCGCCGGTCGCGCAAGGGCGGCAGGGTGATGCCAAGGACGTTAAGGCGGAAATAAAGGTCTTCGCGGAATGTGCCGTCATGGGACATGGCGTCAAGGTCGCGGTTGGTCGCGCTGATGACGCGGACATCAACCGCAATTTCATCCGTGCCGCCGACGCGCCGGAACCGGCCATCCTGCAACACGCGCAGAAGCTTTGCCTGCAGATACGGTGTCAGTTCGCCGATTTCATCCAGAAACAGCGTGCCGCCATCGGCCAGTTCCAGAAGTCCCGGCTTGCCACCACGCCGCGCACTGGTAAAGGCCCCGGCGGCATAGCCAAACAGTTCGCTTTCGGCCAGTCCTTCGGGCATGGCAGCACAGTTTAGCGCCAGAAAAGGCTGATCGGCCCGGTTGCTTGCGCGGTGGCAGGCGCGGGCGAAAAGCTCCTTCCCCGTGCCGGTTTCGCCGAGGATCAGAAGCGGGGCATCGACCGATGCCAGTCGTTTTGCCTGTGCCTTGACCCGTGCCAGTACCTTGCTTTGGCCGATGATGTCGTCAAATCCGGTGTGGCTTCGATCCTGAAGGGCGGTCATGACGCGGCCAAGGCGCGCGGCCCGGTGAAACACCATGACCCCGCCCCAAGGTGCGTCATCGGCGGCATCCGTACCATCATCAACATGGCCGATCGGTTCGACCTGTAGCAGATAGGTTTGACCGCCCAGCGTGACTTCGCGTTCCGGCAGGCGGAAATGGCTTTGGCGCAGGTCATCAATATCCGGGTCGGTCAGGAAATCGGCCAAGGGCCGGTCACGCAGCGGCGCATCGGGGGAGCCTGCGATATTTTGCGCTGCCGGATTGGCCTGCGCGATCAGGCCGTTGGCATCCACCGCGATTACCGGATCGCCAAGGGCGGCAAGGGTTGCGTGAAGCTGCGCGCGCCTGCGTTCGGTTGGCAGGCGGTCAATCGGTTTGACGTCCTCGATGCCGGGAAGTTGCATCAGGCGATGGGCCAGCAACGGAAAACGTTCCGGCCGGATTGCCGGGATATCGGCAAAGATATGGTGGGTTGTGACCTCGAAGGCGCGGATATCAAGCTTGAAATCCGCCAGCACATTGACGACGTCCCGCGTGATGCCGACCCTGTTTTCCCCGGTGATTTCAAAACGCATGGCTGTACCGAAATGTTTACACTGTAACGAAAACTATACAGTCGTAAGGGGCTGTTTTCCAGTGGTTTTGGCGAAATGTCGTGGTTGGTGGAGGTGTTTGTAAACTTAAGTTTACAGTTGATCTAAGGGCTGTGGCGCTAAGTAATTGAAATACAGGGGTTTTCAATTCTGGCACGGGCTTTGCGGTTATGGGGGCAGAACACTTCAAATAACGGGAGCCTTTCATGTCTGATCCGCGTCACACCAAATCCGGTTTTGCCACCCGCGCCATCCATCATGGGTATGATCCGCAAAGCCATAATGGCGCGCTGAACCCGCCGGTTTACATGAGCTCCACCTTTGCATTCGAAACCGCAGAGCAGGGCGGGCGCATGTTTGCCGGTGAAGAGCAGGGCTTTATCTATTCACGGATCGGCAACCCGACGCTGGCCCTTCTTGAAAGCCGTCTAGCGGTGCTTGAAGGCGGTGAAGCGGCCCTTGCGACCGCATCGGGCATGGGGGCGATTACGTCGGTCTTCTGGACATTCATTGCGCCGGGTGACGAGATCATTGTCGATCGCACCCTTTATGGCTGCACATTCGCCTATTTCCGTCACGGGCTTGAGAAATTCGGGATCAAGCATACCCATGTTGACCTGACCGATCCGGCGGAGCTTGAAAAGGCGATTTCGGACAAAACCAAAATCGTTTATTTCGAAACCCCGGCCAACCCGAACATGCGTCTGGTCGATATCGAAGCCATTTCCGACATCGCCCATAAACATGGTGCCAAGGTCGTGGTGGATAACACCTATTGCACGCCGTATCTGCAGCGCCCGATTGAACTCGGGGCCGATATTGTCGTGCATTCGGCGACCAAATATCTGGGCGGTCATGGTGATCTGATGGCCGGTGCGGTGATTGGCCGTGCGGAAGACCTTGAACAGGTTCGCCTTGTCGGCCTGAAAGACATGACCGGTGCGGTCCTGTCGCCGCAGGATGCCAATCTGGTGATGCGGGGGCTCAAGACGCTTGAACTTCGTATGGAACGCCATTGCGACAATGCCGAAAAAATCGCGGCCTTTCTTGAAAACCATCCGAAGGTCGAAAAGGTTTTCTATCCCGGTCTTGAGAGCTTTGCGCAATATGAACTGGCGAAAAAGCAGATGGCCCGCTTTGGCGGCATGATCGCGTTTGAACTTAAAGGCGGGATCGAAGAGGGCCGCAAGCTGATGAACGGTCTTAACATGATCACGCGCGCGGTCAGCCTTGGCGATGCCGAAACCCTGATCCAGCACCCGGCATCAATGACCCATTCGACCTACACGCCCGAAGAACGTGCGGAGTATCAGATCACGGATGGCCTGATCCGCCTGTCGGCGGGCCTTGAAAGCATCGACGATATTCTTGCCGATCTTGAACAGGCGCTGGACGGGGATCAGATGGCGATTGCCGCTGAATAATCCCGGAATCCCTGAACAAGGGAGGCGGACCGCAAATCCCCCAAACGATTTGCGGTCCGTATAAGGTTGCGCATGGTGTGGGTGCCGTTCCGCGCCATGCGGCAACCGCCTTGGCAGCGTTGGGGCATCCCGAATCGGCATCGGTAACGGATAAAAATCAACTCCGGGCCTGTGTGCCACATTCGACGAATTTCAAAAAACTTGCGTGGGCTGAACGAGGGTTTTTTGAAAGTTTCGTCAATCCTGCGATTTTTGGTGCTTTCGCTTGATTGGCATCGCGTAGCAGCAAAAATACGCAAATCCATACCGAAATAAGGCGTGCGGCAAAACCGGTGATGCCGGGCCGAAACGCCAGCGAGAGGCGAGAAAAAGATGTCAGCACAAAACAGCACCCCTGAAATTGGCGAAATGATCGAAGCAATCTCGACCGGGCGCGTGGCGGCCAAGGATCTTGAGATGCTGGGCCAGATTGAGAAAAAGGTGCGCTGGCTATCAAGCTGGACCATCCATAACGCCAACCATATCCGCCCCAAACGCGATGGCATCAAGGTCGGCGGCCATCAGGCGAGCTGCGCATCGATGACAACCCTGATGACAGCACTTTATTTCAATGTTCTGCGCCCGCAGGACCGGGTCGCGGTCAAGCCGCATGCATCGCCGGTTTTCCATGCGATCAATTATCTGTTCGGTCGCCAGACCAGGGAAAAGCTTGAAAACTTCCGCGCATTTGGCGGTGCGCAATCCTATCCGTCGCGGACCAAGGATGGCGATGTCGTCGATTTTTCGACCGGGTCGGTCGGGCTTGGTGCGGCGGTCACCAACTTTGCCGCCCTCACGCAGGATTACCTGCGTTACAAGGATATGCTGCCGCGCGGTGAAAAACCCGGTCGCATGGTCGCCCTTGTTGGCGATGCGGAACTCGATGAAGGCAATATCTATGAGGCGCTTCTTGATACCTGGAAGCATGATATTCGCAATGTCTGGTGGGTGATCGATTACAACCGTCAAAGCCTTGATGGCATGATCGATGCGCATCTGTTCCGCGTGATCGGCCGGTTTTTCCGCGCCGTTGGCTGGAACGTGATCACCATCAAATATGGCCGCAAACTGCATGATGCCTTTGCCAAGCCGGGTGGCAGGTCATTGAAAAAATGGCTGAACGAGGCGCCGAACGATGTCTATTCCGCCCTGACGTTCCAGGGGGGTGCGGCGTGGCGCAAACAGATCCTTGGCGATATGCCGGGCGATAATGCGCTGGCAAGTCTGCTTGGCGATTATGATGATGATGCCCTGCATGACCTGATGACCAATCTGGGCGGGCATTGCATGGAAGCGGTCCTGAATGCGTTTGATTCCGTTCCCAATGACAAGCCGACGATCTTTATCGCCTATACGGTCAAGGGTTATGCCACCCCGCTTCAGGGGCATAAGGACAACCATGCGGGCCTTATGAATGTCGCCCAGATGGATGCGTTCAAAAAACAGAACAATATCAATGACGGGCAGGAATGGGATTACGCCGCCGGTCTTGACGTGGCCGAGGATAAGGTGCGTGCCTATATCGATGCGGCACCGTTTAATGACGGCAAATCGCGCAAGAAGCTGGCAACCGTCATCGATATTCCCGAAATGCCCTATGCGCGGGTCGATACATCGAGCACGCAGGAAGTGTTTGGCAAAATCCTGAACGAGCTTGCGAAACTGAAGGATAGCGATCTGGCGGACCGGATCGTCACCACATCGCCCGATGTGACGGTATCGACCAACCTTGGCGGGTTTGTGAACCAGCGCGGGCTGTTTGCGCGTGAAAATCTTGCCGATGAATTCCGCGAACGCAAGGTGCCCTCGGCCCAGAAATGGATCAGGTCGCCCGAAGGCCAGCATGTCGAACTTGGCATTGCCGAAAACAACCTGTTTTTGAACCTGGCCGCCCTTGGCCTGTCGCACAGCCTGTTTGGCCAACGCCTGTTCCCGATTGGAACGCTTTATGATCCGTTCATTGCGCGCGGCCTCGATGCGCTGAATTATGCCTGTTATCAGGATGCGCGGTTTATGGTTGTCGCCACGCCAAGCGGGATTACGCTGGCGCCCGAAGGTGGCGCGCATCAGTCGATTTCAACCCCGATGATCGGCATGGGGCAGCCGGGCCTGACCAGTTTCGAGCCAAGCTTTGGCGACGAACTTGCGACCATCATGGGCTGGTCATTTGATCATCTGCAAAATCCCGAAGGCGGATCGGTTTATCTGCGCCTGTCGACCAAGCCGCTGGCACAGCCGGAACGCGATCTTTCCGATGCCACAAAGTCCGAAATCGTATCGGGTGGTTACTGGCTGCGTGAACCGGGCGAAAATTGCAAAATGGCGATCGCCTATTGCGGCGCAATGGCCCCCGAAGCGATTGCCGCGTGGGAAAAACTTGAAGCCGATCATCCGGGGATTGGCCTTCTGGCGGTGACATCGACCGACCGGCTTTATAACGAATGGCAGGATCTGGAACGGGCGCGCCTTGAAGGCAAATCCGATGGGCGCATGGCCCATATCGAAAACCTTCTGAAGCCGCTGGCATCGGATGCGCGTCTTGTCACGGTGATTGATGGTCATCCGGCGGCGATGGCGTGGTTGGGTTCGGTCCGCGGTCACGCCGTCGCCCCGCTTGGCGTCAATGCGTTTGGTCAGTGCGGCGACAGCATTGATCTGTATAAATATTACCAGATCGACACCGATGCGATCATCCGGGCAACCAAGCGCTGGGATTGATGTCCATCTGGAAATCTGCATCAATGGCCGGGAATTTCCCGGCCATTTTGCTTTGTCGGCGGAAATGTAATCGGGGTCACTTGCGCAGGGTCGGAAACGCACACACATCTGCGCGCTGTATGCTGTGACACTATTGATCATTAGCGCGATGGGGGCTTTGGTTATGGAATATCTGATGTTGCTGGCGGGCCTTGTCGGTCTGTTTTTCGGCGGCGAGGCGCTGGTGCGCGGCAGTGTCGGGATTGCGCAGCGTCTGGCGATGCCGCCGCTCCTGATCGGTTTGACCGTGGTTGGCTTTGGCACATCGACCCCGGAATTGCTGGTTTCGGTTGATGCCGCGTTGCGCGGGGTTTCCGATATTGCGCTTGGCAATGTTGTTGGATCGAACATCGCCAATATTCTGCTGATCGTTGGTGTGTCGGCGCTTGTCTGGCCGATCCGGGTTTCTGGCGATACCCTGAAACGCGACACGGCGGTGATGATGGCGGCAGCCATTGCCCTTGTGCCGATCTTTGCCTTCGGGATGATGGGGCGGGTTGCCGGGGGTATCCTGTTTGTATCGCTTGTTGCCTATCTTGTGTTTGCCTATCGCCAGTCGCGCAATGCGCCCAATGCGCCACTTGCCGATGAGGGTGATCTGCCGGTTCCGGCGCGTGGCTTGTGGCTGTCGCTGGTCTGGGTGATTGGCGGGCTGGTGGCGTTGATGTTTGGCGCGCGTTTCATGGTCGATGGGGCGGTAACAATTGCCCGGACCTTTGGCGTGTCAGAGGCGTTTATCGGGCTTACGGTCGTGGCGGTTGGCACGTCCTTGCCGGAACTCGCGACCTCGTTAATCGCGGCGTTGCGAAAGCAGTCGGAAATTGCCATCGGCAATATCGTCGGATCGAACATTTTCAATATTCTGGGTATTCTTGGCCTGACCGCGATCATTACCCCGATCCCGGTTGCCAGCCGTTTCCTGACCTTTGATCTGCCGATCATGATCGCGGTATCGCTGGTCCTGACTGTGTTGTTGCGCCGTCAAACCATCGGGCGGGGGATCGGGATCGTGATGCTTGTTGCCTATGGCGGATATGTTTTTGCCGCACAGTGAAATATTGCCAGCCAGCACGACCGCGATCCGGCCTTTTGCGGGGGCTTGCGATCAGGGGCCTTGCCGGGAAAAGTTCGAAAGGAGGGCCGCGTGCCCTCCTTTTTGTTGGGGGATTTATCGGTTGCCGTTATTGACGGGGATGCGAATTACAAATACTAGAAAAAATCGCATTTATAAAAATTGAACAATAATTAAGTGTTCAATAACGGGCCGGGAAATGAACCAATCCGATGAAATTTCGCAACTATCGCGCGCTTTATCCGGCCATACCGGCCAGCACGCATAAGGAAGCCATCCGTGCCGGGCTTGGGGCGCTGATCGGGCTGGGGATTGCCGGTTTTGTTCTGTCGTTCTTTGATCTGCAGGGGGCGGGGCTTTATCTGATTGCGCCGTTCGGGGCGTCGTCGGTGTTGCTGTTTGCCGTGCCAAACAGCCCGCTGGCGCAGCCGTGGTCGGCAATTGTCGGCAACTCTGTCGCCGCCCTTGCCGGGGTTGCGGTTTGCTATGTGATCCCCGATCCGGTTTTGCGGGTGGCGGTGGCGGTCGGGCTTGCCATTACCGTGATGATCGTTGCGCGCGCGGTTCATCCGCCGGGCGGGGCGGTTGCGATGATTGTTGCGATGAACCCGGATATCGCAACCGAGCTTGGCTTTCGGTTTGCCCTTACACCGGTTGCGGCAATCACGGCCATTCTTGTTCTGACGGCAGTACTTTATGCCCGAGCAACCGGGCGGAAATATCCGTTACGCCATTTCGATGACAAGAGCCCCTTTCAGACAGCGGACCGTTCCCCGATTGAACGGCTTGGTCTGGACAAGGGGGAGCTGAATTCGATTTTGCAGCAATATCGCCAGTCGCTGAACCTTGGCGTCGAAGATCTTGCGCGCCTGATCGGGGCGGCCGAATTTCAGGTCGCGGCCCATCGCGCTGGTCCGGTCACGGCAGGCCAGATCATGTCACGCGATCTGGTGACGGTGAATGCCCAAACCCCGCTTAACGAGGTCGCCGACCTGTTCCGGCGGCACGGGTTTACGTCATTGCCGGTCATTGAGGATGACGGACGTTTTATCGGGGTGATTTTCCAGATCCATCTGATCCGGCGTGCGACCGAAGATGCCCTTCGTCTGGATCGCGGATTGCTTGCCGCCATGGCGCGCCTGATTGATCGCCGTCGCAATGTCCCGATCCGGGCCATCGAAATCATGTCGGTGACAGAGCCACGGGCAACGGCGAATACCCCGATTGCCGCCCTGCTGCCATTGATGGCGGATGGGGCCTGTGATGCGGTTCCGGTGGTCGAAGATAACCGGATCATCGGCATTGTCACCCGAACGGACCTTATCGCTGCCTTGGCCCATGCGGGGTTGAAGGGCTAGGTAACGTCGAAGGTGTCGATCAGAAAAACGCCTGTTTGATGCCATCAATGATGAACTGGACCGCAAGGGCGGCGAGGATCATGCCGAGCAGGCGGGAGATCACGGTCGCGACTGTCGGGCTCAGGCGTTTGGCGACCAGATTGGCCAGCAGGAACATGGTAAGCGCGCAGAGCATGACAAGGCCGACAACCGCGACGACGCTGACCTGCATCACCACGCTGTCTTCATATTTGCCCATCAGCAGCATCACGGTCGCGATGGAACCGGGGCCGGCAAGGAACGGGATCGACATCGGGAAGATTGAAATATCGTCCGGTTCTTCGTCGGGTTGCGCCGGTTTGGCATCGGTGATCTGCTGATCAAGTTCGTGTTCGTCTTCAAGTTCCTGATGAACCTGTTCGGCGCGCTGGTTGCGTTTCTGGCTGCGGCGTTCAAACAGCATTTCAAGCGCGATCAGGAACAGAAGCGTTCCGCCGGCAATCCGGAAGGCCGGCATATGTATGCCAAAAATGCCAAGCACGCTTTCGCCGATAACGGCAAAGGCGGCAAGGATCAGGAAGCTTGCGATACAGGCCCGGATCGCCATGCGGCGGCGATGTCTGGTATCGGTGCCCTGTGTGAGGACGATGAAGACCGGCACCAGCCCGATCGGGTCGATGATCACAAATAACGTGACAAAGGCCGGGATCAGTTCGCTCAGCATGTCGAGGCTTGGCATCTGGTTTCCTTTGTCCGTTGATCGTTTGTCATAGTGCCAATTGCAGCCGGGTTTGTCGCCGCAAAACTGGGGCCGTATATCGGCCCGGTCGCGCAAGGTAAACCTTTATGTCGGCTGCAAAATGCAATCGGCCTGTTACGTGTTTTCGTGATTTTAACGGCTGCGACGACGATTGCGTCCGTATCGTCCGGCATTTTCCGGCCAGTCGATATAATCAACGGGTTTTTTGCGTATCCATCGGATGAATGTCTGCATATCGGGATGGGCGATGATTTTTTCCGGTGTATCGAAATCGCGCGCCAAGGTGGTTTCGTCAAACAATCGGTGGATCATGCGATGACAGACACGGTGCAGCCATTGGGTATCCGTGCCGCCCTTTGATTTCGGCGTCCAGTGATGCCGGTCAACACTGTCGCCCGCGATCATCATCCGTCCGCAAATCGGGCAGGGACCAAGTTCCTGATCTGGTGTGGGCGATACCGGCATGAAAGAAGTACGTGGTTATTGTCAGGTTGGGCTATTTTGTGCCGGGAGGTCGCCGGTTTTCAAAGAATTTCTGCCACGTGCCGGGTTTAAGGTCGCGCAATGCCCGGATGCGGGCGCTGACCGGTGGATGGGTATCAAGCAATAAGGGGGGTTGCGTGCTGCGATAAGGGATCAGGCGCAAACGGCGGCGATTGATCTGATCGATATGCAAAAGCGCCTCGATCATGTCTTCGGGGCCGTTCAACAGGTCGCTTGCGCCGTGATCGGCAATGAACTCACGATCCCGGATCACGGCGCGCTGTAACAGGAAGCTTACGGTCGGGACCACGCCAAAGACAATGACCATCCAGTTCGGCGGATCAAAATTGCCAAAAATGAAAAGCATCAATCCGAACAGGGCAATGGTCCATGTGGCCCGATACAGCACGTCGGTCATCAGAAGGATGCGCGTATCGCCGTGCCATGCATGGGCGATTTCATGGGCCAGCAGGGCGCGCATCTGGCGCGGGGAAAGCGTATGAAGGGCATCATTTGATATCGCGATGGTCGTTTCTTCGGCGGTGCCGGTGGTGATTGCATTCACCCCCTTGCCCGGCAGCAGGAAAAGCTTTGGCAGGTAATCAAGCCCGGCACGGCGCGCCAGCATCGCCGCCATTTCGTGAATGGCAGGGAAGGAAGCGGCATCCAGCGGGCGGGCGCGCAACAATTTCATCAGGACTTCGGGGGATATCATCGGGGCAAGCACAAGCATCAGCGCAACGGCAATCGCGGCCGAAATTGCCATGGATAATCCACCGAGCATCCATGCGCAGGTCGCCAGAACCCCGGCCATGCAGGCCATTAACGGGAAGGTGTGCGAATTGCCGCCCGGACTGATGGCAAGAAAGCGTTGCAGGAAGACAGGCAGGCTTGAGGGTTCGTTTTCCATGGGGTGTCCCGATTCTTTTTCCCTGACTTAAAAGGTATGTTTTTAGATGTTAAGGGCAAGGGCAACGTACCTTTGCCTGCGCCTTGCGACGTGCTCCAAGGGTAAGCCAAACGCACGCCGCCTGATTTGAGTTGGCGCAATTCAAATCAGAAAAAGGAAGATTTCCAACAGGTTGTCGGCAATTCCGGCATGTCTGCCTGCTGGCATGTTTTTTCGGATTCGTGGCAAAACGCAGCATTTCGCAATGCCGGAACCAGCGTATTATTGCCCGCAAATCGTTGAAGTTCCTTAATTTGTTAACACATCCTTATATGTTGCCCTAGAATAGTGCTTATGCAATCGGATAGGTGGCTCGTAACAGGTTTGTCGCGGGTCGCTTGGCGTGTGCGCCATATTTGATGTGATACAAGATTTGCTGCGAACGGGGTTTCGGGAAGGAACACAATGACCCTGCTGGACAAAATCCAGTCGGTCCGCAAGGCGGGCGCGACACGGGAAGGGGATCGCACCCCGCTGGAACGGGTGTTCTGGCGGTCGATTGCCCTTGTCGGCGGATTCAGCATGGTCATCAATATGCTGAACATGGTCATCCCGATCTATTCGATGCAGGTGTTTGACCGTGTCCTTTCCAGCCGCAGTGTCGATACGCTTTTACTTCTGACGCTTGGCATCGCGTTGGTGCTGCTGTTCATTGCGTCGATGGAACAATTGCGTTCGCGCCTTTTGATCCGGGTTGGCACCGCACTTGATCTTCGGCTTGGCGGGGATCTGTTTGCCCATGTCGTGCAACAGGCCGCACGCGGCAACAATATGCGCCAGCGACCGTTGCGCGATCTTTATGGTCTGCGCGGGTTCCTGACCGGATCGGGCCCCTTTACCCTGATCGATTTCATGTGGGCCCCGGTCTATATCGGTGTGGTGTTCATCTTTGACACGCGGCTTGGGCTTGTCGCCTGTGCCGGGGCGGCGATCCTGATCCTGATTGCGATTGCCAACGAGGCGGCGGCAAAGATTTCCGTCGACCGGTCCGAAGAAAGCCAGAATCGCGGTATTGCGCAGGAAGAAACCTATATCCGCAATGCCGAGGCGATGGAAGCCATGGGCATGACTCCGTCCGCGCGCCAGCGCTGGCAGGCTGATCAGTCCGATGCGCTGTATTGGGAAGGCCAGGCCAGCCGACGGGTCGGAACATCGACAACGCTTTCGCATTTCATCCGTCTGGCCATGCAGGTCTGTTTTATCGGGGTTGGTGCCTATCTGGTGCTGTCCGAGAGCATCACGATCGGGATCATGGTGGCCTCCATGATCATGGGGATGCGCGGGCTTGCCCCATTTGATGGCGCGGTTTCGGCATGGCGCAGCTGGAATTCGGCGCGCAATTCGTTCGAACGGCTGAATAAGATTCTTCTGGATAAACGTCAATCGACACCTGCGCCGCTGCCACGCGGGCGCGGTATTTCGGTGACGGTGGATCGGCTGGTTTTTGCCCCGCCGGGCAGCCGCAATGTTCTGTTCAAGGGATTTTCGTTCAAGACCGGGCCGGGGCAGGTGATTTCCATCGCCGGGTTCAACGGGGTTGGTAAAACGGCCCTTTTGAAGCTGATCATGGGTATCTGGGTGCCCGGATCGGGGTCGGTCAAGCTTGATGAAATCGAAGCATCGCGTATTGATCGCGGTGAACTTGGCCCGCAGGTCGGCTATCTGTCGCAGAACCCGTTCCTGTTTCCCGGGACGATTGCCGAAAATATTGCCCGTCTTGGCAATGCCGAAATGCGCGACATCATTCAGGCGGCCGAACTGGCCGGGGCGCATAAATTCATCCTTGATCTTCCCGATGGCTATGAAACCCGGGTTGAACGGGGCGGGCGCAATCTTTCGGGCGGGCAGCGCCAGTTGATCGCCCTTGCCGCGGCGCTGTTCGGGCGGCCGCGCATGTTGTTGCTGGATGAACCGACAACCGCCCTTGATGACAATGGTGTCGGGCATATCAGCGGGCTGATTGATATCGTGCGCCGTGCCGGGATTACGACCTTTATCGTCAGTCACGAACGCGAAATTCTGGTGCGTGCCGATGCGATCCTTGCCCTAGCCAATGGTCAGATTCAGGTCGTGCCGGTGCGGGCCAAGGCCGATCAGATGATCGCGCCACCACCTGCACCCGTGGCATCGCCTGTTGCCCCACCGGCGCGTGATGGACAAATGCGGATCACGCCCAAACGGATTGCGGTGCCCAACCCGGATGCACCGCGCCCGATCATTGAAAAAAATTCGGCGCAAAATCAGACGCCGGAACAGACGCCTTTGCCCGCCGGTATTATGCCGACGCCGACCCGCGCACAGGCCAGCCGTGTCGCACAGGCCAAGTCAAAGGCCGGGATCGAGCGCACCGAAATGGTGCCGCAACCGACCCCGGGCGGCACCATGATGACCATGCGCCCGGCCACCCGCAAGAAGGCCGAAACAACAGCGGACGACCGTGCCGAACGGATGCGCATTGCCCGTGAAAAGCAGGAAAAACAAAGACTGAGCGCGCGCAAGACCGCCCGCGAAGCCGCCCTTGAGGCCAGCCGCAAAGAAGCGCGTGAGCAGGTTCTGGCGAAAAAGGCCGCTGCCCGTGAAGAGGCGCGCAAGGCGCGCCGTACCGGCGAGCGCAGCCCAGCACAACAGCCCGCCGCCGCCCCGCGCCCGAAACGCAGTGACCCGCCACAGCTTCGGGTGGTTGAAGGATCGGCTGGTCGCAGACAGGGTGGTGTCTGATGGCAGGGGTGGAGCTTCCAACCGCGCGTGAACTTGAAACCGATGTCAGACCGCTGGTGCGGATCGGTCTTCTGATCCTGATCCTGGGTGTCGGGTCGGTGTTCTTGTGGGCGGCAACCGCGCGCATCAATTCCGCCGCAACGGCAAGCGGCGTGGTCGCACCGTTTTCCGGTCGGCAGAGTGTTCAGCACCTTGAAGGCGGGATCATTCGCGACATTCTGGTGCGCAACGGGGCACGTGTGCAGGGTGGCGATGTCCTGATCCGGCTTGACGATACGCGTGCGCGGGCCAGTTTTGATCTGCTGAATAACCGCTATCTTAATGCGCTGGCGACACAGGCCCGCCTGATTGCCGAACGTGGCGGCAAGGACAGAATCCAGTTTCCCGCGCCGCTTTATGATCCGAAATATGCCGGGATTGTTGAATCGCAGGAAACCCTGTTTCAAAGCCGCATGAACGCGTTTCGCGGTGAACTTGAACTGTATGACGAACGGATCAAGGAACTGCGCCGCGAAATCATCGGCACGCAGGAACAGAAAACCGCATCCGAGCAGCAGGTTGGCATCGTCAAGGAAGAGCTTGCCATGGTCAAACCCATGGTCGATCTTGGCTATGCCAGACGCACCCGTCTGCTTCAGCTTGAAAGTCGTCTGGTCGAAGTTCTTGGCAATATAGGGCGGTTTTCGGCCGATATCGCACGCATCGAACAACAAATCCAACAGGTCAAATCCAGTCAGGCGCAGCTGACGCGTGACAATCTGCAAACCATCAATACCGAGCTTCGCGATATCCAGGGCGAGATTTCAGACCTGAATGAACGGTTGCGCTCGGCCGAGGATATTCTGGTGCGGTCCGACATCAAGGCACCGCGTTCCGGTACGGTCACCAATTTGCAGTTTTCCACCGTTGGCGGGGTGATCCCGCCCGGTGCGCAAGTGCTTGAAATCGTGCCACAGGACGACAAGCTTGTGATCGAGGCGCGCGTATCGCCGAACGATATCGATGTCGTGCATGAGGGGCTTGAAGTTAATATCCGGGTGACGGCTTTCAGCCAGCGCTGGTTTGCGCCGGTAAAGGGCGTTGTGGCGGATGTGTCGCCGGATCGTCTGACCGATCCGGAAGGCCGCCCGTATTTTCAGGCAATGATCGAAATCGATTCGGAAAGCCTTGCCGAACATGAAGGCATGATTTTATCGCCGGGAATGGCCGCACAGCTTGAAATCGTCACCGGTGCCAGAACGATTCTCGCCTATCTGTTTGCTCCGATCACCGACAGTTTTGATCGCGCATTCCGCGAACAATAGGTCTTCCAGCCCGATTCGGGGTCTTTCTACCTACCCTATACAACCTGACAGATTCTGTCAGAGGCGAATTTCGCCTTTCAAATCCCGGGAAAACATGAAAAAAATGTAATTTAGCGATTCCAGTGCGCATCTTCCGTTGATGGGTGCTTGATTGGCGTCTATACTACTGTATATAGAAGGCTGCTTTGTCTTCTGTATTCAATGGATTGAAAAATTAATCCCAAGTAGGGAGCAGAATCTTGGCTTCGCCCGCCAATCAGGACGATGGCACCGGTTTAACGGATGCTGATATCGAACAGGTGCTGGATAACCGCGCAGAGGATAGCTCTGTTGCGGGTAATTCTGATTCCGGTTCGTCGGGCGCGTCAGGTTCACAATCCCCTGCAACGCAGGCCTTCACCAATATCCAAAACGTCATCGGCACGTCGTTTAACGACATCCTGATCGGGGATGCGGGCGACAACACCCTGATCGGTGGTGCGGGTGACGATATCCTGGTACCGGGCGAGGGCCAGGATGAAATGACGGGTGGCGAAGGCCGCGATACATTTGTTTTGCAGGCCGGATTTGGTCAGGCGACCATCACCGATTTCACCCTTGGCGAAGATTATCTGGCCCTTGACGATCTCGGCATTGAAAGTGCGGCCGATCTGGTTTCGCGCGCCTCGGATGACGGTCAGGGCAATGTCGTCATTACCTTTGCGTCCGGTGATCAGCTGACGCTTAAGGGCATTAGCATTGCCCAGCTTTCCGAAATCACCCTTGTTGATGCCCCGAAACTGACCGATGTCGCGCTGGACAGTTCCGGCGATCTGTCGTCGGGCGACGCAACCATCATTGACGGAACGTCAGGTGATGACGTGATCCAGGGCACGTCTGGCGACGATGTGATTTCGGGCAATGGCGGCGGCGATATTGTTGATGGCGGTTCTGGCAACGATACGCTGTCATTTGACGGTTCGGATGATGCCGTAACGGCCGATCTTTCGACCGGTACGGCAGGCAGTGCGACAGACAACGATACCGTTTCGTTTAGCAATATCGAAAATCTGACCGGGACATCGGGCGATGATGTTCTGCGCGGGGACGCCGGAAACAATACGCTTTTGGGTGGTGCAGGCGACGATACCTTTGGCGCCAGTGGCGGTAATGACTCGATTGACGGTGGTGCGGGCAGCAACACCCTTGATTACAGCACGTCCGAACAGGGTGTTGTTGTCGATCTGAAAAATGGCGCGACCGAAAGCCGGACAGAAACTGAAACCGGTGATGATGCCGCATCTGAAACCGGCAGCAACACGGATTCCGGCACGGCAAGTGGCGATGCATCCGGCGGTGAAACGGCAACTGACACCGGCACGGACGCCAACACCGAACCTTCTGGTGAAACGACCGGCGATACTGCCGGGGCAGATACTGGTGACACGACCGACGAGGCATCGGACCCGTCGGAGGGACCGGTGACGGGTGAAACTGATACGTCCGGCAGTGATGCGACCGATGGCGAAACCGGTGATCAGGCTTCTTCCGGTAACGGTGGAGACAGTTCCCAGTCGGAAACCGATGGCGGGGCTGGCGATGATTCTGCGTCTGGCGGATCGGGTGATGACACCATTGCTGAAGAAACCGGCGACACAGGAACCGATGCAGGAACCGACACAGGTTCGGGCGTTGGCGACGAAACCACTGGTGATGCCGGAGCGGATGAAGAAACCGATCCGAACACCACTGTCGATGAGACAATCCCTACCGATCAAAATAGTACCGAAACGGGCTCTGATGCTGGTGCCGATACCAACACGGGATCGGAAACCGGCAGTGACGGGACGGATGGTGCCGACGAAACCGGTGGCGCTTCGCAGGAAACTGAAACCGGATCAACCACCGGCGGGGATCAGACGCAGACGGGTGATGCACAAACCGGTGCACAGGATGAAGCATCCGATAACGCATCCTCGAACGAGCCGGATGATACGGCATCGGGTGATGGTTCGGGTGAAGCCGGTGCATCTGGTGAAGAAACTTCAAATGGCGCGGATGGCACCGATACTGCGGAGACAACCGAGGAAGGTTCGGCTGATCCAGTAACGGAAGGCGAAGAGACCCCGGCAGAAAACGGTTCGGAAACATCCGGAACCGAAGAGGGCGCTTCGACTGAAACCGATGGTGAGACTTCCGATGTTTCACCGAATGAGGGAGCCGACGGGGAAACCCAGCCCGATCAGGAAACACCCCCGGCTGAAACCGGTTCGGACGCGGCGGGTAATGAAACGAACGCGGGTGACGGTGCCGAAGATGACAGCCTTGGCGGTTCGGACGGTGCGGGCGAAGACGTTCTGAATGAAGATACGCCTGCGTCGGGTGATGGTGATGACAGCACGGACGGCGAAGAACAGCCGTCGCAGTCAGAGAGCCAGACCGAACAGGAAAACACCAATAGCGGTCTTCAGGCCGGGGCAGAAACATCGCCCGAAACCGGCACGGATGAAACCGGTCTTTCCGGTGACGCGACCGGTGATGAGACTGGCGATGAGACTGTTGGTGAAGATGCTGGCGCGGATGAAGGCGGAGCCGAGGATGCGACCGGCGGCGAAACCACGGATAGCGAAGCCGACCCGATTGACGCGGGTGCTGAAGACGGCGACAGCACATCGGGCGAGCAGACTGATGGTGGAACCACTGGCGAGACGGATGCCGAAGCCGGAGATGCGACCGGGGATGCTACTGGCGGCAGTGCTACCGACAGCGGAAACGAGACCGGCGACGAGACCAATATCTATGACAACACCCCGACATCGGGGAACGACATTGTCCATGGCTCCGATGGTGATGATTTCCTTGGCGGGGCTGTCGGGAATGACACGTTGCAGGGCAGTGATGGCAATGACGTCATCGATGGCGGTCTTGGTGATGACGTGCTGCAGGGCGGCCTTGGCGATGACAGCCTTGATGGTGGTGCTGGGGCGGATGTCTTGCAGGGCGGTGAAGGCAATGACAGCCTTTATGGCGGTTCAGAAGACGACATTCTTCAGGGTGGCGAAGGCAGCGACCTTCTGGTTGGCGGTATCGGCAATGACGTTTTGCAAGGCGGTTCGGGTGACGATTTCCTGCGCGGCGGTCTTGGCAATGATCATATCCAGGGCGGCGATGGCACTGATACCGTCAGCTACACCGATGCGACCGATGCGGTAACCGTTGATCTTTCGCAGAATACGGCAACCGGTGGGGCAGGAAATGATGTCCTGCAAATGGTTGAAGACGTCATCGGGTCGGACTTCGACGATCATATTACCGGCAATGACGGCAATAACGTGCTGATCGGCGGGGATGGCATCGATACCCTGACCGGTGGCGCAGGCGACGATACGCTGACGACCGGTTCGGGCAAGGATGACATCGAACTGACCGAGAATTTCGGCAACGATACGGTCACCGATTTCAATATTGCCGAAGATACGGTCGACCTTTCGAAGCTGGGCATCACCGATTTCGCGACCCTGCAATCGATGATGAGCGATGATGGCAACGGCAACGCCGTTATCGATTTCGGTGAACAGGGTGTTCTGACCCTTGAAGGGGTCAGTTCTGACAGTCTTGTTGCGGATAATTTCCGCGGGTTCGGACGTATCTTTGAAGGCGATGGTGACGACGTTGCCGAAGGTACTGACGGCGACGATGCGCTGTATGGCTTTGACGGCAATGATATCCTCGGCGGTGGTGCCGGGGACGATGTCATTTCGGGCGGTTATGGCAATGACACGCTTTCGGGCGGTGCGGGCAATGATACCCTGCGCGGTCAGGAAGGTATTGATACGGTTGATTATTCCGGTGCCAATGGCGCGGTGAATGTCGACCTTGCCGCCGGTAGCGCAACCGGTGCCGATGGCAATGACGTTCTTGACCGTATCGAAAACGTTATCGGATCGAATTCCGACGATACGATTTCCGGTGACAGCGGTGTCAACGTGCTTCAGGGCGGGGCCGGCAACGACACCATTACCGGCCGCGATGGTAACGATACGCTTGATGGTGGTGCGGGTGACGATACCTTTGTCGCCGAGGCCGGCAATGACACCTATATCGGCGGTGCGGGCAACGACACGCTGGATCTGACGGCACGCGATGGTGCGCAGACGGTTAATCTGGGTTCCGGGACCGTCACAGACAACACCAGCGGCGAAGTCGATACGGTTAGCAGCGTTGAAAACATTGTCAGCGGTGCGGGCAATGACGTTCTGATCGGTGATGGTGCCAATAACGTCATTTCGGCCGGAGCGGGTGACGATCTGGTCGCTGGTGGTGGCGGGGATGACACGCTTGATGGGGGCGAAGGCACTGACACGCTCGCCCTTGGCAGTGAAACCGGTGCGGTTGTTGATCTTGCGGCGGGCACCGTCCAGACCAATTCCGGTCTGTCGACCGTTTCCAACTTCGAAAATGTTCGCGGTTCGGCAAGTTCCGACATCATTTCCGGCGATGACGGCAATAATATCCTGACCGGTCTTGCCGGTGACGATATTCTTGCTGGCGGTGGCGGTGACGATACCCTTGACGGTGGTGCTGGCTCTGACGCCGCCGATTACAGTGACGTTGACGCCGATATGGACGTCAACCTTGATGCCGGAACAGCATCAGGCGATGGCAATGATACGCTGATCGATATCGAAAATGTGACAACCGGTGACGGTAACGATACCGTTCGCGGAAATGGTGCGCAGAACCAGATTGATACCGGCGCGGGTGACGATACCGTATTTGGTGGTGAGGGTTCGGACACGCTGTCAGGTGGTGACGGTTTCGATACGCTTAGCTATAGCGACGCCGCAGGCAACCCGGTTGGTGGTGTAACCGTCGATCTCGAAGCCGGAACTGTTACCGGTGGCGATTTTGTCGATCAGATTGACGGGTTTGAGCAGGTCGAAGGCTCGGCCGGCAATGATCGCATGCTGGGCAGTTCGGGTTCCGATATCCTTAGGGGCGGTGCCGGCAACGATACGATTGATGGTCGGGCGGGCGCAGACACGCTTTCAGGTGGTGCCGGTTCGGATACCTTTGTTATTTCGACCGATAGCGACAATGACCTGATCACGGATTTCGATCCTGAAAATGACATCATCGACATTCAGGGCATCGATGGTCTTGAGCTGTTTTCGGACATTGCAGACTTTATCGGTGTGGATGGCGATGGAAACGCGACCATCACGATTGGTGATTCTATTGTCACCTTGCAGGGCGTTGATCCCGATAGCCTGACCTTCAAGAACTTTGAAGGTATTCGTTCGCTGGACGGTACAGAAAATGCCGACACCCTTGTTGGCACCAGCCGCAGCGATGTGATCGATGGCAAGGCTGGCAACGATAGCATTTCGGGCAATGCCGGGAATGACACGATTTCAGGTGGTTCTGGCAATGACGTCATTTCGGGGGGCGTTGGAAATGACGTCGTCGATGGCGGCACCGGGAATGACTTTATATCCGGTGATGCTGGCGACGACATCATAGATGGTGGTCTTGGCAACGATGTGATCGTTGGCGGGGTCGGCTCTGATACACTTGACGGCGGCGAAGGTACTGACACCGTTTCGTTCCAGGATTCAGGCAGTGGTGTGAATGTCGATCTTGATGCAGGTTCGGCAACAGGTCAGGGCACAGACACACTTGCCAATTTCGAAAATGTTTCCGGATCATCCTATAACGATACGCTTTCCGGAGATGACCAGAATAACGTGCTTTCTGGCGGTGCCGGAAATGACATCCTTGATGGTCGCGATGGCGATGACCTGCTTCTTGGTGGGGCAGGCAACGATACGCTGATCGGTGGGGCGGGCAATGACTCCCTTGTGGGGGGGGATGGCTCTGATACCGTCGATTATGCCAGTGCAGAAGGCAGCGTTCAGGTCAATTTGGGTTCGGGCTCGGCAACTGGTGGTGCAGGCACCGATACACTCAAGGAAATCGAGAATGCAGTTGGCTCGGACTTCGATGATGTTCTGACTGGTTCGGATCGTGCAAACAGCATTTTGGGTGGCGCGGGCAATGATCTGATCAATGGTGGCGCAGGCAACGACTATCTTGCTGGTGGCACCGGGGCGGATACCTTTATTTTCAACGGGACTTCCGGCGAAGATAAAATTGCCGATTTTGATATTGGTGAAGACCGTATTGATCTGAGCAGCTTTGGCCTTCCGAACTGGGAAGCACTGAAAAGCCTGATCGAAACCAATGCCGATGGCGATGCCGTCATTTCCATCAATGACCAGACGTTGACCCTGACCGGTGTTTCACCGGATCAGCTTGCCGCTGATAACTTTGTTGGCATCGAAAGCCTTGGTTCGACCGAAGGTGACGATGTTCTGGTTGGTACGGGCTTTGACGAAATCATCGATGGCCTTGGTGGCAATGATACCATCAGCGCAGGGGCTGGTGCGGACACTGTTTATGGCGGTGCTGGCAACGATACGCTTTCGGGCGGGCTTGGCAATGACACGCTTGATGGTGGCGATGGTCAGGACACGGTCGATTATTCATCAGAATCTGCTGTTACGGTTGATCTGAACAATGGCAGTGGTTTTATCGCCAACGGCAATAGCGACACGCTTGTCGATATCGAAGACGTTACGGGTTCTAGCTTCAACGACACGATCACTGGTGATGCACAGAACAACACTCTGAAGGGGTTGGGCGGCAATGACAGCATCGATGGCGGTGCTGGCGATGACCGGATCGAAGGTGGTTCCGGCAATGATGATCTGAGCGGTGGTGCCGGAAACGATCAGATTTCCGGTGGGGCTGGCAACGACATCCTTGATGGCGGCCTTGGGGATGATCAGCTGGTTGGCGGTGCGGGCCAGGATTTTGTGGATTACACCGACGCAGAAGGTGCTGTTAGCGTTGATCTGGCATCCGGAACGGCATCTGGTGGGGCTGGCAATGACACGCTTTCGGAAATCGAAAACATATCAGGTTCGGATTTCGACGACATCCTTACAGGTGATTCTGCCAATAACACAATTGCGGGCGGTTTAGGGAACGATACCGTTTCCGGCGGTGCTGGTGATGATCTTTTGTATGGTGGCGATGGCGACGATGTCATTGATGGCGGTACGGGAACGGACACCGTCAGTTTCTTTGGTTCGGGCGCTGTAAATATCGATCTTGCCGCGGGCACTGCGACAAGCGAGGCCGGGACGGACAGCATTTCAAACGTCGAAAATGTTATCGGTTCCACCGGTGATGACACGATCATCGGTAGTGACGGTGCAAACGTTATTTCGGCCGGAATTGGCAATGACGTTATTCGTGGTGGCGCGGGTGACGATACGCTCAGCGGTGGCTTCGGCGCGGACATTTACAAATTGTCTGCGGGTGACGGTCAGGACACCGTTACAGATTTCGATGTAAATTACGATCAGATCGACATTTCCGAACTCGCGATAGACACCTATGACGAACTTTACAGCCGCATGTCGGTCAATGCGGATGGTGATCTGGTTGTTGATTTCGGCGAAGATACCAGCATGGTTCTCAAAGGCGTCAGCCTGAACCAGATTTCTGCCAACAATTTCATCGGTATCCGCGACATCGTCGGAACGTCTGGAGATGACATTCTCGCTGGTACCGCTGGCGAAGACACGTTATCGGGTCTGGATGGCAACGATACGCTGGACGGGTTGGCAGGTGATGACGTTCTGCTTGGCGGTGCCGGGGATGACCTGCTCGATGGTGGTGCCGGGGACGATATACTGGACGGTGGCGCGGGTAATGATACCGCCGACTACAGTGACAAAACCGCTGATATGCAGATCAATCTTGAAGACGGTACGGCTTCGACCGGATTTGAGAACGACACACTGCTTGATATTGAAAATGTCATTGGCGGTACCGGGGACGATGTCCTGACCGGTAATGATGAAGGAAACATTCTTGCCGGTGGTGCCGGTGATGACCTGCTCGAAGGGCTTGGCGGCGACGACACGCTGTTTGGTGGCGCGGGTAACGACACGGCCAGTTATCAAAATGCCGACGGTGGCGTGAATGTTGATTTGTCCGCCCTTAGTGCGACCGGTGCTGATGGTCAGGACAAACTGATCGATATTGAAAATGTCATCGGGTCGGAATTCGACGACGTCCTGAAGGGCGATAGCGGCGCGAACGTCCTGAATGGCGGGGCCGGTGATGACCTCTTTACCGCAACACAGGGCAATGACACCCTGATTGGCGGGGACGGGGTTGATACGGTTGATTACAGTGCCGCAACCGGCAGCATTTCGGCAAACCTGTCGACAGGCGATGTTTTCGGTCTTGGACAGGATAAAGTCACAGGCATCGAAAATATTATCGCCACGCAGTTTGCCGATACCCTTGTCGGTAACGAGGCCGCGAACACCCTGTCGGGTGAAGATGGCAACGATATTATTGCTGGTGGCGGCGGTGATGACACATTGCTCGGGGGCCGTGGCAACGACACACTTTCCGGCGGCGCTGGCTCAGATCTTATTGATGGTGGCGAGGGTAACGATACTGTCGACTACAGCAACAGCCTGAACGGCATTACCATTGATCTTGAAACCGGTGAAACCGATACCGAGACCGGCGATCAGGTACTGAATGTTGAAAACGTTACCGGTTCAAACCTTAACGATACCATTACCGGCAGCAGTGGCGATAACACGCTGATCGGTGGTGCCGGTAATGATGTTTTCAATACAAGTGCCGGCAATGATGTGATTTCCGGTGGAACCGGCACCGACAGTGTTGATTACAGCGCAAGCGAAGGTGCGGTTAATGTCGATCTGGAAGGTGGCACTGCTACCAAGATTGACGGTACCGATACGCTTTCGGATATCGAGGATGCGACGGGTAGCGCATTTGATGACACCCTGACCGGGACGTCGGGTGCAAACAGCCTGGCCGGTGGTGCGGGGAACGATATCATCAATGCGGGCGGTGGCAATGATACGGTTTCGGGTGGAACCGGGGATGATACGCTGCGCGGTGGTGCCGGTGTCGATACACTGGATTATTCCAAGGCATCCGGCGGGCAGGTTGTCAATCTGGTAACCGGCGTCGCGACAGGTGCCGACGGCACAGATGACATTTCCGGTTTTGAAAATGTCACAGGCACCGATTTTGACGATACCCTTATCGGTGATAACGCCAATAACGTGCTATCGGGCGGTGCGGGGAACGATACGCTGTCCGGTGGTTCGGGCAATGATGTGCTGGATGGCGGTGCAGGCAACGATACATTCGTCGGCGAAGCAGGTGATGATACCTATATCGGTGGTGCCGGTTCGGACATCATCGATTTCAGTAATGCCCAGTCGGGGATGGATATCAGCCTTGCCAACAATATCGCGACTGGTGCGGATACCGGCACGGACATCCTGAGCGATATCGAGCAAATTGTTGCGACGAATTTTGACGACACCATCACAGGTAGCGCCAACGCCGATACCATCTCGGCCGGGGCTGGTAATGACATCATATCTGGTGGTGCCGGAAGCGATATCATTAGCGGCGGGGCTGGCGATGACCTGATTGATGGCGGTGCCGGCAACGATACGCTCGATGGTGGGGACGGCGAAGATACCCTTTCCTACGACAGTGCCGCCGGTGGTGTTTCGGTTGATCTGCAAACCGGTGTCGTCGGTGGTTCTGAAGGCGATCAGGTTGCCAATTTTGAAAATATTGCCGGTTCGCGTTTCGACGATATCCTGAAAGGCGATGCAGGTCGTAATACGCTTGATGGTGGTGCTGGGAACGATACCCTTGATGGCCGCGATGGTGATGACGTTCTGTTGGGCGGTGCCGGGAATGATGTTATTCGCGGTGGCAGCGGCGCAGACACCATTGATGGTGGCGAAGGTTCCGATACCCTTGATCTGTCAGACGTTTCGGGTGATCTGACTGTTGATTTTGCCGCCGGTACGGCAACAGACGGTACAACAACCGACATCTTCACCAATATCGAAAACCTTGTTACCGGTGACGGCAATGACGTTATCACCGCGACCGATGAGGTAAATGTTATCAATGCCGGGGATGGCGATAACACGGTTATCGGTGCGGGCGGTGAAGATACGCTGACAACCGGCAGCGGCGAGGATTATGTTTCTGGTGGTGCCGGAAACGATATCATTGATACCGGTGCCGGAAATGACACCGTCGATGGTGGCGACGGCAGCGACGTTGTGACCACGGGTTCCGGCAACGATATTGTTACCGGTGGGGCAGGTAGCGATGTCATCAATGCCGGTGATGGCAACGATACGGTCGACGGCGGTACCGGTGACGATACGATTGTTGCTGGCCAAGGCGATGACGTCGTCCTTGGTGGCGAAGGCAATGATGTCATCGATAGCGGCACGGGGAACGATACTGTCGATGGTGGTGTCGGCGCTGATACGATCACCGCGGGTGCGGGCGATGACCATGTGACCGGTGGCGAAGGAAATGACATCATTTCCGGCGGCGGCGGGGCAGATATTCTTGATGGTGGTGCTGGCGACGATATCCTGCGTGCAGGTGCCGGGGATGATGTCCTGATCGGTGGTGAAGGTCTTGATACGGCAACCTATTCGGATGCGACCGGTGGGCTGGTTATTGATACCGCGAACAATACCGTCAGCGGGACGGGAACCGGAACCGATACGCTTGACGGTATCGAAATCATCGAAGGCTCAGGACTCAGCGATACCTTCCTTGGCGGGGAAGGCACGGACATCTTCCTTGGCGGGGCTGGTGACGACACCTTCGATGCCGGGGTTGGCGACGATATTCTGACGCTTGGCGAAGGGGCTGATCAGGTTGTCTTCCGCCCGGGCGATGGCAACGACACGATTACCGATTTCGACCCGGCCGTTGACGTTATTGATCTTACCGATTTCAATATTGCCGGTTTCGATGCCCTGAAATCCCAGTTCAGTGCGGATGGCGATGGTAATCTGATCATCACGCTTGATAGCGGCGACACGATTACACTGAACAATATTCAGGCAGGCAGCCTGACCGCGGCAAACTTTATCGGTGTCGACGTTCGTCTTGGTACGGAAAATGCCGACGAAATGGTTGGCGGAAACGGTGGCGATATCATCAATGCTTTGGGCGGGGATGACACCGTTTCGGGTGGTGATGGCAATGATCGTCTGATTGGCGGTTCGGGTAACGATACCCTGTCGGGTGATGCCGGTGACGATACCCTGGTTGGTAATTCCGGGTCGGATACGCTGATTGGTGGTGCTGGCACCGATACGGCCGATTATTCGACCGAAAGTGCCGGAATTGTTGGTGATCTGACGGCCGGTACCGTAACCGGCGGAGACGGCAATGATGTCCTTGACGGCATCGAAAATCTTACCGGGACGTTATATGCAGATACCCTGACCGGAACCGATGGCAGCAATACCCTTTCGGGCCTGGCTGGCGATGATGTGCTGGTCGGTGGCGAAGGCAATGATGTGCTCGACGGTGGTGCGGATTCTGACACTGTGGATTACAGTGCCGCAACCGGGGCGATGAATGTCAACCTGACCGCAGGCACAGCGACCGGTCAGGGCAACGATACCCTTGCCAATATCGAAAATGTCGTCGGTTCGGACTTCAACGACACAATCAATGGCAATGCTGCTGATAACACCGTAACGGCCGGTGCCGGGAACGACGTGATCAATGTCGGTTCGGGGGATGACGTTGTTGATGCCGGAAGTGGTGATGACGAAATTACCGGCGGTGCGGGATCGGATACCCTTTCCGGTGGTACCGGCAACGATGTTCTGGACGGTGGGGCGGATAACGACACCCTGTCGGGTGGCACGGGTGACGACATCATTCAGGCCGGGACCGGCGACGACTGGATTTATGGCGATACCGGTGACGACATCATTGATGGTGGCGACGGTATCGACACGGTCGATTATTCCAATGTCGAAGGTCCGGTTGTTGTTGATCTGGTCAACCAGTATGCATCGGGTTCGGGTGGCAATGACATTGTTCGCGATGTCGAACGGGTCATTGGTACCGACTTTGCCGATACGCTGATCGGGGCGGACGGGGTCAATACGCTTGATGGTGGTTCGGGCAATGATACGCTGATTGGCGGCGATGGTGACGACGTCATTATTACCGGCGACGGCGAAGACATGATCGTTGTTACCCCGGGCGGCGGCAGCGATACGGTTACCGATTTTGACGTCAACGAAGATGTGATTGATCTGTCATCCTACGGGATTGAGGATTACAGCGATCTTGCCGATCGCATGTTCGATGACGCCAATGGCAATGCGGTTATCTCGCTCGGCCCGGGTGAAAGCATCACGCTTGAAGGTGTTTCGGTCGATGATCTGGGGCCGGATAATTTCTTTGGCTATGTCACCATCGAAGGTACCGAATTTGACGATGTCCTGCAGGGCAGCCAGCTTGGCGATGAAATCAATGCGCTTGACGGTGACGATATTGTTGATGGCGGTGCCGGGGATGATGTCATCAATGGTGATGCGGGCAATGATACCCTGACCGGTGGGGCCGGTGATGACGAACTCAATGGCGGTGACGGTAACGATACCGCCGATTATTCCGACACATCCGAAGGTGTCACCGTTGACCTCGGCACAGGTAGCGCAACTGGCGCAGCCGGAAACGATACCCTTGATAGCATCGAAAATGTCATCGGCGGGAATGGCGACGATATCCTGATCGGCGATGAAAACGCCAATATCCTGGATGGCGGCGCAGGCAATGATACCGTTTATGGCAATGGCGGCGACGATACCCTGATTGGCGGCGAAGGCGATGACACGCTGTCCTACGAAGGGGCCGAAGACGGCGTTTCCGTCGACCTTGCCAATGGCACGGCAACCGGTGGTGCCGGAAATGATGTGATTGACGGGTTTGAAACCGTGATCGGTTCCGACCATGCCGATACCATTTCGGGCGATGATGCCAACAACGTGATCGAAGGCGGTGCCGGTGATGATGTGCTGGCCGGTGGTGGTGGCGATGACACCATTCTGGGCGGGGCGGGTAACGATACCCTCAAGGCAGGTACCGGCAATGATACCCTTGTCGGTGGCGATGGCACCGATATCGCCGATTATTCGGATCGGACAGATCCGGTTGTGGTTGATCTTGCCGCGGGGACCGGCACCACCGGCGATGGCAACGATACCCTGATCGATATCGAAGGGGCGACCGGTGGATCGGGCAACGACACCCTTCTGGGATCGGATGGCGATAACATCCTTTCGGGTGGTGCGGGTGATGACACCCTTTCGGGCGGTGCAGGGAACGACACCCTTGCCGGTGGCGCCGGAGCAGATTTGCTTGACGGTGGGGCCGGTGACGATGTCCTGGCCTTCGAAGGGGACCATGTCGCGGCATCGGGTGAAACCACCGACCATGTCGGCAGCCCGACGACGGATGGCACCGGTGACGTTGCCGATATCAGTGGCAAAAACCTTTCTGATGACAGTTTTGTCGGTGGCGAAGGCAACGATACCCTGCAGGCAGGCGACGGTGATGATGCCATCATTCTGGATCGCGATCACGCCGGTGGCGGTGCCGCCAACCCGTCGATTGTGGATATTGAAAACATCAATGCCGGTGCGGGTAACGATGTTGTCGACCTGACCAGTGAAACGCATTCCTACGGTGACGTCACGATTGATGGCGGTGCCGGTGACGATACCCTGTGGGCCAATGACGGTGATGACGTCATCCTTGGCGGTGACGGTTCGGACAATATTCTGGGCGGTGCGGGTGCCGATAATATCGATGGGGGTGCCGATAACGACATCCTTGATGGCGGAACCGGGAATGACATCATCGCGGGCGGTGCCGGTGACGATACGATCATGGCCGGTATCGGCGATGATACGCTTTCGGGTGGTGACGGGTCCGATACGCTTGATATGTCTGCGGCCAATGGCGCGACAATTGATCTGGCCAATGGTACGGCAAGCAGCGATGCCACTGGCTCGGACAGCATTTCCGGCTTTGAAAATGTGATCGCGACGGATGGTGATGACACCATCACCGGTAATGCCGCGAACAATGTGATTGATGCCGGTGCAGGCAACGATACGGTTTCGATTGATGCCGGTAACGATCACCTTGATGGCGGCGACGGCATTGATACGCTTGATCTGTCGGGCACCAGTGGCGGGGTAACGGTTGATCTTGCCGCTGGCACGGCAAACGGCGCACAAACCGGTTCCGATACGATTGACAATTTCGAAAATGTCACCGGTTCGGCAGATGCCGATACCATTACCGGCAATGATGCGGCCAACACGATTGATGGCGGCGCTGGCGATGACGTGATCGATGGCGGGGCTGGCGACGACGTCCTTTCGGGCGGTGCGGGCAATGATACATTGGCCGCAGGTGACGGCAACGACACCCTGACCGGTGGCGATGGCGCGGATGTCTTTGTCTTTGAAGATGGCAGCGACGCCGATCTGGTCAGCGACTTTGACATCGCCAGCGATGTGATTTCCCTGCCCGATATCGGTGTTACAAGCTGGACCGAATTGCAGTCGATTCTGTCCGATGGTCCGGATGGTGCGGTGATCACGTTGCCGTCCGGCGGCACGGTAACGCTTTCGGGTGTTGCTGTTGGCGACCTGTCACCGGATCACTTTGCCGGAATTGAAAATGTAGGAACGCCGGGTGATGATACACTTGGCGGTGGCAGCGGTGACGATACGGTTGGTGCCGGTGATGGCAACGATACGGTCGACGGTGGCGATGGTGATGACACGGTCGATGGCGGCGAAGGCGATGATTCCGTTGGTGGCGGATCGGGCAACGATAGCGTTGGCGGTGGTGCCGGTAACGATACGGTCGACGGTGGTGACGGTGATGACACGGTCGATGGCGGCGAAGGCGATGATTCCGTTGGTGGCGGATCGGGCAACGATAGCGTTGGCGGTGGTGCCGGTAACGACACGGTCGACGGTGGCGATGGCAATGACACGGTCGATGGCGGTGATGGTAATGATTCCGTCGGTGGTGGTGCTGGTAACGACACTGTTGGTGGTGGTGCCGGGGACGATACGGTTGATGGCGGGGATGGTGATGACACGCTCGACGGTGGTGACGGCAACGACACCCTGATCGGCGGGCCTGGCACGGATACGCTTGCCGGTGGTGCGGGTGATGACGTTCTGGAATTTGGCGCGGATCGCACCGGCCAATCGGGTGATACCACCGATCATGCGGGCAGTCCGGGTGTCGATGGCACCGGCGAAATTGCCGATCTTGACGGGCTTGGCGTCAGTGATGATCAGTATGATGGCGGTGACGGCATCGATACGCTGGTGGGCACGTCGGGCGGTGATGCGATCATTCTGGATCGCGATCATGAAAATGGTGCTGCCAATCCGTCAATCAGTGGCGTTGAAATCATTGAAACCGGCGACGGTGATGACGTTGTCGATCTGACCAGCCAGGTGCATTCCTATGGCGATGTCACGGTTGATGGCGGGGCTGGCAACGATACCATCTGGACCAGTGCCGGGGATGACAGCGTCCTTGCCGGTGATGGTGATGATCATATCAATACGGGTTCTGGCAGTGACGTGATTGACGCCGGGGCGGGTGATGACGATATCGCGGCGGGTTCTGGCGATGATGTGATTGCTGCGGGTGACGGCAACGATGTGATTTCGTCGGGTGATGGCAATGATACGGTCGATGCCGGTGCGGGTGACGATAGCGTTATCGGTGATGCCGGGAATGATATTCTTGCCGGTGGCGATGGCACCGATACGCTTGATCTGACCAATGCCGATGGCGGGGCCGTCATTGATCTTGAAAATGGCACGGCAAGCAGCACGGAAACCGGTTCTGATACCATTTCGGGCTTTGAACAGGTCGTTACAGGTGCTGGTGGCGATACGATTTCCGGAAGTTCCGCCGATGACACCATATCGTCCGGCGCAGGAAACGATACGATTGACGGTGCCGATGGCAATGACCGGATCGTGGCCGGTGACGGCAATGATGTCGTGTCTGATGGTGCAGGCAGTGACTATGTCGATGCCGGTGCGGGCGATGACACGGTTATCGCGGGTGCCGGTGATGACAGTCTTGATGGTGGCCAGGGTAATGACACCATCGACATGCGCAACGCAACCAGTGGTGCCACGGTCAATCTGGCAGCAGGTTCGGCGCAATCGGTGGAAACCGGTTCGGACAGCATTTCGAACTTTGAAAATGTCACAACCGGTTCGGGCGATGATGAACTGACCGGATCGGACGCCAATAACGTCATGGCCGCAGGAGCGGGTAACGACACCCTTGATGGTGGGGCTGGCGACGATACGCTTTCGGGCGGGGCTGGCAATGACAGCTTTATCTTTGCCGACGGCACCGATGATGATGTTGTCACCGACTTTGAAGTCGGGACCGACAAACTGACCCTTGATGGCACGGGCATTGAAACCTGGACCCAGCTTCGTGATCTGATCACCGGCAATTCGCTTGGTGATGCGGTGATCAATCTGCCGTCCGGCGGCACGATCACGCTGCAAGGTGTCAATCCGCTTGATCTTTCAGCCGATGATTTCACCGGGGTTACCGATGGCGGGACCCCTTATGACGACAGCCTGACCGGCGGCGATGGCGATGACGTTATTGATGCGCTTGCCGGTGACGATATTGTCGATGGTGGTGCCGGTAACGATACGATTGATGGTGGTGCGGGCAACGATACCCTGATGGGTGGTTCGGGCGATGACACGGTCGATGGCGGGACCGGTTCGGATACGCTTGGCGGCGGCACCGGCAATGATGAACTTAATGGTGGCGATGGTGCGGATACGCTTTCGGGTGGATCGGGTGACGACACCCTTGATGGCGGATCCGGCGACGATGTCCTGAACTTTGAAGCCGATGGCACGGCCGTAAGCGGTGAAACCACGGAAAATACCGGCAGCCCGGGCGTCGATGGTACCGGCGATTTTGCCGATATCGGTGGCAAGAACATCTCGGATGATACCTTTGTCGGTGGTGACGGTACCGATACCCTGAACCTGAGCGGTGGCAGTGATGCGCTCATCCTTGATGGCAGCAAACTGGGCGATGGCCAGACGACGGGTAGCACGATTGAAACCCGGACATTGGGCCTGACGGATTCGGCATCATCGGGTGCCGTGCAGGCCGCATGGTCGGATGCAAATCTTTATGCCTTTGATTTTGGTACATCCTATGTCGGTGAAGACGGCAAACTGAACCTTGCCGCGGCCGATGACACCGTGACCTTTGATGGCAACGGTATTGGCAATAACGGCGGTTCACCGGCCGGAAGCCAGATCAACCACAATGGCAATACCGGCGAAAGCGAAGCCGTTGTTGTCGATCTGGGTGCCAATGCGCGGAATGCCACGGTTCAGGTTTCCAACCTGATTGCGGCCGAGCATGGCGGCGAAGTCGGTTCTTGGCAGGCCTTTGATGCCGATGGCAATCTGGTTGCGTCGGGTGTGCTTGACGAAAGCACAATCAATTACACCAGTGGCGGTGTCGGCACCGCAACCATCAGTGTCACCGACAGTCTGGGCAATCCGGTTGAATTCCGTTACCTCGCCTTCGAAGGCGAGCCTTATGCCGATGGTTCATCGGGTGGTGACAGCAGCGACTATTTCGTGCGTTCCATCACCTTTGATGCGGTGGTTGAAGAAACCGTCACCGATGGCGCGCGCCTTGACGGGGTCGAAGTCATCAACGCAGGCGAAGGCAACGACGTTGTCGATCTGACCAGCGATACGATTGCCTATGGCGATGTCACCATCAATGGCGGCGGCGGCAACGATACGCTTTGGGCCAACGAAGGTGATGACCGCATCAATGGCGAGCTTGGCGACGACAATCTTTATGGCGGCGCGGGTGACGACTATCTTGATGGTGGTTATGGCCGCGATATCCTTGATGGTGCCGAAGGCAACGATACGCTGATCGGCGGGCAGGGTAACGATACGCTTCGCGGTGGTGAAGGCGACGACATTATCCATGGCGGTGGTGACATCGATACCGTGACCTATGACGACGCGGCATCGGGCGTGAATGTCGATCTGGCCAATTACACCGCGACGGGTGGTGCCGGAAATGACGGCATCTACTGGGTCGAAAACGTTGTCGGCTCTGCCCATGATGACATCATCAGGGGGGATGCGCAGAACAACACGCTGGATGGCGGTGCCGGTGATGACACCCTTTCGGGTGGTGCCGGGAATGATGCGCTGCGCGGTGGTGATGGCAACGATACGGCGGATTACAGCAATTCGACCGCGGCGGTTCGTGCGAACCTTGCAACCGGTACCGCACAGCTTGCCAATGGCGAAGCAGACAGCCTTGTCAGCATTGAAAACCTGATTGGTTCGGGCGGCAGCGACACCCTGACCGGATCGAATGGCGATAACCTGCTTTCGGGTGGTGCGGGCAATGACAGCCTGATCGGCAATGGCGGCAACGATACCCTTGATGGTGGTATCGGCAACGACATGCTCGATGGTGGCGATGGTGATGACATCCTGACCGGCGGCGACGGTGCTGATCGCCTTTATGGCGGGGCAGGCAATGATACGTTGGACGGGGGTGCCGGTAACGATACCCTTGATGCCGGGGCGGGCGACGACGTTATTCTGGCGGGCGATGGCAATGACGTCATCACCGCAGGTGCCGGTGCAGATACGGTTGATGCGGGTACGGGTGATGACACGGTTGTTGCCGGTGCGGGCAACGATATCCTTGCCGGTGGTGATGGCACCGACACCCTTGATTTCGCTGCCGCCAATGGTGTGACGGTTGACCTGTCGACCGGCACCGCAAGCAGCGATGCCACCGGTACGGACGCCATTTCCGGCTTCGAGAATGTTCTGGGCACGGCGGGTGCGGATACGCTTATCGGATCAAGCGGGGCAAACGTCCTGTCTGGTGCGGATGGTGATGACGTTCTGGACGGGGGTGCGGGTGATGACTCCGTTTATGGCGGGGCCGGTAATGACACCATCATCGCCGGTGCCGGGAATGACACGCTTTCGGGTGGTGCAGGCACCGATACCCTTGACCTGAGCCAGGCGGCAAGTGGAGCCACGGTTGATCTGTCGGCCGGTACCGCAAGCAGTGCCGAAACCGGCAATGATGATATTTCCGGTTTTGAAAATGTCATCGGATCGGCGGGCAATGACGACATTGCCGGATCGGATGGCGATAACGTCCTTTTGGGTGGTGCCGGGGATGACACCATTGAAGGCGGTGCGGGTGCCGATACGCTTGATGGCGGCGATGGCATTGATACCATCAGCTATGAGGGATCAGACGCCGGGGTCGAGATTTATCTTGGCGATACCGATGCCAATGCCAGAACACCGGGCGAAGGCGGTCGCGCATTTGGTGGTGATGCCGCAGGCGATATTCTTGCCAACTTTGAACGCGTCATTGCGTCGGCGCATGATGATTACGTCTATGGCAACAGCCAGAACAACGTTGTCGATCTTGGGGATGGCAACGATACGTTTGACAATGTAGAAGCCGATGTCAGTGCCGATACAGTCGATGGCGGCGAAGGCAATGACACGATCTGGACCGGCGATGGCGCCGATACCCTGATCGGTGGCAATGGCAACGACTATCTGAACGGTGAAAAAGGCGACGACACGCTTGACGGTGGGGCTGGTAATGACAGCCTTGTGGGCGGTGATGGCAACGATACGCTGGATGGCGGATCGGGGAATGACCGTATCTCGACCGGGTCGGGTGCCGATCTGGTCAAGGTCACAAGCCTTGTCGGTGATAAGGTCGTTACCGATTTCAACACCAGTGTTGACCAGATTTCCCTTGATGCGCTTGGCATTTCCGAATGGTCCGAACTTGCCCCGCGTCTGAGCGAGGTCAATGGCAATCTCGTCATCGATCTGGGCCCGGATGGCTCGGTCACGCTGCTGGGTGTGCGTCTGAACGAAGTCACGTCCGACATGTTTGTCGGTATCGAAGGCCCGGTTGGCGCAACACCGTTTGATGATGTCCTGCTGGGCACTAGCGAAGATGATTATATCGATGCACTGGCTGGGAATGATGTGGTCGATGGCGGGGATGGCAATGACACCATCCTTGGCAATGACGGCGACGATAACCTGTCGGGTGGTGCCGGAAACGATACGATTTCGGGCGGCAACGGCAATGATGTGATCGACGGTGGCGACGGCGACGACAGCCTGCATGGCAATGACGGCCATGATGTGATCGCGGGCGGTGCGGGCAATGACACCCTGATCGGTGGATCGGGCGACGATGTGATTTCTGGTGGCGGCGGTTCGGACTTCATCGATGCGATGGATGGCGATGATGTTGTTACCGGCGGTGATGATACCGACACGATCTATGGCGCGGCCGGTGATGATCAGCTTTCGGGCGAAGCGGGCGATGATGTCATTTCGGGCGGGGATGGTGCCGATACCATCAATGGCGGTCTTGGCAATGACGTGCTTTCGGGCGATGCGGGCAATGACACCCTTTCGGGTGCGGATGGCAACGATACCCTGATGGGTGGCGACGGTGCCGATACGCTTTCGGGTGGCACCGGCAATGATGTCCTGTCGGGCGGCAATGACAATGACCTTCTCGAAGGCGGTATCGGAAGCGACACCCTGTCGGGCGATGCCGGTAATGACACGCTGCTGGGTGGTGACGGCAACGATACGCTGGATGGCGGGGCTGGCAACGATACCTATACCGGTGGTGCCGGTTCGGATCAGATCATCGTATCGGATAATTCCGGCGATAAGGTTGTCACCGATTTCAATCGGGCAAGTGACCAGATCAATCTGTCTGCGCTTGATGTGGATAACTGGGCCGAGTTGCGCAGCTTGATGTCCGAGGTCAATGGCAACACCGTTATCAACCTGAATGGTCAGGGTACGCTTACCCTGCTGGGTGTCGCGATCAGCGACCTGAATGCGAACATGTTTGTCGGTGTCGAAGCCTCGACCGGGCCGACGCCTTATGACGATGTCCTGTATGGCACCAGCAACAATGACACGATTGCCGCCCTTGCGGGTGACGATACCGTCTTTGGCCTGAATGGTCAGGACACGCTGTCGGGCATGGATGGCAATGACAGCCTTTATGGCGGTGATGGCGACGACAAGCTGTATGGTGATAACGGTAACGACCTGATTGACGGCGGCAGCGGTCAGGACAGCATCACCGGCGGCGAAGGCGATGATACGCTGGATGGCGGGTCGGGCGATGACCGTGTCTGGGCGGGTAACGGGGCCGATACGCTGCTGGGTGGTCAGGGTCAGGACAAGCTTTATGGCGAAGCCGGTAATGACGTGATCAATGGCGGCACCGGCGATGACTCGATCCTTGGCGGTGACGGCAACGACGTTCTGGATGGCGGTGAAAACAACGACCGTCTGTGGGGCGGCGATGGCACTGATACCCTGTTCGGCGGATCAGGCGATGACAGGCTTTATGGTGATGGCGGTAATGACACCCTGATGGGTGGTCAGGGCAATGATACCCTTTCGGGTGGATCTGGCCGCGATACCGCAAGCTATGCCAATGCAACATCCGCGGTTGGTGTCAGCCTGAAAAACGGTACCGCCGTTGGTGGTGACGGATATGACGTCCTGTCTTCGATCGAAGATCTGATCGGGTCGAACTTCAACGATTACCTGTTTGGCGACGATGGTGCGAACCTGCTGTCCGGCCTGTCGGGCGATGATGTTCTGGGCGGTGATGGCGGCAATGACACCATTTGGGGTGGCGATGGCAATGACGTTATCAATGGTGGATCGGGCAGCGATCTGATCGATGCCGGTGCCGGTGATGACGTCATCGAATATCAGAAAGACGCGACCTGGTCGGGCAGCTATGCCGCAAAGAATGTCGGCGATCCGGACATGGACGGCACCAACGAACAGGTCAATCTGCAAGGCTATACCCGTTCGCAGGATATCTTTGATGGGGGTGACGGTACCGATACCCTGTCCCTGACCGGCGGCAATGATGCCCTGTTCCTTGACGACAAGATCACCGATCCGGGCGTTTCGCCGCGCATTTCGAATATCGAAGTCATCGATGCCGGTAACGGTGATGACATTGTCGACCTGACCAGCGAAACCCAGTCCTATGGCGATGTGACGGTTCTTGGTGGAACCGGCAATGACATTATCTGGAGCAACGCCGGGGACGACGTCCTTGATGGCGGCGAAGGCAACGATACGCTTTGGGGTGGTGCGGGCAACGATACCCTTGCCGGCGGTGCCGGGATCGACATCCTGAATGGTGGTGCCGGTGACGATGTCCTGCAATACAATGCCGACGACACCTGGAGCTCGAACTGGCATGCGCTTAATGATGGCGCGCCGGGCGAAGATGGCCATGACAACAATACCGGCTGGGGCCATACCGGCCATCACGGTAATGGTTGGGGCCATGATTACAGTGGCGATGCCGGGACTGGCGAATATGTCAATCTGAACGGTTATAACCAGTCGAACGACATCTTCGAAGGTGGCGATGGCACCGATACCCTGAAACTGACCAGCGGTAATGACGCGCTATTCCTTGCCGACACGGTCAGCGATCCGGGCATTTCGCCGCGCATCCGAAATATCGAGGTGATCGAAGCCGGTGATGGCGATGACATCATCGATCTGACCAGCTCCTATGAAACCTATGGCAATGTCACGCTTGATGGTGGCAACGGCAATGACATCCTCTGGAGCAATTCGGGCGACGATGTGCTTCTGGGCGGGGCGGGCAATGATCGCCTGTATGGCAGTGCCGGTGACGATACCCTGACCGGGGGTTCGGGCTGGGATGAATTCGAGATCGGCAAAACCAACGGTCACGACATCATCACCGACTTCACCCCGGGCGAGGACATCATCAATCTGTCGGAATGGAATTACAGCAACTTCAACCAGATCAAGAATGACATGCATCTTGATACCGATGGCAATGTCGTGATTGAACTTGGCAATGATGCATCTGTCACCCTGATGGGCGTCCATGATACCGATGATCTTGATGCCGATGATTTCGGGTTCGGCACCTGATCGCGGATCGTTTGGATCACCTGACCCGGAAATGACAAAGGCAGCCAACCATGCTGCCTTTTCTTTTGATTGTCTGTCTTTACCGGCTATTCGGCGGCAATCGGAACATTTGGCCGCTGATTTTCCGGGTTATCGCGGTCTATGGTCAGTTTGGCGCGAAGCTCGTGAATGTCGCGAATGCGCTTGATCTCGTCAAAGCAATCGGCGGCCTGTTCATGCCCCTTGCGGATCATCGCCACCCATTGCTTGATGCGCCCGGCCTGATGGTTTTCGGTAGTGTCATCGGCATTCATCAGATCGATATAGGTCAAAAGCATCGTCAGGACATCGGACCAGCTTTGCTTTTCAAGATTCTGACCGGTCTCAAACGCCTTGATCCGATTGGCGATATCCGGGGCGGCAATCGCCCCGCGGCCCAGCATGAAGGATGTGCAGCCGGAAATATCCCGGCATTTCGCGTAATCCTCGACCGTCCAGATTTCGCCATTGGCCGTCATCGGGATTGAAATGGCGTCGCGGATGCGCGCCAGATATTCCCAATGTGCGGGTGGTTTATATCCTTCCAGCTTGGTGCGCGCATGCACTGTCAGGTGCTGGGCACCGGCGGCCTCAACCGCGCACGAATGGTCCAGAAACAGTTCCTTGTCGGCATAACCCAGACGGATTTTTGCACTGACCGGGATATGATCGGGAACCGCCCGGCGCACGGCCGAAACAATGTTAAAAAGGTTGTCGGGGCATTTCAAAAGCGATGCACCGGCTTCGCGTTTATTCACCGTTTTGGACGGGCAGCCGAAATTGATATCGATCCCCGGCGCGCCAAGGGATGCGACAAAGGCGGCATTTTCCCCCATCAGTTCGGGATCATGCCCCATCAACTGCACCAGAACCGGCGTGCCCGATGCCGTTTTGCCGCCCTGAAGCAATTCGGGGCAGTAACGGTAAAACACATGGGCCGGAAACAGGTTTTGCGACACACGGATAAACTCGGTCACGCACAGGTCAAACCCGCCCGTCGCGCTCAGCAACTGCCGAACGCGCCAGTCGACCAGTCCTTCCATTGGTGCAAGCACCAGATGCGTCATGTGCCGATTATCCCGTTTCATGAAATCAAGTGCGCGGCTTTTAACACAAACCGCAACATCATGCCGGTCAAAAATCACAGATCAGGTTTGCCCTGCCAACAGCAGGATCGGCGAATTAAGGCCAATTTGGCTTATTTCCGACAAGGTTTCAGCGAATTTCCCGCCCACCTTCATAAGGTCAATCACAATAAAACGACCCGAACGAATGGTTCGGGCAGGAGAGTGTGGAAATGCTGTATGTCATCGAAAGTGCGCTGGACGAAGTCGAAGCCGTATCGCGCGATGCCCGTGAAAAACTGTCACGTCTTGAAACCGTGATGAAATCAACGGCGCAAAATCTGAAAATCCTCAAAGACAAACTCGAACAGCCTGCCACCAACGGCTAGCCTGCCGGTCTTTTTTCACCAGACATTGTCTTGTATCCCTGTTTCTTTACCCCTGTTTTGGGTAGAATAACTTGCGGGTCCGGCATACGATCCGGGCGGCTCATTGGTGCGCACTAAAACGGGTGCGCCACCCATAAGCCGTTGACCCGGTTTGACCGGATTGTTGATCAGGATCATGGGGACTGATAGCAAACCGGGCTATGACAGCGGCGATTATGACAGGCCGAATTGCGGCCTGCTTAAGACAAAGAGATTTCGAGCTGTCATATAACCGGCAGCCAATAACGGAGGACAGAATTTGCTTTATATCATCGAAAAAGCTTTGAACGAGATCGAAGCCATGCCGCGTGACAAGCGTGAAGACCTGGCGCATCTCGACACCGAAATCAATGAAGCCGTCGAAAAGCTGAAAATTCTTAAGGCAAAACTCGAAGCAGCTGGCGAAAAGAAATAAGACCTGCTGCGATGAGCTATCCGATCAAAGGTCGCGCTTTTGCGCGGCCTTTTTATCAGAAAGAAGGCTTGGTCAGCATAAGCCAAATGATCGCCAGAACCGCGAAAAATGCGGGAAACCCAAAGGCGAACCAAACGCGATAAAGACGGCGATAGGCTGGTTGTAAGGGAATTTGTTCGGAATCTGCAATTCTTGCCAAATCACGGAGTTTGATTTGAATCCAGACGACAGGAAGCCAGAATAGCCCGACAAACACGTATAATCCCAAAGACAGCGCAATCCACCCTTCGCTCGGCTCCCAGCCAACGAGCTGCGTCAGGATATAACCCGAAATGGGTTGGGCGACTGCTGCTGTTGCGGTGAAAATACCATCTGCCAGAACAACAGTGCCAGCTGTATGCGCGATGAATGCGGGATTTCCTGAACGGTTTGAAATCACGAAGAAGAAAGCTATTCCCGCACCGGTTCCAAACAGAACAAACGCCCCGATAACGTGCAGGAACAAAACGATTTCGTAAATCATCTTTCGTTTAGAACCGCCAGTGTGATCATGGAAAGGGCAATCCCCGGAAATACTTTTATCATGGGTCCCATTGGATCAAGCCAAAGGTCGGGTGCTATAACGATACTGCCAAACACGTAACACAGCGATAAACCTATCATTGCAAGGCAGGCGCTTTTGCAGGTCCTTTTTGCAAGGGCGCATAGGCCAAGCAAAAGGTCGGCGACTGAACCGCCAAAAACAAACAGGTGCGCAAGGGAAGGTTCAACGCCACGCGAAATCAGCAGGTTTTGCGCATTTTGCTGCGCATAAAACCCGATCAAGCCTGACGAAATCCAAAACAGTGACAAGATCGCGATAGAAAAAGGAACCAACAGATAGATACGAGAAAACCAGCGTTCCTGAATGGTTGCAGGCATCGTATCAAGTACCTGTTCAAGGGGTTGGCATGGCCTGCCACCATTTGAAATCCACGAACTCGAATTGCCTGTGATGCCTGTATCGAGTACGGCAAGAGCATTGCTACGCAGCGGGGATCGCCAGCCAAACCACCCCAGAATATCGGCAAACGCGCCAATGGCTTTTAACAGGAAGGGCGGAAAATCAAAACGGTATCGCCAGTCCGGGAAGCCGAGCCATTTGCGGATTCTTGTCTTCAATTGATCAAACGCATAACACTCGTCCGCTGTAATATCGGTCAGCAGTTTTGGCCGTATTGATCCTGACGCTGCCTGAACCACGGCATCTGCAACATCGTCAACAGAGACGATTTGAACCGGGACTTCAGGAAAGATGCGCATATTGACGATGGGAAATGCCGATGCTGCGCGTAGAAGTGCCGTGCCGCCATATGCGTCACGAGCGATCACCAGACTGGGGCGCAACACATACCATTCCAGTTTGGATTGCATGATGATCTGGTCGCCGCGGGCTTTGGTGCGCATGAAATCTGTTGATGCCTGAATGTCTGCACCAACGGCTGATATCTGAATGAATTTTTTGCCAGAATCTCCAATCGCTTCCGTGATTCTGGCAATGGATGTTTCATGAATCGCAATCAGGTTGTCACGCGCGCCATTTTGCAGTGCGCCTGCGGCATTGACGATGATGTCGGCATTGGACAGCAATTCCCGCCAATCTTGGGTGCTGGCAGTGGAAATATTGATTTCTCGCCATTCTATCGCCGGATTGGATTGCTTTCCCTTGTCTATCGACCGGCCAATTCCAACAACGGAAAAGCCGTCTCTTACAAGGGCTCTGATACAGGCGGAACCGATCAGGCCATAACCGCCAAGCACGTATACAGTCTTTTGTGATTGCATCAGTGTCTTCATACAAATGAAATCATGCGGAGTGTGTTAAGCGTTTCTTTTACACGCGGGGCGATTTGAAGGCACTGAAATAAATGACTAATTGCCGACTATTTCAAGCATGTGGTGTCTTGATCAGCCCAAGCATTTCCTCGACCGCGGCGGTCGGGTTGGTTGACCCGGCCAGAACATCGGCTTCTAGGGCTTTGAGGCGTCCGGCGACATCTTCGCGGGCGGTAAAGGTTTCAAGCAAACGGTCACGCAGCATGGTCCACATCCAGTCGCGTTGCTGACGCGCCCGTTTCGCAGTGAACTCGCCTTCGTTTTCCATGATGGTGCGGTGCTGGTTGATCAAATCCCAGACCTGATCAAGGCCGTCATTGATCAGGGCGGAAACCATGATCGATTGCGGTCGCCAATGATGGCTGCTGGGTTGCAGGATGCGAAGGGCGGATGAATATTCGCGTTTGGCTTCGCGGGCCTTGGCCGGGTCTGCATCGGCCTTGTTGACCGCGATCAGATCGGCGATTTCAAGAACGCCTTTCTTGATCCCCTGCAATTCGTCCCCGGCACCGGGCAGCATCAGGACCAGAAAGAAATCGGTCATCTGGGCGACCATGGTTTCGCTTTGACCGGCCCCGACGGTTTCGACCAGAACCACGTCAAAACCGGCCGCCTCGCACAGCAAAATGGTTTCGCGGGTCATGCGATTGACCCCGCCGAGATAGCCGCTGCTGGGCGATGGGCGGATATAGGCATTCGGATCGATTGAAAGTTCATTCATCCGGGTCTTGTCACCCAGGATCGAACCACCTGACCGCGCACTTGTCGGGTCAACCGCCAGCACGGCGACCTTTTTCCCCGCCTTGGTCAGGTTTTTGCCAAAGGCCTCGATAAAGGTGGATTTGCCGACACCCGGCACACCGGTAATGCCGATCCGCTGTGATCCGCCGGTATGGGGCATCAGGCGCGAAAGAACGTCCTGCGCCTGATCAAAATGTCTGGCATTGCGGCTTTCGACCAGCGTGATCGCGCGTGACAGAATGGTGCGGTCGCCAGCCAGAATGCCATCGACAATCTCGTCGGTTGAAAGAACCCGCCTGCGCACCGTTTTGCGGGGCTGGCCCTTGGGGCCGCCCGATACGGTGCGCAGTGTTTCCGGTGCATTTTGGGGCGCACTCTTTGGCGCGGTTTCTGTCACGATCTCGCCTTCACAATCAGGCCGCTTCCTCGGACGTTGATTCCTTCAGCTTTTCTAACAGGTCACAGGCCGCTTCGGCAATCACGGTTCCGGGCGGGAAAATCGCCTCTGCCCCGGCTTCGTAAAGTTTGTCAAAGTCCTGCGGTGGGATAACACCACCGGCAACGATCATGATGTCTTCGCGGCCAAGCTTGTCCAACTCCGCACGAAGCTGCGGCACAAGTGTCAGGTGACCGGCGGCAAGAGAACTGGCACCGACGATATGGACATCGTTTTCAACCGCCTGCCGGGCGGCTTCTTCGGGTGTCTGGAACAGCGGGCCGATATCGACGTCAAAGCCAAGATCGGCAAAGGCGGTTGCGATGACTTTCTGGCCGCGGTCATGCCCGTCCTGCCCCATCTTGGCAATCAGGATGCGCGGGCGGCGGCCTTCGGATTGTTCGAACTCGTTTACCAGCCGGTCGACTTTGGCCAATGCTTCGTTATCGGCACCGACTTCGGTTTTATAGACCCCCGAAATCGACCGGATCACGGCTTGATGACGGCCATAAACCTTTTCAAGCGCGTCGGAAATCTCGCCCACCGTGCATTTCGACCGGGCGGCCTGCACGGCAAGATCAAGAAGGTTGCCATTCCCCTGATCGGCGGCATTGGTCAGGGCGGTAAGGGCGCTTTCAACATCCGCATTGTTGCGTTCGGCGCGCAGACGTTCCAGCTTGGCGATCTGCTGACGGCGGACCTCGGCGTTATCGACCTGCAAAACATCGACCGGGCGATCATCGGTCGCGCGGTATTTGTTCACGCCGACCAATGTCTGACGGCCGCTATCGATGCGGGCTTGCGTGCGGGCAGCTGCTTCTTCGATGCGCATTTTCGGAATGCCGGCTTCAATCGCCTTGGCCATGCCGCCCTGTTCTTCGACCTCAAGAATATGGGCCCATGCCTTTTCCGCCAGATCACGCGTCAGACGTTCAACATAATAGGACCCGCCCCACGGATCGATGACCTTGGTCGTGCCGCTTTCCTGTTGCAGGAAAAGCTGCGTGTTACGCGCAATGCGCGCCGAAAAATCGGTCGGCAGGGCCAATGCTTCGTCAAGGGCGTTGGTATGCAGCGACTGCGTGTGGCCTTGGGTTGATGCCATCGCCTCGACACAGGTGCGGATGACGTTGTTAAAGACATCCTGTGCTGTCAGTGACCAGCCCGATGTCTGGCTGTGCGTGCGCAATGAAAGCGATTTGGGGCTCTGCGGATCGAACTGTTTGATCAGCTTGGCCCAGATCATGCGGGCGGCGCGCATTTTGGCGATTTCCATAAAGAAATTCATGCCAATCGCCCAGAAGAACGACAGACGCGGCGCGAATTTATCAATCGGAAGACCAGCAGCCTGACCGGCACGGGCATATTCGATGCCATCGGCCAGGGTATAGGCCAGTTCAAGGTCCGCGGTCGCCCCGGCTTCCTGCATGTGGTAGCCGGAAATCGAGATCGAATTGAATTTCGGCATGTTTTGCGAGGTAAAGGCAAAGATGTCCGAAATGATCCGCATCGAGGGTTTCGGCGGATAGATATAGGTATTGCGGACCATGAATTCCTTCAGAATGTCATTCTGAATGGTGCCTGAAAGCTGTTCATGCTTCACACCCTGTTCTTCGGCAGCCGCGATATAAAGCGCCATCACCGGCAGAACCGCGCCATTCATGGTCATGGATACCGACATCTGATCGAGCGGAATGCCATCAAAAAGGGTCCGCATGTCATAGATGCTGTCAATTGCCACACCGGCCATGCCGACATCGCCGGTTACCCGCGGATGGTCGCTGTCATAGCCGCGATGGGTGGCAAGGTCGAAGGCAATCGACAGGCCCTTTTGCCCGGCGGCAAGGTTGCGGCGATAAAACGCGTTGGATTCTTCGGCGGTCGAAAAACCGGCATATTGCCGGATCGTCCAGGGTTGCTGGACATACATGGTCGGATAGGGGCCGCGCAGGAAGGGCGGCATGCCCGGCATGGTGTTGAGATGATCAAGCCCTGCCAGATCATCCGCGCCAAAGACGGCCTTGACATCAATGCCTTCGGGCGTGGTCCAGGGTGCTGTATTGACCGGGCTGGTCGGGCCGGAAGTTGCGCCATCAAACAGCGGCAGATCGGAAAAGTCCGGAATCCGGGTCATGGTTATTTTACCCCCAGATGTGAAAGGGCCGTCTCGCAGATCGCAAGAACATCCGCCCCGATAAATATGAAATCATCGATACCGGCCGCCTCGTAATCGGCCCTCGCATCGCCGGGATGCCCGGCAAGGTAAATGCGGGTCGCCTCGGCCTGTTTAAGGGCTTTGGCAATATCGGCGGCCATGTCGGCATATTGCGGGTCCGATCCGCAAATGACTGCGATTTTGGCACCACTTTCAACAAATGCCTTGGCGGTTTCGCTGGCATCGGCAAAGCCGTTATTGAGGATCGCCTCAATCCCGCCAGCTTCGAAGAAGTTTCGGGCAAACATGGCGCGCGCGGTATGTTTGGCAACCGGGCCCAGATTGGCCAGAAAGATTTGCGGAAATTTGCCGGTTGATGCCTTGTGGGCATCGGCACGATCCCGCAGGGTTTCGAAGCTTTCCGAAAGACGATGGGTTGGCAGCGGATCGATGGTTGTGCCCGCGGCCTTGCCATAAAGGGCTTCATACATCTGTGCGATGGTGGCACCGGATTTGGCCGCCGTGATCAGATCCTCAAGGCTGATGCCGATTGCATCCTTAAACCCGGTCTGGCGGGCTTTGGCTTCCTTGCGGATTGTCGTCAGGTCTTGCGCATCGCAGGTGACTTTGGCCTCTGTGATGTTGGGGAATTCCGACACCCCGGTCAGGGGATCGCGCCGGGTGGCAACGCGGTTTGCGCGGTTCTGCCAGATTTCCGAAATCTCTTTTTGCAGGGACCCGTCGGCAAGTGCCTTGATAATGCCGCCCTTGGCTTCAAGTGACTGGAACCGGCCCCAGGCATTGGATGCCAGTTCGCGGGTCAGGTTTTCGATGAACCATGAACCGCCTGCCGGGTCGATCACACGATGAACGTTGCTTTCTTCCTGCAGGATCAGTTGGGTGTTGCGCGCAATGCGGCGTGCAAAGCCATCAGACAGGCCGATCAGATGATCATAGGGCAGGCATATAACGCTATCGGCACCGCCCAGACCGGCGCTCAGGCTGGTGACGGTGGTGCGCAGCATATTGACCCACGGATCAACCTTCGACAGCGACATTTCGGCCGATATGGCATTGATCGTGATGGTGGCATCATCGACACCCGATGCCGAAAGAACCCGGCTCCACATCAGGCGAAGCGCGCGCAGCTTGGCAATCCCGGCAAAGAAATCGGTGCCAACCGCCACATTGAACGCAATCGCGCCTGCCGCCTGATCAATCACCATGCCGGTATCGGTCAGCGCGCGAAGGTAGGTCACACCACCTGCCAGCAGGTAGGCAAGTTCCTGCCCATCGGTTGCACCGGCATTATAGAACGGCGCGCCATTGACGGTGATGGCGGTGGCATGAGGAAAACGGTCGATCAGATCGGCGGCAATATCGGCGGCCTTTTTGATCGCATCATCGGCGGAAACCGGAAGGCACCCTGTTGCTGCCAATGTGCCAATCGGATCGATGTTAAAGGCTGGTGCGGCGTCGCTTGCAAAATCGTCATCCGCGTCGGCGCTGTTTTGCCCATCCTTTTCAAGGCGCGCGGCCAAAAGGGCGGCGGCCGGAATTGCGGCGGCACCGGCATCAAGTGCGACGGTGGCAAGGTTGGTATAGACATCGTCAAGTGTGGCATCGAGATCGGCAAGGCAGTGAATGGCAATGCCGTCAATGCCAGCATCGCCCGATGTGACATCCGCCCCCGTGCGTGCGGCGGCATCCAAGCGTAGCAGAACCGACGTTGCGCCGTTTTCCAGATCGTCGAGAATCGCGGCATTGACCGATTTGGGATCGGGATGGGCATGAAGCTGGCGGATGTCCCAGCCGCTGGCGGCGTCCTTGGCATCGACGGCGGCACACAGGACCTGATGGATCAGGCGGGTTGCGTCGTCCTGATCGTCGTTGGTGTAAAGCGGCTGCATCGCGAAACCGTCAAGCATCCTTGTGACCAGTTTCCTGTCAAAGGATGCGCCTTTCAGGCCGGATTCCGCCAGTTGACGCCAGCTTGCATAATCGGCGGCTGGAAACTCTGAGGCCAGCTTTAACGGGTCTGTCATGCTCTCTCCCGGTCGCGGTCGGATCTTTTCGGATCTGGGCCGATATCTATTTTACAACGGATTCCCTCCGCCCGGTACACCCCGCCCGGTCCGGCAGAAACAAGAGCCATCTTTCGGTATCTGGCTTATGCGCCGCCAAAAACGGCGCAGTTACAGTTGCGAGGGCAGCTTCGGCCTTGATCGCGGACATGCGCCGGACCGCACCGATATTCCCGAAAGAATGTTTCATATCGCATCTGCGACATGGCGGTGTTTATAGCACCCGCCCATAATTACGTAAATAGGCATGGAAATACCTATTTAGATCAATGTTGCGATCATCCATCAGCATTCCGTAACGTTATCCTTCTGAAAAGTGGTTGTTTTCTGCCAAGGACGAGATTGATGAACGGATATTCATGGCGTGCCGCTGCCATTATACTTTGGCCGGATTATGATGGTTTCTGGGAAAAATTGCGGGGTTTAACCAATTTGACATTTTCGTCTGCCAGATTGGCGCTGTCCCAAATCTCGGAGTATTGCCATCCATGAATGCGCTTAGCGCCGTGCCGCCCCGACCAATGAATGACGGTCTGGTGGTGTTTGCCGACGACAGCCCCAGCGCCAAGGCGGCTCTTGAAACCGTTTTGCGCCGTGCCGGCTATGACGTGGCAGGGTTTGACTGTGCCGACGATCTGATCGACCAGCTGGACGGTCTTTATCCGCGGGCGATCATTCTGGATCTTGAAATGCCCGGGATGAGCGGGTTTGAAGCCTTTTGCGAGATTCGACGCCGCTATCCGAATGCGGTTGAAGTGCCGGTTCTGTTCTTCTCGGCCCATTATGATGCCGATACGCGGGCCCAGGCCGATGCCCTTGGCGCGGCGGACTTTATCAGCAAGGATGCCAGCCCGATGGTGGTGATCGAGCAGCTTAACCGGGCGCTTGATAAATCCATGAGCCATTGCTGAACTATTTTTGGTAATCGTCCATATTTTTCATTTTCAGTGAAAAATCAAAAAATCGGGTCTTTTGGCAAAAAATGCCGTTGGACCCGATTTTTTGTATTCCTCATATCATACTATTTAAATGCCATCTCAGGCGTGGCGAAGTTGCGCCGGATCACCTGATGGCATGGTGATCGTGTGGTTTTCGTCCCCGTGGACATGATAAAGCTGATCACCGGCAAGTGTGACCGACGGATCAATCGCCGGGCGGTGGGTGAGGCGGTCATAGATGGCCGCAAAATCGGCATCCATCGCATCGAAAAGCTGCTGATAGTCGGTCAGCACGAAATAGGTTTTCTGGAAATCATCGATGGCATAGTCAGTTGCCATCACCCGTTCGAGGTCAAACGCCACCCGGTTGGGGGTTGGATCGGTGACGGAATAGATGGTTTCCGTTTGCGATGACAGCATGCCCGCGCCATAGGCGCGCAATCCGTGTTCGGTCATGATCAGGCCAAACTCGACCATGTACCAGTACATCCGGGCAAGTTTCTTGAGCCCGCCTTTGGCAATGGCTTCGGGGCCCTTGGCACCATAAGCCGCCAGATAATCGGCAAAGACCGGATCATAGAGCATCGGCACATGACCAAAGAAGTCATGGAAGATGTCGGGTTCGACGAGATAGTCGATTTCCTCGGGCTTGCGCAGCCAGACGGTCACCGGGAAACGCCGGTTGGCGAGATGATCGAAAAACACATCATCGGGCACCAGCCCCGGCACCGCGACAAGGTGCCAGCCGGTGGCGGCATGGAGCTTCTCACTAACCCGGCCGAAATGCGGAATTTCATCGGCGGCATCAAGTTTTTCAAGATTGCGGATGTAATCGGGGGCGGCATAGCCCGGCAGGATCGCCTTCTGGCGGGCATAAAGTTTCCGCCAAAGGTCATGTTCGGCGGCGGAATAGGATGCCCAGTCCTGGGCTACGGTGTAGTCATCATTGATGTGGCTGTAGTCGCCGCGCAGATTTTTGTTCTGGTCCATGACGGTCCTCGTTTGCTCCCTGATGAGATTTTCTGCACGGACCATTTTACATCAATTCAAATGTCATTTTCGCGCGATATAGGGATCAAAATGCGTTATGGTTGATCAGATGTGACCGCATAAACCATTTTGAGGGCGAAAAATGACCGATGTGCTGTTGAGCCCAACCGATATCAAAATCCTGCAAATCCTTCAGCACGACGCATCGATCAGCAATGTGCAGCTGGCCGAAAAGGTCGGCATGTCCCCATCGCCCTGCCTGCGCCGGGTCAAGCAGCTTGAGGCATCGGGCATCATCCGCCAGACGGTGGCGTTGCTGGACCGCAAGAAGGCAGGGCTTGGCGTGCTGGCAACCATTCAGGTCCGCCTGCAACGCCACACCGAAGAAGGGGCCGAGGATTTTGCCAAGGCGATGAACGACCTGCCGCAAATCATGTCCTGTTGGGCGATGACCGGGCGGCAGGATTTCCTTTTGGTCGCGCTGGCGCGCGATATTGAAAGCTTCGGGGATTTCGTGACGCACAAGCTGTTATCCATGCCCAATGTACGTGATGTGCAGTCAAGCCTTGTGCTGAAGGAATACAAGAACCAGACGGCCATTCCGGTTGGTCATCTGGCGGGTGGGTGATCGTTTTGATCGCGCTGCACCGCATCACGGGTGATGCTTGCTTTTTTGGGGTGATTTCGGGCATAGGTTTGATCCTGTTTTGAATGCGCCCCGGTCATGGAGAGCCCGAAGATGTCTGCCAATTCTGCCAACCAGATTGCTGCCAATCCGATTCTTGTCGAAGCCACGCGTGGCGGGATGGTCGAAAGTTTCCATCGCGGGCGGTATGTCGTGATGAAGGCCGATGGCACGGTGGTTGCCGAAGGGGGCGATATTGACGCGTTGATGTATCCGCGATCCGCGATCAAGCCGTTGCTGGCGATCCCGCTGCTTGAAAGCGGGGCGGCGGATGCCTTCGGGCTTGAGGACAAACATATCGCGCTGGCCTGTTCGTCGCATAATGGCGAGGAAGAACATGCCAAGACCGTTGCCGCATGGCTTGAGAAAATCGGATTATCCGTCGATACGCTGGCCTGTGCGCCGCATTATTCGCTAAGCCTGAATGCGGCGATCAAGCAGGCGTCTGATCATGTGAAGCTTTCAAAAGCGCATAACAATTGTTCGGGCAAGCATTGCGGGTTCCTGACGACCGCGCAGCATCTGGGCGATGATCCCGAAGGTTATATCGAGGAAGCCCATCCGGTTCAGCAGCGCCTGATCAGAATTCTGGAAGAAATGGGCGATTGCGATCTGTCGTCCACGCCACGCGGTATTGATGGATGCGGCATTCCGGTGATCGGGATGCGGTTGCGTGACCTTGGCCTTGCCATGGCGCGCATGGCTGATCCAAGCGGATTGGCACCGAAACGTATTGAAGCGATCAAACGCATCCGCAAGGGATGTGCGCAAGCCCCGTTCATGGTGGCGGGCACCGGGCGTTTTTGCACCGGGATCATGGAAGTGTGCGGCGAGGATGCGCTGGTCAAGGTCGGGGCCGAAGGCGTTTATTGCGCAGCATTCCCCAAACAGGGACTTGGCGTTGCGCTTAAGATCGATGATGGCACCCAGCGCGGGGCCGAGGTTGCGATGGGCGCGATATTGCGCCAGCATGGCGTGATTGACGATGCCCGTGCCGAGACGCTCAAGCAATATCTGACGCCGGTTCTGACCAACTGGGCGGGCAAATATGCCGGGGATTTGCGTCCGGCATTCTGATTTGGGGGAAAGATGCACAGCATTGTGGCCTATGCCGGTGCAGCAATTGCCGAAATCGCCGGATGCTTTGCATTCTGGGCGTGGCTTCGACTTGGCAAGTCCGCGCTTTGGATCGTGCCGGGGATTTTATCGCTGATCGCGTTTGCCTGGTTGCTGACCAAGGTTGAAAGCGATTTTGCCGGTCGGGCCTATGCGGCCTATGGCGGGATTTATATCGTCGCGTCGGTGGGCTGGTTATGGCTGGTTGAGGGCAAAATGCCCGACCGATGGGACATGACCGGGGTTGCGGTCTGTTTGATTGGTGCGGGGATTATCCTGTTTGCGCCGCGATAGGCAGGCGATTTTTTGACAGTGTCATCAAATGCAAAGACCACACCCGAAAATCAACGGGTGTGGTTTTTGTCAATGCGTGGTGGCGGGGCTTAGCGTGCCGCCCAAATCAGGCCGCGACGGACAATTTCGTACATCTGGGGCACTTTGAATTCGTCGGCAACGTGACCAAGGGCCGAGAAAAAGACCCGTGCCTTGCCATAGCGGTGTTTCCAGACCACCGGCATTTTTACGCCGTCAATCCAAGCGGCATGTTCGCCGGTGAAGGTGGTTTCGGCCAGCACATCAATCGCCGGGTCGATATGCATGTAATATTGTTCGGAATGGTAATCGAAATCGCCGATGCCTTCGACAACGGGATCATCGGGTTTGGTAATGTTGACGCGGTAATCAATGATATTGCCCGGATGGGCGACCCATTGCCCGCCGACCATGAATTGATAGGCCGGTTCCATACGGAACGTATCGCCCATGCCACCATGAAAACCGCCAAGCCCGGTTCCGGCAGCAATGGCGGCAACCAGATTGTCGAGTGCATCCTTTTCAACCGTCGTCTGGGTGCAGAGAGGCACAATCAGATCAAACCGATCAAGGTCTTCGCGTGCAAGGCAGTCTGTGCCTTCGACCCGTTCGGTGTTGAAGTTTTCGTTGCGCAGCATGGTGTCGATAACTTTGGCGCAGGCTTCGGGTTCGTGTCCTTCCCATCCGCCATAGAAGATGAGGGCTGATTTCTGGGGCATGGATTTATCCTTTATGCGTGAATTTGGCCGACGGACAGGTTTGGTGCGAGCCCGTCGGGTCGGTCACAATGGCTTTGGATGGCGATGGTGCGTTGTTCGAGGGTGGCGGTCAGGAGGCTTTCCATCACGTCAAGAACATGCAGGGCGAGTTTGCCACTGGCACGGTGCGGACGATTATTGAGAATGGCATCGGCCATATCGGCGATGCCGATCCCGCGATAATTGTCATCGCCATAGCCATGCGTCATTGGCATGTCCTGCCAGTCTTCGCCACGGCGATAGAGTGCGACGGTGCCATCAAAGCGGTTGGGATCGGGGACAAGCAGGGTGCCTTCGCTGCCATAGACTTCAAGCGGGGTGTGGCGGTGTGCCTCGACATCGAAGCTGGTGGTGATCTGAACCAGTGCGCCGCTGGTAAATTCCATGACACCGGTAATATGGGTTGGCGTGGTGACGGGAATTTCCTGCCCCTTGCGGGGGCCGGATTCAATGACGCGGGTGGTGCGACTGCTTCGCCCCATGCCCGAAACACGCGATACCGGACCCAGCATATTGACCATCGCGGTGATGTAATAAGGTCCCATATCGAGCAGCGGACCGCCGCCATCCCGCACATAGTAGAAATCCGGGTTGGGATGCCAGCGTTCGTGACCGGGCAGCATCAAGGTAGCGGTCCCGGCCAGGGGAGTGCCGATTTTGCCCTGATCAATCAGGGCGCGTGCGGTCTGGTGACTGCCGCCAAGGAAGGTATCGGGCGCGCAGCCGACCCGCACACCTCTTTGGGCCGCGAGCGAGAGCAGGGCACGGGCATCGGCGGCTGTGCCGGTTAGCGGTTTTTCGGAATAGACATGTTTGCCGGCATTTACCGCCGCCATGCTGACATCCATATGAGCGGCCGGGATCGTCAGATTCAGGATGATATCAATGTCATCGCGGGCCAGAAGGGCATCGACGGTCAGGGCATCGACGTTGAATGCCTCGGCGCGGATGCGCGCCGCATTCGGGTTCAGGTCGGCGACGGCCTTGACGTCGATCTGCGGGAAGGTTTGGGCACGTTTAAGGTATATTTCGCTGATTACACCGCATCCGATGATACCAACGCCAAGTGATGATGCTGTCATAACGAGTTTTTCCGTTCAGGTGGCGGGCGCAGAAAGTGCGTCTTTGGCGTGGATTTTGCGGCCATCCTTGCCAAACAGATGCAGGTGCTTTTCATCCGGGGTCAGGAAAACACGATCCCCGGTGCGCAAGGGGTGATGGCCGGGCAGGCGCACGGTAACGGGCCCGAAATCATCGGTTTCCATATAGACGACCGTGTCGCTGCCAAGATTTTCAATCACCCCGACCTTTGCCGGCCATTTGCCGTTATCGAGATGAACTTCGAGATGTTCGGGGCGGATGCCGACCGATTTGATGTCATCGTGGCCAATGGCCTGACCGGGCAGCAGGTTCATTTTCGGTGACCCGATGAAGGCGGCGACAAATTCGGTTTGCGGATTGTCGTAAAGTTCCATCGGCGGGCCGACCTGTTCGATGCGACCGCCATTCATGACCACGATCTGATCGGCCAGTGTCATGGCTTCGACCTGATCGTGGGTGACATAAACCATGGTGGCACCGATGGATTGGTGCAGTTCGGCCAGTTCGACACGCATCTGGGTCCGCAGGGCGGCATCAAGGTTTGAAAGCGGTTCATCAAACAGGAAGACCTTGGGATTGCGCACAATCGACCGCCCGATGGCAACGCGTTGACGTTGCCCGCCGGAAAGTTCGGAAGGTTTGCGATCCAGCAAAGGTTCAAGATGCAGGCGTTTGGCAGCATCCCTGACGCGTTCTTCGCGCTCTGCGGCGGGCATTTTCATCAGACGCAGGCCAAAATCGATATTCTGTGCCACCGTCATATGCGGATAAAGCGCATAGGATTGGAACACCATCGAAATGCCCCTGTTGGATGGTTCGAAACCGGTGACGTCAGTGCCGCCGATTTCAATCGTCCCGGATGTCGGTTTTTCCAGACCGGCAATCATGCGAAGCAGGGTCGATTTGCCGCAGCCCGATGGCCCGACCAGAACGGTAAAGGAGCCATGCGGGATTTCGAGTTCGATATCAGGGATGACTTCGATGGGGCCGAAGCATTTATTGATATGTCTGAGATGAACGTCAGCCATTGTTGCTTTCCCCGTTGGCTTTATAGATGAAATGAGCAAAATCGGCGTGAACACCGCGGCCGCTATTGTCATGGGCGGCCATGCCGATAAAGGCACCGGTGAAGTTCGTGCCTTCGCCGCTTCCGGCTTCGTCAGACAGGGCGGTGTGATCGAGGACCGCATCAATCATGGTCCAGTCCCCACCCGGCAGGGCATAGCGGAACCGCAATTCCGGCCCGTTCACATCGACGCCAAGGCGGATGACACCGTCCTTTGGAAGGTCGATAGACGCCGGCAGCGGGTAGGTCAGCCGGGCATAGGGGAAATCGCCCGGGCAGCTATAGATGTTGAGCTTGCGATTGCCGTCTTCGTCGGCGGTGACAGCAAGGTAATGGTACTGGAACCTGTTGTACCACGCCATCAGGCCCGCCATCTGCTGGAAGTCCAGTGGGGTAAATTCGACAACGGTTTCGGCACTGTAATTGATGTCAGTCTGGCGACGGGCCACAAGGGAATGTTCGAATGCGCCCCCGGGTGCCTGACGCCCGAACAGCCGCAGATGCCCCGGCCGTTCGGCCAGCGAGAACAGATGTTCGGGTTCGGGGGTACGCAGCCATTGGAACATGGCAGGTAGGTCGCCCGGTGTGAAATCAATACGCGACGGTTCGGCTTCGAACGGATGGGGTTCAAGATCGGGGGCCGGGACCGTCAGGTCAGGCTCGTTGGTGCCATTGGCCAGACGGGGCCATTCGCCTTTTTCCCAGATCAGTTTCTGGATCGCGGTTTCGCGGCCCAGCGGTGATCTTTTAGTGCCGGGCAGCGGACGGCTGCACAGATGCACCATATAAAATTCACCATTCTGCGTTTCGACAATATCGGCATGGCCCGCACGTTGCAGCGGGTTTTCGGGATTGTCCTTGGCGGTCAGGATATGTTTGGCCGGATCGGTTTCATACGGGCCGGTCAGTTCACGTGACCGGGCGATGGTCACGGCGTGGTTATAGCCAGTGCCGCCTTCGGCCACGAGCAGATAGTAATAGCCATCCCGACGATAAAGATGCGGGCCTTCGGTAAACAGGTGATCGGTCCCGCGATAGATGTTGCGGATCGGTCCGACAAGTTTCTGTTCGGTGGTGGCGTATTCCTGAAGGGCGATACCGACAAAGCGTTCACCGACCACCTGATTATGATCCCAGATCATGTTGATCAGCCATTTGCGGCCATCATCATCATGGAACAGCGACGGATCAAAACCCGATGCATTGAGATAGATCGGATCAGACCACGGGCCATCAATGGCGGGGGCAGTGACAAGATAGTTTGGCGTATCCTTGAAGGCGCCATCCTTGCGTTTGACGTCGGTATAAATCAGCCAGAACAGACCGTCGGCATAGGTCAGGCAGGGCGCCCAGATGCCACCGGAATCCGGGTTGCCGCGCATATCGAGTTGCGATTTGCGGTTTAACGGACGCGATATCAGTTTCCAGTTTACCAGATCGCGGGAATGATGAATTTGAACACCGGGGAACCATTCGAAGGTCGAGGTCGCGATGTAATAATCATCGCCCACACGGCAGATTGACGGGTCCGGGTTGAAACCGGGAAGGATGGGGTTCTGGATCATTTCAGCAGACATGGCATCAACCTTTGACAGCACCACCGGTAAGGCCGGCGACGATATATTTTTGGGCAGCGAGGAAGAACACGATGGCGGGCATGATCGTCAGGGTGACGAAGGCCAGGGTGCGGTTCCATTCGGTGACGAATTCACCGCGGAACTGCATCATGCCAAGCGGCCATGTGAAGGCTTCGCGTGAATTGAGCATGACCAGAGGCAGCAGGAAGTTGTTCCAGCTCTGGACGAAGACGAAGACGCCAACCGTGGCGAGGATCGGTGTGGAAAGCGGCAGGGTGAACCGCCAGAAAAACCTTATATAGCCACAGCCATCGACATAGGCGGCTTCGAACAGTTCACGCGGGAGCTGTTCGAAGAAGGTGCGGAAAAGCAGAATTGCCAGCGACAACCCGAAGGCGGTTTGCGGCAGAATGACCGACCAGTAGGAATCCAGAAGGCCGATATCGCGCACCTGAATGAACAGCGGCAGGATGGCGGTTGCAAACGGGAACATCAGGCCCAGCAGCAGATAGGAAAACAGCATCCGCGATCCGAAGAAGCGGATTTGCGCGAACACATAGGCCGCAGCCGCCCCGACCAGAAGGGTCAGGATCACCGCCGACACCGAAATCAGCAGCGAATTGCCCAGATATCGCCAGAAAGCCGGATCGGACACGATGGCGTTATAGAATTCGAAATTCCAGCTTTCGGGCAGGCCAAAGGCGCTGGTGCGGATTTCGGCATTTGTTTTAAAGCCGCCAAGAGCGGTGGCAAGCAGGGGTGCGATGACGAAACTAGCGATGACGCACAGTATGGTGACGCGCAGAAGATTGCGCAGGAAGGTTTTGCTTGTCATGGCTTTTTCCCCGGCGACATGGCGGCACGTTGATAGAAAATGGCAACGGCAACCGCGGTGATGAACAGGACAACCCCGATAGCACTGCCAAAACCGATGCGCAGACGTGTCAGGCCGAAGGTGTAAAGATAGGTGACAATGGTATGGCTGGTGTTGGATGGGCCACCATTGGTCAGCGGGATGATCACGTCAAAGACCTGAAGCGCGCCGATGATGGCGAAAAAGGCGCTGACGATGATGGCAGGTTTGATCAGCGGGATCTGTACATAGCGCACGATATCAAACGGTTTTGCGCCTTCGATGCGGGCGGCTTCGATCAGATCGCGGGGTACGCCTTGCAGGGCGGCGATATAGATCATCATGTGGAAGCCGAAATATTTCCAGACAATCACGGTCATGACGGCAACAAAGGCCCAATCGCGATCGGCCAGAATGAAGAAGGGTTCAAGCCCGAAGGTTTCGCCAACCGATGCGGTGACGCCGTAATGGCCGTCGAAAACGAAGCTCCAGATCAGGCCGGCGGCGACTTCGGCCAGAATGTAGGGCACAAAGAAGATCAGCCGAAAAAGGGCATTGGTCGGTGTTTTCTTATAGATCAGAAGGGCCAGAAACAGGGCGAGTGGCATCTGCACCAGAAGCGATACCAGAACGATCTTTATCGTGTTCCAGATCGCCGAATGAAACACGGAATGTCCGATCATCTGTTCGAAATTCTTCAGTCCGACATAGTCGGTCGGTTCGCCATATCCGTTCCAGTTAAAGAACGCGAAATAGCCCGACTGAAGCAGGGGAAGAATGACAAACAGGCTGAACAGGATCAGGGCAGGCGGCAACAGCAACACAAGGGCCGCGAATTTGCCATTGGTCAGGACGTTTTTTGTGCGCTGGACCAGCGAAAGGTGCGGCGGGGCGTGGGGGATGGTCGGCATGGGCCGCCTCCGAAGCATGTATCATTGGAGAAGGTGGGGGCGTTGCCCAACCCGCAAGCGGATCGAACCAAACGCCCCCGAATGCAGGGTCAAATGCAGGGTCAGAACTTACTGGAAGTCCCAGGCTTCCTGAATTTGTGCGGCGGCTTCTTCTGGGGTGATGACTTCCTGGGCCAGATCGGCGGAAATATCATTCACCGTGGCGCCGACGGACGCCCCGAGATACTGATCAAGGAAGATCTGATGATAGGAAGATTGCGTCAGATCCCGCGCGACCTGCTGGAAGAACGGATTATCGATTGCGTCGTCGGTTCCCTTGACGATCGGAATGAAGATCCCGGCCTTGGCGGCTTCGCGCTGATATTTGGCGCTGATCATGTGTTGCAGGAAATCAGCCGCTTCATCAGGCGCATTATGGGAAACCGCCCAGCCATTGATGCCGCCAAAGGTTGCATCGGCACCGGCTTCGCCGCCATCGATCATCGGGAAGGGCATGATGGCCAGTTGGTCATCAGACAGGCCCTTGCCACTTTGGGAACGCGCACGCGACGGCAGATAATCCCAATCCCCCATCAGGTGGAAGGCCGCGGCACCGTCGCCGAACATGCCGCTGGCTTGTTCGTAGCTTGTGCCCATCATGCCCGACTGGAATGGTTCGAGCTTGACCAGTTCCTGGAAGGTCCGGCCCGCATTGACGAAGGGCTCTGATTCGAAATTCTCGCCGTCATCCTGCATGGCTTCGTTAATCGCATCCGCCCCGCCATAGCGCAGCGCAAGATAGGCCCAGTAGAAATGCAGTGGCCATTTATCCTTGCCGCCGGCGACAATCGGGGTGATGCCGGCATCCTTGATTTTCTGAACCGCTTTGAGGAAATCATCCCAGGTTTTGATCTGGGTGTGATCGACGCCAGCCTTGGCGGTCAGGTCTTTATTGACCCAGAAGATGACCTCGGTCGCATAGATTGGCAGGCCGTAAATCTTGTCGTCGACCGAATAGGCGTTAACCGCGGATTTGGGAACGGTATCAAGGAAGTCGCTGTTTAGCAGGCCGGATATGTCTTTGAGGAAGCCTGCCTTTGCCTGATCGGCCAGCGTCTGACCGCCCCAGCTATAGAAAATGTCGGGGGCAGCATCGGATTGCAGCAGGGTCGGCAGTTTGCTTTTATAGGCTTCGTTGGCGAGATATTCGAAATTGACTTTCACGCCGGGGTGGCTGGCTTCGTAATCTTTGCCGATAGTCGACAGATATGCCTTCTGGGCCGGATCGCCGGTTTCAACGCGCAGAATATTGATGGTGGTATCGGCCTGAGCGGCGACGGTGCACAGACTGCATACGGCGATGCCGACAGCGCCAAACATATGTTTCATTGGTTCCTCCCGGGGGTTGCTTTTGCAACCTTTTGTTGATGTATTTTAGGACGAGACGATATTCAGTTGCTTTTCTGAGGTACGTACGTCTTTGATGAACGTACCTCAAAAGAGAGGAATTTAAAAGTGCCTGTTTCAGATTTTGTTCTAGGGGAGGTTGTCACGCATGAAAATATCGATGCGGATGCGTTCCTGTGCATTCAGGAAGGGGCGTCCGTCAACCAGTGCCTTTAGCACACGCACGGCACTTCGGGCTTCATGGCCGGGGTCCTGATTGATGACGGCATCAAAGATGCCGTTTTGCAATGCGGTCCGGGTATGTTCGGTCAGTTCGTGGGCGACCACCGGGATTTTTCCGGCCTTGCCGGTTTTTTCAAGAGCGCGGATAACGCCACGATTGCCCGCCCCCAGGCTGTATAGTGCGACAATATCGGAATTTTGTTCGAGCATTTCGCGCAGCAACAGTTCCACCCGGTCGGAATTATCGAGACCTTCGATAGCAGGCAGGATCGAGAAATGCGGATATTCGTTGCGGATGATCCGTTCAAAGCCGTTGCGCCGTTCCATATGGTCACGCAGTAGCATTGAGCCTGCTATGACCGCGATTTTCCCCGATGGCGCATGGCAAAAACGACCAAGCAATCCGGCGGCAGTCCGGCCGGCAACTTCGTTATCAATCCCGATGAAATGTTCGCGCCGGGATGTCGGATGGTCACTGACCAGGGTCACGACATGGATATTGCGTTCCCGCAATCCCTCTATGGCCTGATGCACGGCTTGTGATTCCGTGGCGACAACGGCGACACCGTCGAATTTCTGATGGCCAATGGCATCAAGCACCTCGGCCAAGGCAATGCCATCGAAGGCCGTGACCATGATGGTTTCGATTTCTATGCGATCAAGAGGTCCGTGTTCGGCAATTTTGCCAACTTCCTGCTCCAGGCCACGCATGAAGGTATTGGGGCCTTTGGGCAGGATAAAGCAGAACCGGTAAAAGCGTTTTTTGGACAGATTGGCGGCGGCGATATCGCGTTCATATCGCAGTTTTGCCATGGCTTCTTCGACCTTGCGCGCGGTGGCCGGACGGACGCCGCTTCGTGCATTTAAAACCCTGTCGACGGTGGCAAGACTGACTCCGGCCTCGCGGGCAACGTCATGAACGGTCGGACGCGACGCCATATTGGTCTCCAGATTGGGTTTTCGCCGATGAGGTTTTCAGAAGCCGAACCCTAACTTATGAAACAGTTCTATTAAATCCAATATATTCAAAGATGTCGCGATACATCGGGATCCTAGGCATTTTTCTTCTTTTTATCGGGAGCCTTTTTGACCGTGTCAGGTTTACCTGTCCGATCCTCGGCCGGGAGGAGGACGTGGAAGGTTGTGCCCTTGCCCATTTCGGTTTCAAACCAGATGCGTCCGCCATGCTTGACCTGCACGATGTCGTGGGTGATGGCAAGGCCCTGACCAGTGCCCTTGCCGACTTCCTTGGTGGTGAAAAACGGGTTGAAGATTTTGGATCGGTTTTCCTTGGCGATGCCGGTGCCGTTATCGGAAATACTGATCAGGACACTGTCATCAAGGAAGGTGGTTTTGATCCTGATCTCGCCTTCTTCGGGCGTGCGTCCGGCGGCGTCAATCGCCTGGGCGGCATTGACGAGCAGGTTGAGAAACACCTGATTGATTTCGTTGATGTGACACGGGATATGCGGCACTTCCGGTTCGTATTCTTCGATGAGTTGCGCATAATGTTTCCATTCGTTACGCGAAATCACGGTGACGTTTGACAGGACGCGATTGATATCGGTCGCGGTTTTTTCCGCCCCGCCCGGATGGGAAAATTCCTTCATCGACAGCACAATGCGGGCCACCTGATTGATGCCGTCAAGGGATTGCTGGGTGGCGTGCGGGATTTCATCAAGCAGGAATTCCAGATCGGCATCGCGCATTTTGCGGGCAAAATTGTTGAAGGTGTTTTCCGGCAAACGATCACGATTTTGCCACAGCGTTTGCAACGCCAGCCCCAGAATGCGCGACAGCGCGCCATAGCCGTCATTGAGGAATTTCAGGTTGTCGCGGATATACTGGCTGGGCGTATTGATTTCATGGGCAATGCCCCCGGCAAGATGACCGATGGCTTCGAGTTTCAAGGCTTCGCGCAATTCACCTTCGAGCTTTTGATGCGATTCTTCGGCCTGTTTGCGGCGCGTGATATCGCGGAAAATGTAAAGGTAGCTCATTTCGCCGGTGAAATTGGCGGGGCTTACGGTGATTTCCATCGGAAAGGTATCGCCATCAAGGCGCTGCCCCATGGTTTCGGTATAGTCATAGCGCAGTGTGCCGCTGCTGATATTGATGCAACGGTTAAGCAATTTGTGACGCACGGTCGATTTTCGATCGACAAACAAGGCATTAACCGACCGGCCCAGCATATCGGACATCGTGCCCCGCATCAGATTGAGTGCAGACTCGTTGCAATCGCAAATCATCCCGGCACCATCAATGACCAGAATGCCTTCGACAACGCTGTTGAGGATGGTTTTAAGCCGCTGATTTGACTCTGTTTCGCGTTTCTTCTGTTCGTTCAGAAGAGCATGAATCTGTTTCAGGGCTTCGGGGCTGACATCAAGTTGATCAATCGCGTCGAGCAAGTCGTCGGTACCCGCCGAATCGCTGGTCGGGTGGATGACCTTGAGGTTTTCGTCATTGTGGTGTGTGTCGTTCATACCGGCTTTCCGTGTTTCAACCGTTTTGCGAAGGTTTCATGCCGCCACGACGAATGCGGATCGGTTCATGGAATTTGTGGATCTGTTGAAACACGCGCAGGCGCTGCAACTGGACCTCGGAAACGTGGTTGCCGTGGGTCAGCAGCACATGACCATCGACGGTTTCGATATCGGTCATCAGGAAGTCGTGCACACGCAGCGATTTCAGCAAGATATCCTGTTCGCGGCCCTTGGGATGGATATCGACATCGTAAGAGTCGTCAACTATTGCCAGCAGGTCGGAAATCTGACCGAAAAGTTCCGGATCGTAGCGATGCGAATGTTCTTTCAATTCATCGAAATTCTGGGCCAGTGGCATGTCGCTGGTGCTGATTTCCGCAAGGTCATTGAGGATACGCAGCACGCGCGCGCCAAGAGGAATATCCGTACCCTTCGGACTGTTGTCAGTGGGGAAGCCCGTCCCGTCAAAATTGCGGAACTGAAGATAGACGATTTCGCCGATATGGTTCAAACGCGGGATATTGGAAATCAGTCGTTTTCCGACCTCTGGCGTGCGTTTCAAAAGGTCGCGTTCAAGCGGTTGCAGAACCTTGCCCATGGCCAGACGCGCCAGCGTTTCAGGTGGTAGCGAGACCAGGCCAATCGGCGCAAGAAGGGCGGCCAGACCAAGTTCCCACGGCTGGGGATAGCCAATATCGCGCGCAATCATGTCGCACCATGATTTCACCCGCATGGAACGGCCGAATATCAGGGGATTAAGCTGTGCGAGAACATCGGTCAGAACCTTGACGCTGCCTGCCAGTGTCTGTTCCAGAAGATCGCGTTCCGCCGTGATCAGATGATATTGACGGATGGCATCGTTGATCCCCTGTTCAAGAATTTCATCATCGCAGGGTTTGCTGAAAAACCGGAAAATATGGCCGCGATTGATGGCCTCGACAGCGGTGTGCTGGTCGGCATTGCCGGTCAGCATCATGCGAACCGTATCGGGACTGACGCGCCCGATTTCGGTCAGAAGTTTCACACCGTCCATGCCAGGCATCCGCATATCGGCGATGCAGACGGCAAAGGGACCGTCTTCCATCAGGATACGTAGGGCTTCCTGCCCGCCAATGGCGATTTCAAAATCGTATTTGTGACGCATCTTGCGTTGCAGGGCATGCAGCAGGTTTTTGTCGTCATCAACGAAAAGGACTTTGCTTTTTTCCATGGCCACGGATCTTTACTGGGTCAGGGTTTTGTATTTGTCGGCGACAACGCGCGCGATCATGCGCCATTCGTCAAGCTGGTCAGCTTTGCCGATGGTTTTCAGATATTCCATGTCGATATGGCTTTCGACCTGTTTGCCGGTTTCTTCGGCGGCAACCTGCCGGGTGAGGTCCTGTGCGACATAAATTGCGGTAAGGACGTTCATTTCGCGATGCGGGGTATCCATCGGGCGGTGGTGATAGGCAACGGCCTGTACCACCGGGGCGGGGAAGCCCCATAAACCCAGAAGATAGGCGCCTATTTCCGGATGACCGGCGCCGAACTGTTCGATTTCGGCCTGTTCGATGGGGATATGTTCCTGTTCGACCCGATCAATCACCTTGGCCATTTCGGCATTGCGGTTGGCATAAAGGATCAGGCTGCCGACGTGGCTGAGCATGCCGGTCGAGGGAACAGCGTGGCAGATGGCGCGCGGCAGTTTTTCATATTCGGCAATCAGGGCGGCGGTGACGCCGATCTGCTGGCTGCGATGGCAGAGGCGCAGCAATTTGTCGGCTTCGCTTTTGGGGCCATCAAATCCGCGGAAAATGCCAACAAAAAGGGCCAGTGCTTTTAGCGTCTCGGTCCCGATCATGCGTACGGCATGGGAGACGGAACTGATTTTCTGGGCGATGGCGAAATAGGCGGAGTTGGTCAGTTTCAGGACTTCGGCGGTCAGGGCGATATCGGATGAAACGATCCGGGTGATCTGATCCTGGGATATTCTCGGGTCTTCGAGTGCCTTGACCAGCCGAAGGTAAGTATCGGGCGGGGAACTGAGTGTGTCGATGCTGGCAACGAGGGACCGCAATTCCGGCCTGGTCAGCAGACTGCGCAAATCAAGCGCGTTTTCGATGGTTTCGATCAGCACCAGGTCTTCGCACGGTTTGGCAAGATATTGATGGGCTGGCCCGACGGTACGCAGGACGGCCTCTTCCTCGGCGAAGCCCGAAAGGATGATGCGGGTGGCGTGTGGATGGGATTTTTGCAGGGTGCTCAGCAACGTTGCGCCATCCATACCGGGCATCCGCATATCCGATACGACCACATCGAATTCTTCGTGACTGGCAAGTTCAATGGCGGCAGCCGCACTGGTGGCAAAAACCATGTGCCAGTCCGGACGCATGCCGCGCAACCGCCGCCGCAGGCCGTTCAGGATGTTTTCGTCATCATCAACGAACAGGATATTATTCATAAAATAGGTCCATGCCACGAGAACTGACTATGGATTTGGTGATTTTGTCCGCCAGATCAAAGGTCTCGATCACATTTAAATAAAATTGCAGGAAAAGATATTCTGCACGTTCAGGATGTGATGGCGCATTTCGGCGACGGGCCGCGAGTCGTGCACAGGCGATACAGGGGCGATCAATGCCGCATCGAACAGGCCCCGGGCGAGCATAATTGTTTTACAATTTATGTTGGCTGGTTGTTGGAAAGCGCCCGGCAAATTCCAAGATGTCAAATAGTGTCAGAAAATAACGGGCCCGGCCCGGCTATACTAATTTTGTAACGTTGCATTTTGCGGTTGGGGCAGGTTGCTGGGGGATTGATTCTATCACATGGTGTCACGACCGGAGCTGATCGAGGCGATCAAAAAGCATCAGCGATATGTTTTAAAGCAGCCCGGTGGCAAGCGCATGCAGCTTCGCAACGGGAACCTTTCGCGTATCAAAATGAGCAAGATCAGCCTTGAAGACGCCATCCTGCCCGGAGCAAACTTCATCCAGGCCGTGATCAAGGATGTCAGTTTCAATTTCTGTGACCTGTTTGGAACCAACTTTGTCGAAGCCGATCTTGAAGGATCAAGCTTTGAGCGGGCCGATTTGCGCGGGGCGAATATGGCGCGGGCCAAGTTGCGAAACGCCAGTCTCAAGGCGGCCGATCTCCGGTCCGGAGTGATGATCGTGATGGATGCCGGGCGGGAACGCCGGGTCAAACGGGCCACCGATCTTGGCAATGCCGACATGGCAGGGTCGGTGATGGCGGGGGCCAATCTTTCGGAAGCCAATATGTCAGGTTCCAGTCTGGTGGATGCCGACCTGAGTGATGCGAACATGTTTGCCGTCAATCTTGCCGGGGCGGATTTAACGGGCTGCAATCTTTCGGGGGCGAAGATGAAGAACGCCAACCTCAAGGGGGCGAAGCTTCATAATGCGGTTCTGGCCGGTACCGATTTAAGCGGAGCGAACCTTCGCAATGTCGATCTGAACGGTGTCGATCTTTCGCAGGCCAATACCGCCAACAGCCTTGGCAGCAAGGCAGTGGCCCCCTTGCCCGAAGATATTCGCGATCTGGTCAATGCACATAGCGAATGGCTTTCGACCGGTGGACGACAGGGCAAGCCGTTGGATGCGAACGGGCGTGACCTTTCGGGGATGGATTTTTCGGGCCTGGATCTTTCGGCGGCATGTTTTGAAAATTGCGTTTTACGCGGTGCGTTGTTCGTCGACACCATTCTTGCCATGGCATCACTGCGGCGGGCGGACCTTAAACTGGCGAAATTCAATAGTGCGATATTAAACGGTGTGCGGTTGAACGGGGCCAACTGCCAGAAGGCGATATTCCAGGGCGCGCGGTTTGGTGCCGTTGAACAACGTGATGGCAATGGGCAAAAAACAGGTGTGATCTGGTATGCCGATCTGAGCGGTGCGGATTTTTCCAAGGCCGATATGCGCAATGCCAGTTTCAGCCAGCCAAAGATGGCGGAAGTCAAAATGGTGCGCGCCAATATTTCCGGCGTTGCATTTGGTGAAACGGACCTGAGCAGTGTGGATTTTGCCGGAGCCAATGTAGCCGCGGCCCTGAATGGGCGTTTGCCCGATCACGCCTGATTTTGAAGGTCGGGGGTATCTGTAAAAAATCCGCCTTTCGGGTGAAAGGCGGATTTGATCTTTTGGGGTCTGGCAAGCTGATCAGCTGCGGTAATCCGCATTGATCGAGATATAGCCATGTGTCAGATCGCAGGTCCAGACGGTGGCCGTGCCATCGCCAAAGCCAAGATCGACATCGATATCGATATACTGGCCCTTGATGTGGGCTGCGACCGGGGCTTCGTCATAATCGGCGACGCGTTCGCCGTTTTTCGCCAGAACAATGCCACCGATGGAAACGGTCAGTTTGTTCGGGTCGGCCTGCACGCCGCATTTGCCAACCGCCATGACGATGCGGCCCCAGTTGGCGTCTTCACCGGCAATCGCGGTTTTGACCAGCGGAGAGTTCGCAATCGCCTTGGCGGTGATTTTGGCTTCTGCTTCGCTGATGGCGCCGGTGACATTGACGGTGATGAATTTTGACGCCCCTTCGCCGTCGCGCACGACCTGATGGGCAAGATCACGCATGACGTCTTCAAGCGCGGTTTTGAAACCGGTCAGTGCCGGATCATCAATACCGGTGACGGCAGCATTACCGGCCTTGCCGGTTGCCGCCAGAAGGACGGTATCAGACGTCGAGGTATCGCTATCGACCGTGATCGCATTGAACGACCGGTTGGTGCAATCGGCAAGCAGGGATTGCAGCACGGCATGGGGCACGGCGGCATCGGTAAAGATGAAGCCAAGCATGGTTGCCATGTTCGGTTCGATCATGCCTGAACCCTTGGCAAAACCGGCAATCGTGACCTTGGCACCATGGATGGTGGTGGTAGCCGATGCGCCCTTGGGGAAGGTGTCGGTGGTCATGATCGCCTTGGCGGCATCAAGCCAGCCAGCGTCATTTGCCAGAAGATCGGGCAGGGCATCGGTGATGCGGTTTGCGGTGGTTGGCTCCCCGATGACACCGGTGGAGGCGGTGAAAATCTCGGTCTTGTTGCAGCCCAGCGCCTTTGCGGCGGCTTCGACCTTGTCTGCGACGAATTTTTCGCCCGCCTTGCCGGTGAAGGCAACCGAGTTGCCGGCATTGACAAAGAATGCGCGACCGGTGCCGCCTTTAAGCGCCTCCCGTCCCCAGCGAACAGCGGCCGATGCCGTGGTCGAGGTGGTGAAGACACCCGCAACCTGCGTGCCCGGTTCGAGTTCGGCCAGAAGGACATCGGGGCGGCCCTTGTAGCGGATGCCAAGGGTCACGGTATGCAGTTTGACACCGGGAATTGCCGGAAGATCGGGGAAGCCGGCCGGGGCCAGCGGAGAAAGCGACGTCGCAACCATCTGTTCAATTTCCTTCGTTGAACGTAACCCTGCCATTAATCCAAAGGTAGCGCATTTGGCACGGGTGGATGACAAAAAAACGGGGCGATGCCGGACGGCTCACCCCGTTTTGGATCTCAGCTTTGAAACCGGTTAAGCCGTGGGGCTTAGTTTTTCGGGGTTTCTGCGCTGTCGTCTGTGGCCGGGGTTTCGGTGTTGTTCACCACCTCGGCATCGGATCGAAGTTCTTCAATCAGGTCCTGAACGGCCTGCTGGGTGACTTCTGCTTCCATCTGCTGACGGATTTCTTCCAGGGTCGGCTGTACGCCGTCTTTTTTCTCTTCAACCAGGATCACGTGCCAGCCGAACTGGGTTTGTACCGGTTCTTTGCTGTATGTGCCTGGCTCCATCGCGAAGGCGGCTTCGGCGAACGGTGCGACCATGTCGCCCTTGTTGAAGAAGCCAAGGTCGCCACCATTGGGACCGGACGGGCCGGTTGATTTTTCTTTGGCGAGTTCGACGAAATCGGCACCGTCATCGAGCTCGGCAATCACGGCTTTGGCGTCGTCTTCGTTTTCCAGAAGGATGTGACGCGCGTGAACCTGCGGCTCTGGCTCGTTGGTTTTGATGAATTCGTCGTAATGGGCTTTGATCGCGTCGTCGGTGACTTTCTCTGCGATTGCGCGCTCAAGATAGGTTTCGGCGACGAGGCGGCGCTCAAGAGCTGCGAGCTGATTCTTGACCTCTTCATCGTCGGCAAGACCCGCATCCTGACCGGCAAGCATCAGCAGGCGCTGATTGATTTCGCGGTCGACAAGCATTGGCTTGAGCATTTCAAACGGGAGCTGGCGATACTGTTGGGGCAGGCCCTGTTGTGTCGCGCGCACTTCGGATTCCAGGATTTCCTCGCCATTGACGGTTGCAAGAACCTGGTCTTCGGCCGGTGCAGCGTCCTGTGCCATAACCGGGCTTGCAAACATGACGGTCGCAAGTGACGCAGCGAGTAGGGTTTTGCGCAGCATATTTTCTCCAGACTTTTCATTTAAGGGGGATTTTTCCCCATGCCTCACCCCACGGATAAATCACATCCGGTCGTGACACACAAGGGTTCCCCTCGGATGTCACGGTTTTTTCAAAGCAATCTGGCTAAAATGTGAAATGCTGATGTAGTGCGGAAAATATAATGGCGCGGGCAAGGGGGATTTCGCGCCCTTGCCCGCCGGTTTCTGCCAGAATCCAGAAATAGCTGTCAGGCGCGAACGTCAAAAAGGACTTCGCCGACGGTGCCGGTGGTGCCGTCATCGCGCTCAAATTGTGATTTGGCAACCAGATCACCACCGATCAGACGCTGATCAAGCGGGGTGATCATTGTCAGCGAAATCGATTTGATGCCTTCGTTTTCAAGCGAGCCTTGGCTGCCATCAGCACGCAGCAGGACCAAAGAGGAAAAGACCTTGTCCTTATTGTCTATCACGCCATCATTGTTGTCGTCATATTTGGCGAGTTCGGCAAAGCCGTCCTTGGCACCGTTTTGATCGCCAAACAATTCGGTGCCATCATTTATGATGCCATCATCGTTGCGATCAAGCGCCAGAAGTGCGTCATTGCCGCCAACCCATGCGGTTTGATCAATAGTTCCATCGCCATCAATATCGAAATGTTTGTTATCATTGACGTGTGAGGTGGTGATGCCGTCCCCGTCAAGATCAAGGATCAGCGGGTCTTTCTGATAGACTTGGGTGATTTCAATCCGGATCATTTCGATCTGGGCGCGGAATTCCGAGATCGAGATGTTCGCGCTGCCTTTGATCTTTGAGAAACGGCTTTCGAGCTGGGTCAGGTCAAGCTTGAAGCTTTGAGAAACGATCGACATCCCGCCAGCAGATATGACAGATGTTTCGTTGGTGGCATTTAAAGACAGTTCTTGCGCTGAGACCGAGGCGGCGGTGCCATCCAGATTTGAAACGGCGAGCCCTTCGGGGGTATTTCCCGTCATGGAATTGGCAATTTCGCGTGCCTTTTCCGGGGGGATTCCCATCATCGCAAGAACGATGAAAGCCTCGTTATTCATGCGCTTTTGCGCATCGCTAAGCGCAGGCTTCATCAGGTTCAGAACGTCAAGTGCGCTGCTTTGAAATTCAAAAACCGGCTTGTCGAACTCTTCGACGGTCGATTTCAGTCGTTCATTGGCTTCTTGGCTGATCTCGATATTGTCGATGATGCTACGTGTCCGAGTGATGTCTTCTTCCAACTGTGCGGTGCTTTTGGCTTCGTCAACGACGTTCGTGACGACATTAGGTGTCGCCGCGACATAGCGTTCTGTCGCGTCGGCAGGAGAATTGGAGATATTGATTTGTCCAAACATTCAGCGCCTCCTTCCTGAAGGGCTGCGGGACGGGGGCAATTGCTGCGGCCCCATCCCGTGCTGCTATGGTCAGGCCAGAACGTCCTGTTCCTGGCTTGGGTCAATTACGGAGACGGTTTCGCCGTTCGGCAACTGGAAGGTGGCACCGTTTTCATCCTGTCCGAAACGGCCCATCGGCATCAGCATGTCGACCGACAGTTTCAGCATCGGATCACCAGAACCGTCTTCGGCCATGGTTTCGGTCACGCCACGTACGACCAGGGTTGCCTGTTCCATGATCTGGGCATTGAGTTTGGCCATGCGGCTGGCGAGAATTTCCTGCATGCTGGCGTCTTCGGTGGTGCCATCTGCATTTTCTTTGCCGTCGGCGGCCGGTGCGGCCCCGGTGGTATCAAGCATCAGATCGCGGATGAAGTCAGCGACTCCGCTGCCTTCCATATCAAACAGAAGACCGCCATTGCCCGCACCGGCCGGGTTCCCCAGCATATCGACGAGATTGCCGCCGCCAAGGCCGTTCATCACGGTACCAAGCGCGCCCATCGCCGCCCCCATGCTGTTGCCAATGGCAACGGCTTCGGTTCTGACAACCTGGATCTTGGAGGCCTCGTAATTGAATGAAAACTCGCCGGTGTCGCTGTTGATGTTGATATCAAGAGACTGCATCGCCATCATCGCGGACTCGGAAACGCCGACACCCGCACCATTGGCACCTGCATAGGAAATTTCGGTGCGCGAGTGACTTGCGATGGCTTGCTGGAAGGAGAAATCGATCTGGCCGTCATCAGCAGCCATTTCGCGGATTCCCTTGAACATCGCGTTGGTCGCGGCAAGGGCTTCCTTGTCATCCATTCCGGCCAGCTTGAACATTTCGACCATATCATCCTTGATCAGCTCAAGGGCGGCGTCGAGCGCCTTGGCGAAAAGCTCGTCGGTGGTCATCGGTTCGGATTTCAGGGATTTCGAACCGGCAGCCTGCAACGGGTTTTTATCCGCATTGCGTGCGGCAACCGCATCCTCGGACAGGTCAACAGGATCAACAACCGGGGTCGGATTGCCACCGGTTTTGCTTGCATTCTGACCAGCCTGACTGCCAGATGTGGCAATCGGCTGACGCGCGTCGGTCAGGGATGATTGTCCCTGTCGAAAGGGATTAAGCGTGGAGAAATCCACCATTTCCTCCTCCTGAGGCTTCTTTCGCGCAGGGCACCCAAGCCCTGAGATATCGCGAAAAAGATGAGCTACTTGCTCTGAAATTCAAAGTTGAACACAGATCATACGTGTTTTTTGTGATTTCCTCAAGCGTGAAGGAAGTGACATCTGCGTGTGCAGGCAAAGGTTGTATAACTGCGTGCCCTTGGTCGGGACTTTTTGCGGCCATAACCGCCCTAACATTAGTGATAATGGTTCGTTCCGTTGACAGATGGCAGACAGGGTTCTATCTGTGATCGGGCCTCGGTATATAGCCGTTGCCCCATAACTGTTTTTTCATTTGTTCAGGAACGTTTTAATGCTCGGCGTAATTGCCCGGAAAATTTTCGGTTCAGCTAACGATCGTGAAGTCAAAGCCCTGCGGGCCACGGTCGAGCAAGTCAATGCCCTGGAACCCGAAGTCGAGAAGCTTAGTGACGACGAACTGCGCGCCCGTACCGATTGGCTGCGCGAACGTCTGTCCAAGGGCGAGACTCTGAAGGATATTCTTCCTGACGCATTTGCCACCGTTCGCGAGGCTGCCAAGCGTGTCCGCGGCGAACGTCATTACGATGTGCAGCTGATGGGCGGCATGGTTCTGACACTTGGCAAGATCGCCGAGATGAAAACCGGTGAAGGTAAAACGCTTGTTTCGACGCTTCCGGTTTATCTGAACGCGATCGAAGGCAAGGGCGTCCATGTTGTGACGGTCAACGATTACCTTGCGCGTCGTGACGCGGAATGGATGGGGCAGGTTTACGGCTTCCTGGGGCTTTCTGTTGGCGTGATCATGCATGGCATGACCGATGACCAGCGGCGTGCGGCCTATGCATGCGATATCACCTATGCGACCAATAACGAGCTGGGCTTTGATTATCTGCGCGATAACATGAAGTTCCGCCTTGAAGACATGGTGCAGCGCCCGTTCAACTTTGCCATTGTCGATGAGGTTGACAGCATCCTGATTGACGAAGCACGGACGCCGCTGATCATTTCCGGCCCGGCCGAAGACAGTTCGGAGTTGTATCGCGCGATTGATGCGCTGATCCCGAAACTGACCGAGGACGATTACGAGAAGGATGAAAAGGCACGTGCCGTCACCCTGACCGAAGATGGCACCGAGAATGCCGAGCAGCTTTTGCAGCAGATGGGCATCCTGACCGAAGGCACGCTTTATGACGTTGCCAACGTGCATCTGGTGCATCACGTCAATCAGGCGCTTAAGGCGCACAAGCTGTTCCAGAAGGACACCGATTACATCGTCAAGGATGACAAGGTCGTGATCATTGACGAATTCACCGGCCGCATGATGGAAGGCCGCCGTTATTCGGACGGTTTGCATCAGGCGCTGGAAGCCAAGGAAAAGGTCAAGATCCAGAACGAAAACCAGACTCTGGCATCGATCACCTTCCAGAACTATTTCCGTCTTTATCCGACCCTTGCGGGCATGACCGGTACGGCAATGACCGAGGCCGAGGAATTCGAGGAAATCTACAATCTTCAGGTTGTCGAAATCCCGACCCATCGCCCGATTGCCCGTAAAGACGCCGATGATGAAATTTATCGGACGGCCAAGGAAAAATGGAACGCGATTGCCGATCTTCTGGAAGATTGCCACAAACGCGGCCAGCCGGCCCTTGTCGGCACGGTGTCGATTGAAAAGTCGGAAATTCTTGGCGCGTTGCTGAAAGAACGTAAAGTCCCGCACGAGGTCCTGAACGCCAAGCAGCATGAACGCGAAGCGTTCATCGTGGCACAGGCCGGTGCGCCGGGCGCGATCACGATTGCCACCAACATGGCCGGTCGTGGTACCGACATCAAGCTTGGTGGCAACGTTGAAATGCGTGCCGAGATCGAGCTTGCCAATATCGAAGACGACGCAAAGCGTGCCGAGGGGATCGAGCGGATCAAGGCCGAAGTCAAAGCCGATCAGCAGAAGGTTCTTGATGCCGGTGGCCTGTTTGTGATCGGTACCGAGCGCCATGAATCGCGCCGCGTTGATAACCAGCTTCGCGGTCGTTCTGGCCGTCAGGGTGACCCGGGGGGATCGAAATTCTTCCTGTCGCTTGAAGATGACCTGATGCGCATTTTCGGGTCCGAGCGCATGGACGGGATGCTTCAGAAGCTTGGCCTTCAGGAAGGCGAGGCGATCTATCATCCGTGGATCAACAAGGCGCTTGAAAAGGCACAGCAGAAGGTCGAGGCGCGTAACTTCGACATTCGTAAGAACGTACTGAAATTCGATGATGTGATGAATGACCAGCGCAAGGTCATTTATGAACAGCGCCGCGATCTGATGCAGGCCAAGAATGTTGCCGAAGATGTGGCGGATATGCGCAGCGAGGTTGTCGAGGACCTTGTGACCAAATACTGCCCGGAGAAGGTTTATCCGGAACAGTGGGAAGCCGCCAGCCTGCATGAAGAATGCACACGTCTGTTCGGTCTTGATCTTCCGGTGGCCGAGTGGGTCAAGGAAGAAGGCATTGATGTCGAAGTCATGCGCGAGCGGATCGAGCAGGCGGTCGAGAGCAAGATGGCGGCCAAGGTTGCCAATTATGGTGCCGATATCATGCGCCAGGTTGAAAAGAGCCTTGTGCTTCAGCTGCTTGATCAGACATGGAAAGAGCATCTTCTTGCCCTTGACCATTTGCGTCAGGGCATCGGGCTTCGTGCTTATGGCCAGCGCGATCCGTTAAACGAGTTCAAGCGCGAGGCGTTCAACCTGTTTGAAGGCATGCTGGTGACATTGCGCGAACGCGTGACCCAGATGCTGTCACATGTTGAATTGCAATCGACGCCCCGCCCGGAAGATCTGGAACCGCGCCGCGCGCCGCAGGAAATGCACGAAAATCACCCGGAACCCGAAGCCATGGCAGGTGAGGGTGGTGACAGCGCAACGGTCCATTCGCGGGCTGCATCGGGTAATGTTGATCCGAACGATCCATCGACCTGGGGCCGTGTTGCACGCAATGCCGCCTGCCCGTGTGGATCAGGCAAAAAGTACAAGCATTGCCACGGTCAGCTGGCGTAAGGCAGAAATCATAAATTAATACAAAGCCCGGATTGTTGATCCGGGCTTTTTTCATGATGATGGAAGACAAATACTGCCTGAACGGAACAATGAGACCGAGGAGTCCCAAGTTTGGGATCGGGCAGGTTGATTGATAATTTGTGTGTTGCGGGGAACGGGACTTGAAGCTTTCATTCGATCAGGTCAGGCGTCGGGCGAAATCACTTGAGCGTCAGGGAAGCAAGAACGAGGCGATCAAGCTTTATGAAGAGTTCCTGGAATCCTATCCGAAAAATGAACGCGCGCGAAAGGCACTTGCCGAGCTTAAGCTGCCAGCGGAAGTCGCCAAGGGTTCGTTGCAGGAGAAAGTGACCGCAGTTCGCAGGTTGTTTGACAGCGGACAGATCCAAGCGTCATTTGATGCGGCGAACGCGGTGTTAAAAGAAGTGCCGAATTCTGGCGTGGTTTGGAATCTGCTCGGCGCGGCGGCCTTTGGCCTTAAGAAATTCGACCTTGCCGAGCAGAGTTTCCGCAAAGCGGTCGAACTGGAACCGGAAATTACCCAAGCCCACGCCAATCTGGGGGTTTTGCTGTATCAGCAGGAAAGGCTTCAGGCCGCGTTGGAAGCCTTTGCCAACGCGATCAAAACCAATCCGCAATATGCCGAGGGATACAACAGCATTGGCGGCATTTACCACAAATTGGGTAAATTTGACGCGGCGGAGAAATACTTTGTTGGGGCGATACAGGCCAACAAGAACTATGCCGAAGCCTATTATAATCTAGGCAATACCTTCTTCAAAAGCGGCAAGATCAGTGCTGCGCAGCAAAGTTTTGGTTTTGCGGCACAGGTTCAGGGCGAGAATATGCCCGCCATGTCGCAAAAGCTTTATATGCAGGCGCTGTTATGTGACTGGTCGGGAATTGCCGATTTTGAAAAGCTTGCGCCGCGTATCGGTATTGAAGGCGATGCCGTCGAGCCATTTTCCATGCTGTCATACGATGACAATGCAGAACGCCAGCAAAAGCGTGCGGCCAATATGATCCGCAAACGGTGTCACGTGAATGCGGTGCCGTTGCCGGAGCGACCGGTGGCCCGATCGGAAAAAATCAAAATCGGTTATTTTTCAGCCGATTTCCACGATCATGCGACGCTTATTCTGATGATCGGATTGCTTGAGCATCATGATCGCGAGAAGTTTGAAATTCATGCCTATAGCTATGGGATCGTCAAACAGGGTGTCAAACGGGACCGATTGAGCAAGCTTGTTGACAGCTTTGTCGATATTTCGATGGCGTCCGATCCGCAGATCGTGGCGGCCGTCAGGCAGCAGAAAATTGATATCGCTGTTGATCTGAAGGGCTTTACCCGTCAGGGGCGCAGTGGGCTTTTTGCCTATCGTTTGGCACCGATCCAGATCAGCTATCTCGGCTATCCGGGGACGCTTGGCGCAGATTTCATGGATTACATCGTTGCTGACAAGGTCATCATTCCTGACAATCTGCGACAGTTTTACACCGAAAAAGTGATCTATCTTCCAGATAGTTATCAGCCCAATGACCGTAACCGCATCATTCCCGAAACAACAACGACGCGCAGCGACTTTGGACTGCCCGAAAAGGGTTTTGTGTTTTGCTGCTTCAATAGCAATTACAAGATAACGCCCAGAGAATTCGATATCTGGATGCGACTTTTGGCGAAATATGACGACAGCGTTCTTTGGCTGTTGAACGCCAATGAAGGCGTTCGCGAAAACCTGTTGCGCGAGGTCGAAGCCAGGGGAATTGCACGGGAACGGATCGTATTTGCCGAACGGTTACAAGAGCCCGAGCATCTGGCACGCCACAAACATGCAGATCTGTTCCTTGATACATTTAATGTCAATGCGCACACAACAGCGAGTGATGCGCTTTGGGCCGGGTTGCCAATTGTGACAAAAACCGGGGAGAGCTTTGCGGCGCGCGTTGCGGCAAGTCTGCTTTGTGCGGTTGGATTGCCTGAGCTGGTGGCAGAAACCGAAGAGCAATATGAAGCGTTGATCATTGATCTGGTGGAAAACCCCGGACGGCTTGCTCAAATCCGCCAGCAGTTGATCGATAACCGTTTAAGCGCGCCGCTATTTGATTCGGCGACTTATACCAAGCATCTGGAAAAAGCATATGTTGAGGCATATGACCGTTATTTCGAAGGCAAAGAACCAGATCATATTTTTGTTTCGTAAGGTTAGGGGGCTGACCCCGGGATAATCACCGTGCGGGGACTGCGCCTGATGGTGAAAATGGGCCTTGGGACGAGGCATGACGATTGAAAAATCACAGAGATTTTCCGGGCTTTTTGTGTGGTAAAAGTTGTTTCCAGACGGACGGGGCAATTAGCTTTATTGTAACCGTAGTCGTATAAACGGTTAGATATTTGAGGTGTGTCGTCGTTCGGGGGATGCTGGTGAATTATGTTGCGGGTTGTTTGGAGAACGGGGTTTGAAGCTTACATTTGATCAGGTCGCACGACGGGCAAAAAAGTTGGTGCGCGACGGGGAAGTCGGGCAGGCCGTCGGGCTTTATCAAGAGTTTCTGAATGCTTTCCCGAAAAACGAACGTGCACGCAAAGCCCTTGCGGACCTGACTGCGCAGAGACAGGATCAGGGACGACCATTGCAGAAAAGACTTGAAGAAGTTGTGAGTCTTTTCGCGAAAGGGCAGGTAAGCCAGTCATTTTCGGGTGCAAGCGCGCTTGTGGAAGAATTCCCTGATGCTGCGATGGCCTGGAACATCAGAGGGGCATCAGCCTTTCGCCTCGGATTGCTTGATGTTGCCGAAGACAGCTTGAAAAAATCAATCGTACTTCGCCCGGATTTCGCACAGGCACTTTCAAATCTTGGCACGCTCTATTTCCATCAGGGTAAGATGGACGCCGCATGCGAAACCCTGGTTGCGGCGATTAAAGCAAATCCGGATGATGCAGAAGCCTACAACACGCTTGGTGGTGTGCTTTACAAACTTGGCAGGCTGGACGCGGCCGAGGCATATTTTGTTCAAGCGGTCAAAGCCAATCCAAAATATGCCGAAGCTTATAACAATCTTGGAACTGTCCTGTTTGACAAAGGCAAGCTTACCGCAGCGCAGGAGGGTTTTGCCTTTGCCTGCAGGATGAGGACGGATTATTGGAGTGCCCTGTCCCAGAAGCTTTATATTCAGGCCATTCTATGTGACTGGTCGGGAATAACCGAATTTGAACGGGTTGCGGATCGGATTGGTACGCGAGATCAGGCCATCGAGCCCTTTACCATGCTGTCCTATGAGGATGATCCGAAGCATCAGCTTCAGCGGTCACAGGCATATGCGCGCACCAATTTCCATAAACCACCACAGCCGGTGTTTGGAAAACCGAAAGAGAAAACGGCCAAGTTGAAAATCGGCTATTTTTCTGCCGATTTTCATAACCATGCGACCGTATCCCTGATGATGGGACTGTTTAAGCATCATGATCGCAGTCGGTTTGAAATCCATGCGTTCAGTTATGGTCAAGTTCAGCAGGGGCAAACGAGAGACCGGCTACTGGGTCTTGTGGATTCTTTTGAAAATGTGTTCGGGGTTTCCGATGAGGAAATGGTGGAACGCGCACGCCAAAAGGATCTGGATATCGCCATTGAACTGAAGGGGTACACCCGCCAAGGCAGGACAGCGGTGTTTGCCTATAAACTGGCGCCGGTCCAGATGAACTATGTCGGTTATCCGGGAACATTGGGCACTGATTTCATCGACTATATCGTGGCCGACAAGGTTGTCATCCCGCAGGAATGCAAAGACTGTTACACGGAAAAGGTTATCTATCTGCCCGACAGTTATCAGCCAAATGACAATTGCCGGGAAATAGCAGATACAAAAACGACCCGCGCGGATTTCGGATTGCCCGACGACGGGTTTGTTTTTTGTTGTTTTAACGGCAATTACAAAATTACCCCGCGAGAATTTGATATCTGGATGAGGTTGCTCAACAAGGTTGAGGGAAGCGTTCTTTGGCTGTTTCATTCAAATGACTGGGCGGTCAACAACCTGCGCCGCGAGGCAAAGGCGCGTGGTGTTGACCCGGACCGCCTGGTCTTTGCTCAAAGGCTTGTTGAGAAAGAACATCTGGCGCGGCAAAAGCATGCCGATCTGTTTCTTGATACCTTTAACGTCAATGCACATACGACGGCCAGTGATGCACTTTGGGCAGGCTTGCCGGTCATTACACGGCCCGGAAAACAGTTTGCTGCGCGCGTCGCAGCAAGTCTTCTGCATGCAGTTGGCATGACGGAGCTTGTGGCCAGAAGTGATGCGGATTACGAAGAAATTGCCCTTGATCTGGCTTTGAATCCGGAAAAGCTGGCAGATATTCGTCGTAAACTGGCTGAGAACCGTTCGACGCATCCATTGTTTGATTCCGAACGTTACACACGTCATCTGGAGGCGGCCTTCACCCAGGCATATGACTTGTATCGCGAAGGTAAGGCGGCGCAGGATATCGAGATCAAATAGGGTAGCGTTACAAATAGGACTGAATGAGAGCGACGACTATTGCGGCTGATGCACGTTTCAGTATGCGTCAGTCCTCTTTGTTGGCGCGGGCAGATGTTTGGTTAGAAACTTAGACATTGGTGCCAGAATTTCCCGGTTTTCTGTCAGGATACTGCCCAAAGCAATCAGAGTTCCGGCATGGCCGGTGTCGGCGATTTCAATCAGTTTCGTGTCCGGGGCGAGTTCGGCCAATCGGCGGGAATTGCGGGGATAAACCGTGTGATCGCGGTTGCCGGTGATCAGAAGCATCGGCGGCATGTGGAATAAATCCTGCTCGACCGGCTGGCTTTGGGCGGCGGGGGTATCGCCAAAGGCGATTCGGGTTGCCTTGACGTCGTAGGGATAGAAATCATAGGGGCCGGAAAGCCCGATGATCCCGGCAATGTCGTTGGCCGACATCCCCACGGATGCCAGATAGGATTGATCGGCCACCAGTTGAACCGCGTTATAGGCACCAGCGGAATGACCGGCCAATATCATCGGGGTTGCGGTGATGCGGTTTGGATGTTCCTGGCCGTACTGTTTCAGAAAGGCGAGGGCCTTGGCGCCGTCCTTGATGAATTCCGGGAAACGGATTTCAGGCACCAGACGATAATCGGGGATGGCGACGGCATAGCCCATTTCGGTAAAGCGTTTGGGGACGAAAGCGTATTTTGCCTTATCGCCCGAATCCCATGATCCGCCATAAAACCAGACGATCAACGGGGCCGGTTTTGTGCGATCCGCAGGCAGATAAAGATCAAGTTTCTGGCGATCCGCATCGCCATATCGCAGATCGGCAACGGTCGGCTGATAGTCGCCAGCCTGAAGGTGATTGAATGCGGCGAGCTTATCGCAACCGGCGAGAAACAGGGCCGCGATCAGGGCATTTGCCGTCAGTTTGAATACGCGCATTGTCACCGTAAAACAGATATTATTGATTTGATTTTGACTGTTGTACGCGATAGCCCGCTATCGGGTTCTTTTTTATTTCAGGGAAATATGACGCAAAGGATATTGCCGTTTCAACCCGGATCGGGAAGGGGCGGGTATCCGTCAAATGCATCTCTTGGCGAAAGCCGCCATGCAGGATAAAACAATCGCATGACCATTCAAAATACAGAAAGAGGCTGCATGTCGGTGGACTTGCGGCAGGGAAAAATCCCCGAAAAAACGGTGTTTGTCAGTGCGGTGGCGCTGGTGGATGCCGATCATCGTGTCTTGATCGCACAACGCCCCGAAGGCAAATCCATGGCGGGGCTTTGGGAATTTCCGGGCGGCAAGGTCGAGGCCGGCGAGACGCCGGAAATGGCATTGGTGCGCGAGCTTAAGGAAGAGCTTGGCATTGATATTACCGAAAGCTGTCTGGCACCTTTTACCTTTGCGTCATTTACCTATGATGATTTCCATCTGATGATGCCGCTTTATCTGTGTCGGGTCTGGAAAGGGGAAATCACCCCGATGGAAGGCCAGCAGGTAAAATGGGTGCGCCCGATCCGGTTGGGTGATTATCCGATGCCGCCGGCCGATGTGCCGCTGGTGGCGATGTTGCGCGATTTTCTGTGACGATCCGACCCCTTTTGGCGGTCGTATTTGAATATTGAGTTCAAGTTTGCGAGGTTGTGATGTCTGAAGCGGTTCGGGCCTGTCTGATCATTATCGGCAATGAAATCCTGTCGGGACGGACCCATGACAAGAATCTGCCTTATCTGGCGGAGGAGCTGAACAAGCTTGGCATTCGCCTGGCAGAAACGCGGGTGATTCCCGATATCGAAACCACGATCATCGAGACGGTCAATGAATGCCGGGCAAAGTTCGACTATGTCTTTACCACGGGCGGCATAGGTCCGACCCATGATGATATTACATCGCCCTGTGTGGCGCGTGCGTTCGGGGTCGAGATCGAACTGAACCCGCAAGCGCATGAATTGCTGAAAAGCCATTATGAGAACCCTGCCGACCTGAACGAGGCACGGCTGCGCATGGCGCATATTCCGGTGGGGGCGGAGCTGATTGATAACCCGGTTTCCAAGGCACCGGGGTTCCGGATGGAAAATGTCTATGTCATGGCCGGTGTGCCGATGATCATGCAGGCCATGTTCCAGGGGATCAAACATCAGCTGACCGGCGGGCGACCGATGGTATCGCGGTCGGTCGGCGGGTATATCCCGGAAGGCACGATTGCCAAGGTGCTGGGCGAGATCCAGCATGATTTCCCCGATACTGATATCGGGTCCTATCCGTTCCTGCGCGAAGGGAAGCTGGGCACGACGCTTGTGGTGCGGGGCGAAGAGGCCAAGGATGTTGACCTTGCATCAGAGCGCATTCGCGCGGTGATCATTGAGCTGGGCCGCGAGATTATCGAAGATAGTGGTGCCGTTTCGTAACGTGCGGATTGCGATTGATCATTTTGGCGGGGCTATCATTGCGGCTATGACAATCGTTTGAGGGTGCGTTGGAGGGACCGGTATGACAGGTGACCCGAAGGAAACGGATGAAATTCGCAACAGCCGGGCTGCGCGCGAAGCCCGGTCGATTGTCAAATTCATGATTGAACATACCGCCTATGGCGGGTTCGGGGCGCTGGTTTTTGGTGCCTTGGTGCTGTTTTTTGATATTGGCGGGATTTACAGCCTTGCCATGGCATCACGCGATGCGCCGATCTTTATCATGTTGCTGTTTTTCGGGTTGTTCATCACGTTTGGCGGCATCAGTCTTGGCATCGGGATCATGAATCTGGGCGGTTTTTCCGATAACGACCGTTATGAGGACGAACGCAAAAGCCACCGGAATGACCGCAATGACGGCAGGGGCGAATAAAAAGGCTCTAGGGCCGATCTGCACCACTGCGCGCGCGCAGGATTTTGCCGATGATCATGCCGCCAATCCAGAATGCCAGCGGAACGACAAAGATATAATCAAACATCGGGTGCGTGGTATCGCCCCCGGAAATCGCCAGAATGTAGCCGACCCACGCCGCAGTCAGCAGATAGCCCATGATCTTGAAATAGTGACCGTTCGGCAGGCTTTTCTTGGCGGGGTGTTCGGGATTGGTCGGTTGGCCTTTGTCGGCGGACATCGGGGTTTCCTTTGATGATCGAATTTGGTTAGCGTTCAAGCGTCAGGGCAGCCGGATCAATGCGATCCTGCCAGCCTTCGCGGACGAGTTCGGGAACGACGTGGTCTTCTTCGGGATAGCCGATGCACAGATAGGCGATCAGACGCCAGTGCGACGGAACGTCTAGTGTTTTGAGAACGGTTTCGGGTTCAAGGATCGAAACCCAGCCAACCCCGATCCCCTTGACGCGCGCGGCCAGCCACAAAAGCTGTACGGCGGCGACAGCGGAATAATCAAGCATTTCGGGCATGGTTTTGCGGCCCAGCCCCATGCCGGCCTCGGTTTCCTCGTCGGCGAAAACGGCGAGCTGTATGGGGGCTTGATCCATGCCCTGCAATTTCAGGGACGCATAAAGTCTGGCACGTTCGCCGTGATAGTCGTTAAGCGCCTGCTGATTGGCGCGTTCGAAACTGTCGCGGATGGCTTTGCGACGGTCGGGATCGTTGACCTTTACAAAGCGCCATGGCTGACAATTGCCAACAGACGGGGCAAGGCAGGCTTCCTTGATCAGGCCGTCGATGTCTTCCTTGGGGATCGGGTCGGTGCGAAAACGCCGCACATCACGACGCCACAATAACAGATCGATGAACTGTTTTTGAAAGGTGCGATCAAACACCGGCGGGGTGAGTGTATCTGTCGCGCTGGGCGCATCGGGCGCATCGCGATCGGATTGTGTCATGGCGCGGACCTGCTGGGCTGGACGGTTTTAATTCTTTGTGCACCCTAACCGGACAGCACGGTAACGCCAAGCCACAACATAGCAAAGCCGTAAGGAAAGCATCAGAAATTGAACCGGACGGTCATCAGGCCAGACATGTTGTTGTGTTCGGTTGCGAAGGTCAGTTTACGCTGCACTTCGAGACTCATCTGGCCGGGGATGCCGCCCCAATTATGGGTGATGCCGCCGCCTACCTGTGAATAGGTACTGGTATTTTCACTTGTCACATAGGGGCTTAGAACCCCGTAACCATAGGGAAGTTCGGAACTGAGGCTGATTTCGGAACGCACCCCTTCGAGAGGATCGGTATTGGGGGAAAATTCGCGGAATCCTTCGACGGATGCGCCGATATGCCAGGGGTCATAGACATATTCGGTGCCGACAAAATAACGGCGATTGGTGGATCGGCCATAGCCCTGATTCATCAGGGTGACGGTCTGATCCTGCCCGGCAAAGGGCACAAGGCTATGGTCGCCAAGGACAAGGTTATAGCGTGCTTCTGCGGTGCTATCGAAAAGCTGGGTCAGGGCGGTTCGGGCAGGGATCAGTGACCCGTCGGCACCGCGCGCACTTTCAAATTCCTCGCGGGCGGTGATGATGTCGCCATCGAGGCTTACTGTGACTGGCACGAAGCCGAGATCGTATTCGGTACCAAAACCGATCGAGCTTGATAGTGTCGAACTTTCAAGATTTTCGGCGTAACTGAGATTATCCGGGCCGCCATCAATGGCGGACTGGGTGATGGTACTTGTGCCCATCCCCACACTGCCACGAATGTTAAGCCATTCGGTCATGCGCGATACGAAATACGGGGAAAAGGTGACGTTATTTTCCCGGTAGAGTACCTGACGGGCGGCGGCCTCGCTAAGTGTGCTGCCCCAGCCAACGCCAAGCCCGATGATCAGGCTGTCATCCACCAGATAATCGACCCCGGTATCAATTGAAATGACGTCGCCGCTGAGGTTCGGGTTATAGCCGGTATCGGTAACCCGGTTTTCGATGTCGGTCTGGCTGCCATGGACCCACAGGCTGATCGGGGTTGCACCGCTGCGGGTCTGGTTGGGAAAGGTGCCATTTGCGGTATCGAAATCCAGTTTCTTGGCGATGGATGCCAGTGCCGAGCGCCCGCCAAAGGTTTCAATCGTGGTCGCATTCCCGGTGCCAAGCGCAAGGGCATTGGGTGGCTGTTCAGGCGCGGGGACAGAATCGTCAAGAAACAGGGGGCCGATGGTGCTGCCCAGCAGGTCATTTTCCATCTTGTCATACAGGCGGTCGATATGGCGTTGCTGGTTGGCGGCGCGGTTCAGTGTTTCGCTGCGCAAAATCGGGGCGTCGGGGCGACCGGAGCCGTCATCTTCGGCATTGGCATTCGGGACGATTTCGTGACGCAGCAAAAGGCCAAGCATGGCAAGTGCCAGACATGCTGAGATAGCCAGTGAAATGTCGCTGTGCCTCTTCACGTTCAACCGGGTCGCCTGTTGATTCCTACGGGATCGTTGCAACCGTGCCGCGGAAAAATGGGGGTAATGTGGTGAAAGACAGGCAATTATGTCGCAATGCCGTATTCGCTTTTGTGCGATGGCATCGGATTTCGGCTTTTGCGGATTGATAAAATCGGGCATTCCGGTATTGCGCCGTTTTTAAAGCCGCGCTAGAACCCTGTTCTGCCGGTTGGACACCAACCTTGTAAGCGCTTTGCGGGCGTGGCGAAATTGGTATACGCAGCGGACTTAAAATCCGCCGGTCCTTAAAGACCTTGCCGGTTCAAGTCCGGCCGCCCGCACCATATTCCCCAGTCACGATTGTTTGGTCGTCGTTTTTGGCGCGGAATTGCGCCATCAAATTACCTGTTTTGCAGATTAGGGATTATGAACAAACGTAAGACGCATACGTTTGGCCGGGACGAATGTCCCTAGCAACAGGAGAAAATGATGATCCATCTTCTTGCATTTGGCGTGATCGCAATTACCGCAATGGTCGTTGCCTGAGCCTGGATATTTCCAACCGTCTGGTTTCTGCCGTGACCTTTCTCCTGCAATCCTTTGCGGGACATAAAGTGCCGTGTGATCGTTATCATGGCGTTTCTGATTTACCGGATATAAATCAGAAACGCTTATGACCGATGACATGGCCCGAAAACGGGCAGCTTTCGGAGTGGTTGGGTGAACGATATCGGTAGTGAAGACGAAGGCCCGCGCAAGAAGGAGCGGTTCGGCAAATATGTCGTGCCCGAGGAGCGTGCAAACAATATCGTCAAGTTGCTTGACGAGTTTCTGCGCAAAGGTCCGCGCAAGGGTCTTAAATATTCCCGCTGGCAACAGATTGCCTGGTACGAGATTGTTGACGAGCTCAAGCGGGCGGAAGCCGCCCAGAAAAATCAGGACAGCCTTACAAAATCGGCGTTTTTGGCCCTTGCGGTCGGGTTCGGAACCATCGGGTTCTGGGGACTTGTCGTGTTGCTGGGGCAGAATTTTGGTATGATTGGCACGGTATTGATCGTGATTGCCGGGCTGGTTGTCTGGCGCGCCTTGGCCAAGGCGAAGTGGTTCAGCTAGTACTTTGGGTCAACAGGCCGGTCATGCGGTAAAGGGCAGATGGACAATGAACAAGGAAGCAGCCGAAACGCTTGCCATCCGGGCAATAGCGTTTATTGCCGGTGATGACGAGTTGCTGGAGGGGCTTTTTGCCCAGACCGGTATGGGACTTGATGACCTGAAAGCCGGGATTACCAGCAATGAAGTCCAATTGGGCGCGATTGATTTTTTAATGTCGCATGAGCCGTTCCTGATGCGCTTTGTCGACGATAGCGGCTATGCGCCGGAAGACCCGGCGCGGGCGCAAATCATCCTTTCGGGCGGGCCGATCTGGCAGGATTGATGCGTCAGATCAGGTGTCTGCTGTGGATCTGGCTGCGTCATCGTCATTGGCACCGTGATGTTCGAGTACCTGATCTATCAGCCCCCATTCCAGAGCCTGATTTGCGGTCATGAAACGGTCGCGGTCCAGGGTGCGTTCCACTTCCTCGTAACTGCGACCGCAATGTTTGGCATAAAGCGAAATCATGCGCTGTTTGGTCTGGCGCATTTCTTCGGCATGGATCAGGACATCCGATGCCTGGCCCTGAAAGCCACCCAGCGGTTGATGCACATGCAGGCTGGCATTGGGGAGGGCTGCGCGGTGGCCCGGTTCGCCTGCCATCAGCAGGAACGATCCCATCGATCGTGCGGTGCCCATGCATAGGGTATGAACAGGCGCCTTTATGTAGCGCATCGTGTCATACATCGCCATGCCACTGGTGACGACGCCACCCGGGGAATTGATATAAAGGTTGATCGGTTTTTTGGGGTTTTCGGCTTCGAGGAACAGCAATTGCGCACAGACAAGCGATGAGATCGTGTCATTCACTTCGCCATTGAGGAAAATGATCCGTTCGCGCAAAAGTCGCGAAAAAATGTCAAAGGACCGTTCGCCAGCACTGGTCTGTTCAACAACCATCGGGATCAGTTGCATCATGTCGCGCATCGAGGGGCTCCGGGTTCGAAAAGGGATCGGGTGAGGCGGCGTCAGGCCGCGCAGATCATTTCCACACTGTTGCTGTTGGCGGCCTTGGCCGGGGGCAGGCATTTTGCATCGGTTAACTGGTGAATGATGCGCAGGCAGGTGCTGTTTTCGCCAGATTGCGCGAGGTGAAAGGTCACCATGCTTTCCAGATGGGGCGGATAGGGATCACGCATCAGATAGGTCACTTCCTTGCCGGGAATTTGCCGTATCGGTATGGCGTTGCGCAAATTGGTGCCGGGTAACCAGCTTTCGCGAATTTCGGGAATGCTGATCGCCCGCCAGACCTTCTCCCTTGGTGCATCCAGTCTGAATTCAAATTCAAGGTGACGGGAAGCTTTGGGCTTTTTGGGTTTGGCAGTGCGTGTCTTGCTGTCGGTCACTGGTCCATCTCCTTTAGGGTCTGGCGTAGGGCATCTATCCGGTCCGGCCAGAAGGTGGTGCTGTATCGGGCCACCCATTGAACAATCAGCGCCAGGCCATCGGGATTGACACGGTAATGGACGAAGCGTCCCTGTCGTTCTTCATCCACCAGCTTTGCCTGACGCAGGACAGCCAGATGTTGGGACATGGCCGGTTGGCTGATGCTCATGCCGTCGCGAAGGGCACTGGCATTCATGCTTTGGCTGCTGGCAAGCTTTTCAAAAATTGTGCGCCGGGTCGGATCGGCCAGTGCTTTGAATATGTCGTTTTCCATCATGCAAAACACATAAGCACAGGCTTATGTGTTTGGGCAAGGTAAATTAGAGACGAAAAGGTGCAACGCCGATTGCCGGTTATGGGAAACCGGTGCGCATTGTGCAATCGGTCTGAATTAGTCTTCGTCGGTCGTGGCGTCAGGCCGGGGTCATGCAATGACGATGGGGGCCGGGCCGATATCGGGTTGTGGGTCTGTTTTCATCAATCCGTAGATCACCGAATCACGAATGCCGATATGTGTGTTCCAGGTCCCGCGAAGCTGACCTTCGCGGGTAAAGCCCAGTTTTTCGAATACCCGGATTGATGCAATGTTGTCGGGATCGATATCGGCAAAGATGCGGCGCGCGGTCGTGGTTTCAAAGAGATACCCAATGGCATGGGACAAGGCCCGCGCAGCAAGGTTTTGCCCGCGTGCCGCAGGGGAAATCATGCAGGCGGCTTCCCATACGTCGGGATCATCGCCGGTATTATAAAGGGCGATGCGGCCAAGGGCCGGGCCATTCGGCGACGCGGCAACCGCCCATGACGTCTTTTCAAAGCCGCTGTTCCAGTGTTTGAGCTTTGCGATGGTATCCGCGATTGATGCAAAGGCCGGTTCGGGAAGCCATGTGCAGCATTCCGGATTACCAAAAATGGTATGGAGAGCCGCACCGTCGACAACAGGATCAATCGGACGAAGAAACATTCGGGCAGGCATGGTCGATCACTTAGCCAGTCGGTTAGTCGGTCAGTGGCGCAATGGCAGGCTGTCTTGACGGTGGATTACCCAAGTAACGGGATCGGACCGCCGCCATAGCCATAAATCCACACCAGCAAGCCGCCGCCCAGAAGGATGCGATAGATCGCGAACGGCGTGAAGGTGGAGCGTTTAAGCCAGCTCATCAGCATGGCAATGGCAATCAGGGCGGTAATGAAGGACAGGCCCGCCGCGAGAAGGACATCCATGGTCAGGGCCATGTCACCGGACTGTTGCAGGTCAATCCCGGCCAGAAGACCCGCGCCCAGAATAACCGGAATCGACAGCAGCATGGAAAACTGTGCGGCATCGGCGCGCTCGTACCCCATCAGCCGTGCGGCCGTCATGGTGATGCCCGAACGGCTGGTGCCGGGAATGAGGGCAAGAACCTGTGCAAGGCCGATGAACAGCGCCCCGCCCCAACGCATATGTTCAAGCCGGTTGATCGTCATGCCGATCTTGTCGGCAATCCACAGCACGATGCCAAATATAAGCGTCGTCCAAGCAATGATTTCGACCGAGCGAAGCTGTTCTTCGATGCCCGAGACTTTGAAATAGAAGCCAACCGCGACCACCGGGATGGTGGCGAGGATGATGTGCAGGGCGAGTCGGGCACCGGGATTGATGCGCCCGGACAAAAGGAAGAAGAATCCGCCGATCATCGCGAAAACATCGCGCCAGAAATAGATCATAACGGCGGCCAGTGTGCCGACATGGACGGCAACATCTACCAACAAACCCTGATCTGCGGCCCCTGTCAGGGCGGGGGTCAGGATCAGGTGACCCGATGAACTGATGGGCAGGAATTCCGTGATCCCCTGGATGACCGCCAGAAGAATTATATGTTGTAACGTCACCCCGGCCTCGATCGCTGTTATCGGCAAAAACTCACCGCTTATAGCAGCTTAGCGCAAACAGACGAAATGCATTAATAGTACCATTATGGTACTAATGAAACTTTCTTTCAGCGCTTTAAATCCCGAAATTCCCGATATCCTGATTTTATTTGGGGATATAATGGTCAGTAATATTGACCTATCATGCATTTTGTGCTGGATTCTTGCAAAACCGGCGCGTATACAAAAGCCAACCCGCAACATAAAACCCTTTTAGAGGGCCGCTATGACAGAAAAGATGCTGAAGTTTGTTCATCTTGAACAAAAATATCCGCACAAGAGAGAAGCATCCGAGCGTCGCACGGACTTCAATGAAATTTACGAAGGTTTCGAGACAGAAGCCGCGGCGGATCAGTCTGCGCGCTGCTCGCAATGTGGCGTGCCGTTCTGTCAGGCCCATTGTCCTTTGTATAATAACATCCCGGACTGGCTGCGCCTGACGACCGAAGGTCGCATGGAAGAAGCCTATGCCATTTCGGCGGCAACCAACAACATGCCCGAAGTGACCGGCCGCATCTGCCCGCAGGATCGCCTGTGCGAAGGCAATTGCGTGATCGAACAGTCAACGCATGGTGCGGTCACGATTGGGTCGGTCGAGAAATACATTACCGATACCGCCTTTGCGAATGGCTGGGTCAAGGCACCCAAGCCGACGCAGGAAAACGGCATGTCGGTCGGGATCATCGGTGGTGGCCCGGCAGGCATGGCGGCTGCGGAACAACTGCGCCTTAAAGGATATGAAGTCCATATCTATGACCGCTATGACCGCATGGGCGGGTTGCTGGTTTACGGGATTCCGGGTTTCAAGCTTGAAAAACATATCGTTGAACGCCGGGTGAAGCTGCTTGAAGAAGGTGGTGTCGTCATGCACACCGAATTCGAGGTTGGCCGCGACGCGACGCTTGATGAACTGCGCCGCAAACATGACAGCGTTCTGATCGCCACGGGTGTTTACAAGTCCCGCGATCTGAAGCTGCCCGGTGTTGGTCTTGGCAATATCTATCCGGCCCTTGAATATCTGACCACCTCGAACCGCATCGGCCTTGGCGACACGGTTGCCGCCTATGACGATGGCACGCTGAATGCCAAAGACAAAAACGTTGTGGTTATTGGCGGTGGCGATACGGCCATGGACTGTGTCCGTACCGCGATCCGTCAGGGTGCGAAATCGGTCAAATGTCTTTATCGCCGTGACCGTGCGAATATGCCGGGATCCCAGCGCGAAGTGGCCAATGCCGAGGAAGAAGGCGTTGAGTTTGTCTGGCTGACCAACCCGGAAGCCTTTGTTGGCGACGACAAGGTGACCGGTGTGCGTGCGGTCAAGATGCGCCTTGGTGCCCCGGATGCCGGTGGCCGTCAGAGCCCCGAACTGATCGAAGGGTCGAACTACACCATGGATGCTGACATGGTCATCCTGGCGCTTGGGTTCGAGCCGGAAGACCTGCCGACCCTGTTTGATGCGCCGGAACTGGGTGTATCACGCTGGGGCACGGTTAAAATCGATTTCCGTTCGATGATGACCAATCTGGATGGCGTTTTTGCCGCCGGTGATATTGCGCGCGGTGCGTCGCTGGTGGTTTGGGCCATCCGTGACGGTCGCGATGCGGCTGACCGGATCGATGAATATCTGCTGGCGCGCAAAGAAGCTGCTGCTTAAGCCCGCTGCCGCATTAGGAGAGAGAGTTATGAACAAGATTATTCATGACCGTGGCGCGCAAGAGATCGCCCGTTTTGAAAAGAATGCCGAACATCTGTCGGCGTACGGTATGTATGACCCGGCCGAAGAACATGCCAACTGTGGTGTGGGTCTTGTCGGTGCGATTGATGGCAAGCCGCGTCGCGAGGTGGTTGAAGCCGGTATCGAAGCGCTTAAGGCGATCTGGCATCGTGGTGCGGTTGATGCCGACGGCAAAACCGGCGATGGCGCGGGCATTCACCTGCAGATCCCGCAGGATTTCTTCAAGGCGTATCTGAAGGTTATCAATCAGGAAGCGCCGGAAAGCCTGATTGCGGTTGGTCAGGTATTCCTGCCGCGTATCGATATGTCGGCACAGGAACGGTGCCGTGCCATCGTTGAAACCGAAATCCTGAAACAGGGTTACGGCATTCTTGGCTGGCGTCAGGTTCCGGTGGATGTTTCGGTTGTCGGTGAAAAAGCCAACCAGACGCGGCCTGAAATCGAACAGGTTCTGATCGGTGCGCGGGGTGACGTTGATGAAGACCAGTTCGAGGTCGATCTTTACACCATCCGTCGTCGTGTCGAGAAAGCGGTCCTGTCCGAAGCGATCAAGGATTTCTATATCTGTTCGATGTCGTGCCGTTCGATCATCTACAAGGGCATGTTCCTTGCCGAGCAGGTCGACATTTTCTATCCGGATTTGCGTGACGAGCGGTTCGTTTCGAATTTCTGCGTCTATCATCAGCGTTATTCGACCAACACCTTCCCGAGCTGGCCGTTGGCGCAGCCGTTCCGTGTTCTGGCCCATAACGGCGAGATCAACACGCTGCGCGGTAACGTCAACTGGATGAAAAGCCACGAAGCCCGCATGGCGCACGAGGCCTTTTCCGACACTATCGAAGATCTGAAACCGGTCATTCAGCCGGGGTCATCTGACTCGGCCGCCCTTGATGCCGTGTTCGAACTGATGGTGCGTGCCGGTCGTGACCTGCCGATGGTGAAAACCATGATGGTCCCCGAAGCTTGGTCGAAAAAGGCATCGACGCCGGACAGCTATAAAAACCTTTATGCCTATTGCAACGCGGTGATGGAACCGTGGGACGGCCCGGCGGCACTGGCAGCTTATGGCGGCAAGTGGTTGATGGGGGGGACCGACCGCAATGGTCTTCGTCCGCTGCGTTATGCCGTCACTGGCAATGGTCTTCTGATTGCCGGTTCCGAAGCAGGCATGGTGCATATCGACGAGGAAAGCTGCCTTGAAAAAGGGCGGCTTGGCCCGGGGCAGATGATTGCCATCAACCTTGAAGAAGGCAAGCTGTACCATGACAGCGAGCTTAAGGATAAGCTTGCGAACCGTCGTGACTGGTCGAAATGGGTGGGTCGCACCAAGGTGCTTGATGACCTGATTTCGCCGGAGCACACCGAACCCGCGCGCCTTGGCAAGGAAGCGCTTCTGCGCTTGCAGAAGGCAATGGGTCTTACGCACGAAGACCTTGAACTGATCCTGCATCCGATGGGTGAAGACGGCAAGGAAGCCATTGGCTCGATGGGGGATGATACCCCGCTTGCGATCCTTTCGGATCGGTATCGCGGTTTGCATCACTTCTTCCGCCAGAACTTTTCGCAGGTAACCAACCCGCCGATTGACTCTTTGCGCGAAGCCCGCGTCATGAGCCTGAAAACGCGCCTTGGCAACCTTGGCAACATCCTTGACGAAGATGAAAGCCAGTGCGACCTGCTTCAGCTTGAAAGCCCGGTTCTGACCAATGCCGAATATGACGCAATGCGCGGCTATATGGGCGATACGGCGGTCGAAATCGACACCACGTTCGACATCAATGGCGGCGCGTCAGCACTGCGCGATGCGATCACCCGTATCCAGCGCGAAGCCGAAGAAGCGGTTCGTGGCGGTGCGCTTCATATCATCCTGACCGACGAGGGCATTTCGGCCGAGCGTGCGGCAATCCCGATGGTTCTGGCGACGGGTGGTGTGCACAGCTATCTCGTGAAAACGTCGCTGCGTACCTATATCTCGCTTAACGTCCGTTCGGCGGAATGCATGGATGTGCATTACTTTGCGGTTCTGATCGGTGTAGGTGCGACGACGGTGAACGCCTATCTGGCGCAGGAAGGTCTTCTGGACCGTTATGCGCGCGGGCTGTTCCCCAATGTCGGCAGCACGGCCGAAGTCATGCAGCGTTTCAAGGCGGCGATTGATGCCGGACTGCTCAAGATCATGTCCAAGATGGGCATTTCGATCATCAGTTCCTATCGCGGTGGCTATAACTTTGAAAGTATCGGCCTGTCGCGGTCGCTGGTGGCGGAATTCTTCCCCGGCATGCCGTCGCGCATTTCGGGTATCGGTCTTCAGGGTATCCAGCGTCGTTGCATTGCCCAGCACAAGGAAGCGTTTAACGGCAATGTCGTGACCCTTCCGGTCGGTGGCCTTTACAAATATCGTCGTTCGGGTGAACGCCATGTCTGGACCGGTCCGCTGATCCATACGTTGCAGTCATCCGTCACCACGGGGTCGTACAATACCTTCCGCAAGTTTTCGGAGGGGCTTCGTTCGCGTGAACCGCTTCATCTTCGCGATCTGCTTGATTTCCGTTCTGACCGCAAACCGGTTCGTCAGGAGCAGGTTGAAAGCATCACCGAAATCCGCAAACGGTTCGTTACCCCGGGCATGTCCCACGGTGCGCTTTCGACCGAGGCCCACGAGGCACTGGCGATTGCGATGAACCGCATCGGTGCGAAATCGAACTCTGGCGAGGGTGGTGAATCGCGTGAACGTTTCCGGCCGCGTTCGAACGGGGACAATGCACGTTCATCGATCAAGCAGGTGGCATCGGGTCGTTTCGGTGTGACCGCCGAATACCTGAACAACTGCGAAGAAATCCAGATCAAGGTCGCCCAGGGTGCAAAACCGGGTGAAGGTGGTCAGCTTCCGGGCTTCAAGGTCACGGTTGAAATCGCACAGCTGCGTCATGCGACGCCGGGTGTGACCCTGATTTCGCCGCCGCCGCATCACGATATTTATTCCATCGAAGATCTGGCGCAGCTGATCTATGACCTGAAACAGATCAACCCGCGTTGCCGCGTTTGCGTCAAGCTGGTGTCGCGTTCGGGCGTGGGTACGATTGCGGCCGGTGTGGCAAAGGCAAAGGCCGACGTCATCCTGATTTCGGGTTATGATGGCGGCACCGGTGCCAGCCCGCAGACCTCGATCAAATATGCCGGTATTCCTTGGGAAATGGGCCTTTCGGAAGTCAATCAGGTTCTGACGCTGAACAACCTGCGCAGCAAGGTCAAGCTGCGCGTCGATGGCGGTTTCAAAACCGGCCGTGACGTTGTGATCGGTGCGATGCTGGGTGCGGAAGAATTTGGTATTGGTACCGCATCCCTGATCGCGCTTGGCTGTATCATGGTGCGTCAGTGCCATTCGAACACCTGCCCGGTTGGCGTTTGTACCCAAGACCCGGCATTGCGTGCCAAGTTCGTCGGTACGGCGGACAAGCTGGTCAACCTGTTCACCTTCATGGCCGAAGAGGTCAAGGATATCCTGGCCGAGCTTGGCTATGACAACCTGCAGGAAATCATCGGCCGTTCGGACCTGCTGCAGCAGGTTCATCGCGGTGCGAAGGACCTTGTTGACCTTGACCTGAACCCGCTGCTTGCACAGGCCGATGCCGGTGATCACAAACGTTACTGCACGATTGAGGGGCGCAACGAAGTGCCCGATACGCTTGACGCCCAGATGATCAAGGATGCGCGCGCATTGCTTGAAGACGGCGAAAAGATGCAGCTGCAATACAACATTCAGAACACGCAGCGTGCTATCGGGACGCGTATTTCGTCGCTGATCACGCAGAAATATGGCATGACCGGCCTGAAACCGGGCCATCTGCATGTGCGTTTGCGCGGTTCTGCCGGTCAGTCGCTGGGCGCGTTTGCGGTTCAGGGGCTGAAAATCGAAGTTCAGGGCGATGCCAACGATTATGTCGGCAAGGGTCTTTCGGGCGGTACCATCGTCTTGCGCCCGCGGCCATCAAGCCCGCTTAAGACCAACGAAAACACGATTATCGGCAACACCATCCTTTATGGTGCAACGGCGGGTAAGCTGTTTGCAGCCGGTCAGGCCGGGGAACGTTTCTGCGTTCGTAACTCGGGTGCTACGGTTGTGGTCGAAGGATGTGGTTCGAACGGTTGTGAATACATGACCGGCGGTACCGCCGTGATCCTTGGCGCGGTTGGTGAGAACTTTGGTGCTGGCATGACCGGTGGCATGGCGTTCATCTATGACGTCGAGGGCACCTTTGGGGATGTCGTCAACGATGGCTCCATCCTGTACCAACGTATTGAAACCCAGCATTGGGACGAAGTCTGTCGTTCGCTGATTGAAGAGCATGTTGCGGAAACCGATAGCGGTTTTGCACGCACCATCCTTGACAATTGGGATCGCGAACGCGGCAATTTCTGGCAGATCGTGCCGAAAGAAATCGTCGACAAGCTGGAAAACCCCATTCGCTCGATGAGCGAAAACCAGGCAACTGCGTGAACCCTTTTTCACGCTTTTGCGCAAGCTCCCTTGTCCATACACCCGGACAAACAAACTGGCCCCGTACTTTGTACGGGGCTTCTTTTTTTGCCGGTCGGGATGTTTGCGGGGTGGCGCTTTCGCCCGGTGGCATTGATACTTATGTCAAAGCGAACATCTTTGCCAATCTGACAGGTGGTTCATGACCGTTACCGATATTGCCACACGGACCTATAACCACAATTTCAAGCTTGATCCGATCATCCGCAGTCTTCTGGATACCGATTTTTACAAGCTTCTGATGTTGCAGGCGATCTGGCAGGAACACCCGGATGTGGATGTTACCTTTTCACTGATCAATCGCAGCCGACATATAAGGCTTGGCGATATCATTGATGAAGGCGAATTACGCGCGCAGCTTGACCATGCGCGCAGCCTGCGTTTTACCCGCCAGGAACTGATCTGGCTGGCGGGGGCGACATTTTACGGGCGCAACCATATGTTCAAGCCGGAATTTATTCGCTGGCTTGGCGATTTCCAATTGCCGGAATATGAATTGCGCAAGATCGACGGGCAGTTTGAACTGCATTTTACGGGGCCATGGACGCATAGTTCTATGTGGGAAACACCGGCCCTTGCGATCATTACCGAATTGCGGTCGCGTGCTGTGTTGCGCAATCGCGGGCGGTTCGAACTTGATGTGCTGTATGCGCGTGCCAAGGCCAAGCTTTGGGAAAAGGTTGAACGGCTTCGCGATTTGCCAGACCTTGTTCTTGCCGATTTCGGTACTCGGCGGCGGCATGGTTTTTTGTGGCAGCGCTGGTGTGTCGAAGCCCTGAAAGAGGGGATCGGCAACCGGTTCATCGGCACGTCAAATGTGTTGCTGGCAATGACCGCGGATATCGAGGCGATTGGTACCAATGCCCATGAATTGCCGATGGTCGAAGCGGCGATTTCCAAAAATGATGACGAACTTGCGGCTTCGCCTTATCGGGTGCTGGAGCAATGGCGCCAGCATTACAGCGGCAATCTCCTGATCGCGTTGCCCGATACATATGGCACGGCGTCGTTTCTTAAAGGCGCGCCCGACTGGCTGGCGGACTGGACCGGCTTTCGCCCCGACAGTGCGCCGCCGATTGAAGGTGGTGAACAGATCATCCGTTGGTGGGAAGAACACGGCAGGGACCCGCGCGAGAAGCTTCTGGTCTTTTCAGACAATCTCGACATTGATGCGATTATCGAAACCTATCTGCATTTCCATGGCCGGGTCCGTATGAGCTTTGGCTGGGGCACGAACCTGACCAATGATTTTCGCGGTTGTGATCCGGCGGGGGAGAAGGGGCTTGAGCCGATGTCGCTGGTGTGCAAGGTGACAAGTGCCAATGGTCATCCGGCGGTCAAGCTTTCAGACAATCCGGAAAAGATTTCGGGCGATCCCAGGCAGGTCGAACGTTACATCCGGGTTTTTGGTCATCCCACAAGGCAAGGGTAGGCCGGGATAAGGCCTGATCAAAGGACAATGTTCAGATATGTCCCGCGCCGCGCATTGTGGTCAATCTGGTCGGCGGCGATCAGATTGCGCAGACGGGCAAGCTGGGCGGCGATGAAGCTGTCGGATGATGGTTGATCCGCGTTCGCGGCAACACGGCCGCGCGTACCCGAAGGCACGCCTTGCGGCATGGATCGGGCATCAAGAAGGCCCGTTTGTGTGGCGCTGCTGCCAATCCGGTTGGTTGCCATGAGTTTATCCGTTCTGAAACTGCAAAAACATTAGCATGATCAACGGGTTTTGTCATGACGTTGAAGCGGGTAGCGGGTGGGACCGCTGTGGATAGGGACGCACACAGAAAAAGGGGTGGTCAGAACCACCCCAAGGAAGCTAACGAGAGGGAAAATCACGCTAGAAGATTGACGCGGGTACCGCGTGCACCGCTGGTTTCAAGCGGCTGATGTTCCGTAACGATGGACCCGATAACCTGGGCAAGGCCCTGAGCCTTCTGGATGGAGGAGGTTGCAGCGGCGAGCGGTGCGGATACGCCATCTTTTCCGCCACCCGGCGTAATGGCGTCATTAACGGCTTGCGCTGCTGAACTTAGTCCTGAACCCACTGAACCGATCATTGTATCCTCGCCTCAAATTTCGTGAAGTTGGGGTACCTGTACATCAAGATATCCTTGCTTCTGACTTAGAAATTAGGCTTCAATTAACACTTTTAAAGTGACAGCGGTCACAATGTGGCATTTGAACCCGATGACATTTTTGTGAGCCGTTTTATATCAATGGGTTATCTGTGGCTGGAATAATAAAATTTTTGCGTGCAGGGGGGGCTTGCCGTGCGGAAGACCAGAACATTGGATGAGCTTGAACGAATCGAACAAGCTTTCTAAAGACGCTGGCGTTCGGTTTTATGGGCCAGGGCCTCGTGAATGGCTTTTTGCAATTGGGCCGGGCGGAACGGCTTTTTGACAAAGATATAGTCGCCCAGCATCTTTTCCATTTCCTTGCGTGTGCGTGCCGGATAGCCCGACATGAAGACGACGGCCAGATCGGGATATTGACGTTGTGCTTCGATCGCAAGTTGCGGTCCGCTCAGTCCCGACATCACAACGTCGGTCAGAATGACATCAATGCGATCTGTTTTATGGGATTCGGTAATGATTTGCAGGGCTTCTTCGGCACTGCGGGCCACAAGGGCATCAAAGCCGGCATCTTCAAGGATGATCTTGGCGGTCGTGCGCAGGGATTGCTCATCATCAACAATCAGAACCCGTTCGCCATTGCCCGGAAAATAGTCGATTTCCTGCAAGGCGGATGCCTTGACCTTTCCGGCTTCGGAGCGCGGCAGATAGATCGAGAAGGTCGTGCCTTCGCCCTCGACGCTTTCGACATCGATAAAGCCGTTCGATTCTTCGACCCAGCTATGAACGATCGACAGTCCTAGCCCGGTGCCCTTGCCGGGTTCCTTGGTCGAGAAGAAGGGTTCGAAGATGTTGCCAAGAATGTCGGCAGGGATGCCCGTACCTGTATCCTGAACTGTTACCACGACATAGTCGCCTGCGGCGGCCTTCGGGAAGATGTCATCTTCGTCATCGGGGGAGCGTTCATCCGCAGGCGGGACTGTCGCGCCATAGCAGGAAATCTGCAATGTGCCGCCATCGGGCATCGCATCACGGGCATTGATCGCAAGGTTCAGGATGCAGGCCGAAAGCTGTGTCGGATCAACCCGCGTATATAGCGGGGCATCATTGGCCCAGATTTGCAATTCAATACGGTGTTCCAGCAGCGTGATCAGCAGCTTTTCCATTTCGGTAATGGCTGTATCGACCTGAACGACGGTCGGCTGATCAATCCGGCGGCGCGAGAACATCAGAAGCTGATCGGCGACACTGGTGGCGCGTTCGCCAAGGGAAATCACATGGTCCAGATATTCCTTGACCCGTTCCGGATCATCAATTTTCGCGCGAGCTACTTCGGCAAAGCTTAGAATACCTGCAAGGCAATTGTTGAATTCATGCGCCACGCCGCCTGCCATCTGACCGACGGCTTCGAGTTTTTGTGACGTGGCGAGCTGACGTTGCAGGGCATGCTGTTCTTCGGTCGCGCGGTGCTGTGATGTGACGTCACTACCGGTGCCACGATATCCCTTGAACGAGCCATCAAGATCAAAAACCGGGACGCCATTGATGCGCCCGAAATGTTTTTGTCCGTCCCGCGACATCCAGGAAAATTCGAAATTCTGGAATGCAAGATGACTTTCGAGCCGTTTGATCAGACTGTTCCAGCTATGATCTGTTTCAGCTTTGAGGCCCAGTTTGTCAAAGGATTGACCCTGCGGGGAGCCGTTCAGTTCTTCGATCAGCTGATAGAATTTGTAGGATGCAAACGCGATTTTAAGGTCCGGCCCCATTTCCCAGTACCAGTCGGCGGACGACAGGGTAAAGTCGCGGAAACGTTCCTCGCTATCGCGAAGGGCCTCTTGGGCGATCTGGTGCTGGTTGGTGCGCCGCTCCAGGCTTTCGGCCATAGTGTTCAGGCCACGTTCAAGCGCGCCGATTTCGTCGCGACCAGCCGGTTTCAGTCGGGCACTGAGCTTTCCAAACTGGATTTCAGAAACAAATTGCGCGGCCGTGATCAGGCGACGCAGAACGGTTTGCTGCATGAAAAGGAAAATCAGTCCCGACGTCATCAGAATGCACAGAACCGAGCCGATCAGCAGAACCGACTGCATCTGTCGCTGGCTTTGTTCCAGACCGAGGGTCGAGACCTTGAAATAAGCAAACATGAAGGGCTGGTTGGCATTCAGGCTGAACAGGGGTGTGATGCTGACCATGTTGCGGCCATCCGGGCCATCGGTGGTAAACAGCACCTGACTGCGCAAATCAGCAGAAAGCCGGTCTTTGGGGAAATCCGGGACAGAGGCAATATCGGATCCGATCAGCATCGGGTCCATAGCGTGATAGATCGTACCATCAAAGCCTATGGCCATGGCTTCGCGAAGATGCGGTCCCAACAGCAGTTCAAGCTGCTTGGGATCGCTAATGACGGAAATCTTGAGCTGTTCATCCTGAATCAGGCGACCGGGCGCACTGATCTGTTCGGCGATCCGCCGATCAATTTCTGCACCGAAATATTGAACATAGTAACCACCGAATAGGCCAAGCAGGATGGTTTCGACAATGACAATTGCGATCCCGATCTTGAAAACCAGACTGCCAAACAGGCGGTCAAAAAGCTTCTTCACGCCAACCTCTAAACCCTGGCCCAGCCTGATTGCCGGTGAATTCTGTTATTGGCTCTCAAGATAATACTGGGATGGATTGGTTGGTGCCGGTGTGGCATAGCTCCAAGCCGCCGGGATGACCTTGGGAACATTCTTGAAGTTCTTTGCCACCAGCCCTTTGCGATTGGGCGGCAAGGCAATTCCCATAACGTAAAACTGATTTGCGCTGATGTCGAGAATATCGCGCATAAGTTTATTCTGTTTTTCTGCATCTGCGGTGGCTTTCAACTGGTTATAGAGTTCCAGTTGACGGATAACCTCGGCCGGGGGCTCAACCGCGTCGGGATTTTTCGGGTCGGAATACCATTGTGCCCAACCGGTGGCGTACCAGGATGATTCACTGGATACCGGCAGGTAGTTGATCGGCAGAACCATGGCATCAAGCCCGCCATCACCGCCCCATGCGCTGGCATGGTGATTGTTTTTTTCACGCATATCGACAAATACATCACGCGATAAGTCGCGGGCCGTCACATCAAGGCCGACATCACGCCAGTAATCGATAACGGCAGAGAGCATTTCGAAGCGGGATGCGCCTTCGGTATCGATGGTAAAGGACAGCCTTTTGCCATCGGGACGCAGAAGGAAACCTTCGTCGTCTTTGCGTGTCAAACCGGCATTCGCCAGATGGCTTGCGGCAAGTACCGGATCATAGGTAATGAACTGGCGTGCGAGAACCGTGTGGTAAAGCGGGCTTTCGGGACGTGGTGCTGCCTGATGGGGCAGGGCACCGGGAACGAACCGGCCAATGATGCTGTCGCGGTCGATGGCATGCGACAGCGCCACGCGGAATTCCTTGTTCTGGAATATGTCGCGAAGCACCGGGTCCCTGTCGTTCAGATTAAGCGACAGGGTCAGGATATTCATGTCGCTTTCAATCAGCGTGAAGGATTGCAGATTGCTATTGGCCGCAAGAATTTCGTCCACGCGGCGTCCAATATGGCGTTCCTGCATATTGACCCTGCCTGTGATCGCGGTGTCACCGGCTTCATCTTTGCTGCCGACCAGATCAAAGGAAACCCGGTCGATATAGGGTAACTGACGTCCGCCCGGATCGATTTTCCAATAAAACGGATTGCGAACCGCAACCAGCGGATCGTCTTTGCCATATGTCCCGGTCAGACACCAGCCGTTCAGGGTCGGAACCTGCGGGTTCATCCAGCGGCTGGGATCGTCTATGGTGCCCGGCGTTCCTAACACCGAAAGGAAGCGATCTTTCCAATCCTTGAAGCCAAGCTTTTGCGCATCGGCATCTGCGTGCCTGTTATATTTCGGAAGCAGTGGCCTCAGGAAATGGGCGGGATAGCTTACCGGTTCGACACCTTCGGGCCGGGCAAGAAAGGTCGGAAACAGCCCATAGGGCGTGTCGAAGCGGAACGCGACCGTGGTTTCGTCGATTTTTTCAACATGCACCGGATTTCCGCCTGCGGTCAGCCATTCAGGCGTCGCATTGCCAAAAGCCGGATTGCGTAAAATGTCGTCGTACCAGAAGGATATATCCTCGGCGGTAAAAGGCGCACCATCTGACCAGCGCATGCCCGGACGCAACCGGAAGACAAATTCCGTCGCGTCACTGTTGGCCTGCATCGAAAGAGCAACGTTGGGAACCGTGTCTGTCCATTGCGGGGTCCAGCGCAGAAGCGGTTCATAGCCGATCGTCCTGATCAGAAGGGCGTGATCGCGTTCCGAATTTTGCGCCATCATCCAGGTGCCGCCATACTGGCCAAGCTTGTCAGTCGGGGTAACAATCATCGGGGTCTTGGGCAGGCGTTCTGCGGCCGGGGGCAATTTGCCGTTCGCCACCATCTCGGCAAGCATCGGCGCTTCGCCGAATTCGGCCGCATACGCATTATTCCGGGGCGCGGTCAAAACCACGGCCAGCAATAATACCAGCGATATAAAGCAACCCACTACCCTGTACACTTCGGGCTTCCCCTGAATTTCTTATGCTTATCGAAAGGTATCGATTATCCTACTCTTAGGTGGTGAATATCCTAAAGCCATTTCCGGGTAAAGTTCTGAAAGCGGATTTTCCCCTGATCTTTTAAAGATGCGCGAGCTGTTCGTTTTTACAACGCAAAGGCGGATAATTTTCCTATTTGCACCTTTTGGGATCGATAAACAACATATCGGTCCGCCGTGGTTTCGCTTGAACCACGTGAAATGAAGCGATTGAAGGGCCCCAGTTACGCCAAGGTCAAGAGTTTTGACCTTGATCTGTGCCGGTTTCCCGACCATTTGGACAGGAATGATCTTTTGCCCGGATCAACAGCGAATTCGACTAAAGTTTAACATAACCTAATATGGGTACTGCCATCATATAAGCTTTCGGTGATCAATTTCGTTCTGGGCCGTTTCGTGGGGCATTTGACGACAAAGACACCAATTGTGATTCTTCTTGCCAGAACGAGCGGATCTGAGAGACAATTTCTGAATGGCAAAAAAATCTGCATCATCCGGGCAGGCTTCTTCTGATCCGGGGTATCTGCCCGGGCCAAAGCCGTCGGCACCGATCCCACGTTATCAGCCGGGATCATCGCCGGGCCGTCATCGCCCGAACGATGAGGGAGATGACATTGATGCTTACAGTTTTTCTGTGGCCGGTATTGACGGGAAAATTGATCGTCGCAAGGCCAATATTGCAAACCGGATTGTCGATACCGATCCTGGACAGGCATTGCGTGTGATCAGAAATTGGCTGGCCCAGAACTGATGGTCGTTTCTGATCTTTGTTTCTGTTTCACTTTGCATTTCGGGCGGCACCTGTTTTAAGTCGTCGAACACATCGATGACAGGGGGCCAGCGTGACAGATTTCAATTCCTTGATAGAGCAGCAGTTCAGTGCTTTTGATCCGGACTATTCCGATAGAAAAGGTACCTATGCCGACAAGCTTGCCCCGCTGGAAGAAAAACTGATTGCGGCCCAGCAGACCGGCAACAGCATGGCCGCGTCCGATCAGTATATGATCGAGTGCAAGTGGTTGCTGCTTTATACCGCTGACTGGGATGGGCTGGAAAAGAAGATAGCCCAGTTTGAAAAATCGCTGAAAAACAAGGATCAGGACTGGGCAGAGGAACAGGTGGCAAGCGATGGTTCGTGGGGACCATGCTATGACCAGTGGTTCCTGAAGGTGGATGCGATGATCGATGCGATCAACGCGCTGGCAGACGAGGGGATTGCACCGGATTATCCGCTGACTTTTCTGTCGCCGATTGCCAAACCCGCCGATCTTGTTGCCTGGCTGGACAGTCAGAAAACATCACGGATTTTTGCCGATGGTCTGGATCGTCGCGATGCATTGGGCGCGGTCAGTGCCGCCTTGTCGGAAATGTGCTTCAAAAGCGAAATCCGCGATTATTTCCGCCAGTATGTCAAAGGTTTCGATCTTAGCGACGATTATATCGCAGCTTATAAAAGCTGGCTGGATGATTGGCAGGACGCGCAATCGGGATATTGGGGCGGCTGGTTTGAAACAGATACGGGCGATATGCTGAAAAGCCCGGACCTTAGTCTGACGTTCCACAATATTTCGTATCAGCATGGCAAGGTCGGGCTTTGGCCCGCTATTTTCAAAACGACACTGGCGATCCGTGATGATGTCTATCCGTTTGGCTGGAAGCACAATGGTGACTTCAACAATCACAACAATTATGACGTTGCCAAAATCTTTGACCTTGGCTGGGCGGAAGTCGACAGCGATAGCCAGAAATTGGCATCAGCCGATATTTCCACGATCCTGGACTGGTGTCTGACCAAATCCATGACGCCGGATGGCGGGTTCATCGATGACCCGACTTTTTATAATTCGGTCGGGGCGGCGTATTATTATGGTGTGTCGTTCCTTGATCAGATTGGATATTTCGGCACCGATATTCCGTTCTGGACAGACCATGCCTTTGCCGATGGTCCTGCACTGTGCTGCAAGATCCAGAAAAAGATGAAGGCCGAAAAACTCGATGATGACGAAGCGGAGGCGGCGATGGAGAAGCTGTTGGATGCCTGCGGAAACTGTGGCTAGGCAAGGCTGAATGCCGGGGTGGAACAAATTCGTATCCCCCCCCTTGGCGAAATGCATCGGTCGCTACCCATATATATGTTTTATGGCGGCAACAAATCGGTGAGGGACCAGAATGTCTGAGCGTAGCGATATTGACATTGCATTCTTGCGTCAGCGACTTGAAGACCGGCGCGCGGATATAAGTGCCCATTCAAATCATTCGGAAGATTATCGAAAGCCGGTCGAGCTTGATCAGCAGGCCGTCGGCCGCCTGTCACGGATGGATGCGCTTCAGGATCAGCAAATGCATCTGGAACAGGAGCGCCGTCGTGCTGCCGAACTTGATCGCATCGAAAAGACGCTGGCCCGGATCGAGCATGCCGATTACGGCTTCTGCCACAATTGTGGCGAAGAAATCGAGAAGAAGCGTCTGGAATTTGACCCGACCACACCGCTTTGCGTTGATTGCGCTGCCCATGTCAAACACAGTTAGGGATGGATTGATCAAACCGTTCAGACCGAATTAACGTATCTTTTATATGGCAGATCAAAGGGCGAAACACGTTGCACCCAAATCATCGATCAGGTGGGGCGCGGTTGCAGTATGCATTCTGATCACGGTGTTTCTGTTTGTGACGCCGAGCGATCATGCCGCAGCACAGCAAAACAGCTGTGCGGTCGCGCGTGCGCCTGTTGCAAGCCTCTCATTTATCAATCAGGACCCGATGCTGGATCGTCATCGGTCTGTTCGCTGGCTTAACAACCGGGCCAATCAGGGAAGTCGTTATATGGTGACCGGCCTGACCGAATATGAACTTCAGGCACGGTTCGACATGCGGCTGGAGCCGGTCGAGGTTGGCGTTGGGGCATTCTGTCTGTATCCGATCCGGATTAACCCCGAGGTCGAAGTGATCAAGCATCTGGTGTATGTCGCGTCCGAGCTAGAGCGTGGCACATGTGAATATGATGTGGTTTATGCCCATGAAGGGCAGCATGTGCAGATCAATCAGCATATGGAACAGGATATCCAGCGGGAACTTGATGCCATGGTCGCCGAAATCACGGCGGACTTTGCCGCCATGCGACCGGTTGGTGCGGGCGAGGTGCAACGCCTGCAACGGCGGTTACTGAACCAGTATGGACAGGATTTCAAACGCCGTTTGCGCGCCATTGATCTTTTGCGGCGCGAAGACCATCGTGCGATAGATACCCAGGATGAATATGAACGGCTATCGAAGGCGTGCGGGCCAAATTCGGCATTCCAGACAACATTGCCCGATGCAATGCGCTGACGGATTTTGCACGATCTGATCAGGCTGCTTCGTGATCAAGTCCGGCGACGACCTGAAGTGCTTTGACATCAAGATCGAATTCCGAACGGCAGCGCGGGTTTAGATGACCGTTTCGGCGAAATTCGGCGATGATCCTGCTGGCGGTTTCGGTGGTGATACCCAACATTGCGCCAATATCTTCCCGACCGGGCAGAACGCAACTGTCATCCGCATCATCACACAGATAAAGGCATAGCCGTGCAACACGTTCCCGGGCAGATCCGGTCGACATCTGGGTCAACCAGTTATCTGATTCCATTACCGCCTGATGCCAGCGTGTGAGCAACTGTTTGTGTAAATGGGGGCTTTCGCGATCAAGTTTTTCAACAACCGCAACCGGAATCCGGCATAGCGTGCTGTCCTGGAGGGCTTCGGCGTGATGGGCAAAGCTGTCGCTGACGAGGGCTTCAAGGCCGATTGTGCCACCGGGACGGACGAGGCGCACAACCCGTTGCGAACCATCGGCCAGATAATGCGTCAATTTGATCAGACCGCTGCGCAAGGTGAACAGCGCGTTTGCATTGTCCCCGGCATTGTAAAGGATCGCGCGTTTGGCAATTGCCATGTCCTCAATCGGCAGATGAACCAGCTTGAAATCGTCATCCGTCAGATCGTTGAAAAGCGCAAGTTGCCGGACGCCGCATCGGCGGCAGCGCAACATGTCTGGCATGGTTGATTGCGGCGCGGAGTAATTCACAAAACCCCCTGACGGAACGGGACAGATACAGGATCGGTCGCCGCAGGCTGTTAAATGGAAGCACTCTAAATCTTTGAGCAATCTACCCTATTGGTTTGTAAATTCAACCTAATAGCGATCAAAAGGTGAAAAACATCACAATAGTACGACTTTTTCGGGCGTGCCGTCAGGCGGTGCTGTCCAGGGTGACAAGGCCCTTTTCTATCGCATAACGCACGAGGCCGGCGGAACTGTCGATGTCGAGCTTGCGCTTGATGTTGCGGCGATGGGTTTCCACGGTACGAACACTTATATCAAGTTCGCGGGCGACATGTTTGTTGCTGGCACCTTTGGCCAGAAGCCGCAAGACGGTGCGTTCCCGCGTGGTCAGCGGCATGCCGTCGTCAGGAACGCCTTCGGTGTTGCTGATGCGATCAAATGTCGGACTGTAAGCTTCGCCGCCATTTGCAATTGCCTCGATCGCGCGCACCATGTCGTTTGACGATACATCTTTCAGTATAAAGCCGCGCGCGCCTGCCAGTCGGGCGGTACGAAGATATTCCGGATTCTCATGCATGGTCAGGATGATGACCTTGATATCGGGCATGGTTTCGCGGAATTTTTCGGCGGCTTCCAGCCCGTTCATGACCGGCATCGAGATATCCATCAGAACGATGTCGGGTTTGACATTTCCGGCCAGCGACAGGGCTTCCATGCCGTTTCCAGCCTCGCCGACGATATCGATATGGTCATAGCATTCAAGGCGTGAGCGAATGCCATCCATGACCAGCGCATGGTCGTCGCACAGCAAAACACGAATGGGACGGTTGGGCGAATAGGGGGTATTTGCGCTGCTCATGGTCAATTCTGTTCTCTGTCACATTGCTGAAACATCTGTTGCCACCTTAGCCGCTGATGACGGTGACGGGTAGATCATTATCACGCGAAACCGGAATATAGGCAGTTATGGTTGTTCCATCGTCCGGTTCGGATTTGACGGTCATGCCCCCACCATGGAATTCCATGCGTTCGCGCATATTTCGAAGGCCGATCCCCGCACGCGGATCACGGTTGCGAATATACCGGTTGGTTTCAAATCCGACACCGTTATCGATGATTTTCATCACGACACTTTGACCTTCGCGGCGGATCGTGACCTTGATATGCGTGGCATCGGCGTGACGTTCGATATTGGTCAGGGTTTCCTGCAAGACCCGATACAGTGTCGTCTTTTTCGCGATATCAAGAACAACATCGATATTGTCCGATTTGACATCAATCTGCATGTCGGACCGGTCTGCCAGTTCCTTGCACATGCTTTCAATGGCCGGGCGCAGGCCAAGATCATCGAGAACCGCCGGGCGTAGGTCGCGCGATATGCGACGGACTTCGTGGATGGCATCCTGCAATCGCTTGGCGGCCTTTTCCATCGGTTCGGTCGCGGCATTCTTTTCCGGTCCCAGGCGTGCGATTGCGGTTTCTACCGAATATTTGACGGAAACAAGAATCTGGCTGATGCCGTCATGCAATTCGCGCGACACCCGCAAACGTTCCTGTTCCTGCACATCAACAACCCGATGGGTCAGTTCCTTTAGCTTGGAATCAGCAAGTTTGCGTTCCGAAAGGGTGACGACGGTGCCCGAAATGCCGACGAGCAAAACCGCCAGAATGGTGATGCCGACAATCGATATTGTCGTGTCACGGATATGGGATGATACCTCGGTCTCGATTTCCTTCACCTGTTCGGAAATGTCATCGATATAAATCCCGGTACCGATCATCCAGCCCCATTTTTCAAGCATCAGGGAATAGGCGATTTTTTCGGCGGGTTCGCCGGTTGACGGTTTTTCCCAGACATGGCGCAGGAAACCACCACCTTTTTCGGCATTGAAAATCAGCGCCTGAATGACGGAATTTCCGTTCAAATCGCGCAGGTTCCAATATGTGCGCCCCAGACGCCATGGCTGTGGCGGGTCGACAAGGGCCGTACCATCACGGTCATAGATAAAGAAATAGCCATCCTCGCCATAGGACAGGTCTTCGATGATGCTTTTGACCCGTTCCTTGGAAACGGCATCCAGCGGGCTTGCGACCGAATAAATGTGATCTATCGAAGCAAGGGCGAGTTCAAGATAGCTTTTAAGCTCTTCCTTGCGGGCTTCGAGAATGTTGCGTTCGAACGTTCTGATTTCTGCTTCGGCCAGTCGTTCGGCCTGTGCAAATACCAGATACGATATTGCCGCAGCGGCCAGAACCAGTGGCAGGATCGACAGCAGCAAAAACTTTAGTCGAAGATTGATTTTCCGCATGGGCACAACAGTCTCGGATACAGGAAGAATTTTCGGGCCGGACAATATCACAAAAGCACCAAAAGTCTGCGCCTGATAACAGGTTTTGAACCTTTGGGTTGCATTAGGCGCAGGCGCGATTTTCCACATGGTGAAAAGACACTGGCTGCGATAAAGTGAAATTGGTATTACCAATTTCGAAGATCATGCTTTGACAGAGGCAGCGCATTGCGCATATATCAGACACGTCGCCTGCCCACCGGGCGCCAGGAACCCTGGATGCGCTGCACGCGTTTTAACGTGACAGACATCCTTTATCGCCACAGATGGTATGGCGTTGCAGGCATCCCGCACCGCAACGCATTCCGGGATCATATCGTGGCGTTTCTCTTGGTTTTCGGCAGGGGCGCACAGGGACGCACCTGCCCTACAAATCTGGTAGGAGCCCGGTGTCCATGACGCGTTCTGCACCAAAGCGTATCCGTAAACTTCTGGTCGCGAACCGCGGTGAAATCGCGATTCGTGTTCTGCGTGCCGCCAACGAGCTTGGCATTCGCACAGTTGCCATCTTTTCCGACGAAGACCGTTTTGCCCTGCACAGGTTCAAGGCCGACGAAAGTTACACCGTTGGCAAGGGCAACAAACCCATTCGCGCCTATCTTGATATCGAGGATATCCTGCGTGTTGCCCGTGAAGCTGGCGTTGATGCCATTCACCCGGGCTATGGGTTTCTGTCTGAGAACCCCGATTTTGCCGACGCCTGTGCCGAGGCCGGAATAACGTTTATCGGTCCTGATTCCGAAGTCATGCGGACATTGGGCAACAAGGTTGCCGCGCGTAATCTGGCAGAAAGTGCCGGTGTGCCCGTAATGCCGGCATCGGGTGCATTGCCTGACGATATGAATGAAGTTACCCGCATCGCCGATCAGGTCGGTTATCCGATCATGCTGAAGGCCAGTTGGGGCGGTGGTGGCCGCGGGATGCGCGTCATCGAGAATTCCAAGGATCTTTCCAAGCAGGTTCTGGCCGCCAAACGCGAAGCCGCCGCTGCATTTGGCAATGACGAGGTTTATTTTGAAAAACTGATCCGTCGCGCCCGCCATGTCGAAGTCCAGCTTCTGGGTGATACGCATGGCACTTTGGTGCATCTGTTTGAACGCGACTGTTCGGTTCAGCGCCGCAACCAGAAGGTCGTTGAACGCGCACCCGCCCCCTACCTTGACGAAGAACAGCGCAAGGAACTTTGCGAAGCAGCCCTTCGTCTGGGCAAGGCTGCGAATTACGTCAATGCGGGGACCGTCGAATTCCTGATGGATGTTGATACATCCAAGTTTTACTTCATCGAGGTCAATCCCCGCATCCAGGTTGAACATACCGTGACGGAATGCGTGACCGGATTTGACCTTGTGAAGGCGCAAATCCTTGTTGCGCAGGGGGGACGCATCGGTTTCCCGTCGGAAACCGGCATTCCGTGGCAGGACAAGATCAAGCTGCGTGATCATGCGCTTCAGTGCCGCATCACGACGGAAAACCCTGAAAACAGCTTTGTGCCCGATTATGGGATCATCAAGGTGTATCGCGGGGCCAACGGTTTTGGCATCCGTCTGGATGGTGGCACGGCCTATTCCGGGGCGGTGATCACCCCGTTTTATGACAGTATGCTGGAAAAGGTCACCGCATGGGGAAGTACCCCGCGCGAAGCGGTCGACCGTATGGACCGTGCCCTTCGCGAGTTTCGTATTCGCGGTGTTGCGACCAACCTGGCCTTCCTTGAAAACCTGATCAATCATCCGAAATTCAGGGCCGGTGAATATACCACGCGGTTTATTGATGAAACGCCCGAACTGTTCAAATTCGTGCGCCGTCGCGACCGCGCGACCCGTTTGCTGCGTTTCATTGGCGAGGTTACGGTCAACGGTAACCCGGAGGTCGAAGGCCGGGTGGTGCCGACAAACCTGCATGCGCCGGTGATGCCGAAATCGATTGATCTGGGTGAAATCCGCCCGGGCACCAAGCAGAAGCTTGACCAGTTGGGGGCCGAGGGCTTTTCACGCTGGATGAAGGATCAGAAACGCGTTCTGATCACCGATACCACGATGCGTGATGCCCATCAGTCGTTGCTGGCGACCCGGATGCGAACCTTCGATATGCTTGAAATCGCGCCTTATTATGCGCATGGGCTGCCGGAACTGTTTTCGCTGGAATGCTGGGGCGGGGCGACGTTTGACGTCGCGATGCGGTTCCTGAAAGAAGATCCGTGGGATCGTCTGGTCAAACTGCGTGAACGGGTTCCCAATATCCTGACACAGATGCTGTTGCGGGCGTCGAATGCGGTCGGTTACACCAACTATCCCGACAATGCGGTCGAATATTTCGTCAAGCAGGCGGCAGAACACGGCATGGATGTTTTCCGTGTGTTCGATTCCCTGAACTGGGTCGAAAACATGAAGGTTGCCATGGATGCGGTTCTGAAAACCGACAAGCTGTGCGAAGCAACCATTTGCTATACGGGCGATATCTTTGACGAGAAACGCCCGAAATATAACCTTGATTACTATGTCAAAATGGCCCGGGAGCTTGAGGCATCCGGTGCGCATATCCTGGGGCTTAAGGATATGGCGGGGGTTCTGCGTCCGGCGGCGGCAACGACCCTGATCAAGGCGTTGAAGGATACGGTCAATATTCCGATCCATTTCCATACCCACGATACCAGCGGCATTTCGGCGGCCACCGTGATTGCCGCGATTGATGCCGGGGTGGATGCGGTGGATGCAGCCATGGATTCGATGTCTGGCCTGACATCTCAGCCAAACCTTGGTTCGATTGCCAATAACTATATCGGGCAACCACGTGATCCGGGGCTTAATACCGAGGCGCTTAAAGAAGTTTCGACCTATTGGGAACAGGTCCGGCGGTATTATGCCGGATTTGAAAGCGATATCCGCAGCGGTACATCGGATGTTTATGTCCATGAAATGCCCGGCGGCCAATATACCAACCTGCGCCAGCAGGCACGTTCCCTTGGTATCGAGGAACGCTGGCCGGAAGTGTCCAAAGCTTATGCCGCAGTCAACAAGATGTTTGGCGATGTCGTCAAGGTGACGCCAAGCTCGAAGGTTGTCGGTGACATGGCGTTGACGATGGTGACGTCGGGCATTACCGAAAAGGATGTGCTGGACCCGAAAAAGGACATCGCATTCCCCGATAGTGTCATTTCGTTCTTCCGTGGTGAAATCGGTCAACCGGTTGGTGGCTTCCCGCCAGCCCTTCAGCGCAAGGTGCTTAAGGGGGCCGAAGCCCTTTCGGATCGACCGGGCAAATCCATGGCCCCGATTGATTTCGAAGCAACCCGCAAGGAAATCGAAAAGAAAACCCATCGCAGCATCAGTGATGCCGAGGTTGCATCCTATGTGATGTATCCCAAGGTGTTCCTTGAATATGCCGAACATCGTAGTCACAACGCCGATGTTTCGATCCTGCCGACCCCGATCTTCTTCTATGGCATGAGCCAGAATGACGAGATTTCCGTCGATCTGGAAAAGGGCAAGACGCTTGTGATCCGCTATCTCGCGACCTCCGAAGGCGGGGACGAGGAAGGCAATCGGACCGTGTTCTTTGAGCTGAACGGCCAGCCCCGGACAGTCAAGGTTGCCGATAAGACATTGGCCGCCACGGGCAAGGTCAAGCCAAAGGCCGAGGATGGTAACCAGCTTCATATCGCGGCCCCGATGCCGGGCCTTGTCGTCGAGGTCCATGTTGCCGAGGGCCAGAAGGTCAAGGCGGGCGATGTGATGTGTTCGCTTGAGGCGATGAAAATGGAAACCGCGGTTCATGCGGAAAGGGACGGGGTTGTGGCGACCATTCATGCCCCCGCCGGTACACAGGTCGACAGCAAGGATTTGCTGATCGAATTAAGGGAGTAAACGTCGCATGCTTAGGATGCCTGAGCCGGATCAATCGACCCTTGCACGTCGCAAGGACATCATTGCTGCCATGCGGAACATCGTTCCCAACGACGGCGGGGTTATTGTTGATGAAGACCGGCTCCGGCCCTATGAATGCGACGGGTTGATGGCCTATCGCCAGCTTCCGATGATCGTGGTCCTGCCCGAAAATACCGGGCAGGTCGCGGCCATTCTGAAATATTGCCATACCCACAAAATTCGTGTCGTTCCACGTGGGGCGGGCACCGGCCTTTCGGGCGGTGCGTTGCCGATGGCGGATGCGATCACGATCAGTATGATGAAGTTTAACCGCGTTCTGGATATCGACTGGGACAACAGGGCGGTCGTCGTGCAGCCCGGTGTGACCAATCTTGGGATCACGCGCGCGGTCGAACATAAGGGGTTTTATTATGCCCCGGACCCGTCCAGCCAGATCGCCTGTTCGATTGGCGGCAATATCGCGGAAAATTCGGGTGGTGTGCATTCCCTGAAATACGGACTAACCACCAACAATGTCCTTGGTGTTGAAATGGTCACGATCGAGGGTGAAATCCTTCGGATCGGGGGCAAGGGACTGGATCAGTCGGGCTATGACCTTTTGGGGGTGATTACCGGGTCCGAAGGGTTGCTTGGCATCGTTACCGAAGTCACGGTGCGCATTCTGCGAAAGCCTGAAACGGCGCGCGCGCTTCTGCTTGGCTTTAACAGTAGCGAGGAGGGCGGCAATTGCGTTGCCCGGATCATTGCCGACGGGATCATTCCGGGCGGTCTTGAAATGATGGACGCCCCGGCCATCAAGGCGACCGAGGATTTCGTCCATGCGGGTTATCCGCTTGATGTCGAGGCGTTGCTGCTTGTCGAACTCGATGGGCCAAAGGTCGAGGTCGATTATCTGATTGAACGGGTGGGCGCGATTGCCAGTGAATGCGGTGCGGTTTATTCGCGTATCTCCGAAAGCGAGGATGAAAGGCTGCTGTTCTGGTCGGGGCGCAAGAATGCCTTTCCGGCGATTGGCCGTATTTCGCCCGATTATATCTGTATGGATGGCACCATCCCGCGCCGACGTCTGGTCGAAGTCCTGACCGGGATGCAGGTTTTGTCGCAACGCCACGGGTTGCGGGTTGCCAATGTTTTTCATGCAGGCGACGGCAATCTGCATCCGCTGATCATGTTTGATGCCAATCAGCCCGGCGAACTGGAACGGGCCGAGGCATTTGGTGCCGATATCCTGAAACTATGTGTCGAGGTCGGCGGGGTTTTGTCGGGCGAGCACGGGATTGGCGTCGAAAAACGCGATCTGATGCCTGAAATGTTCACCGAAGATGACATGAAACATCAGGAACGCCTGAAGCTGGCGTTTGACGAGGATGAATTGCTTAATCCCGGCAAGGTTTTCCCGACCTTGCATGGCTGTGGCGAACTTAAAACCCTGCATGCGCGCGAAGTCGCCAACAAATTCCCGGATATCCCGCGCTTTTAGGTCGGAACGAGAGACGAGAAGAAAAATAATCCTGCCACCGGTTCCCACCAACCGGTTGGCAAGGATCAGGAGAGGAAGAGAGAAGCCGCAATGACGGAAGTCATATCCCCCACCACGCCCGAACAATTGCGTGAGGCCATCAGTTGGGCGCTTGGTTCAAAAAACCCGCTTGAAATCATTGGATCGGGCAGCAAGAAAACATATGGGCATGCGGTAGCAGCCGACCATGTTCTGGACCTGTCGAAATTGACCGGGGTCATGTTTTATGAACCGGAAGAACTGGTGGTTTCTGTGCGGGCGGGCACGTCTCTTGCCGAAATTCACGCGTTACTGCGCGATAAGAACCAGCAATTCCATTTTGAACCCGGAAATTTTCCGGGGTTGCTCGCCGATGGTGTTGCGGATCATGCCGGAACGATTGGCGGACTGATTGCGTCCAATCTTTCGGGACCGCGCCGGATCAAGGTCGGTGCGGCACGCGATCATCTTTTGGGATTTGAAGCCATCAGCGGCCGGGCCGAGGATTTTAAATCCGGTGGACGGGTCATGAAGAACGTAACCGGGTTTGATCTGTCAAAGCTGATGGCGGGATCGTTTGGCACGCTTGGCGTGATGCATACCATCACCATGAAAGTCATGCCGCGCGACGAGAAAACCCGAACTGTTCTGATCGCCTGTGACGATATGCAAATTGCAGGCAGTGCCATGACGCGCGCCCTGGGCAGCGAGAACGAGGTTTCGGCCGCCGCATGGATTGCGCGGGAACAGGTTGTAAAACTTGGTCTGGACATTGTGACCGGCATCGGGACCGGTATTGTCGCGCTGCGCGTTGAAGGTCCTGCACCCTCGGTTGCCTGGCGGTGCGAGGCATTGCGTAAGCTTCTGGCCGATATCGGTGCCAGTGAAGAACTTCATAGCGCCAACAGCAACGCGTTCTGGCAGGCGGTTGCCGATGTTGCCCCGTTTGCAGGGGGGATCGGATTGCTATGGCGTGTTTCCGGGCCACCGGCATCTGGCGGTGCGATTGCTGCGAAACTGGCCGACGAAACCGGCGGGAAGATCATGATGGATTGGGCCGGGGCGCAAACCTGGCTGCAACTGGCCGGGGGTGATGCGATGGCCGATAAAGTGCGCGACATTGCCGTGTCTCACGATGCGCGGGCGGTTCTGGTGCGCGCGCCCGAAGATATTAGAAATCAGGTGCCGGTTTTCCATGCCGAGGACGCGGCTTTGGCCCGCATCAATGCCAAAATCCGCGAGAATTTTGACCCTGAAGGTATCCTTAATCCGGGCCGGATCGGACACATGATTGCCAAGCGGGGGAACGCGTAATGCAAACGAACTTTACCGCCGCCCAGCTTGCCCACCCGGCAATTGCCGAAAGTGAACAGATCCTTCGCAAATGCGTGCATTGCGGGTTCTGTACCGCGACATGCCCGACTTTTGTGACCTTGGGGGATGAACTTGATAGTCCGCGCGGGCGGATTTACCTGATCAAGGACATGCTGGAAAACGATAAACCGGCGACAGAAAAGGTGGTCAAACATCTTGATCGGTGCCTGTCGTGCCTGTCCTGCACAACGACATGCCCATCGGGTGTCGATTACATGCACCTGATCGACAATGCGCGCGCCCATATCGAAGAAACCTATGACCGGCCGTTTGCAGATAAATGGTTGCGCCGGATTTTATCGATTGTCGTGCCAAATCCGACGCTTTTCAGGCTTTCCCTGATCGGGGCGAAACTGGCATCGCCATTCGCACGCTTTTTGCCGGGCCGTCTGAAGGGCATGGTCAAAATGGGGGCGCGCCATATGCCGCCGCCAAGCTGGGTCGACAAGCCGCAGGTGATCCCGGCAATTGGTCAACGCAAAGGCCGGGTCGCCATCCTGACCGGCTGTGCGCAACAGGTTCTTGAGACCGAGATAAACGAGGCAACCGTTCGTTTACTGACACGCCTTGGCATCGAAATCGTTGTGGCCCAAGGGGCGGGTTGTTGCGGGTCGCTTGTCCATCATATGGGAAAGGAAGCGCAATCCCATCAACAGGCCAAAGCCAACATTGATGCCTGGAGCCGGGAACTTGCGGGCGAGGGGCTTGATGCGATTGTCATTACGGCATCGGGATGTGGCACAACGGTCAAGGATTACGGGCACATGTTGCGCCATGATCGGAACTACGCGGCGAAAGCGGCCAAAATTTCCGACCTTGCCTGTGATGTGACCGAATATCTGGCAGGGATTGATGTCCCGGCGGATCGTTTTGCCGGGGCGACTCATGGCGGGGCGCGGGTTGCCTATCATTCGGCATGTTCGATGCAGCATGGTCAGAAGATCATTCGTGAACCGCGCGACCTTCTGAAAAAGGCCGGGTACGAGGTGCTTGAAATTGCCGAAGGGCATTTATGCTGCGGGTCGGCGGGGGTTTATAACCTGTTGCAGCCTGAAATCGCGGGCAAATTGCGCGACCGCAAACTTGGCAATATCAGAAACACGGCACCGGATCTGGTTGCGACGGGCAATATCGGCTGCATGGTGCAGCTTGAAACCGATGCGTTGAAAGTTGTGCATACGGTGCAATTGCTTGACTGGGCAGCGGGGGGACCGACCCCCGAAAAGCTTTTGCCGTACTATGCTGAAAAGATCGCCTAGACAACGGTTTGGACGTCTAAATGCAAAAGCCCGCCGACGTTGCGTCGTGCGGGCTTTTATGCAATCTGGCAGAGACTGCTTGCGAAACCGCTTATTTCGCAAGCAGGCTGGTGGCGATACTTTCGGCGGCAGAACCTTCGCTGCTGTCTTCGGCAAAAGCAGCGGTTTTTTCGCGAATCCAGTTCTGAACTTCGGCTTCGCTGACATCGACCTTTGTTGCCATCACCGCAATGACGGCTTCCATGGCAAGGACATGAGACGCAATGTTGTTGACCGCGACATGCAGGTCATCGATGTGGCGTGATGCGGCTTCGGACATGTCGCCCAGTTCACCGGAAAGCTTCTGGATCAGTGCCTGAATCTCGTCGAGCGAAGTGCTCATGGTCGTCTCCCTTTTGCGCAGTTCTGCGCTACTTTGTTCCCAACGGATTGATATCTTATGAACAAGCTTCGTGTTTTCAGGGGACTTTGTAAAGGCAGGGAAACCGAAAACAGTTGATGGTCTGCTGCCGTGGCGTCGTCTATCCAGTCCGGGTGATGTTTCGGGGCAATGTTACAGTTTATGTAACGAAGACTGTAAAACCTGCGGCTGGAAACAGGAAAAATGCCGGTTCCAGTTTTGATTCCGGCCCGGATCTATTTTAGAAAACCTTTGATAAATAAAGGTTTTTTCGAGGTCTTTTTCATCTCCGATGCGTTGTCACATAATGTTAACAAAAGTGACGCAATACCGTAAGCACCCAGCGTTAGAGTCCGCCTCGCAGATCGTTGCACCGTTCCGGTTTGGAACAATTACTGGGGAATTTACCATGAAGAAGACTCTTGCTGTTGCGGCGCTGATGAGCGTTGCCTTTGTTGGCGCGGCTCAGGCACGCGACCAGATTCGTATCGTTGGTTCGTCCACCGTTTTCCCGTTCGCAACTGCGGTTGCTGAAGAATTCGGTAAAACCACCTCGTTCAAGACACCGGTTATTGAATCGACCGGTTCCGGCGGTGGTCTGAAGCTGTTCTGCGCCGGTGTTGGCGAACAGCATCCGGACATTACCAATGCTTCGCGTCGCATCAAGAAGTCCGAAGTTGAAACCTGTGCCAAAAACGGCATCAGCGAAATCACCGAAGTCAAAGTCGGTTACGACGGTATCGTTCTGTCGAACTCCAAAGATGCTCCGCGTCTTGACCTGACCAAAGAACAGATCTTCCTGGCGCTGGCCAAAACCGTTCCTTCGAAAGACGGCAAGTCGCTGATCGATAACCCGTACAGCACCTGGGCCGAAATCGACCCGAGCCTGCCGGACGTTAAAATCGAAGTTCTCGGCCCGCCCCCGACCTCCGGTACCCGTGATGCCTTCACCGAGCTGGTACTTGAAGAAGCCTGTGACTCCTTCGAAGCCATTAAGGCAATCAAGGACAACAAAGATCAGCACGGTGCAGTTTGCAAAGGCGTTCGTGAAGACGGTGCCTATGTTGAAGCCGGTGAAAACGACAACCTGATCGTTCAGAAACTCGAAGCAAACCATGATGCGCTTGGCATCTTCGGCTTCTCGTTCCTTGATCAGAACGGCGACAAACTTCAGGGTTCCCTGATTGCCGGTGTTGAGCCGACCTTCGAAGCCATCTCTGCTGGTGATTACCCGGTTTCGCGTTCGCTGTACTTCTATGTCAAGAACGCCCATGTTGGTACCATTCCGGGTATCAAAGAATATCTGACCGAATTCACCTCCGACAAAGCATTTGGTGACGAAGGTTACCTTGCTGACCGTGGTCTCATCCCGATGGATGCGGCCGAGCGTGAAGCAGTTCGTAATGCTGCGCTGAACCTTGCTCCGCTGAGCATGTAACGCGATCTTTCAACCGGTGGCAGCCTTTTCTGCCACCGGTTTCTTTGTTTTCAGGCTTTAATTGATTTATTCTTGGACCTGCCTTAAACGCGCACCAAGTTTTTTGGTCATTCTTTGGCAAATGGATTAATCGCAATGTCCCTGACCTATTTGCTGCTTGCTGTGGCACTCCTGTGTGCCGTGTCATTTTATTTCGGTCGACAGCGCGCGGTTGCCCTGTCGAACGGTCGATACAGCAATCTTCATTCGCTGCCTGCGCATTACGGGATGTATACGGCGTTGTGGTGCGGCCTGCCGGCTTTGGGCCTTTTGCTGGTTTGGATGATGTTTGAAGGGACGATCATTCAGACAATGATCGTTGCCGATCTTCCCGAAGAAGTGACGTCCAATTCCGGGCTGTTATCTTTGGCGCTTAACAGCATCTCGCAAATTGCTGCCGGAGGCGGGGAACATCTTACCGTTTCTCCCGAGATTGTAGAGGCCGGCCATCGGCTTGCCAATCTTAACACCATCGCAAATGCTGCTCTTATTGTTGTGATGGTGTCTGTTGCCCTGGTGGGCTTGGCTCTGTCTTACCGCCGGATTTCTTCGGAAATGCGCGCGCGAAACAATGTCGAACGGCTGTTTCGCTATATCATGATCGTGTGTTCGGCGATTGCCATCCTGTCGACGGTCGGCATTGTTTTCTCGCTTTTGTTTGAAGCGCTGCATTTCTTTGGCAAGGTCAGCCCGCTGGACTTCCTGTTCGGTCTGGAATGGAGCCCGCAGACGGCCATCCGCGCAGATCAGGTGGCGTCCGACGGTGCATTTGGCGCAATCCCGCTTTTTGTTGGAACATTGCTGATTACGCTGATTGCAATGTTTGTGGCGGTGCCGGTCGGTTTGTTCTCTGCCATCTATATGGGTGAATATGCATCGCCGAAATTCCGGGCGGTTGCCAAACCTGCCCTTGAAATTTTGGCCGGTGTTCCGACGGTTGTGTACGGCTTCTTTGCTGCCCTGACAGTTGCTCCGTTCTTGCGCGACAATGGTGCTGTGCTTGGACTTGATGTCAGTTCCGAAAGTGCGCTGGCTGCGGGTCTGGTCATGGGGGTCATGATCATTCCGTTCGTGTCATCGCTGTCTGATGATGTCATGTCACAGGTGCCGAAGTCGTTGCGCGACGGATCATATGGCCTTGGTGCAACAAGGTCTGAAACCATTCGGCATGTGATTTTCCCCGCAGCCCTGCCCGGTATTGTTGGTGCGGTATTGCTGGCGGTGTCGCGTGCGATTGGGGAAACCATGATCGTTGTGATGGCTGCCGGACTTGCCGCCAACATGACGGTAAACCCGTTGCAGGCCGTGACCACTGTTACCGTGCAGATCGTAACACTTCTGGTCGGTGACCAGGAATTCGACAGTGCCAAAACCCTGTCGGCATTTGCACTGGGTCTGCTTCTTTTCCTTATCACCTTGGGTCTGAACGTGTTTGCCCTTAAGGTTGTTCAGAAGTATCGCGAGAAATATGACTGATATGGCATCGCTTATGGAAGACAGAGCCGCCGCAAAAGTGATCTCTGGCAATCTGCACACGCCGGTTGACTGGGACAGCCCGAAATTGGCACGTAACATTAAAAAACGTTACGCAGCGGAACGCAGGTTCAAGATTTACGGCTTAAGCGCAATTGCCATCGCTCTTATGGCGCTGGTTGTGCTTGGCTATTCGATCATTTCGAAAGGTTATAGTGCCTTTTTCCAGACCTATGTTCAGATGGAAATCTTTTTCGACCCGGCCAAGATTGATCCGGACGGAACAGGTGATCCGGCAATTATTGGCAGGGCCAATTTTGATAGTCTGATCAGGGATGCACTGAGCAAACAGTTCCCGGAAGTGAGCGGACGTAGCGAACGGCGTGATCTCTATGACATTGTTTCGGGCGGGGCATCTTATGATCTGCGCGAGAGGGTGCTTGAAAATCCGTCTCTGATCGGACAGACCCGGAAGGTCTGGCTGATTTCCGGTGACGACTTTGATATGCTCAACAAAGGTTATATCAGTGCAAACACAGACGAAGGCGACCGTCGCCTGAACGATCAGGAAATTGGTTGGTATAATACACTGGTCTCTCAAGGATCGGTCGAAAAGCAGTTCCATACGCGGTTCTTTACCAATGGTGATTCCCGCGAACCGGAATTGGCCGGGATCTGGGGCGCTGCGGTCGGGTCTTTCTATACCCTGGTTGTGACACTGATACTGTCGTTTCCGATTGGTGTTCTGGCGGCGATCTATCTGGAAGAATTTGCACCGCGAAACCGGTTCACGACGATTGTCGAAGTCAACATCAACAACCTTGCGGCTGTGCCGTCGATCGTGTTCGGTCTTCTCGGGCTTGAGGTTTACCTTAATGTCATGCACCTGCCGCGGTCGGCCCCGGTTGTTGGTGGTCTGACGCTGGCCCTCATGACATTGCCGACCATCATCATCGCATCACGTGCGGCGATCAAGGCAGTGCCGCCGTCGATCCGGCAGGCTGCCCTTGGTCTTGGGGCGTCGCCGGTTCAGACGGTGACCCATCACGTGTTACCGCTGGCGATGCCCGGTATTCTGACCGGGACCATCATCGGCATGGCGCAGGCTCTTGGGGAAACCGCACCGCTTCTGATGATCGGTATGGTGGCGTTTATTGTTGATATCCCGGGCGGGGCACTTGATCCGGCGACAGTTCTGCCGGTGCAGATTTATCTGTGGGCGGATAGTCCGGAACGTGCCTTTGTCGAGAAGACTTCGGCGGCCATCATGGTCTTGCTGGGCTTCCTGATTCTGATGAACGGATTGGCCGTGTATCTGCGCAAGAAATTTGAACGGAAGTGGTAAAATGGCTGTTGTAACTCAAAGCGCAATGACGGCAGAGCCGTCAGTCACTAGCCCGAAAATGACGGCCCGTGACCTCAATCTTTTCTACGGCGACAACCAGGCGCTTTTTGATGTCAATCTTGACATTGTCGAACGTCAGGTCACAGCACTTATCGGCCCGTCGGGCTGCGGCAAATCAACCTTCCTGCGGTGCATGAACCGCATGAATGACACGATTGACGGTGTCACGATCAAGGGCAAGGTAACGCTTGATGACCGTGATATCTATGACAAGGCAATCGACGTTGTTCAGTTGCGCGCGCGCATTGGCATGGTGTTCCAGAAACCGAACCCGTTCCCGAAGTCGATTTATGACAACGTGGCCTATGGCCCACGTATTCACGGTCTGGTGAATTCGCGCGACGAGCTCGATGAAATCGTCATGACCTCGCTTGAACGGGCGGGTCTACTGAAAGAAGTCAAAGACCGTCTGCCGGAACCGGCAACCGGTCTTTCTGGTGGGCAGCAGCAGCGTCTTTGCATTGCACGTGCGGTTGCCGTCAGCCCCGAAGTCATCCTGATGGATGAACCGTGTTCGGCACTTGACCCGATTGCAACCGCAAAGGTCGAGGAACTGATCGACGAGCTTCGTTCGAACTACACCATTGTGATCGTGACGCACTCCATGCAGCAGGCTGCCCGCGTGTCGCAGCGCACGGCGTTTTTCCATCTCGGCAAGCTGGTCGAAGTGGGCGAAACCGATCAGATTTTCACCAATCCCAAGGACGAGCGCACCAAGGGATACATTACGGGTCGCTTCGGTTAAGTCCGGGCAGGAGTATTTTCGATGGTCGATGAGAAACATCATATCGTCAGTTCGTTTGACGAAGAACTGACCCGTCTGAACAACATCATTTCGCAGATGGGCGGGCTTGCCGAAAGTCAGCTGATTTCCGCCATTCGTGCGATCGTTAAACGGGATTCTGAACTGGCCGAGAAGGTCATTCTTTCCGATCACCGTATCGATACGCTGGAACAGGAAGTGCAGGATTTTGCCGTACGTCTTCTGGCCCTGCGTCAGCCGATGGCAGATGACCTGCGACAGGTGGTGACCGCGCTTAAACTGTCCAACGATCTAGAACGTATCGGTGATCTGGCGAAAAATATCGCCAAGCGTGCGCAGGTTCTTAACCAGGTGCCGCCGATCCGCCCGGTTCAGGTGATCCCGAACATGGCCAAGCTGTGCCAGGAAATCATCAAGGACGTTCTGGATGCCTATATCGAAGGTGATGCGGAAAAGGCCCAGCGTGTCTGGGCGCGCGATCAGGAAGTTGACGATATGTACAATTCCCTGTTCCGTGAACTGCTGACCTATATGATGGAAGATCCGCGTAACATCACGGCATCGACCCATCTGCTGTTTATCGCCAAGAATATCGAACGTATTGGCGATCATGCGACCAACATTGCCGAAACGATCTATTACCGGATCAAGGGCGAAGACCTGCCGATGGATACTCGGCCAAAAAATGACGCGGCGAACTTTGCCGTCGTAGAACCGAATGAGTGACACTGGAGCATAGGAAGATGGACCCAACGGTTCTTATCGTCGAGGACGAAGCTGCAATCGTAACCATGTTGCGCTACAACCTCGAACGCGAGGGGATGCAGGTTGTCGAAGCCGGGGACGGTGACGAAGCGTTGAAAATTCTGGCCGAAACCCATGTCGATCTGGTCCTTCTGGACTGGATGCTGCCGGTGATGTCAGGGATCGAGGTTTGCCGCCAGATCCGCCGGAAGCCTGAAAGCCGCGATTTGCCGGTGATCATGGTTACGGCGCGTGGCGAAGAAGGCGACCGCATCCGCGGCCTTGATACCGGGGCCGATGATTATGTAACCAAGCCGTTTGCGATTGGTGAATTGCTGGCCCGTATTCGCGCACTTCTGCGTCGATCCGGTCCGGCGCAACCACAAGGGCAGTTGATCTATTCCGATATCGAAATGGATCTGGCCGCCCATCGTGTCAGTCGTAACGGCAAGGCTATCCATCTTGGCCCAACCGAATTCCGTCTGCTGCGTTATTTCCTGGAACATCCGGGGCGGGTTTTCTCGCGCGAGCAGCTTCTGAATGCGGTTTGGGGGCCGAATATCTATGTCGAAACCCGCACGGTTGACGTTCACATTCGTCGTCTGCGCAAGGCATTGAATGACGTCAAGGGAACGCGCGATGTGATCCGCACGGTTCGTGCTGCTGGCTATGCACTGGATGTCGAAGCCGCTTGATTGCGGTTATTCTGGAAGACGAAACGAAAGACCCCCATTCTCGTGATGGGGGTCTTTGTGTTTCAGGTGCTTTTCCTGGATTTTGCCGGTTTGGCAGTTTTTTGTGCCTGGTCTTCGGTTTTTTGGCGCGCGGTGCGCGGGGCAAGTTCGTTCATCAGCAGCATATCGGCACGCCGGAACTTGGCTATTTCGATATCGATATCTTCCTGCGGGATATCGCAGGCCGCCAGAACGTGATCGGACAGGCGTAAACCGGTTTCAAGTACCTCGGGGATGGCCGCATCGGCACCACTGCGTGACAGCGGACCGATATGGGTGATGTCCTGGGCACGGGCAAAGATTTTCAGATGCGGATAATGCTGTCGCAGCAAGGCGACGGTCTTTTCGGTTGCGTGCGGGTTGCCCATGGCAACGGCGGCAATATGGGCCTGTTCGGTATGGGCGGCACGAAATGTTTCCGGTCGGGACCCATCGGCAAAATAAACAGGCAGACCTTCGGCTCGGCCACGCGAAACCTGTTGGGCATCGGATTCCAGAACGATAAACGGGATTTCCTTGGTGCGCAGCAGACGGGCCAGAACCCGGCCGACGCGCCCGCAACCAATCACCAGAACATGTTTCTGAATGCCGTCGGTTTCATCCGAGATCTCGCTTAGCTGATCGGTTTCCTTTGGATGAAGCTTCTGTTCGATGCGGTGGCCGAGCGAAATCAAAGTCGGCGTCAGACCCATCGAAATCGCAACCACCGGGATCAGCATCACGGCGATGTCAATCGGAACCGCCCCGTTCTGCGATGCCAGTGCAAGCATGACGAAGGCGAATTCACCACCGGCGGCCAGGCTCATGGCGACCCGAATTGAAGATGCACGGTTAAAGCCGATCAGCAGGGACAATCCGAAAAGAACCGCTGCCTTTATGACCAGAAGCCCGATCAGCCACAAAATGATCGTTCCGGCCTGACCGATGACCACATTGGCATTGACCGACATTCCCACAGACATGAAGAACAGCGACAGGAAAACACCGCGAAATGGCGAAATGTCGGCTTCGATCTGATGGCGGAATTCGGTTTCGGCCAACATTACCCCGGCGATAAAGGCACCAAGCGCCATTGAAAGGCCCGCGGCTTCGGTCAATGTGCTGGCAGCCAGAACGACAAACAGGGTCCCGATTGCAAAAAGTTCCGGGTTTTTAAGAGCCGCAATATACCGAAACAGTCGCGGCAGGAGATAACGACCGGTCAGCAACAATACAGCAACCGCCCCCACACCGCTTAGTGCGCTGATCCAGGGGCTGGTTTCGCTCCCGGCATTGCCAGCGGCCTGCACCATGATCAGGAAGGGACCAACCGCAACGTCCTGCAACAGCAGGATGGCAAGGGCTGCACGCCCGAAACGTGTGTGCAACTGGCGTTCATCAGAAAGCTGTTTAAGGATAATGGCTGTTGATGACAGGGCCAGTGCTCCGGCAATCACGATGGAGGCGGGCATATCGTAATTGATCAGCAGCAATACACCGAACATCACGGCCATCGTGACGCCGATCTGCAGGAAACCAAGGGTCGCGAACCGGCCCCCAATCACGCGCAGGCGTTCGCGCGACAATTCAAGACCGATCATGAACAGCAGAAAGACAATGCCAAGCTCGGCGACGGTTGAAATGTCTTCGCGGTCACTGATCAGGCCAAAACCGAAAGGGCCGATGCAAAAGCCGCCGATCAGGAAACCGATGATCGAGTTCGCACGTAATTTCTGTGCCAGCGGGACGGCAATCACCGCGGCGGTCAGGACAAGGAACAGCTCGAAAAGAACGCTGTGTGACATGATGGATTATGCGTCCGGCGCAGATAGGCGTGTAAAGGAAGTCGTTCAAATCAGGATAGCGGAAATACCCCTATGATTTCTATGGAAATTTCGCGTATGAGAGGGCATCTGTGATGGATGACACGTCTTAAGAGCAGGCGACCGCGACGATTGCTTTCGGTATGCGTGCCAGTGTGGGAACCGCATCACACCGATGTGACGAATGGTATTACGACGGGACGACGCAGCTTGCTATTCTACGTTCGCAATGCCATGTTCCGCTGGCCCGTAAAAGGGCATGGAACAATCAGAAATTTCCCCAAACGAGCAGGCCGGAATTGGAACAGTTCATCCCCTATTTGCAGATTATCGGTGGTCTTGTGCTTTTGACTGCCGGTGGTGAGTTCATTGTTCGCGGTGCTGTCGGTCTGGCGCTGTTGATGGGGGTTTCCAAGATCATTGTTGGTTTGACCGTGGTTGCCGCTGGGACGTCGGCCCCCGAATTTGTCGTGTCGCTGAATGCGGCGCTTGCCGGGTCGGGCGACATCGCGATGGGGAACGTGGTTGGTTCTAACATTGCCAATATTCTTTTGATCCTCGGCGCAACAGCGGTTCTAAAACCGATTACGGCATCGCGGACCATGGTTGTGCGCGATGGCGGCACCATGCTGCTGGGGACCGTTCTGTTCATCGGGCTTTGCATGTTTGGCGTTGTCGAACGCTGGGCTGGGGCGGTGATGCTGCTGGTTCTGGCAGCGATCTGGTACTTTACCTATCAGCATGACAAAAAAAGCCCGGGTGATGCCAGCCACCTGCATGAGGAAGAAGTCGACGAAGTCGGCGAAGTACCAAGCGGTTGGCTCAAGCCGATTGTTGCCACTGTTATCGGGATTGTCGCCTTGACCTATGGGGCGGATCTGCTGGTGGATGGTGGTGTTTCTGTCGCGCGTCAGTTCGGTGTGTCCGAAGCCGTCATTGGCTTGACCCTTGTCGCATTCGGAACATCGCTTCCTGAACTGGCGGCATCGATTGTTGCGGCGTTCCGCGGGCATTCCGACGTTGCACTTGGCAATGTTGTTGGTTCCAATCTTTTGAACCTGCTGGTGATCATCGGTGGTGTATCGCTGATTGCGCCGATTGCCGTGCCAGACCAGATTCTGCAATCCGATCTTTGGATCATGCTGGCAGTTACCATTCTTTTGCTGGTGGTCGGCTATTTCCTGCGCGGAGTGTCGCGGATCACCGGGATCGTCTTTGTTCTGGCTTATCTGGGATATGTTGCGAGTCTGGTTACGGCATGATTGATCTTCATGCCTGAAACGATAAATGCGGTTATGGACCGGCTGGCGGGTTTGATTGTAAGTTCCGGAATGACCAAACATAAATGACGGCGGCCGATATTTAAGGGGGCTGCCTTCCCCGGGAAGGGGCGCATCTTGATGAACGGGATGGAAACCAGATGACAGGGAAAATGCCTAAAACGGCTCTTGTAACCGGGGCTGCCAAGCGTATCGGACGGGCTTTATCGCTTGATCTGGCGACACAGGGTTATGATGTTGCCCTTCATTGCCATTCCTCGCGCAGGGATGCGGAACAGCTTGCCGAGGAAATCCGGTCCCTTGGTCGTCGCGCCTGCGTTATTTCCGCTGATCTTGGCAAGGAAGAAGACAGCAGCCGTGTCGTACGCGAAGCAACGGCTGCACTTGGCCCGATTGGTGTGCTGATCAATAATGCATCCACCTTTGAATATGATGATATCAGCACCGCCACGCGTGAGGGCTGGGACTATCATATGGAAGCCAATCTGCGCGCACCGTTTGTGTTGTCGCAGGATTTCGCCAAACGGCTGCCCGCCGGGCAAAAGGGCGTCATCATCAACCTGATTGATCAGCGTGTCTGGAATCTGACACCGCATTTCATGACTTATACCTTGTCCAAGGCCGGCCTTTGGACGCTGACCCAGACACTGGCACTGGCATTGGCGCCGCACATCCGGGTCAATGCGATTGGTCCCGGCCCGGCACTGCCTAGTGTCCGGCAAACACAGGAAGTTTTCGATCAGCAATGCGATCAGACGCCCCTGAAAATTGGGACAAACCCGCAAGAGATTTGCGACGCGGTACGATTTTTCCTTGCCGCGCCAGCCATCACCGGGCAAATGTTAGCGCTTGACGGCGGGCAGCACCTCAATTGGGCGCCCAGTGGCGAACAGAATATGCCAGAGGAATGATGCGTCGGGCTTGGGTTCCGGACATCTGGCCGCACCAAGCGCAGCACAAGGAAGACCAGACCATGACCGCAGGCCTTAAGCAGGACGATAACATTACGACACTGCCCTACGCAGATCATGCCGGCAGTTTGCGTCGTGTCTTCGTGCGTGACATGGTCGTCGAGACATCCATTGGCGTATATGATCATGAAAAACATGCCCCGCAGCGGGTGCGTATCAATCTGGACCTTGCCGTTCTGGAAGGCGAGGGTGTCCAGAATGACGATATTGCCACTGTTTTAAGCTACGAAGATCTGGTGACCGGCACGCGGGAAATTTGCCGTGACGGTCATGTGAACCTTGTGGAAACCCTTGGGGAAAAACTGGCCGATATGTGCCTGGCGGATCGTCGGGTACGCAAGGTAAACGTCCGAGTTGAAAAGCTTGATGTCTTTGACGACGTTGCCGCGGTCGGAGTGGAAATAGAGCGCTTTAATATCGCGCGCTGATCCCATCCGTAAATCTGCTTAAAATTTACTTTTGTTAACGGTTTTGGACGGGGACTCTGTGATTCCTCTAGGCCGAATCGCTGTCTCCCTTATGCACAAGCATCTGGGGGCATGGAATCAAAGGAAAATATTCTTTTTTGACTCCTGTATTACCGAATGTTTTCAGGTTGACAGTATTTTTTGTGTTTAAAAACAATAACTTAGATTGTTTGCTCAATAAATGTGCACTTCATAGAACGTTAAGACTCTCAAGGGGTGCAGCAAAGAGCCCCCCTATTACCCACAAACTTATCCACAGCCTTGGTGGACATCTTTTTTGGGTTGCGATTCTGTGAAGTGATGTTGCGACGTTAATCTTTTTGGGTATTGTCGGAAGCCACTTTGAGAAGTGACAGCCGTCACAACTTTTGATTTTTAATAAATCTGCCGGAGACGCCTGATGAAGCCTGAAACCCCCTCCGAAAACCCCGCTCGGGAAATCGGATTGTCGCTTGAAGGCGATGATTATGACGGGGGGGCTGCGCGCGGTGTCGAGGCCATCAAACATGCGCTGAAAACCATGCCGGGATCGGCCGGTGTCTATCGCATGATTGATGACAAGGACCGGGTTCTTTATGTCGGCAAGGCCAAGAACCTTAAAAAGCGCGTGGTGGCTTATACCCGTCTGATGCAGTTGCCGATACGGATTGCCCGTATGGTCGCACAGACGGTGCGGATGGAAATCATCACCACCCACACCGAAGCCGAGGCGCTTCTTCTTGAATCCAACCTGATCAAGAAGCTTAAACCGCGTTACAACATCCTTCTGCGCGATGACAAAAGTTTCCCCTATATCCTGATCACCGAGGATCATGATTATCCGCGCATCGTCAAACATCGCGGGGCACGGGCCAAGGATGGCAGTTGCTTTGGTCCGTTTGCGTCCGCCTGGGCGGTGAACAACACGATCAACCATTTGCAGCGTGCCTTTTTGCTGCGCTCCTGCACAGATGCCGTATTTTCCAACCGGTCGCGTCCGTGTCTGCTGTATCAAATCAAACGCTGTTCCGCGCCGTGTGTGGATCGGGTTGCCAAAGCCGAATATGACGCGCTTGTCGATATCTGCCGTGACTTCCTGACCGGGCGCAGCCAGAAAATCCTCAAGCAGCTTGAAAGTGACATGCTTGCCGCGTCTGAGCGGATGGATTTCGAGCAGGCCGCGATGTATCGTGATCGTATCCGTGCGTTAAGCCAGATCAGGTCGCATCAGGACATCAATCTGGAAGGCGTAGAAGAGGCCGATGTGATCGCCCTGCATCACGAAGGCGGGCAAAGCTGTGTTCAGGTCTTCTTCTTCCGCTCGGGCTCGAACTATGGCAACCGGTCCTATTTCCCGCGCCATGAACAGGGGGCGGAAATTGCCGAAATCCTGTCGGCCTTTGTCGGGCAGTTCTATGCCGATAAACCGGCCCCGAAACAGGTGCTGCTATCGCATGAGATCGAAGGTCAGGAACTGGTCGAAACCGCATTGTCGATCAATAATAACCGCAAGATCACCTTGCAGGTGCCCAAGCGTGGCGGTCGACGCAAGCTTGTTGAACATGCGTTGACCAATGCCAAGGACGCGCTTGGGCGGCGCATGGCCGAAAGTGCTTCGCAACGGAAATTGCTGGAAGATCTGGCCGATAAACTCGAACTGGACGGCACGCCAGAACGGATCGAGGTTTACGATAACAGTCATATTCAGGGCACCAACATGGTGGGCGGCATGATCGTTGCCGGACCCGAGGGTTTTATGAAAAGTGCCTATCGCAAATTCAACATCAAGGGCGATATCGCACCGGGTGATGATTTTGCCATGATGCGCGAAGTTCTGACCCGCCGCTTTGCGCGTGCGCAAAAGGAAGACCCGGACCGGGAAAACGGCACATGGCCGGACCTTTGTCTGATCGATGGTGGCTTGGGGCAGCTTGGTGTGGCCCGCGAAGTGCTTGAAGACCTTGGGATCGAAGACGTGATGCTTGTCGGCGTTGCCAAGGGTGTTGATCGCAATGCGGGCAAGGAAGTGCTGCATATCCCCGGAAAACCGCCCGTGCGTCTTGATATGCAGGATCCGGTTTTATATTTCATCCAGCGTTTGCGCGATGAAGCGCACCGTTGGGCGATTGGCACGCATCGCGCCAAACGGTCCAAGCAGATCGGCAAAAGCGTTCTTGATAATGTGCCCGGCGTGGGCGGGGCGCGTAAAAAGGCGTTGCTGCATCATTTCGGGTCGGCACGCGGGGTGGCGGATGCCGGTTTGACCGACCTTGAGGCGGTAGATGGCATCAGTGCCGCCCTCGCCCGCAAGATTTACGATCATTTTCATGACACGGAATAAAAAACCTGCGGCAGGCATCTTGCTTTTTGCCGGTCAGGGCGCGATACCCGACGCGGTTTGATAACGCGCCATGCTGATCGGGCAGAGTGCGTTACTGGGGTAACGTCTAAAAGTCAGCTTAAGGAAACCGATGCGATATTTTCCTTCCTGGTCTCTGACCCGGTCTTCTACCGTCATGCCTGACGAACGTCTGCCGTGGGGGGCAATGTTCCCGATGGGCTTGCAGCACCTTGTCGCCATGTCGGGTGCCACCATTCTTGGCCCGCTTCTGATGGGGTTTGATCCGAACCTTGCGATCCTGTTTTCCGGGATCGGCACGCTGATCTTCTTTATTTGCACGGCGGGACGTGTACCAAGCTATCTGGGGTCATCCTTTGCCTTTATTGCGGTGGTTATTGCCGCGACCGGCTATGCCGGATCTGGGCCCAACCCGGATATCGGTGGCGCGCTTGGCGGTATTATTGCGGCAGGTGCGCTTTATGTCGTGATCGGTTTGATCGTGATGGCAACCGGAACCGGCTGGGTTGAAAAACTGATGCCACCGGCTGTGACGGGAGCGGTGGGGGCGGCCATCGGTCTTAATCTGGCACCCGTCGGGATCAACGGTATTTCCGGCGATAACATGCATATGCTGGTGGCGCTTCTGACATTGCTGTCGGTGGCGATGGTTTCTGTCTATGCGCCGGTTTCAGTGCGCCGTGTTTCGATTCTGATCGGGATTCTGGCGGGTTACGTGCTGGTTCTGGTGTTGGGGAACGGGTTTGGCCTGATGCCAGCGATTGACTTTACAGAACTCTCGCAGGCAGCGTGGTTTGGCATGCCATCCTTTGTCGCGCCGCGCTTTGAAAGTTCGGCAATGTTCATGATCGCCCCGGTGGCCTTCATTCTGGTGGCGGAAAACCTCGGCCATATCAAGGCGATTGGTGGCATGACCAAACAGAATATGGATCGCTATATCGGCCGTGGCTTTGTTGGCGATGGTCTGGCAACCATGCTGGCCGGTTCCGGTGGCGGTACGGGGGTGACCACCTATGTTGAAAACATGGGTGTCATGGCCGTAACGCGCGTCTTTTCGACCCTGATCTTTGTGATTGCGGCGGTAATTGCGATTTTACTCGGCTTTTCGCCGAAATTCGGGGCGTTGCTCCATACCATCCCGGGGCCGGTTCTGGGCGGGCTTGGTGTTGCGGTATTTGGACTTATTGCGGCGGCAATGGTGCGCCTTTGGGTGGATAACCGGGTCGATTTTTCCGATCCGCGCAATCTGTTCACCGTTGGTATTACCCTTATTTTCGGGGGCGGCGACTTCACGGTGCAATTTGGTGGTTTCGCGATTGGCGGGATCGGCACGGCGACGCTTGCGGCAATCATTCTTTACCAGTTGCTCAGCATTGGTCGCAAATCATCAGAGGCCCCCGCGGACTGAGGCGTTTGAAACGCAAGGGCGATGTTTCGGTTGTTTGACATCTGAAACATCGCCCTTGTTGTCATATATTCAAGACTTTAATAATTGTGCGGTTTGGCTCATAACAGGTCATCCGAAATTTTATTACTGCCGCACATACCCGCAAACAGGCCCCTCATGAAAAACCAGATTCCCAATCTGCTGACCTTGTCGCGCATCATCGTGATTCCAGCATTGGTCGCGTCCTTCTATATCAACGGGCCGATTGGCAACTGGATCGGGTTTGTGCTGTTTGCCTTTGCCGGGGTAACGGACTTTTTTGATGGCTACCTTGCGCGTAGCATGAATGTGGTTTCGCCGCTGGGCCGGTTTCTTGATCCCATCGCGGACAAGCTTCTGGTTGCCGCCGCCCTGATGATGATGGTGGCGTTTGAACGTATTTCCGGTCTGGCTGTTTTGCCGGCTGTGATCATCATGTGCCGGGAAATCATGGTGTCGGGCCTGCGCGAACATCTGGCCGAACTGAAAGTACCGCTACCGGTGACGGTGCTTGCGAAATGGAAAACCACGGCACAAATCCTTGCCATCGGGTTTCTTCTGGTTGGCGATGCGTCGCCGGACATGATCCCGTCGATCCTGATTGGTGATATCCTGTTATGGATTGCCGGGCTGGTGACGGTTCAGACCGGGTATATCTATCTTCGCACCGGGCTTAAGCATCTCGACTAAGAGCTGCATAGGATAAGATTCCGCATGGCACGCGTATCCGTTCAGGAAAACGATTTTGATCCGGGCGCCGAACTGGCAGCCCTGACCGATGGCCGTGCCGATATCGGGGCGGCGGTCAGTTTCGTCGGACTGGTGCGTGATATTCATGGCGGTGATCAGGTTTCGGCCCTGACCCTTGATCACTATCCGGGGATGACCGAACGCGAACTTGAAAATATCGCAGACGAAGCCGCCAGACGCTGGCAGCTTGATGATGTGCGGATTGTGCATCGGTTCGGCCGTATGTTGCCCGGTGAACGGATTGTCCTGGTGATCACGTTGTCGGCCCATCGTCGCGCCGCGTTCGAAGCCTGCGACTTCATCATGGATTTCCTTAAAACCCGTGCACCCTTTTGGAAACGCGAACAAACCCCCAAAGGCGATCACTGGGTCACAGCGAAGGCATCGGACGATGCCGATGCCGATCGCTGGAACACGGATTAACCGACAAATTTTGCCAGCAACCCGACAAATTGCAGCAGGGCTGTCTGGATTTGGGCGGCATCGTCGATCCGGTCTTTAAGGTTCTTCATCTCGGTTATATCCGCATCGGTAATTGCCGATGCATTCCGGATAAGTCGCTTGGCCTGAAGCGCTATAAGCTGATCGGCGGCCTTGTTGCGCTTTTCGGCCATCACGAGTTTTTCGTTGATGTCGGCTGCCTGATAGGCTGCGTCAATTTCAACAAAGCTGTTTTTGGCCGCACGGATCAATTCATCAAGATTGTTCATGGGAATCTCCCTATTGTGCCGGTGTGGCTGTTGTGCTGCCGGTTGCGGTCTCAAACAGATTGCGGCCCTCGGCGACAAGTTCCGTTGGGGACAGGCTGCGCACTTTTCCGGCCAGTGTTATGCCTTGTTCGGCAGCCCCGATCAGGGCATTTACATCCAGCTTGGCGTAATTATCGATCTGCGTTTGCAAATGTCTGCCTAACGCAGATGCCGCCATGAAACTGCGCAATGTATGTGCCTGAAGCAGTTTTTCTTCGGCCATCAAAGCGTTCCAATCCTGCCACCAGATTTGCAGACGCAGTGATTTGGCATCGTCATCATCGTTCGGTTCGGAACGGATTTTGTTCAAATCGGCAATCAGTGTGCCACGGCGCACCAGAAATTGCGGCGGGTCTTTGGCCAGATCGCTGGTGATGGCGTCAAGCTGATTGCGTAGTTTTTCAAGGATCGGACCGGTATCCGTTACCGCCGATGCCCCAAGTGCCGATCCGGCTTCGATCTGATCGAAAATCGCGACAAATTGCTGATACTGGTTTCGCAGGCTGGCCAGTGTCTTTTGCCATTGTTGCGCAACATTCGGATCGATTTTAACCGCATCCGGATCAAGCAGGGTGGGCAGATTGGATGGCGTCACCTTGCCTGTGAAGGCTTCCATATTCGCGATGAATTCCGATTGCCGGGCGTTTTGCGATTTTGGTGATGGCGCAAATTGCGCGGTCTGTGCCGTGCCATAGGCATCAAAGGCATCCTCGGTCGCGCTGCCAAACTGGGTGACCGTGATTTTCAGGGTTTCGGCCTTTTGCGAACAGGCGGCCAAAAGCCCGATGCCAATAATCAGAACTGCCTTGCGTGTGAATTGGTAGATCGATGAAACTGCCATAACGTCCCCATCACGTGATCATGCTCGTCATCTGACGGGGATGGGGGGCAATTGTGATGGCAAAAATGACAAAGGCGTTGGCAGGAACTACTTGCTCAGCATGAAAAGCGCCTGATTGCCAAAGAAGTTGGCAAGCCGTGAATGGCTATCCAGACTGACTTTCGATCCGCTTTCATTCAGCACCATCGACCGTTCGATTTTAAAGCCGCATTCATCACAAAGGGCCACAAAATCCCGGACGGTACAAAAATGGATGTTCGGGGTTTCGTACCACATGATCGGCAGGTTCGGGTTTTGGGGCATGCGCCCGCGGAACATCAAATCAAACCGCGCACGCCAGTGACCGAAATTCGGGAAGGAAACGATGGCTTTCTGACCGATGCGAAGCAGTTCGCTCAGAACCTGTTTCGGGCGGTTGGTCGCCTGCAATGTCTGGCTGAGGATGGCGTAATCAAACGCCCCGTCGGGATAATCGCCAAGATCACGATCCGCATCGCCCTGCATCACCGGAAGACCCTGTGCCACGCAATTGCGCACCCCCTCGTTGGAAAGCTCAAGTCCGCGACCGTCAACATCCTTGCTGCGCGTCAGATAACCCAGCAATTCACCATCGCCGCACCCGATATCAAGCACGCGCGTACCCGGTTCGACCATATCGGCAATCAGCTGCAGATCGACACGAATACGGTCATTAGGGATAACGCTGGTCGCGTTTGGTAAAGAATGATTCATAACCTATTTCAATCCCCGGATTTCAGCAGCGCCCTCGATAAAGCCGCTTAACACCATATGGAAATCCGGCTCGTCGAGCAGGAAGGCATCATGCCCCTTGTCGCTTTCGATTTCCACACAACTGACATTGCATGACGACGCATTCAGTGCATGGGCCAGCTGGCGGCTTTCGGCGGTGGTAAAGCACCAGTCGCTGGAAAAAGAAATGACGCAGAAACGGGTTTTGCAGCCAACGAAGGCTTCGCCAAGGCGGCCTTCGGCATCGGCGGACAGATCGAAATAATCCATCGCCCGCGTGATATAGAGATAGCTGTTGGCATCAAACCGGTCGACAAAGCTTTTGCCCTGATGGCGCAGATAGCTTTCGATCTGGAAATCATGATCGAAGCTATAGGTGATCGCCCCGCGGTTCTGAAGCTTGCGGCCGAATTTGCGATGCAGGGCCGGTTGCGACAGATAGGTGATGTGCGCGGTCATCCGCGCCACGGCCAGCCCGCGGGAAGGCTTTTTGCCTTCCAGCAGGTAATTGCCCCCGCACCAGTCCGGATCGGCCATGACCGCCTGACGCCCGACTTCGTGAAACGCGATGTTTTGCGCCGAATGGCGGAAGCTGGTTGCAATCGGCGCGGCGGCAAAAACGCGATGGGAATAGCTTTTGCACCATTCAAGAACCTGCATGCCGCCCATCGAGCCGCCAATAACCGCAAACAGGGTATCGATGCCCAATGCATCAATCAGCATGGTCTGCGCACGCACCATATCGGCAATCGTGATCACCGGGAAATCAAGGCCCCAGGGCTTGCCGGTAGCCGGGTTGATTTCCTTGGGCCCGGTGCTTCCCAGGCAACCGCCAATCACGTTCGAACAAATGACGAAATATTTGTTGGTATCGATGATTTTGCCCGGCCCGACGATTTCACGCCACCAGCCTTCCTTGCCGGTGATCGGGTGGACTTCATCGGCGACATACTGATCGCCGGTCAAGGCGTGGCAAACCAGAATGGCGTTGGTCTTGTCGGCGTTAAGTTCACCATATGTCTGATAGGCAATGGTGAACGGCCCGAATTCGATGCCGCTATCAAGACGCAGCTTTTCCGTTTCCCCAAGGACCATGTGATGGCCGGGAAGTTTGCTGCGCTGATTTGTGCTGGCGGCGGTCGACATGAATGTCCGTTTCCCTTGGATTAGGTTGTTTTTGTTGCAGGCAGGGCTGGCTGTTCCTTGGCATCAAAGAAAACAAGCCTATTCTAGCTAGGAATAGACCGGGATTTAGTCAATCTTTTCTTTGCTTTTCGGCTGCCCTGTCCTAATACTGGGCCCCGTTTGACAAAAGAGCGGATCATGGCGCAAAGCGACGAAAATTTAGCAAATCTTGATCTGAACGGGCTGAGGGCGGAAATCGATGATATCGATCAGGCACTGCAATCGCTGATCATTCGGCGCACCAAGGTTGTGCAGGCAGTCGGGGCCTATAAGGACCGGGTGATTGCGGCCGGTGGCAAGGTCAAGGTGCCGTATCGTCCGGCACGTGAAGCCCGTATCATGCGTACACTGGTTGATCGTCACGATGGTGCCTTTCCGAAAACGGCCCTGATCCAGATCTGGCGCGAAATGATCGCTGCCGGAACGCGCCTTGAAGCGCCTTATACGGTCGCCCTTTGCCGCAATGCCGACGGGGTGGATTGCTGGGAACTTGCGCGCCTTAACTTTGGCTGCCTGAACGAAATCGTCGAATTCGATACACCGCGCGAAGCATTTTATGCCCTTGAAGAAGGGCGCGCGGCGGTCGGTGTGTTCCCGAAACCCGAACTGGGCGAAGCACAGCCATGGTGGACCTTGTTGTCCGATGACAGCCCGGTGCGCATTGTCTCGAAACTGCCATTTGGCGGACGTCCGGTCGGACGGGGTGAGCAGACCGAAGGATTTGTCCTTGCGGCAATCGAGCTTGAAGAAAGCGGTGATGATCGCACGCTGTTTATCGTCAGCCTGCCAAACGAGATTTCGATGGATACGGCGCGCAAAAAAATTGCGAGTGGCATCGATGGATCGGCAATCCTTGGCTTTTCTGCCGATGAAACCGGTGATCGGCGTTTTGTTCTTGTTGATGTGCCGGGATTCTTTTGTAATCGCGCCGAAGCGTTTCAGCGTGCACTGACCGATCAGGGACTTGATCCCGAAGGGCTCAGTGTTGTCGGTGCCTATGGCGTGCCGATTCCTGAAGACGCGCTGAGTTGATAATACCGGTCGGTTGATTGTCACCGGCCCTGCCCACTGGGAGAAACTAGGAAATGTCTGCGCCCACCCCACGTCCCGGCATTCTTGATATTGCGCCTTATGTTGGCGGCAAGTCGCGCACCGATGGTGCAACCCGCGTGATCAAGCTTTCATCGAACGAAGGCGCGCTTGGTCCGAGCCCCAAGGCCATCGAGGCGCTCCGCAAGTCGGCTGAAAAGCTGCATCGCTATCCCGATGGCGGTTGCGAGGCGCTCCGCAAAAAGCTGGCCGAGAAATACAATATTGAAGCCGATCAGATTGTCTGCGGTGCCGGCTCGGACGAGTTGATCACCCTTCTGATCCGTGCCTATGCCGGTCCGGGGGATGAAGTGCTGTATTCGCAGCATGGTTTCCTGATGTATCCGATTGCGGCCAAGGGTGTCGGTGCGGTTCCGGTGACTGCGGCCGAAACCAATATGACCACCAGCGTTGAGGCGTTGCTGGCGGCTGTTACCGAAAAAACCAAAATCGTTTTTGTCGCGAACCCGAACAATCCGACGGGCACCTACATCAATGATGCGGAAATGAAACGCCTGCGTGATGGTTTGCGCGAAGATATCGTTCTGGTTGTTGATGCGGCTTATGCCGAATTCATGACTGGTCAGGAAGATTATTCCGCCGGTGAAGAACTGGTGCGTGCCGGTAAAAATACCGTCATGACCCGCACTTTTTCCAAGATTTATGGTCTTGGTGGCATTCGCCTTGGCTGGTGCTATGCGCCGGTTGATATTGCCGATGTTCTGCAACGCCTGCGCAATCCGTTTAACGTGGCCCTTCCGACACAGGAAGCCGGTCTTGCGGCACTTGATGATGATGAATTCGTCAATGCCTGCGTGCGTCATAATGCTGAAACGCTGGCGTGGTTCCGCGATCAGGTGAACGCGATTGACGGCCTGATCGCCCATCCGAGCTATGGCAACTTTGTTCTGGTCGAATTCCCCAAGGAAGAAGGCAAAAACGCCGATGCTGCCAATGATTTCATGATGGCACAGGGCGTTATCCCGCGCAAAATCGGTGCTTATGGCCTGCCGCAGATGTTGCGTATTTCGATTGGTACGAAGGAAGAAATGGAAATCTGCCTTCAGGCGATCAAAGACTTTGTGAACAGGTAAAATGACCAACACCGCATCCGAACCGCTTTTTGATACCGTTGCCTTTATCGGCATGGGGCTGATTGGCTCGTCACTTGCCCGTCGTATCCTGCGCGACGGTCTGGCGAAAAAAATCACCTGTGCCGTGCGTTCCGAAGCCACCCGTGACCGGGTGCTTGAACTGGGTATCGCCGATGAAGCTTATTGCGACATCAAGGAAGCGGTTAAGGATGCCGATCTGGTGATGATCTGTGCGCCGGTGGGGGCCAATGAAGCCATCGGCGCACAGCTTGCCGGAAAACTTAAAAAGGGTGCGATTGTTTCCGACGTCGGGTCGGTCAAACAGGCGGTCATTCGTGACATTGCGCCGCATCTTGACGAAGGCGTCTCGTTCGTGCCGGGCCATCCTTTGGCCGGGACCGAACATTCCGGACCGGATTCAGGTTTTCCCGAACTGTTCGAAGGCCGGTGGTGCATCCTGACCCCGGTTCCCGGTGAAAAGGAAAGTGCGACCGCGCGCGTGCAGGCCCTTTGGGAAGCATGTGGCATGAAGGTTGAGTGCATGGATGCCGATCATCATGATCGCATTCTTGGCATCACATCGCATCTGCCGCATCTGATCGCCTATACCATCGTCGGGACGGCAACCGATCTTGAAGATGCACTGCGTCAGGAAGTCATCAAGTTTTCCGCATCGGGTTTCCGTGATTTCACCCGTATTGCCGCATCCGACCCGACGATGTGGCGCGACGTGTTTTTGAACAACCGCGAAGCGGTCCTTGAAGTTCTTGGCCGTTTTCAGGAAGATTTGATGGCGTTGCAGCGCGCGATCCGCTGGGGCGAGGGCGAAAAACTGTTCGACCTGTTCAGCCGTACGCGTGAAATCCGCCGTGGTATTGTCGATGCCGGGCAGTATTTCACCAATTTCTCGGCCGAAGGTGAAGACCGCCAAAGCGACGCCAAGGGCAAAAACAAGACCGATAAATAATCAATTCACGGTTTGCAAATGGCAGGCCGTCGTCGGGTGGAAAGATGCGCCCCAAACAGCATCTTTCGCCGGAAAAAGGGGAACGTCATGCCTGCCACCGATCATCCGGCTTTTGCAAGGATTATGCCGTTCTTGTTTGTGTTCCTCTGGAGCACGGGCTTTGTTGGCGCAAAGTTCGGACTCCCCTATGCCGACCCGTTTACCTTTCTGTTTGCCCGTTTCGCCATTGTGATTGTTCTGATGGTGCCGGTGATTTCGTTGCTAGGTGCCAAATGGCCCAAAAGCTGGCAGCAGGTTGCCCATATCAGCACGACCGGTGTTCTTGTCCACGGGATTTATCTGGGCGGTGTTTTCTGGGCAATTGATACGGGGCTTCCGTCGGGCTTGGCGGCCTTGATCGTCGGATTGCAGCCGGTCGTGACCGCATCGGTCGTCGGTGCCCTTCTTGGGGAACGTGTCAGTGGACGCCAGTGGGCGGGGCTTGTTCTTGGCCTGATCGGTGTGGCGTTGGTGCTGGTGCCCAAAATCGGTGACGGGATCGGTATTACGGCCTTTGGCATCGGGCTTGCCATCATGGCGCTGTTTGGCATGACGGCCGGGACGCTTTATCAGAAGCGGTTCTGCACGGGCATGGACCTGATGAGCGGTACGGTTATCCAGTATGTTGCCGCGGCGGCCTTTGTCGGGGTGGTTGCCCTGATCAAGGAACCCTTGGTGATCGAATGGAGCATGAACTTCATTCTTGCGATGGCGTGGCTGGTTCTGGTGTTGTCAATCGGCGCGATCATGCTTCTGATGGTTTTGATCAAGCAGGGCGAGGCAACCCGGGTTGCAAGCATGTTTTACCTTGTCCCGCCCACGGCTGCCTTCTTTGCCTGGCTGCTTTTTGATGAACATCTGGGCATGCTCGGCTTTGCCGGATTTGCAATTGCCGCACTTGGGGTGGCATTGGTAATGGTGAAACGCTAGGTTCAGGGCGAAACTTGAAAAATGCCAGCGTGACCGGAGGAAATTTTGACTGAGCCCCAGGAAAGATGGGTATTTGGATATGGATCGCTGCTGTGGCGTCCGGGCTTCGAATTTGAAGAACGGGCACGCGCGACGCTGCGCGGCTATCACCGGTCCTTTTGCATCTATTCCCATCACTATCGCGGCACACCGGAAAATCCGGGGTTGGTCCTGGGGCTGAATGTCGGCGGGGAATGTGTCGGGAACGCGTTTCGGATCGCGCCTGACAACTGGCCGCTGGTCAAGGCCTATCTTGATGAACGCGAACTGGTGACCAACACCTATATTCCCGCCGATGTCGAGGTCGAGCTTGCCGACGGACGCACGGTCATCGCGCACACCTATGTCGCCGATCCAACGCATGAACAGTTCGCCGGAAACCTGCCGGTGCGAACGGCGGTTGAAATCATTGTTGCGGCACATGGCAATATTGGCCCGAACCTGGAATATCTTGAAAACACGGTCTGCCATCTTGACGAGATGGGAATTGTCGACCCGCCGTTGCACGATCTGATGGATATGGTGCGCCGCGAATACGGTGAAATCAATATGGGAGCCGGAATCTGATGTCGGACGCCACCACAACGTCCAAAGGTGCCAATGCCCCGATGATGGCTGCCTATCTGATGCTGGTTGCCTGCGCGATGATGTGGGGGTCAAACCATGTCGTTGCACGCGGGGTGAATGCCACGGTGCCGCTTGAAGCATTGGCGTTCTGGCGTTGGGTTGTGGCCGCCGTATTACTGTTTCCGGTTTGTATTCCGCACCTTAAACGCGATCTGAGGCTGATGGCCGATCATAAAATGTCGATGTTCCTGATCGGAACAACCGGCGTTTTCATGTTTTCAATCGTCATTTATCTGGCGGCTTACAACACAACGGCGGTCAATACCGGGCTTCTCAATGCGACAACTCCGGTCTGGGTTCTGTTATTTGCAGCGGTGCTTACGGCCGATAAACCCAAGCTTGGCCAGTGGGCCGGTGTGCTGATTGCCGGTGTCGGGACGGCGGTGATCATTGCCAAAGGCGACTTTTCGGTCTTTGCCGAGATGAACTTTGTCTCGGGCGATCTGTTTGCGATGATTTCAGCAATGGTCTGGGCGGCATACTCGATGCTTTTGAAACGCGCCCCCAAGGGGGTCCATCCGCTAAGCCTTGTGTTTGTTTCGGCCCTGATCGGGTTGGTGTTCCTGACTCCGCTTTATATCTGGTCGGTGACTGTTCGCAATGAGCCGTTCTTTACCCATCTTGATCCGGCATGGCCCGATATGCTCAAGATTTTCTATATCGGCGCGGGGCCCGCTTTTTTGGGCTATCTGTTCTGGAACAAGGGGGTTGCGGTTGTCGGCCCGGCAAATGCCGGTGTGTTTCTGTATCTGATGCCGGTTTTTGCCAGCATCCTTGCCATCATCTTTTTGGGCGAGGAACTACACATTTACCATCTGGGCGGGATCACATTGATTGCCTTTGGCATCTGGCAGGCAACACGCCGGAAAGCATAAAAGCTGCCGGACGGATAGAATCGAAAAGGCCGGATCAAACTCCGGCCTTTTGGGTGTTCGAACGATCCGTATGATCAGGAAGGTGTTTTTTCCTGGTTGACGGATTTCATCGGAATCGCGGTTTTGGCTTCCTGCTGTTCGGCTTCGGCTTTTTCGCGGGCTTCCTCGATCTCGACGTCACGTGATGTCAGGGTCGGCAGATTAAACTCCGCCTGTGCTTCGCGTTCAAGTTCCCGTGTGCGGTCATCAATCCTGCTTTTGATGGTTTTCATAAATGTTTTGCGATCCAGATCCGGCTCAATCGCGGGCAGGAATTCCATGGTGACCTCGCCACCGTATTTCATGAAGCTGTGACGTCCCCAGAACATGCCGGAATTGATGGCAACGGGAATGACCGGCGTATTGGGGAACGCCTTGTATAGCGCATAAATACCGGGATGATACGGCCGATCCGAACCGGGCGGTGTGCGGGTTCCTTCGGGGAAGATTACGATCTGCCTGCCGTCCTCAAGCGCACGTTCAGCACCCTTGATCATGTCTTTCAGGGCGGATGATCCAGCCGATCTGTCGACCGCAATCTGCCCGGAAAACAACAGGAACTGCCCCATCAACGGAATGCGGGTCAGTTCCTTTTTCAGGATATATGCCGGGTCAGGCACGACCGTGTGAAAGGTCAGGGTTTCCCACGCAGACTGATGTTTGGCAACCAGAATACAGGGGCCTTTGGGCAGGTTTTCAAGGCCGCGAATACGTTTATACATGCCAACAGAGATGGCCAACGCGCCTTGCGTCAAATGACACCACATATGTCCAACAAGCTGATTGGCCTTGCGACCAAACGGCATCAGGGGAACCATACAAATGCAAAGTGCTGTTGTACCGGCGAAAAACAACACGTTAAACAAAAACGCGCGCAGGGCTCTCATGCAGACAGATCCTTCAAACACTTAGTCAAAGGGTTTGTAACAGTTATACGACACGAGTGAAACGCTGTATCTTCAACCCGATTTCTGCGCCGGGCGATTTGATGCGGAATAATCCTGTCCGGAGGGGTCTGGTGTCGGGGCGGGGCCATGCAGGTTGGCGCGATCACCGTCTGGCAGCAGCCGCAGGATATAGTTCCTGAGGCTGGCAAACAGGAATTTGTTATATTCGCTTGCGATCAGGCTGGCGCTTCCCGGCCACCGCCACCAACTGTCGACCTTGACGTTATCGGGGAACACCGGGTGGGCGATGATTTCGACATCGGGCATCAGGCTGCGAAATTCCAGAAGCGACCTCGGCATGTGATAGTTTGCCGTGACGATGCGCAGGCTTTTATAGCCTTCCTCATACACCCAAACCGCCGTTTCCTGCGCATTGCCGCGGGTGTTTTCCGCAACATGACCCAGAACTACACAGCATGAAACCAGCCGGGGATCGGCTTTGCCCGCCGATAGAAGCTCGTCGACTTCAACCCCGCGATAGACGCCGGAAATAAACAGTTTTCTGGCAAGCTGGCGGGTCAGAAGACGGCGCCCTTCCGAAAGCCGTTCACTGCCACCGGTCAGAACAACGATGGCGTCAGTCTTGCGATCAGGTTCATCAACCGCGGTTGGAATGATGTCGACATACCAGATAAAGCCACCCGCCCAGACCAGCCCCAGCAGGATCAGGGTCGATAGCAAAAACCGGAACCGGCGAAAGCGTCGTCGGTGCTGAACGGAAAGGGGCGGCCTATTCATATGATTGGGCCTGGCGGGACGCTGGCATGCGACGGGGCTCTCCTTTTGGGACAAGGTCATGATCCGAAACAGTAAATGATCACGACGCTGCAGGCCGACTATACGGAGGAGTGAGGCAGGTTACAACATTCTGCGCAAGACACGCAGCACAGTTCTTTTGGCCGTCATCTGTGCGACACCGGCGACCACGAACGGAATGGCGATGATGATGCCGATGAAAAGCGGGCTGAAAACCAGTGTCGGGATAGGCCATCCGGCGCGCAGGCCAAGCCACGCGATCACACCCGAAACCGGCAGGGCGATCAGAAGGCCGATCAATGCCCCGAAAAATGCCAGCCGCAGGTTATGGCGGGCAAACTGGCCCGCGATATAGGAATCCTGTGCCCCGATCAGATGCAGCAATTCAATGATCGTCCGATGGATTGAAAGACCCGAACGTGTGGCAAAAACAACCGACAGCATCGTTGCCCCAAACAGCACGACGATTAACGCCATCAATGCCAGTTCCACCGAAAAGGCAACATCGGCAATCCGTTCGATCCAGATGCGATGATCGTCCAGAACGGCTTCGGGGGCGATTTCACCCAGACGGCGTTCAAGCATATCGAAATTAAACCCGGTTTCCGGGGTGATTTCGATAATGCGCGGGATCGGTAATTCGCTGACGATTTCATCGGGGCCAAGCCACGGTTCAAGAAGGGCCGACATGGTTTCGGGGCTGAGTTCCTCGATCCGGGAGATGCCGGGCATGTCGGCGAGCTGTTCGATAATATCGTCAACGGTTGCCTGCAAAGCCTGTTCGCGTTCTTCGGGGTCGCGATCCGCCATGCCGGTCGGGGGAACCTGTATCGAAAGGCTGCCTTCGATCTGACCGGACCATTTGCCGACACTGTCATGCAGGGCCGCCAGGCCAACGATCGAAAACGTCAGCAAGGCCACCATCAATGCGACGATGCTTGGCAAAAAGCGCGTCGATGAGTCGCTATCAAGTGGCAGATGTGACGGTTGCGAACGAAAAGCCATGATCGATTTTGGGTCCTGTCTGAGCCAGTTGCCGTCGGTTTGGTCGGTTACGCGCTATGCGTGATGTCGTGCAGGGTGCCAGCCTCAAGCAGCCATTGATTATGGCCAAAGCGACGCACAAGTTGCCGGTTATGGGTGGCGATCAGCACCGTGGTGCCAAGTTTGTTCAGTTCTTCAAAAAGATATAACAGCCGCATGGCGATCCGGTCATCAACGTTGCCGGTCGGCTCGTCAGCCAAAAGCAGGGCCGGGCGACCTATAACCGCGCGCGCAATGGCAACGCGTTGCTGCTGCCCGCCGGAAAGCCGGGACGGCACCGCGTTGATCTGATCACCAAGGCCGACCCATTCAAGAAGTTCGGTCACGTTCTTGCGGATTTGCAAATCCTCGACCCCGGCGACGCGTAGCGGCAGGGCGACATTTTCAAAAGTCGTCAAATGATTGATCAGGCGGAAGTCCTGAAACACCACGCCGATCTTGCGGCGGATGGCGGGCAGTTCGTCGCGCGGAATGCGGATATTGTCGCGTCCGAAAATATTGATCTCGCCGCGTGTCTGGCGCAGGGCAAGATAGAGCAGGCGCATCAATGTCGATTTGCCCGCGCCCGAAGCCCCGGTCAGGAAATGAAAGCTGCCACGATGCAGGGTAAAGTTCAGATCGCGCAGAATCTCCGGCCCGGATTCATAGCGGACACCCACATTCCTGAAACTTACGACTTCAGTCAAAACTTGCGCTCCATATCGCAGCACGACGTATCAGACCCGACATAACATGATAATGATGGGGCCGGTTGAACAATTGCAAAAGTCCGATCTGGCTGATCCCAAAGTGGGTATCATTATAGATTGGCCGAAAATATGACGACTTAAACAGTTCTTCGGATGTCATCTAAGCACCATATGTGCAATGCTGTGCTATCCAAATTGGGGCAGCTTCAGTTATCTGTGCTTAACAGTCTGTTAAATCGCCGCTATTTACATATAGTGTAGGTTCTGCCCTACCCGGCGAATTCGGGGGATCGCCGGAAATCACTAGGTTATGGCCGTGCCCCGGGTTTCATGCCGCTGACATCGAGATGCCAGGTTTGCAATGATCATTACTTGCCCAGATTGTTCAAAAAAATACTCTGTGAAAACAGAGGCGATCGGCCCAAAGGGCAGAACCGTACGCTGCAAGAACTGCGGCAATAGCTGGCATCAGGACCCGCCGGGAATGAAAACCCCGTCGCCAGCACAGGAAAACAAGCTGCCGCCGCCTTTCGATCAGGATGGCGCGCTTGGTGCCGATTTCAATGCCGATCAGATGCCAGGTCAGGTTGATCCCGGTTTCGAGGACGCGGACAAAATTCCCGATCCGCCCCCCATCCCGCAGCAGCTGATTCGCAACAATCCGAAACCGCCTGCGAAATCGAAAAAGGGTGTGATTGGCTGGATCCTGTTCTTCCTGATCCTTGGCGGGATTGGTGCGGGCGGATATTTTGCCAAAGATATCCTGATCAATTTGTGGCCGCCGATTGCGAAGGTCTATGACATGGTCGGGCTTGACGTCCCTCATGTTGGCGAAGGCCTTGATATTCGTGAATTGCCGCCGACTCGCGAAGAAGAAGACGGTGTTGACGTTCTTGTCGTTCGCGCCGAGATCGTCAATATCGATGAGATCGACCGGGCGTTGCCCTATTTGTTGATTGAGCTTCTCGATCCGCTGGATCGTGTGGTTCAGCGCAAAAAGGTGCCGCTGATCTATGACGAAAGTGCGGTGCAGGGCGGGGCGGACATGCCGATGGAAGCCCAGATGCTGCCGGTTGGTGAAACCATGACGGTCGAAACCAAAATCCGCCGTCCGAACCCGACAGCAACCCGTTTGCAGGTCACATTCCTTGACCCGCGGGAAGCGGTTGAACCCTGACCGGTTTGATCTGAAAATGACAAAGGGCAGCGATCCGTCGCTGCCCTTTTGTTTTATCTGTGTCGTCCTTTGGACAGGCCTTTAGAACCGTTTCAGCAAGCGATCAATATATTCCTGTTCGATCACCGGGCGGTCCGGGTCGCCGGAACGACGGCGGAGTTCCTGAAGAATGCGCCATGCCCTTTCAAGGGTGTCGACTTCGGGGATGACGGTGGTGCCATCGCCGCCCACCGGCCGACCAAGCGGATCACGATTGCCCGACCCCTGAAGTTCATCGAGCATCGGCATCATCTGGCTTAAACCTTCAAGAGCACGGCTTAACTCGCCAATACCCTGTTGCAGGGCTTCCATGGCCTGTCCCTGTTGTTGCAGGGCTTCGTGGGCACGGTTGTGGTCAAGGGCCTCTGCGGCGCGTTGCATGGCCTCTATCGCGGTTTCAATGCCGCTGAGATTGCCAAACTGGCCAAAGCCGGAATTATTGGTCAGGTTCTGTGCGTCCCCGGCAAGATTTTGCTGCTGCTGGGCGCGGTTGCCATTTCCGCCGGGGCTTGACGGATTGTCACCCTGGTTCATCAGGTCCTGCTGGCGGCGGGCAAGATCACGAATGCCATCAAGCATTTCGCGCAAGGTGGATGTGATATCGGCCCCGCCGTCGCCCGATGTGATCTGCATGTTTTCGACCAGTTCGCGCAGGCGGTCGATCAGGGCGCGCGCCTGATCACGCGCACCAGCCTGCATGAGTGCTTCGATCTGATCGACGATACGTGACAGGTCCTGCTGTTCAAGGATGGCGGCGGGGCCCTGTTGCTGGCTTTGCTGATTCTGCGGTGCCTCGCGGGCGAGGGCGGCCATATATTCGTTAAGGGCGCGGCGATAGTTTTCGATCAGATCGGCGATTTCGGCTTCGGTCACGTCCGGGTTGGCAAGGGCATCCAGCAGCCGTTCCTCGGCCTCCATCAGATTGCGTTCGGCCATGCCATAGCTGCCGCGTTCGATCTCTTCGGCGATGTGCCAAAGCAAACCGGCCACGTCTTGATGGACCGCGCGGTCGCGCAGATGCGCCGAAAGCCGTGCCTCGGTCACGGAAAGTGCCAGAAAAATGCCGATATGGCCGTTGAATGCCTGCGGGGCATAAATGACAGGCAAAAGGGCGTTGCGCATTTCAAGGGCCTTGTCGGGATAGCGCAGCAATCCGCGGCGGATCGTGATCAGTTTTTTGGCGACGGGATGGGTGAACTCGCGTTCGGGCAGGATAATCGAACGTATGTCGCTTTCACCATCCTGTCCGGCATTGTCTTTTGATACCAGTTGCAGGTTAACCGGGAGCCCCGCCCATGGATGGGATACCAGATCAATGAAACGTGGTCCTTCGATCCGTGTTGGCATGGCGGCCTCCCCCCCCGGGGTGTCGCCACCAGACAGATCGATACGGATATTATCGATGGTGCCAAACTGTTCCCGACCAATGCCGTCGGTTGCGGGTGTGATAACCAGTTCAAGATTTTTCATGCCGTAATCATCGGTCGCAACGTAATCCAGCCGGATATGTTCGCGCCGGGTAATCGAAGGCGGGCTTACGAATGAAAGGGCGGGTGGTTTATCGGCAACCAGATTGACATTAAGGGTCAGCCGATCCGTGCCCCACACCGAAATGCGCCATGGTCCGGCCTGATCAAGAGCGGTCGAGAGGACATAGCTGTTGTCGCTGCTTTCGGAAATGTCGCGTTCACCGGTCGGCGTATGCAGGGTCGGTTGCCAGACGCTGCCGATGCTGCCGGCCAGTGTCGATCCGACAGGCACGTCGACATCAATGACGCGTGATGCGTCAGAGCCGCCATCATCCTGCTTTTGCGCGCCTTTAACCTGTTCAAACCGCAGGACGCGCGGGATTTGTCCGGTATAGGCCGGTGGGGTCACCCACAATGTGGTGCTGAAATCGGCGGTACCCAGCCGTTGCAGGGGGCTGAATGCCTTGTAAAACCGCTCGCTGATACGGTCATGGCCCGCAAACAGCCCAACGCTCAGGAGCAATACCGGCAAGACGACCAGCCCGTATCGATCCACCCTGGCAAGGGACGGCGCGGGACGCGGCAGATGCAGATGGTTCAGCATCGCTTCGTGGCGTTGCAATTGTTTTTGCCACAGATAGCTGGTCAGTGGGTCGTCGCGATCTTCGATATGGTCTTCAAGGCTTTGCAGCGGGTTGTTTTCAAGGCCGTTTTCCTGTTCCATCCTTTGCAGGACAGCACGGCGATTGGGCCATGTGAAATGGCGCCACGGCAGGATAATGGCAGCAAGACCGGCAACCGACAGGATCGACAGCAAAATGATATGCCCGGTCGCGGGCAGTATTTCAAAGGTACCGGTCAGGGTCAGACCGGCAATCAGCATCACGATTGTCAAAGGCGGGATCAGCCGGGGCCACACCCGTTCCCACGACATGATCATCCGCGCCAGGCGCAGATGCCGTTCCAGTCGGGGATTGGGTGGTATGATCGACATATCGATTTCAGGCCCCTGCAATCGCCCCGTGTCCGGGACATGTGACGCCAGCGTGGTCCTATGAACAGATTTCAGACCTTAATCTAAGTTTGGGGCTTTGGCGGGGCGGGTCAAGTCAGGATCGCGGCCAGGCCAAAATAAAAGGCGGTCCCTGAAGGGCGGCAGCCTTGGACGGTATATAAAGTTTTTTCAAAAAGTTCTTGATTTGTTCTTTTGATTATGGCATAAGAGAAAAGTCAACGGGAGAAATGCACCCGGACAGAAACCCGCAAGGCCCTGAGCCTCGCGGGTTTTTGCGTTTGGGGCCGGATCAAAGAGGGGATCAGGATGCAGCGGCAAGGATTGAGGCAGGGTGGAGGGGCAGTCCGCAGGATATGCGTCGGCGGATGGCGGAGCCATTACGGCGGTATTACGCGCCGGTTCTAATACGCTTTTAACACGCTTGTTTGTCATGACGGGAGAGGTGCGTCTTGTCGGGGAACGGACCCCGGATTTGCCGGAAGCGGCAGCAATGGCAGCGGTGGCGGCAGTGACGGCATCGGATTGTGGCCCGTCGGTGGTGGACAGGTTGGTGGCAGTGCGCCCGAAGTCCGTCTGCCGGTGAAAATGGCGGATGCCCGAGGTGTGTCTGAACGTCGGGGTAGTAGGTTGTCGCCTTGGCCGGACGGTGATCGATGCGGCAGAGAGCCCGATGATGGTCCGTCGGCGACGGTTGCTGGAGGCCCGAGTTGTGTCTGGGCTTCTGAGGTCACGGCATTGCTGAATTTGGCCGAAGCGGGCAACGAGGGTGCGGGCGGTCGGCGAGCCGTCCATTGGTCAGGCTGGCAGGGGACCGAGGCCCGACCGGGGTTCGGTGGTCGTGGCCGGAGCTCGCGGTAAGCCTGTGGCTGGGGTCGTCTGTTGCCGTGCTTCCAAAGTTTGGCGTTCCTATCCTGTCATTGTGTGAATTGACGCATAAAAATGGAAACGCGACACATAAAATTAGAATGGGCAGAGCAAGTTCATTTGAGTGAAATGAGTTCGCTCTGACTTTCTTTCCCGCAGATATTTTTGCGACGCGGTGTCTGGTTACCGATACTCTTATCAGCTCCGAAACCGAACTTTCTTTTTCTGGCACAATAACTAGACATCCCTGTTTTGAGCAAAATACTGAGCTGGTGTGCTGCCCAGGGCTTTTTTGAACATTGTGATAAAGGCATTCACGGACTCATATCCCAGCGCACCTGCAACATTCTGCACCGCCTCACCACTGGCCAGTTCCCGCAGGGCAACAACCAGATGCAGTTGCTGTCGCCAGCGCCCAAAGGTAAGACCCGTTTCCTGCACAATCAAACGGGCGAGAGACCGTTCGCTCATCGCGACATGCCTGGCCCAATCCTTCAGCGTGGTGCGATCAGCAGGGTCGAGCGTCAAGGCATCTGCCATCAGCTTAATTTTTGGATGATTGGAAATTGGCAGATTAAAACGCTCTCGTGGCATGTCGGCCAATTCATCAAGCATGACACGCGCAAGCCGCGCCGCATGGCTATCGGGCGGATACGCACAGCAATCCCGGGCCAGCCGATCAATCATTTCGCGGATCATCGGTGAGATCGACAACGTACAACAGGTTGCAGGCAAATCAGCCGCCCCTGGCGCGACAAACAGATAATTAAGGCATGCGTTCGCCGTGGCACGCGCGCTATGCGGAACATCACCCGGAATCCAAACCCCGCAATTGGGTGGCACCACCCAAAGCTCGTTACCTGCACGACAGGTAACAGCCCCGCGCAAGGCCAAAATCAACTGCCCTTTGCGATGCACATGCAAAGGTACTTCACCAGCGTGGTCCGAGAAATTCAGCTTATAGGCGAGTGCAGGCACAGGTATGAGGTCAGGATCAAAAACAGAAACAGCAGATCGTAATTCCGTCATGAGAATGGCAGTTTTTAGTGATTTTATGTCATAATATCGAATTTATTAGTTTTTGCAAATCATTCACAATCGCGGGCATTGAGGACAACACGCTCCAGGAGGTCCCTTTTGACCCAGGCCATAAAAATTGGAATAAACTTCTTTTGTTCTCCCACCCTGAAGATTGATGCAAACGCAATCCTATTTTCCGCCAAAACCTTCATTGCGGCGATGCTGGCCTATTACATTTCGCTCCGGATCGGGCTGCCCCGCCCGTTCTGGGCGATCATAACGGTGTATATCGTCTCGCAAACCTCTGCCGGTGCATCCCTTAGCCGGGGTGTATATCGCTTTGCAGGCACCTTCATCGGGGCTATCGCAACCGTAGCCATCGTCCCGAACTTTGTGAATGAACCGATTTTATGCAGCCTCATCCTCTCTGGCTGGATTGGTTTGTGCCTGTTCTTTTCGCTGCTTGATCGCACGCCCCGCGCCTATGCCTTCGTTCTTGCAGGCTACACCGCAAGCCTGATCGGCTTCCCCAGCGTCCTTGATCCCGGTGCGGTTTTCGACATCGCATCCTTGCGCGTGCAGGAAATTTCCATCGGCATTCTCTGTGCCGTACTGATACATCGTTATGTCCTGCCAAAACGCATGACGGGCCTATTTACCGGTAAACTTGCTACAACAATGCAGAATGCGCATCAACTGGCCAGGGATGCGCTAAATGGCACGCCAGAAGAAAACCGTAGCGACCGTAAACAGCTCTCGCTTGACCTGCTGACGCTTCAGGATCTGGCCACCCATCTGCCTTATGATCCAGCACCTGTCATACCCCATCGCAGAATTCTGCGTCTTATTCATGATCGTCTGGCGCGGTTGCTTCTGCTCACGACAGAAATCGAAGAACGCATTCATTTTCTGCGTCATGATGGCGATTTTGCCCCTGCCGAACTTACCCGCCTGATCGATGACGTCAGGACATGGTGCACACTCGCAGATATCGCCGATGAGAGCGACGCAACGTTTGATCTGATCGCACATGCACGAACCGTGCAAAAACAATTGGCGAAAGAAAAGGCATCTTCGGTTGATTTGGTTGGTGCGAACCTTGCCGGCCATCTTGCCGAGATGATCGGCCTGCTTCATGACTGCAAGCAATTGAAGTTCAGTGCAACTCTTATCAATCCTCTTCGGAACACAAGATCGCTGCATGGTCCCAAACACGCCAGGGGCTATGTTTATCACCGGGACTCCCAGATGGCCGCGCGTGCTGCACTTGGCGCCATTACGGGCATTTTATGCGGCTGTGCATTCTGGATATGGTCAGGCTGGACAGAAGGGGGAACCGCTGTTTCCGTTCTCGGTGTCTGTTGCACCCTGTTTGGCAATTTCGATACGCCGGTGCCCTTTGTTGTCAAATATACCATTGGCACATTGTATGGCATCGCCTTCAGCCTATTTTACAGTTTCTTCATCCTGCCGCAGGTCATGGATTTCGCCGTTCTTGTCGCAGTTCTCGCACCGGTTTTCCTGCTCGCGGGCTCCCTTCAGGCGCGCTTGCCTACCATGATGACTGCCCTTGGCATTACCCTGACCATTCCAATCCTGTCAGGCCTCGGCACCAATTATTCAGGTGACTTTGCTGCCTCGCTCAATATCTCGATTGCAGTCTTGGTCGCCGTAAACTTCGGGGCACTAAGCATGTCCATATTTCAAACAGTTCGCGCTGACACTGCGATCAAAAGACTGCTCGACCTTAGTCGACGGGATATCGGACGCCGCGCATTGGGCCATGCCCCCAACGAAGCGCGCTGGATCAGCCTGATGATAGACCGGACAGCACTGTTGCAGCCCAAACTTCGGGCATCCGGCAAGGCCTATAGCTCTGTCCTGGACGACACGCTGCATCATCTTCGCATCGGCCATGTCGCAGGTCGGCTCCACAAGATGATCCCCCTGCTTCCGTTCGAAACAAGAGCCCCGATAAAGGACCTTCTTTTGGCAACCGCAAACTATGTCAATGCCAGAAAGCCGACAAAGAACCATGACCCTGTGCCGCTTAACCAGCACATCGCGACTGTGATGGCGATCAGCACACAAGGCCCAAAGAAAAACCGGGCACAAATACGCGATCTGCTCATTGACCTATGCTTTGCCCTGGGTGCAGCGCCCCTTTCGCAGGCGGGAAAACCTGAATCATGACCCAGGATGTCAATTTCTGGGGAGTTCTGATTCCCGGCTTGGTGGTTCTCGCCGCTATGGCACTGGTCGGAACCATCGCAACCATACGCTTGCTGTTCGCTACCCGCTTATCCCGCATCTTTACCTACAGACCGCTCATCGAGCTCGCCCTCTTTATCACCATTTACGGTCTGCTCACGCTATACCTGCCATTAAACGGACTTTTACCGTGAAAACTGTTATTTCTCTCGTCGGCCGCTACATCGTTACTCTTTGTCTGGTCGCTGTATCGGCCTTTGTCGCGTTCAAGGCTTGGAGCCATTATGACAAAACACTCTGGACCCGAGACGCCCGCGTTGGCGTTGATGTCGTACAGATCGCCCCGGAAGTTTCCGGCACGATCCGTTCTGTTTCCGTTGCGGACAACCAATATGTAAAACAGGGCGACGTTCTATATCAGATAGAGCCAGAACGCCTGGAACTGGCTGTAGCCCTGGCCAAAGCAGATGTCGAAGCAAAACAACAGGACATGATTGTCCGGCAGGCAACCGCCCGGCGACAGCGCCAATTAAAGGATTTCGCATCCCGGGAAGCCATTCAGCAAGCGAATGGTGCCGCAGCAGTTGCCAGCGCGGCCTATCAATCGGCGCAGGCCTCCCTCGATCTGGCCAAACTCAACCTCGCCCGATCGACAATCCGTTCAACAGTTGACGGCTATGTAACCAATCTAAAGCTCCGCCCAGGCGATTATGCGACGGCAGGTATAACAAAAATTTCCGTCATCGATGCCTCCAGCTTCTGGGTCACCGGATACTTTGAAGAAACGAAGATAGGCCGGATTCATATTGGGGCGCCCATATCGATACAGCTGATGGGTTTTGACCAACCGGCATTTGGTCATGTTGAAAGCATTGGCCGCGGCATAGAAAACAGCAATGACACACCGGGGCATCTCGGCCTCCCCAATGTCGCCACAACATTTTCATGGGTTCGCCTTGCCCAACGGATCCCTGTTCGCATCAAAATTGACAAAATCCCTGCCAGCATAGAGCTGGTGGCTGGCATGACCGCAACGGTCCAAGTCATGCGTCAAGATAAAGCGACAAATACCGACAACCACGCCTTATCTGCGTCCCCCGATCTTGACGGCCTATATCGCCTCAAACATAGCGAAGACTGATACAGGCCAAGCTCCCCGTCAAACTAACCGGCAATATATTGCCGGTTAGTTTGCATATTCCGGTCCGGGTCAGTCCAGCCAGTCGGGAATGCGGTCCAGACCGATCAGGTCGTCAATCGACTGACGTGGGCGGACGATGGCGAAATCGTCGCCCTTGACCAGAACTTCGGGCGTCAGGGCACGGGTGTTGTAGGTCGATGACATCACCGCACCATAGGCACCCGCCGACATGACCGCGACCAGATCACCCGGTTTCAGGTCATCGGGCAGTTTGCGGTCCTTGCCAAAGGTATCGCCGGTTTCGCAGACCGGGCCGACGATATCGACGGTTGCCTGTTTGTCGCCTTCAGTCTGTTCATCGACCGGGATGATTTCGTGATAGGCGTTGTAAAGGGTTGGCCGGATCAGGTCGTTCATCGCGGCATCAAGAATGACAAAGCGTTTGGCCTCGCCATCCTTGATATACATGACGCGCGAAATCATCACCCCGGCGTTGCCCGCAATCAGGCGGCCCGGTTCGAGCGTGATGTGACAGCCAAGGTGACCGACGGTTTCACGCACCATCTGGCCATAGGCATCGGGCAGGGGCGGGGTTTCGCCCTGATAGGCAATGCCAAGCCCGCCACCAAGATCAAGATTGCGGATATTGATGCCTTCGGCCCGAAGCTTTTCGACCAGATCGGCAAGACGGGTGAAGGCTTCGCGGAAGGGTGCAAGATCGGTCAGCTGTGATCCGATATGCATGGCAATGCCGGTCACGTCGATCCCGTCCATGGCGGCGGCCATGCGGTAAACCTCGATCGCGCGGGTCCAGTCGATGCCAAATTTGTTTTCGGCCTTGCCGGTAGCGATTTTTTCGTGGGTTTTGGCATCGACATGCGGGTTGATGCGGATCGCGATCCGGGCCTTTTTGCCCATATCGAGGGCAACCCGGTTGAGTTCTTCAAGTTCCGGGATGCTTTCGACATTGATCTGGGCGATATCGGCATCAAGGGCTTCGCGCATTTCGGCATCGGCCTTGCCAACGCCGGAAAAAATGACTTTGCCCGGTGCGACACCGGCGCGCAGGGCACGGCGCATTTCACCAACCGAAACCACATCGGCACCGGCCCCCAGTTTGGCGAGTGTTTTCAGCACAGCCTGATTGGAGTTCGCCTTGATGGCGTAGCAAACCGTGGCATCAAGCCCGTCAAACGCACTGGCATAAACGTGATAGTGACGTTCAAGGGTGGCGGTGGAATAGCAATAGAACGGCGTGCCGACTTTTTCGGCAAGCTCGGGGATGGAAACGCCTTCGGCGTGAAGGACGCCATCAATATATTCAAAATGGTTCATTGTGCCGGATATGTCCGTGGATAGTTGCGGCCTTCGTCGGTCGGTGGTTCAAGCGGGCCTTTTTTGCCACACGCGGCAACAGACAGGCCCAGCATCACCGCCAGTACGATCACTGTGCTGCGTTTGAAGATCGGGTTGCTCATTTCAGGAACCTTTCCTTTGCCGCCGCAACCTGTTCCTTCACCCGGACCGGCGCGGTGCCGCCAAAGCTTTGACGCGCACTGACCGATGCCTCGACGGTCAGGACATCGTAAACGGCCTTGGTGATTTTGGGTTCGATCCCCTGAAGGTCTTCTAGCGAAAGCTGATCGAGATCACACCCCTTGCCTTCGGCAAGTTTTACGGTCGCACCGACCACGTGATGGGCGTCGCGGAACGGCATGCCCAGTTCGGCCACCAGCCAGTCGGCCAGATCGGTTGCGGTGGTGTAACCGGCCCCGGCAGCCGCACGCATGTTGTCCTTATGGACCTTCATGTCGGCAATCATGCCGGTCATGGCGGCGACACAAAGACCCAGATGGTCGTGGGCTTCGAAGACCGGTTCCTTGTCTTCCTGCATGTCCTTGGAATAGGCCAGCGGCAGCCCCTTCATCGACAGCATCAGGGAATTGTAGCAGCCAACGATACGGCCGATTTTGGAGCGGATCAGTTCGGCAGCATCGGGGTTGCGTTTCTGCGGCATGATCGAGGAGCCGGTCGAAAATTTGTCCGACATGCCGATAAATTTGAACTGTGCGGAACACCAGATCACCATTTCCTCGGCCAGGCGCGACAGATGCATGGCGGTGATCGATGCCGCGTTCAGATATTCCAGCGCAAAGTCACGATCCGACACCGCATCGAGCGAGTTCGCGGTCGGGCGATCAAAGCCAAGCGATGATGCCGTCATGTGACGGTCAATCGGATAGGGCGTTCCGGCAAGGGCCGCCGAACCCAGCGGGTTTTCATTAGCACGCGTGCGGCAATCGGCAACGCGGCCACGGTCCCGGCCAAACATTTCGACATAGGCCAGAAGATGATGGCCAAAGGTGACCGGCTGGGCGGCCTGAAGGTGGGTAAAGCCCGGCATGATGGTTTCGGCATGGGTGCCGGCCTGTTCGATCAGGGCTTCCTGAAGGCCCTTGAGCCCGGCTTCAAGATCGGCCAGTGCAACGTCGCGGACCCAGAGTTTGAAATCGGTTGCGACCTGATCATTGCGGGAGCGCGCGGTATGCAGGCGACCGGCGGCAGGCCCGATCAGATCACGCAGGCGGCTTTCGACATTCATGTGGATGTCTTCAAGGGCGGCCGAGAAGGTGAATGTGCCGTTTTCGATTTCCTGAAGGATCTGGTCTAGACCCGCGACTATTTTGTCGCCATCTTCTGCGGGGATGATCTTCTGCTTGACCAGCATGGCGCAATGGGCTTTGGAACCCTGAATGTCCTGGGCGTACAGGCGTTTGTCAAAGCCGATGGAAGCATTGATTTCTTCCATGATGGCGGACGGGCCCGCTTCAAAGCGGCCTCCCCACAGGGCGTTGGCATTTTTCTGGTCGGTGGCGTTTTGATCGGTCATTGTGATCCGCAAGCGTTGGAAAGGTGAGTATTGTGAAGGCATTGCTTCGTTACGTAAAACTGGGCGTGATTGTCGCCATATCGGCCATTTATGCAAGCCCTGCCTTTGCAGATACGCAATTGCCGCAAGAACTTTCGAAAATGGAGACGGTGCCTGAGGGCTCAAGCCTGCCGGAAAAGGCGGTTTTCATCGAGGCCGATGGCAGCGAAAGTGACCTTAAGAACCTGAAAGGAAAGGTTATTCTGGTCAATCTTTGGGCGACATGGTGCGCGCCCTGCATCGAGGAAATGCCCGATCTTGATCGACTGGCGGCGAAAATGGATGGCAAGCCGTTCCGTGTTCTGGCGCTTAGTCAGGATCGTGGTGGGGCAGAAATCGTGCAGGAATTCTTTGATGAAAACGGAATCGGCCATCTTGATGTCGTGCTTGATCCGCGCGGGGCAACCGCACGGGCCTTTGGCGCGCGCGGCCTTCCGACCAGTTTCGTGATCGATGCCAACGGGCAGGTTATCGGCAAACTGGAAGGCACGGCCAAATGGGATGCCGACGGGGTTATCGACTATTTCAACAATCTGATTGATGCCGCGTCCTGATTGGGATCAATCAGCACTTTCCATCAGTGATAGAACCTGATCAAGGGTCGGGGCGGCGTCGGCAGCACCATAGCGCGTGGTCGCCAATGCCCCGGTCGCACAGGCAAACCGGACGGCATCACGCAGTGGTCGTCCGTCATGCAGGGCAACGGCCAGCCCGCCATTGAAACAGTCCCCCGCGGCAACCGTATCAATTGCGGCAACGTCAAAGGGGTCGACCCTGCCCGACTGGTCGCCGTCGGAATAAAATGCGCCCCTTGATCCCATTTTGATCACCACGATACGCGCGCCCATTTCGTGCAGTTTTGATGCGGCCGCGTGGGCGGTTTCATCATTGTCGGGGTGAATGCCGGTCATGGCAGAACATTCACTGATATTCGGGGTGACGATGTCGGTCAGTTCCATCAGATCGCGCAAAACAACCCGGTCGGGCACCGGTGCCGGATCAAGGATGATGGTTGCGCCAGCTTCGCGGGCGTATTTCATTGCGCAGGCAATGGCAACAACCGGGCATTCGAGCTGCACCAGCAGATAATTGCAATGTTCCAGAAACACCTGTTTTTCGCGGATGTCGGCCCGGCTCATGGTCATGTTTGCCCCACCGGCCACCGTGATGATGTTTTCGCCAGCATCGTCGATGGATATCAGGGCAGTTCCGGTCTGGGCGTCGGTCGACTGGATCAGCTGGTTGGTGTCAAAGCCTTCGGCGTTCAGGGTATCGATCAGGCTGCGTCCCAGAACATCATTGCCGATTTTGGAAATGAAAACAGGCATTTGACCCAGTCGTGCAACGGCAATCGCCTGATTGCATCCCTTTCCGCCCGGGCCGGTCATGTAATCCTTGGCCGATACGGTTTGGCCGGGTTTGGGCAATTGGGCAACTCGGGCGGCAAAATCGATATTGGAACTTCCGACGATGGCAATGGTCATGGACTATCCGATTAGAAAATTTCTAATACCTTTTACTGATATTGGCATCTTTTCAGGTGTTTAAAGAACCCGGATGCAACATTTCAGGTGAAATGCATCACACCGCTGAAAGGCCGGTCAGGTAAGGCAATCGGTATGGTCTGATGACGTATTCAGACAGGTTGGAATTCATCGCGCAGGGCTGCATAGATTCGTCTGAATTTGGCAAATCGCGGCTGATAATCGGCATGTTTGCGCATATCGGGTTCGATCACTTCCTGAATGACCGGTTTCTGACAGACATCCTCGACCGTTTCGTGATCAAGTGCCAGCCGCCCCAGACGTGCCGCGCCAAAGGCCGGGCCCTTGGCCGCCCCTTCGTATCGGGCAAGCGGACATCCCATGATGTCAGATATCAGTTGAATCCAGTATCGGCTGCGCGCGCCGCCGCCAATGACACCGGGCAATTCGCAATGCGTTCCGGCGGCATGCAGGCGCGATTGCCCGTCCAGAAGGGCAAAACCGACCCCTTCGAGTACCGATTGGACCATTGTTTCGCGCGATGTGTCGCTACCAAGGCCAAAGAACACGCCGCGCGCATAGGGATCGTTATGCGGGGTCCGTTCGCCATTAAGGTAGGGCAGGAACACAACATCCGACGGGGCCTTATGCCCGGCTTCGGTGCGTTGCAGCAATGCGCCGATATCCTTTTCGCCCAACAGGTTTGCCGCCCACAAAAGGCAGCTTGCCCCGTTGAGCAATACCGCCATCTGGAACCAGTGCTGGGGCACGGCATGGGCGAAGCTGTGCAAAAGTTCCAGGGGTTTCGGGCGATAACGGTCGGATGCCACGAAAATCTGTGACGAGGTGCCAAGCGAAATGAAGCCGTCGCCGTGGCTGACCGCGCCGACACCGATGCCACCGGTCGCGGCATCGCCGCCACCACCGGCAACAATCACGGTCGGCTTCATGTCCCAGCGCGCGGCCAGTTCACCGCGCAAATGGCCGGTGGGATCGCTTCCTTCGGCAAGGCGGGGTAGTTGGGCAATATCCATGCCGGTTGCGGCAATGGCGTCAAAATTCCAGCTTCGGCTTTCTTCATCAAGCCACAGGGTTCCGGCGGCATCCGACATTTCCGTGACCTTTTCGCCGGTCAGGCAGAAACGGATGTAATCCTTGGGCAGCAGGACGGTTTTGATTCGGGCAAAGATTTCGGGTTCGTGTTTGCGCAGCCACATCAGTTTGGGCGCGGTCATACCGGGCATGGCAACCACACCGGCCTGCGATGGCAGATCGGGCAGGGCGGCCTGCAATTCATCGCATTCGGCCTTGGCCCGGCCGTCATTCCACAGGATCGCCGGGCGGAGTGGCTTGTCATTCGCATCAAGGATTACCGCCCCGTGCATCTGGCCAGACAGGCCGATGGCCCGAACCGCGGCAAGGGCGGCGGGGTTGGATGATTTCAACTGATCCAGCGCCGTGCAGGTCGCCGCCCACCAGTCATCGGGGTGCTGTTCGCTCCAGAATGGTTTGGGGTTGCTGAGCGTCAGGGGCACATCGGTTTCGGCGACGGTGAGCGAATGTTCATCCATCAGAAGCGCTTTAACGGCAGATGTGCCGACATCTATTCCGAGAAACATGTGGGACGGCCTCCTGGGTCCTGACCTGGACTCTTTTTTTGGTCTTGGTTCCTTGGCCGTCATCATAGCAGGGCAATTTCTGATCGAAAGATCAAAAGCTTTGCACGTTGGTTAAATCATCAATCCAATGCAAAAAGGCCACCGCAGCGATGCAGTGGCCCTTGAATGCGTAACCTGGCAATGATTAGCGGGTCGGAACCGGCTCGTCACCGCTATAGTCATAGAAGCCGCGGCCGACCTTGCGGCCAAGCCAACCGGCTTCGACATATTTGACCAGAAGCGGGCAGGGACGATATTTGGTATCGGCCAGACCATCATGCAGGACATGCATGATCGACAGGCAGGTATCCAGACCAATGAAATCGGCCAGTTGCAGCGGCCCCATCGGATGGTTTGCGCCAAGGCGCATGGCATCATCGATGGACCGGACATTGCCGACGCCTTCGTAAAGCGTATAGATCGCCTCGTTGATCATCGGCAGCAGAATGCGGTTGACGATGAAGGCCGGGAAATCTTCGGCACTTGCCGTGTCTTTGCCCAGTTTCTTGGTCAATTCATGAATGGTGCGATAGGTCGGCTCGTCCGTGGCAATGCCGCGGATCAGTTCGACCAGCTTCATCAGCGGCACCGGATTCATGAAGTGCATGCCCATGAATTTCGACGGGCGGTCGGTATAGGAAGCCAGACGCGTCACCGAAATGGACGAGGTGTTCGTCGCAATGATGGCTTCGGGGCCCAGAACCGGACACAGAGCCTTGAAAATCTGTTTCTTGGTTTCTTCGTTCTCGGTTGCGGCCTCGATCACGAGATCGCAATCAGACAGGAAGCTGTATTCCGTACCCGTGGTAATCCGGGCGAGGGCTGCTGCTTTCTGTTGTTCGGTGATCAGGTCTTTCTTGACCTGACGATCCATGTTCTTGCCAATCAGGCCAAGCGCCTTGTCGAGCGCCTCTGCCGATACGTCAAGCAGTCGGACGTCGTAGTCGGCAAGTGCAATCACATGAGCAATGCCATTGCCCATCTGACCGGCACCGATTACGCCAATGGTCTTGATATCTTCAAGCGAAGCCATTTGTTCCCCACTCATCCCCAAGGGTCAAAACAAGGTCAGAACAACGTTCTTTAGATTGTTCTGACCCTAGATGGGATCTGATTATTTGTCGAGTTCGCTCGCCAATGCGGGAAGGGCCTCGAACAGGTCCGCGACAAGACCGTAATCGGCAACCGAGAAGATCGGTGCTTCTTCGTCCTTGTTGATCGCAACAATGACCTTACTGTCCTTCATGCCGGCAAGGTGCTGAATCGCACCTGAAATGCCTACCGCAATGTATAGCTGCGGTGCAACAACTTTGCCGGTCTGGCCGACCTGCCAGTCGTTCGGGGCGTATCCCGCATCGACGGCGGCGCGCGAAGCACCAATGGCAGCGCCGAGTTTATCGGCAATCGGTTCGATCAGGTGGAAGTTCTCGCCCGAGCCCATACCGCGACCGCCAGAGATGATAACGCTGGCTGCGGTCAGTTCCGGACGTTCCGACTCGGTCAGTTCCTGACTGACAAAAGCGGATTTCCCGGCATCTTTCGCAGTTGCGATATCTTCGATGGTTGCGGAACCGCCTTCGGCCGCGACCGGATCAAAGCCCGTGGTACGCACGGTGATCAGTTTCAGGCTGTCGGACGACTGAACGGTTGCCATCGCGTTTCCGGCATAGATCGGACGGACGAACGTATCGGCACTTTCGACATCGGTGATGTCGGAAATCTGTGCGACGTCTTTTAGTGCGGCAACGCGGGGCATGAAGTTTTTGCCCGTGGTCGAAGCCGCCACCAGAACGTGGCTGTAATCACCGGCCAGTTCATTGACCAGACCCGCCATGTTTTCGGCCAGGAAATGGCCATAGGCCGCGTTATCGGCAACCAGAACCTTGGAAACGCCCGCCACCTTTGCGGCCGCATCGGCAACCGCACGGCAGTTTTCGCCCGCGACCAGAATGGTGATGTCGCCACCGATTTTCTGTGCGGCGGCAACGGTATTGAGCGTTACGCCCTTCAGTTCGGTATTGTCGTGTTCGGCAATAACAAGAATGCTCATTTGATCGGCCCCCGCTTAAATCACTTTGGCTTCGTTGCGAAGCTTGTCGACAAGCTCGGCGACGCTGGCAACTTTCACACCTGCCTGACGTGCCGGTGGTTCCGTCACTTTCAGGGTTTTCAGGCGCGGCGCGGTGTCGACACCAAGATCAGCCGGGCTTAACGTATCAAGCGGCTTTTTCTTGGCCTTCATGATGTTGGGAAGCGACGCATAGCGCGGCTCGTTCAGGCGAAGGTCGGTGGTGACGATGGCCGGAAGATCGATCTTGATGGTTTCAAGGCCACCATCGACTTCGCGGGTGACGTCAAGCTTGCCATCGGCAACGGCGACCTTGGACGCGAATGTGCCCTGCGGCCAGTCCAGAAGGGCGGCCAGCATCTGACCGGTCTGGTTGGCGTCGTCATCAATGGCCTGTTTGCCGAGGATCACGAGATCCGGGCTTTCCTTGGCAACGACTTCCTTGAGAAGTTTGGCAACGGCAAGCGGTTGCAGTTCGTCGTCGGTTTCGACCAGAATGCCGCGATCGGCACCCATGGCAAGGGCGGTACGCAGTGTTTCCTGACACTGTTTCACACCCAGCGATACGGCGACCACTTCGGTCGCGGTGCCGGCTTCCTTGAGGCGGACGGCCTCTTCAACGGCGATTTCGTCAAACGGGTTCATGGACATTTTGACGTTGTTCAATTCAACGCCAGACTGGTCCTGTTTGACACGGATCTTGACGTTGTAATCCACAACGCGCTTAACGGCGACAAGAACCTTCATGACAGACCTGTTCGTTTTTGTTGTCGAAGCTATGGGCTTGCTGCGTTCTGCCGGGGCAGTCCGTAGCGGGGCCCGATGTTACTGTTTTCCCCGCGATGCACAATAGGGGGTGCTACGGGGCTTGTCAATTTACGTAAAGAGGTTAACGTTAACGATAACTTCTTTACTGAAATTCTGAAGTATCTGGCGGTATTGATAGGCAACCAGCCCCCGAAAAGACAGGGATTTATTCGAATATTTGCCTAGCGGGTCAGGCCGGGTTGCCACAGGATATCGTCCCTGCCGCCATTATTGGCATGACGGGCCAGAACGAACATATGGTCCGACAGGCGGTTGATGTAACGCACTGCTTCGGGGTTGATCGCCTCGATTCCCGAGAGCTCCACAATCAGCCGTTCGGCGCGGCGCGACACGGTGCGCGCGACATGAAGCTGGGCGGAAAGGGCGCTGCCGCCGGGCAGGACAAAGGATGTCAGCGGGTCCAGATCGGCATTGATCGCATCGATTTCGGCCTCAAGCCGTTCGGTTTGCGTGGCCGTAATGCGAAGGGCCGGGCGTTCCGGGTTATCGTCGCTGCCGTCACCGGGCGTACACAGATCAGCCCCAAGATCAAAAAGATCGTTCTGGATCCGGGCCAGCATGGCATCGACATCACCCGTCGCATGCAGGCGGGCAACCCCGATCACCGCATTGGTTTCGTCCACCGTGCCATAGGCCGCAACGCGAATATCGTTTTTGGCAACGCGGTTGCCATTGCCAAGAGCGGTTTTACCCTTGTCGCCGGATTTGGTGTAGATGCGGGTCAGTTGAACCATCTTGAATTCCGTTATTCTGAGACGTGACTTTCTGAGGCTAGACCTTCGGCGGGCTTGTTTTATTTGCCAAGCGCCATGAAGGACAGGATGACCAGCAGCAAAAGGGCAATCCCCTGTACCAGTACGCGAAGCTGCATCAGCTTGTTGGATTTTCTGGCATCCTTGCCGCGCGCCATGGTGACGATGCCAAGTACCAGAATAACCGCGACCGCGGCCATCGCGATCAGAACGCCAATCTGTAAAAATCCAGCCATACCGGACTACTCCTTTGTGCCGCCCTTGCGGTGGTAATGTGCCGGGCGGGGCGACATGCTGCGTCAAACTGCGGGCGGGGGCAAGGTCGCAGATCGAAAAATCTTTGCGATTTCCGATGACTGGTTCCTAGTGCTGGCCCGATGGCGTGAAATCGCGCCGGTCAATCCGAAGCTTTTTGATCCGCGATGCCAGTGTTGTTGGCTTTACATTCAAAAGGGCCGCCGCGCCATCGGGGCCAAAAATCCGGCCGCGTGTGGTTTCAAGGGCGCGGATGATATTGTCATATTCACGTTTGCGCCGGTCATCTTCGGTGAGGATTGCGGATGCGTGGTTTATCTGATCACGCGCGGGGTCGGCATTGCCGGGGTCGGTTTCGCGGCGATTGGGTTCGGGCAGGTCAAAATTCAGTTTACCATCACGGGCCAGAATGGCGGCGCGTTCGATAATGTTTTCAAGTTCGCGCGCATTGCCGGGCCAGTCATATTTCATCAGGCTTCTGACCTGCCCGTTGGTCAGGGTCAGTTGCGGGATGTTCAGCCGCTGGCAGATATTGCGCAGGAAATGTGTCGCCAATGGCGGGATATCGTCGGGCCGTTCGCGCAGTGGCCGACATTCGATGGGAAATACATTGAGGCGGAAATACAGGTCCTCGCGGAAGCGGCCGAGCCGGACTTCTTCCTTGAGATCGCGGTTGGTTGCGGCCAATAGCCTTACATTGACCTCGCGCGTGCGTTCCTCGCCGATGCGTTCGAACTTCTGATCCTGCAGAACGCGCAAAAGCTTGCCCTGCAGTTCCAGCGGGATTTCACCGACCTCGTCCAAAAACAACGTCCCGCCATCGGCCAGTTCGAACCGGCCAACGCGATCGCGCACGGCCCCGGTAAAGGCACCGCGGACATGGCCGAAAAACTCGCTTTCGAACAGTTCATGGGGGATGGCGGCACAGTTTACGCGCACCAGAACGCGGTCGCGCCGGTGGCTGGCCTGATGGATGGCGCGCGCGATCAGTTCCTTGCCGGTCCCCGATTCCCCGGTGATCAGGACGTTGGCATCGGTAGGGGCGACCAGATCGATCTGTTTAAGCGCACTATTGATCGCCTCGGACTGGCCGATGATTTCGTGATGGTTGTTGGTCGAGAGGATTTCTTCCTGAAGATAGGCGTTTTCAAGTTCCAGCCTTTCGCGAAGGCGATCAACCTCGGCCAGGGCGGCATGCAGCTTTTCCTCGGCAATTTTGCGTTCGGTAATGTCGCGAAACACGATCACCGCGCCAATCACCAGCCCATGATCGCGGATCGGGGTGGAGGTATATTCAACCCGGATCGGTTTGCCGTCGCTGCGCCAGAAGACTTCGTCGTCAACGCGCCGAACGATGCCTTCGCGAAACGCATTGTAAATCGGGCAATGTTCGGCATGGTATGGGTCGCCATTGACATGCGAATGGTGGATGATCGAATGGATTTCCTTGCCCACCAGTTCCTCGGCCGTCCAGCCCAGCATGCGTTCGGCGGCGGGATTGACAAAGGTGGTGACGCCGTCGCTGTTGACCCCGTAAATGCCTTCGCCCGCCGCACCCAGTATCAACTGGTTTTCGCGTTCGATTTCACGGAAAAAACGTTCGGCGCGCCGCCATTCGGCAATGCCTTCGCGCAGGTAATTATCGGCCTCTGCATCAACGTCGCGGCGGTGGCGGGCGTCCAGATCACAAAGGATGATGATCAGGTAATCCGCGCCCTCCCAATGCAGGGCGCGGGCTTCGTGTTCAAGCCGGATTTCGGTGCCATCCGCATGCATCAGGTTCAGGCCCCGTGTCCAGGCAAAACCGTGATAAAGGGCGGCCTGACTGAACACCACAAGGCTTGGCACCTGTCCCTTGTGCAGGCTGCTCATGGCGGTGGATTTCAGATCGGAAATGCTGCGGCCCAGCAAATTCGCCGCGGCCTGATTGGCAAACATGATGCGATCGCTTTGCGGATGCACCAGCAGGGTCGGATGAATATGCGATGCAAGGGCCTGTTGATACAGGGCGTCCGAAACCGTTGGGGGTGGCGGGTTTGCAATCTGATCCATCGTGGTCGGCCTACGATATTTCGTAAATATGGTTACGAAATATCGTAAATTACGAAATTTCGTATGGTCTGAGATTGCGCCTGTTTCGGGCCAAAGTCCAGTCTTTCCCTAGAGTTTTTCGCGCTGCACAAATCTGGCACGCCGGTTGCTGTTATCACCCCGAATATCGGTGTCGCCTGACGGGCGGCGTAAACAAAACAGGGGGTGACCACATGTCTATCAAAAGTCTGGGCGATCCATTCAGTGGCGAAAGCGATCTGCGGCATAGCAAATCTTGCGGCTGCGAGGCTTGCGCAACCGGCAAACATCACCATGCCGGTCATGACCATCACGAAGACACATACGATCTGGCATCGATGCCCGCCCATAGCGATATGGCTGTGGATGGCGTTGCTTCGTCGTCTGGCAAGCTTGCCAGCAGCGAGGAAATGCTGGATCGCGCGATTGAAAGTGCGGTGGTCCGCTCTGTCTTCGGGCATAACGAGATTTCACGTCGTTCCTTTGCCAAAATGGTTGGCAGCGGGACGATGATGGCGGCACTGGCGTCGGTCCTGCCGCTTGATAAGGTCAAGGCGGCGATCCTTGATGATCTGGGCACGCCGGAAAAAACCAAGCTTAATATCGGTTTTGTTCCGATCACCTGCGCCACACCGATCATCATGGCCCAGCCGATGGGCTTTTATGAGAAATACGGTCTTGATGTTGATGTGATCAAGACGGCGGGCTGGGCAGTCGCACGCGACAAGTCCCTGAACAATGAATATGACGCGTCGCATATGCTGACGCCGATGCCGCTTGCCATCACCATGGGGGCCGGATCGACCGCGACCCCGTTCCTGATGCCGGCGGTTGAAAACATAAACGGGCAGGCGATTGTCCTGCATAACGACCATCTTGATAAACGCGATCCCAAACAGTGGAAGGGCTTCAAGTTCGGTGTGCCGTTCGAATATTCGATGCATAACTTCCTGCTGCGTTATTACGTCGCCGAACATGGCCTTGACCCGGATAAAGACATTCAGATCCGTGTCGTTCCGCCGCCCGAAATGGTCGCAAACCTGCGTGCCGGTAACCTTGATGGTTATCTGTCGCCTGATCCGTTCAACCAGCGCGCCGTCTGGGAAAAAATCGGCTTCATCCACACCCTGACCAAGGATATCTGGGAAGGTCATCCGTGCTGCGCATTTGCCTGTTCCAAGGCGTTTGCCGATGAAATGCCCAATACCTATGGCGCACTTCTGAAATCGATTGTTGATGCGACGCAATACGCATCCAAACCCGAAAACCGCAAGGAAATTTCGGCCGCAATTGCGCCGACCAACTATCTGAACCAGCCGGTGCCGGTCATCGAGCAGGTGCTTACCGGGCGGTATGCCGATGGTCTGGGCGAGGTCAAAAATGTGCCGGATCGCATCGATTTCGATCCGTTCCCGTGGCATTCGATGGGTGTGTGGATTCTGACGCAGATGAAGCGCTGGGGCTATATCGACGGCGATGTTGATTACAAGAAAATCGCCGAAGAAGTCTATGTCGCGGCCGATTGCGCCAAGATCATGAAAGACCTTGGTTACGAAGCGCCAGACAGCACCTATCAGAAATACACGATCATGGGCAAAGTGTTCGATCCCGATCAGCCCGAGGCCTATGTCAACAGCTTCCCGATTGGCAAAGGGGTAAGCTGATATGATCGCATCCCTGAATGCCAGGGCGCTGCTGTTGTCTGCTGTTTTGCTGGCGGTTCTTCTTGGAATATGGGAGGCCGCCAGCCCCCAGCAGAAACTGGGCAGTGAACTGACAGAATATGAAATCCTGATGGGCGGGGCAGAGCCAAAGGCCGCTGTGCCGCCGCCATCTGCGGTGTTCGTCAAGGCGTGGGAAGAACTTTCCAACCCTTTCTATGATGCCGGTCCCAACGACAAGGGGATTGGCATTCAGATCGGTTATTCGCTTTATCGCGTTCTATCGGGCTATTTTCTGGCGGCGGCAATTGCCATTCCCGCCGGGTTCCTGATTGGCATGTCACCATTGATGTATCGGGCACTTGATCCGTTCATCCAGATCCTTCGCCCGATCTCGCCATTGGCGTGGATGCCGCTTGCGCTGTTTATCATTCAGGACAGTCAGGCATCGGCGATCTTTGTGATCTTTATCTGTTCGATCTGGCCGATGCTGATCAATACGGCCTTTGGTGTTGCCGGTGTGCGCAAGGATTGGGTCAATGTAGCGCGCACCCATGAACTTGGCACGCTTAAAACCGCGTGGATCGTCATTCTTCCGGCGGCGGCACCGACCATCCTGACGGGGATGCGGATTTCCATCGGGATTGCGTGGCTGGTGATTGTGGCCGCCGAGATGCTCGTGGGGGGTACCGGCATTGGCTATTACGTCTGGAACGAATGGAACAATCTGGATCTGACCAGTGTGATCTTTTCGATCCTGATGATCGGTCTTGTCGGCATGCTTCTTGATACGGCGTTCGCCTATTGCGCCCGCCTTGTGCAGTACCAGGAATAAGGAAAAGCACCATGCCAACACCCTTCCTGAGCGTACAGGGACTAAGCAAACGGTTCCCCGGCCCCAAGGGCTCTGATCCGTTAACCGTGTTTGAAAACGTCAATCTTGGCATCGAAAAGGGCGAATTTGTCTGCATCATCGGTCATTCGGGCTGCGGCAAATCGACGATCCTGAATATCCTTGCCGGGCTGGACGAGCCGACCGACGGTGCGGTGATCATGAATGGCAAGGAAGTATCGGGGCCAAGTCTTGATCGCGGTATCGTGTTTCAGAACTATTCCCTGTTGCCGTGGTTATCCGCGCTTAAAAACGTGACCTTTGCCGTGCAGGCGCGTCATCGCAACTGGACCAAGAAGCAGGTCCATGATCATTCGATCAAATATCTGGAAATGGTCGGACTTACCGGCGGGGCAGAGCTTCGCAAGCCATCGCAGTTATCAGGCGGTATGCGGCAGCGCGTTTCAATCGCACGGGCCTTTGCCATTCAGCCGGAACTTTTGTTGCTGGATGAACCGTTTGGGGCACTTGATGCCCTGACACGGGGCAGCATTCAGGATGAATTGATCCGTATCTGGGCCGGGTCGGATCAGACCGTTTTCATGATCACCCATGATGTGGACGAGGCGATCCTTCTTGCCGACCGCATCCTTCTGATGACCAACGGACCTTATGCGCGGGTCGCGGAATCGGTACAGGTCGATATCGAACGTCCGCGCGTTCGCGCCGATATCATCCATCATCCCGACTATTACGACATTCGCAACCATCTGGTCGAATTCCTTGCCAAGCGGTCCCGCGAACTGGCCGGGAAGCGCGACGAGGATGGCGTTTCCGAACCAAACGTTGTCCGTTTTGGCCTGAACGGGCCGGTTGCCAATACATCCAACAAAGGTACCGGGGAAACACCTGCGCGTGCGCGGGTGGTGAATGGTGCCGACTAATCCGTAACGACACAGACAGTGAAGTGGAGAAAAGCTGTGAAAAAAGCAGATGTGAAAGAACTGATCATTACGTCCAAAAAAGCCAAGGGCCTTGGCTGGGAAGAAATCGCCAGCAAGATCGGCATGTCCCCGGTCTGGACCACCTCGGTCTGCCTTGGCATGAATTCCGCGCCCAAGGAAAAGGCCGATATGCTGGTGGCGTTGCTGGAGCTTCCGGCGGAGGCATCCGCCGTGCTGCAGGAATGCCCGATGAAAATCTGGGAGCAGGCGGTGCCGACCGATCCGGCGGTGTACCGCATTTATGAAATCATGGGCGTTTACGGCGAAACGATCAAAGAAATCATCCATGAGAAGTTCGGCGACGGCATCATGAGCGCGATTGATTACGAAATGTATATCGAACGCAAGGCCGATCCGAAGGGCGACCGCGTTGTCGTGACCCTTGATGGCAAATTCCTGCCTTATCGTGCGTGGTAATATCGCACGCGGTTTAGGCAATCCCATATCGGCAGCGGATGAATACTGATCCGGATGTCGCAGTCCAGTCAGGCCAATCTGCATCAGCGGGTTGGCCTGATCTGTTGTTGCCGCAGGACTGAAACAGGGCGGGAAACAGTCAATTGCCAATTTCGCGCTGGCGGGAAGGCCGTCTTGTCCTGCATCTTGGGGATATCACGTTGGATAAGGGTTGATGGTCTGGCGCAATGCCGCCCCCATCAACCGCCATGACCCAAATCAGGAAGGATAATAATCAGATGGCTGATCTGTCCGCATTTGACATCACCAAACGCTGGTCTGCTACGAACCCGGATATATTGCAGCTTTATTCCCTGCCGACACCGAACGGGGTCAAGGTTTCGATCATGCTGGAAGAAACCGGCATCGATTACGAGCCGCATTTCATTGATATCGGCAAGGACGAAACCTGGACACCGGAATTCCTGTCGCTGAACCCGAATGGCAAAATCCCGGCCATCATTGACCCGAACGGCCCGGATGGAAAACCGGTTGGCCTGTTTGAATCGGGCGCAATTCTTTTGTATCTGGCGGAAAAAACCGGAAAATTCCTGCCTTCTGATCCGATTGCCCGGATCGAAACCATCCAATGGGTGTTTTTCCAGATGGCGGCGATTGGCCCGATATTTGGTCAGCTTGGTTTCTTCCACAAATTTGCCGGTCGCGAGTATGAGGATAAACGCCCGCGGGATCGGTATGTTGGGGAATCCAAACGTTTGCTCGGTGTTCTCGAAACCCGTCTTGCCGGGCGTGACTGGATCATGGGTGATGAATATACCATTGCCGATATCGCGACCCTTGGCTGGGTGCGCAACCTGATCGGTTTCTATGATGCCGGGGCACTGGTGGATTATGACAGTCTGAAAAACGTTCCGGCATGGCTTGAGCGCGGGCTTGCGCGTCCGGCGGTCAAGCGTGGTCTGGAAATTCCGGCGCGTCCTTAGTTTGCCGGGGTTGTGTAATCAATTGGCCTGCCGGATGAAAAATCTGACCAGCCGGTCAGAAATGCTTTTCATCCGGCCGGGCTGGGATTAACACATGGGGGTAATCCAGTATTCGTCCCACGTTTCAAGCGAGCCCACCCATGACCACCTCGACGACCAGCCGCATCAAGGACCCGGCACTTGCCGCCAATATCACCGATGAAACCCTTGCCTGGCGCGAGGTGATCTGCCCGGTGACCGCCAAATACGGCAATTACGTTGCCAAACGCGACTTGCGTGACAAAACCATCGTCAGTTTTCAGCACGTTCTTGAAGACACCATTCCGACCCTGCTGCCGTTTGTCAAAGCAGGCGCCACGGTCAAGGTCGGGGCGTGCAACCCCGATAGCACCGATGATGTTGCCGCCGCCTATCTGGCGGCGAACGGGGTCGAGGTCCATGCCTTTTCCGGCATGACGCCTGATGAATATGCCAAAAGCATCGATATCCTGTCCGACAGCCCGGCCGATATCGTGGCCGATATGGGTGGGGAGCTGATCGAGGCGTTCGTGAAAAAGGGCCATAAGGTCGATGGCGCGCTTGAAGCGACCACGACGGGTGTTCACCGCGTCGAAAAGCTTGATTTCACCTTCCCGGTGTTTAACTGGAACGATATTGCGATCAAGGATCGTCTGCATAACCGCCATCACGTGGCGCAGGAAATGTGGCCGGTGTTTTCCAATGTGACCGGTCTGGCGCTTTATGGGCGTTCGGTTCTGGTGATCGGTTTTGGCCCGGTCGGGCGCGGCGTTGCCGAACGGGCGCGCAATCTGGGGGCTGTGGTATCGGTCGCGGAACGTGATCCGGTCCGGGCGCTTGAAGCCCAGCATCACGGTTGCCGGGTTGTTGGCCTTGAAGACGGGCTTCGGGAGTGTGCGATTGTCGTTACCGCGACGGGTTTTTCCGGCATTCTTGGTGCGGATCAGATCAAGCTGGCGCGTCGTGGCGTCATTCTGGTCAATGTCGGGCATTCCAATACCGAAATTGACGTCAAATGGCTTGATACGCAGGAACGCACCCGGATGCGCCGCTATATCGAGCGTTTCACGCTTGATAATGGCAAGGAAGTCTACCTTCTGAACCGTGGTAGCCTGCTTAACCTCGCGCCGGGCATGGGCGGTTCGGGCAAGGATCTGTTTGATCCATTTTCCGCCATTCTGATCCGCGGGATCGACTGGCTGGCATCGGGTGGGGCATCGTCGTTCAAGCCGGGATTCTATGATTACCCGGCCGATGTCGAACGCGAAATCGCCGAGGCGGTTTTGCATTCGCACAGCTGACAGGACGGAAGATGCAACAGGGCGGGGATATCGATTTCCCGCCTTTTGTATCAGAACCGGTATTTTGATACGGTTTGATACAAGTTAATGCCCCAACTGGCATAATATGGTGAAGTTTTTCTGGTTAGTTCATTGCGCTGTCGGGGTCTTCCCGGCTGCGGGATGACATTCGGGACCACGATCATGAAAAACATATCCTTCATTTATGCCGGTTTTCTTTCTGTGATTACGCTGCTTTGGCTGGCGGCCAATCCGGGCCTGTTCGAAGTTGCCGAATTCATTCAGCTTCGAAATTTCATGGTCCAGTATTTTGGCACCCTGTCGATTGCCATCATGAGCCTGATCATGATCCTGGCGACACGTCCGGTATGGCTTGAAGATTATACCGGCGGCTTGGATAAAACCTATCGGCTGCACAAATGGCTTGGCATTACGGTTCTGGTGACATCCGTGATCCACTGGCTTTGGTCGAATGGCCCGAAATGGGCATCGGCCCTTGGCCTGATTGAAGGCGGTCGGCGCAGGTCGCATGGGGATCAGACCGGATTTTCCCAGTTACAGGGCTTCTTTGCCGGTCAGCGCGGCTTTGCCGAGGGGATTGGCGAATGGGCGTTCTATGTTGCCGTGGCCCTGATGATTATTGCGCTGATCAAATGGTTTCCCTATCGCTGGTTTGCCAAAACACACACCTTCATCGCTGCGGCGTATCTGGTGCTGGTGGTGCACGCTATGTTCCTGTTTGAATTTGGCAACTGGATCAGCCCGATTGGCATTGTGACGGCTGTGCTTCTGATCGCGGGCACGATATCGGCATGTATTGTCCTTGCCGGGCGGGTCGGCCGTAACCGGCAGGTCGCCGGAAAGATCGTCAATATCGTGCGTCTGCCTGATATCGATACCGTGCAGATCACCATCATGCCCGAGGCGGGCTGGCGGGGGCACAAGGCAGGGCAGTTTGCCTGCGTTGCCTTTGGGGATGACGAACGCCCGCATCCCTTTACGATTTCCTCGCACTGGAACCCGGAATTCCCGCAGATCACCCTGCTGGTGAAGGCATTGGGCGATTATACGGAAACATTGCCGGATAATTTGCGCGTCGGGGGTGACGTCCGGCTTGAAGGGCCCTATGGCCGGTTCACCTTTGGGCAGGGCAATGATCGTCAGGTCTGGATTGCTGGTGGTATCGGTTTGACCCCGTTCCTTGCAAAACTTGAAGAACTCGCGCTGAAACCGGCTGCGGGCGAACAGAAGATCGATTTCTATCAGGTCGCCCCGAGCGAGGATGCGACCCTGATGGACCGTATCAGGCAACTGGCGCACAAGGCCGGGGTTACCCTGCATGTCTGGCGTGATGATGAGGATGGCCTTTTGAAAGCGGAGCGGGTTCGGGCCGATATCCCCGACTGGCATGCTGCCAGTTTCTGGTTCTGCGGGCCACAGCCCTTTGCCGCGGCATTGAAACGCGATCTGGTCCGTGAGGGGTTGCCCGCCAAATCATTCCATACCGAACTGTTTGAATTTCGCTAGGTCAAAATGCAAAAGGGGCAGGTCTTGTGATCTGCCCCTTTTTTCAATCTGCGATCTGGCGGGCAGCCCGATCTGATCAGGCGCGATATCCGATGCGCAGATTGCCCCATTGTTCGCCGTTCACGACAATCGGGATGTCGCATTCCTTCATGAACACGACTTCCGATCCCATGTCGCGGAAATAGGTCTGCAACAGTTTGGGTTTGGTGTTGCGCGCCGCCATCAGGCCGGCCCGGTCGTCAAAGATGCGCCGGTTGCGGCAATTGCCCATGTTCCATGCCGGTTCACCGGGGCGCTGTGGCTGGCTGTAAACCTTGTTATGGGTCGGCAGGAAGCCGTTGATATCCACCCCGGCGGCAAAGACGATATGTTTGTCCTTTTGCAGGATTTCTTCCTGTAACGGGGTGAAATGCCGGTCGGTAAAGGGGATATAGGGCGTCATGAACTGTATCGGATCAGAGCCCTCAATCGGTTCATAGCGGGGGCGGAACAGATCATCTTTGCGGATCTCGCCATTGCGGATACCGTTTTCGAGTGTCTTTGCCAGTTGGGCCGCCAAGGGTGCGCCCAGTTCGGCGATCTTGTTGTCGTGATCGCGGGTTTTTTGCAAAAGCCCCATGATCGTGCGGTTGGCGTCTTCGTCCAGTTCGGTGAATTGGACATGCGATCCCAGACCTGAAACCGCTTTTAAAATGCCATGTAAACGTGTGCTGCCATCAAGCAGGATCGAAACCGGTTTGCCATTGTCCTGATCGCTGGCCTTGATGCGCGCCAGAAGACCGGCAACCGACATATCGGCGGAAACACCTTTGCGTTTGTCGCCATTGCCGAAATCCATTTCGATATCAACGGCAATCGGGACGCGTTCCTGATTGCGGCGGTTGCTGCTGTCACTGGTGCGCAGAACAACGCGGAACCGGTTTTCCATTTCGTTGATATCCTTGCGGATATTCGAAGAGAGAATACGCAGGTTTTCCGATGTCTTGCTGGCATTGTGCGATCTTTCACTTGCCAGTGCGATGTCGCTGGAAATGCCCTGCATGTGGGTGGACACTTCCTGCGCGCTGGTTGAAATCTCGCTGATGGCGGCGGTCTGTTGCTGGACGGATGAGGCGATATCCGATGACAGCTGGCTGACTTCGTCAATCGCGCCGCCGATGCCCTCAATCGCGCCAACGGCGTCGGAGGTTGCGTCCTGAATGGCGGTGATCTGGGCGTTGATGTCGGAAATGGCTTTTTCGGTTTGGGATGCCAGGTTTTTCACCTCGTTGGCAACAACGGCAAAACCCTTGCCGGCATCGCCCGCGCGGGCGGCTTCGATGGTGGCGTTAAGGGCCAGCATCTTGGTCTGATCGGAAATGCGTTTGACGATATCGACAACCTTGCCGATCTCGCTTGCGGTGTCTGACAGGCTGTTCATCGTGACCGATGTTTCCTGTGCACGGGTCACGGCCTGACTGGCGATATCGTTGGTTTTGTGGATGCGGTCGGCGATTTCCTCGCTCGATGCCTGCAATTCCTCGGTCGCGGAGGCGACGGTGGAAACATTGTTGCTGGCAATGGCGGTGGTTGACGTGATCCGTTCAACCAGTTCCGACAGATCATGCGCATCGGATGCCATGGTTTGCGCGACGTCATTGGTACGTCCGGCCTGAAACCCGACTTCGGCGATGATGTTATCGGTTTCGCGTTCGATGATTTCCGACATCGACTGGATTTCCGATGCCGACCTTGCCTGTGCCGCGTGGCGTTCGGCCTTGGCCATCAGGCAGGCCATATCGCCCATCAGCATCGAACGGCAGGCATCGAGAACGCCGGGATCGCGTCGGCCGCGTCCCTCGGATGCTGCCAGTCTGGCGAAATTTTCGATTGTGTTGTGGTAGGCTTGGACGATGCGGCTGGCGGGGATGCCGGCAATGGCATCGGCCAGAATGTGATCGGCAAAGCAGGCATCGAAATCCGATCCGCTATTGGCGGCCATCAAGGTGCGCAGGCGTTTGGCCAGTTCGCTGACATGGGCCTTCGGATCGTGCGGATTGCGGCTGCTTTGGCCTGTGCCAAACAGCTCTGCCAGAAGGCTTTCGGCGAGCTTGTCGGCATGTTTGTCAAAGATTTCACGCGCAGCATGTGCACGCGTGAAAATTGCATTTTCCGGTGATGCAGACGCGTGATTCATGAAACGTCTCTCCCTGTTTCCCCATCGGCATATCAGGCCGCGCAGGCTTCGATTTTTTCGATTTTTTACCTGCTGATTGGGGTGATGTTACCACCGCAAGGTAGATATAAAGATATCATACTTTAGGTTGACACAAGAAAGAGGCCCGTCAAGGGTGACGGGCCAAGTTTGCCCAGGTTTTTCACCGGGGCCACGGTTCGCTGGAGAGAGACGACATCAGGGGGCCAATCGTTGGCTATCGGCCCAGAAGACCGCGGGTCACCACCTGTGCCTGTATTTCGGCCGCCCCTTCGAAGATGTTGAGGATGCGGGCATCGCACAGAACCCGGCTGATCTGGTATTCAAGCGCGTAGCCATTGCCGCCATGGATCTGAAGCGCGTTATCGGCATTTGACCACGCAACGCGCGCGCCCAGAAGCTTTGCCATGCCGGCCTCGATATCGCAGCGGATATCCTGATCTTTCTCGATGGCGGAAAAATAGGTGAGCTGGCGCGCGATCATGGTTTCGACCACCATCCAGGCGATTTTGCCGTAAACCCGCGGGAAGCTGTAAAGCGGATTGGAAAACTGGATGCGGTCCTGTGCGTAGCGCATCCCGATTTCAAGCGCGTTCTGGGCGACGCCAACCGCACGCGCAGCCGTCTGGATGCGCGCCGATTCAAAGGTTGCCATCAGTTGTTTGAAGCCCTGGCCTTCATCCCCGCCCAGAAGGTTTTCGGCGGGGACTTCGAAGCCGTCAAACGACAGTTCGTATTCCTTCATGCCGCGATAGCCAAGCACCTCGATCTCTCCGCCGCTCATGCCCTTGGCCGGGAACGGATCATTTTCCGTGCCACGCGGCTTTTCGGCCAGCAGCATGGATAGCCCGCGATATCCGGTTTCATCGGGGTTGGTGCGTGCCAGAAGCGTCATCAGGTCGGAACGCGCCGCGTGGGTGATCCATGTTTTGTTGCCGGTGACCTTATAGGTATCGCCATCCTTGGTCGCGCGCGTGCGCAGATGCGCCAGATCCGATCCGTTATTGGGTTCGGTGAAGACCGCGGTTGGCAGGATTTCACCCGATGCCAGTTTCGGCAGGTAATGTTCTTTCTGCGCGTCGGTGCCGCCAAGGCGGATCAGTTCGGCGGCAATTTCGGACCGGGTGCCAAGCGAGCCCACCCCGATATAGCCGCGCGAGAGTTCTTCTGTCACGACGCACATCGCGGTTTTGCCCATGCCAAGCCCGCCGTATTCTTCGGGGATGGTCAGGCCGAAAACGCCCAGTTCGGACATCTCGTTGATAATTTCAATCGGGATCAGTTCATCGCGTTCGTGCCAGCCATGGGCATGCGGGCTGACCTTTTCATTGACAAAGCGCCGGAACTGGTCGCGGACCATATCAAGGGTTTCGTCTTCAAGCCCGGTTTCGCCAAAGCGGCCGGTATCAAGGCTGTCCTTGATCTGGTCGGCAATCGCACGCCGGGTGGCGTCGTTGTTGCCCGAACCGGTCAGGGTCGCAACCGCGCGGCTGTCGCCAAGGGCGGCAATCACATCAGCCGGAACGCCAAGGGTTGAAAGGCGGATAAATTCGCCCTGCGACATTGGAATGCCGCCCTGAATTTGCGCCAGATATTCGCCAAAGGCCGCCTGAAGGATCAATTGTTCAAGCGTTCCGAATTTGCCCTGCGTTTCAAGCCGATCAGCCCATGCCTTCATCTGCTTAAGTGCTGTGACATAGGTTGAAAACCATGCAAAGCCATGGGCGGCATACTGGTTTTCATCAAGTGCGCTGGCATCGATTTTGCCATCCACCGTCACGCTTTCGCGCATGGCGGTTTCGGCGGCGTGATGCACCGGGGCAAGGGCCGCCAGCGCATCATCGCAAAGCCGGGTCAGTTCGGGCAGCAGGGCATTATCGGTCATCGGTCTGGTCATCGGGTTCGGTCCATCTGGTGCATGAAGCAGACTATCATTGTTGTCCTGCCGGTTGGGCAAGGATTGAAAAGTGGCAGCCCCGATGCGGATCGGGCGAGAACGCATCAGGGCCGCCAACGGTCAGCCGACGCTTTATGTGGGTTAGGCGTCGACTGCTTCTTCAAGGGTGCGCATGCCCGGGCGTTTGGCCTGAACCAGAACGGCCATGTTTCCGGGCTTGTGTTCGTTGCGCATCATTTTCATATGCGCACGCGGAATATCGTCCCAGCCAAACACTTCGGACATGCTGGGATCAATGCGGCGTTCAATCACCAGCTTGTTGGCCTGGGCGGCCTGTTTCAGGTTGGCAAAGTGGCTGCCCTGAATGCGTTTCTGGCGCATCCAGACAAAGCGCGCATCGAAGGTCAGGTTAAAGCCCGTCGTCCCGGCACAGAACACGACCATCCCGCCGCGCTTGACCACGTTGCACGATACGGGGAAGGTCTGTTCGCCCGGATGTTCAAAGACGATATCAACGTCATTGCCCTTGCCGGTGATGTCCCAGATCGCCTTGCCGAATTTGCGTACTTCTTTCATATAGTCGCCAAATTCCGGGCCATTCACGGTTGGCAACTGGCCCCAGCAATTGAAATCCTTGCGGTTGATCACGGCCTTCGCACCAAGGCCCAGCACGAAATCGCGTTTGCTTTCATCGGAAATCACGCCAATCGCATTGGCACCTGCCGTGGTAATAAGCTGGATCGCCATCGATCCAAGGCCGCCCGAGGCCCCCCACACCAGAACATTGTGACCGGGTCGCAGGATATGCGGGCGATGGCCAAACAGCATGCGGTAGGCGGTGGCAAGGGTCAGCGTGTAACACGCACTTTCTTCCCATGTCAGGTGTTTGGGACGCGGCATGAGCTGCTGGGCCTGCACGCAGGTGAACTGGGCAAAGGATCCGTCCGGTGTTTCATAGCCCCAGATGCGCTGGGTGGGGGATAACATCGGGTCGCCGCCGTTGCATTCCTCGTCATCGCCGTCATCCTGATTGCAGTGAATGACGACCTCATCGCCGACTTTCCAGCGTGTGACCTTTGACCCGACCGCCCAGACAATGCCCGACGCATCCGATCCCGCGATGTGATAGGGCAGGTCATGCACGTCAAAGACCGAGATCGGTTTGCCAAGCGACGCCCACACACCATTATAGTTCACACCCGCCGCCATCACGAGGACGAGGACCTCGTGGCTGTCGGGCTGGATGACGGGCAGGACTTCGCATTGCATGGCGGTATCGGGTTCGCCGTGACGTTCACGGCGAATGGCCCAGCCATACATATTTTTCGGCACATGACCCAGCGGCGGGATTTCGCCGATTTCATACAGGTCTTTTTCTTCATGACCACCACGGAACGGCAGAACTTCAGCAGTCGTATTCATGGCCTTCACTCCTTGTTCGGGGTCGATCCGGGATGCGCTGTAAATGGCTGGTAATAAAATTACCTTGTGTTGCGCTGCGGTCGACGAATCCTCCAAGCCACGGAACTTGTGATATTTTCCCTGAAATGCACCGGTGTCCCTTGGGTTTTAGCCGGGTTCCCCGAATGCTTTCTTAGTTTTTGCTTTTATCGCGTTGCACAAATTGTTATATAATTATCCAAGTGATGTCTAGTAGGTAATTTAATAACGTTTTCTTGTAATAAACATAAAGCTTTTGGGTAATAAAGATACGCGAGGTCGCCATGTCGATGGAAAATCAACGCAGTGCAGCAAAGCCGGAACGCGACCGCCCGTGGTTGATCCGTACCTATGCCGGGCATAGTTCGGCCAGCGCATCGAACGCGCTGTATCGCCAGAATCTGGCGAAGGGGCAGACGGGGCTGTCGGTCGCGTTCGATCTGCCGACCCAGACCGGTTACGATTCGGACCATGTTCTGGCGCGCGGCGAGGTCGGCAAGGTCGGCGTGCCTGTATCGCATCTGGGCGACATGATGACCCTGTTTGAGGCTATTCCGCTTGATCAGATGAACACATCGATGACGATCAACGCACCGGCGGCATGGCTTTTATCGCTTTATATTGCCGTTGCCGAAAAACAGGGAACGCCGCGCGACAGCCTGCAGGGCACGACCCAGAACGACATCATCAAGGAATATCTGTCTCGCGGGACCTATATCTTTCCGCCGGCACCCAGTCTGAAACTGATTACCGATGTTGCGGCCTTCACCTATCGCGAGGTGCCGAAATGGAACCCGATGAACGTGTGCTCGTACCATTTGCAGGAAGCAGGGGCGACGGCTGAACAGGAACTGGCCTATGCGCTGGCAACTGCCATTGCCGTCCTTGATGCGGTCAAGGCATCCGGTCAGGTGCCCGAAGAAGATTTCGCCAAAGTTGTCGGGCGCATTTCATTTTTTGTGAATGCCGGTATCCGGTTTGTGACCGAGATTTGCAAGATGCGGGCATTTTGCGAATTGTGGGATGAAATCACGCGGGATCGTTATGGCATTGCCGATGAAAAATATCGCCGGTTCCGCTATGGCGTGCAGGTCAATTCGCTTGGCCTGACCGAACAGCAACCCGAAAACAATGTGTATCGCATCCTGATCGAAATGCTGTCGGTGGTGCTGTCAAAGAATGCGCGCGCGCGTGCCGTGCAGCTTCCGGCGTGGAACGAGGCCCTTGGTTTGCCGCGCCCATGGGATCAGCAATGGTCGCTGCGCCTGCAACAGATCATGGCCTATGAAACCGACCTTCTGGAATATGACGACCTGTTTGACGGCAATCCGGCGATTGAACGCAAGGTCGGATTGCTTAAGGACGGTGCACGCGAAGAACTGGCGAAAATCGATGCCATGGGCGGGGCGATTGCCGCAGTCGATCTTGGTTACATGAAACAGGAACTGGTGCGGTCCAATGCGCGCCGTCTGGCCGATATCGAAACCGGGTTGACCAAGGTGATCGGTGTGAATGCCTATACCGAAACCGAAGCATCACCCCTGACATCGGGGGAAAAATCGATCCTGACGGTCGATGACATGGCCGAACAGGAACAGATTGAAAAGCTGAAAGAATGGCGGGCCGGTCGCGACCCGTCCGCGGTTGCCAGAAGCCTTGCCGATCTTGAAGCCGCCGCCCGCGAAGACCGCAACATCATGGAAAGTTCGATTGCGTGTGCCCATGCCGGGGTTACGACCGGGGAATGGTCGGAAACGCTGCGTCAGGTATTTGGCGAATACCGTGCGCCGACCGGCATCACATCGATGATCGTGACCGGGGATGCAGATGACATCAAAAACCTGCGCAGTCGCGTGGACGAGGTTTCCGAAAAACTTGGCGAACGCATGAAAATGCTGGTCGGCAAGCCGGGGCTGGACGGCCATTCCAACGGGGCGGAACAGATCGCGGTCAAGGCGGGCGATGCCGGGATCGACGTGCTTTATGACGGCATTCGCTGGACGCCTGATGAACTGGTGCGCAATGCCATCGACGAAGGCGCGCATGTGATCGGGCTTTCGATCCTGTCAGGGTCGCATGTGCCACTGGTGCGCGAAGTGGTCAATGGACTGCGTGCGCAAGGGGCGGGGCATATTCCGGTTGTTGTTGGCGGCATCATCCCGGATGCCGATATGCTTGTTCTGCGTCAGATGGGCGTATCGGCGGTTTATACGCCCAAGGATTACCAACTGGTCCGGGTGATTTCCGAAATTGTCGATCTTGTGGATCGCAAGTCAACCGAACATCCGGCACCGCGTAACATCGAAGGCAAGCCGGAAGGGGCCGGAACGGCGATTTATTGATTGCTGCGGTTTTGCGGATTTGCCGTCAGCTCTTGACGGCAACCCGTGCCGGTTGACCGCCCTGGCGTTCAAGAACCCAGCTTTCAAAGGTTGCGGCGGGCAACGGTTTGGCAAACAGGAAGCCCTGAATGAAGTCGCATCCCTTGTCGCGCAGATATTCGTGCTGTTCGACTTCTTCGACACCTTCGGCGACGACTTCAAGATTAAGGCTGTGGCCCAGGCCGATCACCGCATCGACAATCGCCTTGTCATCCATATCGACATGGATGTCGTTGACAAACGACCGGTCGATCTTGATCGACGAAACCGGGAAACGTTTCAGATAGTTCAGCGATGAGTAACCGGTGCCGAAATCGTCAATCGCGATCCGCACGCCAAGGGCCTTAAGCTCGTTCAGTGTTGAAACGGCCTTTTCCGGGTTGTTCATCAGGATCGATTCGGTGATTTCCAGTTCCAGCGTGCCATCGGGCAGGCGGGTCTGATCCATGATTTTGGTAACAGAACGGACCAGTTCGGCATCCTGGAACTGTGCCGGTGACAGGTTCACCGCGATCCGAAGGCCCGGCAACGTGGTTTCCCGCCAGATTTGCGTCTGTTGGCAGGCCTTGTTCATAACCCATGCGCCCAGCCGGTTGATCAGGCCGCATTCCTCGGCCACCGAAATGAATTCGCCCGGCAGGATCAGGCCACGATCCGGGTGGTGCCAGCGCACCAGTGCCTCCGCCCCGACAACCCGCTCGGTGCGGCAGTCGATTTTCGGCTGATAGTAAAGTTCAAGCTGATCATATTCGAGCGCGTTGCGCAGATCTTCTTCGATGGTTTTGCGTTCCTTGACCCTCTCGTGCATCGACGGCAGGAAGAACCGGTAATTGTTGCGCCCTTCGGCCTTGGCAGCATACATCGCCATATCGGCGTTTTTGACCAGTTGTTCGGGATTTTCGCCGTCTTCTGGGAACAGCGTGATGCCGACACTGGCGGTTGAATGCAGGCGGATGCCGCGGCAATCGAACGGTTGGCAAAGTTCATCAATGATGCGCTGGGCAAGGGCAATGGTGTCTTCGATATTCTGGACATCGGTCTGGATGATGGCGAATTCATCGCCGCCAAGGCGGGCGGCGGTATCGGAATCACGGATGATCCGCGACAGGCGCTGCCCCATTTCTTGGATCATCAGATCGCCGACATCATGGCCAAAGTGATCGTTGATGTCCTTGAACCGGTCCAGATCGACAAACAGCACCGTGACCCCGCGCTGGAACCTGCGGGCGGATAGCAATGCCTGACGCAGACGGTCAAGGAACAGGGTGCGGTTCGGCAGGCTGGTCAGGACGTCATGCACGGCGAGATGGCGCATGCGGGCTTCGGTCTGTTTGCGTTCGGTAATGTCGGTATAGGTCGCAACGTAACCGCCGCCGGGCATCGGGTTGTGGTCCACCTGAACGACCCGGCCATTCGGGCGGGTGCGTTCCATGCGGTACGGTTCGCGACGGCGCGCAATCGCCACCCGGTCGGAAATCAGGGCCTGAATGCTGACATCGCCATATTCGCCGCGTTCGGCGTTGTAACGCAGTATATCGGAAAGTGGCGTTCCTTCCTTGACCAGATCGCGCGGCAGGTTCAGCAATTCGATATAGCGTTCGTTCCAGACCATCAGGTTCAGGTCCTGATCGAACAGGCATATGCCTTGGCCGATATTGTGAAGGGTTGCTTCCAGAAGGGCCTGTTTGCGCTGGGCTTCTTCCTGTGCCTGCCCTTGCAGGGTCACCATTTCATTATATTCGCGGATCAGAAGACCCAGTTCATCCGAACTGTTCCATTCCACCGGACGGCGCAGGCGGCCATGCTTGGTCATGCGGATGGAATGCAAAAGCCGGTTCAGCGGTTCCTTGATCGACCGTTTGTTGGCGATCAGAAGGCTGGCGGCGACAACCGCAATCAGCAGACCGAACAGGATCATGTCGATCACCATCCGGCGGAACAGCAAATCCTGAACGCGGGCTTCTGTGAAGTAAATCACAAGTTCGCCGACGTCATGACGCACATTATTGCGTTCAAAGAACACGCGCCGTGACAGACGCAGGGTGTCGTTCAGTTCGGATTGTGACACGCCGGTATGGGCAAATTCGGTGCCGTCAGCGCCCAGTGCCAGCACGGCGACAATATCGCGATCCCGGCTCATGGCATTCAGGGCGGATTCGATATTGTCGACATCCAGATACCAGAACGGTGTCGCCAGAACGCGGGCATTGATGTCGGCGGTCTGTTCGATTTTTTCAGTCAGGTCGTCACGCAGAACCGTGTAACTGACGTATCCGAAGACAACGAACAGCGCGAGGGAGAACAAGGAAACCAGCGGCAGCGCGATAAAAAGCAATCGGCTGCTAAGCGACTTCCGTTGTAAAAAGCCGTACGATCCGCGCGACAAGCGTATTTCTCCTCGGCACCCACTATCGACTAGTTAATGGCAACCATACCCGACCTTAGGACGGGGTCCAACATCCCTGACACTGACGTTACTCAATCTGGAAGTCAGCCCAAAAGCAAGTTTGATTTCATTTTTTTCATATAGCGTTCACAAAAAGCAATCCGATCCATCTATTTTGGATCGAAGTGCAGCAGCTTCAAGCACTTGTATGCCAGTTTATTTCGGATTTCTTATTTAGGGCGGATTTATTTCGGCACGGCCTGACGGGCGAGTTCATCGCATCGTTCGTTTTCCGGGTGTCCGGCGTGTCCTTTGACCCAGTGCCATTCAACTTTATGCGTTTTAAGAGCTTCCAGAAGCCTTTGCCAAAGCTCGACATTCTTGACGGGCTTTTTATCCGCCGTTTTCCAGCCGCGTTTCTGCCAGCCGAAAATCCATTTGGTAATTCCGTCGCGGACATAGCTGCTGTCGGTGTAGATATCGACCACACAGGGGCGTTTCAACGCTTCAAGCGCACTGATGGCGGCCATCATTTCCATGCGGTTGTTGGTGGTTTCCGGATCGCCGCCCGACATTTCCTTTTCCACGCCATTAAATCGCAGGATCGCGCCCCAGCCACCGGGGCCGGGGTTGCCGCTGCACGCGCCGTCGGTATAAATCTCGACGCGTTTATTGTCCGTTCCGGTCATGTAATTCTATTCCTCGCCCAGGCCATAGGCGCTGGCACTGTCGATCCGCTGATGAAAGCGCAGTTTATTGATGTATTCGCGTGGGTTTTTCGGTGTGACCAGCGCATCCTTGGGCGTGTTGATCCAGTCATAAAGACGGGTCAGCAGGAACCGCAATGACGCCCCGCGCGCAAGGATCGGAAGGGCGGCCATTTCGTCATCGGACAATGTGCGCACCTTGCCATAGCTTGACAGAAGGTTGCGCGCCTTGGTGACGTTGAAACTGTTATCAGGTTCGAAACACCACGCATTCATGCAGATCGCAATGTCATAGGCCAGAAGGTCATTGCACGCGAAATAGAAATCGATCAGGCCCGATACGTCATCCTTGCCCGGGAAGAAAAACACATTATCGGGGAAAAGGTCGGCATGGATCACGCCCGCAGGCAACTGATGGGGCCAGTTGGCTTCAAGAAAGGCCAGTTCATCCTCGATCAGTTTTTCAAGGCCGGGCTGAACGCCGTTAGCATCGGTACGGCAGCTTTCAAACAGCGGGCGCCAGCCCGTAACACTTAGCGCATTGCCAAGATACATGTCGAAATCCTGACCGGCGGTGTGCAAGTGTGCCAGTGCCGCACCAAGCCCGGTGCAGTGATGGGGCATGATCCGGCGCGGCGACATGCCGTTCAGGAAGGATGTGATGGCGGCCGGACGTCCGCACAAACGGCGTAACGCGACCCCGTCCTTGCCGTGGATCGGTGTCGGGCAATTCAGCCCCTTGGCCGACAGATGATCCATCAGGCCCAGATAGAACGGCAGGTCATCCGGGTTCACACGCTTTTCATACAGGGTCAGGATGAAGGATGCCTGATCGGTCTGAAGCAGGAAGTTGGTATTTTCGACACCCTCGGCGATTCCCTTGAACGAAATCACGGTGCCGATATCGTATTCGGCAACAAAACGGGCGATATCTTCGTCAGAAACGTCGGTATAGACGGCCATGGGATATCCGGATTTCCTGCATCAGGGCGGGGTTAGCTGGCAAGCTGGCGGGGCAGCTTGAAGGTGACGTTTTCATTGGTCAAAGTCAGGGTTTCGACCGTGACGTTATAACGTTCCCGGCAGGCATCGATGACTTCCTCGACCAGAATTTCCGGGGCGGATGCGCCCGCAGTAATGCCAAGCGTCGAAATACCGTCAAGCTTGGACCAGTCGATATCCTTGGCGCGTTCGACCAGAACCGAACGGTCACATCCTTCGCGTTTCGCGACTTCGACCAGACGGTTCGAGTTTGACGAGTTTGGCGCGCCCAGAACCAGAATGGCATCGGCATCGGTTGCGATCAGCTTGACCGCGTGTTGGCGGTTGGTGGTCGCATAGCAGATGTCTTCTTTCTTCGGGACCTCGATCGCCGGAAAACGGCGTTGCAGGATCGAGATGATCTTGGCCGTATCGTCCAGCGACAGGGTGGTCTGGGTCACAAACGCCAGGTTTTCGGGGTTTTCGACCTGAAGGTTTTCGGCGTCTTCTTCGGTCTCGATCAGGGTCATGCTGCCCGGTGGCAACTGCCCCATGGTGCCGATGACTTCGGGATGACCGGCATGGCCGATCAGAAGGATATGTTTGCCATCTGCATGGTGGCGTTCCGCACCACGATGGACCTTGGACACCAGCGGGCAGGTCGCATCAAGATATTCAAGCTGGCGGCTTTCGGCAGCTTCGGGGACCGATTTCGGTACACCGTGCGCGGAAAAGATTACTGGCACGCCATCCGGGACGCTATCGAGTTCATCGACAAAAACAGCCCCCATGTCGCGCAGGCGGTCGACCACGAATTTATTGTGGACGATTTCGTGGCGGACATAGACCGGCGCGCCATACTTCACCAGCGCCTTTTCGACGATCTCGATCGCACGATCCACCCCGGCACAGAAACCGCGCGGGTTGGCAAGGATGATCCGAAGGTCGGCTTTGTCAGACATGATACGGGTCCGAATGTTCATGATGTGCGCCATGCGATGGCACGGTTATTCAAATGTCTTCGTTACATAACCTGCCAGCACCGTGCACGCAATGACAGACACCGTGTAAAGATGCATGTTCAGCTATGTCCGGCCATGTATTTAGGCCCCATGCCGCGATTTGAAACGGAAGCGGGTTGTGTCGCCATATCGGAGCGAATAGACTGCGCGCGGTTGTGCCCGGACCGGGCATGACAGCGAATTTGACCAGTTCTATAGAGGCTTGGATGACGATTGCGAACGGACTGCGGCGTGTTTGTGCATTGGGTTTGGTGTCGTTTGCCGGTTTTCTGGCGGCGTGCAGCAGCAACCCGTTCGAAGAGCAGCCGGTTCCGGCATGTCCGCGGGCCTTCCTGCCCAATGATACCGCCCGATTGGTGCAGTTCAGCGGTCAGGGCAAGGACCTGACCGATGTGATCCTTGAAGCCGAATTTGGCGGTTATCTGGGCGATTGCGGCTATGACCTTGATGACAAGATCCTGAACGTCGTGATCAGCCCGGTGATCAATGCCGAACTGGGCCCGGCCGCACAGGGGCGCAACGCAAAACTCCAGTATTTCGTAGCACTTAAGGACCCGTCTGGCGAGTTTATCCAGAAGAATCTGTTCGATGTTCAGATGGCGTTTCCGAGCAATTTGAACCTGGCGCGCTATCGCGACGAGCAGGTGACTTTGAACGTGCCGCTGGATGATGTCTGGGCCGGTCCGGACTATGAAATTTACCTTGGTTTCCAGCTAAGCGCCGATCAGCTTGATTACAATCGACGCTTCGGAAAAAATTAATAATCCGGCCTATTATTCATTTTTGGTGAATAATCAAATCCCGCCCGCCTCGCGTGGCGGGATTTTCGTTTTTGAACAAAAGTTCGTTTTCGGTAATCCTCATACAAAATAATGGGCATTTGCCGGAGGGGCAAAAAAAGGGCTTTTAATCCTCATACCAATGGATGGGGTGGAGAGGATATGATTTTTGGGGCTGGTCTGGTCGGATTCAAATCCGTATAAGGGGGCATACCCAAATGATCCCCGTGGGAGAGTGCCACGGTCTTGATCGATGTGCGTGATTACATCGATAGGGATTGCGCGGACGCCGAAGGAGCAACCACCCCGGAAACTCTCAGGCAAACGGACCGCGGGGAGATGGGACTCTGGAAAGCAGGCGGCATCGAACATGGATGTGCGTCTCGCCGAAGATGTAAGCAGACCGGTATTCAAACCGGCTGTGATTCTTTCAGGCTCCAAGACAGAGGGGGACGTGGTTGGCCACTGGTCGGCTATGTTTCGCAACGACTGTCTGGAGACCTTGATGGCCGATCATCAAACCGAACTGCTGAAAACCGCCCTTTATGATTTGCATGTGGAACTGGGTGCCAAGATGGTGCCGTTCGCCGGTTATGACATGCCGGTGCAATATCCGTTGGGGGTGAAGGGCGAACATCTGCATACCCGCGCGAAGGCCGGTCTGTTTGATGTTTCGCATATGGGGCAGGTCCGCCTGACCGGCGAAAATCGCGTGGCCGAGCTTGAAAAGCTGGTGCCCGGTGATATCGCGATCCTCAAACCCGGCCGCACCCGTTATTCCGCCTTTACCAATGACGATGGCACGATTTTGGATGATCTGATGATCACCAATGCGGGCGACAGCCTGTTTCTGGTGATCAATGCCGCGTGCAAGGATGATGACATTGTCCATATGCGGGCCAATCTGGATAACGGTGTCGAGCTGATCGAGATTGATGACCGCGCGTTGATGGCCTTGCAGGGCCCGGACGCCGCCCGCGTGCTGGCGCGGTTTGCACCCTCGGTTGCCGATATGAAATTCATGAGCTTTGCCGAGATCGATATTGCCGGTATCGCGTGCTTTGTTACCCGGTCGGGCTATACCGGCGAAGACGGGTATGAGATTTCCGTGCCGAACGAGCGCGCCGAAGAGCTGGCGCGCAAGTTGTTGGCCGAGGAAGAGGTCGAGGCGATTGGCCTTGGCGCGCGTGATTCGCTGCGTCTTGAAGCTGGTCTTTGCCTGTATGGCAACGATATCGATACCACGACCACCCCGGTCGAAGGCGACCTTAACTGGATCATCAACAAGCGTCGTCGCGAAGAAGGCGGGTTCAAGGGGGCGGATGTCATCCTTGATCAGCTTGCCAATGGCGCGGATCGCAAACGTGTCGGGATCAAACCCGAAGGCAAGGCCCCGGCGCGTGAACATACGCCGGTCTTGAACAGTGACGGCGAAGAAATTGGCGAAATCACCAGCGGTGGTTTCGGCCCGACCGTGGATGGCCCGATTGCGATGGGATATGTCGCAATTGAATTTGCCGCCCCGGGTACCAAAGTCGATCTGATGGTGCGCGGCAAGGCACGCCCGGCGGAAATCGTCGAACTGCCGTTTGCGGCACATCGTTACTATCGCGGCTGATCATCAGAAAAAAAAGAGTTCGGGCAGCGTTTGCGGCCCGCAAAAGATACCGAGATTTTAGAGACAACTGATCTTACAGGGACGAATTACCATGGCTAAAAAATTCTCGCAGGAACATGAATGGGTTGAATATGAAGACGGTGTCGCGACCGTTGGCATTACCGATTACGCCCAGCAGTCGCTTGGCGATATCGTTTATGTCGAGCTGCCGGAAGTTGGCAAAAAGCTGACCAAGGATGGCGATGCGGCGGTTGTCGAATCGGTCAAGGCCGCCAGCGACGTTTATGCGCCGCTTGATGGTGTCGTTGTCGAAGCCAACGAAGAACTTGATGACAATCCGGCACTGGTGAACGAAGCCCCGGAAAGCGATGGCTGGTTCTTCCGCATGGAACTTTCCGATGAGTCCCAGCTTGATGAGCTGATGGACGAAGCTGCGTATAAAGACTTTGTCGAAGGCCTTTAAGATATGCGTTATCTTCCGCTAACCAAGGCGGATCGCGCCTCGATGCTTGAAACCATCGGGGCAAAGTCCGTTGATGAATTATATAGCGACGTGCCCGAAGGCGCGCTGCTGTCCGAGCCGGTCGATCTGCCCCATCATCTGGGCGAATTGCAGGTCGAACGCGACATGGCGAAAATGGCCGCCAAAAACATGGGCACGGCCAGCGTGCCGAGCTTCCTGGGTGCGGGGGCGTATCGCCACCATGTTCCGGCCACGGTCGATTACATCATCCAGCGTGGTGAATTCCTGACGGCCTATACCCCCTATCAGCCGGAAATCGCGCAGGGTACGTTGCAGTATCTGTTCGAATTCCAGACCCAGGTGGCATCGATCACCGGCATGGATGTGGCCAACGCATCGATGTGGGACGGGGCAACGTCGTGCGCGGAAGCCGTTCTGATGGCGTGCCGCGCAACACGGCGCAAGAAAGCGGTTCTGTCGGGTGGTCTGCATCCGCATTACCGTGAAGTCACGGAAACCTATTGCCAGTATAGCGATACCGAAGTTGCCGGTCGCGACGGGCACCCGGAAAAGCAGGCAACCGCCGACGAGCTTGACGATCTGATTGATGATCAGACCGCCTGCGTCGTGGTCCAGTATCCAGACGTTTTCGGCCGTATTCAGGACCACACGAAGCTTGCGGATGCGTGCCATGCCAAGGGTGCGCTTCTGATCGTGGTCTTTACCGAGGCGATGGCGTTTGGCGCGGTCAAATCGCCGGGCAGCTTTGGCGCGGACATCGTCTGCGGCGAAGGCCAGTCGATTGGTAACAACCTGAACTATGGCGGGCCATATGTTGGTCTGTTTGCCACGACCAGCAAACTGGTACGCCAGATGCCCGGTCGCCTGTGTGGTGAAACGGTTGATCAGGACGGCAAGCGCGGTTTTGTTCTGACGCTTTCGACCCGTGAACAACATATCCGCCGCGAAAAGGCGACATCGAACATCTGCACCAATTCCGGTCTGTGTTCGTTGGCCTTTACGGTGCATATGAGCCTTCTGGGGGAAGACGGGTATCGTGGTGTGGCAACGCTTAACCATGAAACCGCCTGCAAGACCGCCGATGCGATTGATGCGGTACCGGGTGCGGAAGTTGTCAATGACAGCTTCTTTAACGAGTTCACCGTCAAGCTTGCCAAACCGGCAGCCGAGGTGGTCGAGGCACTGGTTGCCAAGGGTATCCTTGGTGGCGTTCCGTTGTCGCGCCTGTATCCGAACCGTGACGATCTGGACCATTACATGCTGGTGGCGGCGACCGAAACCAACACCGACGAAGACATCGCGGACCTTGCGTCTGCATTGAAGGAGGTGCTGGCATGAGCTTTACCACCCATACCGGTAACCGCGGCCTCGTTCTTGAGGAGAAGCTGATTTTCGAACAGGGCGAACCGGGTCGTACCGGTGTTGACCTTCCGAAGCCAGCGGGCATCAAATCACGCCTTGGCGGCCTTGATCGCGATAGCGATGTTGGTTTGCCGGGCCTGTCCGAGCCGCAGGTGGTGCGTCATTTCACGCGCCTGTCGCAAAAAAACTTTGGCATTGATTCCGGCTTCTTCCCGCTGGGTTCGTGCACGATGAAACACAACCCGCGCCTGAACGAAAAGGTTGCGCGTATGCCCGGTCTTGCCGACCTGCATCCGATGCAGCCCGAAAGCACGGTGCAGGGGGCGCTTGAACTGATTGACAGTTGCGCGCACTGGTTGCTGGTTCTGACCGGGATGCCCGCCGTTTCCATGTCGCCCGCAGCGGGTGCGCAGGGTGAACTTTGCGGCATGATGGCGATCCGTGCGGCCCTTGATGCGCGCGGTGAAAACCGTCGTCGTGTTCTGGTGCCGGAATCAGCCCACGGGACCAACCCGGCAACGGCCGCGGCATGTGGTTTCACGGTTGATTCGATCCCGGCCACCGAAGATGGCCGTGTGGACCTTGCCGCGTTCGAAGCCAAGCTTGGCGACGATGTGGCGGGTATCATGCTGACCAACCCGAATACCTGCGGGCTGTTTGAGCGCGACGTTCGCAAGATTGCCGATCTGGTCCATGCGGCCGGTGGGTATTTCTATTGCGACGGGGCGAACTTCAACGCGATTGTCGGACGGGTGCGCCCGGCCGATCTTGGCATTGATGCGATGCATATCAACCTGCACAAGACCTTTTCGACCCCGCATGGCGGCGGTGGACCGGGTTCGGGTCCGGTTGTGTTTTCCGACGCACTGGCCCCGTTTGCACCGATCCCCTATGTCGTGCGCAAGGGCGAGAAATTCCATCTGGTGGAAACCGCCGAAGAACAGGATGGCAAAAAGCCGTTCGGTCGTCTGAAAGGCTTCCACGGTCAGATGGGCATGTTCATTCGGGCGCTGTCTTATATGAAAAGCCATGGCGCGGATGGATTGCGTCAGGCATCGGGCGATGCGGTGCTGAATGCCAACTATCTTCTGGCGCGTCTGAAAGACAAGCTGAGCGTGGCATTCCCCGGCTATTGCATGCACGAAGCGCTGTTTGACGATGATTTCCTGAAAGATACCGGTGTTTCGACGCTGGATCTGGCGAAGGCGATCATAGACGAGGGCTTCCACCCGATGACCATGTATTTCCCGCTGGTGGTGCATGGCGCGCTTTTGATCGAGCCGACGGAAACCGAAACCAAGGAATCGATTGATCAGTTCTGCGATGCGGTGCTGGCATTGGTGGCCAAGGCAGAATCGGGCGATGCGGAATTCTTTAAAAATGCGCCGTATCTGACACCGCGTCGTCGTCTTGACGAAACGGCAGCGGCAAGAAAGCCGGTTCTGCGCTGGATGCCTGAAACTGCTTGATTTGCAACGCAACATAACCTTTTTGCGCACCCCGGTCATCTGGCCGGGGTGTTCTTTTTCAAAGGCTTGTTCTTGAAACCCATTGGACTTGTAGCAATCTGGACCCTTATACTCGTTTTAATGTGATCATCTGACCACGGGGGTGGGTGATCGGGGGAACAGGGATCGGGTCAAGCCCGTTGCCGGAGGATTGAAGTCAGCCATGACACGTCGCGTGCAGAAGGTTTTCACCGCAGAACGCCGTTTAAAAGAACGTTCGGGTGGTGTGGTGGAAGATTGGTCGGATTCCTTTTTCGATCCGACGCTTGAAACCGGTATGGGTGCAGGTGCGCCATTGCCAGCGCCGAAACCGGCTGCGACCGTTGAGGCATCCGGGATCAATCAGGCTGTACTTGATGAAATTCGTGCCCTGAGGTCGGAAGTCGCCCAACTGCGCGATGCGGTGCGTGCCGGTGGCAGTATTGATGCCGCCCATATCGCACCGGCATCGGATGGTGATGCGATGGATGTATTGCCCGATCCGGTCAGCAGCAATTTTACCCATAGCAATCGTCCGGGTGCGTCGGAACCGGACAAAGACGACCTTGAACTGATCCGCAAGCAGATCGAGGAAATGAACGAACATATTCACAGGGCGAAGATGCAGATCGCGTCGCTGCGTCATCCGAAGGCCGAGGATGACCGCCTTGTCAGTGCGACCACCGAACTTGATGCGATCATCAAGGATACGGAAATGGCAACGCATACGATCCTTGAATCCGCCGAACAGATCGACGATCTGGCGATGACGCTTAAAAATTCGGCACCATCCGACTTTGTGGCCGAACATGTCGAACAGATCGCGTTTCTGGTCACCAAGGTTTTCGAGTCCTGTAACTTCCAGGACATCACCGGCCAGCGCATCAACAAGGTGGTTCGGACCCTTGAATTCGTTGAAGAACGGGTTCACAACATGATCCTGATCTGGGGCGAGGATGCCTTTAGCGATCTGCCGGTTCCCGAAAATGATGACGGGACGCCGAAGAACGAGGATGACGATCTTCTGAATGGTCCGCAGTTGGAAGGCGAGGGGATCAGTCAGGACGACATCGACAAATTGTTCGACTGAGTATTTCCAAATCGGGGTGATGATCTTATATTCAGGGTTGAAACCCTGAAGAAGTCTTGTTCGGAAACAAGATTTTACGAATTTCCGACTTCTCATCGGTCAACCAAAAGTTTACGGTTTTCCGATATAGTCGAATTCACAAAAAACAAAAGCAGCGTTGGGATGCGTGTGACGGGCAGTTGCGCGCGTTTTGGTGCGCTTGGAGGATGAAATGGGATTCTGGTCGCTTGGCACTTTGCGCCAGCCAAAGGCACAAGATATCAAATGGCGGAAAAGCCCGCGTGGCGAGTATTATCGCCTGTTCATGATCGATGATTTCAGCGAGCTGAAACTTGACAATGTTGGCGGTGTCTATCTGCTGTGGCATGGCGGGATCAAACCGTCATGGCTTGTCGCCGGGGCCACCGAAGATCTGGGCCACAGTTTTGTTGAACTGTCCCATGACCGTGACATTCGCGAATATGACAATCGCGGCGGTGTCTTCATGAGCTGGTCGCCGATCAAGGAAGATTTCCGCGAAGGTGTGGTGCATTTCATTGCCAAACACACCGACCCGACTTTTGAATGCGATTTTGACAGCCGGTCAGAACCAATACCGGTTTTGCTGCCGCGTTAGGGGCCTGCCCCCAAGGATGCGGCATCAAAATAAAAAGCTCCGCGGATCAGGCGGAGCTTTTTGCTTTTTGCAGGTGTTTCGGGCTTAGAGTTTGCCCAGCACGGTTTCGGCACTCGACACGTCAAAGGCGCCGGGTTCCTCGACCGCAAGATCGGTGACCTTGCCGTCATCGACAATCATGGCAAAGCGGTTGGCGCGTTTGCCAAGACCGCGACCGGTCAGGTCGAGTTCAAGGCCGGTCTTGCTAACGAAGGCGAGGTCGCCATCGGACAGCATGGTGATGTTTTCACCGGCATTTTCGGCCTTTGCCCAAGCGTTCAGAACAAAGGCATCGTTCGATGCCAGGCAGACGATTTCATCAACACCCTTTGCCTTGATGGCATCGGCATTGGCAACGAAGCCCGGCAGATGTTTGGCCGAGCAGGTCGGGGTGAAAGCGCCCGGCACGGCAAAGACAACGACCTTGCGACCGGCGAAAAATTCGTTGGTGTTGACGGCTTCGGGGCCGTCGGCGGTGGCGCGGAAAAGCGTGACTTCGGGAAGTTTGCTGCCGACTTCGATGGTCATGGGGTTTTCTCCGTCATGCGGGGGGCTTGATTGCCGCCCTTGTTCTGGTGATTGGGTAGAGCCTTTTCCGTTGGGATTGAAGCGATTTTGTTCGCCAAACCCGAACCCTTCGGGCCGGGACATTCTTCTGCCCCGCAGCGTCAGGGATCTTGACCGTAGCCCCGCTACGCTCTGCGATCCCTTCCTTGCGGGACAGAAGAATGCCTCCGGCAAAACGCTTCAATCCCAACGGAAAAGGCTCTAGGGCCATCAAACAGCAAAACGGGTTGATCTTCAATCATATCCGTTGGGGTTTCGATGGTTTCAAATCTTTGTCACGGTTTATCGTGATCCCGAAAAGATGTGCATCACATCACTTTTTCACAAGGTCGGTACCACCAGATGCGCGGGCGATGGCATCAAGGACTTCCTGTTTGCCGAGCAGTTCGGACAGCAGAACACCGTCCGGTGCCTTGGGCCCGAATACGGCATTGAACGGAATGCCATAGCGGCCATAACCCGCCAGATATTGCGAAATCACCGGATCGGGACGGGTCCAGTCGCCCTGCATCAGGATGACGTCATCGGCGGTCAGGGCAGCGGTCATATCGTCGGTTTCAAGGACCAGCTTTTTATTGACCTGACAGGTCACGCACCATTCGGCGGTAATATCGACCAGCACGGTTTTGCCATCGGCAACATGGCGGGCGATTTCATCCGGGGCGAAGGGCCGCCACGGCAGGGTTTCGGTGCTGGTGCGCGATGCGGTGTTCTTGAGCGGGGCCTTGGAAAAGCCCGGTGCAAACAGGGCGGCCAGCACGCCAAGGGTGGCAAGTGCTGTAAAAGCAAATTTGCGTTTCTGCACCGTCGTGCGGTGGCGGGCAAACAGAAGGATGCCCGCGATCACAAGGGCGACACCAACTGCAATCGCCCCGCCCATGCCGATCTGAACCGCCAGAACCGACAGCAGCCAGATGGCGGTCCCGGCAAGGGCCACGCCCAGAACCCCTTTGACAAAGCCCATCCAGCGGCCCGGCTTGGGCAGAAGGCGGGCGATTTCGGGCCGGGCGGCAATCGCGAGATAAGGAATGGCAAGCCCGATACCCAGCAGGGTGAATATCCAGAAAATGTCAAAGCTGCTGCCTGCCAAAGCAAAGCCAACGGCGGTGCCAAGGAACGGGGCCGAGCACGGGGTTGCCAGCAGGGTGGCAAACATGCCGGTCAGGAAATGACCGCCAAGGTGGCTTCCGGATTGTTCGCGCGTGGTGATGGCATCATTAGCAGCATTGCCGAGTTCAGCCGGACCGTTGATTTCAAACAGGCCCCACATATTGAAGGCAAACAGGGCGACGATGATGGTCATCACGGTCAGGAACAGCGGTTGCTGGAACTGGATGCCCCAGCCAATCGTGCCGCCCGCAAGCTTGATGCCGATCAGGACGGCCGCAATCAGCCAGAAGGATGTGATGATGCCCGCCGCACTGGCAAGGAAGCCACGGCGGGTGGCACTGCGTTCGGCACCCTGGGCCTTCATCGCCGACATGACCTTGATCGAGAGGACCGGCAGGACGCAGGGCATGAAATTCAGGATAAAGCCGCCCAGAAGGGCCAGCGCGCCGATCAGCCAGAGGCTGGTGGCGGCGATGCTGGTGCCGGAAACGGTGTTGCTGCTGGTGGCAGAACCAGACGGGGCAGCGGCGATCTGGCAGTCCTGTTCGATGGCAAGGGGCCCCGCAATGACGGTGACGATCACGTCATCGCCAATCGTGGTCTGACCGTCTTTCAGGCCATAGATCGGGATCCGGAATTGCTGTGTGCCGGTTGCGTTATCGGTTGCGGTCGGGACCGGCACGCCAAAGCCAAGGCGGACATTGCCTTCGATCAGGATTTCAACCGGGTCGGTCGCGGTTTGATCAAGACCCGAGACGGCGACATTGAGAAATGTTTTGTCCTTTTCGCCCGATGCGTCGACCGACTGCCAGATATCGGTGACCGACATTGGCAGGTTGTCCCCGCGAAGCGGGACGCGGGATGCGAATTTTTCGATGTCATGGGCAAAGCTGCTGATGGCGGGGTTATCGCCATCCGTGCCGCCCGAAAGACTTGCCGGGATATCAAGGGTAAGGTGGGCCTGTGCGGGGATGCAGACATCGCTGCAGACCAGATAATCGACATCAAGCTCGATATGGGCGGCCTGTGCGGGATCGGTCACGGGGACATCAATCGGCAGGATGATGTGATCCTTGTAGCCGAATGTTTCGAGGCCAAAGATCGAGAAACGGTGCGGCGCGGGCCAGCGGATTTCGCCATCGCCGATGTTGGTTGATCCGGCCCAGTCGAGCTGCGGCGGGAAACCGGCATCACCGGCACTGCGCCAATAGATTTTCCAGTCGGGCTCAAGTTCGAATTCAAGACCAAGGCGGATTTCATCGCGGCCATTGATGGCGTCGCGCGCGCTTAGCAGGCGGACCGATGCGAAATCCTCGTCAACCCGGTTGCTGGCGGCGGTTTGCGCATGCGCCCCTGTGCCCGCCCCGATACCCAGGGGGGCGAGGGCTGCGATAAACAGGCCAAGGATGACAGGCAAAGACCGGATCACGGGTGGTTCCTTCTGGTTTTCGAAACGGGCACGATGACATTCCGTTTGGTGGATATGGCACAAAACCGGGCTTTGTGCCACCGGCACGCCCCAGGATGCCATGGAAATGATGGCTAATCCCGGTTGATGTTCAAAGCAAGGCACGACTGCGTTACCGGCTCGTGTGCCTGGTGGGTTGATCGGTGGTGTGCCCGGTGATGTGATCAGGAACACCATCTTTTTACCAGGCGATTGCTGTCGATTGCCTGTCTGGCTACCTACATGTAAAGCAGTGGCGCGTTTCGGCTTTGATCAATGTCATTTTTGGACTGTTTTCAGGCAAAGGTGGCTTTCGGTGGTAATGGGCGACGGATCGCGTTAGGTTTGTATGAGCAAAACAGGAAAAGTTCGGGAATGGGAATTAAAGAACACACTGGCGAATATCTGGAAGGGAAGCTGCTTGTGGCGATGCCGGGCATGCGTGACCCCCGCTTTTCGCAAAGCGTGGTCTATATCTGTGCCCATAACGAGGATGGGGCGATGGGGCTGGTGATCAACCGGCTGATTGACAGCATCACCTTCCCGGAATTGCTTGAACAGCTTGGCATTGCGCGCCCGGCACCGACGATTGAAGATATTCAGGTGCATTTCGGCGGACCGGTCGAAAGCGGGCGGGGCTTTGTTCTGCACAGCACCGATTTTGAGAACGAGGCGACATTGCATGTCGATCCGGGTGTTTCGGTGACGGCAACGGTCGATATCCTTGAACAGATTGCGCTCGGCGAAGGCCCGAAAAGCAGTATTCTGGCCCTTGGCTATGCCGGATGGCGCAGCGGGCAGCTTGAAAACGAGATTCTTGCCAATGGCTGGCTGCATGTCGATGCCGATGCCGACCTTCTGTTTGGTGTTGATTGCGAAGACAAATGGGAACAGGCCTTTGCCAAGCTGGGTTTTGCCCCGGAACTTCTTTCAGGCGAAGCGGGCCACGCCTAAGGCCACGGGACCAAACTCTGCACGTGAAAAAGCCTGCCGTTTCCGGCAGGCTTTGGTGTTTTGGTGACGTTTCAGGCCAATAAACGGATCAGTCAAACAGGGCGTCGATTTCTTCCTGCGAGAAGATCTGATCGATTTCGTCCTGACTGACGCGTTCGACGTTTTGCGGCGCGCGGGTAACGGTTTTATCGAGATTGTCCTGACCTTTGGGGTCGGCGGGCAGATCGAATTCGCCAAAGTCATCCTCGCCCCAGATTTCGATCACGCGGGTGACGCGTTCCTCGATATATTTCATGGTGTTGACGACTTTGGTGATGCGCTGCCCGGTCAGATCCTGGAAGTTGCACGATTCAAACACCTTGACCACCAGATCAACGATGTCGTCGGCAAGCCCCTGGGTATAGTCATCGGGGGCGGCAGAGCGGATATTATGGGCAACCGCATCGATTTTTTCGACGGTTTCAAGGATGTTGGCGGTGGCATCCTCGGTCGCGGCGACGACGGAATCAAGTTCGCCCTTGACGATGTTGATCCGCGTGCCGCTGCTGTCGTCCGGCGCGGTATAGAGGGCGGCGATTTCGCGCTTGGTTTCCTGAATGGAATTGGCAAGGGCGCGAATTTCGGTCTTGAGCATGCGAAGCTCTTTGCGGGCGTCGTCCTGATCATCATCATCGGCGCGCGCATTCAGCTTCTTCTGTTCTTCCATCATGATGCGGATGTCGGACAGAAGTTCTGCCTTCAGATCCTCGATCGCATTATGGAGTGTCGACATATCCGTGCCACCCACTGCGCCGCCGCCATCAGGGGACGGGGCCGGTAGCGGCAGGGAGACGATATCACTCATACTTTCCAGCTTGTTGAGCAGCCGGAGCTCTGCGGTGAAAAGCTTTTTGCTTCCTTGGCGGGACATGAGCGAACCTCGATCTGAAACGTCACGGTAATCCTGTTCCGATGATAATCCACAAATCATCCCGGAACAGAAAAATATAATACTTTTGCATAGAATGGTTTCAGCCAAACGATCAGTTTGGCAAGACCATTCCCCTGATATTGGGGAAGATTCCCTCAATTAAAGGCATCTGCGCGTTTTTATGTAGGTTTCGTGTCCCGAAATACGGAAGCCGGTGCGCTTTTTTCCGGTGATTTCCTTGTGATTACAATCACAGAGATCGCAGCGTTTATCAACCTTTGTGCGGTGCATTCGAAAAACTTCATGCGTGCGGTCGGGGCATGCCGGGCCCGGTGTTGAAACGGGGAGTGATGATTTTACGACTCGGAACAGGGTAAATGATTGATTGTGATGGTTTTGCCTGTGGATAAAGTGGGCAAACGGGGGTGATTCTGGCGGTAAAACACGCGTCGTTCGGGGGATGCCGATAAATCCGTACTTAAATAAGGATTTTACCTGCGGTTTGTATCGCCTAAAGGATAATTTTGCCCTGTCTGTTGCGTGGCAGCAAAGCGGGCTATGATGGTCCGGCGCGATGAGGAATGGCACCATTTCTATCGCAAGGGTAGGCGATTGGATTTAGAAAAAAATTGAACCCATGCGCTAAATTCCTGAAAGGAAAAGTAATATTTTTGTGCAACGCAGCGAGGTTTTTTCTGGAACAGGCTGTTAAGATAGGCTATTCGCCTTCCATACCGTTGTGCCGCAGTGCATGCGGGTTTGAAAATCAGGTTTGTCTGATGTTACGTCGCGATCCTGGTGGCTATGCCGATTTATGGTTGAGTCATCACGGCATACCTTTTCGATGAACGAACAACCCGTTATGTTCGTATATGTCGAGGGTCACGATGTGGCTTTCCTTTGGACAAATTGCCTTGAGATGTAATGCGAGGGGGCAGATTCGCATGTCGATCAAGATGCTGTTTCCCATTCTTTTGCTGGGATTGGCAGTTCTGACCGGACTGGATAGTGCCGCGCTTGCCGCGGTTGGTCAGCCTGAGCCATGGCAACTGGGTCTTCAGCACCCGGTTTCGCCGGTGGCTGTACAGGGCCATGATTTCTTTATTCTTCTGACATGGCTGATGACCGCCGTTACGGTGATCGTCCTGCTGTTGTTGCTTTATGTTCTTTTCCGCTTTAGCCGGAAACGGAATCCCATCCCGTCCAAGACCACCCACCATACGCTTCTTGAAATCGTATGGACCGTGGCGCCGGTCCTGATCCTTCTGATTATCGCGATCCCGTCGTTCCGTCTGCTGTATTTCGCAGACCGCGTCGAAGACGCCGATATGACGCTGAAGATCATCGGCAAGCAGTGGTACTGGACGTATGAATATCCCGACAGCGGCAATTTCACGTTCGATTCCCTGATGATCGACGAGGAAACCGCCGTTGCAGAGGGCAAGATGCGCCTTCTGGATGTGGACAACCCCGTCGTTCTGCCGGTTGACACCAATATCCGCCTGATCATGACATCGGACGATGTGATCCATAACTGGGCCATGCCGTCGCTGTTCATCAAGCTGGATGCCGTGCCGGGCCGCCTGAACGAAACCTGGACCCGCATTCCGGGCGAATATGCAGGCACCACCTTCTATGGTCAGTGTTCGGAACTGTGTGGCGTGAACCACGCCTACATGCCGATCGCGGTCAAGGCCGTGACCATGGAAGAATACGAAGCATGGGTCGCACAGGCCCAGGAGAAATTCGCGTCGGTTGATCTGCCGTCGCCGGTTTCTGTGGCTTCGGCAGAGTGAGGGAGAGATTTATGGCTCACGCTGACACACATTCGCATGATGATCACATGCCCGGTTTCTTTACCCGTTGGTTCCTTTCGACCAACCACAAGGATATCGGCACGCTCTATCTTGCATTCTCGCTGGTTGCCGGTCTGATCGGTGGTGCGTTTTCGGTCTGGTTCCGTATGGAACTGGCCCATCCGGGCACCCAGGTCATCGAAGATCACCACTTCTTTAACGTTCTGGTCACCGCACATGGCATGATCATGGTGTTCTTTGTTGTCATGCCCGCCATGATTGGCGGTTTTGGCAACTGGTTCGTACCGATCATGATCGGTGCGCCCGACATGGCGTTCCCGCGACTGAACAATATTTCGTTCTGGCTGCTCGTGCCGGCCTTTGCACTTTTGATGCTGTCGGCGGTGGTCGGTAGCGGTGCCGGGACCGGCTGGACGGTTTATCCGCCGCTGTCGGCCTCGCTTGGCCATCCCGATGCATCGGTTGATCTGGCGATCTTTGCGTTGCACCTTGCCGGTGCAAGCTCGATCCTGGGGGCGGTGAACTTCATCACCACCATTTTCAACATGCGTGCGCCGGGCATGACGCTTCACAAGATGCCGCTGTTTGCGTGGGCGATGCTGGTGACCGCGTTCCTGCTGCTTCTGGCGGTGCCGGTGCTGGGTGGTGCGATCACCATGCTTCTGACCGACCGCAACTTTGGCACGGATTTCTTCAATCCGGCCGGTGGCGGTGACCCGATCCTGTATCAGCACCTGTTCTGGTTCTTTGGTCATCCCGAAGTTTACATCATGATCCTGCCGGGCTTTGGCATCATCAGCCACATCATTTCGACCTTCTCGCGCAAGCCGATTTTCGGCTATCTCGGGATGGCTTATGCCATGGTCGCAATCGGTGTTGTCGGTTTCATCGTGTGGGCGCACCACATGTATACCGTCGGCCTTGATGTTGACACGCGTGCCTATTTCACCGCGGCAACGATGGTGATTGCGGTGCCGACCGGGGTTAAGATCTTTTCGTGGATTGCAACGATGTGGGGCGGCTCGATCGAGCTTCGCGCACCGATGCTGTGGGCGATTGGCTTTATCTTCCTGTTCACGGTTGGTGGTGTGACCGGCGTTATCCTGGCGAACTCCGGCATGGATCTGCCGCTGCATGATACCTATTTCGTGGTGGCGCATTTCCATTATGTGCTGTCGCTGGGTGCGGTGTTCTCGATCTTTGCGGGCTTCTATTACTGGTTCAGCAAAATGTCGGGTTACGAGATTTCCGATCTGGGCGCCAAGATTCATTTCTGGCTGTTCTTTATCGGTGTCAACCTGACCTTCTTCCCGCAGCACTTCCTGGGGCTGGCCGGCATGCCGCGCCGTTATGCCGATTACCCGGATGCGTTTGCAGGCTGGAACCTTGTTTCGTCCTATGGTGCGTATCTTTCATTCGCAGCGACGATCTTCTTTGTCGGGGTGGTGGCGCATGCCTTCATCCGTGGCAAAAAGGCCGAAGCCAACCCATATGGCGAAGGTGCGGATACACTGGAATGGACCGTCAGCTCGCCGCCGCCGTTCCATACCTTTGACGAACTGCCGCGCATCAAGTAATTGATCCGATCTTGCGTTCCCCGCCGGTGACCATGGGTTCCCGGCGGGGAACATACGACCGCCCCGAGAAAAGAAGACCAGAATTACATGACCAAGCAGGCCGCCCAGCAGACCCTTGCAATCGATAACATCGCCGCATTACCGGTATCGGAAGTGCGCGACTATATTGCGTTGCTTAAACCCGGTGTGATGACCCTTGTGGTGTTTACCGGTGCCGTGGGTCTTTTGATTGCACCGGGAACAATGCATCCGTTCCTGGCACTGGTTGCGATTGCCTGCATTGCCGTTGCCAGCGGTGCGGCGGCGTCGATCAACATGTGGTACGACCGCGACATCGATATCCACATGAAACGCACCCAGAACCGTCCGATCCCGGCGGGGCGTGTGCCCGCCGACGAGGCGCTTTCGCTGGGGATTGCGTTATCCATTCTTTCGGTGACCGTGATGGCGGTTGCGATCAATTTTGCCGCCGCCGCCCTTCTGGCGGTGTCGATTGCGTTTTACGTGTTCGTTTACACCATGTGGCTGAAACGCAGCACACCGCAGAATATCGTTATTGGCGGTGCCGCCGGGGCATTTCCCCCGATGATCGGCTGGGCGTCGGTGACCGGCGGGATCGATATCAATTCGATTGCGCTGTTTCTGATTATCTTTATGTGGACGCCGCCGCATTTCTGGGCGCTGGCCCTGTTCCGGTGTGGCGATTATGCCAAGGTCGGGGTTCCGATGATGCCGGTTGTGGCCGGGGAGGCCGCAACCAAAAAACAGATGCTGATCTATACGATCCTGTTGTTGCCGATCACGTTTGTGCCGGTCGCGACCGGATTGCTTGGCGTGTTTTACGGTGTGACGGCGGGACTGACCGGGCTTTGGTTCCTGCGTCATGCGGTTCGCGTGTTGCGCAATGCGGAAGAAAAAGCACCGCACAAGATGTTCGGATATTCGATCCTGTATCTGTTCGTTCTGTTCGGGGCGATGGTTGCCGATGTCTGGATCAAAGGATATCTGGCATGACCGAGCCCAAAATGACCAAAGCCGAACTCGACGCGTTTTACGCCAAACGGCGCAAAAAGAACTGGGCGTTTCTTGTCATTCTTGGCGGGTTGGCGGTTCTGTTTTTCGCCATCACCATTCTTAAGATGAGCTAGGGCATATATGGCTGATCAGAAGCATGCGGACAAAACAAAGGCGCGCAACAAGCGCGTATTGCTTGGTTGTGTTGCCGTTGTTGGCGGCATGATTGGCCTGTCTTATGCTTCGGTCCCGCTTTATGCGCTGTTCTGTCAGGTGACGGGATATGGCGGCACAACGCAGGTTGGCACCGATGCGCCGCGCGATGTTTCGGAACAGACCATCAAAATCCGGTTCAATGCCGATGTGAATTCCCGTCTGCCGTGGCAGTTCAAGCCCGAGCAGCGCGAAATGACCGTGAAACTGGGCGAAGACAACCTTGCCCATTACATGGCCGAAAACATGTCGGTCAAACCGATCACCGGTCAGGCGGTTTACAATGTAACGCCGCTTAAGGCCGGGCAGTATTTCAGCAAGATCGCCTGTTTCTGTTTTGACGAACAGACGCTTGAACCCGGCCAGCGTGTGGATATGCCGGTCAGTTTCTATGTCGATCCGGCGATTGCAGAAGACCCGAATACCCGAGACGTGAAGACCATTACCCTGTCCTATACCTTCTATAAGGCCGAGGCATCGGTTGAAGGGCCGGACGGGGACGAAGAAAATGGAGGCTAGGGCCTGATGATTGTGCAGGTATCCCGGTTTCCAATGAAGAGAGCTTTAAAGGTTTCATTTGTGAGGATTGAGGGGGGCGAGGAATGAGTGATCACGCTCAGAAACATCCGTTCCATCTGGTAGACCCGAGCCCGTGGCCGTTGGTGGCTGCGATGTCGGCAGGGCTGTTTACCGGTGGCATGGTCATGTTCATGCATTCGGATCGTGCGCCGACAGATTTCTGGCTGGCAGCACTTGGTTTGGCGGGCATTCTTTTTGTGATGTTCCGCTGGTGGAGCAACGTGATCAGCGAGTCCAGCATCTACCACAACAAGGTGGTGCAGATCGGCTTGCGGTATGGCATGTCGCTGTTTATCGCGTCCGAGGTGATGTTCTTTGTCGCCTTCTTCTGGGCCTTCTTCCACAACGCGTTTGTGATTTTCAGCCCCGGCGTGACCGAATGGCCGCCCGCAGGCGTTGAAGTCCTTGATCCGTGGGATTTGCCGTTCCTCAATACGCTGATTCTGCTTCTGTCGGGCTGCACGCTGACCTGGGCGCATCATGGCTGCCTTGAAGGCAAGAAAAAGGATATGGTGCAGGGGCTGGCGATTACGGTTGCCCTTGGCGTTATCTTCCTGTGTCTTCAGGCTTATGAATACAGCCATGCCGCATTCGGTTTTGCCGATGGCATTTATTCATCGACCTTCTATATGGCGACGGGTTTCCACGGTTTCCATGTGTTTGTCGGTACGGTGTTCCTGGCGGTGTGCCTTGGCCGCGCGATCAAGGACGGCTTCAAACCCGATCATCATTTCGGTCTGGAAGCCGCAGCCTGGTACTGGCATTTCGTTGACGTTGTCTGGCTGTTCCTGTTCTTTGCCGTTTACATCTGGGGCGGCGAATAAAGGATACCGGTCACCCAATGACCATGGATTATTATCCAGCACTTTCCCCCATACGCACCGGGCTGGCATGCAAATGCCCCCGCTGCGGTGGGGGAAAGCTGTTTTCGGGCTTTCTGACGGTTCGCGAGAGTTGCGAGCAATGCGGTCTTGACCTTCGTGGTCATGATGCCGGTGATGGCCCGGCGATTTTCATCATTTTCATCCTTGGTTTTGTCGTGGTGCCGCTGGCGCTTTGGGTCGAGATGACCTATATGCCGCCTTTGTGGTTGCATGCGGTGTTATGGTTTCCGACCATCATCGGGGTAACACTGGCCTTGCTGCGACCGTTAAAAGGCCTCATGGTGGCGCTGCAATATCGCCATCGGTCGACTTCCGAACAGGATTGAACCCAATAGATGCCCCTTCTGACGACACGCCCCAGCCCTGCGATCAAAATCTGTGCCGGTCTTGCCCTTGTGATCCTTCTGGGACTTGGGTCCTGGCAGGTGGATCGCCTGTTCTGGAAACAGAACCTGATCGCGGAACGTCAGGCGCATGCGTCCGAGCCGCCGATTGCCGTGCCAACCGATGTGGCACCGGACCCGGCGATGGCATTCCGGGCCGCCTATGCCGACGGTCATTTCCTGAACGATCAGGAAATGTATCTGATGGCGCGCACACGCCGGGGCAATATCGGGTTTCATCTGATCACGCCGCTGGAACAGGAAGATGGCCGGATCATTCTGGTCAATCGCGGCTGGGTGCCGCAGGATTATCGCGATCCGTCAACCCGCCCTGACAGCCTGATTGAAGGCAATGTTCGGGTGACGGGTGTGTTGCGCCTGCCGCAGACCCGACACTGGGTTCAGCCGGAAAACGAGCCGCTGGAAAACCAGTGGTTCTTTGTCGATGTCGATGCGATGGCCGAGGATAGCGGGGCGGATCTTGCCAGCCGCTATTATCTTGAACTTGACGAAACGGAAATCCCCGGCGGGTTGCCGATTGGTGGTCAGGCCAAAATCGATCTTCCGAACAATCATCTTCAATATGCGATCACATGGTACAGCCTTGCGCTTTCGCTGATTGTGATCTTTATTCTGTATCACCGCCGCCCGCAGAAGGATGGCGCAGACAGCTGATCTGGCTGCCTGTGATCCAGCCCTTTGATTGCCGGATGCCGCCATTGTGCGGCATTTTGGCCGTGCTTTTTTTTTGCCCCGTTTTCCGGTTCCGCCGAACAGGAGTTTCCATGACTGACGCCTATAAATCGCTTGAAGCCCGTTTTCGCCGCATCAATGTTCTGTCCGATATAGGCGGCATGCTGCATTGGGATATGGCGGCGATGATGCCCAATGGCGGGGCCAATGCCCGGTCCGAGCAACTGGCGACCCTTGATGTCATGGCCAATGAACTGATCACCGCACCCGATATGGGCGATCTGATCGAAGCGGCCGGGGGTGAAAACCTTGATGCGTGGCAGAAAGCCAATCTGGCGGAAATGAAACGCAATTGGGTGCATGGCACGGCGGTGCCGTCCGATCTGGTGGAGAAAATGTCGCTGGCGGCGACCAGTTGCGAAGTCGCATGGCGCGGGGCGCGTGCCGATAATGACTTTGCCGGGCTTTTGCCGAAACTTCAGACGGTTCTTGACCTGTCGATAGAGGCGGGCAAAGCCAAGGCCGAAGCCCTTGGCACGTCGGTCTATGACGCGCTTCTCGATCAGTATGACCCGATGATGCGGTCTGATCGGATCGATAGCCTGTTTGCCGAACTGGAATCGTTCCTGCCGTCCTTTACCGCCGAAGTGATTGAACGCCAGAAGTCCGAACAAGCCCCGATCAGCCCGGCCGGGCCGTTCCCGGTTTCGGTTCAGAACAGGGTCGGCCTTGATCTGATGCAGGCGGTCGGTTTTGATTTCGAGCATGGCCGTCTGGATATTTCGCATCATCCGTTCTGTGGCGGCATTCCCGATGATGTGCGCATTACGACGCGCTATGACGAGAATGATTTCACATCGGCGATCATGGGGGTTCTGCATGAAACCGGCCATGCGATGTATGAACGCGGATTGCCCGGCGCGTGGCGCAATCAGCCGGTAGGCAAGGCGCGCGGCATGACCCTGCATGAAAGCCAGTCGCTTCTGGTGGAAATGCAGGCCAGCCGGTCGGAAGAATTCCTGACCTATGCCGGGCCGGTCTTCAAGACGGCGTTTGGTGGCGATGACGCGGCTTGGAATGCAGGCAACCTGCATCGGCTTTATACACGGGTCGAGCCGGGCCTGATCCGCGTGGATGCCGATGAGGTGACGTATCCGGCGCATGTGATCCTGCGCTATCGGCTGGAGCGCGCCCTGATCGAAGGCGACATGAAGCTTGCTGATCTGCCCGGGGCGTGGAACGAAATGATGGGCAAGTTGCTGGGCATTACGCCGCCCGATGACAGGGATGGCTGCATGCAGGATATCCATTGGCCATCAGGTGCGTGGGGATATTTCCCGACCTATACGCTGGGCGCGATGGCAGCGGCCCAGATTTTTGCCGCAGCGAAAAAGGCCAAGCCGGAAATTCCAGGCGCATTGGCACGGGGCGATTTCAGCCCGTTGATGGGGTGGCTTGGCGAAAATATCCACGGCAAGGCATCGAGCAAATCAACCGACGAGATTCTGATCGAGGCAACCGGTCAACCGCTTGGCGTGGCGGCCTTCAAGGCGCATATGGAAAACAGATATGGCGGGTGAAACTGATTGATTGGCGATAGGTATCTGCTAGCATCACTCGTCCTTCCGGCACAGGTGACGGCAGGCAAATAGCCCCACATCAGGATATTCTGATTTAATGTCCATTTTCCCGGAAGTGTCATGGGGATAACCGACGGCAACAAGAAAGTGATGGATCGGCAGGTATATGCCGCCGATCAGGTGATCTTCCGGGAAGGAAAACCCGGCAGTGCAGCCTTTGTCGTGCAGGAAGGCCGGGTTGAAATCTTCAAGACCATGAATGGCAACGAAGAAGTCATCCTTGGCACCATCGAAGCCGGGGGGCTTTTCGGTGAACTGGCATTGGTGGACAACCAGCCGCGGATGGCATCGGCGCGGGCGCGTGAACGCACGGTCCTGATTGCGATCAATCGCCAGACGTTTGAGCAGAAAATGGCGGCGTCCGATCGCTTCATCAAGGCGATCCTGCGGATTCTTCTGAATAACTACCGCACGGTGGTGCGCCGTGCCGCGGTGGCGGAAGCCAAGCTCAAGGAACACGGGATCGAGCTTGATAAATAGGCAGCGATCACGCGGCGTTACGCGATATTGCGCAAAGCACGCCTGATCTTCCGGATTGACCCTTGACTATGGCGGCTGTTCCCCTCACTAACTTTCGGTTTGGAGTGTCTTTGCCCGTTTGGGGCAGGGGTGCCTGAATGTTGTGAAAGCCCAGTTCAGGAGCATAGGTCGTTGCGTTATGTCAGCACGCGGGGAACCGCGCCGGTTTTGCAGTTTGATGATGTCCTTTTGGCCGGTCTGGCCCGTGATGGTGGATTGTATGTGCCTGAAAGCTGGCCGACTTTTACTGCCGATGACATTCGTGCGCTGCGGACCCTGACTTATGCCGAGGTTGCCTATAAGGTGATCCAGCCCTTTACGACCGGATCGGTCGATGATGCGGCGCTTAAAACCATCCTTGAAGAAACCTATGCCGGGTTTGATCACGAAGCGGTCGCACCGCTTAAGCAGCTTGGTGCCAATGACTGGGTGATGGAGCTTTTTCATGGTCCGACCCTGGCGTTCAAGGATTATGCGTTGCAGGTGGTCGGGCGGCTGTTTGACCATGTTCTGGCCAAGCGCGGCGAACGGATCACGATTGTCGGGGCGACGTCGGGCGATACCGGGTCAGCCGCGATTGAAGCCTGCCGGGATCGGGAAAATATCGATATTTTCATCCTGCATCCGAAGGGGCGCGTTTCCGAAGTCCAGCGCCGCCAGATGACGACCATCCTGTCGGACAATGTGCATAACATCGCGGTCGAGGGATCGTTTGATGATTGTCAGGACCTGGTGAAGGCATTGTTCAATGATCATGCGTTTCGCGACGAGGTCGGCCTTTCGGCGGTCAATTCGATCAACTGGGCGCGCATCATGTGCCAGATCGCCTATTATTTCTGGGCGGGGGCGCAGCTTGGATCGCCGGAACGCGAAATATCGTTTTCCGTGCCGTCGGGCAATTTCGGCAATGTCTATGCCGGATATGCCGCGATGCAGATGGGGCTTCCGATCAAACAGTTTGTGGTCGGGGCCAATCGCAACGACATTCTCGCCCGCTTTTTCGAAAGTGGGGTGATGAAGATGGAAGGTGTCGAGCCGTCCATCAGCCCATCGATGGATATTCAGGTCAGTTCGAACTTTGAACGGTTGATGTTTGATCTTTATGATCGTGATGGCCTTGCGATTGCCGGGATGCTGACGAAGTTCCGCGAAACCGGGATCATGGAAATGTCGCAAGGGCAGTTTGCCCGGGCGCGGGAACATTTTGACGGTTATCGGCTAAGCGATGATGAAACCCGGGCGGCGATCAGGGATGTGCTGGCGACCAGTGGCGAGCTTGTTGATCCGCATTCGGTGATCGGTATTGTCGCCGGGCGCAAATGCAATCGCGATAAATCGGTGCCGATGGTGGCCCTGGCGACAGCACACCCGGCGAAGTTCCCGGATGCGGTCAAACAGGCATCGGGGATTTACCCGGACTTGCCCGAACGGCTGTCTGACCTATATGACCGGCCTGAGAAGGTCGAGCCCATGTCCAATGATGTTGGTGCATTGATGGCGCATGTTCGCGACAGGCGACGTGCGGCCTGAAATACAGTAATACGAGGGCATGAAATGAAACACAGGAGTAAAGCTATATGACAGTCGAGCTCACCCGGCTTGACAACGGGATGATCGTTGCGACCGACCGCCTTGAACATGTTCAATCCGTAGCGCTTGGCGCGTGGGTTGATGTGGGTGCGCGCAACGAAACACCCGATATCAACGGCATTTCCCATATGCTTGAACATATGGCGTTCAAGGGAACGCGGCGTCGCAGCGCGCTTCAGATTTCCGAGGAAATCGAGAATGTTGGCGGGCAGATGAATGCCTATACCTCGCGCGAGAATACGGCCTATTACTGCAAGGTCCTGCATGAAGATCAGGAACTGGCGATTGATGTGATTGCCGACATTTTGCAGAACTCGACCCTTGATGCGAAGGAACTTGAACGCGAACGTCAGGTGATTTTGCAGGAAATCGGGCAGGCCAATGACACGCCCGATGACATCATTTTCGACTATTTCCAGGAAACGGCCCTGCCCGATCAGGCGCTTGGCCGGTCGATCCTGGGCAGTCCGGAAAATGTATCGTCGCTGTCACGCGATGATCTGTTTGATTTCATGTCGCGGCGTTACAGCCCGAAACGCATGGTGTTTTCGGCATCGGGCAAGGTTGATCATCAGCAGATTGTCGATCTGGTATCGGAAAAGTTCGATAACCTTCCGGCGCATGAAGATCATGAAATGGAAGCCCTTCGCTATGAGGGCGGCAGCCGGATCGAGCAGCGCGACCTTGAACAGGTGCATGTGATTTTCGGTCTGCCGACGGTGTCTTATACCGATGACAGTTTCTATGATCTGCAGGTGTTCAACACGCTTCTGGGTGGCGGCATGTCTTCGCGGCTGTTCCAGGAAATCCGTGAAAAGCGCGGGCTTGTCTATTCGGTCTATAGCTTCTCGTCACATTATGTCGATGGCGGGCTGTTTTCGATTTATGCCGGAACCGGGCCGAATGACATTGGCGAATTGATGCCGGTGATGTGTGACGAACTGGTGCGCGCCACGGTCGATTTGACCGAGGAAGAAGTGAACCGGGCGCGCGCACAGCTTAAGGCATCGGTCGTGATGGGCATGGAAAGCAATTCCGGTCGTTGCGAAACGCTTGCGCGCCAGATCCAGATTTTTGGTGGTCCGCAGACCATGGAAGAAATCATTGCCAAGGTCGAGGCGGTTGACCTTGAACGGGTGCGTGCGGCGGGCAAGTCGCTTCTGGGCGGGACGCCGACGGTGACAGCGCTTGGGCCGGTCAAGGGCATGCCGGGTTATGACGATCTGGCGGCACGGCTGCGCGCCTGATCAATCTGATTGTCGATATGGAACGGCGTTCGCACATGTGGCGGACGCCGTTTGTTTTTGCGGGCGGCGGTCCTGTGGTATATCCGATAGGAAAGATCACGGGGTTTTGGGCAGGCTGGCATGCAGTACGCATTTGATATTGGCGGATCGAAAATCGAATTCGGGGTGTTTGATGGCGGGGGCGATATCCGGTCCCAGATCAAGGTGCCGACACCCGCACAGGATCGCGATGCCTTTGTTGCGGCGATTGCCGGGCTGATTGCCGATGCGGACGGTGAATTTGGCGAGAATGCCGATATCGGCATCAGCTTTGCCGGGGGGCTTGACCCGCAGACCGGGGCGGTGATTTCGGCCAATATTCCGGCGATCAAGGGATGGCCGTTTGGCCCGGAACTTTCCAGAATCCTGAACCGCGATGTGCGGGTTGCCAATGATGCCGATTGCTTTGCACTTGCCGAGGCACGCAGCGGGGCGGCCAAGGGCGCGCGGACGGTTTTTGCCATCATCCTTGGCACCGGGGTGGGCGGCGGCATTGTGGTGGATGGGCAGTTCATTGGCGGGCGCAGTGGCATTCGCGGCGAATGGGGGCATGGCAATGATGTGTCGGGTGCGCTGATCCGTCATGGGCTTGCGCCGGTGGTGTGCGGCTGTGGCCGGACCGGGTGCCTTGATGCCTGGGGCGGGGCGCGGGGGCTTGAACGGATTTACGCGCAGATTGCCGGACTTTCCCCCCGACAGGAACGGCCAAGTTACGAGATCACCGACGGCTGGCAGGGCGGGGACGCGATGGCAGGCCGCGCGGTGGAGATTTTTGTCGATCTTATCGCGGGGGAGCTTGCATTGATGGTCAATGTGCTTGACCCCGATTGCGTGCCGGTCGGCGGCGGGCTGGCATCCGAAAGCCGCCTGATTGCGATGATCGATGACGCGGTCCGCAAACGGGTTCTGGGCCGTTATGACGCGCCCTTGGTGGTGCCGGGGCAGCATAGCCGCGATGGCGGGCTTCGCGGGGCGGCGATGCTGCATCTTCTGGATGGCGGGGCGGGTGTATGACAGCCGGGATCAAACCGCTTCTGGAAATCTGTGTTGAAAGTTTTGACGATGCGATGGTGGCCGCGCGTGCCGGGGCGGATCGCATTGAATATTGCGCGGCCCTTGCGGTCGGCGGGGTGACGCCAAGTGCCGGGGCGATGGCCCGTTTGCGCGATATTCCCGTGCCCTGCCGGGTGATGATCCGGCCAAGGCCCGGCGATTTCATCTATGGCGCGTCTGACGTGGCTATGATGAAACATGACATCGCCCTTGCCCGCGACCACGGGGCAGAGGGGGTCGTGATTGGGGCGGCGATGCGAGACGGGCGGCTTGATCGGGATATGCTGGCCGATCTTCTGTCCGTGGCGGGCGGGCTTGGGGCGACATTGCATCGGGTGTTTGACGCAGTGCCCGATCCGTTTGACGCGCTTGAAGGTGCCATCGATCTTGGCTTTGACCGCATCCTGACATCGGGCCAGCAGCCGACCGCCGAACAGGGGGCGGACATGATTGCGCGCCTGATCACGCAGGCAGACGGACGGATCACGATCCTGCCGGGATGCGGTATTACACCGGAAAATGCGGCGGTATTGTTGCGCAAAACTGGGGCGGTGGAGCTGCACGCATCGTGCAAGAAAGCCATTCCGGCGGGGGTCGGTTATGCCGCCGGACGGGTGGAGACCGATGGGGATGCGATCCGGGCGCTTGTGGCGGTGATGGCGGGGTTAGTTGCACCGTAATGCATGTGTGCACAAGGTTCTATTCGGGCTTGAGGCTAAGGATACCCGTCACATAAGAAATCATATCTTCCAAAGTGAGAGTTTGGTCGTCGTTCGTCTCGGAAAGAACGAGTTCTGTTCCAAATTTGTCTGCTAAGGTATTTAATCGTTCCAGCATTGCCCCAACGCGATCCCAGTCGCTATTTTTTCCGGCAGCGTTAGTGAGGTTGACAGCGGCCCTTACTTCTTCCACAGCGATTTCAGGATGATCGCTGAATTGGTTACGAAGGGCATCCAGTCGGGCCAGCATGTCGTCAACCCTGACTCGGTCGCCCTTTTCTCCAGCAGCGTTTATGACGTTTACGGCGGCCATTGCCTGTTGCAAAGCGATTTCAGGATGATCGCTGAATTGGTTACGAAGGGCATCCAGTCGGGCCAGCATGTCGTCAACCCTGACTCGGTCGCCCTTTTCTCCAGCAGCGTTTATGACGTTTACGGCGGCCATTGCCTGTTGCAAAGCGATTTCAGGATGATCGCTGAATTGGTTGCGAAGGGCATCCAGTCGGGTCAGCATGTCGTCAATCCTCACCCATTCGCTCTTTTCTTCAGCAGCGTTGATGATGTTGAAAGCGGCCATTGCCTCATGAAAAGCGATTTCGGGATGATCGCTGAATTGGTTGCGAAGGACATCCAGCCGGGCCAGCATGTCGTCAACCCTGACCCAGCCGCCCTTTTCTCTAGCGTCGCTAGTGACGTTTACGGCGGCCATTGCCTCATACAAAGCGATTTCTGGATGGTCGTTGAATTGGTTGCACAGAGTATCCAGTCGGGCCAGCATGTCGTCAACCCTCACCCACTCGCCCTTTTCTCCAGCGTCGCTAGTGACGTTTACGGCGGCCATTGCCTCATACAAAGCGATTTCAGGATGATCGCTGAATTGGTTGCGAAGCGCATCCAGTCGGGTCAGCATGTCGTCAACCCTGACCCAGTCGCCCTTTTCTCCAGCAGTATTGATGACATTGACGGCGGCCATTGCCTCACGCAAAGCGATTTCAGGATGGTCGCTGAATTGGTTGCGAAGGGCATCCAATCGGGCCAGCATGTCGTCAACCCTGACCCCGTCGCCCTTTTCTCCAGCAGCGTTGATGATATTGACAGCGGCCCTTGCTTTTTCCACAGCGATTTCAGGATGATCGCTGAATTGGCTGCGAAGGGTATCCAGTCGGGCCAGCATGTCGTCAATCCTGACCCATTCGCCCTTTTCTCCAGCAGCGTTAATGACATTGAGGGCGGCCCGTGCCTCATGCAAAGCGATTTCAGGATGATCGCTGAATTGGCTGCGAAGGGTATCCAGTCGGGCCAGCATGTCGTCAACCCTGACCCAGTCGTCCTTTTCTCCAGCAGCGTTAATGACATTGAGGGCGGCCCGTGCCTCAGGCAAAGCGATTTCAGGATGATCGCTGAATTGGCTGCGAAGGGTATCCAGTCGGGCCAGCATGTCGTCAACTCTGACCCAGTCGCCGTTTTTAAGAGCGGCGTTGGTGGCGTTGAATACAGCCTTAGCTTCTTGCAAAGTTATACGGTTGCTTTCGGGGAATTTATTAGTCAGGCCTTGGATACCATTTAAGAAGTTGTTTGCGGCTGGAATGGCATTTGATCTCAGGTAGTGTGTTGTATAGTTCGGTGCCAGAAATGAATAAGTATAAGCAGCCTGTTCGGTGTTGCAGATTTGCATGGCGGACGGGAGATCAATTTCTGCGATTTTTTGTGGGAAGTCTTGTTGCATTCGCAAAAGAGTGATCACGGAGCCGACTTTACCTTTTTCCAAGACTGCATTGAGAAAGGTATGCCGGTGTTTGGGAATATCTTCCATCAGGGTTTTGGCCAGAAAATATTCGCCCATGATATCGGGTTCAAGCGGTGGCAAGAACGTTCCGGTGCCGCTCAGTGCCAAGATAAGATGGGTGTTTTCATCGGGTGGGGGATCAGGAAGATATCGCGCAAGTGTGGCCCCATAGTCCGCTTCTTTGGAAGCGAGATCGTTAAAGTCCAATACTTCTTGTTGGAGAGTTGCAAGGGCCAAAGCCAGTTTATAGCGCTGCAATACGCCTTTTTCATCCTTGGCTGCTGGTCGCCAGTGCATATATTCTTCGCGCTTGAGCATGCCTTCAAGGACGTCTTCTTGGGTCAGTTGGACGACAATCTGTTCGGTATTTGATTGGGAATCTTCATCGGCTTCGGCCATGAGGGCATCTGCGGTGGCCAAGGCGAAAAGCGGACGAGGAAGACCAGAATCATTTGGACGTGTATCGACCTTTTTTGCAGCAGATAAAAGGGTTTCATCATCCGGCGGGGTTTTTCCGTCTTTAATGAAACGACCACGCATCATCTGGATAATGGCGGTTTCATCCACCGGTGGGATGGGAAACCCATTTTTGTCTTCATGACCAAACACATGATTCAATATCATTATGTCGTCGCCGTTCGGGGGGATCATTTGGTTTAGCCAGTTTTCGTCCGCTTTGCGTTCGAGCAAAAGGACGCGGACTGGAAAATCATAATGTTTGGCCTGACTGGCGAAATTGCGCAGAAGATTGCCGGTTTCTTTCGGTTGGCTCGCGACATAGTCAATCACAATGAAAGTCGGTTTTTGTGGCCGCCATTTTGCAATGTTGCTGGCAGATTGCAGGTCCTTTATCGACAGTCGGCCAGCATCCCAAATTGCCGAGTTTAATTTCTTTTGGGTGAAATCATAGGCCAGTCGTGTCTTGCCGGTCCCACCATCACCCGTGAGCAGCATCCAGCGAAAATTGAATATCGGTCCGCACAGCGATAGATCGCCAACGAATTGGTGCAGAAGGGTGATTTCGTCGTTGCGGCCATACAATTCATCAAGGCCAGAAGTATATTTCACCCGGTCAAAAGCACCAAGGTTTTGGGGCCTGTGTGCAGTTTCCGGCCAAGAAAGAACAGGAGCGTAGTCACTCTGAAACGCATTTGTGATGTCCTGACGAAAAGTCTCAATCAAAGTGCTTGTTTGATCGTCTATCGCGTTCAGGATTTTGTCCTGACCTTGGACGTTATACAGTGCCAGCATGGTTTCAAGTGAGGTTGCCGAATCGATATTGATATCGGAGGTATCAACCGTGCGGCCGTCTGTAATGGCGGTAAGAACGCTGTTTTTGAGGGCGTCTTTGGTTTTTTCGCCATGCTGAATATTGATCAGGCGTTGCAGCAAGCCTGCAAGTTTTGGTTGCCGGTCAATGAAGGCGGCAAGGCGAGAGGTGATTGACTTGCCAATAAAGGATTCAGACTTGGAAGCAGTCGAAGTGATCAGTCGAAAGGCAAGATGATGAAGTGGGGGCTTGAAGCCCAAATCGCGCAGTTCGGCAAGTAAGGTTTTCTTTATGTGTTCATCAGCCAGAAGACCGGACAGTAAACCGGATTTTGCCAGTTTTTCTTTGATGTCGTTGGCATCGGAGGCGCCATCTGATTGATTTGCCGTGGCGCTTTCTGTCTGGGTATCTGACACGGATGATCCTCATATTCCTGACGGTTTATTAGGACTATACAATGCAGGGTTGTCGATACCAGATAAAAACCGCAATTACGGTGGGCGTCGTAATTTTTCGCGTCATGTCAGGTTCTTGGAAAGCGGTGGCGCACTGGCAGATGGCGAGGCGTAAAATCGCTGCTATCGGTCGTTTTGAAGCAGAAAAAAGAAAACCGCTTTGAGGAAAACCTCAAAGCGGTTTGTCTTGGCTGGGGCGGTAGGATTCGAACCTACGGTACACGATACCAAAAACCGATGCCTTACCACTTGGCCACGCCCCATCAGCGTGTGTGGCGCGGAAAATAGCGTTCCCCGCGCCGGAGTGCAACCCTCTATTTGAACCTTTTTTTGCCGGGGATTTAGGTCGGGAAGGATGCGCCGATTTGCGCGCGGGCGCGATCCTGCATTGTTTGAATTCCGGTGGCCTGTACCCACCAGTCGGGCTGGCTTTCGGCAATCGCGTTTGCGGCACGTTCCGCCTGATTTTCGGTGTCGTAAATCGCAAGGCAGGTCGCCCCGCTGCCTGACATGCGGGCGAGTAAACAGCCGTCTTCGCGGGCCAGCGCATTGAGCACATCACAGATTTCGGGCAAAATGCCCGATGCCGGAAGGGTGAGGTCGTTGCGGCAGTCCTGAAGGGCGGCGGCAAGGGTGGCGGCACTTTGAAACCGTGCCGTGCGATCCCATAGATTTTCATCAGTAAAACCGGCATCGCGCGCAGCAAAGATTTCAGGGGTTGAAACCGCCTTGCCCGGATTGACCAGCACCAGTGACAGGCTGGGCAATTCCGGCAGATCAATGAGTTTTTCGCCGATGCCCTGCATCAGGACGGTCTTGCCATGCAGACAAACCGGTACATCGGCACCGAGTTTAAGGGCGAGTTTTTCAAGGGCGTCGGTCGGGATATCAAGTTGCCAGACCCGGCAGAGCACGCGAAGGGTCGCGGCCGCATCGGCCGATCCGCCGCCGATGCCCGATGCGACGGGCAGGTTTTTTTCAAGTGTGAGGTCGGCACCCTGCGTTACCGCGCCTTCGGCCCGGAGCAGGCGGGCGGCACGCAGGATCAGGTTGTCTTCGATATTGCCATGGCCAAGATCACCCGCCATCGGGCCGGTGATCGCAAGGGTCAGTTCACTATCATCGCGCGCGGTTGCGGTGATCACGTCGCCGCAATCGGCAAAGCAGACGAGGCTATCGAGCAGGTGATAGCCGTCATCGCGCCTGCCGGTGACATGCAGGAACAGGTTGAGCTTGGCCGGGGCCGGTTCGGTATGGGTCGAAGACATGATGCGGATGCCCTTTATCCCCGATCAATCAGTTTGCGGCAACGTCACCGGCATGGGGTGTTTTGCCGTCAAGCTTGGCCTGGACATCTGCGCGCAGTTCGTCGGTCGGATTGAACGAAAGCGCACGGTGCCACTGGAAGCGGGCCTCGTGGAAGCGGCCGATCTGCCAGTAGGCATCGCCCAGATGATCGTTGATGGTCGGATCATCGGGTTTGAGTTCAACCGCCTTTTCGAGCTGTTCGACGGCATCATCATAACGGCCGAGCTTGTAATAGACCCAGCCAAGGCTATCGATGATGTAACCGTCATCGGGTTGCAGTTCGACGGCACGTTTGAGCATGTCTTCGGCCTGATCGAAGTTTTTGCCCATATCGACCCAGCTATAGCCAAGATAGTTCATGACATAGGGCTGATCGGGTTCAAGTTCGAGCGCCTTGAGGAAGTCGGCCTCGGCCTTTGGCCAGTTTCCGGCGCGCTCATAGGCAATGCCGCGCCGATAGAGCAGACGCCAGCCGACAGCATCCGTGCCGCCCAGACGTTCAATCGCCCGGTCATAGGCATTGGCCGCCCCGGCAAAGTCCTGATCGATGCGCAGGATATCGCCAAGCTGGATCAGGGCATCGGGACGGTCGCTGCGTTCATTGACCATGGTTTCGAGCAGGGCAATCGCATCGTCGGTCTTGCCAAGCTGTTCATAGCTTGCCGCAGCACGCAGGCGCGCGTTCCAGCTATGCGGGGAGTCTTTGGGGATCGATTGATAGACAATGACGGCTGCGTCAAAGCGTTGCTGGATTTCCATGATCTCGCCGACCAGAAGGCGGGTGATGTCATCACCGGGGCGCAGTGACAGCGAATAACGCGCCATGAGCAGGGCCGGATCAACCGCGTTTTCCTGGCTAAGCAGGGTCGCGATATCAAGATAGGCCTCCGCCAGACCCGATGCCGGGGTCAGGATGACGCTGGTGGGGGGCTCCCCCTTTGCCAGACGGTCAAGGTGATAGGGCATCGCCAGCGACTGCGGGTGGCGGTCCATATAGCTTTCATAGAGAAGGGATGCCTTTTGCGTCTGGCCTTTGCGTTCATAGACCGACCCCAATGCTTCGGCCGCGCGCAGCGGCGCATCTGCCGGGTCGCCATAGGCGCTGGCAAGGGCGACTTCGGCGGCGTTCAGGTCATCGAAATAGGCCAGGATCAGACCGCGATGATATTCCGACAGCGGATTGAGCGAGCCGTTGCCCTGCAATTCGTTAAGGGCGGCCATGGCGTTTTGTGGCTGATCAAGGCCGGTATAAATCCATGCCTTGGCCAGCGGCACGATCAGGGAGGTGATCCCGCGTTGCGGCAGGGTCGATACGGCATCAAGGGCGGCCTGATAATCCTGATCGCGGATTTCGGCATCCATCACCGTCATGATGGCAAACAGGTCTTCGGGATTTTCATCGACGAGCACGCGCGCAACCGGTTCTGCATCGGCAATGCGGCCTTCGGCGATCAGGGCCAGAAAGGCGCGGCGGCGCAAATCATCATTTTCCGGGTCGATTTCATGGGCGCGCAACAGATAGCGCGCGGCATAATCGGTGCGGTTTTCGATCTGGGCGGCCTTGCCGGCAAGGAAATTGCCCGAGAAGCTGTTGCTTTGCGGATATTCGAACTCGGCACGATCAGCGGGCTGCGACATGGTGCCGCAGGCCGAAAGGGCAAGAGCCGTCATCGGAATGACGATGTTTAACAGATGGCGTTTCAAAAACTTGTCCTGCGTCTGCAATTCCCAACCGGCCGCATTTTCTGCGCTCAATGCGGGCCACTAACTTTTATGGAGCTAACCCTAACCAGTCGGCAAATATAAGGCAAAGCATTTGCCATTTAGCTTGGTATCTACCGGGCGCAGCATATGTGATTGTACGGCAACTTCCCACAGGTGGTTGCGCAAAGCCAAAAACGTTCCCGTGATGAGGATATAGCTAGCAGTAAAGCGGGCGTTTGGCGGGAACATCAAGCTGGGGCACGATGATGTCACGCGCCTGTTTGGCAAAATGCGATTTCTGGCCGACCGGGGCGACATATTCCAGAATGGCCATCGCCTTGTCGGTGCCAAGCGCACGTGCGAGAACCCACCCCGCCAGATAGTGTGATGACAGGCAGCCGCCGCTGGTGACGATATTGCCCTGTGCGACCAGCGGGCGGTCTTCAAGCACGGTATCGGTGCGCACCAGAAGGGATCGGGTTTTGGTATCGGTCGTGATGGTCGCGGGCAGAAGGCCCAGTTTGTGCAGGAACAGCACACCCGAACATTGCGCGCCGATCATCTGGCGCGACGGATCAAGTTGGATTTGCGCCATCAGATCGGGATCATTGATATGATCGCGGGTGTGGATGCCGCTGCCAAACAGGACGACATCGGCCGTCGCGGTGAAGGATAACGGTTCCTGTATCCTGACTTCGACCCCGTTCATCGAGGTCACGGATGGGCCGGGCCCGGTAATGACCGCACGAAGGCCATTGCCCCTGGCCCGGTTCAGGATCGAGAGGGCGACAAAGCTGTCGATCTCGTTAAAACCATCAAGCGTTACAATCGCGATCTCCATCACACATCCATCGCCAGTCAAAAAAGGGCGGACATTGAACGCGCAGATTGGGGATTAGACAAGGAAAATGCGATATTTCCGTCAGAAAATCACACTGATAGGTATTCCTCGACCAGTGATATCCCGTAACTGACGCCGCAAGGGATGGCATCGTCATTGAAAATTCCGAACCGACATATGATCCGATTGGAGTGAATGCCCTTGGGTTGAAATGGAAAAATAAAATATCAATAAATAAGTTCGGTGTGTTGCTACCTTGATGTTGTGAGGCCAATGACGCAAGAAATAGGGCGAGGCGAACTGAGGTGAGGGATGTTGCAGATATTCAAGAAAAGAATGCCACTCGATCAACAGCGGCAAGCATCTCTAATTCTGGGATCAGAGATTGCTATGTTCTCAAAGGAAAACAATGGAAAATCGATGCCTATTCCATTGGTGATGCAGTTTGCCGGTGTTTTTTTGATATATATGGTTTCAAGAGACACCCGGAAGACTTACGGAATGTGATAGAAAACGCTGTGCAATCAGCCATTTTATATGGCGAAGGGCATCCAGTTAGTCATGAAGTCCGGCAAATATTGACTGAGGATGAAAACTTGGAAAAGAGAAAGGCGCTACTTGACGCCGCATTGAAAAAGAAGGCGAGCGGAAGATGAGGCTGATAGTGCTTTTATTTGCTACTATTCTAACAGCCTGTGGCGAGAGCGACTATGATGATCGTGTGCGTCGTCTAGAAAAAGCAGTTGAAGAACCAATCAGTAGTGGTGGAGACTACTGGATATATAAGCGGGGAGATTTCTATTCAGATCAGCAATACAAGGTAGGCTTGATCTTTGGATACGGAGACAACAAGCTTGTTTGTGATGAAATGATTGAGGTCTATCGTAAGACTTACAGCAAGGAACATTTAAGCTGCGTTCCAGCGAATTAAGGTAAACTGACTGAAAGCTTGAACAATCACTCTGAGAGGCATTCCTCGACCAGTGATATCCAGTAACTCACACCATATGGAATGGCATCGTCGTTGAAATCGTAGGCAGCGTTATGCAGCAGGCAATTGCCATCGGTCGGGCCATTGCCAAGCCAGACATAGCTTCCGGGTTTTGCATTGAGCATGAAGGCGAAATCCTCGCTCGCCATCGAGGGTTCGGGGGTCTGGTCGATCTGATCGGCCCCGACGACGCGCGATGCGGCGGCAAAGGCGATGGCGGTTTCGGCTTCGCTGTTGATCGTGGCGGGGTAGCGGCGCTGATACATCACGCGCGCGGTGCAACCGAATGCGCGCGCGGTGGCATCGGCCACGGTTTTAAGGCGGTCTTCGACCAGATCCTGAATGTCGGGTGCGAAGGTGCGCACGGTGCCGCGGATGGTGGCGGTGTCGGGGATGACATTCCATGTGTCGCCCGCGAAAATCTGGGTCGGCGAGATCACCGCACTTTGCAGCGGATTGACATTGCGCGCGGTAATGGTTTGCAGGGCCAGCAGCACCTGACCGGCGGCGGTAATCGGATCGCGGCCCAGATGGGGCATGGCGGCATGGCAGCCGCGGCCATCCACAATGATTTCAAAAATATCGTAGCTGGCCATCATTGGGCCTGGCTTCATCGCCATGGTGCCGACATCACGGCCGGGCCAGTTATGCATGCCGTAAACCGCATCGGCCGGGTGGCTGTCAAACAGGCCTTCTTCGACCATTTCGCGCCCGCCGCCTTCGTTTTCTTCGGCGGGCTGAAAGATGAAATCGACCGTGCCGGTGAAATCGGGATTTTCAGCGAGAATTTTGGCAGCCCCCAGCAGCATCGTCATATGGCCATCATGACCGCAGGCATGCATTTTGCCCGGATGTTTCGAGGCATAAGGTAAATTGGTGGTTTCATGGATATCAAGCGCATCCATGTCGGCGCGAAGGCCGATGCGTTTGCCCGAACCCTTTTTGCCGTGAAGGGTGGCGACCACGCCGGTTCTGGCGATGCCGGTTTTGACATCAAGCCCGAAGGATTGAAGCTTTTGCGCGATAAAGGCGCTGGTCAGCTTTTCCTCGAACGCGGTTTCGGGATGGGCATGCAGATGGTGTCGCCATTGGGTGAATTCATCAACGAGTTCGGTGGCGCGAGGATGAAGGGAGGATTGGGTGACAGTCATCTGCATACTCTGTTGCGTGTCATAAAGAACGGGGGCGTGATGGCCCCCGTTTATATGGTGTTGGATCAGACGCCTTGCAGGCGCAGGATCAGTTCGGCAACCAGAACCGAACCGGCATAGGTGCCAAGAAAGACAAGGCAGGCAACCAGTGCCAGTTTCCAGCCGGAATGCTTGGCGACTTCGATTTCCTTTTTGGCAATCGCAAAACCGGCATAGGCAAGGGCCGGGGTGGCAAGGGCCAGGAAATTGACCGATTTGGCCTGTGCGACGATCCATTCCGACCCCGGGGTCCAGGGCAGGGTTGCAAGAATACCGACCAGCGAAATCCATGCGACACTTGGCAGATAGAACGGTGCAAAGCGGGTCAGAAGCAGGCCGGCCATGGTGATCAGATAGATCACCACCATGCCGACAAAGCCATCGGCAAGCGGGATGGCCGGGCCGACCGTATTCATCACCAGCCCGACAAGGCAGACGATGACAAGGGTAACGGCGTGATCTGTCAGATCAATGTTCGGACGGGTACGTTCCATTGCAATTGCATTCTCGGACATGATCAGGCCTCCTTCTTGTTTGCGGTGGCGATATCGTTTTTGCCAGCGGTCGCGTTATAGAGTTTTTCAACAATCGGAAGGGCGATGAACAGGCCGGCATACAGCCCGGTCGCATAGGTCAGAAGGTTGCTGGCCCCGGCAAGGGCAAGGATTTCGTCCTTCATGGTCGGGATGACTTCGGTCAGCGCACCGGTGCAGGCCGCCATCATCGAGCCACTGCCGATGCCACATGCCATGGCAAGGGCGCGCGGATCAAAGATGTCCGCACTGGCGAAAAGGGACGCCAGAATGGCAAAGATGAAGGTCCCGAACAGGGTGCCGATCACGTAAACGCCCATCACACCCGTGCCCTCGGGGCTTTTGAGGGTATAGCGGTCGGCGATGATCGCAAGGTTGGGTTCACGTGCAATCGAGAAGGTCGCACCAATCGCCTCGCGGCCCATTTTCAGGCCCCAGACCGCCAGCGGGAAGGCCAGAACGATGGTGCCAAGGTTGCCCAGTTCCTGCAACAGAAGGGCCGGACCGGCATCAATGATGGTCTGGATTGCCGGGCCAATGGTGGTGCCGAATTTCGCAATAAACGGCATGATCGCAATCACGATCAGCGGCGATGCGGCCTTGACTTCCTTCTGGCGGATGAATTTCCCGAATTTCGGCATGATATTGGGGTTCATCAATGCCGCCATGACGAAGGCATAAAGCAGCGGCAGCAGCAAAATCGCGCCGATGCCAAATGGAATTTTCTGAATGCCGATCAGTTCGGCGATGGCGCCGAGTACGATAACGGCGAGGTGGAGCCGCCAGAGCTCCAATTGTCCCCGAAGCGCGTTCATTTCCCAGTCTCCTTGACGTGGCGTGTTCGACGCAACCATGGCCACGGTCAAAAAAGGCCAGAACTGTTGCATCATCCCTGCGGTATCCCGGCATTGGCATATTTCACAATTCTGCCATTTTTGGCGCCGGGGATTTTGTCCGACAATGAAAACTCGACCGGGGTGGAGCAAGTGCCATTTTGGGATGCTTGTGTTGCCAGAACGGCAACAGGTGCCTTGATGCTATGCGTGTTCTTCGGGATACCAGGCGGAGCCGAAGGCTTCCATCCGGTCGCGGATCATGCCGGTAACCGCCCGAACAGCGGCGGTTTTCGGGCGTCCCTTGCGCACCAGAAGATGGGATGGAACACGGGCGAGAAAAGGGTCGGTCATCGGGATCGCAACCACCTCGCCCCTGCGTAATTGTCGCGATACGGCAAAGGCCGGAAGAAAGGTGATGCCGCCGCCTGACAGGACGAAATGCACCGCGACATTGATCGAATCGGCGGTCAGGAACGCATCGCGGGCCAGCCGGTTGCCCTGATCGACATTGGCCAGAAGTTTGGCAACGCCAAAATGCGGGTTCAGCAAGGCCGCCGGGTAATTCAGCGTATCGGAAAGCGTGCAGCTTTCCTTTTTCGCCAGATCAAATCCCGGCGGGACAAGGGCGCAAAGCGGTGCGTGATCCTCGGCCAGCAGTTCCAGATCGGGATTGCGCGGCGGGTTGAAGACAAGCCCCATATCGTAATCATCGCGCAGGATGCCGTGGGTGATTTTTTCGGTGCCCGCGACATCGATTTCAAGGCGGATATCAGGGAATTCATCGCGAAGCGGGCGGACAACGTGATTGACCAGGTCGACCACAAAGCCCTCGCCCGTGGCGATGCGCACCTTTCCGGCGATGGCACCGCGCGCAGCCGCCAGATCCACCGAAAAGGCCTCGTCCATTTCAAAGCGGCGTCTGGCATGGGCGGCGACCATATGGCCCGATTCCGTAAAGATGATGCCGCGTTTGGTACGTTCCATCAGAAGCGTTTCAAGATGGGCTTCGAGGGATGCGATCTGGCGGCTGATGGCGGATGGGGCGATGCGCAGATTTTCGGCCGCGGTTCGGATGGATCCGGCCTCGAACACGGCAAGGAAATAACGCAGTGGCTTGTCGTCGATCTTCATGGTGTTCGTGCCTGTTTGGGGTGCCTGATTGGGTGGTTGATGTCTGGTGCTTGTGAAGCTGATCACGTAATCAGAGCATATGTGTTGCTGTTTCGGCAACAACATGTTCCGGCAATTGATCTTGAGTTCGCCCGATATCCACCGGAAAGTTCGGGGGCAAAATCAAAAAATCACATCGGACCGCATCGGTGCCGTGACGGGAAGGCGCGTGCCTTCACCGGCTGAGCCCGGCTGTCTGAAAGCAAAGAGGCAAATATCGTGAGTAATCCAGAAACCGGCACCATTGGTGTCGTTGGTCTTGGCAATATGGGGCTGGGCATGGCGCGCACCCTGTTGCGGGATGGTTTTTCGGTCATCGGGTTTGATGTTTCGATGGAATGTCAGGCCAAGGCCGCCGCGTCGGGGGTGACGATTGTCGCCGGACTGTCCGAATTGTTTGAGGCGTGCCCGACGATCATCCTGTCATTGCCGACGGCAAACCATGTGCGCAAGGTTCTTGGCGGTGATGAGGGCCTTGGCGGACGCGATATCGATCCGCGATTGGTGATTGATACCACCACGTCCGAGCCCGATGTGACCCGCGAACTTGATACGGTGCTGCGCATGCAGGGGCATATCCTGATTGATGCCCCGGTCAGCGGCGGACCAGCCGGTGCCAATAGCGGCAATCTGACCATGATGGTTGGCGGCGGGGATGCCGATGTGGCGCGTGCGATGCCGGTTCTAAGCTCGTTGGGTGGCAAGATCACCCATGTCGGGCCGGTGGGGGCGGGGCATGCGGTCAAGATCGTCAATAACATGCTGGTGGCAAGCCACCTTCTGACCATGAGCGAGGCGGTGCGTTTGGGCAACGCGGCGGGGGTAACCACCGAAAACCTGATTGCGGCGCTGAATGCCGGATCGGGCCGCAGTGCGATCAGCGAGGTCAATTATCCGAAATGGGTGATGAATGGGGCCTTTGACAGCGGCTTTACCATGGGATTGATGCGAAAGGACGTGCGCCTTGCCATGGCGTTGGCCAAGGACAAGAGTGTTGCGATGCCGGTTTCGGAACTGGCGGGGCAGATCTGGGCGGCGAGCGAGGAACTGCTGTCTGACAATGCCGATTTCAACCGTATCACCGAATGCGACCCGACCCACAAAGGAGCCAAATCATGAGCAGCGATAGCAAACTGATGGCACGTGACTATCACAAGGCGATGGCGCCGTTTTTTGGCAGCGATGAGATCGGAAGCTGGGTCAATGGGGCGATGATGCCCGGACGCGGTGATATGTTCGACCTGATCGATCCGGCGACCGGCAAAGCGTTTTTGGCCCTTAAGGATGCCGGGGCGGACGTCGTGGATGCCGCGATGAAGGCGGCCAGTGCCGGGCAGAAAGTCTGGTGGGGCATGACGGCGGCCGAACGTGGCCGCATCCTTTGGCGGATCGGGCAGCAGGTGCGTGATCACCTTGATCAGTTGGCGTTGCTGGAAACCGTGAGCGCGGGCAAGCCGATCCGCGATACCAAGGTCGAGGTGCTTAAAGTTGCCGAGATGTTTGAATATTACGCCGGTTGGGCCGACAAGTTGCATGGTGATGTGATCCCGGTGCCGACCAGCCATCTGAACTATACCCGGCCCGAGCCGTATGGCGTGGTGACACAGATTACGCCGTGGAACGCGCCGATCTTTACCGCCGGATGGCAGTTGGCCCCGGCCCTTTGCACCGGGAATGCTGCGGTGTTGAAGCCATCGGAAATGACGCCGTTGACCTCGTTGGCCCTTGGGGTTTTATCGAAAAAGGCCGGATTGCCCGATGGGGTGATTACGGTTCTGACCGGGCTTGGCACCACGACCGGGGTTGCGGCGACCACCCATGATGTGACGCGCAAGGTGGTGTTTGTCGGATCGCCGCGCACCGGGGCAATTATCGCCGCACAGGCGGCCCAGAATATCGTGCCCTGCGTGCTGGAGCTTGGCGGGAAATCGGCCAATATCGTGTTTGGTGATGCCGACCTTAAACGTGCGGTGCTGGGTGCGCAGGCCGCGATATTCAGCGGGGCGGGGCAAAGCTGTGTCGCGGGATCGCGGTTGCTGGTGCAGCGTAATGTGGTTGACCGTTTCCTTGATATGCTGGTCGATGGGGCCAATCGCATTCCGGTTGGTGATCCGATGGATAGCGCAACCCAGATCGGCCCGATCAACAATGACGCACAATATCAGACCGTGCGCCGGTTGGTGGCAGCAGGCCAGAAAGAAGGCGCGGAATTGCTGGCCGGTGGTATTCGCCCGGAAGGGTATGACGAGGGTTATTTCCTGCGTCCGACGGTGTTGGGCAATGTGCGCAATGACATGGCGATTGCGCGCGAGGAAATCTTTGGCCCGGTGGTTTCCGTCATCCCGTTTGACGATGAGGCCGAGGCGGTTGCGATTGCCAATGACAGCAAGTTTGGTCTGGCCGGGGCGGTGTGGACGCAATCGGTGGACCGGGCGCACCGGGTGGCGGCGAATGTCCGTGCCGGGACGTTCTGGATCAACAGTTACAAGACGATCAATGTCATGTCGCCGTTTGGCGGATTTGGTGCCAGTGGGTATGGAAGGTCGAGCGGCAAGGAAGGGTTGATGGAATATATGCAGCCCAAAAGTGTCTGGACCGAAACGGCGGCCAATCCGCCCGCCGCATTCGGATATGCCCCGGAATAGGGCGCATATCGATCATCGACATTACGAAAAAGGGCCGCACGACGCGGCCCTTTTTCAAGCATTACATATTGGGATAGTTCGGGCCACCGCCGCCTTCGGGCACCACCCAGACGATGTTCTGGGTCGGGTCCTTGATGTCACACGTCTTGCAATGCACGCAGTTCTGCGCGTTGATTTGCAGGCGTTTGCCGCCTTTGTCCTCGTCCGCGACAAATTCGTAAACGCCAGCCGGGCAGAAGCGGGCTTCGGGCCCGTCATAAACCGCAAGGTTGACGTCGACCGGCACGCTGGCATCCTTGAGCGTCAGGTGGATCGGCTGGTCTTCTTCGTGATTGGTGTTTGACAGGAACACCGACGAGAGTTTGTCGAAGCTGACCACGCCATCCGGTTTCGGATAGTCGATTTTCGGCATGTCGGTAGCCGGTTTCAGGCAGGTATGGTCCGCATGGTTCTTGAAGGTCCAGGGGGCCTTGCCGCCCAACAGATAGGTATCAACCGCACTATAGGCCATGCCGCCCCAGAAGCCCCATTTGGCGAAGCTTGGGCGGATGTTGCGGACCTTGTGCAGTTCGGGATAGACCCAGCTGTTTTTAAGTTTTTCCGGGTAGCTTTCCATCGAGGCGGGTGGCGTTTCGGCAGTTAGCGCCTCGAACGCGGCCTCGGCGGCGAGCATGCCGGTCTTCATCGCGGTGTGCGAACCCTTGATTTTCGGGACATTCATGAAGCCAGCCGAACAACCGATCAGGCAGCCACCGGGGAAGACCAGATCGGGGATCGATTGAAAACCGCCTTCGTTCAGCGCACGCGCACCGTAAGAAATGCGGCGGCCCTTTTCGAAAATCTTGCGGACTTTCGGATGGGTTTTGAACCGCTGGAATTCGTCAAACGGGCTGAGATGCGGGTTTTCGTAATCAAGCCCGATGACAAAACCGACCACGACCTGATTGTTATCAAGGTGATACAGGAACGATCCGCCATAGGTGTTTTTATCAAGCGGCCAGCCGGTGGTATGGGTGATTTTGCCTTCTTCGTGAACTTCGGGATCAACTTCCCACAGTTCCTTGATCCCGATGCCATAGGTTTGCGGATCGGAATTTTTGCGAAGGTCGAATTTTTTGATCAGCTGTTCGGACAGCGAGCCACGGCAGCCTTCGGCAAAGAAGGTGTATTTCGCATGCAGTTCCATGCCCGGTTCGTGGTTCGGGCCGGGTGTGCCATCGCGTTGGATGCCCATATCGCCGGTCGCGATCCCCTTGACCGAACCGTCCTCGTTAAACAGGACTTCGGCGGCGGCAAAGCCGGGATAAACTTCGATCCCCATGGCTTCGGCCTGTTCACCAAGCCAGCGGCAGACATTGCCGAGGCTGACGATATAGTTGCCCTTGTTATGCATCTGCGGTGGGGTGGGGAGCTTGATACCGCCGGTTTCGCTCAGCATCAGGAACTCGTCCTTGCCAGCGGGGACATTCAGCGGTGCGCCGCGTTCTTTCCAGTCGGGGAAAAGTTCGTTCATCGAACGCGGTTCCATCACCGCACCCGAAAGCGTATGCGCGCCGACCTCGGAACCTTTTTCCACCACACATACGGTGATTTCTTTTTCATGTTCCTGGGCGAGTTGCATCAGTCGAATGGCAGCCGACAGACCGGATACACCGGCACCGACGACAACCACGTCAAATTCCATGGATTCGCGTTCCATATGGCCTCTCTCCTTTGGCTGCCGACCGTTTCGGACTGTTTTCGCCCGTATGGGTCACAAGCCGGTATTCACCGATCAGAGTCTCGCCCAAGCCCTGATTTCTCACATTCATTGTTTAATCGGTATAGGTGTACCGATTTGAGTCACGTTTGTATATGGTGCAAGTGATCCAAAATCGTTAAAGTCGATTGAAATCCATGCGCCATTCCAAAGAGTGCGCCGCAACATACACCGTTCCTGTGTAGATGAGCAAACCAATTACAGATTTTGATGTAAATAACCTGGACCCGCTGCAGGCATTGATCTGGCAGTTTGAAATGGGCGCGGACGAGGCGATTGCCGACGAGCCGCTGGACCGTTTCAAGGCATCCGAAAGCCTGAGCCGACAGGCAGCAGGCCAGCCCGGCCGTGCTTCATTGCCGCCCAATGGTGGCGCGGCTGCCCGCCCGGCGATGCCACGGCCCGCCGGTGGTGCAACCCCGATGACCCCGCCGCCGCCCATGCCACCGGGGGCAGGGTTCCTGTTATCCGATACGCCACATGAAGCCCGCCAATCGGCCCGTGACCTTGCCGCGGCGGCAACAAATCTGGCCGATCTTAAGGAAGCGGTCGAAAAGTTCGAAGGCTGCGCACTTAAGAAATCGGCCAGCAATACCGTCTTTGGCGTGGGGAACCCGGAAGCACGGCTGGTGCTGGTGGGTGAAGCACCGGGGGCGGAAGAGGACCGGCAGGGCGAACCCTTTGTCGGACCGAGCGGCAAGTTGCTTGATGCGATGTTGCGATCCATCGGCTTTGCGCGCGAGGAAGTCTATATCACCAATATCCTGCCCTGGCGTCCGCCGGGAAACCGGCAGCCGACCACCGCCGAAATCGCGGTGTGCGAACCATTTGTCCGCCGTCATCTTGAACTGATCGGGCCAAAGGTTGTTATCTGCCTTGGCGGCAGTGCGGCCAAGACCCTGATGGAAGAAGACCGCGGCATCACCCGGTTGCGCGGCACGTGGAAAGAAATGGCGCTAGGGGCTGCCAGTGTTGCCGATGTGACGGCCATGTTCCATCCGGCCTATCTGCTTCGGACACCGGAACAGAAACGGATGGCGTGGCGCGATTTGCGGGCCGTGGCGCAGAAATTGTCGTAAATTACCTTACGAAACGCACGATGCATGGCCGATATGCAGCGGGCAGGCAATGTGCGGCCACCCCCGCCAAGTGGTTGATTTCGGAGAAATCATTTCGCGGCACCGGCTTTTGCTGGTATATATCTTTGCCAAATGCGGGGGGACACCGCACTCTACAGGTTGCGACGAGAAACTGCTTCGGGATACAAACACGGCTTTGCCGGAGTCTCGTAGGGGAAAGACTGGTTTTGATCGAAGCACTACAAACAAGCCTGCCGCGTGCCATATCGGCATTTCGGCGCACCGTTTTCATTACCGCACTGGGTGCCATTGCATTGGCGCTGCCTGTAACCGACGCCCAGGCGACCAAGGAACAGGCCGCCCTTAGTGCGCCTGCGGCCAGTGATGATGCGGGCTCGGTCAAAACACCGACTGTGCTGTCCAAGCGTGATGCAGAACTTTATGAACAGATTTTTGTCGTGCAGGAGCAGGGCCGCTGGAAGGATGCGGACAACCTGATTTCGCGTCTGTCCGATGACCTGCTGATGGGGCATGTCCAAGCACAGCGCTATCTGCATCCGACGGCGTATCGGTCGCGCTACAAGGAATTGAAGGACTGGCTGGCACTTTATGCCGATCTGCCCGAAGCGCCGACCATCTATAAACTGGCGTTGCAACGTCGTGGCAATGCCACCTATCCGAAGAAACCGGTTGGCGGGTATGTCAACGGTGCCGGATATGATTACGAAGATATCCGTCCCTATTACCACAAATCGACCAAAAGCCTTTCATCGGCACAGCGTTCGCGCGTTTCGGTTCTGAAACGCCGCATTCGCCAGCGGATCGGCGGCGGTTGGCCGACAGGCGCGCTTGAGGTTCTTGAGGCACTGGAAACCAAGCGTTTGTTTGATGCCTATGAGCAGGACGAATCCAGAACATCGATTGCATCGGGATATTATTATTTCGGCAAGCCCGATCTGGCTTTGCGCCATGCCGCCGAAGCCGCAAAGCGGTCGGGCAAATATCTGCCGCAGGCGCATTGGACGGCGGGTCTGACGGCGTGGCGGCTGGGCAAGATGGATCAGGCGCATGACCATTTTGTGGCCCTGACCAAGAACGACTATGCGTCAAGCTGGACGCGGTCGGCCGGGGCGTTCTGGGCCGCACGTATTGATCTGGCCGCCGGGCGTTTTGTTGAAGCCGACAAATTGTTGCAGATGGCCGCGGAATATCCGCGGTCGTTTTATGGGCTTCTGGCGTTGCGGTCGCTTGGCCGGGATGACGTGTTTGACTGGGACAGTCTGGCGCTTGATGAAAATCGCGCCAACAAGCTGAAACTGGATCCGCATGGCCGTCGTGCCCTTGCCCTGATCCAGATCGACAGGCGTGAAGAGGCCGAACAGGAATTGCGCAAGGCTGCAGCCAGCGACGATGCCAAGCTGCGCCGTGCGGCCCTGGCGCTTGCCGATAGTGCCAATTTTGCGTCGCTGACCATGCGTCTGGGCGGTTATATCGCGCAGAAAACCGGCGAGGTCATCGTCAATGCGCTTTATCCGATTCCGCCATGGGCACCGGAAGGCGGTTATGAAGTCGACCGGGCGCTGATTTATGCGTTGATGCGTCAGGAATCCGGCTTCAATGCCGAGGCGCGGAGCCACGCCGGGGCGCGTGGTTTGATGCAGCTGATGCCCGCAACCGCAAGCTATATCGGCAATACCCGTTATCGCGGTGAAAAGCGTGCAGAACTTTACGAGCCGGAAGTCAACCTGTCGCTGGGTCAGAAATATGTCGATCATCTTCTGGGGCAGAACGGGGTCGATAACGGCTTCTTGCAGTTGATGGCGGCTTATAATGGCGGGATCGGCAATCTGGGGCGCTGGCAGAAGGCGCTGAAGGATAACGAAGATCCGCTTTATTTCATCGAAAGCATTCCGTCGCGTGAAACGCGCCTGTTTATCGAGCGTGTGATGGCGAACCTTTGGATGTATCGTTCGCGTCTGGGACAGGACAGCCCGTCGCTTGATCGTCTTGCTGCGGGGAAGTGGCCGGTTTACCAGTCGCAGGACCTTGGTGCTGGTGATGACGGCCTGACCGCCGAACGCTGACCGGGATTGATGACCGCAGACAATAATCGCAATGGTGAACCGGCATCTGATCGTCGTGATCAGGGAACGGTTCTCGACCGGATGCAGATGCCACCGATGAGTGGCGATGAGGCGCTTCGCCGGTTTCACAAGGAACGCGAAGCAGGCGGCCATAAATCACAGAGCGATGAAACCACGGAACTTGCCAAACTGCATCCGGTGATGCGATTTGTGGCGGTCGCGGGAACTTTCATTCTTATTGTCGCGGCTTTGCTGGGTGTGCTGTATCTGATTGGTTCCTAGGGGACGGTGCAATCTGTGCCGTGTCGTCGGACCACATAAAAAACGGGCGCAGTCTCCTGCACCCGTTTTTTTGTTGTCCGAAGATCAGACCTGATTACAGCGATTGGCAGAACTTTTCGAAATCCTGCACGGTTGCATATGATTTCTGCGTGCCGGGACGGGTGATGCTGTCAGCCGCATACCGCACGGCCATTTCAAGGGCGGCTTTGACGTCACGGTTTTCGGCATAGTAGCGCGCAAAGCTGCCGATAAAGGCATCGCCAGCACCGGTCGTATCAACCGGTTTGACCGATACCGGATCAATATGAACCGCCGCATCGTTCCCATTGATCAGAAGCGCGCCATCACCGCCCAGTGTCACAATTACGGTTTTGACACCACGTGCGATCAGGCTTCTTGCGGCGGCTTCGGCATCGGCCAATGAATTCACGGCCATACCCGAAATCGTCGCAAGTTCCGTCTGGTTCGGGACGAGGAATGTGGCCTTTTCGATTTTGGTGCTGTCGAGGTCAGCCGGGGCCGGGGCCGGATTAACCAGCGTTTCAATGCCATGTTCGGCACCAAAGGCGACGGTGTGATACACCGTTTCCAGCGGAATTTCGAGCTGCATCAAAATCAGGTCGCATTCCTTGAGCGCATCGGCAGCACGGTCGACATCGGCCGGGGACAGTTGTGCATTGGCCCCTTTGACAATCAGGATGCAGTTTTCGCCTGACGGTTCGACAAAGATCGGGGCGACGCCGCTTGAGGTGCCCGGTACCCGTTCGACAAAGCGGGTATCAATGCCCGATGTTTCGAAATTGCGGATGGTGTTATCGGCAAAGATATCGTCGCCGACCTTGGTGACCATCATGACATCGGCGCCAAGACGTGCAGCCGCGATGGCCTGATTGGCCCCCTTGCCGCCACATCCCATTTCGAAACGTGGTGCTTCGATGGTTTCGCCGGGCAACGGCATACGATCCGTATAGGTGATCAGATCGACCATGTTGCTTCCGACAATGGCAATTTTGCCTGCCATATTCATTCTCCTGATTTACAGCGAACGGATCGCCTGTTCGGCCGTGTCACTTTCGGCCTGCGTCATATAGCCCAGCCTTACCGAGAAATTCCGGCTTTCGCCAGATCGCAGGGAAATGACATGTCCCTTGGCTTTTTCGGCGTTGAAGCCTTCGGGTTCGCAGGTGGATGGCAGGGCAAAGGCCGCGACCTTCTGATCCTGATTGGCCAGTATCCAGCGGACCGTTTTGGGAAAATCATTGGTGTTATAGGCAATGTGAAACGCATCGCCTTCGACGCGGCGCATCATACAGGCAGTGTTGCCATGCGCATCGGTTTTGGCGTTGCGGATGTAAAACACCTGTTCGGGATCATAGCGATGCGGTTCGTCGAGGGTTTCCATCGCCGCCGGATTTTGCGCCAGCGTTTCAAGAAACGCATCGTAATCCGGGTTGCGCGGCACATGGGCCGGGACTTCGGTGCGAACGATGGTGTCGGTGGGAGTGAAACCGGCGGGCTGGATGATTTGTGCGCCATCACAGAACGCGAAATTGACGTGGCACATATACATCAGGTCCATTGCCGCACCCGACAGGTTTTCGACATTCATCTGAATATCGAAAAGCGTCGCATCCGGGCGCAGAACCACACGGGGCCGCGCCATGTAATGCGCCCCGAAGCCCATGACATATTCGCGGGTGCCACTGATCGCCATAAAGGCACCGTCGTCGTCATGGCCAAATTCAATGGCGGCACTGTCCATTTCGGCACAGGGCATTTCGCCATGCAGCGGATGGGTATCGGTCGGACCGGGGCAGCCATTGGTCAGCAGCCCCGAATGGAACGCAAAACAGCCATAGGTTTCGACAATGACGTTGGCCGGGCGCGGCATGCTGAACATGTTTTCCATGGTCAGATCCACGCCATCAAACACCGCATCCCAGATCATCTGCCCCATGAAGGGCAGAATGACCAGATAGCCGCGTTCGTTTTTCAGCCGGACTGCTTCGATGCCGGTTTCATAGCGAAACAGGCTGGCCGTCATGCCACCATGCGATGCGATGACATGTTCGGCGTCGCCGAAGAAGGTTTTGCGCAGGTTAACCTTGGTTGACGCAGTCATGAAGTCACCTCGTTTAACGCGAACGGTTTTTATAGGCGTTGAGCGCAATCACCAGCAGAAGGAACACGCCCCAGATAAAATCGATCAGATGGTTGGAAAACCGCAGAATCTGGAAGCCGCTTGACAGCAGCATCAGGGCCGCAACCGCGATCGACACACCGAGCACCGTGCCACGGCCACCGGCCGGGTTGGTGCCGCCCAGAACCGCAATCAGAACCGCCTGAAGCAGATAGGATGTGCCGTAATCCGACTTTGCCGCATTGGTACGCCCCGAAAGAATGATTCCGGCGATGGACGCCATCACCCCGGTCAGCATGTAGCTGAGCAGGACCATCTTTTCGCGTTTCAGACCGGCAAACAGGGCGGCCTTCGGGTTGGTACCGATCAGCATCAGATTGATGCCAAAGGTCGTGCGGCGCAACATGAAGGCGATCAGGCAGGCCAGAACCACGAACAGGACAAACGGCGTTGCCAGCCCAAAGATCTTGCCATTGCCGATAAAGGCCCAGGCTTCGGGGAAGCCGACAATTGCCGGGCCGCCGGTCATGACAATGGCAAGGCCGGTAAAGACCTGCCCGGTGCCAAGGGTCGCCAGAATGGGCGTGATTTTTAACCGGGTAATCAACAGACCGTTCAAAGCCCCGGCGACAAGCCCGGTGCCAAGGGCGACAACGCCACCCAGCAGAACAATGCCAAAACCGGTATCGGCAACACCGGCGTCGGTAGCGAATTTCTTGAACATCACCCCGGCAAAGATCCCCGACAGGTTGGCAATGCCGATCACCGAAAGGTCAATGCCGCCGGTCAGCATGGCAATCATCATCGCAATCGACAGAAGGCCGAGTTCCGGGAAGGTGTAGGTGATGGATTCAAAATTGTAATAGCGCAGGAATTTATCCGGGCTAAGGGCGGTCATGACAACAAAGATCAGGATCGTCATGGCGATCAGCTGAACGATATTGTTGTCCTTGTTCAGAAGGTTGCGGAAATCGAGTTCACGTTTCATATCGGCCCCCTCACGCATTCGCACGGCGGTCACGCCATGCCGTAATGGCGGTGGCAATTACAATGATGACGCCGACAACAACGCGCTGCCACGTCGTGTCGATCTTCATGATGATCAGGCTGTTTTTCACCATCACCAGCATGAACACACCCAGCATGGTTCCCAGAACGGAACCGCGCCCCCCAAAGATGGAAGCACCGCCCAGAACCACAGCCGCGATGACGTCCAGTTCAAGACCGACGAAATCACGCGGGTTGGCAAGCCAGATCATGCCGCTGTGCAGGAGGCCGGCAAACCCGGCCAGGGCCCCGGCCACACAATAGATGAAGAAGGTGATCTTGCGGATGTTGAAGCCAACGCGGCTGGCGGCTTCGGGATCGCCGCCCATGGCATAAACCCCGCGGCCGATCATGGTATAACGCAGCACAATATGCAGGGCCACGGCCAGAACGACATAGACAGCAACCATCGCGGTCAGGCCATAGGTTGTGCCATCGGGTTTGACCATGCTGATGATATCGGACTTTCCGAAATCAATCAGGGCATCGGGCATTTTGTTGATGTTGATCATGCTGGTGCCAACAACACCCAGCAGGAACCCGCGCACCATGCTGCCCGTACCCAAGGTCACGATCAGCGGGATCATGCGGAATTTATAAACAAAGAACGCATTCAGACAGCCAAACAGCGCCCCCATGGTCGCCGCGGCAACGAAGGGCAGGACAACACCGTCATAATTGAAATACAGCATGCCCTTGATGGTCAGATACATCGCGGCAACAGCGAATGCCGGGAACGAAACATCAATCCCGCCGGAAATCATCACCAGCAAAACGCCAAGCGCCATGATGCCGATGATCACGTTGCTGCGCAGAAGACTGAACATGTTGTCCAGGCTCCAGAAGGCGGGGTTGACCAGCCCGATCAGGATCATGGCAAGCACAAGAATGCCCGCGATGACCACCTCTGATTTTTGAAACCAGGCCATCGAGTTTTTCCTTACGTTAAATTCTTGAGCTTGTCGCTGATCTGGTCTTCGGAGGTATCGGCAGATGCCATTTCCTCGACAAAGGCTCCGCGATGCATCAGGACAATACGGTTACAGTTATGGACCAGTTCCGGCACGTCGTCGGAAATCATCAGCACGGCCAGCCCTTCTTTTTGGGCCAGTTCGCGAATGATCCGGTGAATTTCCGCCTTCGATCCGACATCCACCCCGACGGTCGGGCCGTTCAGGATCAGGAATTTGGCATTGGTCAGAAGCCAGCGGGCAATCACCACACGTTGCTGGTTGCCGCCAGAGAGTTCCTTGACCAGCTTTTTGCCGGTGGGGGTTGCGATCTGCATGTCGCGGATCATGGTTTCAACCCATTCTTCGGCCTTGTTCTGATCAATCAGCAGGCCGGGGGCCAGTTTTTCGTAACTGGTCGCAAGCATGTTGCGATCAATGCCCTGGGTTAGAAACAGTCCTTCGCTGAGACGGTCTTCGGGAACATAGGCAACCCCGGCCCTGATCGCCTTTTGCGGCGTATCGAGCACGGTTTGCGTGCCGTTGATCGAAATGGTGCCGTTGTAACCGGGCATCATGCCAAACAGGGACAGGGCCAGTTCGGTACGACCCGATCCAAGCAGGCCGGAAACACCGACAATCTCGCCCGGTTTGATCGCGAGGTTGATATTGTCGAGATCGTTTCCGTGGGTCAGGTTTTTGGTTTCAATGCGCGGCGGCATCGAACCATATTTCTGCTGGTCCCAGATATAGGGTTCGGAAATGATATCAGACCCGGTCATGTGACGGGTGATCAGGGCTTCGTCAAAATCACCGGTCGGGCCGTCGGCCACTTTCTGACCGTTACGGATGACGGTGATATGTTCGCTGATTTCCAGCATTTCGCGCATTTTGTGACTGACAAACAAAATGGCAATCCCGCGCGACTGGATATCCTTGACGATGCGAAAAAGCGTTTCGATTTCCTTGCCGGTCAGGGCGGTTGTCGGTTCGTCCATGATGATCAGACGGGCATCTGACATCAGCGCACGGGCAATCGCGACAAGCTGTTTGCCCGCCGTGGACAGTTTTTCGACATCGGTATCAAGGTCAAGATCAACCCCGAGACGTTTGACCGCTTCCTTGGCAATCTCGCGGACCTTGCGCCAGTTCAGAACCTGACGCTGTTCGCGAAGCTGCACATTCATGGCAAGGTTTTCGGCCACGGTCAGGTTCCCGAACAGGGAGAAGTCCTGATAGATCACCTGCACCCCATGTTCGATGGATGCCATGGGAGACAGGCTTTCAACCTTGTTGCCATCAATGTAAATCTCGCCGGCATTTGGCTGATATACACCGGACATGATCTTGATCAGGGTCGATTTGCCCGAACCGTTTTCACCGGCAAGACAGTGGATTTCGCCTTTTCGGATCGTCAGCGAAAGATCCTTAAGCGCAACAACGCCGGCAAATTCTTTCCGGACGTTTCGCAATTCAATGAAATTTTCAGACATGACAAGCCCGTCAACGTGAAACAAAGGGCCTGATCTCATAATAAAATGAAGGCGTCCTTAATGGACGCCTTCACCAAAGGATGAAATCAGAAGTTATACTTGTCCATGTTTTCCTTGGTCACACCGACCCAGCCCTGGCCATAAACCAGGTTGGCATTGCTGCCTTCCGGGGTGCTGAGATTGGTGTAACCCGGAAGGCCAAGGTCGAGACCAGCCTTGATCTGGTCGCCTTTGCCGTCGAGCGCCATAATGGCCAGCATGTTCATGGCATAGCCAGCAACCGCCGGATCCCAGAACTGGATGTATTCGATGTCGCCATTTGCCAGATATTCACCGGCAACCGACACCAGACCGGTCCCTGCGAAGTGCAGTTTACCCTGAAGACCGCGTTCGGCGATCAGACGACCGGCACCTGCCGAGGTCGGCATCGGGCCGCCAACGATACCCTGAAGGTCCGGGTAGGTGGTCAGGGTTTCTTTGAGTTTGGTGTAGTCGGTGTTGGCGTCGTCATAGGTTTCGAGACGCTCGGTCGCCAGTTCCATGTCCGGGAAATGTTCTTTCTGGTATTCGACGGCACCGTCGATCCATTCATTCTGGGATTTGGAGGTCAGGCTGCCGACGGTGGCGGCATATTTGCCCTTGCCACCCATGGAGGTCCCGAGGACTTCCATCAGCTTCGCGCCATATGCCTTGTTATCAAACGCTTCGAGGATGTAGTCGGCGTTTTTCAGGTTTGATGCTTCGTGGGCGATCACGATGATACCGCGGTCACGGGCCTTTTTCAGAACCGGTTCGACGGCTTCGACCGAGAACGGCACGATGTTGATGGCATCAACGCCCTGTGCGATCAGGTTTTCAATCAGCTGCACCTGTGCGGCAGCGTCCGCGGCACTCGGTCCGACCATCCAGGTATCGTGACCGGTGTCTGCGCCGAACTGTTCGACACCTTCGCGCATACGGTCAAACCATGCGATACCGTCAACCTTGACCACGGTGGCGATGGAATATTCCTTGCCGGTGGTTTCGGATGTGAATTTCGAAATGATGTCCGGCGTTTTGACCGCTTCGTCTGCATGGGCCGCACCTGCAAGCAGGGAACCGGCGACGACAAGCGATGAAAGAAGCTTGTTCATTGTTACCTCCAAATTGAAATCGTTTTTTTAGCTGGCAGTTTTCTGCGTCTTATTGGCATGAAAGCCAAGGCTTTTCATGCGGTTCGTTCCGAAAACAGCAATTTTCCGGTGGCCGGGATGCGGCCACCGGCACCGTTTACTGACCGATAATCTTAATGCTGGCGCTGGCACCGATGCGTGATGCCCCGGCTGCAATCATCTTGAATGCGTCTTCGGTGGTGCGAACCCCACCCGACGCCTTGACCCCGATATCCGGGCCAACGGTTTTGCGCATCAGGGCGATGTCTTCGGCAGTGGCACCACCGCCGGCGAAACCGGTCGAGGTTTTGACGAAATCAGCACCGGCCTGTCTGGACAGTTCGCAGGCAAGGACTTTCTGTTCGTCGGTGAGCAGGGCTGTTTCGATGATGACCTTGAGGGTGGCATCGCCACAGGCTTCTTTTACCGCGGCAATATCGGCGCGAACGGCATCGGTATCGCCAGCCTTGAGCAGGCCAAGTGCTATGACCATATCGACTTCGCGGGCACCCTGTTCAACCACCCAGCGGGTTTCGGAAACCTTGGCGGAAACCGGATCGGCCCCGAACGGGAAACACACCACCGAGCATGCCAGAACATTGGTATCGGCCAGTTCGCGCACGACCAGCGGGATATAGATCGGATTGACACAGACCGCCTTGAAAGCGTGTTTTCGCGCATCGGCGCACAGCGAGACAATCTGATCGGGGGTGGCATCGGCCGCCAGAAGGGTGTGATCAATATAAGCGGCAAGATCGCCTGCAACGGCGGGAAGTGGAGCATTCGACATGTAACGTTTCCCTCGACGATAACGGGTTGCTATCGCCGTTTTGTTAAATTTTTAACATTTATTGAAATGATCCTGTCATCGGGTTAACATCCGGTCAAGCCAAAAACATATCAGAACAGAACTTGATTGAGTTGCTGCCCGTCTCGCTATAATCAGGGGTTTTAGGATGAAATTTATGGTTGTGCTGAGTGGCTATCGACATCATTTCAGGTGTGTCTGTGGCCTGTCAGCCAGTATATCGGCAGTGAACGGAGTCTGAATGTCGATCAAATCGCAGGACCGGATAGAAGCCCTGACCCGCAATCTGGAGGTCAGCAATGTCATTCGGTTGAAGGATGCCGCCGATCTGCTGGGCGTTTCGGAAATGACGGTCCGCCGTGATGTCGCCAATTGTGAAAATATTTTCACATATATGGGGGGGTACATCACGCTCAAGTCGCCAGCAGCCGGTGGCCTTGGATACATCTTGGACCGTGAACGCGGTTCGCATACCGATCTCAAACGCACAGCCTGTCAGATTGCCGCGCGTTATGTCAAACCGGGCGATACCATATTTCTTGATTGCGGGACGACCATTCCCTATCTCGCCAATGCGTTACCAGAAAATCGGGATATCACGGCGATCTGCTATTCGATCAATGTTGCCGAAATCCTGTGCAAAAAGCCGGGCCTTCGGGTCATCATGCTGGGCGGGATGTATCACGCGTCTTCGGCATCCTTTGCCGATAGCAACAGCGTGAATGCCATTCTGAACCTGAATATCAATACCGCCTTCATGTCGGCGGGCGGGGTCAATATCAGCCGGGGTGTCAGTTGTTCCAACCCCCATGAGGTTGATATCAAACAGGCGGTTCTTGAGACCGCGGCCAACAAGATCCTTGTTGTCGATTCAACAAAGTTCAATGTCATCAAGCCGATGCTTTTTGCCAAGCTGGAGCAGTTCGACATGATCTGTACCGATCCGAAATGTGATCCGGAACTGGCAACCAAAACCGGTTGTCCCCTGATTACGCAATAGCGAAGGGCACAAAACGCTTTAGTTCGGTTCGGCCTGTGTTGCGTCGGCGATTTCTGCGTTCAGCAATTGTATTTCCGCCTCGGTCGCACCGCTGAGCGGGTCGTCCTTTGGAATGTCACGGTAGAGATCGGTAAAGACATTCAGGGCCTGCTGATACTTGTCCTGCTGTTTGAGCATCATGCCATAGTAATAGCGGCTGAGCTGATGGTTTGGCATCTGGCCAAGCGCATGCAGGATCAGATCGCGTGACACCTTGTCAATCTGGCCTTGTTGGGCGGTAATGCGTGTATCGGCATATTCGATAGCGAGTAACGGATTATGACCGGAAAGCGCATAGGCACGCGCAAAGGCGGCAACCGCCCGCTCGATATCGCCCAGACGCAATGACCCACGCGCCAGAACGACCCAGCCCTGCAAATTGCGGGGATTGGCTTCGAGCGACAGGACGATCTGGCTGAGCAGCCGGCGGATTTGCTGATCGGTCTGAAAGTCTGGATCGGTCACATCGTTTGCCGCGGCCGCAGCGGCGGCAAGATTGCGTTCGCCCGCCCGTTCGGAATAGGGACGCGACGGAATTTGTGGCATGCCGATCGCGCTATACAAAATAACTGCGGCAATCACGGGCAGGGTTGAAAAGCCGATCCGCGCCATCGGGCCAAAGGCGCGGCGGGCATCGGGTGTATTGTGGTTATCCACCCCCGCAGGCCGACGCGGCAGGCTGGCATAGATTGCAAGCCCGCCAAACGCGGCAAGTATGACAAGGCCAAGCCAGATCAAAAGGAACCTCGCGACGGGAGAATACTATATGCGGGGCGGCCAAACTGCATCGTTAAGAGCGATCCTGTGACGTGCCAAGGATTTCATCAAGCCGCTTCTGTTCCTGATTGGAAAGCGATTTCGGGCCTGCACCGTCTTCGCGCTGTTTGCGGCGGTAAAAGGCGATCACCGCAATCAGGGCCAGAAATGCCAGAACGGCCGGGCTGATCCACAGGATGTAGGTTTCGGGTTTCAGCGGCGGGTTCAGCAGAACATAATCGCCATAGCGTTCGACGATGTAATCAACGACTTCTTCGTTGCTGTCGCCAGCCACCAGACGTTCGCGCACCAGAATGCGCAGATCACGGGCCAGATCGGCATCGGAATCGTCAATAGACTGGTTTTGACAGACCAGACAGCGCAAGCCCTGACTGATGTCGCGCGCGCGTTCTTCAAGCTTGGGATTGGTCAGCATCTCGTCGGGATTGACGGCAAGAGCCGGGGCCGTATGCAGGCCCAGCAGAATGACAAGGGCCGCGAACAGTGAACAATTTCGACGGATCATCCTTTTAACTCCGCAATCTTTGGCAGCAAGACTTCTTCAAGAACCTGATTTGAGATGGGCCCGACATGTTTGTACCGGATCTGACCGGTGCCATCGATAATAAAGGTTTCCGGCACGCCATAGACCCCGAAATCAATACCGGTTCGCCCGGATAAATCCATCCCGACCGCGGCATAGGGATCGCCAAGTTCATCCAGCCAGTTGACACCGTCCTGCGGGTCTTTTTCCTTGTAGTTCAGGCCATAAACCGGAACGTCAGCCTCACGCGCGAGGCGCTTGATGAGCGGATGTTCCGCACGACATGGAATGCACCAGCTGGCGAACACGTTCAGAACCGACACCTCGCCCTTGGATATATCGGCGCGTGACAATCCGCGGTCACGGCCTGGCAATGGGGGCAACTGGAAATCGGGTGCCGGTTTACCCAGCAAGGCCGACGGCACAACAGATGTATCTTTACCAATATTCGTCAGAAAGACACCGGCAAGAGCAGCAAAGAGTACCAGCGGGATGACTGCGATCCAGAATCTCATGAAGCGGGAACTCCGTTTTTCTTATAGCGCAGGATAATGCGCGTACAGATACTGATAGCACCGCCGATCAGCATCAGTAACATTCCGCCCCAAACCCAGGGCATCATTGGCAGGAACCGGACGGTCACGACACGCCCGCCATCTTCGGCCCGTTCGCCAACGGAAACATGCAAATCCCCATCGCGTCCATGCCAGATATCGGCTTCCTTGGTTTCGATGCCGCGGATCGGATAATAGCGGACTTCGGGGAACAGTTCGGCGACCGGCTGGGCGTTGCGATAGATGATGAAGGTCGCCTTGCGGGTGGCGAAGTTTTCACCGGGCAGCAGCGCCACACCTTCGTATTGCAGGTTATAGGGGCCGATCTGAATACTTTGTCCGGTGCGCGCCGAAAGCGATATCTGCTGTTCCCAGATGGCACTGGCCGATCCCCCGGCGATCAGGATGGCGATCCCGATATGGGCAAAGGTCATGCTGAGATAGCGGGGGCCAAGAAGCTGGAGATTGCGGTATTTGCCTTCGCCGTGGTCGGGTTGACGCCACAGGCGTTCCCAAAGATCACCAAGGGCGGCGGTAAAGACCCAGGCCGCAAGACCGATCCCGAGCAATGGCAGGGGAGACGCATCGATAAAGCGCATCCAGACAAACAGGATCACGATCAGCGACATCATGGCGGCCAGCTTCATCCGCCGCCCGATCTGCCATGCCTCGTCCTTGCGCCAGCGCAGCGTCGGGGCAAAGCCCATCAGAAACAGAAGCGGCAAACCGATCGGGATCAGGGCCTGAACAAAGAACGGTGGGCCAACCGTGATGATATCGCCGCCCAGCCAGCGCAGGAACAGCGGATAAATGGTGCCGATCAGAACGGTGGCCGCCGCAACCGAGAGCATCACACTGTTGAGGAACATGCCGCTTTCGCGCGATACCAGCGAGAAGTCCTTGTCATCGATCATGTCGGTCGCGCACCGCCAGAACATGAAATAGGCCCCGCCAAACAGAACGCAGAAGGCAACCAGAAGGGCAACAGCGTCGCCGCTGCTGAGCAGGGCGGTTGGCAACGGACCCAATAGATCGGAGCGTACGAGGAATGTCCCGAACCAGCCGGCAGCAAAGGCCGACAGCGCCAAAAGAGCCGTCCAGGGTTTCAGGGTTTCGGTTTTTTCAAGAACGGCCCGACAATGCAGGAATGCCGTGGTCAACAGCCAGGGTAGCAATAATGCATTTTCGGATGTATCCCAGTACCACCAGTTGCCCCATGCCTGTTCGGTATAAGCACGGTAGGCGTTGATGGCGATGGCACCGCCCAGCAATGTCCAGGAAATCATCGTCCACGGGCGCAGTTGTTCCGACCATGCACGGTCAAGCTTCGCACCCGGCAGTGCGGCAAAGGTCACCGCGAAAATCACCGATAATCCGGCAAGACCGGCATACAGGATCGGCCCGCGTGCCATACCGGCAAGGTCCTGCAATTCCGGATCAAGACCGTTGCCGTCAAGCGGTGCGATGCCCGACCGGATAAACGGATCGGCGTCAATGATTGTTACCGCCGCCAGAAGGGCGACAATGATGCCAAGGATACCAAGGGCGACACGATCCTGTTCGGTAACGCCGCGCGCAATGCTTTGCAGCGCGTATATCAGTGTCGCCAGTGTGCTGGTCGCAACCCAGAACAGCATGGCGCCGCTATCGGAGATGACGGAGGCACCGATACGGTAAATCATCGGGGTAGATGAATGACTGTAATCGGCCACCACGGGCAGGGTAAAATCACTGACAATAAAGGAATGGATCAGGGCGGCTTCGGCAATGATTGCCAGAACGCACATGGCAAAGGGCAGGGGCCAGACACCGAAACCGACATTTTCGGAAGTCCGGATATTGCCGGTCAGTCCATCTGGCAAGGTTCCGCCGGCAATTGCCGGTGTCATTGTCGTTGTCGGGCCGAGCGCGCGATAGCTTGCGCGAAACAGGGCCGGACAGAACAGGACGGCCTGACAGGTTCCCAATGCAAGAATCAGGATAAGGGCAAAATGTCCAAACTCTGCGATCATGCGTTCTTCAGATTTCCCCGATATGTGGTGTTCACCAAACGAACACCACTCAGCCCCTGCTGTCAAACAGCAAGGCATCCACCCAGTTTAATGCCGCTTTGATGGCTTCAATATGAGGTTTTTATGATGGCAGAATGTGGCTTAATTACGCATCTCTTCGGCGTTGCGGGCTTCGATTTCTTCCCAATAACCGCTTTTTTTCAATGAGTCAGCGACCTCGGGCGGCATGTAGTTTTCATCATGCTTGGCCAGAACTTCGGATGCGATGAACTGGCCCTCGGAACCCATATGGCCCTCGGCGACGACGCCCTGGCCTTCGCGGAACAGGTCGGGAAGGATGCCGGTATAGGAAATGGTGACCGCATTTGCCATGTCGGTGACGATAAAGGTGACGGTTTCACCGCCGCCGAGTTTTTTAAGCGATCCTTCTTCGACGAGGCCGCCGACGCGCAGGCGCTGATCGGGATCAATCGGCGATTTTTCGGCGATTTCGGTCGGGCTGAAGAAGAACACAACCGAATCTTCAAATGCCGTAAGGGCCAAGGCAGCCGCCGCCCCGACCGCCAGAAGGGCAGCCATGACGATATACATGCGTTGACGTTTGCGGGATTTGGCACGCGAAAGAGACACTTTGATATTCTCCGCTCAGGAAGGCTTGGGCTCAGGAAGTCGGGGACTGGTCTGTTGTGCGGGCACGTCTGGGACGGCGAGCTTTCAGAACAGTTTCAAGCTGATCAAGTTCGGTCTGGCTTTGACGAAGGCCACGCAGGGTCATGATCAGAAGAATGATCATCGCAAGGGCTGCGATACCGTAACTGGCCCAGATATAGCTGCCATAGCCGCCCATTGAGAAGAATTCGTTCATTTGCTGGCTCCGGCGTTGTGACCCTGATCATAGGCGAGTTCGTCATGATCGCCGCTGGCAACGGGGCGTTCGTCAAACAGGCCGCTGAGTTGAAGCGCACGGATGCGCCGCTGGTTGAGTTCAAGGCGAACGCGCAGCACCAGAACGATGAAATAATAACCGGTGAAGGCAAAGGCCATGATCAGAAGCGGGGCGAGCATGCTGGGATCGATGCTGGGCCCGCCCATGCGGGCAACCGATGCCGGTTGATGCAGGGTATTCCACCAGTCGACGGAAAATTTGACGATCGGCACATTGATCGCGCCCACCAGTGCCAGGGCCGATCCGGCCTTTGATCCGCGTTCGGGATCGTCAAAGGCATTCACAAGCGCGATATAGCCAAGATAGAGGAACAGCAGGATCAGCATTGATGTCAGACGCGCATCCCACACCCACCATGTTCCCCACATCGGTTCGCCCCAAAGCGACCCGGTAACAAGCGTAAGGGCGGTGAATGTTGCGCCAACCGGTGCGGTGGCGCGCGCGCAGATATCGGCAAGCGGATGTTTCCAGATCAGGCTCATGGCCCCGCAAAGAGCCATGCCGACATAACAGAACAGTCCCATCCATGCCGCGGGCACGTGGATATACATGATGCGGACGGTGTTGCCCTGCTGATAGTCAACCGGCGATCCGATCAGGGCCAGATAAAGCCCGGCGGCGGTCAGAATGACGGTCAGCGCGACCACCCAGGGCATCATGGCCCCGGTCAGTTTCAGAAACACGCTTGGTTTGGCGAAACGATGCATTTTCTCTCGTCCGTTTGCGGCGATGCCGCCGAAGGTCGTCTGTTTTAAGTTATTCCACGGCCTGCCGGATGGCATGGGCCGTGGCAAACGGGGCGGCAGCCAAAGACAGTAACAGGATCGCCCCCATGATCTGTAACTGTGCCTGGGCGGAAATGCCAAGCAATGCGGCCTCGACCGCACCGGCACCGAAAATCAGTACCGGTATATATAGTGGCAGGACCAGCAATGACACCAGCACACCGCCGCGTCGTGCCCCCAAAATCAGTGCCGCACCAATCGCCCCGATCAGGCTGAGTGCCGGTGTGCCGATCAGCATGGCGATCATCAGGGTGCCAAAGCCATCCTGATCCATATTGAGCATCACGGCCATCACGGGTGCCGCAATAATCAGCGGCAGGCCGGTCGTCAGCCAATGGGCGCACACCTTGCCCAGAACCAGCAATTCCAGCGGTGCAGGCGACAGGGTCAGCAATTCCAGCGTGCCATCCTCGTAATCGGTCTGAAAGACACGTTCGAGTGACAGCATGGCCGCCAGCAGGGCCGAGACCCAGATCACACCCGATGCAATGCGCGCCAGAATATTGGCTTCGGGGCCGACACCGAACGGAAACAGGGTGGTGGTTACGATAAAGAAGGCAACCACCATCACGGAATCCGCACCCTGACGCAGGGCCAATCGCAAATCACGACGCAGGATGGCGACAAAGGCATTCATATCGCGGCCTCCGTCGTTCTGCCTTGATCCATGTCGAGTGAGAGATGCTGGTTGGCATCTTCATCATCATGTTCGATCAGCCATTCCATCATCGGGATGGCAAACGGATCAAGATCAAGGATGATCGGTGCCGCGATATCCAGATCGACATGGGTGGAATAAATCACGATGCCGCCTTTGGCCCGGAATTCGGCGATCAGACGCGCCAGTTCGGCACAGCTTTCGCGATCAAGGCCAACGGTCGGCTCGTCGAGCAGCCAAAGGTCGCTTTGGCCCAGCAGGATACGGGCAAGGGCGGTGCGGCGTTTTTGACCACTTGAAAGATATCGCCCGGCGGTTTTGCCAAGGTGATGAATATCAAGGGCGCGAAGCGCCTGATCGATTTCGGCATCAATATCGGAAATACCGCGCAGTTCGGCCCACAGGCGCAGATTATCGCGAACGGTCAGGACCGGTTTGATCGCGTCCTGATGACCAAGGTAATGCAGGCGCGCGCGATGGCCGATTTTATCATCGGCGATATCGTCACCCTGCCAGCGGATGGTGCCGCGGCGCGGGGCCATGAGGCCCGCCATCAGGCGCAAAAGGCTTGATTTTCCTGCACCATTGCGACCGCGCAGCATCACGGCATCGCCGGTATTGGCGCTAAAGGAAAGATCGCCAAAGACCAGACGTTCGCCACGCAGACAGGTCAGATCAGAACCGGTAAAAACTGTCATCTAACTCGTTTGACTGTCGGAATTCATGCCGGATGCGCTTTTTCTATACCGCGCCCGACGTCATTAATCATGCTTTATCCGACATTGGATGTGATGACATTGTTTCAAATCAATCCAAAAAGACGCGAAACGCCGCAGCGATCAAAAATCGGCTGCGGCGCGGGCAAAGCGATAGCAGATCAGAAGCGGATGACCGAGGCACTTCGAACCGGGCCGCCGCGGCCTTCCTGCACAAGGACCGCGACACCACCGTCGCAAGGCTGGTTCAGGGCGAAATCAAGTTCGCGCGGCTTGCCGTCCCACTGCCCAAGATCGATCATTTCGCGCACGACATTGGCATGAACCAGACGCCGCCCGGCATTTTCGCCAGACCGGACATCGCGTGCCTGTTCGCGATCAAACCCGATCAGCCAAAGCTGATAGGACTGCCCGGCAGGCGGGGTATTGAGCATGCCGAGCTTTAATTTGCCACTGGCGGGGCTGGTTCGATTATCTGATAGCAGGGCCAGTTCCGCCCATTCCCGAAGCGGGGTCGTTTCATTGCTGGTGGTGACGATTCGGCCTTTGTCGGTGGCGCGAACGACCTGATCGCCGTTGATCACGACCTGCGGGGTATAGACATAGCGTTCACGCATGCGACCAGCATATTCGCGTTGCCGTTCGGTATTGGCCGCACTGGAAAACGGATCTTCCCAGCCCAGATAGTTCCAGTAATCGACATGAAACGACAGGGCAAGAAGGTCACCATGTTCCTGATTTAATTCGTAAAGAACACGATCCGCCGGAGGGCAGGAATTGCATCCTTCGGATGTGTAAAGCTCGATCACGGCGCGGGGTGACGTGGACTCGCCAGCATGTGCCAGCGATAAACCACCCATGAACGCGGTTCCAAGCATGAAGATAATGGGGCGAAGCTGTTTCATGGATGGATGATGCCCCAAAATGCCTATCAACCACCAATCACAAGGCGTTGAAAGGTCCGTTTGCGCCAAAACGACCGATTTTTGCGCAAAACACGGCAATTTAGACAGGAGATTTCGGGAGATCGGTGTTATTAGCTCCGGTCAATTCCGAAAGGAGGCAAAAGGTCTTCACGGAATGCGTGAGGTGAAATCACCTTTGCGTTTATAGAGAAAAATGAGGAACCGGCACTGCGGCGGGAGCGACTTACCGCGGATGCCAGTCCAAGAAAGGTTTGCAGGCAATGATTAAACGAGAGCATTGGGGGTCACGCCTCGGCTTTATCCTGGCGGCTGCTGGGTCGGCGGTGGGGCTGGGCAACATCTGGAAGTTTCCCTATATGGCGGGCGAGAATGGCGGTGGTGCCTTCTTGCTGATTTATCTGGCGCTGGTTTTCACCATTGGCCTGTCGGTCATGCTGGCTGAAATGGTCATTGGCCGGATGACGGCAAAGAACGCCATTGGCGCGTTTGCAAAGCTCAAGGGCGGTGCATGGCCGCTGGTGGGGCTTTGTGGTGTTGCGGCTGCCTTTATCATCCTGTCATTTTACAGTGTCGTCGCCGGCTGGACGATTTCCTATATGGTCAAATCGATCACCGGGGCGCTGGCGATTGAAGATCCGGCCGCATTGGGCAGCATCTTTGGCGGGTTCATTGCCGATCCGGTTTCGCCGCTGATCTATCATGCGATCTTCATGGCGTTGACGGTTTTTGTCGTCCTGGCGGGTGTTGGTTCGGGTATTGAACGTGCGTCAAAGATTTTGATGCCGGCCCTGTTTGCGTTGTTGCTGGTGCTGATCGTGCGTTCCGTGACCCTGCCGGGTGCGGGCGAAGGCATTGCCTTCCTGCTGTCGCCGGACTTTTCCAAAGTGACATGGGCAACGGTATCGGAAGCGCTTTCGCAGGCGTTCTTCTCGCTTTCGCTTGGGATGGGGGCGATGATTACCTATGGCTCGTATCTGAGCAAAAAGGAAAATATCGCCAGTTCGGCCGGTTGGGTGACGCTGCTTGATACGTCGGTTGCGGTCATGGCCGGTCTTTTGATCCTGCCAGCCGTGTTTGCATTCGGCTTTGATCCAAGTGCCGGTCCGGGGCTGACCTTTATTACGTTGCCAGCGGTGTTTGCGCATATGCCGATGGGGTCGATCTTTGCGTTCATGTTCTTCCTGTTGCTGGGTATTGCGGCATTGACGTCGGCGGTTTCGATCCTTGAGGTGGTTGTTGCCTATTTCGTTGATGACCGTGGCATCAGCCGCAAATGGGCATCGATCACGGTGGGGGTGATCATCTTCCTGCTGGGGATTCCGTCCTCGCTGTCGATGGGGCTTATGGGCGAGTTCAAGATCTTTGGCCTCGGCTTCTTTGATCTGATGGATTATGTCAGCTCGAAATTGCTGCTGCCGATTGGTGGCCTGTTCATCTCGCTGTTTGTCGGCTGGGTTGTCTGGGGCAAGGCCAAGGAAGATATTGCCGCCCATAATGGCGTGGTGCCGTTCTGGATCAATGGCTGGGGCATTATCGTGAAGTTCATCGCACCGCTTGCGATTGCCTTCATTCTGCTGAAGGGACTTGGCGTGCTTTAGGCCGCTTTTTTCACAGCAGAAGACATGCGAAGGGCGGGGAATTTCCCCGCCCTTTTTGCTGGGGATCAAACCGGATCAGGAGGCTTCGGCCGGTCTTTGCTGAGACAGGGTGAGGATTTCATCAGCGCACATCGGTTTGCCCAGAAGGTATCCCTGTATGTAATCGCATCCGGCATCGCGCAGCAGTTTGAGCTGCGCGTTGGTTTCGACACCTTCGGCGACGCATTTTTTGTGCAGGTTCTGCGCCATATTCAGGATGGTGATCGCAAGCGCACTGCCTTCGCGTCCCTGATTGATGTCGTCGACAAAACTGCGATCCATCTTGATCGTGTCAAACGGCAGTTTGCGCAGGTAGCTGAGACTGGAAAAACCGGTGCCAAAATCATCGAGTGCGATTTTGACGCCCAGATCGCGAATGCGCTGCATGTTGGCGCGCATTTCTTCGATATTCTGCATGAACAGGCTTTCGGTGATTTCTATTTCCAGCCGGTCTGCCGCCATGCCCTTTTCGACCAGAATGGTTCTGATCTGTTCGGCAAGATCAATGGTGCCATAGAATTGCTGGACCGAGACATTCACCGCCATCGTGACGTTGTGCAGGCCCTTTTCACGCCATGCGACCGCCTGACGGCAGGCGTGACGCAATACCCAGCGCCCCAGTTCGCCGATCACGCCCATTTCCTCGGCTACCGGAACAAAGACCGAGGGGGGGATCGCCCCCCGTTGCGGATGGTTCCAGCGCAACAGGGCTTCGACGCCGTGCAGGTTGCCGGTGCGGGCTTCGAATTGCGGTTGATAGACCAGATGAAATTCATCGCGATCCAGCGCCTGACGCAGGGCACTTTCAAGGGCAAGGTCGGCATCGCTGCGTGAATGACTGGCGCGGTTATAGCGGCTGAACCGGTTTCGGCCCTGTTCCTTGGAATGCATCATCGCAATTTCGGCATTGCGCAAAAGATTGGCGGTATCGTTGGCGTCGTGCGGGAAGGATGCGATGCCGATGCTGGCCGAAATATAGATTTCCTGTCCCTTGCTGGTCAGGTGCGGTTGGTTTAACGCTTTTAAAAGATCATCGGCCAGTGCGGCATCATCATCGGCGGAAGTCCCCCCCGAAAGCAGAATGGCATATTCATCCGCACCAACACGCGCCAGAACACCCCCCTGATCCAGACGGCGATGCAGCCGACGGGCAACTTCGACCAGAACGTCGTCACCGTCACTGTGTCCCAGTGTGTTGTTCACCCGCTGGAAATTATCGATATCGAGCAGCAGGATCGTCAGGCGGGTTCCCTTGCGGCGGGACTCGCCGATGCCGTGGGCCAGCAGTTCAAGGAACCGGCGGCGATTGGGATAGCCGGTCAGTTCGTCAATATGGGCAAGCCGCAGAATGTCTTCGCGGTTTTTCTTGCGTTCGCTGATGTCGGTAAAGATCGAGGCATACTGGCTGATCTGGCCATCGGCATCACGGATCGCGATGATCGACAGCCATTCGGGATAAATTTCGCCGGATTTGCGGCGGTTCCAGATTTCGCCTTCCCATTTGCCGTGCTGTTGAATATCGCGCCACATCGAGGTGTAAAATTCGCGAGACTGACGACCCGATTGCAGGATATTGGGGTTTTTGCCGATCACGTCCGATGCGTTGTAACCCGTGACCCGGGTGAAGGCCGGATTGACCAGTTCGATCGTGCCATCGGCGGCACAGACCATGATCCCGTCCGGCGATGTTTCAATGATCTTGTCTGCCAGAAACAGCGACCGGCGGGCCTTGGTCAGTTCGACATCGCGGCCCTCCATCACGGACCTGAGATGGGCGAAGTAATCCTGTTCGATGAATTCCAGCAGATCGGCGAATGACAGAACACCGATGACATTGCCGGTTTCATCAATGACCGCAAGATGGCGGATATGTTGGGCCAGCATCGTGTCGCGGGCGTTGTTCAGGCTGGACTTGGCGGAAATGACACGCAGCGGACGGCTGGCAATTTCGATGGCCGGTGTTGCGTGATCGCCATTGGCAAGATTGCGCAGGATATCGCGTTCGGTAATGATCCCGGTGTGATCAAGCATCGAAACCGGGTCGGTCGCGACCGACGGATCATAGACAATCGCACAATCGCATTTGGCATCATGCATGCGCGCGCGCAGTTCCGACATCGGGATATCGCCATCGACAAAGATTGTCGTGCGGCGGATGGCGGCCCCGACATCCCCATCGCCCAGTTTGCGCCAACTGCCCTGTTGGCGGATCAGGTCAGACTGGCTGATGATTCCGGCAAGGCGGTTTTCCGCATCCACGCTGACCAGATGACGGACATGGCGTTCGCGCATACGGATGATGGCGGCCTCGGGCGTGGCATGGACCGATATGCTGTGAACCGGGGCCGACATCCATTTCGATATCGGCTCGTTCAGGGTGGCTTCGCAGTCGGCGGGCAGGGACAGGCAATCCTTTTCCGTCCAGATTCCGATCGGCAGGTGATCCTGTGTCACGATGATGGAGCTGCAATTGGCTTCGCGCATCATGTCGATGGCCTGACCAATCGCGGTTTCCGGCCCGCAACGCAACACGATGCCGGGGGAAATCGTACCTACAGTCAGGTGGGTGGTATTGCCATCGGCAAAACTGGGGCGCGTCATGATAACCTGTTGCTGTCCAAATCCTGTCAGGTGCCCGGTTTGCGGGCATTATTGGTTAGAGTCAGGACCCATCCCTATCAAATCGTCGGGACGGCTGACTTGTTATAAATCAATGGATATATGTGGTTTGGGTTTGTCGCAATTTAAAGATGCGTTCCACGCAAAAACACCCCCGTCCTTGACAGACGGGGGTGTTTCGCATTCAGCAGGCTTCTGATTTCAGGCGAAATCAGGCAGCTTTCATCATGTTACGCAGAACGAACTGCAGAATGCCGCCGTTCTGGTAGTAAAGGACTTCGTTTTCGGTATCGATACGGCAGGTGGCAATGACCTCTTCGGTGGAGCCATCCTTGCGCGTGATACGAACCGTAACGTCCTGCATCGGGTTGATACCGTTGCCGATACCCAGAACGTCGAAGACTTCGGTGCCGTCGAGCTTGTAAGTCGCACGACCTTCACCATTCTTGAACTGCAACGGCAGGACGCCCATGCAGACCAGGTTGGTGCGGTGGATACGTTCGAAGCTTTCGGCCAGAACAGCTTTGACGCCAAGCAGGTTGGTGCCTTTGGCTGCCCAGTCACGGGACGAACCGGTGCCGTATTCCTTACCGGCGATGACAACCAGCGGGGTGCCCTCGGCCTGGTAACGCATGGCAACATCATAGACCCAGCCCTGTTCGCCGGACGGGTAATGAACCGAAACACCGCCTTCGGTGCCCGGTGCCATTTCGTTGCGGATACGGATGTTGGCAAAGGTGCCGCGCATCATGACTTCGTGGTTCCCGCGGCGTGCGCCATAGGAGTTGAAGTCACGAACCGCAACGCCGTGCGCCTTGAGGTATTCACCTGCCGGGCTTTCTTCCTTGATCGAACCGGCCGGAGAAATGTGGTCGGTGGTCACGGAGTCAGCAAGGATCAGGAGCGGACGTGCACCATGAACTTCCGAGAACGCACCCGGTTCTTTCGCCATATTGACGAAGTAGGGCGGGTTCTGGACGTAGGTCGATTTGCCATCCCATTCGAAGGTTTCGCCTTCGGTGACTTCGATTTCCTGCCACGGTTTCGGGCCGGCAAAGATGTTGTCATAACGATCTTTGTACATCGAAGCAGAGATCGAGGATGCGATGGTGTCCGCGATTTCCTTGTTGGTCGGCCAGATGTCTTTCATGAAGACGTCTTTGCCATCTTTGTCGGTGCCGATCGGGTCTTTGTTCAGATCGACCTTCAGGTTACCGGCAAGGGCATAGGCAACAACCAGCGGCGGGGAGGCAAGATAGTTTGCCTTGACCTGCGGGCTGATACGACCTTCGAAGTTACGGTTGCCCGACAGAACGGCGGTCACGAGCATGTCGTTGCCGTCAATTGCCTCGATGATCGGGTCGGCCAGCGGACCGGAGTTCCCGATACAGGTGGTGCAACCGAAACCGGCAACGTTAAAGCCGAGCTTGTCGAGATAGGTCTGAAGACCGGCTTTTTCGAGATAGTCGGCAACAACCAGCGAGCCCGGTGCAAGCGAGGTTTTCACCCACGGTTTGCTTTTAAGGCCGAGTTCAACCGCTTTTTTCGCCAGCAGGCCGGCTGCGATCAGCACGCTCGGGTTCGAGGTGTTGGTGCAGGACGTGATGGCGGCAATAACGACGTTACCGTCTTTCATTGCGAAGTTTTCGTTCGAAACCGGAACAGAACGATCCGCATCAACACCCGGTGCCATGTCGGCAAAGGTCTTGGTGAAGCTTGAAACGGCATCTTTGAGCAGAACGCGGTCCTGCGGACGTTTCGGACCGGACAGAGCCGGTTCAACGGTCGAGATGTCGAGTTCAAGGGTCGAGGTATATTCGGCTTCGAAGCTCGGGTCGCGCCACATGCCCTGTTCTTTGGCATATGCTTCGACCAGTGCGATCTGTTCTTCGGAACGACCGGTGTTACGCATATAGTTCAGCGTTTCATCGTCAATCGGGAAGAAGCCACAGGTCGCACCGTATTCCGGTGCCATGTTACCGATGGTCGCACGATCCGGCAGGCTCATATGATCCAGCGCGTCGCCATAGAATTCGACGAACTTGCCAACAACGCCCTTCTCGCGGAGCATCTGAACGACGCGCAGCACGAGGTCGGTTGCGGTGATGCCTTCTTTCATCGAGCCGGTCAGTTTGAAACCGACGACTTCGGGGATCAGCATCGAGATCGGCTGGCCGAGCATGGCTGCTTCGGCTTCGAGACCGCCAACACCCCAGCCCAGAACGGCAAGGCCGTTGACCATGGTGGTGTGGGAATCGGTACCAACCAGCGTATCGGGGTAGGCAACGGTTTTGCCGTTATCATCCTTGCCGGTCCATACGACCTTGGCGAGATGTTCGACGTTCACCTGGTGGCAGATGCCAGCCCCCGGCGGAACGATGCGGAAATTGTTGAACGCATTCTGGCCCCAGCGCAGGAACTCGTAGCGTTCGCCGTTACGTTCGAACTCGACTTCCATGTTTTTGTCGAGTGCGTCGTCGGTGCCAAAGAAGTCGATCATGACCGAGTGGTCAATGACGAGGTCAACAGGTGAAAGCGGGTTCACCTTCTGGGCGTCGCCGCCCATCTTGACGACGGCATCGCGCATCGCGGCAAGGTCAACAACGGCAGGAACGCCGGTGAAGTCCTGCATCAGGACGCGGGCCGGACGATAGTTGATCTCGTGCGAGCTCGAACGGGATTTGAGCCACTCGACAACAGCTTTGACATCGTCGGTTTTGACAGTGAAATCGTCTTCGTAGCGCAGAAGGTTTTCCAGAACGACCTTCAGCGTAAACGGAAGCTTGGAAACGTCGCCGATTTTTTCGGAAGCAACTTTAAGGCTGTAATAGTCGTAGGACTTGTCCCCGACATTCAGCGTGCGGCGCGTTTGCAGGTTGTCTTTGCCACAAATGGACATCAGACCCTCCTCAAGGTGGTTAAAGGGCTTGTCGTGACAAGACACCCCGACCGTCGGAGCGCCGAGCGGTGGGCTATCTGTATCTCGTGACGCGGGTCACGGCTACATATGTATGTGCCACGGGGTTACACCACAATTCCCCCTGAAAGTCCAGACCCGCAAAAGGGTCATTCTTGAAATCCCTGCGATAACAACGAATTGGTGAATGGTTGGCGCGTAATGGCAATCAGAAGGTATCTGATTCGGGTGAAAAACACCGTAAATCCGCCCGGAGATCATTCGCGAGTCCACAGGATCACCGCCATATCTGGAAAGACTCGAATGTAGAGGATGGCCTGTACTATTGGGGGAAATCCTGTCCGAAGGGGAACGAATCGGGTGATCGCCTGAATGCAACAGGGGACAATTTCGGCATTTGTCAGAACACAGTTGGTGCAGCGCGAACAGGAACCTGAATGTTGCGATGCAATAATTTTCAGCCTTTCAGTATGCGGGTTGTGTCGTGATGACCTTACGGAATTATAGGTAGAAGTGCATTCATCAGACCAGAACGCAAAAATTGTGCGGCGCGAATTTGTGAAAAGTGTCAATCCGTTGCTGTGCAACACGTTGACGTCATTTGCTGAAATTGGTACTTAAATACGTATTAAATGTGCCAAGCCCGGTTTCCGTAAGGTCCGGGTCAGATAAAAACCGGTACATCATCAGGGAAACTGAACAAGAGGCACGGGGTATCCACCTTAAAATCCGGTCAACCGGAAAAAGGGGTGCCTGCGGCCCAAGTCAGGGAGGATAAGCGACGTTATGACGTCACAGGGTCCCATTTTGCAGATCAGCGACGTATCGCTTGTGTTTGGCGGCGTGCGCGCGCTAAGCGACGTCAGCTTTTCCGTCCAGCCCGGCGAGCTGTTTTCAATCATTGGCCCGAACGGGGCCGGCAAGACATCGATGCTGAACTGCATTTCGGGTCGGTATCAGCCAACCACCGGGTCAGTGTCCTTCAAGGGGCAGGATGTCACGGGGCTTAAGCCCAATGACCGGGCCGAGCTTGGCGTTGGCCGTACCTTCCAGAATCTGGCGCTGTTTGGCCATATGAACGTTCTGGACAATATCATGGTCGGGCGGCATCACCTGCTTAAGAACAATTTTCTGACCGGGCCGCTTTACTGGTTTTCCGGGGCGCAGAAGGAAGAGCTTGAACATCGTCGTTTCTGCGAGGATGTGATTGATTTTCTGGAAATTTCCCATATTCGCAAGGCGACGGCGGGCACGCTGTCCTATGGCCTTCGCAAACGGGTCGAACTGGCGCGTGCGGTGGCGCTGCGCCCTGATCTGATCCTGCTGGATGAACCGATGGCAGGCATGAACCTTGAAGAAAAAGAGGACATGGCGCGCTTTATCATCGACCTCAATGAAGAATGGGGCATGACGGTGGTGATGATCGAGCATGACATGGGGGTTGTGATGGATATCTCCAACCGGGTCATGGTTCTGGATTTCGGGCGCAAGATTGCCGAAGGGTTGCCTGACGAAGTCATGGCCAATGCCCATGTCAAAAAAGCCTATCTGGGCGAAGACGACGACGTGACCGACGAAGACGAGCAGGTGGCCTGAAGATGAGCAGCAATACCCCGGAATATGCCGATGTCCAGGCGCTCGATACCTTTCCAAAAGTGCTGGCCTATAATGCGCGCCATTGGGGCGATGAAGTTGCGATGCGCGAAAAGGAATTCGGCATCTGGCAGGAATTTAGCTGGAAAGATTACAATGACCGGGTCAAGTGGATGTCGCTTGGCCTGCGCGACATGGGCATCAAACCCGGCGATGTGATCGGCCTGATCGGTGAAAACCGCCCGGAATGGGTTTGGGGCGAAGTTGCCGCCCATGCCCTGCGCGCCATGTCGGTCGGGCTGTATCAGGACAGCCTGCACGAAGAGGTTGCCTATCTGATCACCTATTCCGGCGCACGGGTTCTGATCGCTGAAGACGAAGAACAATGTGACAAGCTGATTGAGCTGGCCGACCAGATTCCGACGGTTGAGCATATTGTTTACTGCGATCCGCGCGGTATGCGGAAATACGATGATCCGCGGTTGATGGATGTCGAAAAACTTTATGAACTGGGCCGGTCGATCGAGGCCAGGGACCCCGGTGCCTATGATGCGATGGTGGCTGATACGCGCGGTGATGAATGCGCCATTCTGTGCACCACATCGGGCACGACGTCCAAACCGAAAATGGCGATGCTCAATGCCGGTGATTTTTTGGATCATTGCGCAGCCTATTTGCGCGCTGACCCGAAATATCCCGGGGATGATTATGTTTCGGTTCTGCCGCTGCCATGGATCATGGAACAGGTTTATGTGGTCGGTCAGTCGCTGATCAGCCGCCAGATCGTGAATTTTGTTGAAGAACAGGAAACCATGATGGCCGATCTTCGCGAGATCGGACCGAACTTTGTCCTGCTGGCGCCGCGTGTATGGGAATCCATCGCGGCCGATGTGCGGGCACGGATGATGGATTCAACCCTGTTCAAACAGAAAATGTATGATTTCGGCATGGCCTTGGCCCGGACCGCGCTTGATAACGGCGGGCATTCGAAATTTGCCGATGTGATCCTGATGAATGCGCTTAAGGACCGGCTGGGCTTTTCCAATTTGCGCTCGGCGGCGACCGGCGGGGCGGCCATGGGGCCGGAAACCTTCAAGTTCTTTCATGCCATGGGCGTTCCGTTGCGCCAGCTTTACGGTCAGACCGAGCTGTGCGGGGCCTATACCATCCATCAGCCCGACGACATTGATTTTGATACGGTCGGCAAGGCGTTTGATAATTCGGAAATCCGGGTCATCAATGCCGATGAAAACGGGGTTGGCGAAATCGTTGCCCGGACATCGGGCATGTTCACCAGCTATTATAAAAATCAGGCGTCCTATGACGAGGATGTCCATGACGGCTGGATGCATACCGGGGATGCCGGGTACTTTAAGGAAGGCAATCAGCACCTTGTGGTGATTGACCGTCTTAAAGATCTGGCGGAAACATCGACCGGGGTGCGGTACTCGCCGCAATTTATTGAAAACAAACTGAAATTCTCGCCATTCATCGCCGAGGCCGTCATCCTTGGCAAGGGATTGCCGTTCCTGTCGACCATGATCTGTATCCGGTATTCGATCATGGCCAAATGGGCCGAGCAGCGCGGGATTGCCTTTACCAACTATACCAATCTGTCGGCCCAGCCGCAGGTTTATGACATGATCGTTGATGAAATTCGGCAGGTGAATGAAACCCTGCCCGAGGCCCAGCGGATCAAGCGTTTCCTGCTGCTGTATAAAGAACTTGATGCCGATGACGGCGAATTGACCCGCACGCGCAAAGTACGCCGCAGTGTGGTTGCCGAAAAATATGCCGACATTATCGATGCGGTTTATGCCGGCAATGACAAGGTTGATATCGACACCATGATCACCTTCCAGGACGGGTCAAAAACCCGCATCCAGACCAGTGTCAGGGTTGTCGATCTGGACGGGAACAATGCCGCAAAGACGGCACCCAAAGCCGCCGAGTAAGGCAGCGATAAAAACTGTGCGCCCCGATTGCCTGATCGGCAGCGGGGCCGCCATTACAGGGATGGCAACATGAATTTCGAACTTCTGTTTCAGCTTCTGCTTAACGGGCTGATTGTCGGAACATTGTATGGCGTCGTCGCCATGTGTTTCGTGCTGATCTACAAATCGACCCAGATCGTGAACTTCGCACAGGGCGAGTTCCTGTTGATCGGGGCGTGGGTCTGTTACGCATTCCTTGTCGAAATGCATATGCCGTTCTGGCTGGGCTTTATCTTTACATTACTGTTCATGATGGCGTTTGGCATCATTTTGCAAATGGTGGTTCTGCGCCCGATGATTGGCGAGCCGATCATTTCGGTGATCATGGTGACGATCGGGCTTTCGATTTTCTTCCAGGCGGCGACCAAATGGATATTCGGTGCGACCACGGCGACCTATCCGCAGGTGTTTGAAACACGGTCGGTCAACCTGATGGGGATGCAGATCGAAACCGCCTATATCATGAGTTTCGTGATCTCGCTGGTGATCATGGCGGCGTTCTACTGGTTCTTCAAATATTCCAAGCTGGGCCTTGCGATGCGGGCCACGGCCTTTGATCAGCAGGTCGCGCAAAGCCTTGGTATTTCGGTGAAAACCGTGTTTGCGATGTCCTGGGCGATTTCGGCCCTGGTATCGGGGGTTGCCGGTATCGTGATCGGGATGGTCAACGGGGTTTCATCCGCGCTTTCGGTGATCGGGATCAAGGTGTTCCCGGCGGTTATTCTGGGCGGGCTTGATTCAATCATCGGTGCGATTGTCGGGGGTGTGATCATCGGACTTCTGGAAAACACCGCCGAGTTTGTCGACGGTCAGTACCTGCACTGGGGCAACCTGTTTTCGATCGCACCGTTCTATGTGCTGATCATCATTCTTTGCATCAAGCCATACGGTCTGTTTGGCACCAAAGACATCGAACGCATCTAAGGGGCGGAGTAATAGGTTATGGCTGGATTTTCGATGCGTCCCTGCGGTGATTTTCGCACCACCTACCGACAGGATACGCGGATTTTTGATACCACCTTTGTCCGCAATGCCGCGATTTTGGGTGTGATCGCAACCGCGCTGATCCCGTTTGTTCTGGACGGCTATTACGTTAACCTGTTCATTCAGATCTCGTACTTTGCCATCGCCGCCCTTGGTCTGAATATTCTGGTCGGCTTCACCGGGCAGATTTCATTGGGTCATGCGGCATTCTTTGGGTTTGGTGCCTTTGCATCGGCCTGGATCAACAACACGACCGGCATTCCGGTTTTGCTGTCGATCCCGCTGGCCGGTCTGATGACGGCGGCTGTCGGGCTTTTGTTCGGTCTGCCTGCGGCCCGGATCAAGGGCCTTTATCTGGCGATTGCAACATTGGCCGCCCAGTTCATTCTGGAAGATTTTTTTGCCCGGGCTGACTGGTTTACCGGCGGGTCTTATGGGGCGGCGGCAAATCCGGTCAATGTGTTTGGCTATGAAGTGCTCGATGATTTCAGCTTCTTCTATGTCTGCCTGTTCTTCCTAGTGATCATGTACTTGCTGGGCACCAACCTGATGCGGACCCGTGACGGACGCGCCTTTGTTGCGGTACGGGATCATTATCTGTCGGCGGAAATCATGGGCATCAATCTGACGAAATACCGTCTGATGAGCTTTGCGATTTCATCCTTCTATGCCGGGATCGGCGGGGCAATGTATGGCCATTACCTTGGCTTCGTTTCCGCCGAGGGCTTTACCATCCTGCTGTCGATCCAGTTTCTGGGCATGATCATCATTGGCGGTCTTGGCTCGGTCAAGGGCACGCTGATGGGGACCATCTTTATGGTTCTGCTGCCCGAAGTCATGGAAAACGGTGTCGGGCTTTTAAGTGTTTTCGACTGGGCCAATTCGACGGCTGTGACCGACGGGCTGGCCTATATCAAGGAGATGGCGATCGGTCTGGCCATCATCCTTTTCCTGATCTTCGAACCGGATGGGCTCGCGCACCGCTGGCAGCAGATCAGGGCGTACTGGAAGCTTTATCCCTTCTCGTACTGATCAATATCGCCGAAACCCGGTCGCTTAAAAACAAAGATCGGGACGAAAATCGGCGAAGGCCGGGAGGCTACTTTGTTTAGAAAAACGTCCAAGGGAGACGTCGTGATGAAAAGACTGATTGCTGCGACAGCGATTGTTGCAACCGGCCTGTCGGTTTCGGCAGCCAAAGCAGATGACGACATGGTTTTTGTCGGTCATCTGATGGACATCACCGGGGCGACCGGGTTCATTGGCAAATTCTATGCCGATGGTGTCCGTGACGCGCTTATGTATATCAATACCCACGGTGGCATTGACGGGACGGTTCTGGATTCAGAATCGGTCGATTACGCCTATAAGGTTCCGCAGGCGATTGCGAACTACAAAAAATGGCGTTCGCGCAACAACATGGTCGCCATGCAGGGCTGGGGCACGGGCGACACCGAAGCCCTGATCAGCTTTGTGGCCCAGGACAAGGTCCCGGTTTATTCCGCGTCCTATTCCGGCCATCTGACCGACCCGACCGGCAAAAACCCGAAAACCGCGAAACCGGCACCTTATAACTTCTTCTATGGCGCATCCTATTCCGACGCCTGCCGTGCATTGGTTCAGTGGGCCGCCGAGGATTGGAAAGCATCGGGTGGTTCGGGCAAACCGGTCTTCTCGCATATCGGGGATAACCATCCCTATCCGAATGCACCGAAAGAAGCCTGTGCCGAATACGCAACCGAACTTGGCTTTGACGTGACCGAGCCGGTCGTCGTTTCGATGAAGCCGGGCGACTTCAAGGCGCAGTGCCTGACGATCAAGGAAGCCGGAACCAATTATGGTTACCTTGGCAACCTCGGCCCGTCGGTCGTTTCGCTGGTCAAATCCTGCGATACGGTTGGTGCAAGCCCGAAATGGCTGGCCAATATCTGGGCAGGTGACTACGAAACGCTGAAAACCATCGGTGATGTTGAAAACTATGTCTTCCCGGCCATGACCAGCTTCTGGACCGACGAGGGCGTACCGGGCATGGATCTTGTGCGCGAAATTTCGAAAATGTCCGATAGTTCGGGCGAACAGTTCCGCACCCATCACTATATCCGCGGCATTTGCTCGGCCTATTACATGAAAGAAGCCATGGAATGGGCCAAGGCCAATGGCGGCATCACCGGCGAAAACATCAAGGCCGGCATGTATGCCCGTACGGATTGGGTGCCTGCCGGTCTTGAAGGCGTTTGCATGCCTGCAACCTGGACTGCCGAAGACCATCGCGGCATCAACACCGTTAATATCTATAACGGCAGTGCCAAAGGCGGTGAGCCGACCGTAACCAAGGCGGCAACCGTGACCCTGCCGCGCCGTGACGACTGGCTTGGCTATTAAGTCGTAGTCAGAAGACGGATGTCTCCCGATGGTGCCGGGGCGGGGTGGCGAAAAGCGCGCCCGCCCCGGCACCGGGGGATGTAATCAGAACGTGATCGAAGGGGACACCATGGCAGAGCCGGTCCGCAAAACCGAAACCGCAGAATCGTTGCTGTCGGTCAATAATATCGAAGTCGTGTATGACGAGGTGATCCTTGTCCTGCGCGGGGTGTCGCTTGAAGTCCCGCAAGGCAAGATCGTGACCCTTCTGGGCCCGAACGGTGCGGGGAAATCGACGACGCTGAAGGCTATTTCCGGTTTGCTCAAGACCGAGGATGGCAAGGTGACCCGCGGCGATATCAATTTCATGGGGCAGCAGATTGCCAATGGCAATCCCGAGGATATCGTGCGTTCCGGCCTGTTTCAGGTCATGGAAGGCCGCCGCATCATCGAAGACATGACCTGTGTCGAAAACCTTCGGCTTGGCGCCTATACCCGCAAGGACAAGGGCGTTAAGGACGATATCGACATGGTGTTTGAATATTTCCCGCGCCTACGCGAACGGACCGGACTTGCAGGTTACCTTTCGGGCGGGGAGCAGCAGATGCTGGCAATCGGCCGGGCCTTGATGGCCCGCCCGAAAATGATTTTGCTTGATGAACCGTCGATGGGTCTGTCACCCTTGCTGGTGAAAGAAGTGTTCGGGATCATCGAAAAGATCAACCGCGAACAGGGCATTACCATGCTGATCGTGGAACAGAATGCCAATTTTGCGCTGAAGGTTGCCGATTACGGTTACATCATGGAAAGCGGCAAGGTGGTTCTGGATGGTACCCGTGACGAACTTCTGAACAACGAAGACGTCAAGGAATTCTATCTTGGCGGTGGTTCGGAAGAACGCAAAAGCTTCAAGAACATCAAATCATACAAGCGCCGCAAACGCTGGCTTTAACACGTGTTCGCCGCCTTTCAATGACCAGAAAACGGACCCGGCCATCATGCTCAATACCTTCTTCGATGCCAGTGAAACCCGAAGCCCCAAAGACCGTGAAACCGGTTTGATGGCGGCATTGCCGCGGGTTATTCATCACGCAAAAAGCAAGGCCGCCGGGTTTGGCCGTATCCTTGAAGGTGTTGATCCGCAGACGATCAACAGTCGCGAGGCACTGGCAAAATTGCCGGTGACGCGCAAATCCGATCTGATCACCATGCAGGCGGAAAACCCGCCCTTTGCCGGGTTGAATGCAACACCGGTTCCGGCCCTTGGCCGTATTTTCCAAAGTCCGGGCCCGATTTATGATCCCGAAGGCAAGGGGGATGACTGGTGGCGGATGGGGCGCGCGTTTTTTGCTGCCGGGTTCCGGCCGGGCGATATCATCCATAACTGCCTATCCTATCACCTGACGCCGGGGGGCTTTATTTTTGACAGCGGCGCACGTGCGTGTGGCTGTGCGGTGATCCCAGCCGGTGTTGGCCAGACCGAAGCCCAGATCAAGGCGATCAGCGACCTGAAACCGACCGGTTATTCAGGGACGCCGTCGTTCCTGAAAATCCTGATGGAAAAGGCCGACGAACTGGGCGGGGATGTTTCATCCATCACCCGTGCACTTGTTTCAGGCGAAGCATTGCCACCGTCGTTGCGCGACTGGTTTGCCGAACGCGGTGTTGCCATGCTGCAATGTTACGCCAGTGCGGATCTGGGGCTGATTGCTTATGAAAGCGATGCCAAAAGCGGCATGATCGTTGCCGAGGACATCATCCTTGAAATCGTGCGGCCCGGCACCGGCGACCCGGTGGCCGAGGGCGAGGTGGGCGAGGTTGTCGTTACCAGCCTTAATATGGATTATCCGCTGATCCGGTTTGCCACCGGTGATCTTTCGGCGATTGCAAGCGGACCAAGCCCGTGCGGGCGGACCAATATGCGTATCAAAGGCTGGATGGGCCGTGCCGATCAGACTACCAAGGTCAAAGGCATGTTTGTTCATCCGCATCAGATTGCGGAGGTCGTCAAACGACATGCTGATATCGGCAAGGCGCGCCTGATCGTGACCCGTGAAAATGATGTCGATGTCATGACGCTGGCCTGTGAAACCGATGCCGCCGGGTTCAGTGCCGATGCGGTGATGGATAGCCTGCATTCGATCTGCAAGCTGCGCGGCAAGGTCGAAATCGCAACACCGGGCAGCTTGCCCAATGATGGCAAGGTGATCGACGACCAGCGCGACTATTCCTGAGCAAGCGCCAGAACCCTTTTTGACGCTGTCCCGTCACGGGACCGGACCCGTCAAGAGGGCTTCGATATTTTTCATTCCCGCTCGGGAAACTTGATGCCGTCCGGCTTCGTTCGGGCGGCATTTTTTTGTTTTGTGCATGGGGACACTGTTCATCGCCCTTTGGGAATGTATGATGGCGCATAAGTTTGAATGATTACAGGGGAAAGCATGGCGCAGGCAGGCAAGCCATTTGCCGTTGGCATGATTACGATTTGCCAGTTGATGGCGCTTTCGCTGTGGTTTTCAGCAACGGCGGTATTGCCGCAATTGCGCGCCGAGTTTGACCTTGGTGCCATTCAATCATCCCTGTTTACCAGTTCGGTCTTGCTGGGGTTTGTATTGGGGACTTTGATCAGCGCCTTTTTCGGTCTGGCCGACCGGGTCGAAGCGCGGCATTTCTGGGCGGCATCGGCATTCATTGCCGCGACGGCCAATATCCTGATCCTTGCTGTGCCCGTCGACGGGGTTGTTGTGATCGGGCTTCGCCTGATTACCGGTATCTGCATGGCAGGGATTTACCCCATTGGCATGAAAATGGTCGCTACCTGGTCTCGCGGTGATACCGGGTTTCTGGTCGGCTTGCTGGTTGGGGCATTGACCATGGGGTCGGCTCTGCCGCATCTGTTTGCGGTGGCGGTGCCACTCGATTGGCGCATGGTGATCGTGGCAGCTAGTATTTCGGCCTATATCGCGGGTGTGGCGATCCTGTTTGTCAAACTGGGCGGGACACCGTGCAAATCCCCGCGATTTGATCCGCGTATGGTCGGGCACATCTGGGCGAACAAACCATTGCGTCATGCGTGCTATGGCTATTTCGGGCATATGTGGGAACTGTATGCCATGTGGGGCTGGATCGGGTTGTTCCTGTATGGGGCGCTTTCCGGGCGGGAATTTGATAATCCCGGTATCTGGGCGGCTCTTCTGACATTTGCGATTGTTGGTATCGGCGCGTTCGGAAGCCTTGCGGGCGGTTTGCTGGCCGACCGGATCGGCCGGACGACGGTGACCATGGCGGCGATGGCCATCAGTGGCATCTGCGCACTTGTTGCCGGTGCGCTTGGCGATGCGTCGATCCCGATCCTGATTGTTGTCTGTATCGTCTGGGGCATTTCGGTGATTGCCGATTCTGCGCAATTTTCATCCTGCGTGATCGAGCTGGCCGATCCCCATCAGGTCGGAACAGCGTTGACCCTGCAAAATGCCATCGGCTTTATCATTGCACTGGGATCCATCCATCTGGTGCCGGTGATTGCCGACGCGTCTGGCTGGTGGGGGGCGTTTGCCATGCTGGCGGTGGGGCCGTTACTGGGTTTCATTGCCATGGGCCGGTTGCGCAACATGCCCGAAGCGATCCGTCTGGCAGGGGGGCGGCGATAATTTTGAACTGAAACAATGAAAATGGGCGGTGATCCGCTTCACTTGACAACCGGAAGGTAAAAAACTGCGCCGGTTGGGTTTTCTTGACCATTTTCAGTACAAATATTACTTTCTGCCAGAATTTTCTTGCTGTTGCGCAAATTGGGGGCGCTGCGGCGTTTTCCAAAAATAAGGGTCTTTCATGAGTCTCACCCTCATTGTTTTGCTTCCCTTCCTTGGGGCGGTGTTACCCGCCGTCATGATCAGGGCCGGGCGCAATGCGTGCGCCACAGCTACCGGCTCGGTCACGCTGCTTGCCTTGATCCTGCTTATCGCCAAGGCACCCGCCGTCATTGGCGGCGAAGTGTTTCAGGTCCGCTATGACTGGCTGACCGATCTTGGATTGAACGTGACCTTCTTTCTTGATGGTCTGGGTTTGCTGTTTGCGACCCTGATCCTCGGGATTGGTTTGCTAATCATCATTTACGCCCGGTTCTATCTGTCGAAAGACGATCCGATGGGGCGGTTTTATGTGTTCCTGCTGCTGTTCCAGGGCGCGATGGTCGGTATTGTTCTGTCCGACAACATCCTGCTTCTGCTGATTTTCTGGGAACTGACGTCGCTGTCATCCTTCCTTCTGATCGGTTACTGGAAGCATCTGCCCGAAGGTCGTCAGGGCGCGCGTATGGCGCTGACCGTGACCGGGGCAGGCGGACTTGCGATGATTGCCGGGATGCTGATCCTTGGAAATATCGTCGGGTCCTATGATCTGACGGTGATCCTGCAAAATGCCGACCTGATCCAGGCGTCGCCGCTTTATGTGCCAGCCCTTGTTCTGATCCTGCTGGGCTGCTTTACCAAATCGGCACAGTTCCCGTTCCATTTCTGGCTGCCGCATGCCATGGCCGCACCGACCCCAGTTTCGGCCTATCTGCATTCGGCGACCATGGTCAAGGCGGGTATCTTCCTGATGGCGCGCATGTGGCCGGTTCTTTCGGGAACGGAGGAATGGTTCTATATCGTGGCGAGTGCGGGCCTCGTGACCATGGTGCTGGGCGCCTGGATTGCGATTTTCAAACATGACCTTAAGGGGCTTCTGGCGTACTCCACCGTCAGCCATCTTGGTCTTGTGACCATGCTGTTTGGTTTCGGAACGCCGATGGCCGCCGTTGCGGGCGTGTTTCATATCATCAACCATGCAACCTTCAAGGCGGCCCTGTTCATGACCGCCGGGATCATTGACCATGAGACCGGAACGCGCGATATCCGCCGTCTGGGCGGGTTGCTGAACCTGATGCCGATTGCCGGGACCATCGGGATCATTTCGGCGGCATCGATGGCCGGGATCATTCCGCTGAACGGGTTCCTGTCCAAGGAAATGATGCTGGAAGAAGCATGGCATACCGTCTGGTTCGATCAGAACTGGCTTGTACCGTTGCTGGCAACGATTGGTGCGGTGTTCTCGGTCGCCTATTCGTTGCGCTTTATCTTCCATGTCTGGTTTGGCAAAACCCGTGACGAACTGCCCCATCATCCCCATGACCCGCCGTTTGGCATGTGGGCACCGCCCGCATTTCTGACGGTTCTGGTGGTTCTGATCGGTCTGTTCCCGGCGGCCATTGCCGGACCGCTGGTTGCGGCCACGGCCAATGCGGTCACGGGGGGGAACCTTCCGGAATATCATCTGGCACTTTGGCACGGCCTGACCCCGGCACTTGGCATGAGCGTGATTGCCCTGATTGCCGGTGCGCTTATTCTTCTGCGTCATGGCGGCCTGATGTCGGTAACCTCCAACCTGTCGCGGCCGGATGCAAAGGCAATGTTTGATTGTCTGATCGTCAAGGTCGTGGCGCTTAGTCGCGTGATTTCCGACAATCTTCAGAACGGATCGCTGCAACGTTATCTGGCGATCATGATCTTTGCCGCCATAGCCATCGGGCTTTCGGGTTTCTATGCCGAACCCGATCACACCGCTGGTACGCGCGAACTTCTGGCCGTTTCGCCGCCTGCCGCCATTGGTTGGGTGCTTCTGGTCGGGACCTGTATCGCGGCGGTCGCGATGCATCATAACCGGCTTCTGACCCTTCTTCTGGTGGGGGTCATCGGTTTGATTGTCTCGCTTGGCTTCATCTATCTGTCGGCACCTGACCTTGCCCTGACCCAAATCTCGGTCGAGGTGGTAACGGTCATCCTGATGTTGCTGGCGTTGAACATCCTGCCAAAGGAAACCCCGAAAGAAAGCCAGCCGGGGCGCAAATTCCGCGACTGGGTGATTTCAATCGCGGCCGGTCTTGGCATGGGTGGGGCTGTCTGGGCGATCATGACCCGTGAACTGCCCAATTCGATTTCGGCGTTTCATCTGGCCAATTCGAAAACCGAAGGTGGCGGCACCAACGTGGTCAACGTGATCCTCGTTGACTTCCGTGGTTTTGATACCTTTGGCGAGATCATTGTTCTTGGCATTGCCGCATTGTCGATCTTTGCCCTGATTGAAACCGTCACCCAGGGCGAGGCCGCCAAACGCCTTGCAAGCTGGGTGGTCGATAATCGCCGGTCGGCAGACCGTCATCCGATGATGATGGTCATTGCAACGCGCGTGATGCTGCCGCTGTCGCTTCTGGTGGGGGTTTACATCTTCCTGCGCGGTCATAACGAGCCAGGTGGTGGCTTTATTGCCGGTCTGGTCGTTTCGGTTGCCTTGGTCATGCAATATATGGCGTCGGGCTTTGGCTGGACCCAGAATCGCATGAAGGCCAATTACCACGGCATGATCGGGCTTGGCGTGATTGCCGCGGCCATTACGGGGCTTTCGGCCTGGGTGGCGGGGCTGCCGTTCCTGACCAGTGGCTTTGTCCATGTTCATCTGCCGATTGTCGGCGAATTTGAGCTGGCATCTGCCATGGGCTTTGATCTTGGTGTGTTCCTGACGGTGGTGGGGGCGGTGACCCTTGCGCTTGCCAAACTGTCGCAGGTGGAACGCATGGCCGAACATGTCGACATCAATCCCGAGCCGATGGACCATGATCCGTCCGCCGCGACCGCGAAGGTCGCGACAGCTGAGAAAGAGGCCTGATATCATGGAGTTTCTTGTAGCAAGCAGTATCGGGCTTCTGACCATGTGCGGGACATATATGTTGCTGCGCGGTCGTACTTTCCCGGTGGTGATCGGTTTGGCGATGTTGTCCTATGCGGTGAACGTGTTCCTGTTCGCCATGGGACGCCTGACCATCGATATGCCGCCCATCCTGCGTGATGGTGTTACCGAATATACCGATCCGCTGCCCCAGGCGCTTGTCCTGACAGCGATCGTGATTTCGTTCGGGATGACCGCACTGATCGTTGTGCTGTCAATCCGGGCCTATCTTGAAATCGGTAATGACCATGTTGACGGTCGCCCGGAAGGCGCACCATCCGAAGCAGGAGATGAAAACTGATGGGTCACTGGATTGTCGTCCCCATTTTGCTGCCTGCCGTGATGGCCGCCCTGATTGTTCTGGCGGTGCGTCACGACATTGTCTTGCAGCGCATATTCTCGATCACCGCGACCGTCGCCCTTGTGGCGGTTACCCTGTCGCTGGTGATTTTTGCCAATAACAACAACCCGGAAATGTACGCGCTTGGCGATTGGCCGGCACCGTTCGGGATCGTGATCGTATTGGATCGTCTGTCGGCGATGATGATCTTTCTGACCTCGATCCTTGGTCTTGGCGTCATCCTGTTTGCATCCAGCGAATGGGACAAGCGCGGCCAGCATTTCCATGCCCTGTTCCAGTTCCAGCTGATGGGGGTCAATGGTGCCTTCCTGACGGGGGATGTGTTCAACCTGTTTGTCTTCTTCGAAGTCCTGCTGATCGCATCCTATGGTCTGATGCTGCATGGGGCCGGGGCGGAACGCCTTAAGGCGGGCATGCAATATATCGTCATCAACCTGACGGGGTCGTCGCTGTTCCTTGTCGGGGTCGGCATGATCTACGCCGTTACCGGTACGCTGAACATGGCTGATCTTGCCGTTCAGGTGCCGCTGGTGGCGGCTGGTGATGCCGCGCTGCTGCGTGCCGGGGCGTTGATCCTGCTTTTGGTGTTCTGTGTGAAGGCGGCCCTTGTGCCGGTTCATTTCTGGCTACCGGGCACCTATGCAAATGCACCGGCCCCGGTGGCGGCGCTGTTTGCCATCATGACGAAGGTCGGGGCCTATTCGATCCTGCGCGTCTATTCGCTGGGCTTTGGTGAAAATGCCGGTGATATGGCGTGGCTCGCACAGCCCTATATCCTGCCAGCCGCGATTGTGACACTGGCGATTGGCATGATCGGGGTTCTGGCGGCCAAGCGGCTTAATGGTCTGATTGCCTTTTCCGTGATCGGATCGATGGGAACGCTTTTGATTTCCATCGCGCTGTTTACGCCCGAAAGCATTTCGGCCGGTCTTTATTATCTGCTGCATTCGACCTTTGCCGGTGCGGCCCTGTTCCTGATCGGTGATCTTGTGGCATCGCGCCGTGGCCAGTATGGCGATCGCCTGAACACCGCGCCGGTTTTCCATCAGTCCGGATTGCTGGCGGTTCTGTTCTTTATTGCCGCCATCGCCATGGCCGGGATGCCGCCGCTTAGTGGCTTTATCGGCAAGCTTCTTATCCTTGATGCTGCGCGCGATAGCGCGTTCGGCGTCTGGATCTGGGCGGTGATCCTTGTGACGTCGTTGATGGGGATTGTCGGTTTCGGTCGGGCTGGCAGTGTGCTGTTCTGGAAAAGCGCGTCTGCCGAAGGCGTGATTGAGGTCGAAGGCGCCAATTGGCCGGTTCTTCCGATCATTGCCGCCTGCGGCATGCTTGGTGCGCTGGTTGTGCTGACGGTCTTTGCCGCCCCGATCACGGATTACCTGCAGGGAACGGCGGCGCAATTGTTTGACACCACGGATTACATCCGGGCTGTGCTGGGTGAAATACCCGCCACACAGTCTGGCCAGTAAGCGGTGATGAAAGGATAGTGATGATGTTGAAACGTTGTCTTCCCCACCCGCTGCTCTCGCTGGCCCTGCTGGTTGTCTGGGTGTTGCTGGTCAATGAAATATCGGCTGGTGCCGTGGTCTTTGGTGCGATCCTGGCGATTGCCATCCCGCTGATCACGTCAAACTTCTGGCCCGCGCGCCCAAAGGTCGGCAATGCCTATGCCATCTGCGAATACGGGTTGATCGTGTTGTGGGACATTCTGGTCGCCAATGTTGTGGTTGCCGGACTGATCCTGTTTCGCAAGACCGAAAGCCTTGAATCCAAAAGCGTGGTTGTGCCGCTTGATCTGACCTCGCCCGAGGCGATCACGACCCTTGCCGGGACGATCACCATGACGCCGGGCACGGTGACCATCGATCTGAGTGCGGATGCCAAAAGCCTTCTGGTGCATTGCCTGCATGCGCCGGACCCGCAGGGCGTGGTTGATGATATCAAGACCCGCTACGAAGGCCGTCTGAAGGAGATTTTCGAATGATCGAATATGCACTGAATTTCGGCTTTATCTGTGTGGCGGTGGCCCTGTTGATGAATCTGTGGCGTTTGGCCAAGGGGCCGACCATTGCTGATCGTGTTCTGGCGGTTGATACCATGGCGATCAACGCCATTGCCCTTCTGGTGCTGTACGGGATCAGCCGCGCGACCTCGATGTATTTCGAAGGCGCGCTTCTGTTTGCCATGTTCGGCTTTGTCTCCACCGTTGCCTATTGCAAGTTCGTCTTGCGTGGCGACATCATCGAATAGGGAGAGACAGGATGCCGTTTATTGCTGAAATCGTCATTTCTGTTCTGATCGTGATTGGCGGGATTTTCCTGCTGGTCGGGTCGTTCGGGATGATCAAGCTGCGTGAATTGCTGCCGCGGCTCCATGCGCCGACCAAGGCAACCACCGTGGGTGTTGGTGCCATTCTGATTGCTTCGATGCTGTTCTTCTGGATCGAACGCGGGCATTTCACCATTCATGAATTGCTGATCACGCTGTTCCTGTTCCTGACGGCACCGATCACCGCGAACCTGATCGCCAAGGCCTATTTGCTGCGTCATGTTGACCCGCATAAGGACCTTCCGGAAAGTGGTCGGGACGAAGGTTGGGCGACCTTTGATCCGGTTGGCCCGGATGGCTATGACCCCAGCGAAGAATATAAACCCGACGAAAAATAGCCGGGTTTGCAAACCTTAAAACGGCACCGTTCAAGCGGTGCCGTTTTGTTATGCTGTTGCGGTGCTCGAATAGCAGGAAAACCGAATGATACTGGAAACCGAACGTCTATGGCTGCGCCCGCGGACATTGGATGATCTTGACGATTGTTTTGCGATGGATCGCGAACCCGGCGTAACCGATTTCGTTCAGGGGCCTTGGGCCGATGAAACCGAACATCGCGCCTTTATCCATGATCGCATCACCATGGATTACGGGCCGGGGCTGGGATATTGGTCGCTGTTTCGAAAAACGGAACCGGACAGTTTCATTGGCTGGGTTCTGCTGATCCCCGAGGACGCCGTTGGACCCGAAATCGAAATCGGCTGGCGTCTGAAACCGGCTTTCTGGGGGCGGGGATATGCATCCGAGGCCGCCAACGCCGTGTTATCGCACGGGTTTGAAAAAATGAAACTGGACAGTTTCATTGCCTGTATCGATGCACGCAATATCGGGTCACTTGCGGTCGCACGAAAGATCGGCATGCGCCATCACAAGACCGATAGTGATGGCGTGCGATATGCCATCACGGCGGATGATTTTGCCAGACGTCATCACAGATGACATTGTCGACCGCCCCACATCCTTGCTATGAGGACAAGGCAGGAGGGACAGGTTTTACATGCCGGATTTCAGCATCGAGGATCAATATCGCGGACGCATTGCCGGGATCGACGAGGTCGGCCGCGGGCCGCTTGCCGGGCCGGTGGTTGCCGCGGCCGTGATCCTGCCGCGTGATGAACGGCTGCCTGAAATCCTTCTGGCGGAACTCAACGATTCCAAAAAGCTGTCGGTCAAGAAACGCGATCTGTTGTTTGACCTGATCATGGGATGTGCCGAGGTTGGTATTGGCGCGGCATCGGTCCGTGAAATCGACCGGATCAATATCCTTCAGGCGACCTATGTTGCGATGCGCCGTGCAGTGGCGCGTTTGCCGCAATGCCCTGATCAGGCGCTGGTGGATGGCAATCGTGACCCGGGGCTGCCGTGCGCGGTGGAAACGGTCATCAAGGGCGATGGCAGATCATTATCCATCGCGGCGGCATCCATCGTTGCCAAGGTCGTGCGCGACCGCGCCATGACCCGCCTTGCCGCGCGCTATCCGCATTTCGGATGGGATGGCAATGCGGGATATGGCGTGAAAAAGCATATGGAGGGGCTTGGCATTGTCGGGCCGACCCTGCATCACCGCCGCAGTTTCAGACCGATTGCCGAACTGCTCGGAATTCTGTCCTGATCCTAGGCCAGAGCGGTCTGGTTTCGTGCCACCACATGGGCACGGACAAGATCAACCCCGTCGCCATCGCGCGTAATCGCGGAAAACCCGTTCGTCTGGCGAACCTTTACCCGTTCGTGAACCCGGCATTCGGTGCGGAACTGGATATCGATGCTTTCGGGTTGGAAGTCCGGTTTTGCATCCGCACCGGTTGCGCCAAGCACCCACTGCATCAGGCGCACATTATTGACATGCCCATACAGGTCAAGATCGGATGGGCGGGCCTTTATGCTGTCGATTTCGGGTAACGGGTCGGTGGTGAAGGGCGGCCGGAATGGTGGTTCGATCAGTTTCGGGCCGGGCGGTTTTGGCAGCCGTTCTTCGATCCAGTCCGGCCAGCTTGCGGCACGGCGTTCCAGCAGGTCAAACATCACCCAGAAGCTTTGCGCGACCGCAATTACATCACCCTTGCCGTCGATCAGACGGAAATCGCGGGTGGCCACACGCCTTGCAACGCCCGATGGCCATGTTTCGACAATGATTTCCTCGCCATTGCCGGGATAGCGTCGGACATGAATGACCATCCGCGCCAGCACCCATGCCATGCCTTTATCAACCGTGTCGTCATAGGCGAGTTTCAGGATGCGTGCCCCCCAACCAGCGGCGTCTTGCATGTAATCGGCCAGGGCCGGCAACATCGCAAGGCCGTTATCGCCAATTTCCGAATAACGCACCCGGTAGATGCCGCGCCATCCGCAATTGGCGGGCAGGGCGGGCTTGGCGATTTCGTTCCATTGGATTGTCATGTTGGCAAATCCTGTGTCATTCCATGACAGTTATAGAAACCCGGTTGGCTGTGTGCAAATCCGGATTGGAAATCCGCAATACGAACCGGGATGTCCCGAAGGTTCATCTTGCTCATTTCGGCAAAGCTGGTGATGATGGTTAAATTCAGGGTTGGGCTGCATCATGTGTATTTTGTGGCTCTTTGGGGAACTACCAAGAAAGTGAATGATCACATGTGTTCATTTAAAATGAAGAACGCAGTTCCTTTGGTTTAAATTTAAAAGAACAGTGATGTTTTATTAAATGGAAAAACGAAAATACAACAAGACGTTACGCGCGGAAAAAGAAGACGAAACGCGCCTCAAGATTCTCGAAGCTGCGATGAAATTGCATGGCGAAGTCGGCCCGGCACGCACAACCATCAGCGCGATTGCAGACCGCGCCGGGGTGCAGCGCCTGACGGTCTATCGGCATTTTCCCGAAGAAAATGAATTGCTTGATGCGTGCTCGTCACATTGGCTGAGCCTTAACCCGCCACCCGATCCCGCATCATGGCGCGAGTCGGTAGCAGAGGGTGACTGGGGCCTCGCGATACTGAGCATGCTTTATCACTATTATGGTGAAACGGCTTATATGTGGGATCATTGCTATCGTGATCGGGAAAATGTCCCAGCCCTTCATGAACAGATGAAGGGCTTTGATGGCTATCTCGACATGTTGTCTGCCGATGCACTGGCAAGCCTGCCTGCCGAACGACGCAAGGGCAAGATGTGCCAAGCGGTTGCGCGACATGCGGTGCAGTTTTCGACCTGGCAATCGCTGTCACAGGCGGGTGTGGAAAACTCGGAAATGGCCGCCTTGATGGACGACTGGCTGCATAAATGCCCGTTGTCCTGACCGGTATCTGCGGCCTAATCCATCGGTCGCTGGCGCATTTTCTTTACGTCGCCGCGTTTCTTTTTCGTGTCGACCCGTTTGCGTTTGGCCGATAGAGACGGGCGGGTTTTGACGCGGAATTTCTTGCGTTCTGCGGCCTTGCGCAACAGGGCCAGAAGCCGTTCGATGGCATCCTGTTTATTCCGTTCCTGGGTGCGATAACGCTGCGCGTCAAAGATGATTTCCCCGTCATTGGTCAGCCTGCTGCCCGCCAGTTCACGCAGGCGATCACGCACGCGTTGCGGCAATTCCGTCAGGTCATCAATACGCACGCGCATCTGTACCGCGGTCGATACTTTGTTGACGTTCTGGCCGCCCGGTCCGGATGCGCGCACGAACTGGAATTGCAGATGGCGTTCATCAAGATAAAGATCATTTGAGATTTCGAGCATGGCGGATCGTCTAAGTAATAGGGGCGGCAAGTTGTGCGGCGATCCCGCACGGCAGAAGCCCGAAAGCCGGTGGGTGCTGTTGATTGAAAAACAATGGCATTCCACCTACATTGAAGGCACTTACCCTGTCAGGGGCGGGCAGGGCTGTAAACAGGAAATAAGACGTGCAGGTATCGTATCTTTATCTGGCCTTGGGCTGGCTTTCGGTAGGGCTTGGAATTGTTGGCGCATTTCTGCCAATTCTGCCGACCACCCCCTTCATGCTGCTGGCCGCCTGGCTGTTTAGCAAAGGGTCACCGCGCCTGCATGCGTGGATTTACAATCATCCGCATTTTGGTCCGTCGATCCGGCACTGGAACGAACATGGCGTGATCCATCGCCGGGCCAAGATCATGGCGATGTCGGCCTTTGTCGTGGTGATTGCCGCATCCCTGATCTTTGTCGAAAACCGCTGGGTGGTGATGATCCAGTTGCTTGTCGCGATCCCGGTCAGCTGTTTTATCCTGTCGCGCCCGTCGCGTCTGCCCGCATCGATGCCGATGGCGCAGGTACAGACGCAGGGCGGGGAGCCGGGTGCAGGCTCCTGATTCCTGACCACGTCAAGGCACACAACAGTGCAGATCAGTTCCCCGATTTGCGGGTCAATTCTTCCTGACAGGTTTCTTCAAGCTTATCGAGCTCATCAAGTGTCGCATCGATATCCTGACGCTGTTTGCGCAGCGTGTCGCGGCGTTCATTGATCTTGCCGACAAGGATGGTCAACTGCATGATTTCGCTGCGGTCGGTGTCATAAAGATCAAGCAGATCGCGGATTTCCTTAAGCGAAAAGCCAAGCCGCTTGCCCCGCATGATCAGGCGCAGGCGCACCCGGTCGCGATGGCTGTAAATGCGGGTCTGCCCCTGACGAGCCGGGGCGATCAGTTCCTGATCCTCGTAAAAACGGATGGTACGGGTCGTGACGTCGAACTCGCGGGCAAGGTCGGTGATGGAATAATTGTCGCTCATGACATCCCGTTCAGGTTTACGCTTACGTAAACGAAAGCTACATGCTTTCTGGCGGGATCACAATCGGCAATTCTTTCGGCAATTCAACGCAGAACGTGCTGCCTTTGCCCGGTTCACTTTCTACCGAAATCGTTCCGCCATGCCGGTCGACGATCTTTTTGCAGATCGCAAGACCGATCCCTGTCCCGGCATATTCACCATAACCGTGCAGGCGTTTGAAGATTTCAAAGATTGTTGCGTGATATTGCGGTTCGATCCCGATGCCGTTATCGGCAACGAAAACCTTCCAGCTTTCATCGGTTTCGGTGGCATAAATCCGGACTTCACCCTTGTCAGGGTCGCTGTATTTAAGGCCATTCGAAACAAGATTCTGAAACAGCAGCAAAAGCTGGCTGGCATCCCCGGTTACGGTTGGCAGGAAGCCGTCACGCACGATATTGCCCGCCGGGCCAAGGCCTGCGCGCCGGAAATTGGCGGCAATCGCATCAAACAGACTATCAAGGGGGACCGCATTGAACGGTTTGCCATGCCGTCCGACCCGCGACAGGGTCAGAAGGTCGTCGATCATGCGCTGCATGCGCTGGGTGCCATCAACCGCATAATGGATGAATTCATCTGCGGTTTCGTCAAGCTGATCCTTGTATCGCCGCGCAATCAGCTGTGTATAGCTTGACACCATGCGAAGCGGTTCCTGCAAATCGTGGGACGCGGCATAGGCGAATTGTTCAAGTTCGCTGTTGGAACGTTCCAGTTCCGCCATGGTGCGCTGGATTTCCATTTCATGGCGTTTGCGCTGGGAAATATCGCGAAGCGTGATGATGTAATGATAGCGTCCGTCTGCCGAAAAATGACTGATCGCAACTTCAAGCGGCACGTTGCGGCCATTTGGGGTGCATGCCAGAACCTCGATCACGCCGGTCCCCAGATCGGTCAGTAACCTGTCGGCTGTCGGGCGTTGTGGTGGGGTATGTTCGCTATCAGGCAGCAGAAACCGGATAATGTTGCTGAGTTCCGGGTCGCCTTCCGGGCCGCAAAGTTCCTGTGCGCGGGCATTCAGCGGTTCTATGTTGCCGTCATCAGATGCGACCAGAATGGCATCAATGGTGTTTTGCAAAATCGCGCGCGTGCGGTCTTCGCTGCGTCGGGTCTGGGTGACCAGTTCGGCCAGTTCGGCAGCCTGTTGGCGCAAAAGCCGGTCACGCTGCACCGCAAGGGTCACATCGCGCACGGTCAGTGAACACAGCTTTTCGCCGCGCGATGTCGTAATCGGATGAACGCGAATGGATTGTTCCATGCGGTCAAATGTTGCGGCAAATTGTGGCAATGGGCGAAGCGGCAGCGCACCTTGATTAAGTGACGGCGAAATTACCGCAGGCATGCCGAATTCCAGGCAATCCTTGATTGCTTGGCAGAGCCGCCCCAAACGTGTTTCGGTGAAAACCGCACTCAGCCGTTTGCCAATTGCCTGATCGGCCGGAATACCCGACCGGCTTTGCATCCACTGGTTCCAGTGACAGATGGCATGATCCGACCCGATCACCACCAATCCGACATCGGCAGTATCAAGCAGATTGCTGTATAGGTCGGCGGCCTCGGCGGCATTCTTGATATCGACAATCGGGGGGGTAGGGTTTGTCATCTTGGCGCTGCCCGTCAACCAAGTGCGTTTTCAAGGAAGCGTCGTACCAGTTCCTTCAGGGTTTGGATGGAGTCAAGATCCATGACAAACAGCACATAGCCATCAATATCGTTCTGGCGCAGCATGAATTGCACATGCAGGATCATCAGAACCGGCATCTTGCCAGACGCGGCATCAAATGCGGTGTCTTCATTTAACAATGCACGGGTTTCGCGTTTGCGAAATGTCGGCATCGAACAATTGATCGGCTCGCCCAGCACGTTGGCAATGCTGCCAAGGCAGGCATTGAGGATGATGTTGCCGACCTCCATCAGGGCTTCCTGTTCAAGATCGGTCAGGGTATCGAGCGGCACATCGACCTTAAGCAACCGCCGCACCAGTTCAAGGCTGCGCTTTTCCGGGAAAACCAGCATCGCCTCGCCCTTGAACGGGCCATCGAATGACTGGCTGACGGCGGAAACCACTTCTTCGGGCGAAGATGTCAGGTTTGAATCGGAAAACCTTTCGACAAAGGTGATCGTCGGAACTGTCAGTTCCACCGGCTGATCAACCATTTCCGACAGGGACGCGGCAGCACGGCCGACCCCGATATTGATCAATTCGCTGATTGTGTCGTGTTCAAGCTCGCTAAGGTCGATCATCGCCCGGCTTCCTTGCCCTTCAGATAATCGCAAATCTTTTCTTCGGTTGGCGGTTTTGCCAGAAAGTCCATGCCAAGCCCGTGGGCCTTGTTCTGGATTTCCTTCTGTATATTGGCCGTCAGAAGCGCAATTGCAGCATCGGGATAAGCCGCGCGCAGCTTTTCCCCCAATTCGAGCCCGTTCATGCCCGGCATGTTGAAATCGATCAAAAGGTAATCATAGGCATGCTCGGCGGCCATTGCCTGGGCTTTTTCGGCTTCTTCGGCCTCGTCCACCCGCCAGTCGGCATAGTTGCTGGTGATAAAGGCCTTTACCAGCAGTCTGGCAAATTTGCTGTCATCGACAAGCAGGACGGATCGATTCTGGGACATGTTTTTCTCTGATTTTCGGTTTGTGTTCTTGTTGTATCAGGCATCATCCGCAAGGATAGGGCCGATTATAGAATAGACGCAACCGTGCGCGAAAGCTGTTCGATCTGTCTGGCTGTGATATTGGCCGGTCGTGGTTCGGAAATCAGGAAGCCCTGGATTTCGTCGCAGCCATGTTCGCGAAGGAATTCAAGCTGTTCCTGTGTTTCAACCCCTTCTGCAACCACCTTCAGGCCAAGATTGTGCCCCATGATGATAATCGTGTTGGTGATCGCCGCATCGTCGGGATCGGTCGTCACATCGCGGACAAACGACCGGTCGATCTTGATCGAATTGATCGGCAATCGTTTCAGATAGGCCAGCGACGAATAACCCGTCCCGAAATCGTCAATTGCGATCTGCAGGCCAAGCTTGCGCAATTCATCAAGGATGGATGCCGATCGTTTGATTTCATGCATCATCACGGTTTCAGTGATTTCAAGAACGATGCGTGATGCCGGTGTTGCGGTTTCATCAAGGATGCGCGAAATCGTTTCGGTAATGCGGCCTTCGATCAATTGTCTGGGGGACAGATTGACCGCAATGCTGACCGGCGGCAGACCCAGCAGATCCCATTCGCGGATCTGATCACAGACCCGGCGCAATACCCATTCGCCGATCTTGCCAATCAGTCCGGTTTCCTCGGCCACCGGGATGAACTGCATTGGTGATATAAAGCCACGCCCCGGCTGGTTCCAGCGGATCAAGGCCTCAAGCCCGGCAAGCTTGCCTGATAGCAGTTCGATCTTTGGCTGGTAATAAAGTTCGAACTGTCCCTCTTTCAGGGCTTCGCGCAGGTCATTTTCAATGGCAAGCCGCGCAACCGCACTTTCATTCATCGTCTTGGTAAAGAAGTGATAGGTCCCGCCGCCACGGGCCTTTGCACTATACATCGCCGTATCGGCATTGCGCATCAGGGTCGGGAAATCATCGCCATCCGCCGGGCAAAGGGCGATGCCGATTGACGGTGTGATGAACAAGTGCCGCCCCTGAATGTCAAAGGCCGGGGCCAGCGCATCCAGAACCGCCTGCGAAAGTGTGGCGGCATCCTGCGTTTCGCGCAGCCGCGGGATGATAATCAGGAACTCGTCCCCGCCCAGTCGGCCGATGATTTCCTGTCGGCTGATCACCCGGCGCAAACGGTCCGCCACGGCCTTAAGCAGTAAATCACCGACATTGTGACCAAGGCTGTCATTGATCAGCTTGAACCGGTCCAGATCGATAAACAGGATCGCGGTTGCCCGGTCATGCGGGCTGGCGGCATCACGTTTGTGATTCTCAAGCGCTGATTTAAGGCTGTATTCCAGCATGCTGCGATTGGGCAGGTTGGTCAGCGCATCGTGATTGGCCATATAGACCAGTTGTTCCTCATAGCGTTTGCGCGCGGTGATATCGTGAAGAACAACCGTAATCAGCGGTGTTTGCGCATCGGGGATCGGGCGAAACGCGGCGCTTACTTCGATCTCGGTCTTGTCCATCCGTACCAGCGGCAGCGTCAGGCGCTGCTCTGCGATATGATGACGCAGGTCCAGACCCGAGAGCTCGGCAAGGCTTTCCTCGAAATTCGGAATGGCGCGCGGGGCGATAAATTCGAGAAGCGACCGTCCCTTTGGCGTTTCACCTTCTTTCAGGCCCAGCAGGGGATAGGATGCATTGTTAAACTCAACAATGGTGCCGTTCGGCGTGATGGTCAGAATGCCATCGGCCACGTTCTGAACAATCGCGCGCAGGCGGGACTCGTTATCACGCATCTGCTGTTCGGCCTGGCGCAATTTGCCAAGTGTTGATGCAATCCCTTCGACCAGTGTGGCAACGGACCGAGACAAAAGGCCCAGTTCATCGCGTTGATGATGACGGGGAACGGTCAGCCCCGTTGCATCGGGACTGTCTGGATCAATGCCGGTGACGGCCTGTGAAATGCGCAAAAGCGGTTTGGTGAGTGTCAGGTAAAAGAATACAACCAGCGCAAGCCCCAGCAGGAAGTTGCGCAAAATGCCCGACGTCAGGATGCGGGTGGCGCGATTGATGAAACCATCGGCAATCAGGTCGGTATCGATCCGAACGATCAGATGGCCGACAAGATCACGGCTTTCACCGGTCAGCAACGGCACGTTATATTGCTGGTTGTTGCCAAACATCACTTCGCTAAATGCGGATCGCCCCGATGATGAGGGGGCGCGCGATTTTTGCGCCAGAACATTTCCGAAATTGTCGCGCAGCGTCGCGCTGTAAACCGGTTCATATTCAAACAGGCCCGACACCACGCGTGCGGCAAGCGTTTCGTCAAGGCCATAGGCCGCCTGTGTTGCGGATTCGCGCAACGTCGACAAAACCTGATTAACGGTTCGGTCAATCAGGCTGCGTTCTTCATAAAGATCCCAGACAATCTGTACGACGCTGAAAAACAGGCCAATCAGAAGGGTGATAACGACAGCGGCACGTGCCTGTTTGACAGACAAGCGGTCACGCCATCTGAGCCGTTGTGTTTTCAGGCTACCCTCCGCCAATCCACACCCCTGCATGGCTCTATGACCATGTTTCACAGTCCAGACTATGTGCTTGGCACCGCAAAAGCAATTGTTGCGCGGGTTCTAATACTGGAAAATTGCCGGGATTTATGTATTTTCCCGCCAAAGCCGGTTTGAACGTCCGATGCGGTCTGTTTAACTGCGATATCGCAATGCACCGAAACGGCAATACTACTAAAAAAAATGGGATTTTATTGGAGTTGCACACAACCGCACTGCGTGATAACCCAATGCCCCGAGAGAGAACAAGGCCGAGCGCGGGCGCAGCCGCATCACGGCCTCGCAACCTGAACGGAGTTACACCATGACCTATGTGGTGACAGAAAACTGCATCAAGTGTAAGTATCAGGACTGCGTCGAGGTTTGCCCCGTCGATTGCTTCTATGAAGGTGAAAACTTCCTGGTTATTCACCCGGACGAATGCATTGATTGCGGTGTCTGCGAACCTGAATGTCCGGCCGAGGCCATTATTCCCGATACGGAACCGAATCTGGATAACTGGCTTGAGATCAACCGCAAATTCGCGGAAGTCTGGCCGAATATTACGCGCAAGGGTGATGCACCGGCCGATGCCGACGAATGGAATGGCAAGTCGGGCAAGACTGAATTGCTCAGCGAAGCACCGGGAACCGGTGATTGATAAAACGCGTTAAACGCTTGTAAAACCACTGTTTTTGCACCCTGATTTTATTGGCGCATGGCTGCATTGAGCCGGTCGCACGGAAAAAATCTGTGATAGGCCGGCTCTTTGTGTTATTGTGGGCAACTCGCGTTCAAGGGCTCGGCAGGCTCGCTCCGCGCAGTCGGATCTCCGCTATTATATCCTGTCAAAAACCGCGACTTCGCCAAAAGCATCGTCGTGTGCAGCTCTTCGTGTCGCTGGGTCTATAGTGTTACAGTTGAATGACCAGGCCTGTTTGGGCCGGAAGGAAGCTTGATGTCGGATAAGTTGCCCTTTGCTGTTGGCGATTACGTTGTTTACCCCGCACACGGTGTTGGCCGTGTTGATGGCCTGGAGACCCAGGAAATCGCGGGTCAGGAATTACGCCTTTACATCATCACTTTTGATTCGAGCCGCATGACCTTGCGCGTGCCGGTCAACAAGGTGGGTAACTCCGGGCTGCGCAAGCTGTCCTCGAAAAAACAGATGGACTCGGCGCTTATCACCCTTAAAGGCCGTGCGCGCGTCAAACGCACCATGTGGTCGCGCCGTGCGCAGGAATATGAGGCAAAGATCAATTCCGGTGACCCGGTTTCGATCGCCGAAGTGGTTCGTGACCTGCACCGCACCGCCACCCAGCCTGAACAGTCGTTCTCCGAACGCCAGATTTACGAAGCAGCGTTTGAACGCCTTGTTGATGAACTGGCCGCGATCGAAAAGATCGACAAGGACAAGGCTTCGGGCAAGCTTGAAAAACTGTTGCAGAAAGCTGCCTGATACGCCTGTACAGCTTTGTTATACAGAGACCTCTTTTTAAAAACCGGCCTACAAGGTAATCTTGGGCCGGTTTTGTTTATTTTGGGCACGTTATGGCGATGAGCGCAGTTCTGGCACCGATAAAACCGGCGGACAAAATATGGACCGTCGGGGCGATCAATGGCGATCTTGCCGCGCTGCAAGCCGTTCATGGCAAGCTTCGGGGCAAAATCACAGCCGGTGATCGCCTGATCTATCTTGGCAATTACTGGGGCGATGGCACGGCCGAGGCCGTATCGGGTGCTATCAATGAATTACTGCTGTTCCGGCGTTACTTCCTGGCGAAAGAAGGCGTTGATATTGCCGATATCGCCTTTTTGCGCGGTTCCACCGAAGAAATGCTGAGCAAACTGCAACAGATTCACTTTGCCCCGAACCCGGGCGAGGTATTCGACTGGATGCTGTCGCGCGGTATTGCCGGGACGCTGCGCGCCTATGGCTTTGATCCGTCGCATACCCAATCGCTGATGCGGCAGGGGGCGCATGCGATTTCGCAATGGACCGGCCAGTTTGGCGAAGCATTTCGTCGCAGGCCTGGTCACAGTTCGCTTTTGTCGGACCTGAAGCACGCGGCCTATGCCACGGATGGCTCGTTGATCTTTGTGCATGCCGGGCTTGATGCGTCGCGTCCGCTGACCGGACAGACCGATACCTTCTGGTGGGGCGGGTCGATGTTTGAAAGCATCACGGATCGTTATTACGATTGCCGCCGGATCGTGCGGGGATCTGCCTTGGCCAATCTTGGCCTTCAGGAACGCGAATTTACCCTGTCGATTGACGGCGGGGCAGGGCGCGGTGGCCCATTGATCGCGGTTGCGATCGGGCGCGACGGCAGGATTGTCGATCAGATCGAAAGCTGATTTTTCAGGGTATTCGATACCAAAAGGGGCAGCAAACCGGATTTGCTGCCCCTTTGTTCTGGTTAGTCGATGACAACCTTGACCATCGAATTGGTTGCCGGTGGCTGCCCGGGTTCAAGCCCGTTCAGTACGGCAAAGGTTTCGGCCGGTTCACGTGATACCGCCATCTGGCCGACAAAGGTCGAAAGATCATATTCCGGGTTCACGGCGCGCACCTTGATGCGCAGCGGATGGTATTTCTGCTGCTCTTCGCGGGTCAGTGGGCGAAAGCTGTATGTTGTGCGGCGAAGTGCAACGTTATAGGCATCAACCTGATCAAGCGGCATGATGAACAGGAACTGATAGGCGTTATCGCCGTGCCGGATGACAACCACCCGAAGGCGCGCCTTGCCACCGGAATTCAGGTTGACATCGGCATATCCGGTGGCGGCTTCCTGACCGTTGATATCGATTTTTTCGATATTGGTGATGGCGATCTTGCTGGAAAAACCGCGCGCCAGATATTGATCAAGCGCGACACCCTTGGCCTTTGGTGCGCCTTCAAACACGATCTGTGCGCCGCCCTCATCCTGTGCAATCACCGCATCGGGCTGGTTGATCATCGAAAATCCGTCGGGCACCTCGAACCGGAAATCAAGCGGCACATGGATAAACGACGTTCCACGGACATAACCGTTATCAGGGCCGTCACCGTAAATAATCCCGTCAATGGCGCGCATATAGCGGACACTGCCGACTTCGGGATTTGCGACCGGTGTAACATTGGCGGCCTTGTGGGCCTGTTCGATGCGGTCAACGGTGCGCGGGTGGGTGGCCATGAAATCAAACTGATCGATTTCATCGGGCGACCGGCCTGCCAGTTTTGCCTGAAGGCGCGAATGGGCGCGCAGTTTTTTCAGGAATGACGCCATGCCTTCGGGGTCGTATCCGGCGCGCGTGATGTAACGCACGCCCAGCATGTCGGCTTCGAATTCATGTTCGCGCGAAAACGACTTCAGATAGGCGTTCGCGCCGACACCGACGATATCGCCGGCCCCATTGCCAAGGGCCGCCGAAAGGCCACCGGCCAGAATCTGGGTCAGGACACCGCGGCTGTAACGCTGGGCGGAATGGCGTGCAACGACATGGCCGATTTCATGGGCGAGAACCCCGGCAAGCTCCGCCTCGTTCGAGGCAAGCGAAGCCAGTCCGCGCGTGATGTAAACATAGCCGCCCGGTAAGGCAAAGGCGTTGATCACGGGTGAATCAAGGACGGTGAAGGTAAACTTCTCGTCGGGGGCTTCGGAAACCGCCACCAGCTTGTTGCCGATTTCGGTCACATAGGCCTCTATATTCTTCTCGTCATAATCGCCGCCAAATTCGCGCACGATTTTCGGATGTTCTTCCGCGCCGACCTGTTTTTCCTGATCGGGGGACATAAAGGCGGTAAAGCTGTCCTCGCCGGTCGCGCGGTTGGTCGAACAGCCCGCAAGGGTTGCCACCAGACCCAGCGCGCCAAGGGCGGTTGCCAATCGTCTTGTCTTGCGATGAAAAAGCCAGCTCATTGAAGTCTTTCCTCTTGTGCCCGCGATGCGTATCCTTTGCCGGAACCGCAATTTTATCCCTTACGATGTGGTAGCGCGTGTTGGCTTGCCAATCAATATCTCGCAACAATCAAACCTATTCGCAAAAATCGGGAAATTTTGCGGCGATCTGCCGTATGTCGCTGTTTTTGTGTCTGATTGCCGGAATTCTGGCCTTTGGCATCCCGGCAAAGGCGGATCAATGGCTGTGCGGGCCGTCCTTTGGTTCCGTCAATGCTCGTGGAAGTGATGTCAGGTCGATACCGATCCGGTTGGCAAAGCCCGAAACCGTCGATGCGCTGATTGCGACCTCCCGGCCAGATATCCTTTGGCGGCTGGCCGATGTCGCCTTTGTTCCTGAATTCGAGGATGCGGCTTTAAGTGCCATGCAAAACGGGTCTTCTGCCATCACCGATCTTGTTGCCTATGATCAAACGCCCGATTTCGCCGGGCGGCATCTGGCCGATATGCGGGATGGTTTTGGTAAACTCTGGCAGGAAAAGCTGCTTGAAACAGGGCTTGTGATGCTTTTGCCCGAAACAGGCCGTCCGATTGATGCTTGGCTTGCGGCCGAGCAATCGGCCATGTCGCAGCAAATCGGGCTTTGGGCACCGGGCCAGAGCCCGGCTTATCATTATGCCGGGTCCTCGGAAATTGATGGTGATCTTCCCGATGCGGCGCGGGCCGTCGGAAGATTTGCCGTAATTGATGGCATCCTTCAACGCATCGAAGACCGCGAATGGCGCAGCTACCTTAATTTTGGTTCCGACTGGCGCAACGATTTCACCGTGATGGTCGATCGCGATCTGCGCGATGCGATCAAAACGGCCGGACAGCATATGGAAGACTGGATTGGCGATAAAATCCGTGTGCGCGGCATGATCGAAGATCGCGGCGGACCGTACCTGGAACTGACCAATCCGGCGTCCCTATGTGTGGAACAGTCTGTCGGTCAACCGTAAACGGCTTTGGACTTGTCCAATTACACTCTGGACGTGTAGAAGAATGAACCGCTAGATTCCAAGAGGCTCCCCAATGCTTTATCCCGAGATCGAACCTGCTTATTCCGGCTGGCTGGAACGGCCCGACGGGCATGCGATCTATTGGGAGGAAGTCGGCAATCCCGACGGCATTCCGGTGATTTTCCTGCATGGCGGGCCCGGCGGTGGGATATCGCCCAAGTCGCGCCGCTTCTTTGATCCCGAAAAATACCGGGTGATCCTGCATGACCAGCGCGGTGCCGGTAAATCCCGCCCGTTCGGCAGCCTTGAAAACAATACCACCGACCATCTGATTGGCGATATCGAAGCGCTCCGTCAGGATCGCGGCATTGATAAATGGCTGGTGTTTGGCGGGTCATGGGGGTCAACGCTGGCGCTTGCCTATGGGCAGGCCCACCCGGAACAGGTGCTTGGTTTTGTTCTGCGCGGGATATTCCTGTGCCGGGATCGGGAAATCGACTGGTTCATGGATGGCATGGGCAAATTCTTTGCCGAGGCCGAGAAAAAATTCCTCGCCGCTGTCGGGTTTGATCGCAACCCCGGAAGTGCTGCCCTGCTGGATCGCTATGGCGATGTCTTTGCCGGCAGGGACGGCGAAGCTGCCGCGGTTGCAGCGGCGCGCGCATGGTCCGGGTTCGAGGCGACCTGCTGCACGTTGCTGCCCGATGATGGCTTGGTCGCGGATTTCGAAGGTGACGGGATCGCATTGGCGCTGGCGCGGCTTGAACATCATTATTTCGTCAATAAGGGGTTCTTTGCCCCTGACCAGCTTCTTCGGAATATGGATCGAATCCGTCATCTGCCGGCCCGCATTGTTCAGGGCCGCTATGACGTTGTCTGTCCGCCGGTTTCCGCGTTTGAGCTGCACGCGCAATGGCCGGGTGCTGAAATGAATATCGTTGAGGATGCCGGTCACGCGGCAAGTGAACCGGGGATCGTGCGCGAACTTGTGCGTGCCACGAATTCCTTTAATGGCACCGGCTTTGATAAAAATTAAAACAGTCGTGTCATTGTTTTGTTGTTTATATCATACGGTTGGGTAGTATATGCCCAAATTTATCCTAGAGGGGACTTAGGTTAATGCGGTTGGTTTTGGGGAAAATCCTGGCCCTGCTTTTGGTCGCAGGATTTGCAGGTGCGGCAAACGCGCAGCAGTTTCTTGGCAATAACAATGACAGCGGCCTGCTGGAATTCTCGACCGGTATGGTCGATATCACGCAGGATGAAGAAGCCGCTGAATTCCGTCTTGATTACCGTTTCCAGCACGCGATGTTTGGCGTTCTGCGCCCGATCACCGGCGTGATGGTCACCAGCGACAAGGCAGCACACGGTTATGGCGGTCTGGCGATGGATGTGCTGTGGGGCGATCACTTCGTTTCCAGCATCTATACCTCGGTCGGAGCCTACCATCAGGGTGACGGCGAAGACCTTGGTCACTGGATCGAATTCCGTTCCGGTCTTGAGCTCGGCTTCCGCTTTGACAGCCGCGAACGTCTGAGCCTCGGTATCGCCCACATTTCGAACGCCAGCATCGGCGACGAAAACCCGGGCACGGAAATCCTGTCTCTGACCTATGCCATTCCGATCGACGCGATCTTTGAGTGATCCGACGTTCCGGAACGCCGCTTCAAGCCCTGCATTTTGCGGGGCTTTTTGCTTTTCTGGCCATGGTACGACATATTTGCGGCGCTGGCGGATTGATCGCAGCTATCGAAGCTGCTAATTGAATGCCTCTTGCCGATAAAGTGCGCCCGTAGCTCAGCAGGATAGAGCACCAGATTCCTAATCTGGGGGCCACAGGTTCGAATCCTGTCGGGCGCACCATTTCTGTTCCCCTATTCCTCCGAACGATCCGTGCCTTCCCGGTCCCGCTCATAGTGTTTCGCAAGCGGAAATTCCGGCAGCCACCCCTCGCGGCGAATGGTCCAAAGCTCGTAGGTGGGCTTTAACTGATCGGGCGCGTCGAGCGACCCGATATTCACTTCGATCTCGTCCCCGCTATGGCCGAAAACCGATGATCCGCAGGTCGGGCAGAAATAGCGCCCCTGATAATCACGCACGTCGCCTTCGACCGTTACCGCGTTCTTTGGATAAACCGCCGACGCGTGAAAAAGCGTGCCATGGTGTTTCCGGCAATCAAGGCAATGACACAGGCCAACCCGGTACGGCTTTCCCGTTGCCACAAGCCGGACTTTGCCGCATAGGCAGCCACCGGTGATTTTATCCATAGGTTTCTCCCTTGCTGCGAGCTGTTGCATTCAGGCGATGCACGAGACTGATCCGAAATGTTCGATCAGCAATTCGGTCAATGCGCGGACTTTCCGGTCGGGATGCTGTGATGGCGGGCGGACAACGTACATTCCCGCCATTGGAATAGGATAACGTTGCATCACGCGAACCAGCGCCCCCGATGCAATATGTCCGGCGATAAGGCCATCCGGAAGGTAGGCGACGCCAAGTCCGGCAAGGGCTGCGGCGACAAGTGCGGTTCCGTTGTCTGCTTTGAAGCGCCCCTGCGGGCGAACCGTGATGACCTTGTCACCATCCATAAGCTGCCATGCCTCATTTCCCTTCATAAGAGCCTGATGGGATTGCAATTCTTCCGGCGTATCGGGCGCGCCATGTTCTTTGATATAGGCCGGGCTTGCGACAACCGTTCCGTAAATCGGGCCAACACGCCGTGCGATCAGGTTTGAATCTTCAAGAAATCCGAGGCGTATCGCGCAGTCAAATCCTCCCGATATGAGATCGACGACCTGATCGCTGTAACACGTATGGAGATGAAGCAGCGGATGGCGCACAGCCAATTCCGCCAGCACCGGAGCAAAGTGATCTGGCCCAAAGGAAAGCGGCACCGAAACGCGCAGCACGCCACATAGCTGACCCGAGGGTAATAGCACTTCTCTGGCCGAATTAATCTCGGCGCAGGCTTTGGCCGCATGGTCCCGGAACATGGCCCCGGCCTCGGTCAAAGAAGCCCCGCGTGTTGTGCGCGTCAGAAGCTGGATACCCAGTTCGGCTTCAAGCCGGATCAGCCGCCGACTAACGACGGATTTGGACACGCCAAGCCGCCGTGCGGCAGGTGAAACACCACCAGCATCAGCAACTTCTACAAAAGTCTGTAAATCATCTAAATCCAATTTAGCGTCCCTGATTTTGCGACACTGCGTAGCAAACTTGGTCGGTAGTGCAACCCTGACCGGTATGACAGTTTTGGCAGTGCAGCAACCGAAAAGAAGCCTTTCGGTAAACCACCTTCAATATGGCAGCAAAGGATCGTCATGACTTTTCGCAATGGCCTCGATTCGCTTCTTCGCCCCGAAGATTCGGTGCTCGTTCTTATCGATCACCAGCCCTATCAGCTTGCAAACCTGAACAGTCACGATCCCCATATGGTGATCAACAATACAGCAGGGTTGTCAAAGGTTGCCAAGGCGTTTGGTGTGCCAACCATCCTGACAACCGTGATTGCCGCCCAAGGCGGTCGTCTTTTCCCGCAGATTACCGATGTCTTCCCCGGGCAAGAAATCATTGATCGGACATTGATCAACACTTGGCAGGACCAGAAAGTGGTCGATGCGGTCAAGGAAACCGGGCGCAGGCAGCTGATCATTGCCGGTCTTTGGACCGAAGTCTGTGTCGCGATGCCAACCATACAGGCGCTTGGCGAAGGCTGGGATGTGACTGTGGTGACCGATGCCTGTGGCGGTGTTTCGGTCGAGGCGCATCAGGTCGCGATCCAGCGCATGATTGCTGCCGGGGCAAATATGATGACCTGGCTGGCCGTTGCATCCGAATGGCAACGCGACTGGGCCCGGACCGAACATATTGTCGAGCTGGCAGAGATACTCAAGGACCACGCCGGCGCAAGCGGTAGTGCTTTCCTGTGGGAACAGCAATTGCTTAACACGCCGGTAACAGACACCCGGGGCTGATCCGGGGCGGGGATGACGAATGCCCCCGCAAAGCTGGCTTTTGGCCTGTTTCGTCATCCCCACTTTTGTTTCCGCCGCCTGACCGGTGATCAGTTTAACGGGCATTGCCGACGCATCGAACTTCATTCCGCTGGCCATCGATTGGCAGGACCACGCCCGCAGTCATGGCTGCAATCTGCCGAAATCGTGAAGGGGCTGCGCGCTACCCCATTCACCAAAAGCGGGCTTTGCCCAAACAGAAGCGCGTTTTTAACCAAGGAAAGGACCTGCCAGATGGCAAGCGAGAAAATCCGTAATCCCCATACCGACCAACTTCTGACGCCGCAAAATTCGGCCCTGATCGTCATTGATTATCAGCCGATCCAGGTGTCTTCGATCCGTTCGATGCCCCGCGAAGAACTGGTCTTCAACATCACCAGTGTTGCCAAGGCTGCGGTCAATTACGACCTGCCGATCGTTCATTCGACCGTCAATGTCGAAACCGGTCGCAACAAGCCACCGATTCAGGAACTTCAGGACGTGCTTGGGCATTTGCCGACCTATGATCGTACCTCGATCAACAGCTGGGAGGACACAGGGTTCAAGGAAGCCGTCAAGGAAATCGGGCGTCCTAAACTGATCATGACCGCCCTTTGGACCGAGGCCTGCCTGACCTTTCCGGCACTTGATGCCATTCAGGAAGGTTATGAAATCTATGTACCGGTTGATGCGGTTGGCGGTACGTCGCTTGCCGCCCACGAAGCTGCACTTCGTCGTATGGAGCAGGCCGGGGTGAAGCTTATCAGCCGTGTGCAAATGTATTGCGAACTCCAGCGGGACTGGGCGCGCGAGGCAACGGTTCCCGGTTTCATGGGCGTTTTTGACAATTTTGACGGTTTCAACGTCGAAAAGGCGACCGAGAAATAAATAGGCCAAAGCGTCTGTTAAGGCATCTGTCAAAAACGGTTGGCAAACGATGGCGGCGACCAGAAACCTGTTCGTCGCCATTCGATCAAGGAGAAAATCAGTAAATGAGCAACCTGTTTATCGTCGTCGGGCTGAAGGCCAAGGCGGGAAAAGAGGACGAACTGCGTCGCGATCTGGCGGAAGTCGTCGAACCATCGCGCAAAGAAGACGGCAATATCCGCTATGACCTGTTTGAAGATCGGGACGAGCCCGGATGCTTTGTGTTCGTTGAAGAATGGGAGTCGATGGAAGCACGTAGCAAACATCACGAACAGGGTCCCCACATTCAGCACTTTCACGCCAATGGTGTGCGCAATGTCGAAAAAACGGAATTCGCACGCCTGTTAAAACGGGTCGTCTGATACCACTTTGCCCCGTCCGAATGGTGGCAACAGGGGTGAAAGCATCGTGCATTTGACGTTGTTGCCACATCAACGACGTCAATATTCCGTCGGACAGCGCCTGGCTGCTTTCATCATTGCCTTCGCTGCCACCCGGTTTGGATATCGGAACGGGGGAATTGATGTTTCCCCTTTTGATGGAAAGCAGCGGATATCGCAGGACACATCTGAAAGTTGTACTTTTCCAAATGTATACCCGGCTTGAAAAGGTCTGCTGACCTGCACATATCCTTATATAACGGGCAAATCCGACAAGCCCTTTTATATGGCCGATCCGGCCGGGAGGTGTCAGGTGAAGAACTGGATTCGTCTTCCGAACAGCGAAGGCAATTGCGTTGCAGCGTCCAAGAATGCCGCAGGTTCAACAAATTCCCCATCCGTTACCGTTCATGAACGCGAAATAGGGCGTAACGGGTTCCTTGGGCCATCAGCACACATTTATCATAAACACCCACCGGCAGGCTGGGCTTCTTTCGAAGGGCCGCTTCGACCGCGGGCGTTCGATCTGAACAAGTTGGCCGCCGGGCCGGATTGCCCGTTGCAGGCGCGCCGTATTGTGCATAATGCCGTGATGGAAGTCCGCTATTGGCGGCTGGATGGCAAAATGCATGCGCTGGCGCGCAATGCCGATGGCGATACGCTTGCTTTTGTTCACAATGGCAGCGGCGCGCTTTATTGCGATTACGGCCACATGCCCTATCGTGATGGGGATTACATCCTGCTGCCGCGCGGCACGGCCTGGCGGTTCGAGGCAACCGATCCGTCCGAATTCCTGTTTATCGAGGCCACCAACGATGCCTTTGGCCTGCCAAACGACACCCAGTCGGCAGGTCATCCGTCGATCAACCCGACCAGTTTCGAAGTGCCGCGACTTGATGACAAATTCCGTGCCCAGCAGGACGAAGCCTATTGGGAAATTCACATCAAGCGTCGCAATGCAATTTCGACCCTGACCTATCCCTATAATCCGCTGGATGCGGTGGGCTGGCAGGGCGACCTGAGTGTCGTAAGGTTGAACTGGCGCGACTTGCGACAGGATCGTCAACCGGATCAGCCAGTGCCGCCCGCGGCACACAGCACCTTTGTCGCCAACCGGTTTGCCATTAGTACCTTTGTGCCGAAAATTGGCGAAGGTGAATCAGGGACGCTTCGCGTGCCGTTCTATCACTCGAACGAGGATTTCGACGAGTTCATCTTCTATCACCGGGGCGAGTTTTACAGCCGGGGCAATATCAAGCCCGGTATGGCAACCTTCCACCCCAGCGGTTTCCCGCATGGTCCGCATCCGTGTTCCTATCAGAAAACCATGATCAAGGTGCCGGTTGAAACCGACGAGGTGGCGGTGATGATCGACTGTGCCGACATGGTCAATATCGATGAAAGCATCCCCGATGGCGCGGAATGGAAGGCTTATGTCAATACCTGGGAAAAGGCGAAGGAAACACTTTGATGTTCGATCTGACCCCGGGCGCAGGGGGCAAAAGTTGTTTTGGGGCGGGTTTCTGCACTTTTGCGGTTATTGAGCATTGATCTTCCGGCCTGTTTGACCTATCCGAAGCGTTAAGGGTTTCATCAGCTTGTCCCGGTAACCTGCAAGTTCGCAAAACCGGTTCCTTTGTCGTGGACTGGCCTGCGCGTTAGTATAAGCTTGGCAGCGGTACCGATGGCGTGAGCTGAGAGCGCGAAAGGCCAAAAGCAGATGGACCGAAGAATAGATTAGTCGGGATGGGTTGATCAAAGCCGAGAATGACCAGACAGCAGCTTGCAAATAAAGGGGCAGGTAGTTCCCCCAAAATCGGTGCAGGGCAGCCCGATGCCTTGTCCTGTTTGCCCGCATCTTTTGCGTCGCGCGGCGTGCGGACACCATTCACGACCAAAAGCTTGCGCTATTCGCGCGTATTGATCGGCCAAAGCGGTCGCACGCTTGTCAGTCTTCCGGGGCTTTCGGGCGGGCTTGGCACCTATGAAATGCCGCTTGAAACCCTGCGCGAGGTTTTTGATCTGTCGGTTCATGACCGGATGCTGTTTGACCGGTTGATCACACTTGAAAAATTCACCCCGGAAATGGTGCGCGAGCATGCGCGCGCGGTGGCGGTGACTGGTGTTGGCGGTGTTGCGCTGGCTCGTGCCGGGATTACCGGCAACAAGGACGAAAAGGCCGCACGTGAACTGGGGCAACTGACGCTGCTTTATCAGGCGCTGCGCCAGCTTGGCGGTAATGACGTTCAGGACATGAAGCGCGAAGACCTGCTGACCATGGATGGTCAGATCAGGGCGCGCAAGGCGCTGAACCGTTTTGCGACATCGACCGGTTTGGAAAATGATTCGATCATCGATACCCTGGGTGACTGGAGCATCCTGAGCGCGCCGGTAGGCCTTGCGATAGAGGGGTGCGAAGGGCCGCTGCGTCATTTGACATTCGGTTTGCAGAAACTTGCCGGCGATGTCGAGGAATGGTCGATTTCCGAACAATCCGATTTCCGCTTTATGGCGACACGCGTGATCAATGCCGCCAGTGCCACCAAGGACCATGCCTTGCGGTTGCTGCGCAAGATTGATTTGTGGAACAATGAACTGGGCAAGGTCCTGCAAGACTGGGCCAAGGCCAAGGAAGATATGCAAAAGCATATTGACCGCTTGTGGTGGGTGCTTGACGGGTGGCAGGAGCTGATTGATCTGTGGCGGTCGCGTCCGCAACATGATCGGGTTCGGCAGCGTGAAATTGTCGAGGAAATCGCAAGTTTTGCGCCGGTCCTGCCGATCGAGGCACTAGAGAAAATTGAATATGAATTCTGGGTCGATGTCCGTGTTAACCAGATGTTGTGGGCGTCCGAGTTGCGCAAACTGGGCAGTGGTGAAATTGACGCCGACATGGTCGACCGGCTGGAGCGGTTCCGGAGGCAGTCGGCGTGAAGGTTGAAAATGCCGCTAATATGGGTGTTTCCCAGCTTGGTGATCTGTTTGAATCGCTGAGCAGTTCGGAAATTGCCCGCTTTACCCGCGCAATCGAAAGTGACCGCGCCGATCCCAAGCTGCCGTTGCCGCATGAACAGATTTTGCAAATCCTGCGCCCGCGTCTGGCGTCGCTGAAGCCTGAACGCTATCCGACGCCGATGCGCCAGTTCTGCGATCCTTTCGAAGATCTGCTGACTTCGGCACCACCGGTCGAGAAAAGTATCCGTATCAGCCGTTCATCCCTGATGCCGATCTGGAAGGTGGTCGAGGCCACGGGCGGCCCTGAAATGACCAAGGCGATTGCCGATATCGAAAAGGCGGCGGCCAAACGTGATCAGGATATGCTTGAGCAGGCAGAACGCCGGATGTGGAAGCTGGCGTCGGTGTGCATTGCGCAGGAAATCGAAAATTCGCTGAACGGGGTCAAGACCGAACGCGCATTGGCAACGCGGCTTGGTTCGCGCAGCCATCTTCCCGCATTCGAGCAGATCGGCAAAATCCTGAATGTTGGCGAAGAAATCACTGCGATGCGCAAACGGTTCCCATCGGCCCCGATCAGAAGTCTGGGCACGGCCGATATCAGTTGGCTGCGCGACCGGTTTGTTGAGATTTCCGAAGAAAAACCGGGATACGAGCCGGTTTACCTTTTGGCTGTTCTGGCCCGGCTGCTTCGGCCAAGCGAACTTTTCAAACTGATCCGCGTGCTATCAAGCAAGGCCGATGACCGAACGATTTCCAGCACCAATCTTGCGACCACCGGTGATCTGATCATTGATCTTCTGGCGGAAACCGTGATCGAGATCGAACAGGGGGTCGGTGCGGGCAAGGGCGAACATCACATCCTGTCGCTTGCGCGCTGGTATGCGTCGGAATTTACCCGCATCACGCGTGAATTTAACATCCGCAAGGATGGCCGCTGGGGCGAGAAGCTTCTGGAAACGCGCCGTCGGGTGTCCAAGGCGATGGCCAATACCATGTTTGGTGCCAGCCCTGATCGCATCATCGATGCCCTGCCGCAGATCGAAACCAAGCAGGGCCCGGGGTCCGGCCGGCAGGGTGTGCGCCCGATTTTTGCCCAGCCCTTTGACGAGGAAAAGGTTCTGGCCGCTGAACAATCAGCCGAGGCGATTGCCGAAACCGCGCGCATTTCGCATGTTCTGGCCGCGCAAAGTTCGGCGACAAAGGCGGTGGTGGAGCTCAAGAAAAAGCTTAACCAGATCGGGCGTGCCGGGGTGGATGGCATGGGGCGGCTTGATGCCGACGAACTGGATAATGCCCAGCGCAACATGATGGCGATTGTCCGGCTGCTTGAAATCATCGATGGTCCCGAAGAAGCCGATCTTCTGCGCCGTCGCGGCATGAATGCACTGCGCGCGCTTGAAGGCAGAAAGGCAAGTTGAGCCTGCCTTTTATGCCGTCAGTTCTTCCTGTTTTTTGCGCTGATCAAGCCAGGTCATGAAAGCCCGGATTTTCGGATTGCGTGACCGGCCGACCGGGCTTGTCGCGTAATAATGAAACGGGCTTGCGCGTGGCGGGCCAAAGGGGGCAACGATCCGGCCATTGGCCAATTCATCCTCGATCGCGAATGTCGGCAGCAACGCCACCCCAAGGCCTGCGATGGCGGCTTGCATCGCCATGGTGAAATGTTCGAACTTCGGACCGTTTTCCCCATCAATATCGGTAAGGTCACTCGCTGCCAGCCAGTCGCTCCATCCGCGGGGGCGGGTGGCTATGTGTAAAAGTGAATAATCACGAAGATTATTTGGTTTTGGTGAGTAATCCAGATTCTCGATCAGCTTCGGGCTGCAGATCGGGACCATTTCCTCGCCATGCAGCAAATGCGCATCCAGCCCGGGCCAGTTTCCATCGCCAAACAGCACCGCAATGTCGATCTGTTCACGGTCAAAATCGGGAATGCCGATCCGTGAAATGAAGTTGATGACGATATCGGGATGGCGGCCGCGAAAATCGGGCAGCAACGGGATCAGGCAGCGCGACCCGAAAGTCGGCGGGGCGGCGATGGTCAAAACCCCGCCCTCGGCTCCGCCAGACAGGAATGTCAGGGTGGCGGTTTCAAGCTGATCCAGCGCCGGGCGGATTGCCTGTAAATAACTTTCGCCTTCGACTGTCAGGACGAGGCGCTGCTTCTGGCGGGCAAACAGTTTGCAGCCCAGCCAGTCTTCAAGCCCCTGTATCTGGCGGCTGACGGCACTTTGCGTCAGGTAAAGCTCCTCGGCGGCGCGTGATGCGCTGCCAAAGCGGGCGGTCTGCTCAAAACAACTCAGCGCTTTAAGGCTCGGGATGCGGCGGCTCATGATCTGATTGCTCGAAATATGGCGATATTTGCGCTTTATCTGGGCTTGTTGTCGCTAGTTTATGAGTTTTACGCATAAACTATATCCGATTTATCATTTGCAAGCTTGCCTGCCAATCCCTAGCTTTAGCCCAGAAGCGATAAGCTTTCAGGGATGATGCCGTCTCGCCCTTCTATGGCGTCATCCCTGCTTTGGTTTCAAAAATTTCATAAGGGATCAGGACGATGGCAAGCCGCGCACCTTTTCACTGGGAAGACCCGCTGATGATTGAAGATCAGCTGAGCGAAGAAGAACGCATGATCCGTGACGCGGCGCGCGCCTATTGTCAGGAAAACCTTCAGACCCGTGTTCTCGAAGCCAACCGGCACGAGATTTTCCATCGCGAAATCATGACCGAGATGGGCGAACTTGGCCTGCTTGGCCCGACCATCCCCGAAGAATACGGCGGACCGGGTGTCAACCATGTGGCCTATGGCCTTGTCGCGCGCGAAGTCGAACGCGTCGATAGCGGTTATCGTTCGGCGATGTCGGTGCAAAGCTCGCTTGTGATGCATCCGATCTATGCCTATGGCAGCGAAGAACAGCGCAAGAAATACCTTCCGAAACTGGCGACCGGTGAATGGGTTGGCTGTTTTGGTTTGACCGAGCCGGACCACGGGTCCGATCCGGGCGGCATGAAAACCCGCGCCCGCAAGGCCGACGGCGGTTTCACCCTGTCGGGATCGAAAATGTGGATCACCAACAGCCCGATCGCCGATGTGTTTGTCGTCTGGGGCAAGGATGACGAAGGTGTCATTCGCGGTTTCATCCTTGAAAAAGGCATGAAGGGCCTGAGCGCGCCAAAGATCGAAGGCAAGTTTTCGCTGCGTGCGTCGATCACCGGTGAAATCGTGATGGATAACGTCTTTGTCCCGGCGGAAAACATGTTGCCCAATGCCAAGGGCCTTGGCGGGCCGTTCGGTTGCCTGAACAAGGCACGTTACGGCATTGCATGGGGGGCGATGGGGGCTGCTGAATTCTGCTGGCATGCGGCACGTCAATATACCCTTGATCGCAAACAGTTCGGTCGTCCGCTGGCCGCCAATCAGCTGATCCAGCTGAAACTGGCAAACATGCAGACCGAAATCACCCTTGGTCTTCAGGGCGCGCTTCAGCTGGGCCGTTTGCTGGATGCAGAAAAAGCCGCACCGGAAGCCATTTCCCTGATGAAGCGTAATAACTGCGGCAAGGCGCTTGATATCGCGCGTGTTGCCCGTGACATGCATGGCGGCAACGGCATTGCCGATGAATTCCATGTCATCCGCCATGTGATGAACCTTGAAGCGGTCAATACCTATGAAGGTACGCATGATGTGCATGCCCTGATCCTTGGACGTGCCCAGACCGGCATTCAGGCGTTCAGCGCCGAGGGCTGAGGACTTCGATTACGGGCGGCACCGATCTTTGGTGTCGCCCTTTTTCCTTTTTGATGACGATCCCGGGATGGAATGATGACCAGCGCGCTTTCTGGACTTCGTGTGCTTGATCTTTCGCGTGTCTTGGCGGGGCCTTGGGCCAGCCAGACACTGGCCGATATGGGTGCCGAGGTGATCAAGATCGAACGTCCGGGTGCGGGCGACGACACGCGTGGCTGGGGGCCGCCCTATGCCAAGGACGTTACAGGTAAAGATACCAGCGAGGCGGCCTATTACCTGTCGGCCAATCGCGGCAAAAAGTCGCTGACGATTGATATGACCAAGCCCGAGGGGCAGGAAATCCTGCATAAACTTGCCGCTGAATGCGACGTGGTGATCGAGAATTTCAAGGTCGGCGGGCTTGCCAAATATCGGCTGGATTACGCATCACTGTCGGAAATCAATCCAAAGATCGTCTATTGTTCGATCACCGGTTTTGGGCAGGATGGCCCCTATAAGGACCGGCCGGGTTATGATTTCATGATCCAGGCCATGGGCGGGCTTATGAGCATTACCGGCGCACCCGATCAGGAACCGGGCGGCCAGCCGATGAAGGTTGGTGTGGCGGTTGCCGATATCTTTACCGGGCTTTATGCGACGATTGGCATCCTTGCCGCCCTTCGCCACCGTGATGCGACGGGCGAGGGACAGCATGTCGATCTGGCTCTGCTGGATGTTCAGACCGCGATCCTTGCCAATCAGGCGATGAATTACCTGACGACGGGCAAGGCGCCTGGGCGGCTTGGCAATGCGCATCCCAATATCGTGCCCTACGAAGCTTTCCCGACGGCGGATGGTTACATCATCCTTGCGGTCGGCAATGACAGCCAGTTCAGAAGCTTTTGCCACGTTGCCGGGATCGGGCATTTGCCCGATGACGCACGATATGCCACCAACCGGTCCCGGGTCGCCAACCGCGAAACGCTGGTGCCGCAAATTCGTCAGGCGATGGTGATGAAAACCACCGATGACTGGATCGCCATTCTGGAAACCGCAAATGTACCATGCGGTCCGATCAATACGCTGGATCGGGTGTTTGATAACCCGCAGGTCAAACATCGCGATACGGTGCGATATCTTGATCATCCAACCGCGGGCAAGGTGCCCACAGTTGCCAATCCGATCAAATTTTCCAAAACGCCAATTGCCGGTGAAACCGCGCCGCCGATGCTGGGCCAGCATAGCGATGACATCCTGCGTCAGGTGGCGGATCTGAGCGACGCGCAGATTGCCAAATTGCGCGCCAGTGGAATTATCTGATCAAGAAATGATCTGATAATTTCGCGTTTTGACCTGCTTTTCGGCGATATCCCTCTGAATTGGTTGGAACAATTGCACGGATTTATGATTTCAGATTGAATATTCGACGGTTTGACTTCGCATTTTTGTCAGAAGCTGCGGAATAGCCTGTGTCGGGCGGGTAATATGCGCCACAGCGTTGCATGACATCCCCCTTCCTGTATGATTTTTAGAAAATCAAATCAGGGGTGCATATGCCAGAAATTGTTGTTGCGGCACGATCTGTCAGCAAGTCTTTCGGCAGTGGCACAGGCGCTGTCAAGGCGCTTGATGATGTCTCTGTTGATATATTCCATAACGAATTTTTTACGATGCTTGGCCCGTCGGGTTGTGGCAAGACCACCTTGCTGCGGTTGATCGGCGGGTTCGAGCAGGCGACATCGGGTGAAATCCTGCTCGAAGGTGCGGCCTTGCAGGACTTGCCGCCCTACAAGCGGCCGATCAATACGGTTTTCCAGTCCTATGCGCTGTTTCCGCATTTGACCGTGCGCCAGAACATCACATTCGGGCTTGAGATGAAGGGCATTGATCGCAAGCAGGCCAATGCGCGCGCAGACGAGATGCTGGAACTGGTGCAGCTTGCACAATATGGCGACAGAAGTCCAAGCCAGCTTTCTGGCGGGCAGCAGCAAAGGATTGCGCTGGCACGCGCCCTTGCTCCGGCCCCCAAGGTTCTGTTGCTGGACGAGCCATTGTCCGCCCTTGATCTGAAATTGCGCAAGGAAATGCAAATCGAACTGAAACGATTGCAGACCGAAACCGGCATCACCTTTGTCTTTGTCACCCATGATCAGGAAGAAGCGTTGGCGATGTCTGATCGGATTGCAGTGATGCAGGCCGGTCACATTTTACAGATCGGTGCCCCGCGCGAGATTTACGAACAACCGACCCATCGCTTCGTTGCCGATTTCATTGGCGAAAGCAATTTCCTGACCGGGGAGCTTTTGACGTCGGCGCAGGGCGATCTGATGTTGCGGGTTGACGGTGTCGGGGACGTGTCGCTTGGCGAAGCGATAACCGCGCCGCAGAAATCCGGCCAGGTAACGGTATCCATCCGCCCGGAACGGTTAAGCCTTGATCCTGCTGGCGAGTCCAAAGAAGGCCGATTGGAAGGCCTGGTTTCCGGTGTGGTCTATATCGGGACAGATACGGCCTATCACATTGAACTGGGCGGCGGGCAGCAATCCTTGCGGGTCAGGATGCAGAATTCCGGCGGCACTGCAGATGCCCAGACCGAAACCCGCAATTTTGCCAAGGGTGACCCCGTTTCGGTGACTATCCCGGCCGATGCCGCCCGCGTGCTGGTGGATTGATCATGGGCAATCTGTTTCGTAGTAAACGATTTTGGCTGATTGCTCCGGCGGTTGTTTATATCGGGTTCTTTATGGCCGTGCCGCTGATGCAGATGGCCTATGTGTCGATCCTTGAACGCGGGGAATATGGCGGGGTGAACTGGGGCGTCTTTTCGTTTGATGCCTATATCAGTTTCATCTTTGAACGCGACCTGATGGACAACCTGATGATCAATACCGATTATCTTCAGGTCTTCGCGCGGTCGTTCGGCCTTTCGGCCATGACCATGGTCTTTGCCCTCGTTCTGGGTTTTCCCACCGCCTTCTACATTTCGATCCAACCGCAAAGCCGCCGGAATTTTCTGATTTTCCTGGTGACCATTCCGTTCTGGACCAACATCCTTGTGCGCAACTATGCGTGGATCCTGTTGCTGCGCAATGGCGGGCTGTTTGACAATCTGCTGGGCGCATTGGGGTTGGAAACCGGAGGGCTTGATATCCTTTACACGCCCTATGCCGTGTCGATCGGGCTTACATATACCTATCTGCCATTCATGGTTTTGCCGATCTATGCCAGTCTGGAAAAGCTTGATCATCGGTTGATCGAGGCAGCATTCGATCTGGGCGCGGACAAGCTGCGCGCGATGACACGGGTGATCTTGCCATTGGCGGCACCGGGGATTGTTGCCGGATGTATTCTGGTGTTCGTGCCCTGTCTTGGGGCCTATGTCACGCCGGAGCTTCTGGGCGGTGGCAAATTCATGATGATCGCCAATCTGATCGGCAGTCAGTTCGGATCAGCGCGTAACTGGCCGTTTGGGGCGGGGCTTGGCTTTGTTCTGCTGGCGGTGGTGTTGCTGGCGATGATGGCCTATTCGATGAAGTTCAAATCCCTGCCGGAGGAAAAATCATGAAAGTTGATTCCTCCAGCCCGTTATGGCGGTTTCGCGGCGTGACGCCGATGGCGATCTTTTTCTTTGCCTATCTGTATCTGCCGATTGTCGTGCTGATTGTTTTGTCGTTTAACGAAAACCGGCTGGCGACGATTTGGACCGGCTTTACGACCGACTGGTATGTGGTGGCACTTGGCAATGACGATATGTTGCGCGCGGCGCGAAATTCATTGATCATTGCTGTTTCGGCAACCGTGGTTGCGACCCTTGCCGCGACACTGGCGGCATTGGGCATGTCGGGCAGGCGGTTTCGCGGCGAAACCGGCGTGGCGGCGATGCTGGCGCTGCCCTTGCTGGTGCCCGAAATTGTGACCGCGATTGCGACCCTGCTATTCTTTGTGGCGCTGGGCGTAAAGCTTGGCCTGATCAGTGTGATTGCCGCACATACGGTGTTTTGCATTCCGTTTGCCTATCTGCCGATTCGAGCCCGGCTTGAAGGAATGGACCCATCCCTGGTCGAGGCGGCAACTGATCTTTATGCCAATGAATGGAAAGCGTTCCGGCGTGTGACATTGCCGTTATTGTGGCCGGGGATCATGTCGGGTGCGATGTTGTCCTTCATCATTTCGCTGGATGATTTCGTCATTTCCTATTTTGTCGGCGGAGCCGGGGCGACAACATTGCCGATCTATATTTTTGGCATGATCCGTATTGGTATCACGCCAGAGGTAAACGCGGTTTCGGCCCTGATGCTGGTCGTGTCGATCCTGTTTGTCAGCGTTTCGTTCCTGATTGACCGCATTCGTTACTGATGAGGGACCATTCCCCAGAACGCGACCGTTTTACGGACGGGCCGGTCGCAAATAATCAACATAGGACCGTCCAAAACAGGGAGTCTTAGGATGAACATACGTTCTGTACTTCTGGGAGCATCGGCACTTGCGTTGTTGTCTGCCGGGGCGGCGAAGGCCGACGGCGAGTTGTTCCTGTATAACTGGTCGAACTATTTTCCGCCGGAACTGATTGAAAAGTTCGAAGCCGATACCGGGATCAAGGTGACGCTTGATGTCTATGATTCCAATGAAACCATGCTGGCGAAATTGCAGGCTGGGGCATCGGGATATGATATCGCGGTGGCATCGGACTATATGGTCGACACCATGATCAAAGACGGGCTTGCGACCGAATTTGACGCTAAGAGCCTTGAAAACTTCAAGAATGTCGCCAAACCGCATGACACGATGCAATACGACCCGGACCGGAAATATTCGGTGACCTATTTGTGGGGCACCACCGGCTTTACCTACGACGCGGCTGGGACTGATGCCGAGATAGAGCAAAGCTGGAAAGAGTTTTTCGAGCCGCGCGAAGAGTTTCAGGGCAAGATCGGCGCGCTGAATGACGAAGTCGAAATGTATAATGCGGCGTCGTATTATATCGGGGTCAAAAAATGCACGGAAGACCCGGCCGAGGCGCAAAAGGTTCTCGACGTGTTGCTGAAACAAAAACCCTATATTGCGGTTTACAGCTCTGAAGGCACGATTGACCGCATGTCGGCCCGCGAAGTGCAGATGCATATGCAGTGGAACGGGGCGGCACACCGAACCAAGGAAACCATTCCCGAGGCAGTGTTTGTGTATCCCAAAGAAGGCCTGACTTATTGGTCGGATCATTTCGTCGTGCCGACTGGTGCGCCGAACCTTGAGAATGCGAAAACCTTTATCAACTGGATGATGCAGCCGGAAAACGCCGCCGCCGCGTCGAACTATGCCGGTTACATGAACGGGATCAGGGGCGCAGACGCCTTCATGGATGAGTCGCTGAAAAATGATCCGGCGGTCAATATGCCCGAAGAATATGCCGACCTTCTGATACCGGGGCAGAATTGCTCGGCCAAGGCGCGCGATTTGCGCAACCGTGTCTGGACCAAGCTCAAGAACTAGGGGTGAGGCAGCTGCCTTAAGAAAAGATGTGTCACCGGGCGGCTTTGTGCCGGTCCGGTGACATTTGCGACAAATGGGACAAGATGACATGACGACCGATATGCCAAACCGCGATAGCGTTTCGATTGCCCTTTGGGCGACCAATCTGGGGGTGCCGTTGAACGGTTTGCAGGACTGGGTTGATCACATCGATCACAAAATGGCCGAGGCGGACGGGGCGAATATCTTTGTCATGCCGGAATATGCATCAGAACAGTGGTTGGCGTTCAAGCCCGACGGCTTGCGCACCGATCAGGAAATGGCATGGATGGCCGATCATGCCAGTGCGGCCTGCGATCACGCGGCAAAACTGGCAATAAAGCATGACATGGTTCTGGTGGCAGGCAGCATGCCCCATCATGTCGATCCGGCAAAACCGGAACGGGGCCAGACCAACAGCGCGATGATTTTCACACCCGAAGGCACGCGCATTGTTCAGGATAAAATGTCTTTGACGCCGGGTGAACAGGAACCCGATAACTGGAACCTGACACCGGGCAGCAGGTTTGCGACATTTGACTGGCGGGGATTGCGGATTGCGGTGCTGATTTGCCTTGATATCGAAATGCCAGCGCTTTCATGTCTGCTGGCACCGCTTGATATCGATGTATTGCTGGTGCCTTCCATGACGGCAACGCCATCGGGATATCATCGCGTGTTTGGCTGTGCCAAGGCGCGTGCGGTTGAATTGATGTGCAGCATTGCGGTATGCGGCACGACGGGAACCGCCAACCAGACCACCCAGAACCCGACGAATTATTCTGGCTGTTCGGTATTTACTCCTTGCGAGCCGCAGCTTGGCCATACCGGGGTTTTTGCCCATGTCGCGCCGGATTTTGACGATGGGGGTGACGGGCCGCTTTTGCTGGCGCGTGATGTTCCTATCGGTTTGATCCGCGAGCTTCGCGGCGGGGATGCGGAAGTTTGGCCGGGGGGCTGGAAGGCCGATCATGTGTCGGTTGTGACGTTGGGGGCTTGATCTGTGGCGGAAAGTGTCGTCGATTGATGCCGCGTTTGACATCTGATCGGCGCAAGAGCTTTGATTGGTAAAACCACATGCAGGATACCAGACATGAAAATCGCGGTGATGGGGGCAGGGGCTGTTGGCTGTTATTACGGGGCGATGCTGGCGCGGGCCGGGCATGATGTGACCCTGATCGGACGGCCAGCCCATGTCGATGCTGTCAATCGAGATGGACTGCTTCTGGAATTTGGTGGAACGCAGCAGTATATTGAAATGAATGCCAGCGCCGACGTGGCGGCAATTGCTGGTGCCGGTCTGGTTCTGTTTTGCGTCAAATCCACCGATACCAATGATGCCGGGGCGCAGATCAAGCCGTTTCTGGCCCCTGATACCATCGTCATGAGTCTTCAGAACGGGGTTGATAACGCCGAACGTTTATCGGCCGTCATTGGATTGCCGGTGATCCCGACCGTGGTGTATGTCGCGACCAGCATGGAGGGGCCAGGTCATGTCAAACATCATGGTCGCGGTGAACTGGTAATCGGGCAGTCTGCGCAAAGTGCAACCGTTGCCGAAACGCTGCGCCCGGCGCATATCCCGGTCGAGATTTCGGATAATGCCCAAGGTGCGCTTTGGGTCAAGATGATTTTGAACTGTGCCTATAACGCGTTATCGGCAATATCGCAGATGCCCTATGGCCGTCTGGTTCAGGGCGAAGGCATTTGGGATGTCATGCGCAATGCGGTTGATGAATGCCTTGCGGTCGCCAAGGGATGCGGGGTGACCGTACCCGGCGATGTCTGGGGGGCGATTGAAAAGATCGCCGAAACCATGCCGGGGCAATATTCATCCACCGCACAGGATCTGGCGAGGGGCAAAACCAGCGAGATCGATTTCCTGAACGGCTATATCGTGCGCAAGGGGGCGGAACTTGGCATTCCAACTCCCACCAATCTTGCCCTGCATGCGATGACCAAATTGCGCGAAAGCCGGGATTGATCCGGGCTTTGTAATGGGCCGGGGGCTATTTCGGGGGCTATTCCCCCGGCTTTCCCTGTGCCTGGGCGGCAGTGATATCGGGTTTGGGAACGGGCACACCGAGCTTGTCCCCAAACATCACGATGGCGGCGGCCAGCACGATCAGGAAGGCACCAAACAGGGAAACCGGTTCGGGCAGCAGGCCAAATACCGTGACATCCAGCAACAACGCCCAGATCATTGCGGTATATTCGAATGCCGCCAATGTGGATGCGGGCGCACGTGCCAGTGCCTCGGTCATGAAGATATGGGCAAGACCGCCGGTAAGACCCGCTCCGATCAGCCACATCAGGATTTCAGGCGACGGATCGGCCCAGCCGAACGGCAGGGTCAGCAAACCGCCAAGCGAGCAGATCACGGCAAAATAAAATGCGATGGTGCCCGATGATTCCGTGCTGGTCAGGGCCTTGATCTGCACCTTGGCAAAGGCGGTGGTGACCGCCATGGCAAGACCCGCCCCGATGCCGATCAGAACGCCGGTATCGATCCCCGGTGTCGAGAATGTTGGCCACAGCATCAGGAACACCCCGCCAAAACCGGCAAAGGTCGCGGTAAAGACCGCCATGCCGGGCTTTTCACGCAACATGATCATCGCTACCGGCAAGACGAGAAGCGGGGCGAGGAAGCCAAGAGCCGTCGCAAGGGCAAGCGGCAGATAGGCGAGCGACAGAAACGAAAAGAACATCGACACAAGGCCGAAGGTGCTGCGTTTCAGGTGCCCGAACGGTCGGGCGGTGCGAAGGCCGCGCGGAAACTGGCGTCGCCACATCAGATACAGGACGATGGGGATCAGGGCGACAGAGCTTCGCCAGAACATGATTTGCCCGACCGGTGCCTCGAACGAGGCCAGACGGACAAACAAACTCATCACTGCAAACAGACCGGTGGCGGCAAGCCGCAAGCCGATCCCGGACCATACACTGCCCATTTTCGGGATTACCCTGCATTTGGCGGGAAGGATGTCCCGCTTATCAAGCAGTACCCTGAATAAGTCGTATGAAATACTGAGATTTTTTCATATCAGGGTCGAGCGAAACTCAGTGGTCGATTTTAGGGATCGCGCGCAGTCGATACACCAATTTGTCATCTGTTCGCGGACCCGTCTGGATTCATGCCTTCGCAGGAATGATGATTGTGAGGGGGGTAATTAGTGGCTTTTGCCATCGACATGATGCGGGGTCAGGCTGCGCGGGTCGACATCGTCAAGGCAGTTGACGTTGATGGCGGCCATTTTGCTGCCGTCGGGCAGTTGGCCATAGGCAAAGCTTTGGATGCCGCAGGTTTTGCAGAACTGGTGACTGATCTTTTTATCGTTGAAAAGATATTCGGTCAGGTTCTGCCCGCCGGATTTCAGTACGAAATTATCGCGCGGCGTAAAGGCCAGAACCGATCCGAGTTTCTGGCAGCGCGAACAATTGCAAGTGATCGATTTATCCAGATCAAGCTTGTCGACACGATAACGCACCGCACCGCACTGGCAGCCGCCATTGTATGATTTTTCGCTCATTTCATCCTCCTGCGTTACCGGAAATACCCACCCGGCGTTTTGCCGGTGGCCTTGCGAAACATCGCGATAAAGGCCGAGGTGTTTTCATAACCGAGATCAAGAGCGACCTCGGTGACCGGTCGATGATGGGCCAGTTTTTCAAGCGCGTAAAGCAGGCGCAGCTTTTGCCGCCAGTCGCGAAACGGCATGCCGGTTTCGCGTTGAAACAGGCGGGCCAGCGTGCGTGACGATGCACCGCAATCGCGCGACCAGTTATCAAGGGTTCGGTTATCAGACGGATTGGCCTGCAACTGTTCGCAGATGCGCGCCAGGCGCGGATCCTTGGGGGCGGGCAGATGCAGGTTATCGTCTCTGGGCGGTTTAAGCTGATCAAGCAGCACGCGGATCAGCCGCCCCTCAGCCCCGGCTTCGTCATATTCAATCGGGATTTCGGTTGCGGCCCGGATCAGTTCACGCAGAAGCGGGCTTACATCCAGCACCGTGCAGCGATCCGGCAAATCGACCGGGGCATTTTTATCGATATAGATATGGCGCGCACGGGTGAAGGTGGCGTGACTGACGGCATGTTCAACGCCCGGCGGCACCCAGACCGCGCGCTGGGGCGGGACGACCCAGATGCCGGCTTTGGTGGTGACGGTCATGGTGCCTTCGATGGCAAAAATCAGTTGATGCCAGTCGTGACTGTGCGCGCCGATGCTGTACCCGGCGGGAAGGTCGCTCATGCGGACATAAACCGGACGCGGCAGGTGATCGGGCCGGGGACGGGAATGTTGCGGATATTTCGGGATATCCCGTGATCCATCCATAAGAATGTCCTGTTTGCAATATATGATGGCAGATTATCGCAAGACAGACGTGTGCGGCAACGCTAGTTTGAAGTCCTTCCAACCAAACAGATAAAAGCACGTGCCCCAATTGCCACCGGTTCCGTGCGGGGAAACATCATGTCCAAGGATTTACAACCGGAAACAAGCACCCATGCCGCCCCCATCGAGGTGCCGGGCAATCCCGATCTGTCGGGTGGGGCGGTTGCGCATAAGGGATGGCGCAACCCGGAAGTGCTGCTGATTTTCATGGCGGCTGCGATGCCGTTGTCGTTTTCGACATGGATGGCGTTGTTAAACAATTTTTCGGTCGAGATGGCGGATTTTACCGGTCGAGAGATCGGGATTTTGCAGTCGTTACGTGAAATTCCGGGTTTTATGGCCTTTACCGCGATTTTTGTGCTGATCATCCTGCGCGAGCAGACCTTTGCGCTGATCTCGCTTCTGGTGCTGGGCATCGGGGTGGCGATTTCGGGCTATTTCCCCACCGTCGTCGGGCTTTATTGCACGACGGTTCTGATGTCGATCGGGTTCCATTATTTTGAAACCATGCAGCAGGCATTGTCGTTGCAATGGGTGAAAAAGGACCGCACCGCGATGGTGATGGGCCGACAGCTTTCGGCGAAATCGTTATCGTCGCTGGTGATGTTCGGCATTGTCTGGGCGATGCTGGAACTTCTCGATGTCGAATATCGCTATGTCTATCTGTTTGGCGGGGCCTTGACGGTTATTGCCGCGCTGTTTGCCTGGATGGCCTTCCCGAAATTTGCCGATGCCCACCCGCAGACCAAAAAACTGATCCTGCGTAAACGGTACTGGCTTTATTACGCCCTGACCTTCATGAGCGGGGCACGCCGCCAGATTTTCACGGTGTTTGCCGGGTTCCTGATGGTCGAGAAGTTTGGTTATGATGCCGCCACCATTACGCTTCTGTTCCTTCTGAACCATGCGATCAATATGGTGATGGCCCCCAAGATCGGGAAGCTGATCGGCAAGTGGGGCGAACGCAAGGCCCTGACATTTGAATATATAGGGTTGTTCATTGTATTTGTGTCTTATGCCTTTGTCGAAAGCGACAAGCTGGCCGGGGCGCTTTATGTCATCGATCATCTGTTCTTTGCGATGGCGATTGCGATCAAAACCTATTTCCAGAAAATCGCCGATCCGGCCGACATTTCATCCACGGCGGGTGTCAGCTTTACCATCAACCATATTGCCGCAGTGTTCATCCCGGTGGCGTTCGGGTTGTTGTGGCTGATTTCGCCGTCAGCGGTGTTTTTGGCCGGGGCGGCGATGGCGTTGGTGTCACTGGTTCTGGCGCTGAATGTGCCCGATGACCCGGAGCCGGGGAAAGAGGTGGTTATGGGATATAAGTCCGATCAACCAATGCTGCGCCCGGCGGAGTAACAAAAGCCGCCTGAACTGGTGCAGAATTTCAATATGGAAAACGCCCGCGATCATCTTGCGGGCGTTTTCATTTGTGTTTGCCTTGCTATTTTCGCAAAATCTTCAAATCCTGACCAAACGAACAATCATAATGTCAGGCACGAGCATCGCTTCAACAGGGACCCTTTCACATGTCATATTTTCGTCTGGCCGGTCGTGCATTTTTTGGTCGCGCAGTTGCGGGATCAGTCTTGTCACTGACGGTCGCGCTTGCCAGCGGCACGGCATTGGCCGACAGCGCCGTATCGTTGCGCATTCTGGAAACCACCGATATCCACACGCATCTGGTCAATTACGATTATTATCGTGACAGTTCGTCGGATACGGTCGGTCTGGCCAAGGTCGCGACCCTGTTGAAAAACGCGCGCGGTGAGGCCGAAAACGTCGTCCTGATCGATAATGGTGACCTGATCCAGGGCAACCCGCTTGGCGATTACATGGCAAAGCGCCACGGCCTGAAAGAGGGCGAGGTGCATCCGGTTTACAAGGCGATGAACCTTTTGGGTTATGACGCGGCCAATATCGGCAATCATGAATTCAACTATGGTCTCGATTTCCTGGGCAAAAGTCTTTCGGGGGCCAAATTCCCCTATGTCAGTGCCAATGTGTTTGCCGATGACGGCGATAATGATGCCGAAAATGACAAACCGTATTTCCAGCCCTATGTGATCCTTGATCGTGAATTTACCGATGGCGACGGCAAAAAGCACAAGGCCAAGGTCGGCGTGATCGGGTTTGTCCCGCCGCAGATCATGCAGTGGGACAAGGCCAATCTGGAAGGCAATGTCGTGACCAAGGACATTGTCGAAATGGCCAGAAAATACGTGCCGGAAATGCGCGAAAAGGGCGCGGACATCGTGATTGCGGTGCCGCATTCGGGCCTGTCGACACTGGCACGTGAAGGTATGGAAGAAAACGCCACCTATTATCTGAGCCAGGTTGACGGCATTGATGCCATCCTGTTTGGCCATGCCCATACGGTGTTCCCGTCCGATGCCTATGCAAATATAGACGGTGTCGACCTTGCCAAAGGCACGATCAATGGTGTGGCCGCCGTTATGCCGGGCTTCTGGGGCAGCCACCTTGGCGTGATTGACCTGACACTTTCGGTCAATGATGCCGGGGAATGGAAGGTGACCGACAGCTTTTCGGAAGCACGTCCGATTTATCACCGAGAAGGCCGTGATATCACCCCGCTGGTCGATGCCGACCCGGAAGTGATAGAGGCGGTTAAAGAAGAGCACGAGGCAACCATTGCCTATATGCGCGAAGGTGTCGGTACGACGGTCGCCCCGATCAACAGCTTCTTTGCACTGGTGGCCGATGATCCGTCGATCCAGATCGTGACCAATGCCCAGAAATGGTATCTGGAACGTATCCTGAAGGGCTCGGAATATGACGGGATGCCGATCCTGTCGGCGGGTGCACCGTTCAAGGCCGGTGGCCGTGGCGGCCCGGAATATTTCACCGACATCCCCGAAGGCAAGATCGCACTAAAGAACGTTGCCGATCTTTATATCTATCCCAATACATTGCGGGCGGTGCTGCTTGATGGTGCGCAGGTCCGTGAATGGTTGGAAATGTCGGCCGTACAGTTCAATCAGATTGACCCGAACAGCCGGGAAGAGCAGCCGCTGATCAACGAGACATTCCCGACCTATAACTTTGACGTCATTGATGGGGTCAATTACCAGATCGATGTAACCCAACCGGCCAGATACAACGCATCAGGCGAGGTGGTAAACAAGGACGCGCACCGCGTCATCAATCTGACCTATGATGGCAAGCCGGTTGCCGACGATCAGAAATTCGTGGTTGCGACCAATAATTACCGTGCTGGTGGCGGGGGCAATTTCCCGGGACTTGATGGATCAAGCATCATCATCGAAGCACCCGATGAAAACCGTACGGTTCTGGCGAACTATATCCTTGAGGAAAAGGAAATCGATCCGAAGGCCGATGGCAACTGGAGCCTGGCCCCCATCGGGGAGGCATCCAAGGTGACGTTTGTCACCAGTCCCAAGGCATCCTCTGCAATGAACGCACCCGACAATATCAGCTTTGTCGGCGAGGACGAAAACGGCTTTGCCCAATATGTCCTTCAGTCGAAATAGGACTGGACCCGAAACAGAAAAAGCCGCCCATCGGAAGAGGGCGGCTTTTTAATTGGGCGTGCGCGAAGACCGTGAAGGTCAGCGACAGCCAGACTGTTACTTTTTGGGACCGTGCGACATATGCGGCGCATTCGGGCGACCCGGAACATTCCGCGGGCCGTCTTCGCGCGGGTTTTTGCCGTTCAGATAGGCGGCTGCGCAATGTTCGTCGCAGTAAGGTTTGCTCGGCACAGATTTCTTGCCGCAGAAATGGAAGTCTTCATCGCCCGGATCACCGAACGGCCAGCGGCACATACCGGCACCGAGATCAAAGATGCTGATACCTTTGCTCTGTACTTTCGGGGTCGGTGCCTTTTTCGGCTCACTCTCTTCGGCGCGGCGCTGGATCGGGGAGGGGCGCTTGGGCAGGCCAAGGCGGTGCGCCTTGCCAACGACGGCGTTTTTGCCAACGCCCAGTTCTTCACCGATGCGTGCTGTGGTCCAGCCCTGATTCCAGAGCGAGGTCAGCAGTTCAATCTTTTCCGGCGTCCAGCTCATTTCGAGTATATTCCGTGTTTCTTTGTCTGCCCGGTGGAAAATCCATAGGCAGGTGCTTATTGTCCGAAGTCAAACAGGGATACAGACGTATCCGCTAATATCACGCGGCGCAAGGGTCTTAGCCATTTTGGACCAATCGGGACCAGTTTGACGACCGGTTTGCTGCACGCGGAAAGATGCGCAATTTGCATGACAGCGCGTCAATGTAAAGGGGAGATCGTCATTTGACATGGTTTTTCGTTTCAGTCGCGGTGTTTATGGCGGGGCATATCGTGCCCGGTCTTCTGCGTGGTGCGATCACGGCAAGGATCGGTCACACGGCATATATTATAACGTTTTCGGTCACGTCGCTGTTCCTGCTGGGATGGGTGATTTATGAAGTGCGTCATGCGGACTTCATCGCGCTGTGGCCCTACGAAATCTGGCAAAACCATGTGACGCTGACCTTCATGCTGCCTGCCTGTATTTTGTGGGCTGCGGCGATTATTCAACCCTGTCCGTTGTCGATAGGACGAAAAAAGGGCTTTGATCCGGCGCGACCGGGGATCAATCGTTTGACCCGTCATCCGCTGCTTTTGGGCATGATGTTGTGGGGACTTGGGCATATCGTGCCCAATGGTGATCTGGTGGCTTTCATGTTCTTCGGCGGGGCGACGGTTTTTGCCATTGCCGGGTTCTGGCGTATGGAAAAAATCCGCGCCCGCCACATGGACGTGGCCGAATACAAGGCAATCCTTGACGGGACTCGACGGTTTGATGTCGCGGGGCTTGCCAAAGGCGCGCTTGGCTGGCGCGATATCGGGCTGGGAATTCTGCTTTATGTCGTGCTCCTTTGGGCGCATCCCTATGTCATCGGGGTTGATCCATCGGCGGTAATCGGCGGCTGAACCACCATTGACCGCATTTTGCGGTTGTGAGGTCTGATGCAGAAAACCTTGCCGCAATGCTTGAAGTTCCAAGGTTTCATTGGAATACTGGTTCGCAGAATGTCCATCCTGGACAGGTTATTTCTGTGAGGTGTTATGACGTCTCCTGAACTTGCGACCAATCTTGCCCGTTTCGCCGAGATGGAAGGCCGCCACCCCAGACTGCTTCTGGCGACGGCATCGTCGGCGGAAGAATCCCATCACAAGCATGTCGCGACCCTGTTTGCCGATGGCGGGTTTGACGTTGATATCGCCCCGAAAAATTCCGACGCACAATCGATTGCCCGTCAGGCGGTTGATTGCGATGCCGATATTCTGGTTCTGATCCGTTTGTCGCTGACGGCTGAAGACCGGGTGGGGGTAGCCGATGTGATATCGTCGCTGGCCGCCCTTGATGCGGAATATATCAAATTCGGCATTGTCGGGAAAACCGATGACCCGGCGCGTGACAATGTTGATTTCGTCTTTGATCTTGAACATCTGGGAACGGATGATTGCGAGGCGCTGGTCGGTTACATTCTTGAGATTGAAGAAGACCGGGTTGCGCAACATATATAAGGCGTTGCGATATTGCTTGCCGGCCGCAGGCAATGATTTTGAAACCCTTTGGGTGCATGATGGTTGCCTTGTGATGCGGGCAACCAAACCATAGCAGGAACGATTGATGGGAATGCTCAAGGAGACGCTGCTGCGCGTTTTCGTAGGAAAACGCGGACGGGAGGCCCTTAAGGCCTATGGCGATGCACAGTCCCTTCAACTCAATGATCCCGAACTGGCCGCACGCAGTGCTGCCCAGGCCAAACAGGCACGCCGGATCGAAGACCGCGCGATGGCCTATCAGGAAAGTGGCATGTCCTTTGAGGAGGCCCGCGCACAGGCCTTGGCCGAGACCCTGACAGAACAGTCGGATAATCCGCAGGCCGCGATCCTTAAGGCTCTTGAAGCCGCCGATGCCAAGATCGGCAAAAAGAAAAGCCGGATGCCAAGTGCAGCCGACGATGCGCGCGCCAAACTGATTTCCGAAGCATTGGTTGCCATCCGCAACAAGCAGGAAGATCTGGACAAGCTTGATCCGGAATTGCGCGCCAAATTGACCCTGATGGCGGTTGGGGCGCTTATGGGCGGTCCGCCGACCAAACAGTAAGTTTGGGGCGCTTTTGCGCGGGACAAATCAACAAATCCCTATCGGAAAATATTGCGATGCAGCCCGGTGGTCAGCTGGCTGTAATCCGGTTCATTGTCGGCGGTCAGGAAGCCGTGGCGAATCAGGAAATCGATGATCACCAGCGCGCAATTGAATTTGAAATCAAAACTGCTGCGTACGATTTCGGCAACCTCGGCCAAAGGCATCAATTCAAACCGTTCGACTTCGCCGTCCGCACATCGCGGCACGAAATCGGCGGGCAATTCCAGATCATAATTGACCATGACATCGGGCTTTAGCCCTTCGGTGGTTTCGTAAAGATAGGAAACGGTACCGACCGGTTTCAAATTTCTGGAGAGGTTTTCGGGGATGGCGGCTTCTTCGGCACATTCCTTGATCATGTTTTCAAGAAAACCAAGTCCGGTCGGCTGGCCGCCTGCAACCATATTGTCGAGCATGCCGGGATAGGTCGGTTTGTCCTTGGCGCGGTGGGCAATCCACATATGGATGCCATCATCTTTTTGCACATAGCCGTTCATATGCACCCCCCAGGACCGGAACCCGAAATAGGGCATGGCGGACCGATCCAACTGACACAGGGGATCGTGACCCAGTGTCGGGCGAATATCGAACCGTTCGCCATGCAGACGACGGATGACGCCCTGATCGCAAAGCGCCTTGGTGGCGGTATCGAGCGAACGGTTGCGATCATCAAGGGTTCCGATATGTGACGCAAAGCAAAATTCGCCATTTTCATCGCGGACAAAGTCCGGGCCAAGTGCGGACAGGGCGGTGGCAAAGTCCGGACGCAAGGCACCCAGAGACATTCCATCAATGCGGAATGGCACATAGCGCGATGGATTGGCGTTGTTGCAGGCTTTGATATGGTCAAGATAGGTCAAGACGGGCTCCGTCGGTTGGGGCGCACTGCAACACGATCATGTTGCAGTGCCGCGACCCAGACAGACTAAGCGTCCAAGGCCTAAGCGCCAAGGGCAGAGTTGGAATAACCCTTTTCCGATGTCAGAACCGTATTCACATGCACGATCTGACGCAGGCAACGCGCGATATGTTCGGCAACTTTGGTTTCGAGTTGCTGAATCTGGATATCGATCTGCAATTCGCTGAAACCGGCATGGCTGTCGGCGACGGTGGAATGCCAGCTTGCGGGGACAAGATTGCGTTTGGAAAACAGTTCCAGCACACGCGGCATAACATCGGGTTCTGCGGCGGCGTGAACGGCGAAACAATAAACGGATTTGGTCGGCTGCGCGCTTTCAAGCGGCGCGAGAAAGGCATGATCGGTCATGACAATGCACACACATTTTCATTGCATCCAGTAGGCGAAAAGACACGTCCCGGGGTCCTCAGACCACCGGGCTGGTAATTCGCGTAATGGCAACGATGAAAAGGCGGCGGTTGTTCATGAAGATGTTCTTGAACTTTCGGGTCGTTATCCCCGATTGGCTAACGACCGGTAAAATGACAAAGCGCTTGGATAAAGATCAGAGGATCAGGAGCGATGCAATCAGGGCCAGAATGGTGCCAGCAAACAGGATTTCCATCGAACGGGCGATCTGCTGTTCACGGGCAATGGCGATAGCAACGGCTTTGCGCTTATTCATCATTTTTACTCCGTCTTATGACAGGTATCTTTTAATGCACCACACGGTGCACGACTGAAATATATGCAGGCATATGGTCCCGATACAAGTGCTGTCCTGATAAAAACGTCAAAAAACTTTCAACCTGATGGAAAAGGCCAGCTTTTCTGCACCTGTTTTGGTCACAAATAACCAAAGGTTGATGGTGCGGCGCATGAAAAACGCGAGAATCGGAATTGGCACGTGGCTCAGTTGCTGCCGATTCCCGCGATATTGGCATGCTGTGCTGCGATACCCGTCGGCAATGTCCATGTTATCCGCAGCGTTATCGGCGGCGTTGTCAGCGAATGGCAAGCTCGGTGATGCCGATTTCCCTGGGTGGTTGGCCGGGGCGGGTAAAGGTGACTTCACCGCGATAGGCCCCTGCGGGCCAGCGATCACCGGGGCGGTTGATATTGACGTAAAACCACTTGGCGCGCGGGCCGTTATCGTTTTCGACATTGATGGTGAAATCGCGGTGTCCGCCAATGCCGTTCGGGCCATCCATGCTTAATCGGATGATATCGCCGTTGCTGGCACCAATCAGATAAGCCCAGAAAAACAGGCCGGGGCTTGAGGCGGGGAGTTCGCTGCTTTTGCCATAGCCGCGTTTAATGTCGGTGGCATTGGGTTTGGCCGACGAAAATCCCGACGCATAAAGCGTTATGGCGCGATAGGACATCTGTTCCTTGGCGGCCTCGGTCCAAAGAACGGCGTTACTGGCATTGCAATCCTGCGGGGTGACGGCACCCATCGGAGTACCGCTGAACGGATCGACCAGCTGGTTATCCTTGCGCAGGTTGAAATGAAGATGCGGGAAGGTGGCCTGACCGGACATGCCGATCAGTCCGATTGTCTGACCGCGTTCGACCGTATCACCTTTTTTCACCGCCAGCGATCCGCGGCGCAGATGGCAATACTGGCTTTGCCAGCCGTCATCATGGTTGATCAGAATGCCATTGCCGCATTCGATCCCCTTAAGCGCATCCCCGACCAGACGGCCGGCGTCGATATCCTCGACCCCGTCGCGGGTGGCGATCACGGTTCCGGCGGCAACTGCATTGACCTCGACCCCGCCAATCATGGTGGCTTCGTCAGGAATGGAAAAATCGGTTCCGCGATGGCCTTCATAGGTGGTGGTGCCACAGGCAAAATCACGGATTTCAGGGCCGGGATCGTGATCGACATAATGAACCACATCGCACTGGCCATAAAGGCAATCGACCGGCAGGTCAAAAGGCGGGCCATCAGCGCGGGCGATGGTCGCGAACGGCACGAGGATCAGAACCCCGAATAGCATTGCCGCAATACGTCCTGTCGCCTGACCCATCAAATCCTCCTGCCGGTGCCCCGCGACAACCGGTTCAGAAACGGTTTTTGGCAGGACTGCTTCGTCACACATCCTTCATCTAACATAATGGTGATGGACTTGCGATGGGCAAGGTACTGTATTGTTTCAATATCATCGACTATGACCATAAAGACACAGTCGTCGTTGCAGTGCGTGGTGTTTGGCAGGAACAAGATGGATCAACAGGCAGGGTTTTTAAGATTGGGCATCTTTGCCGCCATCCTTGTCGTGATGGCAATGTGGGAGGCGTTAATGCCTTATCGTCCGGCGGGTGGGTTGCGCAACCCGGGGCGGTGGCTGACCAATTTTGGTTTGCTGTTGATGGGGGCTGCATTAACCCGTTTCACCATCGGGGCCGCGATGATTGCCGCGGCCATTCTGGCCGGGCAGCAGGGCTGGGGCGTGATCAATCAGGGCGAGGAATTGATGAGCCTGCCCGGGTGGCTGAGTGGCCTGATTGCAATCGTCGCGCTTGATTGTGCAGTTTACTGGCAGCACCGCCTGACGCATATCGTGCCGGTTTTCTGGCGGTTCCACAGGGTGCATCATTGCGACATCGAATTTGATGTCTCGACCGCGGTGCGGTTTCACCCATTCGAGATTTTGGCATCCGCAATCTACAAATCGCTGTTTGTTGTTTTGCTGGGGGCCGACCCTTGGGCGGTGGTGATTTATGAAAGCATGCTAAGCGGATTTGCGCTGTTTAATCACGGCAATGTTCATTTGCCCGGCGGGTTTGACCGGTTATTGCGCCGATTGATTGTGACGCCTGATATGCACCGGGTCCATCATTCCAGCCTGATAGGCGAAACCAACAGCAATTACGGAAATATCCTGTCAGTTTGGGACCGGCTGTTTGTCAGCTATGTCGATCACACGCAAACCAATGATCATGACATGCAGATCGGACTTGAGGAATTTCGCGACAAACGCAGTCAAAGCCTTTGGTCGGTATTGTGGATGCCGTTTCGCCGGTCTTGATGTAATCGTCGCCTATTCCCCGACGATGCCACGCACAACCATGGCGGATGCGACCAGCGACCGGCGGCCATCATCCTTGCCCCCCAGATAGGACCGTTCGGTAGCGGTGCGCAGCTGCAGGGCCAGTTCCGGATCAAGATCGTTAAAGAAATCGCGGATCAGGCTGTGTGCCCCCAGAAGCGACTGCCAGTAATCCTCGAAATCCAGAAAATCCATGCGGATCGACAAGGTTGCGGTATCAACATCGCCCAAACCCGCATCGGACCAAAGATCAAACAGGGCGTCTTCGCTTTGATAGGGGATATCAAAAATCCTGCTGCGCAATTCATCGCCTGATGGATAGGCGACAACCGCGGCAGCATCCAGAAACAGCCGGATAAAAGATAATCCCCCGGCACGGTCCCAGACACTTGCCGCAATCCGCCCGCCCGGTTTCGTGACCCGGACCATTTCCGAAACAGCACCCGCCGGACCATCCAGATCGTTTAACAGCAATTGCGAAAAGGCGGTGTCGAAGCTGTCATCGGCAAAGGGCAGGTTGCTGGCGTCGCCGGTTTCAAAGCTGACATTCTCGGCAGCGCTGAGAAGGGCTTCGGACAGGTAATCGGGGATCAGGTCCACCCCGACAATCCGGGCCTTGGGATAGCGCGTGGCGGCGGCAAGTGTGAGGCTCCCGGTACCGCAACCGACATCAATCAGCGCACCGCAGGATGGGGCGGCAACGAAATCAAGGAAGCTGCGCGACAGGCGGCGGCTCCATCGGCCCATGGCGATTTCATAGATGTCAGCAGTGGTCGCATTCATGGACGTTTTCCGCAATTTGTTGTTCTGAGAGGCAGTTTGCACCGTGACGGGGCGTGACGGAAGTTCCCATTTGGGCAGGCATAGCCGATATGGCAAGCCGGTTAAATTACCCTGTTCAACCAATTATCCATTGCCGAAAAAAGAAAACACGAAATAATATTGCGAATGCTGCGGCGCAAAAATAAATCAGAAGTCAGACGTGGCGATCGAAAACAGGCAAGGAAAGTCAGGAAATGAGAGAGATGAACGGACTGGAAGGGCTGTATCTTGAGGATATCGAGATCGGCATGGTCGGCAGCTACGCCAAAACCGTCACCGAAACCGATATCGTGATGTTTGCCGGATTGTCCGGCGATACAAATCCGGTTCATCTTAATCAGGAATTTGCCGAAACCACGATGTTTGAAGGCCGCATTGCGCATGGCATGCTGTCGGCCGGTTTTATTTCAACCGTTCTGGGCACGCGTCTTCCGGGGCCGGGCACGATTTACCTGTCGCAGAATTTGCAGTTCAAGGCACCGGTCCGCATTGGCGATACCGTTACCGCAAAGGTCACGGTGCGCGAAATCATCGCGCCCAAGCGCCGTGTGGTTCTGGAAACCAATTGTTATGTCGGCGATAAATGCGTGATTGCGGGCGAGGCGATGGTGATGGTGCCGTCACGCCAATAAGCATCTTTTGTCGGAAAAGTCTTTACGCTTCGGGCTTGCGCGCTTTATAGCTGCCCGCTGGACCGTGCGGATATGCGATCTGCCGGCATGATGACGAGCAAAAAAAGAGAGACCGGCGCGGATGCGCGTTTTTCGATCTTTTGACAATCTGACAGATGACGCACGCGGTGCGGTCGTTGCGATTGGTAATTTTGACGGCCTTCACCTAGGCCATCAGACATTGCTTGATCATGCGCGCGAAATCGCCCGCGATCTGGATGCGCCGCTGGGGATCCTTACGTTTGAGCCCCATCCCCGGATGCTGTTCCGGGCGGGCGAACCGGAATTCCGCCTGACATCGGCTGATGACAGGATTACGGCGGCGTCTGATCTGGATATTGAGCTGTTTTTCGAAGCCCGCTTTGACCGCGATTTTGCCGCCATGAGCGCCGAAGAATTCATCGAGCGCATTCTGGTGAACGGGCTTGGTGTGCGCCATGTCGTCGTTGGCTGGGATTTCTGCTTTGGCAAGGGCCGGGCGGGAAATGTCGATCTGCTGCGTGCAATTGGCGAAAAGTCCGGTTTCGGCGTGACGGCGATTGAGGCGGTGACGCATGATAACGGGATCATCTATTCCTCGACCGCGATCCGACAGGCGCTGCGCGATGGCCGCCCGCAGGATGCGACCCATTTGCTGGGGCGCCCGTGGGAAGTAGCCGGTGTGGTGATCAAGGGCGATCAGCGCGGCCGGACGATTGGTTTCCCGACTGCCAATGTTGCACTTGGCAATCATCTGCGTCCGAAATTTGGTGTTTATGCCGTTCAGCTTGGCCTGATATCGGACGCAAATGACGAAACCGTTGAACGCTGGATCGACGGAGTCGCAAATATTGGTGTTCGCCCCAGCTTTGGCGGGGATGCGGATGCCGGGCTTGAAGCCCACCTGTTCGATTTCGATCAGGACATCTATGGCCGTCGCGTTCGCGTGCGTTTGCACGGCTTTATCCGGGGCGAACAGAAGTTCGACGGGCTTGATGCACTGAAAGCCCAGATCGCCGCGGATGTGATTGCCGCCAAAGAGATTCTCGGCAAGATTTGAATTTGTCGACGAACCCGTTATGATCCGCGCGCCTTTACGGGGGCAGCCAGTATCACCGGGGGTTCGCCCTTGTAATTTGTTTAAAGACGACAGGACCGTCACGATGAGTGTCGAATACAAAAAGACCGTTATCCTGCCCAAGACCGATTTTCCGATGCGGGCGGGTTTGCCAAAGATGGAGCCGACCCTGCTGGAACAGTGGGCGAAAGAGGACCTCTATGGCAAAATTCGCGGTATTTCGGCGGATCGTGAAATGTTTGTCCTGCATGATGGCCCGCCCTATGCCAATGGCCATCTGCATATTGGTCATGCACTCAACAAAATCCTGAAAGACGTGATCACCCGTTCGCAGCAGATGCTGGGCAAGAACGCGGTTTATGTGCCGGGCTGGGATTGTCACGGGCTTCCGATCGAATGGAAGATCGAAGAACAATACCGTGCCAAAGGCAAGAACAAGGACGACGTGCCGATTGCCGAATTCCGCAAGGAATGCCGCGAGTTCGCCCAGAAATGGCTTGATATCCAGCGCGAGGAATTCAAGCGGCTTGGCGTGATGGGCGACTGGGACAATCCCTATGTCACCATGGATTACAAGGCCGAGGCATCGATTGCCCGCGAGCTTGGCAAATTCCTGATGAACGGCTCGCTCTATATGGGCTCGAAGCCGGTCATGTGGTCGGTGGTCGAAAAAACCGCCCTGGCCGAGGCCGAGGTCGAATATCACGACCACACCAGCAAAACGATCCATGTCCGGTTCCCGGTTGTTTCATCCAAGGTCGACGCCCTTTCCGATGCGACGATCCTGATCTGGACCACAACCCCATGGACGATCCCCGGCAACCGCGCGATTTCGTACGGGGCCGAGATCGACTATGTCGTGATCGAAGTGACCGAAACCGCCGAAGAAGCCTGGGCCAAGGTCGGCGAGAAAATGGCGATCTGTGCCGATCTGGTCGAAGACGTTTGTAAAAACGGTCGCATCACCGGGCACAAGGTTGTTGGCAATTTCAAGGGTTCCGACCTTGAAGGCACCATTGCCGCCCATCCGTTCCGTGGGCAGGGTTATGAGTTTGACGTGCCGCTTCTGGCGGCGGATTATGTCACGACCGACACCGGTACCGGCTTTGTCCATACCGCGCCGACGCATGGCCCGGACGATTACCAAACCGGTCTGAAATACGGTCTTGAAATCCCGGAAATGGTGGATGGTGAAGGGGCTTATTACCCGACCGTGCCGCTGTTTGCCGGCAAACGCATCTATGATGAAAATGGCAAGGAAGCCGATGCCAACGAAGCGGTCATTGCCAAGCTGGTCGAGGTTGGCGCGTTGCTGTCGCGCGGGCGTCTGAAGCACTCCTATCCGTGCTCCTGGCGATCCAAGGCGCCGATTATCTATCGCACCACACCGCAATGGTTCATTTCCATGAAGGATAATGACCTGCGCGAAAAGGCGTTGAAGGCGATTGATGAAACCCGCTTTGTGCCGGAAGGCGGGCGTAACCGTCTGCATTCGATGATTGCCAATCGCCCGGACTGGTGCGTTTCGCGCCAGCGTGCCTGGGGGGTGCCGATCACGGTGTTCATCAATAAAAACACCCGTGAACCGCTGCGCGATCAGGACGTGCTGAACCGTGTTTACGACGCCTTCTGCGAAGAAGGTGCCGATGCATGGTTCACCCGCGATGCGCAATATTTCCTGGGCGACAGATATGACGCCAAGGATTTCGAACAGGTCACCGACGTTCTTGACGTCTGGTTTGATTCCGGTTCGACCCATGCCTTCGTGCTGGAAGAACGCCAGGACCTGAAATGGCCGGCTGATCTTTACCTTGAAGGATCGGATCAGCATCGCGGCTGGTTCCATAGCTCTTTGCTGGAATCCTGCGGCACGCGCGGCCGTGCGCCTTATGACGCGGTTCTAACGCACGGTTTCGTTCTGGACGGCGAAGGCCGCAAGATGTCCAAGTCGCTTGGCAACGTCATCGCGCCCCAGGACATCATCAACAAGCTTGGTGCGGATATCCTGCGTCTTTGGGTGGTCAGTTCCGACTATCACGATGACCTGCGCATCAGCCACGAGATCATCGAACGTCATTCGGACATCTATCGCCGCCTGCGTAATACGCTGCGTTTCCTGCTGGGCAATCTTGACGGCTTTACCGAGGCGGAAAAGGTTGCGGATAACGAATTGCCGGAACTGGAACGCTGGGTCCTGCATCGTCTGAGCAAGCTGGACGATCTGGTGCGCAAGACGACGGCGGATTTCGATTTCCATACGCTGTTTATCGAACTGCATAACTTCTGTGCGCTTGATATGTCGGCGTTTTACCTCGATATCCGCAAGGACGCGCTTTATTGCGACGCGCCAAGCAGTGCCAAACGCCGTGCGGCGCGTACCGTTATGGACCGCGTGTTTGACAGTCTGGTGCGCTGGCTGGCACCGGTTCTGTGCTTTACCGCCGACGAGGCATGGCGCGCGCGCTATGGTGCCGACAGTTCGGTTCATTCCGAGACGTTCAACACGATCTCGGATGGCTGGAAAAACGACGCGCTGGCCGCCAAGTGGGAAAAAATCCGCAAGCTGCGTCGCGTTGTAACCGGTGCGCTGGAACTGGAACGTGCCGAAAAACGCATCGGGGCCAGCCTTGATGCCGCACCGAAGGTCTATGCAACGGCGGAATATGTCGAAGCGCTTAATGGCCTTAATCTTGCCGAAATCGCCATCACATCTGATGTAGAACTGATCACCGGCGACGCACCCGAAGGGGCCTATACCCTTGAAGAAGTTACCGGCGTTGGTGTGGTTCCGGCATTGGCCGAGGGCGAGAAATGCGAGCGTTGCTGGCAGACATTGCCCGAAGTCGGCAGCCACCCGGTGCACAAAACCGTGTGCCTGCGCTGTGCTGATGCCGTTGATGAAATGGGGATCGAGGCCGCCCAATAAGGCGGCCCGTTTCCGGTTCTGGTCTGTCCATTCGGAAGACCGTGTTCAGGCAAGACAGAAAGAGTGTTGATGAAACATCGTGCCTTTGTCTTTGGGCTGGTCATTATTGCGGTTGTCTTTGCCGTCGATCAGTGGACCAAGCAGCTGGCGATTGACGGATTGTCAAACCCGCATCGCGTGATTGAAGTCACGCCGTTCATGAATTTCCTGCTGGCATGGAACAGTGGCGTTTCATTCGGCCTGTTCCAGGGGCAGGCGCCGTGGGTCATGATTTTGGCGACGGCGGCAATTACCGTCGGCTTCCTGATCTGGATGTGGCGGACGCGCGACCGGTTGTTGGGCATTGCGCTGGCGCTTGTGGTTGGCGGGGCGGTTGGCAACCTTGTTGACCGGTTGCGTCACGGGGCGGTAACCGACTTTATCGATATGCATGTTGCAGGCTATCATTGGCCGGTTTTCAACATTGCGGACAGCGCAATTACGATTGGTGCAGTCCTTTTGTTGATCGATTCCCTGTTTGGCGGTAAAAAATCATCCAGGTAATTTTTGATCCGGCAATTCCGTGCCGGAGACTGAGTGGTAAAGAGGCATCAATGGCCCGGAAACTATCGACATCGATTTTCAAAGTTGCGCTGCTGGGCGGTTTGGCATTTGCCGTGTCCGGTTGTGAATCAACGCGTGAAACGTTTGGTCTGAACAAAACGGCTCCGGACGAGTTTCAGGTTGTTTCCCGTGCACCGCTGAGCCTGCCGCCTGATTTCACGCTGCGTGTTCCGGAACCGGGCGCACCGCGCCCGCAGACCGGCACGACCACCGATCAGGCGCGTCGTATCCTGACCGGTGAAGACCCGGACGCGGTCAAGCGTGATATCACCGATGGCAATCGCAGTCAGGGGCAGGTTGCCCTGCTGTCGCAGTCGGGCGCGCAATATGCCGATCCGGCAATCCGCACCACGGTTGATCGTGAAACATCGATCTTTATCGAAGAAAGCGACAGCGTCGTCGACAAGCTGATCTTCTGGCAGGAAAAACCGCAATTTGGCACCCAGGTTGATGCCGAAGCCGAAGCCAAGCGCATCCGCGATCAGCAGGCATTGGGTGAGTCGGTTTCCGAAGGTGAAACACCGGTCATCGAACGCCGTCAGAAAGGCTGGCTGGAAGATATCTTCTAGGGTGTTGCGGTCACTTTCCGGTGAGTTGTCCCGGAAATAGAACAAAATTCGAATTATGGCAGGGCGCGGTCTTTCCGCGCCCTTGTTCTGTCATATTCAGTTCTTAATCAAAACTTGTCCGTTGCCGTATAGATCAGGCACCCTGCCTGCTTCCTGGCGATCCTGCTTATAGCATTGGGATGACGTAATGACATTTCCGACCCGATCCCCGATTTCGATATTTGCGCGCGGGCCAATTGGCCTGCTTGCCGCTGTTCTTATGATCCTGAGCCCCCATTTGGCCGGGGCGGCGGTTTTCAGCCCGCAAACCATGACCCTTGATAACGGCATGCAGGTTGTGCTGGTGGAAAATCACCGCGCCCCGGTCGTAACCCATATGGTCTGGTACAAGGTCGGATCCGCCGACGAGACTGAGGGCGTATCAGGGATTGCCCATTTCCTTGAACATCTGATGTTCAAGGGTACGAAGGACATTGCCCCGGGTGATTTTTCCAAGATCGTTGCGCGCAATGGCGGCAATGACAATGCATTCACCGCATGGGACTATACCGGGTATTTCCAGAATATCGCGCGTGACCGGCTTGAAATGGTCATGCAGATGGAAGCCGACCGGATGCAGAATCTTCAGCTTTCCGATGATGTGGTTTTACCCGAACGCGACGTGATCATCGAAGAACGCAGATCACGGATTGATAACAATCCCGGTGCGCTTCTGGGTGAACAGATGCGGGCTGCCCTTTATATGGCCCATCCCTATGGCCGGTCGATCATCGGCTGGCTCAATGAGATGGAAACCCTGTCGACCGATGACGCGCTGGCGTTTTATCGCAAATGGTATGCGCCCAATAACGCCATTCTGGTCGTGGCCGGGGACATCACCATGGATCAGCTTAAACCGCTGGCCGAAAAATATTATGGTGTCATTCCGGCGGGCGACGTTGCCACCCGCCACCGTGTCAAGGAACCGACCCAGCATGCCCCGCGCAAGGTAACGCTGACCGATCCGCGCGTCGGGCAGGCATCCATGTCGCGTTATTACCTTGCACCGTCCTACAACAGCGAAAATGCCGATCAGGCCGCCCCGCTTGAGGTCCTGAGCGAAATCCTTGGATCGGGCACGACCAGCCGTTTCTTCCGATCCCTTGTTGTCGATCAGTCGATTGCGACCAGTGCCGGGACTTTCTATGACCCGGTTGCGGTTGATCTGGCAAGCTTTGGCCTGTATGCCGTCCCGCGCGACGGTGTCGAACTGGCCGATCTGGAGAAGGCGGTAGATGCCGAAATTGCCAAGGTTGCGGAAAATGGCGTGACCGAGGAAGAACTGGCGCGTGCCAAGCAGAAGCTTCTTGATAGTGCGGTTTTCGCCCGTGACTCCCTTTCGGCGGCTGCGCGTACCCTGGGCGAAGCGCTGGCGGTTGGTTTGACCGTCGATCAGGTTGAAAGCTGGCCGGATCGGATCAAGTCGGTAACGGTCGAGCAGGTCAACGAAGCTGCCAAATCGGTATTTGACGATAAACGTTCAGTAACCGGCTGGTTGCAGCCGCCCGAAGGCGGCCCGGTGAACGGCATGCCAACCGCGCCGGTCACCGGCGAGCAGGAGGTGCATTGATCATGAGCTATATTGCAAAGACAATTCCGGTAATGAAAATGCGCAAAACCCTGCTGGGGCTGGCATCGGCCACCCTGTTGATGACGTCATTTGCCAGCCACGCAAGGGCTGTCGAGGTACAGGAAGTCACATCGGATGGCGGCATTACCGCATGGCTGATCGAAGATCACCTGAACCCGCTTCTGACGGTTGATTTTGCCTTCAAGGGGGCCGGTTCCGCGACCGACCCGGAAGGCAAGGGGGGGCTTGCCAATATGGTGTCGGGCCTGATCGACGAGGGGGCTGGCGAAATGGACAGCCAGACCTTCCGCACCGAAATGGAAGACCGGTCGATCAGCATTTCCTTTGATGCCGGTCGCGATGATTTTTCCGGATCAATGGTGACATTGACGCGCGAACGCGACACGGCGATTGATCTTCTGCGTCTGGCGCTTACCGAGCCGCGCTTTGACGACGAGGCGGTTGAACGCATCCGTGCACAGGTGATTTCGGGCTTGCGCCGGGCGGAAAATGATCCGGGCGATATTGCCGGCAAGGCGTTTTTCAAATCGATCTTTGGTGATCATCCCTATGCCAATCCGGTATCGGGAACGATGGCATCGGTCAGTAGCCTGAATGCCAATGATTTCCGTGAATTTGTCCGTCATGCCATGGCGCGCGACAATCTGGTGATCGGGGTCGCGGGCGATATCACGGCCGAGGAACTCGGCCCATTGCTTGACGAAGCCTTTGGCGGTCTGCCGGACAAAAGCGACCTTCCGGCCATTCCCGAAGTCACGCCAAAATTTGGCGGGATCGAGGTCATTCAGCAGGACATCCCGCAAAGCCAGGCAGTCTGGGGCCAGAAGGGTATCGCGCGCAAGGACCCGGATTTCTATGCCGCCTATGTCATGAACTATATCCTTGGCGGCGGCGGTTTTTCATCGCGCCTGACAGAGGAAGTGCGTGAAAAGCGCGGCCTTGCTTACGGCGTATACAGCTATCTGGCCGATATGGACAAGGCTGAGCTGATCACGGGCGGAGTTGCGACGCGCAACGATGCCATCGGCCAAAGCCTGTCGATTATTGGCGATGAATGGCAGAAGATGAAGGACAAAGGCGTGTCGCAGGAAGAACTCGATAACGCCAAATCCTATCTGACCGGGGCCTTCCCGCTGCGCTTTACCAGCCTTGGCAACCTGTCGGGCATGCTGGTTGGCATGCAGATGCAGGAACTGGGCAAGGACTTCCTTGATAAACGCAATAGCTTTGTCGAGGCCGTCACCCTTGATGACGTCAACCGGGTTGCCAGCGAACTGCTTGATCCGGCCAATGTTACCGTGACGGTGGTGGGCAAACCCGAAGGCGATCTGGCGTTTTAAGCCGATCCTGACTTTAAAATGTACAAAGCGCGGTGAAAGGCATTTCGCCGCGCTTTGTGCTTTGATAGGTTCGTTTCAATCACAATAATATCACCCCGATTTAACGAGCATTTCCCTTCATGACCCTGCGCGTCCTGCCCCAGAACCTGATCAACCAAATTGCCGCCGGTGAGGTGGTTGAACGCCCGGCTGCGGCGTTGAAGGAACTGGTGGAAAATGCGCTGGATGCCGGGGCAACGCGGGTAGACGTGACCTTGCGCGATGGTGGGCGGACCCTGTTGTCGGTGACTGACGATGGCAAGGGCATGACGCCCGATGAACTTGGCCTTGCGGTCGAACGTCACGCGACGTCCAAGCTGCCCGATGATGATCTGTTCAATATCGGTTTTATGGGGTTTCGCGGCGAAGCCTTACCATCCATCGGATCGGTATCACGGATGCGCCTGACCAGTCGGGTGCGCGGGGCGGAAAATGCCTGGACGTTGACGGTTGAAGGTGGGGCGAAAAGCGTACCGGAACCGGTGGCCCACCCGTTTGGCACGCGAGTTGAGGTACGCGACCTTTTCTATGCGACACCCGCCCGGCTGAAGTTTCTTAAAACCGCGCGGACCGAACAGATGTATGCGCGCGAAATCATGGATCGGCTGGCGATGGCGCGGCCCGATGTTGGCTTTACCCTGTCGGGGGACGGCAACAAGCAGATTTTGAATTACCCGGCCTGCGAAGGTGATTTGTTCGATGCCCGCCTGAAACGGCTGGGGGCAGTTATGGGCCGTGAATTTCAGGATAACGCCCTTCAGATCGAAGCAGAACGCGAAGGCATTCGCCTGACCGGCTATGCCGGGGTGCCGACATTGAATCGTGGCAACGCGCAGATGCAGTTCATGTTTGTCAATGGCCGCCCGGTCAAGGACCGGCTGTTGCAGGGGGCGGTGCGCGGGGCCTATCAGGATTTTCTGGCGCGCGACCGTCATCCGTTGCTGGCGCTGTTTTTTGAACTTTCGCCCCGTGATGTTGACGTCAACGTCCATCCTGGCAAAACCGAGGTCCGGTTCCGTGATCCGGGCATGGTTCGTGGGTTGATCGTCGGCGCGCTCAAACACGCCTTGGCCGGGGCCGGGCACCGGGCATCGACCACGGTGGCCGATATGGCGCTGGGCGCAGCCCGGCGCGAAGGTGACGGACCATCCTTGCCCTATGGCGGCGGGCGCCCCGCCTCGGGCGGGTATAATTTCGGGTCCTATCAACCCAGCCATCCAGGTTCGGCAGCCATACAGCGCGATTACGCGGCACAGGCACCGGCAACCTCGTTTGGTGGCCTGTTTGATCGCGGGCGTGATTTTGCCGGTGGAGAGACCGGCGGTGATAATGGCGGATTTGCCGCGGCTGCCGCCAGTGCGCTGGCCGGGGGATATGGTGGCGGGTATGCCGGTGCTGCCCCGTCGGCACGGATCGACGACACTGATGTCGCCAAATTTGTTGATCATCCGCTGGGCGCTGCGCGCGGGCAGGTGCATGCAAACTATATCATCGCCCAGACCCGCGATGGCTTGGTGATTGTTGATCAGCATGCCGCCCACGAACGCATTGTCTATGAACGTATGAAGGCCGATCTGGCGGAAAATGGCGTTAAACGGCAGGGATTGCTGTTGCCCGAAGTCGTCGAACTGGACGAGGCATCTGCCGAACGGGTGGCTGAGCGTGCCGAAGAATTTGCCGAATTGGGGTTGGTGATCGAGCCGTTTGGCCCCGGTGCGCTGGTGGTGCGCGAAGTGCCCGCAATGCTGGGCAAGGTTGATGTTGCGGGGCTGGTGCGCGATCTGGCCGACGAGATCGTCGAACTGGGGCAGGGCATGGCCCTTAAGGACCGGCTGATGTATGTCTGCGCGACCATGGCATGCCATGGGTCGGTGCGGTCCGGGCGGAAGCTCAATGCTGATGAAATGAATGCACTATTGCGCCAGATGGAAGCCACCCCGCATTCAGGGCAGTGCAACCATGGCCGCCCGACCTATGTTGAACTGAAACTGCACGACATCGAAAAGATGTTTGGTCGGCGCTAGGCTTTAAGCCTGATCCTTAATCCTTGAGCTTCATGTCACGTGGCAGGCGGGTATTGGCGTTGATCCGTGCGCCTTGGATCTGTTCGGCGAACAATCCCTTGGCCGTGGACAGATCGGCATCGCGGAAATCGGTTTGGGCAAGATTGGCACCGCTCAGATCGCAATTGTGCAGTGTCATGGCGCGAAATGATGCACCTGCCAGATCAGAGCCGAGAAACACCGTGTTGCGCAAGATGGCATCGGTAAAGCTGGCACCGGAAAGACGGGTGGCGGCAAGCACGGCATGATCCAGATTGCAGCCGATGAAATCGCCCGCCGTCATATCGCAACGACGCAGCACCGCCTTTTTGCAATTGGCATTGCGAAATGACACATGCGGCAAGGCACATCGGGTCAGGTCGATGCCTTCAAGATCGGCATCGCGCAGATCGGCGTGCCTGATCGACATCATCGCCCCCTCCTTGCCGCCGGTATCAACCCAAAGCCGATGCCCCTTAAGGGCTTCGGTCAGATCGATTTCAACCAGCTTTTCATCAACGCTGGTGTCGGCCGGGTCTGCGTCTTCTGCCCTGTCATCGGTCAGTTTGGCGGTTTCAAGCGGTTGCGGCACGGGGGAAAGCACCGCGCGAACGGATTCTGCCGCATCAAGGTTATAGTCGCGCTGCGTTTTCCCCGGTTTGGCATCAGAGGTTTCAATGCCGATCTTGGCACTGGTGGAGCGTTTGGTGTCCAACGTCTGTGTGACCGTGGCAGCGTTGCGTGATGATGTTTTGGAGTGCATCGCAGGTTTCAGGGTGACGGACCGCGACGGTCGCGGTTTGGCTGCGGGCTTTTCGCCATTCTGATCCGATGCCGGTTCCTCGGCAGGTTCAGGCGATTTGATGTCGTCATGACGTCGGGCCGGTTTTTCAATCTCGCGGTCGATCAGGGCGCTGGCATTGCGGGGCTGGCGTATTTTGCGCGATGGTTCGGCGACATTATCGCCTTCGCGTGCCGGGCCGAAATAATTGTCTTCGAATACGAAGCGGCGCGGCTTTTTAATCACGGTTTGAACGATCTTGCGCAAACGGTCGGCGTCGACCGGCTGGCGAAAGACGCCTTCAATCCCGGCTTCGACCGCATCGCGCATGGCGCGACGATCCAGTTTTGGCGCGCCTAGCAAGACCGGGACCTGATTGCAGAATGGATCGGCATCCGACGCGCTTTGACGCAGGTCGCGAATGGTCGAAATACCGCGAATACCGTCCAGATAAAGACCTATCAGGATCAGATCCGGGCGGTGTTTACGGGTCAGTTCGATGATGGCGTCGCGGTCGTCACTCGCATGAAAGGCCGCCAGATGCAGCGGTTCAAGTGCTGTCTGCACTGCCTTGATGTTCCGGTCACTGTAATCGGCATACAGGACGGATAGTTTTTTTGGCGACCGCGTTGTCATTCCACCAAGCTTGCCTGCTTTATCGAGTTTTGTCACCCGGTTGCATCCGATGATTACTGGTTGCCCGGTACTGAAAAGCTTCGACGTTGTTCGGGTGATGGAATGCCATCACTGCCTGTTTCCGTGTTTGTGCCACCGGTCGGTCCGGATGTCGTCGCGCCGCTATTGTTTCCGGCGTCATCGACCATTTCGATCATGATTTCGACGCGTCGGTTTTGTGCCCGGCCTTCGGGCGTGCTGTTGTCGGCAATCGGGCGGCTGTCACCGTGGCCCTGCACAACCATGCGGGCCGGGTCGGTACCATTCTGATCAATCATGTAATGGATGACCGATGTGGCCCGCGCCGCCGATAAATCCCAGTTCGAGATATAGGGCGAATTTGACGATACCGGAATGTTATCGGTGTGGCCGGAAACCACGACCTGACCTTCGGTCTGATTGATGACCGGTACAAGCCGGTTCAGGATGGCCGCAAATTCCGCTGTCATCCCCGAAGAGCCGGATGGAAAGGCAATCTCGTTTGGAAAACGGACAACCACGTCGCCGTCTTTTCGATCAACGCCGATCTGGTTTGTCATGCCCATTTTATGAAGCACGGTTTCCAGTGTTTCTTCGAGGGCCTCGGCCTTTTCAGATTTGCTGTCGCCTTCCTTTATCTCGATCTCGGGCGTTTCGACGGGCGGGATGTTGGAAACAATGCGGGGGGTGTCAGGGGTCGGCTGTTTCAGCGCCTTGCCAAGGATCGAACCATCAAGTTCGACAACACCGGCCAGTTCGTCCTGCTTGCTAAAGCCAAACGCGGTTTTGACCGATCCGGCAATCTGTTTGTATTTGATGACATCCATTTCGGCAAAGGTGAGCAACAGCACAAACAGCACGAGCAGCAATGACATGAGATCGGCGAATGTCGCCATCCATGCGGGAGCTCCTGCTGCCGGTTTCTTTGCCATCTTCTACGCCTGTTGCCTTATGTATCTGTCGTAAATGAATGTTGCGCGGTTTATTCGCCGCCTTCGCTGTCGGTATCTTTGGGGATACCGCCCGGCAAATAGGGCCCAAGAATTTCCTTCATCACCAATGGGCTTTGGCTTGATTGAATCTGGACCACAGATTCGATAATCAACTGCTTGGTGCTTTTAAGCTGTTCGACCTTAAGGGCCAATTTGTCGGCAACCGGAAGCGCAATCAGGTTGGCTAGAACCGCACCATAAAAGGTGGTCAGCATCGCAATCGCCATGGCCGGGCCGATGGCATCGGGGTCCGACAGGTTGGCCAGCATCTGCACCAGACCGACCAGTGTGCCGATCATGCCAAAGGCCGGGGCGGTATCACCAATCCCGCGGAACATCAGTTCGCCAAGTTCGTCATTCTGGATCGATTTTTCGACCTCGCTCGAGATCGAACTTCGAATGACTTCACCGCTATGGCCATCAACACACATGCGAATGCCGCGCGCCATGATGTCGTTTTCAATCTCGACATTCTCAAGCCCCAGAAGGCCGTTCTTGCGCACCAGTGTTGAAAGTTCGATGGCCTTTTCATAGATCGACAGCGGATCTTCCTTTGGGTTCTTGAAGGCGATCCTGATCCCGATCTTCAGCGACTTGATCACATCACGCATCGGGAATTTAATCAGCGTTGCCGCCGCCGTGCCGCCAAAAACAACCATGATCGATGGCAGATCGACAAAGGCATTCAGGCTGCCGCCCATAAGGATGGCGCCAAAGATAACCCCCATACCGGCGACGATCCCGATAAGTGTTGCAATATCCATGATGCTTATACGTTTTCCGGCGTTATGAATTCATGCGGCAAAAGCTGGTTCGGGATCGAAAAAGGCAATCTTTCTTCCAGACTGTCAGGCAGCCATTCTGTTCTGGCAAACATCAAAACGCGGTACCCCTGATACGTGTCATGGTGTTGGCGGTTATATTTTCCGTTTCAATCCATCAAATTGGGAGGTTGCAGACGGATTTTCCATAGCAAGCGGATAAAATCCGGCATAATTCGTTCGCTCGGCGCGAACAATCCATATCTGTGCCTTCCCGATCCGCTTATATGCTTATCGCGAATGTCTAGGACATACTATACGTTTGTTAGTCGACTTTTGTCGGGGGCTCAACCCACCGGTAAGGATAGTCAGCCTAATTCAAACGATGTAATGCCAAACGTCATTTCAAGATTCAGTTCTGGGGCTTTGCCGCGATACATGCGCGCGGTTTCAAATTCCGCCTGCATGCCGTGTTCTTCGACCAGGGCACGGGCGGCTTCATTGCCATCGGGGATATCAAGATAGACCGGCTGATCCTGTTCCTTGCGGGTGGCAAGCAGGGCTTGGAACAGGGTGCGGGCATCGTCGATATTGTCGGCAAAAAGCGGCCCGACCTTATGCCCGGTGCGGCACGGCCGGATCACGCCATAGCCGCGCAATCCCATCGGGCCGCGAAGAGCCAGTGCGGTGTGCTTTTCCGCAGAAATCCAGCCGCGCAGAAACTCGATCCGGCTTTCCGGGAACAGTTTGCAGGTCTGTTCGAAGGCATCAATGATGGCGATATCATTGATCAGAAGTTCGAACAGGTCGTCGTTTTGCGGGTTTTGTGCCGTAACCACGCCGCCAAAGCGCAGGTTGCGATGGGCCAACTCAAAGCCAGATTTACGATAGTTTTCCTGCTGATCGACAACGCCATCAAGACCGATTGTTTTGGCAACCGCCTCGCCCAGCACGGTTTCCCAAAGCCGCAAACCAAGGCCTTCGCCGCGACGATCAGGGCGGCAGATGTAAAAGCCGACAAATCCGTAATCCGAATTGTAATGCACGGCTGAAATCACGGCGGCCAGCCCCTGTTTGTCAAACGTCCCCCAGAAGCCCAGCGGATCGGTATTGAAAAACGCATCCGCGTCCGAAAAACCCGGATTCCAGCCTTCCTGTGCGGCCCAATCAACGGCAGTGGCGAATTCAAAGGACTTCAGGCGGCGGATTTTATCGGTCATGGCATTGTTTCGTCTTTATGGATCATGGACTTCCGGTCATTCATGCATTGGTGCACGCATCCGACCGGTGCGGGTCGGGCCATGATGTAACATGACCCGACGATTGCAATGACAATAATTTTATTGAGAATGCCTATCAGTTTTATTATCAATGATGCACGGTCAATCGTTGCCCCCAACCGCCACCGAAAGTCATCTGATGCCTGTAAAGTCTGACAGCCCGCTGATTGCCAAAACCCGCATCGTTCTGAGCGCAAGTGCCGATGTCGCAAACGCGGTTGCAGCTTATTATGCCGAACATGATTGCGATGTGACGAACGATGACAACGGTGCGAAGATTTCACTTTCGGTCGGGCATCTGACTTTGCAGCCCGGTGAAAAGCACCTTGATATCGAAGTCGGCTCAAAAAGCGAGGCCGGTGTTGCACAGATGAAGGCCGCACTTATTGCCATCCTGCAAAGCATCGTACCCGAAGCCGATCTTGACTGCCGCTGGAAGGGGGCGGGGGAAAGCAACGGCAAGCTGCCGAACTTCCGGGAACTTCGTGTGATTGGTGTGACGGACCTGTCATCTCATATGCGCCGGTTGCGGCTGGCGGGGGATGATCTGGAATTTTACGATGGCGATGGCATTCACATGCGCCTTCTGATCCCGCCACGTGATGTTGGCGAACCGCAATGGCCGACATTGGCCCCCAATGGTATGGTGGTCTGGCCCGAGGGTGAAAATGCGGTTGCGCCAAGGGTTTACACCATCCGCCGGATCGATGCCAAGGCAGGCTGGATCGAGGTGGACTTTGTCATGCATGGCGATAACGGCCCCGGGTCTGCCTTTGCGCTTCATGCGCAACCGGGGGACCGGATCGGCATGACCGGGCCGCTGGGTGGGGAACTGCCCGATGCCGACTGGTTCCTGTTTGCAGGTGACGAAACCGCCCTTCCGGCGATTGGCCGTTATCTTGAAGAACTGCCCGAACATGCCAGCGGACATGCATTGATCGAGATACAAAGTTCGGCTGACATCATCGATCTGGCCACCAAAAGCCGGATCGCGATTGAATGGGTGTGTCGTGATACCCATCCCGCAACCGATACCAGTCCGATCCGCGAGGCGGTCAGCCGTATCGAAGTGCCCAAGGATCGGGCGCGTGTCTATTGCTGGGCCGGGGTCGAGCAGGCCAGCTATAAATCCATTCATCAGATATGGCGGAAGGAAGTCGGCCTTGACCGTGATCAGTGTCTCGCCATGACCTTCTGGCGCAAGACGGCCTGATTTTTGTTCAGGTGCTATTGGACTGATTTGCTTCGGTCGTGCAGTTCGGGGGCGAAATGGGCGATGGCCTGATCAAGGTCGACCAGAATTTCCGCAACCAGCAGATTGCCTTGTTGCGTGCCTGCCAGTTCGATCACGGCGCGAATGATATCGTGATTGGTCGGACGGGGGCCTGTGGTGATGGCTTTGGCGTGATCGAAGACTTGTTGTCGCGCCGCAAGAAAGGCCGCCATTTCGTCGGCAGCCGTCGGATCGTTTCCTGATTGTGTGTCATGCAATGCACGTTTCAGTGACAGGCCGGTCATATGGCTGCTGCTGGCAAACAGGGTCGCGGTGATCATGCGAAATGCCAGCGCATCCTGCGCCAGCTTTTTACGAACAACCGGATCGGTGATGACGTTCAGCGCGAAAAGATCGGCTTCGATTTCGTTATCGCGTTCCTTGGTGCCGCCATCGCCGAAATGTGACGGATCGCAATGGCGCACTTCGTGGCGCATCAACCAGCCATAGGTCAGATCGGCACTGCTGGAATAGTGAAGCTGATTGCCAAACCAGCCGCGCATCAGGTCGGCGAAAATTTCAGTCCCGCTACCCGGTGCGATTTTTGCCGGAATGAAAATCTGGCACGGTACTGCCTGATTGTTGCCGCGGCGTCCCGATACGGTAAAGGGCGACTGCGGCAGTTTGGCAAACAGCAGATCCACACCTTTTATGTTATCAAGGCCAAGCGTCCGATCAATGATCGACAGAAAGGAAGCACGGTCGGCGAAACTGTGCAGTGCAACCTTTTCATAACGGTTCAGGTCACGTTCGATGTCTGCAAGGGTTCTGAATTCCTGTGCTTTTGCAGGTAATGCCACGCCACCCGCCATGCCCGACAGCAGACAGCTAAAACAGGCAGTCGACAGATAGCGATAGAATACAGATTTCACCATGCTCCCAGTATGCCGTTCTGGAAGGCTCAGGGCGAGATCAAACTGATGCCGGTTTCAGGCACCCAGCTTGCGGGCGGCGGCAATCGCGCGGCGGATTTTTGCCAATCGGCGCGATGCCCGTTTAAGATCAAGTGTTGATCCGGTCAGTTTTGTCATTGTCATGCAAGCCTCCTTTACGCTTCGGCGCGCTGGCCGGTACGTTTGCGTTGCGGTCCGAACAGACAGGCCAGCAACAGGATAATACCGGAAATCGTGGCGATCATGCCGGCCGCACTGACCGCATAGGGCGACCCGAACCAGCCCGGCCCGTATCCGGCAAAAACATAACCCAGAACTGCCGAAATTACGGCAAACACAACGCTCCATCCGATCTGCCAGCCAAGCTGGTTGGTCATCAGGCGGGCTGCGGCAGGCGGGCAGACAAACATCGCAATCACAATGATCGATCCGACCGCATCAAAGGCGGCAACTGCGGCAATTGCGGTGGCGACAACCAGCGCAAATCCCAGTACACGGGTTCGAATGCCAATCGCCTCGGCAAAGGCGGCATCAAAGGTCGATATTTTCAATTCTTTCCAGAATAGCGTGATGAACAGCACGATCCCCAAAAGAACGACCGCCAGTCGCGGTAACTGGGGCGGAAGGGTTGCCAGGGCCGCCGGGTCAAGCAACGATTGCCATCCTTCGGCATCAAACCAGATCAGGCTTTCAAGATTGCCCAGCAACGCATGTTGCACATCGATGTGCACCGAACTGGTGTCTGTGATTTCAAGCAGCAGCACACCGGCGGCAAAAAGGGTTGTAAAAACAAGCCCCATCGCGGCCCCCGGCTCAACCCGGCCAAGCCGTTTGACAAGCTCGATCACGATGACGGCAACAATGGCGGCACAGCCCGCACCGATCATCATCGGTACGGCCGTGATGGTGCCGGTTACCAGAAATGCCACGACAATACCGGGTAGGACGACATGACTGATCGCATCTCCGATCAGGGCCTGGCGACGCAGCAAAAGGAAATTCCCGGGCAGGGCACAGGCAACCGCACCCAGAATACCGATCACGATTGGTGTCAGGCTGAGTTGCACAAATTCAGCACCCAGGGCGGTGATCAGATTGTCGATCATGCGGGGGATCCGGTCTGTTCGGCAATCACGCGGTCGATTTCGTCGATCTGATCCTGTGTCATCATATCCTCGATCGGGGTCAGACCGTCATAGCGTTCAATCGCTGAATCATCGGGCAGGATGCGCCGCGCCATCGCCCATCTTGCTTCGTCATGGGCGGCCTTTTGCGATGCGGTTTTACCACGCAGGGTTGCCACCCCGTCAGGCCGTATCATGCCGGACTGACGCAGGATGCGAAGGGTAAATCCATCATAGATCGGTTCGCGTCGCGCCAGTGCCAAAAGCCCCTGACGGCGATGCACGCGGCGCTGGAAACGCCAATGACGCAGGGCCGATGCCAGACCGCCACGAAGCGGTGAAAACAATGCGGAAAAGACAAAGAACCCGAACGCCACCAGAACAATGATCGGCCCGGTCGGGAGCGAGGCGGCGGCGGCCGAAAACACCGCCCCGATATAACCGGCAAGTCCGCCAATGGCGGCGGCAATACCGATCATCGGTCCGACCTGATTGGTCCAGAACCGGGCGGTAACCGGCGGAATGATCAGCAGGGCAACAATCAGGATCAGACCGACGATCTTGAGCCCGATCACGGTAACAATCAGCGCCAGCCCCATCATGGCCAGATCAATATGACGGACATTGATACCGGTTGTTGCGGCATATTCCGGATCAAACGCCACTAGCGTCATCGGACGGCGCAGCATGAAAACAAAGGCGGTGGCAAGGGCACCGGCAATCGCAATTGTGGTTGCCTCGCTGATCAGCATGCCAGCGGTCGATCCCAGCAGGAAGTTTTCAAGCCCGGCCTGACGGCCTGACGACATGGTTTGAATAATCGTCAGCAAAACGATGCCAAGCCCAAAGAAAACCGACAGAACCGCCCCGATTGCGGCATCCTCGGTCAGGCGGGTCTGGCGTGTGATCCATTCGACCATCAAAAGCCCGATGCCCGATGAAATGGCCGATCCGATGATCAATCCGGGTAACCAGCGGCCATCCCCGCCAAAGGCAACCATCAAGATGAAAGCAATACCAACACCGGGCAGGGTGGCGTGACTGATCGCATCGGAAACAAGGGCTCGTTTGCGCAGGAAAATAAACGCACCGGCACCACCCCCGGCAAGGCCCAGCAACCCGGCCCCAACCGCGACAAGGGCGCTGTTATATCCGGCCTGAAGGAAAAGGGCGCTTATGAAGTAATCAAGAAAACTCATCTGAGTGGTTCCGATGGCTTTGCCAAGACGGGCATTTGATCAGGCAAGACGCAATTCATCGATATGCGTGGTCGCCAGTCGCCCGCCATAGGTTTCCTGCAAATTGGCGGCGGTAAAGGTGGTATCGACCGGGCCTTCGGCAATGCGGCGCACATTGATCAGAAGCACGCGGTCAAAATACTCGGCAACCGTGGATAGGTCATGATGCACGCAAACAACTGTCCGGCCTTCGGACTTAAGGTCCTTAAGGACGGCGACAATGGCCCGTTCGGTTGCGGCATCGACCCCGGCAAAGGGTTCGTCGAGCAGGTAAAATTCGGCATTTTGCGCCAATGCGCGTGCAAGGAATACGCGTTGCTGCTGACCGCCGGAAAGCTGCCCGATCTGACGGGTGGCGAAGTCGGCCATGCCGACGCGTTCAAGGCATTCCATGGCCTGTTGGCGGTGGCGCGCCCGCCAGAAACGAAACAGCCCGACCGAGCCATAAAGCCCCATCAGGACGACATCGATAACGCGTGCGGGGAAATCCCAGTCAACACTGGCGCGTTGCGGAACATAGGCCACCCGGTCGCGTGCCTCGTGAAACGGTTTGCCGAAAATGCGTATTTCGCCAGACAGCCGGGGGATCACGCCAAGTGTCCCTTTCAGGAAGGTCGATTTGCCCGCCCCGTTCGGCCCGATGATTGCGGTCATGGAGCCCGCCGGGATAGAGGCATCGACAGAAAAGACCGCCGGTTTGTTGCCATAGGATACCGTAAGGCCACGCACCGTCAGCGGCGCATCCTTGCCCGCGACATCAACGATCTTTCCGGCTTCTGCAATCAGTTCTGCGTTGCTCATGACAGTTCCTTCGGTGGCGCGGCTCAGGAGCCGGCGGCCAGTTTGCCCTGCATCCCGGTGGCCGGGGCATCGCCGCCAAGCGCACGGGTGATCAGGGTCGCGTTATGGTCGATCATGCCGATATAGGTGCCTTCATAGGTGCCTGGCTCTCCCATGGCATCGGAAAACAGCGTGCCGCCGATTTCAACTTTCTGGCCGCGCGCGGCAGCACCCTCGATCAGGGCGCGCACATTACGCTCCGGCACGGAACTTTCAACAAAGACCGCGGCGATCTTGCGATCAACAATGGTGTCGACCAGTTCCTCGACCCGACGAAGGCCGGCTTCGGATTCTGTTGAAATGCCCTGAATGCCCAGAACCTCGAAATCATAGCCGCGCCCGAAATAGCTGAACGCGTCATGCGCGGTCAACAGCACACGGCTTTTTTCCGGCACTGTTTTGGTGACCAATTGCATGTAGGTAATCAGCTTTTCGATATCGGCAATATGCTTGTCGGCATTGGCGCGATAGGTGGCCTCGCCCTCGGGATCGGTCTTGATCAGCGCATCACGAACCGCCAGCACCACGGTTTCCCACAATTGCGGGTCCATCCAGACATGCGGGTCATAGCGGCCTTTATATTGCGCATGGCTCAGAAGCTTTGACGTGTCGATTGCTTCGCCGACGGCAATGACATTGCGGCGCTTTTCCAGATCAAGGAAGAATTCCTCAAGCTGTGCCTCAAGATACAGGCCATGCCACAAAACCAGATCGGCGCGCGCCATGGCGGCAATGTCGCTGCGTGTCTGGCGATAGGAATGCGGATCAACCCCGGGGCCCATCAGGGCGGTGACCTTTGCGCGGTCGCCTGCAACCTGACGCGCCGCGTCGGCGATCATGGATGTCGTGGCGACAACATCAATCGGCTTGGCAGAGGCAGCTGTCACCGAAACGGCAACAAAGCCGCAGACGGCAGCAAGGGCAAAACCTAAATTCCGGGCGATGCGGCGAAGCGACATGTGAGGCGGTCCTGTGATGCAAGTTAAAATCAGTCTGCCAATATCCCCTATTTATGTGCGGACTTTTAAAGTTAGTCAAGGCTAAATTGATTTTTGCACACTATGTTGATATGAAGACCTTGGGGATTTCAAAGGAGCTGTGAATGGGCGATCCGAATGCGCGTCATCCGCGACACAACAAGGCCGAAGTTTTTGCGCAATTGCGCGACGCCCATGCCCGCGAGGTAACCGAGGATTACGTCGAAATGATCGCCGACCTGATCCAGGAAGAAGGCGAGGCGCGATCCGTCGCCCTTGCCGAACGCTTTGGCGTGACGGCGGCGACGGTCAACAATACGATCAAGCGCCTGGAGCGTGACGGCTTTGTCACATCACGCCCATATCGCTCGATTTTTCTGACCGATCAGGGTAAGGAGCTTGCCGAGAAATGCCGCAAGCGCCACGAGATCGTCTATAATTTCCTGATCGCATTGGGCGTCGACCCTGCTATCGCGGAATTTGATGCCGAGGGGATCGAGCATCATGTGAGTGAGGAGACTTTGGCGGTTTTTGAGCTTGCATCTAAGAGTTCCCTCTAGCGCAGTTTTGTTTGCCTACTAAATGAGTAACCCTCAAATAGAGGGTGCGGACTTCTTTAGGTTCAAACGGCTTTGGGCCGGTTCTCTCCTTCGTTTTTTCTCCCAGGTTTTTGCTGCTTCAGTTAATATCGCTGTTAAGGCAAGTGCTCTTGCTCAATGGCAGTAGTGCTGACCTTCTCTCCGAAAACAGTCGCATTTTTGGAGTGAGTTTTCCAAACTAAGGCAAAGGAGAACTCGAGATGAAGAAGCGCTTTTCGCAAGAACAGATCATCGGGGTTTTGAAGGAACAGGAAGCGGGATTTGCGGTGAAGGATATCATCCGCCGTCATGGTATTGCCAAGCATACCTTTTGCCGTTGGAAGTCGAAGTTTGGCGGGATGGAGATATCCGATGCCAGGCGGCTTCGTGAACTTGAGGCAGAGAACGCCAGACTGAAAAAGCTGTATGCGGAATCGATGCTCGACAACGCCGCTCTGAAATATCTTTTGGCAAAAAGCTTTTAAAGCCTGCGTCGCGGCGTTTGGCGGTTGCTCACCTGACAGCAGAGCACCAGTTTACCGAACGCCGCGCCTGCGGGCTTGTCGGGATCAGCCGCGCGGTTTTGCATTATGCTTCCAGAAGAGAGGATGATGCGCCGGCACGGTCACGCCTCAAGGTGTTGGCAGGTCAGTATCGCCGCTATGGCTATTTGCGCCTGCATGTCTTTCTGCGCAAGGCAAGGTCTCGTGGTCAATGCCAAGCGAATCTATCGCCTGTATTGTGAAGAAGGCCTTCAGGTGTGTCGCCGCAAACGCAAACGGCTGGCGCATCGGGATCGCATTCTTCTCAAGGCAGCCGTTCGCCGCAACCAACGTTGGTCTTTGGACTTCGTTTCGGATGGCCTGTGGAACGGACGTCGGTTCCGGGTCTTGAATATCGTCGATGATTGTACGCGGGGCTGTCTAGGCCAAATTGTTGACGTCTCGATATCTGGCAAGTGGCTCACCCGATATCTTGATCAACTGGCCATTATCCATGGCTATCCGGACGAACTGGTTCATGACAACGGCCCTAAACTGACTTCCCGGGCGATGTTTGAATGGTCGTACAAAACCGGGGTGAAGCTACGGTTTATCCACCCTAGCAAACCGACACAGAATGCCTAAATGAGAACTGGTTTGCAAGCATCCACGGAGCCCGCAAGATCATTGAGGCCTGATGGAAACACTATAACACCATCCGGCCCCACTCCTTGCTCAACTATCAAACACCGGCTCAGTTTGCGCAGGCATTCAACGGCCCTGTAAGAGGGGCCGCAACGAGCCCAAGGCCCCTTGCGGTCCCTTCAGGGTATGGCACTTAAATCAAACCAAGCACTCACCCTATGAGTGAGACTGATATGGGGGGAGGGTCAGTGCTTCTAAGCATGTAAGTTAAAGAACTTGAAGCGATGACCTATGCTTTTGAGTGGGGTGTTTTCTCCCGTTTCGCTTTGTTCTGGTTGAGTACCCTCTGACGAGAAAATACTATTGTGTAATGTGGGGTTTTTGTGCAGAAGTGTCTGCCCTGAGCCTTGCTTGATATGAGAGAATGAAGGACAAAAATGACGAACTTTGCATTGGTTGGTGCCGCTGGGTATATAGCTCCACGCCATATGAAAGCGATCAAGGATACTGGGAACAGCCTGGTTGCAGCATTTGATCCCAATGATTCAGTGGGCGTCATTGACAGTCATTTTCCGGATGCGGATTTCTTTGTGGAATTCGAGCGTTTTGACCGGCACATAGACCTGTTGCGACGTCAGGGCACAGGAGTTGATTATTTCAGTATTTGCTCTCCAAACTATCTGCATGATGCTCATATCCGTCACGCACTCCGTAATCAGGCGCACGCGATTTGTGAAAAGCCCTTGGTGCTAACACCTTGGAACATAGATGCACTGTCGGAAATCGAGCGCGAGGGTGACGCAAAAATATACAACATTCTGCAACTTCGTCTGCATCCGGCAATCAAGGCATTGCGTGACAAGGTTGCCAATGCACCGAAAGACAAGGTCTTTGATGTTGATCTGACATATCTGACGTCCCGTGGGCACTGGTATGGTGTAAGCTGGAAGGGCGATGTCAAAAAGTCCGGCGGTATCGCTTCGAATATTGGTGTTCATTTCTTTGATATGCTCGGGTGGGTGTTTGGTGATGTTCGAAACAATGTCGTACACCTGCATGAGGCTGATGTTGCATCTGGTTATCTGGAATATGATCATGCTCGTGTGCGCTGGTTCTTGTCGATCAACCCGGAATATCTCCCGGCAGACGCAAAGTCAGCGGGTAAGAGAACCTATCGCTCCATTCTCATTGAAGACGAAGAGCTTGAATTCTCGGATGGCTTCACCGAATTGCATACAGACAGTTATCGTGACATTCTTGCAGGTGGCGGGTTTGGTATTGAAGATGCCCGAGCTTGCATCGAAACAGTTTATGACATTCGCAAGATGACACCGGCCTCGCTTTCTGGTGATTTCCATCCTTTCTGCATGAACGTGAAACTATGACAACCATTGGTGCATCAACCTTTATCCATGAGACAGCGATCGTGGATGAGGGCGCGTTAATCAAGGAAGACTGTCGTATTTGGCATTGGGTTCATGTGTGCGGTGGTGCGCGCATAGGTGCCGGGTGTTCCTTGGGGCAAAACGTTTTTGTCGGGAACAAGGTCGTTCTTGGGGACCGGGTGAAGGTCCAGAACAATGTCTCGATCTATGACAACGTAACGTTGGAAGACGAAGTTTTCTGCGGTCCAAGTATGGTGTTCACCAATGTAATCAATCCGCGTGCCGGGGTTGAAAAAAAGGATGAATACAAGAGTACACTGGTCAAGCGAGGTGCATCTCTTGGTGCGAATTGCACGATTGTTTGCGGTGTGACGATAAATGAGTACGCCTTTATCGGTGCCGGGGCCGTTGTAACACGAGATGTTCCCAAGTTCGCAGTAATGGCAGGTGTTCCGGCAAGACGTATCGGGTGGGCAAGTCATGCAGGTGAAATGCTGGGAGAGGATCTGGTATGCCCGCGTGAGGGCAGAAAATATCGGGAAGTGGCTGAGGGCCTCTTGGAGGAAGTAACAAGTGACTAAACAGATTGCGCTCATTGACCTTGCGGCGCAGCAGGAACGTATTCGTGACCGGATTGATGCAGCTGTGGCCAGGGTTCTTGATCATGGAAAGTACATCCTGGGTCCCGAGGTTGCGGAGCTCGAAGAGAAACTTGCAGAGTTCACTGGTGCAAAACACGTTGTAACTTGTGCAAATGGTACTGATGCATTGTCGCTTGTGATGATGGCCGAAGGTGTTGGTCACGGAGATGCCGTATTCGCACCGTCTTTTACCTTCGTTGCGACGGCTGAAATTGTCCCTGGCACTGGGGCTACGCCTATATTGGTTGATGTTGATTCGCGCACATTCAACATTGATCCGGCAAGTCTCGAAGCAGGTATCGAAAAGGCGAAGGCACTTGGGTTGCGGCCGAGGATAATTGTGGCTGTTGATATCTTTGGATTGCCGGCGAATTATCATGCCTTGCGCGAAATAGCGACCAGAGAAGGCATGGTCCTGATTGCAGACGCGGCTCAAAGCTTTGGGGCGGAGATTGATGGGTGTCGCACCGGTGTGTTGGCGGATTATACAACCACGAGCTTCTTTCCAGCGAAACCACTGGGATGCTATGGCGACGGAGGAGCAATTTTCACTGATGAACCTCAAAAAGCCGAAGAGCTGCGTTCTTTGAGGTTTCACGGCAAGGGGCAAGACAAATACGATAACGTAAGAATTGGATTGAACAGCAGGCTGGATACGATACAGGCGGCGATATTGTTAGAAAAACTTTCGATTTTTGAAAGTGAAATAGCAATAAGAAATGAAGTCGCGGCATTTTACACAGAAACGCTGTCTCCTTACGTATCGTGCCAAAAGGTACCGCAAGGGTATAAATCTGTCTGGGCCCAGTTCACAATTGTGGCAGAGGACAGGTCGTTGATCGAAAATGCGTGTCGGGAGCATGGTATTGCAACGGCAATTTATTATCCTGTGCCGATGCATATGCAGACAGCATACAAGTCGTTCCCGAATTTGGGGGATGGCATGAATGTCTCAGAAAATCTTGCGCGAAAAGTGATAAGTATTCCGATGCACCCTGGCCTTGATGAGCAACAGCTGCAGCGGATCACCGACGTTGTTATAGCAAGCCTAAACTAGCAAAATTGTTGTTTACCCTTGGGTGAAAATCAATTTCTTCTACTCTGAAGCTATTGGCAAAAAAATGCGTGAAGAGCCGACTTTTATTTTCTCTCCGATTACCTTGATATGGTCGCGGCGCCACTTGCTATTTGCTGCCGTAAATACGTCATTGCGCCAGCGTTACGCCGGCTCTGTGCTTGGGCTTGTTTGGATTGTCTTGGGCCCGTTGTTGCTACTTTCTCTTTATGCCGCAATATACTTGGTTGTCTTTCGCGTCCGTCCGCCCGATATGGAGCCGGGTTTGTATGTCCTGTATATTTTTTCGGGACTGGTACCGCTGATTAACTTTAGTCAGGGGTTGATGTTGGCGACAACTTCCTTGTCTGCAGACAAGGATATTCTACTGAATACAGTTTACCCGGCCGAATTAGTGCCGCTGCGTGAAGTTGTTGTGTCACTGGTAACCTTGGCGATTGGTATTGGTATAATCGCTGTTGCAACGGTTTTCCTCGGGCAGTTGTTCTGGACCTGGTTACTCGTACCCGTTGTTATGGCCTTGTTGGCAATGTTTCTTACGGGCATAGCGTGGATACTGTCACTTGCGAATTTGGTTCTGAAAGACATTCAGCAAATATTGACCTATGTCACCATTCTCCTGTTAGTGGCCAGTCCGATTGCCTATACGCCCGATATGCTGCCGAGTTCCCTTGCTGTTCTTATATACTTCAATCCGCTGGCGTATTTTGTGATCTCTTTCCAAAGTTTGATTGTGCTCGGCATGTTGCCGCCATGGCCAATTTTACTGGGCATTAGTGTGTTTGGCATCGGCAGTTTTGTTCTTGGTGCGTATGTGTTCTCCCGCGCAAAGACGGTGTTTTTCGACTATGCATAATTCAATTAAAGCTTCAGTGGAAGCAGGAGGGGCAAAGCGCTCTAGCTCCTTGGTTGGTAGTGATATTGCCATTCGTCTGAGTGATGTGAAGAAGGAGTATAAGCTTTATGATAGCTTTTCTGATCAGGCGCTGGACGTCTTGGGCGTATCTTGGTTGCGCTTTTGGCGGCGATTGAATTATAAGACATTCAGTGCTCTGAATGGCATTAATTTGGACATCAAGAAAGGTGAGAGAGTTGGTATTATTGGCCGAAACGGCGCTGGTAAAACAACACTCTTGAAGCTGATTACCGGTAACTTTGCGCCGACCACCGGCAAAATTGAGGTTAACGGTAACGTTCAGGCCTTGATGCAGACTGGCTTAGGTTTTCATGGGGAATTTACTGGGCTGGAGAACATTCGTTCAGCGCTGGCCTATAGTGGTTTGCCTGCATCAGAGCTAGATGCTGCTATTGATGATATCGTCAGTTTTTGTGAGCTTGGCGATTTTTTGAACCAACCGATGAAATCATATTCTCTCGGTATGAGGGCCCGGCTGCAGTTTGCGGTTTCAACTGCGATTAAACCAGATATTGTCATAATTGATGAAGTGCTTGGAGCTGGAGACGCCTACTTTGCATCTCGCTCAGCAGAACGAGTTCGGCGGCTTACGGACTCAGGGGCAACTTTGCTGATCGTTTCACACTCCATGAGCCAAATTCTCCAGTTCGCGAATAAAGCTCTGTGGATCGATAACGGCCAGATACTGACCTCCGGTGACCCGCTCACTGTGGTGAACCAGTATGAAGAGCGCATCATGAGGATGAACAAGGATGCTGAAAAGAATGCATCCTTGTCGACGAATGAGCAGTCGCCCAAATCATCGGCTGGCGGTTCGAGATGGGGGGGTGAAGGGCCGTTGAGAATTGACAGCTCTTATATTACCAATTCTGACGGTCTGGTTATCGATCATTTTTCTACTGGGGAACCCGTCAGGCTAGTTGCTGAAGTTTGTTGTGAAGATGATCGGTCTCACGGCTGTTCTTGTCTGTTTGTTTTGTACGATGATGTCGGTAACTTGGTGTGTCAAGTTGTGCAGCCGGAGCAAGACTATCAGTTATCTAGCGGTAGCATTAAGAAAGTCGAATTTTGGCTTGATACAAATCCGATTGGGGAGGGACGTTACTTCCTGTCTTGTGGATTGTATAAGAATTTTGACCTCGCATGTCCAGAAAGCGCTCTGCGATATGACATTCTTTCGCGAGCACAATGTGTGAGTGTTAAGTCATCTATGCGCGATAAATCGAAGATAGTTTTGACTGGGCAATGGATGGATAGTCAAAACTAATACAAATAGGTTTTAGGGGTTAAGAATGAATTCTTGTCCGAATTGTTACAATGTAACCCGCGCACGAGAAGACGCAGGACATGAGTGTGCGTCTTGTGGTTGGGGCTCGGGACGAGTTGGTGGCGTTGTCGAAATGCTAAGCCAGTCGGATCGCGAGAGTCGGGCATTCAAAGAGTACCTGACGAACTACGATGAAATTGCTGAAGATGACTTGTCTGAATCCATTTTGGATCGGACGTATATCGGCCACCAAGCAAACAATATGCTAAAGTATATTGGCAACGTTACAGGTTCTCGTGTTTGTGAGCTGGGGGTTGGTCAAGGTGTTCTTGCTAAAGCTCTTGTCTCTGCAGGAGCTGAATCTGTAGTTGCTGTTGATATCTCCCTTCCATATCTTAAGAGAATGGAGAATAAAAGATCGATTCAACCGGTTCTCGCTAACGCAGAAAACCTACCGTATCTTAACGAGTTTGATATTGTTACCAGTACCGATGTAATGGAACATGTCTTGAATGTTGGATCCTATCTTATTAGTGTTAATCGGTCATTGAAAGTAAGAGGTAGGGCGTATATTCGAGTGCCTTACCGGGAGTCTTTATTAAAGTATTCTCCGAAAATGGGATGTAAATATGAGTATGTCCATTTGAGAAACTTTAATAAAAAATTGTTGCGCGACATGTTCGTAGATGCAGGTTTCTCGATCAGAAAATATCATATTGATGGATATAGTATTTTTACTCCTCGAGATATTTATATGGATAATAAATCATTTAAGAGGATTTACGAGTTAATTCAAAAGAAAGTATTGGAAAAGATAGGTAATCCGTCTGATGTAAATAAGTGGAATAGTTTGCTGTGTCGGGTATTTATGCGGCCTCATGAGATTGTTGTGGAAGCAGTAAAAGAAAAGCATATTGAATTAAAGTCTGGATATTAGAGATTATAAATATGTTTTATTCTATTTCTGATGATTTTGATTGCGTTCTTATGCTGACTTGGTCCGACTGGGACAAAGAGGCGATAAGTAATAGATTTCATTACGCTACTAGGTTTGCAGATAGCCTGCCTGTTCTTTTCTTTCAGCATAAGAATACAATATCATCGGAAGTTCGGGTTGTTGATACCCAGTATAAAAATATTGAATTGGTCAATGTGAGTGTGCAACTCACGTTGCGAGATGTATCTACTATCAAGAAAATTCTGCGCGCCCGCGGGTATCGGCGTCCGATTGTGTGGTTATACGACCCCATTAACTATAAGTTATTGATAGAATCTTTAAGTTCAGGATTTAGAGTTTATCACGCAACTGAAGATTATTTCACCGATACCAAAGTTTGGGAAGATGGCATCCACGACATAAGAAAGTCCTTACGATGGATCTTGCCGAAGGTCGATATGGTTGTTGCATGTAGTAATGGTGTCGCTAACTCTTATGCACGCGCAATTCCTGCTATTAAGAACATGCAAGTAATTGAGAATGGTTGTGATCTGGGCTTCATTGATAGTGTTGTGCCAGAGACCGTGTCACGCAGGGATTCTGATAAAATTGCTGTATATCAGGGCGGGGTGAACGATCGGCTTGACTTTGGTATGATCCGCACCTTGGTTGAAAGCCTTGACGATTGGACATTCAAGTTTATAGGGGAAGAAACTACACGCAATAAAGATTGGAAAGCGATCAAAGAGCTGCCAAACGTCATTTATTTGGGGGCGCTAGACCGCAAGAATCTTTACTTGGAATTGAAATGCTCGACGGTAGGGTTGATCCCATTCTATGTCGATGCCTGGATTAAAAATTCTCTGCCTCTTAAGGCCTTTGAGTATGTTGCATGCGATTTACCCGTTGTTAGCGTTCCAATTGATGCCCTGCAAAAGCATCCCGATACTTTCGCAATTGCAAGTAATTCAGATGAGTTTGTGCAGCAGATTGTAAAATTGCAGTTTGTGTCGAGTGATGGTCAGGCCAAGAATCTGCGTAGAAAGGTTGCTCAGGAGAATTCATATAATTCCCGTTTTAATGCTTTGTTGGCGAAAATCGAGGATGAGATAAATAAGAGCAATCAAAAAAGCGCAAATATCGCATTTTTATACGACGCAGGTGCTGTTGAGACCAAAACGGTTCAAGAACACGTTGCTGCTTTTACGAAGTACAGCTCCAGCCGCATATTCAACATCCCATGCTCGATTTATGATTGGCAGGCTTTATCTGCGGATCCAGGCGAGGTCGACTTTTCGTCATTTGATTGCGTTGTTTTGCATTACTCGATTCGGCTATCTATAGTTGGACATCTGCAAGAGAAGTTTTTCAATAAAATGAGAAACTTTGACGGACTCAAGATACTCTTTATTCAAGATGAATATGAGAATACCGAAAGAGCGCGTTCCTACATCGAGACGCTAGGTTTCGATATTGTTTACACCTGTGTGCCGGAAGACTACATCGAAAAGGTATATCCTTCTTATCGGTTTCCAGGAACAAAGTTTATCAACAATTTGACCGGATATGTTCCCGAAAGCCCGGGGATTGAGGACTTTGGCATTCCTTTGGATCAAAGAGAGGTCCGGATTGGCTATCGTGGGCGTCGGTTGCCACCGATTTATGGTCAACTTGGATATGACAAGTATATCATCGGTGAGCAAGTAAAGAAGTTGGCTCAAGAAAAAGCAGTGTCTATCGATATAGAAGTCGATGATCAATTTCGAGTTTACGGGGATCAATGGTATAGATTCTTGGGAAGTTGCAGGGCAACGCTGGGAACTGAAAGTGGCTCCAATGTCTTTGATTTTGACGGAAGAATTTCCGATCAATTAAAGAAAATGAGCGAGAGGCTATCACCGGACTGCTATTACGATCAAGCTCTTGAGCTTGTTTCCAGCGTCGAAGGGGAGATTGTCATGAATCAAGTTTCTCCTAAGATATTCGAAGCAATAAAGTTAAGAACGGCGCTCGTTTTGTTCGAGGGGGACTATTCCGGGGTTGTTCGGCCTTGGGAGCACTATATTCCTTTGAAAAAAGATTTTTCAAATATTTATGAAATATTTGATCTTTTGGAAAATCACGAATTTTTGGAAAATATGACCGCCAAAGCTTATGAAGATGTAATCAATACCGGGCGATACAGTTACCAAACCTTTGTTGAGAATTTTGACCGGGTCATTAGTCGCTACATAAGATGGCCTAGGGAAAACAATATTTTTGCGTTATATGTCGATCAGGTTCCGGGGGATACCGTGGTAAAGCAGATTATGCCGCCATTGCCTCTTGGAGTCGTTGATCGTAAAGAGTTGTTGGCTAATATCTCCAAGATTCATTTCAAAAAATCCGGGGGATGGCTAACGATAAAAATTCCGAGCATAAACAGAAAGAACGTCAAGTACGTAATTCGTAAATACGTTGTCGGGACAATCCAAAACAATAAATGTCTGTACGCAGTGTGCCGTGCTGTTTGGCAGAGAATACCTGCGAAGATAAAAGAAAAAATGGTCACTAATATTTTGTAACAGGCGCGTCATGTGTGGAATTGTGGGGATATTGTCTCCGGTAGTACCTGTCGAGACAAAATTGTTATGCGAATTGCGCGACAGGTTGAGACACAGAGGACCCGATGCCTGTGGCGAGTGGATGTCGCCCAAACGTAAGGTCGCATTTGGGCATAGAAGACTTTCGATTGTTGATTGCTCTGAGGGGAGCAATCAACCGATGGTGTCAGCTTGTAATCAATATGTATTGGTGTTCAATGGGGAAATCTACAATTTTATCGAACTCAAGGAAGAACTGTCAAAGCTTGGGCACAAGTTCAGAACATCTGGCGATACAGAAGTACTTCTTACTGCGTTGATAGAGTGGGGGGAGGGTGCATTATCTAGACTTAATGGTATGTTCTCTTTGATTTTTTATGATCGTTTGCAGAAACGGTTGCTTGTCGCGCGAGATCGTTTCGGTGAAAAACCACTTTTTATTGGTTTCGGAGATCTAAGTACTGTGGTCATTGCCTCTGAAATGAAGGCGATTACAGCGCATCCGCTTATTGATCTTACCATCGATGACCAAAGCATTACGGCCTACGCCAAGGGTGACTGGTACGAGAATGACGAGCGCACATTTTTTGTAAATATTAAAAGGTTCCCCGCAGCAACGGCGAGATGGTTGTCTGTTGAAGGTCGGAATATCAAGGAATGGAAATATTGGACGCCTGATTATTCCGTCGTTCGGGATGTAGATGCGGTATCGGATCTCAAGGCCAAGCTTGAAAAAAGCGTGGCAATGAGGCTTCGGTCTGATGTTCCTGTTGGTTCTAGCTTATCTGGTGGGCTGGATTCGTCTGTAATCGTCGGCATCATTGCTAATCAAAATGAAAGCAATATTAACACACAACATACATTTTCTGCCTGTTTTCCCGATGATGCAGATATTTCCGAAGAAAATGAAATTGATGCTGTCCAAGAATTTACGCACGTAAACTCATTGAAGGTATCGCCCAACCCGGAAGGACTTAAGAAAGACTCATTGATGCTGCATTGGCATCAGGAGGAGCCTTTTCTCTCGGCGTCTATCTATTTGCAGTGGTGTGTTGCCCGTCTGGCAAAGGAAAACAACGTGACGGTCTTATTGGATGGGCAGGGGGCTGATGAGTTGCTGGCCGGTTATCAATATTATTTTAAGACACGTCAGCTTGATCTTATTGATCAAGGATATTTCGATGTAGCAATGAAAGAGACGCAGGCGTTTAATGGCAGGCTCATCTCAGCATCTGAGGGGTACGAAAAGCCGGAGCGTCGGTTCAACGCACAAGTTGCGTTCAGTAACGAAGAAATTGCTTCACTTATACAGAAAAAGAAAGCTCGAGGAGGCTCAAAGGATCAAAAGGCTTTGGGGGCTGAAAATAGTGATCTTAGGAGAATTCTATTTGATGCTGTCACCTATAACAGCCTGCCTATGTTGTTGCGGTATGCTGACCGGAACTCTATGGCCTTTTCAAGAGAGGCGCGCCTGCCTTTTCTGGATTACGAATTCGCTGATCTTTGCATGAGCCTACCTGATGACGCATATATTCGAGACGGGTGGCAAAAGAGGATCCTGCGTGAATGTGCTGCGGGCATCGTCCCCGAGAGTATCAGGTGGCGGGTTGACAAAGTTGGGTATGCTGCTCCGCTGGATCACTGGATGAGGGGAGAGTTGAAAGACTGGTGCTTTGAGAGGATCACCGACGATAGATTAAGCGGGATTGACGGATATTATCAAGATGAAGTGCTTAAGTTGTGGGAAGAGCATCTGGGCGGTCGGAAAAATAACTCTTGGGCTCTCTGGAAATGGATTAGTTTGGTCGAATGGTTCGAATTGAACGACCGTGGATGGTGGAGAAGCGGGGGACCTGCCGCGCTGGCTGATAGTTAGTCGGATACTAAAATGAATATAATTGTTCTTTGTTCAAATGTTGGGCGAGAAGCAGGAACTGTGAATGATCACCTTCTTGCGTTTAAGAACTGGAGCCAGCATCGAATTGCTTTAGTGGACGTTATGTCCGCGAAGTCGATGAATATAAACTTTGATACTTTTGATGTAGTAGTTTTTCACTATTCTGTAATTATATCTAATGAACAGTACGTATCAAAAGGGGTTTTTAATGACGTATCAGATTTCAAAGGATTAAAGGCTGCCTTTGTTCAGGATGAAATGAGATGGGCTGACAAAACTAGTGCAGCGATAAATGACCTCGGAATTAATCTTGTCTTTACTATATTGAATAATTTTCAAGCCCAGCAGGTGTATCGCAATGTTGATTTTACGAGAGTACGCTTTGTATCTACTTTGACCGGCTTTGTTCCCGAGCACTTGTTGTCGCGCACTGTCCCCAACTATTTGGACAGGCCTGTCGACGTGGGATACCGGGCCCGAAAGCTACCTGCTTGGTATGGTGAGTTCAGTCAAGAGAAGTGGAAAATCGCCGAAAATTTCTTGCTGGATGCGCGTAAATATAAATTAACTTGTGATATTTCTACAGAGGAATCCTGCCGTCTGTATGGTGAAAAGTGGAACTCATTTCTGGCCAACTCGAAAGCTGTGCTGGGTACAGAAAGTGGTGCAAGCTTTATTGATTTCACAGGCCATGTATCTTCCAAGATTGAAGAATATGTAAGGCTTTATCCCGAAGCAACGTTCCGCGAAGTTCAAGAGCTATTCATGGAAGGGCGTGACGGTTCAGTTGTTATCAAGGCAATTTCACCGCGTTGTTTCGAAGCTGCGTGCCTGAAAACTTTGATGATTATGTACGACGGAGAGTATTCGGGGGTCCTTGAGCCTAACAGGCATTTTTTAGTTCTCTCTCGTGACCATTCAAATATGAAGGAAGTTGTCGATTTTATTCGCGACCCTGCGAAGGCGAACAAGATAATAATGGCGGCGCATGAAGAAGTGGCTCTTTCTTCAAAATGGACACTGAAGACTTTTATAGCTGCCTTTGACAAAGAAATATCGGCCAGCTTTGAGAAGCTTAATATTCCAAGAAAGGCTGATATGGGACTGAAGTTCGTTACTGAGATAGAGCGATCGTCTGATAAAAAATCTTTGGGGTTTAAGTACCGAATGAGGTTTGCTATTGCCCTATCGTCATTGTGGGGCAAATTCAAAGGGGCTATGCGTAATTCGAAGTCTCCAGTATTCCGACGGTTGATTCAGATCGTAGAATGTAAAATAAAGCCTTTCGTTAGAAAAATTTTGTTCGGTTGGGGGTAAGGTTAAGATGTGCGGCATTGCTGGGATTATTTCTCTTCGCGGTTCGGAGTTGGGCCGTCTGGATGATAAACTTAATGTAATGAATAAGTTGATCGCACACCGCGGCCCAGATGGCGCAGGCACTTGGTCTGCAAAAAATAAGAGTGTTGGTCTTGCTCACCGCCGTCTTTCGATCATTGATCTGACCGATCATGGTGCTCAGCCGATGACAGCACCGAATGATACGGTTCTAACGTTCAATGGCGAAATCTACAATTATATTGAGCTTAAGAAAGAGTTGTCTCCGATATGGTCGTTCGAAAGCTCTTCAGACTCTGAAACAATCCTTGCTACCTACGAAAAGTATGGCACTGATTGTGTTCAGCATTTTCGAGGCATGTTTGCGTTCGCAATTTGGGACGAAAAACGCAAACGCTTGTTGGCGGCACGTGACCGTTTCGGGATTAAGCCCTTTTACTATGCTATAGTTGAGGGCAACCTGATTTTTGCGTCGGAAATTAAGGCGTTGCTGCCGCTGCTTCCCGATATTCGTACCGACGCAGGGGCTTTTGCCGAATACCTGACCTTCCAGTACACAATTGGCGAGCACACTCTGTTTGAAGGTGTGAAGCAATTGATGCCAGGCCATCAGCTTATTGTAGAACGCGGCCAGGTACGGGTCGAGCGCTACTGGGACGTCCATTACGAAATCGACTATGATCACACTGCTTCTTACTTTGATGGTAAGATGAGAGAACTTCTTGATGACTCAATTGATGTCCATCTGAGAAGCGATGTGCCCGTCGGCAGCTATTTGTCTGGCGGCATTGACTCAAGCCTTATAGCGATCCTGGCGCGGCAACATGCGCCAGAGAATAATCAGGCCTTCCACGGGAAATTTACCTGTTTTGACGGATATGATGAAAGCAGGTATGCGCAAATAGCTGCTGATCAATGCGGCTCTGAGCTCAATCAGATCGATATCACCGCAGAAGACTTCCGTGAGAATATTGAAAAGGTAATTTATCATCTTGATGTTCCGGTAGCAGGTCCAGGGTCGTTTCCACAGTACATGGTCTCAAAGCTGGCCAGCGAACATGTTAAGGTCGTCCTAGGCGGTCAGGGCGGGGACGAAATTTTCGGCGGATACGCCCGGTATGTTGTTGCCTATTTCGAGCAAGCGATTAAGGCTGCGATCGACGGGACCTATAAAAACGGTAATTTCGTCGTTACGCCTGAATCGATTATTCCAAACTTGGGCGTTTTGCGTGAATACAAGCCGCTGATCAAAGAATTTTGGCGTGAAGGTTTGTTTGAGTCTATTGACGCTCGCTATTTCCGGTTGGTTGATAGGTCAACCGATATGGTTGATGAAGTTGATTGGAGCTCATTGAGCAAGGAAAAAGTTTTCGAAGACTTCAAGGCGATATTTAACAATCGCGGGAACGTCCGAAAGGAAGCCTATTTTGACAGCATGACCCATTTTGACTTCAAGTGTCTGCTGCCAGCTCTTCTTCAGGTGGAAGACCGAATGAGCATGGCGCACGGTTTGGAAAGCCGCGTACCGCTTCTGGATCATCCTCTTATTGAGTTTGCAGCGACCGTACCGGCAGACGTCAAATTTGAAGGTGGCCATATGAAGCATATGATCAAACAGACATACAAAGATGTGTTGCCTGAGGGATTGTTGCAACGTCGAGACAAGATGGGCTTCCCGGTTCCCCTTCGCGAGTGGTTTGCCGGGGAGCTGAACGAAATGGTTCGCGATATTTTCCATGGTTCAAAGGCGCGTTCACGTGATTACATTAATTACGACGCCGTTCTGAGGAACTTTGATAAAGCAGGTCGTTTTTCGCGTAAGACATGGGGATTACTCAGTCTGGAATTGTGGCATCAGCAGTTCCATGATAAGGCCAGCGAATATCGTGCGATGTTGAATTAGACGCATACTTCGTTTGTATGCAGGGAACTACTTTGGAATAGGGTCTAGGATTTATGAAGGCATTTATTACTGGCGGTTGTGGACAGGTTGGGTCTCACATTGCAGAACTCTTTTTGGCGCGTGGTGACGAGGTTGTCAGCATTGACAACTTTGCGACTGGTCGTCCTGAGCACCTGTCAGCGCACCCAAATCTGACCGCTGTTGAAGGCTCGATTGCCGACAAGGGCTTGATCGACAAGCTGATCGGTGATTTTCGTCCAGACGTGATTGTTCATACCGCAGCTTCCTATAAAGATCCGTCTGACTGGTACAGCGACACTATGACCAACTGTGTTGGCGGTGCGAACCTGGTAAATGCTGCGAAGGAATTTGGCGTAGGCCGTTTCGTCTATTTCCAGACTGCTCTTTGCTATGGTGTTAAACCGAACGAGCAGCCGGTTACGTTGAAACACCCAATCAATGCGGACAATTCCAGCTATTCGATCTCCAAAACTGTGACCGAAGAATATCTTCGTCTTTCAGGGATTGATTACGTAACTTTCCGTCTCGCAAACGTAATTGGCCCGCGCAACGTAAGCGGACCGCTGCCAATCTTCTTTGATCGACTGAGCCAGGGCAAACAGTGCTTCGTGACAAAGTCGCGTCGTGATTTCGTGTTTGTTGGTGACTTGGCGCGTTATGCGGTGAAAGCTGCTGATGGTCAAGGCAGTGGCACCTACCACTTCTCATCGGGAACAGACGTTGCAATCATTGAGCTGTATGATGCGGTTGTTAAGGCCATGAAGCTCAATGAATATCCGGAACCGGATGTTCGGGACCTTGGTCCGGATGATGCTGAGTCAATTTTGCTTGACCCGTCTCGGACCTTTGCTGATTTCGGCGATATCGAGTTTACCCCGCTTGAAGAAACCGTCCGTCTTGGTGTTGAATATTATCAGGAGTTCGGCGTTCACGGTGGATACACTCACCTTAAGCACGACGCTAAAAAGTAAGTCTCGATATGAAAATACTGATTACTGGTGGTGCAGGCTGCCTTGGTTCAAACCTGATTGAACGGCTCCTTCCGCAGGGGCACGAGATTCTGGTTGTCGATAATTTTGCAACGGGGCGTCGGGAAGTCGTTCCCGACGTTGCCGGGCTTAAGGTTGTTGAAGGCACGATTGCTGACAGCAGCCTTGTCGACAAAGTCTTTGCTGAATTCCAGCCTGACTACGTCATTCATAGCGCAGCAGCCTATAAGGACTTGACTGACTGGACTGAAGATACACACACCAATGTGATCGGAACGATCAATGTTGTGAATGCTGCGAAAGCGCATAACGTTCGGCGCTTTATCAACTTTCAGACCGCGCTTTGCTATGGTCGACCGGCGGTTGTTCCAATTCCTGCCGATGCGCCGACTGCACCTTTCACAAGCTATGGCATTTCGAAGACGGCAGGCGAGCAATACCTTGCGATGTCAGGGTTGTCATATGTCTCGTTGCGACTGGCCAATGTCACGGGTCCGCGATTGGCAATCGGTCCAATCCCGACTTTCTACACTCGCCTGAAAGATGGAAAATCCTGCTTCTGTTCGGACACGGTTCGCGATTTTCTGGATATGAGCGATTTCTTTGATCTGATGGACTTGGTTTTGCAGGACGATGCGCCAACGGGCGTGTATAACGTTTCAACCGGTGAAGGTCACACAATCAAAGACATCTTCGATGCTGTGGTTGCGCATCTCGGTGTGACGTTGGATGAGCCGGTGAAAGTTGTACCTGTAGGTGATGACGACGTTCCCGCTGTGGTCCTTGATCCATCCGAAACGGAAAAAGCGTTCGGGTGGAAGGCGCGTGTGAATTTCGCAGATACCATAAGCAATATGCTTAAGTGGTATGACAATTATGGTGTGAGTGCGATCCACAGCCATTTGGCTGACCCGACCAAGGGTAGGAATTAGTTGGGGACACCCCGGTCCGCAGCAGTGGATCGGGGTGTTTCATTATTGTTTAGAAACAGTTTTGTGGAATGTAATCTCTCTGTATTGGTTGTTGTAAATACCGACACAGGGGCTGACTCAAGAAATAAATGGCGGGTAGTTCAGTGCTTGATAAAGAGTTTTCCAAGTTCAACGGCAAGAAAGTTCTGGTTGTTGGTGGTGCAGGTTTCGTGGGTAGCAACCTCGTCCTGAAACTGCTTGAACAAGATCCCAAAGAGATCATCATTGTTGATAACCTTCTCTCGTCGGACATTTCCAACGTTGTTGATGATCCGAGAGTAACCTTCGTTTTTGGTTCTATCACCAGTGACAAGATCCTGAAAAATTTGCCTGATGATTTGGAATATGCTTGGCATCTCTCCTGCTACCACGGTAACCAGTCGTCGATCCATGATCCCATGGCCGATCATGAAAACAATACCCTCACCAGTCTGAAGCTTTTCGAACGTCTCAAAGATATTAAATCACTCAAGAAGGTTGTTTACGCTGCTGCAGGATGCGCGGTCGCTGAAAAAACATTCGACGAAGCATCTGCAACATCTGAAGATGCCCCGGTGTCACTTTACCACGACAGCCCGTATTCAATATCCAAGCTGATAGGCGAGTTGTACGGCAACTACTACTGGGTCCGTCATGGGTTGCCGATTGTTAAGGCGCGCTTCCAGAATGTTTATGGCCCGCGTGAGATTTTGGGCGCAGGCGAATGGCGTGGAACAGTACACACGGTCTGGCGTAACGTAACTCCGACATTCATCTGGAAGGCTATGAATGGTGAAGCCTTGCCACTTGATAATGGTGGTAATGCCAGTCGCGATTTCATTTTTGTGGAAGATATGGCGCGCGGCCTTATGGCTTGTGCTGCCAAGGGCGAAGATGGCGGGATTTATAATCTTGCGTCCGGTGTGGAGACGTCCATTCTCGAACTTGCGACCATCATTAACGAGGTAACCGGGAATAAAACACCGGTAGATCTTAAGCCTGCTCGTGATTGGGACCGTTCTGGTAAACGGTTTGGCTCAACCGAGAAATCTCTTCGCGAACTTGGATTTGAATGCAGTGTTAGTGTCCGAGAGGGGATTGAGCGCACTGTTACGTGGATGAACCAGAACAAATCCACCATCGAGGCATGCATCAAGCAGCACGACTACTTCATGGATCGGGTGTAGGAATGCCAACCAAGGTTGTTACGGTCGTTGGCGCACGCCCTCAGTTTGTAAAGGCTGCAACGATTACCCGTGCCATTGACCAGACGCCTGATGTGCAGGAGGTGATGATACACACCGGCCAGCATTTCGACGCGAATATGTCGGATATTTTCTTCGATGAGCTTGGAATTCCTAAGCCCGCATATTCACTTGACGTCCACGGCGGAAATCACGGTCAAATGACGGGCCGTATGCTCGAAAAGATCGAAACTGTTCTTGTCGAAGAAAAGCCAGATTGGGTTCTGGTTTACGGTGATACGAACTCAACCTTGGCTGGTGCATTGGCAGCTGCAAAGCTACATATTCCAGTTGCTCATGTCGAGGCCGGTCTGCGGTCATTCAATCGTAGAATGCCAGAAGAAGTGAACCGGGTTCTTACAGACCATGTCAGCAATATTCTGTTCTGTCCGACATTTGCTGCGGTCCAAAACTTGACAAATGAAGGCGTAGTCGATCAGGTCCATCATGTTGGCGATGTCATGTATGACGCGACCCGTGACGCAATTGAACGTTTCAATGCGGACCCGAATAGTGCGCTTGTCGCTTCTTTGAAAGGCGTTCCTTACACGCTGTCGACGATACACCGTGCGGAGAATACAGATAGTGCGGAAAGCCTGAGCGAAGTGATTGAATTCCTGCGCGACAACTCCGCTGGAATGAAGATTGTTTTGCCTTTGCATCCAAGAACAAAAGCCGCAGCCGAGCGGTTCGGCGTCTCGCTTGACGGGATTGATATTATCGACCCGGTTGGATATCTGGAGATGGCCGGATTGATTGCCAATTGCACGCAGGTCTTTACAGATTCCGGAGGGTTGCAGAAAGAGGCTTATTTCCACGCCAAACCCTGCGTTACCCTGCGCAGTGAAACCGAGTGGCCCGAAACAATCGAGGCGGGATGGAATCGTTTGTGGAAAGGGCCAGAGGCCGGCCCACGCAAAGAAATTACCGAGTTTGGTGACGGACGTGCAGCGTTTGTCATCGTCGAGAAAATTTTGCGTGCGTCATGAGCTCTTCTTCAATACGCACGCTGCTTCTCTATGCCGAATACACCACTCGGCTTTCTTATTATGACGACTGGACTGAGGCTTTTGAACGAAGCAGCAGATTCGCTGTAACGAAGATCAATATCTGTCAGAAAGGCAACCTGAGCGACTTAAAAAAAGAAGTTTCTGAGGCCGATCTGATTGTTCTACTGCACTCGACTAACGGCGACACCACAATCTATTTGGAGCCGTTTGCAAATGTTCTAGCAGATCGTCGCGGAACACTGGTGAGTTTTGTTGGTAACGAAGTGAACTTGCCCGGTTCTCCAATTGGAGCCAAGCGTGATGTCTTGGCCGTAATCAGACCAGATTTCATCGCGACGCAGCTTCCCCTTGAAGCCGGAGAGTTTCTTTGGGGGGATTTGGTCGAGAACTCGGTGCTGGCTGTTCCACACGCTCTCAATCCGGATGCGTTTTACCCGGTATTGTCGGATGCAGATCGCGCAATCGACATTGGGGTTCGTGCTGTTCGCTATTTGCCTCATCTGGGGGATGGCGAGCGTAATAACTTGCATGACCTATTTTCGTCACCTGAGATGTCAAAAAAGGGGCTGAACGTCAATATCAGCACGGAGCGCTTGAACCGAAAGGGATGGGCGCAGTTTCTCAATAACTGTCGAGGCACCGTCTCAAGTGAAGCTGGGTCCTGGTGGGTGGAACGAGACGACGCGATCATAAACGAAATCCGGACATGGACCGCAGAACGCACCAAGGGTAAGGTTCTGGTTATTCCAAATGACTCTCCGCTTCGAAAAATCGGTCATAAATTGCCGTGGCAGATTAGAGCGTTTTTGAGAAAAGTGCTGAGTTCGGGCATGGTACAGCACGAATCTTCACTTAATGAGCAAATGGAGTTTGGTGAGATTTATTCGACCTTTTTCGAAGGTCGTCCTCGTCCGCCGTTCTATGCTAAATGCATCTCATCAAGGCATTTCGACGCAATCGGAACCCAGACGTGCCAGATACTGGTGAACGGGCGATATAACGATATTCTAAAGGCCGACGAGCATTATATCTCTTTGGCGTCAGACTATTCCAATCTTGATGACGTGCTGGACCGTTTTGGTGATGTAAACTATCGGAGCAACATCGCCAAAAATGCGCACCAATATGTGATGGCCTATCACACGTATGATCATCGAATTGCAGAACTTCTTATTGCTGTAGGATTTTAATAAAAATCTAAAGGTGGGTCATTTTATTGAAAAAAAACACAGCATGGCGTTCTTAAGTAGAGTAGTGCTTCTGTATAGTGCGCTGACAATGTCTGCGGTTCTCGCTGCATTTGTGTATAATTATGATTTTATCCCGTATTTTTCAGAGCAAGATAAAAGTTAATTCAGAAATGACTTCATTTCAGAATATCGTCAAACAAAAGATTATTTGGAAATGGTGTTTGGTGAGGATGTTGAATCTGTTGAATACGTTGTTTTGCCGAATGTCCCGTCTAAGATAAGTTCTATAGAATTTCAAGAAGAAAAGATAGCTCTCAAAGTTGTCGATGGAAGCGTTCGTATTCCCTTGGTCAATGAGCCAGAGGACCACGAATACTCGATTATTGTTTTTTAAATGGTGAATATTTCGAGTTGGTTAGGCAGTCGCAGGGATGGTTGGACGCGACATTTTCTTTTGTTTACCAAGGGGGATATTCGATACTTAGCCGGCGCTCAGTCGGTGTTACTCGCTCTATTGATGTTGACTCGGAGCAAATAGCCTTTGCTGGGGGGGGCTGCAAGCATCGAATATCAACCTACAGGGAATAGTCAGTTTAGAGAGGTGCGGTATGCAACAGGGCTTCTCGAATAATTATGGGAAAAGCCTTTGATGCAGGGGCCAACAACTAAAAGTTATGCATCATTTCTTGATCTTGGATTTGAAGATAAAATGAGCCAGCTTATGAGTGGCGATTTTGTAGTTCTGTGCCAAGGCTTTCGGGACATATTTCTACATGCATCTTTGTTTACTGATGCATTCCAAGCAAGAGCGGTTGAGGCCTACAATTATAGCCCTCAAATTCCAAATTTGATCTCTTATAGCCATTCTACAGTGAAGATTTGGATAGAAGAATTGAAGAGATGGGTCGTTTTCGATCCATGGTTGGCTATTATGGTAACAATGGAGGGGGGGCAATAGGCTCTCAAGAGTTGCAAAGATACTTTGGTCAAGGAAAAAAAACTTTCTGTTCTTGATGTATTGCCTAGAATGCATAAGAAAAAAGATGGAGAGATTGTATATATTGATTTCGATCCAAGTAGTACTAATATGTCGAAATTTGATTTCTCGGAAGAGGGGTGTTCTCCAGGGTATGAGCAATATTTTCAGAATATTGTGATTCGTCAGGTTGTCCTGCTTGAATAATGAGTGATATGTGGTCTTGTCGCTCCTGTGACTCTGTCTCTATCCAATATACGCCATATATTAATCTCCATTGGTTCTTGGCTTTGATCTCAACTGTCAAACGACTCTGCGTCGATTTTCGTCTTTGTAGTGGAATTCGACTGGGTGTGCCTTGAAACCGGATTTTTCAAACGGGAGCAGATACCAGCGACAGTATGTTATAGCAATTACAGTGCTTTACTATGCAGAGTGCTGCCTTGGTTGGTGTAAGGCGTCTCTTTTCCAAGATCCCTTGTGGCGCTTGAATATGTGTTTCTTGAGAGTTCTGGATCGCTTTGGAAGTGTTGTGGGAGGGGGGGGGGTAAGGATTCCCAACAGCTAAATCTTCTCTGGTGCGAACGTGTAAATGGCGGAGAGGGTGGGATTCGAACCCACGGTACTATTGCTAGTACAACGGTTTTCGAGACCGCCCCGTTCGACCACTCCGGCACCTCTCCGCATGTGTGGTCTGGCGTTCGAGGCGCTGTTTAACGATCCTTAAGCCAGAATGCAAGAGGGAAAACGTATTTTCCCCGAACTCTTTTGCCGGTTGGGCCGGGCCGGGTTGGGAAACAAACCTCTGCCATGCGTCCCTGCCATGGCCAAAGCCCGGAAACGGTGCGGTTTGCGGTTGACTCTGGTGGGCGAAAAAGGTATTTCACCCGTCTCTCGCAGCGGTTCGGTTTCAGTTAGCAGCGACACCGAAGCGCGCGTGTGCGTTTCCAGAATGATTTTTCAGGAACTATATCGATGTATGCAATCATCAAAACTGGCGGCAAACAGTATAAAGTTGCTGCCAACGACGTTATCAAAGTCGAAAAGATCGCTGCCCAGGCCGGTGACACCGTGAAACTTGAAGAAGTTCTCATGGTTGCTGGCGACGGTGCGCCGAAGGTTGGTGCTCCGTTGGTCAAAGGGGCTTTTGTGAATGCAGAAGTTCTCGAGCAGACCAAGGGCGACAAGGTGATCGTTTTCAAGAAAAAGCGCCGGCACAACTACCGTCGCAAAAATGGTCATCGCCAGAACCTGACTGTTCTGCGCATCACGGACATCACGGCCTGATCGGCCGGGATGCAGTTTTAGGAGAGTTTCATGGCTCATAAGAAAGCTGGTGGTAGCTCCCGTAACGGTCGCGACTCCGAAGGTCGGCGCCTCGGCGTCAAGAAATTCGGCGGCCAGACGGTTGTTGCAGGTAACATTCTCGTTCGTCAGCGTGGCACCAAGTTCCATGCAGGCGACAATGTTGGCCTGGCCAAAGACCACACCCTGTTTGCGACGGCTGGCGGCAACGTCCAGTTCAAGTCGGGCTTCAAGGGTCGTACCTATGTATGTGTCGTTCCGGCCGAGGCGTAAGCCTCCCGTCGGCTGCGCTCATCCGTAGCAAAGATTTCGAGGGAGGAATGAGCAATCATTCCTCCCTTGTTTTATGTGTTATATGAAAATTTCCCGTGCCGTCGATGCGAGGCGATCTGTTTCGAAATCGCGATCCGGCCGGGCGGAATGATTGACGGGCATCGCCCAAAGGACCGGTTATGAAGTTTCTCGACGAAGCAAAAATCCACGTACGCAGTGGCCGCGGCGGTGCCGGTGCGGTCAGCTTCCGGCGCGAAAAATTCATCGAATATGGCGGGCCTGATGGCGGCGATGGCGGGCGCGGCGGTGACGTGATCGTCGAAGCCGTTGAAAACCTCAACACCCTGATCGATTTCCGTTATCAGCAGCATTTCAAGGCCGAAATCGGCATGCACGGCATGGGGCGCAACCGGACCGGCCGTTCGGGCAACTCGATCACGATCAAGGTCCCGGTCGGAACCCAGATCCTTGAAGAAGACCGCGAAACCCTGATTGTTGATATGCTTGAGCCGGGCCAGACCTTTGTGCTTTGCCGGGGCGGCGATGGCGGCCGGGGCAATACCCATTTCAAATCCTCCACCAACCAGGCACCGCGCCGTGCTGAAGAAGGCTGGCCGAACGAGGAAATGTCGGTCTGGCTGCGTCTGAAGCTGATTGCCGATGCCGGTCTGGTCGGTCTGCCCAATGCGGGTAAATCCACCTTCCTTGCCGCGTCATCCAGCGCGCGTCCGAAAATTGCCGATTATCCCTTCACCACCCTGCATCCGCAGCTGGGCGTGGTTGAGATCGATGATCATGAATTCGTTCTGGCCGATATTCCTGGCCTGATCGAAGGCGCATCCGAGGGCAAGGGCATCGGGACCCGGTTCCTGGGCCATATCGAACGCTGCGAAGTTCTGCTGCATCTGATCGATTGCGCGGACGAGGACCCGGTCGCAACCTATCGCACTGTTCGCGAAGAGCTTGAAAGCTATGCCGACGTCCTCATAGATAAGCCGGAAATCGTCGCCCTTTCCAAGGCCGATCAGCTTCTGCCGGAAATGGTCGAGGAGCAGCGTGAAATCCTTGAAAAAGGGATCGGCAAGAAAGTCTTTATCGTGTCTGGCGCCACCCAGCAGGGGGTCAAGGAAGTTCATCGCGAACTGCGCCGCCACATTGTCGAAGAGCGCGAGCACCGTGCGATGGAGGGCCGCGAAGATGAGGGCTACCAACCGTGAGCCTTGCGGACGCAAAACGCCTGATCATCAAGGTCGGTTCTGCCCTTCTGGTCGATGAAAATACCGGCAAGCTTCGCCGTGCCTGGCTCGAAGCACTTGCCGATGACGTCGCACTTCTGCGCGAACGCGGGGTCGAGGTCATCGTGGTTTCAAGTGGCGCGATCGCCATGGGGCGGCGCTTGCTGGGGCTTGATCACCGCACCATCAGCCTTGCCGATAAGCAGGCCGCCGCCGCCACCGGCCAGATCAGCCTGTCGCAGGTCTGGCAGGAAGCATTGGGTCGTAATGGCCTGATCATGGCGCAGGTTCTTGTGACGCTTGAGGATATGGAAAGCCGTCGCCGTTACCTGAATGCGCGCGGTACGTTAAATGCCCTGTTGGCACGCGGGGCTGTGCCGCTGATCAATGAAAACGATACGGTTGCCACCGAAGAAATCCGCTTTGGCGATAATGATCGCCTCGGTGCCAAGGTTGCCCACATGATTTCGGCCGATACGCTGGTGTTGCTGTCCGATATCGATGGTCTGTATACCGCTGATCCGCGCAAGAACCCGGATGCGACCCTGATCCCGACGGTGCGTGAACTGACACCCGAAATCATGGACATGGCCGGTGCCGCGCCGACGATGTATAGCTCCGGCGGCATGGTGACCAAATTGCAGGCCGCCGAAATCGCGATGAAGGCCGGATGCCGCATGATGATCGCGCGCGGCACCATCTATCATCCGCTAAAGGCGCAGCTCGAAGGCGGGCCACATACCCTGTTTCTGCCAAGTGAAAGCCCGCTTGCGGCACGTCGCCACTGGATCGCAACGTCGCTTTCGGCACGCGGGGCCATCATTGTTGATGGCGGTGCGGCAAAGGCATTGCGGGCAGGCAAAAACCTGCTGGCGGCGGGGATTGCCGGTGTTGATGGCAGCTTCAAGCACGGTGATGCGGTGCGCATCCTTGATGCCGAGGGCACTGAAATCGCGCGTGGCATTACATCCTATTCGGCCGAGGAAACCCGGATGATCAAAGGCCATTCCTCGCAGGAAATCGAAACCGCCTTGGGATATAGCCGTGGCAACGCGGTTATTCATTCCGACGATCTGGTGATTGCCGATCAATAGAGTTCGGTTACAGGATTTGCGACAAAGGGGTAGCCATCGGCTGCCCCTATTTTGCGTCTGGGTGATAGAAGGACTGCATGCGGACGTTTTCCCGGGCGAGGGTGCCGTTTCCGGCAATTACCTGACCCGTCTGAAGGATAATCCCGCTTCCCTGTCCAACCCCCTTTAAAACCGCACCACGTTCATCGGCATTCGGGTGGCGAAATGATCCGCCTGCGCCAAGCTGCACATCGCGGACAATAATACTGCCAAGGATCTGGCTGCCATCACCCAGAACGGATAAGCCTGAAATCTGGATTGACCCGCGATAACGACCGTCTGATCCGATAGTGATCGCCGCACCGGGCTGGCTGGTGGCGACATGAACGCAACCTTCGCCAAACAGATTGCCATTGCCGATCGTGATCGGCCCTGTCTGGGCATCAATCATCGTGTTGCCGTAAAACATATTTCGGCTGCCAATTTCAAGCGTTGCGGGTAAGGTGGCATCAAGCCGGACGGCAGGATGTAAAATATTGTCATGCCCGATCTCGGCATGGATACTGATCAGGGTTGAAAACGGATCGAGGATGACATTGCCGGTCCTTGACAGCGCCATCAGTGCCGACATCGACAGATAGCCAAGTTTGCTGCGTTGCTCGTCGATCAGATCGATCAGGCCGGATTGCGTGATATCGCCTGTCATGCGGTTTGCCCCTGTCTTGGTCTTGCCGTGACGCTATCACAAAAATCGTGCCTGTGATCAGCCACAAAAAAAGGCTGCCATGGAAGGCAGCCTGATTTTTGCAGCAATGCTGAAGATCGCAGTGATCAGGCTTAGGCAGCCTGATCGGCCAGTGCGCGTGCCATCTGGCTCAGCGCTTCCTGGTGTTTTTCGTGCTTGATGCTCGCAAAGTTGCGCGCCAGTTCAAGGCACATGCGCTGACGCGCATTAAGTTCGGTTTCCTGGTTGCCGTCGAGACCTTCATAGAAGTAGCTGACAGGAACGCCCAGGACCTGGGAGATTTCGTAAAGACGACCGGCAGAAATGCGGTTGATGCCGCGCTCGTATTTGTGAGCCTGCTGGTAGGTAACACCGATCAGGTCGGCCATCTGCTGCTGGGACAGACCCAGCATGATGCGACGTTCGCGAATACGCTGACCGACATAACGGTCCGTATCTGTTGCGCGATTAGCGCGTTTCGGTTCTTCGTTTGATACAATCTCAGTCATTGCATATTTTTCCGTTATCAACCGCCAGTTATTTATTCCCACTCGGGACGCTGTCAGGCTTGTTAATTTCGCCTATTAATCACAATCAGGTTGACCCGGTTTGAAGGCCTTCTGCTTGCAAGAAATATCTGAACTTTGGTCAGATAGGAGTCTCAGCGATCCGCCAGAAGCTAGCTATATAGGTCAATTCGCCTGTCGTTGTCTAGTGCGTTAGGCGAAAAAAAGACATGGCTTTCTGAGCCGTAAGGTGTGGAATGACGTGCATAGCTGGCATGCAATTCCTGAATGACCGCAGGTTGCAAAAGGTTTTCCTGAGGTAGGAGCTGGCCCAAAAGCTGCGCCCAAAATGCTGCGCTGCCCCCAGGATCATGGGGTTCAAGCCATGCGCCACCGTTCTGCGCGATTTCCCGTACAGGCGAAACCAGTGCAGTGATATCCATCCCGATCCCGGCAGGGCCGTCTGTTCCACTACTTGCAGCGTCGGGCCTGCGGGCCGGGTGCAAGGGGATCGGTGTGATCGCTGTCATGTCATTTTGCGGTTTTGTGCGTTTAACCCGGGTATTAAACTGGTCTTATGCAAGGGACTCCATTCAAGGGGGCGTAAACCCGGCAAAAATTGCCGCCTTGCGACAGGTGCCGGGCGGTGAAAAACGTTAATGAAAAGTTTATGCAGGAATGATGCCGCGACACACGCAGGCAAAAACAAAAAAGCCCCGGAAAATCCGGAGCTTTCTGCGTGATGCTTTGAAATGAACGGGTTTGGGGCCGTTTACTTGCTGGCTTTGTTGTTGACCAGACTGTTGAGCTGTGCCTGCATGGCTTCGAGCTGGCTTTTCAGGTCATCAAGGGATGCGTCATTTTTTGCCGGTTTGCCGGTCTGGGCTGCATCGGCTTTCCCGTTGGCCTTGTCGGCCTCTTCCTGAAGGAAGGGAGAAAACATCTTCATGGTCTGCTCAAATAGCGCCATGTTCTGCTTGTTCATTTCCTCGAACTGGCCGAACGGGAAAATGCCCTGCATCGTGCCCTGCATATATTCGCGCATCTGTTCCTGATTATGCGCAAACGAACGCATCGCCTGTTCCAGATAGCTCGGTACCAGACCCTGAAGGCTGTCGCCATAGAATCCGATCAATTGGCGCAGGAAGCTGATCGGCAGCAGGTTCTGCCCCTTGTTTTCTTCCTCGACAATAATCTGTGTCAGGACCGGACGGGTGATATCCTCGCCGGTCTTGGCGTCATAAACGACGAAATCGGTATTGTCCTTGACCATCTGCGACAGGTGGTCAAGCGTCACATACGAACTGGTCGCAGTGTTGTAAAGGCGGCGGTTCGCGTATTTCTTGATAACGACGCGATCCTGATCATCTGATTTTTTCGTGGTCATGACGTTATTCCCTGCTTCCCTGTTTCCCGGACGTTTGGCTTGGGCAGTGCGGTATGAAATACCTTGTTTGCGTTTGCACAAATTTGAATGTTGCGCAGCATTTTGAATTTTGCGCCTGCTCAAGCGTGCATAAGAGTGCCGTGTAATTTCCAATGTGTCCAGTGTTCAACGCGATGTGCGCTGCGAAAAACAACCTCTGGTCCCGGTTGCTGCCACGCAGCAATGGATTTCGTTTTCGTGCAGGCCCGAACCCCCTATAGTATTTACCAGCCGCAAGGCGCATGTCATCTGCGTGATCCGTATCAGAACCGGGGGAAGCAACATTGTCCGACATAGGGGCGAAAAAGGATCAGGAGCCCGACGATCTGCCCAATGACAACCTCGAGGATGAACTTGACGATCATCTTGATCATCTGGCCCAGCAGTTCATGGACCTTTGGCGCGAACAGGTTGCCGCAACGGCCGATGGTGCCGACGCGGCAAGCGCCATCGGGCGGCTTTATGCATCGCTCGGGGCTGATACATCGCGGATCGGCGAGGGGTTCGAGGCATGGGGCAAGCTGATCGGACAACTGGCAACGGGGCAGAAACCCGGTGCCTTTCCCGGTGCTGTTCCGGGCGGTTTTCCGGGTATGACAGCGGGTATGATGCCCGAAGCGATCCCGGAAATGATCAAGGGCACGCCGATGGACCCGGCAGCCAACCCGATGGCCGCCATGTTCAATCAGATGTCAAAAATGGCAATACCTGGTTTTCCATCCGGTGGGCCTTTCCCGCCAAATATGGCGACGATGGCCGGAATGACGGGCGCAACCAGCGCCGATGAAACGTCCCATCCGGACGCAGCCGCCAAAGATGCCGATACGGCCAAGGCCGCCGCAGGCAGGATAGACAAGACAGGCCAAAGCAAGAAAACGGGGCAGGGAAAAAATGAGCGCGCAAAACCGACAGCAGACAAACCCGCCGAAAAGGGCAAGCAATCGTCGCGCGGGGCCAAGGCCGCTGGCGATGCATCTGGCGGTCGAGATGACGAGCTGGCTCAGCTCGCGCGCCGCATTGCCGATCTTCAGGAAACAATTTCTGCCCTGGAGGCCGGAACTGCAGGAGCAGGCGAAGAAGCTCCTGAGCGAGATGGAAAACCATCATCCTGACGATATCGCGCAGGCACTTGATCGTGTCGCCTTTGCCAATCAGTCGGCCTTTCATGACGGTGTTCGCGCCTATCAAAAACATGGCTATAAACGCGGGACCGATGATGCGCCCGTACTCTGGGAAGATGGTGCAACCCGCATTCTTGATTACGGTGCGGTCGAAGAAGCCAAGCCCAAAAGCCCGCTTGGTATTGTCGTGCTGGTGCCGTCGCTGGTGAACCGCGGCTATATTCTTGATCTAAACAAAAAAAGAAGCTTCGCACGTTTTCTGGCCAAGGCCGGATATCGGCCGCTTCTGGTCGATTGGGGCTATCCCGGCGAAGAAGAAACCCATTACGGCCTTGATGATTACATCGCCGGTCGTCTGGTCACCGCCCTTCAGGACATCGCCGATATGAATGGCGGGCCGGTGCCGATGATCGGTTATTGCATGGGCGGCGTGCTCACGCTGGCGGCGACCTTGCTTGACCCCGCACAGGTATCGCGTCTGGTGCTATTGGCGACCCCCTGGGATTTCATGGCGGCTGGTCCGACACAGGGGCGCATTGCCGCGGCCTTCGCGCCCTCTTTGCCCCATATGCTGTCGATCCATGACAGCCTGCCGGTCGATGTGCTGCAAAGCCTGTTTGCCAGCCTCGATCCCTTTATGATCGGGGAAAAGTTCCGCCGCTTTGCATCCATCCCGGCCAATTCGGCCAAGGCCGATGATTTCGTCGCGCTTGAAGACTGGCTTAATGATGGTGTGCCGCTGACGCGCCGGGTAGCGATTGATTGCCTGATTGGCTGGTATGTCGAAAACAAACCGGCCAAGGGTGAATGGCAGATCGACGGCATTGATATCAACCCGGCAGATATCAGTTGCCCGACACTTGCCGTCATCCCCGAAAATGACCGGATCGTCCCGCCCGAAAGCGCGCAGGCCCTTTTCGCAGGCTTGCCCGAAGAATTGCGGACGGAATTGCATCCGTCTGCGGGGCATATCGGCATGATGGTCGGATCACGTGCCGAAAAATCGATGTGGGAACCGATGCTCGATTGGCTTGCTCAGGCTGACTGAGTGCAATCTCTTTTGCTGGAATTTTAGGGGCATCGGGGGCGGCCCTCGGGAATGGCGCTGATTTCAAGCTCGGACAGCCGGGCAGGGATCAGTTCACGGAAACGACAAACCAGTTCGTCATAGACGGCCTGCCCGCGGCCCAGCGGATCAACAATATCTGCCGTATGATCAAGCATTCGAACCGGGGGCGGGCAGGAAAATGCATAACCTTCCATGCTGGCCTCGATTGCCTCTGCCTGCCAGGCTTCCATGACAAAAATCACATGGCTGCTTTCAAGGATTTCGCGTGAAAGACCCCGGCTCGTGTGATTGCCGGCAATGCCGATCTGGCGCAGCGCAAATTCTGATTCCGGGGTGATGGCATCACCTTCGCGGGCATGAATTCCGGCGGAATGCGGGGTAATTGGCAATTTGTGCTGCCGGGCATATTGGCGTGCAATGGCGGCCGCCATCGGGGACCGGCATGTATTGCCGGTGCAGACGAATAAAATTGTCGTCATATAAAGCGACTTTCTAGTGACTGAATACCTTGGCCAGAAAGGCCTTGCTGCGTTCGGATTGCGGCGCATCGAAAAACGCATCTGGTGTGGCGGTTTCAACAATCTCGCCCTGATCCATGAACACCATCCGGTCGGCGACCCGGCGTGCGAAGCCCATTTCATGGGTGACGCAAATCATCGTGATATTTTCGCGTGCAAGGTCGACCATGACATCAAGGACCTCTTTGATCATTTCCGGATCAAGGGCGGATGTCGGTTCGTCAAACAGCATGATTTTCGGGCTGATGCATAACGTGCGCGCAATTGCTGCACGTTGTTGTTGCCCGCCCGAAAGCTGATGGGGGTATTTGTGCGCCTGGGTTGTGATATTGACCCGTTCAAGATACCGAAACGCTGTTTCTTCCGCCTGTTTGCGGGGTGTCTTATGCACCCACATCGGCGCAAGAACGCAGTTTTCCAGAATGGTCAGGTGCGGATACAGATTGAATTGCTGGAAAACCATGCCCGTCGATTTACGAATTTTCGCAAGCGACCTGCCATCTTCCGAAATCCGGTTTCCGGCAATTTCGATCCTGCCGGCCTGATGGCTTTCCAATCCGTTCATGCAGCGGATCAGGGTTGATTTTCCCGATCCCGACGGCCCGCAAATCACCATCCGTTCGCCTTCGGCAATGTCGAGTGAGATGTCTTTAAGTGCCTGAAACTCGCCGAACCATTTGTTCATGTTCCGGATGTGGATCATGCTGGCGCGGTGCGGGTTCGGGCTTGTTGTTGCTACGTTCACGGTTTCCATCCCTGTTCTTCGGGGGCGGATGTCGCCCTGCCGTCCGATAGTGTGGCGGCTTCAAAGGCCGGTTTTGAATTTCTGAAGAATGGGGCCGACTTGCTCACAGACCACAGGTGCGTGCGGGCTGTCTTCATTGGTCGGCCCCGTTCCGGGGTGCTTAGCGGATCGGATCGGGATAAAGCAGGCCGCCATCACGGCTAAGCGCATTTACCGTTCCGGTTCGTTCCATGCCAAAGGTGGTCTTGGTGCCAAGGTGGCGTTCATATACTTCGCCGTAATTGCCAACCTGTTTGATCACCTGATAGCTCCAGTCAGCCGGAAGACCGATCTGCTGGGCCATCTCGCCGGCTGCGGAATCTGTAGCCAGAAGGCGCACAACCCCTTGGGGCTGATTTGCAAGATCGGCCATGATGGCATCGACATTTTCCGACGTAATGTCCATTTCCTCGGCATTCAGCATGACCTGAAAAGCCCAGTAAATGGCGGTTTCAAGTGTCGCGTCGGGGCGTGTCAGAATGGTCAGCGGCTCATTGGAAATCACTTCGGGCAGGATGGTGAAATCATCGGGATTTTCCGCAAGCAACCGGTCGGAACTCAATGCCGTGCGGTCACTGGCCAGAACATCGCATTTCCCGGAGAAGAATGCCTGCAAGCGTGCCGTTTTGTCGGCAATGTTCTCAACGCGGTACTCGATATTGCGATCACCAAACCAGTCGGCAATGTTTAAAAGCGTGGTGGAGCCTTCCTCGGCACAGACCGTCGCACCGGTCAGTTCGGATGCACCGGTAACGCCCAGCTTTTTCGGCACCATAAAGCCCTGACCGTCATAGAAGGTCGTCGCGACAAACCGCATGCCCGGATTGGCATCGCGTGTGCCGGTGCGGGTGATGCTGCGCGATGCCATGTGGGCACCTTCGGCAACGATTGTTTTCATGCTGTCGGAAAAACCGATCCCGCGAATGTCGGCTTTCTTGGCATCGCCCAGAATGGCCGCCGCCGCCATGCGGCAGAAATCGGTATTGAAACCCTGATAAACACCCTGACTGTCCGGAACCGAAAAGCCCGGCGAGTTGGTATTGACCAGACAGACAAGGCTGTTATCCGCCTTGATCTGATCCATCACGGGTCCAGCCTGAACCTGTGTGGTCAGACCGGCGAGTACTGCAAACGCAGCAGGCAAGGAAAAACGTACTTTCATCATTTGGCTCCCTGTTAAAATGCCGTTACGAAGTTCTTCTCTCCAACCATCTGCTATAGGAAGAAAGGCACCAGCAGGTTGCCAGGAACCACGCTCCTACAAACAAATACGCTTCCAGCCCGTAGCGCTGCCAGACAGGGTCGCTGAATGACATTTTCGCGGTGGCCATGATGTCGTGAATGCCGATGATGACGACGAGCGACGTGTCCTTGTAAGCGCCAAGGACCGTGTTCAGAATTCCGGGCATCGCAATCTTGAGAGCCTGCGGAAGAATGACCAGTCGGGTCTTTTGCAGCCAGGCCAAGCCCTGGCTGTCGGCGGCTTCATACTGCCCGATTGGTACGGTCTGCAAACCACCGCGGACGGACTCGGCAAAATAGGCGGAATGGAAAATCACCAATGCGATCATGGTCGTGATCAGCGGATTGAGCGTGATGTCGTCGGGCATCATAAGCGGCAGAACAAACAGCCCGAGAAACAGCACCATGATCATCGGAACGCCGCGTACCAGTTCGATCCACAGAACGGCAATTGCCCGAATGGCTGGCAATTGGTCCTGATGTCTGGCAAGGGCCAGTGCAACGCCCAGCGGAAAGGCAAAGACCAGCCCGAAAATCGCCAGCATCAACAATACCGGCAGGCCGTTCCAGCGTTCTGGCTGAATATATTCCAAGCCCGGCACGCCACCACGCATCAAAACGGTAAACCCGACGGCAAGGCAGATCCAAAGCCATGCCAGACGCCTGTCCTGCCAGCGCGGTACCATCGAAACAACAACCCCTGCTATCAGCAGCAAGCTGGCAATCAGTGGACGCCACTGGTGTTCCCACGGATAAGTGCCAAACAAGATAAGCCGGTGCTTTTCGACAAGAAACGGCCAGCACGCTCCGGTAGCCTCCGCACAGGCGGCCTGATCCCCCCACGGGGTAACCGCCTCAAGAAACAGCCAGTCAACCGCGACCCGGCCAAAGGCGATAATCATCGCAATCAGGATCAGGGTCAGCACGCTGTCGCGCACGGTTCCGAACAATCTTTTGCGCCATATGGTCACAGGGCTGATGATCGGGGCGGTAACGTTTCCGGTCCGGAGAGTTTGTTCCATGATCAGGTCCTCACCATCTGGCCGCGCGCGTTATAAATGTTGACCAGCCACGAAACGATCAGACAGATGCCAAGGTAAACACCCATGGACACCGTCATCAGTTCGATTGGACGGAATGTCTGGTTGATTGATGTCGTCATCACCGACACCAGATCGGAATAACCGACCGCGAGCGCGATCGAGGTGTTCTTGGTGATGTTCAGATACTGGTTGCCCATTGATGGCACGGCAGCCCGGACCGCCTGCGGCAGAATGACCAGTCGCGTCATCTGGGCAAAACTCAGTCCAGATGCTCGTGCGGCTTCGAATTGCCCGATCGGGACCGATTGAACGGCACCGCGCACAAGTTCCGCGACCTGCCCACCGTGATAGATCGAAAGTGCCAGCACCAGCACAAGGAACTGAACTGAAATCCGTCCGCCCCCGGCAAAATCGAACCCCTTGAGAACCGGCCACGACAGGGGATACTCAATCAGGCCCGTCGTCGCAGGTACTGCGATCATCGCCAGAATGAAAATCGAAACTGGCCAGATAACCGGATACCGGATGCCAGTTCGTTCCTGTATCTGACGGGCAATGCGGCCAAGTATAAAAAGGGCCGCAGGCCAGATCGCCAGCATGGCAATAACCCAATAAAGCCCGATGCCCTGTTCAATAACCGGGAAATAAACCGCCCGGTTCGAAATCTGGACAAGACCGAAAAATGACCAGCTTTCGCGCACGATCGGAAGTGCGGTTACCATCGCCAGATAAAGCGCAAGAAGGATCAGAAGCTTGGGCAGGTTGCGCGTGATCTCGATGTAAAACCCGGCAACCCGTTCTCCCAGATAATGGCCGCTTGTTCGTAAAATCCCCATCAGCACGCCGATCACGGTCGCGCCGATTATGCAGCACAATGCAAGGGTCAATGTATTGAGAACGCCAGCAAGGATTACGCTGCCATAGCTGCTGGTCGATGAAACCGGCAAAAGGCTTTCGCTGATATCGAAACCGGCCTGCCCCGACAGGAAGTCGAATGACAGAACGATGTTCGATTTCGCCAGGTTCGCCTCGATGTTGCTGGCCAGTACATATCCCAGCCAGACGAGGATACCGACGACAAGCAATTGCCAGAAGAACTGTGACCTTGGAAGACGCATGCGTATCACCCATTCCCTGATTTGAGTGTCTTGTGCATTGCAGCTAGTATGCTTGTATACAGCTATACAGTAAATGATATTTATATGACAGAGAGGTAAACAAGGGTGGGGAAGCGCAAATGGTTCCCGTTTAATCGCAGTTATCAGCGGTTCTCAGGTCGAAATATGAAATCTTGCCATTGCTATTATAGGTGCATACATGTACACCATTCTTCATTGGGTGGGCCATGATCGGTTGCGAATTTGCCGTTTTCACAATGCGACTCCGGCCCGAACACAAGAACAGAGCGCATGACATCCACACAGAAATCCAGCGTTGATATTATTTACGAAGCCATCCGTGAACGCATTTGTCTGGGTGTCTATGAAAGCGGCGCGGTCCTGTATGAAGGGGAACTTGGCAAGGAGTTCGAGGTCAGCCGCACGCCGATCCGTCAGGTGCTCCAGCGTCTTGCCTACGAAAAACTCGCGGTGGTCAAGGTCGGTGTCGGTACCACGGTGCAGGATCAGCCATTGGAAACCCAACGTCAGGGGTTGCAGATCCGTTCGGGAATCTATCGCATCATTGATGATCTTGGCATTACCGCAACGCCCCAGGATATCGAGGCGTCGATTGCCCCGCTTTATTATCGGGTATCGCGTCTTTCGGCCGATGCAGAGCGTGAAAAATTCTGGAGCGTGCTACGCGATGTCCATCTTCTGACAGCAGGTCTGATTGCGGATGACGTCTTGAAACGTACCGACGACATGCTGTTTTATCGCACCGTGCCGGGGCTTGTGCATCAGTCGGCACGCTTCCCTGATCTTGCGACCAAGCTGATCCGGACCGAATTTGAAAAGCTGATCGGCCCGATTGAAAAAGGCGACTTTCAGGCGTATTTCTGCCTGCGCGCCGAAACCTTGCTAAGCTTTTGCGCGTTGCTTGACGCTGCGGAAAGCTGAACGGTCAGGTTTTACAGGGTAGGCCGGGATAACAGAAAGTCCAACTGTACGCTGCTTTCTATCGATTCACCGCTTATCCTCTTTACGGTCTCTATCGCAGTGTCTGGTGCCATTCCCCGCTCGATCAGCAAAAGGGCGGCGATGGTGCCGCTTCGGCCATAGCCCGCAAGGCATTGCAACGCAATCCCGTCCCCGGCATCAAGGCATGCCTGCAATTGCGGCGACACATTTCGCCAGGCGCTCAAAAAATTCCCGTCCGGCTTTGCATAATCTTCTATCGGAAGGTGATGGCTTTTGATGTCCTGCCGTGCGACCAGATCGCGAATATCGCCGGTTTCCTCCGGCCCGATCTCGGATAGCGTGGTCAGACACACATAATGACGCACATGAAGCTGTTTCAGCTCTTTCAGGGCTGCCTGACAACGGCCAAAATCCATCGCCAGATGACCGCTTTCGTCAATATCGTATCCGGGGACTGCCATCTGGATGATCCCGGTGTTCTGGCCATTCGTCACAGGTAAAATGGCGCGGATATACATGTCCTGACACATCAATCCCGAACTTGACCCCGCTTGACCCTGACAGAAATTCAATCCTGCTCACTCTACACGCGCCATAGTCGCGGGCAAGCCTTGTCACTGTGACATTTCAGATATTCTGCGGCTTACAGAGGGGGATCAAGGATGCCAAGGCCGGGTTTCGTTCAGGAACTGGCAGAATCCGTTGCCAGTTGTTCCGGTTCCCGCTGCCAACGCAGTGTCAGGCGCGCAAGGGCGGCAATGATCAGCAATGTCAGGATCACCCGCCCGACCAGAACGATCCAGATATCCGCACCAAGGGCCAGCATGATTGCCGTATCCTCGATCAGGGAATGCGACAGCGACAACCACGCAAGCGATAAGAACAGGGTGCGCGGCGGGAAGTTCTTTTTGCGCGCCTCGTCAATGATCAGCGCCCCGCCATAAGTCAGGCCCAGCAACACACCAATGGTCGTTACCGGGGCGACGTCGCGCGATAATCCCGAAATCCGCAGGATCGGCATCATGCCACGCGTGATGCGCTCGGTAATGCCGGTTTTATCAAGGATATCGAGCAACACCAGCAAGCCGACAATCACGCCAAAGGTCACAACAAGCGATTTTATCGTCTGGATGGTCCATTCGACCCAGCCATCCATACCGGTGGCGACCACAGTCGTCTCGCCGCCCGCCATCCAAGAAAAATCAACCGGCTCGGAAAGCCATCCGGTGGTGTTGCTGATCCATGTCACCAGTGCGGCGTAGAACACCGCCGCGCCAAGCCGAAGGGCCGTGGTTGCAATCAGGCTGGCCCCGGCGCGTTTGACAATCGCCTGTTCGACTGGAAGCCCATGGGCAAACAGCATCATCGCGCAAAGCGCGCTTAGCTGGGCGGCTGTCATATCAAGATGGGCGGATAACCCGATAAACGCCCCGACCGCGCCATACATGCTGACCAGCGCACATGTTGCCCAGATCAGACCGGCTTCGGGCGGTAATCCGATCAGGCTCATGATGGGGGACAGCAGGTCGGATGCAAAGGCAACCGCGCCGAATTCATCGGCAATTCGCACAATGATCATGACGGGTAACATGACCTTGATCAGGGTGATGAACAAACGCTGGCTGCGGTTTAGCAAATTCAGGAAATAGCGATGCATGGGGCGCGAGGTTCCGGGCTTCTTGGGTGGTACGAAGGGCATATGTGGGGCAGTCATTTAACGATGCGCATCCTCGCACAGTCGATATATTATTGTGCGGCGAAATCACGTGTTTCCGTGCAATAATAAAGCGTACTTTTATCATGCCGCGCTTCGGAGTTGCAGATATTGGCCGATCTTGACCGTATCGATACCAAAATACTTGGGATATTGCAGAACAACGCGGATATCGCGAATGCAACGCTTGCCGATCATGTTGGCCTGTCACCATCGGCCTGCTTGCGCCGTGTTGCCAAGCTGCGCGAGGCTGGCGTCATTCGCAAAACCGTGGCGGTGATTGATCCCGCGCTGGTCGGGCGGCCATTAACTGCGGTGATCAATCTGGAATTTCATCGCCATGGCAACCGCTACCGGCAGGACTTCATCAAAAAAGTCCGCACCCTTGAAGCCGTTCGGCAATGCTACCTTGTCACTGGCGAGGTCACCGGTGTTCTGGTCCTGCATATGCGCGACATGGCGGAATATACCGCCCTATGCGAAACCCTGTTTGACGCGGACGACAACATCGTCTGGTACCGCACCTATATCGCGACAGAGATATTAAAGGATGAAGTCGGGGTTGCGTTATAGCCGTTTCAGGCAAACTATGAGGATAACGATCTGCGCGGATTTGCCCGGCCCATACACCCGGAAACAAAACTGTCCGAAAGTGGTGCGTATCAATGCTTGGCTTTTTGTTGCGTCGCGATAAGATCGTAGGTGGATTGCAGGTCCGATCATCAGGATCGTAAAGGTCCGGGGAAAAACGTATTCAAGATATAATCGGAGGGTTTCATGACAGACGTCGTAATTGTGGGTGCCGCACGCACACCGATCGGCGCTTTTAGCGGTTCGCTGGCCAATACCCCAGCACACGAGCTTGGCGCTGTTGCCATCAAGGCGGCTCTGGAACGTTCCGGTGTCGAGGCGGATGCCGTAAACGAGGTTATTTTCGGTCAGGTCCTGACCGGCGGGGCCGGACAGAATCCGGCACGGCAGGCGGCAATCGCCGCTGGCATCCCCGATACTGCCACCGCCTTTGTCATCAACCAGGTCTGTGGATCGGGCCTTCGCACCGTTGCCCTTGCTGCCCAGCAGATCATGGCGGGTGACGCCAAAATCGTCGTTGCCGGTGGTCAGGAAAACATGTCCATGTCGCCGCACGTCGCCAATCTGCGTGCCGGTCACAAGATGGGCGATGTCAAATTCATCGACAGCATGATCAAGGATGGCCTGTGGTGTGCCTTCAATGGCTATCACATGGGCAACACCGCGGAAAACATCGCCACTAAATGGCAGATCACCCGCGAAGAACAGGATGCCTTCGCGACCGCGTCACAAAACAAGGCCGAAGCCGCCCAGAAATCCGGCCGCTTCAATGATGAAATCGCCCCCGTCACCCTTTCTTCGCGCAAGGGCGATGTGGTCTTTGATGCCGATGAATATCCGCGTCATGGTGCCAGCCTCGAAGGTATGGCGAAACTCCGCCCGGCCTTTGATAAGGAAGGCACGGTAACCGCCGGTAACGCATCGGGCATCAATGACGGGGCCGCTGCCCTGATTGTCATGTCGGCTGACGAGGCCGCTAAACGCGGCCTGACTCCGCTTGCTACGATCAAAAGCTGGGCGACCGCCGGGGTTGATCCGGCTGTTATGGGCTCCGGCCCGATCCCGGCATCGCGCAAGGCACTTGAAAAAGCCGGTTGGTCGGTTGGTGATCTTGACCTGATCGAAGCCAACGAAGCCTTTGCCGCACAGGCAATTGCGGTGAACCGTGACATGGGCTGGGATACCGACAAGGTTAACGTCAATGGCGGGGCCATTGCCCTTGGCCATCCGATTGGCGCATCGGGCGCACGTGTCTTTACCACCCTGCTGTACGAAATGCAGAAACGCGATGCCAAAAAGGGCCTTGCGACATTGTGCATTGGCGGCGGCATGGGGGTCGCACTGTGCGTCGAACGCTGATTGCTTCGAACCATCTGATTGGATGAAACGTGCAGGGCGGCCTCCTTTGGGGGCTGCCCTGTTTGTTTATCCCCTCGGGCGCAGATGAAATTCGACCAGAGTTTACGCATTTTACGTGACATGGATGATGGGTGGGAAATAAAGTTACGTTTATAATTGGTTTTGTGGATTAAAATTTCGCATATCGTAGAAGGGCAAACTACGGGATACCGATACATGAATTGGATGACTGAAGTTTAGGGAGGCGACCATGACAAAAACGGCACTGGTAACCGGTGGCACACGCGGAATTGGCAAGGCGATCAGCCTGGCGCTCAAGGAAGCGGGCCATACGGTTGTTGCAAACTATGCAGGCAATGATGACGCTGCCCGCGCTTTCACCGAAGAAACCGGCATTGCGACCTTCAAATGGAGTGTTGCCGATGCCGATGCCTGTGCGGATGGCATTCGACAGGTGGAATCCGAAGTCGGGCCGGTTGATATTCTGGTCAATAACGCGGGGATTACGCGAGACGGCTTCATGCACAAGATGTCTGTTGAAAGCTGGCATTCGGTGATCGAAACGAATTTAAGTTCGCTGTTTTATATGACCAAGCCGGTGCTTGAAGGCATGCGCGAACGCGGGTTCGGGCGGGTCGTCAATATTTCGTCGATCAACGGTCAGGCCGGTCAGTTCGGCCAGACCAACTATTCCGCCGCCAAGGCTGGGGTGCATGGTTTTACCAAGGCACTGGCGCAGGAAGTCGCGCGCAAGGGTGTGACGGTCAATACCATCGCGCCAGGCTATATCAATACTGACATGGTCGCCGCCGTTCCGGAAAAGGTTCTGGAAGGCATCATCGCCAAAATCCCGGTTGGTCGTCTTGGCGAGGCCGAGGAAATCGCACAGGCCGTTCTGTTCCTGTGTGGCCCGAATTCCGGCTTCATCACCGGTTCCTGTCTGTCGCTCAATGGCGGGCAGCATATGTTCTGATCGCACTGTTTGCGCTCACACTCATCAAAACACCCCGCAGCAATCCTGCGGGGTGTTTTGCATTTACAATCACGCTTTCAGAGCATCCTCGGTATTAACGACCTTGGCAAACGCATCGGCCAGAATGGCCAGTTCGGCGCGGTGCAATTCCTTGGCCGGGATAGTAGCGTGGTCGGATGTTGCGGGCAGGTCGCGTGTGGTGGCCGCATCCCCCGCGATGGTGACCTGCAATCCCTGTTCGTTGGCGGAACGTGCGGTGGTCGACACGCAGACATGTGTCATGAAACCGGCCAGCACCACATGTTTCAATCCGGCCTGATCAATCAGGTCGCGCAGATTAGTCCCGCCAAAGGCATTGGGTACATTCTTTGTCAGAACCGGCTCGCCGTCGCGCGGGGCGACTTCGTCCATGATCTTGGCATACGGACCTTCGGGATCAAACAGACCCTGTCCGTGATGCTGGATATGGATCAAGGTGCCGTTCTGCGCGCGCCAATGGGCGATCAGGCGAGCAATATTGTCCAGTGCCTGTTCAAGCCCTGATAGCTTCAACCGCCCGCTGCGATATTCTTCCTGGGCATCGATCACGATCAATGCAGCATCCCGCGCCGATCCGGTCGGCAATTCAACGCCAAGAATTTCAAAAATGGATTGTGCGCTCATGGTGGCTGTCCTTTCAAAGTCATTTGGATGGCCTGATCATGCATCTGCATGTTTGCAGTTTAAATCCGTCAATTTGCAGATATGATCTGCGTATATGCAGAAATTATAACCGGGTGATGATCCATGGATTGGGAAGCCTTGCGGACATTCGCCGTCGTTTGCCGCGCAAATACCATGAGTGCGGCCGCGCGTGAACTCGGCGTCAACCAGACGACGATTGCGCGCCGTATTGCCCGCCTTGAAGAAGCCACCGGCTTTCCCGTTCTGCTGCGTCGGGATGGTCAGATGCGCCCGACATTGCGCGCACAAAGCCTTCTGAAAACCGCAAGGGCGATGGAGGCCGAAGTCAGTACCTTGCTCGAAGCAAATGGCACTTTGTCGGAAAAGGTAGCCCGTCCGGAAATATCGGGTGTTGTTCGCGTTGCCGGGGTGGATGTGATTTTTGAAAACTGTATCGCCCCGCGTCTGGGGGAACTGACATCAAACCATCCATCCCTTTGCGTCGAACTGATTGGCGGCAACCGCAATCTAAGTCTGCCGCAACGCGAAACCGATATTGCGCTACGCCTTGCCCGGCCTCAAACCGGGGCATTTCACATCCGGAAAATCGGTGTGATGGAATACGGTATTTATGGTCCCGATGGGATCAATGACCCGACCGATGCACCGTGGGTCGATCTTGACGACGCGTTTGCCGACAAGCCAGAACAGATATGGCTCAACCGCCATTTCCCTAACCGCCAAACCATCAGCCGTTCCAATCGCGGGGCCATCATGGCGACGATGGCTTGTTCGGCCAATGCCTTTGCCCTGCTGCCACGATGCCTGGGGGATCGCGCCCCGGGGCTTACGCGCAAACCCGATATCGAGCCGGAGGGACGCGAAATCTGGCTCCTGATCCATCAGGATATGCGCCATGTGCCGCGCGTGCGGGTTGTTGCCGAATGGGTGTCTGATGTACTGATTGGCAGTGCGGCAATTAAATCCGTGTGATCCTGCATTGTTCGTTTGACAGTCTGCTGTCTTGGTTGTGATTATTGAAATATTACAACTTATGGTATGGGCGGGGCAGGCCATGGACGCACACAAAAAATACACATCGGCCAACCGTGCTGCATGGGATGCCTCCGCACCATTGCATGAAGCCGGTGAAACCTGGCAACGACTTTTGGCCGAGGTTGCGAAAGCCGATTTCTCGACGTTCGACGAAACCTTGCGGGAAACGTTGGAGGATGTCGGTGTCGTGGGAAAACGCGTCGTGCAGGTGTGCTGCAATAACGGTCGCGAAGTGCTGTCCTTGTCGGCCATGGGAGCAAAAACTGTGCTTGGGATTGATCAATCCGATGCATTTCTCGCGCAAGCCCGGAAGCTGGCGCATCTATCGGGACGGAAATGTGATTTTCTCTGTGCTGACATTTACGAATTGCCGCAAGACACGCCGGGCGATTTTGACCTTGGTTTGATTACCATTGGTGTTCTGAACTGGATGCCGGATTTGAAACGTTTCTTCGATGCCGTCTCAGGGCTGCTGGCTCGGGATGGGGTGCTCGTTATCTATGAAACCCAGCCGTTTCTTGAAATGTTTGATCCGACTTCTGCCGATCCGTTTTCACCGTCTCAATCATATTTTGACCGTGGACCGCACGTAAACGAAGATACCATAACGTATGACGGATCTGATGGTGGGCAGGGGCCGGTTTCATGGTGGTTTACCCACACGATGGGCGAAATCGTGTCTGCGGCTGTCGCTGCCGGATTAAAACTGGAACGTTTTAACGAATATCCGCATTCAAATCGGGAAACTGAATTTGATATCTATGAAGACAGAAAAGCCCAGATCCCGATGTGCTATACGCTGGTGTTGCGAAAAGAACGGTAATTCAAACCATCCTATCAGGCGTTATTTATAATAATGGCTGTGCCGGACTTGCTGTACTCGGCAACAGTTCTGGCATTGGGGATATCATTATCCAATGCTTTCTGCCGCGCTGAAGGCTGGTCATGTCCGTGGTCAAGCCACCGCTGAAAAAGACGCTTTTCCAAAACCGCAAGCGGTGTGTCGATGAATAGGGTCAGGTCGAACAGGCTTGCCAACTGGTTCCACGGCGACTGATTGAGCAACAGATAATTGCCTTCGACCAGCACAATGCGATGGCTTCGTGAAACGCATCGGGCCGATCCGCGTGACAGTTCCAGATGGCGGTCGAATACCGGGACATAAACATCGTCATCATCGGTACGGATCGCTTCAAGAGTGCGTTTGAAGCCGCCGGTGTCGAACGTTTCCGGCGCACCTTTACGCGGCAGCAATCCCCGCGCGTAAAGGATGGCATCATCGAAATGATAGCCATCCATCGGCACGACAACAGCCCCGGCTTCATCACCCCCCAGATGGTGATGAAGCCGTTCGGACAAAGTTGACTTGCCCGAGGCTGGTGCTCCGGCGATCGCGACAAGGAGGCGTCGATCCCCAATCTGTCTGTCCCTGATCATCGCCGTCAGGATATCGATATCCGGTGTCATTCAATCATGCCGCCGCCGACATTTCGGGTGGTTCCTTGGCACCGGTCATGAAGGCAACCGCGTCCGACATGCTGTAATCATCAGGATTGATCGTGCAAAGCCGCTTGCCCAAACGATGAACATGGATGCGATCCGCCACCTCGAACACATGGGGCATATTGTGCGAAATCAGCACAATCGGCATGCCGCGCGATTTGACATCGGCAATCAGTTCCAGCACCCGGCGGCTTTCCTTGACCCCAAGGGCCGCGGTCGGTTCATCCATGATCACGACGCGTGATCCGAAGGCCGCCGCACGGGCAACCGCAACCCCCTGCCGCTGCCCGCCCGAAAGCGTTTCGACCGCCTGATTGATGTTTTGGATGGTCATCAGGCCAAGCTCGGAAAGCTTTTCCCGCGCGATGCGTTGCATTCCTTTATGGTCAAGGGCCCCGAAATATTTGCCCATAAAACCCGGTTTGCGCAGCTCGCGCCCCATGAACATGTTATCCGCAATCGACAGGGCCGGCGAAAGCGCAAGGTTCTGATAAACTGTCTCGATTCCGGCTTCGCGGGCTTCCATCGGTGATGAAAAACGCACCGGTTTGCCATCAAGCTCGATGGTGCCTTCATCAACAGTGATCGCACCCGAAAGTGCTTTGATCAGGGATGATTTTCCCGCACCGTTATCGCCGATCACCGCAAGGACTTCACCGGGATAAAGGTCAAAATCCGCCTGATCAAGTGCGGTCACACGGCCATAGCGTTTGACGATACCGCGTGCGGTCAGGACAGGTTTTTTATCCGTGCTCATGACGATACCTTTCTGATCCACTGGTCGATTGCAACGGCAATAATCGTCAGCCAGCCGATTGCAAACACCTGCCAAAGAACATCAACCCCGACAAGCCGAAGCCCCGAATTGAACACGCCAACGATCAGCGCCCCGATCAGCGGCCCGATGATCGAACCGCGTCCGCCAAACAGCGAAATGCCACCAATCACAACTGCGGTAATCGATTGCAGGTTTGCTTCCTGAAAACTTTGCGGCGAGACCGAGCCAACACGCCCGATCGATGCCCACGCACCAATGCCACATACTAGCCCGGCAAGGCCATAAACCATGATAAGCGTGCGGTTGGTGCGAATGCCAGAAAGCTCGGCGGCTTCCTTGTCATCGCCGATGGCATAAACATGCCGGCCCCAACTGGTATGGTTCAGGATGTACCAAAGGACGGCAAAGATGACGAGCATCAGGACCGAGCCATAGGTGATCCGTGCCCCGCCAATCGCAATGCTTTCGCCAAAGAATTTCAAAAGCGGTGCGATTTCATCCAGTGTCTGGCTGCGGATCGATTGTGCGCCCGAAAGCCACAGGTTCAGCGCAAAGAAAATATTCCACGTGCCCAATGTCACGATAAAGGGCGGCAACTTGATGCGGGTGACGAGAAACCCGTTCAGCATCCCGGCCAGAATGCCGCCGACAAACCCGATCAGGATGGCAAGCGGTGCGGGGACGCCAAGCGTGATCGCAAGTTGCCCCATGATGACCGACATCAAAACCATGATCGCACCGACCGAAAGATCAATTCCGGCGGTCAGGATCACAAGGCTTTGTGCGGCGGCCAGAATGCCGATGATCGAAACCTGCTGCACAATCAGCGACAGGTTGAACGGCGAAAAGAACTTCGGTCCCGCCAGTGCACCAAAGATGATAATCGAAATGACAAGGACGATCACCGGCACCATCGTCGGATTGCCATGCAGGAAATGTTGCGTGGCATCCAGAAAGTTCCGGTTTTTATGGTCGAACTGCGCAACCGCCTTGTCGCTGGCGTCAAGCGTCTGTTCGTATTCCTGTTTCGTGCGAGATGTGCGAGCAGGTTCGCTCATCGCTTCCTCCCGGCTTGGCCGTGAACATGTGTTGCGAAAAATCATGCGCAACAGTTCATCAAATGCCCCGCCGGTTCTTATGACCGGCTTGGATCGGGTAGGGGCAGACCAAGTGTAACCTTTTTGTGGGACAAGAGGGCGGCGTTTATGACCGCCCTCCTCGAATATCAGATCGTCACGCTAAGGGGCTTAGCCCCAGCAGCGTTTCATGCCTTCATCGATATCAATCGACGGAACACCTTCGGCTGGATCACCGGTCACAAGGTTGACCCCGGTATCATAGAAGTTAAGACCTTCGGTATTGGCTGGTTTTTCACCGCTTTCGGCCCAGGCCTTGATCGCCTCGATACCCTTATAGGCCATATCAAGCGGATATTGCTGCGATGTTGCGCCAATCACGCCATCCTGAACGTTCAGAACGCCCGGGCAACCGCCATCGACCGACACGATCAGAACGCCGTCTTCCATGCCAAACGATTTCAGCGCCTCATAGGCACCGGCGGCTGCCGGTTCGTTGATGGTATAGACGACATTGATTTCGGAATCCTGCTGTAACAGGTTTTCCATCGCCTTGCGGCCGCCTTCCTCGTTGCCGTTAGTGATGTCATGGCCAACGATGCGGGGATCATCTTCGTCACCGATTTTGTTCGGGTCCTTGATGTCGATCCCGAACCCTTTCATGAAGCCCTGATCACGCAGAACGTCAACCGATGGGGCACTTGGCGTCAGGTCAAGAAACGCGATTTTCGCATCTGAGGCCTTGTCGCCGAGCTTGGCAGCGGCCCATTGGCCGATCAATTCGCCCGCCTTGAAGTTATCGGTGGCAAAGGTTGCATCGGCGGAGTCAATTGGCTCAAGCGGGGTATCAAGTGCAATGACGAGCAATCCGGCATCACGCGCCTTTTTGACAACCGGCACAATCGCCTTGGTGTCCGATGCGGTCAGAAGGATACCCTTCGCACCCGATGCGATGCAGGATTCAATCGCCTGCACCTGGGTTTCATGGTCCCCATCGATTTTACCGGCAAAAGTCGAAAGGTTGACACCATTGGCAACAGACGCGGCCTGCGCGCCTTCCTTCATTTTCACAAAGAATGGGTTGATGTCGGTTTTGGTGATAAGACAGGCACCGATTTCATCGGCTTTGGCAGCATGCGGTGCAGCGGCAAGGCCAAGCGCAAGCGCCCCAAGGGTGGCGCCAACAAGAGTCTTCTTCATCTGTTTCCTCCCAGGAATAACCTGATAATCAGCCCTTTGGGCCGGATTTGTTCATTTTGCGACAGGTGGAACGTATCGTTACGCACGTCTTTTGTGCCTGTCTGTTGCCTACGACACACCAAATGCTCGGGGCTGTCAATTAATAAATCCGATTGATTTATTAATTAATCCTGTCACTCTCAAACCCATTCGGGCAATAAAGAACCCGAGTGGGAGGATAAAAATGACACCTTCACTGTATATCAACCCGGACATTGCCGGGGATGAGGGACAGGGAGCGCGTCCGCTTCATCCGGGCGGGGGTGCGAACCAGTTACGCGTGCGCGCCTATAATGAACGGCTGGTATTGTCACTGGTACGTCGCAATGTCGGATTGTCGAAGGCCGATATTGCCCGTCTTTCCGGACTTTCGGCGCAAACCGTTTCCGTGATCATGCGTGCGCTGGAAAAGGATGGCCTGCTTAAACGCGGCGATCCGGTGCGCGGCAAGGTTGGCAAACCATCAATCCCGATGGCACTTGATCCCGATGGCGTTTTTTCATTCGGCCTTAAAATCGGGCGACGCAGCGCCGAACTGATCCTGATGGATTTTGTCGGGACTGTCCGCGCCAGCCTGAACGAAGCCTATAAATACCCGACCCCGGATGGCATCCGCAAATTCGTGCGCGCCTCGGTCGAACAATTGTCGCGCGGCCTGTCAACCATGCATCGCCAACGCATCGCCGGGATCGGCATTGCCGCCCCATTCGAATTATGGAACTGGGTCGAAGAAGTCGGCGCCCCGCCCGAAGATATGAGCGCCTGGCGTGAAGTCGATCTGATCGACATCATCGGCGAAATCGTGCCGTTCCCGGTCTTTCAGCAGAATGACGCCACGGCGGCCTGCGGGGCGGAACTGGTGTTTGGGGCAGGGCCGAATTATTCCGACTTCGCCTATTTCTTTATCGGATCGTTCATCGGCGGCGGGGTGGTGCTCAATCAGGCGCTTTATGCTGGTAAAACCGGCAATGCCGGGGCCTTTGGCTCCATGCCGGTCCCCTCACGTTCCGGCCATCCCAGCCAGTTGATTGATCAGGCATCCATCTTCGTGCTCGAAGAAATGCTGACCCGCGAGGGGCGCGATCCCGCCCTGCTTTGGAAGGATCCCGATTACTGGCATCAGCTTGGCGCGACCCTTGATCTCTGGATCGATCACACCGCGCGCGGCCTTGCGATTGCCATTACCTCGGTCTGCTCGGTGATTGATTTCGAAGCCGTCATTGTCGATGGCGGCTTCCCCAAAGATGTCTGTGCCAGAATCGTCGATGCCACGCGCAAGGCCACCCTCAAACTCGACCTGCAAGGCATCGCCCCCCCGCATATCGAACAGGGTGCGGTCGGCAGTGCCGCACGTGCCATCGGTGCCGCCAGCCTGCCACTGTTTTCGCGCTATCTGCTTGATCAGAACGTCCTGTTCAAGCAGATGGCCTGATCAGGACGGATCGTCAGAACCGATCCTTCCGCCCGCGGATTTCGGCAAAAATCTCGGTGGCGGTTGCGCCTTCCATGCCAAGGTCGCTGGCAACCGATGCATGATCGGCGCGCAGGAACGGGTTGGTTGCCAGTTCCTTGTCCATGCGTGATGGAATGGTCGGGATGCCGCGTGCGCGCAGATCATCAATTTCCGCGCAGCGCGCCTTAAGCGCCACATTGCCGGTTTCAATCGTTGCGGCAAACCGGGCATTGGACTGGGTATATTCATGCCCGCAATACACCAGCGTCTCGCCCGGAAGGTTGCGAAATTTTTGCAGGGACTGCCACATCTGGGCTGGCGTTCCTTCAAACAACCGCCCGCAACCCAATGCAAACAGACTGTCACCGGAAAACAGGGCCGATACCGCCGGAAAATAAAACGCAATATGGCCGCTGGTATGGCCCGGCACGTCAAAGACCTGCCCGGAAAGCGCACCAATCATCACCTCATCCCCCTCGGCGACCGTCTGATCCATGCCGGGAATGCGCATGGTTTCGGCCTTGGGGCCAATCAGTTTCGCGCCATATCTGGTGATCAGTTCCGCATTGCCGCCGATATGGTCATTGTGATGATGGGTATTGATCACGATATCAAGCGACCAGCCGCGATCTTCAAGCGCGCTTATCACCGGGCCTGCCTCGCCCGGATCGACAATCGCGGTCGTACCTGTTTCGTGGCAGCGCACAAGATAGGTGTAATTATCGGAAAGGCACGGAATGACAAAGACATCGCCTGCGGACATGGCCGACCTCGCGTGTGTGAATGGAATATGCGCCAAGCCTATCAGCTTGCGGCTTCTTAAAACAATCACGCATCGAGCAAAGTTTTTGCGCTTCAATCCAATCAGAAAAGGCTCTAGGCTGTTTTCATGCGTCAGGATGTTGTTGATCTTCACCGTTTTTATGCCGGAAGCCTCGGGCAGGCCGCTCGCCGCCTGATCCGTCGCCGCTTGCGCGTGATGTGGTCGGATGTCCGCGGCATGCGCGTGCTGGGTTTTGGTTATGCCACGCCCTATCTGCGCCCCTTCATGGGCGAGGCGGAACGCGTGCTGGCTTTCATGCCCGGCCAGCAGGGCTGCGTGCCGTGGCCCGCGGGCGATCCCAACCATGTCGCCCTTACCGAAGAAACCATGCTGCCGCTGCCCGATAGCTCGGTCGACCGCATCCTGCTGGTGCATCTGGTCGAACATTCCGATTCCATGCGCCGCCTGATGCGCGAATGCTGGCGGGTATTGACCCCCAACGGCCGGATCGTGGTGGTAACACCCAACCGAAGCTCGCTCTGGTCCTGGTCGGAAAATACGCCCTTTGGCTTTGGCCATCCCTATAGCGTGTCACAGCTTCAGAACCTGATGCGCGAAAACATGTTCCTGCCCGTGCAGCACAGCCGCGCCCTTTTCCTGCCCCCGACCCAAAGCCGGTTTCTGCTACGCTGGTCGCAGGCATTCGAAAATGTCGGATCGCGTCTGTTCAAGGCGTTTGCAGGGGTTTCGATTGTCGAAGCGGGAAAACAGCTTTACGCCAGCACCGGCACCCCGGCGCGTAAACGCAGGCTGGTACATATCCCTGTGACTGTTCCGCCCCTGCGCCCGGCGGACGGCAATCATTCGACTGGCAACCATTCCAGCGGAAATCACGCTGACATTGCGTGCGAAACCGCATTGCCTTGTACCGAACCTCTGCCCGCCAACCCCAAATCCTGATCACAGGCGGCAGTTCCGTGCGACGACGCTTTGCGATGCGCCAACAAATAAGGCCGCCGGTTTCCCGACGGCCTTTGATTTTTGACGATATCGCGAACGCTTAATGTTCGATATCGCGCCAGATTTTGCGTTTCACCGCATAGAGCATCGCGGTCAGAACGATCAGGAACAGCAGAACTTTCATGCCCATTGATTTGCGGGCTTCAAGTTCCGGCTGTGCCGTCCAGTTCAGGAACGCAACCACGTCATGCGCGTGCTGTTCCATGGTCATCGGGGTGCCATCGGTGTACTCGACCGCTTCATCATAAAGCGGCGGTGCCATCGAAATCTGATGACCCGGGAAGTAGTGGTTGTAATACTTGCCTTCCGCAAGGTCGAAGCCTTCAGGTGCTTCTTCCTCGTAACCGGTCAGCAGGGCATAAACATAATCCGGACCATGCAGGCGTGCCTTCGTCATCAATGACAGATCGGGCGGAATCGCACCCCCGTTCGACGCAGCGGCAGCTTTGTCGTTCGGGAAAGGTGACGGGAAATAGTCCGACGCAATACCCGGACGGGTGAACATGTCACCATCATCGTTCGGGCCGTCTTCAATATCGTATTCCGCCGCGATGGCCTTGATCTGGTCTTCGTTAAACCCGATGCCTTCCAGGTTACGGAAGGCAATGAAACGAAGACTGTGGCAACCGGCACACACGTTTTTGTAAACCTGGAAACCGCGCTGCATCTGCGCCCGGTCATAGGTGCCAAAAAGCCCCTGCCAGCTCCATTCCTGTGCTTCCGGAACCGGAGCGTTGCCCGCGGCCTTTGCCGATGTGCCGGCAAAGGCGCTCAGTGCGAATGCCGCAGCAATGGCGGTCAATGCAAACTTACGCATTTGCGCCTCCCTTGAGTACGGATTCGCTGATGCTGGCCGGAAGCGGTTTGGGCCGTTCCAGTTTACCGACAATCGGCATGACCAGAAGGAAATGCGCGAAGTAGTAAAGCGTTGCCAGCTGGCCAACGGTGATCACTTTAAGCCCTTCGATCCCCAAGAAGTAGTCATCCGGGGCCTTCTTGCCGCAATATCCAAGGATAAAGCAGTCAATGAACAGGATCAGGAAGAACCACTTGTAAACCGGGCGGAACTTCGAGCTGCGCACCTTCGAGGTATCAAGCCACGGAATGACGAACAGAACGATGATGGATGCAAACATCGCAAGCACGCCAAGCAGCTTTGCCGGAATACCGAAGATGGTGAAGTCGATGGACCGCAGGATCGCATAGAACGGCAGGAAGTACCATTCCGGCACGATATGCGGCGGGGTCACCAGCGGGTTCGCCGGGATATAGTTATCCGGCTCGCCAAAGAAGTCGGGCGCAAAGAACACGAAGAACAGGAAGAAGATCAGGAACACGCCCATACCGAACAGATCCTTGATCGTATAGTACGGGTGGAACGCGATTGCATCCTGCGGTGTCTTGATTTCAACGCCGGTCGGGTTGTTCGACCGTACGGTGTGCAGGGCCCAGACATGCAGGACCACAAGACCAAGGATCACGAACGGCATCAGGTAATGCAGCGAGAAGAACCGGTTGAGCGTCGGGTTATCAACCGAGAAACCGCCCCAAAGCCATGTCACCAGCGGATCGCCAATGATTGGGAAGGCCGAGAACAGGTTGGTAATAACCGTCGCCCCCCAGAATGACATCTGGCCCCACGGCAGGACATAGCCCATGAACGCGGTTGCCATCATCGCCAGAAGGATCAGGATACCGATCCACCACAGCATTTCACGCGGTGCTTTGTAAGACCCGTAATACAGGCCACGGAAAATATGGATATAGACGCAGATGAAGAACATCGATGCGCCGTTCATGTGGATATAGCGGATCAGCCAGCCATAGTTCACATCACGCATGATGCGCTCGACCGACCAGAACGCCATATCGGCATGCGGGGTGTAATTCATCACCAGGAAAATCCCGGAGAGAATCATCGTCACCAGAACAAAACCGGCCAAAGAACCGAAGTTCCACATATAGGACAGGTTCTTCGGGGTCGGATATTCATAAGCGGAGTGATGCAACATGGAGAAGACCGGAAGACGGTCATCGACCCATTTCACTACCTTGTTATTCCAAACGGGTGCACTCATCTACCTGCTCCTTAGCCGATCTGAACCGACGTGTCGGTGAGGAAGGTGTAGGTCGGCACGACAAGGTTCAGCGGTGCCGGACCTTTGCGGATACGACCGGACGTGTCGTAGTGCGACCCGTGGCACGGACAATACCATCCGTCATAATCACCGCGTGTCTCACCGGTTGCCGTGCCCATCGGAATGCAGCCCAGATGGGTGCAGACACCGACCACGATCAGCCATTCCTTTTTCTGGACACGGGCTTCATCGGATTGCGGATCGACCAGCTCGTTCAAGGAAACCTCTTCGGCTTCATTGATTTCACGTTCGGTACGGTGGCGGATGAATACGGGTTTACCGCGCCACATGACCTTGACGGCCTGACCGACCGGAATATTTGACAGGTTAACTTCGACCGAGGCCAGCGCAAGAACGTCCTTGGACGGGTTCATGCTGTCCACGAACGGCCACAGCGCCATGCCGGTGCCAACAACACCGACTGCCGTGGTCGCCAGGGTCAGAAAATCCCTGCGGTTCTCGTCCGGAGTGTGGTCCCCGGATGATTGCACCGTTTGCGACATAATGTATTCCTCTTTCTGCCCCCAAAACAGGCATGCGGAATGCCCAACTGCACACTTAGGGCAAAGACCTTTAATTTCCATTGATGGAAATCAAACAATGCTTTTGCCCCAAAGCCTTCAGGCCTGAAACCGGGTTCGTATACTAACAAAAAGGGGGTTTGTTAAGGGGAACTTGGAGTTGCAAATTGTTCGCATTCGATTTGCCTATTTGGTTTTGCGGTGCACAATCGAAGCGAACGTAGCGTTTTCTAACAGACTGGCGTATTCACAACCAAGTGGTTATATCCTTGTCTCGTCTTATTCCAAATAAGTCTAATGGCGATATATCGGCGTAATTTTGTAAGGTTTTGCGCCCGGATTTCAGATCGAAAATGTTGCGAGTCTATAAAGCCTTATGAGAATCTGTCTGTTCGAACCCGACATTCCACAAAACACCGGTACCATCCTGCGCATGGCGGCATGTCTCGGGGTTCCCGTCGACATTATCGAACCCTGCGGTTTTCTTCTGACCTCGGCGGCGCTAAAGCGTGCGGGGATGGATTATCTGGGGGCGGCGGATTATACACGCCATGCCGATTGGCGCGGCTTTGTGCAGGCGCGTAATGATGGAACCGTTCCCGGGCGTCTGGTATTGCTGACGACCAAGGGGGCGGTGCCTTATTGCGATTTTGACTATCGACCCGATGATATTCTGATGCTGGGCTCCGAAAGCAGTGGGGTGCCCGATCAGGTGCATGATTATGTCGATGCCCGCGTCGTTATTCCGCTTAAACCCGGAATGCGGTCGCTTAACGTCGCGATGGCTACGGCAATGACAGTGGGCGAAGCCCTGCGCCAAACCAGCAGCTTCCCGGAGAAGGCCTGATGACCAGTACTGATAACGATCTGATCGCCCAAAAGATCGAAGAGCACAAGGAAACGGCGCGGAACTGGTTCCGCCAGTTGCGCGACGAAATCTGTGCCAGTTTCGAGGCGCTCGAAGACAGCTATATCGGACCGCTCGCCGATCAACCGGCCGGGCGGTTTGAACGCAAAAGCTGGGAACGTGGCAAAGATCAGAATGGCGAAGATCAGGGCGGCGGCGAAATGTCGGTCATGAAGGGCCGCGTGTTTGAAAAGGTCGGGGTCAATATCTCGACCGTTTATGGCGAATTTTCCGAAAAATTCCGCGCTGAAATCCCCGGTGCTGCCGAAAATCCGAATTTCTGGGCGGCGGGCATTTCACTGGTGGCCCATCCCTGTTCACCGCATGTCCCGGCGGTTCATATGAATACCCGCCATATCGTGACCACCAAGGCATGGTTCGGCGGTGGGGCTGACCTGACCCCGGTATTCCCGCAGGATGCCGACACGGCGGATTTTCACGGCGCGCTGAAGGCGGCCTGTGACGCGCATGGCGATGATTATTACGACCGGTTCAAAAAATGGTGCGATGAATATTTCTTCCTGCCGCACCGGAACGAACCGCGCGGGGTGGGTGGGATTTTCTATGATTATCTCGATGCTGACTGGGATGCGGATTTTGCCTTCACACAGGATGTCGGCCGCGCCTTTCGCGACATCTATCCCGAACTGGTCAAACGCCATTACAACAAATCCTGGACCGACGATGAACGCCGCGCCCAATTGATCAAGCGCGGACGCTACGTCGAATTCAACCTGCTCCATGATCGCGGCACGCGCTTTGGTCTGATGACCGGCGGCAATACCGAGGCGATCCTGATGTCCTTGCCGCCCGAGGCCAACTGGCCATAAGCCAGAGGGCGGGGGCTGTCACTGCGATGAAACGGTCGAATGATCCCTATCGGCTGTTTCTGCCGTTGCGTTCAATGTGTGCCAGTCCTCGACTTCGGGATGGATGACGCCATTATTCATCAGGCAAAGCCTTATAAAACCATTGTCGCGCAATGTCTTGATGCCGCGGTTCAGGGCTTCGATCACCTTGTCGGCATCTTTCAGTTTTCGCGAAACCATGAAATGCTGCGTTTCGGGCAGGGATACCTTTATGCCGGGAATTGGGTAAAGCCATATGCCGTCGACTTCCCGTCCCATATCCGGCCGGGATGAAAATTCAAGCAACGTGAAATCGGCACGACCAGCATTGATGATCGAAAACATTTGTTTGACTGTCGCCGCATTGGTCAGGCTTGCCAGTGGCAGACTTTCAAGAACCTGCCAGTCCAGCCGCCAGTTGCGGATGCCCACCGCCCGGAGTGTGTGAATATCTGGCAGGGCGTTATCGGCTTTGCCCTCCATAAATCCGCGCGGTGCATAAAGGCCTTTCTCGATCTCGCCTGCTCTTAAAAGCGGATCAGTTTTAAGGAAATCGTCATTTCCGGAAATGTTGAAGGCCCAGTCTGTTTTGATATCGGCCATCCCCGATGCAATCATTTTCCGGCTGCGCTCGGAATTGGGGGATATGACGGGTTCGACCTCGGCCTTGATGCCGCCCGCATGCAGGGCTTCGTGCAGCAGGGTATAATTCATCAGCGAAAGGTTCGATTGATTGCTTTCCCGGCATTTTCGGCAATCATCTGATGGGCTGCGAATGCATGCTTCAACGCCCTCAATATCCGCCTGCCTTACCGGAAGCCGGATAATCTGGTCCTGCTTCAAGGGCGCCGTACTGGCGCTGGTGGCGAGAAGCATGAACGACGCGGCGATTGTCATCACAGATTGCATGATCCGCATGACGTTCCTCATTCACATTTATTCTTATGTGTTTTCTGTTTTACCGCAGGAAAAAGTAAAAAACTATCCAAAAGTATTAGTTTTAAGGGGCGCTTTTCAATCGGCATGTCAGCGCCTCAGGTCTCGTTGATCAGCCAATCCAGAAGGGCGGCGGTTGTGCCGTGGGCCGACGGGCTTGGCACCAGCCAGTATCCCCGATCATGGCGGCTGATTTCGGGGCCTACCTGTATCAGGCTGCCCTGCGCCAGATGATGATCGACAAGCCCGATCCAGCCCAGTGCCAGTCCCTGTTCGGCAAGGGCTGCCTGAATGACAAAACCGTATGTGTTCAGGCCCAGATCGCCCTGTTCGGGTTCGCGGGCAACCCCGTGTGCCACCAGCCACGTCGCCCATGTCAGCCAGCGGGCCTTTTCCGTAGTTTCAAGATGCAGCAACGGCACATTGGCAAATTGTGCCGGATCGTCGAACGGGCCATATCGTTCAAGGAAACCGGGTGCGGAGACCGGCACGACGCGTTCGGGAATCAGAAGCTTTGCGCTTGGCGGAAAATCGCCCCTGGCGCCGAACACCATCGCCGCATCGGTATCACGTTCCAGTTCGTCCTCAAGACTTTGCGACGCCACGATATGGACTTCGGCCTTGGGATGCAGGCGACGGAAATCCGCCACGCGCGGCATCAGCCAGAAGGCAGCAAAACCATAATCGGTAAAAATCCGGATCGCCGGATCGCGCGCCTTGCGCAACGTTTCCTGTGCCGCGTCATCGATGCGTTCCACACTTGCCCGCACCGCCCGAAACAGAACCTCGCCCGCTTCGGTTAACCGGCTGCCGCCCTGTGATCGGTGGAAAAGCGACAGGCCAAGCTGCTCCTCCACCCGCCGGATCTGATAGGTCACGGCGGGCTGTGTCAGGCCAAGTTCCTGTGCGGCCCGTGTCAGGCTGCCCAGTCGGCCAACCGCGTCAAAAGTCCGAAGCCATCCAAGGTCAAGATGTCGCTGGGCCATAAAGAATCTTTATAATAGCAATTAAAAAACACCGGCTTTCGCCATGGATCGATTTGTGAATTTAATGGAGCATATCAGATCAGCATCAAAAAGAATAAGCGGAGCTTCGCCAGAATGACGCACCACTTCCCTGCCATCACGCAGTTCCTTGCGGTGTCGGATCGTTCTGGCTGGTGCTGTCCGTCTTTTTCCGCGTGATACCCGTTAAAAAGCAGTACATTAAATGAAACGCCCGAATATCCTTATCGTGATGGCCGACCAGCTAAACGGAACGCTTTTCCCCGATGGCCCGGCTGAATTCCTCCATACCCCGCATCTTTCCGCCCTTGCGGCCCGGTCTGCGCGGTTTCGCAATTGCTATACCGCATCTCCGCTGTGTGCGCCGGGGCGGGCATCCTTCATGGCCGGACAATTGCCCAGTCGCACCCGGGTCTATGACAACGCCGCCGAATTCTGTTCCGACATTCCGACCTACGCCCATCATCTGCGCCGCGCGGGATATCACACCTGCCTGTCGGGCAAGATGCATTTTGTCGGCCCCGATCAGTTGCATGGCTTCGAAGAACGTCTGACCACCGATATTTATCCCGCCGATTTCGGCTGGACGCCCGATTATCGCAAGCCGGGCGAACGCATCGACTGGTGGTATCACAATCTGGGTTCTGTCACCGGGGCCGGCGTGGGCGAGATTTCCAACCAGATGGAATATGATGACGAGGTCGCCTATCACGCCACCCACAAGCTGTATGACCTGGCCCGGGGCAAGGATGACCGCCCATGGTGCCTGACCGTCAGCTTCACCCATCCCCATGATCCTTACGTCGCGCGCAGAAAATTCTGGGACCTTTACGAAGACTGCCCGGCGCTGGAACCCTCCGTGGCGGCGATCCCGTTTGATGAACAGGATGCCCATTCAAAACGCCTGATGGCGGCGTGCGACCATACCGCCTTTGACATTACCGATGACAATATCCGCCGGTCGCGCCGCGCCTATTTCGCCAATATTTCCTATATTGATGACAAGATCGGCGACATCATCGATGTGCTCGAACGCACCCTGCAGGTGGATAACACCATCATTCTGTTCCTGTCCGATCATGGTGATATGCTGGGTGATCGCGGCCTGTGGTTTAAAATGAGCTTCTTCGAAGGTTCGGCACGTGTGCCCTTGATGATGGCGGGGCCGAACATCAAACCGGGCAGCTACACCGATCCGGTATCGACCCTTGATGTCACGCCGACCCTTGCCGAACTGGCCGGTATCTCGCTTGACGATGTTATGCCCTGGACCGATGGAATCAGCCTCGTGCCCGGCTTTTCCGGCACCCGGCGCAGCGAACCCGTCCTGATGGAATACGCCGCCGAGGGATCAAACGCCCCGCTGGTCTGCATTCGCGACGGGCGCTGGAAATATGTTCATTGCGAACTCGATCCCGAACAGCTTTTCGATCTTGAAACCGATCCGGACGAATTGCGCAATCTGGCCCCCGATCCGGCATATGCCCGGCAGATTGATGCGTTTCGCAAGCAGCGCGATGCGCGTTGGGACATGGCGGCATTTGACAGTGCGGTTCGCGAAAGTCAGGCCCGGCGCTGGATCGTTTATCAATCGCTTCGCAACGGCGCCTATTTCCCCTGGGATTACCAGCCCCTGCAAAAGGCATCTGAACGCTATATGCGCAATCACATGGACCTCAATCAGCTGGAAGAGAGTCAACGTTTCCCGCGTGGGGAATAGATATCTGCGATATACCAGAACCGCCTTGGGGATGATCCGGCTTAAGGAGACGGCTGACCTTGGTCATGGGTTTGACCGCTATAGCCGGTTTGCACCATTGATGGACGGGCGCAGAAATCCTCATACCATTGGTTCAGCCTCGGGCGACCGGTTCTGAAATCGGCCAGTTCGCGAAACGCGATCCAGTCAAGCCCGGTCGCAAGCGCGATTTGACCTCCATTGAGCGGCGCTTGGGGATCAAGTTCGTTTTCCAGATAGTCAAATGCTTCGATCAGCTTGGTTTTCTGTCCCTCGGCCAGCGGCGGATACCGCAGGTTTTCCGGGCGACGATTGGTTTCCCAGCGATAAGCCACACCGGCATCACAGATACCCTGCGCCAATGCCTGCAAACGCAGCACCTGCCAGCGTTCCGTGCCCGCCACCGGGATCAGCTTCCGACTGGTATGCAGGCTATCAAGATATTCGCAGATCACGTCCGAATCAAACAGGGCCATGCCATCTGGCAGGATCAGAACCGGGACCTTGCCCAGCGGATTGGCTCTAAAAACCCGGTCATTGCGATTGGTCGGGCTGGTTTCCTGATGGATGACCTCGATCCGGTTGCCCAATCCGCATTCAAGGGCAAAGACCAGTGCCTTGCGCGCAAATGGGGAATGGGTCTGATACAGCAGGGTATGATTGCCGTTTTGTATATCATCAGACTTTTGTGAAAATGGCGTCGTCATGATGCGTTTTGTCCCTGGATCAAAAAATAGCCCGGCAAACGGATGCCGGGCTATTTTTCATTAAAAGTGAATAATCGGGCTGATTATTGAATTTTACTACTCGGCGGCAACAGCTTCTTTTTCACCGCGCACCAGCGCCATATAGTCTTCCATCAGCGTCTTGCAGACATGGGCCGGGGTGAAGGTGTAATCGGCGATGGAGGCCACCGGGGTCACTTCGGCTGCCGTCCCGGTCAGGAAGCATTCCTCGAATCCCGCCATTTCTTCGGGCATGATCGCCCGTTCAATCACCTCGAAACCGCGCGCTTTGGCAAGCCCGATCACGGTGCGGCGCGTAATACCATCCAGGAAGCAATCCGGGGTCGGGGTATGGATTTTGCCGTCCTTGACAAAGAACACGTTCGCCCCGGTCGCCTCGGCAATCTGACCGCGGTAGTCAAGCATCAGCGCATCGGCAAAACCGTTGCGTTCCGCTTCATGTTTCGACAGGGTGCAGATCATGTAAAGACCGGCTGCCTTGGCCGAAGTCGGCGCGGTATTCGGGGCCGGACGGGCCCATTTCGAAAGCGCCAGACGGATGCCTTTCAGGCGTTCTTCCGGTTTGAAATAGCTGGGCCATTCCCATGTGGCAATCGCGACATTGATGCGCGTGGTCTGGGCTGAAACGCCCATCATTTCACTGCCGCGCCATGCTATACGACGGATATAGCCATCGGTGATATTGTTGGCCGCAAGCGTTTCAATGACCGCATCATCAAGTTCGGCCGCGCTGTAAGGCACTTTCATATCGAGAATCTCACCCGATTTGATCAGACGCTGGCCATGTTCGGCAAGTTTGAACACTTTGCCGTTATAAGCCCGTTCCCCTTCGAAGACAGCACTGCCATAATGGACCGCATGGCTCAGCACATGGAGGGTGCTTTCACGCCAGGGTTTAAGTTCGCCATTATACCAGATAAAACCATCACGGTTGTCGAAGGTCGGAGTGATCATTTGCCAGATTCCAATTCAAAAGGGCACTTGGACGTAACTTTATGTCCTTAATTGTCTGGCCGGAGTAACATTCATCGATTAATATGTCAATATAACTGACATAACGGAAAAGCATGGCTGATATCTCAACACGCAAGGTAAACCCGCTTTTTCTGCGGGAAGAAGAGCTTAGGCAAGGTATTGAACTGCTGTTCTATGCCTATCGCGATTTCACGGCAGTGGCAGATCAGATACTTGAGCAATATAATTTTGGTCGCGCCCACCACCGGGTCATTTATTTCGTCAGCCGCAACCCCGGCATTACGGTAAGCGAGCTTCTGTCGATTCTTAAAATTACCAAGCAGTCCCTGTCGCGTGTTTTGGGCCAACTGGTGCGCGAAGGCTTCATCGATCAGAAAACCGGTGTGCAGGATCGTCGCCAGCGGCTTTTGACCCTGACGGAAAAGGGCGAAGCGCTGGAACGTGAACTGACCGAAAATCAGCGCAGCCTGATCGCGGCCGCCTATCGCGAAGCCGGGGCCGAAGCGGTTGAGGGTTTTCGCAAGGTGATGCTGGGCATGCTCGAAGAACCCGACCGGGCCCGTTTCACCGATGACAACCCGCCCGGTATGCGCCGGCGGGCGAGTTAGCGATGTTTCGTTAAAATTTTTTATCGCGATAATCACCGGATCAGGATGCTGACCTGATCCGGTGTCTTTTGGACAGATACAATTTTGAAACTTTTTTTTGCCTAACTCGCATAGGATAAAGCGTTTCAGATGTTCAGGTTTCAGGAGAGCCGTGTATGAGCCGTCACGATCAGCCGCACATTCTTGTGGTCGATGACGATGACCGTCTGCGGGATTTGCTGACCCGTTATCTGGGCGAAAACGGCTTTGTGGTTTCGGCCGCGCGAAATGCTGCTGAAGCGCGATCCAGCCTTGCCGGCATGCAGTTTGATCTTCTGGTGCTGGATGTTCTGATGCCCGGAGAGAAGGGGGTTGACCTTGCGCGTAGCTTACGCGGCGAGGGGACGAAGGTGCCGATCCTTCTGCTGACAGCACTTTCGGAAACCGAAGACCGCATTTCCGGGCTTGAGGCGGGGGCGGATGATTACCTTGCCAAACCGTTCGAGCCCCGTGAGCTTGTCCTTCGGATCGAAGCCATTTTGCGTCGCTATGCCCAAGTACCAGCGCCGTCAGATGAGAACGCGCGCGATGACAAATCCACCATGTCGCAGTTTGGCAACTTCACCTTTGACCTCAGTCGGATGACGTTGCAGCGCGGATCGGAGCATATCTATCTGACAAGTGCCGAGCAGGCGCTTCTGGCCGCTCTTGTCCGCAGGCGCGGTGAAACAACAACGCGTGAAGACCTTCACCAGATGATGGGCGGAAATGCCGTTGATCCCGGCGCATCGCGCAGCATTGATGTGCAGGTGACGCGCCTTCGGCGCAAGTTCGAGGAAGACCCGAAACAACCAAGATACTTGCAGACGGTACGCGGACGGGGCTATGTCCTGTATGTTGATTAACACAGATTGGCCGAACCGCCGACTGGCCAGTGACGGATAGGGATTAAGGGTTTTGGGCAGCGAAAACGCAGGATGGATCAAGTCACTTATGCCGAAAGGTCTTTTAGGCCGGTCGCTTCTGATCCTGATGACGCCGATGCTGCTGTTGCAGATCGTCACCGTGCTGATCTTTTTCGAACGGCATTGGGATACGGTCGCGCGCCAGCTAAGCCGTGGTCTTGCCGGTGATGTTGTTTTCGTCATTGATTATCTTGGCGAATATCCGGATGCGGAGCATTTTGAGTGGCTGCAGCATTCCGCACGCACGCGTTTGCAGCTTGATATCCTGTTTGAACCCGATGAAATCCTTGAGCAGCAGATTACCCAACCGCCTTTCGGGCTGGTGTCGCAGGAACTGTTCACCGCGTTGGATGAGCGTCTGGAGCGCCCATTCTTCTTTGATCTTGATGTCGATGACCGCCAGCTTGAAATTCGGGTACAGTTGAAGGACGGAGTCCTTTCCATCATTGCCCCGCGAAAGCGTCTTTATTCGTCTACCACTTATATCTTCTTTATGTGGATCGCGGGTTCCGCCCTGATCCTGTATGGCGTTGCCGTGATGTTCATGCGCAATCAGGTCCGTCCGATCCGTCGTCTTGCCAAGGCCGCCGATCAGTTTGGTCGCGGTGTGGAGGTCGACACCTTCAAACCCGAAGGTGCGGCCGAGGTGCGATTGGCTGCATCTTCCTTCATTTCGATGCGCGACCGTATCGCACGTCATCTATCACAACGGACCGCCTTGCTGGCCGGGGTGTCGCATGATCTTCGCACGCCGCTGACGCGCATGAAGCTGGAACTGGCGATGCAGGGTTCGTTGCCCGGTGTTGATGCGCTTAAGCAGGATGTTGTCGACATGGAACGTATGGTCGATGCCTATCTGGCGTTTGCGCGCGGCGAAGAAGGCGAAAAGGCCGAGCCAACCGATATTGGCAAGCTGATTACCGATCAGGTTGGGGAAGCACTGCGCGATGGCCAGCAGATTGATCTGCACATCGCCGATAGTCTGGAAATGGAACTGCGTCCGCAATCCGTGCGGCGTTGTCTTGCCAATATCATGTCCAATGCCGGGCGGTATGCCAATAATCTGTCGGTTCGCGCGGGACGTCGCGGGCAGGATTATGAAATTGTCTTTGACGATGATGGTCCGGGTATTCCGGCTGACAAGCGCGAAGACGTTTTCAAGCCGTTCTATCGTCTTGAGGAATCGCGTAATCAGGCGACGGGTGGTGTCGGTCTTGGCATGACAATTGCGCGTGATTCAGCGCGTGGCCATGGCGGTGATGTCTACCTTGAAGATGCGCCGGGCGGCGGGCTTCGCGTCCGTCTTGTTCTGCCGATCGGGCATTAAGCGTCTTTGGAATGTTAAATAGAAAACCCCAAGCCCCGCCGTGCCGCGGGGCTTCTTGTTTTGGGGTTGATGTGTTTCAGAAGAAAGTCGCGATTTCCGAAAGGTCTTTTTTCTCCGTCGCATGTTTCGGGATCGTCGCATCCGCTGCCGGATATCCGGTGACCAGCAGGATATAGGGCTTGTTGTGGTCCGGGCGTTGGCAGATTTCGGTCAGGAAGCTCATCGGGTTTGGCGTATGTGTCAGTGTCGCAAGCCCCGCACGATGCAGGGCCGCGATCAGAAAGCCGGTTGCGATGGAAACGGATTCCGGCACGTAATAGTTTTTGCGCAACTTCCCGTCAGCCGACGCACTTTTACGTTCGCCGAAAATGCAAATCAGCCATGGTGCGATTTCCAGAAACGGTTTGCTGTCATCCGTGCCCAAGGGGCGAAGAGCTTCGATCCATTCTTCGCCAGCGCGGCCGGCATAAAATGCGCGTTCTTCTTCCTCGGCGGCGGTGCGGATTTTCTTTTTCATCGCCGGATCGCCGATAACCGAAAAATGCCATGGCTGATGATTGGCCCCATTGGGGGCCGTACCCGCCGCACGAATGCATGTTTCGATGATGTCGCGTGGCACCGGCCGATCCGAAAATTCGCGTACCGTGTGGCGCGTACGGATTTCATCATAAAATGCCTGCGCACCAAGGCGCATCTCGTCAATCGGTCGTTCCTGATAATCGGGCAACGGGATCGGTAAAAATTCGGTGGTCGGGGTGGGGCGGTTTGTCATGGTGCTCTCTAATATTTGTTTGTTTAAATTGTCAGACAATCGTAATCGAGGGAATTCGGGGATGCAAGTTTCATGTCCAGCGCCGATAAAGGAGTTGATGAAGGACCCGGGATAGACTGGCAATCTGGTTCGGAGATGTGCCGTGAGGTGGGGTTCTATGCGGTCGCACATCCGGCAAGGGACCGGGTTGGCAGGGGGAATAGCCGTCAGTCTGCCGGGCTTTCGGCGAAATGATTGTCAGGCAGCGATTGAACCAATTGGCGCGAATGATCGACATGATCAATCATGATAGCCTCGGCTTTGGCGGCATCCCCGCTGCGAACTGCGTCAACAATGTCACGATGCCGGGTATTGGTTTGCAGGACCTTGTCATCAGCGACCAGAACGCGGAATTGCAGCCAATAAACACTGTTGGAAATCCGTCGCAACTGTTCACATAAAAGCGCGTTGCCGGTGACATCGGCAAACAGCATATGGAAGGCAAGGTTGTGGCGCGACATGGCGGCAAGGTCGTTACGGGTTTCGGCAGTGTCCAGCTCGGCCTGGATGGCAAGCAATTTCGACGCATCGTTTTGAAGTGTCGGGGTTGCCAGCCGCACGGCAAGGCCTTCAAGCGCACCCCGCACGACAAACAGATCATCGACTTCGCGTCGTGTCATGTGGCGCACGCTGACCCCGCGATAGGGTTGGCTGTGCAGTAGCCCGTCTGCGGTCAATTGACGAAAGGCTTCGCGAACGGATGGACGGCTGACGCCAAGGCGTTTGGCAAAATCGATTTCCGTCAGACGTTGACCCGGTACCAAGCGCCCGTCGCGCACTGCATTGGTGATGGCACCTGAAACCTGCTGAACGGTCAGACTATCGTTGGGTAATGCGGCGGTTTCTGTCATTTTTCACCGGATTGCGATGGATCATTGCCGTGCGGCGCATCGTAGCCTATCTATGGGGCAGTTCGCGTTTGCGATATAGACCTGATGCGATTATCGTGCACTATTGTCAGACAATATTCTACACTTAATTTGTATATTTATATGTTGTCTTACATAAAAATACACAAATGATGAATGTTTTCTTGCGATATACGTTTGGTTGATGTTAAATCGCGTCAACTTGGCATGGATATGGTGCTGGGAAAGTGTGTCCGTCGTTCCCGCCACGGTCCAGTAGAAAGCTTTAGACGAAACGGATTGATGCAGCGTTATGGCCAGCAATTTAAACGAAGAAACAGTCACTTACGTCCATCACTGGACCGACACCCTCTTCACATTCAAAACCACCCGTGATCCGGGGTTCCGGTTCATCAACGGTCAGTTTGCCATGATTGGACTCGAAGTCGAAGGCAAGCCGCTTTTGCGCGCTTATTCGATGGTGAGTGCCAATTATGACGAAGAGCTTGAATTCTTTTCGATCAAAGTGCCAAACGGTCCGCTGACATCACGTTTGCAGCATATCAAGGTAGGTGACAAGATCCTGGTCGGGCGCAAGCCGACCGGCACCCTGATCCATGACAACCTGCTGCCGGGCAAAAACCTCTGGCTGCTGTCGACCGGCACCGGTCTGGCCCCGTTCATGAGCGTTATTCGCGACTATGAAACCTACGAGCGCTACGACAAGGTCATTCTTGTTCATGGTTGCCGCGAGGTTCGCGAACTGGCCTATCAGGAATTCATCCATAGCGAACTGCCCAACAATGAATTCTTTGGCGAGGAAGTGACCAAAAAGCTTCTGTACTATCCGACCGTCACCCGCGAGGAATTCAAACATCAGGGCCGCATCACCGACCTGATGACGTCTGGCAAACTTTACGATGATCTTGGCCTGCCCAAGCCGACCCTTGAAGATGATCGCTTCATGCTGTGCGGCAACCCGGAAATGATTGCTGAAACCCGCCAGATGCTGATCGATTGGGGCGGCAAGGAAGGCAATATGAACGAGCCGGGTCATTTCGTGATCGAGAAGGCATTCGTCGAGAAGTAATACGTTTCAGCGAAAGAAATTGCTTAATCAAAGGCGCACTTTCGGGTGCGCTTTTTTGTTTGTATCCGTTAAGGTGCTGATAAATTTTAGTTTTCTGGGAATACTATTTATCGTTTAACACTCCCCATATGGGGATATGGCGGCCTATACACCTGTATTATCTTCTTGGCAGTTCCCAGCCAGATCGCGGAAACAGCTTTGACGCTCTGGCACTCTGATTTTCAAGAGGTGTATGATGTCTGTGTTGAGCTTCCTTTCGTCGAAAAAGAACGGTCTGGCTTCCGAAACTCTGGTTGCGCTGGAGAAATCACTGGCCGTGATCGAATTCAAGACCGATGGTACGATCACTCGTGCCAATGAGAATTTTCTGAACGTCGTTGGTTACGATCTTTCCGAAATCGTTGGTAAACATCATCGTATTTTCGTGCCTGCTGAAATGCGCATGACACCGGAATATGATTTGTTCTGGAAGGATCTGGCGGCGGGTGAATTCAAAAGCGAGGCATTTCCGCGTATCACCAAAAGCGGAAAACAGGTCTGGATCGAGGCTACCTACAACCCGGTCTTTGATGCCCGCGGCAAAGTTGCAAAAATCGTCAAGTTTGCGTCCGATATTACCGCACGTCAGGAGAAACTTGCAGAACTTGATGGCAAGGTAAACGCAATTGGTCGCAGTCAGGCGGTGATTGAGTTTGATCTGGAAGGTACAATCCGGGACGCGAACGACAATTTCCTGTCTGTAATGGGGTATGAGTTGTCTGAAATTCAGGGCAAACATCACAAGATGTTTGTCGAGCCGGAATATGCAAATAGCGCAGACTATGCGGATTTCTGGAAAAGCCTGCGTGCGGGCAATTTCACATCGCAACAGTTCAAACGTATTGCCAAGGGTGGTCGCGTGGTGTGGATTGAGGCATCCTATAACCCGATCTTTGATCCAAATGGGGTGCCCTACAAGGTCGTCAAGTTTGCAACCGATGTGACCGAGCAGGTCAATTTGCTGATCGATCTGAAGTCTATGATCGATAACAACTTTTCCGATATTGATCTCAGCCTTCACCAGTTGGATGAAAAGTCAATCTTTGCTGCGACGGTTTCCAGCGAAACGTCGGCAAATGTACAGGCCGTCGCCGCCGGTTCCGAGCAGCTGGCCGCGTCAATCGCAGAAATTTCACGCAGCATGTCTGAAGCCAGAATGTCCACCGATCAGGTATTTGAAAAAACGGTTCTGGCTGGTCAATCAACCGACAAAATGAACGAGGTTGTTGCGGCAATGGGCAATATCGTCGAGGTGATCCAGAATATTGCCAGCCAGATCAACCTGCTTGCGCTGAATGCAACAATCGAATCTGCACGCGCCGGTGAAGCTGGAAAAGGTTTTGCGGTTGTTGCGACCGAGGTCAAAAATCTTGCCAATCAGGCCGCGCGGGCAACCGAGCAGATTTCCGGCGAGATCGGGGGAATTCAAACCATTGCGAGTGAAGTTGTCGGGGTGCTTGGCTCCATCCGCAGCGATGTTGAAACCGTTCTGAACAATGTCACGACAATTTCTTCGGCAGTCGAAGAACAGAGTGCTGTGACCCAAGAGGTTTCTGGCAACATGCAAAGCATGGCGAGCTCAGTCGAAAGTTTCGCATCCACAATCGATCAGATCAAGTCGTCGGCAATCAGTGTAGCCGGGACGGTTGGACGGACGCGGGAAGCAGCAATGGTTCTGGCGCGTTAAGAAAACAGAAATATAGGTGGGGAAGAGGGCGTGGCCGGATTAAGGCCACGCCCTTTTTTGTGCCGGATTGGCGGTGGGGAAAGCATCCTAGAACAGGCGTCCGCCATTGGGGATGTTGCGTTCCGGTGCGATCAGGACGATGCCTTTGTCGTCCTCGCCATCGGGGAAGCCGAGGCAGAGGAATTCGGACATGAAAGGACCAACCTGTTTTTTGGGGAAATTGACCACACCGGCGACCTGGCGGCCGATCAGGCTTTCGGGCGTGTAATATTTGGTGATCTGGGCTGATGTTTTGCGGGTGCCGATTTCAGGGCCGAAATCCACCCAGAGCTTTAAAGCCGGGCGGCGGGCTTCGGGGAATTCCTGTGCATCGATAACCGTGCCAATGCGGATATCCACCTTCAGGAAATCTTCAAAACTGATCTCGCTCATAAATCTTTCTCCGTTGAATTTGAGCCAGATTAGCGGGGGCACGGTTTGCCGTTAAGGGTTTATCGATGCGTTTGACCAGATCAGGAGTTTGGGCAAAAGCACAAATAAAAACGGCAGAGCCAGAAGGCTCTGCCGGAAGTTGATAACGGGAAGTTATCAGCTAGATTATTTCGCAGTGGCGGTCTTTTCGATCGCGGACTTGAATTCGTCCAGGGATTCGGTAAAGCGGCTCTGCAGAAGAGCAAGAGCTTCTTCCTGAGACTTGCTTACCAGACCGGACAGTTCCTTGGCATTGGCGAGGGCTTCTTCGTAAGCGGCTTTCGCAGCTTCGGTCTGCTTTGCAGCAGCGGCCATCGGGTTGTCAGCAGGAGTAGCAGCGAAATCTTTGCCCTGGGTCTGAACTTTATCCAGCAGCGTTTTGAAAATTTCGCTCTGACGCTGAGCAACAGCCTGGAAACCATCGAAGGCAACCTTGTTGGCTTTGGTCAGGGCTTCAACGTTTTTACGCTGAAACGCCATCATCTCGTTCACGTCGACACCCGGCATTTTGAAATCTGCAGTGTATTTGGTGAAGTCGAGATCGAAGAACGGGTTGGTAGCCTTTTTAGCGGCAGTCATGGTGTGCGCTCCATCAGCAATTTGCAACAGATGTGGAATGAGGCGCTATTGTGCGCCGCACAAATTCAACTGCAATATGAAGGAATGAACCGTTTTCGTCAAGGTTTATTTTGCAGCGCACAAAAACTTCATGGTTTGGTTTTTGTTTGATGAAATAACCTTGGGTTATGTTGTGATTGCCCTGTTTCAGATCAGATACTTAGGATGCCGTGCTGTTATTTTCAGTCGTCGGCGACGTCTGTTCTGTGTGATCGGTTCGGCGACATTTTTGGGCAAACCGGTCACATTTTTTTTGAATTTTTCCGCAAGTCCGGCTTAGGCGGGAAATACCGGTACCGATCCGTTTATCCCATTCGCTGCCGCGCGATAGTGCGCGATCAAGGGCGGCCATTGTCGGACCGAAGTCGGCGGTTTCATCCTCAAGCCATTGTCTGAAGCACCGGGCATAAATCGTGCCCATCCCGGCCACACGCAGGCTGCCATGCAGGCCGCCGGTGGTGAAGCCGCTGGCATCAAGCATCCAGCGCATCGAACCGAAATGGGTTTTGATCGCGCGCATTGTATCAGCCGGGCCAAGGTCGCCGCCACTGGCGATGATCGACCGAAGGGCGGGGCGATAGGGCATCAGTGCATCGAACCGCGCCATCATCACGGCGATCAGGCGATCATGCCCCGGTTCATCGAAATCGGCGGGATCAAGATCGGCAAGAACAATCCGGTCAATCCGGCGCACGAATTGGCGCAGGATATCGGCCTTGCTTCTGAAGTGATCAAAAGCCACGCCAATGTCGACATTGGCAGCCTGCGCAATATCGATCATGGTGACGTCATGCCAGCGCCCTGATGCGGCCAGTTCCATGGCTGCATCGATCAGTGTGGTTTGCGGATCTTTCTTTGCCGGCATGATCGTCTCCTTGATCGGTTTGTGCTTAGCCCGCCAGTTCGACGGAACGTTTCCGGGCGGCTTCAACCGCGCGGGTCATCAGGTCGGGCAGGCCGTTCTGGGTATCCATCAGTACCGAAAGTGCTGCCGCCGTCGTGCCACCGGGGCTGGTAACATTTTCGCGCAGGGTCGCCGCGGTTTCTTCGCTGGCGTCAAGCAGGAAACCGGCGCCGACAACCGTCTGGCGGGCGAGCATCATTGCCTGATCGGCTGGTAGTCCCGCGGATTCGCCCGCCTGTGCCATGGCTTCGACCAGATGGAAGATATAGGCCGGCCCACTGCCCGAAAGGGCGGTGACAGCATCCATCAGGCTTTCATCGCTTACCCACGATACCATGCCAACCGTGGCCAAAAGCGTTTCGCACATATCGCGCTGCGCCTGACTGACATTATCGGTCGGGCACATCACGGTCATGCCACGCGATACGGCAGCCGGGGTATTGGGCATGGCGCGCACAATGCGTGCGGTTTCGCCAAGGTGTCCTGCAAAAAAGCCGATGGTTTTTCCTGCGGCAACCGACAGGAAAACCGTTTCAGCCCGGACCAGCGGTTTGTAATCTTCGATCACATCGGGCAGGACCTGTGGCTTGACGGCAAACAGCACGACTTGCGGGATGAAATCCTGCGGGACTTCGGTGATATCGGTAATGCCGTGCACGCCATAGCGGGTTGAGAGTTTCTCGGCGGCTTCGGCCTGTTCGATAATATAGACATTATCCGATTTAAGCCCTTTGGCCAGCCAGCCTTCCAGCATGGCACTGCCCATTTTGCCACAGCCGACCAGCAATAGACGCGTATTCATGAAATCTGCTCCGATTTTTCCATCCCTGACTGCCGAATATGTGTGGATCAGCAATCGCAATGCAATGCCGTAGCGATGTTCTGAAGGTGGGTCAAGTCGGTGACAGGGGCAAGGGGCGTGAGGAAATTCACAACAGTTTGCCCTCAGATATCACGCTGCGGGGTGTTTTTCTGACAACACCAATCCGCGCGGGATTTTGTATCGTCCGGGGTATTGTTCAAGCCTCTCGACCGGGATTTATATCGTGATGACCATTCGCGTGTGGTGGAGAAAATTTTTCAGCGCCCGCAAACAGAAAGGGTCGGCACACGGTCCGACCCCATTGAAAATGCGTCTGGTGGTAACGCGCCGCCTATGCCTGGCCGACAGGTTCCAGCATAGAATGGGTCAATGCCTCGTCCGGGGTTTTGCCCTGACCCAGCACAAAGTTGAAAGCCGGGAAAAAGCGTTCGCATTCGGAGATGGCGATATCAATCAGTTCTTCGAACTGTTCGACCATCGGCGGGACATCGCCGCCAAACAGAAGCGTATGGCGGAACAGCGGCATGTTTTCATCCAGCCACAATCCGAAATGGCCGAGCCAAAGCTGTTCATTGCATTTTGCCAGCAATTCGTAGATGCGCGGGCGCAGCGGCTCGGGAACGAACAGGTCATAGCAGCAGGCAATGTGAAGCGCTTCGGCATCTTCGCGCCAGGTGAAATAGACCAGATACGTGCACCAGTGCGCCGGGATTTCGACAACGACTTCATCGTCGCTGCGACGTTCCACGTGCCAGTCATTGGTGCGGGCGATATCTTCAACAAGCAGCAACGGATTTTCGTCACCGAGGTCGCCGATATCTTCCAGGTGGTCGTTCATATAAATTTGCCAGTCTCTGCATATGCGAAAGGGCGCGCACTATATGCCGGTGCCCGCCGCGTTTCAACCGCCCCGCGACGCGTGACGGAAATGAATTTCAAATGATCGGCAATCCGCTGTCCCTGGCCGACCTTTCCGCGGCCCTGCGATGAACGGCGTTCCTTGCCTGTATGTGGGGATGATTTCCCGGTTATGCGTCTTTTTTTGCTGCCGGTTTGCTGCTGGTGCGTTTGGTGGCCGGTTTTTCAGCTTTTGCCAGACGATCTTCGAGTTCTGCAATCCTGGCTTCGAGGCCGTCGATGCGTTCAGCCGCGCGGATGGCGACATCGTGAATGACATCGAATTCTTCACGGGTGACCATGTCCATCCCCGCCAGGATTTTTTCAAACTGCTGGCGGACAAGTGCATCGATCTCGCCTTTGACACCGGTCATGGTTCCGAGGGCGGAATTGGTGACACGGGTCAGGTCGTCAAGAATACGGTTATTGATCTGCATCTTTGTCTCCGGCTTTTGGCGGTATCTGTGTGTTACGGCATATCCGCAAAACATGCGCATAATATGGGCTTTGCACAGCGCAAGGCAAGTTGATCGTCAATCAGGCACCTGTAAAGGAAAAACAAACGGCTTTCCTTGCCCCGGATCGGGGCGGGGCCTATAAAGTTGTCAGTTTTCATAATTGATTGCCCCAAAGGCCCGACAGGGTCGCAGCAAGGGCTGGCGCACAAGGCCAATGTGCCGCGAGGAGAATGCAATGCTGATCGTAACCGGTGGTGCCGGATTTATCGGGTCCAATATCGTGGCCGCCCTTGAAGAACGCGGTGAAAACGACATTGTGGTCGTTGACCGTCTGCGCGACGGGATCAAATGGAAAAACATCGCAAAACGTAACCTGCGCGATATCGTTCATCCCGATGATCTGCCTGCGTTTCTGGACGCGCATAACGATATCAAGGCGATTTTTCACATGGGCGCGATTTCGGCCACCACCGAACGCGATGCCGACAAGATCGTGCAGAACAATTTCAAACTGACCACCTGGCTTTGGGAATGGTGTGCGCGCCATTCATCGCGGTTGATCTATGCATCCTCGGCGGCGACCTATGGCGATGGCAAGCAGGGCTTTAACGACAGTTTTGATCAGGGTGATCTGGCAAAACTGGCACCGCTGAATGCTTATGGCTGGTCAAAACATGCAACCGACCGCCGGTTCAGAACCATCCTTGATCAGAACGGTTTCCGTCCGAAACAGTGGGCCGGGCTTAAATTCTTTAACGTCTATGGCCCGAACGAATATCACAAGGGCGGCATGCGATCGGTCGTGTCGCAGATGTTTGACAAGCTTTCGGCGGGTGAAACCGCAACCCTTTTCAAATCGCATCATCCCGACTACGAGGATGGCGGGCAGCTTCGCGATTTTGTCTGGGTCGGGGATGTTGTCGATATCATCATGTGGCTTTACGACAACCCGCAGGTTAGCGACCTGTTTAACGTCGGCACCGGCAAGGCACGCAGTTTCAAGGATCTGGCGCTTTCGGTATTCAGTGCGATTGGCAAGGAACCCGATATTCAGTATGTGCCAACACCTGAAAGCATTCGCGACAAATACCAGTATTTCACCGAGGCCAATATGGCCAAACTGCGTGCGTGCGGATACGGTGCGAACATGACCCCGCTTGAAGAAGGGGTGCGGCAATATATTCAGGATTACCTCGCGACCGAGGACCCGTTCCGTTGATCCGATGCCGGGCAGGGCGTCTTGCCATGTTCCTGCCCTGATCGTTTGCGACCAGTCGGTAAATTAACAAACATACGTCACGGAGTTTCCCCTGATGCTAAGCCTTGCCTTTCCGGCGATTGATCCGATCGCGATCTCTATCGGTCCGATTGCAATCCGCTGGTATGCCCTTGCCTATATTGCCGGGTTGCTGCTTGGCTGGCGGTATGTGGTTTATTACTGTGCCAAGACGCCCAACATCATGAGCAAACGCGACATTGATGATTTGCTGTTCTGGGCGACGCTTGGCGTCATTCTTGGCGGGCGTACGGGATATATCCTGTTTTACAATCTGGAATATTACATGGCGAACCCGGCCAATATCCTGAAAGTATGGCAGGGTGGCATGGCGTTCCATGGCGGGTTCATGGGCGTGATCGTGGCGATCATCCTGTTTGCGCGCAAACGCGGCATTTCGATTCTGGCGGTACTGGATGCGGCGGCGGTGGCAACGCCGATCGGGCTGTTTTTCGGGCGGATCGCCAATTTCATCAATGGCGAGCTGTTTGGCCGTGTGACCGATTCCCCGATTGGCATGGTGTTTCCAAATGGCGGGCCGGAACCGCGCCACCCAAGCCAGCTTTACGAAGCTGCGCTTGAAGGTCTGATCCTGTTTATCGTGCTGTTTGCCCTGTCGCGCAGTGCCTATGTCCGCCATCGGCCGGGTATTCTTGGCGGAACATTCGTTGCCGGTTATGGCATTTCGCGCATCATCGTGGAATTTTTCCGCCAGCCCGATGCGCAGCTTGGCTTCCTGACATTCGGGGCAACCATGGGGCAGTTGCTTTCGATCCCGATGGTTCTGGCCGGTATTGGCTGCATAGTGTTTGCGATGAAATCCGATCCGATTGAAACGCGCAAGCTTCCAAAAGAAGACCAGCCAAAAGACGGACAGAAGGCGTGACCGAGACTTCCGAAAACCCGCTGCTTGATCATCTGAAACGGCGCATCGCCCTTGGCGGGCCGATCACGATTGCCGATTTCATGAGTGACGCGCTCGCCCATCCCGAGTATGGCTATTACCGCAAACAGGACCCGTTCGGGCGCAAGGGTGATTTCATCACCGCGCCTGAAATCAGCCAGATGTTTGGCGAATTGATCGGGCTTTGGGCGGCGGTGACATGGCAGCAGATGGGAAGCCCGCGCAAGATCAATCTGGTGGAGCTGGGACCAGGGCGCGGGACGCTGATGGCCGATGCCCTGCGTGCGGTGCGCAATGTGCCGGGGCTTTCCGATGCGTTAACCGTGCGGTTTGTTGAAACCAGTCCGGTCCTTAGAACCCATCAGCAAACCGCGATCATGCCCTATGGCATTCCAGCAACGTGGCACGAGGCATTTGACGATATTCCGGTCAGTGGCAATGCGCCGATGATTGTGATCGGCAACGAGTTTTTCGATGCCCTGCCGATCCGTCAGTTTGAACGCGCAAGCCATGGCTGGTGCGAACGGCTGGTTGGGGTGGATGCCAATACGGGTGAACTTGGGTTCGTGCGCGGGGCGGAAACGCCGGTGACGGATGCGCTGGTGCCAGCCACATTGCGTGGCACGGCAAAGCCCGGCGATATTTTTGAAAGCTGCCCGGCGGCGATTGCGATTGCAGATCAGGTCGCGCGCCGCCTGAACGCGGTTGGCGGCGCGGCTTTATTCATTGATTACGGCCATCCCCACAGTGCGTTTGGTGATACCTTGCAGGCGCTTAAGGACCATAAATATCATCCGGTTCTGGAGCAGCCCGGTGATGCGGACCTGACCGCGCATGTTGATTTTGCCGCCATCGGGCGGGCAATGCTGGAAGCGGATGCGCGGATCGGTGCGGTCCTGACGCAGGGCACGTTCCTTCGGATGCTGGGTATTGAACAGCGTGCCGAACTTTTGAAAGAAGGTGCCGATGATGTGCAGGCAAAATCGATTGATGCGGCCTTGGCACGCCTGATCGATGCCGATCAGATGGGAACCCTTTTTAAAGTGCTGATCGGATATGGTCGCGAAACGGCGCCGCCACCTTGTGTCAGCGGTGCCGAAGGATGACGGAGCTTTCGATGACCAGCCAGATAACCCGCGGAATTGAACGCAATGCCAATGGCCTGATGTGGTTCGAGGCCGAAAGCCTGCAACATCAAGATGGTCTGCGTCATGGCTTTCTGACCCGCAAGGGCGGGGTGAGTGATGGCATCCATAGCGGACTGAATGTCGGGTTCGGGTCGGATGACAGCCGGGACCGTGTTACGGAAAATCGCGCACGTGCGGCAAAGGCGTTTGGTACGAAGGCGGACCGTCTGACCACGGTTTATCAGGTGCATGGGATTGATGTTGCGGTGCTGAAACGCCCGCTGGAGCGCGAAGAAGCCCCGAAGGCTGATGCGATGGTAACCGACCGCCCCGATGTGATGCTGGGCATTCTGACGGCGGATTGCACGCCGGTATTGTTCCATGATGCAAAGGCGCGCGTGATTGGTGCGTGTCATTCAGGATGGCGCGGATCATTCGCCGGGATATCCGAGGCAACCGTAAGTGCGATGGAAAAGCTTGGCGCGTCGCGTGACAATATATCGGCCTCTGTCGGGCCGTGCATTGCGCGTCCGTCCTACGAAGTCGATGCCGGGTTCCGTGATACGATCCTGTCGGGTCCATCCGGGGATGAGGACCTTTTTGATCGATCCGTCCGCGATGGTCACTTCATGTTCGATCTGCCGGAATATGTCCGCCGCCGGACCATGGCGACAGGTATTGCCGCGGTCGAGCTGGTGGCGCGCGATACCTTGGCCGAAGAAGAATTGTTTTACAGCTATCGCCGGACGACCCTTCGCGGTGAACCTGATTACGGACGGCAGTTATCGGCGATCATGCTGACCGGTTCCTGATCCCGGGATTGCGAGGAAACATGCTATGCCCCATTTGATCATGCTGTTCTTCTTTATGATCATTGCAGCCATGGTTGGCTGCGTTTTGATGTGACGCGGTGAATTTGAATAGATGATTTCTCGATTACGGTTTCTGGTTCTTTTTGCGTCCTGTGTTTTGCCGCTTGCGGCATGCGGTGATTTACCGCGCCCGTTTGAAGGGGCCGGTCGCGAAGGTGATCCGACATTGCTGGAACTGCGCGATACCAACACGGTCCGGGTCGAGATCGGCGAAGATCTGCCCGAGGGGGCATCGGTGCATTTGTCGCGCGCGATGGCACGCGCGCTTCGCAATCTTGATATCCCGGCTTATAGCGACAGCCAGATCGGCGGTGACTTTATATTGCGGCCCAATGTCGAGTCCCGCCTGGCGAGCGGTGATGCGGCCTATATTGATGTGACCTGGGTTTTGATGAACCCGGATGGCCTGGCGATTGATACCGCCCGCGGGGCGGGGGAATTGCAATCAGGTTACTGGTTTGCCCAAACCCCGAACGGCCCCGAAGAAACCAACCTTGCCGTGCCCAAGGAGCTTGCCGACAAGGTTCGCGACCTTAAGGGCGAAAAGGTCGATCCGGCACAGCAGGCATATGATCAGCTGGTGGACGAGCCGGCCAAGCGGATTGCGTTTCTGATTTCGGGTGATCGTTCCCAATTTGCCGAGGCACCGGTGGTGAAGATCGCACTTGTTGATTTTGCAGGGGCACCGGGCGATGGGAATGAAGCACTGGTACGTTCCGCGGGGGCGTTGCTGCGTGCTAAGGGGATCGAGGTTGACGATGAAATAGACGATAGATCGATCATTTTATCGGCGACAATTTCCGTTAAACCAGTGGACCGCAAAACCACGACGCCGCTTGATCAGGTTCAGATCGACTGGGTGATCATGGACCCGGATGGCACCGAATTGGGCCAGATGGCGCAAAACAATGTCGTGCCGCACGGACGGCTTGATGAACGTTGGGGGTCGGTGGCATCGATTGCCGCCCAAGCCGCTGTCGATGCCCTTGAAGGGGCGCTTACTCAGGTGGCGCGCAAAAAGGGCATGATGCTTAAGGCCGATAAAAAGACGGTATCGTCACGTTGATAGCGTGCTGATCGTCCGATATTGCGCCAATCTGCATGACTGCCTTGTCGATATTCGGCACCGCGACCATTTACAGACTGTTAACGGCTGGTTATAACACCGCCGCGGTTCACTGATATGTGGACTTGCTCATTATTGGTCTTTGAGTGTCGTGGATATGTCGTTGGACCGGAAGGCGAAAGCGCCGAATTATACGGTCAAGTGAACGACAGGAAAGACGTGACGGGATCTGTTACCGGCAAGTTTGCATCCGGCCTGTACCGCACAGGACATTAGATTTATTCACTTTCCCGGCACCCATTAATCGAGGCCCCGCCATGAAGATCCTCGCTTGTAACAGCAACCGCCCGCTGTCTGAGGCAATTGCTGATCACTTGAGCCTGCCGCTTACCCGTGCAGATCTCAAGCGATTCTCCGATCAGGAAATCTGGTGTGAAATACAGGAAAACGTCCGCGGTGAGGACGTTTTTGTCATTCAGAGCACTTCTTTCCCTGCAAACGACCATCTTATGGAACTTCTGGTGGTTCTTGATGCGCTTCGCCGTGGTTCGGCCCGCCGCATTACCGCTGTGCTTCCGTATTTCGGATATGCGCGTCAGGATCGTAAATCGGGTCCCCGTACCCCGATTTCGGCAAAGCTGGTTGCCAACCTGATCACGGTTGCCGGTGCAGACCGCGTTCTGACCATGGACCTTCATGCCGGTCAGATTCAGGGCTTCTTCGATATTCCGCTTGATAACCTGTTTGCGTCCCCGGTTCTGACCAGCGACATCCGCAACAAGTTCGAAGGCCAGAAACTGGTTATCGTCAGCCCGGACGTCGGTGGTGTGGCACGCGCGCGTTCCGTTGCAAAACGTCTGGATGCCGAACTGGCCATCATCGACAAACGCCGCCCGCAGGCCGGTGTGTCCGAAGTCATGCATGTTATCGGTGACGTCAAGGATGCGGCCTGCATTCTGGTTGACGACATCGTTGATTCGGCTGGCACCCTTTGCAATGCGGCGACGGCTCTTAAAGAGCGCGGTGCGGCATCGGTTGCGGCCTATGTTTCGCATGGTGTTCTGTCGGGCCCGGCTGTTGAGCGTATTGCCAATTCGCCGATGACCGAAGTCGTGACCACGGACTCGATCAAGGCATCCGAAGCGGTGCGTGGCTGTTCGAAAATTCGTCAGCTTCCGATTGCACCTTTGATGGCCGAAGCCATTCGTCGAATTTCGGAAGAAAAATCTGTTTCCGTTCTTTTCGATTGAGGGTATAAGGCGCTGCTGCGCTGGCACCCCTGGAGGCCAGCGCGTTTGCTTTCGTGGGTTTTCACCGGTGATTTGCACCAGCCCACGGTCGCAATATGTTTTTAGTTCAAGGAGATTTTCCGATGGCAAACACTGTTATCACTGCGGAAATCCGTGAACGGGCCGGAAAGGGGGCCGCCCGTGCCGTGCGTCGTGCCGGTATGGTCCCTGGTGTCATTTACGGAGCAAAACAGGAACCTGTTCTGTTCCAGATTGACCCGCGTCCGCTCAACAAGCTTCTGCACAAGCAGGGTTTCTTCTCGCACATTCTTGATGTCAAGATTGGCAAAGAAACCTACGAAGTCCTGCCACGCGACGTACAGTTCGACAAAGTGACGGATGCTCCGATCCATGTCGACTTCCTGCGTTTTGCAAAAGGTCAGACCATGACCGTTGAAGTCCCGGTTCGCTTCGTTAACGAAGAGAAATCCCCGGGTCTGAAAAAAGGCGGCGTTCTGAACATCGTTCGTCACGATGTCGAAGTTGAATGTGCACCGAATGCCATTCCGGAAGAACTCGTCTTCGATCTGACTGGTGTCGAAGTTGGCGACTCGATTCACATTTCGGCGATCAAATTGCCGAAAGGTGTCGAACTCACCATTACCGACCGTGACTTCACGGTTGCGACTGTTGCTGCTCCGTCTGCGCTTAAATCGGAAGAAAATGCCGAAAGCGCTGACGACGAAGAAGCGACCGAAGAATAAGATCGAGGTCTACGATGTTATTGGTGATTGGATTGGGGAACCCGGGTTCGGGATATGCCGCCAATCGCCACAATATCGGCTTTATGGCGGCGGACGAACTCGTCCGCCGTCATTCTTTTGGACCCTGGCGCAAGAAATTTCAGGGGCAAATTGCCGAAGGCGAAGTGAACGGCCAAAAGATTCTGGTATTAAAGCCGGAAACTTTCATGAACCTTTCGGGCCAAAGCGTTGGCGAAGTCCTGCGTTTTTACAAAATTCCGATCGAAGACGTTATTGTCCTGCATGACGAGCTGGATCTTCCACCGGGCAAGCTGCGCGTCAAACGCGGCGGCGGCCATGGCGGGCATAACGGATTGCGGTCCATCGACGCCCATTGCGGCAAGGAATATCGTCGTGTGCGGCTTGGTATTGGCCATCCTGGGGAAAAGGAACGTGTTCACGGGCATGTTCTGGGCGATTTTTCCAAGGCCGAACAGAACGGTTGGCTTATGGCGCTGCTGGATGGCGTCGCACTTGAATTCCCGCGTCTCGTCAAGGGAGACGACGGCGGTTTCATGAGCAAGGTTTCGCACATTGTCTCGCCGCCAAAACCCAAGGCCGAGAAAAAGCCAAAACCGGCTGCGGCGGTTGAGAAATCGGCCAACGCTGTGAAAGGCGACGGCAAGATAGAAGATAAAGGTGCGTCTGATGCGCCGGAGGTTGAAGGCAAGCCCGACACCCCGGTCAGCAACGCCGCAACCGCCATGGCGCATGCACTGGCCCGCGCCTTTAACAAAAAGAAATAGCATCGGGATCGGGGCCTGCCCCATCCTGTTTCAGACACATTCGAAGTGACGGAGCCCGGAAAAGATGGGATTCAAATGCGGTATTGTCGGTCTGCCCAACGTTGGTAAATCGACCCTGTTTAACGCCCTGACACAGACTGCCGCGGCCGAAGCCGCGAACTTCCCGTTCTGTACCATCGAACCGAACACCGGTCGGGTCAGCGTTCCTGATGAACGCCTTGATAAGATTGCCGCCATCGGCAAGTCGGCGACCATCATTCCGACCCAGCTTGAATTCGTTGATATCGCCGGTCTTGTGCGCGGTGCATCCAAGGGCGAGGGGCTTGGTAACCAGTTCCTGGCCAATATCCGCGAAACCGATGCCATCGTGCATGTTCTGCGTTGTTTCGAAGATGGGGACATCACCCATGTCGAAGGATCGGTTGATCCGGTGCGTGATGCGGAAACCATCGAAACCGAATTGATGCTGGCCGATATGGACAGCCTTGAAAAGCGCGTTACCGGCCTTCAGAAACGTGCCAAGGGTGGCGATAAAGATGCCAAACTGACGCTGGAGCTGATTGAACGTACGCTTGAAGCCCTGCGCGAAGGCAAACCGGCACGTGTTGTTGAAATCAACAACGATGACGAAGCCAAGGCGTTTCGCATGTTGCAGCTTCTGACCAGCAAGCCGGTCCTTTATGCGTGCAACGTGGATGAAGACAGTGCGGCTGATGGCAATGCGCTTTCGGCCAAGGTTGCCGAAATGGCTGCCTCACAGGGTGCGCGTTCGGTTGTGATTTCAGCCGCGATTGAGTCCGAGGTTGCCCTGCTCGAGAGTGCCGAAGACAAGAAAGAATTCCTTGAGGGGCTTGGCCTTGAAGAAACCGGTCTGGCACGTGTTATCCGCGAAGGCTACAAGCTGCTTAACCTTTTGACCTTCTTCACGGTTGGCCCGAAAGAAGCGCGTGCATGGACAGTATATTCCGGCGCAACCGCACCGAATGCCGCCGGTGTGATCCATACCGATTTTGAACGCGGTTTCATCAAGGCCGAAACCATCGCCTATGACGATTTCATCACCTTTGGCGGTGAAGCCGGTGCACGCGATAACGGCAAACTGCGTCAGGAAGGCAAGACCTACATCGTCAAGGACGGAGACATCTTCCACTTTAAATTCAACGTATAAGCCGCTTTTCGGCATTATATGACGATTGGGAAAAGCCCCGAAGGCCATCGCAGAAATGCGGTGGCCTTTTGTCATGTCGTTTTGCCTTTTATGGTCTCGGGGCTTGTCAAAACGGTTCTAAACCGCCACCCTTTCGCTATCGCAGCAACGAGGTCGGCATGAACGAATTAAGTCCCGCGAAACGCGTTTTAATGGTTTTCAATTCTGCCACCGGTCAACCCGGTCGGGTTGGGGCTGTTTTGTGCCGGTATGGGTACGAGTTCGATATTCGCCGTCCGGGTGAAGGCGACGCGTTGCCAAGTGATATGTCAGGCTACCATCTGGCGATTGTGTTTGGCGGTCCGATGAGTGCCAATGACGACCATGAGGCTAATGTTGCAAAGATCATGGAATGGCTGCCCCATGTCGTGAACAGCAACGCGATGTATCTGGGCATTTGCCTTGGTGCGCAATTGATGGCGCGCCATTTGGGGGCCAAAGTCACCTCGCGTGCCGATGGCATGACTGAAATCGGTTATTACCCGATCGAGGCGACCGAGGCCGGGCGTGAATTGTTCCCCGATGAAATGATGGTTTATCACTGGCACAGCGAGGGGTTCGAGCTTCCCGACGGGGCTGAATTGATGGCGCGCGGCTCGGTTTTCCCCAATCAGGCCTATCACGTTGATAACCGGATCTGGGGGATTCAGTTCCATCCCGAAGTCGATGACGAAACCCATGAACGCTGGCTTGCGAAATCCGCGGAAAAGACTGAACGCCCGAATGGTCAGAACCCTGATCAACAGCGTGCCGGACGCGCCAGATATGATGCGGCATTCGGGGCGTGGTTTGAAAGTTTTGCGACCCGCGTTCTGATCGACGAGCGGGTTATTGTTGATGCCAACCTTGGCGTTTGCAGCGTTTAGCGTGTGGCCTGATGACAGGTCATCAGGCTTCCTGTGTTGCGCGTTCCCTGACTTGTTCCTGCCACCAGATGATGATTGAGTCCTCGTCAAAGGGCAGGGTTTGGGCATAGCCACCGTGGAAGTCCTGCCAGGCGGCGTCATATTCATCGCGAACCCCGACCAGTACCGGAATTCCCAAATCCATTGCCTTTGATATCACGTCGCGCAATCCGCGCCCGTCGGCTTCGCTGCGTCCAAACCGCCCGATGATCAGGATATCGGGGGTATGATCCAGATCGCCTTCAAGCTGTTCGGACAGGGTTGCCAATGCATCGCCATCCAGCTTGCAGCCGCGCGCCAGCGACCCGCGGTTTTTGGTGATCGGCATTTCATGTCCGGTGCCAAGATTGCGGACATAAACCAGGGTTCCGCAATCACGGTCCGCGCGGCGTTTCTGCACATAGCCCGCGACACGCAGCCCCTTGGCAACGACGTGATTTGCCAGACGATCCAGCAGATCGTCGATAGCGTCTTTGGGGAGAAAGGGGATACCAGCCAGCATTTATCTAGCCCCGGTTGCCATGTGGCAAAATGCCGGTGTCGACAAATATCGTCAAAGTCATAGCCCGTCCTTCACGCGGATTTCGGCGTGATCGCCACACAGATGCGATCACGCCGGATAATCGGTTACTGCCACTCGGGAACACCCGACATGTCAGGCAGATGATGCGCGATCCCTTTGTGACAGTCGATACATGTCTTTTCGCCGGTGAACAAAAATTTCTCGTGCGCTTCGACGGCACGGGGGCTTTGGCGGGTGATGTCCATCGATTCAGCAGAATGGCAGTTACGGCATTCCAGCGAATTGTTGGCTTTCAGCCGGGCCCATTCGTGCTGGGCCAGTTCAAGACGCTTTTCAACAAACTTGTCGCGTGTGCTGATGGTGCCGAAAATCTTGCCCCAGACTTCCTTGGATGCCTGCATTTTACGGGCAATCTTGTCAGTCCATTCATGCGGAACATGACAATCCGGACAGGTGGCGCGCACACCGGACCGGTTGGAATAGTGGATCGTTGATTTAAGTTCGGCAAAAACGTTGTCCCGCATTTCATGACATGAAATGCAGAACTTTTCGGTATTTGTTGCTTCAAGTGCGGTGTTGAACCCGCCCCAGAAGATAACACCAGCAACGAAGCCGCCCAGCGTCAAAAAGGCGAGGTTGAAATGCACACTTGGTGAATTCAGGACCTTCCAATAGCGTTTCAGAAGATCGAACATTGGCAATCTCCCTATTCCGCGATCCGCGTGCTATTGTTGGGCAGCAATGCATCAATATCGACAAAGCTGTTGCCGACCAGCGGCTCGACCTGACGTTGGGACACATGACACTGCGTGCAGAAATAGCGCCGTGGGCTGACCGCGGCCAAAAACTGACCGTCCCGATCCATGAAATGGGTGATCGAAACCATCGGTGCGCCGCTTTCGCCGGTGCGCGAACGCGCATGACATGACAGGCATTTATTGGCGTTTTTATCGATCTGATATCCTTCGATATCGTGCGGGATGGTTGGCGGCTGTTCGGGATAATTGCGCGGGCGTTTCTGGTCCGTATCCTCGAAGTTGCTGATCCGTGGTGCCGCGCTCTCCTGATCGGGGGCGGTGCTGCGCAGGGTGGTGATCGGTTCGGCGGCATATGCCGCGCCAGCAATTGCAATAATCGCCAGCGCCATGAGCCATTTCGGGGTCATTTTCATGGTTTCCTCCCTCACACCTTTTCCAGACGGACGGCGCATTTTTTGAAGTCCGTCTGTTTGGACATCGGGTCGGTGGCGTCCAGCGTGACTTTGTTGATCAGCTGGCTTGCATCGAACCACGGCACAAAGATCAGGCCACGCGGCGGTTTGTTACGGCCGCGTGTTTCAACGCGGGTACGCATTTCACCGCGTCTTGAAATCACCCGGACCTCGTCGCCGCGTCGCATGCCCATTTCGGCGGCATCGTCGGGATGGACGAAGCAAAGTGCGTCCGGGAACGCCCGGTAAAGTTCGGGCACCCGTTCGGTCATCGAACCGGAATGCCAGTGTTCCAGCACACGCCCGGTACACAGCCAATAGGGATATTCTTCATCCGGGCTTTCGGCAGGCGGCTCATACGGCAGGGCAAAGATGCGTGCCTTGCCATCCTTGTGGCCGTAAAATTCGACCCCGGCCCCCGGCGTGACATAGGGATCGTAACCTTCACGGTAACGCCACAGGGTTTCCTTGCCGTCCACAACGGGCCAGCGCAGGCCGCGTACTTCGTGGTATCTGTCGAACGGGGCAAGGTCGTGACCATGCCCGCGGCCAAAGGTCGCGTATTCCTCGAACAGGCCCTTCTGGACGTAGAAACCGAAATGCTTGGCTTCGACGTTGTTATAGTCCGGTGCGGTATCTTCGAGCGGGAATTTATTGACCTGTCCATTCTGGAACAGCACGTCAAACATGGTTTTGCCACGCAGTTCCGGTGCCTTGGCCAGAAGGTCTTCGGGCCAGACTTCCTCGATCTTGAAGCGTTTGGAGAATTCCATTAATTGCCACAGATCGGATTTGGCTTCGCCCGGCGCGTCGACTAGCTGATGCCACATATGCGTGCGGCGTTCGGCATTGCCATAACAGCCTTCTTTTTCGACCCACATCGCAGTCGGCAGGATCAGGTCGGCGGCCTCGCAGGTGACGGTCGGATAGACGTCGGAAACGGCAATGAAGTTTTCCGGGTTGCGGTAACCGGGCCAGCCTTCCTCGTTCATGTTGGCGCCAGCCTGCATGTTGTTATTGCACTGGACCCAGTACGCGTTGAGCTTACCGTCCTTGAGCATCCGGTTCTGAAGCACGGCATGGTAGCCGACCTTGTCGGGAATTGTGCCTTCGGGCAGTTTCCAGATTTCTTCGGCGTGTTTGCGGTGTTCGGGATTGGTCACCACCAGATCGGCGGGCAGGCGATGGGAAAACGTGCCGACTTCGCGTGCGGTACCACAGGCAGACGGTTGCCCGGTCAGCGAGAAGGGTGAATTGCCCGGTTCGGCGATTTTGCCGGTCAGAAGATGGATGTTGTAGCAAAGGTTGTTGGCCCAAACCCCGCGGGTATGCTGGTTAAAGCCCATGGTCCAGAAGGATGTGACCTTGATTTTCGGATCGGCATAAAGTTCGGCCAGAGCTTCGAGGCGCTCCTTGGGAACGCCGGTCATTTCATGGACCTTATCAAGGGTGTATTCCGAGACGAATTCGGCGAACTCGTCAAATGTCATGTCGGTCGAGCCACCGGCATCCGATGCATTTTGGGCCGATTGTTCGCGCGGATCTTCGGGGCGCAGGCCATAACCGATATCGATGTTGCCGCGGCGGAAGATCGTGTGTTTGTTGACAAAATCGGTATTGACCCGGTCGGTCTGGATGATGTGATTGGCGATATAGTTCAGGATCGCCAGATCGGTCTGCGGCTTGAACACCATCGGGATATCGGCAAGGTCAAAACAGCGATGTTCATATGTTGAAAGAACCGCGACCTTGACATGCGGGGCCGACAGGCGACGATCAGTGACACGCGTCCAAAGGATCGGGTGCATTTCCGCCATGTTCGATCCCCAAAGCACAAAGGCGTCGGCGGCTTCCATGTCGTCATAGCACCCCATCGGTTCGTCCATGCCAAATGTGCGCATGAAACCGACAACGGCGGACGCCATGCAATGACGTGCATTGGGGTCTAGGTTGTTGGATCGGAAACCGGCCTTCATCAGTTTGGAGGCGGCATATCCTTCCCAAACCGTCCATTGGCCGGACCCGAACATGCCAACAGAAGTCGGACCTTTTGCCTTGAGTGCGGCTTTCCATTTTTCGGCCATCACGTCAAAGGCCTCGTCCCACGAGACGGGCGTAAAATCGCCATTCTTGTCATAGACACCGTTCTTTTTACGCAGTAACGGCTGTGTCAGGCGGTCCTGGCCATACATGATCTTTGACAGGAAGTAGCCTTTGACGCAGTTCAGGCCACGGTTAACCGGGGACAGGACATCGCCATGGGTGGCAACCACATGGTTGTCCTTGGTCGCGACCATGACCGAACAGCCGGTGCCGCAGAACCGGCAGGGGGCCTTTGACCATTTGAGTTGGGTGTGTTCCGAATCAGTCACCAGATTTTGTGCCGCAGCAGGCAAACTGATGCCAGCAGCCGCAGCGGCAACGGCGGCGGCTTTTGCTTTCAGGGCATCGCGACGGGATATCTTTGCCTTGAACATTGTTAATTTCCTCGAGCCAAAGGTCAGACGGATTATTGGTTGTTATTGGGCGTTTTCATTGTGATGGAAGACCAGGTTAACCCCCAGAACACCAGGGATGTCGCCGATCTCTTTCATGCCGTCTGCGAGCTGTCGGTCGCTTGCGGCTTCCATCACGACAACGATCTTTCCGGACGGGTCATCGGCACTGATTTCAGTGTCGGGCATGTTCAGAAGGGCTGCCTTGATTGCTGTCATATTTTCAGGGCGAGACTGAATAATCATGCTGGAGATCACGCCGACTTTGTCATCCATGGGCTATCTCCGTGGCGGGTTTGATTGAAATGGCATCAACCGGGCATGCGCTAAAACAGGCACCACAGCCGGTACAAAGATCGTCGCCGATCAATACGCGGGCGCGACCGCCCAATTGCGGAATGATGCGGATCGCGCTTTCCGGGCAGACATCACCGCAGGAACGGCAATAGACACCGTTTTCGGCAAAGCATTTGCTGCTGACAGAAACGTCAAGATGCCAAGGGGCGGGAGCCGAACGATCAAAAACCGGTTCGTTACAGGCATCCGCACAGGCGTCACAGAAGGTGCATTCGCCTTTTGCGAAGTCGATTTCCGGGTGTCCGTCCGGACCGGCCTTGATGATGTTTTCCGGGCATGCGGGAATGCAGTCACCACACGCGGTGCAGTGATCTTCGAAACCCCATGACCAAGGAGGCCGGATGATATTTGGCGTGTGCGTTTCCCCCGCGTCTGCGGGCAAACCGCGCAGACCGGAAAAGAAAGCACGCCTACTGGTAAGTTTCGGTGCAGATGACATGACGACGTTCCCCGATATTACATCGGTGGTCCAGGAGGCCCGGCAAACATCTGATAAATCCAGATTGAAAATCCAAGCCCGCCGACCAGCGCAACCGCCAGTACCGGGGCCAGGACAACAGCCAGCAAAACGAAGCAGCGCAATTCAGTTTTGCGCCGTGTGCCGGAATCCATCGTTTGAATATCTGTCATCGGTTCCCTCTCTTTTCAGGCTGGAAACCGTTTCTTTCGCACTTTGTATCCCCTGCGAAAGCCGGTGTTCTCTTGTGAATTACTTTGAGTACCCACAAGCAACGTAGGGGCTATGCACAGGGCATTCAACCATGAATGATTTAAAGTTTGGAATTCTTAAATTATAAGTATTCTAAAGAGGGCGGTGAGGGTGCGGGATGCTTGGCATATTAATTGTTGGTGTTAGAAGCGGTCGATCACAGTAACGCCGGTGCTGACGAAATTATCCATATTCATCAAGGCCGTTGCGCCCTCGGCCAGGGTGACTCGATCCCTGATCAGTTTTTGTGGCGCGAGTTTGCCGGTCATGATCATGTCGATCATCGCGTCATAGCGAAATGCCTGCATGCCGTGGCTACCAAGGATTTCAAGTTCGTGGGCAACCACGCGGTCCATCGGAACGCGAGCATGGGCATGGTCGCCGGTCATAAGGCCGATCTGGATATGCTTGCCGCGTTTGCGCAAACATGACACGGAATTGAAACTGGTGATGGCACTGCCAAGGGCATCGACGGATACATGTGCCCCGCCGCCAGACAGGTCCTTGATCGCGGACGGAATGTCATCACAGGTTTTGGCGTTAAGGATATCGATCGCGCCCAGTTCACGGGCAAGGTCAAGCTTGGCATCGTCGATATCAACCGCGATCACGCGTGCACCAGCCGCTGCTGCGATCATGATGGCTGACAGCCCTACACCGCCGCAGCCGTGAACGGCTACGATTTGACCGGCACTGACTTTGCCCTGGTCAATCACGCCACGGAAACTGGTGGCGAAACGACAGCCAAGGCTGGCGGCGGTGGCGAAATCCATTTCATCGGGCAGGCGCACCAGATTGGTATCGGCATAGTCAATCGCGACATATTCGGCAAAGCTTCCCCAATGGGTAAAGCCCGGCTGGAACTGATGATCACAAACCTGATGATTGCCGCTGTGGCATTCCGGGCAATGGCCGCAGCCCGAAACGAACGGGACCGTGACCCGGTCGCCGACTTTCCAGCGTTTGATATCCTTGCCAACCGCTTCGATGGTGCCGGCAAATTCATGGCCGGGAACGTGGGGCAGTTTCACATCGGAATCATGGCCCATCCAGCCGTGCCAGTCGCTTCGGCACAGCCCGGTCGCCCCAACCTTGATGACAACGCCGTCATTTTCCGGTGTCGGATCGTCCAATTTCCTGACTTCAATTGGACCCTGATATTCGGTGAAAAAGGCAGCGCGCATGATCGTTCCCCGGTTCGGTTGGAAAGACTTTGATCAAGTATTGTCGGGTTCATCCCCGCGATGCAAGCGCGTAACTTTTGGTACGCCCACACCTGGTTTTGGTTGTGGCTTTGGCGGCTGATACCGGCCCCACGGGGATTTATCCATATTGGTTTCACCCGGGCGTCCCCATGGTCCACGGCCCGCACGTTTCATCCGTTCACGGCGTGCCGCACGTTCGGCCTCGTATGCCGCGGCCCACGGCGGTGGTGAGGCATTGGTTGCATTGCTTTTGCGACCTGGCCGGTAAACACCGAAAACCGGGACCTGTTTGGGGCCGCCCTGCCAAAGCGGGATATAGCGATATTTAAAGAACGGGATCAGCGCCAGACCGGCAAAGAAACCGGCAATATGGGCCAGAATGGCCACCCCCTGTTCGGCACCACTCGACAGATTGACGAACTGCATGCCGATCCAGAGACCAAGGACGGCAACCGCCGGAACGTAAAAGATAAAGACCCAGAAGAACCACACCAGAACCCGTGCCTTGGGAAACAGAAGGAAATAGGCCCCCAATACCCCGGCCAGCGCCCCGGATGCGCCGATCATCGGAATTTGCGATGTGGTATCAAGCAAGCCATGGCCGAGTGCGGCGGCAATACCGCAAACAAGGTAAAACACCAGAAATCTGAAATGCCCCATGGCGTCTTCGACATTGTTGCCGAATACCCAAAGATACAGCATGTTGCCGCCGATATGCATCCAGCCGCCATGCATGAACATGGCGCTAAAGATCGACAGGAATTCAAAGCCCGGCGGAAAAACGGCAAGCTGCGGGGGTAATTGGGCATTCCCGAACAGAACCGCTGGAATGGCACCATATTGCAAATTGACCTGAAACTGGCTTTGCGGTGCAAGGGACATGGTTAACAGGAACACGACGACATTAACGGCGATCAGGCCATAGGTCACCCATGGGGTGATTGTCGTCGGGTTGTTATCCTTGATTGGCAGCATCGGCTATCGTCCGGTCCCGTGGCTTATCCAAATGGGCTGGGTGGTACTGCACAATCAGGCGACATGTGATCGTTCACAGGTTTCAAGTGTATTGCGCAAATAGGTCCCCAACTGGCGGAACTCCTTTTTACGGGCGGAACTGCGCCGCCAGACCAGTCCTATACGTCGAACCGGAACCGGATTCTGGAAAGGAAGGATGGCGAGAGAGTCGGGGCGGCGCGCCTCCACCTCCAGCGACATTTCCGGAAGCAGGGTGGAGCCGATCCCGGCCGATACCATCTGAACCAGCGTTGACAGGCTGTTGGCCTGGAAATCGGCAGATTTGCTCCAGCCGGCTTTCTGGCAGACTTCCAATGCCTGATCGCGCAGGCAGTGGCCGTCCTCAAGCAGCAGCAGCTTTTCATCCTTGATGTCGGTGATGTCGATTTTCTTTTTGCGCGTCAGCGGATTGTCCGGGCTACAGGCAAAAACGAATCTGTCTTCGAACAGGTCCATTTCTTCGAGCCAGTTTTCCTCGATCGGCAGGGCAATCAATGCGATATCAAGTTTTCCGGCGGCCAGAAGTTCTATAAGCTTGGCTGTCTGGTCTTCGCGCAGGAAGGGCTGCAATTTCGGGAAACCGGCCCTGAGGCGGTTGATGACATCAGGCAAAAGATAGGGGCCGATTGTCGGGATCACGCCAAAATTGATCGGACCTGAAAGGGGTTCGGTCGCTGACTGTGCCATCATGGTCAGTTCATCAACTTCCTGAAGAATATTTCGCGCCCGCGAGACAACTTCACGTCCAAGCGGCGTGATCAGGACCTGACGCTTGTTGCGTTCCACCAACTGGGCGCCAAGCAGGTTTTCAAGCTCGCTGATGGCAGCCGACAGGCTGGGTTGCGTGATAAAGCACGCTTCGGCAGCCCGGCCAAAATGGCCGGTTTCCGACAATGCGACCAGATATTTGAGCTGCTTTATGCTTGGTTGGGCAGCCATAAATTTTTCCTATCGAACATCGAAATTAATTCTATTGGTCTTAGTTAGTTCATTTAACTACAAATCGCCAGCAAGGAGTGCATTATTGCACTTGCGAACAAAATTTGTACGGCCTGTCGGGGGCCGTCTTTGGGATAAATTCAAACCAAGGTTAGGAGTAACCAATATGCTTACAGTTGGCGATACGCTTCCAGAATTCAATCTTACCGGCGTTTCGGGCAAAGGTCCTGACAGCTTCGTACCGGTTACCGACAAGTCCTATGAAGGCAAATGGAAGATTCTGTTCTTCTGGCCGAAAGACTTCACCTTTGTTTGCCCGACCGAAATCGTTGGTTACGGCGAACTGAACGGTGACTTCGAAGACCGCGATGCGGTTCTGCTTGGTTGCTCGACCGATACCGATTTCGTCCACGCTGCATGGCGTACCCACCATGAAGATCTGGGCGACAGCCCGTTCGTATGGCTGGCTGACGAGAAAAAAGAACTGTCGAACGCGCTTGGTGTTCTGGCCAAAGGCGAAGGTGTTGCTTTGCGCGCGACCTTCATCATCGATCCGGACAACATCATCCGTCACGTTCAGGTTAACGACCTTTCGGTTGGTCGTAACCCGCAGGAAGCCCTGCGTATTCTTGACGCGCTGCAGACCGACGAACTCTGCCCGTGCAACTGGAACCAGGGTGAAGCAACCCTTTAAGGTTTTCCAGACCGATTTGGATCCGGGCTTTTGCCCGGATCCGCTTTCAGTCCATCGGTGAAATTAATCCATGTGCCCGCAAAACTTGCGGTGTGCGCGATGGCTGAGGGCCTTTTTCAGTTTTGAATTTCATTCTTCAGTTAAAAGGAGATGCTTCAATGTCTTCCATTTCCGAAATCAAAGACGTCATGCCGGACTATGCCAAGGATCTGAAGCTGAACCTTAGCAGTCTTGCCAACAATCCGGGTATGACCGATCAGCAGGTCTATGGCACTGCCCTTGCGTGTGCCTATGCATCGCGCAACGCAAAGCTTCTGAAAGCTGTTGCCGCCGAAGCCAAAACCAAGCTGAGCGACGAAGCGTTTCAGGCTGCCAAGGGTGCGGCGGCGATCATGGGGATGAACAATATCTATTATCGGTTCACACACCTTGTGTCCGAACCGGAATACGCCACCATGCCCGCGCGCCTGCGCATGAACATCATCGGCAAGCCAGGCATCGACAAAGCCGATTTCGAGCTGTTCTCGCTTGCGGTTTCGGCGATCAATGGTTGCGGGATGTGCATCGACAGCCACGAGAAAGTTCTGAAAAACGCGGGTATCAAAAAAGAAACCGTTCAGAATGCTGTGCGCATTGCATCGGTGATCCATGCGGTCTCGGTTGTTCTGGATGCCGAGGATGCATTGGCGGAATAACTGCTCGTAGATTTGACCAAATTTAAAGAAAGGCTCCGCAGCAATCGCCGTGGAGCTTTTTGTTTTCAGCGGGATTGATGCGGGATTACTGGTTGTTTTGAATGCGAGGCGTCCATTCGGGGGGGCGCTCAGGCAATCCATTCGGGGTGAAAGCAGATAAACAATTATAAGTTGCCTTCTTTAAGTCTGAGGGAATGAAAAGTTTGGAATAGATATATCGTATGAAGTGTTTGAATGGGCTATTTCCAAGTTTTCGTGCATACCGATAAGCTCTTGAGCAGGAGCGCTTGTAAACTGCAATAGCGACATCGCGTTCATTCGGTAAAAGTTCGTGCGCAAAATAGTAAATGGCGCAAATAGAGTCATAGCGGCTACGTGCAATTTGCGATGAAAGTCTTCCGGGGGCTTCTTGAACCATCATTGCAACATTTTCTGTTATTAGAGAAATTTTTTCTGTCATTGCTGTCGCTCTGAGTGCAATAGTGTAGTCAGGGGAGCGTAAACGAGTATCGGCTCCGCCAAATTTTTCAAAAAGTGATTTTTTTATCAGCATACAGCTGGAGTTATGCGGAAAGCTTTTAATGAAGCGTTCTTGTGATTGTTTTCTATTCATTACAACATAATTATTTCTGTTTGTTTCCCCCATCTGATTGGTGGCGTCTTCTGATTGAGAAAAATACCCAAAGGATCCAATCACAAAATCGACTTTATTCTCTGTCGCGATTTCATACATGACCCGGGTCGACTCTCTACATGGAATGTCATCACCATCCAGCAGGCGAATCCATTCGTATTGTGCTGCAGAAGTTCCAACATTTGTGGCGACGGCTGCACCTTGATTTTCTTGTTCAATTACAGTGAACCCGCTCGGCAATAAATGACCGTGCTCATTTATCAAATCTACGGATTCATCCGAAGAGCCATCATCAACAAAGATGTATTCTACAGCCTCTGGCTGTATTGAGTTTTCAGCAGCCAGGCATTTTATGACGTCAAGGATATACGGTGCTTTATTGTAAACGGTTATTACGTAGGAAATTTTCATATTTTAATTTACTCGATGTGATTCTAATGTCGCAGTCACGAAGAGACTCATTTTTGGCAATAAAAGGTAGCGCTGGCAAGATGTGTGGAATATTTGGTCATACCAATTTGAGCATCGAGAATATTGAAGCTTCTCATCAGGCCCTTCACACATTGACCCACCGAGGCCCGGATAGCTGGGGGCATAAAGTTTGTGACTCAGTCTATGTCGGGCATCGACGGCTAAGTATTCTGGATTTGTCTGAAAATGGCTACCAGCCAATGGAGTCTGAAGGAATTTATCTTACTGTTAATGGTGAAATCTATAATTATCGAGAGCTACGCTCTCGGTTGATCAAAGATTTCAATGTAAAGTTTCGTAGTGATAGTGATAGTGAAGTTATTCTTCATGGGTATAAGCATTGGGGAGTTGATACTCTTCTGGCGGAAATTGATGGAATGTTCGCTTTTTCTATATATGACAGTAAGGATAAAAAGGTCATTTTGGCCCGTGACCATGTTGGTGTGAAGCCATTGTATTATGGTTTAATGAATGGCAATTTTTTTTGGGCTTCAGAGTTAAAGGCAATAGAAAAATTTTTAGGTGATGAAAATCTAAATATTGATCCAACTGCAATATACGATTTTATGACATATTCATATATTCCATGCCCAAAAACGATGTATCGGGATGTTTTTAAAATTGATCCAGGTCACTATGTAACTTTTTGTCTGGATTCTTTAATTGTAGAAAAGAAGAAATATTGGAGTCTGGATTTTTCTTATCGTAAAGATGTGACGGATTGGCCATCTTTCATACGTGAACATTTGGGAGAAGCTGTCAATGAGCAACTTGTCTCCGATGTTCCTGTCGGGTTTTTCTTGAGTGGAGGTGTTGATTCAAGCGCTGTGTGTTGCGAGGCGAGCAAGATTCTTCCCGAAATACAAACATTCTCAATTGGTCATGTTGATGAAAGCGATGATGAGTCACCTTATGCTCGGATGGTTTCAGATAGGATTGGTTCACGACATTTTGAAAAATTCTTCAGTCAGGATATCGCGAACGAGAATTTTGCTCTTTTAAAAACTTTTTACGATGAGCCATTTGGAGATGTTTCCGCGCTGCCGACAAACGAGGTTTGTCGACTGGCCCGTGAGCATGTTACCGTTGTTTTGACAGGTGATGGTGGAGATGAGCTGTTTGGCGGTTATTCTTCGTATTCTCTTGCTAAGAGGGTTTTCTCGAAGGAGCGTGTTAAATGGGCATGGTTGAGGCCAATCGCTGTATTTTTGAAAACTTATGCTCCTCATCGGTCTCTCATAAAGAAATCCCAGAGGTTTGAGGCTGAGATTCTTGAGGATCCAATGGAACGTTGGGCTGCTCTTAAAGGTGGGATAGTCAAAACAGATCGTTGGAAGAGATTATGGGCGAAGGCGCATAACATCCCGTCATCATACGATGATTATTGGTATTTCAGGAAGTTCGACAGGCCGGATCTCTCTCCGAGGACAAGAGCCCAATACATTGATTTTCATACCTACATGCACGATTCTGTTTTGACGAAGGTTGACCGCGCCAGCATGGCGGTCGCTTTGGAAACTCGTGTTCCTTTTTTGAGCAAAAAGATGATCGCGGCGGCTTGGTCTATTCCCGAAGATGTACGTTACGAGGGGAATGAGCTCAAGGCTGTTTTAAAAAGTGCATATAGTAATCAAATTCCGCACTCAGCGTTGTTCCGCAAAAAACAAGGTTTTGGCATCGGTAGAATTCGGAAGTCTGACCGCCTGTATGATCGAGCCAAAAACATTCCTAAGCAAATATTAGGAAAACTATTCCCGGATATTGTTTCTGGTTAATGTGTTTCTCTTTTCAATGTCGGCTGATTTTTCGAAGAAAAATTCTTAGATTCGACGTGCAAAATAAAAAAAAAGGTCCTGAAATAGAACCTTAATATCTAAGATAGAAAAATTGAAACTGCTTCAATGATCTGATCCGGTTGATCGAAATGCGGGATATGGCCGCAGTCGGCAAGGATCATTTTGGTCGCAGTACCGCTGACCTTGTCGCAAATAATGTGGACCTGCTCGTCGCTGCCGAACTGGTCGTCATTTCCCTGAATGACCAGTATAGGGCAGATGATGTTGGGCAGTTCGTCAATCATCTGCCAGTCGCGAAATGCCGGTTGGCGCCACGTATCGACCCAGGCACGGAATACGTCATCGGTCTGGAAGAAATGATGGCGTTCGAGTTTTGATTTCCAATCCGTACTGGCATAGATCGATGCCGCTTCATTGATCCCGGCAATCGTGACGTCCTCGACAAAAACATGTGCGGCTTCACTGATGACGGCACGAACATTGTTCGGGAACCGGGCGGCATATTTAAGCGCGATAGTGGCCCCGTCACTGTGGCCAAACAGGATCGGGCGATCAAGGCCAAGTTCCCTGATCAGGCCATGGAGATAGATATCGGTTTCCGTGTTGTGGAAATCGATGGGCCGCGGGATATCGTCAGGGCCGTGCGGATCGGATTTTCCGTGACCGCGCCGTTCGTAAACAATTACCGGATGGCCGGTTGCCGTGGCGAGCTTTGCCGGGAAATCGCGCCACATGCGGATGGTCCCTAGTGCCTCGTGCAGAAACAGCATCGTTGGGGCATCCGGCCTGACATTGGTCGGGATGATCTGCTGACAGGACAGGCTGATGCCGTCCACAGTGACGTAGAAATTCTCGTTTTGCATGGTGCGTCCGATTTATCGGTAATTTAGTGCGTAAATATTGAATTGGATAATGGACAAAAAAACGGGGCCCGGCAAGTACCGGACCCCGTCGAATTTTCCGTGATCGGAAAACCGGCTTATTTCAGCGCGGCACAGGCACGTTTGATGCGTGCGCAGGCTTCGGTCAGTGCCTCGGTCGAGGTGGCATAGGAAATGCGGAAATACGGCGCAAGACCGAATGCCGAGCCCTGAACCGCGGCAACGCCTTCGGACTCAAGAAGGTATGTCACGAAATCGGTATCGGTTTCGATGACTTTGCCATCCGGGGTTTTCTTGCCAATCGTGCCGGCACAGGACGGATAGACATAAAACGCGCCTTCCGGCTTTTTGCAGGTCAGACCTTCGCATTCATTCATGGCCTTGACGACCAGATCGCGACGTTCCTTGAACACTTCGGCGCGTTCTTTCAGGAAGTCCTGCGGGCCGTTAAGGGCTTCGACCGATGCGGCCTGACTGATCGAGGAGGTATGCGTGCTGGACTGCGATTGAACCTTGTTGATCGCCTTGATCAGTTCAGCCGGGCCTGCGGCATAACCAAGACGCCAGCCGGTCATGGCATAGGATTTCGACACGCCGTTACAGGTGAGCGTACGCGATTTCAGTTTCGGTTCGACCTGTGCGATGGTGGTGAATTCGAAATCGTCATAGACGAGATGTTCATACATGTCGTCGGACATGACCCAGACATTTTCATGTTTGAGCAGAACATCGGCAATTGCGCGCAGTTCGGCGCGCGAATAAGCGGCACCGGTCGGGTTCGATGGCGAATTCAGAACAACCCATTTGGTTTTCGGCGTGATCGCGGCTTCGAGTTCGGCAGCCGTGATCTTGAAGTCGTTTTCTTCCTGGCATTCGACAACAACCGGAACGCCTTCGGCCATCAGGGTCATGTCTGGATAGGACACCCAGTACGGTGCCGGAATAATGACTTCATCACCCGGGTTCAGCGTTGCAAACAGCGCATTGAAAAGCGTCTGTTTCCCGCCGCAACCGACGGTGATTTCGTCGATAGTGTATTCCAGGTCATTTTCACGTTTGAACTTCGCGACAATCGCCTTGCGCAATTCCGGAGTGCCAGCGACCGGAGTATATTTGGTCTTGCCAGCATCAAGGGCTGCTTTGGCGGCGTCTTTGATGTTGTCGGGGGTATCGAAATCCGGCTCGCCTGCGCCAAGGCCGATCACATCAACGCCGGCAGCCTTGAGTTCAGCAGCCTTGGTGGTGACAGCAATGGTAGGAGAGGGTTTGATACGGCTCAAACGGTCGGCAATAAACGCCATTGGTCTGTTTCCCTGGAATGAAATGAAATAGAAAGAATCGCTTTCTTTCGGTTCGGACCCTACGCCCGTGTTTAAAGCAATTCAAGGCAGTTTCGCGCCTTTTGCGGGTTCTTTGGGATGAAAACGGCCCGTCGCAGCATCCGATCCGAAAGTCATGACGATTTAACGCGATAGTCCGGTGCCTGTTCCGGCATTTTTTGTCCTGACGTCTCCTGACAACTGCTGACAGCAGTTGTCAGGGCCGGGGGTTGCGATGTTGTCGCGGTGGCCTATAACTATAGGCATGTCGAAAAAGGGGTCGATCCAATGAACGCGCCGATACATGACGGCTTGCCGGAATTCTTGCTGAAACGCCGCCCGCCGGTTGCGGGATCGCGGGAATTCAAACTGGTGACGGATTACCAGCCCGCTGGTGATCAGCCAAAGGCGATTGCCGAGCTGATGGAGGGGATCACTCGCGAAGAACGCGATCAGGTGCTGCTGGGGGTGACCGGGTCGGGCAAGACCTTTACCATGGCCAACATCATCGCAAAGACGCAGCGACCGGCCCTTGTACTAGCCCCGAACAAGACACTGGCGGCACAGCTTTATTCGGAAATGAAGGCGTTTTTTCCGGAAAACGCGGTCGAGTATTTCGTATCCTATTACGACTATTACCAGCCCGAAGCCTATATCCCGCGCTCGGACACCTATATCGAAAAAGACAGTTCGATTAACGAACAGATTGACCGGATGCGACATGCGGCAACGCGCGCGATTCTGGAGCGCAATGACTGTATCATCGTGGCGTCTGTTTCCTGCATTTACGGTATTGGCGCGGTCGAGACCTACCTTGAGATGACACAGCGGATTGCGGCTGGCGATGAGGTTGATCGCAACCTGATCATGAAGCGGCTGGTCGAGTTGCAATATACCCGCAACGACGCCGCATTTTCGCGCGGGACATTCCGGGTGCGTGGTGACGTTCTGGAAATCTTCCCGGCCCACGCCGAAGACCGGGCATGGCGTGTTTCCATGTTTGGTGACGAGGTCGAGGAATTGGCAGAGTTTGACCCGCTGACCGGGCACAAATTTGCCACCATGGACTCGGTGACCGTCTATGCCAATTCGCACCATGTCACACCGCGTCCGACACTGGTGCAGGCGATGACCGGCATCAAACAGGAATTGAAAGACCGGCTGGCGCAGTTCCAGCAGGAAGGAAAACTTCTGGCGGCCGAACGGATCGAGCAGCGCACGATGTTCGATCTGGAAATGATGGAAACCGTGGGCCACTGCAAAGGGATTGAAAACTATTCCCGCTGGCTTTCGGGCCGCAATCCGGGCGAACCGCCACCGACATTGTTTGAATATCTGCCGGAAAATGCGTTGCTGTTTGTTGATGAAAGTCACGTTGCCGTGCCGCAGATCGGCGGCATGTTCAGAGGTGACTATAATCGCAAATTCACCCTGGCCGAACATGGCTTCCGCCTGCCGAGTTGCGTGGATAACCGCCCGCTTAAATTCGAGGAATGGGAAGCCATGCGCCCGCAAAGCGTGTTTGTGTCAGCAACGCCGGGCAATTGGGAAATGGAACGCACGGGCGGTGTATTCACCGAACAGGTCATTCGCCCGACTGGTCTGATTGATCCTGTTTGCATCATTCGTCCGGTGGAAACACAGGTCGATGATCTGCTGGCCGAGGCAAAGGCATGTGCCGCCAAGGGGCAGCGTGTTCTGGTCACGACGCTGACCAAACGCATGGCCGAGGATCTGACCGAATATCTGCATGAGCATGGGGTGCGGGTCCGTTACCTGCATTCGGATATCGACACACTGGAACGGATCGAAATCATTCGCGATCTGCGGCTTGGCGTGTTTGATGTTCTGGTCGGCATCAACCTTTTGCGCGAAGGTCTGGATATTCCTGAATGTGCGCTTGTTGCCATTCTGGATGCGGACAAGGAAGGTTTCCTTCGGTCGAAAACATCGCTGGTGCAGACCATCGGGCGTGCGGCGCGTAACATTGATGGCCGGGTCTTGCTCTATGCCGACAAGATGACCGACAGTCTGGAATATGCGATTGGCGAAACCAACCGCCGCCGCGAAAAACAGATTGCCTATAACGAAGCCAATGGCATCACGCCAGAATCGGTGCGCAGCAAAATCCGCGATGTTCTGGAAAGCGTTGCCGAGCATGATTACGTCACGGTCGATACCGGCGTTTCGGGTGATGTCCTGATCGGGCACAATCTGCGTGCGCATATCGAAGACCTTGAAAAACGCATGCGTGAAGCCGCTGGAAACCTTGAATTCGAGGAAGCAGCCCGCCTGCGTGACGAGATCAAGCGCCTTGAGGATCAGGAACTTGGCCTTGCCGATGCCGGGCCGATGGCACGCAGTATCGGAACCATCGGGCCGGGGTCAAAATCGGCCAACAAGTCGAAATACAAGGGGCGTCGGCGCAGCGGACCTTGAGGCCTGTTCGTCTGGATAGTTGTCTGACATTTCACCGTAATCATATAAGTTGATTCTAATTGAATGGCCTTGAATTTTTAGACTAAGGAAGCAGCCTTTCGTTGAAATCGATCAGCTAGCCGGTCTGCCGGACGGAGACGCTTTTGCCGGGCTTTGCGCACCGCCTGATTGCATTATGTGCCCTGATTGTTTTGTGCGGGGGCGGGAAGGCTGTGCTTGCCACAGAATTACTGGTTGCAATAAACGATGCGCCGCCTTACCGCATTGTTGCCGGGGAAGGGCAAGAGCCGGAATTTTCCGGCATATATGTCGAGGTTTTGAAAGAAGCAGCATCACGTGCCGGGCATACTTTGCGGTTTGATGTGGTGCCGTTCCGTCGGGCCCTTTATCTGATGGAAGAAGGTGGGGCGGATATCATGCTGGGACCGAACCGTTCGGCAGAGAGGGAGAAATTCATGTATTTCTTCGATGCCGCACTGCCCGACGAACCAAAAGCGATTTATCAATCGGCACTAACCCCGGATATCAGGCAGATTGAAGGGCTGGCAGGCCAGCATGTCGGCGTGCTTCGCGGTGCGTCCTATATCGATGCGCTGTCGTCCGAAGAAAGTATCGAATGGGTGGAAGCAGCAGACTATCTCACACTGTTTCGGATGCTCAATCAACAGCATGTCGACGCGGTCATTGTGCCGGAATTGCTGGCAGCGGATTTGCTGAGCGACAAGAATCTGGCGGTGCGCAAGGCAAGTCTGGTGTTGCAGGGCGAACCTTCCCTTATCGGTCTGTCGCGTAAGTCGCAGTTCTTTCTCAGCCGGGAATATCGCGGTCTTGAGAAAGAACTGGTCAACATGCGCGACGATGGCACCTTTGATGATATTTATCGCCGCTACGCGGGATCGGGGTCATGAGGGCCACCGATCCCGTGACGTTTGGCCGTTACATGAACAGTTTTTCGTCTTCCATGCCCTTGTAAAGATCCGCGACATATTCCTCGTAGCCATTGTAAAGCTGTGTCGGGACTTCATCCCCGGTGGTCAGCAGGCGTTCCTGTGCCTGGCTCCAGCGCGGGTGGGGAACTTTTGGGTTCACGTTGGCCCAGAAGCCATATTCGCCGTCGTTAAGCTGTTCCCAGAAACTGACGGGGCGTTTGTCGGTAAAGGTAAATCGGACAATCGATTTGACGTTCTTGAAGCCGTATTTCCACGGAGTGACCAGACGCAACGGCGCACCGTTCTGTTTGGGAAGCGGTTCGCCGTAAATGCCGGTCGCGATCATTGCAAGTTCGTTGGTGGCCTCGCTGATTGTCAGGCCTTCGATATAGGGCCATGGATACCAGAACTGCCGCAGGCCCGGCATGGTGTCCTTTTGTTCCGCAGTTTGCATTTCGATGTATTTTGCACCTGAAAGCGGTTTGGCATAATCGACCAGTGCCTTCATCGGGAAACCGGTCCAGGGCACGGTCATCGCCCAGGCTTCTACGCAGCGGAAGCGATAAACGCGTTCTTCCAGCGGCATTTTGCGCACCAGATCCTCAAAATCGATTTCAATCGGTTTTTCAACCATTCCGTCAATCTTGACCGTCCATGGGCGGATTTTCATCGCCTGGGCAGCATCGGAAATGAATTTGTGCGATCCGAATTCATAGAAGTTGTTATAGGTCAGCGCCTTTGATTTGTCGGTAATGGCGCGATCAACAACGTAAGCCGGATTGCGCATCGCCGGATAAAGATCGGCGGTGGGATCGGATCCCTGGGCCAGTGCGCGACCGATGGGCAGGCTGGTTGCTGCGGCGCCGATTGATCCTGCAGCAATGCCCTTCAGAAACTGGCGACGGTTTTTGTAAACGGATTCCGGGGTCACATCGCGTTCGGCGATTTCCCAACCCTTTTTGCGGCGTATCAGCATCTAACCCTCCAAACTGGCTGTGTTCAATGTCGAAGGAAAAGGCGCTTTGGGCAAGTAACGCCTCGGTGAGGGGGGAGTGATGAGCATTTCTGGTGTTGTGCAATTAAGCCAGAATGCCCGAAAACGTATCTTTTCTATGGTCATGTTTTGCATACGATCCCAAAACCGCGATGGATTGATCGTGCCAGATGATCGGTTGCAGGGTATTGTGATCTTAAATCAAACGATCCGACTGACAGGATCGACGATACAGTTGCTATTTGGGGAACGAAAACGTGTTTGAATTCAAAGATATCGAGATTCTGCAGGATATCGTCAAGGCAGGGGGCTTTCGCGCGGCGGCCCAAAAATATGATCTGTCCCAGTCGGCGATTTCATCGCGGGTTTCCGCACTTGAAAAAAGACTGGGCATCATGCTGTTTGACCGGTCCAACCGGCAGGTGCGTTTGACGGCGGCTGGTCTTCGTTTTCTTGAAGAAGCGCAGCGTTTATCGCGCGCACGCGATCGTATCTGGCAGGAATTGACCCATCCGGGGGAACTGAGCGGCACGGTCCGCATTGGCGTGGCGGAAACCATCGTTCATACGATCCTGACCGACATGTTGAACAAGCTGAAAGACGATTACCCGAAAGTCCGTTTCGAATTGTCGGTTGATACATCCGGCCAATTGGCGATGACCATGGCTGATGATGCGCTTGACGTTGCGATCATGCTGCGGGAATCGGTGCCACAGGGGGCGGTTGCCGCGGCCCTGAAACCGGTTCAACTGGGCTGGTATTGCACCGGATCGATGGAATTACCCGATCATCCGATGTCGCTGGCGGAGCTTGCCGAGCATGCTATTGTCACCTTCCCAAAGGGAACACCTCCGTTTCGCGAGGTCGAAAGCATCTTTTCCGCGCCCGATATTTCGCCGCCAGCATTACATGGATCGGCGTCACTTTCGACCGTAAAACACCTTGTCGGCGGAGGTTTCGGGATCGGGGTTCTGCCGTCCCTGATGGTTACAAATTCCGTTTGGGATGAACATATTAAGGCAATCCCGGTGCAGGAAGAAGCCCGGCTGACCGACCTTCATTTTGTGATCAGTTATTACCCGGAACGCAATCGTGAAATTGGCGAGGCCGTGATCGAGGCGGCCAGATTGTTCGATCAAACTGATCGTTAAATTAGATCATAAATTGACTAAAATGATTTCTTGACAAGATCGGTTGAGTTTCTCAAGCTTGTTTCGAGGCTGAGAACAGGACCGAATAAATGAACGCGACAAAAAGCGCATCTTGTTCCCCGACGACCGTTTCGGAATCTGCATCGACGATATCGCCGCTGGCTTTGCGACACGCAATCCGTTCCGGAAAACATCGGGGCACCACCACCGGCTATGCATCCGGGTATCTGCAGGGCAATCTTGCGATCCTGCCGGCAAGCTATGCCGACGAGTTCCTTAAATTTTGTGCCAAAAACCCGAAATCCTGCCCATTGATCGGCATGTCCGAACCGGGTTCGCCGTATATCCCGGAACTTGGCACCGATCTTGATATTCGTACCGATCTGCCGGGCTATCGTGTGTTTCGTGGCACGACTGATTTTGACAGTGTTTCCGATCTGAGTGCGGTTTGGCGCGATGATCTGGTGACCTTTGTTCTCGGTTGTTCATTTTCGTTCGAGGCGGCGATTACTCGCAGTGGTGTGCCACTGCGTCATATGGACGCCAATCGGAACGTTCCGATGTATGTAACCAATATTGCCACCACCCCGGCCGGGCGTTTCCATGGCCCGCTGGTGGTTTCGATGCGGTCCTTCAAACCATCCGATGCCATCCGTGCCATCCTTTATTCCGATCGTTATCGCCTGGCGCATGGTGCGCCGGTTCATATTGGCGATCCGGCCAGCATTGGCATTTCCGATCTCATGAAGCCGGACTTCGGCGACGAACCTGTCGTGGACGAGGGGGATATCCCGGTTTTCTGGGCCTGTGGCGTTACGCCGCAAATGGCGATCCGCAATGTTTTGCCGGACCTTGCCATCACGCATGAACCCGGTCTGATGCTGGTGACGGATGTCCTGGCAGAAGCCGCGGAATTTTCACTGCAGACAAAGACCGCCTGAAATCACAAATAAAACCTAGCTATCAGAGAGGACCATCTCATGAAAAAGACAGTATCATCGTTACTTGCCGTTTCTGCCCTTGGTGCGGGCATGATGGCAACCCCTGCCTTTGCCGAAGACCTTTCGGTTGTTGGCAGCTGGAGCAGCCTGCCGCTGAACAAGCAGTTTGAAACACCGTTCTGGACCGAAGAACTGCCCGCCGCATCAAACGGCGACATTAATGTCCAGATGACCACCCATGATCAGATGGGTATCGGCGGCGGCGACGTTTTTCGTATTCTGAATGATGGCGTTTTCGATGTTGGCATGACGGTTGCCGATTATGCGGTTGGCGATGCCCCGGAACTTGAAGGCCTAGATGTGCCGCTGGTTGCCAACACAGCCGAAGAAGCAAAGGCGATGGTTGAAGCCGCCCGCCCGATGGTCGAAGATATCTTCAAGGAACGCTTCAATTCCAAGGTTCTTGCAATTGCGCCATACCCGCCGCAGGTCGTTTTCTGCAAGGGCGATGTGACCTCGCTTGAAGACCTGAAAGGTAAAAAGGTTCGTGGTTCGGGCCGCATGACCACCAAGTTCCTTGAGGCACTGGGTGCCAACGGTGTGAATGTTGCGTTTTCCGAAGTACCGGGCGCGCTTGAACGTGGTGTGATTGATTGTGCCGTTACCGGTGCTGGTTCGGGATACAGTGCGGGTTGGTGGGAAGTTTCCGACCACCTTATGACCATTCCGCTTGGTGGCTGGGACCCGGTTGTAACAGCGATGAATTTTGACAAGTGGAACAGCCTGTCGCCGGAAATGCAGAAACTGATTACCGACGAAGTCAATTCCAAGTTCGAAGCCCCGGCCTGGGCCGCAGCCGCAGGTGCTCTTGAAGCCGATATCGCGTGTCTGACCGGTAATGGAACCTGCCCGGCAGGGAACCCGGCGAATATGACCCTGGTTGAGGCATCTGATGCCGATCTTGCCAAGGCCAAGGAAATCCTGACGACCGTTGTCTTGCCGGAATGGGCTGAACGTGCAGGTGCGGAGTGGGTTACGCGCTGGAACGAAACGGTTGGTAAAGCCGTCGGTGTTACCGTACCTCTGAGCTAAGCAGAAAACCAGCCGGAGGAGGCCGCAACCGTGACTACCTCATTGATTGCGGCCATCCGCCGCATTAACCGCATGATCGCGTTGCTTGTCGGACTTGTTCTGACAGGCTGCGTGGTCCTGATCATCGCAGATATTCTTTTACGTGAAGTCGGCATTTCCTTTGGGGGGGCGGACGAAATATCGGGTTATGTGATGGCCGGCGTTGCCAGTTGGGGCATGTCGTATGCCCTGACGGAACTGGCGCATGTCCGTATTGACCTTATCCGTTTGCGTCTGCGCCAGCGTGGCAAGGCAATGCTTGATCTTCTTGCGATCATTGCCCTTGCCGGAACGTCGATTGTTATTGCCGTTCAAAGCTGGCCGGTTCTGCAAAAGACGATTGAACGCGGGTCACGCGCCAATACTCCACTTGAAACGCCATTATGGATACCGCAATCAATCTGGCTTTCCGGCTGGATATGGTTTGCCGTGTGCTCAAGTGTTCTGGTCATCCTGACATTGTCGCTTCTGGTCAAGCGTAACCTCGAGCAGGCCGATGCGCTTGTTGGTGCCCGCTCCGAACTGGAGTTGGAAGCATGATCTTTACAGTTACCACATCGCTTCTGGGGCTTTTGGCCCTGTCCATTCCGGTCGGGATTGTTCTGTTCCTGCTGGGTTTCGGGGTTGATCAGCTGTTTTCGCCTTTCCCGCTTTTACGCGGGCTTGGGCAGGTGGTCTGGTCATCGTCGAATTCATCAACCCTGATCGCCATTCCGTTCTTTGTGCTGCTGGGGGAAATTCTGGTGCGCGGGGGCATTGCCGAACGCACCTATGAAGCCCTTGATAAATGGTTTTCATGGCTTCCGGGCGGATTGATCCACGCCAATATCGGTACCGCGACGATGTTTTCGGCAACGTCGGGATCATCTGTTGCGACGGCGGCGACGGTGGCAACCGTTGCCATGCCGCAGGCCGAAAAGCTCGGTTATGATCCGAAACTGTTTTCCGGTGCGATTGCCGCGGGTGGGACGCTTGGCATCATGATCCCGCCTTCGATCAACCTGATCGTCTATGGCTTCCTGACCGAAACATCGATCCCGCGTCTTTTTTTGGCCGGGTTGATCCCGGGGCTTCTGATGGCGGTGGCCTTCATGATGGTCACGGCGATCCTGTGCAAGATCAAGCCGACCCTTGGCGGCACAAGCCGTTCATTCACCTGGTCGGAGCGGATCGGCAGCCTGCAGCATCTTCTGCCGATTGTGGTTCTGTTCCTTGTGGTGATCGGGTCGATCTATGCCGGTTGGGCAACGCCAACTGAATCGGCCGCCGTCGGGGTTGCGATTGCGATGCTGATTGCGGCATTCAATCGCGGTGTTTCCCGCGAAATGATCGAACGCTGCCTGTATGGCACGGTTCGGATCACCGCGATGATCATGCTGGTGATTATCGGGGCTTATTTCCTGAACTTTACCCTGACTGCCGCAGGCATGGGGCGCGAGCTTAAGGACCTTCTGACCGGTTTGAATTTTTCGCCGATGGGGACTTTGATGGTCGTGATCCTGCTTTACATCGTGCTGGGTTTCTTCATTGAAACCCTGTCGCTGATGGTGGCGACCATCCCGATCATTGTGCCTATCATGACCGGCATGGGATTCGATAAGGTCTGGTTCGGAATCCTCCTGATCGTTCTGATCGAGATGGCCCTGATCACACCGCCTGTCGGACTTAATCTTTACGTTGTGCAGGGCGCACGCAAATCAGGTCGATTGTCCGATGTGATGCTGGGCGTCATTCCGTTCGTTCTGGTGATGCTTGCCATGATCGCCCTGCTTGTCGCGGTGCCGTCCGTCGCCCTGTTCCTGCCCGACATCCTTTGATCCGGTCGGGATAAACACGCGCGACAACACGCATCATGTCTTGATCTTTTGTGCCTTCGGGGCGGACCGGGAACCGGTCCGCAACCGCCAGATGCGCGCAAAATTTGTAAAAATCAGAATTGGGATAACGCAAATGCAGATGAATTTTATCCTTGATGGCGGTGTCGTCAGCTTTGAAATCGGCCATTGCACGGTTGCTGGCTGGACCGGCCGCGATGCCAAGGCAATCCAGCATCACATTGACGAACTGGCCGCTATCGGGGTCAAACCGCCTTCGACCGTGCCGCTTTATTACCGCACATCGTTTGGCATGCTGACCCAGGCACCGGTGATCGAGGTGGTTGGCAAAGGCACATCGGGCGAGGTAGAGCCGCTGGTGATTGCAAAGGATGGTGTTTTGTATCTTGGACTGGCATCCGATCATACCGACCGCGAACTTGAAGCCCATTCGGTTGCACTGTCAAAGCAGATTTGCGCCAAGCCGGTCGCCAACACGATCTGGAAATTTGACGATGTTGCCGATCATCTGGAACAGATCGAACTGAAATCCTGGATCCGTGAAGGCGACAGTGATGAATGGGTTCCATATCAGGAAGGCACGATTGCATCGATCCGTCCGCTTTCCGATCTGATCGAAGGTTCGGGGCTAAAGTCAGCAGGGGCTAATGGCAAGGCGGCTGCGATGCTGTGTGGAACTTTTGGTGCGAAGGGCGGGGTGCGTCCGGCACGTTCGTTTAAAATGGCGATGCATGACCCGGTACGGGGGCTGAGCATTACGCACAGCTATGACATTGTTGAATTGCCTGAAATCGCCTAGGCTCGGTTTCAGAAAATTTCCATAAAAATCAGAACGTAACGGAGGCAGCCCGATGGGTGCGATCATCGACAAGGCGAAGGCGGCAATCGACAGGGTCGATCAACTGGGCGATTTGGCAGCCAGGATTTTCACCGAATTCGACCGTGACCGCATTTTGCGTGACGCCGCGGCGGCTGAAGAACGAGTGGCGCAATCGGCAACAGACTTGCCGTTGGCCGGTATGCTGGTTTCGGTAAAGGACCTTTACGACGAGGCCGGTGTGACCACCACGGCAGCATCAAAATTGTTGCAGGGTCGCCCGGCGGCATCGCGGGATTGCGAAATCGTTGCGCGTATCAAGGCTGCCGGTGCCGTGCCGTTTGGCCGTACAGCACTTAGCGAATTTGCCTATTCCGGTGTTGGACTTAACCCGCATTACGGAACGCCGGGCAATGTGTTTGACCCTGAAGGCATTCCGGGCGGGTCGACATCGGGCGGCGGTTTGACGGTTGCACTTGGTCTGGTCGATATCGCGCTGGGTACTGATACCGGCGGATCGGTTCGCATTCCGTCGGCGATCAACGGGCTTTATGGGTATAAGCCCAGCCGTTTGTGGATTTCGGGCGAAGGCATTCATCCGCTGGCCAAAAGTTTTGACACGGCGGGTCCGCTTGCCGGTGATTTGCAAACCGCCATAACCGCATTTGAAGTCATGTCGGGCAAAACCGTCCCCGCACAGGATGGCAAACCCGCCCCGATCAAAATCGGTGTGCCGGCCCATGCCTTTGTGAATGATCTTGATGACCGGGTGCGGGCGGATTTTGATGCGGTTTGCAAAAAGCTGGCAAATGCCGGACATCAGTTGATCGAGATTGATCTGGGCTTTTTGGCCGAAAATGCCGTGATCAACAAAATTCTTGTCGCGGCCGAGGCGCATAAAATCTATTCACAGGATTTCAAGGCGCTTGAAACTTGCGGCGATCCGCGTGTTTTGAACCGGATGCGTTTCGCCGATACACTAAGTGCGGCAGACCTGATTGATGCCTATGCCAAACGGACCGACGTGATTGCGATGTTCAGTTCGGCAATGGCGGATGTCGATGTGATGATTGCACCAACCTTGCCGATGATGGCACCCAAGATTGCCGAAGTTGAGGCCGACTTCGATCGTTTGAATGCAATGATGTTGCGCAACACATCCTATCTGAACCTTTCGGATGCCTGCGCCATATCGATCCCGGTTCCGGTTGGTGATGGTGTTGCACCGGGGGCGTTGATGATTGCGGCACCGCACGGGCATGATTTTGCGGTTCTGCGTGCGGCAAGGCGGATTGATCCGTTACTGCGCGGATAGGGTTCGGTTGGCGAAGCCGGATACGAAGAAGGCCCGGAAATCCATCCGGGCCTTCTTGTTGAGCACGACGTTTTGCGTCTTAGCTTTCCAGCAGGGATCGCAACATCCAGGCGGTTTTTTCATGGACCTGAATACGTGCGGTAAGCAGGTCTGCGGTGGCGTCATCGTCTGACGAGTCGCAGATCGGATAAAGTGAACGCGCGGTCTTGATCACGGTTTCATGGCCTTCGACCAATTGCGCGATCATGTCCTTGGCCGCAGGCACACCAGTTTCTTCGGGGATCGAGGAAAGTTTCGAATAGGCCGAAAAACTACCCGGTGCAAAGGCCCCCAGCGACCGAATACGTTCGGCAAGTTCGTCAATCGCCATGGCCAGTTCGGTATATTGTTCTTCGAACATGGTGTGCAGGGTCTGGAACATCGGGCCGGTCACGTTCCAGTGGAAGTTATGGGTTTTGAGATACAGCGCATAAGAATCTGCCAGAACGCGGCCCAAGCCGTCGGCGATTGCAGTGCGGTTGGTTTCATTGATTCCGATATCGATCTGCATGTTGTCACTCCGGTTAAATGGGGCACATGCCCGAAGGTTTTCTCTTTGTCTGCAAAGAGTATCAATCATTGGAAAACTTTACGCCAATCAATAGTTTAATGATTAGCGATAGATCAATTCTATTACTTTTTATGTGGTTTTTGTCGGGCGCTGACGATCAGGTCGGCCTGTTTTCCCGCAATCTCCTGCATGTGCGAGAAACTTCGCGTGAAAAAGCCCGTGCCCTGTGTGAGTGACCGTAATTCCATCACCATGTCGCCGGTTTCGGATGCTGGCATCTGCACGTCGATTTCGTCCCATCCCTGCCAGTCATCCTTGGCGCTGAACCCAAGGATCTGACCACGCCGGGTGCTGACCAGTCGCTGGGCTTTTGACGTGAATTCGGACGGAATTGAAATCGAATATCTTTCGATGGGTTCAAGCAGGATAGACTGCCCTTCTTTAAGCGCTTCGGCGATGGCAATGCGCCCGGCCATCTGAAACGCCTGATCCGAACTGTCGACCGCGTGATAGGACCCGTCAACCAATTCAACCGCGATGTCGACAACCGGAAAACCGAGCGGCCCGGAACGCGTGGCGTCGCGCACCCCTTTTTCGACAGCTGGGATATATTGCCGGGGAATGGCCCCGCCGACGATTCGTTCAGTGAATGAAAAACCTTCGCCGCGTCCAAGGGGTTTCAGTTCGATCTGGGCATCGCCAAACTGCCCGTGACCGCCGGTCTGCTTTTTATATCGCCCGCGCGCCTGGGCCGGTTTGCGCACGGTTTCCTGATAGGCGGTTTCAACAGGCCGGGTTTCGATTTCAAGGTGATAGCGGCTGCGAAGCTGCGCCAGTGCGACCTGAAGATGGATATCACCATGCCCCCGTAAAACAAGTTGTCCGGTATTGTCGCTATGGATGAAGGACAGCGACCTGTCCTGTTCGCACAGATGGCGCAATGCTTCGGTCAGTTTGACGTCATCACCGGGTTTGGTGACTTCCAGCCCTGTTTCATAAAGCGGGGGCAATGGATCGGGCCACAGATTATCCATTTCACCATCGGTGGTGCAGAGCGAGCCGGTTCGAAGATGATCGATGCGCGGCAGGCCGATAATGCTGCCAAATGTGCCGATATCGAGCTTTTCGTGCTTATCGCCAAAGACCTGACACATGCCTGCGACCTTGTCGCGACCAAGTGTGTCGCCATTCTTTAGCTGTCCCGAAAGGACGCGCCCATAACAAAACCGCCCCGCATGGGGCAGATGAACAGTTTTGAAAATCTGGACGGCGGCGACGTTATCTTCCGGCTCAATGCCCAGGCGATGGGCGCAGACATCTGCATTCGGGGCCTCGTGGCGCAACGCCTTTAACAACCGGATGATCCCGTGATCATGTTCGGCAGAACCGAAAAAGACCGGAACAATCAAATCCTTGGCCAGATCTCGTTCAAGATTGTCATAGATCGTTGCTGTTGCCGGTTTCTGATCTTCTAGAATCTGTTCAAGCAGGTTGTCGTCAAAATCCGCCAAAGCTTCGAGTAACCCGTCGCGGACTTCTGTTTCGCGATCCTTGGCATTGGCGGGCAGCGTGATCAGTTTCGACGGTTGCCCTTCCAGATATTGATAGGCCCGTTCGGAAACGACATCGACGAAACCGGTTATCGTATCGTCAGGCCCCTTGCCATCGCGGATTGGAATTTCACGAAGAACAAGTGGGCGTTCCGAAATTGATTGCAACGCATCAAGACTGTCGCGCAGGCGGATGCCGCCATGGTCGGTTTTGTTGATGAAAATCAGGTGCGGAATGCGGTTGCGATCAAGAAATTTCAGGGTCGGTGCGGCGATCATGGCGCGTGTCGGATCGGGTTCGACTACGACGATTGCAACGTCGCATATCATCGCGGCTTCGCGGGCATCCTGTGCAAAGTCGACAGAGCCGGGGCAGTCGATGAAGTGCCATTCCTCGTCAAGATAACGGGTTTGGGCAACTGTCATTTCGGTGCTCATGTGCCGTTCGCGTGCTTCGGCGGTTGCATCACCGATTGTCGTGCCATCGCGAACGGTTCCCTTGCGGTGGACACGGCCGGTTGCAGCAAGGAGGCTTTCAAAAAGGCTGGTCTTGCCGCTGGAATAGGGGCCGATCAATGCTGCGCATCGCGGAACGTGCCGGGGGCCTGAGGGAGAATTTTTGGCGTCATCTTTGTCTTTTGTGTCTTTGGACGGGGGCATGGACATCTCCTTGACGCATCATGGGACGCATGGGACCGGTCCGCGCATGGAAGTTGGTTCTGTCATCGCCCGGTAATGTTTGGCGGTTCCATGTGCTGTTGCCAAGGTGGCAACCGGTCAGGACGTTTCGCGGGCCCGGTTTGTGCCGGGTCTGTTTAGTGCGTGATGTCCGGTCTGCGTTGGCATGCGGGGCAAGGAGCCGGTGCCGGGAGTTAATGCAGGTGCATGCTGAATTTCGGATTGGCACATTCAGGCCAATGTGAAACCGGACAATCTTCAGGATAGATCATTATTGTTCATTTCGCTATCGCGGGTTTGGAGTGGCGTGCGCCTATTTTTGGCCATAATTCGCCCTCAAATGGCCCTATGCGACCTGTTTTCCTGCCCTATTCACAAGGCAGATTAGGCATTGTCAGTCGAGGCAACGGCCAGAACCTTCTGTCCCCCCTCAAACGTCTTCTGGCCCGTTCTTTCATCTTCCCCCGAAGAAAGAACAATTGCAGACCTCGCTGATCGGTCTCCCCAAGACCATGAAGACCCCGAAAATGGGGCGGGTAAATCCCGCCCCTTCTTTTTTCCCGAACGGAAACAGGTTTTTCGTGGTTTTAAATCCCAACTTTATTTTGCCCCAATTTGCCCCTGAATGGTCATTACCGGCCGGTTTTTACGCCCCAATTCAAGGGCATATTTACAATTGTCAGATGCGGAAACGCCGGTGAAGCGCCCCTCCCTCGCTACTCACCGGGACCTTTAAAATCACTGTCCCCCGCAGTGATCTGCACCCCAAGGTCAAGGCACCGTATCTGACCGGTCTCCCCAAGACCATCTGTCCCCAAAAAGCGTGGGGCGGGCAAATCGCCCGCCGCGCGCTTTTTCTTTGTGGGGATATGGATGGTCGTAAAAATCCTGATCCGGTCAGAGGCTGAAGATCGGTGTTGGCGTTTCGCGCCCACGCACGGTGACTTCACCGCGCGCCTGCCAGGCAAAACCTTCCTCGCAGGCCCTGACGGTATCCTCGGTCGCAAGGATGTAGCTGCCATATTGTTTGTTTAGCTGTTCCAGCCGGGCGGCAATATTGACATTGTCACCATGGACGGTGAAGGTCAGACGGTTTTCCGATCCAACCGCACCGATCACGATATCGCCGGTATTGATCCCGCAACGGGTTTTGAGCCTGCCGCCATGGCAAAATGTGGTTTCAGCACAGACCCGTGTGATATCGATTGCTGTCCGTACTGCGTTTAATGCGTGGTCGGGATCGGCTTTTACCGCGTTGAAGGTAATCAGCATTGCGTCGCCCTGAAACTGGGTGATCACGCCACCATGTTTATTGATCACATTGCTGGTCGCGGCGAAATATTCGTTGAGCATTGCAGCAAGTTCTTGCGGGCTCAGCTTTTCGGAAACGCCGGAAAACCCCTCGATATCGGTAAACATGATGGTGGCCCTTGCGGCTTCACCATCGCCAGGTTTGATTTGCTGGTTTGCGTGGGTAATGCGCGCGGCGACCTCGGGCGAGATAAAGCGTGACAGCTCGCTTGCCGCGATTTCATCTGTGACGGCACGGGTGAACGAACGTTGTGCGCGCAAAACTGCAATCGCCAACACGGTTGATACCAGAACAATGGCAATGATCTTGTCGATCTCGGCCCCGATCAGGATCGAATTGGATGTCAGATAGGTCACATAATCCCGCGTGATCATGCTTTGGCCGCGTTCGCTCCAGATCACATAAAAGACCAGTATCAGCCAGCCAATTGCCGCCGTTGCGCCCGCCAGCAAAATATAACGCGGGTCAAACCGCAGGGTGCGCAGCGAGATGAAGATGAACACATAGATCATGGTCGGCGATTTGAGATAGAAGCTTGCCGGTTGCATATACTGGATATGGAAGCTCCAGATCAGGACCATCAGCAAACCAATATCGACAATAACCGACAGGGTCAGGAACCAGTTTGACAGGCTGCCGCGATAAGACAGTGCCAGTCGGATAAAGGTGAACAGGAAATATAGTCCCAATGCCCATGGGACAGGATGAATTCCGGTGTTCATGAATGTTTTGGGTGAGACGGCGTAAAGGGTCGCAAAGATCGTCACCAGCAAGAGCTGCACCCAGCCGATCAGTTTTTCGCTGTCTTGCTGCTGATGGGCGATTGCATCACGCACACGGTCTGGCAGTTGATCCTGTGCCGGTTTGCCAAACAGGAACTGGCCGATATTTTTCTGCATGATTTTAATCCCCGATTACCAGACGCACGTGCGCGCAAGCTTCATACTGCGTGGTTTCAGTGTGACTGCCAAGGTGAAGACGGTTGCAACGGGTCACAGTTGCGCGTGGTGATGGTGAGGATATCGTCAGGGCAAAAAAAAAAGCCGGGCAAATGAATGCCCGGCAAGTTTATCAGGGAGGCTTCACGTCTGGGAGACGTAGGACCCTTCTCAGGGCCCTGGGTATGCCGGGCAGGGCGCCCGGCAAAGACCGAAATTCGGTCAGGGAGAAAACTCTGTACCGCGATGCGGTTGTTCACCGCTGCGGTTCGAAGAGGAAGATAGCGTTTTTGACGGGAAACACCACTGTCAAATTGCTCATTCAGCCATGCGTAAATTGCATAAATCTTGGGCTGCGAAAATTTTTCCTATAAGTAACTGAAATATATAAAATATTTATGGATTCTAATGCGCTTGTTCCCAATCTTTTGATCAGTTTACTGCCGCTTAATTGTGCGAATGGGAAAAAAAAGCCGGTAGCTAGGGGAAGCTACCGGCAAGATCAACAGGGAGGCTTTAACGTCTGGGAGACGTGGAATCCAGGGAAGATTCCAAGCCGAATAACGTTTCGGCGGACGGATCATGCGGAGATCAGGAAAAGATGAAAGCGCTCTTCGCGTTTGCGGTCGCTAACAACTTCTGATGTGAACATACGCATATGATCTTACGCTTAAAAATAGAATAACGACAATCCAACCATGCGCTCAGTGCATGGCGAAAAAATGTCAGTAAATTGAAGCTATTATGACTGCGTTTTCCTGAAAGGCCCGATTTTGCATCCTGATAAACCTGCGCATCACGTCAGTGATTTACTAATGCGCGCTCAGGTTTGGCCGTCGTCGGTATGTCATCGTGCGGGGTGTTGTAAATCAAAGGTTGTATTGTTCCGTTGAGACGCAAGAAAAAAGCCCCGCAACCAGATTTGTTGCGGGGCTTTGGATTCTCTTGGTGCCGTTTGCGTTAGTCAGCCGCGGCGGCGGCATTCACTTTTGCTTTGACCTTGTTGATTTCCTCGATCAGGAAATCACGGAACACCGCAATGCGTTTGGAATGGCGCAGTTCTTCGGGATAAACGAAATAGGCATCGAAACTTGGCCCTTCGAGTTCCGGCAGAATGCGGACCAGATTGCTGTCGGCGGGCAGCAGGTAATCGGGCAGAGCTGAAATACCAAGCCCGGACTCGGTCGCACGGAAGATACCATAGATATTGTTCAGCTTCAGGATCGGCCGCATATCCGGTTTGAACTGCTGGGCGACGGCCATCATCCAGTTGACGTTGGAAACCGGCGGGCGCGCATCCGCACCATAAATGATCAGGCGATGATCTTTCAGGTCTTCGGGTTTCTTAGGAATGCCGAACTGCTTGATATATTCGGGGGATGCGAAGACATGATAACGCAGCGTCATCAGTTGACGCTGCACCAGATCGGCCTGACGTGGGGGCTGCATGCGGATCGCAACATCGGCCTCGCGCATGGCAAGATCGAGTTCCTCGTCGTTGAGTACCAGCGACAATTCGATTTCCGGATAGCGTTCAAGGAATTCGTTGATCCGCGGTGTCAGCCAGGTTGAGCCAAAGGCGACCGTGGTGGTGACCTTCAGCGGACCGCTGGGGCGTTCCTTGGATTCGCGAATGCGGGCTTCGGCCATGGAAAGCTTGGCAAACACATCATGGGCCGTGCGATACAGAAGTTCACCCTGCTCGGTCAGGATAAGGCCGCGGGCGTGACGGTGGAATAGCGGCACCTTGACGCTTTCTTCAAGTGCGCTGATCTGCCGGCTGACAGCCGACTGGCTCAGATTGAGATTTTCCCCCGCGTGTGTGAAGCTTCCCGCTTCCGCAACAGCGTGAAAAACACGCAGCTTGTCCCAGTCCATAGACCTGCTCCTAATGTCACTGTCGCGCTATTGCTGCAACAGTCCCCTGATACTTCTTTATCTTCTTCTTAGAAGCATTTGGTTTCCACACTGTTAAGCCGCATGCGGAATTGCTTCCAAACTGATATCATTAGATCAATATGAGGCCTTTGACGCGATCTGCAAGCAACCAATTGCGAAAGTGGTGATTTCGTTCACGCCGAATTCGTAAATGAACTCAGGGGATTGCCCGGAAACAGCGTATTCGTGCATTGCGAAAAAGGTTGTATTTCCGTCTAACGCACAGAAAAAAGGGGCACCATCAGCACCCCTTTATCATATCTGGTTCTCGTGTTGCCGTGTTTATTCGGTGTGCTCGGCAATAAACTTTTCGGCTTCGAGGGCGGCCATGCACCCCATGCCTGCTGCGGTAACCGCCTGACGGTAAATCTTGTCGGTCACGTCGCCTGCGGCAAAGACGCCCTTGACGTTGGTTGTGGTGCTGCCCGGTTTGACAAGGATGTAATTTTCGTCATCCATGTCGATCTGTCCTTTGAACACGGCGGTTGCCGGATCATGGCCGATCGCAACAAAGAAACCATCCGCAGTAATGTCTGTCAGATCGCCGGTTTTGACATTGCGCACGCGAACGGCTTCAACGCCATCCATCGGCCCGTCACCGCCAAGAATATCGTCAATGACGCTGTCCCAGACGACGTCGATCTTTTCATGTTTCAAAAGGCGATCCTGCAGCATTTTTTCCGCGCGCAATTCGTCGCGACGATGCACGAGCGTCACCTTCGAGCAGATCCCGGCAAGATAAAGAGCTTCTTCAACCGCGGTATTGCCGCCCCCAACCACCACAACCGGTTTGTTGCGATAGAAGAACCCGTCACAGGTGGCACATGCGGAAACACCGCGACCGTTGAATTTTTCTTCGCCCGGAAGGCCAAGCCAGCGGGCCTGTGCGCCGGTTGAAATGATCACGCTTTGGGCTACATAGACATCACCCGAATCGCCTTTGCAGACGAAGGGGCGTTTCGAAAAGTCGACTTCGGTGATCAGGTCGTGGACCATTTTGGTTCCGACATGTTCGGCCTGCGCCTTCATCTGATCCATCAGCCACGGGCCCTGGATGACATCGGCAAAGCCGGGATAGTTTTCAACATCTGTCGTGATCGTCAACTGACCACCTGGTTGCAGGCCCATAACCATCATGGGTTCCAGGTTGGCGCGTGCAGCATAAATCGCTGCTGTGTAACCGGCCGGGCCGGATCCGATGATGAGGACTTTGGTGTTATGTTCCTGGGCCATGTGCTTTGCATATTGTGGTCGGTGAAAAACAGGTTTCGAACATATGGGGTGATATGGCATTGCGCAACCGCCTCGCACGATGTTTTGCAAGGTTTTCGGAACGGTGGCCGATGATGCTTTTCAGCCTGACATTCCGATTGGCGGAAAATAGCGGTTTGCAACGTTTTGATACAAAATTGTGCAGTGCATTTGTACGCGTTACAAAAGGGCAGATTGCATTCTGCTGCCGAATATATTATTGCCAGCGTACTGGCTCCCTGTAATATTGTTTCGTCCGGGGTAAGTTCAGCGCACAGAATCGAGGGATAAATGCAACGGGTCAAACTCGACAAGATCGACCGCAGAATTCTGCGCGATCTCCAGGAAGATGGCCGCATGACCAATGTGGAACTTGCACGCCGTGCAGGTATTTCTGCGCCACCCTGTCTGCGTCGTGTCCGTGCGCTTGAAGAAGCCGGTTTCATTCAGGGCTATCATGCCGATGTTGATGCGCAGGCGCTTGGATATAATGTAACCGTGTTTGCGCTGGTCGGTCTTGCAAGCCAGGCTGAACATGATCTGCGCGCCTTTGAAGGCCGTGCCGCTGCATGGCCGGAAGTGCGCGAATGTCATATGGTTGCCGGTGAAATGGATTTCCTTTTGAAAATCGTTTCACACAGCTGGGACGAATATCAGAAGTTTCTGACAACCGAACTGACGGTTGCGGAAAACGTCAATCACGTGAAATCGGCACTTTCGATTCGTACCGCCAAAAACCAGCCCGGCGTTCCGATTGACATCGAGGCCGAGGACTGAGCTGAATTGCATCAGTCCGATAGATAAAAACCGGCACCTTCGAGGTTGCCGGTTTTGTTTTGTCTGCGTGCCAGAAACAGGTTTGTCGTTAATCAAAGCGGAGCCAATCATGTGACTGGCTCCGCTTTGAGACGCCCGTTATCCCCCCGGCCGGGCATCGCACGCTGTTGGTGTTCTCGATCTTTCCAGAACGATCATTTCAGAATGATGCCGAAAAATATTATGAATTCAATTCTTTGTCACGTGCTTGATGATCAGTGGTTTTATTGGCCAAGGTTCTTTAACTCATCCCCATCAATTTCATACTGCAGGGCCCCGGAGTTACGCGCGCCTAGCCGTTCGTAAAACCGGCAGGCGGCCTGGTTGCGATGCAGGACGGACCACCACATTGAAATATAGCCGTGATCCAAGGCGTATTTGCCAAGAGCCTTCATCAGTTTGTTGCCAACTTTTTCCGAACGCATGTCTGGCACAACATAAAGTTCGGTCATCCATAACCCGATTTTTGAATAATCCGGGTTATAGAACGGCTGAACGATCGCCTGTCCGACAGCGCTACGCCTATCCCATGCGATCAGGCTTTTGATCAGTGCCTTGGGCCCGAACATCATTTCATGGATGCTTTCGGTCGTATGGGGCGGATTGTCGTAATCAAGTTCGACATGCAGGGCATTGGACATGTCGGCGACATGGACGCTGTCTTCCGGGCGGGCGTGGGAAATGATGATGTCAGGTGTCATGGCAAATGCTTGTGCAGGGTATTTGGATCAAAAAAAACGGCCCGATAAACATCGGGCCGTACTTTCGCAAGATATCATAACCGGATCAGGCGAATTCGACCTTCAGGATCTCGTAGCTCTTCGTGCCCCCAGGCACGGTAACTTCTACGGATTCACCAACAGCCTTGCCAATCAGCGCACGGCCAATCGGGGATGTTGTCGAAATGCGACCGGAATTGATATCTGCCTCGATCGGGCCGACGACCTGATAGGTGGTTTCCTCGTCGGTGTCCTCGTCGACAAGATGCACGGTCGCGCCAAATTTGACGACCGATCCAGCCAGCGACTTGATATCGATGACTTCGGAGCGGCTAAGAACATCTTCCAGTTCGGCAATTCGACCTTCGCAGAAGCTCTGTCGTTCACGCGCGGCATGGTATTCGGCGTTTTCCGAGAGATCGCCATGCTCGCGCGCTTCCGAGATCGCCTTGATGATTTCAAGGCGTTCGACGGATTTGCGGTGCTTCAGCTCTTCTTCGAGGCGCTGATGCCCTTGCGGGGTCATAGGTACTTTTTCCATCGCGCTCACAGCCTATTCTTATTAGCGATCGATACTACAAAATCGACCGCCCGGCAGATACCGCCGGGCGGTCTAAACTCGTTGAACGGGTTCGAAAAGGAACCTCAGTACTCGTCCCCAAGATATTCCTGAACGGGTCGCACTGCAAGTGCTCCGCGTTTCAGGTTGTCGATGGCACGCAGGGTGGCGCGGGCACCGGCAATCGTGGTGTAGTACGGAATATCGTTGCTGAGTGCCGTCCGCCGGATCGAGAAACTGTCGACCACAGCCTGTTTGCTCTCGGTGGTATTGAATACCAGGTTGATATCGCCGTTCTTCATCATGTCCACGATATGGGGACGTCCTTCCTGTACCTTATTGACCGGGGTGACGTCCAGCCCTTCTTTTTCAAGAGCTTCGGCAGTGCCATGCGTCGCAACAATCACAAAGCCAAGCTCGATCGCGTCGCGTGCGAGTTGAACAGCGGCCGGTTTGTCATAGTTTTTGACTGACATGAAGATCTTGCCAGATTGCGGCAAATCGTGACCCGCCGCCATCTGGGCCTTGGCAAAGGCGCGACCGAAATCGGTATCAAGGCCCATGACTTCGCCGGTTGAGCGCATTTCCGGGCCAAGCAGGGTATCGACACCCGGGAAGCGGTTGAACGGAAGCACCGCTTCCTTGACCGCAATATGCTTGAACGGACCTTCGTTGATCTTGAAGTCCGAAAGCTTTTCGCCTGCCATGATGCGCGCGCCGATTTTTGCAATCGGGTTGCCGGTGGCCTTGGCAACAAACGGAACAGTACGCGAGGCACGCGGGTTGACTTCGATCAGATAGATCACATCACCCTTGATCGCGAACTGCACGTTCATCAGACCAACAACATCAAGCGCCTTGGCCAGTTGCACGGTCTGTTCTTTCAGGCGATCAATCATGTCCTGACCGAGCGAATAGGGCGGTAGCGAGCATGCACTGTCACCGGAATGGATACCGGCTTCCTCAATATGCTGCATGATGCCCGCGACAAAGACATTTTCGCCGTCCGAAACCGCGTCGGCATCAATTTCAATCGCATCCTGAAGGAAGCTGTCGATCAGAACCGGGCTTTTGCCCGAAACCTGAACGGCTTCGGTCATGTAGCGCAGCAGGTCTTCGGTGGTGTGAACGATTTCCATCGCACGGCCGCCCAGTACGTAGCTTGGGCGGATAACGATGGGGTAACCGATGCCTTCGGCGATCTTGACGGCTTCGTCGACCGAACGGGCAATGCCGTTGGCCGGCTGTTTCAGGCCCAGCTTGTGGATCAGTTCCTGGAACCGGTCGCGGTCTTCGGCAAGGTCAATGCTGTCCGGGCTGGTGCCGAGGATCGGAATGCCGGCCTTTTCAAGTGCGGCTGACAGTTTAAGCGGGGTCTGGCCGCCATACTGAACGATCACACCCAGAAGTTCGCCTTTGCTTTGCTCAAGCTGGCAAAGTTCGATCACGTCTTCGGCCGTCAGTGGTTCGAAATACAGGCGGTCCGAAGTGTCATAGTCGGTGGAAACCGTTTCCGGGTTGCAGTTGACCATGATGGCCTCGATACCGACTTCACGAAGCGCATAGGCCGCATGCACACAGCAATAATCGAACTCGATGCCCTGACCGATACGGTTCGGACCACCGCCAAGAATGATGACTTTCCTGCGATCGGTGACTTCGGCTTCGTTTTCCGGTTCAAAGAAACCGTCGCCTTCGTAAATCGAATACATATAAGACGTGCGTGACGGGAATTCGGCGGCACAGGTATCGATGCGTTTATAAACCGGGCGAAGTTCCATCGCGTGACGGATCGCGCGAACGTCGTCTTCTTCCATGCCCACCAGTTCCGCGAGACGCGCGTCCGAGAAACCGAGTTTCTTGAGACGCAGCATTTCCTGCTTGTCCTTAGGCAGGCCTTTGGCACGAACCTGTTCTTCTTCGGCAACCAGCGTTTCGATCTGGCGCAGATACCATGGGTCAAACTTGGTCGCCGACTGGATTTCCGAAAGAGTCAGACCGTGACGGAATGCCTGTGCCGCATAAAGAATGCGGAACGGCATCGGTTGCGTCAGTTTTGCGCGGATCGCGGCCTTGTCCGGCGCGCCTTCGATTTTCACTTCGTTCAGACCGGTCAGGCCGGTTTCCATCGACCGCAGGCCTTTCTGAAGGCTTTCGGCAAACGAGCCGCCAATCGACATGGCTTCGCCAACCGACTTCATCGCAGTCCCCAGAAGCGCTTGGGCACCCGGGAATTTTTCGAAGGTGAAGCGCGGAATTTTGGTGACGACATAATCAATGGTCGGCTCGAACGAAGCCGGGGTCACGCCGGTAATGTCGTTATCAAGTTCGTCAAGCGTGTAACCAACAGCCAGTTTGGCCGCGATTTTGGCAATCGGGAAGCCGGTCGCCTTGGACGCCAGTGCAGACGAACGCGACACGCGCGGGTTCATTTCAATGACGATCAGGCGGCCATCATCGGGGTTGACCGCGAACTGAACGTTCGAACCGCCAGTATCCACACCGATCTCGCGCAGGACCGCCAGCGAGGCGTCGCGCATGATCTGGTATTCCTTGTCCGTCAGGGTCAGGGCCGGGGCAACGGTGATCGAATCCCCGGTATGAATGCCCATCGGGTCGACGTTTTCGATAGAGCAGATGATGATGCAGTTATCCGCGTGATCACGGACGACTTCCATCTCGTATTCTTTCCAGCCAAGAATGGATTCTTCGACCAGAACCGTATGGGTCGGCGAAATCGCCAGACCATTACGAACGATCTGTTCGAATTCTTCGCGGTTATAGGCAATACCACCGCCTTCACCGCCAAGGGTGAAGCTTGGCCGGATGATGGCCGGAAGGCCGGTTGTTTCAAGGGCTACAACGGCTTCTTCAAAGGTGCGGACCATTGCGGAACGCGCGCTTTCAAGACCGATCTTGTCCATCGCTTCACGGAAAAGCTGACGGTCTTCGGCTTTTTCGATCACGTGCTTTTTCGCACCGATCATTTCAACGCCATATTTATCCAGCGTGCCATCGTCATAAAGTGCCAGTGCGGTGTTCAGCGCTGTCTGACCACCCATGGTCGGCAGCAGGGCATCCGGGCGTTCCTTTTCGATGATCTTGGCGACCATTTCAGGTGTGATCGGCTCGATATAGGTTGCATCGGCCAGGTTTGGATCGGTCATGATCGTCGCCGGGTTCGAGTTGACCAGAATGACGCGATAGCCTTCTTCCTTCAGGGCCTTGCAGGCCTGTGCACCGGAGTAGTCGAACTCGCAGGCCTGACCAATGACAATCGGGCCGGCACCGATGATAAGGATGGATTTGATATCTGTACGTTTCGGCATGTCTTTTTCCGCTTTTGGCGTGGCGGGCGCGATTGCTGCACCGCCCGAAATTAAGTCCGTTAATCGCTTGTCTCTGATGTCGTCGCGCTATCAGGCTTTCGCGTCTTCGATCAGGCCAACGAAACGTTTGAACAGGTAATGGCTATCATGCGGCCCCGGGGACGCTTCGGGGTGGTACTGAACCGCAAAGACCGGTTTGTCTTTCAGGCGAAGCCCGGCAAGGGATCCATCAAACAGCGAGAAGTGCGTTGCTTCGACATTGTCGGGCAGGCTGTCCTTGTCGACGACAAAGCCGTGGTTCTGGCTGGTGATTTCCACGACACCGGTTGTGGTATCCTTTACCGGGTGGTTCGCGCCGCGATGACCGACATCCATCTTTTTGGTTTTCGCACCAAGGGCGAGCGCCATCATCTGATGACCAAGGCAGATACCGAAAACCGGTTTGCCGCTGGCGATCAGTTTTTTAATGGTCGGAACCGCATATTCGCCGGTCGCCGCCGGATCGCCAGGGCCGTTCGAAAGGAAGACCCCATCCGGGTTCATCGCAAGGATTTCTTCGGCGGACGTCGTTGCCGGAACAACCGATACTTTGCATTCAAGCGCGGCAAGATTACGCAGAATGTTGCGTTTCACACCGTAATCGATGGCAACAACATGGTGTTTGGCATTGCCAAGTTCGCCATAACCGCCTTCGCGGGTCCAAAGGGTCTGATCCCAGTCATAACCCTCGGTGCAGCTATTGTCCTTGGCAAGGTCCATGCCCTCCAGGCCCGGCCATTCATTGGCTTTGGCGATCAGGGCATCGATATCGAACTTGCCATCCGGGTTGTGGCAGATCACGCCGTTCGGAGCGCCTTCGCTACGGATGCGTTTGGTCAGGCGGCGGGTATCAATACCGGCAATGCCGATCCGGCCATGCTTTGCCAGCCAGTCATTGAAATGACCCTGTGCGCGATAGTTTGATGGCTCGGTAATGTCCTGGCGCAGGATGCAGCCAAGGGCGACAGGGATTTCGTTTTCGATATCCTCGTCATTGGTGCCGACATTGCCGATATGGGGGAAAGTAAAGGTGATCATCTGCCCGGCATAGGACGGGTCGGTCATGATTTCCTGGTAGCCCGTGATCGAGGTGTTGAAGCAGACTTCACCAACCACCTCTCCTCGGGCGCCGACGCCTCGTCCCCAGTAAACAGAACCATCAGCAAGTACCAGAACGGCAGAAGCTCCAGGAGGCGGGGTGTGCGTGGGCGCTGACATTGGCGAATGTCCTTTCGATCTTTCCACGGTGAGACACGGAGTCTTTATATATAATAATTACGAGCAGGCCGAGAAAAACGGCCAAATTCCCCTGCATATCGGGCATGCGGACATGACAAGGTATCCCCAGCATGAACGACCGTAACGTCAAAAGACGTTGGTACAATATGCTGAAAGCGGGTTAAAACCTCATCCCGGCAGGCAAATTGGCGGATGTCTACGGGAGTCGTGTCGCCCTGTCAAGGATGCATCCAAACTTTTATTTTTCTTTTAAAATCAATAAGTTGAGTGGAAAGGTTTTCTTTGCCTAGATGGCGCTTTTGGGGTATGTTCGCTCCTTTCTTCCACAGAATCAGAGATAAGCCATGCTGCGATCGCAGCTTACAGACGCTTTGAAAAAGGCCGTCCTCGAAAAGGATGCCGTATCCGTGACAACCGTGCGCCTCATTCTGGCAGCACTCAAGGAACGCGATATTGCGGCACGCGGCGAGGGGAATACGGACGGTATTTCCGACGAGGAAATCCTGACCCTGCTGCAGGCGATGGTTAAACAGCGTCGCGAAAGCATCGAAATGTACACCAAGGGCAATCGCCCCGAACTTGCGGCACAGGAAGCTGCCGAGATCGGTGTGATTGAACGGTTCCTGCCCAAACAGATGTCCGATGAAGAAATCGAGGCGGCTGTCAAAGGCGTGGTTACCGACCTTGGCGCGACATGCCTTAAGGATATGGGCCGGACGATGGCGGCCCTTCGCGAAAAATATGCCAGCTGCATGGATTTCGGCAAAGCCGGCGGTGTTGCGAAAAAACTTCTCGGTTGATTTCGAGAATAGCTATTTTTTATGGAAGCCGGGCGTGTAAAATCGTCCGGCTTTCGTCGTCCCTAAGCCCGGATTCCAGGCAATGGAACAATAAAAGGGTAGGATGGGATTTGGTATCAACATGATCACGGGATCGGGACAATCATGAGCTTTCCCCAGTCGTTTCTTGACGATCTGCGGGCACGCGTCGGACTGGCGGATATTGTCGGTACGTCGGTGAAGCTGATCAAACGCGGTCGGGAATATTCTGGTCTGTGTCCGTTCCATTCCGAAAAATCCCCGTCTTTCACGGTCAACGAGCAGAAGGGCTTTTATCACTGCTTTGGCTGTGGCGCGCATGGCGACGTGATCAGTTTTGTGATGAATACCCGCGGCCTGACCTTTGTCGAGGCGGTCGAGGTGCTGGCCAATCAGGTCGGCATGGATGTGCCCAAGCCATCCCGTGAAGCCCAGGAACGTGAAAAAAAGGCCAAAACACTTTACGAAGTGATGGAAGCGGCCTGCGTATTTTATGAACGCGTGCTTCATATGCCCGAAGGTCGCGAAGGGCTTGAATATTTTCGTCGTCGCGGTCTTGACGATAAAACGATTGCCGAATTCCGACTGGGCTTTGCACCCGATAATCGTGGTGCGCTGAAGGCAGCGTTAAAACGCGAAGAATTTGACGAGCCGCTGATGATTGAAGCCGGGCTTCTGATCGAGCCCGAAGATCAGGGACGCCAGACCTATGACCGGTTCCGTGGTCGCGTGATGTTTCCGATCCTTGATCGAAGGGGTAGGGTTGTTGCCTTTGGCGGGCGTGTCATGGGCGATACCAAGCCAAAGTATCTGAATAGCCCTGATACACCTTTGTTCCACAAGGGCCGGCTTCTTTATGGCTTGCCGCAGGCCCGTGAAGCCAGCCAGCAGGATGCACCGATCATCGTGACCGAGGGTTACATGGATGTGATCGCCCTGCATCGGGCCGGTTTTCGCGGGGCAGTGGCCCCGTTGGGGACAGCGGTAACCGAAGAGCAGATCGGCGAGCTTTGGAAAATGACCAACGAGCCGATCCTGTGTCTTGACGGTGATGCGGCGGGCAAGCGCGCGGCGGTGCGTGCCGCCGAGCGTGCCCTTCCCATCCTGCGTCCGGGCAAATCATTACTGTTTTCGATCCTGCCAGAGGGCGAAGACCCCGATAGCCTGATGGCGGGAACAAACGGATTTGCCAGTTTTCGCAAGATACTCGATAGCGCCGTGCCGCTGGCAGAACTGGTATGGCGCATGGATGTCGCCGGGCGGGCAACCGATACACCCGAACGCCGTGCGGCCCTTGAGGCCGACATTCAGAAACGCATTTCGGCAATCGGAGATGACGCGGTCAGATCGCAATATCAGTCGATGTTCCGCGATCGCATCTGGCAATTATTCAAGGGTGATCGTGCAAAAGGCGGGGGATCACGGCCTGCGCCAGGCGGCGGATACCAGAACAAAAAATTCAGCCGGGGTGGCAAAGGCGGAAAAAAAGACTATTTCTGGGAACCGGCAGGTAAAGCCGTTCCGGGGATGTCGCGTCCACCCATGCAAAAACGTCGTGTCGTACAGGACTGTATTTTGCTGGTAACGTTGATAAACCATCCCCACCTGCATGAGGATGTTGGCGAGCGGCTTGGAATCTACACTTGTGCAGACTCCGACCTTGACAATCTTCGTCGTGCCGTCTTAAAGCTGCTTGACGGTGATCCCGGACTTGATTCCGAAACAATCAAGGCCCATTTGGAGCGCGACGGGCTGTCAGAGACAGTATTGCGGGTGGTTGGTGCGGACATTTTGGCGCACGCCGCTTTCGCCAGGCCCGAAACGCCGCTCGAACGGGCTCGTGCGGGTTGGGAACAGGTTTTTTCCATGGCTGTAAGCTCCCTGGAGGACGAAGAGGCAAAATACGCCGTCCGACAGTTGGCAGCAGATATCAGCGAGGAAGAATGGGAAAGATTTTCGCATAGACGCGACGATCTGGCCCGGCGCCGGGAAAAAGTGTTTAAGCTCGACGACTGATCGATGCATGCGGTTTGTATGCGGGATCGGCGTTCGGGCTATTTGTGATTTGCGCTGAGCAAAACAGTGCTTGGGACAACAACGGTACGAACTGTACCCAGCGGGAAACGGGGAATAGATGTCGTCTAAGACTTCGAACGCTGAAGAGAAAAAGAACTCTTCTGAAACCGCAGACGGACCTCTTCTCGATACATATAAAGCGGCCATCAAGAAGCTCATTGCCAAGGGCAAAGAGAAAGGCCACATCTCGGTCGATGAATTGAACGCTGCCTTGCCGTCGGAGCATTTTTCCTCCGAACAGATCGAAGACGTGATGAGCAATCTCAACGAGATGGGCATCAATGTTATCGATGGTGAAGATGGGGACGACTCGGACGACGATGACGAGAAAGACTCGGATCCGAGCGGCAATATCTCTGAAGATGATGTTGGCCGTACCGATGATCCGGTCCGTATGTATCTGCGTGAAATGGGCAGCGTCGAGCTGCTGTCGCGCGAGGGCGAAATTGCCATTGCCAAACGTATCGAGGCTGGCCGTGACATGATGATTGGCGGGATTTGCGAATCCCCGCTGACCATTCGTGCGATCGTCAACTGGCATGATCAGCTTCAGGCTGGCAATCTTCTGCTTCGCGATGTGATCGATCTGGAAACCACTTATGGTGGTGGTCCTGATGCGGAAATCGCAGCCGCAGAAGGTGACGAAGCCGAAGAAACCGAAGGCGATGATTTCGAGGCAGCCGCCGTCGAAACCGATGCCGACGAAGACGAAGAAGCCGAAACCGAAACGCCAGAACCGACCGGTGCGCCCGCCAGCGACGAGGAAGAAGAGGACGACGACGAAGAAGAGTCGGACGAAGATTCCGAGGGTTCTGAAGGCGAAGGTGATGGCGACGATGAGGACGATGACGAGAACGAACAGGTCAACGTTTCACTTTCCAAAATGGAAGAGGAACTGACCGAGCAGGTTCTTGAGAAGTTCGAACTGATCGCCAAAACCTATGAGAAATTGCACAAGGCACAGGAACAGCGCCTTGTCGCGATGAACAAGGGCGAAAGCGTTCCGGCGGCGACCGAAAAACGTTATGCCAAGCTGAAGGGCGAGATGGTTGACCTGATGGAAGATGTTCATCTGAACAACTTCCGGATCGAGGAGCTGCTTGATCACCTGACCGGCCTGAACAACCGTTTGCTCGGCCTTGAAGGCAAGCTTCTGCGTTTTGCCGACCGTTGCAAGATCAAGCGTCCCGATTTCGTCAAGCAGTATCAGGGCCATGAACTTGACCCGAACTGGATGGAACGCGTCAGCGAATTGCCGGGCAAGGGCTGGAAGGCTTTCATCGAACGCTACCCGGATGAAATCGCGCAGCTGCGTGAACAGGTTGGCGGTGTTTCGGCCGAAGTCGGTTTGCCGATTGGTGAATTCCGCCGTGTTTACGGCGTCGTCAACAAGGGCGAACGCGAAGCAGCACGTGCGAAAAAGGAAATGATCGAGGCCAACCTGCGTCTCGTGATTTCCATTGCCAAGAAATACACCAACCGCGGTCTTCAGTTCCTTGACCTTATTCAGGAAGGCAATATCGGCCTGATGAAGGCGGTGGACAAGTTTGAATACCGCCGTGGTTACAAATTCTCGACCTATGCGACCTGGTGGATCCGTCAGGCGATCACGCGTTCCATCGCCGATCAGGCCCGTACGATCCGTATTCCGGTTCACATGATCGAAACCATCAACAAGCTGGTCCGTACCTCGCGCCAGATGTTGCATGAAATCGGTCGGGAGCCGACCCCGGAAGAGCTGGCAGAAAAACTGCAGATGCCGCTTGAAAAGGTTCGCAAGGTTCTGAAAATTGCCAAGGAGCCAATCTCGCTCGAAACCCCGATCGGGGACGAGGAAGACAGCCATCTTGGCGATTTCATCGAGGACAAGAACGCCGTTCAGCCGCTTGATGCTGCGATCCAGGCCAACCTGCGGGAAACCACCACGCGCGTTCTGGCATCGCTTACACCGCGTGAAGAACGTGTTCTGCGTATGCGTTTCGGGATCGGGATGAACACCGACCATACCCTCGAAGAGGTTGGGCAGCAGTTCTCCGTGACCCGCGAACGTATCCGTCAGATCGAGGCAAAGGCGCTGCGCAAGCTCAAGCATCCGTCGCGCTCGCGCAAATTGCGTTCTTTCCTCGATTATTAAAAAATCTTGCGACGTTCGGGCTTGACCTTGGCCCGAAAATCGCTAGTTTTCGGGACCGCGCCAAACAATTGGCGCGGTCTTTTCCATTCCCCTTGGGGGCCCGTAGCTCAATTGGTTAGAGCCGACCGCTCATAACGGTCTGGTTGGGGGTTCAAGTCCCTCCGGGCCTACCATCCATCCAATTAACTTATTGATATTCAACGGTTAATTGTTGATTGTGTCCCGCGATTTTTAACGTCGTGGGACACATTTCCCCTAAAATGCCTACCATATTTTTCGTAAAAATTCTTGATTTGTTCTTTTGTTTGTGGCATAAGAGAAAAATCAACGGGAGAAATGCACCCGGACCGAAACCCGCAAAGCCTTGTAGGCTCTGCGGGTTTTTGCGTTCGGGGCCGGATCAAGGATGTGATCAGGATGCAGTTGCAAAGACGCGGAACAGACACGGGGCAGGGCGGCGGGGTGCCCCACAGGCTATGGGGCAGCGGATGGCGGAGCCATTATGGCGGCGTTCTGCCCGAGGATTAGGACCGGGGGACTAACCCGATCATTTGCCATGACGGGAGAGGTGCGTCTTGTTGAAGAGGGAGCGTCAAATTTGCCGGGAGCGGCAGGAATGGCAGGAGGGGGGCAGCATTGAGCTATGGCCCGTCAACGGTCTAAAGGTGGGGCCCGTGCGCCCGGAGTTTGTCTGGACCTCGGTGGTTGCCGGGAAGTGCCGCCATTGCCGAAAGTGACCGGAGCACCTCGTGAGGCCGAAGGCCGTCTGCTGGGAAGGCTGCCGATCTGCGCTCCGTTGGCGAGGATGCCGAAGCCCCGGGTTCGTCGGGACTTCCCGGATTGCGGGAAATCCGGTTTTGGCTGATGTACTCAGACGAGCGCGGTCTGCTGATTCTGATTTGACTGCACCGCTGATGCGCGCTTCAGCTTTCCCGGACATCGTCCGCCTCTTTCTTTGAAGGTTAATTTTATATTTGAATTGAAACATTGTTCATCGATTCGGGTAAGTCGCAGATACAAAATGCTCGATCGCTCCTTTTCTCCCCCGCACGCAATGAGCTCAACGCATCGATTGCAGAGTTGTCATAATTCGGGGTTATGCCGCTGCTTTCACTAACTTATTTGATGTCTACAATTCTTCGTTGAGTAACCAAAGTTTCGCTTGCGCGTTCGTTGTTTCACAACTTATGCTCTTTTAACGAGTGGTAATTGCAGAGTGCAGTTGTGAATGGATGTTTTGACGCTGTAGCGTGTCGAGATGGCGATGCTAGGGGGCTTGAATGCAGGACGAGATTTCAACGATTGCGAACCGTTCAGTGATCATTGCGGCGAGTGAATTGCTAGCCAATGATAGCGAGAATGGTGGCGCGGATTATACGATTGCCTCGGTGCAGGATGGTGAGCATGGGGCGGTGTCGTTGGATGCCGATGGAAATGTCGTGTTCACGCCGGATGAAGATCATTATGGTCCGGCAGTGTTCAGCTATACGGCAATAGATGCGGATGGCAACAGCAGCACGGCTACTGTCACCGTGGATGTACGTGCAACCCTCGATGATCCTACATTTATTGGCTATAGCCAGAAGAAAGATGAATGGGATGTTACCCAGCTTGCGGATGGCACTCATGTTGTGATCCGTCAGAGCGGTGTCTACTATCATCATCAACGTTATGATGCCTCGGGTGAGCCGCTGGGACCACTTGTGAAGTCCGAAGGCATTAATGCAATTGATGCCAACATTACCGGTCTGGCGAATGGCAATTACGTCATTACCTATTCGCATCCTATCCATGTGAACGATGCGGTCCGGTTTCAGGTATTCAATTCTGCGGGTACCCTACTGAAAGAAGTCAAGTTTGTAGAAGAAAACGAGGCCTATTTCGGGATAGGGGAAGGGGTTGATAGCACGAACCCTGATATCATAGCGCTTCAGGACGGCGGCTTTATCCTGGTGATGAGCCGAGAGATTGACGGTCACACGGATGGTCAGGATACGTTCGGCCTGCGCCATGATGCATCTGGGAATGTTGTCGGGGATATGTTTGATCTCAGTGGATTTTCCGCTGGGAACGACCGGATGGCAACGGGAATAGAGCTTGCCGATGGCCGTTTGCTGTTGCTGATGATGAATGGTTCGAACGAGACGGTTGGCCAACTGTTTTCATCTGGTGGTCATCCTTTGGGGACATCATTTGTTGTTCGCGATTTTGTCGGAACGACGGATACGAGTGACCCGATGTATATGGGGCTTGGTGCCAAGCCAGCACTTCTTGCAGATGGCAGTATTGCGATTGTGAGTGGGCGTGAGCTTGTTGTTTATTCGATCGGATCGGATAACAGTGTCAATGAAACCAGCCGTGTTAACCTTGAAACGCTGGGCCCGGATGGCTGGAATATCGTGTCAGGCGACGTGATTGCGCTTGCCGATGGTGGTTACTTTGCGGTGTTCAACAGCCGTGAAGCCGGGGAAGCGAGTTACCATCATGTTTATGGCCAGCGCTATGATGCATCGGGGAACCCCGTTCACGGTGTTGTCGATTTTGGTGAACTGGTTGATGGGCAGGAAACCTATGTCAAGCTTGAACATGCCGATGATGGCGGGGCCTATGTGTACTTCAGTAATCCGTACAGCGTGAACACATCAAAGCTTTACAAGATTCATGTCGATAGTGGTGTCACCGGTGAAACGCTTGATCCCGCACAATATCGGGAATATGCGGTCGCATCGGCGGACGATATTTCGACGGTTGCGAACCGTTCGGTGATCATCGCGGCGAGTGAGCTGCTAGCCAATGATGGTGAGAATGGTGGTGAGGGATATTCGATCACCTCGGTACAGAGCGGTGAGCATGGGACGGTGTCGTTGAATGTGGATGGCAGTGTGACGTTCACGCCAGAAGCGGATTATTACGGTCCGGCAGTGTTCAGCTATACGGCAACGGATGCGGATGGCCACAGCAGTACGGCAACCGTTACGATGGATGTGCGTGCGACTTTGGATCAGCCAACATTTATTGGTTATGGGCCGAGGAAAAATGGTTTTGATGTTACCCAGCTTGCGGATGGCAGCCATGTTGTGATCCGTCAGAGTGGCGTTTATATCGAGCATCAACGTTATGATGCCTCGGGTGAGCCGCTGGGACCGCTTGTGAAGTCCGAAGGCGTTAATGCAATTGATGCCAACATTACCGGTCTGGCGAATGGCAATTACGTCATTACCTATTCGCATCCTATCCATGTGAACGATGCGGTCCGTGTTCAGGTATTCAATTCGACGGGTACCCTACTGAAAGAAGTCAAGTTTGTAGAAGAAAACGAGGCCTATTTCGGGATAGGGGAAGGGGTTGATAGCACGAACCCTGATATCATAGCGCTTCAGGATGGCGGCTTTATCCTGGTTATGAGCCGAGAGATTGACGGTCACACGGATGGTCAGGATACGTTCGGCCTGCGCCATGATGCATCTGGGAATGTTGTCGGAGATATGTTTGATCTCAGTGGATTTTCCGCTGGGAACGACCGGATGGCAACGGGAATAGAGCTTGCCGATGGCCGTTTGCTGTTGCTGATGATGAATGGTTCGAACGAGACGGTTGGCCAACTGTTTTCATCTGGTGGTCATCCTTTGGGGACATCATTTGTTGTTCGCGATTTTGTCGGAACGACGGATACGAGTGACCCGATGTATATGGGGCTTGGTGCCAAGCCAGCACTTCTTGCAGATGGCAGTATTGCGATTGTGAGTGGGCGCGAGCTTGTTGTTTATTCGATCGGATCGGATAACAGTGTCAATGAAACCAGCCGTGTTAACCTTGAGACGCTGGGCCCGGATGGCTGGAATATCGTGTCAGGCGACGTGATTGCGCTTGCCGATGGTGGTTACTTTGCGGTGTTCAACAGCCGTGAAGCCGGGGAAGCGAGTTACCATCATGTTTATGGCCAGCGCTATGATGCATCGGGGAACCCCGTTCACGGTGTTGTCGATTTTGGTGAACTGGTTACAGGGTACTATCAGCTTACAGATGGTCGGGAATCCTACCTGAAACTGGAACATGCCGAAGATGGTGGTGTGTATATCTATTTCAGCAATTATCGTTCTACGAACTCGCTGGAATTTTATAAAATCCATGTTGATAGCAGTGTTACCGGTGAAACGCTTGATCCGGCACAATACCGGGAATATGCGATTGCATCGGCGGACGATATTTCGACGGTTGCGAACCGTTCGGTGATCATCGCGGCGAGTGAGCTTCTTTCCAATGATGGTGAGAATGGTGGCGAGGGATATTCGATCTCCTCGGTGCAGAGTGGCGAGCATGGGACGGTGTCGTTGGATGCTGACGGGAATGTCGTTTTCACGCCAGAAGCCGATTATTACGGTCCGGCAGTGTTCAGCTATACGGCAACGGATGCGGATGGCCACAGCAGTACGGCAACCGTTACGATGGATGTGCGTGCGACTTTGGATCAGCCAACATTTATTGGTTATGGGCCGAGGAAAAATGGTTTTGATGTTACCCAGCTTGCGGATGGCAGCCATGTTGTGATCCGTCAGAGTGGCGTTTATATCGAGCATCAACGTTATGATGCCTCGGGTGAGCCGCTGGGACCGCTTGTGAAGTCCGAAGGCGTTAATGCAATTGATGCCAACATTACCGGGCTGGCGAATGGCAATTATGCCATCACCTACTCACATATTTCCTCTTCTAATGATGCGGTTCGTGTTCAGTTATTCAATTCGACGGGCACCCTTCTGAAAGAAGTCAAGCTTATAGATGAATGGGGTGATAATACGAATCCCGATATCATAGCGCTTCAGGATGGCGGCTTTATCCTGGTGATGAGCCGAGAGAGTGATGGTCAGACAGACGGTCAGGATACTTTTGGTCAGCGTTATAACGCATCCGGGAATGTTGTCGGGGATATGTTTGATCTCAGTGGATTTTCCGCTGGGAACGACCGGATGGCAACGGGAATAGAGCTTGCCGATGGCCGTTTGCTGTTGCTGATGATGAATGGTTCGAACGAGACGGTTGGCCAACTGTTTTCATCTGGTGGTCATCCTTTGGGGACATCATTTGTTGTTCGCGATTTTGTCGGAACGACGGATACGAGTGACCCGATGTATATGGGGCTTGGTGCCAAGCCAGCACTTCTTGCAGATGGCAGTATTGCGATTGTGAGTGGGCGTGAGCTTGTTGTTTATTCGATCGGATCGGATAACAGTGTCAATGAAACCAGCCGTGTTAACCTTGAAACGCTGGGCCCGGATGGCTGGAATATCGTGTCAGGCGACGTGATTGCGCTTGCCGATGGTGGTTACTTTGCGGTGTTCAACAGCCGTGAAGCCGGGGAAGCGAGTTACCATCATGTTTATGGCCAGCGCTATGATGCATCGGAGAACCCCGTTCACGGTGTTGTCGATTTTGGTGAACTGGTTACAGGGTACTATCAGCTTACAGATGGTCGGGAATCCTACCTGAAACTGGCACATGCCGAAGATGGTGGTGTGTATATCTATTTCAGCAATTATCGTTCTACGAACTCGCTGGAATTTTATAAAATCCATGTTGATAGTGGTGTCACCGGTGAAACGCTTGATCCCGCACAATATCGGGAATATGCGGTCGCATCGGCGGACGATATTTCGACGGTTGCGAACCGTTCAGTGATCATCGCGGCGAGTGAATTGCTTGCCAATGACGGTGAGAATGTTGACGGATATGCAATTGCCTCCGTGCAGAGCGGTGAGCATGGGACGGTGTCGTTGAATGTGGATGGCAGTGTGACGTTCACGCCAGACGCGGATTATTACGGTCCTGCTAAGTTCAGTTACGTTGTTTATGATGGTTTGGGGGGTAACAGTTCGGCGACTGTTACAGTTGATGTGCGAGCGACTCTTGATGACCCGACGAAGCTGTCACCGGGCTATGTCGTTGAAGGTGAAGCGGATGGACGTGTCGAATGGGATGTTGCGCAGCTTTCTGACGGCAGTCAGGTTGTCACCTGGTATGACGGAGCCTATCGGATCTATCGTCAACGCTATGATGCATCGGGCGCGCCGACAGGTAGCCGCCAGACGATCACGGTTTCACTGAATACGACAGGCATCAATATCACCGGTCTTGCGAATGGCAATTATATCATCACCTATTCGGATGCTCCCGAAAGCACAGTAAAGTTCCAGCTCTTCAATGCGACAGGAAACCGTCTGACAGATGTCAGTCTGCAGGAAGCCGGTGTCAACATCTCTGACGCAGATATCATAGCACTTCAGGACGGCGGCTTTGTTCTTGTCATGAGCCGCCAGGTTAACGGCGAAACCATAGGCGAGGATACCTTTGGTCAGCGCTATGATGCGTCGGGCAATGAAGTTGGCGAGCTGTTTGATCTGAGTGGTCTTGCTGGTGGCAATGATACCATGGCCACCGGGCTTGAGTTACCCGATGGCCGTTTGCTCATGATGATGAAGAACGGCGCTAACGAGACCGTTGGGCAAGTGTTTTCCTCTGCGGGGTATCCGCTGGGCACAACCTTTGTCATTCGGGACTTTGTCGGTACGAATGACACGACAGATCCAATGTATTTTGGCCTTGGTGCGAAGCCGACGCTTTTGGCGGATGGCCGGGTTGCGGTTGTGAGTGGCCGTAGCCTCGTTGTGTATGAGTTTGGCTCAGACAATGTGGTAACGGAACTTACGCGAGTTGATCTTGCGACCCTTGATCCGGATGGCGGCAATGTGGTGTCTGGTGACGTCATTGCCCTTGTAGATGGCGGCTATTTCACGGTGTTCAACAGCCGGGAAGGCAACGCTTCAAGTCCCTATCAGGTTTACGGTCAGCGCTATGATGCGTCAGGCAATCCGGTGAATGGTGTTGTCGACTTTGGCGAGCTTGTTGATGGTCAGGAAACCTATGTGAAGCTTGAGCACGCCGATGATGGGGGTGTGTATATCTATTTCAGCAACCCGATCAGTTCGAGTCATGCCGAGCTTTACAAGATCCATGTCGATAGTGGTGTTACGGGTGAAACACTCGATCCGGCACAGTATCGGGACTACAAACCGGAGGTAGGTGGTGTAGGTAACGACGTTATCACCGGAAGTGCATTATCGGATGCTCTTGTTGGCAATTCGGGAGATGATGTGCTGGATGGCGGGGCAGGAAATGATTTGATATCTGGTGGCAGTGGTGCAGACACATTTGTTTTTGGTCGTGGTTTCGATCATGACACTATTACGGATGCAGATGCCGCTGATCAGATTTTGCTTCAACCTGACGTGCTAGCCGAAGATGTATGGCTGTTTCAGCAAGGTGATGACTTGGTAATACAGTTGCTTGGTTCGCAGGATAACCTGACAGTTGCAAATTGGTATAGTCCGGCTGCGCAGAAAGTCGGCGAGATTGAAATTGCGGGCAGTACGTTGCAGGCAACGAACGTTCAGAACCTTGTTGATGCCATGTCTGTCTTCGGCATCAATGATGTGGCAGTGGATAGCATTGATCACAACAGCACCGAGTTCCAGAATGCTCAGGCTGTGATTGCTGCAAACTGGCAAAGCAGTTAACGAAATCTTGTATGAGCAGGGTGCACTCAAAGTGCCCTGCTCACCATCATTGTTGATAGAGCTTTCTAGCTGCTTTCTAGGTCTGCGAGCATATCAGCTTCATCAATCTCCATTTGCGACAAGCTCTAATTCTGTGATTAATAGTCATTAGTATACGGAAGTGGGGGCTTGCGTGCGAACTTTGGGGAAATCTTTTGCAGGAAGCAATCGAGAATAACCAGCAAGAAGAGCAGAAAACCAAGGATAGTGGTTTGCTGGCGCTGGTCACAATTTTGCGCTTTTTTAATTTGCCTGCGGATGCCGAGCAGATCCGTCATCAGTTCGGCAAACCCGGCGCGCTTTTCGTGATCGAGGATTTACAACTGGCGGCCAAGCGGCTGAAGCTGAAATCCCGGATTGTTCAATCGGGTTGGGAACGACTTGCCAAAACAAACCTGCCCGCGATTGCCGAAATCAAAAACGGCAGCTTTGTTATTGTTGCCAAGATTGATGTCGAGCAAGGGAAGGTCTTGGTACAGGACCCGATTGCCGGGCGTGCGGTTGCTGTTGACAAGGCCGACTTTGAAGACAAATGGTCCGGGCGGTTGTTGCTGGCAACGCGCCGTGCTGCGATCCTTGGTCAGGGCGGAAAGTTTGATATTTCATGGTTCGTCGCGGCTCTTTCGAAGTACCGCCGCATCTTCATTGAGGTCCTGATTGCATCCTTCTTTCTGCAGCTCTTTGCACTGATCTCCCCGCTGTTTTTCCAGGTGGTGATTGACAAGGTTCTTGTCCATCGCGGTTTGACGACGCTGGATGTGCTGGTCTTCGGGTTGCTTGTTGTTTCGGTGTTTGAGGTGCTGCTTGGCACTCTTCGAACCTATATCTTCTCGCATACCACCAACCGGGTGGATGTTGAACTCGGTGCGCGGCTGTTCCGCCATTTGCTGTCGCTGCCGATGGGCTATTTTCAGGCGCGTCAAGTTGGGCAAAGTGTTGCGCGCGTGCGAGAACTTGAAAGCATTCGAAACTTCATCACTGGTTCTGCCCTGACCCTTGTGATTGATCTGTTTTTCACCATCGTGTTCTTCGCGGTGATGTGGCATTTCAGCCCGCTTCTGACGATGATTGTGTTGGGCTCCATCCCGTTTTTCGTCATTCTGGCCTTTGTCGTCACCCCGGTCTTGCGCAAGCGTTTGGATGACAAGTTCCAGCGTGGGGCGGAAAATCAGGCGTTTCTGGTTGAAAGTGTTACCGGTGTTGAAACACTGAAGGCACTTGCGGTCGAGCCTCAGATGCAACGCCGCTGGGAAGAGCAGCTTGCCGGTTACGTGCATTCAAGTTTTAAAACGGCCAACTTGGGCAACGTTGCTGGACAATTGACCCAACTGATTTCCAAGATCACCACGGTACTGACATTGTATTTTGGGGCCACGGCTGTTGTCGGTGGCGATATGACAGTTGGACAACTGGTGGCGTTTAACATGCTGGCGGGACGCGTGACCGGCCCGATCCTGAGACTGGCGCAATTGTGGAATGATTTCCAGCAGGCCCGTATTTCGATTGATCGTCTGGGCGATATCCTGAATTCGCCAACCGAACCAACCTATAACCCAAATCGATCCACGCTCAATGACATCAAGGGGGATATCAAGTTTGATCTGGTGACTTTCCGGTATCGCCCCGATGGGCCGGAAATTCTGCGCAGGGTTGATCTTAGCATCAATGCAGGCGAGGTGGTTGGTATCGTCGGTCCAAGTGGATCGGGCAAAAGTACCCTGACCAAATTGGTACAGCGCATGTATGTGCCCGAAAGTGGTCGGGTCCTGATTGATGGTATTGATCTTTCAATGGTGGATACTGCTTGGCTTAGGCGCCAGGTCGGGGTGGTTTTACAGGAAAACATCCTGTTTAACCGGTCCTTGCGTGAAAACATCGCCCTTGCTGATCCCGGCATGCCGATGGAGCGCGTTATCGAAGCCGCCAAACTTGCGGGTGCCCATGAATTCATCCTCTCGCTTTCGGATGGCTACGACACCAAAATCGGCGAGCGCGGATCAAACCTGTCGGGAGGGCAACGCCAGCGTGTGGCAATTGCGCGGGCGTTGGTCAATAACCCGCGCATTCTGATCTTTGACGAAGCGACCAGCGCACTCGATTATGAATCCGAAAAAATCATTCAGGAGAACATGCGCCGGATCTGCAAAGGCCGCACAGTTCTTATTATTGCCCACCGGTTAGCTGCCGTGCGCGATGCCGATCGGATCATCACGGTTGAGGCCGGACAGGTCATCGAAGATGGCACCCATGAGGAGCTCCTTCGTAACGGCGGGCGCTATTCCAAGCTTTATCAATTGCAGGCAGGGACGGTAAACAATGTCGCTGCGCAATAATCTTGAAGAGTTCTATGTGCGTGCCAAGGATGCGGGCAGTGCGGCCTTCAGGGAGCTCTTCGAACGTTTTCCACGCCTAGACCCGAATTCGAAGCAGTCGAAAGCAACCCGCTCGGCAGAGGAACGTGAATTTCTGCCTGCCGCGATTGAAATTATGGAAACGCCGGCCAACCCCCTTGGTCGCACTGTGGCCTTGTCGCTCGCCGGGTTCTTTACGATTGCTATTGGCTGGGCCGTTATCGGGCAGGTCGATGTTGTGGCGGTCGCACAGGGGCGTCTGATGCCAACGGGGGGCGTCAAGCAGATCCAACCGCTAGAAATCGGGATCGTGCGTGCGATCCATGTTCGGGATGGTCAGCATGTCACTGCAGGAGACCTGCTAATCGAACTCGATCCGACGGAGAGTGAGGCCGACAAAGGCCAGCTTTTGCACGAACGGGATGCTGCTGCCCTTGATATAGCACGTCTTCGGGCTTTTCTTAATGGCATGGATGAAAGCACTGTTGCAGCACTGTCGCGCCACGCGACTTTAAATGACGAAATTCTTCAAACGGCAGAGCAGAAGCTTCGCAGTGACTTGTCAGCCTTTTTTGCCAAGCTGGCGGCGAAGGATGCCGAGGCTGCAAAACTTCGGGCAGAGCGTGCGTCGATCAATGCCGAAATTGCCAAAAGTCGGGAGCTTCTTCCGCTTCTGGTGGAGCGCGAAGGATCGCTTTCGAGCCTCGTCTCTGACGGTATTAGCACCAAGCCGGTTTGGCTGGAAGTCAAACAACAACTGATTGAAACCACAAGCAATCTTGAGATCTACCGCAACCGGCTTGAAGAAGCTGATGCTTCCATCACAGCGGCAGAGAAAGACCGTGAAAACCTGATCGCGCAAACCAAACAACAAACACTTGAAGAACTGCTTGATGCCCGTAATAAGTTTGAAACGGCGGTCATTACTCTGCGTAAGGCCGAAAGCCGCGAAGAGCGCCATCAATTGCGCGCCCCGGTCAGCGGTACTATCCAGCAATTGGCGGTGCACACTATACGCGGCGTTGTCTCGCCGGCGGAAAGTCTAATGGTGGTTGTGCCCGATGATGTGGAGCTTGAAGCCGTCGCCAAGGTGCAAAACAAGGATGCCGGGTTTGTCAGTACACAGCAGGATGCGGTGATCAAGATCGACAGCTTCCCCTTCACCCGCTACGGCAAAATCGACGGCAAGGTTAAAAGCATCTCGCGTGATGCCATTCAGGATGAAGACCTGGGGTTGGTCTATGAGGTGCGTGCAACCCTTGATACTTCGGAAATCTTTGCCGATGGCCGGATGGTCAAGCTGACGCCCGGAATGACGGCGTCGGTAGAAGTGAAGACTGGCAAGCGTCGGATTATCGAGTTTTTGCTGTCCCCCGTAATGAAATACGGGGATGAAGCGCTCAGAGAAAGATGAGTTGAGCATCAAATTAACGCAATTAAAGACCCGCGACGTATACAAACAGCCCCGTAGCAGTTGTTGCGGGGCTGTTTTGCGATGAAGGCGCATTTGATTTTCAAGGCGTCTGTATTTGGACCCATAACGGTTGAAATTGGGCGATTCTATGCGTCCTTTTTTGCTCTTAAATGATCTTTCGCTAAACTTTAACGTGTTTTAAAGTTTTAAAACGTGACATGATTCGCAACCTTCACCTTAATATTCATCATTAAATTCAGATAGGAAGCGATTCCCATCTAGGGCGTTTCCTCTTTCATCAGACAATTTACAGGGCATCAACGGGGACAGTTATGGTTGAACAACAGAATGAAAATGTTGCAGCAGCGGCGGTTTGGGGGGCTGGTGCAGATGCCGGGACGATTAACGAACTGGCAGACGGTGCTCCTGGGGAAGCGCAAAATACTCATGCGTCTGCTGGGGTGATTTCATTCTCTGATACGGTTATAGAGCATTCTCATAGCATCTCAGTTGTTGAGCCGACCTCGTCTCTGGGAACATTCACGGCTTTTGTTTTAGACCCGGCAAATGGTGATGGAAGTGGGACAGCACTTTGGCAGTATTTCGTCCATGACGCCGCAATTGAATATTTGGGGGCCGGAGAAAGCATCACAGAAACCTATGTGATGGTTCTTGTCGATGATCATGGTGCGGAGGTTTCCAAAGAGGTCAGCGTCACCATAACGGGTAAAAATGATGCGCCTGAAATTTCGGTGTCATCGCCCGGTGCTGTAATCAGCGAACTTGCCGATGGTGACGCGGGCGAGGGAACGACAGAGCATACGGCAGATGGTACTGTCGAATTTTCTGATCTTGATCTGAGTGACGATCACACTGTGTCGGTTGCGTCGCCTTCTGGTCACAGGGGCGTTTTGACGGCAACGCTGGCCGCCAATGGTACCGGTGTCATTGAGTGGAACTATGTCGTTTCTGACGGGGCACTGGATGGCCTTGCTGAAGGCGAAACCCTGGTCGAAAGCTTTGAAGTCAGTATTGATGACGGCCATGGTGGGGTTACGACGACAACTGTCGATATCACGTTAACTGGCGCCGGGGATGCGACGGCGGTTTGGGGCGCTGGTGTAGATGTTGGAACGATTAACGAATTGGCAGATGGAGCTTCAGGAGAAGCGCAAAACACTCACGGGGCTTATGGGGGGATTTCATTTTCTGATACAGTCATAGAGCACTCCCACAGCATTTCGGTTGTAGAGCCAACTTCATCTTTGGGAACATTTACGGCTTTCGTTTTAGATCCAGCAAATGGTGATGGAAGTGGAACTGCACTTTGGCAGTATTACGTAAATGACGCTGCGATTGAGTATTTAGGCGTCGGAGAAAGCATCACAGAAACCTATGTGATGGTCCTTACCGACGGCGAAGGGGGAGAGGTCTCCAAAGAAGTCACCGTAACCATAACGGGTAAAAATGATGCGCCCGAGATCGTGGTATCATCGCCCGGTGCAGTAATCAGCGAAATTGCCGATGGCGATGCTGGTGAGGGAACGACTGAGCACACCGCAGATGGTACCGTCGAATTTTCTGATCTTGATCTGAGTGACGGTCACACTGTCTCGGTTACGGGGCCTTCTGGTCACAAGGGTGTTCTGACCGCAACACCTGCGCAAGGTGCGACGGGCGGTAATACAGGTGTTGTTGAATGGAACTATAGCGTTTCTGATGGTGCGCTGGAGCAACTTGCCGAAGGTGAAACGCTGATAGAAAGTTTTGAGGTCAGCATTGATGACGGTCATGGTGGTGTGACGACGACAACCGTCGATATTACACTGACCGGGACCAATGATGCGCCCGAGATTTCGGCGTCGTCGTCCGGCGCCTTCATCAGCGAAATTGCCGAGGGTGATGCTGGCGAGGGAGCTACCGAGCATACAGCCGAAGGTACCATCGAATTTTCTGATCTTGATCTGAGTGACGATCACACTGTGTCGGTTGCGTCGCCTTCTGGTCACAGGGGCGCTCTGACAGCAACGCTTGTCCAGGACTCGACAGGCGGTAATACCGGCATCATCGAATGGAACTATGTCGTTTCTGACGGCGCGCTGGATAGTCTTGCAGAAGGCGAAACGGTGGTCGAGAGTTTTGAGGTCAGCATTGATGACGGCCATGGTGGGGTGACGACGACAACTGTAGATATCACGCTGACTGGTACAAATGATGCGCCGGTAATTAATGGTAATGTTGTTGGTGGTGGTGAAGAAGACCAAGCGACTTTTACGGTCGATCTCCTTTCAAATGCGACAGATGTGGATGGTGACGTACTGAGTGTTGAGAATGCCGTTGTAACGGTATCTGACGGTCGTGCGCTGGATTATTCCATCGACCCGCAGACAGGTGCGTTTGTGCTGGATCCCGAACAGTTTAACGATCTTGCCGAGGGTGAGAGCGTTACCATCGATGTCGACTATGGGGTTTCGGATGGCAGTGTGTCTGTCGGGGCGTCAGCGACTGTAACGATTGAAGGGCGTAATGATGCTCCCGCTGCTGTGGCTGATATCACGATTGTCACCGAAGATCTCACGACAGATCCGGTGACAGGCAATGTTCTTGATAATGACACGGATGCCGATGGCGATACACTGCAGGTTATTTCGGTCAACGGCGAAGCGCAGCTTATCGGGCAGGCGATCGTCGGAACATATGGCAGCCTTCTGTTGAACTCCGATGGCACCTACGTGTACCAAATTGATAACGCCAGTGCCGCGGTACAGGCGCTTTCGGCAGGGCAAATTGTGGTTGAAAGCTTCACTTATACCATCAGTGATGGTCATGGTGGCGTATCGCAGTCCACATTTGATGTCACAGTTCAGGGGACTAATGATGCGCCCGTCGTTGGCGATATCGATTTTGGGTCGATTGACGAAGATACCAGCCGGATATTCACCGCCCAAGATCTCCTGAGCAATAGTAGTGATGTCGATGGTGACCCGTTAAGCATTACGTCGGTTTCGGTCGATCCGCAATTTGGCGCAATTATGGATAACGGCGATGGCAGCTGGACATTTGTGCCAGCAGCTAATTTCCATGGTGATAACGTCGAAATTAGCTTTGTGGCGTCGGATGGAGAGTTCGAAGATAGCGGCATTGTAACCATTGATGTTGCGTCGGTCAACGATGCGCCGGTTGCAGAGAATGACAGCTTTGTTATTGAGGCCGACAGCACGCACATTTTCAATCTTTTGGCAAACGACAGTGATGTTGATGGTGACTCCATAACTGTGACATCATCGTCCTACGTCACAGCACAGGGCGTTACGGTCGAAGTCAATGCGGATGGCAGTTTCAGCTATACCGCACCAGAAGGTTTTAGCGGTACTGATAGCTTTACGTATGAGATCAGCGATGGCCAAGGAGGGACATCCTCCGCGGTTGCTTCGATCGAGGTGGACAACCGCCCTGATATTTACGGTGGTCGTATCGTGCTTTCCGAAGCTGGTACGGTCGCGCACAAGCTGCACGGGGTTGACGTTGATGGTGACGCGCTAAGCTTCGAGCTTGTCGATGGTCCTGCTAATGGCAGTGTGACGATCAATGCGGATGGCAGTTACAGCTTCACGGCCAATGATGGTTATATTGGCGAAGACAGCTTTAGCTATCGCGTAACCGATGAACATGGTCTGAGCCGTGAAGGTGTGATGTCGGTACAGGTCGGACCGGATCACTCGCAGTTCACTTTCGCGACGATTGATACGTCAAATGTCCATAGCAGCAATGTTGTCGACGCAGATGGACTTCGTACAGATCACGATTATCCGAATACCTTCCAATCAATCTCGAGTTCGATCAGTCTGCTGACAACCGGGAAATCGTATTTCGAGGTGACGCCGGTTACGAGCGCGTCCGCGACGGATTCCTGGACGTTGCGCCTTGGCATTATAGCTGCAGGTCGGGATCTTAGTGGACGTGTTGGCCGGGATCACCCGCATCTGATCGGTTATTACGAGGATGAATATGCTCTCAATCTCACGACGGAAGCAGGAGGTGGGAGTGCATTGGCGTTGCATCAATATAGCGGTGGTTCAGATGGTATCAGCGTTATTGGTGAGAATGCTGCTTTCTCCGATGGAGACAAGATTGGTCTGTTATATGACGCCGATACCGGAAGTCTGCGCTGGTTCCTGAATGGTGTTGATCAGGGGATTGTCTTTGATGATATCCCATCGGGAGAATACGACTTCGCTGTCACCAGCGGTGATTTTGCCGTCGAGTACAACTTTGGTCAGGAACCATTTGCGTATGACGGAGCAGATGCGACGGGTTTGTATCTTGTCGACCATGGTGCTGACATTGATGGCACATCAGGTCATGACGTTCTGGAAGGCAGTACGCTAAATGATGTGATTTCGGGCAAGGCAGGAGATGACGTCCTTACCGGTGGTGAGGGCGATGATACGCTTGCCGGTGGTGAAGGGCATGATCAGGCGGTCTTCTCAGGCAATCGCAAAGACTATGCGATTGAGGACAATGGCGACGGTTCTCTGACGGTTCGGGACCTCAATGCGTCTGATGGTGATGATGGAGCTGATATTGTCAGCGGTGTTGAAGAACTTGTCTTTGCGGATGAGACTTACACGGTTGATGCAGACAATCATGGCCCGACAGTTGAAAGTGGTCGCATTGTGCTGTCTGAAGCCGGCACGATTGAACATCAGCTTAATGGTGTTGATGTCGATGGTGACGAACTGAGCTTCGAATTGGTTGATGGTCCTGCGAATGGTGTGGTGACGGTTAATGCCGATGGTACCTACAGCTTCACAGCGAATGACGGTTATGTTGGCAATGACAGCTTTAGCTATCGGGTGACCGATGAACATGGCTTGAGCCAGACGGCGGTGATGGATGTGTCGGTTGGTGTCGGTTTGACGAAGACGTCTGAAGGCAGTGACTGGGAAACTGTAACTTCATCGCAGAGTTTCGTCGGAGCGGGTGCTTTATCGTTTGTCGTAACGACTACGCCTGTAATGATAGGTTTTTCGGACTCCGAAATAACCAATGACATGTTTAATTATGGTTTCAGAGTTCGAATTGACAATCAGCTTGGCGCTGTTGATGAAAGCAGCCAGCAAGGCGTTCCAGACCGTATCGTAGGCACGTTTGAACTAGGGGATGTTCTCACTGTTGAACGGTTAGAATCCGGGGCCGTGGTTTACAAGCAAAATGGCGAGATCCTTTACACCTCTGAATATATCTCCGACGTCAGCAAGCCATTAACCGTGAATGCGTACTTAGCTAATCAGGGAGCTGTGATCGGCGATGTAACTTTTGTGGATGATGCTGGCAATGCGCAGCCAGTCAATTGGGCTCCGAGTGACTCTTTTGAGGGTAAAGAGGGAGCGTCGGGGAATGATGTGATCTCGGGCGGAGAGCTCTCTGACGTTTTAACAGGCTCCGGCGGAGACGACCTTCTGCAAGGCAATGCAGGAAATGACACCCTCGTTGGTGGAGAGGGGCATGATCAGGCGGTCTTCTCAGGCAATCGCAACGACTATGCGATTGAGGACAATGGCGACGGCTCTCTGACGGTTCGGGACCTCAATGCGTCTGATGGTGATGATGGAGCTGATATTGTCAGCGGTGTTGAAGAACTTGTCTTTGCAGATGAGACTTACACGGTTGATGCAGACAATCATGGCCCGACAGTTGAAAGTGGTCGCATTGTGCTGTCTGAAGCCGGCACGATTGAACATCAGCTTAATGGTGTTGATGTCGATGGTGACGGACTGAGCTTCGAATTGGTTGATGGCCCTGCGAATGGTGTGGTGACGGTTAATGCCGATGGTACCTACAGCTTCACAGCGAATGACGGTTATGTTGGCAATGACAGCTTTAGCTATCGGGTGACCGATGAATATGGCCTGAGCCAGACGGCGGTGATGGATGTGTCGGTTGGTATTGTGTCAGGTGGTCTGACGAAGACGTCGAAGGATTCTGATTGGAAAAGTGTCTTTGCGTTGGAGAGTTTCAGCGGCGCGGGCGCTTTGAGTTTTGAAGTAATTGACGAACCTGTGACTATAGGTTTTTCGACCTCTGAGTCAGCGTTCGATATGGCGCATGGAGTACCGGAATATAGTATTTATGTGACTAGAATTAATAATCAGATTGCTGCGTATGATCCTAGCAACGGTTATGGATTCCCTGCGCTTGTAATCGGTACGTATGAATATGGAGATATTCTGAGTGTTGAACGGCTGGAAACAGGCGCCGTTGTTTACAAGCAGAATGGCGAAATTCTATACACGTCCGAGTATGTGATCGACGCCAGTGCATCGTTGATTCCGAGTGCTTCGCTGTCTGACAAAGGAAGGACGATTGGCGAGGTGACTCTTGTTACCGGTGACGGTGATGCGGTACCGGTCAGATGGGTCACGAGTGATGCTATCAGTGGTAGTTTGACGGAAGAAGGGAGTTCAGGGAACGATGTGCTCTCCGGAGGAGGCTTAGCTGACACTTTGGTTGGCTCGGGCGGGGATGACCTTCTGCGAGGTGGAGCCGGAGATGATGTGCTTGAGGGGGGAGACGGGGCTGATACCTTTGTGTTCGGCACAGGGGATCAAGCGGATGTTATTCTCGATGCTGAAAGCAGCGACCACATTCAAATCACGGATGGGCTAGATACAGATGACCTTTGGTTCCTAAAGGATGGTGATGACTTGGTTATCCAATTGTTGGGTAGTCAGGACAATTTGACTGTTTCAGATTGGTTTGACGGAACGGGCAGCCACCGGGTCAACAACATTGAACTCGGTTCTGGTGCATCACTGGACGGGGCAAATGTTCAGGCCTTGGTCGATGCCATGTCAGTGTTCGGCGTCGGAGATGTGATTGCAGATACGATTGATCGTAGCAGCGAAGCTTTTTCGAATGTGCAAACTGTGATTGCCGCAAATTGGCAGAGCTAGCGATATCGCTGATTAGGAAATCAGTACAGATTATACCAGATCAATTTTGATATGTGCTTTCCCCTCTCTTCAAAAGATTTGATGAGAGGGGATTGATCTTGGTATTTCGCTGAAAAATGAAAATTGCCAGCTTTTCTGTCAATTCTGCAGATTTTTGTCATCTTTTGTGACAATCGATGACAACTTATATGGCAGTCAGAAATTCTAAGTATCTGGATTCATTAGAAATTAGATGTCATCTTTTGCGGCACCTGACATTTGAAGCCGAAATTACTAACGTGGTCAAAAAATAATTTGAGACAAATCGAACATTTAATAGGCGAAATTTACGCCAAATAAATTCCCTTACCCTCTTTAGATGTTGAGGGAATTTGTTGCTCATTTTTGTCCAAATATGCAAGCGACGATTTGGTCGCGGTCCGGCATGCGTGTTCCTTATTCATTTCTTGTGGTGCGCAGATGCAGTACCCGTTCCCAATTCAATGATTTCGGCTGTGATTTCTTCTTGACGGACTTGGCGCAATCTAGCTTGAAACAGATCAAGTTCGCGTTCGATTTGGCTTGCTGCAGCCGACATTGCTTCCAGTCGCGCTTCGTTTTCGGCCGCAAATGCGTGCAGGCAAGACTTGCAAACCAGAGCATGAAAGTAATCAGCGCTCAGGCTATCGAGCAAGGCTGCTTTCGGGAGCTGCATCATCGGTGGCCGCGAGGCATGAGATGCGAACTCGGTCAGATCAATTGGAAACAGACTGTGCCGGACGATTTCGGGTCTTCCTGAATGCCATGTAGAATAGATGACATCAAGGCTGTCAATCTTGCCGACTTCGACGCTGCCATAGATGGCCTTGGTGATATTGTCCGCCATTTTCGGAATGCCCGGTGTGTGGGAGGGCATTGCCGTGCTCCAGAAAGGATAAATCCCGCGTGTCCTTGCGATGGATAACCCGCGCGTTCCAATCAAAAACAGGGTTGCTTTTTTAAGGTCTTCAGCAATTTTCTCGAGAACATGTTCACTGAAGGCACCGGCAAACCCCTGCTCGGCGCAGAAAACAAGAAGCCCCTTACCAGTGTTGGCAGGTATCTTTGTTGTCGGTCGGTGTTCCTCCGGGGATAGGGTGCTTCGCATGGCATTTGCGATCGTGGATGCATAACCGTCGACGGCTTTGATATGCTTCCTTGCGTCTCTGGAACGTGCTGCTGCGATGCCTTTCATGGCATTGACAACAGCGCCAAGCTGACGAATGCCTTCAATCCGCTCACTGACATCTGCCAAACGTTCGGTCATGCTTTTTCACCGGTTCTCTCAGGATTGTGGCTCACAATATCATGTGACGTGTCATTTTTGATGGCGGATAACGAAGACGCAAGGCCGGTCATTGCTGCGATCAGCATGGCGCGGGCAGCTTCGTCCAGATTGTCTGTTTCGGAGATGACACGCACGCTTTCTGCTGCGTCACTGTCCAATATGGCGGGCAGCCGTTCGCGGAATGCTGTGACGGCCGAAACAGGCAAGGGATCAAGCAACCCGGATTGCACGGCGATTAGCAGTGCAACCTCGTCGACAAGCCGGAATGGTGAGTGTTGTGACTGTTTCAGAGCTTCGCGTATCCTGGCACCACGCGTTAATTGTTGGCGTACACGCCCTTCGGGCATTCCTCCAAAACGTGTAAAAACTTCCAGTTCCAGAAATTGCGCATAATCAAGCCGCAATGAGCCCGCTGCTTCCCGTAATATTGGTGCCTGGGTCTTGCCGCCAACCCGGCTGACACTGAGCCCGACATCAACAGCAGGTTTCTGGCCCTGATGGAACAGGGCGGAATCAAGCATGATCTGGCCATCGGTAATCGAAATCAGATTGGTCGGAATAAAGGCCGATAGATTGCCAGCATCTGTTTCCGCGATCGGGAGTGCTGTCAGCGAACCGCCGCCAAGATCCTTTGATAGTTTTGCCGCACGTTCAAGAAGGCGCGCATGAATATAAAAAACATCCCCAGGATAGGCTTCGCGACCTGGAGACTGGCGGGTCAGAAGGGCTATTTCACGATGTGTTGCTGCATGCTTTGATAAATCGTCGATCACAACAAGGGCATGTTTTCCCTGATCGCGAAAGTATTCCGCCATGGTCATGCCAGCATAGGGGGCAATCCACTGCAATCCGGGGGCGCTCGCCGATCCGGCAACGAGAACGATACAGCGTTCAAATGCGCCTTCGGATTGCAGCGCATCAATGGCGCGGCGCACGCTGGATGTTTTCTGCCCTACGGCGACATATATGCAAATCATATCGCTTGCGTGTTGGGCAATCATGGCATCGATTGCCAATGTTGTTTTGCCGGTCGAATGATCGCCAACGATCAATTCGCGCTGCCCCCGGCCAAGCGCAAATAATGTATCTACCACCAGCATCCCGGTCTGTACCGGTTCGGTAACAAGATCACGTTCTATGATTGATGGAGCAGGGCGTTCGATAGGCATCCTTTCGGTGGTGGAGAGCTCATCCTTTTCATCAAGCGGGCGGCCAAGAGGATCGACAATGCGACCAAGCAAGGCATCGCCGACAGGAACCTGGATGATTTCACCTGTACCAAATACCGCGTCTCCCGCTTCGATTTCGGTTGCGGCATCAAGCAAGACGCAACCGATAAGATCCGGATCAAGAACCCGGGCAAAGCCAATCTGCCCGCCCTGGAAACGCAGCACCTCGTCAAGGCGAACATCGCGCAGGCCGGAGATCATCGCGACACCATCGCTAATTTCTTCGACTCTTCCTTTGTGTTCCGTTCGGGGCCCCAAGGGGACATTTTCAATCGCATGCCGCGCCGCAATGCGCCAATCGGGATCATCAGGCAGCATTTTTTAGCTCCTTCAGAATCTCGGCAAGATCGGATTGCCAGCTGTTATGCAAAATGAAATGCGCGGTTCGGATTTCCATTCCGGCAATCAGTTCTGGATCCGTCATGAATGTAATATCAGGCGTACCGCCAAGGGCCTTGTGGATGGCGTTGCTGAATTTGGTCCGATCGGCATCCTCAAGCGCATATGCGCTGACCAGATCAAGGCCGTCTGCGTTCTGCGCCAATGCTGTGCGCTCCGCCTCTGGCAAGTTTGCGATACTATCGAGAAGCAATTGGAAAAATGCTTCCTGAACGATTGCCGTATTAAGAGTTTCCAGCAGTTTTGATGCAATTTCTGTGGCAAGTTCAGCCGCCTGTGTGACCGTTTTCTTCTGTGCGGCATCTGTCGCGCGGGCGATTGAAATTTGTGCTGTTGCGACGATTTTTTCCGTTTTTTCGTGCGCTTCGAGAAGTGCGGCCTTGGTTGCATTATCTGCATCTTGTCTTGCGGCAAGCAAGATGGCTTCGCGTTCCGCAGCGATGCTTTTGCGTTCTTCTGTCAATTCGGCACGTATTGCATCCGCTTTGGACTGAGCTGCCTTTGCGGCATCAAGCATTGCCTGTGATGCTTCTTTGCGCTTTGCGATTGCATTGGCAACCGGCCGCCAGAATACACGAGACAATAACCACATCAGGATCAGGACATTGACCGCCTGCAAGCCAAGGGTCCACCAGTCAATTGTCATTGGATCATCCCAGCAACGGATTGGCGAACAGCAACAAAAGCGCGATCACGAGGCAATAGATTGCGGTTGTTTCTATCATTGCAAGGCCAACGAAAAGGGTTCGTGAAATGGTGTTTGCGGCTTCTGGCTGACGGGCAATCGCATCCATTGCGGCGGCAACTGCGCGACCTTCGGCCAGTGCCGGGCCGATTGCCCCGAATGAAACGGCAAATGCCGCACTTACGATACTGGCGAGGTTAAGGTAATCCATCACATGTCCTTTTGTTCGGGAGGAAGAGGGATCGTCTTTTCTGTGGGGTGACGTGTGCCGTCTCGGACGGCCGACGTGATGAAGACCATCGCCAGCACAGCAAAAATATAGGCCTGCACCAGTCCGGTTAGCAGATCGAGCGCGATGAGTGGGATCGGAACGATGAAACCTGCCAGGGTTGCAACAATCCCGATGACGAATACTCCGCTCATCACATTGCCAAACAGACGTACGAACATGGAAAAAGCCCGCGTTACACTTTGGACCATGTTCAGCGGGATCATTACCGGATTTGGTGCTGCGAAAGATCGCAGATACCCGCCAACCCCGGCACCTTTGATGCCAAACCAGATAACAGACAGGAAAACCAGCATCGCCAATGCCGCGTCTGTCTCAAGTCGTGCTGTCGGTGGTTCAATTCCCGGCACAAGTGATGACCAGTTTGCGATCAGGATGAACAGGAACAGCGATCCGATAAAACTGCGATAGGGAGCCGGCTCTGCACCGCTTGTTTCTCGAATTTGGTTATCTATGGTGTCGACCAGAAGTTCCAGTGTGGCCTGGCGTTTGGTTGCAATCAACGCAAGTCGCCGTGTCAGAAGCATGGAACCAACCACCAGGATGATCATGATTACCCATGTGGTGACCACGGCCGCCGTAACGGGTATTGGGCCGACATAAAAAAGAGGAAGCGTTTCAAGAGGCGACTTCACGGCCGGGCTCCCCATTTTATTCGGATGATCATTTCGCGCCCGCCGATAACGCCTGCCAAGGTTACCAGAATTCCGAACCCGCCAGCCTGGAGAGCAAGCGCAAATCCACAAACCAGAAGAGCCAGCCTGCCAATCGCCAAAGCAATGACAAGCATCGGTCTTTGGCCTGATACAATCATGTCAGCCGTTATGCGGATGGTGCAGAAATAAACGATACCCATGGCAAACCCACCCGAGAAACAGACAGGCAACAACAGAAGTATTGGCGATACATCGGAATTAATCATTGTGTGTTCATCCATTTCCATGCAGTCCAGCCCCCAATTGCCAAGCCGACGATCAGCAATGGTCCTGTCCAGAAAATGCCCGTACCAAACTGTTTGTCGATCCAGTGTCCCAAAAAAAGTCCACCCAATGTCGGTACAATAATGATCCAGCCCAGCACCCCGATTTGGGCCAATCGTCGACCGACTGACATATCGCCTTCGCGTAACCAGCGATCATGCCGTTCGCGTCGCCGCCTTACTTCCCGAACAAGCGGGTCTTCTTCCGGTGGCTGCGGAAATCTATCGGGTGCTTTGCTCACCGGAATGTTTCCTTATGCATGCCAGGACGCAGGCGGCTGATGATCTGTCGAATGGCATGCATCTGAAGACGCATCGTTTCAACATGCTCGACGCGTTCTTCGTCGGCTTCGGAATGAAATCTTTGTAAAACTTCCTGATCGAGAGTTGCCAGATCGTCTCCGGTGACAGCTTCACGGGTCGCAATGTTGATTTTTGTACGTTCACTTACGGTCATGACGCCATTACGCACGGCGCAAAACCGGTCCTGACCTTCGACGCGCCAACTGACAATGGAAATTGCCAATGCCGTCAGAAACGGCGCATGCCCGGGCAGGATACCAAAACTGCCACTTTCATCTTCGGCATGAAGGCTATCGATTTCTTCATCAACGACGATTGAAAGCGGTGTGATGATCGTCAACCTCATCGTCATGATCTGGCCTCGCGATCACTGGCATCGGCGGCGGTTGCTTTTTCTTCTTTCGCGCGGGCTTCTTGGAGTGTTCCGACCATATAAAGCGAACTTTCAGACCAATCGTCTGTTTCCCCGTCCAAGATTGCCCGGCATCCTGCCAATGTATCGGAAAGGGCAACGCTTGAGCCCGGCGTGCCTGTAAAAGCCTGTGTAACCATGAAGGGTTGGCTTAGGAAACGCTGTAGCCGACGTGCCCGGTTAACGGTCTTTCTGTCCGCAATTCCCAGTTCCTCGATGCCGAGCAGAGAGATAATGTCGGTCAGTTCCCGGAACCTTGCCAATGCCTGACGGACTGCTTCGGCAGTTTCATAATGATCTTTGCCAACGACCATCGGGTCCAGCAACATCGAGGAAGAGGCAAGAGGATCAATCGCGGGATAGAAACCTTCGGCAGCTTGCGCGCGCGACAGCACAACGACACAATCCATATGGCTTGAAATTGTTGTTACGGCGGGGTCTGTAAAATCATCGGCGGGCACATAGACCGCTTGAATAGCGGTAACAGCCGCTCCGGCAACCGATGCGATGCGTTCCTGAAGTCCGGCAACTTCGGTTGCCAGTGTCGGCTGATAGCCAACGCGCGATGGTAGACGTCCCAAAAGGCTTGATACCTCTGCTCCTGCCTGGACAAAGCGAAAGACATTGTCCATCAACAACAGCACATTCTGGTGCTTCTGATCGCGAAAATATTCCGAAACGGTCAGGGCGGTAAGCGGGGTGCGCCAACGTGCGCCGGGTGGTTCATTCATCTGGCCATACACAAGAACGGTTCGTTCCAGAACGCCGGATGCCTGCATTTCGGTCAGAAGTTCATGACCTTCACGCGAACGTTCACCGATCCCGGCAAAAACAGATATGCCCTCGTATTTCTGGACCATGGCATGAATAAGTTCCATGACCAGAACCGTTTTGCCGACCCCGGCACCGCCAAACATTGCGGCTTTTCCGCCTTGTGCCATTGGTGTGAGAAGATCAATAACCTTGATCCCGGTTTCGAAAATTTCAGTGTTTTTTGTTTGTGCTTTCAACAATGGCGGAAGGGCGTGGATCGGGCGACGTGGTGTGTCCTTTGCCAAAGCTGGCCCGCTATCCTTCGGTTCACCGACGACATCAATCAGGCGACCCAGAATGTTGTTGCCGACAGGCACTGTCACAGGGGTACCAGTTGCATAAACCTTTACGCCGCGGGACAATCCCGCCGTCGACTGGAATGCGACAGCACGCAGCGTTTCCAGATCAAGGTGACTGTGAACTTCCAGGGTTAAAGGTGTCGGTTGATCCCATGCCACAATCAGCGAAGAATTGATTGGTGGCAGACCCGACCCTGTGAAAACGACGTCAACAACCGCACCGCGAACGGCGTGCACAATGCCGTGCAGTTCTTCTTTTATGGCTGGCTGTTTGTCATCCCGGTGCATGGTCGGAGGAACTCCTGACCTTTGGTGCTCTATGTATCTTCGGGGTTTGGTGTTATTTCCCAATTGATAGTATTCAATCAGGCACCGCGAGACACTGATTCAAATCAATATGGTGTTGGCTTCCGGCGTCAACCTGCCTAAAGGTTAGATAGTGGGTGCTATTATATTCCCGCAATCAAATTAATGACGGAGTTGCAATTAATTGAAGAGAGCAGTTCGGGAAATGTGAGACCTTCTATCATATAACCTCAGAAATTTATTTCTCATTACTTGAGTTGTAGCTTGCAAGCTCGCTAAGCCCGCTTGTCATGATTCGGGGTTATGGCCTCTGGCGTGAACGCCAATCACAGCCGTTCAGAAGGCATCGCCGCGCGCTGTCATCGGGGTTTTACGCATTTTTTATGCCTGACATCGGTTCAGGACACATTTCTGCCATCGCATTTTTACGGTTCTCTCTCCTAGCCTGTAGCAGTTGATCCGAACACTACAGGAGTATCCCATGTTCGATCTGATCTATACCGTTCTGGCATTGGGTGCCTTTGCCATGTGCGGGCTTGCGGTTCGCGGCTGCGCACGGATCTAGGAGGTTCCATGATCAGTTACATTCTTGGCGGCGCGGTATCGGCCGCGCTTGTTATCTACCTGTTTTCCGCCCTGATCCGGGCCGAAAAATTCTAGGACGGAGTTCCCGATGACAACCGATCTCGGCCAGTTCGCGCTTTATTGCGCGATCCTGCTGGCGTGCGCCCCGTTGCTGGGCGGGTATATGTACCGGGTTTACAGCGGGCAGGCGGTTTTGCTGTCCCCCGTTTTCAAGCCGGTTGAGAAAGTCATTTATCGCATTTGCGGTATCGATGCGCAGGCATCGCAACATTGGTCGCGATATGCCGTGACCCTTCTGGCCTTTAATGCTGCCGGATGGGTTTTGCTGTTTGCCATTCTGCGTTTGCAGCATCTTTTGCCATGGAATCCGGCCGGGCTGGCGCCGATGTCGTCCGATCTGGCGTTTAATACAGCGGTCAGTTTTGTCACCAATACCAACTGGCAGGCCTATGGCGGTGAAACCTCACTGTCCTATTTCAGTCAGATGGTCGGATTGACCATGCAGAACTTTGTCAGTGCATCAACGGGCATGGCGGTTGCCGTTGCGGTGATCCGCGGGTTTGCTGGTCGCAAAATCCGTGATCTCGGCAACTTCCATGTCGATATGACGCGCGGTGTTCTTTACATTCTGCTGCCACTTTCGATTATCGCAGCGATTTTCCTGATGTCGCAGGGCGTTCCGCAGAACCTGAATTCCTATGTCGATGCAACCACGCTTGAAGGCACAAAGCAGGTTCTGGCACAGGGACCGGCCGCATCGCAGATCGCGATCAAACAGCTTGGCACCAATGGTGGCGGCTTCTTTAACGTCAATTCATCGCATCCATACGAAAACCCCACAGCGCTGAGCAATCTGCTTCAGATGGTTTATATCCTGCTGATCCCGGCGGCATTCTGCTTTCTGTTTGGCAAGATGGTTAATGACAAGCGTCAGGGCATTGCGATTTTCGCCGTGATGGCCGTGCTGTTTGTCGGTGGATTTGCCGCGACCTATAGTGCGGAAAAGGCAGGCAATGCGTTGCTGACAAATTCCAGCACGATTATTGCCGATCCGGGCAATATGGAAGGCAAGGAAACCCGTTTCGGTATCCTGAATTCCACCCTCTGGGCAACGGCAACGACGGCCGCGTCGAACGGATCGGTCAATGCCATGCATGACAGTCTGACACCGCTTGGCGGCATGGTAACGATGCTGAACATGCAGCTTGGTGAAATCGTCTATGGCGGTGTTGGTGCCGGTTTCTACGGCATGCTGCTGTTTGTTGTTCTGACGGTTTTCATTGCCGGACTTATGGTCGGGCGGACGCCGGAATATCTGGGCAAGAAGATCGAAGCCCGTGAAATCAAGCTGGCTGTTCTGGCCATCCTGACCATGCCGATCGGCATTCTGGTCTTCGGGGCCTTGTCGGCCACCGTTCCGGTCGCTATGACGGCAGTACAGGATGCCGGACCGCACGGGCTTTCGGAAATCCTTTATGCCTATAGCTCGGCGACGGGCAATAACGGCTCTGCCTTTGCCGGGTTCGGAGCAGGAATGCCGTTCCAGACTACCTTGCAGGGCATTGCAATGTTGCTGGGGCGTTATGGCTTCATCATTCCGATCCTGGCGATTGCCGGGTCGCTCGGGACAAAGAATGTCGTTCCGGTTTCGGGCGGCACATTCCCGACCCACGGTCCGCTTTTCGTTACCCTTCTGATTGCCGTCATTCTGATTGTCGGTGGTCTCACTTTCTTCCCGGCATTGGCACTTGGCCCGATTGCGGAGCATTTCGCAATGCTGGCCGGAATTGCCTACTGACCGGAGGAGTACAGAAAATGAAGAAAACAGAAAATTCCCGTCTGCTGGACGGGGCGCTTGTGCGGACTGCCAGTATTGAGGCGTTTCGCAAGCTTGATCCGCGGATCATGATCTGCAATCCGGTGATGTTCATGGTTGAGGCCGGTGCGGTGATGGCAACTGTCATCAGCATCCATACCGGTATGACGGGCGGTCCGGACCTGTCGGCCCTGATCCAGATCACCGTCTGGCTTTGGTTTACTGTCCTGTTTGCCAATTTTGCCGAGGCGGTCGCCGAAGGTCGTGGCAAGGCACGTGCCGATAGCCTGCGGTCAACCAATAAGGAAACCCAGGCAAAAAAGCTTCGCAACGGGGAAAAGACCGCCGTTGAAATGGTCGCAAGCAGCCGTCTTTCGCCCGGTGACTTTGTACTGGTCGAGGCGGGCGATGTCATCCCGGTCGATGGCGAGATCGTCGAAGGGATTGCTTCGGTCGATGAATCTGCCATTACCGGTGAATCGGCCCCGGTAATCCGCGAAAGTGGCGGGGATCGGTCGGCGGTAACCGGCGGGACGCGGATTGTGTCGGACTGGCTTAAAGTCCGTGTCACCGCCAAACCGGGCGAAAGTTTCCTTGATCGCATGATCGCGATGGTCGAAGGCGCGCAGCGTCAGAAAACACCAAACGAGATCGCGCTTAATATCCTGCTGGTCGGCATGTCGATCATCTTCCTGATCGTCGTTGTCACGCTTGAACCCTTCGCGCTGTTCTCGGGGACCTCGATCCCGATGGCGTTTCTGATTGCGTTGCTGGTTACCCTGATCCCGACAACAATCGGTGGTCTGCTGTCTGCCATCGGGATTGCCGGTATGGACCGTCTGGTCAAGGCCAATGTCATCGCCAAGTCCGGGCGTGCGGTTGAGGCATCGGGCGATGTCGATACGCTGCTGCTTGATAAAACCGGAACCATTACTTTTGGCAACCGTATGGCCGACGAATTTGTGCCACTCAAAGGCATCACGGACCGGGAAGTGGCGGAAGCCGCGGCAATCGCATCGCTTGCCGATGACACGCCAGAGGGCAAATCGATTGTCGAACTGGCGGGCAAGCTGTTTGACTTCCGGGGCGACAAATCGAAACTGTCCAAGGCGATTGCCTTTAGTGCCGAAACCCGTATGTCCGGTGCGGATATCGGTGCGGATGAATATCGTAAAGGTGCCGGGGATGCGATGCGGGCATATGCCGAAGCGGGCCCGCAGGTTGCCGAACTTGGCCGGATCGTTGATGGCATCGCCAAATCAGGTGGCACGCCGCTTGTGGTCGCGAAAAACCACAAGATCATGGGTGTCATTCATCTGAAAGACATCATCAAGCCGGGCATTCGCGAACGGTTTGCTGAACTGCGTGCCATGGGCATCCGGACCGTCATGATTACGGGGGACAACCCGTTAACGGCGGCCGCAATCGCTGCCGAGGCTGGGGTGGATGATTTTCTGGCCGAGGCAACACCGGAGAAAAAGCTGGAACTGATCCGTCAGGAACAGGAAGGCGGGCGTCTGGTGGCGATGTGCGGTGACGGATCGAACGATGCGCCGGCCTTAGCACAGGCAGATGTCGGGGTTGCGATGAATGATGGCACCCAGGCCGCACGCGAGGCGGGCAACCTTGTCGACCTTGATAGTGATCCGACCAAGCTGATCGAGATCGTCCAGGTCGGCAAACAGTTGCTGATCAGCAGGGGCGCGTTGACAACATTTTCGATTGCCAACGATGTTGCCAAGTATTTCGCGATCCTGCCCGCGCTTTTCATTGCGGCCTATCCGCAGCTTGGTGCGCTGAACATCATGGGGCTTGCCAGCCCGCAAAGCGCGATCCTTTCGGCGGTGATCTTTAATGCCCTGATCATTATCGCCCTGATCCCGCTGGCTCTGCGCGGGGTACGGTTTACGCCGGGCAGTGCGGCGGCGCTGCTGCGTCGAAATCTTCTGATCTATGGCCTTGGTGGTCTGATCGTTCCCTTTGTCGGCATCAAGGTCATTGACCTTCTGATCAATGCCGTTGGTCTGGTTTAACGGAGAATTTGTCATGTTGAACTTGTTACGTCCGGCCATTGGCATGGCTGCTGTGATGACGGTGATAACCGGTGTTGCCTATCCGCTGGCAATGACCGGGATCGGGCTGGGACTGTTCGCGGAAGAAGCCAATGGCAGCCTGATTGAAAAGAACGGTGTCGTGGTTGGTTCGCGCCTGATCGGCCAGAAGTTTGAAGGTGATCGCTATTTCCATCCGCGCCCTTCCTATGCCGGCGATGGCTATGAGGGGGATAATTCCGGTGGTTCCAACCTTGGGGCGACGAACCGGGAACTGGTCAACGGGATCAAGGCCCGTGCCCTTGATCTTTCGGCGGAAAACGGCAATCGCCCGGTGCCAATAGATTTGCTGACGGCATCGGGCAGCGGACTTGACCCCGATATCTCGCCCGAAAGTGCCCGCTTCCAGATGGAAAGGGTGGCTAAAGTCAGAAACATCCCGCTCAATGACCTGGAAGAACTGGTTGCAGCCCATATTGAAGATAGAACCTTTGGGTTGATCGGAGAGCCGCGGGTCAATGTTCTGATGTTGAATCTGGCTCTGGACGAAATGTCGTCCTGATCCGATGGATTATTCCAAAAATACAGGGTATCGGGCTGTCTTTCGGCAGTCCGGTGCCCGGCAAAGACAGGTTCAGCGCGAGGCAGAGGAAATGCGCGCTGTCTGGCTCCGGAGCAAGGTGCTGTCAGTCTATCGGCGATTTATCCGGGTGATCCGCCGATGGTTCTGATATGACAGGATAAATACGAAAGGCTTTGATCGACGCAAGATGACCGACGAAGAGGACCGTCCATCCCCCGAAGCCCTGCTGGAACAGACCCGCAAGGATGATCGGGGCAAGCTCAAGATCTTTCTGGGCGCCTATCCGGGCGTCGGAAAGACCTATGCCATGCTTCAGGCCGCGCAGGAACGGCGGAAGGAGGGGAGGGACGTTATTGTCGGCATTGTCGAAACCCACGGGCGCGTGGAAACCGAAAACCTCTTGCGCGGTCTTGAAGCATTGCCGCGCAAGAGGCTTTTGCATCGGGGCCGTGTCTTTGGGGAAATGGACATTGACGCGATCATCTGGCGCAAACCGGAAATCGCCCTTGTTGATGAACTGGCACACACCAATGTGCCGGGCAGCCGCCACGAAAAGCGCTATCAGGATATCGATGAGCTGCTTGATGCCGGGATTGATGTCTATACGACGCTGAACATCCAGCATCTTGAAAGCCTGAACGATATTGTCGCCCGGATTTCACGTGTTCGCGTACGCGAAACACTGCCCGACAGTTTCCTTGAAAAAGCCAATGAAATCGAGCTGATCGATTTGCCGCCTGATGATCTTTTGCAAAGACTGCGCGATGGCAAGGTTTATGTCATCGATCAGGTGGGGCGCGCGCTCCGGCATTTCTTCAGCAAGGGAAATCTGACCGCACTTCGCGAATTGGCGATGCGTATTGCAGCCGAACGCATTGATGCGCAGATGCTGGAATATATGCGTACCCATGCGGTCAGCGGCCCATGGCCGACGCAGGACCGCCTGATGGTGTGCCTGAATGAAAGTCCGGTGGCCAAAAAGCTGGTGCGCACGGCCAAGCGGATGGCAGAACGCCAGCGTGTTCCGTGGATCGCCTTGCATGTCGAAACACCACGCGACGACCGGATGGCGAATGCCGAAAAAGATGATATTGCCGAAGCACTGCGTCTGGCGGAACAGTTGGGGGCGGAAATTGTCACGCTTCAGGCGGAATCCCATTTGGCACGCGAGATTTCCGCATTGGCGTCCAAGCGCAATGTTACGCGTCTTCTGATCGGGCGGCCAAGGCGAAGACGCTGGACCGGATTGTTGCGTGAAAATGTGGCGCGCAAGCTGCTTGAGAATGCCGAGGGCTTTGATGTTACGGTCATTGCTGCGGACATGGATGAGAAAAAACGTTCGCTGATCTCGGACAATCCGTTCGAACGCGGAAACTGGCGATCACGCAGCCTTTCGTGGGTCTTTGGCAGCGTTACTGTGGCAACCGTTGCCGCACTTTTTGCTGACCGGTATGTGCCGCTTGGCAATCTGTCGCTGATTTATCTTCTGGCGGTGTTGTTAACTGCGATCCGTTGCGGCATGTGGCCGTCGATTGCCGCCAGTCTGCTGTCTTTCATTTCCTACAATTTCTTCTTCACCGTGCCCTATTACACCCTGTCGGTGTTCCATCATGAACAGCTGATTACCATCGTATTTTTCCTGATTGTCTCGGTCATTGTTGGCAATCTGGCAGGACGTCTGCGCCTGCAGGTCGATGCCATGAAAACCAGCGGCAAGCGCACTGCCAATCTTTATGATTTCAGTCGCAAGATTGCGGCGGCGGCATCGCTTGACGATGTGTTGTGGGCGGCTGTGCATCATGTGGCCGCGACGCTTGATTGTCAGTCGATGGTCCTGCAGCCGGGTACGGATGGATCGTTGGAAATTACCGCAGCCTACCCGCCAGAGGATCAGTTGGGGCTAAAAGATTGGGGGGCCGCCGAATGGGCGTGGGAGCATTCCAAACCGGCCGGCTGGCGATCCGAAACCCTGCCGACCGCAGAATGGCTATTCATGCCGGTAAATACCCCGCAGGGACCGCTTGGCGTTCTTGGTGTCCGCTTCAGGGAAGATGCGCGCACATTGGGGCCTTCCCAGCGTCGCCTGCTTGAGGCGCTTGTCGATCAGGTGGCCGTTGCTGTCGAACGTACCCGTCTTGCGACCGATATCGAAGAAGCACGCTTGCTGAGCGAGACCGAGCAGCTCCGCGCGGCACTTTTGTCTTCGGTATCGCATGATTTGCGCACCCCACTGGTATCGATCATCGGGTCGGCGACTACATTATCAAGCTATGGCGACAGCATGGGAGAAGAGGATCGCGGGCAGCTTACCCAGACCATCCTTGAGGAAAGCGAACGCTTGAACCGGTTTGTTCAGAACCTTCTGGATATGACACGGCTTGGCTATGGTGCCTTGCAGCCGAGAAAGGAATGGTCGGATCTGGCCGAGATTATCGGTCGTGCGGTGAAGCATGTCCGCAAATATGCCGGGTCGCGATCCTTTGACGTGCAGGTGTCGCCCGATCTGTCCCCGATCCAGCTTGATCCGGTTCTGATCGAACAGGTTCTGTTCAATATTCTTGATAATGCTGTAAAGCATACCGCCGACAACGGTCGGATTACAGTAAGTGCCAAGGCAGATAAAACACGGATGGTGGTCGAGATATCGGATAACGGGCGCGGTATTCCGGCAGAAGCGCGACAGGCTGTTTTTGATGTTTTCTATCGTGTTCGCGCAGGCGATAGCCAGGTGGCGGGTACGGGGCTTGGATTGTCGATCTGCCGTGGTTTTATCGAGGCGCATGGCGGAGGTATCGTTGCACACGACGGGCCGCAGGGGGTGGGCACAACGATTGCCATAACCCTGCCGATAACCGCGATGCCAACGGTTGCAGAGGATGACGAGGATTTGCAGGATGGCAGTGCGGAAGGAAGCTGAGATGCGCGATCAGGCCAAAGTGCTGATCATTGATGACGAACCGCAAATTCGCAAATTCCTGCGGATCAGCCTTGGTGCGCAGGGGTATGAGGTGATCGAGGCCGAAAACGGCCAGTCGGGTATCGAGAAATGCGCCCTTGAGACCCCGCATCTCGTCATTCTTGACCTTGGATTGCCTGATCTGGACGGGCAGGAAGTTTTGACGAAAATCAGGGAATGGAGCGAGGTTCCGATCATCGTTCTTTCCGTGCGTGCCAATGAGGAAGAAAAAGTGACTGCCTTGGACTGTGGTGCGAACGATTACGTGACCAAGCCGTTCGGCATCGCCGAATTGATCGCACGGGTGCGGGCTATTCTGCGCAGCCGCAAACCCGAAGACCTGACCAGTAGCGAGATTGTTTCGGGTGATCTAAAGATCGATCTGGCGGCACACAGGGTTTTTAAGGCCGATAATGAACTGAAACTGACCAAAAAGGAGTTTGCCTTACTGACCCTTCTGGCGCGTAACGCGGGGCGTATCGTGACCCATCAACAGATTTTACGCGAAATCTGGGGACCTGCGCAGGAAAGTGAAACACATTATCTGCGTATCTATATCGGTCATCTGCGCCAGAAACTTGGCGATGATCCGCTTAACCCGACCTATATCGAAAACGAGCCGGGGGTTGGATACCGGTTTTGTTAATACCGAAGTATTCCGGAGGTGAAAATGTGCGAGAGTTTCCTTTTGTCGCGGGCTCACAATTCGGGATTATATAGCTTTATGATATGAGCTTAACGGGACTTGAAAGTGCCGCCCATTTTGAGCGTTCTCGTCCCGTATGTCGTTTGGTATTGAAGTTTCGAAGAGATCAATTTTAGAGAGCGTCATCAAAAATGACGTTTTTGCGTAGATAAAACGACAAGCTATCAGGCAATTGCGATTTCGCAATTTTGACATGACGTGAGTCAAGTGATGGCGTTTCCGGATCCGATAAGGTCCCGCTCACTGGTGTTCAGATTATGGAGCATCAGTTTGGTGGGGACGTGCCGTGGTTGTTGTATCCGGATCATTTTCGTTATCGGGTTTGCGCCTGCTTCTGCTGGCAGTGATCGGTTGGGGGCTTGCGTTCACGAGCAGTTTTGCAGGGACGCTTGACGATTATGTCGTGTCGCTTGATGCCGGAAGCATCATGCCCGGAGCCGATCATATCGGCGAGGAGCAAACAACAGATCATCTTGTTCCCGTCTATAGCGGTAGTAACCAGCTTGGTTACATTTTCCTCAATAGCGACTGGGCCAATTCGGTTGGTTATTCCGGCAAACCAATCGACATTCTGGTCGGCATCTCGATGCAGGGTGTTATTACCGGTGCACGACTGGTTGCCCACAAAGAACCGATCGTGCTGGTTGGCATTCCTGAAAGCAAAATCACGGACTACATCGCGGGCTATACCGGTTTTAACATCGCCGAATATGCCCGCAGCGAAGAGCTGGATGCGTTGCCTGACGATATCGTGAGTGGTGCCACCGTCACCATCATGGTGATTGACGATTCAATTCGGCGCTCGGCAATCAAGGTGGCCCGAACACTTGGTCTGGGCGGGTTGGCGCAGCCGGGCGGCAAGGGCGACAAATTCGCCGTCGATATGTCGCAAGACGGGCCGGCAAGCTGGGATGAATTGCTTGGCGACGGGTCGGTTAGGCGTCTGTCGCTATCGCATGGCGATGTTGCGCAGGCCTTCGAGGGAACTGACGACAGAGGGCAAGGTAAAGGTAGTGGCAACGATCAAGCCAGGATCGCTGCCGACGGCCCGTTCATCGATCTATATACCGCTCTCGTTTCCATTCCGATGATCGGACATAATCTGCTGGGGGATGCGGAATATGCCAATCTTCAGAAGGTTCTGAAGCCCGGCCAGCAGGCGTTGCTTGTTGCGGCGAACGGTGAATATTCCTTCAAGGGATCGGGTTATGTTCGCGGTGGGGTGTTTGACCGTATTCAGGTTATACAGGGCGATAACAGTGTCCGTTTCCGTGACAAACATCACAAGCGCCTCGGGGAAATTGCGGCCGAGGGTGCGCCGCGTTTCAGGGAAGTTGCCCTTTTTGTTATCCCCGAAGAAGTGCCGTTTGATCCAACTGTGCCGTGGCATTTGCAGCTTCTGGTCCAGCGCCAGCTAGGCGCTTTGGAGAAGGCCTTTACGACATTTGGCGTCGATTATGCGCCACCGGTCAAATATCTGCGCAAGATCGATGTTGCGACGGCGGCACCGGATAATGTTTCGGAAAAAGCCAACGAGGTTGGTGCACAGAAATCCGGTACCGATACCCAAAACCGGGACGCGCTTTGGAAGCGGATATGGACGAACCGGATTGTCGATATTGTCATCCTGTCTTGCGCAATCCTGCTTCTGACCGGCTTGTTCTTCTTCCAGGACTGGTTTGTCCGCCGTCGCAAACTGACGCAGCGGATCCGGACTGGATTCCTGATCTTTACCGTGGTCTGGATTGGATATTATGCCAATGCACAGCTTTCGGTCGTCAATGTCCTGACGGTTGCCAATTCCTTTGGGTCGGGTTTTGACTGGTCCTATTTCTTGATGGATCCGCTGATCTTTATGCTGTGGTTTGCGGTTGCGGCGTCACTGATATTCTGGGGACGCGGTGCATATTGCGGGTGGCTTTGCCCGTTTGGCGCACTTCAGGAACTTTTGAACAAGCTGGCCAAACAGCTTCGCATTCCGCAAATCGCGGTTCCCTTTGGCCTGCATCAGCGCCTTTGGCCGATCAAATATATCGCCTTTCTGGTCCTGTTTGGCATCTCGTTCCATGCGTTCGATCAGGCCGAGCATCTGGCCGAGATCGAGCCCTTCAAGACGGCGATCATTCTTTCCTTCATGCGCGATTGGCCGTTCGTCCTGTTTGCGGTTCTGCTGTTGGTCGCGGGCCTTTTCATCGAGCGGTTTTACTGTCGTTACCTTTGCCCGCTGGGCGCGGCTTTGGCGATACCTGGTCGGATCCGGGTCAATGACTGGCTGAAACGGTATCGTGATTGCGGTTCCCCCTGCCACCGGTGCGCAAACGAATGCATGGTTCAGGCCATTCATCCTGACGGGCACATTGACCCGAATGAATGCCTGTACTGCCTTCATTGCCAGGAACTGTATTACGACGACCAGAATTGCCCGGTCATGATCCAGAAACTGGCCCGGTTTGAACGCCGCATGGCACTGCAGTCCGGTTCAAAAACTTCCAGACCTCAAACGAAAACCGAAACGACTTCTCATTCGAAACCATCGTCCGCGAGCTGTGGCTCCGGTGGATGCGGCGCAAGTTGTTCCAATCCGAAGTCTTCGGACGGAAACAACGGTGCGTCTAACCAGCTGTGACATATCAGGAGTTCCATTATGTCGAATGAAACAGAGAACTATAAGATCAGCCGACGCGGCTTGCTCGGCGGAACAGCAAAGATGGCAGGATTGGCAGGGATTGCCGGTGCAACCGGTGCTGCGGGCATTGCCGCGGGTTCAATCCTCGCACCAACGGCGGCAAAAGCGGCTGCTGGATCGGTTGAGGTTTTGCCAGGTGATCTTGACGAATATTACGGCTTCTGGAGCAGTGGGCAGGCTGGCGAAGTCCGCATTATGGGGGTTCCCTCCATGCGCGAGCTGATGCGCATTCCGGTTTTCAACCGATGCAGCGCAACAGGTTGGGGCCAAACGAATGAAAGCCGCAAAATCCTGACCGAAGGTCTGTTGCCGGAAACCAAAAAGTATCTGGCCGACAAGGGTGAAATCTGGCTGAACGGGGATTTGCACCACCCGCATATGTCCTTCACGGATGGGACCTATGATGGGCGATACCTGTTTGTGAATGACAAGGCGAACACGCGTGTCGCCCGCATTCGCTGTGACGTCATGAAATGCGACAAGATCATCGAAATTCCGAACGCGTCGGACATCCATGGTCTGCGCCCGCAGAAATTCCCGCGCACCGGCTATGTCTTTGCCAATGGTGAACATCGGGTTCCGGTTCCCAATGACGGTAGCATTCTGGACGATCCGTCGCGGTATCATGCAATTTTCACGGCAATTGACGGCGACACGATGGAAGTTGCCTGGCAGGTGATGGTTGATGGCAACCTTGATAACTGTGATGCGGATTATCAGGGAAAATATGCGGTTTCGACCTGCTACAATTCGGAAAACGGTGTGTCGCTTGCCGAAATGACGGCAAGCGAGCAGGACTGGGCGGTCATTTTCTCGATCGAGCGCATCGAACAGGCGATCAAGAATGGCAATTACAAGGAAATCAACGGCGTCAAGGTCGTTGACGGCCGCAAAGGATCGCCGCTGACCCGTTATGTGCCGGTATCGAACAGCCCGCATGGCTGCAACACGGCACCGGACGGCAAGCATATTGTCATTAACGGCAAGCTGTCCCCGACGGTTACCGTTCTTGATGTGCGGAAGTTCGAAGAGTGCTTCGAAGACAAGATCGAGCCGCGCGGAGTTGTCGTGGCCGAACCGGAACTTGGTCTGGGTCCGCTACATACCGCGTTTGATGGTCAGGGGAATGCCTATACCACCCTGTTCCTTGATAGTCAGATGTGCAAATGGAACATTGATGCCGCGGTTCGCAAGTTCAACGGTGAAGAGGTCGATCCGATCCTTGCCAAGGTCGATGTCCATTATCAGCCGGGGCATAACCACACTTCCATGGGTGAAACCAAGGATGCGGATGGCAAATGGCTTATCTCGCTTAACAAGTTTTCGAAAGACCGGTTCCTTAATGTCGGTCCGCTGAAGCCGGAAAACGATCAGCTGATTGATATTACCGGGGATGCGCCAAAGGTTGTTCATGACGGTCCGACATTTGCCGAACCCCATGATTGCATCATCGTCCATAGTTCGGTGGTCAATCCGGTGAATCTTTGGGATCGCAACGATCCGATGTTTGCCGAAGCCCGCGACTGGGCGAAAAAGGATGGTGTCGATCTTGAAGGCGATTCAATCGTCATTCGGGATGGCAACAAGGTGCGTGTCTATATGTATTCCAACGCGCCGATGTTCAGCATGGACAAGTTCGAGGTCAATCAGGGCGACGAGGTTACCGTATTCATCACCAATATCGATGATGTCGACGACCTGACGCACGGGTTCACCATCGCGAACTATGGCGTGGCAATGGAAGTCGCACCGCAGGCAACGGCATCGGTGACCTTCAAGGCCGATCGACCCGGTGTGCACTGGTATTACTGTCAGTGGTTCTGCCATGCGCTGCATATGGAAATGCGCGGCCGTATGCTGGTTAAACCGGCGTAAGGATAAGCACGATGTTTCCGGTCATCCGTCCAAAGACTGCCATTCGAACCGCTTTATCTGCGCTGGCGGTTTGGGGGGCAACATTCTCGTCGCTGCATGCGTCGGAAATCGAGGCAAGCCCGCCAGATAAGGGATTGCAGGAGATTGTCGACACGGCACAGGACGGTGACCGGATTCTGCTCGGCCCGGGAGATTATTCCGGGCCGATCATTCTGCATCGTCCGGTCATGCTTGAAGGTGGTGATGATGTCCGGATTGTCGGGAATGGAACCGGCAATGTGATTACCATCGACGGACCGGATGTGATGCTTCGCGGTGTCACCGTGACGGGATCGGGGCTGGATTTATCAACACAGGATAGCGGGGTTTTTGTGACCCCCAATGGCGACGGTGCCGTTATTGAAGACAGTGTGATCAGTGACAATCTGATCGGCATTTATCTTTCCGGTCCGGAAAACGCGACAGTGCGGAACAATATCATCGTCGGCCGGCAGGACCTGCGGGTCAACGAGCGTGGTAATGGGGTGCAGCTTTGGAACACACCGGGATCGGTTGTTGTCGGCAACGCAATATCACAGGGCCGAGACGGTATTTTTGTGACGACCAGCAAACAGAACCGGTTCATCGGTAACGAATTTCGCAATGTCCGTTTTGCGGTTCATTACATGTATACGCATGACAGCGAAATCCGGGACAACCGTTCCTTTGACAATACGGTCGGCTATGCGTTGATGTTTTCGGATGGTTTGAAGGTAACGAACAACCTGTCACGCGGGGATCGTGACCACGGCATTTTGCTGAACTATGCCAATAAGTCCGAATTTAGCGGGAATGTCGTGGATCGCGGCGGCGAGAAATGCGTTTTTATCTATAACTCCAACAAGAACGATTTTCGGGGAAACCGGTTCGAGGGCTGCGGGATCGGTGTGCAGTTTACAGCCGGATCGGAACGCAATGTCATTGTTGGCAATGCGTTTTCCGGCAACCGGACACAGGTCAAGTATGTCGGCACACGCTGGCTTGAATGGTCTGAAAACGGTCGCGGAAATTACTGGAGCGATAATGCCGCGTTCGATCTGGATGGTGATGGTCTTGGGGATCGGGCCTATCGGCCAAATGACATGCTTGATCAGGTCGTCTGGGCCCATCCATCCGCCAAGCTTTTGCTGAATGCACCCGCAATACAGATTTTGAAATGGGCGCAGTCCCGGTTTCCGGCACTGCATCCGGGGGGCGTGATTGACAGTCATCCGCTAATGGCACCGCCGGTTATCGCCCGATTTGAAGGAGACGGCTATCATGCCGAATGATCCTGCAATTCTTCTTGAAAAAGTGACCAAGACGTTCGATCAGCAAAACGCTGTCAACGATCTGTCATTGGAAATTGGCGCAGGCGAGAGTGTTGCGTTACTTGGCCATAATGGCGCGGGTAAAACGACACTTATCAAGCTGATCCTTGGTCTTATGCGTCCTGACAAGGGAAATATCCGCATTCTTGGTGAGGAGAGCACATCCCGCCATCGCGGAAAGAACGCGCATGCATTTCTTGGATATCTTCCGGAAAATATCGCGTTTTATAACAGCATGAGCGGTGCGGAGACGCTGGCTTTCTTTGCCCGGTTGAAACGCCATCCCGTGTCAGACTGCGCACGGATCCTTGAACGTGTCGGGCTTGCTGCAGCCGCGCATAAGCGGGTTGGGCATTATTCCAAAGGGATGCGTCAGCGTCTTGGTCTTGCGCAGGCATTGCTGGGCAATCCGCGGATATTGATGCTCGACGAGCCCACGACCGGCCTTGATCCGGAATTGCGCAACGCCTTTTATGACATCGTGCGCGAACTTGAAGACAGTGGTGTGACGGTCATTCTGTCGTCGCATGCGCTGACGGAACTTGAAGCCCATACCCGTAAAATTGCGATCATGCGAAAGGGCCAACTGATTGCATCGGGAACCATCGATGATCTGCGCAGGCGGGCCAATCTGCCGGTGCATATCCGTCTGATCACCAGACCGGGAATGGGGGCCGCCTGTGCTGAAAAAATTCCCGACGGGATCGGCTGCGAGCGGATCAACGACCATGGTCTTGATCTGACCTTGCCATCTGAACGCAAGATTGACGTATTGCGGCATCTGTCGGCCACCGTGCCGGAGCTTGACGACGTTGACATCAGGTTGCCGTCGCTTGGCGATCTCTACATGCATTTCCAGAAAGAAAGTGTGGTGTCATGAGAGAACTTGTCATCATTGCAATCAAGGAATTTCGGGACGGAATTCGCAATCGCTGGTTTTTAGGCGCGACCGCGGCGCTGGTCCTGTTTTCGCTAAGCCTTACTTTTCTGGGAAGTGCGCCGGCGGGCACCGTTGGCGTCGATCAACTGGCTGTTACGATCGTCAGTCTGGCCAGCCTTTCGGTCTTTTTGCTGCCATTGATGGCGTTGTTGCTGTCCTATGACGCGCTGGTGGGCGAGGTTGAACGCGGGACAATGCTTTTGTTGCTGACCTATCCGCTGTCGCGATCCGACATCATTATCGGAAAGTTTCTGGGCCAGACGCTGGGCCTTGGATTGGCAACTATTCTTGGTTTCGGATCAGCGGCACTTGTCCTTGTTTACGGAGGGATTGAAAGCGCTAACTGGATGGCCTTTGGCGTTCTGATAGGGAGTTCGGTTGTGCTGGGGGCGGCTTTTGTCGCACTTGGATTGGCCATCAGTGCCATGCCCCGTCAACGGAGTGCCGCGGCGGCTCTGGCGTTTGGTGTGTGGCTTTGTCTGGTGATCGTTTATGACATGGCGCTTTTGGGGGCGTTGGTTGCCGATGGCGGTGAAGGCATAAGCGCACCGGTTTTCGATATGCTTCTGACTGTCAATCCGGCTGATGCATTTCGCATGATCAATCTTTCGGGTTTTGAGGATGTCCGGGTTGCTGCCGGGCTGGTGATATCGGACCTTGAAGGTATCGGTAACGGTTTCGCACCCGTGCTCTCGCTCGGCATGTGGGTTGTTGTTCCGCTGATACTGGCGGTGGTGCTGTTTCGGAGGAAGCAGTTATGAAAGCCATTTTACCGTTTGTCGTTCTCGGGGCGATCCTGCTTGCGGGATGTCGCGAGCAAGAGATTGTCGCGCGTCCCGATCCGCAGGATCTGACACGCGATGTTTCTGGCTTTTTCTGCGGCATGATTGTTGCCGATCATCCGGGGCCAAAGGCCCAGCTGCACCGTAAATCGAATGGCGAAATTTTATGGTTCCCGTCGGTACGTGACGCGATTGCGTTTACGCTTATGCCCGGTGAAGCCCGTGACGTGGCTGTCATTTATGTAAATGACATGACCGGTTATGCCGACTGGCAATCCCCGCCACCAAATTGGGTGGTCATTGATAGCGCACATTTCGTGATCGGCAGTGACATGACAAGCGGCATGGGAATTGGCGAAGCCGTGCCATTCGGGACCCTTGCCGCAGCCCAGTCATTCGTAACCGCGCATGGGGGGCAGATTGTCGACTACAAAGACATCCCTGATGACTACGTTTTTGATCTTGGACCTTCGGACGGAGGTGCGTCATGACAGACTTGAACCGTCGTCGCTTTATCACCCTGTTTGCCAGTGCGGCATCAATTGCCTTGGTATCCCCCAAGGTCTTCGCCGCGTCAGATAAGCTGCATCGTTGGCAGGGAACCGCCCTTGGTGCAGAGGCTGCAATCTATCTGGACGGCCTTTCGCAAGATCAGGCCGATGAAATGATTTCGTCGGCACTTTCCGAAATCGAACGACTGGAAAACATGTTCAGTCTGTATCGGCCGGATGCGACAATTTCGCGCTTGAATCGCGATGGATTTGTCGAAAACCCCGAACAGGAATTTGTTGAACTGATGTCGCGCGCGGTCATGATTTCCAGACATACCGATGGCGCATTCGATCCGACGGTCCAGACTGTTTGGGCGCGGCTAACAGAACTGTCGCAGCAGATCGCTATCACTGATAAAGGTGCAGTTCAGGCAGAAATCGGGAGGCTGAAATCCTTGATCGGATATGAGGCAATCCGGATTGAGCCGAACCGGGTTTCCTTTGCGCAGCAGGGCATGCAGGTCACGCTGAATGGTATGGCACAGGGTTATATCACCGACCGTGTCGCGGGGGTTTTCCGGCGACATGGCATGAAGAATGTGCTGGTTGACCTTGGCGAAAAATACGCGATTGGCCCCAGAATAGACGATACGGGATGGCCGGTAAGATTTGGCGGGAACGATGCGCAGTCGTCCAGTGGAATCAGGATATATGATGGTGCATTGGCAACGTCGTCAGGTTCGGGATTCAGGTTCAGTTTGAACGGGAATTATACCCATCTGATCGACCCGCGCAGCGGACATTCGCCCGCCTTGTGGGAGAGGGTGAGTGTCTTTGCAGATACCGCAACGGATGCCGATGCGTTTTCAACCGCGTTTTCGATGATGCGTGAAACCGAAATACGGCATGCAGCGCGTCATCTGCCTGTTCGAAAAATCCTTCTTGTGCCTTTGGGCGAGGCGCAGGAAATAGAAATTGATGTGTGATCCAAAAGCAGGAAACCCGCAAAGGCAGTCCTAATTGACGACCGTCAAGGAGTATCAAAGCAAATCAATTATACTCCAACCATCGTCAATACATTGAGCTGTCCACTCCCCTGCACAATGTATCGAAGGGCCACAGTTCATCAGGCTGTGGCCCTTTTCATATCTGTATTCGGGATATGGATATTTGCGCGGTGGGGAAGGCTATTCTGCCCGGGAACCAAGCGTTTCCCGGAGATCCGCACCCGGAAGGCTGTGCAGGAAGCCATCGGCGAAAGCCAGATCGTTTTGCATTTCCAGCAACGATTGCCTGACCTCGTCAGACGAGGTTTCACCGTCAATCAGACGACGGTAGAGATTGGCAACACGCACCATATCAAGAGTGTGCGGTGAAATTCGGAAGGCTGTAACACCAGCATCTTTCAGATCATCAACGGCGGTCGATAATTCCAGATAGTGACTGGACAGGGTTTGCAGACCATTGACGGCAAGAAACGGTATATGATCCAGCGTTTCGACATCCATGCCATCAAGGGCCTCGCCGCAGACATATCGGCAGCCATCCTTGTGCAAGCCATGTGCGCGTGCAGAGTAACACCGGGCTGATATGGCAAGCGGGACACGCCCGAATATCTGGACTTCGATCTCGGCAGATTTCCGCGCGTTGCAAAGCGCTATGATCGATGACATCGGCAATTCCCAGGGAAGGGATACGCGATGCGCACCTTTGGAAATCAGGTAGTCCAAGGTGCTTTCGTTATATGTATTGATGTACGGCCCGACGACATGCGGGCGGCCGGAAAGCAGGCCGATGGAAGATATGTCGTTGGCTTCGATCAGAAGGTCCGGCATTTCGGCAATTTCACGAAGCTGGGCGATCTCGCGTTCATTCATCACGAGGGCCAGTGTCGAGAAGACGACTTCCTTTCCGGCATTCTGAAGCCGCTCGATGATGTCAGGCAGATGCTTGTCGAAAAACGGCATGCGTTTGGCGCAAACGACTTCGCCAACATGTACCGTATCAATGTCGGTTTCATCCGCGATCCGGGCATAGAAATCCTTTTTACGGTTTTCGTCCCAGTGAAACAAAATAGGCCCCATGACCAGTCTTGATTTTGTCATTGCCAGCTTCTCCGATAGGCACCTGTTGTATCTGCCTGACCTTCGCTAAGGGCAGCCAGATTACTGCGCGTACCGGTTTGCCCATTGGCAATGCGATCAAGGGACGCGCGGAATGCGCCGACAACCTGCGTGATATAAGCCTTGCCGCGTTGGCGTCCTTCTATCTTAAGGGCGGTTACACCGGCATCGGCGAGTTCGGGCAGGATTGCGGTAACGTCAAGGCTGGTGGGTTCTTCGAACAGGTAACCGGCCTTGTCCATGGCGCGAAACCGGCCTTTGCAAAGGGTCGGATATCCGACCTTTTCATCGTTGCCGTAAACATTGATTGTAAAATTGCCAAGGCGGGAAACGGTGCTGTCGCCGCGTTCCTCGTAATGGACGTGGGCTGCTGGCGAACAAACGCCATTCATGTTGGGGCTTTCCCCCGTGGCATAGGAAGATAGCGAACAGCGACCTTCGGCCATGACACACATGCCGCCAAAGGCAAAAACTTCGGTTTCCACCGAAATGCGCCGGTTTAACATCCGGATTTCTTCGAGCGACAGGACACGCGGCAGAACCACACGACGCACGCCAAACTCGCGGTGGTAAAAACGAATGGCTTCCTCGTTCGAGGCGGATGCCTGAACCGACAGATGCAGACGTGCATCCGGGTGTTTATCGCGCGCATAGCGCAGCAAACCGATATCGGCCAAGATTACCGCATCAACGCCGATTGCAACCGCATCATCGACGGCCTTGTGCCAGATATCTTCGGAACCGGCTTGCGGATAGGTGTTGCAGGCCAGATAGACATGCACGCCATGTCTATGTGCGAATGTAACGGCCTCGGCCAGTTCGGGTCGGGAAAAATTCAACCCCGGAAAGTTGCGGGCATTGGTCGCATCGCGGAAACCGCAATATACAACATCCGCACCGGCCTCGACGGCGGCACGCAGACTGGCGGGGGTTCCTGCCGGGCAAACTAATTCCATGAAATCCCTGTATGTGTTTGTCGGTTATGAAGGATCGGGAAGGGCGAAATCATCACCCGACAGCACGGTCTGACCGATGCGCGGCGTGCGACGTTTTACTGATTTCTGAATCCCTGAAATGTTTTCCGCATGTTCGCCAAGACGCCGGTCAAGTCCGCCCAGACGTTTTTCAATCGGGGACATCAGGGTGTCGGCAACGCGGTCCATGTCCGATTGCATCTGGCGATATGCCGCTTCGGCCGCGCGCAGTGCCAGACGTGCCGCAGGACCCAACGCGCCGAAGCTTTCAATGACGGCGGAACGCAGGTCTATTTCTTCGCCGTCCAGGGCATTGCGAAGGGCAACGACAAGGTCGGTCCGGCCCTCTATTCGTAATGCGCGCGAGAAAAACAGTGCGTCCCCGTCGGATTTTCCTTCGAGCAGTTCCAGAAGGGCCGGAAGCGGGCCGATGATCCGTGCCGCGATGATATTGTCATCCCCCTCATGGGCAGGGCGCAGGACGGGGGCCTTGGGATCAAGGGCAAGGAAAAGGTCGAGATCAAGGTCCGTCGGGCATACGAGCAGGGTAAATGTTTCGCGTTCGGTGACCCGTTCGAAAACAGCTTTGTGTCGGCGATACATGGTTTCCATGGCGTGCTGGCACAGACGTTCCAGCGCAAATGCCGGAACATTTCGAACGATGGGGTTCATCAGCAGAAAGGGTGTAAATGACGGGCGTTTGATTGACACGGCGGACTCCGGACCGAATTGGTTCCGGAAGTATTGTCATGTTTGGGTCTTAAGGTGTTGATGTCCGTCAAATCACTGAAAGATTTGAATTTTTACGGTTCTTGATAAGGCGGAAAGGTTCTGCTTTTGCAAGACAGTATCGGGCAGGGGGATCGCAAAATTCCACGCAGCGCTACTTGACCATCGTCAACGTGACTTTTGGGAAGGTGCCTAAACTTGGTTGGATCAATATCCGGGGATGGAGGCCCGCCAGCATGAAATCCGATTTCACCCATGATCAGGAAGCTGCCAATTCAGCAAATCTGATCCATCGCAAGATAGGCGATCTGGTCGCGAGTTTTCCGGGGGCGACCCTGGTTTTGCGACGCCATAAAATCGGATTTTGCTGTTCAAGCAACAAGTCGCTGGACGAGGTCACCAGTGTGAAAGGACTGGATGCCGGTCTGATTGCCCGTGAATTGTGTGATTTGCCCAAGGGACCACTGACCTTGCCGGATCCAAATGATATCAATGCGTTCATCGATTTTATTCTGGATCGGTATCATCAGACCCACTGTGATGAACTGGCCGAACTCATCCTGCTTGCCCGCAAGGTCGAGGCGGTTCACGGAGATCATCCGGACGCCCCGGCGGGATTGGCCGACGCGCTGTTTGAAATGACGGAAAAGCTTGATTCCCATATGGCGAAAGAGGAAATGGTTCTGTTTCCGGCGATGCGCGAAATGCAACGCAACAGTGCCAGCACAATCCCCCTGATCATGCCGATCCATTGCATGCGCGAAGAACATGACGAGCATGCCGAAGCCATCCATAAACTGCAAAAGCTGACCAATAATTTCACGTTGCCCGACGGTGTCTGCGGTTCATGGCAGGCGCTTTATTCCGGTACGGCCAAGCTGGTCGAAGACCTGGTGGCGCATATCCATCTTGAGAATGAAATACTGTTTCCGCGTTTTGAATAGCCTGACGCGGTTTGCCTTATCCTTCCTGCCGTGCATTTCCGACCCCACCTGCCCCGCCATTGTACGGGGCTTTTTTCGTTTGACGGTAGTCAAGGTGGGAAACGTCCAGTCGGGAAATGATTGCATGACGCCGTTTTGGGGACAGAGCGGCACTGAACTGCCAATCGGAGTGAGGATCCGTTCACATGTCGGAACGACTGACAAAATCTGCCGCCCGAAACATCTTCTACGGCGGAACGATCTTCTTTCTGGTCATCTTTATCGGACTGACCTTGCACAGCCACAACTATATCGTCAACGAGTCCAGCAATCAGGATCAGCTGACGCCATCGGTTGTCGCGGGCAAGCATGTCTGGGAACGCAATTCATGCATCAACTGCCATACGCTTTTGGGCGAGGGTGCCTATTTCGCACCTGAACTTGGCAATGTCTGGGTGCGGTATGGCGGTGAAGATGATCCGGAAGGTGCGCGCGATATGCTTAAGGCATGGATGGCCGCACAGCCCACAGGCATCGAAGGCCGCCGCCAGATGCCGCAATTCAACCTTACAGATCAGGAGCTCGATGAGCTTGTCGACTTCCTGAAATGGACCAGTGAAATCGACACCCAGAACTGGCCGCCAAACGAGGCGGGATAATCCGGTGCTGATGGAAACGAGGCTACAATGAAATATCAATCGCAAAAGGTTGCGCTGTATTACATATACGGCGCGCTGACATTGTTCGCAGCCCAGATTCTGTTCGGCGTGGTGGCGGGCACTGTCTATGTTTTTCCAAACGTCTTGTCCGAACTATTGCCGTTCAACGTCATTCGCATGATCCACACCAATGCCCTGATCGTCTGGTTGTTGATGGGGTATTTCGGAGCTGCTTACTATTTGCTGCCCGAAGAATGCGAAACCGAACTGCACAGCCCGAAACTGGCGATCATCCAGTTCTGGCTGTTCATGGCGGCAACCGCTGCTGCAGTTGTCGGATACATCCTTGGCTATCACGAAGGGCGTGAATTCCTTGAACAGCCATTGCCGATCAAGGTCGGCATTGTCGTCGTGGCGCTGATGTTCCTTTACAACACGACGCTGACACTGCTTAAGGGCCGGAAAACCGCAGTATCAAACGTACTGATGGTTGCCCTTTGGTTCGTCGCGTTGCTTTTCCTGTTTGCGTTCTATAATCCGTCCAACCTTGCGGTGGACAAGATGTACTGGTGGTATGTCGTGCATCTTTGGGTTGAAGGCGTATGGGAGCTGATCATGGCGTCGATCCTGGCGTTTCTGATGATCAAAATGACGGGTGTTGATCGCGAAGTCGTTGAAAAATGGCTTTATGTCATGGTTTCACTTTCGCTGTTTACCGGCATTCTGGGTACCGGCCATCACTATTACTGGATCGGAACCCCGGGATATTGGCAGTGGATCGGCAATGTGTTTTCCACGCTTGAGGTCGTCCCGTTCTTTGCCATGGTTGTTTTCTGCTTCTACATGGTTTGGAAAGGCGGCCGGGATCATCCGAACAAGGCGGCCCTGCTTTGGTCGCTTGGATGTTCGGTCATGGCGTTTTTTGGCGCGGGCGTATGGGGCTTCATGCATACCCTGTCGTCGATCAATTACTACACCCACGGAACACAGATTACCGCAGCACATGGCCATCTGGCTTTCTACGGGGCCTATGTGATGCTTAATCTGGCAATCTTCACCTATGCGCTGCCTTATCTTCGCGGGCGTGAACCTTATAACCAGCAGCTCAATATGTGGGGCTTCTGGATCACGACCAGTGCGATGGCCTTCATGACCTTTACCCTGACATTTGCGGGTGTCGTTCAGACCCATCTGCAACGTGTTCTGGGAATGAATTACATGGAAGTCCAGGACCAGGTTGCCCTGTTCTACTGGACGCGCTTGGGATCGGGTGTTGTCGTGCTGATCGGTGTCACCATGATTATCTGGTCACTGGTGGTGGCACCGCGTGATGCACGCGTAACAGCCGGGGCACGTCAGCCTGCCGAATGACGGCAATCAAGTCTGTGTGTTCGATTTCATGCTCTCTTCCATGACGACACATGGCGGACAACGACCGGTTGGTTCCCGCGACCGGTCGTTGTCATTTTCGGCCTCTCCATTTTCCAAGGAGCATTCAAATGCAGACCGCTCTTAAAGACGTACTCGCCCAGCAAGACGTTCCTTATTATCAGTCTACCGGCAACGAACAGCAGCTGTTTGAAACAGCCTGGCAGCAGCATCTGCCCTTGTTGTTAAAGGGACCGACCGGTTGCGGGAAAACACGTTTTGTATCCCATATGGCTGCAAAGCTGGGCGTTCCGCTTTATACCGTTTCCTGCCATGACGATTTGACTGCTGCGGATCTGACGGGGCGCTATCTGATCAAGGGCGGGGAAACGGTTTGGGTGGATGGTCCGTTGACACGTGCGGTCCGCCACGGTGGTATCTGCTATCTTGATGAGGTGGTCGAGGCGCGCAAGGACGTGACGGTGGTCCTTCATCCGTTGACGGATGATCGGCGTCTGTTGCCGCTGGACCGGACGGGCGAGATGCTTGAAGCTCCTGCCAATTTCATGCTGGTGGTGTCCTATAACCCCGGTTACCAGAACCTTCTGAAGCAGCTTAAACCATCGACCCGACAGCGTTTTCTGGCCGTCGAGTTCGATTTCCCGGACGCGGAAACCGAAAAAGCGGTCATCATGCGTGAAACCGGGATCGATGTTGAACGGGCAGCCCTTCTGGTGCGCATTGCGGGCAATATTCGCAAGCTTACCGGTATTGATCTTGAAGAAGCTGTTTCAACCCGGTTGCTGGTCTATGGCGCGACGCTTTTGATGGCCAATGTTGCATTTGATGACGCCATCAATGCGGCCATCATCGAACCACTGTCGGATGATGCGGATATCAAGGCGGGCCTTCGCGAGGCCATCGGGATTATCCGGGGCTGACAGCCGGGAGGCGATGATGAGTTTCGATTTTCTGGAATTCGAAGAACAGGTCGGCATGATCTGGCACCGGATTGCATCACGCAATCAGGAAAGCTATCGCGATCATGTTGAACACGCGATCACGTTTGCTGAATTGCGCGTTCATTTGCCGGTGATTTTTCGCACTCTTGGTGGCGACCCGGCGTTGGAATTTGCCCAGATTGATAAACGGGTTTCGGGGCATCGGCTACGCTGGCGGCAACGGATCGGTCTGGTGGATGAACAGATCACGATGGCCGAAATGAACGAGGCATCGGTAAAGCTGCCCGCGTCCATTTCACTGTTTCCGTCCCGTGATCTTAACCGTGATTTTTATATCTGGCTGATGGCATGGTTCGCGGTTTCGGAGCCGCAAACCATTTCGGCGGACATTTCGCAAAGCCCGTTATTGGCCGACATCATGCGGCTTTCCCGGGCACGACAAACCGATCAGGATGTGTGTCGCCAGTTCCCAGGCATCATCGGTTTGCGGCAACGCCTGTATGATGCGTTTCTGGCGTTGCGACCGGTTCGTCCCTTGCCCCGATGCGAACAGCAGATCGAAGAATGTGTTCTGAAGATTCTTGGGGCTGCGGATCAACAGGACGCAAACGATCTGTGGCCTGTTGTTAACGCCGTTGACGCAAATGGCGATATTGCGGGCATGATTGATGTTGCGGGTATGCAACCGCGTCGTTATGCGCCGTTCCTTCCCGTTCCGCTTTGGGGCGAAGCCATTTGTTCGGGCAAGGCCAGTCGTGTTGCCGATACCGACACGGACGAGGATGGAAATTCGTCAGACGGCAGTCAGGAACGTAAAAAACGCGCTCGCCGACGCAAGAATGATCAGGCTGGTCGCAATGATCCCCTCGCATTAAACCGGTTTGAAAAAATCCTTTCGATAGCCGAGATGGTCAATGTCAATCGGCCGATGGATGACGAGGACGAGCAGGATGCAAAGAAAGCGGCTGACGAGCTTGACGAAATGGAAATTTCCGACTGCAAACGCAAAGCGGCAACCAAATTGCGTTTCGATCTGGATCTGCCGCCACGCGAAGCTGATGAAGGACGCGTGATTGGTGAATGGACCTATCCGGAATGGGATTACCGTCATCAATCGTATCGCCCGGATTTCTGCAAAGTCGTCATGCAATCCGGTGATGAAAAAGTCAGTGAGTGTGATGTCTGGCATCCGGGTGAAACCGAACGGCGACAAATCCGCCAGGTTCGCCGCCAATTCGAAGCGTTTCGGCCGCGCCATGAAATTCTGCGCGCGCAAAGTGATGGAAGCGAGCTTGATCTCGAAGCATTGGTGCGCGCCCGCTGTGACCAGAAAGGCAGTGGAGAACTCAGTGACAGGCTGTATCTGAACACGGTTCGACGGGCACGCGATTTGTCGGTTGCGGTACTGGTCGATGTATCATTGTCGACCGATGCCTGGATACAGGATCAACGGGTTCTCGATGTTGAAAAGCAGGCGCTTTCGGTGCTGGCTGGTGGGCTGGACGAATGTGGGGACGAGTTTGGTATCTTCAGCTTTACATCACGTCGTCGGGATTGGGTGCGTATTAATGCGATCAAGAACTTCGACGAGGAATGGTCACGTTCTACGCAGGACCGGATACAGAAGCTCCGTCCAGGGTATTACACGCGGTTGGGGGCTGCCATCCGCCATGTTGGAAAGCTGTTGGGGGATCGACCGCACCAACACCGGTTGATGCTGGTAATCACGGATGGCAAGCCAAATGATATCGACCATTACGAAGGTCGCTACGGCATAGAGGATAGCCGCCGTGCGGTACGTGAATGCCGAAAGGCAGGGCTTGGCCTTTTCGGTGTAACGGTCGATCAAAGGGCACAGGATTACTTCCCCTATATCTTTGGGGCAGGCGGGCACGCAATTGTCAGCAAGCTGGAAAACCTTCCGGCGGCTTTACCACGTATCTATCGCCAGCTTGTATCTTGAAAACGGGTGATAATATGCAAGCTCGTCAGGAAAATATGGCACAACATGATATCTCGCCCGCGAATGAAAGTGATCATCACAGTGTATCGGTAACTTCTTCTGCCGGGGCTGATGCCTGGGGCGGGCTTGAAGCCTTGCCCGGGCATCCGTTGATGTGGGTCCTGATCCTGTCGGAGTTGGTTGTTTTCGGGGCTTTTCTGCTGACATTTTCCGCGGCAAGAATTGGCGACCCGTCTGGGTTTGCGGCGGATCAACTGCGTCTTGATCGTGTTATGGGCGGGCTTAATACGGTTGTTTTACTGACAAGCGGTCTGTTCGCGGTGTTCGCCGTTCATGCCATACGCCAAAATGCTGTTTTGCGGTGTCGAGGCTGGATGGCGGCAACTGCAATTCTGGTTATCGCTTTCCTGATCATAAAACTGCTGGAATATAGCAGTAAAATCGATGCCGGGATCGGTTTGGAAAGCAGTACGTTCTTCACGCTTTACTATCTCATCACCGGTTTTCATGCGCTGCATGTGGTGATGGGGCTTGGTCTTTTGGGGATTGTTTCCATTTGGCCCAATTTAACCAACATCGAAACCGGTGCCGCCTTCTGGCATATGATCGATATGGTTTGGGTGCTGGTCTTTCCTGTGATCTATCTGTTGCGATGAGGTAATTATGGACCATCATTGTACCATCAGTGCGAAATCCGATGATGTCGTAAGGAATGTTGGCAAATCTTGCGACACGCAGGCTTTATCGATGCGAACAGCAATTCTGGTCTGGCTGATCGCAACCAGCACGACCATCCTGTCACTGGTCCTTGCGCTTGTGGGAGAAGAACGCACAGCCACGATGCTTGGTCTGGTGCCAGCCACAATTATTATGGCTGTGGGTAGCTTTAAGGCATGGTTGATCTTGCGATACTATCTTGGGCTTGGGCCATCCGCGGGCGGATGGCGTGGATTGTTTGTTGCCTTTCTTATTGTGATTTTTGCCGGTGTTCTGGCCGCACAGGGGGCGGTGATTTTGTCAAGCCACTAGGGCGTATCTTCACGCCGCCACAAGATGGCTAAATCATCGCGTGACGGCTGATCTGGTGTTAGTGACTGGTGCCGGCGGAATAGGTGATTTTGTTGAAAACATTATATTTCCCAACCGGTTTTTTCATCGGGATGCGCTTGATTTCTTCGAATGTTTGGGCATCGTAAACGATGATTGCGCCGTCATCGTCCCAGATCGACAGCAGCGCGTGTTGGCCGCTGCGATCAAACTCCACATGGGCCGCCACCTTGCCGGGGTCCGGGCGGAGCGTTTTAACGATTTCGAGTGTGCGTTTATCGATGATATGAACAACATCCTTGTCCGGGCCAAAGAATACATCGACCCAGGCATAAGGCGTGTTGTCGTGGCTGCGGGTGAAAAATCCGGGGCCTTTTGTTTCGATGGTTTTGATGGTTTTCCAGCTTTCCATGTCGATCACACTGATCTTGGAATCTTTCAGATGGGGGGTGGCCAGCACCGAATGCCCCTGATAGTCAAAGGTGATGCCCGACCCGAGATGCGGCATGCCCTCCAAGGCAATGTCGGCCACCTTTCGGCCGACATTCAGGTTGATCACCTGTCCATCGCGGCCATTGCGGGCCGCCCCGATCAGGTGGCGATAATCCTGATCGAAAAAGAAATCATCCAGACCATCACCAAGATGAATACGCCTTACCGGAAATGGGCCGTTCTGAACGTCCAGTGCTTCGACCATATTGGCTTCGTAGTTATGAACGAAACCGGGATAGACCGGACGTGGATCATCGGCATAGGAAATTTCCCAAACTTCGGGCAGGTCTTTCAGGGCGACGATAAAGCTATGGCGCGGAGGGGCGGTATAGACCGCCGAAACACGCGATGATTTGCCATCATCACCGATAACGGCGAACTCGCGTATTGGTGTCAGATCCCGTGCATCCAGCAGAACCAGATTGTGCGGCAGCATGTTGCCCGCCATCACATATCGGCCGTCATCGGATACCGCCACATTTCGCGTATTCAGGCCGACCCGGATTTCAGCAACGGTTTGCAGGGAATAAAGGTCATACATCTGGACCCATCCATCACGCGACGCCAGATAGACAAACCGACCGTCCGGTGAATATTTTGCCCCGCCATGCAAGGCAAAGCGGGTCGGAAAACGATCAAGGGGTTCGAACGTGTCACCATCAAGGATCGTGACGTGATGATCGCCCGCCTCGACAATTGTGAACAGGTTTAGAGGATCACTTTTGAATTTCGGTTTGTCGGGCAGTTCCGCCGGATCGATGAAAACGTCGTGACTTTGGACGATTTCGGACATGCCCCATTCCGGTGACCTGTCCATCGGTTGGCGCAACCAGTCCGCTAGAAGGGTGATTTCCGTTGCGGCAAGGGTTTCGCCAAAGGCCGGCATCTGCGTTGCCGCGCGGCCATCGCGGATGACATCCGAAATGCCATTGCCTCGCAATTTTTCAAGGCTTTCGGGCAAAAGCGCCGGGCCCATGCCGCCCAACCGGTCACCATTGTGACAGGCAGCACAATGCGTTGCATAGAGCGCGTTGGCATCGGCAATCTGCGCGGAAGAGAGTGCGGTTTGGCCAAACGCGTTCGTTGTGCTGATCAAACCGGATACCAATACCGTTCCAAGGCAAATCCGCGCCAGAACAGGCTTAACGATGGGGATCATGATGTGACCTCCACCTGACCGTGACGTCTGGTCGCGGAAAATGGAACGGTTTCAAGACGGTTATGTTCGCCAACAATGCCAAGTTCTGCATCATCAAGATAACAGCCCGGATCTTCGGCCCAAGGATCGCCGGTCAACTGATAGGCGCGCGTTCGCGTATTGCCGCCGCAAATATCGCGATACCGGCATTCGCCGCAGCGTCCGTGAACGAGACGGGGACGCTGTTTTAACCCGGCCATCAAGGGATCACTGATATCCTGCCAGATTTCCGAAAACGGACGTTTCAGGACATTGCCCAATGTGTGCTGCCACCACATGGTATCGGGATGGACATTGCCCAGATTATCGATATTGGCAACATTGACACCCGATGCGTTCCCGCCCCAGCGTTGCAGTATTTTCTCGATCTGGCTGGATGCTGCGGGGTAATGTTCGTCAATCCAGAATTTCAGGAAAACCCCGTCGGCATCGTTGTTGCCCGTCACGTAGTCGCGCGCGATGCCTGCTTTGACATCTGCTTCGCAGCGGGAAAACATCATCAACAACGCTTCGCGGGTCATATTATAAAATGCGTGATCCTTGCGGTTGTGATTACCGCGACCGGCATAGTTCAGATGCGAGAAATAGAACTTGTCGATCTTTTCCTGTTCCACAAGGTCCAGAAGACCGGCAAGGTCCTGATAATTTTCGCGGGTCATGGTGAAACGAATGCCAACCGGCAATCCGGCACCACGGCACAGTTTTGCCCCGCGAAGGGCAAGATCAAAACCGCCTTCAAGACGGCGAAAATAATCATGTGTTGCGCCAAGTCCATCCAGACTGATCCCGACATAGTCATAGTTGGCGGCGGCAATCTGATCGATGTTTCTATCATCAATCAGGGTCCCGTTGCTCGACAGTGCGACATAGAAACCAAGTTCTTTGGCATAGGCCGAAATATCAAAAATATCGGGCCGCATAAGCGGTTCCCCACCCGACAGGATCAACACAGGAACATTGAAATCACGCAGATTTTCCATGGTATGGAAAACCTGTTTTGTCGTTAGCTCACCGGGAAAATCCTTATCAACGGCAGAGGCATAGCAGTGCCTGCATGTCAGGTTGCACCGCCGGATCAGGTTCCAGATAACGACAGGTCCGCTGTTGGAAAGCGGGGCATGTTTGCGGGGGTTCGTAACGGGTGCTGTGCCATTCTCGGCAATATCGATTGCAGCACGGATATACTGGCTTAACCGCAACATTTCTTTTCTCCGCTTTTGCGCCAACGCAGGCCGGTTTTTTTCAGGATACGGTTGCTGTATAGAATGCGATGGTCGCGGACATTCCCGCCCAAACGGTTGCGGATATCTTCGACCTTGGCCTCGACCGTTTCGCGTGTTGTTCCGTGGACCATGGCAAACAGGTTGAATGGCCAATCGGGCAGGTGGCGCGGCCTGCGATAGCAGTGCGATACGAAATCCAGCTTTCCGATCATCTCGCCCATGGCATCAACGGTTTTATCGTCGATGTCCCAAACGCTCATGCCATTGGCGCGATAACCCAGCCGATAATGGTTGGGGATGATGCCGATACGGCGAATGACGCCAACATCAAGCAAACGTTGCAAGCGCTGTTCAACTTCATCCGGGCCAAGTCCAAGGCCCAACGCGATATCCCCGTATGGCGTGGGACTTAAAGGCAATCCGGTTTGCGTCGCACGGATCAGGGCATGATCGATTTCGTCAAGTTCCGGTAGTTCTGGTTGGTTCAGAAAGGAAATCATTTTTCGGGAACCTCCAGATGCAATTCAAGGAAGTATTCCTGTTCCTTTGGGAAGCTCAGAACCCCAAGCCCGGTTGTGTTTTCGATCCGCTTTATGACGTCCTGAAGCGCTTCTTCATCCTCGGCAAGGATCACAAACCACATGTTAAGAACATCTTCACGGGCGTAATTGTGGGCGACTTCCTCGCATGCGTTGACCTGTTCCGCGACCTCGTCAAAGCGATCAGGTGGGACTGCAATCGCGGCAAGGGTTACAGCACCACCAAGTCTTTCCGTGTTGTAAAGCGGCCCAAACCGGCTGACATATCTGTCCGCGATCAGCCTTTTGACACCGTCAATGACGGTTTGTTCGTCATAACCAAGACGTTCGGCCAGCACCTGGAACGGGTGCGCGCAGATCGGAAAACCACCCTGCATATTGTTGATCAGGTCGCGTTCAAGCTTGTTCATGATATTTCCCTGACTTCATCGGGAATTGCGCGAGTTTCTGTTGGCGCCGGCAAGGATACGGATGCCCTCGGGGCGCCATATTTGCCCGCCCGCTGGGTGAAGCATTGCTTGCTGAAAAGAACCTTGTGGGGCGCATCATGCAGTTCCAGACGCGCAATCAGGTGGCGGATTTGTGCCCGAACTGTCAGCCGGTCTCGACCATGGATCATGCAATAAAGATTGTATGGCCAAACCCCGGCAACCCGTTCCCGGCGGTAACACAATGTGACATAGGGAAGGGCTGCCATCGCCTTGCCTATGTCGGGTGCCGCATCATCACCGATATCGAAAACGCACATCGCATTGGCCTGATAACCAAGTGCGCGATGACGGATGATCATGCCAAAGCGGTTGATAACCTTGTGGGCGATAAGCTGTTCAAGCGTTTCGATCACCGTTCCCTCGGTCGTTCCGAGGTCATTGGCGATGTCGGCATATGGGTGTTTGCCAAGTGGCAAGCCGTCCCGCAGTCTTTCGATCAGCCGGTGTTGAAGATTGCTCAGTTCCATTTCAACGCAAATCCCAAATCGAGACGGTAATGTTCGATCATCGGCATCCGATATACCGGTAAGCCGGTTTTGGTTTCGATTGCCTTGATTGCCGTTTCCAGACTGGCCTGATCGGCGGCGGTTACGACGAACCATAAATTGAGTTTATCTTCGCGTTCGTAATTGTGATTGATTTCGGTAAAGTGGCTGACTTGGGCTGCAATTTTTTCAAGCTGATCATCTGGAACTTCCATCGCCGCAAGGCTTGATGCCCCTGCGCGCCCGGTCGCATAGGTCGCGCCAATCCGGTCGAGATAACCTTTGTCCTTCAAATCGGAAATGGCGGAAATCACCGTGTCTTCGTTGGTGCCCAGTTCACTGGCGATGGTTTCAAACGGGCGTGGCGTCGTCGGAAATCCGCGCTGAAAATGTTCGATCAGCCGGGTCTGAAGGCGGGTGAGTTCGGTGCTCATGATGGCCTCCTACAACCCGATCCGACCGGCACGGTCAGACATGAAAATGCCGCTGGGACTGGGGAGCGGAAGTTCGGCAATCGGCTGGAGCGTGTAGGGATTGTATCCAACGACCTTGTTGTCATCGCGCACCGACAGCCAGACCTGATCGCCACGTGGACTGAATTCCATATGCAGGACACCGGTGCCGGGTTTCAGTTCCCCGACGATTGCCAGATTTTCCGTGTCGATTATCTGGACCGTGTCGTAATCCGGGACCGAGAAATTGACCCAGACATGCCTGTTGTCGGGATGAGCCATGACGAAAACGGGCTGTCCATGGACGGGAATACGTCCGATCTGCTGCCAGTTTTCGGTGTCAATCACGAGAACTTCGTGGCGACCGATGGCGGGTACAAATGCGCGTTTCCCCGCAATCGCCCAGCCTTCAAGATGGGGCATTTTGTAAACGGGTAAGCGTTCTTGGCCCATGTCGTAATGATCAAGGATGCGGCGCACGCCATTTTCCGGATGCCAAAGATCAAGCAATGCCATGCCGTCTTCGCCAAACAGACCGGCAATGTAATAACGACCATCAGATGTGATCAGCGCATCGTAGGGCTGTGTTCCGATATCTTTGTAGCGGTTGATCTTTGGCTCGTTGCCGGTTGAGAAGTCGGCTATCCAGATTTCGCCGGAATCCCAAAGGCTGAAAACAAACCGGTTCCCCGGCGCATCAACCAGCCCGATGACTTTTGAACGATCCGAACTGCCGTCAATGATTGCAGGAATATCGGCCAGCAGTTCGAGGGTTTCACTATCGAAAACGCGGACACCGCCGGGTTCGTAATTGGCAACCGCCACCAGTCTGCCGTCCTGGCTGATGGCTCCGCCAATACTGTTGCCCGCTTGCAAGGTTCTAACGACAACCTCATGTTTGAGAATGTCTACCTTGGTCAATCCCCCGTCGCGGCCAAAGACGAATGCGAACCGTCCGTCCCGGGAATAGACGATCGATGCATGTGACAGATCGCCAAGGCCTTCAACGATCCCGATAAATTGCCGGGTGCTGGTGTCAAGGATAGCAACTTCGCCAGTGGCCCGGGCAACGACGGTTGCCAGATCAGCCGTCCCGCGAACGGATGAGATATTTGCGCAGCCCGCCAAAAGCAAAATGCCCCCAACAACCAAAAGGTTGCGGGTTGCCTGTAACGCGGTGGAAGGAATGCGGGCCGAAAATGCAATGCGCATCATTCGGGTTCTCCTGTTTTCAGATAGCGGGCCATCCACGTGGCCTCGTCGGGTGTCACGATTGCGCGCCAGGGTGGCATGGCTGTCCCGGGCAATCCGTCGAGGATGATGGTTGTCAAATCCTCGACGCTGTAAGCCGCAAGGCTTTCCGGTAAAAGGGGCGATCCCAGACCTCCCTTAAACGTTAGGCCATGACAGGAACCGCAATCCTGACGCACCATTTGCTCCAGCGCATGGGGGCTTCGGGAAGAAGTCGCGTTTTCCGCACTTACTGAATAGGTCCCCGCCAAAGCGAGCGTGGTGATCAGGATCACGAGGGAATTACGCAGTATGGGCATAACGTAGACCCCCATCGGGGAAGTCGGGTGCTGCGTTTTGGTCAAACCGGCTTTCGGATAGAAGTTCGGCCTCGGGCAGTGATAGTCGATCCGCCAGTGAAATGACGCGGCCAATGACGATCATGCAGGGCGGATCAAAATCCAGCCGGTTCAGGTCGTCACAGACATTGCCCAATGTGCTGCGGAAATGTCTTTGATCCGGTGTCGAACCATTTTCGATAATCATCACCGGCGTATCGGTGGGCAGCCCATGTTCAAGCAGTTTGCCCGCGATTACCGGCATGGTTTTGACCCCCATGTAAATCGCAAGCGTAGTGTCCGGATCGGCCAAAGAACGCCAGTCGTGATGGGGTTCTGCGTCTGCCTGCATGTGACCGGTGACAAAACGTACACTGGTTGCCAGACCGCGATGGGTCAGCGGTAGATTAAGTTGTGCCATGCATCCTGCGGCGGCTGTAATTCCGGGAACAACTTCAAACGGAACATCATGCAGGCTGAGCCATTCTGCCTCTTCACCCCCGCGTCCGAAAATATACGGATCCCCGCCTTTCAGACGAACGATGTGGCAATGTTTTCTGGCCATATGAACCAGAAGCGTATTGATTTCGGACTGCTTCAGGCTGTGGGATCCTGTGGATTTTCCGACATAAACGCGTTCTGCAAACGGGTTGGCCAGTTCAAGTATTTCATCGGAGACAAGCCGGTCATAGATAACGGCATCCGCGCGGTCGAGAAGGCGTGCTGCCTTGATGGTCAGCAATTCAGGATCGCCTGGTCCGGCTCCGACAAGATAAATACGCCCGGATTTTTGCATGGCTTTTCCCCTGTTTTGGCAAGGTTTCAAATGCGGGAAGTCCGGAGGCCGTGGATGGCCTCCGGTTCTGCAGATCAGTAGATGTCGTGTTGGGTGTTGTAGATGTTGAATTTGCCCGTCGGGGTCACAAGGCGATCATCTTTGATGACCTTCTTGAGCTTCCGGGTTTTGTCATCAACAATCACAATGGCTGACTTTTCAGCTTTGCCGTTCCAGACAGAGAACCAGATTTCATTACCCTGTTTGTTATATTCACCCTGAACGACGCGCTGGGCACCTTCGTCGCCCAGATCGGCCCATTCGGCAATCGGCAGTGTTTCAACACCGGCATCAAGGTTGTTGATGTCAAGGACACCAACCGAATGATAAATTTCGGCATCCGAGTTTAGCGGCGCATCAACCCAAAGGTTTTTCGAATTCGGGTGGGTTTTGATAAACAGTGAACCGCCACCGAGCCCGTCAATGGATGCCGCCATTTTCCACGCATTTTCCGGATGTTTTTCCGGATCGGTACCGATCAATGCAATGGTGTCATCGCCAAGATGACTGGTTGCCCAGACCGGACCGAGTTCCGGGTGGATGAAGTTCGCCCCGCGACCCGGATGCGGGGTTGTGCCGACCTCGACAAGTTTGGTCAGTTTACGTTCTTTGGTATCTATAACGGCGACTGTGTCACGAGCATTGGCGGCAACCATGAAATATCGACCGGATGAATCAAAACCACCGTCATGGAGAAACCGTTCGGCACTTATTGAAGTGACTTGCAAGGCGTCGAGATCTTCGTAATTTACCAGAAGTACCTTGCCGGTTTCCTTAACGTTAACGACAAATTCCGGGTTGTAATGTGAGGATACAATCGCGGCAACGCGAGGCTCAGGGTGATATTCCTGTTCATCATATGTCATGCCGCGAGTAGAGACGATTTTAAGTGGCTCAAGCGTTTCGCCATCCATAATTGTGAATTGTGGTGGCCAGTATGAGCCCGCAATCGCGTAACGATCCTCCCAACCTTTCATTTTAGAAGTTTCGACTGAACGAGCTTCCAAACCAACTTTGATCGTTGCAACGATCTTGGGATCCTTCATCCATAGGTCGATCATATCGATTTTTGCATCGCGACCGATAACCATGAGGTAGCGCCCGGACGCGGATACACGTGAAATATGAACGGCATATCCAGTGTCGATGACATATTTGATCTTGTAGTCGTGGCCGTCGATCAGTGCGATCTGACCCGCATCACGAAGTGTGACCGAGAACAGATTCTCGATATCGAGATCATTCATTTTTTGGGTCGGGCGCTGGTCGACTGGAACAATGACTTTCCAGCTTTCTTTCATCGCGGCCATACCCCATTCTGGCGGTTGAGGCGGGTCCTGCATGACATATCGCGCCATGATGTCGATTTGCTCTTCTGTCAAATCTCCGGAGGTTCCCCAGTTTGGCATACCAGCTGGCGATCCATAGGTAATGAAGTCATGCAGATAGTCATAACCAAGATCGCGGGTGCGGTCCGTTGTCAGGGCCGGGCCGGTTGCACCATTACGCAAAACGCCGTGGCAACCTGCGCAACGTTCAAAGAAAATCTTGCGGCCCTGATTGAATTCATCGGCCGTCATCGTTGGCACACCTTCGTGTGTACCGGGTTGCGACCCATCGGTCGGAAGTGACTCGAGACTGGGTTCATAGGTGCTTTCGCTTTCAGGATGTTTTTCCTGGGCGATTGCCACCGAGGCAAAGATAAGGCCGAAACCAAGTGCAAGCGGCGCTGCCGACCGTCTCAGCCGAGTTGTGAGTTTCATGCGTCCCTCCATTAGGAAAATGAAAGCCTTCGCTCCCGGTTGCGGAGATTTGATCTTTCGACGCGAGCCAGCCTTGATGATGATCAAATAACCATATGAACATTGTGGTTTTGAGCCGTTCCACTCTTGACGGGAGTCAATACGCTTGGGGGAAAAGCCCGCAAAATGCGTTCAGAGAGAGTGAAACAGGGGAATGGTTATGTCCGTCTGCGATCCGGTTTTGATGATTGTCGCGCATGGAACGCGACGAACTGGTGCAGTGCCCGGCGGGATGTTTTCCGCGCATCTGCAACGTCAGTTACCGCATTTCGACATCCGCCTTTCATTTTTGCGATCAACGCCATCAGCGGGAAATGTGTTGAAGGTCATGACGCGGAATTCGGCGTCTGACGTGCTTGTCTTTCCCCTGTTCTTTACGCCGGGCGCCGGTTTGGTGGCGGAACTGTCCGCACTTGTTGCCGATGCCCGGTTGGAAGCGGAGGCACTTTTGCCATTCGCAGGACATTTGTCTGGATATGACCGCATGTTGGCGGCACGAATTGCCCAGCGATTAAAGGCCGGTGGAAATCAAAAGGATAAAAAGGCAATTTTTCTGGTGGCTCACGGGCAGAAGCAGGACATCTGCCCGTCGCCCGAAATGCAGCAGTTGCGAGCGATACTTTCGCACCATCTTGATCACGACGAAATCTACAATGTCCAGATTGATGGCCAACCGTCTCTCGCCAACTGGCGAAACATGACAAGGTGCAGAAATGCTCTTTTTGTTCCCCTTATGACGGGGGATGGGGCGCATTGCCGCATTGATATTCCGGCTTCTGTTAATTCCCGGTCTGATGAGAAAGTCGGCATGCTCGCACCGGTTGGCACGTGGTGGGAGTTGTCTTCGCTGTTGGCCGATCATGTGAATTGCGGTCGACATCATCGCAGAAGCAGTTTTCAACCATCGCAGTCAGCTCGGACAGAGTTTGGAGCCGATCATGTCACGCCGTAACCTGAATGATGCGGATTTCAGTCTGATGTCGAAGGTGGCAGTTCTTTCTGCCTTCTCGCGCGATGAAATCGTATCGATGACAAATGGTGCGACCGTTGTGATTTATAACGGCCGTGAATTGCTGTTTAGCGAGGGGGAGCCCGCCGAACAGTTCTTTATTGTCATCAAGGGGCAGGTGCGTCTGTTTCGAATTCTCGGTGACGGGCGTGTCGCCCTTTTTCATCTTGTTTCAGCAGGCGAGTCTTTTGCCGAGGCTGTGGTCCTTTCCGGGCAAAAGTATCCGGTATCTGCCGAATGCGATCCGGGCAGCCAGATCATCGCAATCAGCAGGCTGCAACTGGTCAATCGCCTCAGGAATGACAAGGCGATGATTGGTCGGATGATGCAGTCATTGATCGAGAGAGAACGGTTTTTCTACAGGGAGCTCAATGATTTGCGCCAGCGAAGCCCATCGCAGCGCCTTGCCGGATTTTTGCTCTCGCAGTCTGACGATGCGGAAATCGTACCCAAGCATGTCATCGCAAACCGGATCGGTGTCACCCCGGAAACATTCTCACGCGCATTGCGCAAACTTGAAGACGACGGATTTATTGCCCAGGATACAAGGATGAGCATCCTTGATGTCGAAGGGCTAAGGCAGTTCTCGCGCCGATAAGCGTTTTCCGATCAAAATTGATCTGGAACAAACTTGATCATCTGGGCTGATGTTAGAGTTATTCCAGTAAATGCAATCTTCCCTTTTTTATACAATGGACGATGCCGTGATGAATGATGTCGAACGCATTTCCGGTGTTCTTCGCTTTGCGAACTATTTCCGAACATGGCCGCAGGAAGATATCCTTGAACTGGCATCCCTATGCCAATGGGTCAGGTTTGACACTCATACAATGATGATTTCGGCAGATGAACTGGCGTCAGCGCTTTATCTGATTGTGAACGGGCATGTCGAATTGTCTTTCAAGGATCAGGACGGTAAAGACGGGGTCATTGATCTTCTGGGGAATGGTCAGCTTGTCGGGGAATGCGCATTGGTGCCCGATGGCTGTTATGCGGTTTCGGTTCGTACCTTGGAGGCAACAACCGCGGTTCGTATTGATGGTGCTGGCTTTGCTGATTTTCTTGCGGCCCATTTCGACCGTGCACTGACCATGATGTCGGCCATGACAGAACGGTTGTGTCAGATGTTGCGACAGGCCGAAGAACTTAAATGCCGGTCGGCGGCGCAACGTCTGGGGATCTATTTCCTGGCAGATGCGGTGCCGATTGACGGTGTGCATGAAACACCCCTGACCATTGAAAAGTCTGCCTTGGCCCGCAAGTTGGGAATGACCAGCGAGACGATCTCTCGCGCGCTTAAGAAACTTTCTGAAATTGGTGTTTCGCAACATGCCAATGGTCACATTATCCGGATTGCAGATGCGGAAATGCTGGCCGATTGGTGCGGGTTGTCTGGGAATGATGCCAAGGAAGGGGGCGAAGATGCGTTCAAGACCGCTGTCTGAAATCGATTACGATATCGTCCGACAGGTCCCGTTTCTGTCTGCTCTTGGCGGGGCGCGGCTTGATAGTCTGATGGCAAAATGTCGTGTGGAATGCCATTCGCGCGGCGAACATCTGTTTCGTGCCGGTGATGTTGCCCGTAACTTCTATGTTCTGCTTTCCGGGCACTTGCGCCTTGTAAAGGTTTCCCCGCAGGGCGAAGAAACCGTCATGCATTTCCTGACCCAACCGGGGGCATTCGCCGAAGCCGTTTCGTTGGCCGGTCGGGCATATCCGGTGGAATGCGAGGTCATGGAAGATTGCGAGATCATCGCCATTCCGCGCGATACCTATCTTTCCGTTTTACGCAGCGCGCCCGATGTCATGGCCGAAGTCCTTGCCGGACTTCTGCGGTGGGAACGATTCTTCCTCGAAGAAATTTTCAAAATTCGCCACACCAAACCGATCCAGAGAATTGCGTCTTTCCTGATCGATTTCGAAGAAAGAAGTGGCGAGAATCTGGGTGGCGAGGACGAGACGAACTTTCCTGAAAAACGTCAGATCGCAAGCCGGATCGGCATTACGCCAGAAACATTCTCGCGCTCGCTTCGTAAGCTAGAGGCAACAGGTGCAATCGCCGCCGGACCGAAACTGCGCATCCTTGACCGGGCGGTTCTGTACGAGCTTTCGCGCTAGAATTATGACGGCTGGTCTTACCTGTCGCGACGTGGAAATGTCTGCAAAAGGGTTTTCCTCTTCGTGAACAAAAAGGCTGTGGCACATATGCTGCCGAAGCAGCAGGATGCTTTTATATTCCCGGTATGCGGATCTGTTGGTGGTGCTGTAATTGGGGATTTTCCCGAAGCCGAACCGGGCATCCGATGGGCGCGCGTCGGGTAGGGCTCATCAATTGCCACGCAATAGCGAATAGCCATTTCTGGTGGACGTACCCGTGAGAGTTGTTTCTAGATTTCCGAGCGCGCAGGCTGCGTCGTGTCGAATCCTCCTTCCCATTCGGTTTCCTTAAAAAGTTCTTGATTTGTTCTTTTATTTATGGCATAAGAGTAAAGTCAACGGGAGAAATGCACCCGGACGGAAACCCGCGAGGCCTTGTGCCTTGCGGGTTTTTGCGTTTGGGGCTGAAGGAAAGAGGATATCGGGATGCATCGGCAAAGACGCGGACATAGACACAGGCAGGGCGGCGGGGCATTCCGCAGGATATGGGGCGGCGGATGGCGGAGCCATTATGGCGGCATTCTGCCCGAGGACGAGGACTGGGACTAGGACGAGGACTAGGGGGGCTAACCCGATCATTTGTCATGACGGGAGAGGTGCGTCTTGTTGAGGAGGGAGCTTTAAATTTGCCGGTAGCGGCAACGATGGCAGCAGGGGGCAGCGTTGAGCTGTGGCCCGTCAAGGGGGGACCGGCGGGGTCCATGAGCCCGAAGTTTGTCCGGACTTCATCGGTTGCCGGAAATGTTGCCATTGCCGGGAGTGATCGGAGCGGGACGTGAGTCCGGAGACCGGTTGTTGGCGAGGATGGCGAATGCCCGAAATGTGTCCGGACTTCATCAGTTGCCGGAAATGTCGCCATTGCGGGAGTGATGGGAGCGGGTCGTGGGTCCGGAGACCGGTTGTTGGCGAGGATGGCGGAGGCCCGAGGTTCGTCCGGGCTTCCAATGATTGCGGGGGTGGTGTCATGACCGGAAGTGACCGGGGCGGGCTGTGAGGCCGAAGGCCGCTGTCTGCGCGGCATTAGCGGGGATGCCGAAGTCCTGGGTTTTTCGGGCCTTCCGATGGTTGCCGGAAATGCGACCATGGCCGGAAGACCGGAGTGGGCTGTGAGGCCGAAGGCGGCTTGTCTGCTCTGCCGCGTTGGCTGGGATGCCAAAGCCCCGCGTTTGTCGGGACTTCCCGGATTGAGGGACGTCCGGTTTTGGCGGAGGTGGTTTGTCGTTGGGGCCGTCGTCGGCTGTGGGGCGGGTTGGGGTTCGTGGCGTGGCTCTTGCGGGGAAAGCCATGGGTCGAGGCGTCATATCGCGGCGTCGGTCCCGGGTTTGCGGCAGCTTTGCAAAGGGCCCGGGCATCGGGTTATTCGCCCGCCAGTTCAGCGCAACCCGTTTCCAGAAGGGCGATGACGTGCGGGGCGAAGGAGCGCCAAAGATCGAGGCGGTAATCCTGATCGCCATCCCGCCACAGCACCGCCGACACACCATCAAAAACCGTGCGGCGTGCTTCGCCGGTCGGTAATTGATCTAGGTCGCGCGGGCAGCCGATGGTGATAAGGTCGCTGGCCTTCGGGCCTGTGATATGGACGGTAACTTCGCGGTCGGAAATTTCCGTCAGGCTGTGCGGGGTTTTGGCATAGATCGCGGCACAGGCATCGGTGATCGTTCCTGCCTGATCTTCGGGGGCGATGATCGTCCATTCGTCCGGGCCAAGGCAGAGGATTTCAATATCCCCTTTGCGCCCGCACTGACCGATTTTGGCCGGAAGGGGTACGCCAAGCGCCTTTGACAGGGCTTTCTGTTCGGGCGTTGCGGCCCGAAGGGAAAAGCGGGCGACAGGGGGCAGAAGTGCTACACGCACGGCGGAGCTTTCGGCCAGTATCCCGGCTTTGGACAGGTCGATATGTGCAGTCATTGCAGTCATCTCCGCTTGTATGACCTTGGAATTTAAAGTTTGAGACGCGCATTTTCGGGGTCGTAAAAGACCGTGCCGGTGATGGTGGCCCTGATCGTCCGGTCGGGCATCGGGATATAAACCGTTTCGCCGGTCTTGCCGTGACCGCCTTCGATCAGGGCAAGGGCAATCGGGCGACCTGCCGCGTCGCTATGGTAGGACGATGTCACGTGGCCGACCATCTTCATCGGGATCGGCTGGTTCGGATCAAGGACGATCTGTGCGCCTTCTTCAAGTTTGGACGTGCCATCATCGGTCAGAAGCCCGACCAGTTGTTTGCGGCCTTCTGCCGTCAGGTCCGGGCGGTTAAGGGCCCGCATTCCGACAAAGTCGGGCTTGTTTTTGCCAACCGCCCATCCGGCACCCGCGTCATAAGGCGTCACCGTCCCGTCGGTATCCTGACCGACAATGATGAAGCCCTTTTCGGCACGCAGGACATGCATGGTTTCGGTGCCATAGGGGCAGATATCGTATTTCTGACCCGCCGCGAACAGCGTTTCCCAAAGGGCCCGGCCATGACGGGCGGGGACATTGACCTCAAATCCAAGTTCGCCCGTGAAGCTGACCCGGAACAGACGGGCCGGGAAACCGGCAACCGAGCATTCGGCAATCGACATATGCGGGAAGGCTTCGTCGGAAATATCGAGCCCCTCGACAAACGGCGCCAGAAGATTGCGCGCATTCGGACCATTGAGCGCAATGGTCGCCCATTGTTCGGTGGTCGATGTCAGCCAGACTTTCAGATCGGGCCATTCCGTCTGAAGGTAATCTTCCATCATGTTCAGCACACGCGCCGCACCGCCGGTGGTGGTGGTGATGTGGAAACGGTCATCGGTCAGACGGCCAATCACGCCGTCATCGCGGATATAACCATCATCGCCAAGCAAAAGGCCATAACGGGTGCGACCGGGGGCAAGTTTGGTCCAGGGGTTGGTATACATGCGGTTCATGAATTCAACCGCATCAGGGCCGACCACCTCGATCTTGCCAAGGGTGGATGCGTCAAACATGCCAAGCGATTTGCGCGTTTCGCGGCATTCGCGACGCACGGCGGCGTCCATATTCTCGCCGTCCTTGGGGAAATACCATGCACGACGCCACAGGCTGACCGGTTCGAACACGGCACCATTTTCTTCGGCCCAGCTATCGATGGGGGTTTTGCGGGTGACCTCGAAATGATCCCCCTTGTGATAGCCGACAAACGCCCCGAAAGTCGTCGGGGTATAGGGCGGGCGGAACGTGGTCAGGCCGACTTCGGGCTGTTTCTTGCCAAGCGCATCGGCGGCGATGTTCAGGCCGTTGATGTTTGACATCTTGCCCTGATCGGTGGCCATGCCATTGGTGGTGTAGCGTTTGACATGCTCGATCGAGCGCATGCCTTCGCGCACCGCAAGGCGCAAATCCTTGGCGGTGACATCGTTCTGATAATCGACAAAGGCACGGGCCTTGCCAGCGTCAAGGTCGGTCGGAAGTTCGGTGTGGCTGGCGCCCGAACCGGGGCGATCATCGGCAACCGAAAGCGTTTTGACCGTGGCGGTTTTGCCAAGTGCTTTGGCCGCCGCAGCGCCCATTGCGGCCCCGTCATTAAGGGCGGCTTCGATCCCCCAAAGCCCACGCCCGGCACCGGCGATCTGGCAATCCTCGGTAATGCGGTCGGGCAGGAAGGTCTGGCTTTGGTCATCCCATTTAAGCGTCCCCTTGGTATGGGAAAACAGATGGAGCGACGGGGTCCAGCCCCCGCAGACCAGAAGGCTGTCGCAGGCCAATGTCTGGGCGGCCATAACGGTGCCATTTTCAACCTTGTTGATCCGCACCGATTTGATGCGCAGGCGGCCCGAGGTGCCGGTTGCGGTATAACCGGCAAAGACCGTGATCCCGCGTGCGGCGGCTTCCTTGACAAGGTCGGCATTCGGGGTCGGGCGGGTGTCGACAATGGCCTCGATCTTCGTTCCGGCCGATGCCAGATCAAAGGCGGCATACCATGCACTGTCATGGCTGGTGACGATGACGGGATTGTTTCCGACACGCACGCCATAGCGGTTCAGGTAGGTTTGCGCCGACCCGGCCAGCATCACGCCCGGACGGTCATTGCCATCAAATACCAGTGGTTTTTCAAGGGCACCCTGCGCCAGAATGACCTGTTTGGCGCGGACCCGCCACATCCGTTCCCGCGGGGTGCTGGCGGCCGGGTTTTCGAGATGATCGGTCAGTTTCTGACACAGGCCGATCATGTTCTGATGGTAATAGCCAATTGCTGTGGTGCGGGTCATGATCCGCACACCAAGGTCGGTCAGGGCATCAAGCTCGGCCTCCAGCCAGTCCCATGCCGGTTTGCCGTCAATTTTTGCCTGCGGTTCGCTTAAAATCGTTCCGCCCGGTTCGGCGTTTTCATCGACCAGTGTGACGCGAAGCCCGGATTCAGCGGCGGCACGTGCGGCGGCAAGGCCCGCAGGACCGGCGCCGACAACCAGAATATCGGTATGCAGATAACGGGATGCGTAATTGTCCGGATCGGGTTCGGTCGGTGACACGCCAAGACCGGCAGCCGCCCGGATGAAGGGCTCGTAAACCTTGTCCCAGAAGGAGCGCGGCCACATGAAAGTCTTGTAATAGAACCCGGCGGAAAACAGCATGTAAAGGCGGTCGTTGATCGCGCCGATATCGAATTTCAGGCTGGGATATTTGTTCTGGCTGTTGGTTTCAAGCCCGTTCCAGATTTCCTGCACGGTTGCGCGCGTGTTGGGTTCAAACTGCCCCTTGCCGCGACGTGTTCCGATCAGGGCGTTCGGTTCTTCCGACCCTGCGGCAATCGGGCCGCGCGGACGATGATATTTGAACGAACGCCCCATCAGGTGAACACCATTGGCGATCAGGGCAGATGCGACAGTGTCGCCCTCCAGACCCTGATAGGTGTCGCCGTCAAAGGTGAATGAAACCGGCCGATTGTGAAGGACCCGGCCACGCCCCGGAACACGGAAAGCGGTCATTTCGAAGGCTCCTTCTTTGCGGCATCTTCAAGCAAAACAGCAAGGTCAGGGCGCGGTTCGCCCGCCTTGTATGTCGTCAGGAACCGGTCCGAGACGGTGTCGCGCACGGCGTTAAAGAACCGGCCGCAGCCATGGGCATGACGCCAGCGTTCAAAATGCGGTCCCTTGACATTGGTGCGGATGAACAGGAAATCGCGCCATTCATCATCGGTTTTGTCCGCCGGATTTTCCGGACGCGCGATATGGGCTTCGCCGCCATAGGTGAATTCCAGTTCCGGCAGCGTTTCATCGCAATAGGGGCAATGGATGAGAAGCATGTTCGTTCTCCTCAGTGTGCGACGGCGGCTGCGGCCGCTTCGTCAATCAGACGGCCAGTCCGGAAACGGTCCAGCGTGAAGGGGGCGTTGATGTCATGCGGAGTGTCCTTGGCAACCGTCCATGCAAGCGTATGGGCAGCCCCCGGTGTGGCCTTGAACCCGCCCGTGCCCCAGCCGCAATTGACGTAAAGGCCCGGTACCGGGGTCATGCCAAGGATCGGGGAGCGATCCGGGGTCACATCCACAATGCCGCCCCATTTGCGCAGCATCCGCATGCGGTTGAAGATCGGGAAAATCTCGCAGATCGCGGCAACCGTATGTTCGATCAGCGGCAGGCCGCCACGCTGGGAATAACTGGTATATTGATCGGTGCCCGATCCGATCACGAGTTCGCCCTTGTCCGACTGGCTGATATAGGCATGCACGGTGTTGGACATGACGACACAGGGGAAGATCGGTTTGACCGGCTCGGATACCAGTGCCTGCAGCGGATAGCTTTCAAGCGGCATGCGCACACCGGCGGTTTCCATAACGACACTGGTGTGACCGGCGGCCGAAACCGCGACCTTTTTCGCACGGATAAAGCCCTTGGCGGTTTCAACGCCTTCAACCGCGCCATCCGGCCCGCGGCGGATCGCGGTGACCGGGCAGTTCTGGATGATGTCGACACCGCGTTGTGATGCCCCGCGTGCATAGCCCCACGCAACCGCATCATGGCGGGCGGTTCCGGCGCGCATCTGAAGGGCGGCACCGACGACCGGATAGCGTGCATTGGGCGAAATATTAAGCGGCGGACAGAATTCCTTGGCTTCCTGGGGCGTGAGCCAGCGGTTATCGACACCGTTCAGGCGGTTGGAATGGATGTGGCGCTGGAAAGACTGAACGTCGTGAACATTGTGTGCGAGCATCAGAACGCCGCGGCGCGAAAACATGACGTTGTAATTCAGATCCTGGCTAAGACCTTCCCAGAGATCAACGGCATGGTCATAAAGCCGCGCACTTTCATCATAAAGATAGTTTGACCGGATGATCGTGGTGTTGCGCCCGGTATTGCCACCCCCAAGCCAGCCCTTGTCGATCACGGCGACATTGGTGATGCCATGTTCCTTGGCCAGATAGTAGGCCGCGCCAAGCCCGTGCCCGCCGGCACCGACAATGACGACGTCATATTCTGCCTTCGGTTGGCTGTCGGGCCATTGCGCCTGCCAGTTCTTTTGTCCTGTAAGAGCATTCTTTAACAGCGACAAAGCAGAAAAATGCGTCATGAGAAGCGGCTCCACCAAGTGTCATGATTTTGCACGATTAGATGTGAATTTGCGACGTCGCGATTGGATATTTGCGTCATATCTGTTGTACATATTCGCCATCCGGGCAGGTAGTGTGCAATGGCGCAGCGGCAGGTTGCAAGTTCAGGGGGTATGTGCGCTGGCCTGTTAATTGTCCTGTTCTCTTGTTTTACAAGTTGCATGCCGCTAGTCTGTGACCTCCCGCCACCAACGGAGAATCCCCGATGTCACGTTCTGACAAACATATCCTCGTCGTTTCGGCCATCCGGCCGCGTCATATGGAAGAACTGGCCGCGAAATACGAACTGCATCGCTGGGATCAGGCGAGTGACAAGGACGCGTTTCTTTCTGAAGTGGCAGACAGAATCACAGCCCTTGTTTCGACCGCCGGGGTCGGGGTGCCGACGGAGCTGATCGGGAAACTGCCGAACCTTAAGGTCATTACAAGTTTCGGGGTCGGTTATGATGCGATTGATATCGCGGCCTGTACGGCGCGCGGTATTCGCGTTTCCAATACGCCCGATGTTTTGAATGACGATGTCGCCGATACCGCGATCATGCTGCTGCTGGCGACGCTTCGGCGGCTGGTTGTTGGTGATCATTGGGCGCGCAGCGGACAATGGTCGGAAAAGGGGGCGATGCCGTTAACCACAACGGCACGCGGCAAGAAGCTTGGCATTGTCGGGCTTGGCCGGATCGGGCAGGCGATTGCCGCGCGGGCGGAGCCGATTGGCATGAAAATCGGTTATTTCGGACGATCCAAAAAGCCGGTCGATTATCATTATGAAGCCGATCTGATCGGGCTTGCGAACTGGGCGGATGTTTTGATGATTTCCTGCCCCGGCGGGGCGGCGACACAGGGGATCATCAATGCCGACGTTTTGAAGGCACTTGGCCCGCGCGGTTTTGTCATCAATATCGCCCGTGGTTCGGTGATTGATGAACCGGCCCTGATTGCGGCACTTCGGGATGGCGTGATTGCCGGGGCGGGGCTGGATGTGTTCCATAATGAACCGCATATGGACCGTGCCTTTGCCGAGTTTGAGAATGTCGTGCTGTATCCCCATAACGCCAGCGGCACGGTCGAAACCCGCGATGCGATGGCGCAGATGGTGGTCGATAATCTGGCACAGTGGTTTGCGGACGGGACGCTGGTAAGCCCGGTTAACTGATTGTATCGGCACCCGGTTTACGGTTGGCAGTAGCGCGCATGTGACCAAGGCGCTAGATTGTCCGTCATGAGCAAAACCGACCTTAAAATCCGGCTTAAAATCGAATTGCCCGATGGGGTTCGCCTTGGTTATGGCAAGATCGATCTGCTGCGCGCGATTGATCGTGAACAGTCGATTTCGGCGGCGGCGCGGTCGATGGGCATGTCCTATCGCCGGGCATGGATGCTGCTTGAAGAATTGAACAAAAGCTTTGCCACCCCGGTTGTTGAAACCCGGATGGGGGGGGCAGGCCGTGGCGGGGCCAGCCTGACCGGGACGGGGATGCGGATCATTGCGATTTACGACGATGCGCAAACCCGTGCAGATGAAGCGTTGGCGGACCAGTTGCGCAAGCTTGCCGATGAACTGGCGGGCGATCCGTCCCCGCCGACTGAAGACGGGTCTTAAAGATCGTCGGCGCGCAGATGCCCGTCGACCGTGACCGATTTGATCACCGCAAAGACCTTTTGTCCGATGGCAAGTTTCAGGCGTGTTGCCGACCATTGGGTGATGCGGGCATGGATTGTGCGGTTTTCACCGGTATCGTCATGACCCAGCCCCAGCGTGACATCCAGCGTATCGCCGCCATTATCGGCGATATCGCGGATCGTTACCGGCAGGACGTTATTGGCGCTGATCCCGGTCGGGGCTGTCCGGGCGATCATCACATCACGCGCCCGGATATGCAGGCGCACCGGGCTTCCGGATTTCTTGCCAAGGAAGGGCACGACAAATCGTTGCCCGGCACAGTCAAGGAAGCTTATGACACCCTTCGGGTCGCGGCTTTTGACCGTGGCCGGAAGCACGGTTCCCGTATCGAACTGCCCGGCAAGCGGGGCAAGGTCGGTTCGGCCCAGCATGTCAAACACCGATCCGCTGGCAAGCGTTTTGCCGCCTTCCATCACCACCATATGATCGGCCAGACGGGCGACTTCATCAATCGCGTGACTGACATAAAGGATCGGCAATTGCCGTGCGTCACGCAGATTTTCCAGATAGGGGATGATCTCGTTCTTGCGGCCCTGATCAAGGGCCGAGAGCGGTTCGTCAAGCAGCAGGATTTCCGGATTGCCCAGCAATGCCCGGCCCAGCGAGACGCGCTGTTTCTCGCCGCCGGAAAGAAGGTTGGGGCGTCGCGATAGCAAGCCGCCGATACCGAGCATCGCGATGACATCATCACAGGCGGCTTTGTTCATGGGCCGGTCGCAGCGTTTATGGCCGTAAAACAAATTGGCCGCGACACTCAGATGCGGGAACAGTCTGGCATCCTGAAAGACATAACCGACCCGGCGCTTGCGCGGTGCCAGATTGATCCGCTTCATGCTGTCATAGACAAGGCGGTCATGGATGGTGATGAGCCCCCGATCCGGGCGCAGCAACCCGGCAATCGCATTGATGATGGTGGTTTTGCCGCTGCCTGACGGGCCAAAAAGGGCGGTAATTCCGGGCTCGGCAATATCGAACTGCGCATGCAGGTCCAGCTTGCCGATCTTGTGGCGGATATCGACGGAAATGCTCATGCGCGGGCCCTTTTGCGAATATGGCGCATGGCAAATTCCGAAAGCAGAAGCCCGATCAGGGCAAGTCCGATGGAAATGGCCGCAAGGCGTGCGGCGGCCAGTTCGCCGCCCGGTGTCTGGATTGCGGTATAGATCGCAAGTGGCAGGGTGCGTGTTTCACCCGGAACGTTGGACACAAAAGTAATGATGGCACCAAATTCGCCAAGGCTTGCGGCAAAGGCGGTAATCGCCCCGGCAATGATACCGGGCAGGGCCAGCGGCAATGTCAGGCTGAAGAACCGGTCAACCGGCCCGGCCCCCAGCGTTTCGGCGGCGTGATACAGGCCGGGGTCGATATTTTCCAGTGCCAGCCTGATGGCGCGGACCTGAAACGGGAAGCTGACAATCCCCGCGGCCAGTGCCGCACCGGTCCAACTGAAAATCAGGCGGATATCGAACGTTTCCAGCAACCACGCGCCAAGCGGCGCGCGGGTGCCAAAACTGATCAGCAGAAGATAGCCCATCACAACCGGTGGCAGGATCAATGGCAGATGCACCAGTGCATCGACCAAAATCCTGCCCGGAAAGCGCGCCTGCGCCAGAAGGGCAGCGGCCAGAATGGCAAAGGGCAGGGCACATATCACCGCCACGCCGGAAATGCGCAGGCTAAGCAGCAGGGCTTCGATCTCGGCGTCGGTGAGTGTGATCATGGTTTGTTATTGTGTCTTCGGGCTGGTTGCCGGGCGTCTGAAACCATATTCCGCAAAAATGGTGCCCGCGTCATCCCCCAAAAGCCACGCCAGCAATTTTGCGGTTGCGGGTTTGGTCTGTCCGGCCGTGATCGCAACCGGATAGGTAATGGCCGGATGACTGTTTTCGGGGAAGGTGGCAATGGTTTTGACATCGGTGGCGATGGCGGCATCGGTGGCGTAAACGATGCCAAGCGGTGCCTCGCCCCGTTCCACCAGTGCCAGGGCGGCGCGCACATTGTCAGCACGTGCCAGCCTTGGTTCGACGGTGTTCCATTGACCAAGGTTTTCAAGTGCCTGTTTGGCGTAAATGCCCGCCGGGACATGGTCCGGGTCGCCAACGGCAATGCGGTCCTCGTCACCGATCAGGCTGGTCAGATCGGTTTGGGACGTGATCGGTTCAAGGTTACTGTTGGCGGGGGCAATCAGAACAAGCGCATTGGCCAGAAGATCATGGCGGCTGTTGGCGGCGATCAGATCCTGATCAGCAAGCCAGGTCATCCATTTCTGATTGGCCGAGATGAATAAATCAGCCGGGGCACCTGCGGCGATCTGACGGGCCAGTGTCGATGAACTGGCATAGGATAGTTGCAACGTGTCGCCGGTTGCCGTGGCATAGCTTTGGGCCACCTGCGTCATGGCGTCGGTCAGGCTGGCGGCGGCAAAGACCGTGATTTCTTCGGCGCGGGCGGTGGTTGCGGCAGCCAGAAACAACAGGGACGCAAGAGCGGTTCGGATCAGATCGCGCATGGCAAAATTCCGGGCTGGAGGATGAACGGAGCAGATGATCATTTTCCGCTATATTCGATAAAATATAGCGGGACGTCAACCATCTGTGCCATCAGATGGAGCCTGCCGGGGCGTGCGGGCCAAAAAAGAAAGGACCGGCATGGCCGATCCTGTTCGGGAATTTTCGATTGGATTGGATCAGATCAGTCACAGACCGAACGCAGCGGATCGTTTTCGTCCATCGTAAACCATTCTTCGATGCCAATCGGGAATCCGTTGCCATCAAGGGCGGTTTGAGCGGTGATGTAGCCGCGTGTTCCGGCATTGCAATCCACCAGATGGGTTAGGGCCAGCGTTTCTGAACCTTTTTTCAGAAGCAGGGTCGTGACCCGTTTATGACCGGGATTGTCCGGATTAGCGACGACCTTTTCCCGGTCAATGGCGGTAAAGCGGTTGATCGGGGCAGAAATCAGTGTCCAGGGGGCAAAGGGATTTTCATCGGCAAAGGTCTGCACGATATCGATCTGGCCGGGCAGGCGACCGGCATAGCGGTCAAACCAGCTGTATTCATCCCAGATCATATAGGCAAACATGCCAATCGCCGCGACAAAGGGGATGACATATTTCGGTGCCTTGCGTCCCCAAAGGCGGAACAGCAACATGACCACACCGGCACAGGCAAAACCGACCACAACGGTCGTGATAATAAACACATACATCCGGCAAGAAGTCCCCTGATTTATTGTTATGACGGGATCGGTCTGGCGGGTGTTCCCGTTTCCCCTGATTACCGATTAACGCAGCACGCGGCGAAGCTCAAGTTCGCCTTTCGGATCACGCTTGGCAATCTGCGCCAGAAACAGGCCCGACGCGGCAATCGCATCCGACAGGGCATTGTGAATACGATAGGGTGGCAGATTATGGGTATGGCGCAGCGTTTCAAGTTTCAGCGCGCCCGATTTCATCGGTTGTCCCTGCCGGTGCAGATCACGAAGAGCCAGCACCAGGGTATCGACGGTCGGAATCTGCAAAGATGCACCAAAGTAACGTTTGCAGGCATGACCAAGGAAACCGAGCTCGATCGGCGCGTGATGGGCCACCAGAACCCGCCCGGCCAGAATGGGCAGGATATGGGCCAGCGCGATCTCGATATCGGGGGCCTGTTCGACGTCGCTGTCGAAAATGCGGTGCACGATTACCGAGCTTTCGCTGAGTTCCTTTTTCGGCCGCACCAGAAGATGCTGACAGCTTGAAAAATCAACTGCGAGCTGACGAATGATCACCAAGCCAATCGAGACGATTTCATCGTGTTTCGGATCAAGACCGGTGGTTTCCAGATCAAGGGCGACAAATTCGACATTCCGGATCGGCGTATCGGGATCGGCGGCGGGGATGTCGTAATAGGAACGAAGCGGCCCGGTCGCCCGGCGTTGCACCATCTGGCGGTAAAAGTCGCTATCGACGATTTTCTGACGCAGGCCCATTGTTATGTCCCGCTTTTGCCAAAGGCGTTCTCAAGGGCGGTCTGCAGGTTTTTGATCACCGAAAATGCGTCTTTCAGATGGGTGCGTTCAAACGCCGACAGGCTTTCGGGATGCAGGAAGTTATCGGGGCGATCCCCGTTGCGGATCTGCCGGACCTGATGTTTCAGCCGGGTGATGCTGATAAATTCAAATGCATCGAGAAGGTCGGACGCCCCCTGTTTGCTGATCGAGGGGAAGGTCATTGCGGCCTCCAGGCGTTCATAGGTGTTGACCGCATCAACACCGTTGGCCAATGCGTGAATCCGCGCAAGATCAACAATCGGTACAACCCCGTTATGCTTCATATCAAGCGTGCGGTCATGTTCACCACCACGAACCATCACGAAATTCTTGAAGAAGCCAAGCGGCACGTGATGGGTCAAAGCATTTCCGACCATGTAAGCCAGGAAAATACGGTTGCCCTTGGCTTTGGTGATGATCATGCGATGCAGGTCTTCAAAAATCGACCGCGTCCCATGGATCGGCCGCAAGTCGAACCAGACGGAGCACAGCATCAATGCCTTGGGTTCAGGCTGTTCGATCCATTTGTTGAAATATTGCTGCCAGACCCGGACAGGCTGCCGCCATTCGGCGGTTTTCGCCATCATTTCGCCGGGGCAATAGACATAGCCGACGGTATCAAGGCCATCGCAAACATAATCGGCCAATGACTTGAAATAGTCGCCGTGTTGATCGGGATCATAGGCGTCATCAAGGATCAGGCAATTGTCCTGATCCGACAGGGCGGTCTGTTCCTGTCGCCCCTGCGATCCGCCCGCCATCCAGACATAGGGCACGGGCGGGGGACCAAATTTTTCCTCGGCCAGTTGCAGCAGGCGCGATGTTGCCGCATCCGAAAGTGTTGTGACAATGTGCCCGGCATTGCGCGATGTCGCCCCGGCTTCGATCAGGTTGCTTAGCAGTTCGGGCACCTGTGCGATGACCTTTGCCATATCGGCGGGTCTGGTCATTTTACGAATGCGCCCGACCATATGAACCGCCGAAAGCGATTGGCGGGCCAGCAGGTTGTTGGTGGTGATCATGCCAATCGCCTTACCGTCCTTCATCACCGGAAGGTGTCGGACATTGTGACGCGTCATGGTCAGAAGTGCGTCAAAGGCATAATCGTCCGGCCCGATGCTGATCGGGTTCGGCGTCATGATGTTGGTCACCGGTTCGTCAAACGATCGGGCCTCGGCGACGACCCGGTTGCGAAGGTCGCGATCGGTCATGATGCCTGCGACTTCATCGCCGTTTTGCGTGATCAGCAGGCAGGAAACCCGTTCGGCGCTCATCAGCTTGCCTGCTTCGAGAATCGATGCGCCGATATCGATACTGACCAGATCACGCGCGATCAGATCGGAAACCCGGATGGACATCAGTTTAAGCTGATCATCATCACGCTTTTCAAGCAACTGCATGCCGCTTCGAAGTCGGGCACCGCCCATCTGTTCAAAGAAGTAATTGAACTGCGGGTATTTCCCCGCCAGATCGTGGAAATCCTTTTCGGGCAGCAGATAGACAAGGCTGTCTTCGAGCATGGTGATGTTGTTGGCGGCCTTGCCATTGCGGAACATCGCGCGTACGCCGAAACATTCACCTTCGCCAAGGCGGGCAAGAAGCTGGCCATCGGGGTCGCGTGTTTCGGTTCCGCCTGTCCGGATGATGTGCAGATGCAGGCATTGCTGTTCAGGTGAGAGGACTTTCGTCCCTTTGCGGAAATAGCGCGCGGTCAGGCGTTTGGGCAGGGCATTGATCACGTCGTCAGGCAAAAGGTCGAACGGGTGATGCTGCTTAAGGAAATCGCTGATTTCTTTTAATTCCAGACTCATATGACCTTCCTCCCTGTCGTGATGCATTGTTGCCCGAGTTCGCGGCAAAAGAAAAGGCCCCCGGAGGTAATTCCGGGGGCCAGCAACAGGTTTCTTGCAAACCAGTCGACCGATTAATGGTCAACGGCGCTACCGGCTCCTTTCGGAACACGGATATCTTCAATCATGTGCTGGATATGTTCCGGCGGTTCTGCGGTAACTTTCGAAACGCCGAACGCAACGAGGAAGTTCAGGATCATACCAACAACACCGATGCCTTCCGGCGAAATGCCGAACAGCCAGTTTGCCGGAACGTTTTCGATCAGTACCGGGATAAAGATGCCCTTGTAGGACATGATATAGCCCATGGTGAAGATCAGACCGACCAGCATCCCTGCAATCGCACCTTCGCGGTTAACCTTCTTGGAGAAGATCCCCATGATGATAACCGGGAACAGTGATGCCGCTGCCAAACCGAAGGCGAAGGCCACCACCTGTGCCACGAAGCCAGGCGGGTTGTATCCAAGATAACCGGCAATCACGATTGCGACGGCTGCCGCAATACGCCCGGCCATCAATTCCTGCCCTTCTGTCATATCTGGCGTAAACGTGCCCTTCAGAAGGTCATGCGAAACGCCCGAGGAAATCACAAGCAACAGACCGGCTGCCGTTGACAGTGCGGCGGCAATACCACCGGCTGCGACAAGGGCAATCACCCAGTTCGGAAGCTGTGCAATTTCCGGGTTGGCCAGAACCATGATGTCCCGGTCAACACTCAGTTCGTTACCGGCCCAGCCATATTCAGCGGCTTTGGCGGCAAATTCGGCATTGGCATCGTTATAGTACTGGATACGACCATCACCGTTCTTGTCTTCAAATTTCAGAAGACCGGTGGCCTCCCAACGGGTCATCCAATCCGGACGATCTTCGATTTTAAGGTTGCCTTCCGGATCACCAACCGCACCGATCTGCACGGTTTCCGTCAGGTTCAGGCGAGCCATCGCACCGACTGCCGGGGCAGTGGTGTAAAGGATCGCGATGAATACCAGCGCCCAACCGGCCGATGAACGTGCATCACGTACTTTCGGAACCGTGAAGAAGCGGACGATAACGTGCGGCAGACCTGCCGTACCGACCATCAGCGCAAGCGTGATGCAGAAGATGTCGATCGTCGATTTGTTGGTGGTGGTATATTCAAGGAAGCCCAGTTCGGTCACGATCTGGTTTAAACGATCAAGCATATGATCGCCCGTACCGTTAACCGTCGAACCGAATGCCAGCTGCGGCAGCGGATTGCCGGTCAGCTGGAAGGCGATGAAGATTGCCGGAATGGTATAGGCAACGATCAGCACGCAATATTGCGCAACCTGAGTATAGGTAATCCCCTTCATGCCACCAAGAACGGCATAAACGAAGACGATGCCCATGCCGACGATCAGGCCGGTCAGGAGTTCGACTTCAAGGAAGCGCGAGAACACGATACCGACACCGCGCATCTGGCCTGCAACATAGGTGAAGGAAATGAAGATCAGGCAGATAACAGCAACGATACGCGCTGTTTTGGAGTAGTACCGGTCCCCGATGAATTCCGGCACGGTAAATTTACCGTACTTGCGAAGGTAAGGTGCCAGAAGCATTGCCAGCAGGCAGTAGCCGCCAGTCCAGCCCATCAGGTAGACCGAGCCGCCATAGCCAAGGAAGGCAATCAGACCGGCCATTGAAATAAAGGATGCAGCAGACATCCAGTCTGCGGCGGTCGCCATACCGTTGACGACCGGGTTAACGCCCTTGCCAGCGACATAGAACTCGCCGGTGGTGCTCGCACGTGACCAGATCGCGATGCCGATATACAGCGCGAAGCTCAGGCCGACGACGATATAGGTAAGGGTAGTAAGATCCATTTGTCTGTCTCCCCGGATCCGGAATTTTCACCGACGTCAGTCGTCTTCGCGAACGTCGAATTCACGGTCCAGTTTGTTCATCTTGGACACGTAAACGAAAATCAACGCGACAAAGACGTAAATGGACCCCTGTTGGGCGAACCAGAACCCGAGTTCAAAGCCCGCAATCTTGATGTTGTTCATCACATCGACAAACAAGATGCCGAAACCGTAGGAAACGACAAACCAGATGATCAACAAGGTGGTCACCAGTTTTACGTTTCGCTTCCAGTAGGCTGCGCTTTGCTCATCCATAGCGCGTCTCCTTCCTAGAAAATGAAAACTTCCCTGCCGACCGGCTATTGAGTTCTTTTTTTGTGCCGGTCCGCCTGCTTTTGATGCAGTGGTGGTGTTTGCACGCACCATTGCCAACGAATTCGATAACAGTTTTCAGAATGCGCAAGAAGCTAATCATTAGTCGTAGACATTCGCGCGCCCGGGGTTCTCAACCTGCTGGAAATGCTGCAAAAACCTACCAAAACCGCCATTTTTTCGATGTTTTTCTGCGCTGCACAATGGCAGCCTGTTTTTAATCGAAATACGCGTATATTTGCTTGATTATGCATTATTAACGGTTGATTTTGCCCCGAGAGGTGTATTTCCGGGCGCGGTTTTGCCCGCGTCGTTTCCACCGATGCAGATTCAAAGCGCATCACAGCGATTGCGATTGTTTGTCATTGTTTGTAAGGGGCCGGTCGGTTACAAACGGGCAAAGCTTTCTGGATGGTCGCAATGCGACGATCCGCATGTCCCGGCATTGCCCGGGATTTCTCACATTTTGGATGGGGAATTTAATGGCATCCTACCAGTATATCTACGTCATGAAGGACCTGACCAAGATCCTTCCGGGCGGTCGCGAACTTTTCAAAGGCATTACGCTATCCTTCCTGCCGGGCGTGAAAATCGGTGTTCTCGGGAACAACGGTGCCGGTAAGTCGACCCTGCTTAAAATCATGGCGGGCATCGAAAAGGATTATTCCGGCGAAGCATGGCCAGCCGAAGGTGTTCGCGTCGGTTACCTTGAACAGGAACCGCAGCTGAACCCGGAAAAGGATGTTCTGGGCAACGTCATGGAAGGTTGCGGTCAGATCGTTGACGATCTCGCACGTTTCAATGAAATCAGCATGGCCTTTGGCGAGCCGATGACCGATGACGAGATGAATAATCTCCTCGCCGAGCAGGGGGAATTGCAGGAACGCATTGATGCGGCCAATGGCTGGGATCTTGAGCGTACGCTTGATATCGCCATGGATGCGCTGCGTTGCCCGCCCAAGGATTCAGATGTGACCAAGCTTTCCGGTGGCGAACGCCGCCGTGTCGCGCTTTGCCGTCTGTTGCTTGCAAAGCCCGACATCCTGCTGCTTGACGAACCGACCAACCATCTGGATGCGGAATCGGTTGCGTGGCTGGAACGTCACCTTGAAGATTATCAGGGTACTGTCATTCTGGTTACCCACGATCGTTACTTCCTTGATAACGTTACCGGCTGGATTCTTGAACTCGACCGTGGTCAGGGTATCCCGTATGAAGGCAACTATTCATCCTGGCTCGAACAGAAGCAGAAGCGTCTGGAACAGGAAGCCCGTCAGGAAGGTAGCCGTCAGAAACAGCTGGCATCCGAACTGGACTGGATCCGTCAGAACCCGAAAGGCCGTCAGGCGAAATCCAAGGCCCGTGTTCGTGCCTATGACGATCTCGTTGCCGAAGCCGCAAAGGCGGTTCCGGATTCAACCAAGATTGTTATTCCGATTGCCGAACGCCTTGGTAACGAGGTGATCACTGCTGAAGGCCTGACCAAGGCATTTGGTGACAAGCTTCTGTTTGATGATCTGCATTTCCGTCTGCCGCCGGGCGGGATTGTTGGTGTGATCGGTCCGAACGGTGCGGGTAAAACCACTTTGTTCAAAATGCTGACCGGCAGCGATACACCCGATGCTGGTACGCTCAAGATCGGTGAAACGGTCAAGATGGGCTATGTCGATCAGTCGCGTGACTCGCTTGATCCGAACAAAACCGTCTGGCAGGAAGTTTCCGACGGTCTGGACGAAATCCTTCTGGGTAAACGCCCGATGAGCTCGCGCGCCTATGTGTCGCAGTTTGCATTCAAGGGGGCGGATCAGCAGAAAAAGGTCGGGCAGCTTTCCGGTGGTGAACGTAACCGCGTTCATCTTGCCAAGATGCTGAAATCCGGTTCTAACGTCCTGCTGCTCGATGAACCGACCAACGATCTTGATGTCGATACGCTTCGCGCGCTTGAAGAAGGTCTGCTGGAATTTGCCGGCTGTGCCGTGGTTATCTCGCACGATCGTTTCTTCCTTGACCGTATCGCGACCCACATCCTGGCTTACGAAGGCAATTCGCATGTCGAATGGTTCGAAGGCAACTATCAGGAATACGAAGCGGATTATAAACGCCGTTACGGTGACGCGGCCGACCGCCCGCATCGCATCAAATACAAGCCGCTGACGCGCGGTTAACAATAAAAGGCCGCCCGCTTGCCTGCCGGGCGGCCTTTTATTATCCCCATCTGGGGGATGCATTAAAAAAGCCACCGGAAAATCACCGGTGGCTTTTTGATTTCCGTAAAGGTCGTGACGGAGTTATTTTCCGACTTTTTCGCGCAGATTTTCGGTCAGCGCAGAGACCTTGCCGCCGTTTTTCTGGATGACGGCGGTGAATTCGTCGCGTTGGGTGATGCCCATGCTCAGCCCTTCGACGGTGACGTCGATGATTTTGTACTCGTCGCCAAATTCGCGCAGACGCCAGATAATCGAAACCGGCGGACCGTCCGGGCGGACAAACTGCGAATTGACGAAGGTATCCTTGTTCTGCTGTTTCTCGTCGCCGACAACGAATTGCTCGCCATTGAAATCCTTGAACTGACTGGCGTAGTTAAGCGCCAGATAGTCCTGGAGAAGATCGGCGAACTCGTTGAGTTCTTCCTCGGAGATCGAGCGCCAGTAACGTCCCAGAACAAACCGGGAAATCACATCCATTGCGAAGTAACGGTCCATCAGCGCAACAAAGTTCTGCCGACGGGTATCGTTGCTAAGCGACTGGTCGGTCAGGCCGATAATCGCTTCATTCGCAAGAGTCTTGATTACCTCGGATGCGTTGCTGCTTACAGCGACCTCTACCGTCAGGGACGGCGCAGTGTTTGCATTACCTGCAAATGCAGGACCGGCCAGAAGGCCGGTCGCGCTAACGATTGCTGCCGCCAGTGCGGGAATCGTAAATTTGCTTTTCATGTTCGATCGAACCATTAATTTGCCGCAGCTTCAAACGCATCGTCGAAGTCGGCAGAAGCGCTTTCGTCTTCGAAATTCGGTGCCGAAGGATCTGCACCGTTCCGAATGGCGGCGTTGCGTTGCTGACGATACAGGCTACGCAAAGCGGCATAATAGTCAATCGACGTCTGCTGCAATTCGTTGAGCTGGTTGAGCGTACGATAGCGTGCGTCAAGTGCTGTCAAACCCAGCGAACCAAGATAGAGCGCATCAAGGGTATCGCTGTTCCGGCTGCCCCAGGTCAGCGGGTTTGCCACGTAATCAACGGCAATGCCGGTCGTATCACGCAAGTTCGACGGACCAAGCAGCGGCAGGACGATGTAAGGACCGCCGCCGATACCGTAATGGCCAAGAGTCTGGCCGAAATCTTCTGAATGATATTCGATGCCGAAATCGGCAGCCACATCATTGAAACCAAGGAAGCCGATCGTGGTGTTCATGATGAAGCGCTGAACGGTGTCAGCCGCCTGATCAGGTTCCCCTTGCAGCAGCGAGTTCAATGCATTAACCGGCTCGCCGATGTTGCGCACAAAACTGCGGACAGCTGTTTTTACCGGCTGCGGTGCAATGTCGCGATACCACATGGCGGCTGGGTAAAGGACCATAAAGTCTACGGCGCCATTAACCCCGTGCACGACCCGGTTCACCGGTTCGAGAGGGTCATAGTCACTCATGTCCTGTGCCGGCTGGGTGGACGCGCATGCTGTCAGCATGGACAGAGATGCACCAGCGCACAGCGAAAGCAAAGTTCGAAGCTTCATTATTTTTTGCCAAACGATTTTCGATACAAACTTTCCCCGACCCCGAGACGTTTTTGAAATCGGGATTTCAAAAACGCTACCTGTCCTGTTGCCCGCGAAGAAAACAGGACCATGCATCGCGCACGTCTCAGATACCAATGTGGTTAGCATAGGGAAAGTTTAAACACCAGCACACAAAATTATGTGCCCGATCAATGGGATTTGGCGTGTTGCTTTTTTGCCATACCCCTTTGGGGTGGGTAAATAGGTCTTGATTAAATATAAACATATCTTTATGTCTTTGCAGAGTTAGCGGAGGTGGCGAAATGGAACAGGTCCTTGCAAGGTTACGCGCGGCGGCAGAGGCGACACGTCTTCGCCTGCTGGCGATCTGTGCCGAATGCGAACTGACGGTCAGCGAGATCACCCAGATCATCGGGCAGAGCCAGCCGCGTGTGTCACGTCATCTGAAATTGCTGTGCGAAGCCGGTTTGCTTGTCCGATTCCGTGAAGGGACATGGGTTTTTTATCGCACACCCAATACAGGTCCGGGGGCCGAACTGTTGCAGCCGGTTCTTGATTTGTTGCCCCGCGATGACGAAACCCTCTTACTTGATCGTACCCGGCTTGAGCAGGTCAAGGCGCAGCGCGAACAGATTGCGACGGAATATTTCCGTGCCAATGCCGATGACTGGGATCGAATCCGGTCACTTCATGTCGACGAAGCAGTGGTCGAACGGGCGCTTGTTGACGCCATCGGCGATCTTTCCGGGGGCCGTATTCTTGATATCGGGACCGGTACGGGCCGGATTCTGGAACTTCTGGGCAAAACGGCCGAAGAAGGTGTCGGTGTTGATATGTCGCGCGAGATGCTGGCGGTCGCACGCGCACGCTTGCAGCGCGCCGATCTTTCGAACTGTCTGGTACGGCAGGCCGATATGTATCAACTGCCTTATCCGGCCGGAATGTTTGATGTTGTGACCCTGCATCAGGTGCTGCATTACGCCGAACGCCCCGAAGCCGCCATCGCCGAAGCTGCCCGCGTTCTGGCACCTAATGGCAGGCTGGTGGTGGTTGATTTTGCAACCCATGACCGCGAAGAACTGCGTGAAGAGCACGCGCATCGGCGGCTTGGCTTTGAAGACGGGGCGATCAATACGTGGTTTCGCGCATGTGAACTTTCGCCCGGCGATGTCATAAGCCTGCCGGGCAAGCCCCTGACGGTGCGAATCTGGTCTGCACATGCATCCGCAAAGGAACAGAAGGCGCAGATCGCGAACAATCATAACGAAGCTGCCGAGTAACAAACCGGCAGCTTGATACCATAATAATGATGAATAACGACCCGTTCCACCGGAACGACAAGACAGGATTAAAAGAATGACGGTTAAAAACGACATCGCACCACAGGGAACATCCCGCAGCGATTTGCGGATTTCGTTCGAATTCTTTCCGCCGAAAACGGAAAAGATGGAAGAAACCATGTGGCGTTCGATCCACCGTCTGGCGCCGTTGAACCCGTCTTTTGTTTCGGTAACCTATGGGGCAGGCGGGTCAACCCGTGACCGCACGCATAGCAGTGTCACCCGCATTCAGGGCGAAACCGGCATTCCGGCGGCCGCCCACCTGACCTGTGTTGGTCACACCCAGGACGAAATTGAGGGTATCGCGCGCAACTACTGGGATGAAGGCATCCGATCAATTGTTGCCTTGCGCGGTGACCTGCCTGATGCGGGCGATAAATATGTGCCGACGCCGGGGGGATATCCTTATGCGGTTGATCTGGTCGAAGGACTAAAGCGGATTGCGGATTTCGATATTTCGGTTTCGGCCTATCCGGAAACCCACCCGGATGCCCCCAGTGCCGATTTCGAAATCGAATATCTGAAGCACAAGATCGATGCCGGTGCGAACCGCGCGATCACGCAGTTCTTCTTTGATAACGAGGTTTTTCTTCGGTTCCGTGACAAATGTGTTGCTGCCGGGATCACCGCACCGATTGTGCCGGGTATCCTGCCGGTGACCAATTTCGGATCGCTTTTGAAATTTGCCGATATGTGCGGCGCATCGGTGCCCAAGCGCCTGCATTGGCGGTTTGAAGACCTTGACGAAGATCCCGATACGCGCCGCATGGTCGCCTTCCACGAAGCCATTTCACAGGTCGAGGGCCTGATGGCCGAAGGTGTTACCGAATTCCATTTCTATACGTTAAACCGTGCCGAACTGACATATGCCATCTGTCATGCGTTGGGTATTCGCGGTGTTGCACAGGCTGCTGCCTGAACCACCCGCCAGAAACCCTGCATGATCAAAACGACTGGATGACGATGATGAATGACCGCAAGGAACGCATTGCCCTGCTGCGTAAACGGGCCGAAAACAAAATCCTGATCCTTGATGGTGCGATGGGCACCATGATCCAGAAGCACAAGCTGAGCGAGGAAGATTATCGCGGTGAACGCTTTGCCGACTGGAAACAGGATGTGAAGGGCAATAACGACTTGCTGTCATTGACCCAGCCAGACATCATCAAGGATATCCATCTGCAATATATTGCCGCGGGTGCCGACCTTCAGGGGACCAATACCTTTAGTGCGACGACGATTGCGCAGGCCGATTACGGCATGGAAAGCCTTGCCTACGAGATCAATTACGAAAGTGCCAAAATCGCGCGCGCGGCCTGCGATGAATGGGAAGCCGCCCATCCCGGCGATGTGCGCTTTGTCAATGGTGCCATCGGCCCGACCAACCGCACCGCATCGATTTCGCCCGATGTGAATAATCCGGGCTTCCGCGGGGTTAATTTTGATCAGCTGCGCGAAGCCTATAAGGAAGCTGTGAACGGCCTTCTGGATGGCGGGGCGGATACGCTTCTGGTGGAAACCATTTTCGATACGCTCAATGCCAAGGCTGCGTTATTTGCCATCGACGAAGTGCTTGAAGAACGTGGTGAAGATGTACCGGTTCTGATTTCGGGCACGATCACCGATGCCTCTGGCCGGACTCTTTCGGGGCAGACGACCGAGGCGTTTTATAATTCGGTCCGTCATGCCAAGCCGTTCTCGATCGGGCTTAACTGTGCATTGGGGGCGGCACAGTTGCGCCCCTATGTGCAGGAACTGTCGCGCATTGCCGAATGCCGTGTTTCGGTTTATCCCAATGCGGGCCTGCCCAACGAGTTCGGTGAATATGATCAATCGGATGCCGAAATGGCGGCCTTGGTCAAGGAATGGGCCGATACCGGCATGGTCAATCTGCTGGGCGGCTGCTGTGGCACGACGCCACCCCACATCAAGGCGATTGCCGATGCGGTGGCAAATGCGACCCCGCGCAAATTGCCTGTGATTGAACCGAAAATGCGTCTTTCGGGCCTGGAACCATTCAACGCCGCCTGATGCCGGGAAGCTGAAAAAAGAGATCGAACAGACCCATGAGTGACATTTCAAGATTCATCAATATCGGCGAACGCACGAACGTCGCAGGATCGATCAAGTTCAAAAACCTGATCGTCGAGGAAAATTACGACGCAGCCCTTGAGGTTGCCCGTCAGCAGGTCGAAAATGGCGCACAGATCATCGACATCAATATGGATGATGCGATGCTGGATGCCGAAACGGCGATGGTCAAATTCGTTAATCTTCTGGCGGCCGAACCCGATATTGCCCGTGTGCCGATCATGATCGACAGTTCCAAATGGAACGTGATCGAAGCCGGTCTGAAATGTCTTCAGGGTAAGGGGATAGTCAACTCCATCAGCCTGAAAGAAGGCGAGGAACCCTTTATCAAGCAAGCACGTCTTCTGCGCCGTTATGGTGCCGCCGTCGTCGTGATGGCCTTTGATGAAAAAGGGCAGGCCGATACGGTTACCCGCAAGATCGAGATTTGCGAACGCAGCTATCGCGTGCTGGTCGACAAGGTCGGCTTCCCGCCCGAAGATATCATTTTCGATCCGAACATCTTTGCGGTCGCGACCGGGATCGAGGAACACGACAATTATGCCGTCGATTTCATCGAAGCCTGCAAGCTGATCAAGGAACGCTTGCCATACGCCAAGATTTCCGGCGGTGTTTCCAACGTTTCCTTCTCGTTTAGGGGCAACAACCCGGTCCGCGAAGCGATGCATTCCGTGTTCCTGTATTATGCAACGCAGGCCGGTATGGATATGGGCATCGTCAATGCCGGTCAGCTCGTGGTGTATGAGGAAATCCCGGCTGAACTGCGCGAGCGGGTCGAGGACGTGATCCTGAACCGTCGTCCGGATGCAACCGACCGTTTGCTTGAAGTCGCCGAAAAATACAAGGGCACCGGCGGGCCAGAGAAAAAGGCCGATCTCGAATGGCGCAAAAAGCCGGTTAATGAACGATTGGCCCATGCGCTGGTCAACGGCATTGCCGAGTTCGTCGAAGAAGACACCGAAGAAGCCCGCCAACAGGCTGATAAGCCCCTTCACGTTATCGAAGGGCCGCTGATGGACGGCATGAATGTGGTTGGCGATCTGTTTGGTGCGGGCAAGATGTTCCTGCCGCAGGTGGTCAAATCCGCCCGCGTGATGAAAAAGGCCGTTGCTTACCTGATCCCGTTCATCGAGGAAGAAAAGGACGGTGTGCGCGAAACCAACGGCAAAATCCTGCTGGCGACGGTCAAGGGCGATGTCCATGACATCGGCAAGAACATTGTGGGCGTGGTCCTGCAATGTAACAATTTCGAGGTCCTTGACCTTGGCGTGATGGTGCCGACCCAGAAAATCATCGAAACCGCCAAGGCCGAAAAGGTCGACATGATCGGTCTTTCTGGCCTGATCACGCCATCGCTTGAAGAAATGACCTATGTCGCGGCCGAAATGGAACGCGAAGGGCTCAATATCCCGCTTCTGATCGGTGGCGCAACCACGTCCAAGGTCCATACCGCAGTCAAGATCGCCCCGAACTATAACAAGTCGGTGGTTTACGTGATTGACGCATCGCGTGCGGTGGGGGTTGCAAGCCAGCTTGTATCTGAAACCCACCGTGAACGTTTTGCCGCCGAAATCCGTGCAGAATATATCGCGATGGCGGAAAAACACGCCGCCCAGCAATTGCAGAAAAAACGTTTTGCCATTGCGGACGCGCGCGCCAACAAGGTGCAGCTTGACTGGGAAGCCTATGATGTTCCCGCACCGGCCAAACCGGGCATTACCCGGTTTGAAACCTTTGATCTTGCCGAACTGGTTGAACGGTTCGACTGGAAACCGTTCTTTGAAACCTGGGAACTGCATGGCCGTTTCCCCGATATTCTGAACGACGAGAAGGTTGGCGAAACCGCGCGCGGTCTTTATGAAGACGCCAAGGCGATGCTCAAACGCATTGTCGATGAAAAATGGTTCAAGCCCTGTGCGGTTGTTGGTATCTGGCCGGCCAATTCGGTGGGTGACGATATCGAGGTCACCCCGGCACCCGATCAGAACGAACCGGTAATGCTGCGCACGCTTCGCCAGCAGATGTTCCGTGAAAACAATTCACGCCCGAACCGCGCCCTTGCCGATTACATCGCGCCAAAAGAATCCGGTAAAACCGACTATATCGGTGGTTTTGTCGTCACCGCCGGGCCGCAGGTCGAAGAAATCGCCAAAAAGCTTGAAGCCGAGCATGACGATTACAACGCCATTCTGGTCAAGGCACTGGGCGACCGCTTTGCCGAGGCCTTTGCCGAACGCATGCATGAAAAGGTGCGTAAGGAGCTTTGGGGCTATGCGGCGGATGAAAACCTTCCGAATGCGGAACTGATTGCCGAAAACTATCGCGGTATCCGACCGGCACCGGGCTATCCTGCCTGCCCGGAACATACGGAAAAGCGTACGCTGTGGCAGTTGCTTGATGCCGAAAAGAATGTCGGAGTCAGACTGACCGAAAGCTGTGCCATGACCCCGGCATCCTCGGTCAGCGGGTTCTATTTCGCCCATCCCGAAGCCAAATATTTCGGTCTTGGCAAGATCGAACGCGATCAGGTCGAAAGCTATGCCGAACGCAAGGGCATGACTTTGGCCGAAGCCGAACGCTGGCTGGCACCGAACCTGAATTACGATCCGCGTCAGGCGTGATCGTACAGAACCAAAAAAGCCCCGCAGCTTTCCGGCTGCGGGGCTTTTTTACATTGGGTCGGTCATCAATGCGTCGCGTGGAAAAACTTCCCGCGTTCGGTGATGCCGACAATGATGATAGCCAGCACGGCAAGAGCCAGATAACCGCCCACCAGCGGGATCACCGTGCCATTGAACTGCTGACCGATGATGCCGCCCGCGACAACACCGATCAGGGTGCTGTAAACCCCGATCATCGAGGATGCGGTGCCGGCAATCCGGCCAACCGGTTCCATCGCCAGCGAATTGAAGTTTGGCATGGTCATCGAAAAGCAGAAAAGTGTGACCGTAAGACCCACACCAAACACCGGAAGCGGCGGGGCGCCGTCAAAGGCAAATGCAATGCCCAGATTGATCAGGCTGCTGATTGCCATCACCAGAAGCCCGCCCTGGGAGAGTTTGTGCATGCCGATCTTGCGCACAAGCCGGGCATTGACGAAGGACGAAACGCTCATGCAGGCGGCGATCATCCCGAACACCAGCGGGAACCAGACGCCAAGTCCGTAAACCTCGGTTTCGAAAATCTGCTGGGCCGATCCGATATAAGCCATCAGACAGGCAAACATCAGCCCCATCGCCGTTGCATAACCCAGCGTCTGGCGGTTGGTGATGGTGGTTTTGATATCGCGCGCAATCCGGCTGAGTGACAGTTTATGCCGGTATTCCGGATGCAGTGTTTCGGGCATCCGCAGGCTGTACCAGACGGCAATAATGATCGCCAGCACAAGGGTGCTGACAAAAATCATGTGCCAGTTGGCAAGGGCGAGGATCAGGCTGCCCGATGCCGGGGCAAAGACCGGCACGATGATAAAGATCATCATCACGAACGACATGACACGCGCCATTTCGCGGCCTTCGAAACAGTCACGCGTGATCGCAATCGTCAGGACGCGCGGGGCCGCCGCGCCAAGTCCCTGAACGAAACGCGCGATCAGAAGGTGGTCATAACTGTCGGCAAAAATCGCCATGACCGTGCCGATGGCATAAATCGAAAGACCCAGCATCAAGATACGCTTGCGGCCAAAGCTGTCGGCCAGCGGACCATAAACGATCTGCATCAGGCCAAAGGCAATCATGAAGACATAGATCAGCAACTGCATGCGGTTGCCGTCTTCGATGCCGTAATCGGTGGCAATCGGGCCGAATGCCGGTAACAGGTTATCGATCGAAAGCGCGACCAGACCAATCGTGATCGCCATCAATACCACGAATTCGACAAAACCGGGGAGCGGACGGGCGATGGTGGCGCCCGATTTTTGACTTTCAGTCATTTATCGGAAGTCCTGAAAAAGGAGTTTGTTGTTGTGTGCGGCCAAGTCCCGCCAGCCAAAAGGCCTGTATTGCAACAAACATGCGTTATTTTTCGTTGCAAGATCAATGATGGTTTTTTGAAAGGCAGGTCATTCCCCACTCAAAACAGCATTTTGAACGAACAAAGGTCATTATTTGTGCCTGAAAAATGCTGATAGTGGCAAAAAATATTGGATTTGCCGACCTTTACCTTTTATTCGCAGGAACTTGTAATCATATGATCACATCCTGTTTCACCCGTTCCCGCCGGTACCCCGATATGGCAGAAAAGCTTTTCAAGTCCAACCAACTGCTCAGTCAACTGCGTCGCCTTGTCAAAAGCGAACAGCTTGTGCTGTCGATACTGGCATTGGTGGTCGGGGCCATGGCCGGGGGTGGAACAATCGTGTTTCGCGAAGGATTGCTGTTTTTTCAGGCACTGGTTTATGGCACCGGGGACGAGGCCCTTCATCACTATCTTGTCGATCTGCCATTCTGGCATCTGATGGCGGCCCCGACACTGGGCGGACTTTTTGTCGGCATATTCATCTATAAATTTCTGCCGGAAAAACGCCCGCACGGTGTTGCCGACCTGATTGACGCGGTGGCCTTTCACGATGGGCGCATGTCATCGCGTTGCGGGATCAAAAGCGCATTTGTCAGTGCTGTGTCACTGGGAGCCGGATCGTCACTGGGCCGAGAGGGACCCGTTGCCCATATGGGGGCATCCTTCGGTGCGTGGCTTGCGCGAATACTGCATTTAAGGCGCGGCGCTTCGCGTACTTTGCTTGGCTGTGGTGTCGCATCGGCGGTGGCGGCATCGTTCAATGCGCCGCTGGCCGGGGCCTTGTTTGCCCATGAAGTGGCCCTTGGTCACTACGCATTAACGGCATTTGCCCCGATTGTTCTGGCATCTGTGACCGGCACGATCATAACCCGGCTTTATTATGGTGCCGATGTTGCCTTTTTGCTGCCTGCCCACGAAATCCAGTCCTTCCTTGAATTTCCGGCTTTTATCCTTTTGGGCATCACCGCGGGAATTACCGCAATCTGCGTAACACGCGCGATACCGGTGGTGCAAAAGGCCGCCAAGGCATCCAAAATTCCGCTTTGGTTACGGCCTGCGGTGGCGGGGCTTGTGATTGGTATCGTTGCGATCCAGTTTCCCCAGATTGTCGGGGTTGGATACAGCGCAATGAATGATGCGCTTTACGGTGCTTATGACTGGTCATTCCTGATGCAGCTTTTGTTTATAAAGGCCGCGATGGTCGCGATCTGCATCGGTATGGGCTTTGCGGGCGGCATTTTCAGCCCCGCCCTTTTCCTGGGGGCGATGCTGGGCGGGGCTTTCGGGATTACGGCAACGGCAGTTTTTCCCGACCTTTCATCGGGCTATGGTGCTTATACGCTGATCGGGATGGGGGCAGTCGCCGCTGCCATGCTGGGAGCACCGATTTCAACCACCCTGATGATGTTTGAGCTGACGGGCGACTATGCCCTGACCATTGCGGTGATGGTGGCATCGGTGATTGCATCGGTCATCATGGATCAGTTTCAGGGCGGGTCGTTTTTCGCGTGGCAGCTTAAATGCAGGGGGCTTTCAACCCGATGGGGCAGGGAAGTCAATTTGCTGCGCATGATGAAGGTCGCCGACATCATGAAGGCGGAATACGAAACCGTGCCGCTTGTCGAAGGCATGCCGGGAATACGGGAAAAACTGATTAACGCCCCCTATTCCGAACTGTTTGTTGTTGATGATGATGGCCGGTTGCATGGCACGATCACACTGGCAGATCTGCGCCATGCCGCATTTGACCCGACGATGGGCGAAGAAGTTACCGCAGGCCAGGTCGCCCGATCCAAGCCGCCGGTCCTGCTTAGGACCGACAGTATCGAAAAGGCCGTGCGTTTGATGGAACAAACCGGCGAGGAACACCTGCCGGTGATCAATAATGACGAAGAACGCCTGATGGTGGGCTTCGTCCATGAAAAGGACGCGATGATGGCTTATAACAACGCGCTTCTGGAACTGCAAAGCGAAGAGCGCGGTGATGCGCCGCCCAAGCTGTTCTAGTCCGATCCGTGATGAAGAAGAGCAGCGCTTATATGCGCTGCTCCGTTCAAGGTTCTGTGGCCAATACTATCAGGCGGCCAGTGCAGGTTGGGTTTGACCCGGCCGACCGGACATGACCTGGGCTGCAACACGACTATCAAGACCAGCAACGTTTTCAGGAAGATCGTTTGCAGCCTGTTGGGCGGCAATATCGATTTCCTGACTTTCTTTACGGGTCTCAATTTCTGCCGTTTCGTTACGTTTGTCCTCCTTTGATGGCGGGGTCAAGCTGTCACGAACGGCAGATTTGAATTCTTCCTCGGCATCCTGCTCAGCAAATGCAGGATCGTTTTTGGCCGGATCAGAATTTGACGAGAAGACCCCCTTGGAGGCCTCCTCGCCGGAAGTGGCATCCTTGCCTTGTTCTGCAACATTGGCCATTGCATCGGCAAAGGATGTCGATCCGCTTCCGGTTGCTTGCATTTCCAGCATGACCGTCTGCACCGCATCAGACAAATCGCCGAATTTGGTGCCATAAAAGGTCGGTTGTGCAGATTTGCTGCTTTGAGGTGTTGCGCTAAATGCGCTGTATTTGTCGATACCTTCGGGTCCACCATCCTTAGATACTGAGGTGTTGGGCGACGTTACCGGTAGCCCAAATCCCAATCCAAGAAGACTGTTCATGAAAAATGTCCTTCTTCATGGATGTACACAGCACTACACCACACAAAAGGCGAACCTTTTGCAGGGTGTAACGCGAACCGGAAAAATTCATGCAACTTCAAGACCATTGGCACTTTTCCAAAGGTCTGCTGATGTCAGTAACCTTGTATTGCGCCAAACATATCCGGCGTCAGGGCTTTGTGTGTCTTGGGCGGCATAATTTGCCCATTATCCAACAGGTTATAACCTGCCAACCCTTACGGACGATTGGATAAGTGCAAGGCGATACGCAACAAGCCTGTGATACCGACCGCATGAATTATACCGGGTGTGGAGGCAATAGATGCACGTTCATCTGATTGGGGGGCGCGTCGCGCGAGCATCCAACGATCCGGTGATCAATAACGAGGAAGAACGCCTGATAGTGGGCTTCGTCCATGAAAAGGACGCGATGATGTCCTATAACAACGCGCTTCTGGAACTGCAAAGCGAAGAGCGCGGTGATGCGCCGCCTAAGCTTTTCTGAGGTATTCCCTGAATGTGAAGGCAAAAAAATGCTGCCGGTTTGATTTCGGGGGGCCGGCAGCAAGTTGGTGCTATCGCTTCGTCGGAAGTGAACGGTATTACGCCATCAACTGCGCCATCAGACGGTTGTCGAACGGTGTTGGGCCGTTGCTGGTCGTGGTGGCTGCGTCGTTGCTTGTGCTGCTGACCGACGCGGTTTCATTGGCCGGGGAGGCGGCCATAATTTCGGCAAGGCTGACAATACCGTCTTCGTTGGTATCAAGCGGATCGTAATTTTCGATATCGGATGTTGCGGCACTGTCACCGTCCGATGAACTGCCCGTGCTTTCAGCCGCAGTTGCCGTGGCCGTAGTGGCACCGGGTGGTGGTGCCATGCTTGTCAGGTAATCGTCTTCGGAAATGCTTTCGGCATCACTTCCCGCCATCATCGACCACAGGTTTTCGGTCATTTCATCGCTGACATCATCGGGTTTCCCGGCCAGGAATTCATCCTTGGTCAGCGAGCCGTCATCATCGGTATCAAGGTCATCGAACAGTTGCTGCGCATCGAAACCGCCATCGGTGGCCGATGTGTCGGTGCTTTCCTGCATTTCGAGCAGCATGGCTTTGATCTGATCGGAAAGCTGGTCAACGCTGCCCTGTCCGTTGGCAGCAATTTCCGAAACCGCGTCGACCGCCTGTGTCGAGGCCGTGCTTTGCGCACTGGCGAGCGCAAATCCACCAATGCCTTCTACGCCGCTGCTGCTTTCGGTAGACTGGCTGCTACCGGTCGATTGTGTTTGGCTAAATATTTGCGCAAGACTGGCACTGAGACTGTTGATGCCGCTCATCAGGGGCTCCTTGCGTGGTGATTGTCGTTATGACTGTTCACGCGAGGCGCAGGAAAAACTGGCGCAGAAAAGCAGGCGGAAAAATATTTTCAGGGAAAAAATTGGTCGACGTTCCTGATTTGTTGCACAATAAGCAACCCGATATCGCCACTTGATTGAATGCCAATACTGGCCCCGTTTGCAGAGCATGTTATATATCCCGACATGATGGATGATCCCTTTGAAATCGATGAATTCGCCGCAAGCCCGGAAATGCGCCTTCAGGACGCACCCGCACCGGATTACCTTGCCAATCTGAATGCCGAGCAACGCGAAGCAGTCGAAACGCTTGATGGCCCGTTGCTGGTGCTGGCAGGTGCCGGGACCGGGAAAACGCGCGTTCTGACGACCCGCCTTGCCCATCTGCTGGAAACCAAGGGACAGACGGAGCGCCTGCATCCGCAGCAAATCCTTGCCGTGACCTTTACCAACCGTGCGGCCAAGGAAATGCAGGAACGTGTTGCCCATGCGCTGGGCCGTCCGGTTGAAGGATGGTGGCTGGGGACTTTCCACTCGCTGGCCGCCCGCCTGTTGCGCCGTCATGCCGAACTGGTCGGGTTGCAATCAAACTTCACGATCCTTGATAGCGACGATCAGGTCCGCCTGCTCAAGCAGATCATGGATGCCGAACAGATCGATCAGAAAAAATGGCCCGCCAAGCAGCTGATGGGCATCATCCAGCGCTGGAAGGACAAGGGGCTTTCACCCGAACGGGTCAATGAAAGTGTCGAGTTCGCCAATGGCGGGGCCAAGTACCTTTATAAAATCTATCAGGAACGCCTTGCGGTTCTGAATGCGGCCGATTTCGGCGATCTTTTGCTGCATTGCCTGACCCTGTTCCAGAAACATCCGGAAATCCTGCGCCGCTATCAGGAAACCTTCCGCTATGTTCTGGTCGATGAATATCAGGATACCAACGTGGCCCAATATCTTTGGCTGCGTGCGCTGGCGATGGTTCATCGCAATATCTGCTGTGTCGGTGATGACGATCAGGCGATCTATAGCTGGCGCGGGGCCGAGGTCGGCAACATCCTGCGTTTCGAGTCCGATTTCCCCGGGGCCAAGGTCGTCCGGCTGGAACAGAATTATCGTTCCACGCCCCATATTCTGGCGGCGGCGTCCAAGCTGATCACCTTTAACGATGGTCGTCTGGGCAAGGAGCTTTGGACCGAACTTGATACCGGCGAAAAGGTCTTTGTCAAAGGTGTCTGGGATGGCGAGGCAGAGGCGCGGCTTGTCGGCGAGGATATCGAAGCCCTGCAAAGCCGTGGCATCGGTGCATCCCAGATGGCGATCCTTGTTCGCGCCGGGTTCCAGACCCGCGAGTTTGAGGAACGGCTGATTACATTGGGCATCCCGTACCGGGTTGTCGGCGGACCGCGTTTCTATGAACGTCAGGAAATCCGCGATGCGCTGGCTTATATCCGCATGGTCGCCCAACCTGATGACAGCCTTGCGTTTGAACGCATCGTCAATGTGCCCAAGCGCGGGGTGGGGAAGGCCACCTTGCAAACCCTGCATCAATATTCGCGTGATCAGGCCGTGTCGCTTCCGGCGGCGGCCCTTGATCTGATCGGGACCGAGGAACTCAAACCCAAAATGCGTCAGGCGATTGGCGGGTTGCTGGGTGATTTCAAACGCTGGCGCGAGATGCTTGAAACCACATCGCATGTGGCGGTGCTTGAAACGGTTCTTGATGAAAGCGGCTATACCGATATGTGGCGGACATCGAAGGAAATCGATGCGCCGGGCCGTCTCGAAAACCTTAAAGAACTGGTATCCGCAATTGGCGAGTTTGAAAACCTGACCAGCTTCCTTGAACATGTGTCGCTGGTGATGGAAAACGAACAGAACGCCGATCAGGAAAAAGTCACCATCATGACCCTGCATGCGGCAAAGGGGCTGGAATTTGACTATGTCTTCCTGCCCGGTTGGGAAGAGGGCGTTTTCCCCCATCAGCGCGCCATGGATGAAAGCGGCGTCAAGGGACTTGAGGAAGAACGTCGTCTGGCCTATGTCGGCATCACGCGTGCGCGCAAACGTGCCACGGTTTCCTATGCCGCCAACCGGCGGATTTATAACCAGTGGCAATCGGCCCTGCCGTCGCGCTTTGTCGATGAATTGCCCGACGAGCATGTCGAACGCATCAGCGATACCGGCCTTGGCAATCATCGCGGCAATGTATCGCCGGGTGCATGGGGGGCCGATGACTGGATGAAAATGCCAAGCTGGGCGGATAACAAACCGGCGGAAAGCTATAACCCCTATGGCGGGACCGGCGAACGCCGGTTTGCCAGCGCAGGCTGGCAGGACCGGGTGCGCAAAAACGTGATCGACGTCAAGCCGGACGGTGAAACCAGCTACACAACCAGTTCGAAATCATCGAAATACAAGGTTGGTGATGCGGTACGTCATCGCAAATTCGGCCCCGGCACCGTCAAGGCGGTCGATGGCAACAAGCTTGAAATTCATTTCGAAGGTGTCGGCACAAAGAAAGTGGTCGACAGTTTCATCCTGCCGGGTTAAGCCGCCCGGACATTATTTCTGGTGCGGTCAAATGGCCGCCGCAATCTTGCGAGAAGCGATATGACCGAAACCGTTCGTTGCTATAATTTCACCTTCGAGGTCGATGGCAAATATGCCGCCGCCTTTGCCGAGGCGTTGTATGAGCATTGCGATGCCCTGTCGCATTTCGAACGGCCGGGCGATCCGACCGCACCCTGGAAGGTCGAGGGCTTTTCGGGCGATCACCTTGACAAGACTGCGGTTGAAACCGCCGTATCATTGATGGCATCAGCCGTTGGTGTTGACGTGCCGGTCGTCGAGTTTGGCACTTACGAGCCCAAAGACTGGGTCAGCGACAATCTGCGCAGCTTCAAGCCGATTTCGGTCGGCCGGTTCTATGTCCATGGCTCGCACTGGGAAGACAGCGTGCCGGTGGCCAAAACCGGTTTGCAGGTCGATGCCGGTCTGGCATTCGGATCTGGCGAACATCAAACGACCAAGGGTTGCCTTGCGGCAATCGATTGGATCGCCAAACATTCTTATCGTCACAATGCGCTTGATATGGGCTGTGGCTCCGGCATTCTGGGCATGGCATGTGCCAAAACATGGCGCTGCCCGGTGATGATGGCCGATATCGATGCCGCATCGGTGCGCGTTGCCCGTGAAAATGCCCGGATCAACAAGATCACCGATCTGGTCACCGCGATCCATTCCAACGGCTTTAGCGACGTTCGCATCCGCAATGCCGGTTATTACGACATTGTGTGTGCCAATATCCTTGCCCGCCCGTTGCGCCATATGGCACGCGACCTGCGCGGGACGCTGGCCGATGGCGGTTATGTGGTTCTGTCGGGGCTTCTGTCCCATCAGGAACAGTTTGTTCTGTCGGCCTACCGCGATGTCGGCCTGTCGCTGGTCAAACGTTTCCCGGTCGAAGAATGGACGACGCTGGTGGTTGGCTAAGCCACCAGCAACGCACTGACAAACCGGTAAATCCCGAACCCGCCAAGGATCACGATCAGCAATCCGACAGCGATCATGAGCGGTTTGCGTGGTATGATGCGGACAAGAACGGCGGCAAGCGGTGCGGCGGGCACGCCGCCAATCACCAGTGCCAGTGCCGCCATCCCGAAACTTTCCAGTCCGAAATGCCCGGCAAAGGTCACGGTGATCATCACCGTGACGAAAAATTCCGACGCCGCCGAAGTGCCCAGCATACGGTGCGGTTCGGCATGGCCACGATAGACCAGCGTGCTTGATACGATCGGTCCCCATCCGCCGCCGCCCACCGCATCAAGGAACCCGCCAACCAGACCAAGCGGGGCAAGCCCGCGCATGGCCGCAGGCGGTTGTACCTTGCGCACCGCCTTGGCAATGACCAGAACGCCCAGCGCGCTTAGGTAAAGGGCGACAAACGGCGCAAGATATTCGCCGATCCCCGATGACAGCAACGCCGCCCCGGCAGCGCCGCCGATGGAACCGGCAATCGCCAGTGTCCTGACCATTTTCCAGTCAACATTGCGCGCGAAATGATGTGATGTGCCAGAAACGGCGGTGGTGAAAATCTCGGCGGCGTGCACTGTTGCACTGGCTTGCGCCGGGGGAAGGCCGATGCTGATCAGGAGCGATGTCGATGTCAGGCCATAAGCCATGCCCAGCGCACCATCAACAAGCTGTGCGGCAAAGCCGATCAGAACGATCCACCAGAAAAAGTCGTCCATTTATGTGCGTTGCTCCATCAAGAACACAACGCCGGAATTGTATCGACAGGCCGTGTTTTTGATATCGGCAAATGCGCGTTTGGCGGAATGTCCGCCATGCATAAATGCCGCAGGACATTCTTGTGTTTACTCGGGTCATGGGGCTTTGGGGGCCGGGCTTAACGCCCGCCTGAAATATCAATCAGCGCGCCGGTCACATAGGACGCGTCATCTGACAGCAGCCAATAAATCAGATTGGCGACCTCGTTTGCCTTGCCCGCGCGGCCCAGCGGGCAGTTGGGGCCAAGTTCGGCAACCCGTTCCGGGCGGCCGACACTGCCATGAATGTCGGTATCGATAATGCCCGGTCGCACCGCATTGACCCGAATGCCTTTGGGACCAAGTTCCTTCGAAAGACCAATGGTCAGGGTGTCAATCGCACCTTTGGACCCGGCGTAATCGACATATTCGCCCGGTGATCCGAGTTTGGAGGCCATCGACGATACATTGACGATTGAACCGCCCGCATTTGACAGAGCACGTGCGGCCTCGCGGGCAACGATATAGGCCCCCAGAACATTGGTATCAAACACCGATTTCATCCGTTCGATGCTCATATCCGCCAGATCGCTTTTGGGGGCAACGATCCCGGCATTATTGACAACCGCATCGATTGTTCCGAACCGGTCAAGCGTTGCCTGAAACAGGTCAACAACGTCCTGTTCATATTTCACGTCGCATTTCAGGGCGAAAACATTGCCGGTTCGTCCGGCCCGTTCACACAGCGCGCAGGTTTCATCGGCACTTTCCCTGTTACCGACATAGCTGATGGCGACGTTCCAGTCGTGTTGCGCGCACAGAATGGCCGTGGCACGGCCAATCCCGCGGGAGCCGCCTGTGATCAGGACGGTTTTTGTCATGGATGTTTCCCCGAAAATCAATGTCGGGCGACACTATGGCGCGGGTTTTATGCCGGGGTCAAAAAGAAACGGCCCTGCTGTGGAGTAGCAGGGCCGTCTCAGAGGGAAAGACAAAAAAAGACCGCAAGGATCGCGAACCTTCGATCCTGCGTGGCGTCCTATGGCATCAAAGACCTAGGCGGGCGGGATTGATCCCTATTCCCTGCCCATTGCTGCTACCGAAAGGGTCTGACCCCGATGGTGGCTTTCAGCGTCGTCTGACAGATTGGCAGGGCCTGTATCAAGGCCGAGCGCGGCTCTTTCCGCACGGGTGAGGCGCTCAAGACCGTCATAGGCCGTCTGACGACGACGCGATTGAACAACGCTTTGGGCAGTAATTGGAAAACGGATCACCGTTTTGGTCTCCTGCAAATTGACGTCCCGACGGGTCATCTTTTTGTCACCGGGATGTCATAGTTTAAACTTTCCTTAATTTGCATTGCGAAGCTTGCAGGGCTTTCATACCCATGATGCATGTGGTGGTATAGGACCAGAACAGGTGTAGTTTATTGCGGACCTGATCTGACGCGCAGGAAGGCGTTTTATGGCATTCCATCTTGCAAGTGATCAGCGAAAACCCTTAGATAGCTTTGGTCGGATGCTGCCCCACGCATAGAAACGAGGATTTTGATGACCCTTCCCGGCGATACCCAACTTGCTGCCATGCTTGAACGTGACGGCGTTAACAAGGACGTTACTGCCATTGTCGATCTGATCGACGGTGTTCTTGCCAGTGCCAATGGCGATACGCGAACCGATTGGCTTGATCTGGTCGGTGGCAAGCTTGGCGATGATCTGAAATCGGCCCTGCTGGCATTGCGTGATGAACGCAAATCGGAATTTCTGTATGCCAAGGATGGCTATGATGCTGCCGGTCGGGTTGATGCCCTTCGCAAATATCTTTCGGCAAAGGGTGTCGATGGCTTCGTCGTACCGCGATCTGATGAACATCAGGGTGAATATGTTCCTGCCTGTGCCGAACGTCTGGCGTGGCTGACCGGCTTTACCGGGTCGGCCGGGGCGGCGGTGGTGCTTGCCGACAAGGCCGCAGTATTTGTCGATGGCCGTTACACCATTCAGGTCCGCCAGCAGGTGAACCGTGACATTTACGAATATCGTCATCTGGTCGATGAGCCGGTTGTCGGCTGGATCCACGACAATCTGAAATCGGGACAGAAGCTGGCCTATGACCCGCATTTGCATACCGTGCAGCAGGCCGAACATCTGCGCGGTGCGTGCAAGGGTGTCGGTGCCGAACTGGTCGCAATCGAACCCAATCCGATTGATGTTCTGTGGCATAAACAGCCCGCCATGCCGATAGCGCCCGTTCGTCCACATCTTCTGGAACATGCCGGTAAATCAAACGCGGAAAAACGTAAACAGATTGCCGAAATGCTCGAAAAGCTGGAATGCGACAGTGCGGTGATTTCCGCGCCTGACAGCATCGCCTGGCTTTTGAATATCCGTGGCGGCGATGTACCCCATATTCCGCTGCCGTTGGGATATGCCATCATTCATGGCGATGCATCGGTTGATCTGTTTATGGATGAACGCAAGTTTGCGGCTGAAACCGTCAAATGGCTTGAAAACGATGCGACCCTCCGCCAGCCCGGCGAACTCGAAGAAGCCCTTGGCGCGTTGGGCAATCAGTCGGTCCGCCTGGACGAGGCAACCGCATCCGACTGGCTGCGCATGAAGCTTGCCGATGCCGGTGCAACCATGCGGATCGGCCGTGATCCGGTGGCATTGCCCAAGGCCTGCAAGAACGAGGTCGAGCTTGAAGGATCGCGCAAGGCGCACAAACGCGACGGCGAAAAGATCATTCGTTATTTCGCGTGGCTCGACGAAGCTGCTGCCGATGGCAGCATTGACGAACGCATGGCTGCGGACAAACTTCTCGCACTTCGTGCCGAAGATCCGTTATTCCGCGATACCAGTTTCGAAACCATTCCGGGCAGCGGCCCGAACGGTGCTTTGTGCCATTATCGCAATACCCCCGAAACCAATCGCAAACTTTCGCCGGGCGAAATTTTCCTGATCGATAGTGGCGGGCAGTATCTGGACGGTACCACCGATATCACGCGGACAACCGTGATCGGACAGCCGACCCAGGAACATCGGGATCGGTTCACCCGTGTGCTGAAGGGGCATATCGCGCTTGCGCGCGCGATTTTCCCGGTCGGCACCACCGGCCAGCAGTTGGATACCCTTGCCCGAGCGCCGCTTTGGGAAGCCGGTCTTGATTTCGACCACGGCACCGGGCATGGCGTTGGCAGTTACCTTGGTGTTCACGAAGGTCCGCAGCGGATTTCCAAAGCCCCGAACAAGATCGCGCTTAAACCGGGTATGATCCTGTCGAACGAGCCGGGTTTCTATAAGGAAGGCGAATACGGCATTCGGATTGAAAACCTGATAGCGGTTGTCGAGATTGATGGTCCGGTCGGGGCGGATCGCCCGATGCTGGGCTTTGAAACGCTGACCTTCTCGCCGATTGAACGCAAACTGATTGATCCGGAACTGATGACCAAGGACGAATTGCAGTGGCTGAACGATTACCACGCGCAGGTCTATGCGATGTATGCCGACGATCTTGACGAAGATCTTCTTGAATGGCTGCAAAAGGCAACGGCACCGATCAAGAAACGTGCGGCGTAAGTTCCCCCTATCAAGTCAAGGCATATCACAAAACCGTCCCGACATATCGGGGCGGTTTTTTCGTTTTAACACGCCTGACAGCGTGGTCTTTTTGCCTTATGAATAAAACATTGGATCGATTCAATTGTGGGCATGGCCCCAAAGAAAATAATCAGGAGGAAGACATGGCGTCAGTGGAAGAAGGCTGGAATGCCAATCCCGCGCGATACGACAATGCAACCTATAACCGTTCGGGCAAAAGCGGCCTGATGCTGCCGCAGATCACGCTTGGCCTTTGGCAGAATTTTGGTGGTGTTGACGTTTTTGAAACGCAGCGTGCCATGATCCGGCGTGCCTTTGATCGCGGTGTCATCCATTTCGATCTTGCAAACAACTATGGCCCGCCCCCCGGATCGGCCGAAGAAAATTTTGGCAAGGTGCTGGCAAAGGATCTGAAATCCCATCGCGACGAACTGGTGATTTCGACCAAGGCGGGTTACCGCATGTGGCCGGGGCCGTACGGCGAATGGGGTTCGCGCAAATATCTGATTTCAAGTCTGGATCAAAGCCTGTCGCGCATGGGTCTTGATTACGTGGATATTTTCTATTCGCACCGTGTTGATCCGAACACGCCGCTTGCCGAAACCATGGGCGCACTCGATCAGATCGTGCGTTCGGGCAAGGCGCTTTATGTCGGCATTTCGTCCTATTCCGCCGAAATGGCCCGCAAGGCGCAGGCGATCCTTACTGATCTGGGCACGCCCTGCGTCATTCATCAGCCATCCTATTCGATGCTGAACCGCTGGGTCGAAACCGAAGGTCTGCTTGATACCCTGTCCGAACTTGGCATTGGCTGCATTGCATTCTCGCCGCTTGCGCAAGGGCTTCTGACCAACAAATACCTGAATGGTGTGCCGGAAAATTCCCGTGCAGCCCTTGAAGGATCGTTCCAGCCCGGCATGCTGTCCGAAGACAACCTGAACCGTGTGCGCGCCCTGAACGAAATCGCCAAACGCCGCGGCCAGACATTGGCACAGATGGCGATTGCTTGGGTGCTGCGTCGCCCGGAAATCACATCGGCCCTGATTGGCGCGCGTCATGTCGAACAGCTTGATAACAGCCTTGATGCCCTGAACAATCTTGAATTCAGTGCCGAGGAACTGGCTGAGATCGATAAATACGCGACCGATGGCGGCCTGAACCTGTGGCAGAAATCATCTGATTCCGAAGCCCCGGTCTGATCGGTCCAAAGTCTTTCCATCAAACCCCGGTACGTTTGTCGTGCCGGGGTTTTCTTTTCAGTTATCAGCCATCGGCATGGTGCCGGCCAGATCGCGCAGGGTATCAAGCACGGCCTTGGCCCCGGTACTTAGCGGGCGATCCTGAAGCCACGACAACATCACCTTGCGCGATAGCTGCGGGTTGACGATCCGCCGTGCCTTAAGCCGACCGGTCGAAAGTTCCATCACAAGCGAGCTTCGTGGCAAAACCGTATGGCCCAGATCGCGATGCACCAGATCGACCAGAACCCGCAACGCATCGGCTTCGACCACCGGGGTCAGGGGACGACCGGCACGGAATGCTGCTTCCTGCATCTTGGCGCGCAACCCGTGTTTTGGCGTTGGCATGATAAGCGGTAGGGCCAATACATCTTCATAGGCAATTTCGGTTTCGCCTTCGCCAACGCGCGACGGATGGGAAATCAGAAACAGGTCTTCGCGCCACAATGGTTCTGCATGCAGGCTTCGCGAAATCATGCCGTCATGCAGGATGCCGATATCAAGACGACCCGATAGCAATCCTTCCTGCACGTCACCTGTCAGATCCTCGGCAATCGAGATATTCAGATCGGGATAGCGTTCACGCAATGCTTCGACCAGTGCGCCGGTAATGACGATCCCCGCACTGGGCGGCACACCGACATGAACATGACCGGTCACCTTGCTGCGTCGCGCCGAAAGATCGGCCTCCAGCCTTGCGAGATCACCCAGAATAACCCGTGCCCGTTCCGCCAGCATCTGACCGGCTTCGGTCAGTTTGACCCCACGTCCGGTCCGTTCCAGCAGGCGGGTATCAAGTGCCTCTTCCAGAAGGTTAAGCTGTCGGCTCAGGGCTGGTTGCGACAGGTTAAGCCGGTCGGCCGCGCGCGACAGGCTGCCAAGTTCGGCAATGTGAACAAAGCTTCGAAGCTGTTTGATGTCCATTTATCTGCAATCCAAAAGGAATATGAACCGGCGTATGTTTTGTTAGATATAGCAAATCCTGATATCTGATAACATTTAATTCGAATTGAATAATGGCTATGCGCGGCAGATAGTTAAGGTCGAGAGAGACCGGAGACAATAATGACAAAACCATCCGCGCCAGCAGATGCCAAATCCGTGGCAAAGCCATCGGGTTCGGCCCTGACCCTTGTATTGCTGTCGACTGTGGCATTCGCGATGAAGGGGCTGTTGGCAAAATATGTTTATGCCACCGGCATGACGGTGGATGGTTTGCTGCTGCTGCGTTTTCTGATCGCGATGCCGTTTTTCTGGATCGGTGTTTATCTGTTTGGCAAACACCGACCGGGCGAACGTACGATGAAGCCGGTCGATATTCTCTGGGGCGCGCTTTATGGCGGGCTGTTCTTTGCCGCTGCCCTGTTTGATTTTACCGCCGTGTCGGTGATTGATGTCACCGTCTCGCGGATCGTGCTTTTCACATTCCCGGCCATCGTCCTGATCCTTGAATGCCTGCATAAGTGGCGGCTTCCTCCCTTGCGCCAGTTTGTCTGCTTTGCGGTTACTTATGTCGGGTTGGTACTGGTTCTCGCCCCCAACGGGATCGGTGCCGTTTCAGATCAGCTTTGGCTGGGAGCGTCGCTCGCGTTTGCATCCGCCCTGACTTACGCCTGTTACCTTTATTTCGGGCAGCGGATGATTTCGGTCATTGGATCAATGCATTTTGCCGCCATGGTCAATACCATGGCAGGTGTATCAATGATCATCTATGAACTGATCGTCACCAAGCCGCTAAATCTGAATGTCGATGGGGTTTTGTGGACCGCGGGTATTTCGATCTTCTGCACCGTGATCCCGTTCTTTCTGCTGTTTGAAGGTATTCGGCGGATCGGGGCGACACAGGCAGCACTGATTTCGCTTTCGGGCCCTGCCATGACATTCTTTGCTGCCTGGCTACTACTGGGCGAAGTTCTGACCACGGCACAAGCCCTTGGCTTTGCTATCGTCATTGTTGGTGTGGCATCGATCAAGAATGGTGTGACACTGGCCGGTCTTGGTCGGTTACTGGCCCGTCCGTTCTTTTCGGCAACCGGTCGTGGTTCGGGGGATGCCAACGCGACAGACACAGACGGCGAACCGGCAGCTGGTGCGCCGGGCAAAGGCGCGTGACAGTGGCCTTTATTCGTCACGTTGCCAGCGGCGGACTTCGGTTTGATGTTCCGGCAACCTTTCTCCGCGTCGCCACAGCAGCGGGTCGATGAACTGCCCGGCCCATACCCCTGAACGACTTTGGCGTGCGCTGTTTTCAGCCGCAGCATAAGATGGCATTTCGTCGGTCCGTGCCACGGCCATGCCGCGTGCAATCATGCTTTGGCCGATATCAATCCCGTTGGCATTGCGACAGATCGCCATGTTGCGATGGTACCGGTTCTTGCCCTGCACCTTGCAGGTAATTGGCCCGGCTGCAATCAAATTGGTAACGACCTGCCAGGCATCTGCACCGCATGCCGTGGTTTGACCATTCACGATGCATCGCTGGAACCGTTCAAGCGCGTCCGCCCCCCAAAGATCAACGCGTTTGAAACCAAACTCCAGCGTGTCGCCATCAACCGCACGCGCCTTGCCAACCAGTTCATCGAAATCGGGGTCGGCTAGTGCCGGACTCGCGACGAAAAAGGCCGTAACCGTTCCCAGAACAAGCATGGTTTTGAAGAAATGCATCGGGCTCATGGTTTATCTGACTGTGTGATCGGCCAAGTATCTATCTTGTGCTGTCTGTCGGCAGAAATCAAAGAAAGTATTGGTTCAGGCGGCAGTTGAGTACGAACCTTAAGTGACTGATCGTCAATTCGAAGTCATGTGCCCGGTCAACCATTACTTGACATGGACACATTAGATTCCGTAGAGATATGTACTATATTAAAGTATAGAATAACTCTTGACCCGTGCCTAGCACGATCCAATTCACAGACCGGGACGCTAAAGGAAGTCGCGATCAACAGCGACACATACAATGAAGTTGCATCGTTAGGGGTCCTTGGATGAATAGAACAGTCCCGAAAGAGTTGCTCGCCAGTATTCAGAAATCCGGCCTTCATAAACCTGACCATTGCGCGTTCGTTCTTGATTTTACAAGTGTGCCGACGACACGAAGCCGGACGGTGTTTTGTTCATTTGTCCGCTACTTTCAATATGGCTGTCTGCAAAACCTGACGCCGCGCATTTTATCAGACCACACATTCGTCCTGACGATGCCCAACGACCAGCGCAGCCGAATGGAAGAACTGGTCGAAAATGTAAGAACATTTTTGCTGGCACGCCGATATGGCGGCCTTGACTGCAAGGTCTTCGATCTTAGTGAGGAAGCATCTGCTTTTGCGCTCTGCTGTGTCGGTCATATGCGGGCCATCACACGCGAAAATGCCGAAGACTTCCTTGATTTCTATCTGGCACCGCCAAAAAACGTCACCCAGCTTGGGCAACTTGTCGAAATCGAGCGGATCATTGGCCAGGCCGACATCTCGATGCATATTCGCAGCCAACTGATCTGGGAATTGCTGCCGGAAAGCACGCCTGCGCTTGCCGGTGAGGAGTTCTGGGTTTCTATTGCCGCGATGGAAGAAATCTCGGGCAAGGAAATTCTCAACGATGAATGGATGTTCGCGCGTTTTACAGAGCTTCTGGATAACCGGGTTCTATCCTACGTCACCAAGGAAAACTATACGGGTGATGTCGCGCGGTTTCTGAACCTGAATCCTGTGGCTGTTGTCAGCGCCAATTTTCAGCGAATGATCAAAACCATTCCATCCCGTCAGCTTCGCAAGTTAACGGTGGAAATCCCGTTGCTGATGTGGCGAAACAATCCCAAAGTCCGTCAGGGAATTTTGTCACGTTTTCAAAGGCATGGCATTCGACTGGCCTTTGATCGTGTTCCGCTGTCGCGGTTGACACAGCTTCTGGCCAAGGAAACTGAAATCGCCGACTTCATCAAACTGCATGTGGCGGATTGCGAACCCGATGAAATCAGGCAGACACTCGACCAATGTTCGCCCGATCTGATCAATAAAATAGTTTTCTGCCGCTGTGAGACAGTGGCGCAGATCGAAGCCGGTGTGCAGGCAGGCGTTTCATACTTTCAAGGGTATGGATTGGCAGGTTTTCTTGATGCGCCCGTTGAAATTGAACGGGTGCTGGGCAAAGCCACAGCGAAAGATCTGCCCCGTGCGCGTCTGGCCTTGGGGCGTGCACGTGCCTAATAAAGATCGCTGTATCGGATCTCGTCAAGCTGGGCAAAAACGATTTTCCATGTTTCGTCCTGTTTGAGCAGGGCAAAGGCATAATCACAATCAAAGATCAGATTGTTTTCCGAATTGCCGAACCGGAACGACACGATCGCGCGCGATCCGCCGGGCAGGGCGGAATGCTGTTCGACCAGCATTGATTTCGCCATCGCCAGATCGGCATTTTTCAATTCATCAAAAAACGACTGATTGTATTTATGCAGATCCTCCACCGAGCCGATGGCATGAACCCCCATCAGGTCATTGATCAGGCACGGGAAGTGATAGAACGCATCAAGGGCGTCTGCTTCGAATTTAAGATGTGCATCGGCATAGCGGCGAAAAAAGCTGCCAAGGTCTTCCATAAGATCCGTTTTCCTTCCGCTTTGCCCACGCTGATCAATCGGCGATCAGATCAAGCCATCCTTGTTCATCCAGAACAGTAACACCTAATTCTTCTGCTTTCTTTAATTTGGAACCCGCACCCGGTCCTGCAACCAGAAAATCGGTTTTTGCCGATACCGAACCGGCTACTTTCGCACCAAGGCTTTCGGCTTTGACCTTTGCCTCGTTGCGCGAAAACAGTTCCAGCTTGCCGGTAAAGACAACCGTTTTGCCGCTGACGGGGCTGTCGATAACCTGCGGGGCTTCGACATCTTCGATGGTCAGAACGGCCTGAAGGTCATCCAGCACATCGCGGTTATGTTCTTCGGCCATGAATTCAATAAGGTCATGGGCCACACTGGGGCCGATCTGATCGATATTGATCAGGTCGCGCAACGCGTCACTATCGGGCGTTCCGGCATCATTCATCGCTGTGCGCCATTCCGTGATCGATCCGTAATGCCGCGCCAGGAGCTTTGCCGTCGCCTGACCGATCTGGCGGATGCCAAGGGCATAGATAAACCTGTCCAGCGGCACGGTCCGCCGTTCATTGATGCTGGCAAACAGCTTTTCGGCCGATTTGTCGCCCCAGCCTTCAAGCTTTCGAAGGGCGTCCCGGTGCTTTTCCTCGATCCGGAAAATATCGGCAGGTGATTTGACCCAGCCGAGGTCAAAGAACGCCTCGATATGCTTTCCGCCCATGCCTTCGATATCGAACGCATTGCGCGACACAAAATGTTTCAGTCGTTCAACTGCCTGTGCCGGACAGATCAGCCCGCCGCTGCATCGTGTGACAGCTTCGCCTTCTTCGCGCATGGCGTGGCTGCCGCATTTCGGGCAGGTTTCCGGGAAGTCATAGGGCACGGCGTCATCGGGCCGTTCATCAGTAATGACCTCGACCACCTGCGGGATCACATCACCAGCCCGCTGAATGACGACAAGGTCATTGACCCTTACGCCGAGCCGTTCGATTTCGTCGCGGTTATGAAGGGTCGCGTTCGAGACCACAACGCCGCCAACCGTGACGGGTTCAAGCCGCGCAACCGGGGTTAGTGCGCCAGTGCGCCCAACCTGGATATCAATCGCCTTAACGCGGGTGCGGGCCTGTTCGGCCGGGAATTTATGGGCAATTGCCCAGCGCGGTGACCGGCTGACAAAGCCAAGCCGCAACTGCAATTCGAAGTCGTTGACCTTATAGACAATGCCGTCAATGTCATAATCGAGTTCGGCCCGTTGATTGCCGAGTTCCTCGTAAAACGCCATGATCTCGTCGGTGTTGTGCAAAAGCGTCGTGTGGGGATTGGTGACAAAGCCCCAACCCTTGATCTTGCTGATGAAATCCCAATGCGTCTGCGCAAGACTTTCGGACAGTTCGCCAAAGCTGTAGGCAAAGAAACGCAGCGGGCGTTTGGCGCTGATGGTCGGGTCAAGCTGGCGAAGCGACCCGGCGGCGGCATTGCGCGGATTGGCAAATGTTTTACCACCTGTTTCGGTCTGCGTTTCATTCAGCTTCTGGAAGGCCGAACGCGCCATGTAAACCTCGCCACGGATTTCAACGACGTCGGCCGGTGCATCTTCGGGCAGGATTTTGGGGATGTCGGTGATATGGGCGACATTGGCGGTGACGTCTTCGCCCTCTGTCCCGTCGCCACGCGTTGCAGCGCTGACCAGTTCACGGTTTTCATAGCGCAGCGATAGTGACAAACCATCGATCTTGGGTTCGCCAACGATTTCGACTGGGCTGTGCGCCGTCAGGTTCAGGAAACGGCGAATACGGGCCAGAAAATCAACAATGTCCTCGCGCGAAAATGCGTTGGCAAGCGACAGCATCGGACGCGCATGTTTGATCTTGGCAAAACCATCGGCCGGGGCGGCACCAACTTCCTGCGTCGGGCTGTTCTTCTTGAGCGTCGGATAGCGTGCTTCAAGTTCGATCAGTCGATTGAACAGTGCATCATATTCCGCATCGGGAACCAGCGGTTCATCATTGATATAATACGCTTCGTTAAAGCCGCGAATACGGTCGGAAATTTCGGCATGCTGCCGGCCTGCCTCGGTCCGGGTTTCGGGCATGTCGGGGACAATGGACGAGGTTGACCCTTGTTCGGCGCTCATATTTCTTTTTATCCGTATTCAAGCGGCTGGAACGGGCAGGGAAAATACCCTGTCAAACGTTCTAGCGGGGTTGGTCTAACAGGCTGTCTGCCGCAGCACGGGCTTCGGCGGTGATCGAATGTCCGGCCAGCATCCTTGCGATTTCTTCGCGTCGGGCACCATCGACCAGCTCATTCACACGCGTTACCATGCTGCCGTCATTTTCGCTTTTGGCAATATTGAAGTGGGTGCGTCCACGTGCGGCGACCTGTGGGCTGTGCGTAATCACAAGAATCTGGCGTTCCCCGGCCAGCAAATGCAACCGTTCGCCAATCGCGGCGGCTGTTGCGCCGCCAACACCACTGTCGACTTCATCAAACACAAGGCTCGGCACCGCGGAAACCCGCGCCAGAACCACCTTGAGAGCAAGCAGGAAGCGCGAAAGCTCGCCACCGGAGGCGATTTTGTTCAGCGGTCCGGCCGGACTGCCGGGGTTGGTGGCAACCATGAACTGGACGCGATCAATCCCGTCGATACCCCATTCGTTTTCTTCCAGTTCGGCAATGTCGGTGACAAACCGCGCCTTTTCCATACGAAGCGGCGGCAGTTCGGCATTGATCGCGGTATCAAGGGTCTCGGCCGCGGCTTTGCGTGCGCCATGAAGCTTTTGCGCGGCATCGATAAAGGCGGCCCGATGTTCGGCAACGGCAGCGGTCAGGCGTGAAAGTTCCTTTTCGCCGAATTCAAGCTGATCGATCTGGCTGCGGTATTCCTTCATCAGGCCATTCAGCCCATCAACCGGTACATTGTATTTGCGCGCGGCCGCGCGCAGCGCAAACAGCCGTTCCTCAACCGTTTCCTGCTGCCCGGTATCGACATTCAGATCAGCAAGGGTGACCGATATCGCACGCGATGCTTCTTCAAGTTCGATGGCGGCACGGTCCAGTGCCTCGATGATCGGTTCAAACCGGCCTTCGGCCTTTTGCAATTCGCGTTCAAGATGGCGCTGCGCACTGCGAAGCGCACTTTCGGCACCCTTGCCGCGCGACAGTTCGCCTGCGGCATCATTCAGGGCTGCAACAAGCTTTTCCCCATGCATCAGGAACTGGCGTTCCTCGGCAAGGCGTTCTTCCTCGCCTTCTTCAGGGCCAAGTTTTTCAAGTTCGTCAACCGCGTGGCGCAGCCATTCTTCTTCTTCGCGCGCCTTGTTGATGCGGTTGGTCGCCGCTGTCAGTTCCTTTTGCGTATCGCGCCATGCGCGCCACTGATCGCGCACCGTAAGTGCCAGACTGCCAAGATTGCCGTGCGCATCAAGGGTCGCGCGATGGGTGGTCGGATCTAGCAATCCGTGCTGGTCAAACTGCCCCTGGATTTCGACACAGTAATTGCCGACATCGCGCAAAAGGCCGACCGATACCGACTGATCATTGACATAGGCGCGCGACCGCCCGTCCGAGGTGACAACACGACGCACCACCAGTTCGTCGTCCTCAACCTCGATATCCTGTTCGGCCAGAAGCCTGTAAACCGGATGACCGGCGGGCAGGGTGAAGGTTGCGGTAACGCTGCATTTGTCCGTGCCATGTCGGACAAGGCCGCTATCGGCGCGTGCGCCAAGTGCCAGCCCCAACGAGTCAAGCAGGATCGATTTCCCGGCACCGGTTTCCCCGGTAAGCACACTAAGCCCGTCGCGGAAATCAAGGTCCAGCTTGTCGATCAGAACAACATTTCGGATGCTAAGCCGTCGGAGCATTGCGGGATACTGACATTGTTAAAACAGGTGCGATCGTGCCCGTCAGGCAGCGTCGCGACAAGCAGAGTGCCCAATCACAGCGCGCCTTGCAAGCTTTGGCAGAACGCAAAATCTGCCGCATCCCTGTGTGCCGCAGGAAAGAGCGAAAAATGTTGAAAAACAACTGACAAGAAATCGGTGTTCCTGATGCGTTCTCGTGTCGGAAGTCACGCGACGCGTCAAGAATCAGAACCAGTCACCAAGGGCGGTGGTGGTCGAATGCCACCAGCTTTCTCCCTCGCGGGTGTTTATGCCGTCACCAACCAGAAGATCGTATGATTCCTCATACCACGGACTGCCCGGGAAGTTATGACCCAGTACCGATGCGGTGCGTTTGGCTTCGCCTTCAAGACCAAGTGCCAGATAGCTTTCGGTCAGGCGCGCAAGTGCTTCGGGGACATGCGTGGTGGTCTGGTATTTGTCGAGGACCATTTTAAACCGGTTGATCGCAGCCAGATATTCACCGCGATCCTGATAATAACGGCCAACACTCATTTCCTTGCCAGCAAGGTGGTCAACCGTCAGATCCTTTTTCAGTTTCGCGTCACGCGCATACTGGCTGTCGGGGAAACGGCGGATAACGTCATCAAGCGAATCCATCGCATGCTGTGTCATCTGCTGATCGCGGCCGACGTCGGAAATCTGTTCGTAATAGGACAATGCTTTCAGGTAATAGGCGTATGGCACATCCGGGTTTGCCGGATGAAGCGAGATAAAGCGATCAAGGGCTGTGATTGCGTCGTCATACTTGTTGTCCTGATAATAGGCATAGGCCGACATCAGGGTCGCCTTGGTCGCCCACACAGAATAGGGGTGCTGGCGTTCAACCTCGTCAAAGGCCTCGGCTGACTTCTGGTATTCCTTGGCGTCCAGAAGGTCCTGCGCGCTGTTATAAAGTTCGGAAACCGGGCGTTCGACATATGCCGGTTTGTCGTCGCTGGAGCAGGCTGCAAGAAGCAGGGCCAGACCACAAGCAGCAATAACATTCTTGGCGGAAGCCTTACGAAGCACTGTGACGTTTCCTTAAGCTTTGTGACGCGTTCAGGCGGAATTTGCCAGACTATACCATGCCTGTACGGGCATAGGGCAAGGGGTTGTGTTACCCCGCAGGCACTTTTCTGCATCCCGGTCGGAAACCGGATCGCGGTTTCACAAGCCGTGGTTGGGCAACGCAATAAAAAAGCGGCCCCCAGGGACCGCTTTTTGCAAACAAGATCATATCAAAAAAGCTTCTCAAGCCGTTGCGAGCGCAGGGGCTTCAACCGCATGAAGGGCCGATTTGCGCATTGGCACAACGCGCCACGCACTTGCATCGGCAAACAGCGCCTTCAAAAGCAGGTTGTTGACATGGTGACCGGATTTATATGCCGTCACTTTGCCCTGCAACTGCTTGCCGGCGGTGTAAAGATCGCCAAGCGCGTCAAGAATCTTGTGACGGACGAATTCGTCGTCGTAACGAAGACCTTCTTCATTCATGACTTCGTCGCCCGAAAGGACAACGGCGTTATCAAGCGAACCGCCCCGTGCAAGGCCCATCGACCGCATGGCTTCGACTTCGTGCAGGAAGCCGAAAGTCCGTGCACGGGCGATATTGGCAACAAACACGCCATCGTCGAATTTGACCGACATGCGCTGATTGTTGATTGCCTTGCTGGCGAAATCGATTTCGAAATCGACCTCAAAGCCATGCCCCGGTTCGATCCGCGCGGTGCAGCCCTTGTATTCGACTTCAACCGGTTTCAGAACCTCAATTACCTGACGCGGTGCATCCTGTTCCTCAATCCCGACGCAATCGATCAGGAAGTTGAACGGTGCCGAACTGCCATCCATAACCGGCACTTCGTCGGCATCAATGTCGATCAGAACGTTGTCGATGCGTTGCCCCGCAAGGGCTGCCATCAGATGTTCGATGGTGCCAATCTTGATCCCGGCACCCCTGTCACCAAGGCAGGTGCAAAGCTGCGTATCGATCACACCATCGTAACGTGCCGGAAACAGCGGTTGGCCATCCAGATCCGTGCGGCGGAATACGATACCGTGATTTTCAGGTGCAGGGTGCAGGGTGATGCGGATTTTATGACCTGAATGAAGCCCGACACCGGCACAGCCGATGGATGCTTTAAGGGTCCGCTGACGCACGACATCATGATCAGATGCGCCCGAATGCGAAAGGGCAGCGCTGAGGTCTGCAATTTTGTTCACGGGAACCCCCAAAAGTCAGGTCAGTCAAGTTTGTCAATGAATGCGCCCTATCGGCGCTTGGGGTATGAACCCCATTTCTTAGTTTCAGACCCTACAGGCGCTGTGACAAGAGAACAAATCACTCTTTGTTACGCTTTGTAAACTGGATAAGTAACTGATAAATAAAGAAACAATGTGGAAAATCTGATCGAATATCATTTCAGGTTACGCAGAGGCAGATGTTTGGATGACCGGGCCGCATTAAAAAACTTGGACCGCATTAAAAAAAGGGGAAGGCCAAAGCCTTCCCCTTCTTCGCGCGGAGAATGTCGTCAGTTGGCCTGACGACGCAGGAAGGCCGGAATTTCCAGAAGGTCGTCAGACGCATTCGACGTCTTGACGCGGGAAGCTGGATCCGCCTTCAAGGACTGGTTTGCATTCTCGCCAAGCGACATTTCGGTCTGGCGCGGTGCCGGAGCCTGCGGCTGCGGGTGTGCCTGACGCGGTGCCGCGTGGTGAGACTGTTCTGAATGGTCTTCGTGACCGCCCTTGTTTTTACCAAACAGGGTCCGCAGACCAAAGCGCGGCGGGGTTGCGTTCTGGGCATCTGCTGCTTCGAACACATCCGGGCTGTGATTTTGTTCTGCGTCGCTCGGACGGGCTGGGCGCGGCGGGATAAAGGCCATGTCACCGTTTTCTTTCGGCTTTTCGGCCGGGGTGAAATGCTGTGCCGGACGCGAAACCGGCTTCGGTTTCAGAACGGTCTGACCCAGTTCAATCGAACCGGTATTGTTGCCAGCAGGCTGATTGCTCAGTTCCGGCTGCTGGGCGCTGCCGGTTGCGGCAAAACGTTCTGCCGGAATTTCGTCGATTGATGCACCGCCCTGATAACCATCATGCCCATTTGCAATGGCGGCGTCCGCGGCGCTGGCGACGGCGGCTGCCGCACCGTGCTGACCAAAGGATGGGGTTGCCGGTTTTGCGGCCTGTTCGGCCGGTTTGACCGGGGCAACCGAAACGGTGGTCGGCTGCGGACGACGGACTTCCTCGGCATCGATACCGGTGGCAACCACGGAAACGCGCAGTGCGCCTTCGATGGTCGGGTCGAACGTCGAACCAAAGATGATGTTGGCTTCCGAAGCAACTTCCTCGCGAATACGGTTCGCGGCTTCGTCGACTTCGTAAAGGGCCATATCCATGCCGCCGGTGATGTTGATCAGGACCGCACGTGCGCCCTTCATCGAAGCATCTTCCAGAAGCGGATTTGCGATGGCGGCCTCGGCGGCCTCAAGGGCACGTTTTTCACCCGTGGCTTCACCGGTGCCCATCATGGCTTTGCCCATCTCGCTCATGACGGTGCGAATGTCGGCAAAGTCAAGGTTCACAAGGCCCGGGACCATCATCAAATCGGTGATGGAGCGCACGCCGTTGCGCAGAACGTCATCAGCCATCTGGAAGGCATCTGCGAATGTGGTTTTTTCATTCGCGACCCGGAACAGATTCTGGTTCGGAATGATGATCAGCGTATCAACATATTGCTGAAGCTGCTCGATCCCCTGTTCGGCAGTGCGCATACGGCGCGTGCCTTCGAAATGGAACGGTTTGGTAACGACCCCAACCGTCAGAATGCCGGCTTCCTTGGCAGCACGTGCAATGACCGGGGCCGCACCGGTACCGGTACCGCCGCCCATGCCCGCGGTGATGAACACCATGTGGCTGCCTTCAAGCTGGGCCTGAATGTCTTCGATGGATTCTTCGGCGGCCGCACTGCCCGCATCGGGACGTGCGCCAGCACCCAGACCCTGGGTGATTTTGCGACCAAGCTGCATCTTGCGTGCTGCTTTGCTCTGGCTCAGGGCCTGTGAGTCGGTGTTGGCAACAACAAAATCACAACCTTCAAGTTCGGATGCGATCATGTTGTTAACGGCGTTTCCGCCAGCGCCACCGACGCCGATAACGGTAATCTTCGGTTTCAGGTTTTCTTCCGTTTCAGGAACGGAAAAATTGATCGTGCTCATTGTTTGCTCTTCCTCTCCGCGCTTTAGAGCTTAAGATCGGCGCGGCCTTCCCGTTGCCACGCTAAGTCTCAGGTGTCCCCCGGACATTAGACCTTGGCATTCGTTTTAGCGGGCAAAGAGTTATTGCCGTATTAATAACAATGGAAGATTTCGAAAATTATCGCGTTTTTTTCGCGAAATAATTTTCGCGTTGCGTAAAACGCCTTTCCTGCCGGATCGGGCAGGCCGCGAAAAGCCTTGGGACGGACAGGGAAACTAGAAGTTTTCCTTGAACCATGCGCCAAGTCGACCCCAACGCCCACCCGATTGACGGATTTGAGCCATTGCTTCGCTAAGCGGATCGTTCTGCTGCTGAAGGGCGCGCAACAACAAACCTGCACAGGCCGAAAATGCCGGGCCGGCTGTGGCTTCGGCAAGACCTGATACCCCGTGCGGTGTGGCAATGGTGGCCGGGCGTTCGAACATCTGGCTTGCCAGATCGGCAATCGCGTTAAGCTGGCTGGCACCACCCGTCAGAACGATGGAACGGCCGCCGATCTGTGACAGGCCATGCTCGTCCAACTGATCGCGAATCAACTCAAACGTTTCTTCAAGGCGCGGTTTGATGATGTTGATCAGCATCGAACGCGGCACGTGATTGACGTTGTTTTCGTCTTCATCGCCGATCACAGGGACCGCCAGGATTTCCTGATCGTCGGACGGCGATGTCAAAGCACTGCCGTGCAGTGTTTTCATGCGTTCGGCATGATTAAGCGATGTATTGAGCCCATAGGCGATATCGCGCGTCACATGCGCCCCGCCGACCGGTACGGTCGCGGTATAGATCACCTGACCGCCGTGGAAGACGGCAACGCTTGTGGTGCCGGCCCCCATATCGATGACAGTCGCGCCAAGGTCGCGTTGATCGGCAGTCAAAGCCGACAGGCCCGATGCCAGTGGGGTGACGACTGTTTCCTCGATCCTCAGATGGCAACGCCCCAGAAGGGTTTCCAGATTGCGAAGCGGGGCGGTCTGGGTGCGCACAAAATGCAGATCAAGCCCGACGACAGACCCGTACATGCCGCGCGGATCACGAAGACCTGTGGCGGCATCGACCCTGAAGCCCAGCGGCACGGTATGGATCAACTCGTCACCCGCCTGGCGCAGAACGGCGTCCTTCTGATCGTTCAGTTTGCGGATTTCAAGATTGCCAATCGGACGCGATCCCAGCGGCAGTTCAACCGTGTGGGTTTCTGATTCCGGGCTGCCGCCAGACAGATTGACGATGACGGAATCAATCGTGTGGCCTGCCATTTTCTCGGCCGCATTCACCGCCGCAAGGACAACTTCCTGTGCAGCATCAAGATTGGCAATTGATCCGCTTTGCAGCCCCTTGGACATGTTATGTCCGATGCCGATGACTTTCGGGGCTTCGCCCTTTTCACGTCGGGCAATAAAGCAACAGACCTTGGACGTGCCGATGTCCAAGGCCGCGATCAAGCCTGATCTGGTTTTGCTGCGTGCCAATTGAATGCTCTGAACTTTTTTAAAAATTATGATCTGATTTCTGTCCGCCAGATCTTATGCCGGTTTTCGCCCATAAGCTGTTGCAAATTGGTTAAGGCAGGGCCGCGTTATTCGGTATTTTCCAAAGCTGTGCGTCTGTCTGAGGCTGTGCTGGCGTTCCCTTGGTCTGGCCGGACCGGGTTTTACCTTATCTGGATGGCACGATCGATTGGGCTGCTTCAACTACAAGCGGGGCAATTTCTGCTTCCGCGCGTTCGATTGTCCAGCGGATCGACGGCAAAGAACAGTGGATGGCGCCAACCGGTATTCCGTCAATGCTGCAGATCGGGGCGGCAACGTTGACTTCATCGGGTAAAACCTGCCCCTGTGTGGTGCAATATCCCTTTTCGCGTGCCATCAGGATATTGTCGAGTATGGCATCGCGATCCATCGTTGTCCGGGGGGTGTATTGCCGGATTGGCCAATTATTCACTGCGTCACGAATGGCCTGATCTGACTGGCGGCTCAGGATAATGCGCCCGGACGAGGCAACCAGTGCTGGCACCCGTCGGCCAATCGCAGAAGCCCCGAAATTGGTGCGGTGGTTGGGCATGCGCACGACATAAATAATATCGGTTCCGATGGGCTCGGCCATGTTGATGGTTTGGGATGTCTGGCGGCTCAGGTCGATCAGGCGGGGCATTGCCAACTGCGCTAGATAATCAGCCCACAGATAGCTGTACGCCATTTCCAGATATTTGACGGATGGCCGAAACCGGCGAGTCTCCGGATTCTTTTCCAGATAGCCAAGCTCGTAAAGCGTGTTGGCATATCGTTGTGCCGCACTCTTCTCGAGGCCGGTAACCTTTACAAGATCGGCCAGCCCAAGTTCGGTTTTGTCTTCTGAAAAAGCTTCGAGTATCCGCATGCCTTTTTCAAGGGATGTGACAAAAAGGGTGTCCTGCTGCCGGGCTTTGGCATTCGCCATGGTCGCGTTTCCTCGGTTTTTTAATGGCAAACGTGCTGGTTGACATGCAGCTTCCAGTTGCCTTATCGTAGTTTTATACAGTACGCTGTATTACAATATAATACAAGATGTTTTAAATGCATCTAATGTGTCTTGCCGCGAACACCGTGAAGTAAGGCACGCATATCAGGAGGCTATAATGAAACAGATCCTTAAGGGGGCTGGAATCTTTGCCCTCGTCATGGCCGCTGCTGGAACAGCTGCTGCCAACAAAGCAGACGATACCCTCAATGTCGCATTCTCCAAAGAGCTTGAAAATGTCGACAGTTATTTCAACTCGGCGCGTGAAGGCGTTATTCTGCAACGCTCCATCTGGGATGGGCTGGTGTATCGCGATCCTTATACCGGCGAGTATCAGGGAAATCTGGCGACGGACTGGAAATGGGTTGATGACAAAACCCTTGAATTCAATCTTCGCCAGGGTGTGACGTTCCACAATGGCGAGCCTTTCGACGCCGACGATGTGGTCGCGACCGTGAACTGGGTTGCGGACGAAAAGAACGGGGTGAAAACCCAGCGCAACGTCAACTGGATGGAAAGTGCCGAGAAGATTGACCAGTTCAAGGTCCGCATTCATCTGAAAGCACCATTCCCCGCAGCAATCGAATATCTTGCCGGACCTGTATCGATTTATCCCAACGAATATTACGCCGAAGCTGGTCCGACCGGCATGGGACTTAATCCGGTAGGGACCGGTCCTTACAAGGTTGTTTCAGTCGAGCCGGGCAAGCATTTCGTGCTGGAGAAGTACGAAAATTATCACAAGGACAGCCCGAAGGGGCAGGCCAATATCGGTCGTCTGGATATCCGTACCATTCCCGATTTCAACACGCAGGCTGCCGAACTGTTCAGTGGCGGTCTGGACTGGATCTGGCAGGTGCCGCCAGATCAGGCCGAAAGCCTTGGCGCGATGGGTGAATTCACGGTTGCCAACGAAAGCACCATGCGCATCGGTTATCTGCAATTTGATGCCGCCGGTCGCAGCGGTGAAAGCAACCCGTTCACCAACAAGCTTGTGCGTCAGGCAATTTCGCATGCCATTGACCGCGAAGCCATCGTTGCATCGATGCTCAAAGGTAAATCCCGTGTGGTCAATTCGGCCTGCTTCCCGTCGCAGTTCGGCTGTGCACAGGACGTCGCTGTCTATGACTATGATCCTGAAAAAGCCAAGCAGCTTCTTGCCGAAGCCGGTTATCCGGACGGGTTGGAAATTGACTTCTATGCCTATCGCGATCGCGAATATGCCGAAGCGATGCTGGGCTATCTCGAAGCGGTCGGTATCAAAAGCAATTTCAAGCTTTTGCAATACTCCGCCCTGCGTGAACTGAGCATGAAGGGCGAAGTACCGATGTCGTTCCAGACATGGGGATCCTATTCGATCAATGATGCGTCGGCGATCGTCAGCCAGTATTTCAAGCTTGGCAGTCTTGACAGTGCGCAAGACAAGCAGGTCAAGGAATGGCTGGATGTTGCCGACAGTTCCGTCGATTCCGAGGAGCGCAAGGAATATTATTCCAAAGCCCTGAAGCGCATTGCGGAAGAAGCCTATTGGTTGCCGTTGTTCTCCTATAACTCGAACTACGTGTTCACCAAGGATCTGGAATATGCACCGACCACGGATGCAATTCCGCGCTTCTTCCAGATGAACTGGAAATAATCCTCCGGATCAGGGGTTCAGAACGGTGTTGGTATATACGTTAAAAAGGCTTGGCTTGGCCTTGCTGGTGACGCTTGCCGTCTCCATGCTTAGCTTCGCGCTTCTCTATCTTTCGGGGGATCCTGCGGCGGCTATTGCGGGTGAAACGGCAAATGCCGAGGATATCGAGGCTGTAAGGGTTTATTACGGTTTTGATCGACCATGGGTCGTTCAGTATGGCGAATGGATGTTCAACGCGATCAGGGGCGATTTCGGCGAAAGTTACTATTTCAAACTGCCGGTGTCGCAATTGGTTGCGGAGCGTCTGTCCGTCACGATGTTGCTTGGCGTATGCGGAATCTCGTTTGCGCTTCTGACGGCGGTGCCGTTGGGCGTTGCCGCCGCCGTTCGCCCCAACAGTCTTATTGACCGGATTGCGCTATTCCTTTCGGTCATGGGGCAGGCCATGCCCAGTTTCTGGTTTGGCCTGGTCCTGATTGTCCTGTTCAGTATCAAGCTTCGCATCCTGCCGCCTTCCGGTTCGGACAGTTGGCAGAACTTTGTGATGCCGACCATCGTGCTGGGTTATTACGCGATGCCTGCCATCATGCGCCTGACCCGTGCCGGGATGCTTGATGTGCTGGGTGCGGATTATGTCCGCACCGCACGCGCCAAGGGGGCGGGTGAATTCCGGGTCATGTTCAAGCATGCCCTTCGCAACGCCATCATCCCGGTTGTCAGTCTGGCCGCCGTTCAGATGGGCTTCATGCTAGGCGGGTCGATTGTCGTTGAATCGATCTTTGCCCTGCATGGGGCGGGCTATCTGGCGTGGGAATCCATTGGTCGCAACGATCTGCCAACCGTACAGGCCCTGATTCTGGTGTTTTCGATGTTCTATATCGTCTTCACCTTCCTGTCGGATTTGTTGAATGCGTGGCTTGACCCGCGCATGAGGGTGGGCTGACATGACCAACACGACCGAAACCATCAACACAGTGGCACCCAAGGTTGAAGCTGAAGTCCTGAGCGGCCCGACGCCGCGACAGGTTCTGCTGACCAAAGTCCTTGGTCACAAGGGACTGATGTTTGGTGCCATCGTGCTTCTGACCATCTTCCTGATGGCGCTTTTCGCACCTCTTCTGGCACCTTATGATCCCTATCATCAGGATTTGATGCATCGAATGATCCCGCCCGTCTGGGATGCCAAAGGCAGTTGGGAAAACATCCTTGGTACCGATCATCTCGGGCGGGATTATCTTTCACGGTTGCTTTATGGCGCACGTATTTCACTGGCCATCGGGGCGATTGCGGCCCTGATTTCCGGCATTATCGGCACCAGTATGGGCGTTGCCGCCGGTTATTTCGGCGGACGTGTCGATGCCTGTGTCACCTTTTTGATCAATGTGCGTCTTGCGATGCCCGTGGTTCTGGTGGCGTTGGCGGTGGTCGCACTGTTTGGCGGATCACTTCAGGTGGTGATTACGGTTCTTGGCCTTTTGCTTTGGGATCGGTTCGCGGTTGTGATGCGATCTGCCACCCTGCAATTGCGATCCATGGAATATGTCACGGCGGCCAAGGCCATCGGCTGTTCAACCAAGCGCATCCTGTTTAGCGAAATCATGCCGAACATCGCCAACAGTCTGATCGTGATTGTGACGCTCGAAATGGCGCATGCCATCCTGCTTGAAGCGGCCCTGTCGTTCCTGGGCCTGGGGGTGCAACCGCCGACACCGTCCTGGGGCTTGATGGTGTCGGAAGGCAAACAGATGCTTCTGTTCCAGCCTTGGATGATTGCCATCCCGGGTGTCGCGCTGTTCATCCTTGTTCTGGCGATCAATTTGCTGGGTGACGGTCTTCGTGACGTTTCCGCACCTGAAAACCGCAACTAGGGGCATCAGTATGGAAAACATTCTTTCTGTTCGCGGCCTGACGGTTGATATCCCGCTGGCAGCCGGAACGCTGCATGCCGTGCGCGGCATTGATTTCGATGTGAAGCGGGGTGAAACCCTGTGTGTGGTGGGTGAATCAGGTAGTGGCAAGTCCCTGACATCGCTTGCGATCATGGGACTTCTGCCCAAGCAGGCGCAACGTTCGGCGCAGGTTCTGGATTTTGAAGGTGTCGATCTGCAAACCGCATCCAATCGGGATATGCGCAAACTGCGCGGCAACCGGATTTCGATGATCTTTCAGGAACCGATGACCTCGCTTAATCCGGCATACACGATTGGCGATCAACTGATGGAAGCCCTTTTGCTTCATCGCAAGGTCCCCAAGACGGTAGCGCGTGACCGTGCCATCGAACTTCTGGAAAAGGTCGGGATCACGGCGGCGGCCAACCGTATGAAACAATATCCCCACCAGCTTTCAGGCGGTCTGCGCCAACGCGTTATGATTGCCATGGCCCTGATGGGCGAACCTGATCTGATCATTGCGGATGAACCGACAACCGCGCTTGATGTCACCATTCAGGCGCAGATATTGCGCCTGCTTAAGGATCTTCAGCGTGAATTGAACATGGCGATGATCCTGATTACCCACGATCTGGGCGTGGTGGCCCGCGTCGCGGACAAGGTCGCCATCATGTATGCCGGTGAAATGGTCGAAGCCGGTAGTGCTGCCGAAGTCTTTACCGCGCCAAAGCACCCTTATACCCGCGGGTTGCTTAATTGCATTCCGGTGCCGGGCAAAACCGCGGTTGGCGAACATCTGGGCTCGATCCCCGGTATTGTGCCGTCTCTTATCGGTGATGTTGCTGGTTGTGCTTTCCGAAGCCGCTGTGACGAGGCAACAGCGCAATGTGCGTCCGATATACCGGCCCGGATTTCACCCGCCGGGCATCTTTATCGCTGTGTTCACGATTATGACAGGTCTGCATCCCTGTCGATGAACCAGCCAAAATCGGGGGAAGCATAATGTCCGTTCCGGTTCTTGAACTTGAAAATGTGTCGAAGATTTTTTCGATCAAGCAGGGCATCTTTGGCAAACGCAAGGATCTTCGTGCGGTCGATGAACTGACCCTGAAACTGCAAAAGGGAGAGGTCCTTGGCCTTGTCGGGGAATCCGGCTGTGGCAAAAGTACCCTTGCACGTATTTTGCTGGGACTGGAAACGCCGACACAGGGCCGGGTTCTGGTCGATGGCGAAGACATTACCAGCCATGACAGATCCTATCTGGCGCGGCGTATCCAACCGATTTTCCAGGATCCCTATTCATCGCTGAACCCGCGCAAGACGATTGGAGATATCATCTCGCTGCCGCTAAGGGTGCACAAGGTCGGCGATCCGCGTGACTGGGATAAGCAGACCGCCGATATTCTTGATGTTGTCGGTTTGCCCAAACGGGTTTTGCGCAGTTATCCCAGCCAGCTTTCGGGCGGGCAACGTCAGCGTGTCGCCATTGCACGTGCACTCATCATGCGCCCGGAAATCGTGATCTGCGATGAACCGACATCGGCGCTTGATGTGTCGGTACAGTCGCAAATTCTTAATCTGCTGTCGGATTTGCGCAATGAATTCGGGCTGACCTATCTGTTCATCAGTCACAATCTTGCGGTGGTCGAACATCTCGCAACAAGGGTGGCGGTAATGTATCTGGGGCGCATTGTCGAAGAAGCAGAAGCATCTTCGCTGTTTGCCGGTCCGGATCATCCTTATACCAATGCGTTGCTGGAATCCGTTCTGACGCCGGACCCGTCCCTTGGCGTGCCCGACACGCAATTGGGTGCCGTATTCCCCAATCCGATCAACCCGCCCAGTGGATGCCATTTCCATCCGCGCTGCCCGCGCGCGATTGATATCTGTTCGACCAAGGCACCGGTGGCGACCCTGCATCAGGGCAAGCGGGTTGAATGTCATCTGGTCGAAGGGGCGGTTCAATGATCCGCGACAATTTTTCCAACATGCAGTCGGTCCGTAAAAACGTCGTCGCCGTCGAAAATGGTGGGGTGGTCGCAGCCCAGCATAAGCTAGGCGCCCAGGTCGGGGCTGACATTCTTGCCGCCGGTGGCGATGCCATTGATGCCGCGATTGCCACATCCTTTGCCATGGGGGTGGTCGAACCCTGGATGAGTGGCCCGGCCGGTGGCGGTGCGATGATGATCTATCGTGCCGATGAAGACCGGACCTATAGCATTACCTTCGGGATGCGGTCCCCCGCCGGGCTTGATATCGCCGATTATCCGTTATCGGGCCAAGGCGTTGCAGGCGACCTGTTCCCGTGGGCGCGGGTCGTCGGGGATCGTAACCAGATTGGTGCAACCGCGATTGCGGTACCCGGTACCGTTGCCGGTATGGAGCTTGCCTTTGACCGGTTTGGCACGATGCCGTGGCGTGATCTTGTTTCGCCGGCGGCCAAGCTTGCGTCGGGCGGGTTATCGGTTGATTGGTATGCCGCCCTTATCATCGCGTCTAGTACCCGCGAACTTGCCAAAAACCCGACCGCGGCGGAGACCTTTCTGGAAGATGGGCAGTGGCCGACTATTGCCGGATGGACGGCCCTTTCGGACAAGCGGATCAATCTTGACCGGATGGCGGCCACCCTGCAACGCATCGCCGATAAAGGTGCGCGTGAATTTTACGAAGGCGATCTTGCGGCGGAAATCGTTGCCGATGTCAGGGACGCCGGGGGATGTTTGTCGCTTGATGACATGAAGTTCTATCAGGCTGTTTTGTCTGATCCGCTGACAGCATCCTATCGCGGGGGGGCGGTCTATACGCCGCCTGCGATGACGGCGGGTGAAAACCTTGCGGAATGTCTGGAAATCCTGTCGCATCAGAATTTTGAGGGGACGTCACCGGGGGCGGATGCCTATGGGGCGTATGTCGATGCGCTTAAGGCGACCTATAAACGCCGGTTGCGCGATATGGGGGACGTTGATGACAGTCGCGCCCCCGCCTGCACCACGCATTTCAGTGTGACGGATCGACATGGCAACATGGTCGCGGTGACCCAGACATTGCTGTCCATTTTCGGATCCAAGGTCGTGCTGCCCGGAAGCGGGCTTTTGATGAATAACGGGATCCTGTGGTTCGATCCCGAACCGGGACGGCCAAACTCGTTAGCACCTAATAAGCGGTGTTTGATGAATGTCTGCCCGGCAATCGGGCGGCACAAGGACCGGCGTTTTGCCATCGGAGCATCGGGCGGGCGCAAGATTTTGCCAGCCATCCTGCAACTGACATCCTGCCTGATGGATTTCGATATGACCCTCGAAGACGCCTTCCATCAGGCGCGGGTTGATTTCAGCGGCGGCGATACGGTGATCATCGATCAAAGCCTTTCGCCCGATATCATTGCGGCTCTGGGGGAAGGGCATCGTTGCGTGACCACGCGCCGGACCGCTTTCCCCTATGCCTTTGCCTGCCCGGCCGGGGTTCTTCGGCAGGGAAACTTCAATCAGGGCATGACCGAAATCATGTCGCCCTGGGGCGATGCGGTGGCGGAAAACCGGGATGGTTCGTGAAACACAAAATGCTCCGTCGTTCCTTTGGGAATTGGATGGCTTATCGGAAAGAACAAGGATCAATCAATGTCAACGCGTGCTGATGCTATCGAAAATGTAACCCGGTATTTTGAAGATGGGCAGTTTATCGACGAACTGCGTCGAATGGTCGAACAGAAAACCGAAAGCCAGAAGCCCGATAATCTCGAAGCGCTTTATGGGTATCTTACCGATGTGATTGTGCCGATGGTGCGCGATATGGGGTTTGAAACCCGCATCATCGATAATCCCAAGCCCGGTTTCGGACCGTTCCTGTTTGCCGAACGACACGAAGGTGATGACCTGCAGACTGTTCTGACATACGGGCATGGCGATGTGATCCTCGCACAGGAAGGCGAATGGCGCGAAGGCCTTGAACCTTTCAAGCTGGTGATCGAAGGTGATCGGATTTACGGGCGCGGTACGGCGGATAACAAAGTGCAGCATTGCATCAATCTGGCGGCCCTGCGGTCGGTCATTCAGACACGTGGTGCATTGGGCTTTAACTGCAAGGTCATCATTGAGATGGGCGAAGAGGCGGGGTCGCCCGGCCTTGCCGAACTGTTTACCAATTATCGCGATCTGTTTGCCGCCGATGTCCTGATTGCATCGGACGGTCCGCGCCTGAGTGCCGAACGCCCGACCATGTTCATGGGGTCACGCGGGGCGATCAATTTTGCGCTGTCGCTTAAATATCGTGAAGGCGGCCACCATTCCGGGAACTGGGGCGGTTTGCTGAAAGACCCGATGATTGTTCTTTCGCATGCGATTGCATCCATCGTTGATCGTCGAGGACAGATTCAGGTACCGGAATGGCGTCCTGACAGCCTGAATGACGAAGTCCGGGAAGCCCTAAAGGATTGCGCAATCACCCAACCCGAAACCGGGCCGACAATCAACCCTGACTGGGGCGAGGAAAGCCTGTCACTGGCGGAAAAGGTTTATGGCTGGAACAGCTTTGCGGTACTTGCGGCAAAGGCCGGAAACCCTGAAAAACCGGTCAACGCCATCGCGCCTGAAGCTATTGCGCATTGCCAGTTGCGTTATGTGGTCGGCACGGATGCGGATGACATTCTGCCGGCTTTGCGCCGCCACCTTGATAAACATGGCTTTACGGATGTTGAAATCATTCCCTCGGCCAAGGGGTTCTTCCGGGCAACCCGGCTTGACCCGTCCCATCCGTGGGTCACGCGTGTACGCGATTCAATCATCAAGACCACCGGAACCAAACCGGCAATCCTGCCCAATCTTGGCGGGTCGCTGCCCAATGATACATTTGCCTATATCCTTGATCTGCCAACCGTCTGGGTGCCGCATTCCTATGCATCATGCTCTCAGCATGCGCCCAACGAACACATCCTGCAAAGCCTCAGCCGACAGGCCCTGCAAATGATGGCCGGTGTGTTCTGGGATATCGGCGACGCCGCCTGACCATCGCAAGCCATCCGAAAATTCGGGCGCCAGAAACCATGACAGGATCATGGCTGGCGCCTTTTTATATGAGGCGGAGTCTTCCGCGTTCCAGTTTCCGGCAATAACAAATGCACTATTTTGCGACGCAATAACGCAGTCGGATCAATCACAGGTTTTGCGCCTGTTGGCGGCTTTGCTGTACTGCAACGTTACAGGAGGCGCTTGACTTCGACCTGTAACGTTGCAGTAATCAACTGCCAAATCAAAAAAGCCAACAGGGAGGAAACAGCATGTTTCTTGGCAAAATGACATGTGCCGGGATCGGTATGATCGCGGCATTCGGGCTTTCAACCAGCATCGCATCGGCACAGCAAAGTGTGGAAGTCCTGCATTGGTGGACGGCGGGCGGCGAAGCGAAGGCGCTTCAGGTTCTTAAAAAGGATCTCGAAGATCAGGGTGTTTCGTGGAACGACATGCCGGTTGCTGGTGGTGGTGGCGAACAGGCCATGACCGTGCTGCGCGCACGCGTTACATCGGGCAATGCACCGACCGCGGTTCAGATGCTTGGTTTTGATATCAAGGATTGGGCGGGCGAGGGTGTTCTGGGCAATCTTGACGATCTGGCCTCAAAGGAAGGCTGGGAAGAAGTTGTTCCCGATGCCTTAAAAGAGTTTTCGAAATATGACGGTCACTGGATCGCGGCCCCGGTCAACGTCCATTCAACCAACTGGGTCTGGGCCAACAAGGCGATCTTTGATGAGCTTGGCCTGAAGCAGCCGACCAACTGGGACGAATTGATTGCGGCGCTCGATAAAATCAAGGATGCCGGTTACACCGCGGTCGCCCACGGTGGACAGGCATGGCAGGACGCGACGATCTTTGATGCGGTCGTCATGGCAACCGGCGGGCCGGAATTCTATCAGGCATCCATGATCGATACCGATCCGGACGCGCTGGGGTCGGACACGATGAAAACCGTGTTTGATCGCATGGCGCAACTGCGCACCTATGTTGATGACAATTTCTCGGGCCGGGACTGGAACCTTGCGACCGCGATGGTGATCAACAAGGAAGCCGGGGTGCAGTTCATGGGCGACTGGGCCAAGGGCGAGTTTCTGAATGCCGGCAAGGTGCCCGACACTGATTTCATGTGCTTCCGTTTCCCCGGAACACAGGATGCAGTGACGTTCAACTCTGACCAGTTCGTGATGTTCCAGGTTGGCGAAGACCGTCAGGACGCGCAGATGAAACTGGCATCAGCCGTGATGTCGCCAAGCTTCCAGTCGGCATTCAACGTGGTCAAGGGATCGGTCCCGGCGCGCACCGATGTGCCCAATGACGACTTTGATGCCTGTGGCAAAAAAGGCATGGCCGAACTTGCTGCTGCCAATGAAAAGGGCACACTGTTCGGGTCGATGGCGCATGGCCATTCGGTTCCGGCCGGGGTCAAAAACGCGATGTATGACGTGATTACCGCGCATTTTAACGGCGAATATGACAGTGCGGCCGCTGTCGAGGAACTCGTCAACGCGGTTGAATCCGCTCAATAAGACCAAAAACGAAACCGGCGGCCGGATAGCATCCCGGCCGCCGGACAAAGTGCGGAGCATCACCCATGCAATCATCCTTGCCCGGCAAGGCACAGGCAACCCTGCGGGAGGTTCTGCCCCGTCTGGTGCTGAGCCCCAGCCTGTTTCTGATCCTTTTATTCGTTTACGGATTTATCATTTACACCGGCTATCTGTCGCTGACCGACAGCCGGATGCTGCCCTCCTACGAGCTTGAGGGATTTGGCAACTATGCCAATCTGTGGGGGCAGCGAAACTGGCTGATTGCCCTGCAAAACCTTGCGATTTTCGGTATTCTTTACATTGCGATCTGTTCGGTGCTGGGGCTGGTTCTGGCGATCCTGCTGGATCAGAAAATTCGCGGCGAAGGCGTTTTGCGCCCGATCTATCTGTATCCGATGGCGCTGTCCTTCATTGTCACCGGCACGGCATGGAAATGGTTTCTTGATCCGGGGCTTGGTCTTGAAAACACCATGCATCTTTGGGGGTGGGAAAGCTTTACCTTCAACTGGATCAAGGATCGCGACATGGCGATCTATACCGTGGTGATTGCGGCGGTCTGGCAATCGTCGGGTTTTGTCATGGCGATGTTTCTGGCGGGTTTGCGCGGGATTGACACTGAAATCCTCAAGGCCGCCCAGATGGATGGTGCCAGCCGATGGAGCCTCTATACCCGTATCGTCATTCCGCAATTACGCCCGGTGTTCCTGTCGGCCTTTGTGGTTCTGGCCCATCTGGCGATCAAGGCCTATGACCTTGTCATTGCGCTGACCAATGGCGGGCCGGGGCGGGCGACCGAGCTGCCCGCGACGTTCATGTATTCCTATACCTTCACGCGAAACCAGATGGGAGTTGGGGCATCGTCGGCGGTGATCATGCTGGCGATGATTGCCTCGATCATTGTGCCCTATCTTTATTCCGAACTTCGGGAGCGCCGCTGATGTCGCGTTCAACACAATCCTCCTTTGGCACCGGAAAGCTGTTGCGGGCGGCCCTTTATGCGGTCCTGATCCTGTTTGCGGTTTATTACCTGCTGCCGCTATTCGTGATGCTGGTCAATTCGGTTAAGACGCTTGATGAAATCCGGGGCGGAAACATGATGTCGTTCCCCGAAATGTTCACCTTCGAGCCTTGGCTTACCGCGTGGTCACAGGCCCAGATCGGGGTCGAGCCGACGGGACTTAAACCCTATTTCATCAACAGCATCATGATGGTTGTACCGGCGGTCGCCATCTCGACCGGGCTTGGGGCGCTGAATGGGTATGTTCTGACCAAATGGCGGTTTCCGGGGGACAAGATCATTTTCGGGCTGATGCTGTTTGCCTGTTTTATCCCGTTTCAGATCGTCCTGATCCCGATGGCACGCGTGCTGGGCATGATTGGTCTGGCAGGCACGACCGGCGGGCTGGTTCTGGTGCATGTGGTTTACGGTCTTGGCTTTACCACGCTGTTTTTCCGTAACTATTACGCGGCGTTCCCAGACGAGCTGATCAAGGCGGCAAAGATGGACGGGGCCGGGTTCTGGCGGACCTTTACCCGTATTCTTCTGCCCAGTTCCGGGCCGATCATTGTGGTGACTGTGATCTGGCAATTTACCAATATCTGGAATGATTTCCTGTTCGGGGCGTCATTTGCCGATTTTGATTCGATGCCGATGACGGTTGCGCTCAACAACCTCGTTTCATCCTCGACCGGGGTCAAGGAATACAATGTGCACTTTGCCGGTGCGGTTCTTGCCGCCCTTCCGACACTGATCGTTTACATCGTTTCCGGGCGCTATTTCGTGCGCGGACTGATGGCCGGTGCGGTCAAGGGTTAGCTCATAAAAAGACTTACAGGGAAGTTATCATGTCCTTTCTGCAAATCGACAAGGTGTGCAAAAGTTTCGGTCCGATCAAGGTTCTGCGCGATATTACGCTTGATGTTGAAGAAGGCGGTTTTCTGGTGCTTGTCGGGCCGTCGGGCTGTGGCAAATCGACTTTGCTTAATACCATTGCCGGGCTGGAAAAGCTGACGACCGGGGAAATCCGCATTGCAGGCAATGTCATTGATGATCTGCCGCCGTCGGAGCGCAATATCGCGATGGTGTTTCAAAGCTATGCGCTTTATCCCAACATGAATGTCGGGCAGAACATCGCGTTTGGCCTTGAAATGCGCGGCATGCCAAAGGATGAGCGCGCCGCCAAGGTCGCCGAGGTCGCCAAGACGCTTCAGATCGAACATCTTCTGGATCGCAAGCCCGGCCAGCTTTCGGGCGGGCAGCGCCAGCGCGTTGCGATGGGCCGTGCGCTTGTGCGCAATCCGCAGCTTTTCCTGTTTGATGAACCGTTATCAAACCTTGATGCCAAGCTGCGCGTCGATATGCGCACCGAAATCAAACGCATGCATCAGACATTCGGCACCACGATTGTCTATGTCACCCATGACCAGATCGAAGCCATGACGCTGGGCACGCGGATCGCGGTCCTGAAGGACGGTATTGTTCAGCAATACGGCACCCCGGCCGAGATTTATAACGATCCGGCCAACCTGTTTGTTGCCGATTTCATGGGATCGCCCGCGATGAACCTGATCCCGGCGACGGTGCGGGGCAGTGCGGTTGAAATGGCGCGGGCGGGCGAAGAGCCGCTGATGCTTGAATTTCAACAACTGCCCGCGGATGTCCGGGCGCGGGACGGGCAGGAAGTCATTGTCGGCATCCGGCCCGAGGCGATCACCGATGCCGATAACCGGGCACTGGTGCGCGACGGGCAGCAGGCGGTCAGTGCATCGTGCCGGATTGATGTGGTTGAACCGGCCGGGGCGGATATTTTTGCCATCACGTCGCTGGGCGGCAAGGAGGTGGTGACCCGCCTGCATCAGGACTGGAGCGGGCAGGCCAACAGCCATGCCGAACTTGTGTTCAACCTTGAAAAAGTTGTGTTTTTTGACCCCGAAAGCGGCGTAAGACTGCGCTAGGTCCTGACCTTGGAATACCCCACGGAGGCTTTGACAACTGTCTGATCACGATCTTGCCGGGAAGGTTGAGCGCCCCGCCGCCCAAACCCGGCCGACCCTTAAAACCATTGCGGAAATGACCGGTCTTGGTGTGACGACGGTGTCGCGCGCGCTTAAGGATGCGCATGATATCAGTGCGAAAACCAAGCTGCGCGTGCGCAAGGTGGCAGATGCCATCGGCTATCACCCGGACCGGGCCGGGGTGCGTTTGCGGACGGGAAAAACCAATGTTATCAGCCTGATCCTTGATCAGACCGACAAGGTGCCGGAATTTGCCAGACGGCTGATTGTCGGCATTTCCGATGTCATTCGCGGTACGCCCTATCACCTTGTTGTAACACCACAATCACGTGCCGATGACCCGATGGACCCGGTGCGATATGTGCTTAATACCCGGGCTGCCGACGGGGTGATCATCACCCATATCAGGCCCGATGATGAACGGGTGCAGGCCCTGAGCCAAAGCGGACTGCCGTTTGTGGCGCATGGCCGGTGTCTTTCGGCACCGGGTCATGCCTATCACGATTTTGATAACCGGGCGTTTTGCGAGATGGCGGCAAGGCGTCTGATTGCGCGGGGGCGCAGGCGGCTGGCGCTGCTTTCGCCGCCGTCGGAATTTTCATATTATCAGGAAACGCTGGCCGGGCTTGCCGCGGTGGCGGAGGCAGAAGCTGTGCCTTTTCAGGTGCTTGGCGGGATAGACCTTGATAGCAGCAGCGAGGTTTTGCGCCAGGCCGGCATGGCATTGCGTTATCAGGATTATGTGCCCGACGGGGTGATTTGCGGCAGCGAGCTGTGTGCGATGGCGCTGATTGACGGGATGATCCAGTCGGGGATGGATGTCGGGCGGGACATCGATGTGATCGCCAAGGAAACGTCGGATTTGCTGAACTTTACCCGGCCCCGGATCGACAGTTTGCGGGAGGATCTGATCGTGGCGGGGCAGCAATTGGCGACCCATCTGCTGGACATGATCGAGGGGCGGGAAGGGGCAAATCTGCAATCGCTGAGCGCGCCGATCCCGGTCTGGCGCAACGATATTTAAGCGGCCGATTTCCCGGACTTATTATTCATTTAAAGTGAAAAATAAGATCGATTATTCATTTTTGGTTGTTAATCGCTTTTCGGGCGTGAATCATCGGCCCGGCAAAGCGTAAAAACAGCGTTTTTATTTGTATGAGGAATTGATTTTCAAAACCGGCATTTCAGGCAGGTTTTCAGCCCCAACCTGCCAGATAAATCCCGGAAATCCGCCATTAATATTATTTGTATGAGGATTTATTCAGGGTGCTTTGCGGGCAGGGCATGTAGCGTGGGGCAGAGTTACCTTTTTTGGTGGGTTGAGGTGTTGTTGGTGGCCCGAGATCAGGCAGACAAAGATGGGGGCGAGCGGGCGGGGGCGACAAGTGTGTTGCGCACCTGTGAATGCTGTTTAACGCGGTCGCGTGCGTATGGCCTGCATCTTTGCCCCGAGATAGATCGTTGCAGCGAGTGCGGGCAAGGTTATCGAGGTGTCTTGCCCGCCCCGGTGATCCGCGCGGCGATAGGGGCGCGCGGACGAATAGGTCAGCCGTCAGCCGAAATCCAGTTGTACTTTCATGGATTGGCTGCGATCAGAGGCAAGGTCGAAGGCGGTTTTGGCGTCCCGGAAGGGCAGCACCGAGCTGATGATCGGTGAAACGTCAATGACCTTGCGGTCAATCAGTTCTGCGGCCTGGGCAAATTCCGCATCAAAGCGGAAGCTTCCGATCATTCTGACTTCTTTGGTGACGGCGAGACTGAGCGGGAGTTCGCCATTGCCGCCAAGGCCGACCGTGATGATGGTGCCGCCCGGTTTGACCGCGTCGAATGCATTGGCAAGCGCCTGCGGGCTGCCGGAGCATTCAAAGACCACATCCTGCGTGCCCTTGTTCATGCCGAGCGTTTTGAAGGCATCGGCATTGCGGGCAACATCGATGCAGCTATTGGCACCTGCCTTTGCCGCAATATCCAAGGCGGCCTTTGACAGGTCGGTCGCGGTAATCCAGTGCGCCCCGGAATGGGCGGCGGCCAGAATGGTCAGGCAGCCGATGGGACCGCAACCGGAAACGAGGACTTTTTTCCCCGACAGTGCCCCGGCCTGACGCACCGCATGCAGGCAGACGGCCAAGGGTTCGCTGCAGGCGGCGTGTTCCATATTGATGTCGGGGGACAGTTTGACCAGTTGTTCGGCGGGCAGGTTGATCTGTTGGCGGAACAGGCCCTGTTGATGGGGAAAGCGCATTGCGCTGCCAAAGAAACGCATGTCGGTGCATTGGTTGCGCATGTTCGCGCGGCAATACTGGCATTGGTTGCATGGCATGGAGGGATTGACCGCGACCTTGTCATTAACGGCAAGGCCGGTCACGTTTTGACCAACGGCAATGATCGTACCGGCGACTTCATGCCCGAGAACCATCGGTTCGCGGATTTTAACCGTGCCAAAACCGCCGTTATGATAGTAGTGCAGGTCAGAGCCGCAGATGCCGCCCTTGTCGATCTGAACGGTTATCGTGCCCGGTTCCGGTGCGCCGGGCTGGTCGATCTGATCGACACGCAGGTCATGGGGTGAATGTATGACAACAGAGTACATCTAAGATCACCTTAAAGAACGGAAATCATGCCGCCATCGGCATAGATGATCTGACCGTTCACATAGTTCGACGCATCCGAGCAGAGATAAATCGCCGTACCGATCAGCTCGTCAGGCCGGCCCCAGCGGCGTGCGGGGGTGCGTGCCTTGACCCAGGCGTCAAATTCCGGGTTGGATGTCAGCGCCGCGTTCATGTCGGTAAGCATGTAACCCGGACCAATCGCGTTGGCCTGAAGGCCGTGTTCGCCCCATTCGGCTGCCATCGCCTTGGTCAGCATTTTGATGCCGCCCTTGGCGACGGTGTAGGGGGCGACGGTGGCACGTGCCAGTTCGCTTGTCAGTGATCCGATATTGACGATTTTGCCATGCCCGCGTTTGACCATGCGTTTGGCGGCTTCGCGGCCAATCATGAAGGCGGATGTCAGATTGGTATCAATCACGCGCTGCCAGTCGGCGGTGTCGAGTTCCAGCATGGGTTTGCGGAACTGGATACCGGCATTATTGATCAATATGTCGATCTGCATACCGGACGTATCGAAGCGGTCAAAGGCGGCCCTGATTGCGGCTTCGTCGGTGACGTCAAACAGGGACATATCGACTTTCATACCCGCATCAGACATTTCCTTGCAGGCCTGCGACAGACGTTCGGAATTGGTGCCGTTCAGGATGACGGTGGCCCCGGCGGCAGCCAGACCTTCGGCAAAGGCGCGACCAAGACCGCGGGAAGAGCCGGTTATGAGGGCTGTTTTACCGGCGAGCGAGAAAAGTTCGAGAGACATGTTTCCTCCAACGGGCTTTTATTTTCAGGCTTTGCTTTCGCGGACGGTCAGGTCGCTGCGATCAAAGAAGGATTTCTGCAATTCGACACCAAGGCCGGGGCCTTCCATCGGATAGACATAGCCGTTTTCGATTTTCGGAACGGCGGTGACCAGTTCATTGTACCAACCCTTGTAGAAGGCGCGGACACTTTCCTGAATGAGGGTGTTTGGCTGGCTGAACGACATGTGAATGGCGGCGGCAAAACCAACCGGCCCGATGCAGTCATGCGGGGCAAACGGGCGATGCCATGTTTCGGCCAGGGCGGCGATTTTCTTGCCTTCGGTAAGGCCGCCGGTCCAGCACAGGTCAACCATGACCACATGGGTTGCATCACGGTCGAGCATATCCTTGTAGGGCCAGCGTGATCCCAGTGTTTCACTGGCACAGGTCCAGACATCAGTGGATGCGGCAAATTCTGCCAGAGCCTGCGGCGAGTTCATGCGGATCGGGTCTTCGTACCAGGTCGGGCTGAACTGTTCGAGTTCGCGGGCGATCTTCTTGGCGGTCGGCAGGTTCCATTGGGAATGGAATTCCACCATGATTTCCATTCTGTCGCCCACGGCCTTGCGGATTTCTTCGAAGGGACGGATCGCCTTTTTCATCTGTTCGGCGGTGATGTACTGGCCGCGTGTTTCGGCCGCCATCGGATCAAATGGCCAGATTTTCATGGCCGTGATGCCGGATTCCAGAAGGTTTTCGGCCAGTTGGGCGGGGCGGTTCATGAAACCGTCCAGATCCTCATAGGGGCCTTCCGGTTCGCCAAGGTTCCAGTTCGATACGGGTTTGATATTGTTGGTGCGGACATAGCGATAGCCGGCACAGGTGTTGTAAATCCGGATTTTATCCCAGCACAAACCGCCCAGCATCTGATGGACGGGCTGGTCGCAGACCTTGCCAAAGATATCCCAAAGGGCAATGTCGATGGCGGATGCCGCACGATATTCCGCGCCCGTCGATGATTGTGCCATCGGCAGGTTGACCATTTCCTTGTGCAGGGCTTCGATGTGAAGGGGGTTCTGCCCGATCAGGCGTCCGGCCAGCGTGTCGTGAATGTGTGCTTCGACAGCACCGGCACCATAGAAGGTTTCGCCAAGGCCGGTAATGCCCGCATCCGTTTCGACATGGACCCACAGGACATTGGCAAATTCGTCTACGCGGTAGGTTTTGATTGCTGTGATCTTCATTTTCTTATCCGAATTCAGATTAATTGAGTATTTCCGGGAGCCATAGCGCGATGGACGGGAAGGTGAGCATCAGCGCCAGGAAGGCGATCTGAATGAGCATGAAAGGCCAGAGAGACGCGAAAATCGTCTGAAGGGTGATTTCCGGCGGGGCGACGCTTTTGAGATAGAAAGCAGCCGGACCAAAAGGCGGCGAGAGGAATGCCACCTGCATGGTCAGCGAGAAAAGCACCCCGAACCATACCGGGTCATAGCCAAGCTGGGTGACGATCGGCACAAAGATCGGAATGGTCAGAAGCAGGATGCCGATCCAGTCCATGAACAGCCCGAGTACGATGAAGATCGCCATCATCAGCATGATCGTGACAACAGGTGCGATATCCAGACCGGTGATCATGCCGGTGACAAAGCGCTGGCCGCCCGAAAGATTGTAAATGGCAATCAGCGATGCCGCGCCAAACGTCACCCACAGGATAATCCCGCAGGATTGCAGGGTGCGTGTCAGGGCCTGCCACAGCATGGTTATGTTCAGTTCGGATCGCAGGGCGATGATAAGGATGGAGACGCCAACCGCGATGCCCGCGGCCTCGGTAATGGAGGTCACCCCACCGTAGATGCAGCCAAAAACGATGCCGATCAGGACAAGTAGTGGCAGAACGCCGCGTAAGAAATCCTGTTTTGTGAAGGGCTCGGTTTTTTCCGGTGCCTTTGGGGTCAGGGCCGGATTAAGCGTGCAGCGAATATAGATATAGGCAAAGTACGCAAAGGCGAGCGCGAAGCCCGGTACGAAGGACGCCAGAAAGAGCTTTTGCACCGAGACATCGGCGGTCAGGCCGTAAATGATCAGGACAATCGAAGGCGGCACCATTGTCCCGAGTGACCCGCCCGCGCAGATGATCCCGATGGAGAGTTTCCGGTCATATTGCAGGCGCATCATCTGTGGCAGGGCAATCAGACCAAGCAGAACGATTTCGCCGCCGATGATGCCGCTTATGGCGGCCATGAAAACGGAAATGATCAGGGTTACGGTCGCAACGCCGCCCTTCAGATTCCCGAAAACCTTGAACAGGGCATCGTAAAGATCCTGTGCCAGCCGGGAGCGTTCCAGCAGGGTTGCCATCAGAATGAAAAGCGGTACGGACAGCAGCGAATATTCGGTCGCAAGCCCGTAAACCGTTTTGTGGGCAAGTGCGATGACCGCCGGACCGAATTTAAGATAGCTGACAAGGACGGCAAGCGACCCGGCGGCGAAAGCCAGCGGAACACCCAGCGCCATCAGGGCAAAGACGCCACCGACGAGGATAATGGAAATGAGTTCAATCGACACGGTTGTCCTCCGTGACTGATTCTGCGGTGTCTGCGGGGATGCCACGGAACCTTTTGACGCAGTTGATGATCCCGTAGAGCGCCATCAAACCGGTTGTCAGAACAATGAGCGGCTTTACCGTTGCCGGGATCGGCGGGTTCCACGCCGTGCCAAACGGTTCCCAATTCATCAGGGATTGCCACGAACTGGGCGCGCCGAACCATGCAATGCCCAGACAGAATGTCAGGCAGCAGGCCAGCGTGATGAGATCGAATATGCGCTGGAGCCATGCGGGGCTTGCGTCATAGAGGACGGTAATTCTGAGATGCTGGTCTCTTTGCATGGCATAGAGGCCCGCAGCCAGAAACAGGATTGCCGAGAGCCACAAGGCCAGTTCATTGGCCCAGATTGTCGGGGTTCTGAATATGTAGCGTGCGATGACTTCGTAAAAAGTCACCCCGACAATGATCAAAAGAAGTAGGGAAAATAGTGCGACGACGAATTGAAAGCTGCGCACGCGTTTCGGGGTTGCCTGCATCGCGGACCTCCAGAAAAGCCCCCGGGGGAAACCCCCGAGGATCAGAATGACGGACTTGCTGGTTAGTCGAGGATGCCGTTTTTCTTCATGTAGGCGATATGTGCGTCATAGGCCGCCTTGGCTTCGGGGCTCCGCGTTGCCCAGTCGGCCCATACGTCCTGTGCCGCCTTGCGGAATGCCAGACGGTCTTCGTTGCTCCAGTCTTCAAGGGTGACGCCGGCCTCGGTCAGTTCCTTGGCGGCTTCCTGATCAAGCTTGTTTGATTCTGCGATGACTTCCGGGGCAATCGTTGCAATGGCGTCCTGCATTGCCTTTTGCTGGGTGTCGTTCAGCGCATTCCATTTTTCCAGATTAATCGCGATATGTTCGATCGGCATGGAATGGAAGCCCGGATAGGTCGCGTATTTGGCGATGTCATAGAGGCCGAGTTTCTTGTTCACGGCGAGTGTGGAGGCATCGGCCCCCGAAACCGTGCCGGTGGACATGGCGGTGAACACTTCGCCAAACGGCATCACAACCGGGCCTGCGCCAAGTTTCTGGAAAATTTCGGATTCCATGCCCGGAGGCGAGCGGAATTTCCAGCCCTTAAGATCATTGATCCCGGCAAGCGGGGTGGTTGAGCTTAATGACTCGGGGGTTGCGATGAACACACCGACAAGATGCATGTTGAATTTGTGATACAGCTCGTTTGCGAGGTCGAGACCGCCATCCTTGTACCAGCCAAGAAGCTGTTCCGGGGTGCTGTAGCCGCCCATGATGTCGCCATAGAACTGGAAGGCAGGGTTTTTGCCGGTGATATAGCCCGCACCGGTTGCGTCACCGTCAATGATGCCCATGCTGGATGCTTCGAAGGCCTCGTTCGAATTGACGACCGACGAACTGGTGTGCATTTCGATCTGCACCGTGCCATCGGAATATTCTTTGACAAGGTCGGCAAACCGCAACAGTGCCTTGCCCTGCAATGACGAGGCGTTGTGATGTGTCTGGAATTGCAGCGGGGTCGGGTCGGCCGCGAAGGCCTGTGAGGTGGTGAAGGTCAGAAAGCCGGTGGCGGCCAAGGCGGTTAATGTTTTTGTTAGTTTTTTCATGTCGTTGGTTCCTCCCTTATGTGACATGTTGTGATATTTCACGAAACATCAGTAACATGTATCAAGCGGGAACTTCAACAGGTTTTACTTTTCCATCCATGGGAATGTGTATATATGGTATTGAATAAAAACAAATATATTGTGACTTTTTATGAAATTACAGAGAGAAATAATGGCACCGAAACAGAAAGATAAGGCCATTTCAGGCGATTCTTCCGAGCCGGGAAAAACGGGATCGGGCGGGGGCAAAAACTTAAACGAGCTTGCCTATAACAAGCTTGAAGAACTTATCGTGACCTGTGAATTGAAGCCGGGCAGTTATCTGCGCATACAGGATTTGCAAACCGCAACCGGTATCAGCCGCACGCCGGTTCATCAGGCGGTCACGCGCCTGTCAGCCGATACCCTTATGATCATTCAGCCCCGCCAGGGCATCCAGATTGCGCCGATTGACCTGACGCGCACCCATTTGCTGTTGCGGCTGCGCCGCGATATGGAAAGGTTTGTCGTGTCGCTGGCGAGTGCGCGGGCGAGTACGTCGCACAGAAGTCAGATGCGCCACCTGATCGGGCTTTTGACCACGCATCGCGACAAGATGACGATTGTCGAGTTCAACGAATTTGACCGCCGGATTGATCAGATGATGCTGGCGGCCTGCGGCGAGCCGTTTCTTGAATATACCTTGCGTCCCCTGCATACGATTTTCCGCCGTCTGGGGTGGATTTATCATACGCAGACGGATGATGGGGTGTCGCTTGACGTGACCATCGACAGCCATCTGGATGTTCTGAATGCGGTTGTCGAGGGCAAAAAGGATGAGGCACTGGTTGCGTCGGACAAGCTGATCGAGTTTGTGGATGCGATGTTCCCGGTTCTTGAAAGCAGTATCGCGCCGAGCATTTTTGACGTGACGCAGGACTTTGATCCATTTTGAGATAGGGGCCGGAGGGCCAATAGGGTTTTGCGATTTTCCTGTTGAAATTTTGTGAAATATCAGAAAATATCAAGCCGCAAAAATAATAACCATATGTGGGAGGATTTCGTGAAGGTCGTGTTCCATGGGGCGAATGCCTCGACTTTTCATCCCGGTTTTGCCGAATTGCTTGATACGGCGCATGAGCTTGTTCTGTTGCCCGATCATCTTGGCAGTGAGGCGGATCGCGAAGCCTATGCCACGGCGGATGTCATTATCGGTATCAGGTTTGATGACAGTTTTCCAACGCCGCGTAACCTGAAACTTTATCAGGTGCCGGGTGCGGGCTATGACGGCATCCGAGTTTCGGACCTGCCGGTGGATGCCGATCTTTGCAATTGTTTCGGGCATGAGATCGCGATTGCGGAATATGCGATGTGTGCGTTGCTGTCGCGTCATGTTCCGCTTGGCGATGCCGACGCGCGTTTGCGCAAAGGGGACTGGAAATACTGGGCGGGTGGCCCATCTGGCATGAGAACGGAGCTTGGCAATACCACAATCGGTATTCTGGGTTACGGGCATATCGGCAAGGCGATTGCTCAACGCGCCAAGGCGTTTGGCATGAATGTGCATGTTGCCAATCGTTCCCGCCCTGAGGATCAGAGCCAGATCGATGCGTTTCATGCCATTGATGATTTCAGGGAAATGCTGGCGCATGTGGATGTTGTCGTGAATACGCTGCCGCTGGCGGCCAACACGACCGGCCTTGTCGATGGCAAGGCGTTTGCCAACATGAAGCCGACTGCGGTTTTCATGAATGTCGGCCGCGGTGGGGTGGTTGATGAAGAGGCGCTGTTTGGGGCATCAAAAGACGGCCTGATCGCACATGCCTTTATTGATACATGGTACCAGTATCCGGGCGGACCGGACGCGGTGACCTATCCCTCCCGCCTGCCGTTTCATGAGCTCGGCAACATTACAATGACGCCGCACATGTCGGGCTGGACCCATGGCACGATTGAACGGCGCAGAAATGTCATGGCAGATAACGTCAACCGTATCTGTCAGGGATTGGCACCAGTCAATCGGATTGCAAAATAAGGTCGTTTGACCGCATCGCCCACCGGCCGGACGGTTGATTTTCGACCGACCGGCTATCCCCGGAGCAGAAGCCGCCCTTTTGCTCCGGGTCTTTTGTTAGAGAAAACGGTGCGCGGCCTTAGGCCGCGTTACCTTTTTTTGGCGGGTTGCGGCGTTGTTCGGCAGCACCGGGGGTCAGGCGGACAAAGGTGCGATCAGGCAGGCGCAGATCGACGATCAGCACGTCGCGTGACAGGATGTGATGTTCCTGATCAAGCTGATCGAGGCGGGCCCAGGCCTTGTCGATGTTTTCTTCGGGCAGGCGGATGAACATGCCGTTGGCAAGCTGGATGTTCCAGCGGCGGTTGCCGATGCGCTGTGCGCCGCTGACCATGTCAAACAGGCGCGGGATGGATTTGAGCGTGGTGAGCATTTCGCTGGCATGTTCGGGGGCGTCCGCGCCGACCACGACCGGCAGGTCAAGATAATCGCCCAGTTCATAATTCTGAAGCTGCGCCCCGTCGGCATCAATCACCACATGGCCGGTATCGGTCTGCCACAGGGCGACCGGCTGGCGTTCGGTGATCGAGACGATCAGGGTGTTGGGCAGGCGGCGTTCGACAATCGCATTGCGGACCCAGGAAAGCTGTTCGATGCGTTCGCGCGCGGCATCGACATCAAAGGTGACAATCGGGGTGCCGGGTTTCTGGCCGATGGCGGCCAGAAGGGCTTCGGGGTCGGTCTTTTCACGCCCCCGGACTTCGATGTTTTTCACCGTCATGCCAAATTCGGCGGAAAGGCGGATCGCCTCCACCTCGGCGACGGCATACCATTTTTCGGCCTTGCCGGTATACCACAGCGCAAAGGGCCCGGCGATCAGCAGGGCCGTGAGGCTCGACCACCAGAAAACACGCACCAGTTTTTTCAGGTTGGCACCAACGCCGTGCTGCTGTTGAAGCTTCTCGCGGCGTTCGCGCGCCTGTTCTTCGAGGGTTCCTAACGCTCGCATGAGGCGTCCTCGACCATCCAGGCGACAATGTCGGCGAAGCTTAGACCGTCGTGACGGGCGGCATCGGGGACAAGCGATGTCGGGGTCATGCCGGGCTGGGTGTTGATTTCAAGGATCGCGACGCGGTCATGGGCCGGGTCATAACGGAAATCGGCGCGTGCAATCCCGCGACAGCCCAGCGCACGATAGGCCTTTTCGGCGCAATCCTGAATTTTGGCGCGAAGGTCGCCGGGGATATCGGCCGGGATGATATGTTCCGAGCCGCCCGCGACATATTTTGACTCAAAATCATAAAAGGCGTGATTGCCGGTCATGATTTCGATGATTTCCATCGCCTTGCCATCCTTGACCGCGACGGTCATTTCACGGCCGGGAATGAATTCTTCCTGCATCACGCCATCGCCATGCATCCATTCACGCGCCAGCATGTTCTGTTCTTCCTCCGGCGTCAGGATAATTTCCACCCCGACAGAAGACCCCTCGTTATTGGGTTTCAGGACATAGGGTGGGGGCAGGGCATTGCCCGAGGCGATTTCATCGCGCGAGACCCAGACGTGGCGGGCGCAGGGGATGTCATATTCCATGAACATCGCCTTGGCCGACATTTTATCCATGGCGATGGAGGATGCGCGCACACCGGAATGGGTATAGGGAATGCCCATGATTTCAAGCAACCCTTGCACGCAGCCATCCTCGCCCCAGCGGCCATGCAGGGCGTTGAACACGACATCGGGTTTGGGATCGATGGCGGCAAGCTGCGCGGCGAGATCACGACCGGCATCGATTTCGGTGACGCGATAGCCCTTTTCACGCAGCGCCTTGATGCATTCCGTGCCCGAGGACAGGGAAACGGGGCGTTCTGCGGACCAGCCGCCATAAATGACGGCGACATGCTTGCTCATGCGTCTTTTCCTATGATCGAGTGTCCCAGTCGGTCGCCGATGCGCCGGATTTCCCAGCGCAGATCGACGCCACAATGTTTTTTCACGCGCTCGCGCACGGTTTCGCCGAGTTCTTCGAGATCAAAGGCGGTGGCATTGCCCAGATTGATCATGAAATTGCAGTGTTGCGGCGACATCTGTGCGCCGCCAATCGTCAGCCCCCGGCACCCGGCGGCATCAATGACTTCCCATGCGCGATCCGGCAGGGGATTGGCGAAGGTCGATCCGCCGGTGCGCGATTTGATCGGCTGTGATACCGCACGGGCTTCGTGGATTTCATCCATGCGTTTGGTGATCTCGGCCGGGTCGCCCGGCCTGCCACGCAGGATGGCGGATGTGAAAATCCAGTCTTCGGGCAGGCCGCAGTGCCGATATGTCATATCCATCGCCTTGGCGGTGACGGTATGAAGGTCGCCATTGCCGTCAATCGCATTGGCGCTGACCAGAACATCCTTGATTTCCGCGCCATAGGCCCCGGCATTCATGCGAAGCGCGCCGCCAATCGTGCCCGGAATGCCAGACAGAAATTCCAGCCCGGCAATCCCGGCGTCGCGCGCCATTTGCGCGACGTTGAGATCAAGCGCACCGGCCCCGGCATGAATTTCGCCGTCCTTGATGATGGCATCGGTAAAGGGCCGACCAAGGCGGATGACCACCCCGCGAATGCCGCCATCACGGACCAGAAGGTTTGATCCGACCCCGATGACGGTGATCGGAATTTCGGCCGGGCGGTTTTTGATGAAATCGGCGAGATCCATTTCATCAGCCGGGCGGAACATCACATCTGCCGGGCCGCCGACCTGAAACCAGGTGACCTTGGACAATTGTGCGCCTTCGCGCAGCTTGCCGCGCACCTTTGGCAGGCGATCAATAAGCGGTGTGTGATGTCCCGGCGTGCTCATGACAAACTCGTCAAATCCGTTTCAGGTTTCGGTTCAGTCTCAGTTCTTAAGCGCTTCAAGTTGGGCGGGCAGGGCGTTGGCCCATGCGCTGATCGATCCGGCACCGAGGCAGACGACCAGATCGCCCGGTTTGGCTTCTTTGGCGATCATGCTTGCCAGTGATTCCGGCCCTTCAAGGGCGGCAACGTGGCGATGGCCGCGATTGCGAAGCCCTTCGACCAGTGCGTCGCGCGTGGCACCCTCAATCGGGCTTTCGCCAGCTTCGTAAACGTCGGCGACGATCACGCTGTCGGCGTCGTTAAAGCAGGTGCAGAATTCCTCGAACAGGTCATGCAGGCGTGAATAGCGGTGTGGCTGGACCACGGCGATCACGTTGTTTTCGGTTGCCTTGCGGGCGGCCTTCAGCACCGCCTTGATTTCGACCGGGTGGTGGCCGTAATCATCGATGATGGTGACACCATCAACTTCGCCGGTTTTGGTAAAGCGGCGTTTGACGCCGGTGAAACCGTCAAAGGCGGAGACGATTTTATCGTCAGGAATGCCAAGTTCGAGGGCGACCGTGATCGCGGCCAGCGAGTTTGACACGTTATGATCGCCAACCATCGGCAGGCGGACATCCCTGATCACGCGTTCGGCGCTATCGACGCGTTCGCGAATGACGACGTCAAAGGTGCTTTGGCCGATTTCGGTGCGGACATTAACCGCACGGACATCGGCCTGTGGGGAGAAGCCAAAGGTAAAGATGCGGCGATCCGTGACCTTGCCGATCAGGGCCTGGACTTCGGGATGGTCGATGCACAGAACGGCAAAGCCATAGAACGGGATGTTCTGAACGAAGTTCTTGAACGCCTCGCGCAGCTGATCAAAGTTTTTCCAGTGATCAAGATGTTCCGGGTCGATATTGGTCACGACCGAAATGGTCGAGGGGACCTTAACAAAGGTGCCATCAGACTCATCGGCCTCGACCACCATCCAGTCACCATCGCCAAGGCGCGCATTGGTACCATAGGAATTGATGATGCCGCCATTGATCACGGTCGGATCAAGCCCGGCAGCGTCCAGCATGGTCGCGACCAGCGAGGTGGTGGTGGTTTTGCCGTGCGTGCCGCCAACCGCAATCGCGGCCTTAAGCCGCATCAGTTCGGCCAGCATTTCGGAGCGGCGAACCACCGGGATCATATCGGCGCGTGCGGCGACGACTTCGGGGTTGTCGGGTTTGACAGCGGTGGAGATCACCACCACCTTGGCGTCTTCGACATTGGCGGCCTGATGGCCGACGAAAACCCTGATCCCCAGATCGCGCAGGCGCTGCACATTGGCATTGTCGGAAATATCCGATCCCTGCACGGTGTAACCAAGGTTGTGCAGGATTTCGGCAATGCCGGACATGCCGATGCCACCAATACCGACAAAATGGATGGTGCCGATGTTGAGCGGCAGGGTGTTCATGGAGTGTCTCCTCATACCTTCTGGGGGTCTTTCTTTGTCATGTTATCATTATCGGGGCTACCGGCCGGGTTCAGCCCCAGCAGATCCAGCACCATGTCGGCCAGCCGTTCGGCGGCATTGGGGCGACCGGTGGCCTTGGCAGCCTTGGCAGCACGGGTGAGTGCGGCCGGGTTTTGCAGAAGCTTGGTCAAACGCTCGCTTAGAATTTCGATTGTAAACCGGTCCTGCGACATCAGCCACGCGCCACCTGCTTCTTCGACCTGCTGGGCGTTGAAACGCTGGTGATCGTCAATCGCACTTGGCAGCGGCACCAGAAGGGCCGGACGACCCGCTGCGGTGAGTTCGGCGACGGTGGAGGCACCGGAACGCGCAATCACCAGATGGCAGTCGCGCAGACGTTCGGGGATGTCATCGATAAAGGATGCCAGGGTCACATCAATGCCCGAACCCTCATAGGTTTTGCGCACGGCCTCAAGGTCTTCTTCGCGGGCCTGCTGGGTCACGATCAGGCGGTTGCGCAAATCACGCGGCAGGGCGACCAGTGCGGCGGGCAGGATTTCGGACAGAACGCGCGCGCCCTGCGACCCGCCGGTAATCAGCAGGCGCACCGGGCCCTCGGATGTCGGGGCGTCATATTCGGTGCTGGCAAGCGCGGCGACCTCGTGGCGGATCGGGTTGCCGGTCCAGATGACCTTGGCTTCGTCATTTGGCGCGATCAGTTTGACCGTCGGGAAGGATGTCGCGATGCGCTGTGCCGCCCCCGCAACCATCCGGTTGGCCCGGCCCAGCACCGCGTTCTGTTCATGAATGGCAAAGGGAATGCCAAGCCACTTGGCCGACAGGGTGGCGGGGATGGAGGCATAACCACCAAAGCCGATGACCGCGGCGGGGCGGGATTTTTTCAGAAGGGATCTGGCCTTCATCGTGCCAAGGCCAAGGCGAAGTGCACCGGTCAGACGGCCCTTAAGACCCTTTCCGGCAATGCCGCCCGCCGGCAGGATGATGGTTTCAACCCCCTCGACCCCCTCGGTATAGCGCGATGCACGGGCATCGGTAAAAAACAGCACATGCGCGCCGCGCCTGACAAGGGCGCGCGCCAGTGCAACCGCCGGAAACATATGGCCGCCGGTGCCGCCCGATGTCAGGGCGATCACCTGTCCTGCCAACGGGTGTTCCATCGGGGAAACTTCAATATTCTGGATGTCGGTCATCAGATCCACATATGCAACGACGGTTTGCCCCTATCAGAACCCGAGAAAGGTTAACATCCCTTCAAGCGCGGGCGTTTGTAGGGGAGGATTTTGTCGTTTTTTTGAGGGTGGATTGGTGGGTTTTGAGGTTTTGGGATGTGGGGCTCGGTTGATGGGGCAGGCGAGACCGAGCCTGTGGCGCGATGGACTCCGGAGACTCACACCACAAGTGCAACATCAGTTATAGTTGGTGTTGCGATGGGACAGGAATACAGGCAGCTCGGCCTTGACGAGCGTATAGAGATTTACCGCCTGCACCGGGCGGGGAAATCCGTTCGGGCGATAGCCGTGTCGATGGGGCGCGCCCCATCGACAATCTGTCGTGAGCTTCACAGAAACAGCCGGAAGACCAAGGTCTGGGATGGCGGTTACGAGCCTGCCCGGGCCCATGGTCTGGCCTTGAGGCGACGGCGATGGGACTGTCGTCATAAACTGGCGCGCCAACCGGCATTGCAGCAAAAGGTCCGGGATTGCCTTGCGATGGGATGGTCGCCGGAACAGATCGCTGGCCGGTTGGCGCGTGAACAGGGTGGCACAGTCATCAGTCATGAGTCCATCTATCGCTTTATCTATCATCGCAGTGCCCAGAAAGATTACTGGCACCGGCTGTTGCCGCGTGCCCGGCATCGCAGGGGACGCCTTGGCAAACGCGGCGGAAGCCCGGTGGATCGTATCCGCGACCGGGTCCCGGTCAGTCAGAGACCATCGGAAGCCGGAACACGCAAGCAAGCCGGTCACTGGGAGGCCGACCTGATGCTGTTCAGTCGCTACGGACAGGCGGTTCTGGTGACCCATGAGCGCAGATCGCGCTTCACACGGATCACGCGTCAACCGAACAAGGCAGCTCGTCCGGTGCTCGACAGCTTGCTGGGGCAGTTCCGGCATTTACCTCCAGCGATCCGGCGTTCGGTCACGTTTGACAACGGTACCGAATTTGCCTTGCACCATCAGCTTAAAAGCAGGCTGGGGATCGAGACTTTCTTCTGCGATCCGCATGCTCCCTGGCAAAAGGGCGGCGTGGAAAATGCCATTTGCCGGTTGCGTCGTTTTCTGCCGAGAAAGTCCGATCTTGCAAGTATCACACAGGAGCAGCTTGATGAGCTGGTTGCAAAATACAACAATACACCGAGAAAGTGCCTTAACTTCAAAACCCCTGCCGAGCTATTCTCTGAGCAGGTCAAACATGTTGCACTTCAAGTGTGAGTCCATCCTCCCGCTTTCGCGGGAGTGACGGTGGTTCTTGTGGTTGGGAAGTGAACCCCAAGTTTGTCATTCCCGCGCAGGCGGGAATCCAGTTTTCAGGTCAGGTTTGCCAATAAGACGAAATTTCAGTGAATAGGGGAGCAAGAAGCTAGCTTTCGAGTGTTTTAGCGATTTCATTGGCTTCTTTGTCAATGAAGCTAGCCGCTGCACCTGTCCTGATGCCGCTTCGAACCGCGACGCGGTTTATGCGGGCTTCGAAGTAATTGCGTATCGGTGTCCAATCTTCATATTGCCCGCTTTCCGCCCAGCAGGCGCCTAGACGCCCCACCAGAGCCGCAATCCAGTCGGCCGCCTGCAATGTCTGGTATCGATTGCTTTCAACCTGAAAAGGAGGCTCGATCAGTCTGCGGCGTGGGTCGTCAGTATTATACATTGCTTGAGCAGCAGCGGTGACGAGTGCATCCCGTTGGTCATGTTCATCAAGGACCAGCAGGAAAGAGGTTCCTGACGGGCAATCATCTTCGCAAAACTGATTGATGCGTTTTATGGCTTCGCGGAGGATGGAAATATAGAGCCGGTTGGGTTCATGCTCTTCGGGGGATGCGGTTTTTTCTGTTCCGACAAAGAATACCTTGCCACCGATATTTTCAATTTTATTGAACAGCCGGTTGGTGAAATGCCGGAGTTCCGGATACTTTGAGATATTGCGCAGGGTGTAGAGGGCAGCGCCTTTTTTCTCCCACGTTGCCGGGTGTTTTCCCGCCCGCTTTATTTCCCAATCCAGCAATTCCTGTTTTCTCTGGAAAAACCAGGTACCGAAAGATCGGACTTCTGATGCAGGCAATATCAAACCTGCGAGGCCAAAAACCGGGCTTTCTTTATATCGTGGATGGATGCGGGAAACGTAGGGGCCGATATGACCAAATTCATCAAGATAGGCGATGTAGGTCATGTGTCTCCCCCAGAAACACGAAGACCCACGATGAACGTGGGCCTCGGAAAGCGTGCACAAACTTTCATTCGTGCGACGCATGAACAATATGGTCCACTATTGACGGTATCGTCAATTAAAAAGTTACAGACAGTAACAGTTGTTGCGATCATTACGTTAGCAGGTTGGCCGATTTTGATATTGTTTCCGATGCCGGAGTTTTAGTCGATATCAATCTTATACAGCACCGAATCAACCCGTTTTGCCAGCCGGTCATAAAGGCGTTGGGCGCCGTGGTTGTCGCTGGCGGTGAGCCAGTAGAGGCGGAGCCAGTTGTTTTGTTTTGCCTGTTCTTGCAGGGCGTCCATCATCAGGCTGCCGATGCCGCGGCTGCGGTGATCGGGCGATACCCAGAAATCTTCGAGATAGGCGACATCGCGCAGCGTGAAGGTGTGTGGATGGATGATGAGGTGGGCCAGTCCGATGACGGATTGGTCATCATCATCTTGGTCATGATCCAAGGCCAGCCATGCCTGCATCGGGTGGCTGGGGTCAAGGATGCGCTGCCACAGGCCATCAATCACGTCGTCAGGCATGTCGGGTGCGCCGAACTGGATGATGTTTTGCCGCCAGAGGCGTTCCCATCCGGTGCGGTGGCGGGCTTCGGCATGCTGGATATCGATCATGGTGGGGCCTTGGTGTCGTGTTTGGGGCGAACAGGTACGGGTACTGTATCGCTAAAAGTCAATCAAGGCTGGTGTTTTTGAGGAAGGAGCAGACTGGACTCCCGCTTTCGCGGGAGTGACGGTGGGTTTTGGAGGGAGGGAGCGGTCGCTGCCCCTTTGTCGTCATTCCCGCGAAGGCGGGAAGATGGACTCACACTTGAAGTGCAACATGTTTGACCTGCTCAGAGAATAGCTCGGCAGGGGTTTTGAAGTTAAGGCACTTTCTCGGTGTATTGTTGTATTTTGCAACCAGCTCATCAAGCTGCTCCTGTGTGATACTTGCAAGATCGGACTTTCTCGGCAGAAAACGACGCAACCGGCAAATGGCATTTTCCACGCCGCCCTTTTGCCAGGGAGCATGCGGATCGCAGAAGAAAGTCTCGATCCCCAGCCTGCTTTTAAGCTGATGGTGCAAGGCAAATTCGGTACCGTTGTCAAACGTGACCGAACGCCGGATCGCTGGAGGTAAATGCCGGAACTGCCCCAGCAAGCTGTCGAGCACCGGACGAGCTGCCTTGTTCGGTTGACGCGTGATCCGTGTGAAGCGCGATCTGCGCTCATGGGTCACCAGAACCGCCTGTCCGTAGCGACTGAACAGCATCAGGTCGGCCTCCCAGTGACCGGCTTGCTTGCGTGTTCCGGCTTCCGATGGTCTCTGACTGACCGGGACCCGGTCGCGGATACGATCCACCGGGCTTCCGCCGCGTTTGCCAAGGCGTCCCCTGCGATGCCGGGCACGCGGCAACAGCCGGTGCCAGTAATCTTTCTGGGCACTGCGATGATAGATAAAGCGATAGATGGACTCATGACTGATGACTGTGCCACCCTGTTCACGCGCCAACCGGCCAGCGATCTGTTCCGGCGACCATCCCATCGCAAGGCAATCCGGACCTTTTGCTGCAATGCCGGTTGGCGCGCCAGTTTTGACGACAGTCCCATCGCCGTCGCCTCAAGGCCAGACCATGGGCCCGGGCAGGCTCGTAACCGCCATCCCAGACCTTGGTCTTCCGGCTGTTTCTGTGAAGCTCACGACAGATTGTCGATGGGGCGCGCCCCATCGACACGGCTATCGCCCGAACGGATTTCCCCGCCCGGTGCAGGCGGTAAATCTCTATACGCTCGTCAAGGCCGAGCTGCCTGTATTCCTGTCCCATCGCAACACCAACTATAACTGATGTTGCACTTGTGGTGTGAGTCTCCGGAATCCAGTTTTGGCGGAAGCAGGATAAGGCTGTTTGGGAAGGGAAACGCCGCACCAAAGGTGCGGCGTTGTCGGGGTGTGGTTGGGTGATTGTCGGGTTATGGAGCGACCTTGATCGCGATTTTGCCCCGGAGGCCGTTATCGGGATTTTCCAGCCGGGCGTGGGCAAGCGGGATGTCGGCGAGTGAATAGACGGCACCGACATGGGGGCGAAGCTGACCGCGTTCGATCAGGGTGCTTAGCTCGTCAAGTTTGCCCCGGTTCTGGCGGGTGAACACGAAGTGGTAGCTGGCGTTTTTGCCCCAGGCTTCGATCAGGTTCTGTGGCTGTGCGATATCGACAATCGAGACAACGCGGCCAAGCTGGGCCAGTGCATCGGCACTTTTGGCGAGTGTATTGCCGCCGATGGTATCAAAGATGACATCCACCCCATTGCCATCGGTTTCGCGCAGGATGGCATCTACATAATCCTCCTTTGTGTAATCGATGAGGACGTCGGCACCGAGGCTTTGGGCGAATTCGAAGTTATCTTCGCGCACGGTGGTAAAGACCTTTGCGCCAATTGCCTTTGCCAGTTGGATTGCCACATGGCCGACACCGCCGGCACCGCCGTGGATCAGGATGCTTTCACCGACCCGAAGGCCCGCACGCACCACCAGTGCCTCCCACGCCGTGCCGCCGACCAGCGTCAGACTGGCGGCTTCAAGGTGGCTGAGTGAGGCCGGTTTTTTGCCGATAATTTTTTCCGAAGCGACATGGTATTCGGCGTAGCTTCCCGGACCGTCAAAAATCTGCGGGGTGTACCAGACTTCATCGCCGGGAACGAAGCTGGTGACGCCGGGGCCGACACTTTCGACGACGCCCGAAACGTCATGCCCGGTAATGGCGGGCAGGGGCACATAATCGGGATAATCACCGCGCCGGACCTGATAATCCAGCGGGTTGATGGAGGTTGCGTGGACACGGACAAGGACCTGTCCGGCCTGCGGGACGGGCATGGCGACGTCCTGAAGTTCAAACGCTTCCGGGCCGCCAAAGGATTTGAGTATCTGGGCTTTCATTGTCTGGGCTTTCATTTTGCTACCGAATTTCGGTAAAAAGGGATATCGCAATTTCTCGATATATTGTGGCAAAAAAACTACAGTTCTTTTCCGATAGCCTCGGCAAGAGCGCGGATGGTTGCTTCGTTCCGCTTGTAGTAGGTCCACTGACCGATGCGTCTGACTTCCACCAGACCCACCCGTTGCAGCGTCGCAAGATAATCGGACACCGTCGATTGCGACAGTCCGACACCTTCCTGAATACTGCTGACGCAAACTCCAACCGTATTGACGTCGCCTTCATCCTGCGGAGGGAAGTTCTTCGCGGGCTCTTTCAAGCCTTTGAGGATTTCAAGGCGGGTCCGGTTCGAGAGGGCTTTGAATATTTCGAGCATTTCCATGACGCGAAATATATCGGGATTTTCCGATATGTCAATATGCGGAATCAACCGGGCAGGTATGCGTGGCTGCGAGGGTGAGTGTTGGGTCATGGAGTGGTTTTAAGGAGTTTCAGAGAGCTAATCTTGCAGATTATCCAGTATGATCTGCGCCATCCGTTCGCTTTGACCATGATACGCCTCGATTGAAGCTCTTATCATCTGTTCCTGGCTGGTTTTCGTCCAGTCAATGAAATAACCGGCCCATTCGTATATATCGCCAAACAAGTGTTTGTGTATGCGTTGCATATGAGAAAGGTCGAAGGTTTTATCGCGATTTTTCAGGGGAGTTTCTGCAAGTTGCGATGTGCGAACTGCAACAATACCCCCTTCAAACGCCTCAAGCTCGGCTTGATTTTCAAAACCGAGCTTGTTCTTCATTACGCCCGTTTTAGCGTCCAGATAATCGTCGTTTGAACTATACTTTCCCACTCGCAATACGGTCTTTCAGGCGAGCCAGTACGTTTTCAATATCGAGTAACCCATCAGAATAGCGCTGCAAATCAGCGAGGGTGGTGGGGTCAACTTTCAGCCCTTCCAGACGCTGACTTGCCACGGCGTTGGCTACGTGACGCTGCCGGTCAAAAAGTTGCTCTTTAGTTGTCATTCCAGAACACCTTAAGGTTAACTTTGGATGAGGCAATTATAGCTGAAATCATCAGATGTGAACAGCAATAGGTCCTGACCTTGATCAATGCCTTAAGAGGGGGGCAGAAACCGCGATGTTCGTGATGCCTGATCGCTGTTTTATTCGCCCGGGCGTTTGCGGGTCAGGGCCAGAACGAAGCCCATGCCGATTGCGATGCCGACGGTGGCGGAGCCGCCATACGAGATGAAGGGCAGGGTCATGCCTTTTGGCGGGACGAGTTGCAGGGTGGAGGCCATGTTGATCACCGCCTGCAAACCGAACTGGACCAGAATGCCGGTCACCGCCAGCACGACGAAAAGGTTGCGTTCGCCCATCAGGCGCGAGAGGCCGCGCATGATGACGAAGCTGAACACACCAACCACGAGAACGCAGAACAGAAGGCCGAATTCCTCGCCCGCAACCGCAAAGATGAAGTCGGAATGGGCGTCGGGCAGGAAGTTTTTTACCGAACCCTCGCCGGGGCCCTGACCCATCAGGCCGCCATTCATGAAGGCCTCCATCGAGCGGTCGATCTGATAGTTATCGCCCGATGCCGGATCAAGGAAGCGGTCCACACGCGACTGCACGTGCGGCAGGATCAGATAGGCCCCGACCGCCAGGCCGACCACACCCATGCCAAGGCCAAAGACCAGCACCATCGGAAGGCCCGCGAGGAAAATCTGGGTTGACCAGATGGCGGTGACGACGACGGTCTGGCCAAAGTCGGGCTGGATCATCAGCAGGATGATGCAGGTCGCAAGCAGCATGCAGGAGACGATATAACCCGGAAAGTTCGGGTTAAGCCGGCCTTCGGACAGCATCCATGCAATCACGACGGCAAAGGCCGGTTTGAGGAATTCGGACGGTTGCAGCGTGATCCCGGCGAGATGAATCCAGCGCACCGCGCCCTTGATTTCCGAGCCGACAAAGGGGGTGATGATCAGAAGGCAGATGACGCCCAGAAACATGATCGAGGCCAGACGCCGCACCCATTTGATCGAGAGCAGCGAAATGCCAAAGGCGCAGATCGCGGCAAGGCCGAGAAACACGAACTGGCGACGGACGAAATGGAAGCTGTCGACATTGATGCGGTCCGCCACCGGCGGGCTTGCCGACATGACGAGCAGTGCACCGATCCCCATCAGAAGGATGACAGCCGCCAGCATCCAGCGATCAATCGTCCACCACCAGATGCCAAGTACCGAGGTATCGGCACGCGAAAAGGCGATGTTGCTGTTGCTGTTGCCAAACAGGGATTTCATGGTTTCTCCTGCCCAGCGGTATTAGCCAGTGCGTTAAACAGATCGCGGAAGGCATCGCCGCGGGCTTCGAAACTTTTGAATTGATCAAAGGATGCGCAAGCCGGCGAGAGCAGCACGACCGGCATATCGACCGCACGCGATTGGATGGCGTCCTTGGCATCAAGGAACGCCGCCGCCGTGGCGCGATCAAGGGTTTCGCATTTCTGCCAGGGCAGATCATCGCCGAGCGTTTCGGCAAAGGCGTCGGCGGCCGCACCGATCAGATAGACCTTTTTGATCTGCGGATAAAACGCCTGAAGGCCGTCAATGCCGCCTTCCTTGGGCTTGCCGCCCAGAATCCAGTAGATATCGCGATAGGCCGAAAGCGCCTTGGCGGTGGCTTCGGCGTTGGTGGCCTTGCTGTCATTCACAAAGGTCACGCCATCGACCATGCCCAGCCGTTCCTGCCGGTGGGCGAGGCCGGGGAAGGTCATGATGCCGTCGATGATCTGGGATGCCGCCACCCCGCGTGCCCGACAAAGCGCATAGGCAAACGCGATATTTTGCCAGTTATGGACGCCGGGCATATGGGTGACGGTGACCAGATCCATGATGCGGGTTTGCGCACCGGTCAGGTCATCGATCAGCCAGCCATTTTCAACGTAAATGCCATGCGGGCTTGGTTTGTGGACCGAGACCTCGATCACGCGACGGCCGCCTTCGCGGGCGAGTTCAACCGCCATGCGCGCGCACGGATCATCATCAACCGAAATCACCGCCCATTTCGGGCCCTTGTTGCGGGCAAAGACAAGGCGTTTGGCCCCGATATAACCATCCATGCCGCCATGCCGATCCAGATGATCCGGCGTGATGTTGAGCAGGCCACAGGCATCGAAGCTGGCGTCATGGAGCAGTTCGAGCTGATAGGAGGAGAGTTCAAGCACGAAGCAATCGTCCGCACCGGCAGGATCAAAGCCCAGGGCCGGATTGCCGAGATTGCCGCCCGCCTGGGTTTTGATCCCGGCATGGGCGAGGATATGGGCGGTCAGGGCCGTCGTGGTCGATTTGCCGTTGGTGCCGGTGATCGCGATGCTGGGCACGTCGGGAAGGGCGGTGCAGAGCAGTTCGACATCGCAGATGATCGGTTTGCCCGCACGGCGGGCCTTTTCAGCCGCCGGATGCGGGGTCGGGAAGGTGGACGGGATGCCGGGGCTTATGACCAGCATATCGGGTTCGGTCCAGTCACATTCCGCCAGATTGATCGGGGCGAGGCCGAAGGCCTCTAGCTGGCCACGGCTTTCCGCGTTGTCATCCCACGCCCAGACGATGGCCCCGCCATTGACCAGTGCCTTGACACTGGCCAGGCCGGATTTTCCCAGACCCAGAACCGCGATGGTTTTGCCGCGCAGATGTGACAGGTCGATCAAGGCGGGATGTCCTTAATTTAACGGAGTTTAACGGAGTTTAAGCGTTGCCAGCCCGACAAGGGCCAGAATGACGGCGATGATCCAGAAGCGGATGACGATGGTCGGTTCCTGCCAGCCCTTTTTTTCGAAATGGTGATGCAGCGGCGCCATACGAAACACGCGCTTGCCGGTCATTTTGAACGAGCCGACCTGAATGATCACCGACAGCGTTTCAAGGACAAACAGACCGCCAATGATGGCAAGAACCAGTTCGTGTTTGGTGACAACCGAAACAGCACCCAGCGCACCGCCCAAGGCCAGCGACCCGGTATCGCCCATGAACACCATGGCCGGTGGGGCGTTGTACCACAGGAAGCCAAGACCAGCCCCGACAAGGGCACCGAGGAAGATGGTCAGTTCGCCCGATCCGGCGACATAGTGGACCTGTAAGTATTCGGCGAACTGGATGTTACCGATCAGATAGGTGATGAGCGCGAAGCTGGCCGCCGCAATCATGACCGGGACAATGGCAAGGCCATCAAGGCCGTCGGTCAGGTTGACGGAGTTGGACGCGCCGACCATGACAAACATCGCGAAGGGTACAAAGAACCAGCCGAGATCAAGCAGGTAGTTCTTGAAGAACGGGAAGGCCAGCGCGGTTGATAGCGGATCGGCAGTGTTGGTGGAAATCCACCATGCAGCGGCGGCGGCAATGGAAAACTGACCAAGCAGTTTCAGTTTGCCCGGCAGGCCCTTGGTGTTTTTCTTGGAGACTTTCAGGAAATCATCAAGGAAACCAAGGAAGCCATAGCCGATGGTGACCAGCAGCACCGCCCAGACATAGGCATTGGACAGATCCGCCCAAAGCAATGTGCCGATGGATGTGCACAGCAACAGCAAAAGGCCGCCCATCGTCGGCGTGCCCTTTTTGGTCAGAAGGTGGCTTTCGGGGCCGTCATCGCGGATCGGCTGGCCTTCGCTTTGTTTGGAGCGCAGCCAGTTGATCAGGGACGGGCCCAGCACGAAGGCCAGAATAAGGGATGTGATAATCGCCCCGCCGGTCCGAAACGTGATGTAACGAAACAGGTTGAAGATCGGAAACTGGTCGGCCAGCGGATAAAGCAGATTATAGAGCATCGCCCCGGGGGTTCCTTCTGCGTCTTAATTTTTGGATGCGGCGCCAGATGCGCCATCCGATGATTTTAAGGCCGAGACAATTTTCGAAACGTAAATGCCAAGCGATCCTTTGATCAAAACCACGTCACCGGCCTGCAAATCGGCCTTTATCGGGTCGATTGCGTCTTCGGCGGTGTCAAAATGGCCAGCAAGAAGGCCGGCTGGCAGGGTTTCCGTCAGGTTGGCCATCAAAGGGCCGACCGTATAAACACGTTCGATGCCAAGGGCAACCAGCGGCTGATGCAGGTCCGCATGCAGTTTTTGCGCATCATCGCCCAGTTCGCGCATGTCACCCAGAACCGCGATTTTGCGGCCTGATCCTTCGGGTTTGCTTTGCGCCAGCACGCTTAAACCCGCCATCATCGAGGTCGGATTGGCGTTATAGGCATCGTCAATCAGGGTATAGGTGCCATCAGCCCCATTGGGCAGCGGCAGAATATGGGTTTCCCCGCGACCGGCGGGCGGGGTGAAATCGGCCAGATCCTGTGCGGCGCGCAGCACATCACCGCCGATTGCATCAACGCAGGCCAGAACCGCAAGCGAGTTCATGACCCAGTGTTCGCCGGGGCAGCCGATGAAATATTCGATATCGCGACCGCCGATACGCGCACGCACGGCAGAACCATTGGCGACAATGTTGGCTTCGAACAGGCGGTAATCGGCCATGGCATCGGTGCCAAAGCACTTGATGTTTTTAATGCCGAGTTCCTTGGCCCGACGCGCCAATGCAAAATAATGCATGTTGTCGCGGTTGAGGATCACGGTGCCATCGGCATCAAGGCCATCAAAGATTTCAGCCTTGGCCTGTGCGATTTCGGCCTCGTCCCTGAAATATTCGGTATGTGCGCCGACGACGGTTGTGATCAGGGCGACCTTGGGGCGGACCATCTTGACCAGCGGGCTGATTTCGCCGGGATGGTTCATGCCGATTTCAAATACGCCATATTCGGCCGCCACCGGCAGGGTGGCGAGGCTCATGGGGACGCCCCAATGGTTGTTGAAGCTCGCAGGGCTGGCGTGGGTCTGACCCTGTTCGTTCAGAACGTATTTGAGCGCCTCTTTGGTGCCGGTTTTGCCGACAGAGCCGGTGATCGCGACGATTTTGGCGGTGCTGCGTTCGCGCCCGGCAAGGCCAAGGCGGACCATGGCATCCAGCGTATCATCGACCACAAGGGCCGGTGCGCCATTGCCAAGGGTTTTGGTATCCGACACCATCGCGGCGGCACAGCCGTTATCAAGGGCGGCCTGGGCGAATTTGTGACCGTCGAAATTGGGCCCCTTGAGCGCGATGAACAGATCGCCCTTGGCGGTCTTGCGGCTGTCAATTGATACGCCGGACGCCTGCCAGTTGCCGGTGGCCTTGCCCCCGGTGGCTTTTTCGGCGTCTTTTGCCGTCCATAAAACAGCCTTGGTCATTTTTGGGTTTCTTTCGTATCCGCATCCAGCACGATCTTTGGCGTCGTGGCTGGTTTTAAAATCAATCAGTTACCGCCCAGAAGGATGTTGCGCGCGACCGCGGCATCATCAAAAGGCAGAACCGTATCGCCGACAATCTGGCCTCTTTCATGGCCTTTTCCGGCAATAATAAGAATATCGTTGCGTTGCAGAATGCCGATGCCGCGTTTGATTGCCTCGGCCCGGTCACCGATTTCAACCGCACCGTCGCAGGCGGCCTTGATCGCAGCACGGATTTTGGCGGGGTCTTCGCTTCGGGGGTTGTCATCGGTGATGATGGCAATATCGGCGTTTTCCTTGACCACGCGGCCCATTTCCGGGCGTTTGCCGGTGTCACGGTCACCGCCTGCGCCAAAGACGCAGATGATGCGGCCCTTGGCGTGTGGGCGGACAGCCTTGATCACGGTTTCAAGTGCATCAGGCGTGTGGGCGTAATCGACAAAGACCGGTGCGCCGAAGCTTGTTTTGCCAACCAGTTCCATGCGGCCCCGGACACCTTCGAGCTTTTCAAGGGCGGCAACCGCATCATCGACATCCGCACCCGACGCAATGACGATGCCAAGGGCGGCAAGGGCGTTCATCACCTGGAACGAGCCCATAAGCGGCAGATGCACGCCATATTCGCCCTTTTCAATGGCGAGCTTGAGCTTGGTGCCGGTGGCATCGGGCTTGGCTTCGAGCAGTTTGATATCGTCGGCAGCAAGGCCATAGGACATCACCGAAATGCCGCGTCCTTCGCACATCGAGCGCAGGATTTTAAATTGCGGGACATCGGCATTCAAAACCGCAGTGCCGTCGTCCGCCAGAAGATCGGCAAACAGGCGGGCCTTGGCGGCGAAGTATTTTTCGAAATTGCCGTGATAATCAAGGTGATCGCGGGTCAGGTTGGTAAAGGCGGCAACCGTGACTTTCACCCCGTCAAGGCGATGCTGGTCAAGCCCGTGCGAGGAGGCTTCCATCGCGACATGGGTGACACCGATTTCAGCCATTTCATTAAGGCTTTGATGCAATGCCACCGGATCGGGCGTGGTGAGTGATCCGGGGATTTTGGCCCCGGCGGCACGAATGCCGAGGGTTCCGATGGAGCCCGACATATTGCCCATGATCGTCCAGAGCTGTTCGGTGAAAACGGCGGTGGAGGTTTTGCCGTTCGTCCCCGTGATCGCCGCGATATTGGCCGGTTGTTTGCCATAAAAACGCGCGGCCAGTTGGGCGTAACGCTGTCGCGGGTTTTCCACCGGGATCAGGGGAACCGTTGCGGCCATGGGTTTGGGCGTGCCGTCCTTTGCCAGGATGGCGGCTGCACCAAGGCGGATCGCATCATCGATATATTTCGATCCGTCGGTTTTGGCACCGGACAGGGCGGCAAACAGATAGCCATCCTTCACGGTGCGTGAGTCTGCTGTCAGGCCCGTAATGTTCGGGTCCTGTCCGTCGGCATGTTTAAGTGCCGCTTGATCACCTGCCATGAGTTCAGAAAGACGCAAGTTTGCGCTCCCCCTTGCGAAGGTCGATCTGCAGCGCTTGCTCAATCTCCGGCGCCTTCGCATTCGCCGGTTCAATGCCCAGAAGGGGAGCAATACGTGTCACAACCTTGCCTACTGCCGGGGCGGACACCCAACCGGCCGTGGCAAATCCATAAGTTTCTTTTGTGCCTTTGGGCTCGTCCAGCGTCACCAGAACCACATATTTCGGGTCCTGCATCGGGAAGGCGGCGACAAAGGTCGACATGCGGGCGTTCTTGACATAGCGCCCGTTCACGAGTTTTTCCGACGTCCCGGTTTTACCCCCAAGGAAGTAACCCGGAACTTCAGCCTTTTTGCCCGATCCATCGGTCACGACGAGGCGCATCAAACGCCGCATCTTGTCCGAGGTCTGCCGGGAAATAATACGTTCTCCCGCCGGTGCGCCGTCCTGTTTGAGGATCGTTGCCGGGCGCAAAATGCCGCCATTTGCAAGGGCGGAAATGCCGCTGACAACCTGAAGGGGTGTCACGGCAAGACCATGGCCAAAGGAAATGGTCATGGTGTTCACTTCGCGCCACGGATTGGGCACAAGCGGGGAGCCGACTTCGGGCAGCTCGATTTTCGGGGTATCGAGAATGCCGAATTTCTTGAGATATTTGCGCTGGGTCTCGGTCCCGAAATCAAGGGCGATGCGGGCCGACCCAATGTTTGACGAATATTTGATGATCTCGGCGACTGATAACCAGCGGTTTTCGCCGCGATAGTCGCTAATCGCGAAGCGTCCGACGCGGATCGGCTGGGAGGCGTCATACATGCTTTGCAGATTGACGGTGCCGGTTTCAAGCGCAATGGCGGTGTTAAACAGTTTGAACACCGAGCCCATTTCATAAACGCCCAGCGTTGCGCGGTTAAAGCGCGCGTCGGCGGGGGCCTGACCGGGGCGGTGCGGATCAAAATCGGGCAGCGACATCATGCCGAGCACTTCGCCGGTATAGATATCCATGACCATGCCGGTCGCCCCGACCGCATCATAGGTTTTCATCGCGCTTTCGACTTCTTCCTCAAGCGCGTATTGAATGCGGGTATCAAGGGAGAGTTGCAGCGGGCCGTTATTGATGCGCAGTTCGTTATCGAATTTGCGTTCGACACCGGCAATGCCGTTATTGTCGATATCGGTAAAGCCCAGCACATGGGCAAACAGGCGACCATGCGGATAGACGCGGCGTTCTTCACGCTGGAAATTAAGCCCCGGCACGCCAAGCGAGTTGACGGCATATTGCTGTTCAGGGGTCAGGTTGCGGCGGATCCAGACGAAAGCCTTTTGCGAGCTTAGATGACGGATCAGGGTATCGCGATCGAGTTCGGGCAGGACGGTCAGCAATTGATCAGCCGATCCGACCGGGTCCTTGATCACGCGCGCATCGGCATAAAGCGAATTGGTCGGAAGATCGGTCGCGATCAGCATGCCGTTGCGATCAACGATATCGGCACGTTCGGTTTTGAGTTCGCGGGTATCCGATCCCGATGCCATTTCGGGTTCGTTGCCCTGACGCAGAACGGTGGCATCGACCAGACCCGCCGTGATCCAGACAAAGCCAACGGCAAACATCGCACCGGTAATGAAGATGCGGTTGCGCGCGGTTTCAATCGCGTGACGTTCGCGTTGATCGGGGCTGAGTTCCGGGCGGTCACCGCGCAGCCAGTATGAGAAACGATGGAAGCTCATTGTCCGCCCTCCTGCGCATCGGACCGGGTTGCGGCAAGCGACGGGGCATTGATGATCATGGCTTCGGCGGCTTCGTCCGGGGCCAGTTCATCGGGGCGCGCACGCGGCACCGGCAGGAAGGCGACGGCTTCGCCGAATTTATCAAGACGGTACTGGTGCAGATCGGCGTCTTCGGGCAGGTCATCGATGCTGGCCATCTGAAGCGGGGCGATCTGATCGAGTTTAAGGTAAGTCTTGGCCAGGCTTTCGATGCGTTGCGGATTGTTCAGGTAGCTCCATTCCGCTTCGAGGACGTGGATGCTTTCCTGTTCATTGAGGATTTCCGACTGAATGGCGGAATAGCGTTTTTCAAGGCGTTCGACTTCGTGCGACACCCAATAGGTGCCAGCACCAATAACGATGGTCAGAAACAGCCCGATAAAGGTCATGGCGCGTGTCATTTACGCCCCCCTTGAGTTGCGGGCTGTTCATTGCGGGCAACCGCACGCAGTTTGGCCGAACGCGCACGCGGATTGGCGCGCAGTTCGTCTTTTTGCGCGGTTACGGCCTTGCGGGTGATGGTGGTGAAGGTCGGGGTTGCGACCTCTGGCTCGCCCGGAAGGCGGCGCGACATTTTCGACGGATCGCCCGAGCGTTCCTTCATGAAGGTTTTGACACTGCGGTCTTCGAGCGAATGGAAGGTCACGACCACCAGACGGCCACCGGGTTTGAGCAGGTTTTCAGCCGCCTGCATGGCGCGTTCGAGTTCGCCCAACTCGTCATTGACGTAAATGCGAAGGCCCTGGAAGGTGCGGGTTGCAGGATCGATGCCGTCCTTGGATTTGCGCACGACCGACCGCACCGCGCGGGCCAGTTGCAGGGTGGTTTCAAAGGGGGCCTCGGCGCGCATTTCAATGATTTTATGCGCGACCTTGCGCGATGCGCGTTCCTCGCCATAACGATAGATGACGTTGGCGATGTCTTCTTCGTCGGCGGTATTGATGAAATCAGCCGCCGTCGGGCCGGACATCGACATGCGCATATCAAGCGGCCCGTCTTCGCGGAAGGAAAATCCGCGGTCGGCCTGATCAAGCTGCATGGAAGATACGCCGATATCAAGGACGATGCCGTCCACCTGATCAACGCCAGCAGCGGGCAGAAGGGTGCCCATATCGCCAAAGCAGCCTTCGAGCATGTGGAAGCGATTGGCGTAATCGGCTTCCATGGCCTTGCCGGTGGCAACGGCGGTCGGATCGCGGTCGATGGCGTAAAGTTCGCAGTCCGCATGATCGAGAATGGCGCGGGAATATCCACCCGCGCCAAAAGTGCCGTCCACCATGATCTCACCCGCCCCGGGGGACAGGGCATCGAGAACTTCGCGCAATAGCACCGGCTTGTGCGGGCCATCGCCTGTGGCGAAGCTGAGGTCATGGATGCTCATCACGCGCTCCCCCCATCATCTGGTCCCTCTTCATCCGGGGCGATTTCGCCGGTCGGGGCAGCGGGGCGGCTGCCCGGCGCGAAATCGGATGCCGGTTTGAGTTTGAGGGTCGATCCGCGATTGAAGGTGCGGGTGCGGCTTGCATCCTGCAGCGGTTTGAAGATTTCCGGGTTCCAGATGCGGAAGGTGCGGCCACGGCCGACAAAGGCGACCTGATCTTCGATGCGGGCGAATTCGATCAGTTCCGGGGGCAGGATGATGCGGCCTTCGCCGTCAAACGGCAGCATGTGGGATGCGCCAAGAATGGTATCGGCAAGGTCATCTGCCTCGTCCGAGAACATCGCAAGTTCGTCAATCGACGCGGCAATGCGGTCCATGTGGCTTTCGCCACAGCCTTCAAGAGCGGCTTCCTTGTGGGATTGATACAGATAGATGCCAGCGAAGGTTTCGCGTTCCAGGGTCGCACGGAACCGCTTGGGCACGGAGACGCGCCCTTTTCGGTCCAGCTTGTGAATGTGCGTTCCTGTGAACAGCACTTCGCCATTCCCCTGATCAAAAACCCATTTCGAACCGCCAGAGAATGATCAGTTTCCGCGTCGAAATGGATATGCCCCGCATGACACCGTAAATGTGCCTAGTTATGGGGTACCATGGGTTTTGATGGGGGTCAATGGGAATTGATGGGATCAAATAGGGTAATAATGTGGTTTCCTGCGGCTTTGGGGCATATCGGAATGGGGGGCAAATGGGCCAAAAGTAACCGTTTTCCGGGTGATTTCCGGCTCTCGCCCATCAAAACCCACAGGCGTCCCCATGTCCGCCCATGCAAATCCATTCGCAGACCATTTTTGTCCTGCATGGGATGTGACGGGATGACGGGGAGGCATTTCACGCAACATGGCGATGATCCGGTTTGGGGGCCGATCCCGGCTTCGGGGATTGGCATTTGATCGTTAATCGGTTTTGATGGGGCAATGTTGCCCGCGATCCGGTCCGTGCTGATATGCTATGATGATGATCCTGATGCGGGGCGGCGTCAGGACAGGCGAAGGGAACGAGTGTTGCGGAAAAAAGCTGCCATATTGTTAATGACTTGTGCCCTGGTGGCAGTTTTTGGCATTCGGGCATCGGTGCATGCCCAAAGCCTTCAGTTGGATAAGGGCAGTGCGACAATCACGCCCGAGGTCACGTCGCCGGAAATGCGCCAGTTATTGCCCTTGATCATGCAGCAGTTGCAGAATAATCCGCAATTGATGGGGCAGTTCGGGCTTGGCGGGCTTGGTGCGCTTAACGGACTGGGCGGGCTTGAGGATGGCGAGGGCATGCCTGCGGGCACAGGCGCCAACGGCACGGGTGCGGCGGCCATCCCCGGGCTTGAGGATGCGATTGCCAAGGCGCTGGCAAAGCAGAATGCGGCGAGTGCTGCCGCAACCGGCATCCCCGAACAAGTGACAATGTATCGGCAGCAATATCATCCGATCGACATGGATCACGATGCGCGCATCAGTGCCGACGAGGCCGCGTCCTATGCGAGCTGGATGTTTCGGCGGCGTGATATCAATGGCGACAGTGTCCTGGTGGCGCGTGAATTTGCCGCGGTCGAGGCATTGCCGGGATCGCCGGAGGCCAACCGGCAGCGGCTGCGGACCGAAAGCCGGCGGCTGGAATTGCTGTTTGGCGGGGTTGATGCCAATTCTGACAAAATGATCAGCAAGGATGAATTCCTTGAATATGCCAAGGCGCAGTTTGATGAAAAGCGCGGGAACGATGCGGATATTGATCCGTTTGCGTTTCAGACGGTTCTGCCGTTTCAATAGCGCGATGATGTGCCTTGGCGGTGTTTAACCGATTTGTCATGGCTTGGCGCGTGACAGAACGGGGCCTTCGGGCCTATGACAGGAAGCGCACAAGCCCGAAATAGACCGGCACCCGGCAATGTCCGGTCAACCGGCGCGGATGGAGAGTGACCATGGACAGCAACGAATTTTTTGCCCCGGCCCGGACCCCGTCCGACGATACCGCCGCACCGGCGGATGATGCTGCATTGGTCAGTAGCGGCGATGCTGTTGATGGCGAGGTTAACAGCGCGGGAAGTGTGGCAAAGCCGCCAAAGGTGGAGCGCACGCCGGTCTGGATCGACCTTTTGAACCCGTCCGATGATGAAATTCACGAGATTGAAAAGCGGTTTGCCATCGAGGTGCCGACCCGCGAGGAAATGCAGGAGATCGAGCTTTCATCGCGGTTGTATGACGAAGACGGCGCGCTTTTCATGACGGTATCGGTCCTAAACAAGGCCAATAGTGACGAGCCGGAAACCACCGCGATCACCTTTATCCTGGTCAAGAAAACGCTGATTACCCTGCGCTATGCCGACCCGGTGCCGTTCAAGACCTTTATCCGGCGGGTCAATCGCAGCCCGTCGCTGGCGTCCAGCGCCGAGGCGGTTCTGTTCGGGTTGCTGGAACAGATTGTTGACCGGCTGGCCGATATCATGGAACAGGCGGCCGCCGACCTTGAAGGGTTGTCAAACATCGTTTTCGCCAATCCCGATGACCCGGCCCATGATCAGGATCACCGGGCGGTTCTGCGCCGCATCGGGCGGGCCGGGAACCTTTCGGGCAAGGCCAAGGACAGTTTGCTGAACCTGCATCGGCTGGGGCTGTTTCTGTCGACGCAGACGCGGCTTAAAAAGGATGCCAAGACGCGGCTTAAAACCATTTCGCGCGATATCGTGTCGATCACCGAACATGCCAATTTCATCGCCAACAAGGTGACGTTCCTGCTTGATGCGACGCTGGGCATGATCAATCTGGAACAGAACAATATCATCAAGATTTTCTCGGTCGCGGCAGCGGCATTTCTGCCGCCGACTCTGATTGCGAGCATTTATGGCATGAATTTCAGCGTCATGCCGGAGCTTGACTGGCAGTTTGGTTATCCGCTGGCGATTGGCCTGATGGTGCTGTCGGCTGTTCTTCCGCTTTGGTATTTCAAGCGGAAAGGGTGGTTATAAGCCGCTTGAGTAATTTGGCGCCGCAGGGAATGTGCCGTTTTGTTGGTCAATTTTTACATCAGAAATTCGAACCTTTACGGGTTCCCAAAATCTAACGCACTTTCGACGTCTGTATACCCCAAATTTGAAGCGCATTTCGCTACTAGAGGTCCCAATTTGGTTCGGGGCAATGAAGGTGCTGAAATCATTGGAGATGCCCGAAATGTTTTCCGCCGATGCTTGTATTTTCATAAGTCCATTTGAATATGCGTTTGCATCGATTTTCAGTCTTATCTTCAGTGTTTCTGGTGTTTGGCTTGGTTCTTCGAGGTTGCTGGTTGTGTAGCCCGCGATTAAATCTGAAATATCAAGCTGCGAACTGGTGTTTCCCGCATTGTATTGAATGATATCGAACCAGAGGCGCCCGTTCATCGAATAGCTTTTATCAAATGGTGCCCATCGCAGTGAAAATAACTGATCGCCATATTGCAATTGGCCGAATACCAAATAGCCCTTGCCGGTCTGCGCAACTGCCCATGGTGCTTCCAATGTGTACTCCCATTCCCCTCCGCTGGTTCGCCACACGCTATCGGGATTTGTCGTTACGGGGTCAATTTTTGTAATTGATAGTTCGTTTCTGTCAAAATCATCACCGACTTCAATGCGCTCTTTGCGTCGTGCGTCGCGAGGCCATAAATCTCCCATCAATAAATCGAAATCAGCACTTGACCCGTTTGCAGTGTAGCGTTGGGTTGCTTTCAATGGACTGGGCGCGTTGTGTCTGACCTTGCAGCTTGGAATCATGATGATTGGTCCTTAGGATGAAATGGCATCCAAAGATTTCATTTTTAATCAAAATAATCAATCATTAGTTGAGAATCGCTGTCTATATTCTGTCGGTGCCACGCCCAGATGTTTGACGAAGCAGCGGCGCATGCGTTCGTCATCGCCAAAGCCGCAATTAAGCGCGATCTGGCTGATGCGTTTGTCGGTTTGTTCAAGGGCGGTTCTTGCGGCTTCGAGACGCATCAGTTCGACTGCGCGCGCCGGGCTCAGGCCGGTGGCGGATTTGTAGGTGCGTGAAAAGTTGCGCGGGCTCATGCCCGTCTGTTCGGCGAGGTCTTCGACCGCAAGGCGGGTTTGAAGGTTTTGCGTGATCCAGCCATGCAGATCGTCAAAGCGCCCGGTGCTGTCATTGGCCTGATGTTCAAGCGGCAGGCTGAATTGTGACTGGCCGCCGGGACGGCGGATGAAGACGATCAGGCTGCGCGCCACGGCAAGGGCGGCGTCACGGCCAAGATCCTGTTCGATCATCGCGACCGCCATATCAATCCCGGTTGTTACCCCGGCCGAGGTCCAGACCGGGCCATCGCGGACAAAAATCGGATCGGGGGCGACACGGCTTTGCGGGAACATGGCCTGCAGACGGTCGCACCAGCGCCAGTGCGTCACACAGGCGCGATTATCAAGCATCCCGGCAGCGCCGAGAATAAACGCCCCGATACAGACCGACCCGATGCGGGGGATTTGAGCGCGATATTTTTCAAGCCAGCCGATCAGATTGGCATCACCCAGCGCATCAAGCATTTCATCGGACCCGGCGGCGATCAGGGTGTCGATTTCACCCGGATCAAGATCGGCAAGGGCGACGGTATCCAATGCGATGCCGGTATCGGTCATGATCGGGCCGCCGTGGCTTGAGGCCAATATGGTGCGATAAAGCGGGGTGCCGGTTGCCGGATCGCGGGCCTCGTGAAACGCCTGTAAGGGGCCGGTGACATCAAGCATCACGGTTTGCGGGGTGAGGATGAAAGCGATGAGGTGGGGCAGCCGGGGCATCAAGGGGCTTTGTCCTGAAATGAGGGGTGGTTGTCATTTATGCCATTCGGGGATCGGATAATCTAGGGCCAACATTCAACCGCGCCGGAGAGATTGAGAATGACCGAAACCAAAACCGCAAATACCGCCCTGATCCTGATTGACTGGCAGCAGGGTTTTGCCGATCTGGATTATTGGGGGCAGCGCAATAATCCGGGGGCGGAGGCCAATGGCGCGGCGCTTCTGGCGCATTGGCGGGCAAAGGGCGCGCCGGTTATTCATGTGCGTCATGATTCAACAACCCCGATATCGCGCCTGCATCCCGATCATCCGGGGCATGAATTCATTGAGTTTGCCACACCGAAGGATGGTGAGGCGGTTTATGGCAAACAGGTCAATTCGGCGTTTATCGGAACGAGCCTTGAGGCCGATTTGCGGGCGCGGGGGATCAATCAGATCGTTTGTTGCGGGATATCGACCGATCATTGCGTGAATACGACAACGCGGATGGGGGCGAACCTTGGCTTTGAGGTGACGATTGTCAGTGATGCCTGTTTTGCGTTTGAGCGCAAATTGCCCGATGGGCGGGTGTTTGGTGCCGATCTTGTGCATGATGTGGCGCTGGCGAGTTTGAACGGCGAGTTTGCCAAAGTTTGCACGACAGATCAGGTGATCGGGGGGGATTGCGATTGACTTGCGTTCTGGCTTGACGCAGTTTTGCCGCCCGTCACCATCATAATCGTCCCCTGAAAAGGTTTGCCCCATGACCAAGATCGATACTGCCGAGAAGCTGCGCGAGATTTACGGAATGCCGATGGAATTGGCGGTTGCCAAGGCATTGACGAAACTTGACCCGCATTGCCGGCATTTTATCGAACTGGCACCCTTTGCAGTGATTTCATCGGCCGATGCCAAGGGCAATGCCGATGTCAGCCCGCGCGGCGACGGGCCGGGCTTTATCAAGGTGCTTGATGACAATACGCTTCTGATGCCGGATCGTCCGGGCAACAATCGCGTTGATACGTTATCGAACATCATTGAAAACCCGAATGTCGGGATGCTGTTTTTCGTGCCCGGTTTCAACGATACGCTGCGTGTGAATGGCACGGCGGAAATCCATAATGATCCGGCATTGCTGGCGCATTTTGCCGATACGCCAAAACTGCCGATCACGGTGATCAAAATCCGGGTCGCGGAAGCGTTCCTGCATTGTGCGAAATCGTTGATGCGCTCCAAGCTTTGGAGCATTGATAGCCAGGTGGATCGCAAGGTGATGCCGACCCTTGGCAAGATCATCAAGGATCAGACGGCAGCGAGTTTCGACGTTGGCACCCAGGAAGATGCCGATAAGTATTTCGCGCAATCCATCGCCGAACGCGGTTAAGGCATTCACGGCGGGGCATGTCCCCGCCGATGTCATATCGGGCAAAAAAGAAAATAGACCAGATGGCCTGTAAGCCGGGTTCTGTCCATGCGGCGAACCGCACTGGATGGCCATTCATCTGGGACGCCCGTCGCCGGACGCCTCCTGCAACCAACCCGAATGGTGGCGCGGAAACCCGCCTGCCGACAATGCCGAAGCATCCGGCCGACCATTCCTATTAGGTTTTGCTCCCGGTGGGGTTTACCATGCGTCCCGCATTGCTGAAGGACCGGTGCGCTCTTACCGCACCCTTTCACCCTTTCCTGATGGCTTGCGCGATCAGGTGGTTTGCTTTCTGTGGCACTTTCCCTAGGGTCGCCCCCGCCAGCCGTTAACTGGCACCGTATTTCCATGGAGCCCGGACTTTCCTCCCCCGTTCCGAAGAACCGGGGCGGCCATCCGGCCATCTGGTGGGCGTGATGTAGGTGACATTGACCCCGTCGTCAAGAAAAAGCAGTTTGTACAGGGACTTATACGATCGTTATCCGAACCATGCCAAAAACGCATGGAAGCCCGGAAAACTGCGGGTTTGCCATATCCCTCCTAAGGGGGTATGTCGTGTTTTCAGGCTCATATTGATGATGCCGGATTTTCATTTGAAGGATTGGCCATGCGTGCGGCGCTTTGGATTTCAGGCGCAATATTGATCTTTTGTGCTGTGTCTTTTGGGGCGCAGGCGAAAGACGTGCGTCTGTGCTATGACGACTGGCCGCCTTATGCCTATGACGATCAGGGTGTTGCGCGCGGGCTTGCGGTGGATCTGGCGACCCGGTTCCTTGAAAATGCCGGGCATTCCGTCAGTTTTGTCGCGATGCCGATGGCGCGGTGCCGTTTCTCGCTGCGGCAGGGGGCGGTGGATGGCGTTTTGCTTGATGATCTTGCCAAGGCTGATGAAACCGGGCTTGTGATATCGTCCCAGTCCCTGGTTAGCAAGGTGACGGTGGCCGTGGTCAATTCGGGCTTTTGTCTTGGGACCTATCAGGGCGTGCGCAGCCTTGATAACACCAACTGGCTTAAAGTGATCGGGCAGTCCTATCCGGCGGAAATCCTTGCCAACGAAACCATGCATCCGGTGGAAGTTGCCGAATATGCCAAGGGGTTCGAGATGCTTAAACGGCACCATGTCGATGTGCTGTTTAGCGATCTGGCCTTTCTGCGTTTTGCTGGTGGGGATCAGAAAAGCCTGACGGGGTTCAAGGTGCTTTTGCCTGCGGTCGAGATTGAGGAGCGGTATTTGAGCCTGCGGTCCGATCTGGCACCGGTGCTGAACGATTTTGACCGGGAAATGGCGCGCGGGCTTCTGACCGGGGTGGTGGATGGTATCTATCACCGGCATCTTGGCTTTAGCCGGGTCGGTTTTGCCCGCTATGTCGGGTTATCGGATGTGCCGATTGCCAATCCGGGTGGCCTGATCGTTCAGTAAAGTCCGGCTTTATCGAGCAATGCGCGCAAAATTGCGGCGCATTCTCCGTCCACCTTCCCCGAAATATCGGCAGGCCGCCAGTGACGCTGAAAGGCGATGCGGCGTTTAAGCGCGTCATTCGGGCCATATCCCAGACGGTCGAGCATCGCATCGAATTCGGTTTCGGTGCAGGTTTCATCCATTATCGTGATGTCCGCCGTGGGCCACAGGCCGATGCCGTTTGCCGCCAGACGATCCCATGGGAAAAGTTCGCCGGGGTCTTCCTTGCGGTCCGGGGCCATGTCGGAATGGGCGATGATGCGATCAGGCCTGATATCATGACGGGTCAGGATATCGCGGCATAGCGCGATCACCGCATCGATCTGAATATCGGGAAAGGCGCGATAGCCGAATTCATGACCCGGGTTGACGATTTCGATGCCGATGGAATTGGAATTCACATCATCGCATTCCTGCCACTGACCGCGCCCGGCATGCCAGGCGCGTTTATCCTCGTCCACCAGACGGAAAATGGTGCCGTCTTCCTCGACCAGATAGTGGCTTGAGACCGAGGCCGTCGGATCGCACAGACGATCCAGCGCGGCCTTACCGCTTTGCATGCCGGTATAATGCAGGACGAGGATATCGACCTTGCGGTCCCCCGCACCATCACCGGGCCTGTCGCCGCAATTGGGCGAGGGGCGGGCGATGATGTGGTTCTTGAGGTCGTCATTTCCGGCAGACATTGTGGGCATTGCGGCCTAGTCCATTCCCTGTTCCTGTTGCTGCGGCGGTTTGCGCAGCATGATCACGCCAACCCCGGCCAGAACCGTCAGGCCGCCGATGATTTTAAGGGTGCTGATCGGTTCGTTAAAGACAATGAACGATCCGGCGACACTGATCACCGGGGCCAGCAACGACCACGGCACCACCACATTCACATCCTGCGTTTTCAGCAAATGATACCAGAAGCCATAGGCCACGATGGACGACATCACGACGGTGAAACTCGTGTTGGCCCATGCGACCCAGCTTGCATTGAACACCGCCTCAACCGCAGCCGGTTCGAGGAACAGCGAGAGGATCAGCAATTGCGGGGCAGCCATCAAAGCCATCCAGCCATTAAGCTGGAAGGTATCGATATTGCCGAGTTTTTTGATCATGACATTGGCAACCGCCCACATGAAGGCGGCAAAGACCACCAGCAACAGGGGCAATTGCAGGTCGGTCATGGTCGGGTCCCAGAACATGATCATCACCCCGACAAAGGCCAGTGTCATGCCCGAAAGCCGTTTCCAACCCAGCCGGTCATTGAAGAAATAGGTCGCCAGCATCGAGGAGAACGGCACACCGAGCAGAACGATAATCGCCACCGGCCCGGCATCAAGCATCGAAAGCGCAAAGAACAGCACGCCGAAATGGCCGGTGCCAAAGATGACCGACAGAATGGCGAGACGGCCAAAGCGGCCAGACGGCATTTTGGTGAAGGGCAAAAGCAGGATCGCAACCGATCCAAAACGGATCGCGGTCAGCATCAGGGGCGGTATTTCACTGACCGCGCCTTTGACGGTCAGCATATTGACGCCCCAGATCACGGCAACGGACAGGGCCATCAGAACGGCTTTGAGGGGCATGGCAGGGGCTTTCGGCAAAGCGCATCGGCGCTGGTGGCGCGTTTGCGGGTTTATCGGTATGCCCCTTCATCGGATGGAAAGAGCAACCCGACAAGTGAATTGTTTTCAGTTGTCGGGTAAATTGTGACCGATCCGAATAGTGCCGTAAAGCATTGGTTACCAAGAGTTAAGCTTGGCCCTTACTTGGTCCATGTCATGGCATTTGCCCGATGCGATGTCATCCTGCCCGCAGCGGATATTTTTCAGCACGTAAAGCTGATACATGATGTCATCCATGCTGGCATCATCGGGAAGCCTCGAAATCGCGTCGATTGCATCCTGTTTTACCGTGCCGCGCATGCCGATTTCCCCGTAATGTTCCGTCAGAAGATTACGGTTTCAGTCGAAAAGCTGCAAGTGGTGTGGCCAGCCTTTGGGCGGCGGTCCCGGGCTTATGACAGCCCGAGTTCCTCGCGGAGCATTTCGAGTTCGAGCCAGCGTTCTTCGCCCGCTTCGAGTTCGGCACGGGCCGCTGCCATGCGGTCGACCTTTTTCTGGAAGGCATCCGGGTCCTTGGTGAACAGGCTGCCATCGGACAGGGCGGCTTCGATTTCGGCAATCTCGGCCTCAAGCTTGGCGATCTGGCCGGGCAGATTGTCGTATTCGCGCTGGTCCTTGTAGCTCATCTTGCCGGTCGGTTTGGGCTTGGCGGCCTGTGACGAGACGGATTTTTTGCCGCCTTTGCCCGATGTGCTGCCCAGCTTTTCCTCGGCGACAGCCGGGGCGGCGGACAGTTTGCGTTGCGCGATATAATCGGAATAGCCGCCGGGATATTCGGTGGCGATGCCGTTGCCTTCCATCACGATGGAGGATGTCACGACGCGATCCAGGAAGTCACGGTCGTGGCTGACGAGCAAAAGCGTGCCTTCGTAATCGGCCAGCATTTCCTGTAACAGATCAAGCGTATCCATATCAAGATCGTTGGTCGGTTCGTCCATGATCAGAAGGTTGGTCGGCTTGGCAAGCTGTTTGGCCAGCAAAAGCCGGTTGCGTTCCCCACCCGACAGGGCGCCAACGGGGCTGCGCGCCTGTTTTTCGTCGAACAGGAAATCGCGCAGATAGCTTACGACATGGCGCGGATTGCCGCGCACCATGACCTGATCGCCGCCGATATCGCACAACGTATCCCACAGGGTCATATTGTCATCAAGGGCCGCACGTTTCTGATCGAAATAGCTGGCATTGAGGTTGGTGCCGATCTTGATCGTGCCGCTATCGGGTTCAAGTTGCCCGGTCAGCATTTTAAGCAGGGTGGTTTTGCCCGCCCCGTTCGGGCCGATGATGCCGACCTTGTCGCCGCGCAGGATACGGGTCGAGAAACCGGTCAGGATCGTTCTGTCGCCAAAGGATTTGGTGATGTCGGTGGCCTCGATCACGACCTTGCCCGAGGTGCTGCCGGCGTCAGCCGCCAGCGACACATTGCCGATGCGTTCGATCTGCTGCGACCGGGTTTCGCGCATGTCCCACAGGCGGCGCAGACGGCCCTGGTTGCGTTTGCGACGCGCCGAGATGCCCTGCACGGACCAGACGGTTTCCTGGGCGATCAGTTTATCAAGCTTGGCGCGTTCTTCGGCTTCCTTGCGGAAGATTTCCTCGGACCATTCTTCGAATTTCGAGAAGTTCTGATCGGTGCGGTGCATGACGCCGCGATCAATCCACAGGATGCCGGTTGAAATCGCGTTCAGGAAGGCGCGGTCATGCGAGATGACGACAACCGCACCGCGGAAGTTTTTGATCTCGCCCTCAAGCCATTCGATGGTCGGCAGGTCAAGATGGTTGGTCGGCTCGTCAAGCAACAGAACCTGCGGATCGGCGATCAGCGCGCGCGCGATTGCCGCCCGGCGGCCTTCGCCGCCCGAGAGTTTGGTCGGGTCGGCCTGCGGATCGATATTGACCGAGTCCAGCAGCATATAGACGCGATAGGCATAATCGATTTCATGTTCGTCGAGTGCGGACAGAACATATTCCTCGACCGTCGCGAAGCCGTCGAATTTCGGTTCCTGATTGAGATAGGCGATCTTGCAGCCCGGCTGAACGAAGCGTTCGCCGCCATCGGCTTCGATTTCGCCAGCGATGATTTTAAGCAGGGTCGATTTCCCGCCGCCATTGCGCCCGACAAGGCACAGGCGATCCCGATCACCGATGGCAAAGGAAACATCGGAAAACAGATCGTTGCCGCCAAAGGTCAGACGGATATCGTTTATATTGATCAGCGGTGGCGCCATGGAAAAACCGATAAGCTTGAGGTCATGAAAACTGGCCCCCTGCAAACCGCAAATCGCGGCATCTTGCAAGGGAAATCATTGCATGCAGGGCAGGGGTGCGTCGCAAGTGGCTGTTATCAGGGCGTGACCCTAGCGGATATTGCGTTCCTTGCGGATCTGATCCCAGGCGGCATTGATGCGGGCCATCTTGTGATTTGCCTGTTCGATGAATTCGGGCGGCATGCCCTTGGCGATCAGGGTGTCGGGATGGTTTTCGCGCGACAGTTTGCGATGGGCGGCCTTGAGGTCATCGTCGCTGGCATCGCGGCCCTGCCCAAGCTGTTCATAGGGATCGGGGCCGCCGGGGCTGGTATAGGCATGATGCACGCGATCAAAATCAATATCGGCAAAGCCGAAAATGGTTGCGACCTTGTGCAGGAAGTCCTTTTCGGCCGGGTGCAGGGCACCATCGGCCATCGCGATCTGATAAAGCGCTTCGAGGATGCCTTCGAGCAAAGCACGTTCGCCGCGGAACAGAAGGGCGATCTGCCGGGCGTAGGGTTCAAAGCCGTCGGATGATTTGCGCGCCATGTCAAACAGGCGACCGACATTCTTTTCCTCGCCCGGCGGGATGTGGAACACGCGCTTGAAGGCGTTGATTTCATCACGCGACACCACGCCATCGACCTTGGCCATCTTGGCCGACAGGACGACAACGGCGGTGGCAAAGGCGACCTGACGCGCATCCTGCCCGCCGGGGAAGCTGCCCTGTGTACTGCCGCTATAGCCGCCAATGCGGGCGGTGCGGATATTGTGCTTGATCCTGTCGACGACATGACCGGCCGCCGCCCCCAGAATGGCGCCAAGCGGCCCGCCAAGGGCAAAGCCCGCAGTGCCGCCGATGATTTTACCCCAGATGCTCATACTTCTGATCAGGCTCTTGGTTGCGAAAAGGACATTCATTTATCGCCGTATCGGCCAGATGCCGACAGGCAAAGCGCATTAGATAGTACAGGTGAAGCAGGAAGCCAGTCTTTTCATTCAGGGAATCGTTGCAGTGTACCGGGCGCGGTGGCGGCAGGGGGTAAATGTCGCGTCCTTTCAAGGGTCTGAGGCCTTGGCAAGTGGCGTCTTTCCGTCCGGCATGCACCATTGTAACAAAACGGTAACCCAACCGGAGATGAAAAGGCACAGGTGCAGCCCAAGATAGCACTCATGCATCAGATGCAGGGCAATAGGGCGGAAAACGCGTGACCTGCTATACCAAAGTGTATAGTACTATACCTAGGGTTAGTGTCCTGTTGAATATAAGTCTCTTGGGAGATTCGTAATGAGCTTTTTGTCGCGCATGAAGCTGATCTATCAGATTTCGTTGATAGGTTTAGCTGCGCTTTCTATTTTTGCGATCGTTGCCATGGTCCTGTTTGTCGCGGATTATCAGCGTCAAACTGCGGAAACGACTGCCGAGGAAGCCGTCGATGACCGATTGATCGTTGATGGGATCGCCCGAGAATTCCTGAACGCCCGGAGGCGTGAAAAAGACTTTCTGCTGCGGCTGGATGAAAAATACGCCGCCGACCATGCAGAAACGGTTGCGATTGTTCAGTCCGATTTGAAAAAGCTGTCAGATGATCCGGCCCTTGATCCGTTTGATGGTCAAATTTCGTCCATTGCGACGTCCTTTGACAATTATGCGGCGCAATTCGAAATCATCGCTGATTTGCAACAGAAAATCGGCTTGAATGAAGAAAGTGGCCTGCTTGGCAGTCTGCGCGCATCGGTTCACAATGTCGAGGAAGCGCTGGACCAGTACAAGGCCGACAAGCTGACAATCATCATGTTGATGATGCGCCGCCACGAGAAGGATTTCCTGGCGCGGATTGATCCGAAATATGTTGCGCGCATTGATGACCGTCTGGCGGAATTTGGTCCGGCATTGACCGCCGCCGACAGTATTCCTGCTGCGGAAAAGCAAAAGATTGCCGATCTGATGAAATCCTATGTGACGGATTTCAAGGCGCTGGCGGCGGGGATCCTTCAGCGCGAGGAAGAATTGGGCAAGCTGAGCGACTATTACGCTGCGGCAGAACCGGTTCTGGAACAGCTTAGTGCCGATATAGCGGCCATCGCAGCCACGAAGAAGGCGGAGGCAAACGCCATTTCGCAGCGTAGCCTGATGACGACGGTGGTGATGTTTGTTGTGGGGGCGTTGGCGTTGCTGGTGCTGTCCGTATTGCTGTCAAAAGCAATTGTGCGCGCGATAGCCGGGCTGACGACAAAGATGACGCGGTTGGCGCATAACGACTTTGATGTCGACATCAATGAAGTCAATCGGGCCGACGAGATCGGCGAGATGGGCCGGGCGGTTCTGGTGTTCCGTGAAAACGGTATTGAACGTGTCAAGCTTGAAGCCGCCCAGCGCGAGGCGGATGAACGCCGCCGTAAACGTCTGGAAACCCAGGAGCGGTATATCCGCGAGTTTGATCAGGCGGTGGTGGCTGTCATGGCCGAGGTTGGCGGTGCCGTTGACCAGCTGCATCAAGTGTCAAATGTGCTGCGCAAAAGTGCGGATACTGCGGCAAACCAGTCCTTGGCGGTGTCATCGGGGACCGAGGAAGCATCGGCGAATGTACAGCTTGTCGCGACGGCGGCGACCGAGCTTGCGGCATCCATCAACGAGATTTCCGGTCAGGTCAGCGAAACATCGAACATGGCGCAATCCGCGACCGAGCGTGCGCGCCATACCAATGAAAACATTCAGGGGCTGAATGATGCCGCGCTCAAGATCGGGGAGGTCATTGGCCTGATCAGCGATATCGCCGGGCAGACCAACCTTCTGGCGCTTAATGCCACCATCGAGGCCGCACGTGCCGGTGATGCCGGCAAGGGGTTTGCGGTTGTGGCAAGCGAGGTCAAGAACCTTGCCAACCAGACGGCCAAGGCCACCGATGAAATCACCAGCCAGATTAACGGTATCCAGCAGGCGACCGGATTGGCGGTTGAGGCGATTGATGAAATCGTGCGGATGATTTCCGACATCAGTGAACGGGCATCGGCCGTTGCCGCCGCAGTCGAACAGCAGACGGTCGCGACCAGCGAGATTTCGCAGAATGTCGAACAGGCCGCCGCCGGGACCGAGGAAATATCAGCCGCCATGCAGGGCGTATCGGCAGCAGTCGCCGAAACCAATGTTGCCGCCAATGACGTGCATGGTTCGGCCGATAATCTTGGCACGCAAAGCGGTCATTTGCGCGGTCAGATTGACGGGTTCCTGGAACGCATGCGATCACTTTGACGGTGAAATGTCGACATTAATGTGCAGCCCGGCCTTGTCCGGGCTGCTTTTTTTGCGATAAAATCCCGACAAAGCGTATAAGTGAATGCCGCAAAGCGCATCGCGAAAGTTAACAACGGGATTTCAGGAACGCCGCATGACCGACACACCACGGACCGACAAACCACGTATCGTATCATCGTCACATCTTGTTTCGGAACGCGCGGCCGAGCTTTCCGAGCTTGAATTTGCCCTGATCCTGTCGGGCAATGCGTTTAACCGCTGGATGGTGCGGTGCATGCGGGCGGCGGGCATGCCCGATGTTTCGGTTCTTGATATCCTTGTTCTGCATAACGTCAATTCACGCGAGCGGGAAAAAAGCCTGTCGGAGGTCTGTTTCGTTCTGAATGTCGAAGACAGCCATCTGGTGAATTATTCGCTTAAGAAACTGCGCAAGCTGGGACTGGTTGACGGGATCAAGCGCGGCAAGGAAGTGCATTATTCGACGACCAAGGACGGCCGCGCGATGTGCGAGAAATACCGCGAGGTGCGCGAAGCCTGTCTGGTGGAGACGTTCCAGCGACTGGGCGTCAATCACGAGGAAGTCGGCGATGTGGCCAAGACGCTGCGCGCGATTTCGGGCGTGTATGATCAGGCATCGCGTGCGGCGAGTGCGATGTGATTGACTTCCAGAGTTTCTGAAGAGCAGACAAAGGGCAGCGCGATGGGTATCGGGGCTGCCTTTTTCATGTCTGCGTTTTAGGGCTGCGGCAGAAGGGTTCGGTTATGGGTCGGGGACATGATGATTTCGTTGAAGCAAACCCGTGCCGGGGCGGCGACGACATAGGCGACCATATCGGCCAGATCGTCGGGTTTTAGCATCAGGGCGCGTTCGTCTTCTTTGATCGGGACGGGGCGTTGGTCAAGGATCGGGGTGGCGACTTCGCCGGGGCTTATGCAGCAGCAACGGATATTGTTGTGCATTTCTTCCTGATTGATGCTGTGCGACAGGTCGACAACGCCGCGTTTTGACGCGACATAGGCCGGGCCCGCGACGGGGAATTCATGCTTTGCCGCCCATGACGCGATATTGATGATCAGTCCGTCCTGTTGATCACGCATGAAGGGCAGGGTTGCGCAAACCGTGTTCGCCACACCATTGAGATTGACCGCGACGATGCGGTGCCAGTCGGCAATATCAAGATCGCGCCAATGCCGTTTGGGGGTGTTCATGCCCGCGCAATTGATCAGGACATTGACCGAGCCCATGGAATTTTTGATATTCCGGGCGGCATCAAGGACCTGATCGCTGTTGCTGATATCAAGCGGGTGGATTTCGACCTTTCCGCCCTCTGACGTGATCGTGTCTGCGACCTGCTGAAGTGTTTCTTCGCGCCGTGCGGACAGGGCGACATGCGCACCCGCCGCGGCAAGCGATTTTGCGATTGCCTCGCCGATGCCGCTGCCGGCACCGGTAATCCAGACTGATTTCCCCGAAAGATCATGCACGGGCTTTCTCCCTGTTTGTTATTTGCGCGGAGCCTAGCACACGGCCATAAATCGAGGAATATCATATTGATGGCGCGCTCTGGCGGGTCAATGCCGATAAAATATCCTGCGTCGTTTCCCGCATTTTGCATATCAGCCATGAAATAACATTGACAATTTATCAGTAAAATGTGACCGTTCTGTTGGGAGGCTACTTCGGAGTCACGAGATGCGCGAAAAAATGCATGTCGGCCTCATCACACACAGGGAGACTTGACTGATGCTTAAAAAGGCACTTTCCACCGTTGCAGTTGCCGCGATGACCATGTCGGCCGGTTTTGCCATGGCAGCCGAAAAATGGGATATGGCGACCCCGTATCCGGACGCGACATTCCACACCCAGAACATCATCGAATTTGCCAAGGACGTGAAAGAAGCGACCGGCGGTGAGCTTGACATCACCGTTCATTCCGGTGGTTCGCTGTTCAAGCACCCCGACATCAAACGTTCGGTGCAGCGCGGTCTGGTTCCGGCCGGTGAAACCCTGATTTCGCTTTTGTCGAATGAAGACCCGATTTACGGCGTTGACGCGATCCCGTTCCTTGCGACCAGCTATGACGAAGCCAAAAAGCTTTGGGAAGCATCGCGCCCGGCGATTGAAGAAAAACTGGCCGGTGATGGCCTTAAGGTCCTTTATGCGGTCGCATGGCCGGCACAGGGTCTTTATACCGCCAAGCCCGTCAGCACGGTTGATGACCTTAAAGGCATGAAGTTCCGTGCCTATAACTCGGCAACGTCGAAACTGGCAGACCTGACCGGCATGGTCGGCACCCAGGTTGAAGTGCCGGAAATCCCGACCGCCTTTGCGACCGGCATTGTCGAAGCGATGATGACCTCGCCCTCGACCGGTGCGAATTCCAAGGCATGGGACTTTGTGCAGAATTTCTATGACGTTCAGGCATGGCTTCCGAAAAACATGGTGATCGTCAATGCCAAGGCATTTGACGGTCTGTCGCCGGAAGTACAGAAAGCCGTCATGGACGCCGCCGCCAAAGCCGAAACGCGCGGCTGGGAAATGAGCATGGCCGAAACCGACGAGAAGAAAAAGGTTCTGGCCGATAACGGCATGAATGTTGCCGCACCGAGCGACGCGCTGAAATCCGGTCTGGCCAAGGTTGGCGAACAGATGGTTGCCGATTGGCAGGCAGAAGCCGGTGATGCCGGTGCCGCCATCATCGACGCTTATAAAAAGTAAGCGACGAACCGACTTTTCCGATCCGGGTGAAGACGCCCGGATCGGGACGCCCCGCCGAAATTCATGATATGACTGTCCGTATTGTCAGCCACCACTGGGAAATCCCGCGGGCGGAAAGGGGACTGCTGTGCGCAGATCATTAGATTATTTGTTCAAATTCAGTGCGGGGTTAGCAGCCATTTTTCTGGTTGCCATCGCATTGCTGATCCTGGCGTCGTCGCTGGGCCGGTTTGTCGGAATTGCCGTGCATGATGCCAACGAGCTTGCCGGGTTCTCGCTTGCGGCGGGGACGTTCCTGGCCCTTGGTCCGGCCCTTCGGGCGGGCACCCATATCCGGGTTCTGATTGTGTTATCGCACCTTAAGGGCGGTTTGCGCCGGGGGATCGAGAGCATCACGCTGGCGCTGGCAAGTTTTCTTGGCGGGTATTTCGCCTATTGGATGGCCGTGCTGGCCGAGGAAAGTTTTTCCTATGGCGATACGTCGCCCGGTGTTCTGGCCTTTCCATTGTGGATCCCGCAAGCGGCGATGGCGTTCGGGTTGATTGTTTTTACCATCGCCATGCTTGAAGCATTGTTTGATGTGGCGCGCGGTCGTGCGCCCGTCTTTGCCACGCGCGAAACCAGCGAACTGACGGAATAGGGGGACGGTCATGGAAGTACTTGAAATCGGCCTGATCCTTATGGGGTTGATGTTCCTGTTTCTGGGGGCGGGGCTTTGGGTGGCATTGTCGTTATTTGCGGTCGGTGTCATCGGACTTGAATTTTTCACCAGCGCGCAGACCGGACCGATCATCGCGACGACCGCGTGGTCGGGGCTTGCAAGCTGGTCGCTGGCACCGCTGCCGCTGTTTATCTGGATGGGTGAAATCCTGTTTCGGTCGCGGCTGTCCGAGGATATGTTTACCGGCCTGGCACCTTGGTTAAACAAGCTTCCGGGGCGGTTGCTGCATGTCAATATTCTGGGCTGCGGGATTTTTGCCGCCGTATCGGGTTCGTCGGCGGCGACGGCGGCCACGATTGGCCGGATGTCGATCCCGGAACTGCGCAAGCAGGGCTATGCCGACCGGCTGATCCTTGGCACGCTGGCCGGTTCCGGCACGCTTGGGCTTCTGATCCCGCCCTCGATCATCCTGATCGTGTATGGCGTTTCGGCGGAGCTTTCGATTGCGCGTCTGTTTATTGCCGGCATTCTGCCCGGTGCGATGCTGATCATCCTGTTCATGGGCTTTGTCATGATCTGGGCGACGCTAAACAAGGACAAGATGCCGCCTGCCGGGCCGGATATGGGCTTTATGGAAAAGGTCCGGGCATCTGGCCGCCTGATCCCGGTGATCGTGCTGATTGCCAGCGTGATCGGGTCGATCTATGGCGGGATTGCCACCCCGACAGAGGCCGCGGCCTTTGGCGTGGTCGGTGCGCTGATCCTGTCGGCCATCAGCGGGTCGCTGAACCGGGCAAGCTTTATCGACGGCCTGATGGGGGCGACGCGCACATCGTGCATGATCGGTTTCATCCTTGCCGGGGCGGCGGTTTTGACCGTCACCATGGGCTTTACCGGCATTCCGCGTGAGCTTGCGGCATGGATCGCGGAAATGAACCTTTCGCCCTATGCGTTGCTTGCCGCGCTGACGGTGTTCTTTATCGTGCTGGGCTGCTTCCTTGACGGGATTTCGGTGGTGGTTCTGACCACGTCGGTGATCCTGCCGATGGTGCAGGCCGCCGGGATCGATCTTTTGTGGTTTGGCATCTATGTGGTGCTGGTGGTCGAAATGTCGCAGATCACCCCGCCGGTCGGTTTCAACCTTTTCGTTCTGCAAGGGCTTACGGGCAAAAACCTGTTTTCCATTGCACGGGCTTCCCTGCCGTTCTTCTTCCTGCTTTTGCTGGCGGTTTTGCTGATTACGGTCTTCCCCGAAATCGCCACCTGGCTTCCGCAGAAAATGAACGGCTGACCCGCGCCGTTTAACGGTCGGCGCATTCGCAAGATTTGTTTGAATACGATGCTGAAGGAGTAAGCATCATGGCTTCGCACACCCAAAATTCGCCCGCTTCGCAGACTACTGATCAGACCACCGGACAGCCGAAATGGCAGTTCTGGATCGACCGTGGCGGTACCTTTACCGATATTGTCGCGCGCAAGCCCGATGGCAGCCTTCTGACGCACAAGCTGCTGTCGGAAAACCCTGAACGTTATGCCGATGCCGCCATTCAGGGCATTCGCGAACTGCTTGACGTTCCGGCGGGCGAGAAAATCCCGGCCGAGAAAATCGAAGCCGTCAAGATGGGCACGACGGTTGCGACCAATGCGCTTCTGGAACGCAAAGGCGACCGCACGGTTCTGGTGACCACGACCGGTTTCCGCGATGCGTTGCGCATTGCCTATCAGAACCGCCCGAAGCTGTTTGATCGCAATATCAGGCTGCCGGAAATGCTGTATGAGCGCGTGATCGAGGCCGATGGCCGCTTTGACGCGCAGGGCACGGAACTGACAGCCCTTGATCGTGAAAACCTGCGCCGTGACTTGCAGGCCGCCTTTGATGACGGCATCCGGGCATGTGCCATCGTGTTCATGCATGGCTATCGTTATACCGCCCATGAAAATGCGGCGGCTGAAATCGCACGTGAGATCGGCTTTACCCAGGTATCGGTCAGCAATCAGGTCAGTCCGTTGATGAAACTGGTGTCGCGTGGCGATACCACGGTTGTTGATGCCTATCTGTCGCCGATCCTGCGCCGTTATGTTGATCAGGTTGCCGGTGAATTGGGCGGTGTGAAGCTGATGTTCATGCAGTCCAATGGCGGGCTGACCGATGCCGCGAAGTTCCAGGGCAAGGATGCGATATTGTCCGGCCCGGCGGGCGGTGTTGTCGGCATGGTGCGGACCGCCGAAATGGATGGCTTTAATCAGGTCATCGGTTTTGATATGGGCGGCACATCGACCGACGTTTCGCATTATGACGGCGAATATGAACGCGATTTCGAAACCCAGGTTGCCGGTGTGCGCATGCGCGCCCCGATGATGAAAATCCATACGGTTGCGGCCGGTGGCGGGTCGATCCTGCATTTCGATGGTGCGCGTTTCCGTGTCGGCCCGGACAGTGCCGGTGCCAATCCCGGACCGGCGGCCTATCGCCGTGGCGGGCCGCTTGCAGTGACCGATATCAATGTCATGCTGGGCAAGGTTCAGCCGGAATTCTTCCCGAATGTGTTTGGCCCCGAAGGCAACGAGCCGCTTGACGCGGATGCGGTCAAGGCGGGCTTTGCCGACATGGCGCTCAAGATCAAGGAAGCCACCGGTCAGGTCCGCACGCCTGAAGAAGTCGCCGAAGGGTTCCTTCGGATTGCTGTCGAAAACATGGCGAACGCGATCAAGCAGATTTCGGTTCAGCGCGGCTATGACGTGACCGATTACATCCTGCAATGCTTTGGCGGGGCCGGCGGGCAGCATGCCTGCCAGGTGGCCGATACGCTGGGCATGACACGCGTGTTTGTCCATCCGTTTGCCGGGGTTCTGTCGGCCTATGGCATGGGGCTTGCCGATATCCGCGCAATGCGCGAACAGGCGGTCGAGGCGAAGCTTGAAACGTCTGCCCTTGCGGGGCTTGATGAAAGCCTTGATGCGCTAGCACTTGAGGCGCGTGGCGAGCTGCATGAGCAGGGCATTGGGGATAGCAAGATCAGCATGCTGAAAAAGCTGCATCTGCGTTATGACGGTACGGATAATCCGTTGATCGTTGATTTCGGTGATGTTGCCTCGATCAAGGCGCAGTTCGAAGAACAGCACAAGCAGCGTTACGGCTTTGTCATGGACGAAAAGCCGTTGGTGGTCGAAGCCGTCGCGGTCGAGGCGATTGGTGAAACCCAAGGCCTGCCCGATGCCGAAACCGAAGTTGCCAAGGATGGTGTGAAACCCGATCCGCTTGCCACCCGCAAGGTGGTGTTTGATGGTAAATCCGAAGATACGCCGTTCTATAAACGCGAAGATTTGAAACCGGGTGTCACCGTGCGCGGCCCGGCGGTGATTGTCGAGCCGGTCGGCACCACGGTGCTTGATCCGGGTTGGGAGGCCAAGGTAAATGGCCGGGATCATCTTGTGTTGACGCGTGTTGTGCCGCTCAAACGGTCGGAAGCGATTGGCACGCAGGCCGATCCGGTGATGCTTGAGGTGTTCAACAATCTGTTCATGAATATTGCCGAACAGATGGGGGTCACCCTTGCCAACACGTCATACTCGGTCAACATCAAGGAACGGCTTGATTTCTCGTGCGCGCTGTTTGATCAGGAAGGTCTTCTGATTGCCAACGCACCACATATGCCGGTCCATCTTGGATCGATGGGTGAGTCTGTTCGGGCTGTCATGGAAAACAATGCCGGGAAAATGAAATCCGGCGATGTTTATATGCTCAACGATCCCTATAACGGCGGGACGCACCTGCCCGATATTACCTTGATCACGCCGGTGTTTGGTGATGATGGCAAGGAAATCCTGTTCTATGTCGCATCGCGTGGCCACCATGCCGATGTTGGCGGGATCACCCCGGGCTCGATGGCGCCAAATTCCCGTATCCTTGAGGAAGAAGGCGTTCTGATCGACAATTTCAAACTGGTTGATCAGGGCAAATTTGACGAGGCCGGTTTGACCGCGCTTCTGGAAGGGGCGAAATATCCGGCACGTAACCCGTATCAGAACATTGCCGATCTGCGCGCCCAGATTGCCGCCAATGAAAAGGGCGTGCAGGAATTGCGCAAGATGGTCGATCACTTCGGGCTTGATGTTGTGCATGCCTATATGGGCCATGTGCAGGACAATGCCGAGGAAAGCGTTCGTCGTGTGATTGACGTGCTTAAAGACGGCGAGTTTTCCTATGAAATGGATAATGGCGCGGTGGTGAAAGCCAAGGTCACGATCCATAAGGAAACCCGTTCGGCCACGGTTGATTTTACCGGTACGTCCGATCAGCTTGATAACAACTTCAACGCACCGTCGGCGGTGACGCGGGCGGCAGTTCTTTATGTCTTCCGCACCTTGGTTGATGATGACATTCCGCTCAATGCCGGGTGCCTGAAGCCGGTCAATCTGATCGTGCCGGAAGGATCGATGCTGAACCCGCGTTATCCGGCCGCCGTGGTCGCCGGGAACGTTGAAACATCGCAGCATGTTACCGATACGCTGTATGCTGCACTTGGCGTGATGTCGGGTGCGCAGGGCACGATGAACAACTTCACCTGGGGCAATGATACGCACCAGTATTACGAAACCATCTGTGGCGGGACGGGTGCCGGGCCGGATTATGATGGCACGTCGGGTGTGCATTCGCACATGACCAATTCGCGCCTGACCGACCCGGAAGTGCTTGAATGGCGGTTCCCGGTGATGCTGGAAAGCTTTGGCATCCGCAAGGGTTCCGGCGGTGCGGGCAAGCACAAGGGCGGGGACGGCACGGTACGCCGGGTTCGCTTCCTTGAAGAAATGACCGCATCGATCCTGTCCAACCACCGTCGCGTGCCGGTTCAGGCCGTTGGCGGCGGGGAACCGGGCAAACTTGGCCGCAATGCGATTGAACGCACCAACGGCACGGTCGAGGAACTTAAGGGAACCGATGGCGCGACCATGTATCCCGGTGATGTCTTCATCATCGAAACGCCGGGTGGCGGCGGTTACGGCAAAGCCTGATCACACGATCCAGAGCGACAGGACATCCGGGAACACCCGCCCCTCATCACGGGGTGTTCCCGACAGGATGTTACTTGTCAGACTTGCAGCCGCCGGGAAACCGGCGGTTTTTTTATGGATGCATCAGATCAATAGCCTCAATTGGTATTACGCCAAGGTCTTCAGTGTTGGCTGTTTCACTCAAAGTTTCAGCTCCAGTTACCGCGACACCAATGACTTGATTTGAAGCGTTTAAGACTGGACCGCCACTCGCTCCTCGGACAATGGGGGCATTAGTTATAAATCGAGTGATACCTGATTTGCGTCGAAAACCGGTAATGAGGCCTGGGCTAATTATAGGTTTGTCTCCTAGGCGATAATTTGGATGTCCGACCAGCAAGATATGATCCATGTATACTAGTTTGGTAGAGTCCCCGGTCTCTATGGGCTGGCTGTGGTCAGTGAATATTCGGATTGTGGCTAAATCAATTGCCTCATTCTGGGAAATAACTTCAACGGCGTACTTCTTTGACGGTTCATCATATCGGAAGGCCTTGGTGTTTGATCCAAGAACATGAGCACAAGTTACGAATGTTTTTTCGCTTATCTCGAAGGCGGTTCCTTGAATTAATTCATTTTCACACTCTAAAACCCACATTGATTGGAAAATACTTTTTATGTCGTACTCTGGCGGAGTCGGAATGGCTCTTAGAACTCTCTTTTTGTTGATGTCGTCTAGTTGAGGTATGACGTATGTGTTTAGCCAGTAAATTACGTGGGATATAAAGTGCTCTTCAGATATTTTTCTTTCCTTATACGGGCCTATGTAGCTGAATGTTGAATATGATATCCATTTTTCATCTAAATTATTGTGCAGTTCCTCTGGAGAAATGAATTTGTTTGTTTTTGCTATTTTAGAAACAATCTCCGTATCTTTTTTGTCATGCTTTGGCCCGACAATCATTTGCATGCGATCATCGTAGGTGATTCGGATGGCTACCCATCCATCCTCACTTATGTGAGAAAAGAAGCTGTAGCAGTTCTTAGTCGGAGTGAAGTCGCGAAATTCTGGTATTTGCTTTTCAAATAACTGATTTGAAAATACACGAGCTAAGCCGCAGATTTCAAATTCGATGTCGGTTTTGTTTGTGCTATTTAGCTGAAGGTTAATATCTTCCATTGATGCCTCGATGATTTTATTTTTTTCTATATGTTCTTCCTTTTAACAATTGTGATTTGTTTAAATGAATTTCTCAAGTACAGCATGATGCCGTGCATGTCGATTTCACCCTGACGGCGGCGGCATAAGAAGGTAGGATCGGGAACCGCATTCAACACTCCCCGCACCATTGGATGGGATAGATCACTGTGAAGTTTCTGATTTTGAATCAGCGTTATGCGGTTCTGGCCGGTGTGACGCTTTTGACTTTTGCCTCGTTGATCTGTGCGGCTGCGGTCGATGTCTGGTTCTGGGTGCCGGTGGTGGTCTTTGGCGCGTTGATGGTGGTCGGCTGGTTTGATTTGCGCCAGACCCGGCATTCGATCCTGCGCAACTATCCGGTTAGCGGGCATATCCGGTTTATCCTTGAAAGTTTCCGCCCGGAAATCCGGCAATATATGATCGAAAGCGATCAGGACGAGGTGCCGTTCAGCCGCCAGTCGCGCGGGCTTGTCTATCAGCGTGCCAAGGGGGTCGAGGACAAGCGCCCGTTTGGCACGATCGAGGATGTGTATGGTTCCGGCTATGCGTGGCTGACCCATTCGGTCACGCCGACCAGCATCACCGATATCGATTTTCGGGTTCGGGTCGGCGGGGCGGCCTGCAAGCAGCCCTATGACGCCAGCCTTTACAATATTTCGGCGATGAGTTTTGGCTCGTTATCGGGCAATGCCATTCTGGCGCTGAACAAGGGGGCGAAAAAGGGCGGCTTTGCCCATGACACCGGTGAGGGCAGCATCAGCCGGTATCACCGCGAAGGTGGCGGGGATCTGATTTATCAGGTGGCGTCGGGGTATTTCGGATGCCGCAACCACGACGGCACTTTTTCCGAGGAACGCTTTGCCGAGACCGCATCCGACCCGCAGGTCAAGATGATCGAGGTAAAGCTGAGCCAGGGGGCCAAGCCCGGCCATGGCGGCATGTTGCCCGCCGCCAAAATCACCCCGGAAATATCCGAGGCACGCGGCATCCCGATGGGGATTGATTGCATTTCGCCTGCCGCGCACAGCACGTTTTCCACCCCCGTCGGCCTGATGGAATTCATCGCCAAGCTGCGCGATCTTTCGGGCGGCAAGCCGGTCGGGTTCAAGCTGTGTATCGGGCATCGGCGCGAGTTTATGTGCATCGTCAAGGCGATGCTGAAAACCGGTATTCTGCCCGATTTCATCGTGGTCGACGGCAAGGAAGGCGGTACGGGTGCGGCCCCGGTTGAATTTGCCAACCGGGTCGGCATGCCGATGCGCGAGGGGTTGACATTTGTTCACAATGCCCTTCGCGGTGCTGGTGTGCGTGATCAGATCAAGATCGGTGCGGCGGGCAAGATCGTTTCGGCGTTTGACATCGCGCAGACCTTGGCGCTTGGTGCGGACTGGTGCAATGCGGCGCGGGGGTATATGTTTGCGCTGGGCTGTATTCAGGCGCAGTCATGCCATACCAACCATTGCCCGGTCGGCATTGCAACCCAGGACCCGCTGCGCCAGCGGGCCCTTAATGTGGGTGACAAAAGCGACCGGGTGGCGCGGTTCCATCATAATACCATGCATGCGCTGGCCGAAATTACCGGGGCTGCGGGCCTGACCGATCCGCGCAATTTCATGCCCTATCACTTCATGGTGCGCCAGAAGGATAACGAGTTCCTGGATGGCAACGAAGCCTATCCCTACCTGCCCGAAGGGTTCCTTGTTTCCGGCGGGCCGGAGATCGAGGGGCTGCATGACTGGTATTCGCGCTGGGACCGGGCATCGGCGGAAACCTTTGCGCCGTCCGAAATTCCGTTCGGGCCGTTCAAACGCCATGCGAATATCGCAGGGGAGCGGGCAGCGCAGTAGGGAGAGGATATCTAGATGACCTTGATCTACGATATTTAACGACGTGAGCAATGCGCAAGATATCATGCTCAGCAATTTATGGATGGTATGCTGGTGCTGCAAGCGCCTCGGTGTAACAGTGTCTTTCGGAGTTTTGGGGTAATTTCCATATTGAGAAGCTGCCAGAGTAATTGTTACAGGTCTTGCTTAATTCCCTAAACCATTTGGCAGTAAGCATATTTCTTGTTCAGGGTTTTTCTATTATAGAGGCATGATTTTTAAGGGTTTTGTTGCAATTTCTCATTTTCTAATGATTGGGAGAATTGCGTATGAAACTGCTAGACGTCATTAATGACTTTATGGTCCACTGCCGCTTTAAGGACCTGTCGCGTCATACGCTTAGAGCTTATGATCGGGATTTGAAAGATTATCGATTGTGGTTCAGCCGAAGTGGCAGAAGAAACCCGTTTGAAAAGCACTCAATCTTGGCCTGGGTTGAAGATATGCGCACGCGAAACTTGGCTCCAGCCAGTGTCAAACGTCGCGTAGCTTGTCTGCGTGCGATGTTTCGTTGGTTGGAGCAAGAGGAGCGACTGGATGAAAATCCATTCCACAAGCTGCACACGTTGGTGCGTTTGCCCCGGAAACTACCACGGAATCTGACCTCGGCAGAACTCAGGTTAATTTTTGAAACCAGCGAACTGCGCAGGGTGGGACAAGATAATCCAGAACTGGCGACTTTGGCCCTATCGCTAGAGCTTCTTCTGGCAACAGGGATACGGGTTGGTGAGCTTTGTAGCATAACGGTTGGTGATATTGATTTGGAGGCTGGCAATATTCGTATCCGGGGCAAAGGGAACCGGGAACGTAACGTTTATATTGTCGATTCAGAACTGCACCAGCAGATCACTGTTTACATGACGTTGAGGTCCCGTCATGGCGCGCGTGGCACGGGGCTGCTTTTTTCGTCTGGCGGAGGTAAAGTTGACCCAGGCTACATTCGAAAAATGATCCATGATTTTGTTGGCAAACTTCCACTGGATCGGAAAGTCACGCCTCATATGTTTCGTCATACTGCGGCAACGCGCCTTCTGGAGCGCGGTGTTGATATCCGTTTTGTTCAGAAGTTGTTGGGACATGCCAGTATTTCGACAACCGAAATCTATACCCATGTTTCGGATCGGCAGCTGAGAACTGTCGTGGAGATGGCAAGCCCACGAAGGATATGAATTCTGATAACTAGGAATTATCAGAGATATGAGCCGCCGCATTCTTCGCAACAGACGTGACCCTGAATTAAAGGTCTACGATGAAGATTTCGACTTGGTTGCAACACGTTTCAGGCCCACCGTTACGTCTGCTGATTGGATCGCATTGCCCGGTGCTGTTATGGACACCGTTGTCCCATGTTCTGATGAATATCCGCAGTTGTCCTTAGAGGCTTCCCACCTCAAAGGATATAAGATGGACACTGGTGATGTGCTTTGGACAGAAAAACAACAAATTGCAAGTCTTGTTGCGGCATTTGACAGCAAGCTAATCAACACAGATGAATTCACCTTGGCTCCAGGAGTTTCAAGCGCCTTACTAATCATCATGGCGGCGCTCAAGAGTATGGGGATAGGGGAGATTATCTTTGAACTCCCAGCATATTTTGCGGGTATAGAGCAGGCTGAACTGCTTGGTCTAAATGTCGGGCTATTTCCGGCAAGCCCAAGCAGCGGTTATCGAATAACGCCACAGGATATTATCGACATTGATCGTATATCGAGTGCTCCGGTTGCATTGATGATAACTCAGCCCAGATACGGACTGGGTTACAATCGGAAGACTGAAGAGCTGCTAAAACTCAGAGAGGCATTGAGGCCAGGAGATATTATTGTTGTTGATGAAGCGGCAGATCAGTCCGCTCCCAGCCCATTTGGCAAGGTGGAGTTAGATGGGGATGTCAAGATTATTCGGGTTCGCGGGCTTACAAAGGGATTGGGGCTGAACTCTGCGAAAATAGCCACAATTCTACATCCAACCGACATGAGGCCATTATTGGGGGAGATTGTTGATTTCACCGGAGGTGCAATTGATGCTGCTGCAATGAGGTTGGTGTTGGAACTCGCTAAAAAACCTATGCGTTACTTGGCTCTTCTCGAAGGAGCACGTAATTATGTCAGACAGCAATACCAAACATTGCAGAGTATGATTATGGGGCTTCCGATTACCTTGGCACCGATAGAAAACAGTTATCTCGCAACCGCCCATTTTCGCAGCCCCCCCAACGTGGACTTTGATCAGTTTCGAGAATATTTTCTGTATACAGCTGTTGAAATAAAGCTACCGATTGTGCGGGGGTCAAGTTTGTATTTTCCCTATGACGCAAGTGGGGAAATTATTCGAATTAACTATTTCACTCCTCCCGAGAACATGACGCGATCTGGTACTGCATTTCAGAAGTTTTCTACTTCTCTATATGAACGTCTTTGACGACATTTTTTATGCGTGAAATCAGCGTGGAGCTGAAATTGATTTCGAAACAGAAAGTCACTGCCCTTGGCAAGTTTCCGCTGAAATGTACAAGGCTCATCTGTTCTTTCCCCGAGGCTCCCCCGATTTCGAGATTCACGAGCGGGGTGTTTCCCCGACCAACGTCTTTCGCCTTTTGTTGTGCGAGTTGAATACGTGTTTTGGTGTTTAAAAACAGGTAAACTCCAAGCAAAAGCGTTGCAGAATTGCCAATGGAGAATACAATGTCCACTGGCGAATTTCTGGGGCGAATAAAAAAATGGGATTCAGGTAACAAAGCGGCCAATTCTTTTGATAGATCGTCTATTTGTTCATCAGTTGCCCAATCAAAGGACCGATAAACAATTTTAGATCCTTGTGTATTCCCGACTATCCGGTCGCTAGCCCGATCCAGATGTTCTATTCGTTGCAAGCATTGTAAATTTACGCCTGCCGCGGTTTGAGCTAAATGCTCGCTGCCCAGAGCTCCTTGAAAAGACGACCAGATTTTATCTGTAAGAACGTACATCTTTACTACAATAAGGACAGGAACTTTGTCAGTATCGTATAAGTATAAAACAAAACTTGAGAAGTCTTGAAGCAACCGCATGAAGTTTATGGGCGCGCGGACCATTGACAGCCATGCTTCTGCCTCAAATACCTTGTCAAGAGTTGTACTTCCTTCGAGCTCGCCTTCCGCCAAATAAAAATCTAGTCGTAGGGATTCAAAGGGGGACGTTTGCGAACTCTTTGATGTGTGATTGTCCGCCTGATCGAACTCATATATTTCTGCCTCAGGGTAACTACGATCAACTCGAATTAATCCTTGGTCAATCTGACGGCAATCCAATCCGAAATTATCAATGATCGCGCGAAAATCTATTGATGTTTTCTTAAATGAATTGTTAAACAAAATGCATCCATCAAAAACTTTGTTCGATGTTTTACATTCCTCAAAAAGGCATTCTTTTATCTGAGAATTCCGCACCATTGAGCTGCGGAAATCACACTCAATGAACCTGCATTCAAGATACATACATTCATGAAATGCTGCATCAGAGAGGGAGCATCCTATGAAAACACATTTTGAATAGGTGCATGAAACAGTTGATCCAGAACCAAGGTCGCAGCCGATGAACGTTGACTCAAGAAACGAACAATCCTTGAAATCAACGTTCTTCAGCTTGCTGTTGGACAAGACCGCCATTTTAAACGAGCATCGTTGGAAATTGTGGCTGAACTCGAAACCATCCACATCTCCTGAAATCAGACGGCCAATAATGTCCTTGCCTACTTCTTCAGGCCATATATCGCCGCCTAGATCAATAGGTGGCAGTTGGTCTGCCCATTTTTGCCAAACAGAAATTTGGTCGCCGCTCATATCTCTGATAATTCCTAGTTATCGTAATTGTTTCAGAGAGTGTTTCACTCCCTGATTATATGTCAGGTTTCTAGATTACGAGAGTCTGAGGGAAAAATCATACTAAAAGTTGTTTGCAGGGAAACAGTTTGATGTCTAGTTGTGCGTATCTTGTCGCAAGAGTGTACTGCAACTTATAGGGACTCTGTCCAGCGGCTGCTTCAGGCGGCAGCTATCACGCCGCCCGCTGCATCTCCACGGTCGGAATATCGCGCCCCGGGATCGGGCCGGTGACGAGGAAGCCGAATTTGCGGTAGAACGCCTTGGCGCGTTCGTTGTGCGCGACGACGGAGAGTCTGACGGTCGCATGCGGTTTGCGTTCGGCCAGCGCATCAAGGGCTGCGATCATCAGCGCCTTGCCCGCGCCCATCCCATGTGCCGCCGGGTCGACCATGATCCAGTCGATTTCGGGATTGTCATGTATGACAATGACATAGCCCAGCAGGTCGTCGCCCTGGGTTGCGACGATGACGCCGTGATTGTCGCTTGAAAGCGCATTTTCAAACACACCGGTCGACATATCGACATAGCGGGCAACCGTCGCGGTCGCGGCATCGCCCATGCCTTCGATGAAATAGGTTGAATCGGTAGCGCGTTTGGTAAGGTCGCGGATGAAGGGGAGGTCGTTGGCCGTGCCTTTGCGGATCTGCATTCGTGGCTCGTTGTCTTTTTATTGTTGCGTCTTTTCAGGCGATAGTCGGTGCCCGGAACATGCGGGTTTTCGGGCTGTTGTCACGTTTTGAGTCTGATCCTGACTGTCGTGGGAGGCTCATACCAAAGGTGTGTCTGAATGTCACCACAGCACAGGTTGAACTTTGGGTGAAAGTCGCATTTTTTGAGGTCGCGTGCAGTGATGTGGCACACAAGGGACGATAAAAAGGCGATTTATTTTTTGCGGTTTTTGTCGCGATACATTTCCCGGTCGGCCATATCCATCATTTCTTCGAGGCTTTCCTTGACCGGTTCGAAAAAGACGGAGGCCCCGGCACTTATTTTCGGGGTTTCGTGGATCGGTTTTTTTGATCCCGGTACCGAAATTCTGGTCGTTTGCAACACATTGCGGATGCGGGTGATGATGGTGGTCAGATCGCCGCGATTGCGCACATAGCCCAGAATGGCAAATTCATCGCCGCCGATCCGCCCGCAGATATCGACCTCGCGGATGGAGGCGGTGATGGCCGCGCCCACGGCCTTGAGTGCGGCATCCCCTGCGGCATGGCCATAATCATCGTTCCAGTGTTTCATGTCATCGAGATCGATGAAGATCAGGCCGATATGATGGTGATAGCGTTTGGCGATGCGGATTTTCTGCTGGGCCAGCATTTCAAACCCGGCGCGGTTGTTAAGCCCGGTCAAAGGATCAGATAGCGAGATGCTGCGCATGATCTGGAACTGTTCATAGAGCCGAAGGTCGGCTTCGATCAGGTCGCGGATGGTTTCGATCAGTTTTTGCAGCGTGTCGGAATATTGGGTGGGTTTGCAGTCAAACACGCAGATCGTGCCAAAGATCGTGCCGTTCGACCATGTGACCGGCACCCCGAAATAGGAACAGAAACCGTCCTCGGTCAGTTCCGGGTTATCGGCCCATTCGGGTTTTTCGCGGGCATCGGGTTCGTAAAAACTGCCGCCCTGCGCGATGACCTGTCGGCAGAAAATGTTGGTGTCAAGGCCGGTGACGGTGCTGTCGCATCCGGCATAGGGATTGGCGTCATTGGTGCTGGTGACGGCGGCGCGGTAACCCAGCCGGTCATTATATTCGACAATGAAACCGGCACTGGCACCGAGAAGTTCGGTCATCAGATCGACCGCACGCTGCCACTTTTCAAGTGACGGCGCGATGGCATCATCATCGACAAGCCAGTCGCGGGTCTTGAACTGCACCATATCCTGACGCCCCCGGTCCCTCCATTTCCCTGACGGTTCCGGTCTTTGCGCCCCAAGCGACGTGACCAGACGTTTCAGGGGTCCGTTCCTTTTATATTTGTCCGTTTCGTGCGGAGAACAAGCTGTCATGTCTGTCATTTATCCCCAAAATCCCCTGAGGGCGCAGCACGAGGATTGCCGCCAGAAGCCCGAAAACCGCCACATCGCGATAGGCCCCGCCGAAATATCCCGACCATAATGTTTCGGTCAAACCGATCAATAACCCGCCCAGCCACGCCCCGCGCATCCGTCCTATTCCCCCGAGGATGGCGGCAGTCAGTGCCTTGAACCCGAAAAGCGTACCACTGTGAAAATTAATGACACCATAACGAAGGGCCAGCATTGCACCGGTCAGACCACATAAAAATCCCGCCAGAACAAAGGATTGGGATTCGGTCCGCGAAAGCGACACCCCGCAAAGGGCGGCCCCCAGACGATCCTGGCTGATCGCGCGCCAGTTTCGGCCAAAGGCGGTTTTGCCCATGATCCAGACCAGAACGCCCGCGACCAGAACCGCCCCGCCAATGGCGAGCATATCGAACCCGTGCAGGCGGACGACGAAATGATCACCGCGCAGAAGGGGCACGGAAAACTGCCAGATCGGCGGCAGATTGAAATTGCGCGCGGATATGACAATCCGGATAAATTCCTGAATGACCAGCACACAGCCAAGTGATGCGACAATCACCGCCCGTCCGCCTGCTGCCTTTCGACCCAGCGGCCCGAACACATTGCGCCATGTCAGGTGACTTAACCCCGATCCGATAAAGGCCGCCATTGCGACCGATCCCACCACCATCACCGGGATCAGCCAGCCAACCATGCCTGAAATCCACAGGCTTGTGATGATGGTGCCAAGGGCAGCGGTCATCACGACCTCGCCAAAGGCAAGATTGATCCGCCCGATCAGGCCATAGATCAGGGTAAAGGACAGGGCCAGCAACCCGTAAATCGCCCCGCGCGACAGGCCGCTTAGCACCAATTGGATGGCATAGGCCGCAGGCAGGCCGATATCGGGCACATCGGCGCGCAGGCCGTGGCTTTCAGGATCGATATAGCTTTCGAGTGCGGTGCGCCCGACCCGGTCAATCCAGAACCGTTTCAGCAGGGCCATATGCGCGTCTGACACCGGGCCAAGGCGGGTTGTTTCAATCGCATAAAGGTTGGTTGGCGTGTTGGGTTTGGTCGCTGCTTCGAAATGACACGTAATGGCGTGCGTTTCGGTGGAGGGCAGCGGGATTTCACCCGGTTCGAGCAACTGGTAACGCAGGGTGATCTGATTGCCGTCAGAGGTTTCGTCAAACCGGGTGACAAGGCGGATCTGTCTGTCTTCATCCTCGATCCCCGGCAGGGCAAGGCGGCAGATATTGAACTGATAGGGATCGCGGGGCGCGCAGGACGACAGGATTGCGGCCAGAAGTGGCAGCAGCCAGAAAACGCGACGAAGATGCCTTGACCCTGATCTGGTGTTCACCGGTTGCTCCGGCTTGCCCTTGATCAGCTTATCCTCGTGCGATTTGGCTGTTTTTACAAGTGCATGGTGTTGGTGTGATGGCAGGGGACGAAATTTTGCCCCTTTTGGTTGCGATCAGGGGGCGGTCATGCTGAACTTGATCAATGACGAAGATTTAACCAAAGCCCGAAGATGGAGACGCCCGAATGGCAGACGTGATCGACTACAAAATCCATGGCGAGGAAATGCAACTTGTCGAGATCGAACTTGATCCGGGCGAGGGGGTGCGCGCCGAAGCCGGGGCGATGATGTATATGTCGGACGGCATTGCCATGCAGACCGGCACGGGCGGCGGGATTTTTTCCGGCTTCAAGCGGATGCTGACCGGCGAGGGGTTCTTTATCACCAGTTTCGTGCATGAAGGATCGGGCAAGGGGCATGTCGCCTTTGCCGCCCCCTATCCGGGCAAGGTGGTGCCGATGAATTTGCCGGAACTGGGCGGGGAGATCATTTGCCAGAAGGATGCGTTTTTATGCGCGGCATCGGGCATTGATATCGATATCGCCTTTTCCAAGAAACTTGGCGCGGGATTATTTGGTGGCGAGGGCTTTATCCTTCAGCGGTTGCGTGGTGACGGGCTGGCATTTGTGCATGCCGGCGGCACCATCATCCGCAAGGATTTGCAGGCAGGCCAGACATTGCGCGTTGATACCGGGGCGCTGGTGGCGATGACGCCATCGGTTGATTATTCGATCAAATTCATTGGCGGTTTTACCAATGCGCTTTTTGGTGGAGAGGGGCTTTTTGTCACGACCCTGGAAGGGCCGGGAACGGTGTGGTTGCAGACATTGCCGTTTGCAAGGCTGGCCGACCGGATTGCCGCAGCCCTGCCAAAGGATCGCAACAAGGGTTAGGTGGCGGTTTGCGCAACCAGTTCGCGCATCCAGCGCAGAAAGGCATTGATCTGTTCCTGCCGGTGGGTGTTTGACCGGCAGGACAGGACATATCCGCGGTCTGACCCCAGTGTCACATCGCCAAGGGTGACAAGCTGCCCGGTTTTCAGGTGCTGCTGCAAAAGGGCGGTCCAGCCGAGGGCCACACCCTGCCCGGACAGGGTGGCCGAAAGGACGAGCAGATAGGTGTTGAACCGGTGGCCGTAAAGCCGCCCGGTTTCCCGAACCCCGGCAGTGCGCAGCCAGCTTTCCCAGTTAAACCAGCGATGATCGATTTCATCATCGAGATGGATCAGCGGATAATGGCGCAGATCGGCGATGTTTTTCGGGTGGCCGCGGGCCTCAAGCAGGGTGGGGCTGCACACCGGTGTGACCTGTTCGGGGATCAGCATCACGTCTTCGGGGCGGTGATGATCAAACGATATTTCGATATCGATATTCTGGTCGGCGGTAAAACGCCCGGTCTGATTGGTGACGACATTGACCTCGATATCGGGGTGGCGGGCGATGAATTCCGGCAGATGCGGCATCAGGATAAAGGAGGCAAAGGCAAAATCGGTGCCGACACTGAGCCGGGCCGAGCGCCTTGTTTTGATGCGTTCCACCGTGCGGTCGATCTGCCCGAATGCGACCGAAATGCAGTCAAACAGTTCCTGCCCGGCACGGGTCAGCGACACGCCGCGATGTTTGCGGCGAAACAGCGGATGGCCAAGCTGTTCTTCAAGGGCGGTGATCTGATGGCTTACGGCGGGTTGGCCCACACCCAGTTCGCGCGCGGCGGCTGTGAAGCTTGCGCAGCGGGCGGCGGCTTCGAACGCGATCAGGGCATGCGGCGAGGGGATGTGATGGAATTTCATGATATGAATTATATTGATACCAATGATCGATGCAAGCGGCCTTCACACAGGAATTCCGATAGGCAAGAATTGGCGACATCCATTCATGACGGCGATACCTATCATTTCTGTGAATGCCAAGGGCAGATCGCGGAACTTGCTGTGTGATCCGGCGTTTGGAGCAAGTGCCGGTGGACCAGGTGCGGGTGGATCAAGTGCAGATGGATCAACTGCGCGGTGGCGTGGATCGAAAACCAATTATAAAAGTCAGGAGAATTTCATGAGTTTTGCGGGACGACGGGGAATGATGGCGGCGGGGGCAACGGCCATTATTCTGGGCGGCATTGCCATGACGGGCGCGGCCCATGCGCAGGAATGCGATACGGTGGTGTTTTCCGATCCGCAATGGACCGATATCACATCGACCAATGCCTTGACCGGTGTGATTCTTGAAGCACTTGGTTACGAGCAGAAGGTTGAAACCATTTCCGTGCCGGTGACCTTTGAAATGCTTGGTGCCGGGGAAGTTGACGTGTTTCAGGGCAACTGGATGCCCGCCCAGCAGAAATTTGTCGATGCGGCCGAGAAAAAAGGCGGGATTGAGAACCTTGGTGTGAACCTGAAGGGGGCGAAATTCACGCTTGCCGTGCCGGAATATGTTGCCGTCGAGGGCATCAAAAGCTTTGCCGATCTGGGCGCACATGGCGAAGAGTTTGATCACAAGATTTACGGGATCGAACCGGGTGCACCGGCCAATCAGCTGATCCAGAAAATGATCGATGCCGGTGATTTCGGTCTTGAGGGCTGGGAACTTGTCGAAAGCAGCGAGCAGGCGATGCTGGCACAGGCCAAGCGCCTTGAGCGCGGCAAGGACTGGATCGTGTTCCTGGCATGGGCACCGCATCCGATGAACAACCAGTTCGATCTGACCTATCTTGAAGGTGGGGATGATTATTTCGGCCCGAATTACGGCGGGGCGGATGTCTATACGCTGGTGCGTGGCGACTTTGCCAAGGCCTGCCCGAATGTTGGCAAGTTGCTTGATAATGTCAGCTTCACCCTTGATATGGAAAACACCATGATGGGGCTGATCATCAATGATGGCATGGCACCCAATGATGCCGCGACCAAGCTTCTGAAAGAAGATCCGTCGGTTCTTGATGCGTGGCTTGAGGGGGTGACCACCAAGGATGGCGGCGACGGACTGGCCGCGGTCAAGGATGCGCTTGGCGTCTGAGACAGGCGGATATCGTGACCGGATTTGCAAAACCGCCCGTGACGTTACGGGCGGTTTTTTGCATTTCGCGGCAAAAGGTAATACCAATTTTGAATGTATCGGATTAGGCTGGGGCCAGATTTTGACCTGCCGGGCATGCGCCCCGTTTGCTACCGCGTGATAGCGGCAGGCTGCCACCAAAGACCAAGAGGAACGTCATGTCCCATCGTCAATATGACCGCATTGAAACCCCGGAAAGCCTGATCGCGAGCTTGCGCGACATGCTGGGGGATCGCCTGTCGACTGCTGCCGCCGTTCTTGAACAGCATGGCAAGGATGAAAGCTGGCACGCGGCGTCCCCGCCCGATGCGGTGGTGTTTGCCACCTCGACCGAAGAAGTCGCGAAGGTGGTGACACTTTGCGCCGAACATAACGTGCCGATCGTGCCGTTTGGCACCGGATCGTCGCTTGAGGGGCATGTCGCGGCCCTTCGCGGCGGGATTTGTATTGATCTTTCGCGGATGGATGCGATCCTTGAGGTCAATAACGAGGACCTTGATTGCCGGGTTCAGGCCGGGGTGACGCGCGAACAGCTTAACGATCATCTGCGCGATACCGGTCTGTTTTTCCCGATTGATCCGGGGGCGAATGCCTCCATCGGGGGCATGACGGCCACCCGCGCATCGGGCACCAATGCGGTGCGTTATGGCACCATGCGCGACAATGTCCTGAACCTGACGGTGGTGACACCGGATGGCAAGATCATCAAGACCGCCAACCGGGCACGCAAATCATCGGCGGGTTATGACCTGACACGCCTGTTTGTCGGGTCGGAAGGGACACTTGGCGTGATTACCGAAATCGCCTTGAAGCTGTATGGCATCCCCGAAGCGATGTCGGCAGCCGTTTGCGCATTTCCGTCGGTTGATGCGGCGGTTGATACCACGATCCTGACCATTCAGGCCGGTATTCCGGTGGCGCGCATCGAGTTTCTGGACGAGATGCAAATCCGCGCGATCAACAATTATTCCAAGACCGATCACAAGGAAGCGCCGACCCTGTTTTTCGAATTCCATGGCACCGAAGCGGGTGTGAAGGAACAGGCGGAATTTGTTCAGTCGGTTGCCGAAGAATTTGGTGCCGAGGCATTCCAGTGGGCGACCCGTCAGGAAGACCGCAACAAATTGTGGGCCGCACGCCACAAGGCCTATTATGCGTCGCTTCAGCTTGAACCGGGCAAGGCCGGGATGCCGACCGATGTTTGCGTGCCGATTTCGAAACTGGCCGAGGCGATCCGCGAAACGCGGGCCGATTGCGATGCCAGCCCGCTGACCTGCACGACTGTCGGCCATGTGGGTGATGGCAATTTCCATACCCTGATCCTGCTGGACCCCGAAGATCCGGCACAGATGGCCGAAGCCAAACGCCTGCATGATCGCATGGTCGAACGTGCGCTTAAACTGGGCGGGACATGCACCGGCGAACATGGCATCGGTTACGGCAAGCTTGATTTCATGGAAGCCGAACATGGCCCCGATACGATTGCCCTGATGCGCGCGATCAAATCGGCGATTGATCCCAAGGGATTGATGAACCCGGGCAAGCTTATTCCGGGGCTTTGAGAGCGCCCGACCTGTCAGATGAATGCAAAACGGGGCCAAAGCGGCCCCGTTTTTTGTGCGGTAATATCGGCTATCGGATCAGAAACGGACGGACATGGACAGCGACCCGAACTGATCGCCCTTGTCCTGGCCTTCGAATTCGGCGGTACGATAGACGTGGGTGTAGGTAAAGCGCGCCTGACCGACAATGACGGCAAAGCCGATTTGCAGATCGCCAACCAGCGGTTCCTTGTCGATGGAATTGCTGTCGCGGAACGTGTTGCCATCAAGGGTGATGTCACGCAGCACCCAGCGACCCGCAGCCCCGGCAAACAGATAGCCGCTGACGGGGAAGCCGCGTGTGTCGGGGACAAAGAAATCCGAACCCGGCAGGCTGGGGCGGATGCGCGGCGGGCCGTAATCGCCCGGCAGGTCAAAGCCCAGCCGGAACATGGTGCCAAGCTCAGCATTGGTATAGGCATTGCCCAGCATGAAACCGGCATGCGGGGTGGCGTCATATTCAAGACCGAGAACATCGCCTTCGAACCAGCTTCGGTATTTGCGTTCATAAGCCAGATTGACGATCGGTTCGTTGTGGATCTGGTTGTCCCAGCCTTTGGGGTCGGGGCTGTCGATCATCTCGTGAACGACTTTCTGGGTATTGTCGGCAAAGGATGCGGGGCCGACAACGCCAAGGGTCAGTTCAAGGGTGTCGATCCGCGAATAGTTGCTGTCGTCGTCGCGTTGCAATCCGGTATCGGACAGAAGCCCGACACTGCCATACAGCAAGCCGGCCCACGGGCGGTCATCGGGCTGGTTTTCGGCAATCGAGATGTCGTTTGGCGTAAACATGCTTTGCCCGATGGCGTAGCTGGTGCGGATACGACCGTTCGAGGCGAAAAACGGCACGGCCTTGGCTGCGGTCAGGACCGGTTCGGGCGCACTGTCTTCGGGGGAGACGAAGGCAAGCCGGACACCGTTGGTGTAATGCTGGTCCTGATTGTTTTTGGTGAACAGATCGTTTTCAACCGATAGCGACACCCCCCATTTATCATCGGGGGTGCGGGTCGATTGCGGACCGGATGCGGTGTTTTGCTGGGCATGGGCGATGTTTGCCATGGTCAGAACACCAAGGACGGGCAGCGATGCCAGAAGATGTTTCGAAATGGTTTTGGGCGATGTCATCGAATGCTCTGATCATTATTGACGCGCAATTTTCGCACCATGAAATCGATCACGGTTCTGATTTTACGCAGTTTATGACGTTGCGGTGCACATATAGCATAAAGGCCCAGCTCGCGCGGGGCGAAATCATCCAGAAGACTGACAAGCCTGCCATCTTGCAGTAAATCGTCGACAACCAGACGCGGTGTCAGCGTGATGCCGCAACCTTGCAGCAGTGCGTCACGCTTCGCAAGGCTGCTGTTGACATAAAAGCGGCCTTTGACCTGAATGCTGCGTTCATGTTGACCATCAACGAAGGTCCAGAAACCCGGGCGGCTGTCATTGGTGTAAACAAAGCAGTTGTGGTGCAACAGATCCTCTGGCCGGGTTAGCGGGGGTGATTTGGCGATATAGGCGGGGCTTGCGCATAAGACTCTGGAATAGCCGCATAATCGCCGGGCAATAAGGCTTGAATTGGGCAGCGATTCACTGACCCGAAGGGCAATATCGAACCCTTCGTCCACCAGATCGACGACCTTGTCATTGAGTTCAAGTTCTATGGTCAGTTCGGGATAGGCATCGATCATTTCGGCAATCATCGGGGACAGTTGCCGAATGCCAAACGACATGGGGGCGGCGATACGCACCCGTCCGCGCGGCCCGTCGTTAAGATCGCGCACGGTTTCATCCGCATCGGTCATGTCATCAAGGATGCCGGTAATCCGCGCGAGATAGGTTTCGCCGGCTTCGGTCAGGCTCATGCGGCGCGTGGTCCGCGCGATCAACTGCACGCCAAGCTGATCTTCAAGCGCGTTGATATGTTTTGTCATCGAGCCGGGTGTCATGTTGAGTTCGCGGGCGGCGGCGGCAAATGTGCCGCGTTCGGCGATTTTACGAAAACATTCCAGTGCGCGCAGACGGTCCATTCCAGTTCCCCGTATTCCGGTCAAATAACCCTATAATTTCCATACTGGAAATAAACTACGATCAAATAGCGGCAAGATCGACTGGTAATGTTGTGTTAGTTTCACCAAAATTGAAATTGCCTGCGCGCCCCACATATCCGCGCAGGCCCGAAGAAGGATCACGACCATGAGCGCCACCTGGCTCAAACCTGTTTTATTGCTGATTGGTTCCGGAACGATGGGCGGCAGTTCGATCCTGCTGTCAAAGGTTGCGGCACAGGAAGGCATTCCCGCCCTTTCCTATCTGTTCTGGCAGTGCCTTGGTGCCGGGTTGATACTGGCGATATTGTCGGTCGGGCGGGGTGGTTTGCCGCCGCTGCGGGCCGGATATATCCGGTATTATTTTGTCGCCGGTCTGGTCAGTCTCGCGATCCCGATGGGGCTTGGTTATTTCATGGTGCCCTATATCGGGGCGTCGATGGCCGGTGTGTTTACCGCCCTGCCGCCGCTGATGACATACCTGATTTCGATGGGGATCGGGATTGAAACCGCGCAATTCAAGCGCCTGATGGGGTTGATGGTCGGTTTTTGCGGTGTGCTGTTTTTGTATGTGCCGCAGATCAGTGCACCCGATAGCACCCTTCTGGTTTACCTGCTGATTGCGGCCCTGATCCCGGTCAGTCTGGCGATTGGCAATGTTTACCGGACCGTGGCATGGCCCGCGGGGGCGTCGCCGCTGACGCTGGCGTCGGGGATGATGATGGCCAGTGCGATCCTGTGTCTTGGGTTCGAAACCGGTCGTGATCAGTTGCATGTGCCCGATTTCGGCAATGGCATGGCGTGGCTGATCATCGGGGTGCAGATGGCGGTCGCCAGCATGATGTATATCTGCCATTTCGAATTGCAGCGCGTTGCGGGCCCGGTATTCCTCAGCCAGATCGGCTATGTCATGGCCCTGACCAGTCTTGCGGGGGGCACGTTGCTTCTGGGGGAAACATTGCGGCCGGAACTGATCGTGACACTGGCTTGTGTGGTGGCGGGGACGTTCCTTGTGCGGCCCGCACGCCCATCGGATCGTCGGGCATCGACAACCAGTTAGGGTATCGATGCCTGCTTTGAACACGCCCTTGAGCAAAGAAAATCACCGCCCGTATCGCCGGGCGGTGGTTTGTATTTCGGGGTATCTGGCGGTGGGGCTGATCGTGCCGTTGTGTCCCTATTTACGGGGCGTCATGCCTTCGTTTTCGCCTCTTTCGATTGCCAGCTTGTCGACGCGCGACATCATCGATGGCGCGTCTGACAATCCGGTTTCTTCGGCGCATTGATGGCGATCACGAAGCACGGCAAGGTCGAAATCGCGCGGGTCGATATTGAATATTTTTGGTTCAATGATGGTGGTTGCCGTGCGGATCATATGCAGTGTGGTTCCGGTTCGTTTGTAGGAAACGAAAGACAGCCCTTCGAGCATTTCTTCTTCGGTTTCAACATTGTACGAGCCCGCCGGGAAGCTGTGATCGAAGCCTTTCAGGTGGAAAGGGTGGTGGAAGGCGTATGTTTTCTGGATTGTTCTGATGGTCGTCATGGCATGAGGCTCCATTTGCGGTGGCCCCGGCAATGACCCTGTCCGATGGTGCGCGGGACATTCGGCGGGGAGGGCAAAATCATTTTACGAGCGCAGCGGATATCCTTCGTCCGGTTCTTTTTTTGGCAAGGGAACCGGTGTGCTGAACGGACAGCCTTCAAGCGGAAAGTCTGATTGTGCCGTGGATATGTGAAGTATCCTGTTCGAAGATGTTTTCATTTCATTTCACATGTTTCATTTTGTTTTGAATATTATTGTACGCTGATCCGATTATTTTATCGAATGTTCTATTTTTGTTTTTTAATGGATGAATAAACACAGATCAGTGCACGGGTTTCAAATTTGTATAATCATGAAAGAATGAATTTTTTCCGTTTGGATAGGTTCTTTATCTTGGCGGCCACTCGATTGAATGAGGGCATCATGTCGCTTACATTCCTGATACTGATGATTTTGGGATCGATATTTGTCGTGACCATGCCAATCTGGTCCTTTAGCCGCAGGTGGGGCTATTTTCCCTGTTCGATCATGCTTGTATTGATTGTTGTCATCATTGGTGTTTCATTCACAAATGATGTTCAGGTGTTTTTCTAATGTAATGGCGATATAAAATTTTGGCCTAAGCAAACACAGGTTAGTTCTGTGCTTTGGAATTTCGGTTAAAAGTCATCATGAATGCTGAATGTTCAGTTATTCAAATTCGGTTTTTTCAGGGCAATACTTGTCGCCCACAGTCGGACCCCCGATTCTCAAGACAAGTCCCCCTATTTTGCCCTCATGAAATCAAGACTTAAGGTCAATGGCTATGAAAGAACAACAGAGTTCAGGGCAGTCCGCTGCCGAGAAAATGAAGACTGTCAAGGCTGCCTGGGACAAGGCACCTTCCGGTCCGAAAAAAGAAGCGGCGTTGAAGCATTATCAGGCTGCCGAAACGGCCCAAAAGGCCAAAAACGATCCTGAATGTATCAAATCGCTCGACGCAGCGACCAAAGCTTTGAACTGAACTTTGATGTCCTACCCCTATTGACATCTTCCATCCCGGCGTTTCGTCGGGGTGGTTTTTTTCAAACAGGCCATGACGCAACAGCAGGATTTCACCTGAGTACACAGGAGGCTTCCATGAGTGTCCGCACGATCAGCAATGTTTACCGTTTCAGGCATCCGTTCAATTTGACAGGCCGTACACGAAATCTGCCAGCCGGTACATATTGTGTGGAGACATACGAAGAGCTGGCGGAGGGCGATAGTTTCGTCACCTATCAACCGGTCCTGTCGCTTTTGCATATCAATGGGACGCCGGCTTCTGATGCGGCGCGGCTTTCAATCCTGGTCAGTCTTGAAGAACTTGATCTTGCGTTGATGATGGACGAGATCGCGGAAGAAGAACTGGCCCTTCTTGATGCCGATATTTCCGAACAGGAATTGAACTTGCTGGGCGAAATACACCGTGCAAGCCGGGTTTCATCTGCCAGATCACCCTTTGCGATGGTTATTCGCTGACATTCCGATATCTGCGACCAAGGCATTTTGATCTGATCAACGGGCCGGGCGATATCGCCCGGTTTGCCCGGTTGATTTGGATTATCCATTTCATTTTGAAATTCAATAATATCACAAACAGGAGAGTGTAAATGTTTGGTTTCCAGGGTGACGAAACAGCCGAAGCTGTTGCCCGCAAAAAGGGTTACCTCAGGGATGCGCAGAAGCATTGGAAATTCCTGACGCATTATGATCTTTCGACGATCCGGACCAAGGGGCAGTTTTGCAATATGATCAAAGTCCGCGCCAGCCTGTCCGAAGAACAGGCGACAAAGGATGTCGATGCGTGGATGGCAGGCAAGGTTTTTTGATCGCACGGGGGCGATCAATGCTCGATATGGCCGGTATCAATGCCGGATGATGGGCTCGTCCTGATCAAGGTAGCCGACCTGAAAATCGGCAAGGGCGATCAGCTTTTCAAGATTTTTGAAATGCACGATCCCCTTTTGGAAGGTCATCAGATCCTGTTCGCGCAATTGGCGCAGTACACGATTGATATGGATCGCACTTAGGCCCAAGGCATCGGCCAGAAGGTATTGTGACAGCGGACAGGGGTAGCTGTTTGGGGTGCCGACCCCGATCAGATTCAATCTGGTCCCCAATTCCAGCAGGAAGTGGGCCGTGCGCACAATCGCGGACCGTCGGCCGATATTTACCAGATGTTCGACAACCATTGCCTCATCACGCGACGCCGCCCAGAGAATGGCACTTGCCAGACGGGGGGATTTCGCGAAGGTGGATATCATGTTCTGGGCTGATATTTCGGCGACTGTGATTTCGGTTATCGCTTCGAAGCTGTGATCCGAGGTGCGCAGCAACAGGCTGCGCAGGCCGAGGAAGTCGCCAGGAATTTGAAAATCGATGATCTGGCGCGTGCCATCGGGCAGCAGTTTGTAAGACGCGACCCAGCCATCAAGCAGGATAAAGGCATTGTGCGCCCGCTGTCCTTCGTGAACAATTTCGCGCCCGGCGGAAAGTGTGATCAATCTGTGTGGTAGCGAAGAAAATGTAGAAATTTCATTATCGGTCAGATCGATGAAAGATTTCAGCTTTTTAACAACAAATTTTGTAGACGAAATCATGTGTTCTTCTTTCCTGACAAAATAATAAAAATTATTATGCCAATATTTTCAAAATCCTGATCTGTGTTTACGCCAGTTGTGAAACATGATGATAAATCTTTTGGTCATATTTCGCAACATAGATGCGATAAATTCAAGATTATTTAAAGGATAAATAAAATGGATGATCAATACAGCGTTCAAGGTGCTGCTGCCCTTTCGATTTGTGAGTCTCTCTTGCTTTGTCTGGGAGATATGGGGCTGATGACGGACAAGGATGTTATCGGTATTCTTGAAGATGCGGCCAGCGCGCATGTCACCGGCGAACCCGGGGGGGAAGTGAACAATCATCATCAGGCCGTTCATGATCTGATCAAAGCAATCATCAAAGGTGGCAATTCGGTACGGCATCCCGCTTAGTCGGGCGTAACGGTTTTCGGCAAATGCTTTTCAGGCGGAATTATTCAATATCCCGACATGAAGGGGCGGAGATTCTGCATCGCGCAAAATCCCGCCCTTTTTCGTGATGTGTTTCGATGTCTGTGACATTGAAGGTCGTCAATGTTGTCAGATCTTATTTGTGCGCTTTATCGGAAGCTTTTGTTTCCGGGGTGCCTTTGGGGACCTCGATCTGGCCAAAAAGGGACTGGGTCATCGCGATAATGGTATTGGTCTGATCGGCGAATGCGGCATTGGTGTCTTTTAGCCAGGTTTGCTGCGCATCCATCAGGTCCGACCAATCCGTGCATTCCTGACACGTCTGGTAAAGCTGTACATTGGCCTTGATCCGGCCTGCGACAAATTCCCCAAGCTTTGCAGGAACGACCTGCATGCTATTGGCGATGGCTTCGGAATTGTTTTTAACCGTCGATGCAAGCGGTCCGTTAAAAACTTCGAGAAGGGGCGCGGGAATTGAGGTGGCCGTTTTGTCGGCTTCGACAGTTTTCTGTGTCATGCGCGTGTGCCTTAAACAAGGCTCGACGGAACTTCCGCCAAGCTATCGAAAGGTTTAGCACATGGGGTATCCGGGTTGGCTAACACGGGTTAGTTTTGCCGGGTTTCTTTTGGCAAAAACAAAGGCGCAAGGCTGGTTTCAGGCATCCTTGCGCCGATGTGAAATGCTATTTGGCGGGTGTTATGGTACCACACGCCGCAGGCGTCGGGCTTCGGCCTTTTCAGTGTCTATCAGGCCGCGATAGGCATGCCAGCTTGAATAGCCCAGAAGCGGCATCATGACCGCAAGACCCAGCAGGAAGACCACCATGCCACACGCCGCCATGACCGCAATCATGGCTGCCCACCCGGTCAGGACCCGCCAGTTTTTGCGAAACGCCGCAACACTTATGATCAGGGCGGTAATCACATCGATATCACGATCCACCAGAAGCGGGATCGAGACGACCGTAATGGCAAACACCATCATCGCCAGCACACCGCCAAGGATGGTGCCGGTAATCAGGAAGGTGATGGCATCGCGTGAGAAGAAGGTTTCCCATACCAGCACATCAAGTGACGGGACCGAGCCATTGTAGAACAGCGCAAATAACAGCATGGCAATGCGCGTCCAGGCCAGAAAGAACAGCATCAGGACGACGCCAATCGCGCCAAGCTGACCGGGATTGCGCCGGAAACCGTTCAGGCTGTGCCACAGGGTGACATTTTCACCCATTTCAAGGCGGCGGCTGGTTTCATAAAGGCCAACGGCAATCACCGGTGCCAGAAGCATGAAACCGGCACCCAGCGGCAGGGTCAGATAGGGCTGACCCGATTGGAACAGGCTTAGTAAAATAAGATAACCGGCAATGACGCAAAGCCCGCCATAGGCAAGGCCGATGGCCGGGGTACGTTTGAAATCGCGCCAGCCTGCTTCAAGCCATTTGCCGGACTGGTCACTTGTGACATCGCGGATGGCAATGCCTTGCGGAAGCCCGCCGATGGAACCTGTTGGTTGTTCGATTGTGGTTTCGGACATCTGCATCCTCCCTGCACCCTGTTGATCAGAATTGATCAAGGTGGCTGATACACAGGCTCAACGCCCTGATGGTGTGTTCTTTTTTGTTTATAGTATCACTTCGCAAAACAATTGCCAGTATCGGCTGTGTTCAATAGCACAGGTTTTTCATATGAGGGTGCGGGGGCGGTTTTCCATAGGGGATGCTTGATTACCGCTGGTCTTGCGCACAAATTCATAGGTGAACCGGTAAAAGGGAAATGCGCGTACCGAAAACGTGCGGAAATGGTATCATCAACCAACTTATTGCCATTTTCTGTTGCGACGAGCGGTACGAGCCATATGCTACTGAGATAAATACAACATCGCACCGCGCAAACATGTCTGTTTCAGCGGTGCCGAGCAAAAAGCGGAGCCGGACTGTTGAAAAAGATCCTTGCCGTGATTGGCGCCATTCTGGTTGTGATCATCGCTGCCCTGTTGGTCATTCCTTCCCTGATTGACTGGAACGGTTACAAGCCACAGATCACCCAGGCAGTGCGTGAAGCAACCGGTCGCGATCTTGAAATTCGCGGCGATCTTTCGATGTCCGTTCTGCCGTTTCCGGCATTGTCGGTCGAGCAGGTGACGCTTGGCAATCTGCCCGGTGCGCAGGACCCCGACATGGTGTCGGTCAAGGAAGTCCGGGTTTCTGTCGCCCTGATGCCGCTTCTGACCGGCAATGTGCAGGTGACCGAGATCAGCCTGATTGATCCGGTGATTTCCATCGAGACGTTTGAAGACGGCAGCAACAATCTGGTGTTTGATCCGGCACAGGCCGCGCCAAGCGGGCCGGATGCCGGAACGATTGCCACACCGCCAAGCACGGGCACCACGTCGGAAGGCGAACAGGCGGCACCTGATGCCCAATCGGGCGGAAGCGACGCCGGATCATCCGATTTTGCCAGCACGATCCAGATTGACCGTCTGGAAATCGAAAATGCGACAATCCTTTATCACACACCGGGCAGCACGGAGCGGATTGAGGGGCTGACCCTTGGCGTTTCGGCCGACAGCCTGAATGGTCCGGCAAAGGGCGAGGGATATGTTTTCTATCGCGGGATTCCGCTGACGTTTAATTTCAATGTCGGCGAAATCAGCCAGACCGGCCCGTTCCCGGTCGGCATGCAGATTGGCATCGACAAGGTCGATGGCGGTATCAATTTAAGCGGTCAGGTTGATCTTTCGGCGGAATATCCGGGCTTTAACGGCCAGATTGACGGCAAGTTTGATGATCTGCGCGAAGCGGCCCTTCGGATTGCAGGCGAAGGTGCCGATATTCCCGATATCGCCGCCAAGCCGTTCAATCTGGGCGGGCAGGTTGCCGCCAATGCCAAATCTGTCACGGTTAATGACCTATCGATCCGGTTTGGTGAAACCCGTGGATCGGGGGCAATTGCGATTGATCAGGACCCGAAAATGCGGGCCGATGTGGCGCTGCGTTTCAATCAGCTTGATCTTGATTCAATCCTTGTGCTGACGCATATGGGCGATGGTGACGCCCCGGACACAGGCGCGGGCAGCACGGGCGACAGCGGCATGGCGACCCCGGAAAATGGATCGGCGGGCGATGCGGGTGGGCAATCCATCCCGTCGCAGGGCGACAAGACATCGGGTGCGGCCAATGGTCCGATGATCCCGGCTGATCTGACGGCATCGATTGATTTCGAAGTTGAAACCCTGATCTATAACCAGACGCCGGTGCATAATGCGCGGATCAATGCCGCGATTGCCAACAGCAAGATCACATTGAACGAAGTTTCCGCCGGTTTGCCGGGGGGGACGGATTTCTCGGTGTTTGGCAGCATTTCGGGCGAAGGTCCGAAGCCGAGTGCGGCCCTTTCCTATGAGATGGCATCGGAAAATATTCGGGCGGTGGCGCGCTGGCTTGGGGTCGATGTTGATGGCATCCGGGCGGACCGGTTGCGTCGTTTCTCGTTGACCGGTGGGGTCAAAGGGACACCTGACAAGCTTGATATTTCCGATCTGGATATGCGGATTGATGATACGGCCATTCGCGGTGCCATCGTCGCCAATCTGAGCGGCGAGGGGCTTCCGGCACTTGGTATTGGTCTTAAGCTTGATCGTATCAATCTGGATCAGTATGTTTCGGCAGCACCAGCCGCCGGAAATGGCGATGCGGCAAGCCCAGCGGGCAATGATTCCGCAACAACGGATTCCGGCACGGTAGCCAACGGTTCGGATGCCGCCCCGTCGTCGGGACCCGCGGCGGGCGGTGATGCCATGGTCAGGATGATCAAGGATGCGCTGGCGCCGCTTGATGGTGTTGCGGCCAATTATCGGCTGGCGGCTGATGAAATCATTTCATCGGGCGTGTCGATCAAGGGCATTTCGATTGATGGCAGCCTGAGCGGTTCGCAGATCACGCTGAACAATTTTGCGGTGGCCGATGCGGCCGGGCTTTCGGCCAGTGCCAGCGGTGTGTTCCGTGGCGATGTGGCTGTTCCGGCATTCGAGGGGATCAAGCTTAAAGTCACGGCCAAAACGCTGGCACCGTTGGCGAAGCTGACGGGTATGACGCTTCCGGCACCGGCCAGCGAATATAAAAGCATTCAGGCCAATATCGGGCTGAATGGCCCGGTGACCGGCCCGAACCTTGATATTGATGTATCCAACCCGTTGATGCAGGTGGCATTGAACGGGGTGCTGAGCGACCTGTTTGGGGCGACACCGGGCATTGATGGCAAACTTGCGATGCAGGCATCAAGCCTGAACCGTGTGTTGCCGTTGCTGGCACCGACCTATGAGCCATCGGGCAATCTGGGGCGTCTGGTTCTGGACAGCACGGTCAAGGGCAATGCCAAGAATATCGCGCTTGATATCGCGAAGTTCGGTATCGGTCCGTTTGAAACCAGGGGTGACGTTGATTTCGACGCCACCGGGGCGCAGCCGAAACTGGCCGTGGCCCTTTCGGGCGGGGTATTGAATGTTGATCCGTTCGTGCCCGCGGCAAAACGGGCCGGACTGATGCCCGAAGGCGGTAGCGGTGCGCGCCGGGCGGCTTTCAATATGCCGACCACGATGAAGGTTACGACTGTTGATGCCCGTGACGGCACGCCGTGGGATGATACGGTGATTGATGTATCGGCCCTGCGGTCGATTGATGCCGATATCACGGTCGCATTTGATCAGCTTGATTTCGATACCTACAGCCTTGTGAAGCCGGATTTGAAGGCGACACTCGTGACCGGGCTTCTGACCATTCAGAAATTCACCGGCCTTCTGGGCGATGGGAATTTGTCGATTGATGGCACGTTTGATGCGCGCAATTCCGATACGCCGAAACTGGCGCTTAAAGGTAATCTTGACGGGGCGGATATCGAAAAGCTGACCCCGATCCGGGTTGCCAATGACACGGTGATCGGCGGGGCGGCGACGAAGTTTGATGTCACCGCATCGGGCAATACATCGCGCAAGCTGATCAGTGCGTTGAATGGTACGGCGAACCTTGTTCTGAATAATGTCCGGTTCAGCAATGCCGATAAACGGTCTGCTGATCCGAAGCTGAACATTCAGGCATTGTTGCAGCAGGGCCCGCAGGCGATGGTGGTTGAAGGGGTCGGTAACAACGATCTGGTTCAGACCCTTGAGGCCGACATTGCCATCACCAACGGGATTGCCAAAACCACCCGTGTCGAAGCGACATCGCGTGTGGGGACGGCGGATGCCGATGCGACCCTTGATCTGCCGAAATGGCAGATGGATACGCAGGCCGATTTCGATTTTTCCGAGAAAATCGAAGAATTACCGCCATTTAGCGTTTACGCCAAGGGCAATATCAGCAACCCGGCGATTACCGGGCGCATGGACAAGGTCGCGATCAAGGTTCTGGATAATATCCTTGATAAGGCACTGGGCGGGAGTGGTTCATCCGATAGCGGATCGGGAAGTTCGGGCAAGGATGCGGCCAAGGATGTTCTGAAAGGGCTTCTGAACCAGTTCGGTCGATAACTTTTCACAACTGTTCCAAACGTAAAACGGCCCTGCAGTGCGGGGCCGTTTTGCTATTGGCGGGATGCGGTCGGGACATGGCTGTCATAAAAAGGCAAAAAAACCTTAACAAACCGGGTTTGCTTCGACATGATCCGCGCGTCGATTCCCTTTTTAAGTAACGGTTGATCATGGTCGCAAAGAAAACCGCTCTGGATAAGGATCTCAAATGGCAGCGCCGCATGGATGCGGGTGCCGGAGAGACAGCCTCCCTGAGTGCGAAGCTCGGACTTGCGCTTGTCTTTCTTTTGGCGTGCAGCGCCTTTGTCGCCTTTCATATGGGCGGCCTGCCGCAAAGCGGATTCCTGATCGCCGCTGCGGTGATCGGCGGTTACATGGCACTGAATATCGGCGCCAATGACGTGGCCAACAATGTTGGTCCGGCGGTTGGTTCAAAGGCGCTGACCATGGTTGGCGCCCTTTTGATTGCAGCCGTGTTTGAAGCAGCCGGGGCGATTATCGCCGGTGGCGATGTTGTTGGCACGATCAAGAACGGTATTATCGACCCGACCCAGATGCCCGATGCACAGACCTTTGTCTGGGCGATGATGGCGGCCCTTCTGGCAGCCGCCCTTTGGCTTAACCTTGCCACATGGCTGGGCGCGCCGGTATCGACCACCCATTCCATCGTTGGCGGTGTGATGGGGGCGGGTATGGCAGCCGTCGGCATTGGCGCGGTCAATTGGCCGACTATGGGCACGATTGCCGCAAGCTGGGTGATTTCGCCGGTTCTGGGTGGCGTGATCGCAGCCGCGTTCCTTGCCTTTATCAAGTTCAAGATTCTGTATACCGAAAATTGCGTCGAAGCGGCCCGCAAATGGGTGCCGATTTTGGTCGGTGTGATGGTATCGGCCTTCACCATGTATCTGATGATGAAGGGGATCAAAAAGATCTGGGCTGCTGATACGTGGCAGGTCATTGTTATCGGTATCGCAGCCTTTTTCGTCACCCTGTTGCCGACCCGCAAGGCCGTGCTGCATGCGTCGCGTAACATGATCGGACGACGCAAGGAAATCGCATCGCTGTTTCGCATTCCGCTGGTCGTGTCCGCAGCCCTTCTGTCATTCGCGCATGGGTCAAATGATGTTGCGAATGCCATTGGACCGTTGGCCGCCATCGTTTCGGGTGTTGATAGCGGCGAGATCGTGACATCGGCCCCGATCCCGATCTGGGTGATGGTGATTGGCGCGATTGGTATTTCTGCAGGTCTGATCCTGTTCGGGCCGAAACTGATCAAGACGGTCGGATCGAAAATCACCAAGCTTGATCCGATCCGGGCCTATACCGTGGCGCTGTCGGCGGCATTGACGGTGATTGTGGCATCCGCGCTGGGGCTTCCGGTCAGTTCGACCCATATTGCGGTTGGTGCGGTGTTTGGGGTCGGGTTCCTGCGTGAAACGCTAAGCCATCGTCGCCGGATGGATAGTGCGCCGATGCTGGTCGGTGCGGAACAGGAAAGTGACGAACAGAAACAGCATATCGAAGCCCTGCGTCAGCTTGACCCGGCACAGGCCGAAAAGGCCGAGAAGAAACTGCGCAAGCGGTTGCTGGTGCGCCGCCGTTATGCGGTGACGATTGCGACCGCGTGGGTGATCACGGTTCCGGCCGGGGCGTTCCTTGGCGCGTTGCTGTTTTTCACCATTCGCGGGATCATGCTTTAATTCCGTCGGAATTAGGCGCAGAATTGACGTTTCGCGGCACGGTGCTCCTCCTTTTCCCCGGAGCAGCTTGTGGCGATCTGCAGCGGCGGTCAGGCTTTGTCTGACCGCCGTTTTTCCTTGACGCCTGGGGTCTCCAAGCGTAATTACCCCAACCATAATTTGAATCAAACCCGTGCCGAATCGTCGCCCAATCAAAGTGGGCCGCGAGATTTCCTATGCGTGCGTTCTGCTTTTGGTCAGGATTTTGGTTAAGGAAAAACGATGAAAGCCATCATTATTGGCGTTCTGGCAATGGCCGTGACGGTTGTTGCATCGAACATTCTGGTTGAATATCCGCTGCCGGGCGTTTTGGCCGACTGGCTGACTTATGGGGCGTTTACCTATCCGGTGGCGTTTCTGGTGACTGACCTGACCAACCGCGCACGCGGGGCAGCGGCGGCACGCCTTGTCGTGCTGGCCGGGTTTGCGATTGCGGTTGTTCTGTCGTTGATCGTTGCCGATACGCGTATTGCGATTGCATCGGGCACGGCGTTTCTGATTGCGCAGATGCTTGACGTGACGGTGTTTGACAGGCTGCGCCGGGCGACCTGGTGGAAGGCTCCGCTGATTTCATCGGGGATCGGGTCGGCGGTGGATACGGCCTTGTTCTTTTCCATCGCGTTTGTCGGTACCGGGCTTCCGTGGCAGACATGGGCGATGGGCGATTTCAGCGCCAAGATCATCATGGCGCTGACCTGTCTGGCACCGTTCCGTTTGCTGATGGCAATCATTACCCCGCGCCTGAATATCGAACCGGCAAAAGGGTGATGCAGGGCTGATATTCCGGCGGGCGTCTTGTGATTTTGCAAAGGGGGGCGGTATAAGGCGCCCCTCTGATTTTTTCTGATAATTGCAGGTTTTGTATTTCCGATGAAAGTCGATCTGTTCGATTTCGATCTGCCGCGTGAGTGCATTGCCGAACATCCGGCCAACCCGCGTGACAGTGCCCGCATGCTTGATCTGACGGGCGGGGAAACGCATGACCGCATCGTTCGTGAATTGCCCGAAATCCTGCGGCCCGGTGATCTTCTGATTTCCAATGATACCCGCGTGATCCCAGCACGCCTGTTTGGCAAGCGCGGGGAGGCGGGCATTGAAGTGACCCTGCACAAGCAGGAAGGTCTTGCACAATGGCGCGCCTTTGCCAAACCGGCCAAGAAGCTGCGCGTTGGGGAAACCTTCAGGGTCGCCGATGATTTCGAAGCCGAGGTCATGGAAAAGAAAGACGGCGGCGAGGTGTTGCTGCGGTTTAACGTTGCCGGGGCTGATCTGATTGCCGCCCTTGAAAAATATGGCGTGATGCCGTTGCCGCCCTATATCCGGCGGGAAAAGGGTGGGGATAATCAGGACAGATCGGATTATCAGACGATTTTCGCCCAGCATGACGGCGCGGTGGCAGCCCCGACGGCGGGTTTGCATTTTACCCCGGAACTGCTGGCAGCGATTGATGCGCGCGGTATCGAGCGCCGCACGATCACGCTTCATGTCGGGGCGGGCACGTTTTTGCCGGTCAAGGTGGATGATACCGAAGACCACAAAATGCATGCCGAATGGGGCAGCATATCGCCGGAAATCGCCAGCCTGATCAATGAAACGCGCGCCAAGGGCGGGCGGGTTGTTGCGGTCGGGACGACGTCGCTTCGGTTGCTTGAAAGTGCGGCGCGCGAAGACGGGGTGGTTGAACCGTTCGAGAACGAGACCGACATCTTTATCACGCCGGGATACAGGTTCCGGGCGGTCGATATGCTGCTGACCAATTTCCATCTGCCGCGATCAACACTTTTCATGCTGGTATCGGCCTTTGCCGGGTTTGAGCGCATGAAGGCGGCCTATGGTCACGCGATTGAAAACAGATACCGTTTCTATTCCTATGGCGATTGCAGCCTGCTTGAATGCGCCAGCAAGATTGAAAAAAGCTGATGACTGAATTCCGTTATGAACTTCTGGCGACCGACGGCAAGGCCCGTCTCGGCCGCATTCATACCGCCCACGGCGTGATCGATACCCCGGCCTTCATGCCGGTTGGAACGGCTGCCACGGTCAAGGGCATGTTGCCGGAAAATGTCGCCGATACGGGTGCGCAAATTCTTTTGGGCAATACATATCACCTGATGCTGCGCCCCGGTGCGGAACGCATTGCACGCCTTGGCGGTTTGCACAAATTCATGAATTGGGACAAGCCGATCCTGACCGATAGCGGCGGGTATCAGGTGATGTCGCTGTCCAAGCTGCGCAAGATTACCGAAGATGGTGTTACGTTCAAAAGCCATATCGACGGGCGCAAATTTGCCCTGTCGCCGGAACGGTCGATGGAAATCCAGCATTTGCTGGGATCGACCATCACCATGGCGTTTGACGAATGCACCCCGTTCCCGGCGACCGAACAGCAGGCCGCGGATTCCATGCGCATGTCGATGCGCTGGGCCAAGCGGTCCAAGGATGCGTTTGTCGAGCGCGAAGGCTATGCGCTTTATGGCATTCAGCAGGGCAGTGTTTTTGAAAATCTGCGGCGCGAAAGTTCGGAAAAGCTTGCCGAACTTGACCTTCCGGGGCATTCGGTCGGTGGTCTTGCGGTTGGCGAGGGCCAGCAGATCATGTTTGATACGCTTGATTTCTGTGTCGATATGCTGCCCGCGAACAAGCCGCGTTACCTGATGGGGGTTGGCAAGCCATCGGACCTTGTGGGTGCGGTGATGCGCGGGATTGACCAGTTTGATTGCGTTTTGCCGACCCGGTCGGGCCGCAATGCGCAGGCCTTTACCCATCGGGGGACGCTGAACCTTAAAAACGGGCGTCATCGCGATGATGACCGTCCGCTTGACGATCAGTGCAATTGCCCGGCCTGTACGAAATATTCGCGTGCCTATCTGCATCACCTGATCAAGGCGGGCGAGATTTTGGGGGCGGTTCTGCTGACCTGGCATAACCTTGCCTATTATCAGGATCTGATGCGTGGCATGCGCGACGCCATTGCTGCGGGCCGCATGGAACAGTTCGCCCGTGATTTTTATGCAGGCCAGGAAGGCGGGGATATTGATCCCGTGCCGATCATCGAGGATTAATCACATGGCTGATCAAACCATTTACGACAACCTGACCATGCTGGGCGGCACCACCGAACAGCCCGCCAGCCCGGATGAAGCGGTTCTTGAACGGGTGCAGAACCCGCAGGCCGGAACCGATTATTGCGTGCGGTTTGTCGCACCGGAATTCACATCGCTTTGCCCGATCACCGGTCAGCCGGATTTCGCCCATCTGGTGATTGACTATGTGCCGGGGGATTGGCTGGTGGAAAGCAAGTCGCTGAAGCTGTTTCTGACGTCGTTTCGCAATCATGGTTCCTTCCACGAGGATTGCACGGTCAAGGTCGGCAAACGGATTGCCGATATGATTGATCCGAAATGGCTGCGCATTGGTGGCTACTGGTATCCGCGCGGCGGCATTCCGATTGACGTGTTTTACCAGACCGGCCCGGCCCCCGAAGGGGTGTGGATCCCCGATCAGGGCGTTGCCCCCTATCGCGGGCGTGGCTAGTAGCTGGGCTCACCGGAATTGATACAAAATCAAGGGCTGCTGTCGGGAAACCGGCGGCAGCCTTTTGTTTTGGGGTATTACCGGTATGTATAGTTATTAACAATGCGAATTATTCTCATTGTTTTGGGTTTTGGTTCTTGCTAATAGACGGGCGGGCAGGGGAACCTGTATCATTTGGCAACGGCATGTTTGGGCAAGGCCATGGCGCGCAACAGCGCATCGGTTCTGATCGCAAGCTTTCAGGAAAATTACGAACAGCTTTTCCGGTTTCTGACCCGAAAGCTGGGCGGGGACCATGAACGCGCAGCCGATGTGGTGCAGGATACCTATGTGCGGCTTGCCGATGCCCACGATCAGGGGGACGTGATCGACAACCCGCGCGCCTATATCTATCGGGTGGCCGGGAACCTTGCGATTGACGGGATCAGGCGTGAAAAACGCATTACCGCCCATCACGATATGGACGAGGATACCGACGCGATCCACGATCCCAAACCCGGCCCGGAAAACATCGTGCTCGATCGCGAACAGATTTTACTGCTTGATAAGGCGCTGGAAAAGCTGCCAGAAAAGCCACGTATGGCGTTGCTGATGTTTCGGGTCGACGGGTTGTCACACAGTGAAATTGCCGCGCGTCTTGGCGTATCAAACAGCATGGTCGCGAAATATATCGTGCGCGCCCTGCAACATTGCCGTGACGAGCTTCTGCGCGAGGGCGAAAAATAATGGCAAAAATCATTGTAGATTTGCCCATGCCCAAACGTCTTAACAATATGGGCCATGCATTGGTGGCCGTGCGGGACCATTTTCGGGGTATCGGGTTTTGAAGACCGGGTTATCGGATCAGCAACCAGCCAGCAGGCCATTGACCGCCGATCTTGGTGATCAGGCGATTGAATGGCTGGTGATGCTGCAATCAGGCGATGCCACGGCGCGCGATCATGCGGCCTTTGCCGACTGGTGCGCGCAAAGCCCCGATCACGCCCGTGCCGCCGCCGAGGCCCGAAGCCTTTTTGCCGCCGTCGGTCAAACCGAAGCCGCGCAGCAATGGCAGGAAAATCCCGATATCCGGCGCGAGATCGGCAGTTTCCAGTCACCCGCGCCGGGGGCCGCAGCGCCTCGCAGACAACCTAGGCTGCAACCGGCACGAAGCCGGGCAGTTTGGCTCCGGCCCGGACGCCTTGCCATTGCCGGGGCAATGGTTTGCGCCTTGATGCTGGCGATCTTTGGCGGGTTGGAAGCAACCGGGCCGATTGCGCGCTGGACATCGGATTACAGTACGGCCATCGGACAGCAGCGGGCGGTGACGCTTGCCGATGGATCGGTTGCACACATGAATACCGCATCGGCCTTTTCCGTTGATTTTTCCGGCCCACGTCGCGAAATCCGCCTTCAAGCGGGCGAAGTGATTTTTGACGTGGCGAAGGATGCCGATCATCCGTTTATTGTTTCCGCCAATGGCGGGGCGGCGCGCGCGGTTGGTACGGTTTACGGGGTGCGGCTTGAGGACGGTGGGGCGAATGTCACCGTGCGCGAAGGCATTGTGGAAGTGACCCGTGGCGACAGTGAGCCGTTGCGAATCACGGTCGGGCAGCAGGCGCATTATGACACCGATGATGGGCTGAAAAAGATCACGGATGCCGATCTTGCCGCCTATGGCAGCTGGCAGCGCGGCAAGCTGATTTTCAATCAGCGGACGCTTTCGGATGTGATGGCGGAACTGCAACGTTATCAGCCGGGCAGGATCGTTGTGGCGCGGGATGCGCTGCGGGGGCTTAAGGTTACGGGTGTGTTTGAAACCGCCGATCTTGATGCGGTTTTCGCCTCTATCGAACAAACCACATCGGCGCGCGTCACCCGGTTGCCTTTGCTGACAATCATTTACTAATCCTTCTGGCGAAGGTCGCGGTTTTTCGCGCTTTCTTCTCATCCCGAAAATTTTTTGAATTTTTTACTGCAAATCACGTTAGCCGGTTTCGTCTCAGAAATAACAGCGAATGATTTCGGTTCTTAATTTCATTCGCATTGGGGTTTCTGACGAAAAGGCTTATGGAATGAATACAAACGTTTGTGTGGCCCGGCGGATGATGCTGATGGGCTGGAAACGCCGTCTTGCGGTAACCACGGTGATTTCCGGATTTGTTGCCATCGCACCGTTTCATGCGATGGCCGCCGATATTGCCGCGTCGCGCGACAATGCCGAAATCGCACAGGCGAGCGTGATTGATTTCAACATCCCGGCACAGGACCTTGACCGGGCCCTGACCAGCCTTGCCGATCAGGCCGGTGTGCGTCTGTTCTTTCCGTCCGGCGGAATTTCCGGGGTTCAGGCATCCGCCATTCAGGGGGAAATGACGGTTGATCAGGCGCTGGGCCAGCTTCTGAGCGGGACGGGTTATACGTGGCGCTTTACCGAGGATAACACGGTCACGATTGAACAGATCGCCGCCAGTGGTGAAACGGTGCTTGATCCGGTGCGGGTCGAAGCCAATGCGGTCACCGAAACCGCCGATGGCCCGGTGGACGGCTATGTCGCGACCCGGTCGCGTGCGGCAACCAAAACCGGCACACCGATCCTTGAAACAGCGCAAAGCATTAGCGTGGTGACCAAGGAGCAGATGGAAGATCAGGGATCGCAAACGGTGATGCAGGCGATGCGCTATACCCCCGGTGCCTTTACCGGTCAGGTCGGTGCGTCAAACCGGTACGATTACATTATCCTGCGCGGTCTGGTGGATCGCAGCATCGACAATATCTATCTCGATGGCCTGAAAACCATGAGCGATGATTCGACCTATAGCTCGATGCAGATCGATCCCTATTTCGTCGAACGTGCCGATGTGGTCAAAGGACCGGCATCGGTGCTTTATGGTCGCAGTTCGCCCGGTGGTCTTGTGGCACTATCAAGCAAGAAACCGCAATTCGAACAGCAGGGCGAGGTCGAGCTTTCCTATGGCAATCGCAATCAGCGCGGGGTCGGTTTTGATTTCACCGGTCCGCTGGACGAGGCGGGCAAGCTTGCCTATCGCGTTGTCGGCAAGGCAGATGCATCCGACACCCAATTCGAAGGTACCGAAGAAGAACGTTATGCCATTGCCCCGTCGCTGACCGCCAATATCAGCGATGATACACGCCTGACACTGTCGGGTTATTTCCAGAAAGACCCGGAAGGCGGCACCCATAATGGCCTGCCGTCCGAAGGCACCTTGTTCGCGCGCAATGGCCAGCATATTTCGAACACTTTCTTTGACGGTGATCCGGCACTTGAAAGCTTCGAGCGCACCCAGAACATGGTCGGTTACGAGTTTGAACATGATTTCGACGATACCTGGACTGTGCGCCAGAATTTCCGTTTTCTTGATGCCGATGTGCATCTTGACCAGATTTACCAGACGGGCTGGAGCGGTACCTCAAATGAGTTGACGCGAACCTATGGTGGCGGGGATGAAAGCCTTCGCGCCTTTACGGTGGATAACCAGGCCGAAGCCAATTTTGCCACCGGTGGCGTTGATCATACGGTTGTGATGGGCTTTGATTATCAGGACCGCAAAAGCGAAAACAAATGGCTGTTTACCGGGGCATCGAACATTGATGCCTTCAATCCGGTCTATGGCAGCCCCGGGGTTGCGTTGGGAACAATCACCAACAGCAACAGCCGGTCCCTTGAACAGGCGGGACTTTATGCCGAGGATCAGCTGGCATATGAAAACTGGCGTTTCTCGCTGGGGCTTCGGCAGGATTGGCTGGAAACCAGCAACCTGAACCGTTTGACCAATGTTGAACAGGGCGAAGACCGCAGCAAGCTGACCAAACGTGCCGGGGTTCTTTATCTGTTTGATAACGGCATCGCGCCCTATTTCAATTATTCGGAATCCTTCAATCCCAGCCTGTCGAGTGATGCATCGGGCAAGCCGCTGGAACCGACCGAAGGTACGCAATATGAAGTCGGCGTAAAGTTCCAGCCCGAAGGCAGCAGAACGATGCTGAGTGCGGCGGCATTCCATATCGAACAGGAAAACGTTGCGGTTTATAACAACCTGACGACGGCATGGGAGCCGGTTGGAACGATTGAATCCCGGGGCATCGAGCTTGAGGCGCGCACCGAACTGACCGACAATCTTAGCGTGCTGGCCGGTTACACTTATACCGATGCGTCCTTTGATGCGCCGGGGGCGGTCAAGGATGGCAATCGTCCGCAGCAGGTACCCGAACATATGGTGTCGCTTTGGGGGCATTACCGCTTTGACGAGGGCGCACTTGACGGGCTCGGCATCGGGGCGGGGATCCGCTATGTCGGTGAAACGGCTGCGAATGAGGCCAACACCCTTATGGTTCCGGACTACACGCTGGTTGATGTCGTGCTGAACTATGATCTGGCGCAGGTTGGCATGAACAATGCCGATTTCCGGCTGAATGTGAATAACCTGATGGACGAGGAATATGTCGCGTCCTGTCTGATCACGCAGTGGTCGGATAACTGTTATTATGGCGAGGAACGCACAATTCTGGCGACGCTGCGATATCGCTTCTGATTTCGCCCGGCGTCGACTTAAAGGCCGCAGCCATGTGCTGCGGCCTTTTGCGTTTCGGCGACAAACCTATATAAGGCAGCACAGAGAGAGAAAACGACCCAGATGTTTTGCCATGACGGTTGCCGCTGCGATAACCCTTGAAAGCCTTCAGGCCAAAGCCCGTGAAATCGGCTTTGATGTGTGTGGTGTGGCGCGCCCGCAGATTGACGAACGCAATCAGGCGCGGCTCGATGAATTTGTCGCCGCTGCCGAATATGGCACCATGGACTGGATGAATGACCCGGAACGGCTGCCGCGCCGTCGCGATCCGAAAATGCTGTGGCCGGAAGTCAAATCCGTCATTGTTCTGGGTTCCAACTATGGGCCTGCGGAAAATCCGCTAACCCTTCTGGACCATCCCGACCGGGCGATGATTTCGGTCTATGCCAGAAACCGCGACTATCACGATCTGATCAAAAAACGCCTCAAGCAGCTTGCGCGCTGGATGATGGAACAGGCACAGAAAGCGGGTGCTGATGGCGAACAGGTCAAGGTGTTTGTCGATACCGCTCCGGTGCTGGAAAAGCCGTTGGGGCAGGCCGCCGGGATTGGTTGGCAGGGGAAGCATACCAATCTTGTGTCGCGCGAATACGGCAGCTGGCTGTTTCTGGGCGAGGTTTTCACGACGCTTGAATTTGATCTGGCGGAGCCGGAAATCGATCATTGCGGGTCGTGCGCCAAATGCCTTTCGGCCTGTCCGACCGATGCGTTTCCGGGCCCCTACAAGCTTGATGCGCGCAAATGCATTTCGTATCTGACGATCGAGCATGATGGCTTGATCCCGCCCCAGTTTCGCCGTGCCATGGGCAACCGTATTTATGGCTGTGACGATTGTCTGGCGGTGTGCCCGTGGAACAAGTTTGCCAGCCGGACGCAGGAAATGGCCTTTATCCCGCGCGCCGAACTGACCGCGCCAAGGCTTGCCGATTTCCTTGATCTGGATGACGAGACATTCCGCAATTTCTTTACCGGATCGCCGATCAAGCGGATCGGGCGGGCGAAGTTTTTGCGCAATGTCCTGACGGCGGTGGGCAATAGCGGGGCGGTCAATCTTGTGCCGCGTGTCGAAAGCCTTTTGACCGACGAAAGCCCGCTTGTGCGCGGATCGGCGGTCTGGGCGCTGTCGCAATTGATGGATGGCAAGGCGTTTGACGCCCTGCGATCCCGTCATGAACGCATGGAAAGCGATCCGGTGGTGCTGGCGGAATGGGCGCGCCCCGCGCCGTGATCCTAGTCGAACGGCACTGTTTCATAATGATAGCGCACATTGCCCGACGGATCGGTCAGTACGATGCCGAACATCGGCTTTAACGGGGCGCGTTCAACCAGTTCTTCTTCCTTTTCATGACGCATGTCGAGAGGCTCGCCCTTCTGGCTGCTGCCGCCGACATTGAACGGGATACCCTGCCAGATGCCGTTGCTGGGGCGGTGGAGGTGGCCAAGGAAGATATGCCTGATCTGCGGATTGTTCTTGATGATGGCGGCCAGTTCGGCGTCTGCATCCATCCGGATCGAATCAAGAAACGGCAGGCCCATATCAAGCGGCGGGTGATGCATGAACAGGAACGTTGGCAGGTTTTGGTGCTCTGCCAGTTCGTGTTTCAGCCAGTCAAGCCGGGCGTCGCACAATGTGCCGTGATGGGCATCAGGCACGATGGTATCAAGCATCACAAAGCGGATGCCGCCGATTGTCTGACCATGATTGATAAAGCCGTTTTCATCGCGCGGCGTATCGGGAAAGGCGGCGAGCATCGGTTCGCGGATATCGTGATTGCCCGGGATCATGATAAACGGCATGGCAAGGGTCGCGAACAGTTCGACCGCGTGGTCATATTGTTCCGGGCGGCCATGATGGGTGATGTCGCCGGTAATCACGCAGATCACGGCATCAGCATGATATTCGTTGATCTCGGCAATGACGGCACGCAGCGTATCACCCGCATGTGGTGGGCGCGAAAGGTCATCACGGGCCAGCAGATGCGTGTCGGAAAGATGTATGAATTTCATAGGGATGCCTTATCATGATCGGGTGACGCCACCGGCATGATGATCGAGTTGCCGAGGATTGGGAAGATATACAGGCCGATGAGCAGCGACGTTCGAAAAAGATCTGTGACAATTGCCGGACACCGGACGAGTTTCTCGCTTGAAGATGCATTCTGGTCCGAACTTCAGGGCATCGCCACACGGCGCGACATGGCAATTGCCGAACTGGTAGCCGAGGTTGACGAAGGCCGCGACGGCAACCTTTCAAGTGCCCTGCGGTTATATGTACTGGCGAATTTGCAGGGGCGGTTGGGGCGGGATCGTGACCCTGATATGCCATCGGGTCACGAAGAAGCACCGGAAGATCAATAAATGTGTGGACTGGCAGGGGCGACAGCCAGCGGGGAGCAACCACGTGTTCACGCAGCACTGAATGCACTTGTCCATCGGGGACCGGATGGTGAAGGGTGCTGGTCTGATCCCGCAGGTGGGGTAACGCTTGGCGTGCGTCGGCTGATCACGACCGATCCGGGGGCTGCGGCAAATCAGCCCCTGATTTCACCCGATGGCCGGTTTGTTCTGGCGTTTAACGGTTATATTGCCGGGCATCGGCGGCGTATTTTGTCTTTGCGTGAAAAAGGTTCCGTCGTTGAAAGCGACAGTGATGCGGCGCTGGTTCTGGCGGTTCTTGGCAATGCCCTGCGTGATGGTTGTGATCCTGCCAAACCGCTTGCCGATCTTTCAGGGCAGTATGCTTTTGCGCTTTGGGATTGCGCATTGCGGCAACTTTGGCTGGGGCGTGATCCGATCGGGATAAAGCCGCTTTATTTTTCCGAATATGGCAGCGGGAATGTGGCGTTTGCGTCCGAGGTCGCAGCCCTGCGTTGCATCATACCGGCCATGCCGGACCGGGGTGTTTTCCCGCATTATCTTGCCCATCTGTTTGTGCCTGCACCGGCGACGGGCTTTGTCGATATCCGGCAGTTAAGGCCGGGAGAACTGATCTGCTGGCAGAATGGCAAGATCGATGGCCGGATGATCCGGCCAGCCACTTGCCACCGACCTGACGGCGAAGACGCAGTTGCCGATCTGCGCCGGGCCATTCGCCAGTCGGTGGCCGATGCGATGGATGCGGACCGTAATGTTGGCATGCTTTTGTCCGGTGGAATGGATAGTGGTGCGATTGCCGCGATGGCGTGTGATGTCGCGCGTGAACGCGGGCAAAAGCCGCCACCGGGATTTGTCATGCAGTTCCGCGATGCCGGGATGGATGAAACACCACGTGCGCGGCAATTGGCAAAACATCTGGGGACGGAGCTGCATGTCGTCGTGGCACCTGACGGGCCCGAAGAAATTCTGGCGCATCTGAATGATGGCCTGCGGGCTTTTGGGTCGCCCTTTGGCAATCCGTCGGTTGTTTTGATGCAGGCGCTTGGTGCGGCGGTATCAAGGCACGTGCCGATCTGTCTGGCAGGGGATGGCGGGGATGAGCTGTTTGGGGGCTATCCGCGCTATCAGGCGGCCGCGATATTCGGCGCGTGGCAGTCTGTTCCGGGTTTCATCCGACGAAAGATGGCAGGCAATATTGCCCGGTTGCTGCCGCGCGGGGGTGCGCGGTTTGTTCGGGGCGGGCAGGGCGACGCACAAAGGGCGTTTCAATACTGGAATGATCGTTGTGGATTGGCGGAATTGGGCGCGCGGTTAGTGGTACCCGAAGATTTGTCAGAAGGTGATTTGTGCGATCAGATGATGGCGTTTGACCGACGGGTGACATTGCCGGGTAATCAGCTTGCGATGTCCGACCGATGTGGCATGGCGTACGGGCTGGAATACCGGGTGCCATTGCTGGGCCATGACGTGATGGCAATTGCCGGGCGTGTTGCGGCACGGGGGCATCTGCGGGAGGGTGCGAAGTCGTTGTTGCGTGCGGCCATCGCGCAGATGATGCCGGATGGCTATCTCCGTGCATCCAAGGTCGGCTTCAATCCACCGGTGGCTGACTGGCTGGCGAAGCTTGGAGGGCTTTTGTGGGGGCGCGAGGCCCGGATTATCGAGATGCTGTTTGCCGATCTGCCGATACGGGATCGCACGCGGCAGGATTACTGGCGCAGGGCAACACGGCATGGCGAGCAGGATATGGCGCTTGGCCTTTGGGCGCTAATCGTATGGCGGATCTGGCAGATGCATCTTGCAACGGATCGCCGGGCAGAGATCATGCGTGCAAAAGGCAGCGTAGATGGATCGATAAAGGCAGTGGTTCAGGAAGTGGTTCAGGAAAAAACGGTGCCCAAGGCCGCGATATGAAAATCGTGCATTTGTTTTGGGCTGGGGGCTTGGACTGAGGTTTTTGACGAGGTTTGGGGCTCAGTCCTTAATTCTGCCTCAAGCCTAAGCTTGGCCCCGGCCTCGGCAATAGGTGTGCCCGGGGTGGCGAGAGTTGTCGTGGGGGCAGGCTATTGAGGCCCTTGCGGATTGCCCCAGCCGCGTGAACGGCGATAAAGATTAAGCGCGGTCAGGGCCGTTGGTGCCAGTTGCACCACCTGGCGTGACAGGGCAAGGATGCGGCCTTCGTCGATATCGTCTTCTTCAAAGAAATTCTGTGTGACCCCGCACAAATCGGAAAGCTGGCGCAAGCCAAAGGTGCCCGAGGTGCTTTTGAGCACATGGACTTCGTCCCGGACGGTTGCGAGGTCGTCATTTGACAGCGCGTTGTCAATTTTGACCAGACGGGTTTCGGTTTCATTGATGAAAAGGTCGATACCGCATGATGCGCCTTCGTCCCCGGCGTCGGCATAAAGCTGTTCGAGGGTGCGGATATCAAGCACCGGGCTTGAAGGCGGATCAAGGCGTTCCGGGCGGGTGATGCGTGCCCCCTTGGATCGCAATACCGGCGGCGGCGAAAGGCGCGGGGCGGAAGCCGCACCCTCCGGGGACCGGCTGATGAGGTCGCGGATGGTATCAAGAAGCTTGGTGCGCTGGATCGGTTTGTTGATAAATTCATCAACCCCGGACTGACGCGCAATGACGTTCCAGTCGCGCGACTGGTGAGCAGACAAGGCAATGATGGGGGTATGGGCAACCGGCCCCTGCATGTGGCGGATGCGGCGCGTCGTATGCAATCCGTCCATATCGGGCATTTCAACATCCATCAGGATCAGATCGGCCGTCACCCCGCGACGCAGCATGTTCAGCACGGTCTGTCCGTTGGTGGCCTCGACAATGCCGTATCCTTCGGCTTGCAGGATGCGGCGCGCGACCATGCGGTTGCTTTCACTGTCATCGGCGATGATCACGGTACCGATTTTACTGTCATTGGCCGATGCCGGAAGGGCAATCGGGTGGGGATGCTCCGCCTGCGGCTTGACGAAGCAGACGGAAATCATGCCGCCGTCAGCGAGTTCCGTTTCGGAAAACAGCAGGTCTTCTTCGGCAACGCCGGTAATCAGCTGTTCCCACGCCGGGTTCGCATAGATGATCCGTTCATTGCTGTCAAAAAGAGCGATGCCCGCACTTGTCTGTGCCAGTGCATTGATGATCTGGTTATTCATTGGCCACCTTATCGATTCGGTGCCCAGTCCCACATCGCGAATGTAGATTTATATCTTTATATGAAACGTAAACGTTCCTGCCGCGAATTTGGTATTGTTACATCTTTTTCTTATAAGTCCATGGTTTTTACCAATTGCAGCCCACAAGGCTGCCTTGGTCATGAAACATTTTACGAAACAAACGTTTCATTAAGTCATGTAATTGAAACATTCGTTGCAAATCCGGTGGCGCTGTGGCGTAGTTTTCCGATCAATTGATCACAGGAACCCGGGAAAATGGGTGTTTACACCGATTTGCGCGAAAAGCTGATTTCCGATTATGCGACGCTGAGTCCGCAAATGCAGAAGGCGGCGCGCCATATCCTTGATCATCCCAATGATGTGGCCCTGCGTTCGATGCGCGCCCTTGCACGGGCGGCCAATGTGCCACCCAGTACGGTTACCCGCCTGATGGCGGCCATCGGTGTCGATACCTGGCAGCAGTTTCGCGACAGTTACCAGAACCGGTTGCTTGACCTGCCGGCAAGTTACGCACACCGGGCGCGCGCGTTGCAAAACAGCGATGCCGATATCCATCGCGATGCACATCTGCTGCAAAGCATCGCGCAGGCCGAGATTGCCAATATCGGTCAGGTATTCGCACCGGAAATGTGCGAACGCATGAAGGATGCGTGTGAACATATTGCGCGCGCCCGTCAGGTTTTTGTCGTCGGGCGTGGTGCGGCCTATCCGGCGGCGTATCAGTTTGCCTATGCCTATCGGCTGTTTAACGAAAATGGTGTTCTGGTTGACGGGCATGCAGGGGCATTCGGGGACCAGTTGCGCGGGATTGGCCCGCGGGACGTTCTGATTGCCGTCGGGGCAAGGCCCTATATTCGCGATACGGTGCGCGCGGTCGCGTTTGCCCGCAAACAGCATTGCCCGGTGATTGCGGTTTGTGATTCGGACGTTGCGCCGATTGCGGTCGATGCGGTTGCAAAGCTGGTCGTATCCGACAGTTCCCCATCCTTTTTCCAAAGCTTTACCACCAGCGTTTCGGTCATGCAGGCGCTTGTCGCCCTTCTGGTTGCGCGCGGCGGTCAAAAGGTACTGCAACGGATTGCCGTTGCGGAAGAACAACTTGCGGCTTTCGATACCTATCATGAAGAAGCCGCCCCCACCCGGAATTCCCGATCATGAACCAGCCCCACAGCAAGCCCGAAACCTATGTCCTTCATCGCAGCAGTCTTGCGATCCCGCCGCGTGCGGTGCGGGGCGAAGGTATTTATATCTTTGATCAGAATGGCAAAAGTTATCTGGATGCCAGCGGGGGTGCCGCGGTTTCATGCCTTGGGCATTCCGACCCGGCGGTGCGTGCCGCCATGCATGCCCAGATTGATCAGATTGCCTATGCCCATTCGGGTTTCTTTTCCACCGATGCGATGGAAGAACTGGCCGAGGACCTTGTAACCCATGCCCCCGAAGGCATGGCAAAGGCGTATTTCGTTTCGGGCGGGTCCGAGGCGACAGAGGCGGCGCTTAAAATGGCGCGGCAATATTTCCTTGAGATCGGGCAGCCGGACCGGAAATACGTGATTGCGCGCCGCCAGTCCTATCATGGCAATACGCTGGGCGCGCTTTCGGTTGGCGGCAATATGTGGCGTCGCAAACAGTTCGAGCCGCTGCTGATTACGGCAAGCCATATCGCGCCCTGTTATCCGTATCGTGACCAGATGCCGGGCGAAAGTGACGCGGCGTATGGTTTGCGGGTCGCCAACGAACTTGAAACCGCGATCCTTGAACTGGGGGCCGACAGCGTTGCCGCCTTTGTCGCCGAGCCGGTTGTCGGCGCAACATCGGGTGCCTTGGCCCCGGTGCCGGGTTATTTCAAACGTATCCGCGAGATTTGCGATCAGTATGGTGTGCTTCTGATCCTTGACGAGGTCATGTGCGGTATGGGCCGCACCGGCACCCTGCATGCGATTGAACAGGAAGGCATTTCGGGTGATTTGCAAACCATCGCCAAGGGACTGGGGGCCGGATATCAGCCGATTGGTGCGATCCTGGTGTCGAAGAAAATCGATGATGCGATTGCCAATGGATCGGGTTTCTTTCAGCACGGCCATACCTATCAGGGGCATGCAACCGCCTGTGCCGCGGCCCTTGCAACCCAGCGAACCATTCGCGAACGCGATCTTCTGGCCAATGTCGTCAGGCAGGGCGAATTGCTGGCCGATGGATTGCGCGAACGGTTCGGGCAGCACCCGTTTGTGGGGGATATTCGCGGTCGGGGATTGTTCCGGGGGCTTGAGCTGGTCGCGGATCGCGAAACCAAAGACCCGTTTGATCCGGCGCGCAAGATCAACGCCAAGATCAAGAAGGCGGCCTTTGCCCGCGGGTTGATGGCCTATCCGATGGGCGGCACGATTGATGGCGTGCGGGGTGACCATGTGCTGTTTGCGCCGCCCTTTATCGTGACCGGGGATGATGTTGCAAGGATCGTTGATCTGTTTGAATTGGCGATGAATGACGTGTTTACCGCCGAGGGGCTTTTGTAATGTCTTATGGTGAAACCCCGTTTCTGATCGCATCGGCCCCCAATGGCGCGCGCAAAACCAAGGCCGATCTGCCCAGCATTCCGATTACACCAGCGGAACTGGCGCAAGAAGCCGCCAACTGCAAGGCCGTCGGGGCGGCAATGATGCATCTGCATGTGCGTGATGATGACCAGAGACACAGCATTGATGTGGGGCGGTATCGTGAAATGCTGACCGAGGTGCGCGCAAGTGTTGGTGATGACATGCTGCTTCAGGTCACGAGCGAGGCGGTCGGCATGTATGGTGCGCAGGATCAGATGGCGATGATCCGCGAACTTGTGCCCGAAGCCGTTTCGATTGCAGTGCGCGAAATTGCGCCGGAAAATGCCGATCTTGATGAACTGCGCGATTTCTTTGCCTTCATCCGCGAGGCGGATATCCTGCCGCAATTCATCCTGTATGCGCCAGAAGACGTGATCCGGTTCAACCAGCTTGTGCGTGATGGCGTCATTCCGGGTGAAAAGCTGCCGGTGCTTTATGTTCTGGGCCGTTACACCACGGGGCAGGTATCCGATCCCAAGGACCTTTTGCCGTATCTGGATGCGTCGCCATTTGTATCGGAATGGATGCTGTGCGCCTTCGGGGCACATGAAAATGCCTGTGCGTTGACGGCGGCCGGATTGGGTGGTCATGCGCGCATTGGTTTTGAAAATAATCATCTTTTGGTTGACCGTTCGGGTGCGGTCGACAATGCTGCTTTGATCGTTCAGGCGCGCGAAGGCGCGTATCTTATGGGGCGGACTGTTGCGACCGGCGATCAGGCGCGAAAAATCATGCAACCGCAGTGGTAGACTTTGGCGCGCCAATGAAAACAGACTGGTTACCTGACATAAAAGTATCAGGGGGTTTCGGGGTTATAGGGTTTCAATTCTTGGGGCTCGTCATTATAATCCCCTCGCTGAAACATCTGATTTATCTGATGTTTCCATGTTTTTCCGCCGCATCTTCGCGGTGTGGTTGAAAACTTTATAACAGGGTGTAATAGGGAGCTAATCCTGATGAAGAAACTTATTGCTGTAGCGGGTGCCATTGCCACCTTGGCAGGTGCGTCGCTGTTCGCCGGACAGGCATCGGCACAGGAAAACCGTTTTATCACCATCGGTACCGGTGGCGTGACGGGCGTTTACTATCCGACAGGTGGTGCAATCTGCCGTCTGGTGAACAAAGACCGTAAAGAGCATGGCATTCGTTGCTCGGTCGAGTCCACTGGTGGTTCGTCCTACAACATCAACACCATTCGTTCGGGCGAACTGGATCTTGGCGTTGCCCAGTCTGACGTTCAGTACTATGCCCTGAATGGTGAAAAAGCATTCAAAGACGTCGGCCCGTTCCCGGAACTTCGTGCCGTCTTCTCGATCCATCCGGAGCCGTTCACCATTGTTGCCCGCGCTGATTCCGGCATCAAAACCTTTGATGACCTTAAAGGCAAACGTGTCAATATCGGTAACCCGGGTTCGGGTAGCCGCGACACCATGGAAATCGTGATGAACGCCAAGGGCTGGACCCTTGACGATTTCGCACTGGCATCCGAACTGAAGCCGGCTGAACAGTCGCAGGCGCTTTGCGATAACAAGATCGATGCGATGCTTTATGTCGTTGGTCATCCGTCCGGTTCGATTCAGGAAGCTGTATCTTCCTGTGATTCTGTTCTGGTCGAAGTTGCCGGTCCGGAAATCGACAAACTGGTTGCCGATAACCCGTATTACCGTGTTGCCACCATTCCGGGCGGCATGTATCGCGGTAACCCGGACGACGTTCAGACCTTCGGTGTCGGCGCGACCTTCGTGTCCTCGACCGCAACCGATGCGGACGTCGTTTACAATGTTGTCAAAGCAGTCTTTGAAAACTTCGACGACTTCAAAAAGCTGCACCCGGCTTTTGCGATCCTCAAAAAAGAAGAAATGGTCAAAGACGGCCTTTCGGCACCGCTGCATGACGGCGCTGTCAAATACTTCAAAGAAGCTGGCCTGATGTAAGTCAGGTTGAAACGGGGGGCACGCCGTGCCTCCCGTTTTGTTTTCTTCCGTCCTGCGGGCATCTTAAAAAATTTGATCAAAATGGCGCACAATGATGTGCCGATATGCTCCGTGGGCGACCGGGTAAGTGTCGACGGAGGTTTTTTGTTTCTGGGCTATCGGTTTGGGCCGCCCGAAACAGAAACCGCGTTCAGACCGGGAGTTTGCAATGACCGACGATAAAAGCGCGACACAGGGTCCATCGGACCAGGATCTTCAGGATCTGATCGCGGAAAATGATACAGGCGCGCGCCAGCCGACCGGCATGACGGCAATAATTTTGCTGTATGTTGCCGTGGCCTGGTCGCTGTTCCAGCTGTGGCTGGCATCGCCACTGCCCTATATTGTCAGTTTTGGGGTTTTCAATTCGACCGAAGCACGGTCGATCCATCTGGCTTTTGCCGTGTTCCTGGCATTTCTGGCCTATCCGGCTTTCAAGAATTCACCGCGAAGTTATATTCCGGTTTTTGACTGGGTCCTGGCGGCTGCCGGGGCATTCTGTGCTCTTTATATCTTTATTTTCTACCGCGAGCTGTCATCGCGTCCGGGCTTGCCGATCACGCAGGATCTTGTGGTGGCCGGTGCCGGTCTGGTGCTGTTGCTTGAAGCAACGCGCCGCGCACTTGGTCCGCCCCTTATGATCGTGGCAATGGTGTTCCTTGCCTATGTGTTCTTTGGCAATGCGCCGTGGGTGCCCGATGTCCTGCAATGGGCGGGTGCAAGCTTCTCCAAGGCGATGTCGCATCAGTGGATCACGACCGAAGGCGTGTTCGGGATCGCGCTTGGCGTTTCGACCAGCTTCGTGTTCCTGTTTGTGCTGTTTGGCTCGTTGCTCGATAAAGCCGGGGCTGGCAACTATTTCATCAAGGTGGCGTTTGCCGCCCTTGGTCACATGCGTGGCGGTCCGGCAAAGGCTGCCGTTCTGGCATCGGCAATGACCGGGTTGATTTCAGGCTCCTCGATTGCCAACGTGGTAACGACCGGGACCTTTACCATCCCGCTTATGAAGCGTGTCGGTTTCTCGGGCGAGAAGGCCGGTGCGGTCGAAGTCGCATCGTCGGTCAACGGGCAGATCATGCCGCCGGTCATGGGGGCTGCGGCCTTTTTGATGGTGGAATATGTCGGCATTCCTTACCCGGAAGTCATCAAGCATGCCTTCCTGCCGGCGACGATTTCCTATATCGCGCTGATCTATATCGTCCATCTTGAGGCGCTTAAGGCCAATATGAAGGGCCTGCCGAAACGTCAGACATCGACCGTGCAGCAAGTGCTGATGCGTTCGCTTCTGTTCGTGTTGTCGCTGGTTATTCTTGCGGGTGTGATTTACTACGCGATCAATTTCCAGAAACAGATATTCGGTAACGCGGTGGGCTGGATTGTCTCGGTCGAATGTGCCGCGATCTATTTTGCCGGTCTGTATTATGCGGCGAAATATCCTGATCTTGAACTGGATGATCCCAACAAGCCGGTGCTGGAGCTTCCGGCACTGGGCGAAACGGCCAAGTCCGGCCTGCATTATCTGCTGCCGGTCGTGGTTCTGGTCTGGTTCCTGATGATCGAGTTGAAATCACCCGGATTGTCGGCCTTCTGGGCGACGGTTCTGATGCTGTTCATCATGCTGACCCAGCGTCCGGTCAAGGCGTTCTTCCGCAAGCAGCCGGACTATATGGCCAGTGTGAAGGAAGGCATTGCCGATGTGATTGACGGTTTTGCCACCGGGGCGCGCAACATGATCGGGATCGGGGTGGCGACGGCGGCGGCCGGTATCATCGTGGGCACGGTGTCGCTGACCGGGATCGGTCAGGTGATGGTTGAATTCGTGGAACTGATTTCGGGCGGCAATCTGATGCTGATCCTGATCTTTACCGCGATCATCAGTCTGATCCTTGGCATGGGCTTGCCGACGACGGCGAACTATATCGTGGTGTCGAGCCTGATGGCACCGGTGATTGTTGAACTGGGGGCTGCGAACGGCCTGATCGTGCCGTTGATTGCCGTGCATCTGTTCGTGTTCTATTTCGGCATCATGGCCGATGTGACACCACCGGTCGGTCTGGCATCCTTTGCCGCCGCCGCGGTTTCAGGGGCCGACCCGATGAAGACCGGCTTTGTCGCGTTCTTTTACAGCATGCGTACCGCCGTTCTGCCGTTCCTGTTCCTGTTCAACACGCAGCTTCTGCTGATCGGGCTTGATCATCCGTTTGAAGTGGTGATGGTGATCTTTGTCGCGATTGTTGCGATGCTGGTCTTTGCCGCAGCAACGATGGGGTATTTCTTCACCCGGTCGAAACTGTGGGAAAGTGCGGCACTTCTGCTGATTGCCTTTACCCTGTTCCGTCCGGGTTTCTGGCTTGATCTGCTCGAGCCGCCCTATGAAAACCTGCCCGCGACCGAGATTGTTGAAAAGGCGGCCGATATGCCCGCCAATACCAGCATTCTTCTGGATGTCGAGGGCATCAGTCTTGAAGGCGACGAGGTCAGCAAATCGGTGATGTTGCCATTGGGGCCGGAAGCATCGGGTGAAGATCGTCTTTACAATGCGGGCATTGCGGTTCGCAACGAAGACGGCAAGGTCTTTATCGATGATCTGGTATTTGGTGGTCCGGCCGAGAAAGCGGGACTTGATTTCGACTTTGAAATCACCGCGATCAAGATCGAAGCCGACCGCATGCCCAAAGAGGTGTTCTTTATCCCGGCGTTTATTCTGCTGGGCGGGATCATCGTATTGCAACGCCGTCGCCGTCGTGCCGAAGCGGCCTAAGGAGGGCCAAGTCCATGTATAAGGATATTCTGGTTACAGTGGATCTTGATCACGATCTGTCCTGGAAAAAAGCCATTCCGGTCGCAATCAAGCAAGCCCAGGCATTCAATGCGCGCCTTCATGTCCTGACCGTGGTTCCCACGGTCGGGATGTCGATGGTCGGGCAGTTCTTTCCGAAGGGTTACGAGAAAAAGGTTCTTGATGCCTATAACGAAAGACTGCACCAGTTCGTTTCCGAACATATTCCGTCCGACCTTAAGGTTCAGCATATCGTGGGCCAGGGGACGGTTTATGAAGTGATCCTGAAAATGGCGAAAAAGACCAATTGCGATCTGATCGTCATCGGGGCACACCGCCCCGAATTGAAGGATTACCTTCTGGGGCCGAATGCCGCGCGGGTTGTTCGCCATGCCGATTGTTCGGTGATGGTGGTTCGCGACTGATTGCTATCGTTCCGGACAGACACGAAAAAGGGGCAGCGCCAAAAGCACTGCCCCTTTTGCATGGTCAGGGCGATGGATCGGCCCGGTTATTTGGCAGCACAGGGATTTGCCGCACACGGATTGGCAGCGCAGGGGTTAGCCGCCGCGCAAGGATTTGCAGCACAAGGGTTGGCCGCGCACGGGCTGCAGGGATTGACGACCTTTTTGGCCGCGCACGGGTTTGCGGCACAGGGGTTTGCGGCACAGGGGTTGGCCGCGCAAGGATTGGCTGTGCACGTCGCGACTTCGGCGGTCGGTGTCGGAAGCGGGGCCGCCATTGCCATCGGGGCTGCCATGACAAGGCCGGCACCAACGGCAATCGCGGGCATCAGGGCCGACTGGGAGAAGAAGCTGGATTTTTTGGACATTGATTGCCTCACTGATTAAGCGTTCATTTCGATCTGACGGTAGGGACGTTTGAATGTTTTTCGTCCGATGCAAGCCAATATGCGCCAAATCAGGTCGCCCGGAACGTCACATGGTTTCACTGTTGTGTGAGAGAGCCGTGTGAGAGAAGCGGTCAAAATATGCCCACGGTTGAATGAGTCGCGAACAATTCATGTTTGATTTTTTATGCTTTGGTATCAAAACGATTGAAAAACCGATAGATTTTACGCATTTAAGAAATCGGGGATACGGGGAGCGGAGCATGGCGTACGGTTGAATAAACCGTGAGAACAGCCATCACGGAGACCGGAACAGACAATGAAAAAACAGCAGAGTCACATGATCGGCGGGCTTTTTGCGGCCGTTTTGGCCACGATGTCGTTGCCCGGTTCTGTGCGGGCGCAGTCCGCGGATGTACCATATGCCGATGTGGCGGAAATTCCGGCCGGTTGGTTCTTTCAGGGGTCGGATGCGGTTGAACGGCAATATGCCTATCAGATTGATGAGCAGGTCTATGGCCATGACATCAGCCGCCGGAATCGCTGGTACGATGTTGAAGTCGATAAATGGCACATTTATCTGCCCGACTATTTCATCATGAAAACGCCGGTCACCAATGATCAGTATGCCGCCTTTGTCCGGGATACCGGTCGTGAAGCGCCCGATATCAGCGAGGAAGACTGGGAAAGTCTTGGTCTGATTTACGGATATGACGCGACCCGTCCCTTTGCGTGGCAGAATGGCGAACCGCCGCGTGGCAAGGGCAATCATCCGGTTGTTCTGGTGTCGTGGCGTGATGCCCAGGATTATGCCGCCTGGCTAAGTTCGAAAACCGGCATCAAGTGGCGCATCCCCGAAGAAATCTATTGGGAGAAGGCGGTTCGCGGTGCGGACGGCATTTTCTATCCCTGGGGCAATATTTATGACCCGCTGCAATTGAACAGTGCCGATCGCGGCCCGTTTGATACAGTCCCGGTGGGACAGTTCGAACCCGGACCTTATGGGCTGTATGACGGGGCGGGGCAGGTGTTTGAATGGACGGCCACCAGTTTGCAAGCCGGATACCGTATTGTTAAGGGCGGATCTTGGGATGATCGGGGATGCGGTGTTTGCCGCCCCGCCGCCCGCCATGGCAGGCCGGAACATATGCAGCATATCCTTATCGGATTTCGGTTGATGCATGAATAGCGGCCTGTTTTCGAAGCAGGCTTGCACATTGTGACAGAATCACTAATTCTTGAACGGGATTAATTGGCCGTCATGGTCATGGACGGGTTATTTCTGCCGCTGCGGATAGGATTCTCATCGCAAGGTTACTGGTGTTGGAATGACCGAAATTGCAATTGACTGGACATCGCTTCCGACCGGACGGCTTGAACGGATGCTGACTGCGGGACGCGATGTTATGGAATGCCACCGGGTCTTGACGGTGACCGGCGATAATATTGTCGGTGAACTGATCAAGACGGCGGGGCCTTTTTATGAATGGACGCACTATCCCGAAGGGGATGTGTATGACCGCAATTCGCACGCCCAGTTTTATTATCATGCCCATCCCAAAGACGAACAGCGCAGTTGGAACGAGCATGGACATTTCCATACCTTCCTGCGGCCGCGCGGTATGCCGGCCGGGTCAAAGCCGGTACCGATTGAGGGATTTGACTATCCCGAAGGGCCAAATGACGCGCTGTCGCACCTGATTGCGGTATCGATGGATGAATACGGTTTTGCCCAGCGTCTGTTCACCACCAACCGGTGGGTGACCGGCGAAGTCTGGTATGACGGCGAAACCGTGATCAATATGCTCGAAAACTTCATCATTGATCATGCGCAACCATCCTGGCCGGTAAATCGCTGGATATCGGGGATGATCTTTTTGTATCGGCCGCAAATCGAACAGCTGATCCGCCTGCGTGATATGACAATCAACGAATGGCGTGAAAAGCATCCTGATCGCGATGTTTACGAAGATCGCGAACTGGAAGTTACATCGACCATCGACATCCGGGTCGAGGAGCAAATCCGCGCGATCACCGAGGAACTTGGTCGGCGACGCGCCGCAGCGTGATATCTTTGCACGCATGAAAACGGCCAATGCAGAAGCACTGGCCGTTTTTTAATTCCGGTACCGGATATCGAAAGGCTTAGTGCGCTTTCAGATATTCGATGACATCGGCAATTTCGTCTTCTTTTTTCAGCTTGAAGGTCATCTTCGAGCGTTCTTTCGAACCCGAGATTTCGCTAAGCTTGGCTGACGGATCCTTAAGATAGTCAACCAGGAAGGCTTCATCGATGGTGAAACCTTTTTCACAAGCAGCCTGATAGCCTTTGCCGTATTTAAAGTCGGCGACATGGCCACATTGCGCACCAAAGGCCCCTGCCAGCGATGGTCCGACCTTGTTCTGGCCAGGTTCCACACTGTGGCAGGCAGCGCATTTCTTGAAAACTTTTTCGCCTTTTTCGGCATCACCAGCCATTGCCGGTGCCATGCCGAGTACGGCCAGGGTGGCGGCGATGGTAAGTGTTTTGGTCAAATTCATATTGCGGCCTCTCATGGTCTGCGGTGGTAGGGTCCCCACTACATTGTGTCGTTGGTTGCTTCACAAGTGAACCGAAAAACATCAACGGAAGCAAAAATTCGCTTTTCGTTAAAAAAGATCGGCTTACTGTTGAGTTTCCCGAATTCGACACGACATTTAGCACAAGCAGGAACTGAATAATTTGCGTTTAGTCAATCGGCCCTACGGTGTATAAAGAATTACAAATGGTTGGCAGCCGATTGCTTAGCGTGCCGGGAGAACTCCATTGCCGCGTATAACCAAAGAAGATCTTAACAATCTGATCCAGGATCCTTCCGGGAAGAATCGTGCGGAAACGGCCGAGAAAATCAGCCGTGAATTTTCTGCTGAAAGCCTGAGTGACAGCGAACGTCTGCTTGCCGAGGATATTTTCCGGCTGATGGTGCGTGACGCGGAAGTGCGTGTGCGCAAGGCGCTGGCCAAGAACCTTAAGCAGACCCCGCTTGTGCCCCACGATGTTGCAGCGACCCTTGCACGCGACGTTGATGATGTGGCCCTGCCGATCCTGAAATTTTCCGAAGTTCTCAATGACGAGGATCTGGTCGACATTATCGGTGACAATGCCGACAGTGTTGAAAAACAGCGTGCCATCGCATCGCGTCCGCATGTGTCGGAAATCGTTTCGGCAACCCTGGTCGATATCGGCCATGAAGACGTGATGGTCGATCTGATTTCGAATGACGGCGCACAGATCAGTGAACATTCCCTGCAAAAGGTTGTGGATGAATTCGGCGAGAACGAGCGCATCCAGAAGCCGATGATCGAACGCAATCATCTGCCGATCACGATTGCCGAACGGCTTGTGACGCTGGTGTCTGACCGGATGCGATCCGAACTGATTGCGCGCGGCCACATCCCCGAGGGGATCGTGAATGCGGTCATGACCCAGTCGCAGGAAAGTGCGACCATCGGCCTTCTGGGGGATGGCGCGGAAGAACGCGATGTCGAGCTTCTGGTCGAACATCTTCACACCAACAACCGTCTGACCAGCGGTCTGATCCTGCGTGCGCTTTGCATGGGCGATGTTGCCTTTTTCGAAGCTGCCCTTGCGCGCCGTGCCGGGGTATCGCTGATCAATACCCGCATTCTGATCCATGATAGCGGCCCGTTCGGGCTTGAAGCGATTTATAACAAGGCCGACATGCCGGCTCATTTCTTCCCGGGGGTTCGTGCCGCGGTTGAAGTCGCGCGCGAAACCGACCTTGATGGCGGGGAACGTGATCGGGAACGCTATTCGCGCCGGATGATCGAACGGGTTCTGACCCAGTATGGTGATCTTGGTGTCGAGTTTGACTCAGACGATGTCGATTACCTGATGGGCCGTATGCTGCAATTGCCAAGCGAGCGGAACCTTCAGCCGTAACCCTAACCAGCAAGCAGCTTCGTGATCTTGCAGCCGCCCGTTTCGGGCGGTTTTGCTTTGTCTGGTGTGCCTGATTGCGGGCAACAAAAAAGGCACCGTTTGCACGGTGCCTTTGATGTGACAGGCATAAGCCTATTCAAGAATGGTATTTGGCATCCACAGCGCCAGTTCCGGGAAATACATCACCAGCAACAGCCCGATCACCTGCAGGATGACAAAGGGAATGATGCCTTTGTAAATCTGCTGGATGGTGATCGATTTCGGTGCGACGCCCTTAAGATAGAACAGGGCAAACCCGAAGGGCGGTGTCAGGAAGCTGGTTTGCAAATTGACCGCAACCATGACGGCAAACCAGGTCAGTACCTGTGTCTCGGTCGGGCCAATCCCGGCAACGGCAAGGTGATCGCCGAAATCAAGCTGTGCAATGACGGGTGCAAAGATCGGCAGCACGATCAGGGTGATTTCGACCCAGTCGAAGAAGAAGCCAAGTATGAACACGATCAGCATCAGCAGGAACAGAACGCCCCACGCCCCAAGGCCGGCGCTATCGACCAGATCGATAACCAGGTCATCCCCGCCCAGTGAACGGAACACATAGGAAAAGACGGTTGCACCGGCAAACAGGAAGAACAGCATCGCCCCGGTCAAAGCCGACCGTTCGCAGACGTCCTTAAGCACATCCCATTTCAGGCGACCCTTGACCAGTGCCAGGAAGGTCGCGCCTACCGCACCAACGCCTGCGGCCTCGGTCGGGGTGGCAAAACCGGCAAAGATCGATCCCAGCACCAGCACAATCAGGAAGACCGGCGGGATGAAGCTTCGCACCATCATGCGCACCATCTCCGTGCCATGGACCGCTTCGGCATCGGGCAGGGGCGGGGCAAGATGGGGCTGCATCTGGCACCGCACAAAGATATAGATGGTATAAAGCGATGCCAGCAACAGACCCGGAATGATCGCCGCCAGGAACAGGTTCCCGACCGAAACCGACAGAAGGTCGGACATCAGGACCAGCATGATGCTTGGCGGGATCAGAATGCCGAGCGTTCCCGATGCGGCAATCGTCCCGGTCGCAAGCGACGGATCATAATTGCGGCGCAGCATGACCGGCAGGGCAAGCAGGGTCATCATCACAACCGATGCACCGATGATGCCGGTGGTGGCGGCCATGATCGTACCCATCAGGGTAACCGAAAGTGCCAGACCCCCGGGAACCTTGCGCATCAGAACGTTCAGGCATTCAAGCAGGTCTTCGGCAACGCCGCTTTTTTCCAGCATCGTGCCCATATAGATGAACATCGGAACGGCAACCATCACCATGTTTTCGGCGATGCCACCCCAGATGCGCGATACGATGTTGAAGAATTCAATGAATGAGAAGACGTCATAGGCCATGCCAAGGAAGCCAAAGGCGATCCCGATGCCCGAAATGACGAATGCGACCGGCAGCCCCGAGAAGACCAGAATGCCCAGCGAGGCAAACATGATCAGCGGAAACCAGTCTTCGATATAGAAGTTTTCCATTTGGAATTATCCCCGTTCCGCAATCAGTCTTTGAGCCTGGCGGCTTCGTTGCCAAGGTCTGCGTGATGTGTTGCGCCGACATAGTGACCCGCACGGCTGCGCAGGTTGCTGGGGCCGAACACAAAGACATAGCATTTCAGGAAGACCGAAAAACCGGCCATGGCGAGAAGGCCGAAGCCGATGGGGATGGTTGATTTGATGAGCCAGCGATGGGTCAGCCCCGTGGTCGAGGCAGAGACTTCGTGGTTTTCGAAGGATCGAAGGACAAAATCATAACCAAAATAAATCACCAGTGCGCAGAACGGCAGAATGCAGATAATCGCGCCGATCATCTCGACGATGGCGCGTGTGCGCGGGCGTAAATTGTCACGGATCAGTTCGATGCGGACATGAGAGTCACGAATATAGCCAAAACCGAAACACAGCATGAACAGGCCGGTATGGAGATGCCATTCCAGTTCCTGCAGCTTGATGGAACCCTGGCCGCCGAATTTACGCTGGATCACGTCAAACATGATCGTCAGCATCAGCGGAATGGCAAGCAGGGCGGCCCATTTCCCGATGCGGGAAACGATGGCATCAATGCCGTCACTCAGTTTTAGTAGCGCTTCCATTAAAAAGCCTCCCGGGTCTTTTCTTAATCGCGGTCAAGGCCGGGGCCATTGGCGCCCGGCCTTGCCGAGACTTTTTTGTGGTCCGACACAAGGTCGCATCAGGACCGGGAAAGATTAATCAAGATATCCGATGTCTTTCCAGATTTTGTAGTTGGCACGGAAGCCCTGCAGGCTGTCATAGGCTTCTTTGAAGTCCGCATCCTGTGCAGCAAGTTCGCCTGCGACTTCTTCCCATGCACCGCGCATGGCATCAAGCATTTCAGGCGACCATTTCTTGATGTTCACGCCTTTTTCCTGAAGTTCTTTCAGGGCTGCGAACTGGATCGCTTCACCTTCGGCGAAACCATAAGCCAGGTTGTCGTTACAGACGGCTTCGATCTGTGCCTGCTGGGTCTTATCAAGACCTTCCCACTTCTCCTTGTTGATCATGAGATCGAAGAAGGTGGATTGCTGATGCCAGCCCGGGAAATAGTAGTATTTGGCGACCTGATGGAAGCCCAGTTTAAGGTCGATTGCCGGCATGGAGAATTCGGTCGCGTCAATCGTGCCGAGTTCAAGTGCCGGATAGATGTCGCCAGCCGACAGAAGCTGGGTCGAGACACCAAGCTTTTCCATCACTTTTGCGCCAAGACCAAAGAAGCGCATTTTCAGGCCTTTAAGGTCTTCAACCGTGTTGATTTCCTTGGAGAACCAGCCCGATGCTTCCGGTGCGATCAGGCCGCAGAACAGCGACTTGATGCCATGTTCGGCGTAAAGCCGGTCAAAGATTTCCTGACCGCCGCCAAATTTGACCCATGCCAGATATTCACCAGCCTGCGGACCAAACGGAACGGCACCGAAAAGCTGAAGTGCCGGAACCTTGCCCGCCCAGTAACCCGGGGTGGAGAAGGCGGCATCGATGGAACCGGTTGAAACCGCATCAAACACTTCAAGTGCCGGAACAAGTGCGCCCGGCTCATAGAATTTAATCTGAATGTTGCCGCCGGAAACTTCGTCGATCTTTTCGTCAACGCGTTTGCCAAGCGTACCAAGCTGGGTCAGGCTGCCCGGATAGGTCGAGCCCATTTTCCAGCGAACACGATCAGCAGCATCCGCATCAGGCGCAACCGTCGTCAAAGTAGCCGCTGCAAGTACGGCCACACAGGTTGCAGATTTCAAAAAATTAGAAAATTTCATTCGTAGCTTCCTCCCTAAGAAGTCCGAAATTGGTATTACCACGTCGGGGCGATAACCGCCTTTTGCTTTTATTATTGCTGGCGAAAACGTCCCGTGCCTCTTGTTGCAGGGCGAAGCTTAAGCGTATTTCGCAAGTATGAGCAAGTTTGTTTCGCCCGCTACGCAAGAAAATATCTTCGCGAACGCACAAAAATGACTTGATTTCGCTCAAAAAACCGGGATTTACGCATGGAAATGCGTATTTATACGGGGTTCAGCATATTGCATAGCTCTCATTTAAAGTTGTTATGGCAGAAAGGCCCGGTAACCCGCGCTATGGTTGCGAATCGATTGGCAGAACAACTGCTTTCGGATTGTTGACGGGCTGTGGTGCCGTCATGCGCAAGACTGGCAAGGTGAGTGGAATCGATGCCAAAGCATGATGAGAAAGTTTGCACTTGCGAACGGTAATGCGGATTTGTTGCGGCGCGGCGCAGTGCGGCCGAACTGGTTTGATTTGATGAAGAACCGGTTTGCGAAGGGCTTTCTGGTCAGCCGTGCGGAAAGAGGACCTTGTGATGCCGGCACCCGATATAACGCATGGTTAAGGCGGGGCATGTCAGGCGGGAAAGTATCCGGAAATGAAAACGGGAAGCCTTTGAAAAAGGCTTCCCGACTGATGGTCGGAGCGAGAGGATTCGAACCTCCGACCCCTGCCTCCCGAAGACAGTGCTCTACCAGGCTGAGCTACGCTCCGTCAGTGGGCGGTTGTTTAGCCCGTCTTCAGGGCTGGATCAAGCATAAACCGGTCGGTGAGCCTGAAAAACTTTGCCGTTTTACGACAGATGATTTCACGGTTGCGCGGTGTGGGCATCAATCGCTTTGCGGGTGAATTCGGCGGGGTTTGTGCCAAAACGCAAAAGGCCCCGAAACGTAAAACCGTTTCAGGGCCTTTGAATGATGGTCGGAGCGAGAGGATTCGAACCTCCGACCCCTGCCTCCCGAAGACAGTGCTCTACCAGGCTGAGCTACGCTCCGTCATTCTGCGAAGCCGGGTGATAATCCCAAATACCGACCGACGCAAGAATTTTTTGCGCCAATCCGCCGGAACCCCGGCATGCGATATCAGTATGGGCGCGAAATGCAGAACTCGACCGCTTCGATCATCGCATCCTTGATCGGGCCATCGTCAAAGCGCGTCAGGGTATCAATGGCAAGCTGGCCAAATTCGCGCGCACGATCCATCGATGCGCTAAGCGCGTCATATTTGCGAATCAGTTCCTGCGCGCGATCAAGATCGCCATCCTGGAAATCCTGATCTTCCATGCAACGGCGCCAGAAGGCCTTTTCCGCGTCGTCACCCTTGGCATAGGAAATGATCACCGGCAGGGTCACCTTGCCGTCACGGAAATCATCGCCAACGGTTTTACCCAGCGTCGCCTGATGGGCGGAATAATCCAGAACATCGTCGATCAGCTGGAAGGCGGTGCCAAGATAGATGCCATAAAGGCGAAGGGCTTCTTCGTCCTCCGCCGAACGATTGGCAATCACTGCACCGATCTGCGACGCCGCACCAAACAGGGCGGCGGTTTTGGCGGTGATGACTTCAAGATAGGCTTCTTCGGTGGTCGCCATGTCATTGGCGGTCGAAAGTTGCAAAACTTCGCCTTCGGCAATGACGGCGGACGCCTTGGCAAGGATATCAAGAACCTTGAGCGAGCCGTTTCTGACCATCACGACAAAGGCGCGCGCAAACAGGAAGTCCCCGACCAGAACGCTGGCTTCGTTGCCAAACAGGGCATTGGCCGATGCCTGGCCACGGCGCAGCAGGCTTTCATCAACGACATCGTCATGCAGAAGCGTTGCGGTGTGGATAAACTCGACACAGGCCGCAAGATCAACCGCCGATGTGCCGCCCTGATAGCCGCAAAGCTGGGCGGATGCCAGTGTCAGCATCGGGCGCATGCGCTTGCCACCAGCAGCGACAAGATGGCTTGCCAGTTGCGGGATCAGCGCGACTTCGCTGTGCATGTTGTCAATGATGACCTGATTGACGCGCTTCATGTCGGCATCGACAAGGCGGATCAGGGAGTCCAGGCTGGGTTCGGTCGTCTGCTGCGTTGCGATATTGGTCACGCTGTAATCCGAAACAATTTCTCGCGTATTGACCCCGCCCACCGGGACGGACGCTGATTTCAGTGGGCGGCCTCAACATAGAGATGCCGGGTGGTGACGGTCAAGTGGACAAATGGTTGCCAGGCAGGCAACAATAACCGCTTTGCCGTCATTTTTACCCGAATATGTTCTGCTACACACATATATATGGATAACATAAACATACAATAACAACCGGGGCGCATAAATCGCATGATCGAGCTATTTCGCAGCAACGACCCGATCGAGCTCAGCTGGGCGCAATCGGTTCTCGCCGACGAAGACATCGCCAGCCATATTTTTGATTACCACGCCAGCATTCTCGAAGGATCCATCGGCGCATTGCCAAGGCGTTTGATGGTGGCCCCCGAGGAAGAAAGCCGGGCCAAATACATCCTTGATATTGCCAGGCGCGAACTTGATGCGCATAACGCACAGCATGATCCCGATACCGAGGAAGTTCAGGACTGAAAATCAGTCCGACATCGGCAAGGTTGCAGGAATTAAGGCATTTATGACCCGAACCGATAGCGCATTTCATGTTCCCGATTTTGCGGAAGAACGCATCAGCCACGATTTTCTGCTGGGCGGTTCGGTGACGTTAAAACAGCCGGTCGATGGGTATCGCGCGGCGGTCGATGCGGTTTTGCTGGCGGCGTCCGTCTCGATCAATTCCAGACGCGATCAGAAAATACTCGATGTCGGGGCGGCTGTCGGATCGGCCGGGCTTTGCGTTGCGCGCCGTCTGCCCGATGCAGAAGTGACCGGGGTCGAGTTGCAGGACGATCTCTATGCGCTGTTTTGTCGCAACATTGTCGAAAATGATCTGGTGGGTCGGGTAACGCCGGTTCATGGCGATATCAATGACCGGTCCTTGCCGCTGGTGGCCGAAAGTTTTGATCAGGTGATTTCAAACCCGCCCTTCTATGCCGGGGGAACGCGCCCGGCCAATGAAAGCCGGGCCAAGGCGCATCAGGAAGGCACGGCTGATCTCAAGGACTGGATCCATTTCTGCCTTAAGATGGTCCGCCAGAAGGGCCGGATCACCATCGTACACCGGGCGGATCATTTGGACCGGATCATCGGGCTTTTGCATGGTCGCGCAGGCGACATGACCATCTATCCGGTCTGGAGCAAGGCCAGTGCCGATGCACCGCTTCGCGTGATTGTTTCGGCGCGCAAGGGCGTTTCATCGCCGGTTACCCTGCGACGCGGAATTGTTTTGCATGATGAAGCCGGGAATTGGATGCGTGAAGCCGACGACATTCTAAGAGATATATCATGCCTGCCGGGCTTCTAAATTTTATCTGAGTTCAATTCTTACGCCGCTAGCTGATGATATATTCCATGTATAAAGGGAGTTCCCTTCTGCATCTTTATTCGCTACCGATTTAGGTTTGAACAAAACATTTTCGCTGAAATTATATTTGCCGGACGGAGGAATCCAGAGCCCTGTCAGATATAACGTTTCTGTTTTGTCTGGATTTTCTGTGTGCTGAATCTCAATAGTAGCATTTGTGAAGATCAAATTGACCGATTCATTCGTCAGGTCGCCTTCAAATACTGATGTGTCAGTCGTATAAAATGAACTAGAAGAATAACCGGCTTTGCCGTTTAGAAAATATCTTTCCCAAACTTTGAATTCAATCTTATGCTTGCTTGCGCAAGCATCTCGAATTTGAGGTTGCTCGACGATTTCAGATGCATTTTTGGTTACGCAGCTTTCTACGGCAATTTGTGTGTTAGGGTAGGCAGCTTCCAAGTCCTTCTCTAGAGGAAGGCAACTGGAAAGTAGCGTCAAGCTTAGTGCGCAAATAGTGAATTTTTTCACAGCATAATCCAGAGAAGAAACTTTTATGCGTATTAATTTTATTGAATGTACATTAGTGGTGGAAGTAAGTCATTGACTGATTTTGATGCAAGTTTGACTTTGCCAAATAGTTCTGATTTTAAGTTTATGGAAATGCCATGCTGAGTTTGTCGAAAATCCTTTTTACCGCACTGATCGTTGTGGTGGTATGGCAGGGCTTCAAGCTGTTTACCCGCAAGAATCAGGTTTCCGGGCAGGAGCAGCCAAAACAGACCGCGCATGACAAGAAAGCCAAACAGCAGAAACAGGAAGCTGTGGCGCACGATCTTGAAAAATGCCCGAAATGCGGTGTGTATCACGCCGAAGGCAGCGCGCATGTTTGCGAAAGCTGAGTTGCGCGGACGGCATATTTTCCTTTGCTGATTTCTTCGACTTTCGCCCAACAGGCCGTGATTTCGCTTTGAAAAACCGGTTGTTGCACGGATGTTGTATGCTGCAATGCGGTATGAGATTCGGCGGGACGTCATAAAAAGCGCTAAATTCAGGCCCACTCAGGGCTTTTGCGTTCTTGACCCCGACGGGGTGGGGCGGTAGCTTGCCGCTCTAAATTTACCGACAACATCAAAGTGAGTTCGCGCAATGGCGCTCGACGGGTCGCAACGTCCCCCTTCATTCCAGGAAATCATTCTCCGCCTGCAAAGCTATTGGGCCGATCAGGGTTGTGTCATCCTGCAGCCCTATGACCTTGAAGTCGGTGCCGGCACCTTCCACACCGCAACCACGTTGCGCGCGCTGGGCCCGGAAAGCTGGAATGCGGCCTATGTGCAGCCGTCGCGCCGCCCGACCGATGGTCGTTATGGCGAAAACCCGAACCGTTTGCAGCACTATTACCAGTTCCAGGTCCTGATGAAGCCGTCACCGGCCAATTCGCAGGAACTTTATCTTGGCTCGCTGGCCCATCTGGGCATTGACCCGATGGCGCATGATATCCGTTTCGTCGAAGACGACTGGGAAAGCCCGACTTTGGGCGCGTGGGGCCTTGGCTGGGAAGTGTGGCTGGACGGGATGGAAGTCACCCAGTTCACCTATTTCCAGCAGGTCGGCGGTTTTGAATGCGATCCGGTCCCGGTCGAGCTGACCTATGGTCTGGAACGTCTGGCGATGTATATCCAGGGCGTCGAAAACGTCTATGACCTTGATTATAACGGCAATGGCGTCAGCTATGGCGATGTGTTCCTTCAGAATGAAAAGGAACAGTCGACCTATAACTTCGAAGTCGCCAATACCGACATGCTGTTCCAGCATTTCAAGGACGCGCAGGCCGAATGTGCGGTCAATATCGAACGCGGCCTTGCCCTGCCTGCCTACGAGCAGGCAATGAAAGCCAGCCATATCTTTAACCTCCTCGATGCGCGCGGCGTGATTTCCGTCACCGAACGTGCGGCCTATATCGGCCGTGTCCGCGACATGTCGAAATCCTGCTGCGAGGCGTGGCTTCGTTCGCGCGGGCATTTGAAAGAGGAGGCATAAGTCATGGCCGAATTGCTGCTTGAACTGTTTTCGGAAGAAATTCCGGCCCGCATGCAGGCGCGTGCTTCCGAGGATCTGACCAAACTGGTTACCGATGGCCTGAAGGCCGCCGACCTTGCGTTTGATAATGTCGAGGCACTGGTAACACCGCGCCGTCTGACCCTGATCATTGACGGTTTGCCGGACAAACAGCCGGACCTTCGCGAAGAACGCCGTGGCCCGCGTGCCGATGCCCCGGAAAAGGCGATTGCCGGGTTCCTTGCCGGCAATGGTGTGACGCTGGAACAATGTGAAAAGCGCGAAACGCCCAAGGGTGTTTTCCTGTTCGCGATTGTCGAACAGAAGGGCCGCGATAGCGCGGATGTCATCAAGGACATCATCGAAGACGCCATGGCAAAACTGCCCTGGCCGAAATCGATGCGCTGGGCCGATCAGAAGGTCCGCTGGGTCCGTCAGCTTGACCGTATCCTGTGCCTGTTTGACGGCAAGGTGATCCCGGCATCCTTTGGCCCGGTAACGGCGGGCAATATCACAAGCGGCCATCGGTTCCTGGCACCGGCCACCTTTAGCGTTGCCAATGCCACAGAATACAAGGCGAAGCTTGCCTTTGCCAAGGTCATGCTGGACCGCGAAGAACGCAAGAAAGTCATTCTGGACGGTGCGCGCAAGCTTGCGGCATCAGAAGGCTTTACGCTTCTGGAAGATAACGGACTGCTTGAGGAAGTCTGCGGTCTGGTCGAATGGCCCGTACCCGTCATGGGCAAGGTCGATGACCAGTTCATGGATATCCCGCGCGAGGTTCTGGAAACCTCGATGCGTGAACATCAGAAATATTTCGTTGTCGAAGACAGCAACGGCAAACTGGCCGCACGTTTCATCACCATTTCAAACATGGTGACGCTGGATGCGAATGCGCAGATCATTGCCGGGAACGAACGCGTTTTGCGTGCGCGCCTGCATGATGCGAAATTCTTCTGGGATCAGGATCGGAAAGTGACGCTGGAAGCGCGTCTGCCGAAACTTGATAACATCGTGTTCCATGCCAAGCTTGGCTCGCTGGCGGAGCGTGTTCTGCGCCTGCGCGGACTGGCACGCGAACTTTCAGCCGATATACCGGGCTGCGATGTCAAACTTGCTGATCGGGCGGCGGAAATTGCCAAGGCCGATCTGGTGTCGAACATGGTGTTCGAATTTACCGAACTTCAGGGACTGATGGGGAAATACTACGCCGAGAATGACGGCGAAGCCCCCGAAGTCGCCAACGCCATTGCACAGCATTATGCACCGGCCGGTCCGTCGGATATGTGTCCGACCGCGCCTGTTTCGGTGGCTGTTGCCTTGGCCGAGAAGCTCGATACCCTTGCCGGGTTCTTTACCATCGATGAAAAGCCGACCGGTTCAAAAGACCCGTTCGCGCTGCGTCGTGCGGCATTGGGTGTCATCCGGCTGGTTCTGGAAAACGGTTTGCGTGTGCCGCTGCGGCGTGCATTTGCCTTTGCCGTTTCCCAATATCCGGCCTCCATTCGTCGTGACGAGGCGGTTGACGAACTTCTGGCATTCTTTGCCGACCGCCTGAAAGTCCATCTGCGTGAACAGGGCGTGCGCCATGATCTGGTGTCCGCCGTGTTTGCCCTGGATGGCGAGGACGATCTTGTCCGCCTTCTGGCCCGTGTTGATGCGCTTGCCGATTTTGTATCGGGTGAAAGCGGCGTTAACCTTATGGCCGGGTACAAGCGCGCGTCCAATATCCTGCGTATCGAAGAGAAGAAGGATGAAAAATCCTATGATGCGGATGTGTCCGCCGATCTTCTGACGCAGGACGAGGAACGCAAGCTCTATGAGGCGCTCATCAATGTCCGGCATAAGGCTTTGCCGCTTCTGCGGGCCGAGAATTATGCCGCGGCTATGGCCGAATTCGCACATCTGCGCGGACCGGTCGATGCATTCTTCGAAGGGGTCACGGTAAATAGTGACAAGGCAGAAGAACGTGCCAACCGGCTTAAGCTGCTGGCGCAAATTCGCACTGCCTTGCATGACATTGCCGATTTCTCGAAGATCGAGTCATAAATAAGGTCGGGGTCGCCCGGAATTCCGGAACGCCTTGACCAGATGAGGAAAAGGCAAGATGACCAAATGGGTTTACGGCTTCGGTGGCGGTAGCGCCGAAGGACGTTCCGATATGCGCGAGCTTTTGGGCGGCAAAGGTGCCAACCTTGCCGAGATGAGCAATCTCGGCCTTCCGGTCCCGCCCGGCTTTACCATCACGACCGAAGTCTGCACGGCATTTTATGACAATGACCGTGCGTACCCGGATGGTCTTGAAGCCGAAGTCGAAAAGTCGCTTGCTGCTGTCGAAGCCCTGGTCGGGCGCAAATTTGGCGACCCCAAAGACCCGTTGCTGGTTTCGGTCCGTTCCGGCGCACGTGCTTCGATGCCGGGCATGATGGACACGGTTCTTAATCTCGGCCTGAATGACGAAACGGTTGAAGGTTTGGTGGCGGTCTCTGGTGACCGCCGTTTTGCGTATGACAGCTACCGTCGTTTCATTCAGATGTATGGCGATGTGGTCCTTGGCGTCGATCATTACCATTTCGAGGAAATCCTTGAAATCCACAAGGAAGACAAGGGCTATGTCCTTGATACCGATATGGATGCCGATGACTGGCAGGCGATTGTCCAGGGCTTCAAGAAAAAGGTCGATGCCGAACTCGGGCGTCCCTTCCCGCAGGACCCGCGCGAACAGCTTTGGGGTGCCATCGGTGCGGTTTTCGGAAGCTGGATGAATGCACGCGCCAATACATACCGTCGCCTGCACAACATCCCGGCAAGCTGGGGCACGGCTGTCAATGTTCAGGCCATGGTCTTTGGCAATATGGGCGATGATTGTGCCACCGGTGTCTGCTTCTCGCGCAATCCGTCGACCGGCGAAGACCGTTTCTATGGCGAATATCTGATCAATGCGCAGGGCGAGGACGTCGTGGCGGGTATTCGTACCCCGGCACCGCTGACCAAAATCGAACGCGAAGAGTCCGGTTCCGACCTTCTGTCGATGGAAGAAGCCATGCCCGGCGTCTTTGGCGAGCTTTGTGATATTCGTGACAGGCTTGAATCCCATTATCGCGACATGCAGGACATGGAATTCACCGTCGAGTCCGGCAAGCTTTACATGCTGCAGACCCGTGCGGGCAAACGCACAGCCAAGGCCGCCCTTCGCATCGCGGTCGAAATGTGTCAGGCCAATGTGATCACGCGCGAAGATGCCCTTCGCCGTGTTGATCCCGCACAGCTTGACCAGTTGCTGCACCCGACCCTTGATCCCGATGCGGAACGCAAGGTGATTGGCATGGGGCTTCCGGCATCGCCCGGTGCGGCATCCGGGCAGATTGTTTTCTCGGCCGAGGTCGCCGAGGACTGGGTGCATAACCGGGGCCGCAAGGTCATTCTGGTGCGCATAGAAACCAGCCCCGAGGACATTGCCGGCATGCATGCTGCCGAAGGCATTCTGACATCACGCGGCGGCATGACCAGCCACGCGGCGGTGGTGGCGCGCGGCATGGGGACGCCGTGCGTGTGCGGGGCCGGTCAGATCAAGATTGACTATACCAGCAAGACCATGACGTCGGGCGGCGTGACGCTCAACGAAGGCGATGTCATCACCCTTGACGGTGCGAAGGGCGAGGTGATGCTGGGCGAGGTCGCGACACTGAAACCCGACCTGTCGGGTGATTTTTCCCAATTGATGGAATGGGCGGATGGTGTGCGCCGTCTTAAGGTCCGCACCAACGCCGAAACACCTGATGACGCGGCAACCGCACGCGGTTTCGGGGCGGAGGGGATCGGCCTTTGCCGGACCGAACACATGTTCTTTGACCCGGCACGCATCATTTCCATGCGCGAAATGATCCTGGCGGACACGGAAAAGGGCCGTCGTGCGGCACTTGATAAACTTCTGCCCTATCAACGGCAGGACTTTATTGACCTGTTCCGGATCATGAAGGGCCTTCCGGTGACGATCCGTCTGCTGGACCCGCCATTGCATGAATTCCTGCCGCACGGTGACAACGAAATCGCCGAGGTCGCCAATGCCGCAGGTGTGGCAGAGGTCGTCGTGCGTCGCCGGTTGCTGGAACTGTCGGAAGCCAACCCGATGCTGGGGCATCGCGGCTGCCGTCTTGGCATCAGCTATCCCGAAATCTATGAAATGCAGGCACGTGCGATATTCGAAGCCGCGATCGAGGTTTCAAAGGATGGCGGCGATCCGGTGATACCGGAAATCATGATCCCGCTGATTGTTGGCAAGAAGGAACTTGAAATCCTCAAGGCCGTGATCATCAAGGTCGCAGGCGAAGTCGAAACCGAAAAATCGGCCAAGCTGGAATTCCTTGTCGGCACGATGATCGAATTGCCGCGGGCCGCCCTTCGGGCCGGTGAAATCGCCGAAGAAGCCGAATTTTTCAGCTTCGGAACCAACGATCTGACCCAGACGACCTTTGGTCTTTCGCGTGATGACGCATCCCGGTTCCTGGATACCTATATTTCCAAGGATATCTTTGCCGGTGATCCGTTCGTATCGCTGGATCAGGAAGGGGTGGGCGAGCTGGTCAGCATTGCGGCTGAACGTGGCCGTAAAACGCGTTCTGACATCAAGCTTGGCATTTGCGGCGAACATGGCGGCGATCCGGCATCCATCGCGTTTTGCGAGGCACAGGGGCTGGATTACGTCTCGTGCTCGCCCTATCGCGTGCCGATTGCGCGTTTGGCGGCCGCACAGGCTGCGCTCAAGAAATAAGGCTGCTGACGGGCAGCACTGATAAAGCAAACGGCGGCAGAATTTCTGCCGCCGTTTGTGTTTGATGAAGCGATGATTGGCGGATCAGGCCGCCGTTTCGGGCAACTTGACCCAGTCGGGAACCTTGACCGAAATTTTGGCATCCCCCGCCGTCAGATCGGTATCATCGCCGATCCGCTCCAGCCGGATCAGGGCAAGGCCTGCGTTGCCATGGATGCTGCGGATGGTGCCGGCTTCTTTGTCGCCATTCATGATCAGGCTGCCGATTTCCGGGGCTGGGCCGGTGATCGTGATCGGCAGCAAGCGTTTGCGCACCAGCCCGCGATATTTGGTACGCGCGGTCAGTTCCTGCCCCATATAGCAGCCCTTTTTGAAATCAACGCCGCCCAGTTCCTCGAACCCGTTTTCAAGCAGGATGGCGCGGTCAATTTCCATTTCCTCGCTGCCATTGGGCAGGCCCAGCAGCACGCGGTGCTGATGATAGGTGCTTTCATCGCTTTCGGTGGCACCGATGGCGGCCATCTGTACCAGTTCGTTTTTGGGCAGCAACACGCGCGCACCCATCGCACTCAGCCGCGGATCAACCGCCTTGATCCCGTCGGCAAACGGTGCGGTCGCACCGGTCGTATCGGGCAGGTCAAGTGCGGCAAGCGCACCATCGCCGAAGACGGCAACGACGTCATAGCTTTCGGTGACGTCGCTCAGTTCCGCCTTGGCGCGCAATTTATACATGCGCAGTTTTTTGAACAGCTCGGCCGCACGCGCACCATCTTCGCCGCGTTCGCACTCAATCAGAAGGCTGTCCTCGTCCTGCTGATAGACAAAGAAATCAAACAGGAATTTGCCCTGCGGCGTCAGAAGGGCGCCATAGCCGGAATGATCGGCGGTGATTTTTTCGATATTGTTCGACACCAGCCCCTGAAGGAAGCTGACGCGATCAGGCCCGCTGATCCGGATAACGGCCCGGTCAGGCAGGGGGGCGTATAAAGTCTCACTCATAATTCTTATGACTCCGGTTTATCGGAATTGTTGGCCGAAATGTGGGGCAATGGGGGGCATTTGGCAAGGGGTGGTTTGGCAAAGGCAAAAGCAACCTGCCACAAGAAAAGCCTTCATAAATTGCGCGGGAACCGATAGAACGCAATGTATGAAAATATTGATGCTTGATCGTTCCATCGGCTTTGATCCCAAGGATCGTGAAGCCCGCCCGCTGGGCGCGCGCCAACGCGGATTTATCGCGCTGGCCGAGGCCCTTGTTGCCCGTGGCCACAAGGTTGAAGCCCGCCGGAACGGTGGCATTGACCTTGATCATCATGGCGTTGCCTGGCGTCAGCTTGACAGTGCCATGCCGCCCTTTGGCGGGGATCCGGTGGATCGGGTTCTGGTATGGCGCGATGCGGAGCTGCTGCGTCATCCGTCCATTCCCGAAGGTAGCGATTGCTGGCTTTGGTTTGATGGCATGGTGTCCGATCTGAACGCGGATAAGGCACGTCTGGCATTGCTTGAAACCGGTGCGCAGGTGATTTTCACCCATGAAGATCATGGCAAGGCATTTGATGGCGATATCGCCAAATGCCCGATTGTGATTGCGCCGGGGGCGTGTCCGGCCTTTGCCATGGCATCAAACATGCACTGGGCGTTCGAGAGCCGCGAAAACCTTGCCGTGACGGTCGCCAACAGCAAAACCGGCATTGCCCAGATCATCCGCATCTGGTCGGCTTATGTCGCGCCCAAGGTGCCCGGTGCCATTCTGGAAATCTATGCTTCCGACCTGTTCTCGGCGATGGCGGGCGAAAATGACGATGTTTCCGAAGAACTCGTCGATATGGTGCGTGATAACATCGACAAGGGTGTCCGCGTTTGTCACCCGATGCCCGAGGCCGACATGGCCGAACGTATTGCAACCGCGCGTGCCTTCCTGCATCACGGCAAATACGGCAATGATCAGGTCGGCCAATGGATTTACGATGCGCTGGCCGCGGCAACACCGGTTGTGTCCTATGGCGGCATTGCCAAGGCGCGGGTTGAAAATGGCAAGACCGGCTATATCGTTCCCGATGAAACCGCCTATGGCAATCTGGTGATGCAGTTGCTGGCCGACCGGCAGATTTTTGCCAGCCAGTCCGAAGCGGCCCGCAACAGCCGCCGTGAATGGCTTAATGTCGCTGGCGAGCTGGAGAAACTTTAAACCGTGCGGTTACTGTTCATCACCTCGAACCGGCTGGGCGATGCCGTTCTTTCGACATCGGTGCTGCGCCACTATGTCGAAACCTATCCTGGCATCAAGGTAACGGTTGCCTGCGGCCCTGTCGCCGCCCCGATTTTTGAAGCGGTGCCGGGGCTTGAACGTCTCATCGAAATGCCAAAGCAGAAACGCGGTGGTCATTGGTGGAAGCTTTGGAAATCGGTCGCGTTTCGCTGGTGGGACATCATCGTCGATCTGCGCGGCAGTGCGACGGCTTATGTGTTGCCGGGCTGGAAGCGGGTGGTCCTGCCGGGAAATGACGATGAAATGCACCGGGTTGAACAGCTGGGCCAATTAATTGGTGTTGATCCCGCACCCGAGCCATTCGTCTGGACCGCGCCTGAGCATGAAAATCGTGCTTCGGAAATTCTTCCCGATGACGGGCGGCTGCTTCTGGTCGTTGGGCCAAGTGCCAACTGGATTGGCAAAACCTGGCGTCCCGAACGTTTTGCCGAGGCGATTGCCGAACTAAGAGCCGTTGGCGGGCCCCTTGAAGATGCCAATGTGTTGCTTGTCGGGGCCCCGAACGAACGGGCGGCATCCGAGCCGGTGATTGCGTCCATTCCAGAAAATAGACGGACCGAGATTTTTGGCACCGAACATCTTCTGACGGTCATGGCCTGTCTGCGTCGCGCCAGCCTGTATCTGGGAAATGATTCGGGGCTTATGCATATGGCGGCCGCGACAGGTAACCCGACCATAGGATTGTTTGGCCCATCGCGTGATGAACATTATCGTCCGTACTCAAAGTGGGGCCGGGCCGTTCGTACCGATTGGTCCTATGATAAAATCATTGAAAATCGTTCAAGCCCGTTATCCAAAGAAGTTTTGATGGATACCTTACCGGTCGAAAAGGTTGTCTCTGCGACCAGAGTGCTTCTGGAAGATTATCGGAAAGAGGAAAAGCAGAATGGCTGACAAAGTGCCGCGTCTTTCAGTTGTTATGTGTGCTCATAACGAGGAAGAGCGTCTTCCATCGTGTCTTGCGCATCTTGGCTTTGCCGATGAGATCATTGTTCTGTGCGATAAATGCACGGATCGCACGGAAGAAATCGCGCGCGAGTTTGGCGCAAAGACGATTGTTGGCAGTTGGGATATTGAAGGTGAACGACGCAACCGGGTGCTTCAGGAAGCAACCGGCGACTGGATTTTCGAAGTCGATGCTGACGAGCATGTGAACGAAGAACTCGGCAAATCGATCCGCAACGCCATCGTCGATACCGAGTTCGATTGCTTTGTAATTTCTGTCCACAATTATATTGGCGAACGACTGGTCCGGTATGGATGGGGGGCATCCTATGGAACCTCCGCTGTAAGACGTCTGTTTCGCGCGGGGCGAAAGACCTGGGGACTTCAGCGCGTCCACCCTTCTTTTGAATTGATCGGGCGTACCGGGCCGAGGCTTGATGGTGCTCTTTTGCATTATGTCGACAGGAATATTTCCGACATGATCAAAAGGCTCGATAGCTATACCACCGCCCGTGCCGCCGATTTGCGGGCAAGCGGCAACATAGGCAGTTTTGCAAACAATTTTCGCCGCATCTTTTCCCGGTTCTTCCGCTGCTTTGTTTCCCGCAAGGGTTACAAGGAAAAGGGAATGGGGTTTCTGATTGCTTTGTTTGCCGCATTGTTCCCGTTACTGTCCTACCTTAAAGCGCGTTACGATGACGAATAGGCTCGCGGCTTTATGTTAGGAGTCTCACGGTCGGGACAATCTTGTTTGGAATGAACGGGGAACAATTCGCATGCTAATGCATTTGCTTATCATGTGAATTTTGTTTCAACTGTTCCGGACCAGAAAGATGATCCGTACCGAGCATCTGACAATGATCGTGGTGTTGCTGTTTGCCGTTTCCATGGCGTGGCTTCAGGTGGCTGTGGGGGAACAGAGAACCCAGCTCAATCTTGTGCCGGTTCCTGCCTACAAATCCGGGTTTGAAATGTATGCCATCCGTTATGGGAATGCCGATAACGCATCTTGTGGCAGTCTGTGCGATGCATTTGATCTGGAAAAGGCCAGTTCAATAGGTGGCGCATATATGCAGGTAAGCCTTCCTCTGGATACGGCGCGTCGCTGATATCGCCAAGCCGACCTGACGCGTTGGTAATGCAGGGTTAATGTCTGGAGTATCCAATGGCCAAACCGACTGTCTGGGCGATTATTCCCAATTTGTTGCGCAGCCTGTTTCGACCGGATGTGCCACTGCGAAGCAAGTTCCTGTTGCTGGCCGGAATCATTTACCTCGTCAGTCCAATTGACCTGTTGCCCGATGTCATTGCCGGTATTGGCTGGATTGATGATCTTGTTATCGTGCCCCTGTTGGGATGGCTTTCATATAAAAGCCTGCCGCCATCCATAAAATCGGATATGGCATCCGACAATCTTGAGACGCCGACAAAGTCTCGTAAATGGTTGTATCTTCTGATTTTGATCCTGGCTCTGATTGGCATTGTTATGCTCACAGGGCCCGATGATAGCTTCCTGAAAACACCGTCTGCTGGTTAAGACACGACTTTTGCGCCTTTGACAGTCTTTGCCCCGCCCTTTTAAGCTTGGATGCAATTCCATCATGAAACGGGGATACGACCATGGCAGATACATTTCGTGGTTTGGTTCTGCGCCAGCAGGAAAAATCAGTTCAGGCCGATTTTCAAAATCTGACACTTGATGATCTGCCTGACGGCGATGTGCTGGTTCGGGTACGATGGTCGACCCTGAATTACAAGGACGGCATGATCCTGAACGGGCTTGGGCGCCTTGTCCGGCAATACCCGCATGTGCCCGGTGTCGATTTTGCGGGCGAAGTGATTTCATCGGATGATCCGCGTTATGCGCCCGGCGATCAGGTCATCCTGACCGGATGGCGGGTTGGCGAAGCCCATTGGGGCGGATATGCCGAGTATGCCCGCGTCAAAGCCGATTGGCTGGTGCCAATGCCAGATGGGCTTGATGGTGCGCACGCCATGGCCATCGGTACCGCGGGCTTTACATCCATGCTTGCCGTGATGGCCCTTGAAGAGCAGGGCGTATCACCCGATCAGGATGGCGAAATCCTCGTTACCGGGGCGGCGGGCGGTGTTGGTTCGGTCGCGGTAGGTCTTCTTTCCAATCTTGGTTATCGTGTTGCCGCCTCGACCGGGCGTGCTGACACGCATGACTATCTTCGAAGCCTTGGTGCGCATTCAATTCTGGATCGATCAGAGTTAAGCGAGGCAAGCAAGCCCTTGCTGAGCGAGCGTTGGCTGGGGGCTGTTGACAGTGTCGGCAGCACGACATTGGCGCATGTCTTATCGGAAATGAAGTATCATGGCGTGGTTGCTGCTTGTGGGTTGGCTGGCGGGCCGGATTTGCCTGCAACGGTTCTCCCGTTTTTGCTGCGCGGGGTCCGGTTGATCGGAATTGATTCCGTGATGTGCCCCTATGAAAAGCGCGTTACAGCCTGGAAACGTCTGACACAGGAATTACCCATGGATCAACTGGATGCTGTGACAACAAAGGTTGGACTTCGTGATATCCTGCCGTGGGGCGAAAAAATCCTCAAAGGGCAGGTTCGGGGGCGTTTGCTGATTGATGTGCAGGATTGCTAGCAGAGGCAAATATATGCAGAATCAGTCTGATCCGAGCTGCCAATCCTGAAATTCTGAAATGAATGGGCCGTGCCATATGACCGAAAACCGGTTTCGCATCCTTCTGGTCGAAGATAATCCCGGCGATGCGTTTCTTGTAAAAACATTGCTGGAGGAAACCGGTGAGCGGTTCGAAATCGAACATCGGTCCGATCTTGCTTCGGCCATGGCCCTGCTGAATGATCCATCACCTGATGGGCAGTTTGATGTTGTCCTGCTGGATTTGACGCTGCCCGATTCATCGGGGGTTGAGACCATCCGCCGAATTCGCGGTTGCGCGCATAGTGCACCGGTTGTTGTCCTGACCGGGCACAAGGACGAAGAACTTGCCTTTGAAGCCCTTCAGCACGGCGCAGAAGATTACCTGACCAAAGAATTCCCCGACGGCAGGACCATTCGCCGATCCATCCGTTATGCGATTGAACGGTCGCGTGCCGAGCAGGCTTTGAAGGAAAGCGAAGAACGGTATCGCAAGCTGGTGGAACTGGCACCGGAACTGATTTCGGTGCTGAGCGGTGAGGAAATTACCTATATCAACCAGCAGGGCGTTGCCATTCTGCATGGTAACGACAGTTCCGAACTGGTCGGGCGCAGCTTTATGGAGATGGTCCATCCCGACAGCCGCGAAATCATGAGCGAATATATTGCCCGTTACGCTGGCGGTTATACGGGCCGGGCGGATTTTGTCATCATCTGCCGACGGGGCGACGGCGAAAATCTCGAACTTGAAGTGTCCGCCATCGCCTTCACCCACGAAGGCGCGCCAGCCATGCTGATGCTGGCCGAGGATGTGACGGAAAAGCGCAAAATCGAACGGCAACTGGTTCAGACTTCCAAGCTGGCGACCCTTGGCGAGATGGCCGCATCCGTCGCCCATGAAATGAACCAGCCGCTTAATGTCATTCGGATGGCGGCTGATACCTGCGCGCTTCAATATGAACTTGAAAAGGTTCAACCCTCGTTTCAGAGAGAGCGACTGTCCCTGATCAGCGGGCAAACCCAGCGCATGGCCGAAATTATTCGACATTTGCAGATATACAGTCGGCCGGACGAGGACGATTTCGAGCTTTTCGACCCGATGCGGGCGGTCACCCGTGCGGTGGACATGATCGAGCATGATTGCCGTTTGGCGGGGATCGTGGTGGATGTCGTTCCATCGGCACAAAGTTGCCAGGTGCTTGGGCGACAGGTCCAGCTTGAACAGGTTCTGGTCAATATGTTGACCAATGCACGCGATGCGATTACGGAAAACGGCGATGATACCGGCGGGATTGGCGGGCTCATTCGATTAACAGCCATGCTTGATCCCGATCAGGAAGTGCTTCGAATTGCGATTAATGACAATGGCGGCGGCATTCCCGAGGACGCCATTGGTCTTATTTTCCATCCGTTCTTTACGACCAAGGATGTCGGAAAGGGAACGGGGCTTGGCCTTTCGGTAAGCTATGGCATCGTCGAGGGAATGGGCGGGCATATTGATGTTCGCAATGAAGGAGACGGTGCCTGTTTCGAGATTGTTCTGCCTGCGACGCATATCGGCGAAACGCAGGGGGATGAAAATGATCCGTCTGATGATGCCCCGTTATTGCCTCAGCAGGAAAAAGTTCCGGAGGCAAGGTCGCGCGATTTGCGGATCATGGTTGTCGATGATGAAATCGATGCGATGGAGATCATCGCAGCCTATCTCGAAGCGCAGGGATTCTCGGTTTCGGCGGCAAGCGACGGCGAAGATGCGCTTGCTCTGGCCGGTGTTGTGCAGCCCGACATTCTGATCACCGATATCCGGATGCCACAGATGGATGGCAATAGTCTGGTTCGGGAACTGCGTTCACGCAATCCCGCCTTGCCGGTGATCGTTATGACCGGTCATCCGGGGGATGCCGACAGGCCGACAGAGGATGGGGATGATGCGCCGGTCATGGTGATGGCAAAGCCGCTTGATTTAAAAGAGCTTCTGGCAACCCTTGATGAAATTTCCGAAGTCGTTGCGGGCTGAAATACAAAAAACCCGGCCAAGGGGCCGGGTTTTGAAAGCTTCGGCTTGATGCGGGAAAATCAGGCTTCCCAGCCAAGCTGCATGGCTATTTTAACCGCCTGTGTACGGTTCGCGGCACCAAGCTTTTTGAAAATACCGGTCAGGTGAACCTTCACCGTGATTTCGCGGACCGTAAGCTGTTTGGCGATTTCCTTGTTGGACAGACCTTTGGTCAGCAGGGCCAGAACTTCACGTTCCCGATTGGTCAGTTGACGCAGGGGATTGTCAGGAGCAAGCCCATCCAGATCAATTTCACCCGGACGCGTGTTGCTGCCATCATCTTCCAGAAGTGCCGACGGAATGTATTTTTCCCCTGACATGATCAGGCGGAGCGCATTGATCAGCGACTTGCCAGACAGGGTTTTGGGCAAATAGCCCGACGCACCATGTTCAAGTGCATTGAGCACATCGCTGCGTTTGACCGATCCCGACAAAATGACGACCGGAATTTCCGGATGTTTCTGCCGCATTACGGTCAGGCCCGAAAGCCCGTTCATGCCCGGCATGTTGAGATCTAGGATCGTCAGTTCGACCGGCGTATCGCCATCGACGATGGAAAGTGCTTCGGCAAAGTCTTTTGCCTGGGCAATTTCGACTTCTGGCGCCGCCGTTTTCAGAAAGGATGTGATCCCGTCTCTAACGAGGTCATGGTCGTCCGCTAGCAGGATGTTCATGTTATTGTGCCGTACCCGTTTTTAGCCGTCTCCCGCAAAAGGCGGTACCGGTATCGCGTCCCGCACCCAAACATACGGAAACACGCAAAGTTGTCATCTTCCAAATTTCGCGTCCCCCCGGACGCGAGCGCAGCATTAAATAATTCTGATGTCCTGTCAAACTGCAGGATGGATTTCAGGGGGCGGAATTATCCGTGAGGATAGTATTTGTTTAAGGATGATAAAAATATTGTCGCATATTGCATAGTGAAACTGACCGGATTCTAAGGTGTCTGGATTCTTTAATCAGGCATAAATCGAAAAAATGTCGTTCGCGTCGTTCTGCGGTTGTCCGTAACCCGGGATCGATTTTGGCTGATCGCCACCAATCGTTGCACGTTGCAGGCTTGCCTGTCGGAATGCCGCCATATCCGCGCCTGATGGTGCGTTGGGAGCAAGCGCTGCATTCTGAAGGGTCGCAAGCGCGCGTTCCTTATCTTCTGCGCTACCCGAAAGGCTGACGCCGACATCAACATGTCCACCAATGGCATATGCCTTTCCGTCTGGTCCGATCTGGTATTCATATTGCGGGGCAGAGCCATAAGGCCCTGCCGCGGCAGCATGCGCTTTTTCTTCCTGCTTTACGGCAGAATCGCGGGCTTGCAATCGCGATATGTCAGCTTTTTCCGTCGCACTCAGCTCACCAGAAGTTTTTGCGCCGGAATTATTACTGTCCGCCTTGTTGTCGCTTGCTTCAAGGGCTTCGCGATACTCGCTTCGGCTGGGGCCATTGGCAACGGCCTGTGCTTCGGTCAGCGTTCTGGGGTCTACAATACGGGTGCGAAGTCCGTTGCCTGCTTCGCCTCCAATACCATAAGGTCCTTGCGACAGCCCTGACTTCTCGCCAGACTTAACTTCTATCGCTTCGTATTCGGCCAAAACACTGCCATCAGCGGTTTGCGCAATCTGCCTGACATTCAGGACGATGCCCAATCCACCACCAGCGGGGTTCGTTATGGTTTGACCGGTCGTAATCATCGGATCGAAATGGTTTTCCGTGGCGATACAAAATCGATACGTAAGGATAGCAGGAAAATTCGCAGGAGTCTCGCCCGGTGTCTATACCTTTGGTGCCTTGCATAAAGCATGCTGTCTTGCGTGCCAAAGTATAGGCTGTTACAGGAAAGTCTGGATTTTGGATGCCCCCAATTCTTGGGCAATAGCCTTTCAAGACAGGAAAACTGATCGTGATGTCCGACTTTGTCATTCCCGCAAATGAAACGGTTCTGGTTACCGGGGCTGCCGGTTTTATCGGATCGCATCTTTGCCAGAAGCTGCTGGATCAGGGCAGCACCGTAATCGGGCTTGATAACGTCAACGATTATTATGACGTCACGCTGAAAGAAGCCCGGCTTGCACGGCTTGAAGGGCGGGACGGCTTTAAATTTGTCCGCATGAATCTGGAAGATCGCGATGGTATTGCTGATCTGTTCGCAACCGAAAAGCCGACCTATGTCGTCAACCTTGCGGCCCAGGCTGGCGTTCGCTATTCGCTTGAAAACCCGCATGCCTATATTGATGCCAACCTTGTCGGTTTTACCAATATCCTTGAAGGCTGCCGCCATAACGGTGTGAAGCATCTGGTCTATGCCTCAAGCAGTTCGGTTTATGGCATGAATACCGAAATGCCATTTTCGGTGCATCACAATGTCGATCACCCGATCAGTCTTTATGCCGCATCGAAAAAAGCCAACGAACTGATGGCGCATACCTACAGCCATCTTTACCGCTTGCCGACCACGGGCCTTCGTTTCTTTACGGTGTATGGTCCTTGGGGTCGGCCTGATATGGCGTTGTTCCTGTTTACCAAGGCCATTCTGGAAGGACGACCGATTGACGTCTTTAACGAAGGAAAAATGCGCCGTGACTTCACCTATATCGACGATATCGTCGAAGGTGTTCATCGCTGCATTTCAACCGTTGCTGCCCCTAATCCCGACTGGAACCCGGCCAAACCGGACCCGGCAACCAGTTCGGCACCCTATCGCGTGTTCAATATCGGCAACAACAGCCCGGTCGAACTGATGCACATGATCGAAACGCTCGAAAAGGCACTGGGCAAGACGGCTGATAAAAACATGCTGCCGATGCAGGCCGGCGATGTTCCGGCGACCTATGCCGATGTCGATGCCCTGACCGATGCCGTCGGTTTCAAGCCGGAAACCTCGATTGAAACCGGGATTGGCCGCTTTGTCGAATGGTTCCGATTCTTTTACGAGTAACCTGAATTGAAATTTGCTGCAATTTTTGTTCTTTTTGCCAATGCCTTTTCTGCGGGCATGATGTTTCTCATCAGCTTGCTTATTTCTCGCTATGGTGGAAAGGAGATATTTGGCTTTTTCAGTGTCATACTTGGATTGATTGTTGCCGCAACACCTGTTGCGACATTTGGTATGGATGCTGCCATTGTAAGGTTTTTGCCAGTATATCGGAGTGAGGGGAGGGGAAGCCTTGTAAGTAGAATACAGCGCTTTGTTTTGTTTTTCTCTGGTTCAATTTCACTTTTGGGTGGGCTCGGGCTGGCAGTTTTACTCGTCAACTTTAGAGGATACGATTGGGGAATCGGGATTTCTACAGGAGTATGCCTGCCGCTTTCAGTTGTTTTAGTCGTCTCCCAAGGAATCATTCGAGCGAATGAAAATGTTTCTATCGCTGTGATGCCAGAGGCAATTGTTCGGCCTTTGATTTTTTCTATTTGTATATCAGTTTTTCTCTTTGCCCGCATGGAGACGTTAAGCCTCATTTCTATTGTTTTTTCTTATGCGATTGCTCTAATTTTTTCTAATTTTTTTGCTTTCATTGTCATCATTAAGAAGAGGTATGTTGATTGGAATTTTGAATCCAGAATTGGATTTAAAGATATTCGACTGTGGTTGAATGTTGGTGCGAGCGTTGTCTTCTCAAATATTTCGATATCTTTAATTAATCAATCACCCGTAATTGTAGCTGGGATTATTTTATCTGCATTTGATGCGGGAGAGATTGGTGCAGTTAGTAGGTTGGCAATGCTCGTGTCATTTGCTCTAACCGCTGTAAATTCAATAATTACACCTTTTTTATCTCGCGCGATAATTGTTGGCGATAAAATGGAAGTTCAGTCAATTGTTACAAGGGCGATGGCTTTTTCTATATTTATTGCGGTTCCAGTTTGTATTGTTTTCTATTTATTCTCACCTTTTCTTCTTTCTGCATTCGGAGCGGATTATCTTAAAGCGGTTCCCTTTTTGCGAATAATGCTCTGTGCATATGTTGTTCATGTTGCTGCTGGTCCTAGTATTTCTCTTCTGAATATATCCGGTCTCCATAAGGTAACTTCACGAATTATGATGCTTTGGACTTGCCTTGTCTTATGTGGATTATTGATTTCTATGACTGTGTATGGAATCTCTGGGGGCGTTTTGGTCGCTGCCATTTCTACAGCAGGTTACCCTCTTCTGCTTGCCGTTATTTGCTATAAAGCTCTGGGTATTGATACGACGATTTTTTCTTTACGCTTTTTGCTTCAGAGATAACGTGTCTTTATATCACTCGAACGTGCTTTATAAGTGATATAGTTTGAAGCTGGCGTTGGCCGATTATCGGGTCGGACCTGATACTTTATGAGTAAAAGTTTCCGAAGTAATCAGCTGAAATGTTCCTGTTCCATCAGGCCAAGAAGATAGCTATGCATCTCGGTGATGTTGCTCTGCTGTTGGCGATAGCGTTCTTCTGCTGCCGCAAGCTGTGACCGTGCCTCTTGCAGGCTGGCCTGATATGACTGGTCCACATCGTGATCAGGATACCAGCGTTCTGAAAATTCACGTCGTGTTGGCGCATTCTGGTCGTCATAGCGCGAAACATCGATGCTGGAATAATCGCGCGATATGGCATCGGCGATATAATCAACACGCGCCTGACCTCTCAAACCCAGCTTGTCTGCCTGATCGCTATATGTCCGCAGATGGCTGCCTCTATCGTGCGTCACCATTCCCCCGTTTTCATACAGATATCCCAGAATCTGATCGCCATTGGAAAATACGGCCCGGACGTCCGATTGACTGTCCGGATGATTTTTTTCCAGATAATCAACATGCCTTTGCGCACCTTCGCGGAATATGTCGACAGAGTCACGAATCCCCGGAATGATGGTTTTCTGACCTTCAAGCCATTTGTCGAAATCCGGTATCATGGCTTCATATTGATCCGCCGAAATTTCCTGCGCAATGCCACCGTCTTCGGTCTGGATGGTTTTGGGCGTATATCCATCCTCGCGCATGGCGGCGATGCGTTCGCGCATCGGGGCATAGGCTTTCTCGTAATATTGTTCGAGATAAGGGCGCATTTCCGGATCGGAATACATTTCCTCGCTAAAGGTCGGATGCGACCCGTTTGAAGATTGCGTCGAAGACGCATAGGCAGCATTTGCGGAGCTGGCACTATATGTGTTTGTCAGGATGGTCATGATGCGTTCCCCATGCAATTGAGGAAACAATCCAAGCAATTAATATGCCGGGATTTACACGCAAAAGTTGCCGTTTGGAGCGGAGGATTTGACCAGTGGCTATGCAAAAGAGTGCCGCCCACATCAAAGGGATAGGCAGAAATTGCATCTTGGGCGGAAAAAAAACACCATTGCACAGTCGGGTTGTGCGTCTGTCAGGGCAGGTCGTAAATGTCTGGAAAATGGTGCTGCTGGGGAGATTTGAACTCCCGGCCTCTCCCTTACCAAGGGAGTGCTCTACCCCTGAGCTACAGCAGCCCTTAAAAGGCTGATCGTCGGGCAATGGTGCTGCTGGGGAGATTTGAACTCCCGGCCTCTCCCTTACCAAGGGAGTGCTCTACCCCTGAGCTACAGCAGCATCGAGCCCTTGCGGTGCGGGCGGGTTATAGGCCACTGGCTGGCAATTGGTCAAGCCCGAATTATGCGAAGATTTTTGATCTTGCGCGGATGGTGCAATTTTGTTGGTCAAGGCTGCATTCTGCCTCGGAATATTCTATAAAAGCCGGACCTTTGGAACCAGAAACGTATTGGCAAGATGACAGAACAGCAAAGCAAGCAATATCCCGCGACCAACGAAGAGCGCAAAAAACGTGAAGCCGAAGCCCTGCGTGCCAATCTGGCGCGCCGAAAACAGCAGCAACGTTCGCGCAAAGCCGTGGAACAGGATACCGATGCCAACGATCAGGGCAGCGGTTCGGACGGTTCGGGCAAGGATTAGTCCGCTTCCCACCGGTTTCGGAGCTCCATTTCAAGAAAAATACCAAATTGGCCCCGTCGCCCGCATCACCCGGTTGATCTTGCATGCCCCGCACGGGTAAAACCAATGGCACAATGCCAATTTGCACAACAGGGGTGGCGATATGTCGGTAAGACCGGATCACTGGATACGCCAGATGGCGCAGGAAAAAGGCATGATCGAACCGTTTGTCGACGGTTTCAAGCGCGATGGTGTCATTTCCTATGGGGTCAGTTCCTATGGCTATGACGCCCGGGTTGCCGACGAATTCAAGATTTTCACCAATGTCGACTCGGCCATTGTCGATCCCAAGGAATTTTCCGACGCAGGGTTTGTCAATCGTCAGACCGATGTCTGTGTGATCCCGCCCAACAGTTTCGCCCTGGCGCGTACGGTCGAATATTTCCGTATCCCGCGCGATACGCTGGTGATCTGCCTTGGCAAGTCGACCTATGCGCGGTGCGGCATCATCGTCAATGTCACCCCGCTGGAACCGGAATGGGAAGGGCACGTCACCCTTGAATTTTCCAATACCACGCCACTTCCGGCCCGCATTTACGCCAACGAAGGGGCCTGCCAGTTCATTTTCCTGAAAGCCGAAAGCGAATGCGATACCTCCTATGCGGATCGCGCAGGAAAATATATGGGCCAAAAAGGTGTCACGCTGCCACGCCTGTGATAAAGGCAATGCCATAAAGGCGGCATCGCCAAAGACACGAGTAACCGCCATGTCGCAATCGGCATGGGCATACGAGGATTGAATGGACAAGATCAAGATTTCCGGCGGTCGCCGCTTGCAGGGCAAAATTGCAATTGGCGGTGCCAAGAATGCGGCCCTTCCGCTGATGGCAGCAGCCCTTCTGACCGATGAGACGCTGACCCTTTCCAACCTGCCGCATCTGGCCGATATCACATCGATGGCCAACCTGTTGGGGCAGCATGGTGTCGCGTTGCATCTGAACGGCCATGCGCCCAATGGCGGCCATACCGGTCGGGTTCTGGAAATGACGGCCAAGGAAATCGCATCGACAACCGCACCCTATGATCTGGTCCGCAAAATGCGGGCATCGGTTCTGGTGCTGGGGCCGCTGGTGGCGCGGTGTGGTGTGGCACGTGTGTCGCTGCCCGGTGGCTGTGCGATTGGTAACCGTCCGGTTGACCTGCATCTGAAGGCGCTTGAGGCGATGGGTGCTGAAATCCACCTGACCGAGGGCTATATCGAAGCCCGCGCCCCAGAAGGGCTCAAGGGCGGGCATATCCTGTTCCCGCAGGTATCGGTTGGTGCGACCGAAAACGCCCTGATGGCGGCGTCCCTTGCCGATGGTGTGGTCACAATCGCCAATGCGGCCCGCGAACCCGAAGTCACCGATCTGGCCCATTGCCTTGTCGCGATGGGGGCCGAAATTGAAGGCATCGGGACCGATACGCTCAAGGTCACCGGCAAGCCGCGCCTGCATGGTGCGGAACATTCCGTCGTGCCGGACCGCATTGAAACCGGTACCTATGCCATTGCCGCCGCCATTACCGGCGGCGAGATCGAGCTGGTCGGAACAAAGGCCGAACTGATCGAAAGCCTGATCGTGTCGATGCGCAAGGCCGGTGTCGAGATCGAGGAAACCAAAGACGGCATGATCGTGCGCGGCAATCGCGCCGCCCTTAAGGGGGTTGATGTCATGACCGAACCCTATCCCGGCTTCCCGACCGACATGCAGGCGCAATTCATGGCCCTGATGGCAGTCGCCAATGGCGCATCCATGATCACCGAAACGATTTTTGAAAACCGTTTCATGCATGTCCCGGAACTGAGCCGCATGGGCGCTGATGTCAACGTGCATGGCCGGTCCGCCATCGTGCGCGGCAGTGCCAAACTGTCGGGGGCCGAAGTCATGGCGACCGATCTGCGCGCATCGGTATCGATGGTACTTGCAGGCTTGGCAGCCGAGGGCGAGACGATTATTAACCGTGTCTATCATCTGGACCGCGGTTATGAGCGGCTGGAAGAAAAACTTGGCGCCTGCGGGGCGCAGATCGAACGTGTCCGTGTTCCTGCATAATTACCCTGCATAATGACATGGGCTATCGGCCAGCAGGCCGGGACAGACAGATAAACGCGTAAGGCGACTGATTGATGAGTGACGAAAAGCTGGTGCTGGCCCTGCCAAAGGGGCGCATTCTAGACGAGGTAATGCCGCTGGTGCGCGCAGCCGGGATCGAACCGGAAGCCGCATTTGACGATCCGAAATCCCGGGCCCTGCGTTTCGCCACCAATCATCCGCATATCGATATCATCCGTGTGCGCAGCTTTGACGTTGCAACATTTGTTGCCTTTGGGGCGGCCCATATCGGTGTCTGCGGCAATGACGTCCTGATGGAATTCGATTATTCCGAAATTTATGCCCCGCTTGATCTCGATATCGGGCATTGCCGCCTTGCCGTGGCCGAACCCGAAGAAATGATTGATGGCGATGATCCGTCGCGCTGGTCGCATGTCCGTGTTGCCACCAAATATCCCAACGTCACCCGCAATCATTTTGCCGCGCGCGGGGTACAGGCCGAATGCATCAAGCTGAACGGGGCGATGGAACTGGCACCAACCCTTGGCCTGTGCCGTCGTATCGTTGACCTTGTGTCGACCGGCAACACGCTTAAGGCCAACGGCCTTCGCGAAATTGAACATATTGCCGATGTCACCTCGCGCCTGATCGTCAACCGGGCCGCACTTAAAACCCGCCCGACCGATGTTCAGCCCTGGATTGACCGTTTCTCCGAGGTGCGCAATGCCGATTAAACTTTCGATCACCGATGCCGATTTCGAAGAAGGCTTTGTCAAACTGCTTGGCATGAAGCGGGAATCGGATGCCGATGTTGATGCTGCGGTTGCCGATATCATTGCCGATGTCCGCGCACGCGGAGACGAAGCGGTGTGTGATTACACCAACAAGTTCGACCGCCTGAATATTGATGCGGCTGGCATGGTTGTGACAAAGGACGAAGTCGATGCCGCCGTTGGCGCAATCGATGCTGATCTCCTGAAATCGCTGAAACTGGCCGCTGAACGCATTCGTTCCTACCATGATCGGCAAATGCCTTCTGACGAACGTTATACCGATGCAACCGGGGTCGAACTCGGTTGGCGCTGGCGTCCGGTATCGGCTGCCGGGCTTTATGTGCCCGGTGGGCTGGCATCCTATCCGTCTTCGGTGCTGATGAACGCCATTCCGGCCAAGGTTGCCGGTGTGGAACGTCTGGTGATGGTCGTACCCACCCCTGACAATAAAATGAACCCGCTGGTTCTGGCCGCCGCATGGATTGCCGGTGTTGACGAAATTTACCGGATTGGCGGGGCACAGGCGATTGCAGCATTGGCCTATGGGACGCAAACCATCAAGCCGGTCGACAAGATCGTTGGTCCGGGCAATGCCTTTGTCGCGGCCGCAAAGCGTCGTGTTTTCGGGCAGGTCGGGATTGACATGATCGCCGGTCCGTCGGAAATCCTTGTGGTTGCCGATGGCAGCAATGATCCAAGCTGGGTCGCGGCTGATCTGCTGTCGCAGGCCGAACATGATCCGGTCGCACAGTCGATCCTGATTACCGATGATGCGGCTTTTGCCGATCGTGTTCAGGACGCCATTGATGCGCATCTTGAAAAACTGCCGCGTGCGGAAATCGCCGGGGCAAGCTGGCGCGACTTTGGTGCAATTGTCTTGGTCGAAAATCTGACGCAGGCTCCGGCCTTGGTTGATCGGATCGCACCGGAACATCTTGAACTGGCTGTGGATGACCCGGACGCGCTTGCCGAAGACATTCATCATGCCGGTGCCATTTTCCTGGGCCGTTACACGCCCGAGGCGATTGGCGATTATGTTGCCGGGCCAAACCATGTTCTGCCAACCGCCCGTTCGGCGCGTTTCTCGTCGGGTCTGGGTGTGCTTGATTTCATCAAGCGGTCGTCATTGATCAAATGCACGCCCGAAAGTCTGGCCAAAATCGGCCCGGCGGCGATTGCACTGGCCGAAAGCGAAGGTTTGCAGGCACACGGACTTTCTGTGGCGATCCGGTCCAACCGCATGTAAGCTGTTGCAGTGCAGCGCCGAGGGATCGCAGGGAGACTAAGATGGCAGAAATTGCAGACAACCAATGCATTGCCGGTATCTATCTCGACGAGAAATACAAGGTGCGTCGCCGCCCCGAGGTCGAGCACGAGCAGGCGGTGGCCATCTATGACCTTCTCGAAGATAACCATTTCGTGCCCAAGGGCGGCTTCGAAGGTCCGTATTCGGTTCACATGCGCATCGAGGATAACCGCATCTATATGGATGTGCGCGGCGATGACGATACCGAAAACCTGACCACCATTGTCGTGCCGTTAACCCCGTTCCGCCGGATCGTGAAGGATTACTTCATGATCTGCGAAAGCTATTACGACGCGATCAAAAAGGCGAGTGCCGCACAGATCGAAACCATCGATATGGCGCGCCGCGGCCTGCATAACGAAGGATCCGAACAGCTTCGTGAACTGCTGTCGGAAAAGGTGACGATTGATGAAAACACCGCGCGTCGCCTGTTTACCCTGATCTGCGTCCTTCATATCCGGGGTTAGGGCACGGTGGCAGAAGAACTCCCCGGTTCGGTTCTTTTTGCCTGTAGCTTCAATGCTGTAAGATCCGTGATGGCGGCTGCGCTTATGCGTCACTATCACGGAACGAAGGTGTATGTTGAATGCTGCGGCTTGCGTGCCGGTGATCTTGATGGTTTTGCCGTCGCGGTCATGGAAGAAATCGGGCTGGATATCTCGACCTATAAATCCAAGACATTTGACGAACTTGAAGACGGGTTCTTTGACCTGATCATCACCCTGTCACCAGAAGCCCAGCACAGGGCGGTCGAAATGACCCGCACCATGGCCTGTGATGTCGAATTCTGGAATACCTTCGACGCCACGATTGTCGAAGGTTCACGCGAAATCCGCCTTGAAGCCTATCGACAGGTCCGCGACCAGATCAAAAAACGCATCCTTGAACGCTTCCCGGTCGGTCCCGCCCCCAAGGTTTAAACACACGGCCCGTACGGGCCGTCAATCAGCGCGTCAAACGCATCCCCGTCCAGCACGTATATTCTTTCATCATGGGCATGCCGCATGCCGATACGGGCATAAAACCGCTGCCCGATGACGTTTTCGGCATCGACCGACAGGCGGATATAATGCTGGCCACGTGTTCGGGCCCGTTCGGCAACCTTTGCAATCAGATGACGGGCAAAACCGCCCCCGCGATATTCCGGGGCGACAAACAGGTCCTGAATGTAAATCCCGGCCTTGCCACGAAATGTCGAATAGCTCGGAAAATAAAGGCAAAGTGCGACCGGTGTATCCCCGTCATGCGCAATCAGGGCCTCGAACGCCGGGTTGGGGCCAAACCCATCACGCGCCAGATCTTCCGCTGTGCTTTTGAATTTATCCTCGCACCCGGTGGCACGGGCAATTTCAAACAGCATGGCATGGATATCGTCAACATCCTGTGCGGTGGCGGGCCGGATTTGGGGCGGGTTGACGGGATGGGGATGATTGGCGGTCATGGTCAGGGTCCTTGATGGGGGCCTTGGAACCATAAAGGGGATTGGTCGTGGGAAACAACATGATTTCCCGGTGCAGGTTTATGCCATCACGCAGGGCATGATTGAAATGCAGTGCTGGGCCGCTTTGTGCCTTGCGTGAAAGGGCTTGACCTTTTTGCGCGTTCGGAGCAGTTTGCGGGCCACCGGTAATTGGTATTGCAATACGAAAGCTAGGAGTCTCATGGCTAAAGAAGACGTTATCGAGTTTCAGGGCACTGTTGTCGAACTTCTGCCCAATGCGATGTTTCGCGTGAAGCTGGACAATGATCACGAAATTCTTGCTCATACCTCGGGCAAGATGCGCAAGAACCGCATTCGTGTTCTTGCTGGTGACCGCGTCAGCGTCGAAATGACGCCTTATGACCTGACCAAGGGTCGTATTACCTTCCGTTTCAAGTAATCCGGAACCTGTAATACCGCAAAAATTGACGTTGCCGGGCGCGCAGTTTAGGTTTGCGCGCAAGGTTGCGTTTTGCTGTGTCTACAACCCTTCTGGTTTGGCTTTGGATGTCTGTGGGGAGCCGCGACTTGTCGAAACTGATTTTGGCCTCTGCATCGCCGCGGCGTCTTGAGCTGCTGGCACAGATCGGAATTGTGCCAGATCAGGTTATCCCTGCTGATATCGACGAAACTCCGCATGATGATGAAAGTCCGCGTCGGCTTGCCTTGCGCCTGGCCGAGGAAAAGGCACGTGCGATTGCCGCCGACCATGCGGGATGTTTTGTTCTTGCCGCCGACACGGTTGTGGCCTGTGGCCGTCGCGCCTTGGGCAAGGCGACCGATACGAACGAGGCCCGCAAATTCCTCTCGCTGCTTTCCGGTCGACGTCACCGTGTTTATGGTGGTCTTTGCGTGGTTGCACCCGATGGTACGACCCGCGCGCGCGTGATCGAAACACAGGTGATTTTCCGCCGCCTTGGCGATGACGATCTTGCGCGCTATCTGGCCCATGACGAGTGGCAGGGCAAGGCAGGCGCTTATGCCATTCAGGGATATGCCGCAACGTTTGTTAAAAGCATCACCGGGTCCTATTCCAATGTCGTTGGCCTGTCGCTGTGCGAGGCTGACGGTATGCTGCGCGGTCTTGGTTTCAAACAGGGGATGTGATCATGGTGGCTGGCGGAACAGAAACAGACCGCCTGCTGATTGATGCCGTCGCATGCGAACGGCGCATTGCCCTGATCCGCAATGACCGGCTGGCGCGTTTATGGATTGATCGTGGTGGCCCGGCGCGCTTTGACATTCATCTGGGCCGTGTTTCGAAAATTCTTCCTGAAATGGCTGCGGCCATGGTGGTTCTTGATGGCGTTGCCGATGGTCTGCTGCCGTTTGATCGCATTGACGGCCCGCTTCATGAAGGCCAATGGGTCATCGTGCAGATTTCCCGCCTCGGGTTCGAGGATAAAGGCCCGAAACTGACCGGCCGCATCGCGATAGAGGGGCTGGGCATGATCCTGCGCCCGAACGAGCATCCCACCGACGCAAAGCGCGGCGGTCTGGTGGAACTCCCCCGCAAGCTCAAGGACGAAAACCGGCGTGCGGTGCTCATGACCCTGTTCAAGGGGCTGATCGCCCGCGAAGAGGGCATCACGCTGCGCAGTCTGGCAATCGATTGGGATGACGGCGCATTGGCAGGCGAACTTGGACAGCTTCGGGCTGTGTGGAAACGCGCCCAGGCGGCCCTTGCATCACCGGCAAAGCCGGTTGTGGTTTTCAAGGCATTGTCGGATGCCGATCAGCTGATCGAACGCCACGTGATGGCGGGCGGCGAATGCATTGTTGATGGTTCGGACGAATTTGTGCGTTTGCGTGGATTGTTGCGCGCACGTGGTTTGGATGATGCGCACCTGATCCGTCATGACGGCACGCGCCTGCTGTTTGATGATCAGGATATCGAAGACGATATCGCAACCGCCCTGCAACCGCGTGTGCCGCTTCCGGGCGGTGGCTGGATCGCCATCGAACAGACGACCGCACTTTGTGCGATTGATGTCAATGCAGGCGGATCGGATTCCGACAATGATCAGGCAAGGCGGGCAGAGCAGGTCAACTTGCGCGCAGCACCCGAAATTGTCCGCCAATTGCAGTTGCGCAATATTGGCGGTCTGGTGGTGATTGATCCGCTTCGCATGGCGGGCAAGGCATCGCGCGACCGGTTCGAAGCCGCCCTTCGTGATGCCTTTGGCCCGGAAATGAGCGGTGCGGTCCAGTTTGGCGGTTTTACCCGGCTGGGCCTGTTTGAATTGACCCGGCAGCGCGGCGGCATTGCCCTTGGTGAACTGATGCAAGGCAGGCTGCCTGATCCGATGCCGACGCGAACGGCAGCATTGAACTTTGTGCTGCGTTCCGTGATTCGCGATATGCGCAGCGGGCAGGGCGGGCGATACAGGCTTTATCTGTCAAAGGACCTTGTCGCGGACCTTGTGCCGGGAAGCCACGGGCAACAAATTCTTGAACGTGCGATGGGGATGGCGCCGGAACTGGCCGCCGACGAAAGCCTTTCGCGCGCTGACTACAGGCTGGAGAAACTCTGATATGGTTGAAAAAAACACAGTTAAAACAGCAGGCTCGGGCTGTGCCATGTGCGGCAAGCCGGTGGTGGAAAAATACAGGCCGTTCTGCTCGAAACGCTGCGCTGATCTCGACCTCGGCAAATGGCTCAATGAAAGCTATGCCGTCCCCGCGACCGAACCGCCAGAGTATCTTGAAGACCTTGAAGATGAAGAAGATTTTCGCGCATAAAAAAAATGCGATTTGAGGCTGGACAAGCCCCGAAGGAGTTTGTATAACCCCGCTCGTTCCGCAGGGAACGCTCCGGAAACGGAGACGCTTAAAGAATGCCCGGGTAGCTCAGTTGGTAGAGCAGTGGACTGAAAATCCGCGTGTCGGTGGTTCGAATCCGCCCCCGGGCACCATCTTTAGGTAGCCCAAAATGACCCGGCCATTGGCCGGGTTTTTTTGTGCGCGAACGAAAGTCGCGTTTCATTTTTTTGATATCCCCCATCTTGAAGAAGTCCAAACATTCTAAAGCAGCGCGTGGCTTTTTGCATAGTTTGGCGCTCTATTTTGCATAGTGCCTAATCCAAAAAGGAGCGGTCTGGCGCTGCGTTGCGAAACCAGTTTCGCAATGTCCTGAATCTCGTGTGTCGATCCGATCTCCGGCATGTCAGACACCACCTTCGGCACTTCCCCAGTGTTTCGCAGGACCATCGCTTCATGCGCGTCACTGATGAACCCCGAACAAACCTCGGGCCTCCAGCAACCTCGCCGACGGACCACCTACAGACGGTCCACGGGCTCGTTGCCCACTTCGATCATCTTCCGGTCACGGTGCCAACCTGCCACCCCGACATCCAGACAAACTTCGGGCCTTCGCCATTCCTGCCAACCGACGGCTCTCGGGCTTCTGGCCCGCTCTGATCACTCTCGGCCCTGATGGCATTTCCGGCAACCGGTTCGGCCCGGACACACTTCGGGCGTCGGTCATTTTCGCCAAAGACGGACTTAGGGCGCACGGCCCCACCTGTCCACCATCGGCGGGCCAAAGCCCACTGCTGCCATTGCTGCCGCCTCCGGCAAATCGGGATACCTTTCCCGATAAGACGCACCTCTCCCGTCATGACAAACAAGCGTATTCGAAACCTGTTAGACCCGGCGCGAAATGCCGCCGTAATGGCTCCGCCATCCACCGACCCATATCCTGCGGATTACCCCGCCGCCCTGTCTGTGTCTTTGCCGCTGCATCCTGATCACCTCTTTGATCCGGCCCCAAACGCAAAACCCCGCAAAGCACAAGGCTTTGCGGGGTTCGGTCCGGGGGCATTTATCCCGTTGACTTTTATCTTATGCCATAAATAAAAGAACAAATCAAGAACTTTTTTGAAAAACTTTATATGCCGTCAGAAAAGGGGAGGGAATCGCGGGCAACGGCAGCTTTTCATCCTCGACAAATTTGGGATTCGTCCGGGTGTTTTGATGATTCCTCATACCTTTGCTGCTCAAACGAACGTATCGCGTCGGTTCGCTTTTCAAATGAAAACAACCGTGCGCGCAAGATGTCAGCCGCAACATTAACGCTTGAAAAGAGACAGTTATGTCAGGAATGTTGCGGAAATTTTACATCCCGTTACCATGATGTCTGGCGGCTGGTTTCAAACTGCTGAAACACAAATCGGGCTATGACGTTATGGCAGACAGCGTGTTCTGCGCTGCAATAACAAACATCCAGGGGACCCTGATGGCCGAAAAGCAGATCGAGATCGAACTGAAGCTCCGTATCGATCCGAAACATGTATCGCGTTTGAAGCAGGCACCCGTCCTGCGCGAGGTCAAGGAAGGCCGTCGTCTTCTGACCACCCATCTTGTGTCCATCTATCACGACACGCCCAAGCTTTCGCTGGCCCGCAAGGGGCTGGCCCTGCGTGTGCGCAAGAAGGGAACGAACGGGTGGGAGCAGACCGTCAAGGCATCAAACGGACTTCGCGAAGCCCTGCCGGAACGTCATGAATGGAATGTCGAACTGCCCGATGGCGTTCTTGATCTGGATAAATTCACCGATGAAGACGTCGTCGGACTGCTTGATAAGCACGTTAAAAAGAAGAAGATCGAACGGATTTTTGAAACCGATCTGAAACGCAGTGCGGTTGATCTGACCTATCGCGACGCGATCATGGAACTGGCAATCGATCAGGGCGTGGTGCGCACCGCGGAGAAAGAATCACCCCTGTCCGAGGTGGAGCTGGAGCTGAAGGAAGGCCATCCCGCCGCCCTGTTTGATCTGGCACTTGAACTGCAACGCACCGTACCCCTGTTCCTGAGCCTGCGCTCAAAGGCATCGCGCGGACGGGCGCTTTATCTTAACGAGACACCTGGCTTCTATAAGGCCCCTCCGGTCGGGCTTGCTGCCGATATGTCGGCCGAAATTTCGTTTCGGGCGGTTCTTGCGCAAGGGCTTCGGATGATCCTTGGTAACGAGATTTGCGTGCGTGATGACCTTCATATCGAAGGCTGCCATCAGATGCGGGTTGGCATGCGTCGCCTTCGGGTGGCGTTCAACCTGTTTAAGAAAAACCTGCCGCAGGGCGAGGCTGTCCTGATCCGCCGCCTGCTGAAACATTGCACCAAGGCGCTTGATGGCCTGCGCGACTGGGATGTTTTCCTGACCGAAACCCTGCCGATGGTCGAGGAACGCTTTCCCGATCATCCCGGCGTCGCCGATCTGCGCAAGGCTGCCGCCAAGCAGCGCGAAGCGGCCTTGGTGACCGCGCGCGAAATGCTTGAAAGTTTCGAGTATCAGCAGCTTTTGCTGTTGCTTGGCGCATGGTCGAGTTATTCGCGCTGGGCATCGGGGGCGGATGCCACCCAGATGAAGGCGATGTCTGCACCTGTCACAAAACTGGCAGAACCGCTGTTGAGCCGGGCCTATAAACGCGTGACCAAACGCGGCGACGACGTTGGTAAGCTTACGGTGCCACAACTTCACGCCTTGCGTCTGGATGTCAAACAGATGCGCTATGGCAGCGATTTCTTTGGCGAGGTTTATGCGGCCAAACCGGTCAATAAATTCCGCAAGGAACTGACGGGTTTGCAGGAAATTCTTGGCTGGCTGAATGATGTTGCCGTGGCAGAATCCCGCCTGATGGCCTTGCGGCCGCAGCTTTCCAAAGACGGCATGATCGCCATTGGCCTGATTTCCGGCTGGTTCGGCGCACGCGCCGATCATCGCCTTCAGGGGCTTGATAAGGCATGGAAGAAATTCGAAAAGCAGAAGCTGTTCTGGAAGTAGCCCGCCCGGCAAATCGAAACCGGGCGGCGGCTAGGTCGCTGCCCGTTTCATATCCTGATAAGCCGCCAGCGCCCGCTCACGGCCTTCTTTGACCCCGATCAGGGGCTCGGGATAGCTCTGCCCCAAATCCACCCCTGCGGCCTTCAGGATCAGCGGGGATGCTTCCCACGGCTTATGGATATATTGCGCGGGCATATCGGCAAGTTCCGGGACCCATTGCCGGACGTAACGGCCGTCCGGGTCAAATTTCTCGCCTTGCAGGACCGGATTGAAAATCCGGAAATAGGGGGCGGCATCGGCACCACATCCCCCAATCCATTGCCAGGAAAACGGATTATTGGCCGGGCAGGCATCGACAAGCGTATCGTCAAACCATGCCAGACCTTCGCGCCAATGGATCAGAAGGTGTTTGACCAGTACCGATCCGACAATCATCCGCACCCGGTTATGCATATAACCGGTATGCCAAAGTTCCCGCATTCCGGCATCGACAATCGGAAAACCGGTTTGCCCGCGTTGCCAGCGTTCAAGCGCCTTTGGATCATCATCCCACGGGAAATCGGTGAATTGCCCCTGAAGCGGCACGGATTTCAAATCCCTGGCATGAAACAGGATGTGATGGGCAAATTCCCGCCAACCCAGTTCGGCCATGAATTTTGATGCGGTTTTGCCTTGGCCGGGATGGGCGTCGGCGTAATGGTTTGCCGCGTGCCACACCTGCCGCGGGCTGATCTCGCCAAACCGCAGATGCGGGGACAGTTCCGACGTCACCCGATGATCGGGTCGGTCGCGCAGGTCGGCGTAATCAGAAAGCCTGCCATCAATAAAGTCATGTAGCTGATCCATCGCGCCCTGTTCACCCGGCGTGAACCGATCGGCAAAGCCGGTGGCCCAGTCAAACGGCTTGGGCGACAGATCAAGCCCGGCAATATCTGCTTCATCGCTCAGTTGCAGATCGCCAAGCGGGATGCTTTCAGGGGCTTTTTTGGGTTCTGCCGGGGGTGGCAGTTTCAAACACGCCCGCCAGAACGGACTGAAAACCTTGAAGTCCGATCCGGCCCCGGTTTTGACTTCCCATGGTTCATACAGCAATTGACCATTGAAGCTTTCGCATTCGATATTCTGATCGCGCAAGGATGATTTGATATCAGCATCGCGCGCGATGGACGCCTTGTCATAAAGCCGGTTCCAGAAAAGCGCGCCGATTTTGTGATCAGTTTGCAACTGATTGAAAACGTCCCGCGCATCCGATCTGAAAACCCGCAGACAGGGGGCCTTTTTTCCGGCCACTGTTGCAAGGCTTTCATCAAGACGCGTCAGGGTTTTTTCCAGCCACCAGCGCGTCGCCCCGCCCAATTGGGCATCAATCACCCGATCAAGGATAAATACCGGAAGCACGATGCCGTTATTTTGCTGAGCCCACTTTACGCTGGCGTTCAATGCCGGGTTGTCGGCAAGACGAAGGTCATTGCGAAACCACATGATGGCAATCGGTGCGGCAGAAGCAGAAGGCATCCGGGAACTCGTACCTTGGGGGAGGGAGGGGGCAAAAGGGTGAGAGAGCACATCGACTGTGACAGCATAGAGGGATGTCGATGCGCTCTCTCTGGCTCGGGGTACATCATCATGTACGGCGGACCAGATTGATCAGTTCATCGAAACTTTGCGAAATCACATTCTTTTTCCATCCGGCAAATCCAAGCACCAGTCCGTGGGGCAGGTTGCTGCGATTTTGTGTCGATTTATCATGATAGTAGGATGAAAGCGCCCGGCAGTCGAGCTGCGCCTTGACCATCTGGTCCTGCAATTCCGCATCGTCCTGGTCACCGATAAGGCGCGTGCAAAGATGCAATCCCCCATCCGATGGCAGGACCTGCAAAATATCGCTGGCGCGTGTCTCGATCAGGTCACGCAGATGCGCCCGGCGCTCACCATAACTCAGCCGCATCTTGCGGACATGGCCGCCAAAGTGCCCCTCGGCAAAAAATGCGGCCAATGCGGCCTGTGCCGTTGGGGCGGGCACGCCATCGGCAAAGCCGCGCATCCCGCGAAATACCGGGATCAGGGCGGGTGGCAAAACCAGATATCCAAGCCGGATACCGGGAAATAGGACGCGCGAAAACGTGCCGACATAAAGCACGCGATTTTGCCGGTCCAACCCCTGAAGGGACGATAACGGCGGCCCGTCATAGCGATAATCGCTGTCATAATCGTCTTCGACGATCCACGCATCATGGGCATCCGCCCATGCCAAAAGGGCAAGACGACGGGCAAGCGACAATGTCGTGCCCAGTGGATAATTGCGCGATGGCGTCGTGACCACAATGCGCGCCGGGGGACCCTGATCAAGCCTGTCGACCTGCAATCCATCTTCATCGACCGGGATCGGAAGCAACGTCGCACCACTGGCGGCAAGGACCCCGCGAATACCTTCATAACCCGGGTCCTCGGTCGCGATCACGTCACCCGGATCAACAAGCGCACGCGCAATCAGGTCGAGCGCCTGCTGGGCGCCTGAAACAATCATCACCTGATCGGCATCGCATTTGACCCCGCGGGACTGGCGAAGCCACTTGGCAACCTCGTCGCGCAATGAAGGCATGCCCAGCGGATCAACCGGCATGGTGAGGTCAAGGGTGGGGGCCCGCCAGCTTCGGCGCAGTAACCGGGCCCAAAGATCAAATGGAAAGGCATCAAGATCGGGGGTTGCCGGGTTAAACGGACGCGCCACGCGAAACCGTGGAAAGCGCCGGTCATAGGCCAGCATGCGGGTCGCACTTTGGCTAAGCCGTGGAAGGTTTGCGGATTTACGGGCCTGATCGGCCGATGCGGGCAGGATGGTTGCCGTCATTTCCCGGTCGGGCAGACTACTGGCAACGAAGCTTCCGGCCCCGATCCGGGTTTCAAGATAACCTTCGGATACCAGTAGATCGAAACTCGTCACCACCGTATTGCGCGAAATGCCAAGGCTTTTGGCCAGATCACGGCTGGCAGGCAGCTTTTCACCCGGATGCAGTCGCCCGTCCAGAATGGCCTGGCGGATGCCAAGATAAAGCCGGCGATAAGCCGTATCGCCGTTCTCATCGCCTGCCGTGGCTGCATGGCTGGGATAGATCCAGGTAAAGTCGCTGCGCATTGTGCCCTATCGAAAATCAGGGTCAGTAAAATTGGTCCTATCAAAATTATTATAACGGACCTTTGATAAAGTCCAATTATGCCGATGATGACGCCAGCCCGTCGCGCCACCAGAAGTTACAGAGAAATAGAAAATGCCGGATACCATCGACCTTCCCGACCAATACGAAGTCTATCCATCAACCAAAATCGTGCGCGGCCCCAAACGTGCGAGTTACGACCGTAAACTTGTGCATGGCATTATCGATGATGCCCTGATCTGCCATGTCGGAACAGTTGTGAATGGTCGCCCGTCGATGATCCCGACCGCGCATTGGCGCGTGGGCGAACGGATTTATATCCATAGTGCATCCAAGAACCGCATTCTGGCCGCCATCGCCAATGGCGAGGAAGCCTGCCTGTGCATCACCCATCTGGATGGTCTGGTCATGGCACGTTCGGCCTTTCATCACTCGGCCAATTACCGTTCGGTGGTAATTTACGGCAGGGGCGAAATCGTGGCCGATCCGGAAGGCAAAATGGAACATTCCCGGCTGTTTGTTGAAAAGTTGTCCAAAGGCCGCTGGGACCAGATCCGTCACCCCAGTGAACAGGAGCTCAAGGCCACCATGTTCCTTGGTTTTGACCTGAACGAGGTATCGGCCAAGGTCCGCACCGGTGATCCTGTCGATGACGAGGAGGATTACAGTCTGCCGGTCTGGGCCGGGGTTTTACCCTGCAAGAATATCTGGGGCGAGCCGGTGGCAGATACCCGCCTTGATCCGGCCTATTCCGGACCGGTTGCCAAAGCACCGGAATAAACAAAAAGGCAGCCCGATGACTGCCTTTTAAATCGAAACAGGTCGGGCTTTAACCCGCCAGCGCAACCGCGATTTTTGCGCCAAGGACCGCATTGTTGCGCACCAGCGCAATATTGGCTTCAAGGCTTTTGCCCTTGGTATGCTGGGTCACGCGTTCCAGAAGGAAGGGCGTGACTTCGCGACCATGGATGTTAAGGCCCTTGGCTTCGATCAGCGCGCTGTCAATCGCATGTTCGATCGCATCAAGCTCCAGTGCCTTGTCCGCAGGCGGCGGGTTGCCGATCACAGCACCCCCTTCAAGACCAAAGTCCCATTTCGATTTCAGGAATTCGGCAATCTCGATCGGGCTATCAAGGCGGATCGGGGCTTTCTGGCCGCTCTTGACGGTATAGAAGGCCGGGAATTCATCGGTGCCATATGCAATCACCGGCACACCCAGCGTTTCAAGATGTTCAAGCGTCATCGGAATATCAAGGATCGCCTTGGCACCGGCGCAGACGACGGCAACGCTGGTTTTGCCAAGTTCGGTCAGATCGGCCGAGATATCGAAACTTGCCGCCAGTTCGCGGTGAACCCCGCCAATGCCGCCGGTGGCAAAGACCTTGATACCGGCCTTTTCCGCCAGAATCATGGTTGCTGAAACGGTGGTGGCACCATCGCGTTTTTTGGCGATGCAATAAGGAATATCACGGCGCGACAGTTTCAGAATGTCGGTGCTCTTGGCAAAATATTCCAGTTCCGACGGCGACAGGCCGATTTTGCAACGCCCGCCAATCACCGCGATGGTGGCCGGGATCGCGCCATTATCACGCACATCCTGCTCAACCGCTTGCGCGGTTTCAAGGTTCTGCGGATAGGGCATCCCGTGCGAGATGATGGTGGATTCAAGGGCTACAACCGGCTTGCCCACCGCAAGGGCTTCGGCGACTTCCGGGGCGATATCGATAAAGTCCGACATTCAGAATGCTCATGGTTGAGTTAAAGTTTTAAAGGTCAGGATTACGCGGATCGGCCTGTAAAATCCACCCCAAACACATCATGACTGTTGTGTGTGGACAAACAAAAACGGCCGCCCATCGGGACGGCCGTTTTGCAAAACAAAGCGTAAAGCTTAGTTCTTTTCTTTGTCGACGAGCTGGTTGGCCGCAATCCACGGCATCATCGCGCGCAGTTTGGTGCCGACTTCTTCGATTTCGTGTTCGGCGTTCAGGCGACGGGTTGCCTTGAACATCGGCTGGCCGCAATGCATTTCCTGAACGAAGTCACGAACGAATTTGCCTTCCTGAATGTCGGCAAGAACTTCTTTCATGCGTTCTTTGACCGATGCGTCGATCACGCGCGGGCCGGTGACATAGTCGCCGTATTCCGCGGTGTTCGAGATCGAGTAACGCATGTTAGCCATGCCGCCTTCATACATCAGATCGACGATCAGCTTCACTTCGTGCAGGCATTCGAAATAGGCCATTTCCGGTGCATAACCGGCTTCGGTCAGAGTCTCAAAACCGTATTTGATCAGCTGGGTCAGGCCGCCACAAAGAACAGCCTGTTCGCCGAACAGGTCGGTTTCGCATTCTTCGCGGAAGCTGGTTTCGATCACGCCCGAACGGCCGCCACCGATTGCCGATGCATAGGAAAGTGCGAGTTCAAGCGCGTTGCCCGACGCGTTCTGTTCGATGGCAACGAGGCAAGGCACACCACCGCCACGTTTGTATTCGGAACGAACCGTGTGGCCCGGGCCTTTAGGTGCGATCATCATGACGTCAAGATCAGCACGCGGCTCGATCAGGCCGAAATGAACGTTAAGGCCGTGTGCGAACAGAAGGGCGGCACCGTCTTTCAGGTTGTCGCGCAGTTCGTTGGCATAGATCGCAGCCTGATGTTCATCCGGGGTCAGGATCATGACAACATCTGCCCATGCGGCGGCTTCGGCCGGGGTCATGGTTTTCAGGCCGGCATTTTCAGCCTTTTTGCGCGAGCTGGAACCTTCACGAAGGCCGACAACAACGTCTTTGACACCGGAATCATGAAGGTTCAGTGCATGGGCATGGCCCTGCGAACCGTAACCGATGATGGCAACTTTTTTGGTCTTGATCAGATTAACATCTGCATCGCGGTCGTAATAAACACGCATCTTTCGATACCTCTGGACGTTGGACCACGCGATTTTTCTTTGCGTGGCGGATGGATCAAATTGTTAAAGCGGGACTGCCAAGGCACCCCAGGCGAACTCACATCGTCAGCGTGCCGCGCGAAATTGCTGCGACACCCGTGCGCGAAGTTTCCGAAAGCCCCAACGGCTCCATCAATTTGATGAAAGCGTCAATTTTTTCCGGGCTTCCGATGATTTCGAAGACGAAGGAACTGTTGGTCGCATCGACTGCGCGGGCCTTGAAGATATCGGCAATACGCAGGGACTCGACGCGCTTTTCACCCGATGCAATCACCTTGATCAGGGCAAGTTCACGTTCAACGCACGGTCCCGAAAGGGTCAGATCACTGACCTTGTGAACCGGCACCAGACGTGAAAGCTGTGCCTTGATCTGTTCGATCACCATGGGCGTACCCGAGGTGACAACAGTGATGCGCGACTGGTGGGAACTGGCGTCAACCTCTGCCACGGTCAGGCTTTCGATGTTATAGCCACGGCCCGAAAACAGGCCGATGACACGGGCCAGAACGCCTGCTTCGTTATCCACCAGAACGGATATCGTGTGTTTCGAAATTTCGGTTTCTCTCACGGGTCTTGCTCCGCTAGGGCGCGGGCGGGCGCATTCAATGTGCAGCCCGGCCCGGCCTTTGATTTTGGTTTTGATGATGTCTTGACGCGAACGGGTTTCGCGGATCAGACCAGAACCATCCCTTCGTCGGAATCAATGGCTTCGTCACCGGTGGTTTCCGCGCCAAGCAGCATTTCATTATGCGGCTTGCCCGACGGAATCATCGGATAGCAGTTTTCCTTGTCATCCACGGCCACATCAAGGATCACCGGACCATCAATCTCAAGCATCTGCTTAAGCGTATCGTCCAGATCGGCCGGGTTGTTGCAGGTAAGACCGGTAAAGCCGAATGCCTCGGACAGTTTCACGAAATCCGGAAGGGATTCGCTGTAACTTTCCGAATAGCGCGACCCGTGCAGCAATTGCTGCCATTGGCGGACCATGCCCATGTAACGGTTGTTCAGGATGACGGTTTTCACCGGCAGGCGATACTGGGTCAGCGTCGCGCATTCCTGAATATTCATCATGATCGATGCATCACCGGTAAAGCAGACAACGGTGGCATCCGGGTGGGCAACCTGAACGCCAAGGGCCGCTGGCATGCCATAACCCATGGTGCCAAGCCCGCCCGACGTCATCCATTCATGCGGATGTTCAAAGCCGAAATGCTGGGCCGCCCACATCTGGTGCTGGCCGACATCGGTGGTAATGTATGTCTTGCGATCACGCGTGAGTGCATGAACGCGACGGATCACATGCTGCGGCTTGATGATATCCTTGGGCTGCTTGTAGGACAGGCAATGCTTGCCCCGCCAGCCTTCGATCTCGTCCCACCAGCTATCAAGCGCCTTGGCTTCGATCTTGTGCTGTTTGGCTTTCCAGATTTTCATCATGTCTTCAAGGACATGACCGACATCGCCGACAATCCCGATATCGACCGGAACGTTTTTGTTGATCGAGCTTTGATCAATATCGATCTGGACTTTCTGCGAACCCGGCGAGAAGAAATCAAGGTTGCCGGTCACGCGGTCATCAAATCGTGCACCAACCGCAATCATCACATCGCAATCGTGCATGGCCATGTTCGCTTCGTACGTACCATGCATGCCCAGCATGCCAAGATACTGTTTATCCGAAGCCGGATAGGCACCAAGCCCCATCAGCGTCAGCGTGATCGGAATACCGGTCAGACGGGTGAATTCCGTCAGGACCTTGCAGGCCTGGCTGCCGGAATTGATGACGCCACCACCGCAATACAGGATCGGCTTTTTCGCCGATGCCAGCAGTTCGAGTGCTTCCTCGATCTGACCACGGTCGCCTTTGACAACCGGGTTATAGGTGCGGTGCTGAACCTGTGACGGTTCGAGATACGGTGCCTTGGCAACCAGAATATCTTTCGGCAGGTCGATCACGACCGGACCCGGGCGGCCGCTTGACGCAACGTGGAATGCTTCATGCATCGTGCGTGCAAGCTTCGCACTATCCTTGACCAGATAGTTATGCTTGGTGCAGGGGCGGGTGATGCCGGTGGTGTCGGCTTCCTGAAAGGCGTCATTGCCGATCAGGTGGGTCGGTACCTGGCCGGTCAGGCAGACGATGGGAATCGAATCCATCAACGCGTCGGTAAGGCCGGTAACGGCATTCGTTGCACCCGGACCACTGGTTACCAGAACAACGCCGACCTTTCCGGTCGAACGTGCGTAACCTTCGGCGGCATGCACGGCTGCTTGTTCATGGCGTACTAGGATATGACGAATCCTGTTTTGCTTAAATATCTCGTCATATAGCGGTAGGACGGCGCCGCCGGGATAGCCGAACACGACTTCCACACCCTGATCGACCAGGGCCTGCAACACTACTTCCGAACCGCTTAAAATACGTTCTGCCATGTTTTTCGAGCCTCTTCCTTAGCGACAACAACGTGTCGCGTGATAACCGCGTGGTTGATACATGATCCAATTACCCTTGAACTGGAGTTGAAAAATCCGCCGAAACGGCGGTTTTCCGCCATTTCGACGGCGGTAGGGCCAACCTATCGCCTCACTTTGGCGTGGTCAACAGAAATTGGTGAACATCATTACGCAATTTGTCTGCCAAACTTTCCGAATATTGCGTGTCGATGATCTCCTTGTCACTCATCTGATGGCGAAACCACGTTAATTGACGCTTGGCATAACGCCGGGTTTCGCGCTGTGATTTCTCTTTGGCGGTCTCAAGATCGATCTCGCCGGCAAGGTAGGCTGCAATCTCGCGCACGCCGACGGCCTTCATCACGGGCGCTGTTTCCGGCAGGTTTTCAGCCAAAAGCCTCCTGACTTCCTCAATCGCGCCCTGTTCGATCATCAAATCGAAACGCCGGTTGCAGCGATCATAAAGAATGTCGCGCGGTGGCATGTAACACAGCTTTTTGAAAACCATTCTGTCGGGCGGGGTTACCATTGGTTCGCGGTGCCATGCCGCCACCCCGCGCCCCGTGCCCGCCAGAACTTCGGCCGCACGAATCAGGCGCTGGGTATTTGACGGATCAAGGGTGGCGGCGGTGTCGGGATCGCGTTTGGCAAATGCTTCAAAAAAGGCCTGATGCCCGTCTTTTTCAAGCTTGGCTGTCACTTGGGCACGAATCCCGGCAGGAATATCGGGAATCGGCGCGATCCCCTCGGTCAGGGCATTCAGATACATGCCCGTACCCCCGGTAATGATCGAAAGCTTGCCGCTTGCATGACATTCGGCAATTTCCGCCATCGCCATATCGCGCCATTTTCCGGCCGAACATGCTTCGCGCCCGGATAGCACGCCATAAAGCCGATGCGGCGCGCGCGCGATCTCGCGGTCATCGGGCCGCGCGCTCAACACACGCAGTTCTTTATAAACCTGCATGCTGTCGGCATTGATCACCACACCGTCAAACGCATCCGCCAGATCAAGTGCCAAGGCGGACTTGCCGCTGGCGGTCGGTCCAGCAACGATCAGGACGGGTTGGAAGGTCTTGTTATTCATTCTTCTAGGTTTGCCGGTCGTATGAAAAATTTGATTTGCTGGGGCTCAAACAAGATATTCGCAATCTCCGCCATGGCAAGCTGATCGACAATATCGCAGGTAGCTTCGGAAGCAGATTTTGTCTTCTTACGCTCGTTGCTTGTTGTGTTTTCTGACATTCCTTAACCTCCCTTGTTTGAAACCCGGCTTGACAGAATATCGGTCTGTAACGGTTATGTATCAAACTTTTCTTGTCATCGCGTCCCGCAATACGGATAAAGACGAAAATCTGATTTACCTGTGTCCCGTCAAGGAGCCCGCAATCCATGGATCTGGTCCTGACCCTGATCGCTGCCCCCAATTCGAACGCGCTAGGTGACGATATTGTCGCGCGCGCCAAAACCGTTCTGGCCGGGGCTGGGGCGCGTGTCGGGGATGTTTCGTGGCTGGCGGCGGGTGAGGCCTGCGATATCGGCTTTGGCGGGCTCAGCCTCGATATTGCCGATACGGCTCTTCGCGATGCCGCTCTTGGTGTCGATGCGGTGACCCAGACTGCCAAAACGCGCCGCAAGAAATTGCTGATTGCCGATATGGACAGCACCATGGTCACCGGTGAAACGCTTGATGAGCTGGCGGCCTTTGCCGGGGTCAAGGACCGGGTTGCGGCGATAACCGCGCGTGCGATGAATGGTGAACTGGATTTCGAGGCCGCCCTAGATGAACGGGTCGGGTTGCTGGATGGCATGTCGACCGACATGCTGGCTGAGGCATGGAAGACCGTTGAATATACCGGCGGGGCCAAAACGCTGGTGGCGACCATGAAGGCCAATGGTGCCTACGCTGCCCTTGTGTCGGGCGGGTTTGATTTCTTTACCGGTGCCGTGCGTCGTGAACTGGGTTTTGATTTTGATCAGGCCAATGTGCTGATTACCAAAGACGGCACATTGACGGGCAAGGTTCAGAAACCGGTGCTTGACCGTCAGGCAAAGGTCGATGCGCTTGAAAAACTGTCCGCCCAGCAGGGTGTCGGGGTTGAGGACGCCATTGCGGTTGGCGATGGTGCCAATGATCTTCAGATGATTTCACTGGCCGGGACTGGTGTGGCGTTTCATGCCAAACCATCGGTTCAGGAACAGGCGCGCATCTGCATCAATCATGGTGATCTGACCGCATTGCTGTATCTGCAAGGATATGCAAAATCCGATTTTTCGAGCTGATAGCGGCAATCATAAGCCGGAATGCAAAGAGGGCGACCCGCAAAGGCCGCCCTCTTTGATTTTGGGAGAGTAAAACCCGAAGGTCTTAATCTTCCTTATTCAGCGTCAGGCCGAAATAACGAGGTCCCGCCGAGGTTTCAATCAGCATCAGGATGGTGCGTTTGTCATCATCCATTGCCTTTTTGACCGCGTCTGAAACTTCCTCGACCGTGGAAACCGAGCTGTGCGATGCCTCGATAATGATGTCGCCCGGGCGAACACCCTTTTCGGCGGCATAGCTATCACCATTGACTTCGGTCACGATGACACCCTCGGTGCCTTCGGCCAGGTTATAGCGGCGGCGCAGTTCATCATCGACATTGGCAATCTTCATGCCCAGCGGCTTGATTTCGGCTTCGGCAATTGCGACCGGTGCCTGTTCTTCGCCCGGTTCCGCAGATGTTGCGACAACGTCTTCTTCAAGTTCGCCAAGTTCAACCTGAACGGTTTTCTTTTCTCCGTCACGCCATATCACAACATCGACATCCTTGCCGATTTTGGTTTCGGCAACGATACGTGGCAGGCGGCGCATGCTTTCGACTTCCTTGCCGTCAAACGACAGGATGACGTCGCCCTGTTTGATGCCAGCTGCTTTTGCCGGGCCATCATCGGATACACCGGCAACCATTGCGCCGGTCGATTTATCAAGTCCGACCGAGTCTGCGATATCGTCGGTCACGGTCTGGATGTGGACACCCAGCCAGCCACGACGGGTCCGGCCATATTCCTTGAGCTGATCAACAACCGACTGTGCAATTGCCGAGGGAATGGCAAAGCCGATACCAACCGAACCGCCCGACGGCGAATAGATTGCACTGTTGATACCTATAACATCGCCATCAAGGTTAAACAAAGGCCCGCCCGAGTTGCCACGGTTGATCGATGCATCCGTCTGAATGAAATCATCATACGGACCCTGATTGATGTCGCGGTTGCGCGCGGAAATGATCCCGGCTGTCACCGTGCCACCAAGGCCAAACGGGTTACCGATCGCCATGGCCCAGTCACCAATGCGGGAATGATCGGAGTCTCCCCAATTGACGAAGGGCAGGTCTTCTTCCGGTTCGACTTTCAGAAGTGCGACATCCGTTTTCGGGTCGCGGCCAATCAGTTTTGCCGGAAGGGTATCGCCATCATGCAGGCGCACCGTGATTTCGTCGGCACCATCGATCACATGGTTGTTGGTCACGATGTAACCGTCAGCCGAAATGATAAAGCCCGAACCAAGTGCGGTCGCACGGCGCTGTTGCGGAGTCTGGCCCTGACCTTGCCCGCCTTGTCCGTTGCGATCCATAAAGTCCTTGAAAAGATCCTCAAACGGCGAGCCGGGAGGGAACTGGAAGTCCGGTCCCTGACGTTCGGCCACCATCTGACTGGTCGAGATATTTACCACACTGGGCAGAAGCTTTTCGGCCAGGTCTGCGAAACTTTCAGGAGCGGGGCGAGCGTTCGCAATCTGCGAGACGCTGGTCACGCCAAGAAGAACAATCACCAGCGCAGCCGTAAATCTGCTTCGCGCCGGGTTGTATAATGCTTTTAGCATGTGTCTGATCCTGTTCGTTGCCGCGTTCACGGTATTGAATTTTTGCAGCACGCGATGCTGTTCTTTTGGATAGTTCATGCACCGCTTAACTAGCCAAGTTAGCGCCGAGTTTGTCAGAAATTTGGCAGGCTTGAGAAAAATCAAGGAAGAGCTCGGGTTTTTCTGTGTTTTCACACAAGAAGGCGCAAATAAGCGCGAAATGCCTTGAAACTTTGCCCTCAAAGCCAGACCCGCATACCCCAGATCGCAGCAATGGCGGCAATCGCGGCAACAAGGCCACCGATCCGAAGCTGGGATTCGGGGATTTCCTGCATTAGCTCCATCACACGTTTCGCCCCGCCCGGGAACAGCGAATAAAACATTCCCTCCAGCGCGATGGCCAGGAGAATAGCTGTGGCGAGTTCCTTCATGGGCGTGGACGTTCCGGCGTTTCTATGAACCTGTGTGCGATATAACTATCAACAGGACATTATTTTCAAACAAAAAAGGGCGACCGGCACACTATGCCGGTCGCCCTAGTGCTTTGTCCAGCACCCGTTTGTCTAGCGCGTTGCGCCAGGCGTGGAGTTATTAAAGTACTGGAAGAACTCGGAATCTGGTGAAATCACCATGGTCGAGCCATCCGAAAGAGCCTCGCGGTAGGCTTCAAGCGAACGATAGAACTCGAAGAAGCCGGCATCCTTGCCATAGGCTTCACCCAGAACGATGTTTCGCTCGCCATCGCCTTCACCGCGCAGGACTTCGGCCTGACGGCGGGCTTCGGCAAGAATGCCAACCCGTTCACGATCTGCTTCGGCCTGAATTTTCGCCTTAAGCTCTTCACCCTCGGCGCGAAGCTGTGCGGCTTCGGCGATACGCGAAGAACGCATACGGTTATACACCGCCTGCGACGTTTCCTGCGGAAGGTCGGTACGACCGATACGGACATCGATCAGTTCGACACCGAATTCCTTGGCCGGTTCGATCAGGGTCGCCTGGATTTTCTCCATGATCTGTGACCGGTTGTCCGACAGCAGGGCGACAAGCGGGGCTTGTGCAAGTTCGCCACGAATGACCGAGTTCAGACGCTGGCCAAACAGCTGAACAAAGTTCGCCGAGTTGGTTGCGCGCTGACGGAACTGCAACGGATCAACGATTTTCCAGCGGGCAAAACTGTCGACATTGACACGTTTCTGGTCCGACAGAAGAACCTGCTGCACCGGCGGATCAAGTTCAAGAATGCGGCGTTCGTAATATTCCACATTCTGGATCGGCAGTTTGAAATGCAGACCCGGTTCGGAAATCGCATGAACCGGATTACCGAACTGAAGCACCAGTGCCTGCTGGTCCTGACGGACGGTAAACATGCACATGGATGCAACCACGGCCGCGATGACGACAACGACGCCGGTGGCAATAAGTTTAGGACTTGCCATTAGTTGTTGCCTCCTGCGTTCGAGCGTTTCTGGATTTCGGGCAATGGCAGGTAAGGAACGACGCCATTGGCACCTTCACCCTTCTGATCGAGAATGACCTTGTTGGAGTTCTTCAGAACATCCTGCATGGTTTCAAGATACAGACGACGCGTGGTGACATCCTTCGCGGTCAGGTAGGAATTATAAACCGAGATAAAGCGTTCTGCTTCACCCTGGGCATTCTTCACAACCTGATCCTTGTAAGCGCGGGCTTCAAGAACCAGACGTTCTGCTTCACCTTTTGCACGCGGGATGATGTCGTTACGGTATGCCAGTGCTTCGTTCTGGGAACGATCACGGTCCTGACGGGCACGCTGCACGTCGTTGAACGCATCAATAACGTCACGCGGCGGATCAACCTTCTGCATTTTCACTTCTGCAATGAAAATACCCGAAGCATAGCCATCCATGATCGATTGCAGCAGGGTGCGTGTCTGCTCTTCAACGCGCACACGACCAACCGTCAGGGCTTCTTCCAGACTGGTTTTGCCGATGACTTCGCGGATCGAACTTTCAGCTGCAAGCTTGATGGTGTTTTCCGGATCGCGAACATTGAACAAGTAGGCACCCGCATCGCTGATGCGCCACTGAACGACATAATCAATGTCGATAATGTTCTGATCACCGGTCAGCATCAGGCTTTCTTCCGGGACATCACGGGCACCACCGGTGCCGGTGCCATTGCCACGGTAACCGATTTCAATCTGGTTGGTGCGTTCGACGTTCGGCTTGATGACTTCGCCAATCGGGGCGGGCAGGAAATAATTCAGACCCGGACCGGTCGTGCCAACCCATTTGCCAAACAGAAGTGTAACACCCTGTTCGCCCGGCTGGACGCGATAGAAGCCTGTCAAAAGCCACAACCCGATTATGGCAATACCGATCAGGACAAAGCCTTTATAGCCACCACCACCGGGGAACAGCCGCTTCAAGCGTTCCTGGCCTTTACGAATCATTTCATCAAAATCGGGGGGCGTGTTACCACCGCCGCCGCCACCCTGAGGACGCTGTCCCCAAGGATTGCGGCCGCCGCCATTGTTTCCGCCACCACCCCAGGGGCCGCCGCCCCCTTGTGAATTCCAAGGCATCGAGTGTCTTCCTCTTCTTGCCGTTCGGTGTTTATTTATGCTTACCGAGCTTGGGACATGAGCCCATCAATAACATGCCTGTTCACTTGCTTATCGCGGTCATCTGACCTATTTGCGCATCAAGAACCGTCTCAATCCTTTTATCGAAGCAGAGTTGCATGTAATTAATGGGGCCACGCCCTAAGGCCTTATATGACAGCTTGTCCTGCAAAACAACGATACGCGCCTGCAGGTTCTGTACGATCACGGACTTAAGCCATTTTTCGGAGACTGCAATATGACCTCGCCCAACCGGGAACGCATTACTGAAGCCCTTTCAAGTGTTATCGATCCGGCTGACGGCAAGACTATCGTTGAAAAGGGTATGGTACAAGGCATTGATATTCATGACGAAACCGTGAACGTCATAATCGCTGTTGACCCGCAACGCGGGGCTTCTCTTGAAGATCTGCGTCTTGCGGCCGAACGTGCCGTTGCCAATGTGAACGGGGTCACAACAGCTCGTGTGGCCCTTACCGCAGAGCGTCCCAAAGGGGCTTCTGCCCCGGCCCAAGGTGGTCATTCGCATCCCCATTCTCATGATCATACACATGGGGCGCAACAGGGCGCACCGCAAGCAGGGCAACGTCCGCAAGGTGCAGGGCAAAAGCCGCTCGAAATGACGGGTGTCCGCTCGATCGTCACGGTTGCGTCGGGTAAGGGCGGGGTGGGGAAATCCACCACTTCGGTCAATCTGGCGCTTTCACTGGCGGCCAAGGGGCTTAAGGTCGGTCTTCTCGATGCCGATATCTATGGCCCCAGCCTGCCACGGATGATGGGCCTTCGTGATGCCAAACCAACCCATTCCGACAAGGAAGGCAAAATGGTGCCGCCGTCGGCCTTTGGCATCAGGATCATGTCTATCGGGTTTATGGTCGATGAAGAACAGCCGGTGATCTGGCGTGGACCGATGGCGATGGGCGCGCTCGAACAGCTTCTGCGCGACAGCGATTGGGGCGAACTCGATGTTCTGGTCGTCGACATGCCACCGGGGACCGGCGATATCCAGCTTTCGATGGCGCAGCGCGTGCCGGTCACGGGGGCGGTTATCGTTTCCACCCCGCAGGACATTGCCCTTTTGGATGCGCGCAAGGGACTTAATATGTTCCGTAAGGTCAATGTGCCGGTGCTCGGCCTGATCGAGAATATGAGCTATTACAAATGCCCGGAATGCGGCCATGTCGATCATGTCTTTGATCATGGTGGTGCACGCAAGGCCGCCGATGAACTGGGCGTTCCATTCCTTGGCGAAATCCCGCTGGACCTTAAAATCCGTCTGGGTGCGGACGAGGGCAAACCGATTATTCATACCGATCCGGACGGCGAACATTCCAAGGCCTATGCCGCGATTGCCGACAAGATCGCCGCGGCAATTGACGAACGCGTCGGACCGAAAACCGCACCGAAGAAAAGCCTGTTCCCGAAAATCAGCTTCCGTTAGGTCGCCCGACTTTCGCCTAATAATTGCTGGCACCCTGCAAAACTTCTTGAGCGATGCGTTGCAGGGTGCCGTTTTCGCGCAGTTCTTCGATGGATCGATTGATCATCGTCACCGTCGATATTGTCGATGATGCACGGTTGAATACGATATAGGTCGGGTTTTCTCGGATCGGGGTTTTGCTGCGGACGACCTTGTCGCTTAGTCCCAGCCGTTTGACCCAGACATCCCCGGCCTCGCCAATCGCGATGACGGTATCGACCCGGCCAAGTGCCAGCATCTGAAAATTCTGTTCGTCCCCGGTGGCTTCGGATGCGCTAAACACGCCGCGTTTGCGCGCGTCATCAATCTGATCCCCGTAGCTCCATCCGCGAATGACACCAACGGTTTGGCCGCGCAGGGCATCAATATCGGTTGGATTGTTGAATGTGCTCTGGCGTTGATACAGCATCAGCTGTTCTACATGGATCGGCTCGGAAAAGACGTATTTCTTCTGGCGTTCAAGATTCTTGTATATCCCGGCAACACCGCCCTTGTTGGCATCAAGGTTTTCAATGGCGCGTTTCCAAGGGACGGCAACGACATCGACATTTATGCAGGCATGTCTGAAAATCGCACGGATCAGGGCCGGGTAAATGCCCGCGGCTTCGTTCCCGGCACGATACATAAAAGGCGGATTGGCTTCGTCGACATAAATGGTTTCGGCATGGCTTTGCGTCGCCGGCATCAGGACCGCGAAGGCCATGCCGACGACGAGTATCAATAGGGCAAATAATCTTGCCGGAAATGTCATTCTGGCCCCTGATGATGCTTCTGTACCGTAAAGAAGACATGGGGCGTCAGGATGCTGCCGACAAGGAATGCGATGCTGCAAAGCGATATTCCAGTGCCGCGATGCCCATAACGCCCAGTGCCTGTACGATGACAAAGCCATATCCGATGGCTGTAGGAACGCCAACAGGGGCAATCAGCACCGCAAGACTGGCAAGGACCCAGCCCAGATTGCCCATAACGATCAACCGGACAAAAAAGCCATTTGGACGGGCTTGCCATCCGGTGGCAAACATCAAAATGGCACAGGGAAACAGGATGATCTCGGCATAAAACAGCAAATTGGCAGGCAGGCCCAGCAGGCCCGCAAGGAAAGCATTGCCGATACACAGCAGCAGGCCGAAGAGAAGGCAGGCTACCGCGTCAAGCATCAGGACGGTTTTCAGCATTTTGTTTGGCACATCAATAGACATCTTTTTGACCTTTCGGTTGATTGTTGTTCGCGAACCTTGCCGAAAAGTGGGAAAGAATACGATTACCTGACAGGTAATGTTGGTTCGAATTGATCGGTGTTAGGATTACGTCATCAATAATGACGGTGATCTGATGAGCGCGATAAAACCCGATCTGTTTGGCAATGTGCTTAAGGTCTGGCGCAAGCAGCGTCGTATGAGCCAGCTTGACCTTGCAAGCGAGGCCGCCATATCGACCCGGCATCTGAGCTTTCTTGAAACCGGTCGCGCCCGGCCCAGCCGCGACATGGTTTTGCATCTGTCCGAATGTCTTGATGTGCCGCTGCGCGAACGCAATGCAATGCTGATTGCCGGGGGATTTGCACCCATCTATGCCGAACATGATCTTGGCACCGAACAGTCGGCTGCAATCCGGGCGGCGGTGGATCGAATCCTTACCGCACATGAACCCTATCCGGCGCTGGCAATGGACCGGCACTGGAACATGGTGGCGGCGAACCGGATTGTGCCCCTGTTGATTGGCGGGGTTGACCCGGAATTTCTTAGGCTGCCGGTCAATATCCTGCGGCTGAGCCTCCATCCAAACGGGCTTGCACCTCGGGTCGTGAATTACGTCGAATGGCGCAACCATTTGCTGGATCGATTGCGTCGCCAGATTGCAGTGACGGCCGATGTGAAACTGCGCGGCCTTTATGACGAGGTCAGCCGTTACCGTGCGCCCGCAAATGCAGGCGAACCCGGTGCCGCTGACGGGGCAGGGGATCTGTCCGGCCTTGTCGTGCCGCTGGTTTTGCAAAGTGACGCCGGTGAATTGCGTTTTGTCAGCACAACCACGGTCTTTGGCACTCCGGTCGAAGTCACATTGTCCGAACTTGCCATCGAAACCCTGTTGCCAGCCGACACCCAAACGGCGGCCACTTTGCGGGGGCTGGCGGCCGATTTGCGTTAATTTGAACCGAACCGGGCCAAAGCACAAAACCCCGCCAGATTTCTCTGACGGGGTTTTGTGCTTGTAGTGTAGACGGCTTACTGGACGGCTTCTGCCATGAAGTTCGGCATCCAGCCTTCGTTCAGTTCGCGCAGCTCGGCAAGGGATACCTTGGCACCACCATCGATGGTGACCGCGTCGCCACCGGCCTGACCGATGATGACGGCGGCGACATTGGCGCTGCTAGCGGCATTCAGGACCTTGTCCGGATCGCGGGTAGCGATCACGTAACGGCCCTGATCCTCGCCAAACAGCCATGCGACTTCGCTGCCGGCTTCGGGCAGGTGCAGGTCAGCACCAATATTGCCGGCAAGGCACATTTCGGCAACCGCGACCAGAAGACCGCCATCGGCGATATCATGGCAGGTACGTACCAGACCAAGCTCGATCAGTTCGCGCACCAGCGTACCGGCACGTTTTTCCGCATTCAGGTCGACCGGCGGCGGGGCGCCTTCTTCGCGGCCCTCAATGGTTTTAAGATACAGTGACTGGCCAAGTTCACCGGTCGCGGCACCGATCATGATCAATGCACTGTCATCGCGTTTGATGGCGATGGTGGCATGATGGCCCAGATCGGAAATCACCCCGACGCCGCCAATTGCCGGGGTCGGCATGATACCGACGCCATTGGTTTCGTTATACAGCGACACGTTGCCCGAAACGACCGGGAAGTCGAGTGCGATGCAGGCCTCGGCAATTCCCTGACATGCGCCAACAAACTGACCCATGATGCGCGGGCGTTCCGGGTTGCCGAAATTCATATTGTCCGTGATCGCAAGCGGTTTGGCACCGGTTGCAACCAGATTGCGATAGGCTTCGGCAACGGCCTGTTTACCGCCTTCGACCGGATCGGCCATGACATAGCGCGGGGTGCAGTCGGTGGTGGCTGCAATGCCCTTGTTCGTGCCTGAAACGCGCACGACACCGGCATCACCCCCCGGACGGACAATCGTGTTGCCCATGACCAGATGGTCATACTGTTCCCAGATCCAGCGACGCGATGCCAGATCCGGCGACGCCATCAGGGTTTTCAGCGCATCGACATGGCTGACCTTGCCCGAAATGCTGGCCGGATCGATACGATCCTGCTTCGGGGTCGGTTCCCACGGACGGTCATATTCCGGCGATGCTTCGGCCAGCGGATCGATCGGAAGATCACCGGCAACCTCGCCATGCCATTTCAGAACCATGCGTTTGGTATCGGTCAGGATACCGATGACGGCAAAGTCGAGTTCCCATTTGTCAAAGATCGCCTTGGCGGCGTCTTCGCAACCGGGTTTCAGGACCATCAGCATGCGTTCCTGCGATTCTGAAAGCATCAGTTCGTAGGGCGTCATGCCTTCTTCGCGCATCGGGACTTTATCGAGCCACAGTTCGACACCAACGCCGCCCTTGGACGCCATTTCGAACGAGGAGGATGTCAGACCGGCCGCCCCCATATCCTGAATGGCGACGATCATGTCGGTCGCCATCAGTTCAAGGCAGGCTTCCAGCAGAAGCTTTTCGGTGAACGGATCGCCGACCTGAACGGTAGGACGCTTTTCATCGCTGTCGTCATCGAACTCGGCCGAGGCCATGGTCGCGCCATGGATACCGTCACGGCCGGTTTTCGAACCGACATAGACAACCGGGTTTCCGATACCGGCTGCTGCCGAATAGAAGATGTTGTCTGCATCGGCCAGACCCACGGTCATCGCATTGACCAGGATATTGCCGTTATAGGAAGCATGGAAATTGGTTTCCCCACCGATGGTCGGGACACCCATGCAATTGCCGTAACCGCCGATGCCTTCGACCACACCGCTTAGCAGGTGGCGGGTTTTCGGGTGATCCGGCTCGCCAAAGCGAAGCGCATTAAGATTTGCAACCGGACGGGCACCCATGGTGAATACGTCACGCATGATGCCGCCAACGCCGGTTGCCGCACCCTGATAGGGTTCGATAAAGGACGGGTGGTTATGGCTTTCCATCTTGAAAACGGCGGCCTGACCATCACCAATGTCAATAACACCGGCATTTTCGCCCGGCCCCTGAATGACCCAGTCTGCCTTGGTCGGAAGGGTTTTGAGCCATTTTTTCGATGATTTGTAGGAGCAATGCTCCGACCACATTACCGAAAAAATGCCAAGCTCGTTGATATTGGGCTCGCGGCCCATGATTTCGAGGACGAGTTTGTACTCTTCCTCGTTCAGCCCGTGTTCCTTGACCAGTTCCGGCGTGATCGGGGTGTTGAAATCGTTAGCACTCACGATGCTGCCTCCACCAAGCTTTTGAACAGATTGCGGCCATCGGTGCCACCATGGAGCGGATCAATCGCATTTTCCGGGTGCGGCATCATGCCAAGGACATTGCCCGCCTCGTTGATGATGCCGGCAATATTGCGCTGCGACCCGTTCAGGTTGGTTGCCGGATCAACAACACCATTGGCATCGCAATAGCGCAGAACAACGCGACCTTCGCCTTCAAGGCGGTCAAGCGTTTCGCTATCGGCAAAGAAGTTGCCGTCATGATGGGCTACCGGATAATCGACAACGTCGCCGGTTTTGTAATGGTTGGTGAAGCGCGTATTGGTATTTTCGATCTTCAGATGCGTGTTCTTGCAGATGAATTTCAGGCTGGCATTGCGCATCAGCGCACCGGGCAACAGGCCTGCTTCTGTCAGAATCTGGAAACCGTTACAAACGCCAAGGATGGTCACACCGGCTTTGGCGCGTTCGGCAACCGCACGCATGATCGGGGATTTGGCCGCCATGGCGCCACAACGCAGATAGTCGCCATAGGAAAAACCGCCCGGGACCATGATGATGTCGGTCTTTGGCAGTTCGGTTTCGCCATGCCAAACCACGGTTGGCTTGGTGCCGGTGGCCTGTTCGAGTGCTGCAATGGCGTCATTCTCCCGGTTAATGCCGGGGAAGAGGATGACAGCGGATTTCATGAAATACCGTCTCTCGATTAATATCCGTTACTTGATCGCGACAGACAAAGGCCCTGCAACGGCAAAGCCCCGCCCGGGCAGTTAGGCCAGCTCGATGCTGTAATCTTCGATCACGGTATTGGCGAGAAGCTTCTCGCACATTTCCCTGACCTCGGCGCGTGCCTTTTCGACGTCGCTGCCATCCAGTTCGAGTTCGATGAACTTGCCCTGACGGACATCATTGACACCGGCAAAACCAAGACCCTGAAGGGCGTGGTGAACGGCTTTACCCTGCGGGTCAAGAACACCGTTCTTCAGGGTGACGTGGACACGTGCTTTCACGAGAAGCTCCTTTGAGTGCGCACTCGCCATACGGCGATACTTGTTTGCAAACAATAATGTACCGGTTCCGAAGGTTCCGGCGTCGATAAGAAAAGGCCGCGCAAGCGCGGCCTTTGGATTATTTGTCTTTGTTCAGCGATTCTATATCTGCGGACTCAGGCAGGACGCCGAGACGGCGCGCCACTTCCTGATAGGCTTCTTCGACCCCGCCAAGATCGCGGCGGAACCGGTCCTTGTCCATCTTTTCGTTGGTGACGGCGTCCCAAAGGCGGCAGTTGTCCGGGCTGAATTCATCGGCGAGAACCAGATGCATGAAGTCGCCTTCCCACACCCGGCCAAATTCAAGTTTGAAATCGACCAGTTTGATGCCGATGCCGCGCATAAGACCGCACAGGTAATCATTGACGCGAAGGGTCATGCCAACGATTTCTTCGAGCTCTTCGGCACTTGCCCAGCCAAGGGCAAGGATATGCTCGTCAGAAACCAGCGGATCGCCAAGGGCGTCGTCTTTGTAATAAAATTCGACAATCGGGCGCGGCAGACGTTCGCCTTCTTCAAGGCCAAGACGTTTTGCCATCGAACCGGCGACAATATTGCGCACCACGACTTCGATCGGAACGATTTCGCATTTCTTGCAAAGCTGTTCGCGCATGTTGATGCGGCGAATGAAATGCGTCGGGATACCGATTTCCGCCAGACGGGTCATGACGAATTCGGTAATCATGTTGTTCAGGACGCCTTTGCCGGCAATGGTGCCGCGCTTCTGTGCGTTGAACGCCGTGGCATCGTCCTTGAAATACTGGATGATGGTTCCGGGCTCGGTACCTTCGTACAAAACCTTGGCTTTACCCTCGTAGATGGGCTGCTTTCTGGACATTGGCGGGATCTTTCACATCTTTGCTCGCGGGGAGTGTCCCCGAGCACCCTGAAAATCGCGCCCCCCGTATAGCAGTGCTGACGCAGAAACTCAATTGCCGTGTAGGTCTATTTACGCAGACTTGATAATAGGATTTTGCAACTGTCCGTCTGACAGGTTGTTGCAGCGCAAATGGCCCGCCAAATCCGGGCGTTGCGAGGCGAAATTAGTGGGGTGCCTAAATCTCAACCGGGTGAAACGGAACCCTGTCTGGTTGGCCATTGGCGAACAGCCAGACCGGTCGGCGCGGCAGTTCGTTTTTCTGAGTCGGAATGGCCGGAAGGCCGATCAGGGAAGAACAGATCGTCTCGAACCCGATATTGCTGCGCACCAGCATGGCATCAGCACGGATGTCATGATGTTCTGGATCGGGTTCCATCAAGCCGGTATCGGCCAGAAGCGCCTGCCAGGCAAACCAGTCATCGGCTTCGGGATTGGGGGGCGGTGCCGTTAAAAAACGCGGAAGGTTGCGTTTGGTGCGTTCGCTGTTGGTCTTGTCATTCAGGTCATGGGCGGTGATCATCGACAATCCTTCGGGAATATCGGTGATTTCAATTTTGCCATCCCCCCGATTGGCCAGCCAGTAAGCATCGCGGTTATCGGCAATCACCATATTGAACGGTCGATAGGCTGTGCCATCAAGTTCGGCAAGTGCCTGGGCGGCATCAATGGCATCGGCATGATCAAGTGCTTCAAGCGGCAATTCCCCGCGGGACCGCTTGTCGTCGGCGGGGCCAAGTGTGCCAAACCGGTTCAGGACCGCTGCCACCACGCCATCTTCGTTGATGCCAAGCCATGTTCCGCCGCCGGTTTCATCCAGTCCGGCGATAACATCGGGGCGATCCTCCCAATGGCGGGCAGGGGCCTTCCATGGGCGGTTGTTCATTTCGTCGCGATTGGCGCCGATAATCACCGGCCATTCATGGTCGGGGCGGCGCAGAATGATAAATGTACACATGACCCAGATCAAAGCGACATGGACCGGCATTTGTCAAATTCAAAAGTATCACAGCACCACGGTGGCATGACGTGGTACAGTCCATAAATAAAGGACAACGGGGAAACGTCCCGCCAAAAAACAAATCAGATGGAGGAGTGCGCACATGACGAATTTGACCGAACGCGAACGCGGTTTTGAGGCAAAATACAGCTTTGATCTTGAACAGAATTTCCGCATCGAGGCCCACCTTTATAAAATGCTTGCCGTTTGGGCCGGCGATAAAATGGGTATGACCGAGGCCGAAAGTCAGGCCTATGCTGCAAAAGTCATCGGCGATGTTGTTACAAATCCTCAGGAAAACGGGGTGATTTCGGTGATTCTGGCCGATTTCGGACGGCACAATATCGATATGACGGTCAGCGAACTTAACCGTAAACTCGAAGCGTTACGCCCAATCGCACGTGCCGAAGTGCTCGAGGAATAGTTGTTTCCCCGAAATAAGAAAAAGTTCGGATTTGCAAACCATTAGCCGGTTTCGTATTCTGTTCCCGGATCAAGAAAGATTTCTGGTTGCAGCCACGCGTTTTTTTGCTTGTTAATGTTCGGGCATGGTTGTGGGTCAGGTAAAGAAGGGTAAAGGCTTTGCGTATCCTGTTGGCAGACGATCACGATCTGGTTCGTGAAGCATTATCACTGCTATTCCAGCAATATTTCGAAGGTTGTGAAGTGGTCGAAGCCGGGGCGCTTGACCCGGCACTGGAGCATATTGAAGCTCAGAATGATTTCGATCTGGTGCTTCTGGATTTGCGCATGCCCGGCATGAACGGGCTTGAGGGACTTAAACGCACACTTGAAAAGGCATCCAAAACAACCTCGGTCGTTTTGCTTTCCGGTGCCTATCGCAGCGAAGATGTACGTCATGCCATCGAAAATGGCGCACACGGCTTTATCCCCAAAACACTGCGCGGGCAGGCACTTGCCAATGCGATCCAGTTGGTTCTGGCGGGCGAAAAATATCTGCCATCCTCTATCCTTAATGACATGGGGGACGGATTTGGCGGCGGTAGCGACGGCGAACCGCGCATGGCTGGCGGATTTGGCAACGAAGGCGATTTCAGCCGGTTGACACCGCGGGAGCGTGAAGTTCTTGCGCTTTTGGCCGAAGGGCGGCCGAACAAGGATATCGCGCGGCATCTTGATCTGCGCGAAATTACGGTGAAATATCACCTGAAAAACATTTACCGCAAACTGCATGTGTCCAACCGTGCACAGGCGGTAAAAATCGCACTTGAAGATATGGCGCGCGCTGGAAACTTGTAGTAAGCTTGTCAAAGGCAGCGCTATCTGACGCTCGAAACCCGGCTCGTGATTTCGCGGGCCGTTTTTCTTTGGCGGTTTGGGCTACTCCCCTCGTAATGTCACCTGAAACGAGGAACTAAAATGACCATCCGTATCGCCCTTGTCGGGGATTATAATCCCGCCGTTACTGCCCATCAGGCTATCCCCAAGGCCATTGGAATCGCGGCTGCCGAAATCGGTATTCCCGTTGAATATGACTGGATCGCAACGCCGTGTTTTGATGGTGGTGCGGGGCAGATACTGTCTGGCTATGACGGGATGTGGTGTGTTCCGGCCAGTCCGTATGAAAGTCTTGAAGGTGCCCTTGCCGCCATCCGCTTTGCGCGTGAAAACGATATTGCCTTTCTGGGCACGTGCGGTGGCTATCAGCATGCGGTTCTGGAATATGCGCGTAATGTTCTGGGGCTTTCCAATGCCGCGAATGCCGAAATTGATCCGGATGCGGAATTGCCGCTGATCGCGCCGCTAACCTGTGCATTGATTGATCAGGATGGCGGAATTGATCTGGCCGTGGGTAGCCTGATCCGTGATTATTGCGGATCGGATCATCTGATTGAAACCTATCGGTGCAGTTATGGGTTTAATCGTGATTATGCGGGGCTGCTGGCAGGGCAGGCATTGCAGATCAGTGCCTGGGATGCAGATGGTGATCCACGTGCGGTGGAGTTGCGCAATCATCGTTTCTTTATCGGCACGGCATTTCAGCCGGAACGATCCGCCCTGCGCGGTGAAAATCATCCGCTGATCACGGCCTTTGTCAAAGCTGCATCGGAAAAATAGCCACTCAAAAGGGCACCCCCGTGATCAACGCGGGGGTGCCGTCCACGAGACGAAGAGTCTCAGGCACGTTCGGGCAGGTTGTGTGCGCGGACATTCGGTGATGTCGTGTTTGCAGATGACGGCGGCGTTCTGCCCGACTGGATTATGAAGACACCCGACAGGATCATTGCGGTCGCAACGATATCGGTTGCGGAAACCGGTTCGTCCAAAATCAGACTGCCGGTCAGAAGGCCGATGACCGGCGGGATATAGGTGACCCCGGCGGTTTTGACAGCGCCCAGTTTACCGATCAGGAAGTAATAACACATATAGGCAATGCCGGTTCCAAACATGCCAAGGCCGATGAAAAGGCCGGTGGCGATTTTCCAGTTGGTAAAGATCGCATCCATACCGGAAAAATCGCAAATCAGCAGAAGCGTTACCGCCGAAATACCAAGCTGATAAGTGCAAAGTGCAATTGGCGAAATGCCAAGCGGGCTTAGGAATTTGCGAACATAAACAAATGAAAGCCCGACACAGCCCGACCCGATGGCGACATAAACACCCCCCATCAGATCAATACCGAACGCGCCGGATTCCCATGGTTTTGCGATGATCAGAACTCCAGCAAAGCCAAACAGCAATCCGATGATGGATCGGATATTGACCGGTTCGCTGCGCAGGAAAATCGCCGCCGCGATAAAGGAAAACATCGGGATCACACCGCTTAGCATCCCGGCAACGCTGGATGGCAGAAGCGAGATGCCCTTGGCAAAGGCAAGGTAATAGACGGTGGCCGCGAGAAGTGACATGACGATGAAATGATGCATATGGCGCAGATGTTGCCAATGCAGTACCTTGCACACCATCGCAAATGCCAGAACCGGCAGAAAGCCCATGATGACCCGCACGGTCACGACCTGCATTGGCGATATCAGGCTGCTTGCCGTTTTGTTGAACAGAAAGGTCATGCCCCAGCACAGGGCAAGAAAGCCAAAGACGAGGTATGCGTTGTTCTTCATGGCCGGAACTTTCGTGGGGGTCATGTCGCGATTGTAGGTCCGGTCCAAACGGCGTACAAATCATGTTATCTGGATTATGGAATAGAAAATTTGCATCATGAGTTCATATCCGCCGCTCAATTCCTTGCGTGCGTTCGAGGCATCTATTCGATTGAATAGTTTTTCTCGTGCAGCGGAAGAGCTGAATGTGACGCCGGGTGCCGTCGGGCAGCAGATCAGAAAGCTTGAAGACTGGCTAGGGGTGGAACTGTTTGTTCGCTCGGTCCGGCAGGTGAAACCGACAGCCGACGGGCTTGATTATGCCGCGCGCATATCACCCGCCTTGCTGCAGATCATCGATGCCAGTCAGCATTTGCGCGGGCAGCGCGAACATACGGTGCGTGTGGTCATGCCGCCAAGTTTTGCCGCGAAATGGTTTTCCAAACGGATGGCGCGGTTCCTGATCGATTATCCGTCAACGTCACTTCATGTCGGGTCGTCGGTGCAATTTACGGATTTTGATCGCGATCCGGTCGATATTGCCGTGCGGTATTTTGACGGCAATGACGACAAACTTGAATCCGTCCTGATCTATCGCGGTCAGGCGGCGGCATTCTGTTCGCCGGCCTATCGCGACCGCATGGGGTTTGAGCATCCAGCCGATCTGGCGCGTGCGACTTTGTTAAACGACATTCTGCATGACTGGTGGGAAGAATGGCTTGGCCAGTTTGCCAGGATGAACCCAAGCGAGATTGCCGCAATCAAGCGCATTGAAATCGATCAGACATCCATGGCAATCGAGGCCGCGATTCACGGACAGGGTGTGGTAATGGCCAATCCATTGCTGGCCGAAGAAGACGTGATGGAAGGCAAGCTGGTCCATCTGTTCCCCGAACAGGTTCTGGTCGTTCCTTCGGGATACTATCTGGTGCATCCAAAAAACCGGGAACTGCGCGGTCAGGTGAAGCTGTTTCGTGACTGGCTGCTGGGCGAGGCACGGGAACTGACATTGTAGCAAAACCCGTAAACGAAAAAAGCCCCGGCAAATTGACCGGGGCTTTCAGACCGCTGACAAACCCCGTCATATTTTGGCGGGGTTTTTCTTTTAGAGGTGTTTGAAAGCTGGCTTGAGTGTGCCGAGGGGATTATGCCTCGGCGATTGGCCCCTTGGGGCCCAAAGCCAGGGCTATTTTCTTGATGTTTTGGGCGGCGGCGGCCAGCAGACATTGGCATTTGACATTGATCAGTCCCCGGAACCTTGCATATCGATGACCGTGAAGCTGTTTGGCATCTGCAAAAGAGCGTTCGACCGTCTCTTTTCGGCGCTTGTAAACCCGCTTGCCCCACTCTGTCAGACGATAGGCGTCAGCCCGGTCTCTGGCGTCTTGCCAGACATGGCGCGTGACAGTTTTTCGCTGGTGGGCATTGGCGGTACAGGAAGCCAGCACAGGACAGGTGCGGCATTTTTCCGGGTCGCTGTGATAATGGCGGTATCCATTTCGGTCGGTTGTCGCATAAGACAGAAGCTGACCTTCGGGGCAGCGATAAGCATCACGTTCAGGGTCATAAACGTATTTGCGTTTGGGGATGTAGCCTTCCCGAAGGTTCGGGCGGCGATAGCCCGTCACGCCAAGGATGTCACGATCTTCAAGGCCTTTGGCAATCGCGGCGGTCGCATAGCCCGCATCCAGTCCGACGGCGATAACATCAAGGTCAAAACGCTGCCTTTGTCGGTCAAGACGGTCGAGATAGGGAATGCTGTCATGCAGATTGGCCGGGGTGGCGTAACTGTCGGTAATGATCCCAAGCTTGCCATCGACCGTGCGGTGATCGAGATAGAAAAAGCCCTTGGGCTTACCGTCGCGCACCATATATCCGCTGTCGGGATCGGTTCGGCTGATCTTGGTTTCTTTCTCAACCGGCTGGCGTTCTTTGGCTTTGAGCGGCTTTTTCGCATGAGCCGTCCGGTCTTCCTCAATCGCCAGATCCAGATCATCCCAATAGGCCGCGCGCGATTTGGCAACCACTTCGCGGTCCCATTTGTTCTTGTTGGCATCGGCCTTCAAATGCGTGCTGTCGGTATAGAGAACCTTACCATCCACCAGCCCGTGCCTGATCGCCTGCTCGACGATCTCGTCAAAAATATCCTGCGCAACACTGGCATCATGATATCGACGCCGCCGGTTCTGCGACAGGGTCGAGGCATCAAAGACCTTGTCGGTCAGCTTGAGTTGCAAAAACCAGCGATAGGCGACATTGACCTCAATCTCCCGCACAAGCTGGCGCTCCGAGCGCACGCCAAACAGATAGCCAATGAACAGCGCCTTAAACATCATCACCGGATCAAGGGCGGGACGGCCATTGTTCGCGCAGTACAAATCGGCCACGCGCGCATGGATAAAACTGAAATCGATCACGGCATCGATCTTACGAAGCAAATGATCGCTGGGGACCAAACTGTCGAGTGTCACCATCTCAAGTTCGGTTTGATGTGGGCTGGGTTTCTTAAGCATTCCCCATTGAATCAAAAATCCCCGCCAATGGCGAGGACTTTGTCAGCAGTCTGAAAGCCCCGGCAAATTGACCGGGGCTTTGATTTTAGTGTGCGGTGCTAAAGTCAGTCGGCAAACACGCGGGCGAAAATCGTGTCGACATGCTTGGTGTGGTAACCAAGGTCAAACAGGCTTTCGAGCGTTTCCATCGGGATTTTCGCGGTAACGTCTGCGTCGGTCTTCAGAAGCGACAACAGATCGCCTTCGCGGTTCCAGACCTTCATCGCGTTACGCTGAACGATACGGTACGAATCCTCGCGCGAGACGCCATGCTGGGTCAGGATGAGGAGCACGCGCTGCGAGAAGACCAGACCGCCCATCTGATTGAGGATTTCGTCCATTCGTTCCGGATAAACGACAAGGTTTTCAACCACATTGGTCAGGCGCATCAAAGCAAAGTCGAGGGTTACGGTCGCATCCGGGCCGATATTGCGTTCGACCGATGAATGCGAAATATCGCGTTCATGCCACAGGGCGACGTTTTCCATGGCCGGGATCGCCATCGAACGGACAAGACGTGCAAGGCCGGTCAGGTTTTCGGTCAGAACCGGGTTGCGTTTGTGCGGCATTGCCGACGAACCCTTCTGCCCCTTTGAGAAGAATTCTTCAACTTCACGAACTTCGGTGCGCTGCAGGTGGCGGATTTCGGTGGCGAGATGCTCGACCGAGGATGCGATAACGCCAAGGGCTGCGAAATAAGCTGCATGACGGTCGCGCGGGATCACCTGGGTTGAAACCGGTTCGGGTTTCAGGCCAAGCTTGGCTGCAACATGTTCTTCGACCTGCGGGTCGATATTGGCAAATGTGCCGACCGCACCGGAAATCGCACAGGTCGCGATTTCTTCACGCGCGACGACCAGACGGTCGCGGTTACGTTTGAATTCGGCATAGAAGGTTGCCAGTTTCAGGCCAAAGGTCACGGGCTCCGCGTGGATGCCGTGCGAACGGCCCATGCAGGCGACGTCCTTGGTTTCATAGGCGCGCTTTTTAAGGGCGGCCAGAAGCTTGTCCATATCTTCAAGCAGGATGTCGGTTGCCTGAACGAGCTGCACGTTAAAGCAGGTATCGAGAACGTCGGAGCTGGTCATGCCCTGATGAACGAAGCGGGCTTCTTCGCCGACCTGTTCTGCCAGTTCGGTCAGGAAGGCGATCACGTCGTGTTTGACTTCGGCTTCGACAGCATCAATGCGATCAATACGGTCCTGGGTATAGGGTTTGTTGCCTTTTTCCCAGACCAGTTTGGCAGAGGCAGCCGGAATGACGCCCAGCTCGGCCAGTTTGTCGGCAGCGTGTGCTTCGATTTCAAACCAGATACGGAATTTGTTCGCCGGTTCCCAGATTGATGTCATCTGCGGACGGGAATAACGGGGGATCATGCAGTCGCCTCCGGGCAGGATGGTTGGGTGCCGGGTCATGACCAGATTGCGTGATCAGCGAAGTGCGATGCTGGTTCCGGCACGCTTTCAACGCGTCGGATAGTCCAAATTGCCGCGATTGGCAACCCTGCATCGGGTCATGACAGGTTTGTTATCGCGTTTTTATCCGTATGGAACTTGCCATCTGCTAAGATTATCTCAATCTCCCGATGGATATAGTTTGCAGAACGAACATTTCAGAACAAGGACGGCAAACCGTTCTGATAGAGAGTGGACACAGATAATGGCCCGTACCTATGACTCGTACTTGTGATGCGTATCGGGGATGATTTGAAAAATCGTCCGAACGGCATAACCGAGAGCGTAGACGCCGATGCGCATTACCTTGCGCAGTTGGTCGATCTTGGCATTGCCCTGTCGGCTGAACAGGGCCGCGAAGAGCTTCATCAGAAAATCCTGATGGCAGCCCGACAGTTTACCAATGCCGATGGCGGGTCGCTGTATCTGGTCAACAAGGACGAGACGGAACTTCAATTTCGTATTCTGATGAACGATACGCTTGATACGTTCTTCGTATCTGGCCGCGAAAACGAGAAACCTTTTCCACCCCTGCCGCTTTATGATGCAGCGGGCAACCCCAATCACAAAAACATCGCCACCTATGTCGCGTTAAGTGGTGAATCGATCAATATCGAGGATGCCTATTTCGCCGACGGGTTCGATTTTTCCGGCACGCGCGCCTTTGATGCCAAAACCGGTTATCGGTCGAAATCATTCCTGACGGTACCGCTTAAAAATACGCGCGGCAATGTGATCGGCGTGTTGCAGTTGATCAATGCGCGCAACAACGCGGGCGATATTATTGCCTTTGATCCGGCAATCGAACCAATCATCAATGCGCTGGCAAGTCAGGCGGCGGTGGCACTTGAAAATAGCCGCCTTTTGATGGCGCAGCGCGACCTGATGGAGAGTTTCGTGCGTGTTCTGGGGCAGGCAATTGATGCCAAATCCCCCCATACAGCCCATCATTGTGAAAAAGTACCCATCATTGCCCGCATGTTGGCCAAGGCCGCCGTCGATGAAAAACGGGGAACATTTTCCAATTTCTATCTGACGGATATGGAATGGTACGAGCTTGATCTGGCGGCGTGGCTCCATGATTGCGGCAAGATCACCACACCCGATCATGTGGTGGAAAAGGCCACCAAACTTGAAACCATCCATAACCGTATTCACGAAATCCGCACCCGGTTCGAAGTGCTTCGCCGCGATGCCGAAATCGAGATGCTCAAACGCAAGCTCGCGGGCGAGGATGCCCAACGTTGCGATGCCGATTTCAACGCCCGGGTTGCCGAACTTGAAAGCCAGTTTTCAATGGTTGCGCACAGCAATATTGGTGACGAGGAACTCGATACCGACGCGGTCTTTGCCCTGCATGAAATCGGGGCGCAGGAATGGGTGCGACATTTTGACCGTACCATCGGGCTTTCATGGGCCGAAAATCAACGCCTGACCGAAGATGACCGTGCCAAATTCAGCCAGCCCGGCGTTGAAAAGCTTCTGGATGACCGCCGCGATCAGGCCTATCTGGGCATTAACCGCGGCGAACTTTATAACCTTTCGGTTCCGCGCGGCACCCTGACATCCGAAGAGCGCAAGATCATCAATGATCATGTTGTGGTGACACAGGAAATGCTCGCACAATTGCCCTATCCCAAGGAATTGCAACGCATTCCGGCAATTGCGGGCAACCATCACGAAAAAATGGATGGTTCGGGCTATCCCAACGGATTGCTTGGCGAAGATATGGGCATTCTCGAAAAGGTGATGGTGATTGCCGACATCTTCGAGGCACTTACTGCGGTTGATCGTCCCTATAAACGGCCCAAAATGTTATCGGAATGCATCGCGATCCTGGCCGACATGCGAGACAAAGGACAGATTGATGGCGACCTGTTCGATCTGCTGTTGTCATCTGGCGTTTATATCGAATATGGCCGCAAATATTTGCAACCCGATCAATGTGACGCAGTCGATATTACGCAGTTCTTGCGCAGGTAAAAACGGGCCGGACGCATTGCACCCGGCCCGCCTTGGATCAGGTTCGGTTGATCGAAACCCCGCCATCGGCAAGGAATGGCACCCCGGTCACAAAGCTTGCCGCGTCGGATGCCAGAAACAGGGCGGCCTGCGCCATTTCGGACGGTTGTGCCATACGTTTTAATGCATGCAGGCTGTTGACGAACTGTTCGACCTCCGGCCCGGCACCAGGTTTGTTGGTGATGCTGGCCGGGGTATCGGTCCCGCCGGGCAGAAGCGCATTGACCCGAATGCCCTGTGGTCCGTATTCGGCTGCCAGCGACTTCATCAATCCGATCATGCCTGCCTTGCTGGCGGCATAGGCCCCCATGCCGGGCATCCCGACTGTATGACCGACAAAACTGGATGTCAGAATCATTGATCCCGAACCATTGGCAAGCATCGCGGGCAATTGATATTTCGCCCCGAAAAACGCTGATGTGAGGTTGGTTTCGATCATTTCATGCCAGTTTTCGGTTGCCATATCGGGGATTGAAACCGATTCCCCGACCATCCCGGCATTATTGACCGCGATATCAAGCTTGCCGAAATGATCAAGGGTGGCCTCGACCAGCTGTTTTGAAATTGCTTCGTCCGTGATGTTGCCGGGAACCGAAACCGCCATGCCACCGGCATCGCGAATATCGGCGACCATATCGTCAAGCAGATCGGCGCGCCGCGCATTAAGGACAAGTTGTGCGCCCTGCTTTGCAAAAAGTTCGGCCACGGCGTGACCGATGCCGGAACTAGCCCCGGTGATGATTGCAGTTTTACCGTCCAGTGTGAACATATTTCCGTCTCCTGTGTCATGATAGGATGGCCAGCAAGGCCGAATGTCATGACGCTAGATTGCGAACGGAAACGGATCACTCCGGTTATTGGCATTGAATTCGTAAATGTGACGGGTTTTCGTGGGGTGCGAATTCGAAAGCAAGGAACGGAGTGCGGTCAACGGAATGGACGATCAGAATGCCGGTCAAACGGATGCATTTGGCATCCCTGTATTCTGATAAAGGAGTCATCCCATGCTGACGGAGACGAGATTGAACAAAACGATCCGCTGGATCAGTGACGAAGACAAATGGCAGGCCGTGGCAAAACGCGATGGCAAAGCCGATGGGAAGTTTTATTATTCGGTGGCAACCACCGGGGTTTATTGCCGCCCGTCTTGCGGCGCACGGTTGGCGCGCCGGGAAAATGTCGCGTTCCATGCCAGTTGCGACGATGCCGAGCAGGCGGGTTTTCGCCCGTGCAAACGGTGCCTTCCGAACAGCGCATCGATTGCTGAACGCAATGCCGATGCGGTGGCAAAGGCATGCGAAACCATCCGCAATGCTGAAGAAATGCCAAGCCTTGATGATCTGGCCGCACAGGCCGGGATGAGCCGCTTTCACTTCCACCGGGTGTTTAAATCGGTAACCGGGGTGACGCCAAAGGCCTATGCCAGTGCATATCGGGCCGGGCGCGTGCGTGAGGAATTGCGCAACAGTAATACCGTGACCGAGGCGATCTATGACGCGGGTTACAATTCCAACAGCCGGTTTTATGAACGCTCTCACAAGATGCTAGGCATGACGCCAAGCAGCTATCGCGCGGGAGGCAAGGGCGAAAAAATCCGGTTTGCCGTGGCGCAATGCACACTTGGCGCGATCCTTGGCGCGGCAAGTGCCAAGGGGGTTTGCACGATCCTTCTGGGCGATGACCCCGATGCGCTGGTGCGTCAGTTAGAGGACGCCTTTCCCAAGGCGGAACTGATTGGTGGTGATCCGGCGTTCGAAGACTGGATGGCGCAGGTCATCGGTCTGGTTGAAGCCCCGCAACTTGGCCATAACCTGCCGCTCGATATCCGCGGTACTGCCTTTCAGCAACGCGTCTGGCAGGCACTTTCGGAAATTCCGGTCGGGACAAAGGCAAGCTATGCCGAAATTGCTGCAAAAATCGGATCGCCGCGCGCTACCCGTGCTGTCGCACAGGCCTGCGGGGCTAACAGCATCGCGGTTGCCATTCCCTGCCACCGGGTGGTGCGCAAGGATGGTGATCTTTCCGGATATCGCTGGGGCGTGGAGCGCAAGCAAACCCTGCTGGACCTTGAAAGCGGGGAGGCCGGGCAATGAACGAGATGACCCGTGACAGGATCGGATCGCTTGATTGGGAAAAACATTCCCGGGAGCTTGACGCATATGGCTGCACAATCCTTGAAAAACTGATCGATCCAGACACCTGCCGGGCATTGATCGCACACTATGACGACCCGGATGCATTTCGCAGTCACATCCATATGGCCCGGCACGGTTTCGGGCGCGGCGAATACAAATATTTTGCCTATCCCCTGCCCGATATTATTGCGGATCTGCGGCAATCGCTTTATCCGCCATTGGCCGAAATTGCCAACCGGTGGAACCGGGCGATGGGGCTGGATCGGCATTTCCCCGGCGATCATGCCCGGTTTGTTGTCGAATGCCATGGCGCAGGCCAAACCCGACCGACGCCGCTTTTGCTGCGTTATGGGATGGGGGATTACAATTGCCTGCATCAGGATGTTTACGGTGATTGCGTGTTTCCATTACAGGTCGCGATCCTTCTAAGCGATCCGGAAACCGATTTCGGAGGCGGCGAATTTGTCCTGACCGAGCAGCGTCCACGCATGCAGTCCCGCGCCGAGGTCGTACCGCTAACGCAAGGTGACGCCGTGATTTTCCCGGTTCATCATCGTCCGGTCGCGGGAACGCGCGGCACGTATCTGGTGAATATGCGCCACGGCGTTTCGCGCCTGCGCGCCGGGACACGGCATACGCTTGGCATCATTTTCCATGACGCCAAATAGCTGATCCCGGTCTGGCTGATGTTATTCTAGCTGCTGTGATGTTCAGAAAAAGTTATTAATAACTATTTGCAATTGGGTGCTGCTGGTGTATGTCAGCAGGAACAAATTCACGTTCCTGTCTGTTTTCATGAACTTTTTTGCGCCCCATCACATAACGGCAAATCTTGTCCGCGCCTTTGAAAAGGAACGTGCGTCCCTGTTGCGTTTGGCTATGCGGAAGTTGGGAAATCCTGATGAGGCAAAGGACATTGTCCAAGATGCCTTTGTAAGGATTGCCGGGGCAAAAGACAGGCAAGAACCGATCAGCGATCCACCTGCATTCCTTCGGACCGTGGTTCTTAATCTGATCCGGGATCATCAAAGACGTCGCAATGCCGGTCATATTGTCGAACTTAAATCCGGGCTTGATCCGCTGGAATGGACAGCGGAGGACCGCCCGCTTGCAGACAATGTTATATACCATCGTCAGCGTCTTCAGGCGTTTGAGCAGGCACTTTCATCCTTGCCGACGCGATCCAGAGAAGTCTTCATCTTGCGTAAGTTGCATGGTAAGACCCATGATGAAATTGCCGCAGCGACCGGATTGTCAAAGGCCGCGATCGAGAAGCATCTTTATCGTGCCATGACAACGTGTCGTGATCTGATGAAACACTATGACTAGGCCATTGCTTATGAGCGGCAACCGCCATACCGGCCATAAACCGGAGACCACAGAACAGAAAGATCTGCAAAGCCGCCTTGTTGATCAGGCAATGCAATGGCTTGCTCGCGATGGTGCGGATATTGAGGGCACAGATACGCATGTCGCATTTCAGAAGTGGTGCGGCCAAAGTGCGGATCATGAACAGGCGGCGCGCGCGGTTCGGGCCTTTCTCAGTGACCGTGATTTCGATGATATCTTGCGGAAATTCGATACTGAGAAAGGCACCGGTGCGCGAAACCATGCGCCATCAAGCACGCGGCAAATATCGATTCCTTTCGGTAAGCCGCGACGTTCGACCCCGCCAAGGCTAACAAATGTGCGAAAAGCAATCTGGGGCGGTGTTGCAATGTGCGTGGCGATTCTTGTTGCCGTCCTGACGTTGTCCCCGGCAGACCATTCTGGTCATCCGGGGTATATCGCGGCGAACATGGCACCGGTTCGTCAGTTTTTGCCGGACGGCAGCGAATTGCAATTGGCACCTGGTACCCGGCTTTATTGGGAATTTACCGAACGCGAACGCCATATCGTTCTTGAGGATGGGGCGGTAGTGATTTCGGCTGCACCGAATAAGGACCGCCCGCTTGTGGTAACCACGCCACAAAGTCGGGTTGTTGTTGTCGGGACACGTTTTGTTGTGATCGGTGATGATCAAACCAGCGAAGTCGGCGTCGCCGAAGGAACCGTCCGGGTACAACAACAACAATCGCCGCCTGCCCGTGAAGTCACCCTTCATGCAGGTGAAGGGGTGACTGTATCCAGCGGGGGCGATGTCCGGCGGCATGACTTCAATGGCGACAATATTACGCAAATCCTTGAAGGTTGGCGGGTGTTTTCGCCAGCAAAGCTGTCTGATGTGATACATGCCGTAAGTCGGCAGAGTGGCATGGAAATCTGGCTTGATCCCGGCATTGCCGATCTCGAAATCCGTGGGCGGTTCAATGTTGCCGATGCAATGGTGTCACTTGATCTGATTGCGCGGACAACCGGAACAAGAATGATTGAACTGCCGTTTGATCAGTATCTTCTGGTGCGCTGAAATCACGGTTCCAGATTGGTTCGGCCTGAAAATGGTGCGGATTTAGCCTGAACTCCTCGATGAATTCCCTATTTGAACAAAAATATTAAAAAAAGATGTCCGGTTACTGTCGGGCCTTCCGTCCTTAAGTGCGAGTGATACGCAATAACTTGCATTGGGTCGTGCCGAATGAAGCCTACCAGACAACAGGACACAGTCCGCAACCTCTTCGAAACCTCAAAGGGGCGGGCATGGAAGGATTTGCTGTTCTGCGCTGTTGCGTCTTCTGCCTTGCTGGGGGGGATGTCGTCGAATTTTCTGCATGCACAGGAACGTGCGGTTGTCGATAAGCCGGTCGCATCACGACTTTACAGCTTTGACATTCCCTCCGTGCCGCTGATGCGCGCTTTGGAGCTATTGTCGCAGCAGGCCGGTATTCCGTTTTCGGTCCAGGATGGCACCAACCTTGCGATGAATGGTCAGGCCGTGGTTGGTCAGCTCAGCATTGAAAACGCCTTGTTTCAAATGCTTGAGGGGACGGAAGTTACCTTTGCCGTTACCGACGGTGTTTTGGTTATTTCCCCCAAGCTATCCAACCAGTCATCTGACGAAGAAATCGTTACCGCCCCCGTTTCTGTCAGTGCAAATCGCACAACGATCTTCCAACTCGGAACCGGTGCGGCCAGCGGGTCAACTGTGTATGGCGAAGAGATGATCGGTGCGGTGGTTCAGGGTGACAGTGACCCGAACAAGATTTTTCGCGCCAATCCGAATGTTCAGTATGTGATTGCGGGGCAACGCGGCGAAGAAGGTGCAACTGCAACAGCCGAGCAGGATTTGCGTCCGCAAAATATCAGCATATCCGGCGCAGCGGTTGATCAGAACAACTTTATGCTCGACGGTGTCGGGATCAATTCCTTTGGCGGAACTGAGTCGAATTATAACGACTCAAACATGCCAGAAGATGACGACAATACGATCAATGCAGACACACTTCATGGTTTGCATCCTCAAACCGTCTATGTCGATGCAAATATTCTCGAGCAGGCCGAGATCATCGACAGCAACGTGTCGGCTAAATACGGCGGATTTCAAGGCGGCGTTGTCAACTACAAGGTCAAAAACCCGTCAAGCGAACCAACATTTGGCGCAAGCATTAAACGGGGTGGATCGAACTGGAACGACTATCATCTGAAATCCGAGGAAACCCCCGACACTGACGCCAAAGAACCGGTTTATGAAAAATGGTTTTATTCCGCGTCTGCGAGCACACCGATCAGTGATAATTGGGGAATGCTGGTTTCGGCAGGTCGGCGTACTGCCGAAACGACCAAGACGGCGGGCGACGATTATTACGGTCGTCAGGTAACGACCAGTACCGAAGCCGACAACGTTTTGGGAAAACTGCGCTACGAAAGCGATACGGGTGCTGCGATCACGGCCCAGATCGTTTATGCGCCCTATGCCCAGGAATGGGAAGCATCAGAAAACTATAACAGCAAGATGGATATCATCGGCAATGGATTGACCACCTATGTTGGTCTCGAAAAGCCGTTTGAATATGATGGCTATGGGGTTTCCAATCTGTTTCTGGATACCAAGCTTTCCTTTAATACATCTGAAAATGCACGTGATTCTGAAAGCAATGTGCGTCGTCAGATCAGCACGACGGTGGCCGGATCAAAATATGCCGATTTGTGTGATTCCAGCACATGTGTGACCGGCTGGTACGGGGATTTGTCCCAGACACAGCAGGATATCGGTTATACAGCCGACCTTACCGGCGATATCTTTGGAACGAACTTCCTTCTGGGGGCGGATATCCATCGTCTCAGTGGAACCCGTGAACGTAGCGCAGATGCATATTATGCAACAACGCGTACCACAGGAACCAACGTCGTTTGCGCCAGTGCCGATGACATCTTCTGCGATGACGGTGATCAGGCAAACCGGCGGCGGACAAAATACCAAGCGTTTGAAGGAAGTGTCAGTTTCGTAAGCACAGCCCTTTATAATGAATATACGCTTGTCTTTGATCATGTTCCTTTTGGCGAACTGGAAATCAGGCCGGGTGCACGGCTTGAACACGATACCTATCTTGGTAATACCAACTTCGCCCCGCGTTTCAACGCGACCTATTACACGGATTGGGATATCAGCTTCAATGCGGGGTGGAACCGCTATTACGCAGCAAACATGCTGAGTTACGCCTTTCAGGATGCAACGCCGGCAACCATCAGTGAAACGCGAACTGCCGATACTACCACGACACCGGGTTCATCTATTTTCTATGATGACTGGGCGGCGTCTTCATCGGGGATAAAGCGGTCATTTTCCGGTTCAGGTTTGAGCACCCCCTTTTCCGACGAACAGACAGCGTCCGTTTCATTCCCTCTGCCGTTTCTTGGCGGGGTGACACGGTTGAAATGGCTGGAAAGAAAAGGCCGTGACCAGTTTTCGCGTGCCATCGATGACACCGGAACAACCGAATATAATCTGTCGAATGAGGGCTCCAGCCTCTACACCTCCTATTCCGCAGAATGGAGCAGGGGAATTGGTTCCGGGCCGTTCGGCGGGCGTCATGTGTTCAATATCAATGGCCAATATTCCGAACGCAGAACTTCCAACAACAGTTACTTCCTGACCAGTGATGACAGCGAAAGTGTGGTCTATAACGGCAAGATCATATCGACCACGGATCTGTCGATCCTGACCGGTAATCTGGACGAGCCGATCTTCTTTAACGCCAGCCTGTTTTCGAGTTTTGATGACAATCGCCTGCGTACCGGACTAACCGGGCGCTACACCTTGTCCTATTCCACGATAGATGACAGCGGATCGAATACCACCATCAATGGCTCGACCTATGATGTCTATGAGGACGGCGACGCCAAGGCGCGTTTCGATCTGGATATGACGCTTGATTACGACATTATCAGCCGGGAAAAGGGTGTTCTGACCCTTAATGCTTCCATCGAGAATGTTCTGAACCGCGGCGGCGCCCATACGCTTGCGTCATCTACCCCCTACCGCAAGGGCCGGACAGTTTGGCTTGGACTGACTTACACCTACTGAAAATTCCGCGTTAATCCTGCCGGGGCTTAGCCCCGGCCAAACCTGCTTGTGAGATCGATAATATGAAAAGAACCCTGACCGCGACCCTGTTTGCCGCGATGCTTGCCACATCAAGCCTTGTCCCCGTTCATGCAATGGCAGAACAGGCAAGCATGGCATTGTCCGACAAAAACCTTGCCGAAGTTTATGACGCTGTTTCACTTGGCGTTGTTCGCATCAATGTCATCAAGAAAAGCTATGCCGAGATCGTCGCCGAAGAACGGGAGAAAAAGGAAAACGGCGAGGATTTCTATCTGCCGCCAAACGAACGTGGCGATCAGGACGAGGATGAAGATCGCAATGATCGCGATGAAAAGAACAAGGAAAGTGAAAAGGGTGAAGAACCGAAATACGACTGGCAGAAAAAGAAGCGCAATGCGTCGACCGGGACTGGTTTTTTCATTACCGATGACGGCCTGATTGTTACCAACGAGCATGTGGTCCGCGATGGTGCGCGTTTTGTCGTTGTTTTAAAAGATGGTCGTCGTGTTCGTGCTGATCTGGTGGGGAAGGATTTTCTGACCGACCTCGCCGTCCTTCGTGTTGAAATGCCTGAAAATGTTAAGCCGCTTTCATGGGGCAACTCGCATGCGATCCGCATCGGCGATCCGGTTTTTGCGCTTGGTTATCCCTATGGCTTTGATCAAAGTCTGACCACCGGGGTGATTTCGGGCAAGCAGCGCCAGCTATCCAAAGGGGAATATAACCCGTATTTGCAAACCGATACCGCGGTAAACAAGGGCAATTCCGGCGGGCCGCTTCTGTCGATGGATGGCAAGGTCGTTGGCGTTAACTCCGCGCTTTATACCCGCTCTGGCGGGAATGAGGGGCTGGCCTTCTCCATCCCGGCTGAACATGCGCAGGGGATCATTGATCTGCTTGTCAAAGATGGTGAAATCAAACGCGGATGGTTCGGGATTGCCTATTCTGAAGTCAAGCCGGGCATCGGCAAGCTTCTGGGGATGGACCATGACGAGGGAATGTTGATCCACCGGGCCCCCGATGACGAACCGGCCTATCAAGCAGGTATTCGTGCAGGAGATGTGATTGTTGCGGTGAATGGCGAAACGGTCACATCGCGCCTGCATTTCCGCATGCAGGCGGCGGAGGCAAAAGGTGAAACGACCGTTACCGTCTGGCGCGATGGTGGATTTAAAAGCTTTACGATGATCCCCGGCGATATGGACGAAGCCAAAAGCCGCCGTCGTCAGGCCGAACGCGACAAGATTCTTGGTAAAACGCCGAAGGATGATGGTCGGAAGAAAGTCATGGGCCTCGAACTGGTTCCGGCTAATGAAAAGGCATGGGAAAAACTGGATTTACCCGTTGGCACGAAGGGGCTTGTCGTTGATCGGATGGAAAAGATGGGGCAAGGCGATCAGGCTGGATTTACAAAGGGTGATTTCATTACCCGGATCAATGATACCGAGATTTCCACACCCGAGGATTTCGAAGCCGTGATTGGGCAGGCGCTTGAAAGCAACGCACCCTATGCGCTTGTCTATTTCAAACGTGATGGTCAGGATCGCACAAAGATCATCGATACGCTGAGCATGGTTGATCTTGAAGACTACTGAGCGATCCACAAAAAAAACGGGCCGTCGCAAGACGGCCCGACTAAGTTTGGGTGGTGCAAAGGGAGGTTGCCCTCCTACATCCGTTCGTGGAAATGGCAGGCCACCTGATGGTGATCGTTGACGGTGTCAACGGTCGGGACATCGGTCGCGCAGACATCCTTGGCAAACGGACATCTGGTGCGGAACACGCAACCCGATGGCGGGTTGATCGGGCTGGGCAAATCACCGGTCAGCACGATGCGTTCCTTAGTGCGTTCTATCTCAGGATCCGGGATCGGAACTGCGGAAATCAGCGCCTTGGTGTAGGGATGTTTTGGGTTGGCATAGATGCTGTCGCGGTCGGCCAGCTCCATAAGATTGCCGAGATACAGCACCAATATGCGGTGGCAGATATGGCGCACGATAGAAAGATCGTGGCTGATGAAAATCATCGACAGATCAAATTCGCGCTGCAATTCCTGCAACAGGTTTACGATCTGCGCCTGTATCGATACATCAAGTGCTGAAACCGGCTCGTCACAAATGATCAGTTTCGGTTCGAGGATCATCGCGCGTGCAATGCCGATACGCTGGCACTGGCCGCCCGAAAATTCATGCGGATAGCGGTTGATCATCTGTGGCAAAAGCCCGACACGCGCCATCATGCGTTTAACGCGCGCCTTGATTTCGTCCTTACCCAGTTCGGATTTGTGGGTCACAAGCGGCTCGGCGATGATCTCGCCAATCGTCATGCGCGGGTTCAGGCTGGCCAGCGGGTCCTGAAAAATGATCTGCAGGTCCCGGCGTAGCGGCTGCATTTCGCGATGGGGGGCGCCGACAATATCCCGCCCCAGCCACACGACCTGCCCGTTGGTCGGCGGGATCAGTTGCAGGATCGCACGGCCAAGGGTCGATTTTCCACAACCGGATTCGCCCACAATGCCAAGCGTTTCGCCGGGATACAGATCGAAATCGATCCCGTCGACGGCCTTAAGCTGGCGTTCTGCCCCAAAAAATCCCTTGCCCGGCAGGGAAAAGTGAACCTTAAGGTCACGAACCGACAGGATCGGGACGTTTTTCTTTTTACGGATCGCATTCATTGACCGTCCTCCCGGAAGCAGGCACTGGCGCGGCCATCGTCAAAGCCAAACAGGCTTGGGCGGGAAACACAGCATCGATCCATCACATAGGCGCAGCGTTCCTGATAGGCACATCCCTTTGGCAGGTTCTGCAGGTTAGGCGGTTGTCCGGGGATGGCAAACATGTGTTCTTCGCTTGCCGTGTCGATGCGCGGCATCGATTTCAAAAGCCCCTCGGTATAGGGATGATGGCTGTCATAGAAAATGTCACGCACCGAACCGGTTTCGACAATCCGCCCGCCATACATTACCATCACCCGGTCACACAGGCCTGCCACCACGCCAAGATCATGGGTGATCATGACAATGGCCGTATTGAAATCCTTTTTAAGATCGCGCAGCAGATCAAGGATCTGTGCCTGCACCGTCACATCAAGGGCGGTGGTTGGTTCATCCGCAATCAGGACTTCGGGGTCGCACAGCAACGCCATGGCAATCATCACGCGCTGGCGCATGCCGCCGGAAAATTCATGCGGATACATATGCACGCGTTGTGCCGCACCGGGAATACCGACACGGTCAAGCATGTTGATCGCGCGTTTAAGCGCATCACCCTCGGACATGCCGCGATGTTCCACCAGTACCTCGGTCATCTGTCTGGATATTTTGAGGAACGGGTTAAGCGACGTCATCGGATCCTGAAAGATCATCGACATCGTCACACCGCGGATTTTGTTAAGCTGGCGTGACGGGATATTGAGGATATCCTTATCCTTGTAGCGCACCGTACCCGTGGCCTTACCGTTCTTGGCAAGAAGACCCATCACGGCAAGGAAAATCTGGGTTTTGCCCGATCCGGACTCCCCAACAACGCCAAGTGTTTCGCCCGGATCGATATGGAAGTTGACATCGTTGACAGCCTCGACCTCGCCGTCGGGGGTCTGGAAGCGGGCACGCAGGTTTTCAACAGTCAGAATATGGTTTGTCATGTGTCTATCTGTCCTTCGGATCAAGGGCGTCGCGCAATCCGTCGCCGATGAAGTTGAAACAGAACAGCGTCAGTGCCAGGAAGATCGCCGGATAAATCAGCATCCAGGTCGCTGCTTCGATCACTTTCGCCCCTTCGGAAATCAGAACGCCCCAGCTTGTCAGCGGCTCCTGAACGCCAAGGCCCAGGAACGACAGGAAACTCTCGGTCAGGATCACCTGCGGAATGGTCAGCGTCATGTAAACAATAACCGGCCCAAGAACGTTGGGGATCACATGGCGGAAAATGATCTTGAAGTTCGAAACACCCGTGGCATGGGCGGCTTCGATAAATTCGCGCCGCCGGATCGAAAGCGTCTGACCGCGTACAATCCGCGCCATGGTCAGCCATTCAACCGCGCCAAGGGCGACGAAAATCAGGAAAATGTTTCGGCCAAACACCACCATCAGCATGATCACAAAGAACATGAAGGGCAGGGAATAAAGCACATCGACGAACCGCATCATGATGTTGTCGATCCGTCCGCCGAAATAGCCGGCGACCGCGCCATAGGTAACGCCGATCACAAGCGACACAGCCGTTGCCAGTAAACCAACCGCAAGGGATACACGCGCGCCATAAAGGATGCGGATGAAAATATCGCGGCCATTGCCATCCGTGCCAAGGATATGGCCGTTTTCCCAGTTCGGACCTTCCTGGATATAGCCCCAGTCGATCTGGTCGTATTCAAACGGGCTGAGCAGCGGGGCGAAAATTGCCATCAGGGTAATGATGGCCAGAATGATCATCGACCCGACGGCGGCCTTGTTACGAAACAGGCGAATACGGGCATCGCGCCACAGGCTGCGACCCTCGATCTCTCCGGCGGCGTCTGCCGCCTGAAGCATCGCTGTTTTTTGATCCTTGTTCATCATGAGCGTGACTTCAGCTTGGGATCGAGCAGGCCATAGACCATGTCGACCAGGAAATTCAGAAGGATGATCATCACCGCATAGACAATGACCACACCCATCACCAGCGGGTAGTCGCGGTTCAATGCTGCCTTGACGAAATAGGTCCCGATACCAGGCACGCCAAAGATGGTTTCGATGACCACAGAACCGGTCATCACCGCCGCCGTCGCCGGGCCGAGATAGGATACGACAGGCAAAAGCGCGCCGCGGATCGCATGCCGGTTGACGACAAGCTTTTCACGCAAACCTTTGGCGCGTGCGGTGCGGATGTAATTGGAATGGAGGACTTCGACCATCGATCCGCGCGTCAGGCGCGCGATATAGGCGACTTGTGGCAGGGCAAGGGCGATGATCGGCAATATCTTGTATTGAATTTCGCCGTCTCCCCAACCTGCCGTTGGCAGGATCGAAAGATACAGGCCAAACACCAGCGACAGAAGCGGTGCCATGACAAAGTTCGGGATGGCAATGCCGACCATGGCAACGCCCATTACCGCAAAATCAACCGCACTGTTCTGTCGAAGGGCGGCATAGGTGCCAAAGCCAACCCCGAATATCAGCGCCAGAAAGATCGCCGACAGGCCAAGCTGCATCGATGCCGGGGCGCCAGCCATGATTAGTTCGGCGACGGAAAAATCGCGAATTTTGATCGACGGGCCAAAGTCACCACGCAGGATTTTGCCGATATAGATCGTGTATTGTTCAAGCAGCGGCTTATCAAGGTCATAGGCGGCCTTGATGTTTTTTTCGATTTCCGGGGGCAGGGCACGTTCCTGATCGAACGGTCCGCCTGGTGCAATGCGCATCATGAAAAAGGCAACCGTGATCACGATGAACAGCGTCGGGATCGCGATCATCAGGCGCCGGATGGCGTAAGATAACATAATTCTCTCTCATCCCCATTGGGGGCCGATAGGTTGCCGCAGGTCCGTGATCCAGACCTGCGGCAAAGTCTCCGGCGTTTACTCTTTGATGTCGAGCCAGCGGGTCAGGTGGCGATCCGGGGCGTTATCGATCCAGCCTTCGATCTTCGGTGAGACGAGCTGTTTCGAGACATAGTAGTAAATCGGGATGTAAGGCTGTGCTTCCATCATGATGGCTTCGGCCTGCTTCATCAGGCTGGCACGCTTTTTAAGGTCGCCTTCCTTTTCGGCTTCCAGCATCAGTTCGTTGTAACGCGGGTTATCAAAAGCCGCGTAGTTCAGCGGCCCGGTCCGTTCTTCGCCGAGGAACAGGAAGTTCTGCGCGTCGTTGTAATCGGCAATCCAGCCCGCACGTGCCACTTCAAAGTTACCGACCTTCAGATCGGCATAGTGGATTTTGCCTTCGGTGTTGAACAGTTCGGCCTGAACGCCGATCTGCTTCCACATGTTCTGGGCCGCAATCGCGATGCGCTTGTGGTTTTCAGACGTGTTGTAGCGCAGGGTGAATTTAAGCGGATTGTCAGGGCCATAACCGGCCTCGGCCAGAAGCTTTTTGGCTTCTTCGAGCTTTTCATTATAGGAAAGGTCTTTCCACGAAATGTATGCTGGCTCGCCGTAATTACCGGTTCCGGGCGGGACAAAGGAATAGGCCGGAAGTTCACCGGTTTTCAGAACCGAGTCCGTAATGGCTTCGCGGTTGATCGCCATCGACAGGGCTTTGCGGACACGGACATCCTTGAACATGTCCTTGTCGGTACGGATCGCATAGTAATAGATACCGGCATACGGTGCGATGCGCAGGCTATCGGCAAGGTTATCGCGCAGCCAGGAAATCTGTTCGGACGCGATGTCGCGTGCGACGTCAAGTTCGCCTGCACGGAAACGGTTCTGCATCGCGGTGCGATCTTCATAGGTGTAATAGATCACCTCGTCGATCGGCACATTGGCGGCGTCATAGAATTCCGCGTTCTTTTCAAGTTTGGAATGAACGTTCGGCAGCCATTCGGTCAGTTTGTACGGACCGTTCACCACGATATTTTCCGGTTTCACCCAGTCTTTGCCAAATTTGGCAATCGCATGCTGCGGGATCGGGAAGGCGGTCTGGTGGGTAAGTTGTGCCAGGAAATAAGGGGCTGGCGCAGTCAGTTTGACCTGCAAGGTTTTATCATCCAGGGCGGTGGCCGCGAGTTTCGCGCCTTCCTTGCCACTGTTAACAGCCTCGGCACCCTCGATGATATAAAGCAGGGATGCGTATTCCGCACCGGTCGCCGGGTCAAGCAGGCGGTTCCAGCCCGCGACAAAATCACCGGCAGTTACCGGCACGCCGTCCGACCAGTTGTGATCGCGAATTTTAAAGGTATAGGTCATGCCGTCGTCAGAAACGGTCCAGCTTTCAGCTGCACCTGGCACCGGTTCACCATCCGGGCCATATGTCAGAAGACCCAGAAACATATCATCCGACAGGCGGCTGGTCTGAACCGTCGAAATGAAATGCGGGTCCATTGATTGCGGTTCGCCGTCATTGCCGACGCGCAGGATTTTTTCAGCCTGTGCATGTGTGGTGGACAGCATGGTCATGGAACCGGCAAGCAATGCCGTACCCAGCACAAAGGCCCGCGAGGAATTAAGCAATCCCTTCACGAGACCATTTGCGGTCTTCGCGTTTTGTGACATCTGTAATGTCTCCCTCATCTATTTTGCTTTGTTGCCGACGTACTCCCTGAAAGTACGTACGCAAAAATACTGAGACTGACATGCGTGATCTGCAAGTCACGATTCCACAAATTTGAAACAAATGGTGTTTTTTTGCGTGATTATGGTCATTTTTTGGTATTATTTTGCGTATTATTCGGAAATAACAGATTGTTCTACGGCTGAGGAAGCCTGCAACTTTCGCCTGTAAAACGTTTTGCATGTAACGGTGATTGTCGCGTCGCGCCTTGCGGCTATATGCGCAAAAAGTGAAACAGTTCACATTCAAAGGGTTGGCCGCCAAATTCGGTGATCACGAATCGGGCTTTGTGATTTTCTGCATTATTTTTCGGCAATTCAGGCGATTTCAATATCTTGGCGCGAAAATGGGCGTTCTCTGATTACATTTTCGCGCGTGAAAAGATTTCGGAATACAAACCCGGTATCGCGTCATGGCAGCTTGATGAAACAAGCGTGAATTCAAAAAATTGCCGTTGAGAAACATCGTCATTCAGGCTACGGGTTTTTGCGTACGCTGTTTTGCAGATTTCCTTTATCAACAAATGCGACCGAAAGATGCCTTTAAGCCCGTTTGATCTGGCGGCCCTGATGGTTGCCATACTTGGCATTTCTCAGGCCGGTTCTTGATATTGCCATGGCCGTCGGGTTCAATTCAAAATCCACCTTCAATCTTGCGTTTAGGCGTGTAACCGGTACAACACCAAGCAAATACCGAGTTGCTGCAGATACGCACGCGACCGCCCCCGGAATTGTTGGGGATGCTCTCGTCGGCCCCGGTTAACAACAGACAGCGACCATCAGGATAAAGAATGGATACGTCCGAAATCGTTCTTTTGCTTATTGCTGCAGTCGGCCTTGCACAGGCCGCATTCCTGATGCTGCTGTTGCGGCACGAGGGCAAACGCGCATTTCGTGCGAATCGCTGGTTGCTGGTGTTCTCGCTGACCGCCTGCGCAAGCTTTGTCGAAGACATCAGCGATGTCTTCCTCTCGCCGCTTTATATTCTATATCTGGCGATTATTTTTGTACCGGTCACATTTGCCTTTTTACCATCTATCTACTTGTATTTTTGCGAAATTGCTGACCGTCCCGTGCGCTATCCGTGGGGGCATTTCGTCATTCTGGTGCCGGTCGCCATCCTGACGGCGGTCGCGGTACACATAATGCGCACCCGTATACTTCCGGGCGACATTGGCGGAGAAATCGATTTCGAACTGGATACCGATATTGAAAGTCATTTGCCTGTGGCTGTGATCCTGCTGACAATCATTATTGCGCTTTATGTGCAGTTATTTGGCTATATGGTCAAAATCTGGCGGGTTGCGATTGGCTATCTGCGGCAGGCGAGTGAACAGCTCGGTGCGGATCAGCGCGTTCTGCGCCGCTGGGTCACGGAACTGCTGACTGGCATTAGCCTGATTTTCCTGATTTTTACCGCGACGACGATTGTTGATATTTTCATTACCGATAGCGAATGGCTAACGACCCTTGTACAGGGGGCGTTCGCGCTCGTATTCTTTCGTATGTGCCACGTGATTGCGCACAACCCGGCTTTGTTCGTTCAGGCGGAATGGGACGGGGCGCAAGAGATGGCAATGGATGAAGATGCCCGTGATTTCACGGCAACCGGGTCCAGGCAAACCCGGTTTGCGCCTCGCAACTTGGTGGATGCCGATGAAATCAGCAGAATTTGTAAACGGCTTGACGCCATCAGGACCAGAAGCGACCTGCTTTTTGATCCTCTTATCAGCCTGCCAAAGCTTGCAAATGCAGTCGGTGCAACCTCCAACCAGCTTTCCTATGTGCTGAACCAGCATCTTGGCAAAAGCTTCTTTGACTTCATCAACGAAGTCCGAACCGGCGAGGCATCCCGGTTGCTGGTCAATGAACCGGATCGCACGATCCTTGATATCGCGACCAGTGTTGGTTTCAATTCGAAATCGACCTTCAATCTTGCCTTCAAGAAAATCACCGGCAGAACACCCAGTGTTTACCGATCAGAAACCATGTCGCAGCGTAACACGGCACCATAGGGCTATTTTCTGCTTTTCAGCGGGGGAGCGTGGGTATGATATCGCTGTTGTAACCTTTATCGTCGCAAGCGACGGACACATGAATGTTTGAAACACTTGATCTTCTTTTTCTGATCGTTTCGGTTCTTGGAACTGCACAGGCGATTTTCCTTATTGTCCTGCTGATGGATGAAGGGAAACGGGCATTTACGGCCAATCGATGGCTGATGGTATTCGGATTTTCTGTCGGCATGAGTTTTATCGATGATACGTTCGATCCGATGATCAGCCCGCTGACGAACCTGTATCTTGTCCCGGTTTTTGCGCCATTCTTTTTTGCCTTGATCCCGTCGATCTATCTGTATTTCCGGGAGATTTCCGGCGATCCGGCTCCACGACCATATCGGCATTTTCTGGTGCTGTTGCCGGTTACTGCGGCCATCGGGCTTATGGTCTACCTGAAACGTGCGCGTATGATCGCCGACGATGGTCATATTCGTGATGCCGGTTTGCAGATCGAGTTCTCGGCAACGGGGCTTGCCGATATGGTGTTGCTGGCCATCGTGATTCTGTTTTGTGTCCTGTTTGCCGTTTACATGACGGGCATTTGGCGGTGTGCGCGGCGTTATCTGCAACAGGCCGACTGGCAGCTTCAGGCCGATAGTGAACGGCTGCGCCGGTGGGTGACGGAACTTCTTGTCGGCATGACCGTGTTGTTTACTGTTTTTACCCTGACCAATCTGTTCGATCTGTTTGTGTCGCGGGCGGAGTGGCTGTCGCTTGGTGTCAAGGTGGGGTTTGTGCTTGTCTTTTTCCGGATGTGCCAGGTGATTGCGCAGAATCCTGCGCTTTTTGTGCAGCGGGAAACCGAAGGCGGCGTTTTTGACGATCTATCTGTGCCTCATGGTTCCGCGCAAGAGCTTGATGACCAAGACGCCCCAATGTCACGTGCAATTGTAGACGTTTCCAATATAGAACGCATTCGAACCCGGCTTGAAAGGATTGTCACAGATCGGAATATGATGCTTGATCCGCTTTTGACCATGCCGAAACTTGCCAATGCGGTCGGCGTGACACCCAACCAGCTTTCCTATGTCCTGAACCAGCATCTAGGCAAAAGCTTCTTTGATTTCGTCAACGAGGTTCGAACAAACGAGGCATCCCGCCTTCTGATCGAGGAGCCGGATCGCACGATCCTCGATATCGCAATCAGTGTGGGGTTCAATTCCAAATCCACCTTCAATCTGGCTTTCAAGAAAATTACCGGCAAAACGCCAAGTGTTTATCGATCGGAGACCCTTTCGCAGTGTAGCACTGGTCAGTAGCCTGATATCCTGACTAGTCTTGGCCGGAATTCAGATATCCCTCCCGTATCACCGCAAATCACGGACGCATGAATGTTGGAACCGATTGACTTGTTGCTGTTGCTGATTTCGGCACTCGGTGCGGCCCAGACCATTTTTCTGGTTGTTCTTCTGCGGGGCGAGGGCCGGCGCGCATTTAGGGCCAATCGCTGGCTGATGATATTCGCGGTGGCTGTGGGAATGAGCTTTGCGGATGACATTATCGATACAATGGTCAGTCCGCTTGTAAATCTGTATCTGGCCCCCGTCTTTACCCCTTTCTATTTTGCCTTCATCCCGGCCATCTATCTGTATTTTCTGGAAATATCGGGGAAACCTTCTGCCAGGCCGACATGGCATTTTGCGGTTATGCTTCCTGTGTCGGTGGTGATGATGGGGGTGGTGTACCTGCTCGGTCCTGATACTTCTTTGTCTGGGGTGACCATTGAGGAGATCAATGTCGATCTGGATTTCCGGCTAGGTAAGATCTTCAATATGCTGCTGATTTTGCTAATAATGACATTCTGTCTTCAGTTTGCAAGTTACATGTTCCGTATTTGGCGTGTTGTGGTTCGGTATCTACAGGATGTCAGTCGGCAGCTTGAAGTGGACCGGAAAGGACTCCGGCGTTGGGTGCAGGAACTGCTGGTCGGGTTAAGTGTGATTTTTACCCTTTTCACGCTGATCAATCTTTTTGATACCATCGTTTCACGCAGCGAATGGTTACAGCTCGGCGTGAAGGCGACCTTCGTTCTAGTGTTCTTCCGGATGTGTCACGTGATCGCAGTGAACCCGGCATTGTTCGTTCAGCCCGAACGTGACGAGGTTGAAAACACCCGTGAAAGCGACGAAAAAAAGCCCAGATCAGGTCTGGTGCGCAGTGTGGTTGATCCTAACGATGTAAGCCGGATACGGGCAAAATTGGATCGTATTGTCGCCGCACGCGAATTGATGTTCGATCCGCTTTTGACTATGCCGAAACTTGCCAATGCGGTCGGCGTGACACCCAACCAGCTTTCCTATGTCCTGAACCAGCATCTAGGCAAAAGCTTCTTTGATTTCGTCAACGAGGTCCGTACATACGAGGCATCCCGCCTTCTGATCGAGGAGGCGGATCGCACGATCCTCGATATCGCCATCAGTGTCGGGTTTAATTCCAAATCGACTTTCAATCTGGCCTTCAAGAAAATCATCGGCAAAACGCCCAGTGCGTACCGAGATGAGAATTCATTAAATACAAATACTTAACGCGTCCGAATGCGCATTCGTACCTTTTGATCGCATAGATCAGGTTCGAAGATACAGAGCCGGACGCCAGACACAGAACGACATTGCATTGTCGGGTCACCAAAACTGATACAAGGGTGATCTGACAAAATGAATTTTTATAAAGTTTCAAATCTGGTCGGGAACGGTTTGATCCTGTTGGGGGCCGGATTGTGTGCAAGTGCGCTTATGCTCGTCATCAGTACGTCGGCCAATGCGCAGCAAAGCGCAACGGATATCCCGCGCAAAGAGGCCAATTACAAACAGGACGAAGTCGCTGATCCTTGGCTTGGTGGCGTTTGGCAGTTCGGGGCGTTTGGCCAGATTGAGAGCAATCCCTATCGTGGTGCCGACACCATTGATATAGGGGGGCTGCCGCTTCTGGCTTATGATGCGGACAGGTTGCATATCGGGACCGACGGTATTTCGGTAACGGCCTGGGAAAACGACTATGCCAGTTTTTCCGTGATTGGCGACTTGCGCATGAAGCCATTTGATGATGACGATAGTGCCTATCTACGCGGTATGCATGAACGTGATATGGCTTATGAAGTTGGTGGCGAATTCAGCAGCCGTCTGTGGCGCGGGGAACTGACGGCTTCCTATCTGACGGACGTCAATGATGCCCATGACGGTCATGAAGTTGACCTGACATATACCATTCCGATGGACTGGCAGGATGTGACGTTCGACTGGAGTGGCGGGGTGCTCTGGCAAAGCGAGAAACTGGCAAACTACCATGTCGGGGTTAGTGGCAATGAAGTCCGTAGCGACCGCAGTGCCTATGACGCGGACGCGGCATTCATCCCGCATCTTGATCTTTCAGTAACCTACCCGATTACCGAAAGCCTTATTTTGCTGGGCACCAGCGGTATCCAGTTCCTGCCTGACAGCTATACCGATAGTCCCCTGATTGACGAGGATTATGTCTACAGCATCGGTCTGGGGCTGGTTTACAACTTCTGATCCTGATCATCATATACCGGTCTCCTGCCCGCCCCAATCCAGGCGGCCGGTTTCTGGCGGGTTGGTCATTTCCAGTGGACCGACCCGCCCTTTGTTTTCAGCCGAAATGAAACCCCGCGGAGGATAATGGTCTGGTTTAAGCGTTTTTGTATGGGCATGACGCTTGTGGCTTTGCTGGTCATCGGCATTTGTAGCGGATTTCTGATTGTTTCAGCCGGTATGCGGTGCTTTTATGACTACGCTGCCCTTTGATCGTGGTCGTCAGGGGGCGTTGAGTTCCAGCAAATCCCACTTGTTGCCATAAAGGTCGGCAAAGACGGCAACGGTGCCATATGGCTCGTATCGCGGTTCTTCAAGAAACTGAACCCCCGCCTTTTTCATCAGGGCATGGTCGCGGGCAAAATCATCAGTATTCAGGAAAAATCCGACCCGCCCGCCGGTCTGATTGCCGATGGCAGCGGTTTGTGTTTCCCCCGATGCCTGTGCCAGCAAAAGACGGCTTTCACGCGCACCCCTCGGGCCGACAATTACCCAGCGTTTGCCGTTGCCCATGTCGGTATCCTCGATCAGTTCGAACCCGACCTTGTTGACATAGAAATCAATGGCATCGTCGTAATCTGCCACGACAAGTGATACCAGTCCGATATGGGGCATGGTGATAATCCGGGAGCAGATGATTAGATCAGGCCAAGGGTTTTAAACGAATTATACCCGGCCTGACTGATAATGATGTGGTCGTGGATGGTGATTTCCATCGCCTTTGCGGCCTCGACAATCTTGCGCGTCATGTCTATATCGCCGCGCGATGGGGTGGCATCGCCGCTGGGATGGTTATGGACCAGAATGATCGCGCTGGCGTGCAATTCAAGGGCGCGCTTGATCACTTCGCGCGGGTAAACCGGGGTGTGATCGACCGTGCCGGTCTGATGGCATTCATCGGCAATCAACCGGTTCTTGCGGTCCAGAAACAGCAGATGTAGTTCTTCGGTCTTGCGATGGCCCAGACGCACCCGGCAGTAATCAATCAGCTGTTCCCAACTGGCGATCACGGGCAATTCCATCGCGCGTTCACGGGCCAGATATTGCGCGCTTGCCTCGGCCACCTTGATCGCGGCAATTCCGGCATCGCCAAGCCCCTTGGCCTTTTGCAAATCTTCGGGCCGTGCGGCAAGAACATTGGCAAAGCTGCCAAACTGCGTAATCAGCGATTTTGCCAGCGGTTTGACATCGCCACGCGGCATGGCCATGCACAGCAGAAGTTCAAGCAATTCATAATCGGCAAGAGCATTGGCCCCGCCTTTAAGGAACCGTTCGCGCAGGCGTTGACGGTGGCCGTGATAATGGGGTTTGGGCGGTTTTGCGTCGCTCGGCGATGGCTGGAAACTGGTACTTTGTCCGACCGGAACCGCAGCGCGCGTCTGATCGAAAAAGACGCGCGTGCCGTCATCAATCTGTACATCTATTGATGCGTCAGGACGGGAAGCAGCCTTGCGATCTTCTGTTTCGCTCAAATCCGCTTCCCCCTTTTTGTTTGCGGCCTTATTCGGCGGCAGCACTAATGTCGTATGGTGGTTTTTCAAGCCCGGCCGGTGAACGGGTAAAGATTTCAAACCCGTCATCGGTGACGCCAAGTGAATGTTCGAACTGTGCCGACAGTTTGCGGTCCCGCGTCACCGCTGTCCAGCCATCAGGCAGGATTTTGCAGGTATAAGTGCCCTGGTTGATCATCGGTTCGATGGTGAAAATCATGCCGGGTTCCAGAACCAGCCCTTCGCCCGGGCGGCCATAATGCAGGATATTGGGCGCATCATGGAACACCTGACCAAGGCCGTGACCGCAGAAATCGCGTACAACCGAAAAACGTTCGCTTTCGGCATAGCTCTGGATCGCATGGCCAATATCGCCAAGGGTCGCCCCCGGCTTGACCGCATTGATCCCGCGCCACAATGCTTCGTACGTCACATCGACAAGGCGCTGCGCCATTACCTTGGGCGTGCCCGCGATATACATGCGCGACGTATCGCCATACCAACCATCGAGAATGACCGTGACATCGATATTCATGATGTCGCCATTCATCAGTTTCTTGTCGCCGGGAATCCCGTGACAGACAACATGGTTGATCGAGGTGCAAATCGATTTCGGAAAACCGCGATATCCAAGGCAGGCCGAAACCGCATTATGATCTCGAATATATTCATCGCACAATTGATCCAGCCTGCCGGTCGTTTCGCCCGGAACAACGAAGGGCGTAATGTAATCAAGGACTTCCGCAGCCAGCCGTCCGGCGGCGCGCATCCCTTCGAATGCTTCGGGTCCGTGCAGTTTTACTTTTCCGTTCGCCACCCGAAATCTCCTTGGTTCGGCAGTAAATTCGATGGTCGCTGTGTCGCAACATAGTTCAATGACATAATCGGACAGGGCGAAATTGGCAAGGATGCCGTCACTTTGCGCTGATGTTCCGGATCGGAACGGCCTTGTTTACGGTTACCGATGGTGTCTTGACATCAATGATGCAGTCATAGGCCAATGCCTCGACCCCGGCGCTGGTCGCCGCGGAAAAGCGCGCGGCATAGTGCGGATCGATATCGGATGCCAGGGCAAAACGGTCGCAATCATCGCGCTGGATCAGATAGAACATCACGGCACGGTGACCTTCTGCGACCATGTCGGCCATTTCGTCAAGATGCTTTGCCCCGCGCGCGGTAACCGCATCGGGAAACTCCGCCAGCCCCGGAACAGCATCATCGCGTTTAAGATGCACATTCTTGACTTCGACATAGCAAAGCCCACGTTCCGGATCAGAAAGCAGGATATCGATCCTTGAATTCTTGCCATATTTGACTTCACGCTTCAGCGTTTCATATCCGGCCAGCTCCGGCACCTTGCCCGACAAGATGGCTTCTTCGACGATTGCGTTGGGATGGGCAGTATTGATGCCAACCATCGCACCGCCAACCCGGCACAGTTCCCAACTGTATTTCAGTTTGCGTTTCGGATTGTCCGATTGCGACAGCCAGACATCGATCCCGGCCTCCTTCAACCCGATCATCCCGCCCGGATTGGCGCAATGGGCGGTGATCATATCGCCGTTTTCCAGCTCGATATCGGCCAGAAAACGTTTGTAACGTTTGATCAGCTTGCCCCGGATCAGGGGAGAGGGAAGGAGCATGTCAAATTCCGGTAACTGTTTGCTTTTGATCGGTTAAATCAAAAAGTATGACTAATTGCTTTTCGCCGGATCGGGCTTGTCCGGGGCGTCACCCAGAAAATCGACAAGGCTGACCTGACCGGTACCACGTCTAAGCGGCTTGGGCTGGCTTTCATCGGGCGCCCAGGCGGTAAGGTAGATCACCTGAAATTTGGCATGAACGCGGCCATCCGGGCGACCGTGACGTTCGTGATAAATTGCCGCCGCACGGGCCAATGTGCTGCGTTTGGTGAATTTCTTGGACCGGATGGCGACAAGGTTGCTTTCGCCCATCCCCGAAAGATCGCGCATCAGTTTCAGGGCGTCTGGATAATCGATGGTGATATCGTCGCTATCAACCACCGGCAGGGCAAAGCCGCTGCGCTGTAACAGCGACCCTGCATCGCGAACATCGACAAAGGGGGATACGCGAGGGGATACGCCGCCTTCTTCTTCGGCCTCGGCGGTCATCAATGCCTCGCGCAGGTCGCGCAGCGTATCACCGCCCAGAAGGCATGCCAGAAACAGGCCGTCGGGTTTAAGCGCGCGCCGTGCCTGAAGCAGCATACCGGGCAGGTCATTGACCCAATGCAGCGACAGGTTCGAAAGGATCAGATCAAGCGACCCGTCGCCAAACGGCAGGAATTCTTCATCGGCAACGAATGTCGTGCGGTCGTTGCGCATTTTGGCTGACTGCGCATAACCATATGAAATGTCGCATTGATGCAGGGTTTCGATCCCGCCACGTGCACCGATGATCTGGCCAAGCTCGCCATTGTGACAGCCAAGATCAACCGCTATCGGGAATTTGCGCGTGGTGTCGTCAAGCCGGTCGGCAAGCCGTTCGGCAGTTTCGGCAAACAGGAAATTGAACTCGCTGGCACGTTTTGCCGCGCGGTCGCGGCGCAGTTTCAGGATGTGGCGATCAAAAACGGTGATCGGATCGGCCATGGGGCGGGAAGCTCCGTCAAAAGTCGTTTTAAAAGTTACGACCTAGATAGAACGTCGCGCCCTCCCTTGCAATCCAAGACCGGATCAAAGCGCCAGAACAAGCGATTCATCGCTACCATCTTCCGCAGCCGCAGGTACCGCACAGCAGATCAATGCCTCGTCCTGGGCGGTTTTAGCCGAGGGCCGGGTTTTATAGGTGACGTTCCCTTGCAGGATTTTAGTCCGGCAGGTGCCGCAATTCCCGCCGCGGCAGCTTGCCTCTGGTGCCAATCCGGCATCTTCGGCCAGTTCCAGCAAGGTTTTGCCATCATCTGGCTTCCAGATCGCACTTTTGTCCGAACCTGAAAAATCAACTTTTGTATCCGTGCTGCTTGCCGGTGCCAGTTCAGGCAGATCGGGCTGGCTGTCGTGGCTGCGTTGCAGCGATGCGGGGCCGAAGGCCTCGGCATGGATGCGGGTATCGGTAATGTTAAGGCCGCGCAAACCGTCATATATCGCCTGCATAAAAGGTGGCGGACCGCACAGATAAAAATCGAAATCGTCAAACGGCAGCAGGGAGCGCAGCAAATCCATATCGATATGCCCGGATGCTTCGTAATCCTTGCGCGGTTCGGCGTCGGTCGGATCAGCAAGCACGCGGACAAGGCGAATGCTGCCTTGGGCTGCTTTGACCAGTTCGACCAGCTCGTCATCAAACGCCCGGTCTTCAAGGGTTCGCGCGGCATAAAACAGCCATGTCGGCCGGAAACCGCGAGTGCGAAGTCCCTCATAGACGATATGGCGCAGCATCGAGATCATCGGTGTGATACCGATGCCACCCGCGATCAGAACTGCCGGGCGTTTGACATGGGCATCGATTGAAAAATCGCCTGCAGGCGCGCGGGCCTCGATCACATCGCCCTCGGCAAGGTTATCGTGCAAATGGCTTGAAACCGCGCCTTCGCGCTTCACACTGATCCGATAACGGTTATCTGATGGGCTGCTTGAAAGCGTATAGGTGCGGATCAGCGGTTTGTCATGGCCGGGCACCATTACCCGGATCGGCAGATGCTGTCCGGCTTTGTGCGGCAGGGTTCCAGTCCCGTCGAGTGGTTCAAGGTGGAAGGATTTGATTATTCTGTTTTCCTTCACAATCCGCGCGATTTTGAAATTTTTCCAAATAATCGCATTTTTCATCGCCGCAATTTTACGTTCCGCCGTTTCCCAGTCGCCGGTTAGAAGGCTGTTGGGGGAGGCCCCATCGATTTGATCGCGCCAGCGGATCGGAAGGGTGGCTTTGCGCAAGATGACCTTACGCGGGAAAACCCGCCACAAACGTTCCGCCCCCTGAAAGGCGGCAATTTCCGGCCCCTCGATGATGACGTCGGCATCACCTGTGATTTGCAGGACATCGCCTGTGGCAAAATCGGTAAAAACAAGGCCGGCCTTGGGATTGGCGAGGATATTTCCCAGCGTATTGAAAAACAGGTTTCCGGCAAAATCGGGGATGGTCAGGCTGCCATCGGCATCAATGCGGACAAATCCGGGTTTGCCGCCACGGTGTGAAACATCGACCTCGCGGTTCTCATCGGGGCGATCAACATAGGTTGCGACAAAGAAGGTGTCAGCCGCAGCAATCATCGCGCGGGCCTGATCATTCAATGTACTTTCGAAATCCTCATGCAATTTGATTTCTGACGAAGTTGGGGCCAGTGGATCGCGGGTGAACTCGAAATCACGTAACTGGATATATTGTGGGCAGTTGCCATAGCTGTGCCCGACCCGGATCGCGAAACCATCATCAGAAGAACGTGCGATGGTGCCATTCAGGCGGTTGCGGCGTCTTGTGTGCAACTCGATCCCGATCATGCCGATGGCCTTGCCGTCATCCATCCCGGCATCAGCCGGATCGGCTGGATCGCGTGGGATATCGACGGCAAGCTGATAGGGATTGGGGGCATGCAGAAAGCCGGGGTGATTGGCGCGAAGGGTTGCCCAAACATCGCCGTTGTTATCAACTGCACCAAATACGGCAAAGGGCAGTTGCGGGTAAAACTGGCGATGCTGGTCGATCAGATGGTCGCGCAGAACACGTTTGCCAACTTCGGCCATACGTTCATCGACCCCGACCAGCTTCTGCATGTGAATTTCACCTTCGTGCCACGGACCGTTGGTGTCGGTGCCAGACGGGGTGAATTTTACGGGGGCAGATGACGTAACGGGCGTGTTCATGGCAATTTCCTTTGCGACACAAGGGAAGTCGGGGAAGGGCCGGTCGGGCGGGGTGATCGCTGTGTCCGTGCAGGGGGAGCCTGGACAAGGCGAAAGACCGGCCCGACCTGTCAGGCCGACTTGCGCAGGCCAGCGACAGTCTGTTCGAACGGCACGAAACCGGGCAGGGCTTCGACCCGTTTCAGCCAGGCGCGCACATTGCCATAGGGGGCAAGATCAACATTGCCTTCGGGCGCATTGGCGATATAGCTGTAAAGCGCGACATCGGCGATGGTCGGGTGGTCCAGTTCGAGCCAGTCTTTGCCGGAAAGCGCGGCCTCAATATGGGCCAGAATGGCATGCGCGCGTGCAATGACCTCGTCAGCATTGAACGGGGCATTAAAAACCGTGACCAGACGGGCAGCACAGACGCCATAGGCAATCTGGCCTGCCGCGATCGAAAGCCATTTCTGGACCTTGGCGGCACTTTCTGCATCTTCGGGCAACCAGTCGGTCGCACCGTATTTCTTCGCGACATAGGTCATGATGGCGATGGAATCGGCAATCACCACGTCGCCGTCTTCAAGTACGGGAACCTGACCCAGCGGGTTCAGTTTCAGGAATTCAGGGGATTTGTGGGCGCCATTTGGCAGATCGACCGTGACGACATGATGGTCAACGCCCAGAAGGCTGAGAAACACGTGGGCGCGATGGGCATGGCCCGAGAGGGGGAAATAATACAGCTTCATTGTTCCAGATTCTTCTTCCAGCAAAAGATTGAGGTGATGCCACTGACTATGACTGTTTCCGAAATTCCGCAGAATATTGTTTCCGGGGAATTCATTATTCCGTAAAATGGAATGATAAGTTGGCAGTGCAGGGCAAGCACCATGGACCGGTTTCAGGCGATGAAGATTTTTGTGCGCGTTGTCGAGGCGCAAAGCTTTGCCGCGGCGGCCCGGGAGTTGGGATCAAGCCCGCCCGCCGTCACACGTGCAGTCGCGTTCCTGGAAGAAATCACCGGTGCCCGGCTTTTGACACGGACAACCCGGTCCGTCACCCTGACAGAGCCAGGGGCAAATTATTATGATGACTGCAAACGATTGCTTGGTGATCTGGAAGAAGCCGAAGCCGCCGCAGGCGGTGCCTATGCCCGACCCAGCGGCACATTGACCATCACGGCCCCGGTTCTGTTCGGTCAGATGTATGTCTTTGCGGTGATGACCGAGTTTCTTGACCTGTATCCCGACATGCGCGGCCGGGTGCTGTTGTTTGATCGCATCGTCAATATTGTCGAGGAAGGCATCGATCTTGCCATCCGTATCGGACATATGGCCGATACATCGATGAGTGCGATCAAGGTCGGGACCGTGCGGCGTATCATTTGCGGGGCCCCTGGCTATTTGGACCGCCATAGTAGGCCGGCGGTGCCGGCAGATATCGGGATGCACAGGGTTGTCGCATCAACCGGATCATCCGCACCATTGGATTGGCAGTTCGGAGGGGATCAGAAGATCAGTCTTTCGGTCAATGCACGACTGCAAACCAATTCGATTGAAGCGGCCCGCAAGGCGGCGATTGACGGATGGGGATTGGTTCGGATGATGTCATATCAGGCAGCACCTTTTATCGAGAATGGATCGCTTGAAGTGGTTCTGCGTGATTATGAGCCCGAACCGATCCCCATCCATATCGTCCATCCCGAAGGTCGCCATGCTCCTGCCAAGGTCCGGGCTTTTATCGATCTGGCGGTGGATCGTCTGCGTGCGGATAAGCGTATCAATTAGCGCATCGTTTCAATCATCACGCGTGATAGGATCGGATGTTTTGTAATCGGTGACGATGCATAAGCAGGATGATCGGGTGGGGATTTTATCGGCACAGATTGGTCGTATTGTCGGCAATGTGATGCAGATCGGTTTGCGCACCGTTTTGCCGCCGCGTTGTGGTGGATGCGGTGCGGTTACCGATACGGTACATGCGGTCTGTGCTGATTGCTGGATCGGGCTTCGGTTTATTTCCGATCCACTGTGCGCGTGTTGCGGCTATCCGTTCGAGCTTGCCGCTGACGACAATGAGGGCGATGGCATCCTGTGCGGAGAATGTTTACGTAAAAAGCCTGCGTTTGATCGGGCCCGTGCGGCACTGATTTATGACGACGCCAGTCGTGATTACCTTTTACGGTTCAAGCACGGGGATCGCACGGATCTGACGCCGCTTTTAAGTCGCTGGCTGGTGCAGGCCGGGCGGGATTTCTGGGTAGATGCGGATATCATTCTTCCGGTACCGTTGCATCGTACCCGGCTTTTGATGCGGCGATATAATCAGTCTGGGTTGTTGGCCGCCAGTTTGTCGCGCCAGACCGGCATTGGATGGCATGGCACGGTGCTGCGGCGGTTGCGAAAAACGCGCAGTCTGGGCGGTTTGGGGCCGTCGTCGCGCAAGCGCGAAGTCGGCGGTGCGTTCGGCGTGGATGACAGGATCGCACAGCGGATCGGGCTTTCGGGGGCGCGCGTGGTTTTGATTGATGATGTGCTGACCACCGGGGCGACGGCCAATGCATGCGCGCGGATTTTAAAGCGCGCCGGAGCCATGCACGTCGACGTGATCACAGTTGCACGGGTGGTCCGATGACGCGTCGCAAAATATCTGTTATAGAACGCCCATACAGGACGGATTGCCGGTCGTATTCTGGTACAAGGCCGTGAAAATATGCGCCATAGCGCCGATAACGACCCGATGAAAAAGGAACATGGCCAGATGGCAAAAGTCGAAGTTTATGCCACCGAATGGTGCCCCTATTGCAAGCGTGCCCGCAAGCTTCTTGAAGAAAAGGGTGCGAAGTACGAATTGATCGATGTGATGATGGAACCGCGTCGCAAAAAGGAAATGATGGATCGTGCGAATGGCAAACACACCGTGCCGCAGATTTTCATCAATGACGAACATATTGGCGGTTGCGACGAGTTGATGGCGCTGAACGCCAAGGGCGGCCTGGACAGCAAGCTGTCGGCCTGATTGGGGCATCGCCCTGCACATTGAAAACCCCGGTCCATGTGGCCGGGGTTTTCGTTTTGGTGACGCGACAGAGAGAGTTCGTTAGCCAAAGGTATCTTCCATTTCCTTGCGGAAGCGGATGGCGGGATCGGTAGGGTCGAAATCGACATCGTTCCATGTCACGACATGATCAATTGCGACATTGCGGTTGAGTGTCAGGTGGTGCGCAAGGCCTATGGGCAGGGCATTTTGGGCCTTTGACATGCGGGCGGGCATCAGTTTGCCATAGACCGTGTAACCGCCTTCCCCGTCGAGCTTTTCACCGACGCGAAGGTCGCGTTTGGCAAAGGCAACCGCATCGCCCGACCATGCGCGCGGTGCGCCGGTGGCCTCGTGGCGCAGGGCGGCAGAGGCGACCGAAATGCCCAGTTCCAGCCCGATCAAGTGATAGGGTTTATACATCGCGGAATATTGCCCGGTCGGATCGGTCAGAAGACCATATTCCGAGAAGCAGCGTTTGACATAGTCACTGGGGGCTTCAAACGTGACATAAACGCCCCAGCGCAGATCGCGAAACACCGGGCGGGTGTCGCGTTCAAGGCTTGAAACCACTTCAACCGTGCCCTTGCGATCCAGCAATCCGCCGGTTTCGCGTGGTGAGAGCAGACGTGGCAGATCATCGACCCCGCAGGCCGGGAAGCGAAGGCCGATATCCTGTGGCACCAGATCACAGGCATTGGCAACAGCAGCCATTTCGATGGCGGATTTGGTGCCGTCAAGGAAGCTGTTGAAAATCTGCGGGTTCATGCCGCCCGCCTTTGCCTGTTGCGGTGTCAGGCCATAATGGGTCCAGACATCATCAGGCGTGACATGGTGATAGGCGGGCAGATATTTGGTGCCTTTACCCGCACAGATGACATCAAGGCCGACGGCACGCGCCCAATCAACCATTTCCGAAATCAGGGCGGGCTGATCGCCATAGGCCATGGAATAGACAAGGCCTGCCTGTTCGGCTTTGTGGGCCAGAAGGGGGCCAGCAAGAACGTCGGCCTCGACATTGACCATGACAAGGTGGCGGCCATATTCAATGGCCTTCAGGCCATAGCGGATACCGGCTGCGGGGCTGCCGGTGGCATCGATGATGACTTCGATGCCGTTGGCTTCGATCAGGGCATCGGCATCCTCGGTGATCCAGGTGGTGCCGTTTGCAAGCGCATTGTCCGGATCGGTGGCCTGATAGCGTTCCTTTGGCCAGCCGACACGGTCGAGAGCCTCTTTGGCGCGGGTCGCGCTCAGGTCTGCGACCCCGAGAACGTGATAGCCCGGATGGTGTCCGGCCTGACTTAAAAACATCGAGCCGAATTTACCTGCACCGATAATGCCGACGCGAACGGGATTGCCGTCTGCGGCACGTTTGCGCAGCTTTGCATCAAGGTTCATTTGAAATACTCCGTCGCCGGGCGATCAGGCCGCGGAACTTTTGGCGGACGATTGTTTGGCAACCAGTTCGTCAAGGCAATCATCGGCAAGCGGTGTGATCGGGGTGAAGTCGCGATGGGCGATCCAAGGTTTGCGATTAAACGCCCGGATATGGTTCGAAACCGCGCACAGGCTAAGGTAAACAATGGTGCGGTCAAACGGGCTGATATTGGGCGGGCTTGCATGGACAAGGTTGCCGTGGAACATCACAACCGATCCGGCAGGCCCAATCGGGGCTTCACAGCCGCCTTCGGCAGCAAGTTTTGTCACGGTTTCTCGATCCAGGGTCCAAAGCGGATAGGAGGTGGTTTCAAGATCGTGACCGGCTTTGAGTACGCCGGCCTTGTGGCTTTTGGGGATGAATAGCAACGGGCCGTTTGCCGGGGTGACGTCTTCGAGGAACAGGGCGATGTTGAACGCGCGCGGTTCGGGCATTTCATCGTCGCGCTGCCAGGTGCCGTAATCCTGATGCCATTGCCAGACGGCGCCATCAAAGGCAGCCTTGGCGTTGATTTTGTATTGATGCATGTAAACCTGTTCATCAAGGAACTGTTCCACAGGTTCGATCAGGCGGGGATGAGCACCAAGGCGGCGATGGGCTTCGTTATAGGTGTGGGCGGCAAAAGCCGTGCGGGCGACGCCCGATGTTTCGCGCCAGACTTCTTCGCGGTCGGATGCATAAATCTGGCGGGCTTCGGACAGAAGAAGGGCGGCTTCTTCGCGAGAGAAAAGTTCCGGTAGAAAGACAAAGCCCTGTTCGCGAAATTCGGCAAGTGCCGCTTCATTGAGTTTCATGACGTTCCTCCGTGTCGCAAGATTTTGGTTTTTGTTGTGCGACCTTGTGCCCGGTTCGGGCGGTTTATGCGCCAGGCGATTCAATTGTTTTTCTTTGCAGTTTCTTTCATGTGCGTGATCAGGCGGTTTGCGGCATTGCGTGTATGTGCAATTGCCAATTGTTGGGCCGCCGCGCCATCGCCGGCGCAGATCGCGTCGGCGATGGCTTGATGTTCGGTCCAGACAGGGTCCCGACCGGTTCCGGTTTGCAGGTCGGCGTGCATGACGCGCCGGACCTGCAGCCAGATTGCGGCTGATGCCTCGGGCAACAGGGGGTTGCCCGACAAGCGATAGATCGTTTGATGAAACGCGACGTCGGCTGCAACAAGGTCTGCGGTGGTATTGCTGTCCAGGGCGTGGTGTCCCTGTTGGATGGCAGCCCGCAGGGCCGATTTCCGTTCGTCTTCCGGGGATTTTGACGCCAGACGGGCGGCAAGCCCGTCAAACGCTTCGCGCAAGTCATAAACGTGCTCGACCAGTTTGGCATCGACCGGCGCAACGCGGTATCCGCGCCGTCCCATCGGTACCACCAGTCCATCACGACGCAGCAACCCCAGAGCTTGCAACACTGGCTGCCGCGAGACATTGAGCTCCTCGGCCAAGGCTTCCTGACGCAAAGGCGTTCCGGGAGGGAGAGCACCGGAACACAAGGCATCGACCAAGCGATCATGCACTTCGTCAGTCAGACTTTTACGACCGGAAAGCGGTTCCATCTTCAATCCTTCTTTCGCATGTGGAATACTGTATACACTAAATTTAACCATTGGAAGATCAAATCGGCAAAAAATGACTCTGTGGTTGCGTGCTCAGATTAAAACACTGTTTTGGTGGCGCGATAGCCCAATTGTGTATTGTCCGTGCTCCGATCGCGTTCCATGATTATCGCAGAACAACGATAAGGAGACGATGTCATGGCCCGTTTCATTGCTGCCTGTGTCCAGGTGAATGCGCGTGACAATATGAGCGACAACCTTGCACGTGCCGCGACCTATGCGCGCGATGCCCATGCGGCGGGGGCGACGCTTATTGCGTTTCCGGAAAATGTTTCGATGATGTCGTTTGGCGGGGAAAAGGTGCGGACAGCCGCCTTTGACGAGGCCGATCATCCGGCCCTTACATTTTTCTGCGATCTGGCCGAAGAACTGAAATCGACCCTGATTGTCGGGTCATTGCATGTGAAGGTGCCGGGCGAAGACCGGGTTGCCAATCGCTGCTTTGTGATCGGCCCGGACGGGGCGGTGATCACATCCTATGACAAGATCCATATGTTTGATGTCGATCTGGCGAATGGGGAAAGTTACCGCGAAAGTAAAACATTCCGCCCCGGCGATCTGGCACGGCTTGCCAAAACCAATATCGGCGATATCGGCATCGCAATTTGCTATGACGTCCGGTTCCCGCAGCTTTTCCGTGATTATGCCAAGGCGGGGGCAAAGATTCTGTCGATCCCGGCGGCGTTTACGCGCACGACCGGGCAGGCGCACTGGCACAATCTGTTGCGGTCACGCGCGATTGAAAATGGTTGTTATGTGATTGCAGCCGCACAGTGCGGCGATCATCCGGGCAACCGGCAGACATTCGGCCATTCGCTTATTATCGATCCGTGGGGCGAGGTTCTTGCCGATGCGGGGACCGATCCCGGCTTTGTTACCGCCGAGATCGATCTGGACCGGGTCGAAGACATTCGGCGGATGGTGCCGTCGCTTCATAATGACCGGGCGTATAAACCTTGCTGATTTAAGCGCGTCTGGTAGGTGGTCAGCTATAGCTGACCACCTCGAACTCGATGCCGTTTTCATCGTGGAAATAGAACCGGCGGCCGGGCTCGTAATCTGCGTGATTGTGGGTTTTAAGGCCGCTGGCGAGGATTTTCTTTTCGGTGGCATCAAGGTCGTCAACCACGATGGCGACATGGTTCATCCCACCCAGCGTGCGATAGGAATTTTCGTCCGAACTTACCGGTGTTCCGCCGGAATAGACGGCGACATAGCTTGTATCACTGCCGACATGATAGCTGATGCCGTTATCCTTTGCCGGACCGTTCCAGCGCACATGCCAGCCAAACCAGTTGCATAATTGTGCAGCCGTTTTGGCCGGATCAGCGACGGTGAAATTCACATGTTCCAAAAATGCATCACTCATGGTGATCTCCTTTATGTTTTTCTCTCAACTGTTTTCTGTGTAATTCCTTAACTTAAGTTGAGGTCAATAGGAAAATTCGTGATCAGCTCGATTTTGGACGCCATTGGTCACGCGGCTTCACGAAACAGTGTCGCAACGTCATTTTACCTTTGGGGGCGCTTTTTGCAGTCTGTGATCATCAAGACAGCAAACGGAGTTTTATGGTCATGCTTAAGCGTATTTTACTGGCCTCGTGCGTGATGGTAGCGGCGTCAGGGGCGGCTTTTGCCGGGGAGCAATATGTTGATGAAACCGGCTTTGCGATCAGCGGGTATGATCCGGTGGCCTATTTCGATCTGAAACAGGCGGAGCCGGGCGGGGCACAGCCACGTGCGGTGCCGGGTCGTGCCGATATTACCGCCAATTACAATGGTGCGACATGGGCGTTTGCATCCGAGGAGCATCGCGAAATGTTCGTTGCCAATCCAGCAAAATATGCGCCGAAATATGACGGGCATTGTGCCTATGGCATCGCACAGGGGGGCAAGGTTCCGGCAAACCCGAACCTTTGGCGGATTGTCGACGGGGCGCTTTATCTGAACATCACGCCGACGGTGGCTGGTTTCTGGGCCAGCGATATCAGTGGGAATATCAACAAGTCCGAAGGTAATTGGACGTCGCTTGAAGCCAAGGACGCGTCGGATAAAAGCTGGAAGGCGATCAGCGATAATGACGGCACCTATGACGGGACAGCCCCGGTGAAGTAAGGTGACCTCAGGATGAAACGCCCCCGGCAGATTTGGTCTGTCGGGGGCGTTTTTTATGAGTTGCGCAAGGCCTCGACGACTGGTCGCCGATAAAGCAGGAAGGCCGGAACCGTGGCAAGGATCAGACCAATCAGGACAAAGCCACCGGCAAGCGATAGTTCTGAGCCTGAAATTGTTGCCTGTAACGCCATACCGGTTTCGGCCGTAAAGACGGTAGAAACCGATTGGGCAACAAACCAGCCAAGTCCAAGACCGGCAATGGCACCGATCACGACAAGGATCGAGACATAGGACCAGATCGCGCCAAACACATAGCTGCGCGGTGCGCCAAGAGCGCGCAGGACAGCGAATTGTTTGCGATAAAGCTGCATCATGGCCAGGATCGCGGCCAGAATGGCGGCAACGACCAGTCCCTGTGATCCCAGTGCCATGGCACGCATCACCGAACCGGCATTGCCCAGCAGGCGATACATTTCCACCAGAACCTCGGCCGGGAAGAAGGCGGTGCTGTGGTCTGTCCGGTAATCGGCACGCAGCGTATAGGCGGCTGCAACGCTTTTGGGGCGGACAACCAGTGCCGGAACACCGGGCAGGGCATCGGCATCAAAGGGCGGGCCGATATGGTCCATCACCTGATGTTCGTGTTCGTGTTCGTGTTCGTGCTCGTGATCCTCGTCGTGATGTTCCGCTGCTTCGTCATGATCATGATCTTCATGTTCGTCATGATGTTCTTCTGCGGCACCGCTATGGTCGTGATCTTCGTCTTCATCATGGCCGGTTGGCAGGGCATGGATATCCCAGACCTGCTCGACGGCAACGATGATCGCACTATCCCACGGGGTTCCGGTGGGCTTCATCTTGCCGACGACTTGTAGATGAACGCCGTGATGATGTTCAAGCTCGGCTTCGGCACCATGACCGTGGCTGGGCTCGAATTCATCGCCTATTTCAAGTGGGACGGCAGCACCGATAACGGCCTGTTCGATGTTTTCAAATATATGGCCGCTTGCCAGTCCGTCCGACAGATAGGCAACGAATTGCGGGGTCGATCCGACAATGCTGTAATCCTGCCAGCTATCGCCAAAGGCAAGCGGGGCGGCGATTTCAACCCGCGGGTCGGTCATCAAGCTGGCCCAGTGTTGACCATCGAGTAGATTGATCGCGCTATGGCGCAGGAAAATCGTGTTCATGACGATTTCGGTCTGGCTGCCGGGGGCGGCGATAAGGATGTCGAATTTGTCGGCGGCCTTGGCGCTACCTTGGCGCAGTGCACGTTCCTGTGCGGTAATGCCGACACCAATGGCAACCGCAACCGCGATCAGCAGCACGAACAGAATATTCATGATCCAGTGGCGGCGCAGGCTTGCAATGACGATGGGAAACGGGTTCATGCGCCCTCCGCCCGGTTGGTGGTCGCATCATCCACAAGATGGCCCTTGTCGAATTTCAGGATGCGCGCGCAGCGATCAATCACGTCGCGGTCGTGGCTGACGGTGATCAGGGTGCGGTTTGATCCGGCAAGCGAAAACAGAATGTCAGTTGCGATCTGGCTTGCTGCGTCATCCAAGCTTGCGGTTGGTTCATCAGCAAGGATGATCGGCGGATCGAACAGAAGGGCACGTGCAATCGCCACGCGTTGCTGTTCGCCGCGCGACAGGTCCGATGTGCTTTTACGCGCCATCGGAACGCCGACCTGATCAAGAAGATCATAGGCGCGTTTACGGGTTTCTGGTGAAATGCGCCATCCGGCAAAGCTTGCCGGGATCAGAACATTTTCAAGCGGGCTGACTTCATCGATCAGGTGGAAATCCTGAAAGACAAAACCGATCGATTGGCGGCGCCAGCGATCAGATGCGCCTTCGGACAGGCTGGTGATATCGGTTCCGTTCCAGATGATATTGCCGCCTGTCGGACGCAAAAGGCCGCTGATCAGATAAAGCAGGCTGGACTTCCCCGATCCCGACGGGCCGGAAATGCCAACGACCTCGCCCTGATGGATGGCAAGGGATGGCAGGCTGATGACCGGGGCTGTATTGCGATGATAGCGCAGTTGAAGATCCGAAATCCGCAACAGGTCCGACGCGCTTTGATCTGCGCCGGGCTTAGAGGACTTCGAACTCTGCATCGACAAGTCGGACAAGGCTGACAAATCCGGTTTCCTCATCTTTGGCTTCGCCGAGCTCGAGAATGCCGCTCGTGACGATCATGCGGTTAAAGGCGACGGCGTCGACCCTTTCGCGGGTTCTGACAAAGACAATATCGACCGGCCAGTCGGCGGATGTTTCGCAGAACGGGCAAACTGACATCGGGCGACGGGTCAGTACGAAAAAGGATGCCTCCGCCTTAAGTGGCGGAGCCATGAAGCCGGTAATTTCGATGCGACTTTTATCTTTGGCGAATGTCTTGGCCTGAACGGAAAATTCGTTCTGGGTTTTGTAAATATCGGGAATTTTGATCCGGTCGCGTGCAAAAGCCGGCGGGGCGATCAGCATCCCGGCGGTGGCGGCTGCACCTGCAATGAATGTGCGGCGTCCGACGATCATGGAAATCTCCATCAAAGAAAATGCCGACCGCAGTTCGCTGCGGTCGGCGGTATCAGACGCAAGCCTTATTTCGAAGCCATGCGGTCTTCGATTTTCGAGGCATAGGACATGACGTGATAGATGAAGTTCTGTTCAACGACACCGCTGAACAGGTGCGACCACGGGCCGTTGGCAAAGATGGCAACATCATCGCCAGCATGGGTTTCGCTGCTCATCGGGACCAGTGCCTGCTGAAGGAAGTCAATGTCGGTGGTGTCGACATTGGTCAGGTCGGCACGGACTTCGTCCTTAAGCGCACCCGGGCCGTTCATATAGCCAAGGGTAGTGTAAGGTTTGCCGTCGTCGCCCTTTTCCTCGGAAACGCCAAGGATCGGGTTGCCACGGCTGGAATAGCCGGAAATGGTCATGGTGTGCGAGTGATCGGCCGTGACGATGATCAGGGTATCGTCAAGATTGACCTTGCCCATGGCTTCCTTGACCGCGTCGTTCAGTGCGACGGTGTCTTCAAGCGCGCGGGCCGCATTGCCTTCGTGATGGGCATGGTCGATACGACCAGCTTCAACCATCAGGAAGTAACCCTTGTCATTTTTCGACAGAATATCAATTGCCTTGCCGGTCATTTCGGCCAGGCTCGGTTCGCCAGCCGCATCTTTGGCGCGGTCGGCTTCATATTCCATGTGCGAGCGGTCAAACAGACCCAGAACATGCTTTGCCGATGCAACGTCGATCGCATCAAACTGTTCTTTGTTCCAGATGTAGGACGCGCCTTTACCCTTGGCATCAACCCATTCCTTGGTCAGATCGCGACCGTCGGAACGCTGGCCCATCTTGCCCTTGTCTTCCGGGTCTTCCATGGTTTTGTCCATGAACATGCGGCGACCGCCACCAAAGGCAACTTCCAACCCGTTGCCCGCCGACCATTCAATCAGCTGGGCTGCGATGTCTTTGCAGCCATCCGCTTTGGCAGCGTCAGAGAGGTCGCTGTCACTTTCCCAGTCACGGTCGGATGTGTGAACATAAGTTGCCGCCGGGGTTGCATGGGTCAGGCGTGCGGTGGAAATCACACCGGTCGACATGCCCTGTTCTTCGGCCTGTGCGGCAAGGCTTTTGACCGGATGGGCAAGCTGCGCCTTGCAGTCGCCGCGCGCAACGTCCGAGCTGACGCCGATGGTGCCGTTATTCATTTTGACGCCAGCCATCATGGCCGATGCGGTCGGGGCCGAGTCAGCGATCTGGGCGTCATGGGTGTAGGTTTTGGACAGGGCAACGTTCGGGAACTGGCCGAAAACGAGGCTGTTGCTTTCGCCGTCGACACCGCGCTTCTGGCCTTCATAGATGCGGGCTGCGGTAACGGTCGGGATGCTCATGCCGTCGCCAACGAACAGGATGATGTTCTTGGCGCGGTTGGTGTTGGCCTGCTGTTGCAGTTTCTGCTGCAGGGTCTGCTGGGCGGCGACGAAATACGGATCATTGGCCTGCGGCAGCATGTCAGCGGCAACAGCAACGTTCGCACACATGGCACCAGCCAGTGCGGAAGCGACAAGAAGGCGTTTCATTTCGATGTTCTCCCTTATCGAACGGAATATTCGGCTGCACTCTGCTATGCAGCGAATGGTTCTCATTTTAAGATCGATAAGGGGCGGTTTGGTGAAGCTAATGTGATTGATAGGTTACAATGTTCGGGTGAATGTACTTTTGGAGCTCGAATCTTCAAGAACTGGATTTATTCCAAACTAAAGCCTTGAACAATTTGACCAATATTCCGATGTGCGAATGAACCGACATAGCAGGTAAAACAAGGACGGCGGACCGGAAATACATCCTTGCCCGCCGCCATTTTCTTCAGGACCAGCGTGTGGTCCATCAGGTGTGTTTCGTGGCCTTAGCTTGCGATTTCGCCGCCGCCCTGCTTGGTGATCGCAACCACCGACGGACGCGCCGGAACGCCGTCCTTGAAGTCCGGCCAGCGGGTGCTGGGTGCGTCATAGGTCGAACCATCTGCCGGGTGCTGAACCGCGACAAACAGGGTTGTTCCATCCGGGGTGAATTCCGGGCCGCACATTTCGGCACCTTCCGGGCAGGCAAAGAAGAATTTGGTCAGTGCACGACCGGCGCCTTCAACGTCTGCGGCATGCATGCCATCTGGAATATCCGAGTTCGGCGCACCATCGGTCGAAATCCACAGGCGGCCTTTATGGTCAATCGCAAGGTTATCCGGGCAGGATACCCAGCTTTCAGCCCCTGGATGGTAAACTGCACGGTCATCGGCATTCGCCGGGTTACCACCAAGCAGGAAGATGTCCCACTTGAAGGTATCTGCGGTGTGATCGGCATCCTTACCCATGCCGCCCGGAGGGGTGAGCTCAAGAACATGGCCATGGATGTTCGAGGCGCGCGGGTTGACGATGTTCGGTTCCTTGCGCTTCGAGTTGTTGGTCAGCATGACGTAAACCTTGCCGTTGACCGGGTTCGGTTCGACGTCTTCGGGGCGGTCCATCTGGGTCGCACCCAAAAGGTCGGCGGCGCGACGGGTTTCAATCAGAACGTCGGCCTTGCTATGGAAATCGTTTTCGGCGGTCAGCGGGCCATCACCATGGACCAACGGCATCCAGTTTACTGTGCCGTCCTCATTGAATTTGGCGACATAAAGCGTGCCGTCTTCGAGGATGTCCATGTTAGCTGCGCGGTCGTTCGGATTGTATTTTTTCGACGCGACGAATTTATAAAGATAGTCGAAACGCTGATCGTCGCCGGAATAGGCAACAACCGAGTTATCCTTGTTGACGATAACGGTTGCGCCTTCGTGTTTGAAGCGGCCAAGGGCGGTGCGTTTTTTGGGCATTGATGTCGGATCGTAGGGATCGATTTCGACCATCCAGCCGAACTTGTTCGGTTCGTTCGGTTCTTTTTCGACATTGAAACGGTCGAAATATTTGACCCATGAATACCAGCTGTCCGGCTCGATGCCGAGGCGCTTGTAGTTGCGTTCTTCGCTGGTTTTGGCGATGTCGCCCCCGAAATAGCCGTTGAAGTTTTCTTCGGCGATCAGGATGGTGCCCCACGGGGTTTTGCCGCCTGCACAGTTGTTCAGCGTGCCGATGACGCGCGTGCCGGTCGGGTCAGAACTGGTTTTCAGGCGGTCATGGCCTGCTGCCGGGCCGGTGATGACCATGTCGGTATCAAGGGCCGAAATGCGGCGCGCATAATTTGACCCGTCGATGACCTGCCATTTGCCATTGGTCTTTTTGACTTCGACGATGGAATGGCCGTGGGCGGCAATTTCGTGCAGGGCCTGTTCCTGTGAAGCGCCCATGGCATCCTTGAGTCCCGGCCACATCATTTCCGCGTTGGTGTATTCATGGCTGACACACAGAAGGCCGTGTTCGGAATTATCCGAGCCGACCGGCAGCGGCATATAGCCGATATAGTCGCAGTTATAGCCGAACTGCTTGTTCTGGGCGGTGGCATCGACGGCACCTGGCACAAATGCCGGGGCATCGGCAGCAACCTTGTCGCCCCAGCGAATCAGGACGTCGGCATCGTAACCGTCGGCTACCGCATGGGTTTCGGTGATTTTCTGCGGGATCGATTTGAAGGTCAGGGTCGATGCGTTTTGCGCACGGGCCATGCCCGAGGTGGCGATACCGGCACCGGCGACGGCCGACGTTGCCATCAGCCCCTTGAAAAAGCCGCGGCGGGAAAGGCGGGCATTGATCAGGTCGGCTACACGTGGGTTGTTTGTCGGGTTCGACGGAATGTCATCGCGATCCTCGACGATTTCAAATTGTTCGGTCATGGTTTTCTCTCTCTGCCAAATGCTAAAACTAGCGCCGAGGAAGATGCCAGAAACACGCCGTTTGAATTATGACACTTGTGTTTATTTTTATTGTTATTCTAGTGTGTTACGGAATTGTTGCGGTCTGCTTTGCCTATGGTTTGCAGGCCGACTGGAATTGTTTCACAGCGAAGGGAACAGCTGCGGCTGGTTTGTATTGAGGGCCCTGTTCGAATGCGTTGATTTTCCAGCCGGAAAAGGCGTTTGGCAGTTCGCCAGGGTGCAGAAGGAATTCTGGTGATCGGGGGCGGCCGAACGCTTCGTTGCCGATCATGAAGGTTTCATAAAGCAAAGTGCCACCGGATTTGACCGCATCGCGAAGATTTTCAAACAGTGGTCGGTGCAGGTAATTGACGACCACCACCAGGTCAAACTGCCGGTCCCCAAGCGGCCAGGGACCTGATTCAAGATTTGCTTCGATCCACTCAATTCCGGTATTTTCACCGGTTCCCGTATCTGACAGATCGCGATCAAGGGCTGTGACCTGCCATCCCTGATCCGCCAGCCAGAAACTGTGACGCCCCTTGCCGCAGGCAAGATCAAGTGCGGTTCCGCCGGTCGCGTGGCAGGGTGGGCAATGACGGGTAACCCAGTCCGATGGCATTAATGATGACATTTTCAAAAATCTTGGTTATTGAAGGAGCCGCCTGAAACTGGCGTTTCGGGCAGGGTGTCGCTATATCATTGATATCAAAACACCTTGCAATTGTTACGGTTTGCTTGAACAAAACAACACCATGATCCTCTTTCAGCTTAAATGCGAACATGATCACGAATTTGAAGGCTGGTTCAAAGACGGTGCAACATATGACACCCAGGCTGCCAGCGGTGAATTGTCATGCCCGTTTTGTGGGACGGCGAATGTGGGAAAGGCGTTGATGGCACCGCGTCTTCGGACGTCGCGCCAGAAAGAGGAGGCAGCCGAAAAGACCCGCCAGGTTGCCATGGCAGAAGCAACCCGCACGGCGATGGCCGAAATCCGCAAGCAGGTCGAGGAAAACTGCGAGCATGTTGGCACTAAGTTTGCCGAGGAAGCCCGCAAAATCCATTACGGCGAAACCGAAAAGCGCGGCATTTATGGCGAGGCATCGCTTAAAGAAACAGCCGAACTGATCGATGAAGGCATTGATGTTCAGGCGTTGCCATGGCTTGATGAGAGCAAGAAGAATTAGGGGCTCGATCCCGCTTTGCTCCCTTCATGCCTGATGTGCCGTCCTAAAATACGTTGTCAGCTATAGGATCAGGCTTTGGCGGGTTTTTGCGCGATCACCATGTAATTGATGTCAAGATCGCGCGGGGCGGCTGACCATTTATCGGTGATCGGGTTGTAGGTCACACCGGTGATATCCACGAGATCAAGACCGGCACCGCGCAGCAAGCCCGACATTTCGGATGGTTTGACGAATTTGCGCCAGTCATGAGTGCCAGCAGGCAACCAGCGCAGGATGTATTCAGCGCCGAATTTTGCCAGAGCCAGCGATTTGATCGTCCGATTCAGGGTGGCAACAAACATCAACCCGCCGGGTTTGAGTAACGCCGCACAGGCCTGCATGAAGAATTGCGGGTCATCGACATGTTCGATGACTTCCATATTCAGAACGATATCGAACTGCTTGCCCTCGTCGACCAGCATTTCCGGGGTGCAATTGCGATAATCAATGGCAGGGCCCGACTGCGCAGCGTGGACCTTTGCGACTTCGATATTGTTTTCGGCTGCGTCGATTGACGTCATTTTTGCGCCCATGCGTGCCAGCGGTTCGGACAGAAGACCGGCACCGCAACCGATATCGATGATTTCGACATCTTTCAGGACGTCAAGCTGGTTGGCATCGCGTCCGAGATGGGCAGCGATATTGTCGCGCAGAAGCTGCAAGCGGATCGGATTGAACTTGTGCAGGGGCTTCATCGCGCCGTTCGGGTCCCACCATTTTTCGGCCATTGCGGAAAAGCGTGCGATTTCCTCGGCATTGGCGGTGCGGCTGTTATTGGCGGATGCGTGCGACATGGACGGCTCCGATGGCGTGACGTTGATTTTCTTTGCCCTGTTTACGCGGGCGCGTCCGGCAAGGCAATAGTTTGCCGGGCATCAAGGTCCTGACGCCGGGCGAATGAGGGCGTTACCAGCATGAGGGAAATCGAAACGTGCCTTGCGCCAATCGCATGTGTTGTCAGGGTTTTCAGGTAAGAATTCGCAGGATATTTCGCGGTTTGCGCCCTTGGGGAGGCATCTGGCGCATCAAACCCGAATAAAAAATGAATCGATGCAATTTTCTCCTGCGTTGATGCTTGTTTCCAAAAGAGTATGGCAGTATTGATAACGCCGCCCGGGTCAGGTGGCGCGCCGCATTGATGGCCTGCGCCAATCGATCGAGGGCCGGATCACATGCCGTCTTCTTCGGAACACCGATGGATGGCAAGCTTAGCGGGGATACTTCATGGCCCGTATTGTCATGAAATTCGGCGGCACATCGGTCGCCGATGTCGAAAAGATCAAGAACGTCGCCCGTCGGGTCAAATCCGAGGTCGATGCCGGCAATCAGGTGGCGGTTGTTGTTTCGGCAATGTCGGGCAAGACTAACGAACTGGTTGGCTGGGCTGATGAAATTTCGCCGATGTATGACGCGCGCGAATATGACGTGATCGTATCATCGGGCGAGCAGGTGACAGTTGGCCTGATCGCCATGGCGCTGCAAAGCATGGACGTGCCTGCACGTTCATGGCTTGGCTGGCAGATTCCGATCAAGACCGATGGCGCGCATGCCAAGGCACGTATCAAGGAAATCGATACAACCGAACTCGACAAGCGCATGAATAGCGGCGAGGTTGTCTGTGTTGCCGGTTTCCAGGGGATCGCACCTGACAACCGCATTACCACGCTGGGCCGTGGCGGTTCGGATACTTCTGCGGTGGCGCTTGCCGCGGCTCTGAAGGCGGATCGTTGCGATATCTATACCGATGTTGACGGGGTTTACACGACCGATCCGCGCATCGTGCCCAAGGCGCGCAAGATCGAAAAGATTACCTACGAAGAAATGCTGGAACTGGCATCGCTTGGTGCGAAGGTCCTTCAGACCCGTTCTGTCGAGATGGCCATGAACCATCGCGTCCGGGTACAGGTCCGCTCCTCCTTTAGTGATGCGGAAGGAACACTTGTTGTAGACGAGGACGAAATCGTGGAACAGGAAGTCGTCAGCGGGATTGCCTATAGCCGTGACGAAGCCAAGATCACCTTGGTGAAAGTCGCCGACAAACCGGGAATCGCTGCTTCTATCTTCGGCCCGCTGGCCGAGGCCAATATCAATGTCGACATGATCGTGCAGAACGTTTCAGAAGACGGTAAAAGCACCGACATGACCTTTACCGTGCCGCGCGGCGAATTCAAACGTGCGCTGTCGGTGATTGAGGGCAATTCGGCCAAGATCGGCTATAAGGAATTGCTGAGCACATCAGATGTGACCAAGGTTTCGATCATTGGTGTGGGCATGCGTTCGCACGTTGGCGTTGCGCGCAAGATGTTCGAAACGCTTGCGGAAAAAGGCATCAATATCCAGGTCATTTCGACCTCGGAAATCAAGGTAAGCGTTCTGATTGCCGAAGAATATACCGAACTGGCAGTTCGCGCGCTTCATACCGCTTATGGTCTTGATGCCGAGTAATTTAATATAATGTGACTTGCATGGCCTGTGATTAAGTCACTGTTAAATTGCGTCAATTATTACATACTAGCTGGAACTATCGGTTTCGGCCTTTATGATGAAATGGCAGGGAACCCTTGGTTTCCTGCATTTCTGCTTTGGGGTACAGAATGATATGAGAGATCCGAAATTCGATGTCGCACGCGCCCGCCTTGAAAAATTGTGGGCGGCGGGCAAGGAATTTCTGGGAACGGATTACGCCATCATGGCGGGTGCAATGTCCTGGGTTTCAGAACGTCATCTTGTGGCGGCGGTTTCAAATGCCGGTGGCTTTGGTGTGATTGCGTGCGGGTCGATGACCCCGGAATTGCTGTCGGCTGAAATCGCCGGGACCAAGGCCCTGACCAAAAAGCCGTTTGGCGTCAATCTGATCACCATGCACCCGATGCTTGATGACCTGATCGAGGTTTGCCGTGAGCATGAAGTCGGTCATGTCGTTCTGGCCGGTGGTCTACCGTCATCGGCAGCGATCAAGAAAGCCAAGGAATTTGCCAAGGTCATCTGTTTTGCTCCGGCACTGGTTTTGGCCAAAAAACTGGTGCGCTCGGGTGCGGATGCGCTGGTGATCGAAGGCAGCGAAGCTGGTGGTCATATCGGCCCGGTTTCCCTGACGGTTCTGGCGCAGGAAATCCTGCCGGAAATGCGCGATGTTCCGGTGTTCTGTGCCGGAGGCATCGCGCGCGGCGAAGCCATTACCGGATTGCTTGAACAGGGGGCGGCCGGTGTTCAGATCGGTACGCGACTGGTATGCGCAACCGAATGTATTGCGCATCCCGATTTCAAAAAGGCCTTCATTCGTGCCAGCGCACGCGATGCGGTCACCACGGTTCAGCTTGATGAACGTTTCCCGGTTATTCCGGTACGTGCCCTCGCCAATAAGGGAACAGATGAATTCCTTGAAACCCAGCGCAAGGTAATTGCCAAATTCCGCGCCGGTGAGGTTGATCAGGGTGAAGCCCAGCTTGAGATCGAACATTTCTGGGCCGGTGCGCTTCGCCGGGCTGTTATCGATGGTGATGTCGATGGCGGATCGGTTATGGCAGGACAGTCGGTTGGTATGGTAAAGAAAGAACAACCGGTATCCGAAATTCTGGAAGAACTGGTCGAACAGGCCGTTCAGTCCCTCGTTAGAAGAGACAGTTAAACCCGATGAGCATGCCGTCCGCCGCAGTCACTGGTCCGCGACGCCTGTTAAAGCGCGTTCGCGACGTCATGGCTGGTCCGGGGACGGCAGAAGAGCGCCTTGGGCAGATCGTGACCATCATCGCCGCCGATATGGTGGCGGAGGTATGTTCGGTCTATGTGATGCGCGCGGGCGAGGTGCTGGAACTTTTCGCGACCTGCGGTCTGGCACCGGCGGCGGTTCATATGACCCGCCTTCGGGTGGGCGAGGGGATTGTCGGTTATGTGGCGGCCCATGCGCGGCCCCTTAACCTTAAAGATGCGCAAGGCCATCCGAACTTTGCCTATCGTCCGGAAACCGGCGAGGAAATCTATCATTCCATGATCGGTGTGCCGATCCTGCGTGGGGGCCGTATCATTGGCGTCCTTGCCGTGCAGAACCGGACCGAACGTCTTTATTCAGAGGACGAGCAGGAAGCGCTTGAAAACGTTGCCATGGTGCTGGCCGAAATGGTCGCCGGTGGCGAGCTGGTCAGCCGCGATGAACTGATTCCGACCGACGGGATTGCGCTTTTGCCTTTGCGGCTTGGCGGGGCGCGTCTGGCACCGGGGATTGGCAAGGGCGTTGCGGTTCTTCATGAGCCGCGCATTGTCATCGACCGGATGGTGTCCGATGATCCGGACGAGGAACTGACCCGGCTTCGAGACGCCATGCGCGGGCTTCAGGACCATCTCGACAAAATGCTTGAAGCTGTTGCGGGAATGGATAGCAGTGGCGGCGATGATGATCCGGGCGATATTCTTGAAGCCTATAAAATGATTGCGCAGGATACCGGGTGGCTTAACCGCATTACCGAGGCGGTCCATACCGGCCTTACGGCGGAAGCAGCGGTTCAGAAGGTTCATGATGATACCCGTGCGCGCATGGCCCAGGTCAGCGATCCGTATCTGCGCGAACGTTTGCATGATCTTGAAGATCTGGCGAACCGTCTGCTGCAGCATCTTTCGGGGCAGTATCAGTCCCCGGCCTTTGGCGAGTTGCCCGACGATATCATTCTGGTGGCGCGAAATATCGGCCCGGCGGAACTTCTGGATTATGATCATACCCGCCTGCGCGGCCTTGCCCTTGAAGAAGGGTCGCATACGTCACATGTGGCAATTGTTGCGCGTGCGCTGGATATTCCGGTGCTGGGCGGGGTTAAAGGGGTTCTCGACAAGGTCGAAACCGGTGATCCGCTGATTGTCGATGCCGACAATGCACAATTGTTCGTCCGGCCAAGTGAAGATGTCCGTTCGGTTATTGACGGTGCGCTTCGTGCGCGGGCCGAGCGCAAGGCGCTTTATGCGCAGATGCGCGATATGCCGTCCCGGACATGCGACGAGATTGATATTTCGCTGAACGTCAATGCGGGGCTTTTGATCGATGTACCCCATGTGATTGAAAGCGGCGCGGACGGGATCGGGCTTTATCGGACGGAAATTCCATTTATGGTCAGATCGGCCATGCCAGATATTGGCGATCAGACCCGGCTGTACACCCGGATATTTGAACAGGCGGAAGGTCGTCCGGTCGTGTTTCGGACGCTTGATGTCGGGGGTGACAAATTGTTGCCCTATTGGGAGGATATGACAGAAGAGAACCCGGCGATGGGCTGGCGCTCGATCCGCATTACGCTGGATCGGCCTGCAGTGCTTGTTCATCAATTGCGCGCGTTGATCCGGGCCGCCCATGAGCGGGATCTGTATGTCATGTTCCCGATGATTGCCGAAGTCGCAGAGTTCGACCAGGCAAGGGCGCTTCTGGATCAGCAGTTGAAACGCGAAGCAGAACGCGGCTATGTACCGAACCGGGTCGAGGTTGGGGCGATGCTGGAGGTTCCGGCGCTGATATGGCAAGCACCGGCGCTTCTGGAGCGTGTCGACTTTTTGTCGGTTGGAACCAACGACCTGCTGCAGTTCATGTTCGCTGCTGATCGCGGAAACCCGCGGTTGGAAGGGCGATATGATACACTTTCGCCAAGTGTGTTTGCATTTATGCGGCAGCTTGTCACATTGTGTGACGAACGGAATGTGCGTCTGACCATCTGCGGCGAGATGGCCGGGCGACCACTTGAAGCGATGGCCCTGATCGGATTGGGTATTCGCCGCTTGTCCATGGCACCGGCTTCTATCGGTCCTGTAAAGGAAATGGTCCGGAGCCTGAATGTGAGAAGCGTTGAAGGATATGTCCTGTCGGTGATGGGAAGTTCGACCAAGTCATTGCGATCACGTCTTAAGGCTTTCGCAATAGATCACGGTGTAAAACTTTAAAAACAATCGCTTTTGGTGGGGATTCTGCTATTTTTATTGCTAGATCGTAACGTGGGGGTGCGGAGTTGGCGATCGGAAAGCGAAAGGAAGATCATTTGGACGAGCAATCCGGGGGGCGCTTGCGTTTCAGGCCTTTGCCTGGAAATGGGCCGTCAAATGACATTAAGATGGAAGCAGATACCGGTAATTCCGCTGACCAGACCGAGGTAGGACGCCTTTTGCGCCATACCAGGAACGGCCTTGGTCAGAGCGTGGAAGACGTTTGTCAGTTATTGCGTATCCGCAAGATTTATATCGAGGCGATCGAGAACAGCGATTATTCGGTGTTGCCCGGTGGCCCGTATGGTTTGGGCTTTGTTAAAGCCTATGCCGAACATCTCGGACTTGACGGGGCAGAAATCGTGCGGCGTTTCCGCGTGGAAAGCAATGCGCCCGCAGCCCGAAGCGAGCTTAGTTTCCCAAAACCTGTTCAGGAAAGTCGCGTTCCCGGTGGAGCGGTTCTTCTGATTGCGGCATTGCTTGGTATCGGTGCCTATGGTGGCTGGTATTACTTGTCGAGCCAGGGCAAAACGATTGCTGATCTCGTTGATCCGCTGCCTGAACGTCTTGCAAGTTATACGTCGGGTGGTGAGCAGGCCGTTCCGGAACGCAATCTTGAAAATGCGGCGGATGCCCGTGCGGCAGAAGTCGAGCCATCCGCATCGGCAGAGCAACCTGCCGAAACGGCGGAAGCGCCAGCGGATGATTCAAATGCACCTGCATCTGTCGTGACAGAACAGGAACCGGTGGCGGAAACCGCAGAAGCCCCGCAAGTGGCTGATACGGTACCGGCAGAAACACCTGCGGCACAGAACGAAGTTGCTGAAGCGCCTGCCCCGGCAGCGCAAGCACCGGAACAATCAACCGCACAGTCGCCGTCATCGGCACCAGTTGCACCAGCGGCGGAAACAGCTTCTGTTCCGGCAGCACCGGCTGTTGACGAAGTTGGTGGCGGGCGTGTGTTTGGTGCGGTCAATCTTGACAGCCGTGTTACCATTGAGGCGGTCGAAACCAGCTGGGTTCGCATTCGCGAAGGTGATGGCAACATCCTGCTGACCCGGATGCTGAGTGCGGGGGATACCTATCGCGTGCCCAATAAAAACGGGCTGATGCTTGAAGTCGGTAATGCCGGGGCACTTACCTACAGCATTGATGGCAAGGAAGCCTTGCCGGTCGGTGAATATGGTGCGGTGATTTCGGACTTCTCTCTTGATGTTGAGGCCCTTGAAGGGGCCGGTGTGGCACCGGCACAGTAGTGCCGATGCCCTCTCGTTATCATGAGGGCCCCAAAGATTTTGAAGAAAGCGGCCATATCAGGCCGCTTTTTTTATGACAGCTTTGCAAAATCTGACGGAAAAACCGTAAGGCAACGGTTTCTAATTGGCACTTGATAAGCTATATAGTCGGCCTAGAGACACAGATTTGCTTGGAACCGGAAATGAGCGTCCGCCCTTATCGAGATATTGAACGCCGCAAAAGCCGCAAGATCCGCGTTGGTAATGTGGAAGTTGGTGGAGACGCGCCGATTTCGGTGCAGTCGATGACCAATACCCTGACCACCGATGTTGCTGCGACCGTGGATCAGATCCTGCGCCTTGAAGAAGCAGGTGCCGATATTGTTCGCGTTTCCTGCCCGGATCGGGAGTCGACCGCGGTGCTTAAGGACATCATCAAGCAGGTGCATGTCCCGATCGTCGCCGATATACATTTCCATTACAAACGTGCCATCGAAGCCGCCGAAGCCGGTGCAGCGTGCCTGCGGATCAACCCGGGCAATATCGGATCGACCGATCGTGTACGTGAAGTCGTGAAGGCGGCAAAGGATCACGGCTGTTCGATGCGTATCGGGGTCAATGCCGGATCGCTTGAAAAGGAATTGCTGGAACGTTATGGCGAGCCCTGCCCGGAGGCGATGGTCGAAAGTGCGTTGAACCACGCCAAAATCCTTGAAGATCAGGATTTCTACGAGTTCAAGATTTCGGTCAAGGCATCGGATGTATTCCTTGCGGTTGCCGCCTATTACGGTTTGGCCGAGGCATGCGATTATCCTTTGCATCTGGGGATTACCGAGGCTGGTGGCCTTCGCGGTGGTACCGTTAAATCGGCGATTGGCATGGGCAACCTGCTGTGGGCCGGTATCGGCGATACGTTGCGTGTGTCGCTTTCGGCAGACCCGGTCGAGGAAATCCACGTTGGTTATGACATTCTGAAATCTCTGGGCCTTCGGACCCGCGGTGTGCAGATCATTTCCTGCCCGTCCTGTGCACGTCAGGGCTTTAACGTTGTCGATACCGTGGCGGAGCTTGAAAAACGTCTGGCGCACATTTCGACGCCGATTTCGCTGTCGATCATTGGCTGTATCGTCAATGGCCCGGGCGAGGCACGTGAAACCGATATCGGGCTTACCGGTGGCGGTGGTGGAAACCACAAGATGTATATTTCCGGTCGCCCGGATCACAATATCAGCACCGAAAAAATGGTCGACCATATCGTCGAACTGGTCGAGGAACGCGCCGCCAAGATCGAAGCCGAAGAAGCGGCAAAGCTGGCCGCGGCAGAATAGCGTAGCAGAATTGACGAATTTTGGCTTTCCGCCGTCCGGGTGGAAAGCTATTTTCATGTTCACATGAATTTGAGCCGATCATTTTGGCGCAAATATCTGGAATTCAAGTTAGATCGGAGACCCCAAAGTGGCATCGCTTCAACCCGTCCGTGGCACGCATGACCTTCTGCCTGAACAGAACCGTCTGCAGGATCATATCGCGCAGGTCGCGCGCGACATTGGCGAGTTGTATGGTTACCACCGCATGACCACGCCGATCTTCGAATTTACCGATGTCTTTGCACGGACCCTTGGCGATACGTCCGATGTCGTGACAAAGGAAATGTATACGTTCGAGGATCGCGGAGGTGAACAGATCACGCTACGCCCCGAAGGGACGGCCGGCATCGCGCGCGCCTACATCTCGAACGGGATGCAGCAGATGTCGCCGGTCAAGGTTTCCTACTATGGGCCGATGTTCCGTTATGAACGCCCGCAGAAAGGCCGCCAGCGTCAGTTCCACCAGATCGGTGCGGAGCTTCTGGGCGTCGAGCAGGTCGCGGGCGATATCGAAATGATCGCATACGGCGCGCATATCCTTAAAAGCCTTGGTCTTTGGGAAAGCATAACGCTTGAGCTTAACACCCTTGGTGATCCGGAAAGTAGGGCGGCATATCGCGACGTTCTGGTCGATTATTTCAAGGGACATTTCGACAGGCTGTCGGAAGATAGCCGGGCGCGTCTTGAAAAGAACCCGCTGCGTATCCTTGATTCCAAGGATAAAGGCGACAGGGAACTTGTGGCCAATGCACCGCTATTTGCCGAATATCTGAATGAACACAGTCAGGAATTCTTCAAGTCGCTGACTGGTGGACTTGGTGATATCGGGATCGGGTATGAGTTGAACCCGCGTCTGGTGCGTGGTCTGGATTACTATTGTCATACCTGTTTCGAGTTCACGACCAACACCCTTGGTGCACAGGGAACCGTGATGGCCGGTGGCCGTTACGATGGCCTGATTTCGACCATGGGTGGCCCGCAGACGGCTGGCGTTGGCTGGGCTGCAGGTGTTGAACGTCTGGCATTGATGGTCGGTGAAGCCCCGGCAGCACCACGCCCGGTTGCGCTGATCCCGATGGGGGATGCTGCCGAGGCACGATGCCGCACGCTGGCGCAGACTTTGCGTGAGGCGGGGATCGCGGTCGAGCTTGGCTATGCCGGTAACATGAAAAAGCGCATGAAGCGTGCGGACAAGGCCAATGCGCATCTTGCGGTTATTCTTGGCGATGACGAGTTGGCCAAGGGGATTGCACAGTTGCGCGACCTTGACAGTGGCGAGCAGCAGGAAATCGCACTTGATCAGCTTGCAGGCGTAATCGGCAAAAGGTAAGTGCAGGGTGACAGACGCATTCGCGCGTGAAGAAGCCGGAGACTGGCCACTGGATCGCCTGATGGTGATCGGGACCAATCATCGGCGCTCCAGCGAGGATACGCGTGACCGTCTGTTCATCGACGAAGCCCGCCTGCCGCAGTTCCTGTCGGCGATTTTGCAGGCCCGTTTGGGTCAGGCTATCGTAGTTTCGACCTGCAACCGCACTGAAATCCATTTGCTTGCGTCCGAAGCCGAACGCGGCCGGGAACGATTGATCGATCTTTTGGCGCTTTGGGCGGATATTGATCGCGACAAGCTGGCAAGCGAGCTTTATATCCGTTCCGGGCGCGATGCGTTGCGCCATGTGTTTGCGGTTGCCGCGTCGCTAGACAGTCTGGTGATTGGCGAACCGGAAGTCTTCGGACAGGTCAAGGATGCCCACCGGATCGCACGGCAGCATCAGCTTGTCGGACGCGAACTGGAACTGGTTTATCAGACGGCCTATGCCATTTCCAAAAAGGTGCGCAGCCGGACGGGGATCGGGCAGGGGGCGGTTTCGATTGCCGCGGCGGCACAGTCTGTTGCGCGTGACCTGCATGGTGATATTGCCAACTGCACATTGCTTTTGGCGGGTGCGGGGGACATGGGCGAACTGATTGCCGCATCCCTTGCCGAACGAGGTATGGGTCGGGTTCTTGTGACCGATAGACTGGCGGCACGGGCACGTCTTGTGGCGCGCCGTCTTGATTGCCACTGGTCGGAACTTGATGATCTGGATCGCTTGTTGGCCGAGGCGGACATGGTTCTGACCGCGGGTGGATCACGCCGCTATATTATTGACAAAACGCGCGCCCTTGCCGCAATCAAACGCAGACGATATCGGCCGGTTCTGATGATCGATACCGCCGTTCCCGGTGATATCGACCCGCAGGTTGACGAAATCGACGAAGTGTTCTTTTACCGGCTGGATGATCTTGAAAAAATTGCCGCCGAAGGGCGTGGCGGGCGTGAAGAAAAGGCCGACGAAGCCTGGGCGCTGATCGAGGAAGAGGTTGAACATTTCGTCCGTGTCCGGGCCGAGCGTGCCGCGATCCCGGCGATGGCGGATTTAAGAACGCATTTCGAAACGGTGCGTGATGATGCGCTGCGCGAGAGCCACGGTGATGCTGAAAAGGCAACCCGGCTTTTGATCAATAGGTTGTTGCATGCACCGACCCAAGCGCTTAAAGACCTTGCGGCAACCACGGATGGTGCGGGAACGGTCGAATGGATGAAGGCGCAAAAGCTTTTGACGCGTTTGTTCGCGTTGCAGTCCGAACCGAATGGCACCAAAGCCGAACAGAATTATGAACCCCCGAAGGAGGAAAAAGAGTGAGTCTGGACCCCGGTAAACTTGATGGCGTTGTACGCCGGTTCGACGAGCTCAAATCCCTGCTGTCAGGTGGAGCGGTGGATGGTGACTCGTTTGCCAAACTGTCGCGCGAATATGCCGAGCTGTCCCCGATTGTCGAAGCGGTCGAAAAGGTCAAAAAGCTTCGCGTTGATCTGGAAGGTGCGCAGGAAATTCTTGACGATGCGGGTTCTGATCGCGATATGCGCGAAATGGCCGAAGCCGAGAAATATGAAATCCTCGACGCGCTGCCGAAGGCCGAGCATGACGTGAAGCTGATGCTTCTGCCCAAGGATGATGCGGACGAAAAGAACGCCATCCTTGAAATTCGCGCCGGTACCGGTGGCGAGGAAGCTGCCCTGTTTGCCGCCGATCTGTATCGCATGTATCAGCGTTACGCGGAAAACCGCGGCTGGAAGTTCGAGCAGATGGACGCCAATGAAAACGATCTTGGCGGATACAAGGAAGTCATCGTCAACGTATCGGGTTCGGGCGTGTTTGCGCGCCTGAAATTTGAAAGTGGCGTGCATCGGGTGCAGCGTGTGCCCGTGACCGAAGGTGGCGGGCGCATTCATACCTCGGCGGCAACCGTTGCCGTTCTGCCCGAAGCCGAGGAGGTCGACATCCATATCGATCCAAAAGATTTGCGTATCGATACCTATCGTTCGCAAGGGGCGGGTGGCCAGCACGTTAACACCACGGACAGTGCGGTGCGTATCACCCATATTCCGACCGGTGTGGTCGCCGCCAGCCAGGAAGCAAAGTCGCAGCACAAGAACAAGGAAAAGGCGATGAAGATGCTGCTTTCGCGTCTGTATGATCAGGAGCGTGAAAGCAAGGACAGCGCGCGCGCAGCCGACCGCAAATCGCAGGTCGGTTCCGGGGATCGTTCTGAACGCATCCGCACCTATAACTTCCCGCAGGGGCGTGTATCGGATCATCGTATCAACCTGACCCTTTATCGACTGGATGATTTCATTACGGGCGGACCGTCGGTTGATGAAATGATTGATGCCCTGATTGCGGAAGATCAGGCCCAGAAACTGGCCGAGATCGAGAATTGATCCCATGACGGCAGACCATGCCACCACGACCGACAACTCGGTAACCCTTGGCGCGCTGATGGCCGAGGCGGTTGGCGCATTGCGTGATGCTGGTATCGAAAATGCCCGAATGGATGCCCGTATTCTTTTATCCGACGCAGCAGAAGTCGATGGCAGCCGGATTGCGGCACGGCCCGAGGATGTGGTTGCCAATGACCGTGCAGCAAAATTCCGGGACATGGTCGCACGCCGTTTGAAGCGCGAACCGGTATCACGCATTTTGGGGCAACGGGATTTCTGGCGTCACAGTTTCAAGCTGTCCCCCGAAACCCTTGATCCACGCCCCGATAGCGAGACGCTTGTCGAACTGGCTTTGGACTGGCTTGAAGACCGCGACGCGCCGACGGTTATTGATTTCGGAACCGGCACGGGATGTCTGTTGTTATCCATCGTCGGCGATCTGCAAAATGCCCGTGGGCTTGGCGTTGATATCAGTGCGGGGGCAGTTTCCTGCGCACGCGAAAATGCCGACCGCCTTGATCTTGGCGATCAGGTTGAGTTTCGTGTGTCGGACTGGGACAGTGCGATTACGGACGAGGAACGCCAGGAAGGTTTTGATCTGGTGGTGTCCAACCCGCCCTATATCACACGGGCAGATATGGAAATATTATCGCCTGAAGTACGCGAATATGATCCGCGTATGGCGCTGACCGATGAAGGTGACGGGCTTGGCGCGTATCGCATTCTGTCACAGGTTGCATTTTCACTCGTCAAACCGGCCGGGTTCGTGATTTTTGAAATCGGGCAAGGGCAGGAAGAAGACGTTGCCCGTCTTTTGGTCGAGGCCGGATTTGTCGGCGTGGAATATCGGGAGGATTTGGGGGGCATCGTGCGCTGCGTTGCAGCCAAAAAGACCCGCTGTTCTGTCGGGCGCTGTGTGATCTGACCGATCTGCCACGTCATTGCAAAAAAAATACGGGCATTGAAAAAAACAGTTGGAATAAGGCGTCAAGCCATATAGGTTGTTTTTACGGGCCGGGTGCCCGACGCGCTATGAAAGCGCCGTGTTCCCCTGTAAACAGTAATGAATCTCCGTTCCCTTTAAGGTTTTCGGCAGGTTTGTCGTAGTGCCGTTCAATCGGTGCTGTTTAGCGGGAAATATGTTTTTCAGACGGAGTGGTTCCGGGATTCCTTTATGAATCCGGATTTGTCCTTCAACACCAAAGACATGTTGATATGAGAAATAACAACAACAACAACAACAACAATAAGCGTCCGCGCGGTCGGCAGCAGCCGAATAAACGTCCTGTAAATCCGAAATTTCAGACTTTTGACAGTAACGGTCCGGACGGGCGCGTTCGTGGAAACGCCCAGCAGGTTTACGAAAAATACGTTTCGCTGGCGAAGGATTGTACTGACGATCCGGTCCTTGCTGAAAACTATTACCAGCATGCGGAACACTATCATCGTATTCTGCAAGCCGCGATTGACTGGGAAAACCAGCGTCGTGAAGAGCGTGGCGACAATAACAGCCCGCGTCCGCAGCGAAATGATCGCAATGACCGTAACGATCGGGGCAACAACCGCCCGAACCGTGACGAGCGCAGCGAGAACCAGAATGGGGACGACAGCAGCGACAATTCTGTCAATCAGGATGATGTTGCGGCGTCGGCAGATAATACGTCCAATGATACCGGCACCAATTCGGCCGATAGCAATGATGTTGCAGCTTCTTCTGCTGCTTCTTCCACGGACAACAACGATGGTGATGCTGCACCGGTAAAACGTGCACCGCGTGCACGCCGTGCTGCGCCGCGTGGTCGCCCGCCAAAAGCCGCATCCGAAGACAGCGATCAGCCATCTTTGGATATTGGCCCAGCTGATAATGCCGATGCTGATACCGATACGTCGGCGGACGGCGAAGAAAAGAAACCGCGCAAAGCTGCTGCCGGAACAAGCCGCACACGTGGCCGTCATCCGACAGCGCGTCGTGGCCGCAGCCGTGCTGCCGGTCGCGAAGATGGCGATGAAGGTACAAGCGAAGACAAATCAGCGGAACCGGTTTCCGCCTGATCATTTGGCTTGTCACGATTACAACAGACCCCGCCGGAGAAATCCCGCGGGGTTTGTTGTTTCCGGGCCCTCGAAGTGCCACGTTGCCACAGCTTTATTTACGGTGCTGTCAATTGGACTTCTTGATGTGAAACCCCGCATCCATAAATAGTTAATATGATGCAACTGCAGATTTTAACTGCTATCACTTGATGGAAGTATGACCTGCTGGAGGATCGAAAGGCATTTTAATGCATTGGGGTCTCTTCGCTAAAAGACAGGTAAACATTCTTGGGGGGTGAATGATGGGGGCAGGCTTGTTCCGCGTCATCATGGTACTGCTGTGGGCGCTTGGCGCTATGGTTGTCGCGCTTGGCGTTTTTAACGGTGATTATGAGCTGGCTTTGTTAGGGGCGGTTTGTTTTATCATTCCGATGTTCCTGCCGCTGGTTGTGATCGTGCTTAATCGTGCGCAATCATCCCCGTCGAAGAAAAAACAATCTGTATCACCAATGGTAGCGGCCAAGATGAAAGCCGAGGGCCAATGGGCCAAGGCCGAAGACCTGGAAGCGCGAAAGCTTCTTGATCCCAAGCCGTCAATCGTTCTGGGACGCTGGGGGGCTGAAAAGCGCCTGATCGGGGCATCGGGATTGCGCCGAGTGATAACATTCGCCAGCAAGCCGGAAGAATATTATCGCGCTTCGGCGGAGCCAAACGCCTTGCTCCATACTGGTGCGCTGTTTGTTTATGAACGTTATGGCAGCATCTATCGTGCGGTGCATGAGCGCCGCAAAAAACTTGGGCAGCGGATCATCGTGATTGATCCGCATGGTCAGGCCGGCGCAGAAACCGATCAGTTCAATCCATGCGATTTTATACGCCAGCAGGGCGAAGGATTAATTGCCGATGCCGGTTTGATTGCCGATACATTGTTGGCACCGGCATTTGTACAGGAACTGGACGAGCAGGAAACACGCGCGGCACGCACCCTTTTGCAGGGGTTCATTGTTTACACAATGCAAACCAGCCTGAAAGAAAGCAGAAGCCTTGCCGAAGTTCGCCGCAACCTGGTCATGCCATCGCACCGTTTCTATAAAATACTTGAGGATCTGATGGGGATTGAATCCGCAGATGGCAGGATTTCTGATATTGCCCTGACGATCCTTGATATGACCGAAGATCAGCGGATGTCGATTATCAAGGCGTGCCGGATGGCAACGGCCGATTTTGACAATCCGGCGATTGCACGTGTCGTCAGCAATAGCACATTTGGTATGGATGATCTGACGGGGCGACCGGTATCCATTTTCATTGTCGGTCAAATGGGAGGTGACACACCGGCCACCCAAACCGCATTCAGCCGGGTGATGATTGGTGCGATGATGCAGCTGATTGCCCGCCGGGACTGGAAAAGCGGGGATGCAGAATTTCTGGTGTTGCTGGACGGTATCGAGGCCGTTGGCCGGATGCCGTTGTTTGAACGTCTTTTGGGTGGCGGGTTTGGCGATGGCATGATCATCTGGCCCGGTTTTTCCGGTGTTAGCGGCCTGATGGATGTTTGCCTGAATTGGGAAAATGTTGTCGGGAAGGCGGATGCGATTTCGGTGCTGAGCCAGGATGGGGCTTTCAACCTGGATTGGGTTGCCGGACTGACTGCGATGTCGAAATTTGACGATACCGGGGGTGGTGTAAGCGGTGATCGCCCGGTGCATCTGCGACCCCAGGACAATCAGCCAATCCTGCGATCAACCGAAGTTGCGCGCTTCCCGGTCGAAGAACAGATCCTGTTTCGTAAAGGAACCCCGCCGATCCGGGCGTACCGGATCGACTGGTACCATGACGAGATGTTTCAGGGCATGGCCGTACATGCCCCGACATTCAGCTAGCGTTATGCAACTGTGACTACATCCTCCGGATGGATGGCACCGGAACCGAGTGCTTCGACATAAACCCCCATATAAAGGTGGTTCATACCTTTACGCAGCAGCAGGGGCACATTGATGTCGGACTCTGCCGTGCCGGGGTTGACGCTGGTTGCTTTGCAGCGCGTGATCGGGTGGATAACGCGGAAATCTACGCCATTAATCTGAATGATCTGGCCTTCTTCCCATTTCAGTTCCGCCCATGGTTCAAGCCCGTCAATCAGCAGATTACCGCGGAAGCGCATCGGATCGATTTCTGTCTGGGCGACACGGTCGCCGAAATCGCGCACCGATGCCAGATTGATGATCGAGATATAGGGTTCCTTCATGTCGCCGAAGCTGACATCGGGGACAGAATAAATTCTGGGCGTTCCGGCGATCTCGTTTTTCAGGAATGCCGAGAGGAAATCCTCGACCACGGTGCGGCCCATCTTGTCTTCAAGATTGCCTTTGCAGATCACGCGACCATTGCGAAGGATTGCCAACGTCGTGGTTGCATCGTCATATTCGATGCCAAGTTCGGCCAGCTTGGGCGTGTTAACCAGTTGCAGGAAATTGCTTTTGCGCGCCCATTCATGCACACCGTCCTGACCAACCGATGATTGGGTGGCGATGATGAAGCGACGATCATCTTGCAGCATCTTGTGTGCAGTGATGTCGGCGGCAGGCATTTCAATGCCGCTGAGCCCTTTGACGGGGTAACGTTTGATGGCTTTAAGCTGGACAGTCATGGCATTCGATCCTGTGTGGCATAATATGCATATCGGCAAACGGGGCGGGCCGGGTTGCAAGCCGTAAAAATATGAAGGGCGACGTTAATGCCTTGCATTCCCAAGGGCAAGACTTCCTGTGCGGTCTTGCGCAACGGATTTGCCGGGAATGACAGTGCTTTTCGTCGCAATCTTGAATGATGCCAGAAAACGGTTTTGCGATGCACAATTAATTCTTGCAACTTTTGTAGGGGTATCGTCTTGCAAAGCCCTGAAACTGAGACATATCAAAGACGTCGGCAATGGAAAGGGTGATAATTTCCATTGTGGATAAAACCACTTAAGGTCGCGGATGCTTCCAAGAAGGTCCGCATGTTACGATACTGTTGGCTCAAGGAGTGACAGGCATGGAATTCGAAAAATTTACGGACCGGTCCAAAGGCTTTCTTCAGGCGGCGCAATCATTGGCGCTGCGTGAAAACCATCAGCAGTTTGTGCCGATCCACCTTCTGAAAGTGCTGCTTGACGACGAAGAAGGTCTGGCAGCCAATCTTATCAAGGCGGCGGGCGGAAAGCCGAAAACGGCACAGGATCGCTGTGCGCAGGAATTGGCAAAACTGCCCAAGGTATCGGGCGGCAATGGCCAGATTTATCTGTCGTCCGACTTTGCCCGGTTGATTGATCAGGCACAGGAAGTCGCCAAGAAAGCCGGTGACAGCTATGTCACCGCTGAACGGTTGTTGCTGACCATTGCACTTGATCCGAAATCGGTTGCGGGCAAGGTTCTGGCCGATGCAGGATTGACCGCACAGGCTCTTAACGGGGCGATTAACGATATCCGCAAAGGCCGCACGGCCGATAGTTCCGGTGCGGAAAGCCAGTATGACGCGCTTAAGAAATACGCGCGTGATCTGACCGCGGCGGCACGAGAAGGCAAACTTGATCCGGTGATTGGCCGTGATGAAGAAATTCGGCGCGCGATTCAGGTGCTGTCGCGCCGGACAAAAAACAACCCGGTTCTGATCGGCGAGCCCGGCGTGGGTAAAACCGCCATTGCCGAGGGTTTGGCGTTGCGCATCGTCAAGGGTGACGTGCCTGAAACGCTTAAGGACAAAAAGCTTCTGTCGCTTGATCTTGGTGCGCTGATTGCCGGTGCCAAGTTCCGCGGCGAGTTTGAAGAACGCCTGAAAGCGGTTATGTCCGAGATCGAGGCCGAAGCAGGGCAGATTGTTCTGTTCATCGATGAATTACACACGCTGGTCGGAGCCGGAAAGGCAGAGGGATCGATGGATGCCTCCAACCTTTTGAAACCGGCACTGGCGCGCGGTGAGCTTCACTGTGTCGGGGCAACGACCCTGGACGAATACCGGCAGCATATTGAAAAGGACGCGGCTCTTGCCCGTCGTTTCCAGCCGGTCTTTGTTTCAGAACCCAGTGTTTCCGACACGGTTTCGATCCTGCGTGGCATCAAGGAAAAATACGAACTCCATCACGGGGTGCGTATTGCCGATAATGCGCTGGTAGCGGCGGCAACGCTTTCGAACCGGTACATTACCGACCGTTTCCTTCCCGATAAGGCGATTGACCTTATGGATGAGTCGGCGTCGCGTCTTCGGATGGAACTTGATTCCAAGCCCGAAGAAATCGACGAACTTGATCGCCGCATCATTCAGCTGAAGATCGAGCGCGAAGCCCTTAAGAAGGAGGAAGACCGGGCATCGAAAGATCGTCTAGGACGCCTTGATAAGGAATTGGCCGAACTTGAGGGCAAATCGGCGGAGCTGACCGCGAAATGGGAAGCCCAGAAAAAGGAACTGGCGGCATCGACCCATATCAAGGAACAGCTTGACCAGGCACGCGGCGAACTTGAACGCGCGATGCGTGACGGGCGTCTGGACCGTGCCGGGCAGCTTCAATACGAAGAAATCCCGGCACTGGAACGGTTGCTTGAAAAGGCCGAAGACGATCAGGCCGACGGCATGAAAGAAGAAGCGGTGACCGAAAAGCACATCGCTTCGGTCGTGTCGCGCTGGACGGGTATTCCGGTTGACAAGATGCTGGAAGGCGAACGTGAAAAACTGCTTGGGATGGAAGATATCCTGCGCAAACGCGTCGTCGGTCAGGATGAAGCGGTGCGGTCGATTTCGAATGCGGTGCGCCGTGCGCGTGCCGGGTTGCAGGACCCGAACCGGCCGATGGGATCGTTCCTGTTCCTTGGTCCGACAGGGGTTGGTAAAACCGAATTGACCAAGGCGCTTGCACAGTTCCTGTTTGATGATGAACAGGCCATGGTTCGCATTGATATGTCGGAATTCATGGAAAAACATGCGGTGTCGCGGCTTATCGGTGCGCCTCCGGGCTATGTCGGGTACGAAGAAGGCGGTTCGCTGACCGAAGCTGTGCGGCGGCGTCCTTATCAGGTGGTGCTGTTTGACGAAGTTGAAAAAGCCCATCCCGATGTGTTCAACGTTCTGTTGCAGGTTCTTGACGAAGGTCGTTTGACCGACGGGCAGGGACGCACGGTCGACTTCCGTAATACGTTGATCATCCTGACGTCGAACCTGGGGGCCGACATTCTGGCCAATCAGGAAGAAGGCCATGACAGCAGCGAATTGCGCAGCCAGGTGATGGAAGTCGTGCGGGCGTCGTTCCGCCCGGAGTTCCTGAACCGGTTGGACGAAGTGCTTCTTTTCCATCGCCTGAAACGTGCCCAGATGGATACGATTGTCGATATCCAGTTGGGTCGTCTTGAAAAGCTGCTGTTTGATCGCAAAATCACCCTGCAGCTTGACGAGTTCGCCAAAAGCTGGCTGGCCGATAAGGGGTATGACCCGGTCTATGGTGCGCGTCCGCTTAAACGGGTTGTTCAGCGCTATCTGCAAAACCCGCTTGCAATGCAAATCCTTGAAGGTGGGATCAAGGATGGCGATACCATCCCGGTTTCTGCTGAAGGCGGTCAGTTACTTCTGAACGGCAAGAAGGTCGAACTGGTCGACTGATCATCGCAGATTTGAAATCTTGCAAAACCCCGGTCCCGGATCGGGGTTTTGTCTTTTCAAGGCTATGATCTGCCTGCAGGATGATGAAAATACCAAATCCAAGGGGACATCCATGCGATCACTGCCACCAAAACCCAAGACCTTTACCCGATTGATTGTGTCCGCGTCGTTTCTGGCCCTGATGGCCGGACTATCGGTCGATGCATCTGCGCAATCGTTTTTTGACAAGGCTAAGGAAGCACTTGGCAGCGTGACAGGGAACACGACTGGCAGCGGATCGGGCAGCAGTTCGGCGTCGATGGCGGGGGTGTCCGATGAAACGGTTTCCGATGCCCTGCGTCAGGCGCTTGATAAGGGGGTTGAGGTTGTCACCACCGATCTTGGCGTGACGGATGGCTTCAATGCCGATCCGGTGGCGCATATTCCGCTGCCTGATAGCGTCAAGCATGCGCAATCCCTGCTAAGTGCTGCCGGGCTTGGCAGTTATGGCGAGGAAATTGAATTGCGAATGAACCGTGCGGCCGAACAGACCATGCGGGATGCCGGTGATATTCTCGCCGATGCTGTCAGCCGCATGACGCTTGAAGACGCCAAAGGCATTCTGGACGGGCCGGAAGATGCCGCGACGAAATATCTGCGCCGTGTATCGGGCGGGGATATCGAAAGCAGATTGCGGCCGGTAATTGGCGAAGCATTGGCCGAAACCGGCGCGTTGCAGCTTTATGATCAGATGATGGGGCAGTACGACACATTGCCGATGGTGCCCGATATCAAGGCATCACTTTCCGATCATGCCACCGACAAGGCGATGGATGGCCTGTTTTATTACATCGCAAAACAGGAAGCCGATATCCGCAACGACCCGGCGCGTTGGACAACGGATGTGTTGAAAAAGGTCTTTTCGACTGTGAACTGAACGGCTTAGCTATAACGTTCGGGAAGCTGTTGCCAGCGTTTGCGCATGGCGTTGATTTTATCATCGGGGACGCCATGGATATTGCCAAATCGTCCATGGCATTCGATGATCTGCAATGCGGCATGGTGGCGTTCCGCCATGTCGAGATAGGCCTGCATTTCCCAGATTTCACTAAATGTGTTGGAAACAACGACGCTTTGCCCGGCTGATAGATGCCCGTCGCATTCGGCTTCGCAGCGTGCATGAACGTCACGCAGTTTGCGGCTATCAAACCGGTAATTGCCGCTGCGGTCGATCATGAACTGATCGGCTTCGAGATGGACTGCATCGGTTATCTGGCAAATCGCGGCGGCAAGGGTTGATTTTCCTGATCCGGGAAGGCCCCGGATCAGGGTTAATATCGGTTTGTCCGCCAAATGATTTGCCATTGGTTCCTGTTACTGCCCACCACGCTTGCGCTGATACAGGGCATCAAGAGCCTGACCATAGGCTGCCTTGATCTTGTGGCGGCGGATTTTCATTGATGGCGTCAGCATCTCGTTATCAATCGAGAACGGGCTTTCGGCGAAGGTAAAGCTTCTGACCTTTTCAATCGTCGAAAGACGGCGATTGACATGATCAACCGCGGTGCGGATTTTTTTGCGGAATTCCTCGTTCTCGCCAAGGAGATCAATATTGTTCTCGATCCCGTTTTCCTTGGCGAATTCGCGCATGAAATCCTCGTCCGGCCACAGGACAGCAACCAGATAAGGTTTGTCGTCGCCGTAAACCATCGCCTGGGAAATTTCGGTTTCCAGCGTCAGAAGACCCTCGATCCGTTGGGGCGAGATATTGTCGCCCCCGGAATTGACGATGATATCCTTTTTGCGGTCCGTGATGACAAGGCTGCCTTCTTCGTCGAACTTGCCGATATCCCCGGTATGCAGCCAGCCATCTATGATGGTGGCAGCAGTGACTTCGGGCAGGTTCCAGTACCCCTTCATCATGCTTTCGCCGCGCAGCAGGATTTCACCGTCATCGGCAATTTTTGCTTCGGCTCCGACCATCGGCGGGCCAACAGTACGCAATTTGTTGTTTTCGGCACGGTTGCACGAAACGACTGGGGCAAATTCGGTTTGGCCATATCCCTGAAGGATACGAATGCCGCACGAAACAAACAGAACGCCAAGTTCGTAGTTCAGCGGACCGCCACCCGATACCATGGCCTTGATCCGGCCGCCGAAACGCTGGCGTAATTTACGGCGCAACAGAATCTCGCAAACGAAATTCTGGATTTTTTCAATCAGGCTGAGGGATTGTTTTTCGTAAGTCTTGCGACCAAGCTTGAGCGTCAGATTAAACAGCTTCTGCTTGAAGCCGCCTTCTTTTTCGACCATGCGGCTCATGCGCTGATAGAGCATTTCATAAAGGCGCGGCACCGCCGTCATGATGGTCGGACGAACTTCGGCAAGGTTTGCCGCGAGCCGATCAAGGCTTTCGGCGTAATAGATCTGTGCGCCGATGCTCATCGGAAAATAAAGGCCCGCGGTATGTTCGTAGGAATGCGACAGCGGCAGGAAGGACAGGAAGACCTCTTCCTCGATCCCCAGCGTTTCGATGATATCAAACGCCCCCATGCAGTTTGACAGGATCGCCCCGTGGCTGAGCATAACGCCCTTGGGCGCGCCGCCCGTGCCGGATGTGTATATCAGGCAGGCAAGCTGATCGCGTTCAATATTGGCAACCCATGCATCGACATCATCAGTCAGTCCACGCCCCTGCGAAATCATATCTTCCCAGCGGGTGATGGTGATGTCACCGACAAAGCTTTGGCCCCAGTCTTCCATCATGATCGCATGGCGGCAGCGCCCGCTATCAAGGGCAGCATGCAGGAACGGCTGGGCGAGTTTTTTGGTCGATATGATGGCAATGCCTGCACCGCTGTCTTCGATCGCGTGCAGATGATCGCGTTCGGTATTGGTGGTATAGGCGGGAACGGTCAGGGCACCAACACACATGATCGCCAGATCGGCAATACCCCATTCGGTGCGGTTTTCCGACACCAGCAAAACCCGATCGCCGGGGCGAACCCCGATTTTATAAAGTGAGCGCGCCAATGCGCGCACCTGATCGGCGGCGTCATTCCAGCTGGTCGGGACAAACTCATCTGTCTCACCATCCTTGGTCCATAAGAACGGTGCATCCCCGTATTTTTCAGCCTGTTTGAAAAACATCGACGGCAAGTTCTGCCAATCGGCATAATCCTGCAAATTCGTCATGACGCTTCCTTGCCTTGTTGTCGTTTCTCTTACCTTCATACAGTGATCTTGGTGTCACTGTTTACGTCTGTCACCGCATTGTGATCGCAAACTATCAAAAGTTCGGCGCTTCCATCACAGATGCACGGGGCCACATTGCTTTTGTTATCAGGGATTGCGGCATTACGCAGCCGGAAAATGATCTTTGAACCGTTCAAATGCGTGCGACTTCACACCTTAGGAAAAAATCGTTGGGTTCCATCGATGATAGCGATTTCACAAGCCGGGTTCAAAACGCTATTGTCGGTACTGAAATTCGCCCCGTTTGATGTGCGCGCACAGACAAAGCTGTGATCGGCACTGGCGCAGGCCCCCCGGCCAGCATATATCGGGGCATGGATGTTTCGGGCCTGAATGCAAAAGGCATGATGACATAATCGACTGTCTGGAGGACAAATGAACGCGACCGACAAGAATTTGCCGACCTGGGATCTGTCCGATCTCTATAACGATCCCAAAGACCCGGCCATCCGGCGTGATCTTGATGATGCCAAAGCCCGCTCGGACGCCTTCCAGAAAAACTATCAGGGCAAGCTTGCCGGTCTTTCGGGGAATGAACTTGCCGCCGCAATTGCCGAATATGAAGCCGTCAGCGAAGTCTGTGGCCGGATCGGATCGTTCGCGCAGCTGCTGTATGCAGGTGATAGCTCGGACGCGGCGATTGGCCAATTCTACCAATCCGTTCAGGAAGAAATGACCAGCATTTCCAGCCTGTCGCTGTTCTTCGGGCTTGAAATCAACCGGATTGAGGAAGAGGTGCTTTCGACAAAATATAACGAAAGTGCCGCCCTTTGCCGTTATCGCCCGTGGCTTGATGAAAACCGTGCTTTCCGTCCGCACCAACTTTCGGACGAGGTCGAGCAGGTCCTGCATGAACGCCGCGTTGCCGGTTCAAGTGCATGGGTGCGTTTGTTCGATCAGACGATGGCCGATCTGCGTTTCCCGATGAATGGCGAAGAACTGACCATGTCGGATGTCGCCAATATGCTGTCTTCGACCAAGGTGGCGGAACGCAAGGCAGCGGCAAAATCGATTGGCGATGTCCTGGGCAAAAACATCAAGCTTCTGGCCCATATCACCAATACGCTGGCCAAGGACAAGGAAATTGACGACCGGCTGCGTAAATTCGCAACCCCCGTGTCGGCGCGCAACCTGTCAAACCAGGTCGAAGACGATGTTGTCGAGGCGCTGAATTCCGCAGTCGCCAGCAGTCATGCCGATCTGTCGCATCGGTATTACCGCCTCAAAGCCAAATGGTTTGGCGTTGATCAGCTTGATTACTGGGATCGCAATGCGCCGCTTCCAGATGATGATGATCGCCATATCGATTGGGACACGGCGCGTAAAACCGTCCTTAAGGCATATGGTGAATTTTCGCCCGAGCTCGCTGAAGTCGGTCAGAAATTCTTTGATAATCCGTGGATTGATGTGCCGCCGCGTGCCGGCAAATCATCTGGGGCCTTTGCTCATCCGACCGTGCCGTCAGCCCACCCGTACCTTCTGCTGAACTATCACGGCAAAACGCGCGACGTGATGACGCTGGCGCACGAACTTGGCCATGGGGTTCATCAGGTTCTTGCCGGGGAGCAGGGCTATTTCCTGTCTGACACGCCGCTGACCTTGGCGGAAACCGCGTCTGTTTTTGGTGAAATGCTGACCTTCCAGTCGATGCTGCGTGCGGAAACCGATCCGAAGATGAAACGCATCATGCTGGCTGGCAAGGTCGAGGATATGCTCAACACCGTCGTGCGCCAGATCGCGTTCTTTGAATTTGAAAAACGCGTTCATACCAAACGCCGCGAAGGAGAATTGACGGTCGATGAGATCTGCGAGATCTGGCTTGCCGTACAACATGAAAGTCTGGGTGATGCGATCCGGTACGAGGACGAGTACAAATATTACTGGTCCTATATCCCGCATTTCATCCATTCGCCGTTTTATGTTTACGCCTATGCGTTTGGCGATTGCCTCGTGAATTCGCTGTATGACGTTTATGAAAATGCCGAAGACGGTTTCCAGCAGAAATATTTCGAAATGCTGAAAGCCGGTGGCACCAAACGCCATCAGGAACTGCTGGCACCGTTCGGTTTGGACGCCTCCGATCCGGCATTCTGGCAGCGCGGCCTTAACATGATCAAACGCATGATCGACGAGTTGGAGGAACTTTCCTGAGATGAGCAATGACGACGAAGATTTCACCGCCCAAAACGAGAGCAATCGGTTCGGCGGGAGGGTTCGTCGTTATGCGAAGGTGGGGGCGTCGGCTGGAAAGCTGGCTGCACGCCTTGCCACGGGAAAAATGTTCGGCGGTGATATCGATCATTCGAAATATGCCGCCGAACTGACATCCGCCTTGGGCGGGCTTAAGGGCCCGTTGATGAAGGTTGCGCAAATCCTGTCGACCATCCCCGATGCCCTGCCAAAGGAATATACCCAGGCACTGGCAACGCTTCAGGCGGATGCCCCCAGTATGGGATGGCTGTTTGTCAAACGCCGGATGCGCACCGAACTGGGGGCGGGATGGCAGGAAAAATTCACCGATTTCAGCCGCGATGCGGTGGCCGCCGCATCGCTTGGGCAGGTTCATCGTGCCACACTTGATGATGGTCGAACGGTGGCCTGCAAGCTGCAATATCCCGATATGTCGGCGACAGTGGAAGCCGATCTTAAGCAGCTTCGCGCTGCATTTGCGATCTATCGCCGGTATGACAGCGCGATTGATGCCGAAAATATTCAGCTTGAACTGACCGCGCGCCTGCGCGAGGAACTTGATTATGAACGTGAAGCCCGAAACATGCTGCTGTATCGCCACATGCTGGCCGATGAGGATTGTGTGCATGTGCCCGAACCGGTGATGGATCTTACGACCAAGCGGCTTCTGACCATGACGTGGCAGACTGGGCAGAAATTCCAGAAATTCCTTGATAGTGATCCGTCGCAGGAAGCACGCAATCAGGTGGCGCTGAAAATGTTTCGCGCGTGGTATGTACCATTTTACCGTTATGGCGTGATTCATGGCGATCCGCATCTGGGGAACTATTCGCTGCGCGATGATCTGTCGGTCAATCTGCTTGATTTCGGCTGTATCCGTATTTTCCCGCCTGCTTTCGTCAATGCCGTCATCACGCTTTATGAAGCATTGCGGGATAAGGACGAGGAAAAGGCGGTTCATGCCTATCAAAGCTGGGGATTCGATAACCCGTCACGAGAACTGATTGATGTTCTTAATATCTGGGCTGGTTTTGTCTATGGCCCGATCCTTGATGATCGCGAACGCCGGATGGATGAAACCAATTCGGTGGCCTATGGGGCGGAGGTCGCGGGCAGGGTGCACCGTGAGTTGCGCCGCGTCGGTGGGGTCAAGCCGCCGCGCGAATTTGTTCTGGTGGATCGTGCGGCCGTTGGGCTTGGTGCGGTGTTCCTGCGCCTTGATGCGCATCTGAACTGGTATCAGATATTCAACGATCTGGTCGGAAACTTTGATGCGGACATATTGGCCCGCAACCAGGATGCTGCCCTTTCCAAAGTCGGGCTGGATCGTCCAGAAAACTGATCCGATTTCCCTGTTTTATAATTTTATTTTTGACGTTCCGGATCGAAAGAATCGGTTGGGTCGATTTGCTAATTGATCGGCTATTTCGAAACAATACAGTTTTGCATGATCCTTTTTCGGCTATTTAATCCGAAATTTCCCGACTTGAACGACCCCGGGTGTTGAAAACTTTTTCCTTTCTTTGCTTGCGTTGTGATGGGTTTGGTGAAAACCTGCGGGTGTGTTTTTCAAATAATATTCACTTACTGCGATGGCGTGAAATAGGGGAAACTTCCATAAATCAGGGGATTGATTCTATCTGTTCGGGATAAGGACCTGTTACAGGGTGGAAATAATATGTGCGAAAATCCGCTCACATGTGTTTTGAGACAATATAAACTGAAATTAAGTTAAAGTGATTTTTTATAGGGTTTTGATGTTGTCGCAGGCCGGAAGAAATCGCATCTTGCATTCAACGCAGACAAGGCAGGGCGTCATTGATTGTTTGTCCTGAGCACCAATGGCGGGTGGGACCTGACTTGTCGCCAAGGCTTTTTGCCTCGGAATGCGTGGTGGGAAAGTGGGCGGTTTCTTCTGTTAAAGCGGAAGAACCGCCTTTTTTCTTGCCGGGCAAGGGTAATCGTGGCCAGTCTGATGCGCAGGCACCGGACGCGGACCGCGTTTTATAAAAACAAAAATGCCGTGCTTATTCATAATTGTAGGGAAGGAGGTTGAACGCGATGAAACTGGCCGTTCCAAAGGAAATATGGCCCGGGGAAAGGCGCGTTGCCGTTACACCAGATACCGTCAAGAAACTGATTGGTCTTGGGTTTGACGTTGCAATCGAAGCTGGTGCCGGAATTAACGCCGCGATACCGGATGATCGCTTTACCGATGCTGGTGCAACCATTGCCAAAACGATGAAAACCACCGTCAAGGATGCCGATGTGATCCTGAAGGTGCGCCCGCCGGTTGTTGATGGAAAAACCGACGAGCTTGCCGCCTATAAAAAGGGTGCCGCCATCATTGCCTTGCTTGATCCGTATGATCGCAAGGATCTTATTGAAAAAATGGCGGCGGCGGGGGTTTCGTCCTTTGCCATGGAACTGATGCCGCGCATTTCGCGTGCCCAGTCTATGGATGTGCTATCGTCACAATCCAACCTGGCGGGGTATCGTGCGGTGCTTGATGCCGCCCATGAATTTGGCCGGATTTATCCGATGATGATGACGGCGGCCGGGACGTTGCCACCCGCACGCGTTGTTATCGTCGGGGCCGGTGTTGCCGGGCTTCAGGCGATTGCGACCGCCAAGCGCCTTGGCGCGGTGGTTTCCGCGTTTGATGTGCGCCCGGCAGTCAAGGAACAGGTTCAATCGCTTGGCGGGACGTTTATCGAGGTCGAAGACGACGCAGCCGACGGCGAAACCGCAGGCGGTTATGCCAAGGAAATGTCGGACGAATACAAGGCCAAACAAGCCGCCAAGCTTAAGGAAGTTCTGGCAAAGACCGATATCGTCATCACAACAGCATTGATTCCGGGCCGTCCGGCACCGGAAATCGTTACCGCCGATATGGTCGCGGGCATGAAGCCGGGATCGGTCATCATTGATCTTGCGGCTGAACGCGGTGGCAACGTTGCGGGTGCGAAACTTGGTGAAACGGTTGTGACCGATAATGGTGTGAAAATCATTGGCCCTGAAAACATCACCAGTTCCGTCGCAACCGATGCAACGGCGATGTATGCCAAAAACCTTCTGAATTTCATCACGCTGTCCGTTGACAAGGAAAAAGGCACGCTGGCCTTCAATGCCGAAGACCAGATTATTGCCGAAACCATGCTGACCCGTGATGGCAAGGTTGTTCATCCGAAATTCGGTGGTGAGGAGGTCGCAAATGGCTGATCAATCCGTAACCCAAAATGCGGCCCAGAATGCCGCCGAGAATGCCAACGAGCTGCGCGATGCGGCCCTTGGTCTGGCCGAAAAGGCCGCAAAGCTTGCCGATAGCCTTGCCAATCAGGCGGGCGATATGGCCAGCTCGGCCAACACGGTTGTCCATACAAGCGGTGTCAGCCCGACGGTGCTTGGCCTGACGGTGTTCGTTCTGGCCTGCTTTGTTGGCTATTACGTTGTTTGGAAAGTCACCCCGGCCCTTCATTCACCGTTGATGGCGGTGACCAATGCCATTTCATCGGTGATCATTGTTGGTGCGCTTCTGGCGGCTGGCCCGATTGATATGAACCTGTCCAAGGCGATGGGCTTCATTGCCGTGGTGCTGGCGTCGGTCAACATCTTTGGCGGTTTCATCGTCGCACAGCGCATGCTGCACATGTTCAAGAAAAAGAAGTAGGGGAACACACAATGTCGGAAAACCTGTCGGCTTTCCTGTATCTGGTGGCGTCCGTCTGCTTCATTCTGTCGCTGCGCGGTCTGTCTTCACCGGAAACGGCACGTAACGGGAATATCCTTGGCATGGTGGGGATGGCGATTGCCATTCTGACCACCCTGGCATCACCCGAAGTCGTGTCATATACCACCATCATTGTCGGCATTTTGCTTGGCGGGGCCATTGGTACGGTCATCGCGCTCAAGATCAAGATGACGGCATTGCCGCAACTTGTTGCCGCCTTCCACTCGCTGGTGGGTCTGGCAGCGGTGTTTGTTGCCGCCGCCGCCCTTTATTCGCCGGGGGCCTATGGCATTGGCACGGCGGGCAATATCGGGGCGGCCAGCCTGATTGAAATGGGCCTTGGTGTTGCCATTGGTGCGATTACCTTCACCGGCTCGCTTGTTGCCTTTGGCAAGTTGCAGGGGATCGTATCGGGTACGCCGGTTCGCTTTACCGGGCAGCATATGCTCAATCTTGCGATTGCAATCGGTATCCTGGTGTTTGGCATCATCGTTGTGACCACCGAAAGCCATACGGCTTTCTGGATTCTGGTGGTGCTTGCTCTGGTGCTTGGCGTGACGCTGATCATTCCGATTGGCGGGGCGGACATGCCGGTTGTTGTCTCGATGCTGAACTCCTATTCGGGGTGGGCGGCATGCGGCATCGGCTTTACGCTTCAGAACAATGCCCTGATCATCACCGGCGCACTGGTTGGTGCATCGGGTGCGATCCTGTCCTACATCATGTGCAAGGGCATGAACCGGTCGATCTTTAACGTCATCTTTGGCGGCTTCGGGACCGAGGGCGATGCAGGCCCGGCGGTCGGAACCGATGGCGACCGTTCGGTCAAATCGGGCTCAAGCGACGATGCGGCCTTCATCATGAAAAACGCGTCGAGCGTGATCATCGTGCCGGGTTACGGCATGGCGGTGGCACAGGCCCAGCATGCGCTTCGTGAAATGGGGGATATCCTCAAGGCCGAGGGCGTTAATGTCCGCTATGCCATCCATCCGGTGGCGGGGCGTATGCCAGGCCACATGAACGTGCTTCTGGCCGAGGCGAATGTGCCTTATGACGATGTGCTTGAAATGGAAGAAATCAACCGCGATTTCGGCACGGCGGATGTGGCCTTTGTGATTGGTGCCAACGACATCACCAACCCGGCGGCCAAAACCGACCCGTCATCGCCGATCTTTGGCATGCCGATCCTTGAGGTCGAAAAAGCCAAAACCGTGCTGTTCATCAAGCGTTCAATGTCGGCAGGTTACGCCGGTATCCAGAACGAACTGTTCTTCAAGGACAACACGATGATGCTGTTCGGTGACGCCAAAAAGATGTGCGAAGAGATTGTGATGCATCTCGACGAGTGATTTGGCTTCACTGTTGAAACAGGAGAGGGGCGGCCATTTGGTCGCCCTTTTTCTATGTGAAACGAAACATGACTTTTGCTGTCTTTTAGTCAGAAATCATATCCGAGGGCTAAGTGTTCCGACTTCTGAAAGTATCCGTCTTTACGATTGTCCTGTTGTCGCTCGCGCTAGTGGCGTCGGTTTCGGGTATTTTCATCACCTATTTTCGGCTGACCGCCGAGGAGCCGGTGGCGCGGATTACGTTCGAGGAAGTCGGGGATCAGGAATACAATGCCTATCTGACATTGCCCGGCAACGACATTCCCGGCAAATACGTGATTTACGGCGATCAGTGGCGTATTGACGCGGAGTTTGTGAAGATCAAGCCGTGGGCCAATATTCTTGGCGTGGATTCCCGGTACAAGCTGGTGCGGCTGGAAGGTCGATATCAGGATATCGAAGATCAGAACACCCGCCCGCATATGGCCTATGACCTTGGTGCGACCAAGGGCATTGATATCGGCAAGCTGGTGGCGGACTGGAATTTCCTGATTGATGCGGAATATGGCAGTTCGACTTTTACCGATATTGCGGTCGCCAATACTTATACGGTCTATAAAAGCCAGTTCGGGCTTTTGGTGCGCGAAGACGTTACACAGTCGAATGACGCAAGAAAGGGAGCTGTTGATGGGGTGTTTGACTGGTTGTTCGGGTCGAAATGATGCCCGGGTTTCAGTCGGAAAATTAAAACCCGTCCGACGAATATCGGACGGGTTTGTTGTTTGGCCCCGGCTTTATTGTGCGGATTTGATCAAAGGATCATCGCCGCGATCCACGCAAACACAACCATGCCGAAATTGGCGTGGATGAAGGTCGGGATCACTGAGTCCTTTACATGATCATGCTGCCCATCTGCATTAAGGCCCGATGTTGCGCCAAGCGTGATGGTGGATGCCGGTGATCCGGCATCGCCAAGGGCAGCCGATGCCCCCAGAAGCGCGATGGTCGCCATGGGCGAGAAGCCAAGGGCCAGTGCCAGCGGGATATAGATCGGAGCCAGGATCGGCACGCTGGCGAAGCTGTCGCCAAAGCCGATGGTGATGAAAAGGCCGACCAGAAGCATGATCAGCGCGCCAACTGCCTTGTTATCGCCGATCAGTTCGGCACTGGCCTGCACCAGCGGAGCAATTTCGCCGGTGGCATCAAGCACCCCGGCAAAGCCCGATGCGATGGTGATGATCACGGCAATCTGGGCCATCATCCGCATGCCTTCGGTGAAGACATCATCCTGAGCCCGCCAGCGGAAAATGCCCGCCGCCGCCAGAATGACAAAGCCGATCATTGCCCCGACCAGAAGGCTGTCAAACTGCAACTGGCAGATCAGCGCAACGGCAAGGGCCGTAACGGTTGCCAGCAGTTGAAGTGGATTGATCGATACGGGCTTGGCCAGGTTGATATGGTTCTCGGCAGATGGATCGGTCACATAATCGCGGGGTTTGCGATAGGTGATGAAGACCGCAACCAGCATCCCGGCAACAATCCCCATAACCGGCAGGAACATGGCCTTTGGTGCCATATCGGCCGTCATGGAAAGGTCATAGGCCGAGCCAACGTCGTTGACATTGGCCATCAGGATTTCATTAAGGTAAATCGCGCCAAAACCGGTCGGCAGCAGCAGATAGGAAAAGCTGATCGAGCAGGCGAGAATGCAGGCAACGGCGCGGCGGTCAATCCGCAGGCGATTGAATACCGCCAGAAGCGGCGGGATCATCACCGGAATAAAGGCGATGTGAACCGGCACCAGGTTCTGCGAAATCAACGAACAGAAAATAAAGATCGCAAACAGGAACCATTTAAGGCCCTTTGAGGTGCTTTGCGCATCGCTTCCGACACGGGCGGCGATCTTTTGGGCAAATAGATCAAGAATGCCCGAACGTGCAATCGCAACCGCAAAGGCACCGATCATCACATAGGTCATGCCGACCTGCGCGCCGACCAGAAGGTTGTCATTAAGCGCGCCGATGGCGGTGTTTGTGTCCATCCCGGCATGGAGTGCACCCAGCAAGGCGGCGGAAATCAGCGCAATCGGCACTGGAACGCGCAAAAGACACAGCGCGATCATGACAACGATGGTCAGTAAAACAGCATTGATGTGGTAATCGACCAGTGCGGCAATGCCATAGATCGCGGCCATCACAGCGATGACAGGCAGGACGCGGGTCAGTCGGTAATATCCATTGAAGTCGGATCCGGCGGGGGCGTTGCCGGTATCGGTTTGTGTGTTCACAGTCATGTCTCCCCGATTGACTGGTTGGTGGTGGCGCAAAGGTGTTTGCGCATGGCGGGTGAAGACCTGCCGGGGAATTGTTTAAAACAATCCGATGCCAAGGCAAAAAACTTAGCAGGAATGACAGCTATGCGATCCGGGGAGACATTTGGAAAAGGGGTATAAAAAACCAAACCCGCCCGGATTGCTCCGAGGCGGGCTTGGCGCACGGGTCCGGTTTTAGCAAGCCAAAACCGATCGTACAGTCACGTTCGAGGAACCCCGAAAGTGAAAAAGACTAGAAGCCTTCGCGCTCGATGCGCTTGCGCTCCAGCTTGCGGGAACGGCGGACTGCTTCCGCCCCTTCGCGAGCTTTCTTCTCCGACGGCTTTTCAAAGTGGCGGCGGAGTTTCATCTCACGAAAAATGCCCTCGCGCTGCATCTTTTTCTTAAGCGCTTTCAGAGCCTGATCGACATTGTTGTCGCGAACGATTACCTGCACGGAAACCACGCTCCTTTCAAAAAAACAAAAACACCCGGATAAGGCAGCATGCCCTCCGGTTGGTAGCACGGCCTGTATGACCGTGGGCTTTATATAGTCCAAAGCGGAGCAAAAGAAAAGAGGGAAGGAGATATTCGCCTTTGGCGTTTGTTGAGCCAAAGGCGCAAAACGCCAAGGCAAAACACGAATTTCCAGACTCTGGGTTTGTGGTGTTGCGCTTTGCGCGAATTGTATGTCCGAAAAAATCTCAAAAGTTGATATAATGCTTTGACAAAATTGGGCTTATCGCTGGGGGTGAGTTTGGGTATGCCGCCGGTGGCGTAGGTTTGCATCCGCGCAGAGCCCTCATAACGGTGGGATATTTGCACATGGAAAGCTCATTGCGAGAGACGGCAATTGCACATGCGCCGTTCTTCATTACCGGGCCCGGACAGTCGGATGTGTTGTTCATGATTGTTGTCTGGTCTGTCGTTCTGGGGGTGTTTGGGTTGGGGGCTCTTTATCTGAGCCTGCATGCCCTGCCTGAACGGTTGGCCCATCATGCCAATCACACCCAGATCCAGCTTATCAGTATCCTGACGCTTCTGGCGCTGTTTACCCATAACAACCTGTTCTGGCTGGCGGCTTTGGTGATTGCCGTGGTTCAGGTTCCCGATTTTTACACCCCGATTAATGCGATTGCTGATGCCGTGAAGGCCATGGCACGGGAAAAGGGGGTAATGAGCGAATCCACCGGGCCAAAGCCGGTCACCGATGGTGACGCATCGACGATCTCCGCCGATATGAATGTGCAGGAGGGCCGTAAAGATGTTTGAACTTATGCTATGTTCCATTTTTACGATCCTGCCTGATTACTTGATTCGCCGATATCGGCAAGGCAAGCGCATTGGCAAGGAAATTACGCTGTTTTCGGTCTGGTATGAGCTGCGCTACGGGATTGTCGGCTGTGCGATCCTGACAATTTCGCTGATTACGCTGATTTTTTATTACCACCCGTCAAGTCATAACGTTGCGTCGTTCTATCGGACCCTGACCATCTTGCCGGAGAAAAATGGCCGGGTGGTCGAGATTTATGTCGATAACGATGATCAGGTAAAATCGGGCGAACCGTTATTCCGCCTTGATGACCGGACAGAAACCGAGGCGGTCGAAATCGCCCGGCAGCAGGTGCAGGAAATCCGTGCGCAGATGGCGGTAACGCAGGCTGATCTTGCGGTGGCGAACGGCAATCTTGAAGAAGCGCAAGGGGCGTATGAGCAGGTGCGCGAGGAATTGGCGGTCAAGGCTGATCTTTTGTCACGCGGTACCAATGCGGTTTCCCGGCGGGAGGTCGAACGGCTTGAAGTGGCCTTAACCACACGACAGGGATCGGTTAATGCGGCCAAGGCCAATGTCAATGCCGTCGAAACCAGAATGGAAACCCTTCTGCCAGCCCAGCTTGCCAGCGCGGAAGCGTCGCTTCGTTCGGCCGAGGTTGCCCTTGGCAAAACCGTTGTCCGGGCCGGTGTCGATGGCGTGATACAGCAATTTGCATTGCAGATCGGTGATATCGTCAATCCGTTGTTACGTCCGGCCGGTATCCTTATACCAGCCGAACCCGAGGAGGTCATATTCCAAGCCGGTTTTCAGCAGGTTTCCGCCCAGGTTGTCAAAGCCGGGATTCTTGCGGAAATGTCGTGTGCGTCGCTGCCGTTTGAAGTCATCCCGATGTTGGTAACCAGCGTGCAACCGGTGATTGCTGCCGGTCAGTTCCGCCCGACAGACAGATTGCTAGATATCTCGGAACGGGCCGTACCGGGTACGTTCCTTGCCAAAATGATCCCGCTTTATCCTGAGCAGATCAAGGATGTGCCAAGGGGCAGCCAGTGCGTTGCCAATGCCTATACCAATACCCATGATCAGCTTGAAAACCCGGAAATCGGTACGGGCGAATGGTTGTTCCTGCATATGGTGCAGACGGTCGGGATCGTGCATGCCTTACTCCTGCGTATTCAGGCGCTGCTCTGGCCGCTACAGACGTTGGTTTTGTCGGCTCATTAGGCGGCGGATCATGCGTAGGGGCTTTACAGTCGGGGCGTTTTGGTTGGATATAGAGCCATGTCGATCCTTAAAATTGCCCGGATGGGCCACCCGGTTCTGCGCAGGGTCGCGGACCGGGTCGAAAACCCGCTTGATCCAGAAATCCAGCGTTTGATCGCGGATATGAAGGACACCATGAAGGATGCCGGGGGCGTTGGCCTTGCGGCGCCACAGGTGTTTCAGTCAAAGGCGATCATGGTTTTTTATGTCCCGGCCTTTCGCAAAAGCGATGATCCCGATGATGCGGAAGTGCCGTTAAGCGTGCTGATCAATCCGGAAATAGAGGCGATTGGCGATGAAATCGTTGATGGCTGGGAAGGATGTCTGTCGATTCCCAGGTTGCAGGGCGTGGTGCCGCGCTGGAACAAAATCCGTTACCGCGGGTTAGATGAATATGGCAATGACGTTGAACGCATTGCCGGTGGATTCCATGCGCGCGTGGTTCAGCATGAATATGATCATTTGATCGGGGTGATGTATCCCGAACGTATGGAAGACATGACGTTGCTGGGCTTTGCCGACGAGTTGCGCGACAACCCGCCCGAGACGCCCCTCAGACAGGGGGCATCATCTGCTGACAGTTCCGGTGATGGTGCCAATGACGAAAGCAAGGAGGCCTGAAATGACCGTTTCCGAAAGCATGAACCGCCTGCGTACGCAGCGTGAGGCGCTGGTTGCGGCGGCACTTCAACATATCCCGTTTGACGGCTGGAGCATGGCCGCCCTTCGCAGCGGTGCCGAGGACCTTGAACTTGCACCGGGCGAGGTGGATCGTCTTTTGCCTGGGGGCATTCGTCAGGCCATCATTACCTATGTCGAGATGACAGATCGCAAAATGGTCGAGGAACTCGACAAGCTTGATCTGCCATCGATGAAAATCCGCGAACGGATTGCGACCGCGGTCAAAACCCGTCTGTCGCTGGTGGAACATGAAAAGGATACGGTGCGGGCAGCCCTTGCCTATCTGGCATTGCCGCAAAACGTTCCGCTTAGCCTTAAGCTTACGCATGGGACGGTGGACAAGATGTGGATCGCGGCCGGTGATACATCGACCGATCACAATTGGTACACCAAACGGATGTTGCTGGCGGGGGTTTATGGTTCAACCCTTGCCTACTGGCTGGATGACAAATCCGAAGGTCACGCGGATAGCTGGGCCTTTCTGGATCGCCGGATCGGCAATGTCATGCAGATTCCGAAAATCACCGGAACGGTCAAAAAGGCCGGGAAATTCGCGGCAACCCCGTTCAAGCTTGGTGCGAAGCTGGCCAAATGCATGCCAACGCCGGGTCGGGTCCGTCGCCAGTTCGGCGCATAGACCGGCTCTGATTTATATCCATAGACAAAACGCCGCCCTGCATCGGGCGGCGTTTTGCGTTGGGGAGGACTTTGGAGACAAGACTGGTGTGACTGCGTCTAGCGCATCAGAAAGCTCAGAAGCGTCGTGTCGGGCTTGTTCGCCTGTTCCATTTCGGCGGCAAGATTGATGCTGAACGGTGCACCGTTGTCGTTGGCAACTTCCGTTTCGCCATTGGCGTTGTCGATATCAATCGGCTTTGGTTTGGCGGCCAATGCAACCAGTTCATAGGGCAGGTCACCCATCCACATGCCTTTGCGGTTTTCCTTGGCATGGGCCTGATCCCCCAGATAGGTCAGGCAGTTCGGGTTGCCATCGCAGCTGTTCATATCGACAATTGCCCAGCCCGCGCGCAGCAGCAAACGGTTGATGTCGGTCTGACCCATGCGGCATTCGGTCAGCATCGGGAATAGCTGGGAGTCTGAGACCTGCTGGCAGGCGATGGCATAATTTTCAATGATGCGGTCAAGTGCCTGTGCGGCGGCGGCCCCGCATTGAAACTCGACACTGCCCGCCCGGCAGATCATGCCCGGTCGCGGGGCGCGGATGCCAAACAGTTCGACAATCATATTGCCGAACCGAAGCTGATCGCCTTGCAGTACATCCGGGAAACCCGCGGCCCCCGGTGCGGCGTGGGCGGCGTTATTTGTGCCGGTGGCTGATGCAAAGCCGGCTATGACTGCAAGGATGAGAAGAAGTTTTTTCATCACGCCTGTTACCCGAAAAGTATTTCCTGACGGGATATCAGCAAGCGCAATGCCAGTTTGGCAGGAAGAAACTGCCTGCCAGGCGAAGCATCTGTGATCCAATGAAAAATGCCCCGAAACCAGCATGGTTCGGGGCATTGGCATAAATTGCACTTGGATGGATATCAGTCCTCTTTGGGCAGGACCCAGGTGACGTGACCCATCTTGCGCCCGGCTTTGGCTTCGGCCTTGCCATAAAGGTGCAGTTTTGCATCCGGCTCGGCCAAAATTGCCTGCCAGTCATCAATGTCATGGCCCAGAAGGTTCTTCATCCGGGCATTTGAATGGTGGGCCGGATTGCCCAACGGCAATCCGCAAACAGCACGGATGAACTGTTCAAACTGGCTGGTGACACAGGCATCAATCGTCCAGTGGCCGGAATTGTGCGGGCGCGGGGCAACTTCGTTTACCAGAACGTCGCCATCAGTGGTCACAAACATCTCGACCGCCAGCAACCCGACAAATTCCATCGCCTCGACCAGACGGGTGGCGATGTCCTCGGCCTTTCGGGCAAGATCGGCGGGAATTTTCGCCGGGGCGATGGTGACATCAAGAATGTGATTGGTATGCACATTTTCAACCGGGCAGAAGCAGGCGGTGTCCCCCTTGACCCCGCGCGCGACAATGACGGAGATTTCGCGTTCGAACGAGATGAAGCCCTCAAGGATGGCCTCGGCACCGTTCATTTCCGCCCATGCGTCGGCAAGGCTGGTTGCGTCAGTTATTTTGACCTGCCCCTTTCCGTCATACCCCATTTCGGTGGTCTTAAGAACGGCGGGGCGGCCAAGTTTGGCAACAGCGGCCTCAAGATCGGCAAGCGAACGGACGGCGGCAAAAGGTGCCGTGCCGATGCCGTTTTCATTGCAGAAGGTCTTTTCACGCAGACGGTTCTGCGACAGATGCAGGCATTTCCAGCCCGGACGGACCGGCACCAGTTCGGATAACAGTTTCACGCTGTCATGCGGCACGTTTTCAAATTCAAACGTCACGACATCGACATCGGCGGCAAAGGCACGAAGCGCATCGAGATCGGTGTAATCGGCAATTGTTGCCTTGGCACAGACCTGTTCGGTCGGGCTATCGGTGCCGGGGCCGAAAACATGGACCTTATAGCCAAGTTCGGCGGCACAAAGGGCGGCCATCCGGCCAAGCTGGCCATTGCCCATGATGCCAATCGTGCTGCCCGGTGCGATGATGCGTGTCGCGAAATCCTGCGTCATTTATTCCTCGAATTCCTTCACAATCCCCGGTTGGGGCGGGCATCATTGATCTGAATGATGCCAAAGAAAAACGCGCCCGTTCGGGCGCGCTTCATTCATGTCACGGTGCGGGATCGACCGGTTCATCGGCAACCGCATCGGTTTGCTGTGCGCGCCAGTCGTCAAGGCGACCGGCCAGCGCATCATCCATCAGCGCCATGATCCCGGCGGCCATCAGGCCGGCATTCTTTGCCCCGGCCGAACCGATTGCCAGTGTTCCGACCGGAACGCCGCCCGGCATCTGAACGATCGACAGAAGGCTATCAAGGCCTTTAAGCGTGCGGCTTTGTACCGGAACGCCCAGAACCGGAAGCGGCGTCATGGCCGCGGCCATGCCCGGAAGGTGGGCCGCACCACCAGCACCGGCAATAATCACCTTAAGGCCGCGCGACTTTGCTGATTTGGCATAGTCATACAGGCGATCAGGGGTGCGATGGGCTGATACGATTTTGGTTTCGTAGGGGACGTGCAGCGCATCAAGGACATCTGCTGCATTTTTCATGGTTTCCCAGTCAGACTGGCTTCCCATGATAATGCCGATGACCGGGCGTTGATCGCTCATGCTGGCGGCTCCGTTTTCGGGCGTTATCAGAAGGCCCGCATTATAGGCAGGAAGGGTGATCATGCAAGCCCGCCAATGGCGCGGTATGACATCGTTTCGCGCAGCATTCTGCGCGGCGCGCAATATTGCGAATGGGTAGCTATAAGGGTAGGGATACTATCCTTGCTTACAGTTGATAATTTAAGTGAAGTATAAGTATTTTGGGTTTATAGTTGTTGATCTTAATTTTTGTCTCTGTGCAGGTAGCACAAGAGAGGGCAGACATGAAAGTCACCAGACCCGGTGCCGCCACACCGTCATCAATGGGGGCGGGCGATGGACGGTATCCATCCAATCCCTATGCGGCGTACACCTATGGCAGGTCGGTGCGCAAAAAAGGTGCGCCTGATCCCGATCAGCATCAGGTTGATATCGTCAATCGCGATATCCTGAATGCCGAACCGGCTGTTACCGCGAACATCCACGACATTGCCGATGTTCTGGGCATTCCTGATGAACAGGTGACCCCGGCTGTGGAACGGGCGATTTCGCGTTTGATGCTGCGCGTTAACGGGCTTTCGGACCATCTGAGCGAATTGCAGCGTCATCAGGTCGAACTGGCCCGCGCAGAAGGGCGTGATCCATTTACCGGCGCGTTAAGCCGCACCAGTTTCATGCAGATTGTTGAAAATGAAATGGTGCTGGTTGGATCGGATCGAACGACGCGCGCGCTGTTGCTGTGCGAGATTGCCAATCTTGATGATGTGTTGCAGCGTCACGGTCATGGATGCAAGGAAGGGGTGTTTACGTTTTTGTATCGCACGATTACCGAATTCATCATGCCGCCCCATCAGGTCGGATATCTTGGCTGCAACGATTTTATCGCGTTGCTTTACAATATGGATGAACAGGATGCCTGGCAGCGGGCAGACGCAATTACACGCCGGTTAAGAAAGCATCCTTATTTCTGGAACGGAAAATACATCACCATCGTTCCGGTATTTGGCATTTATCACGTCAAATCGGGGGAAACCGCCGAAGAAGCGCTGGTATCTGTCGACTATGCCCTGCGTGCTGAAAAAGAAATGAAATCAGCACAATTACAACGTATTCCAAGCGGTCTTTGAGGCGAGAACGGCGTCCTGCCGTGCCGCTCGTGTCTTTCCAAAAGGGGTGTTCTGCCGGAAACACCGGATTGTTTATCAGGCGATAATGTCGGGTACGAGCTGCGACTCGAGATACAGAATCTCGTCCTTTAGGGCGAGTTTCCGTTTTTTCATGCGCCCCAGCCGCAACTGATCGTGATGGGCCCCGTGGGCCAGTTGTTCGATTGCGATATCGAGATCACGATGTTCCTCGCGCAGAAACAGCAGTCTTTTTTCAACCGCGATCTGATTGATTTCGTCCATTTTTGATCCAGCTTGGTTAGCGACGCGAAGAGCCTGTAATACTATCAGAATTCGGGTTGGCAACCCATATGATTTGTAATCTGCTTTGTTAAGTAAGATCGGATAGGACGGAGGATACGGATGCGGATCGGAATTCTGACCAGTGGCGGCGATTGCGCGGGCCTGAATGCGGTTATTCTGGCGGTTGTACGCCGTGCGGTACTTGGTTATGGCTGGGACGTGGTTGGCATCCGGCAGGGGACGCACGGTTTGATGCAGGACCCGCCGCAGGCCATTGATCTGAACGATTACGTCAATAATGACGGAATGCTGCGTTTGGGCGGTACGATTCTTGGCACCGTGAATAAGGGGGATCCGTTCCATTATCCGATGCCTGATGGCAGTTTTGCCGACCGATCCGCCGATGTGATTGCCGGGTATCACAAGCTTGGCCTTGATGCCCTGATCGGGGTTGGCGGGGATGGCAGTATGGCGATCCTGCATCGGTTGGCCGAAATGGGTGGCATCAATCTGGTGGGTATCCCCAAAACCATCGATAATGATCTGGCACTGACGGAATATTCCGTCGGCTTTACCACGGCGGTCAATGTGGCGGTCGAGGCACTTGACCGGTTGCAGCCGACAGCCGCATCCCATGACCGCATCATGATCCTCGAAGTCATGGGGCGCGATGCCGGGCATATTGCCCTTTTTGCCGGAGTTGCGGGCGGGGCGGATGCGATCCTGATCCCGGAAATGGATTACGATCTGGATGCCCTGACCGAGCATTGCCTGAACATTCGCAAGCGCGGGCGCAATCATGCGCTGGTGATCGTTGCCGAGGCGGTCAAGCGTGATGACGGTGCGGCGGTGACGCAAGGTGATGATGGCCAGAAAATACGTTATGGCGGGATCGGTCATTGGTTGGCCGATGAGTTGGGCGCACGAACCGGCTGGGAAACCCGCGTCACCGTGCTGGGCCATGTACAGCGCGGCGGGATTCCATCGCCGCGCGACCGGGTCATTGCATCAGCCTTCGGGGTGCATGCGGTGGACCTGATTGCGCAGAAAAGGTTTGATCGTGTCGTCGCCTGGTCAAAGCGCAAGGTGATCGATGTTGCGATGGCCGATGTGATTGTCGGGCCGCGTCTTGTCGATACCAAGGGAACCATGGTATCGACCGCAAAAGGGCTTGGTGCCTATCTGGGGCATCCGCCAGAAACAGCGCGGACGGCAAAGACGGTCTGATCAAAAGATCGCATGCTTATAAAAACGAAAAACGCACAGGTTGGATATGAACGCAGAGGAAGTCTGGGCCTTTACGGTCGAGATGTATGGACGGGACGGCGTTGCGCCGCTTTGTCTTGAATTGCAGGAACGTTGTGATCTGGATGTGAACATGTTGCTGTTCATGTTCTATCTTGGCCAGAAGGGGCAGGCACCGCATAGCATATCCGCCCTTGAAAATGCGGTGCGGGACTGGCGTGAACAGGTGATTGTGCCGTTGCGCAATACCCGTCGCTTTTTGCGCAATGCCGATTGGAGCAGTGCGCAAAAACTGCGTGGCAAGGTCAAGAATGACGAAGTTGCCGCCGAACGTATCGAACAGGAACTTCTGTGCAAGGCCGTTGAAACCGTCCCGGCCGGTGATCCGATGGCACCGGCACGGGCCTATTTATCGCCGACCCGCTTTAAGATGAGCCAGTCGGAATGCGATGCTGCGCTGGAACAGCTTTGCGCCTGCATGAAGTTAAGTCCGAAGGCGCAGGGCGGCCTGATAGCTTAATCCGTCTTGCGCGGTTTGCCGGTGACCGGGATGTGGTTTTCGGCGTCCGTGTCGCCCCAGCGGGCCGTTTCCGGGAGATCAATATCAAACAGATCAAGGATCCGGCCGCAGCTTTGCGTGACCATTTCATCAAGCGATTGCGGGCGTGCATAGAAGGCGGGAACCGGCGGGGCAATGATCGCACCGTTTTCAGTCGCCAGTGCCATATTGCGGATGTGGCCGGCATGCAACGGCGTTTCACGCGCCATCAAAACCAGTCGGCGGCGTTCCTTGAGCATCACATCGGCGGCGCGTGCGATCAGATTGTCGGCGACTCCGCTTGCGACCTCGGCCAGGGACTTCATCGAGCAGGGGGCGATGACCATGCCGCGTGCGCGAAAAGAACCGGATGCGATTGAGGCACCGATATCCGCATTGTCATGGACAACGTCTGCCAACTCTTTGATATCGCGGATTTTAAAATCGGTTTCATAAGCGATTGTGCGTTCTGCCGCCTTCGAAAGGATCAGGTGAGTCTCGATTGGCGAATTTTTCAGCAGCTGTAAAAAACGAATGCCATAAATCACCCCGGACGCGCCGGTTATGCCAATGATAAGTCGATCCTTTTGAGACATTTTATGTGTTATCCGGGTCACTATTTGAACGATTGCGTCGTCGAAAGACTGGAAATCATATTACAGAATTACTACCATCTTTGTGTGGGCAAAGTCAGAACTGAGGAGTAGGCGAATGAGTGTTCAATCCCATGTCGAAGCTCTCACTGCCAAACATGCTGCACTTGAGCAGGAACTCCATTACGAGCAGCGCCGCCCGGCGCCAGACAATTCCCGTGTCGCAGACATTAAACGCCGCAAGCTCGAAATCAAGGACGAGATAAGTCGAATAACCCATTAGCCGTCAAGAGGATGCTGGCAAAATCCGCATGGCGTGATGGTAAGGCTGTGCCGATTTCCTGAAAAATGCATCTCCTGACGACAGGATCAGTTCCTTCATTTTTTGCCGCCTCCGCTTGTCGCCCACAACGAGAGGCGGCATTCTTGTAAGCATCCTTCTGCGTTCTGACCTTCATAAAGCAACATACGTGGAAAGATGTTTTCTGGATTGATTTAAATCCGCAAAAATCCCGGTTTTCTGCCCTCTACCAATGTCTAAGGGGCATTGGAAATTTAAATCGGTATTATGATGCCGAATTAGGGCGGCCTTGGGGCTGGCCCTTGATACGGATCGGGCAGGCGATGTCACAACATTTGCGGATGATGATGTCGCGGTAACGCAGCACACAAGCCAGACGCGTATATTTGGGCAAAGATCCAGACGCGCGGGAGGAAGTTTCACAAATGACGGGTCGCTATCAGGAAATCTATGATCGTTCGATCGCGGACAAGGAAGGTTTCTGGGCAGAAGCTGCGGAAAGTCTGTCCTGGTACAAGAAATGGGACCGGGTGCTTGATGACAGCAATGCGCCGTTTTGTCGCTGGTTCGAAGGCGGGATGGTCAATACCTGTTTTAATGCGCTGGATCGTCATATCGAAGGCGGTCGTGGTGAACAGGCGGCCCTGATTTATGACAGCCCGGTCACAAATACGATTGAAACATTCACCTATAACCGACTGCGTGATGAGGTTGCGCGCCTTGCCGGGGCCCTGCATGCCAAGGGTGTGACCAAGGGCGACCGGGTGATCATCTATATGCCGATGATCCCGCAGGCGGCGATGGCGATGCTGGCCTGTGCGCGCATTGGTGCGATCCATTCGGTCGTGTTTGGTGGCTTTGCATCGAACGAGCTTGCGACCCGGATCAATGACGCAAAGCCAAAGCTGATCCTGAGTGCCAGTTGCGGCATCGAAGGATCGCGGGTGATCGAATACAAGCCGCTTCTGGACCGCGCGATTGATCAGGCGAAGCACAAGGTCGAAACGGTCCTGATGTTCCAGCGCGCGCAATGTTCGGCCCCCCTGATTGACGGGCGTGATTTTGACTGGATGGCGGAATGCGCCAAGGCCGCCCCGGCTGATTGTGTGCCGGTGGCCGCGACCGACCCGCTTTATGTCCTTTACACATCGGGCACGACCGGCCAGCCCAAAGGGGTTGTGCGCGACAATGGCGGCCATATGGTGGCGCTTAACTGGTCGATGAAAAATATCTATGACGTTGAGGCGGGTGATGTGTATTGGGCGGCATCCGATGTGGGGTGGGTCGTCGGGCATTCCTATATCGTTTATGCGCCGCTTTTGGCCGGATGCACGACGGTGATGTATGAAGGCAAACCGGTTGGAACGCCAGATGCCGGGGCATTCTGGCGGGTGATATCGCAGCATCGGGTCAAGGTCCTGTTTACCGCACCAACCGCGTTTCGCGCGATCAAGCGCGATGATCCCAAGGCCGCGTTGATGGCCAATTATGATCTTTCATGCCTCAAGGCGCTTTATCTTGCCGGTGAACGGTCAGACCCCGATACGCTGCACTGGGCCGAAGACAGCCTTGGCGTGCCGGTGATCGACCATTGGTGGCAGACCGAAACCGGATGGTCGATCTGTGCCAATCCGCGCGGTATTGAAATGCTGCCGATCAAATATGGATCGCCGACGGTCGCGGCCTGTGGCTGGGACGTGCAGGTGGTGGATGAGGGCGGCAAGCCGCTTGAACGCGGCAAGATCGGCGCACTGGTCGCCAAGCTGCCCTTGCCGCCGGGAACACTTCCGACCCTTTGGCAGAATGATGACCGGTTCAGGTCGGCCTATCTGGAAGAATTCCCGGGCTATTACGCCACCGGGGATGCCGGTTTTATCGATGAGGACGGCTATATCTATGTGATGTCGCGAACCGATGACATCATCAATGTCGCGGGGCATCGATTGTCGACCGGGGCGATGGAAGAAGTGCTTTCGGGGCATCCTGATGTTGCCGAATGTGCGGTGATCGGGGTGCATGATGACCTTAAGGGGCAATTGCCGCTTGGCTTTGTGGTTCTGAAATCCGGGGTGGATCGCCCGCATGAGGCGATCATCAAGGAAGTGGTTGCCATGGTGCGCGATCAGATCGGGCCGGTTGCGGCGTTTAAGCAGGCAACCATCGTCGATCGTCTGCCCAAAACCCGGTCGGGCAAGATCCTTCGCAAGACCATGCGATCCATCGCGGATGGGGAGGCATATAACGCCCCGGCAACCATCGATGATCCGGGGATTTTGCCGGAAATTGCCGAAGCCCTGAAAGATATCGGTTACGCCAAATCAGCGGCATCATGACGGCATGAAAATTCCCGATGCCGGGACTGGTATGGGGCCGGGGCAGCATCACCGCCCGCCGGATTTATTCTGATTTATCCTGCGGGCGGGCCTTCCTAATATATTGAAAAATATACCATTTTCACGGGAATGAATTTTTCCGAAAAATGTTCTTGATTTGTTCTTTTATTTGTGCCATAAAGGCAAAGTCAACGGGACAAATGCACCCGGATCAAAAACCCGCAAAGCGTGATGCGCTTTCGCGGGTTTTTGCGTATTCGGGCCGGAAAGACAGGAAAGTGACGATGATTGTTCAGCGATCTGATGGGGCGGCAGGGCGACGACGACGTTGCCACAGGGGCATTGGCGGCGGATGGAAAAGTCATTACGGGGGACGTGCGTCCGGGCGTTGACGCCCGATAGCCTCGATAAGTTTCGGGGGGCATTTGCGAAAACGGTTGTTAATCATGACGGGAGAAATGTGTCCTTCGGGCATCGGGACGTGCCGGAAGTGTCGGGAAGGCGAAAGAGGCAAACCCGACAGGGGTGGCGATGGCAATGACTGTGGTTGCGGCAGGGCCGAATTGCGACCGGATCAGATCGGCAGGTGCGGCAGCTCCGTCGATTTCAGATCGCCAGACGGCCAAGCTGCGAAACCGTCAGGCCGCGAGACCGCCAGACCGCCAGACCATGCGAAGGCCGGGCAGGGGATTTGCCCGTTGCCCGTGCAGCATCACGTCCGCCAAGCCCGGCCAATGTCACAAAGGCGGCATCGGAATGGCGGGGCAGGCATGGCAGGGCCAGAGCCGAGCAGAGCCGAGCAGAGCCAACCCAACCCAACCCAACCCAACCCAACCCAACCCAACCCAACCCAACCCAACCCAACCCAACCCAACCCGTGAAATGCAAGACCGGCGGATCGGCAAAGGCACGGATCAGATCGCCGGGTGCATTCAGGCAAGAAGATCGTTCTGGCTGCCGGGATTGCGGTCCGGGTGCGCGAAGAGAGCTTTGGGGGCCGGGTTCCGGGGCGGCGTTGATTTATCCAGCCCTTGGCGGGGTTTGAACTGCCAGTTACGGGCAGATGGCCAATGTGTCGGGAATGAGTATTGATGACATGATTTATTATCGTGATGCGTTCAAGGTGCTGATGGATGATTCGTTGTCCGATGATTGCCGAAAACATTCCGCCCGCCCTGCCCGTGTCGGAGCATCTTTGCAAGGCGATTTCCGACATGCTGGAAACCGCATGGAAGGCCGGTTAAGCCACCGTGGGTTGAAGATGCACCCCCAACCAAAAAGAAGCGACACAGGGCCTGAAGTTTCCGCTTGGTGAAACCGCGCGTTGTTTTTGTGGCTCTTAAAAGGTTGATCACAATAAAAATTTTAGCTAATCAGGTTATTACACAACGCAGTGTTGCGTGGGAGGTTGTTATGCAACGCGGTGTTGCGTGCGATAAATCTGTTTGGGGCGGAATGGTTCGGGGACCTGTATGATTAATATTGCTAAATTGCCATCGTCGCTGCTTTTGGCGACGACCATCTTTTGCGGCCTTATGATCAGTGATGGGCGCGACGCATTTGCGGCAACGACGACAATCACCTGCACCAACCTCGCCGCAGCCAATGCAAGTATCACTAATGTGACCTACGACGACAGTGACGGTACCTGTGTCGCGGGAAACGGTCTTGGCTCCAGCACCGCATTGCGCGACATCGTCTTCCAAGTCGACAACAGGTTCGCGGCAAACGAGATATTCGAGATCGGAACTGGCGGTGGCAGCAGCAACAGCGCGCATAGAGGATGTAGTCTTGGCACTTTTAACGCCACTGCTGGTAATGCTTGCACAACTGACCGCGTTAATGTCACTAATGAAACCGCGACGGTCACCATTGATGGGGAGAACGGGGCGACGATCCGGATGACCGTCAATTATACGCTTTCCGGATCAGGGGGAGCAGGTACTGTGGCCTTCAACAGTGCATCGGTAACAATCACGACTGCTGATGCTGCGTCTGATGCTGCGTCCTCCTCGGAGAGCTCGGCCGCCGCCCTGCGCGCGCTTCAAGGTTCGGTAACGCGGTCGCAGTCCGTTATCATCGGCCAGAATTTCGGATCACGGGTGGCCAATGTGACAGCCGGCCCAGATATCGGAACAGTGCCAGATACCACGACACCGACACAGCAATTCGGTTTTGCTTCCTCAAGCTTGCTTGATGATCCGATGGACAAGAAAACGCGCACGGAGGGCACAACCCTGGGCGGGCTGGCGATGCTTGCGTCTTTCGATACATCGCGGCTTGCTGCTGCGCAAAACGCTGATAGTCCGACGGATGGGCCGGAACAGCGCACGCTACTGTCTGGCGAAAGTCCGATTACGGTCTGGGGGCATGGGTCCTTTACCGATATCGAGAATACGCGCAACCGGGCGGGCGAGGACAGCCGTTATGACGGCAGCGTCTGGGGGTACAATGTCGGTGCGGATTATCGTTTTTCGCCCGCACTGGTGGCGGGTATGTCCGTCGGCTACGCCCAGACAGACATTACGACCACCTTTGAGAACGGCACTTACGAAGAGGATACGTGGAACCTCTCGCCCTATGTGATCTATAGACCGTCGGACATGCTGACCTTCTCGGCGATTGCGGGTTATGCGTTCGGGGATGTCGCCAGAAGCCGCAACAGCACTGTGACGGGAAACACCGACAGCCAGAGCTGGTATCTGCAGGTTGATGCACGCCAAACTTTCCAGCCGATTGCAGATAGCCCGTTTCGGGTGACGGGCGGGCTTGGTGCGTTGACGTCGCGCAATACGCTTGCTGCCTACACCGAAAGTGACGGTAGCCGGGTTGCTGAATCCTCGGTCAATACCGTTCAGTTAAAGCCGAATGCCGAGCTGGCCTATTCTTTCCAGATAAGCGAGACGTCCCTGACGCCATATGTCAAAGCGGGTTATATCCACGATTTCACCGACCAGACCAACGGCGATGCCGGGGCGTTTGACCTTGGCGGTGGTGTGCGGTTTGCCTCGGGCGGGACGGGTCTGTCGGGCTCAATCGAAGGGTCGCGCATGGTCGGGCGTGATGATTACCGCGAATATACGCTGAGCGGTTTGGTTGCTTATGGTATTTCGTTTACGGGTCGGGATGGAAACTTTGCCGTAACGGCGTCGCCCTATGTCGGTACCAGCCTGTCTGATAGCGGGACACCTGAAATTTCCGCGGGCGCAATGCTTGCGGATATTGATGACAGATTTTCGAGCAGGTTGAGCCTTTCCGGTGATCCGGCTGCGCAGCGCGCAGATGTGATGATTACCTTAGACCTGAAGTTCTGAACGCGACGCGATGCTAGTGAGGCCCGCAAATTTGATTTGCGGGCTTTTTTTTATGAGAAATATCTATCGGGCAATCAGCGCAGGGCGGGTTTCAGACCTTTGCGGGCGTAAGAGCAGGTAAAGCCACATGGCTGCGCCACAGGCACAGGCCAGCAGGCTGATGGAAAGCCAGAGTGCGCCCGTCGGCCCCCAGTGTGCGATGGCGCGTTCGTAGAGGCTGGGCGCAAGGGCGGAGAGGATAAAACCCGGTACCAGCAAACGCCCGACCTGATGACCGTATCGGGCATTGCCAAAGATCATCAGGGGAAGGGTTCCGCGCGTGATTGTCAGGACGCCGTTTGCCACCCCGTAAAGCAGGGTGAAGGTCATGGCGGCAATCGCAAACCGATCGCCCCAGAAGGCAAGGACGAAGCACAGCGGTAAAACGGCCGTGGCAAACAAAGTCAGGCTTGCCGGGGCGATGCGTTTGCCAAACAGGATTTCGGCGGCACGCGCCGCGGATTGGCCGATACCGCGGAGCGATGCGGCATTGATCGCGGCGGCGGTTGTTAAGCCAAGTCCGATCAGGATCGCGATCATGTGGGCCGACATCGCGGCATTCACGACATTGAGCAGGGTGACGATCACGGCATACAGAAAGCCGCACAGGCGTTGATGCGTTGGCAGTCCATGGTCATCGGCATTACTGGTGTCATTGGTATTATCGGTGGAATTAAGGGTGGTTCCCGAAGGTTTGCCATGTCGGGCATCGGGGATGGCGGCATACATCGGGACGGTCAAGAGGGCGAAACCGGCATAGGCGACAAGGGCGATTGAAATGCCGAATTCCGACTGGATCAAATGCCCGAGCGGCCAGAAGACGGTTGAGGCCAAGCCGCCAAAAAGCGTGATCTGCCCCATCGCCCGTCTGGCATCGCGCCCGCCAATCCGGGCGAGGGTGGCAAAGGCCGCATCATAAAGGGTGGCACGCATGGCAAGCCCAAGAATGATCCAACCGATGAAATGCATGATCTGATGATCGGCGAATGCAAGGATCAGACAGCCAAGGGCATTGAGGCATGACCCCAGCGTCATGATGATCCGCCCGCCGTGACGGTCGATCATCCTGCCGCAAAAGGGGGATATGACCGCCATGGTCAGAAGGCTTAGCGAGAAGCCCGCATAAACCACGCTGCTCGACCAGCCGTGATGTTGGGCGATCAGGGTTCCGAAATTGCCAATCAGATAATAGGCCGTGCCCCAACTGATCAGTTGCCCCAGCCCCAGCTTTATGACAAGTGCGCGGGTGATCATTTATCCGTCGGGCCCGGGATGAGCGGTTTATCCGAACCAAGCGGGCGCTGCATCAGAACCGAGTCCAGCCATTTGCCAAACTTGTAGCCGACATTATGAAACGTCCCGGTCATGTCGAAGCCGAATTTCCGATGCAGGGCAATCGATGCGTGGTTTTTGCTATCGCCGATGGCGGCAACCATCTGCCGCCATGGACCGGCTTCGCAGCGTTCGAGAAGGGCCGACATCAAAGCCGCACCGATCCCGTTGCCGATGCAACCTGGCGCGACATAGATCGAATTTTCGACGGTGTGGCGATAGGCCGACCGCGGGCGATAGAGACTGGCATAGCAATAGCCGACGATAACACCACCGCGCAGGGCGACCAGATAGGGCAGGCCATTGGCGCGGATGGCATCAAAGCGATTGGTGATTTCGGTCTCGGACGGCGGGATTTCTTCGAACGAGGCGGTGCCGGTCAGGACATGGTGGCGGTAAATTGCGGTGATCGCGGCAATGTCGGCATGATCGGCATCGCGTATGACGAGATCGGACGTTTTGGTGGCGACGGGCAGTGTATCAGTCGACATTGATCGGGGTTCCATATCAGAAATTGACGGTATGGCGTGACATTAGCCGGTCGTCTGAAATAAGATAAGATTTGTATTCTTATGCGGATCATAAGGAATAGTTTTAGATGCGTGGCCTTAACCTTGATCAGGTGCATGCCTTTGCCGATGTGATCGAACTTGGCAGTTTTTCAGCCGCCGCCGCACGGCAGAATTTAAGCCAGCCTGCGATCAGTCAACAGATCCGCCAGCTTGAAGATCGTCTTGGCGTGCGGTTGATTGAGCGCGTCGGCAAACGCGCGATGCCAACACCCGCCGGGCAGGCATTGCTGGATCGGGTGGGGGAGATTGACGCATCGGTTCAGAACGCCCTGGACGCGGTGGCGGGATTTGCCAATGGCACGGTCGGGCAGGTGCGGATTGGAACCGGTGCGACGGCGTGTATCTATTTCCTGCCAAAGGTTCTGGAACAGTTGCAGCGGCGTTTTCCGGGGCTTGAAATCATCGTTCGGACCGGCAATACCAGCGACGTTCTGAAATCGATTGAGGAAAACAGCCTTGATATCGGGCTGGTGACATTACCGGCCAGCGGGCGCAGTCTGGATATCGTGCCGGTTCTGACCGATCCGTTTGTCGCGATCTTTGCCGACGGGATGGATGTGCCCGATCTGGTCCGGCCGGCCGATCTGGCAGATATTCCATTGGTTCTGTATGAACGCGGTGGGCAGACGCGCACGATTGTTGATGACTGGCTGCGGGCCGCCGGTGTTGCCGGGCATTCGATCATGGAACTTGGCAGTGTCGAGGCGATCAAGGAGCTGGTCGGGGCCGGGTTGGGGGCAACGATTTTGCCCGTCATGGGCGCGCGGTTGGGCCGGACACAGTTCCCGATCAAAACCCGCAAGCTTGCCCCGGACCTTGCGCGCCGTCTTGCGCTTGTTGTCCGGCGCGACAAGGTGATGGGCAGCGGATTGCGTGAAGTCCGCAACGGATTGATTGCGGCGGCCCGCGACTGGACGCTAACTCAGTCTTCTTCGGGGACGTAGAAGGTCGGGAATTCGGCGTTTGGTTCGGGGATATGCAGGGCAACCCCGTTCTTTTCGATCATCTGGACGATGGCATCGGGCGGCGCGCAATCGGTAAAGAAGGCGGTGACCTGTGTGACAGAGCCGCCGCGCACCACGGCATTGCGGCCAAACTTGGTATGATCGGCGACCAGATAGGTCTGGCGCGAGTTGGTCAGAATGGCGGAACGTGCGCGGACTTCCTGTTCGTCAAAGTCCAGCAGACTGCCATCGGCATCAATGCCGCCAACGCCGAAAATGCCGTAATCGACCTTGTAGCTGTTAAAGAAGGCCTCGACCTCCGGCCCGAGAACATCGCGATCCCGATTGCGCAACCGGCCACCAATCAGGGTGACGTCAAAGCTGTCATTGGTGGCAGCGACATAGGCCACATTGAGGTTGTTGGTGAAAATCCGCAAACCGCGATGCTGCAAAAGCGCACTTGCCACCAGTTCCGGCGTGGTGCCGATTGAAAAGAACAGGGATGCGCCATCGGGAATGGCGCGCGCGACAAGGGCCGCGATCTTGCGCTTTTCATTCACATGCAGAACCTTGCGCGCCCGATAGGCGATGTTTTCATGTTCGAGCGCCGGTTCAACCCCGCCATGGCGACGGCGCAGCAATCCTTCGTCGCAAAGGGCGTTTACATCGCGGCGGATGGTTTGCGGGGTTACCTGAAAACGTTCGGCAAGCTGTTCAATGGTCTTGAAACCGTCAGCACGGACAAGTTCAACGATACTGGCCTGACGTTCAGTCGGACGTTTTTGCATGAGGGGTTCTTTGGCGGTTGTTTCGCGGTTTTGTTTGAACGAATGTTATGTCGTGTTCATTTCAGGAATATTACCGTTTCACGGCATTCATATGAAACAAAACATATTCGCTTTTGGGTTGGTCGCCAAAGAGAAAAGGCCGCCCCGGTGGGCGGCCTTTGCATCGATCAGGAGCGGAACAGGTTTTCTGCTGCTTCCATGTAATCGGATGTTTTGGGTTCGTCTTTCTTGCGATCATCCTTTTTGCCGGGATAATCCGGTTCCGGGTTGATCTGCAATTCTTCGGGCAGCGGATCGGGCTCGACATTCTTGACGACCTTTTCCGGGTTCTTGCTGCGTGCGATCACGACCTGTTTTTCAAGGTCAAGTTCGATGCAAAGCCCCATGGTCACCGGGTTGCGCGGCGTCAGGTTGGCCGAATTCCAATGCGTGCGGTCGCGGATTTTGCCAATCGTGTCCTTGGTGGTCCCGATCAGTTTGCAAATCTGCGCATCCGAGAGTTCCGGGTGGTGTTTGAGCAGCCATGCAATCGCATTCGGGCGATCCTGGCGTTTTGAAACCGGGGTGTAACGTGCGCCTTTGCCATGCGCGCGCGGACGCGGCAGGTCGGACTTTGCCATTTTCAGCAATGCACGCGGATCAGCTTCGCAGCGCGCGATCTCGTCTTTGGTCAACTGACCATTGGCAACCGGATCAAGGCCGACAATCCCCTGATTGACATCGCCATCGGCGATGGCCTGAATTTCCAGTTCATGCAGCTCGGTAAAGGCTGCAATCTGCCGGAACGACAAACCGGTATTGTCGATAAGCCATACGGCCGTTGCTTTGGGCATGAGGGGCTGAGCCATAATTCCTCCTGTTTACTCTTTCTCTCTCTGGAGACCGGCGATGGGATGAACCCCAAATACGCGGGAATATCTGCCCCAGAATATAATCTGTTTTGGTGTTCCGGCAACGCAGCAAAGGCAACCCAAGGTGAGTGCCGCGCGTCGCTGGAACCGCCACAGCGCTCTTTTCGATCAATGTGCGGTTAAAAGCAACAATCTGTTGCAGGTTATCGAAAAGAATATTTCTTTTCGACCCGCAATCGAAGGCCTGTTGCCGGGAAAGGGTGAAGTCGATGGTGATCGATATGCCTTCAACCCGGATCCGTAAACGATCAAGGCACTTCCAGTACCACTTTTCCAACATGTGCGCCACCCTGCAAAATCTCATGCGCCTGTTGGGCCTGATCCATCGGCAGGGTTTGGTAAATGACCGGTTTGATCGTGCCGTTTTCAAATAGCGGCCAGACCTGTTCGCGAAGCTTTTGGGCGATGGCACCCTTGTTTGCAACCGGCTGGGAGCGCAGGGTTGATCCCATCAGGGTCAGGCGCTTTAACAGAAGCGGGATAAAGTTGGTTTCGGCCTTTGGTCCGTTCAGGAAGGCAATGATCAGGATGCGGCCTTCCATCGCAGCCGCCTTGAAATTGCGGCCAACATAGTCGCCCGCCACCATATCAAGGATGACATCGGCCCCCTTGCCATCGGTTGCGGATTTTACCTGTTCGACGAAATCCTGTGTTTTGTAATTGATGGCGATATCCGCACCAAGGTCCAGACAGGCCTGGCATTTGTCATCGCTGCCGGCGGTTGTGATAACGCGCGCGCCAAATGCCTTGGCAAGCTGGATCGCGGTGGTGCCGATCCCCGATGTGCCACCATGAACAAGGAAGGTTTCGCCGGATTTCAGCCCGGCCTTGTCAAAAACATTATGCCAGACGGTAAAGAATGTTTCAGGCAGGCTTGCGGCTTCTGTCATGGAAAGACCAGCCGGGACCGGCAGGCATTGGGCGGCGGGGACCGCGGCATATTGGGCATAGCCGCCGCCGGTGACCAGCGCGCAAACCTGATCACCAACCTTCCATGTCGTGACATCGGGGGCGGTGGCGACAATTTCACCGGAAAGTTCAAGCCCCGGGATTTCCGACGCGCCGGGGGGCGGGGGATACATCCCGGCCACCTGCATCAGATCGGGCCGGTTGACCCCGGCGGCACGAATACGCACCAGAACCTCGCCCTGCGCGATTTCCGGCATCGCGACCTTGCCCGTGGCAAGATAGCGGTTTTCGCCGTCAATACGGATTTCGATTGCCTGCATGTCTTTGGCAAGGTCTGGGGCAAGGCTTGGGGCAAGGTCGTCTGGCAAGGTCATGACAAAACTCCATAGCGAATGATAAATTCGATCCCTATGTAATAGCGGCAAAACCGCCAGGGGCAAAATGTCAAAGGAGGATGACTGTGGAAGAAGACGACCTGCAAAAACCTTTGGCCGCGATGTTCGGCCTGCCGCGGAGCCTTGACGGAATGTCGATTGAAAACCTTGTCGATTATCGAGCCGCCCTGGAGCAGGAACTGGTGCGGGTTGATGCGGCAATGGAGCATCGCAATGGTGTTCGTGCCGGGGCGGAAGCGCTTTTCAAGAACTGACGGGGGCGGGTACGCCAAAACATTAAACGTGAGGATATATTTTTAAACCTCCGGTTAATTGAATCTTAAACTTACCGTCTTATATATGGGTAGTGGGCCACTGTTTGGCCCCTTGTCGAACGTGATGTTTCGATGCCTCCCTGTTAAACTGAACCGCCCGAATTCAGGGCGGTTCTTTTTATGTTTTCGCCTTTTACGTACTGTTTATACGTATTTCGGTACGTATTAATACGTACTGTCATATTTCCGACACTTATTACCTTGACCCCTTGCCAACCGCTAGCTAGAGTTCGGCCACAAACAAGATCAAGAATAAAAAAAAGTCCGGCAAGTTTAGCAGGTTGAGGCAAGGCCGCCCTTTGGGGCGGTCTTTCTATTTCGGGCTATTTCGGGGCAAATTCAGAGCAAATTTTACCGGATGCTTGAAGCCCGGTGTCCGTTTCCCATATAAGCTTTATGGCAAAAAAGGATCACCCGACCGGGATCGGGCAACCCTATCAAAGCAACTTCGCGATTGTTCCTCTTTCGCGAACCTATGACGAGGCTTTCACCCTGCTGGTGGAGGCGCGTAATTATCTTTCCGCAAATCGAACCGCATCGCGCCATGGGATTCACGGCAGTGCCAAAATGAAGCAATTCGTTGAGGAGATGCGCATGACCAGCCGCCTGATTCGGGCGATGGCGTGGCTGCTTGCGGTGCGGGCGGTTGAAGAGGGCGAGATTGATTGGGAAGATGCGGTTGATATTGATGATCTGATGGTCGATCTGCAAATCTGTGTTCGTGACGACTGCGACGAAGAAACAGGATTTCCCCCCGCCCTTCGCGATCTTATGGAACGGGCCCATTCGCTTTATATGCGAACGGCGCGGATGGAGCTTCAGGTCGCGGCACGCTGTTCAGCCTGAGCAACGGTTCAGCGACCTTCTTCAGATTAAAGGCAAAATGCTTCAGGCGCGCGGGGTCGCGGCAAAGACTTCTATCGGTTCGGCAAAGCCCTTCATCTGGCGTGTGCCTTTCGATGTGAAGGTCGCCCGGCTGCCGGCGTAGGTATCCTTCACGTTCTGCGATACCAGAATTTCATCCCCACCGGCCTGGGCGCAGACACGTGCGGCAAGCTGCACGACGCTGCCAAACAGATCGTTTTCTTCGGCAATGGCCTCGCCGGCATTGATGCCGATGCGAATCTGGAATTTCAGGTCCTCGCGGCCATTATGCTGCGCCATGTTGCGCTGAATTTCGATGGCGGCTTCGACGGAACTTGCAGACGACGGGAACACGGCCATGATGCCATCCCCCATATGCTTCACTTCCTTGCCGTAATTATTGATCAGGGCAGTGCGCACGATCTGGTTGTGGATATGCACCATCTTCTGGGCGCCGACATCACCCAGTTGCTGGGTCATCTGGGTCGAATTGACGATGTCGGTAAACATCAGCGCATGCAGCTTGTTATTCGCGTTTGCTGGCGCGCCAGTCGGCTTTTCCGACCATGACGCAATCGCACGCGACACCGATGTGGTGATGCTCTGCTCGTCCTTCATGTAGGCATCCATCGAGCTTCTGCCCGCGCCATACATGTCCTTGTATTTTGGTTCCAGGATATAGCTGTCAACATTCTTGCAGAATGTGTCGGCCATATTGTGGGTTGCCCCAAGTGCGGAAATGCAGTCCTTCAGAACACTTCGTCCCTGACTGGTGCCAAGGGCGTTCTTCTCGCTACAGGCGTCACAGGCACCGGCAACGTATAGATTGACGCCGAATTTGTGATAGGCGTCCATGTTCGGAACGGTCCGCTTGATGGCTTCTATCGAACCGGCGATGAAGGATTTCATGACCTCGCGCGTGGCCTGAAGGGCTGGCGTTACGGTCATTGGCTGATCGGGGATGCCGTCATCGCGCGGTTCGGATGCGGATTGGGTATCGTCGGTTTCATCCGCATCGATGTCGGGCATTGCTTCATTTTCAGAACGCGCAACCTCGGCGGCCATTTCTGCAAAGCTGCCCGATAAGGACGGGCGGTTCGGCGATGCCGTCTTGCGCCCCGGTCTGGCGGAACGTTTGGCCACGGGCTGTTGCGCCGGCTCTGTTCGTGCCTTGCCCTTGAATTTGCTTGTGATGCTCATCAGCATCGGTGTCGCACTGGCAAGGAAGCCGACAATAAAGGATATGAAATTGGCCTTGTCGTAGAAGCCCTGACTGATCGAAAGTCCCATACGCGGCAGATATTCAAGCCCGTGAGATGCGCCAAGCATCGCAGCCAGACCGATGGCAATCGCGATGCAAAACGCCATCACCAGTTTCAGCGCCACAGCAATGAGGCCCGGGCTTTCATCCGGGCTGGCGGTTTTGACCTTTGTCCGGGCCGGTTTTGGGGCCGGGGGGGAAACCTGTTCGGGGGGGCTTGCTGGCGCACGCGCCGGGGCCGGGCGGGTTGGTGCTGTCTTTGGTGCGTTCTGGGGTTTGTCTTTTGCGCCGCTTTGCCGCGTTTCATAGATGACATATTCATCCGCGGCATTGGTCGCGTGGTTATAGACTTCGCGAATGACCTTCACAGCCGAGACATGCGCCATCTTTTCAAGCGAGCGTGCCTCTTCCTCGGCCTGCTTTTTCTGCGCACCGGTAAAGTGGGCGTGAATTTCCCAACGCCCTGAACGGTCTTTTACATAGACCTCATAACTGACCTGGGTGCGCGCAATCACCTGGTTCATTCGCTTAGCCCAGTCTTCCTGACAATAGGGGGACCCCATCCCCGTTCTCCGCGCGGTATAGCGCCGGTTGAAGATTATGGCAAGAAAATGTCCGGATGACCATTAAATATGGTTAGAGGCCGCGTATGGCTGGGTTGCATGTGATTTGATTCTGCATCCGGAAAAGAAAAACGCCCGCAGCATCATGAAGACGCTAGCGGGCGCTGATCCCATAAATCGCCAGGAAGGCGAAATTTGCTTAGTTATTACCGATATTGAAACCGGCGAAGCGTTTTTTGAACTTCGCGAGCTGACCGCCGCTGTCGAGCAGACGATGAACACCAGTCCAAGCCGGATGGCTTTTCGGATCGATGTCAAGCTTCAGAACGTCGCCCGGATTGCCCCAGGTCGATTTGGTGGTGAAGCTGCTGCCGTCCGTCATCTGAACGGTGATTTCATGGTAATCGGGATGGATGTCTTTTTTCATCGCCTATCACTCCGGAATTTGAAGCGCGGTGTATAAGGTAAAAAATCGACCTATGCAACCCCTGTATCCGGGAATTATTGGATAAAGCCTGATTAACGGTTGCGATAGGCGTTTTTTCCCAGCGGGCAGGGTGATATTGCACACCGCATCGGGTAATAATCCGTGGTTCCTGTGTGATGCGGACTTGCGCGAGACTCTTTATATAGTATGGTGCGCCAGCATATGGAATTGTCGCCTTGCCAGGGGGCGTTTTGCCCCTTTTGACAGACGGAGTGTTGATCGTGGCCCTTGATGAAACCCGCTTCCATCAGCTTGCTGATGACACCATCGAAACCCTCTCGGATCATATAGATGACGAGATGGGCGATGATCTTGATGTCGATCTGCAATCGGGAATCCTGACGATCGAGCTCGACTCGGGTGAACAGTTCATCATCAATAAACATGGTCCGAACCGCCAGATATGGATGTCCTCGCCGGTCAGCGGGGCCAGCCATTATGATTTCGATGAAGACAATGAAAGCTGGACCTCGACCCGCGGGTCGACGACGCTGACCGATCAGCTTTCGGCTGATCTTGCGGTGAAGACCGGTCGGCGACTTGATCTCGACTGATCCGATCATGGAAATGGCAGGAAAAGCGTAAACTGGAAGGCTGCTGTGGCATTAAATCCTCGTACTTCACCCCGTCTTGCAGACAGGGACTCCAGTCGTAATTTCTCCGCTCTTCGCGCCATTATCCCCTTCGTTCGGCCCTACAGGTTGCAGGTTGCCGGTGCGATGGTGGCACTGGTTGTTGCGTCGGGCACGGTGCTTGCGCTTGGCAGCGGGTTGCGCATGCTTGTTGATCAGGGGTTTGCCGATGGCAATGCCTCCCTGCTTGATCAGGCGCTTTTTGTTCTGTTTGCCGTAACGCTGCTTATGGCCGGGGCAAGCTATGCCCGGTTCTTTCTGGTATCGTGGATCGGGGAGCGCGTGGTTGCCGATATCCGTTCGGCGGTTTACGCCCACATCATCCGGCTGGATCCGGGATTCTTTGAGGTTACCCGGACGGGTGAAGTCCTCTCGCGGTTGACAACAGACACCACCCTTTTGCAGGTCGTGATCGGATCAAGTGTTTCGATTGCGCTGCGCAATATCCTGATGTTTGTCGGCGGTCTGACCATGCTGGCGATCACCAGCCCCAAACTGACCGCACTTGTTTTGCTGGTCGTGCCGTTGGTGGTTGTGCCGATCATCGGTTACGGGCGCCGGGTACGCCGCCTGTCGCGTGAGGCACAGGATCGCATTGCCGATGTCAGTGCCTTTTCCGAAGAATCGCTCAATGCCCTGCGGACGGTTCAGGCCTATACCCACGAAAAGATTGAAAGCGACAAGTTTGATGGCTTCGTCGAAGGCGCATTCAAAACCGCGATTTCGCGTATTTCGGCGCGCGCCCTTCTGACTGCCATCGTCATCGTCATGGTGTTTGGCGCGGTGGGGACGATTTTGTGGATCGGCGGGCATGACGTGCTTGATGGCACGATTTCGGCCGGGGACCTTTCGGCGTTTGTGTTCTATGCCATTGTTGTTGCCGGTTCCGTCGGTGCCATTAGTGAAGTGATCGGTGATCTGCAACGCGCGGCGGGGGCGGCTGAACGCCTGATGGGGTTGCTTGAAACCGAACCGGCGATTGCCGCACCGGCAAACCCCGTCCAGATGCCGCAAAAACATCTTGGCCATGTCAGTTTTGAAAACGTCACTTTCCATTATCCGGCGCGCCCGGACCGCTCGGCACTGACCGGTTTCTCGTTGCAGGTCAAACCGGGGGAAACCGTCGCACTTGTCGGCCCGTCGGGTGCGGGCAAAACCACGGTGTTTCAGCTTCTGCTGCGATTCTACGATCCGGCGAACGGCGTGATCAAAGTCGATGACGTCGATATCCGTACGGCTGATCCGATAGCCGTGCGCGAACGGATTGGTCTGGTGGCGCAGGATCCGGTGATTTTTGCCGCCAATGCGTGGGAAAACATCCGCTATGGCCGCCCTGACGCGTCCGACGAGGACGTCCGGGCGGCGGCCGATGCCGCCCATGCAACCGAATTCCTTGATCGGTTGCCCGACGGTTTTGACAGCTTCCTGGGGGAAAGGGGCGTTCGTCTTTCGGGTGGGCAGCGCCAGCGCATCGCGATTGCACGCGCAATCCTGCGCAATCCGTCGGTTCTGCTGCTTGACGAAGCCACCAGTGCGCTGGATGCCGAAAGCGAGCAGGTGGTCCAGAAGGCACTTGAAACCATCATGGCAACACGCACCACCCTTGTGATTGCCCATCGACTGGCAACCGTGCTGCATGCCGACCGGATTGCCGTGATTGATGACGGAAAGCTGATTGCCATAGGGACCCATCAGGAACTTATGGAATCAAACCCGCTTTATGGCCGTCTGGCCAGGTTGCAGTTCGAACAGGATGCGGCATAGGCCCCAGCAATCGGCTATGGATTAAAAGACAAGCAAGGGCGGCTCCGTCGGGCCGCCCTTTTCTTATTTCCGAGGGGGATTAATGCCGCCCCTAAAACCCAAGTCGATCCGCCAAGCTGTGCCATTTCATGATCGCGGGCAGGAACCACGGATGACCGGTATAGAACGGGCGGGTCTTGAAGGGGAATTCTTCAAAGATTGTGTAACCTTCGGCCTGATCAAGCACCTTTTGCGCAATCTTGCGTCCGAAGTAATTCGCCCGTCCGACGCCCGATCCGCAATAGCCCATGGCATAATGCATGCCATCCATTACCCCGATATGCGGGACATGATCGAAGGTGTAGGCGATTTTGCCCGACCAGACGTAATCAAGTTTTGCGTTTGATAGCTGCGGGAACAGGCGCGTCATGAAGTCCTGCAGGTATTTATGATATATCTGCGGGCAATCTCCATACCCAAGCGATCGACCGCCAAACAGGATGCGTTTGCCATCGGGGGAGGGACGGTAATAGACCGACAGGCGTTCGGTACTGCCGTGACAGCGTAGTTTGGGTGACACCGACCGGATGACGGATTCCGGCAGTTCTTCGGTTGCAATCATCGCGGATCGGATCGGAATCAGGCGGCGTTTGAATTTACCGAACGGCCCGCCGGTATATCCGTTGGTCGCGATGATGACATGATCGGCGGTGATTTTCTTGTCATCGATGCTGATGTTGAACTGGCTGTTGTTTTTGATCACCTGACGTACGGGACTGTGATCAAACAGTAATGCCCCGTCGCGCTTTGCAATTTCACACAGACCGTGAAAAAGCTTGGCCGGATGGACCGCGCCATCGGTCGGATAAACCACGCCGCCGTAATAGGCGTTCGATCCGACTTCGTCGCCCTGTTGGGTGCGGCTGATTTCAATCGCGGGGAAGTCGACAATCTTGGCGATTTCGCTGGCCTGTTCGATCAGACCGGCATAGTGAGCGGGGTGACTGGCGCCGCGAAAACGGCCGCAAATCTGAAGGTCGCAGTCGATCTGTTCGTTGCGGATGAAATCGACCAGCCAGTTAAAGGCGGCGAGACTTTCGCGGATCGTGGCGTGAACCTGTTCGCGGCCATATTGGCGTTCAAGGCCATTTTCACCCAGCTTGCTGAAGCTCGGGCCAAGCATTCCGCCATTGCGGCTGCTGGCGCCGTTACCGAACGCGTCGGCTTCGAAAACAACGACTTTCTGCCCGGCACGGGCAAGGGTGATGGCGGCCGAGATGCCGGTATAGCCCCCGCCGACAATGACAGTATCGGCACGCTTGGGAAGATCGCGGTGGTTGATCGATGCTTCTGTTTTTTTCGGCGCGATGGCCGCCTGCCAATAAGGCGCATGGATATAGTTCGATGAATGTTTTGCCAACATCTCGATGTGTTCCGTTTCAGGGCGTGTATCGGGGATTAGGGGATCAGGACCTAAAGAATGTGATTGAGGAACTCCCGCGTGCGATCCCATTGCGGATGCAAGAGGACTTGCTCAGGTGGGCCAACTTCAACAATTTCGCCGTCCTGCATGAACACCACGCGATCAGCGACCTGACGGGCGAACTGCATTTCGTGGGTGACACACACCATGGTCATGCCGGTTTCAGCAAGCTTGACCATCACATCAAGCACCTCCTTGACCATTTCGGGGTCAAGGGCTGATGTCGGTTCATCAAACAGCATGATTTTGGGGTCCATCGCGAGGGAGCGCGAAATCGCCACGCGCTGTTGCTGACCGCCGGAGAGCTGCCCGGGGAAGCGATCCGCAAGATGCTCGATGCCAACACGTTCAAGCAATCCCATGGCGATATCGCGGGCTTCGCTTTCGGTTTTCTTGCGCAACCATGTCAGGCCAAGCGTGCAGTTCTGTAAAACCGTCAGATGGGGAAACAGATTAAAGTTCTGAAATACCATGCCCATGGTTTGATGAATGAACCGGTCACTTTTCTGGTCGCGGGCAAGTTCCTGCCCGAAGACGCAAATCCGGCCCTCCTGATATTCCTCAAGATGATTGAGGCAACGGATCAAAGTGGACTTGCCGGAGCCAGAGGGGCCGCACACCACCATGATTTCCTGCTCGCCAACGGTCAGGGAGACGTCACGCAATGCGTGATAGGATCCAAACCATTTGTTCAGGTTATCGATTTCAATGGCCGGGCGGGACAGTTTGCCTGCCGGTGCCTGCGGATCAGACAGAGTCATGAGCGATGCGCTTTCAGTCGTTTTTCAAGGTTCAGGCTGTATTGCGACATGCCGTAGCACATCACAAAGAACAGGATCGAAATCAGGGCAAGCGGCTCTGTATGCAGGCCGATCCAGTTTTTGTCGTTGGAGATATTGCGCGCCATCAGCATGATGTCGAACAGGCCGATGATCGAAACCAGGGTCGTGTCTTTGAGCATGCTGATAAAGGATGTCATGATGTTGGGGATCATCAGCCGCATGGCCTGTGGCAGAATGATCAGGCCCATCGTCAGCCAATAGCCAAGCCCCAGTGTCTGGGCGGCTTCATATTGGCCGTCGGGAATGGCTTGCAGGCCGCCGCGAATGTTTTCGGCCATATAGGCCCCGGCAAACAGGCAGACCGCAAACAGGACTTGCGACAGCTTGTCGGGCTCGGCACCGCTTGGCAAAAAGATCGGCAAAAGGGTGACGGCCATGAACAGAACGGTAATCAGCGGCACCGCGCGCACCAGTTCGATCAACATCATCGATAGCCAGTGAATGACCGGTAGTTTCGAGCGTCGCCCGAGTGCCAGCAGAATGCCGACCGGAATGGACATGGTAATCGCAAAGGATGCAATGATCAGTGTGAGGAACAATCCGCCCCAACGATCCACCGGAACCGGTTCCAGATGCACCTGCGCCAGTACGCCGCCGCAAAGGATCGACAGAACGGCCCAGACCAAAAGGAAACCGTTCATATGTTGCCCGCGCCGAAACAGCTTTGACGTCAGCGGTGTCAGCCTTTCCGGCAGGGATGGCTGCCCGGCGGCACACAGCATCCAGTTCAGATACAGCAGGATGAAGTAGCCCGCAGCCAGCGACGTAAAGATCATATGAATGATCCCGACATCCTGTCCGATGGTGCCGCCAAGAAACATATAGGCCCCAAGGAACGGATACAGGGTGATCCAGCTGATCAGGATGGAATTGCGATAGGCAATGCGCCGGGTCATCAGGGGCAATAACCACAAAAGCGCCATGATGACACCGCCATTGACGCGCCATTGTTCTTCATCCGGATAACGCCCGTAAATCAGGCCGTTAAACCAGTCGATCACACCGGCCCAGCAGGCACCATCCGGGCTTATATCCATGCATTCGCGCCGGGTGGCCGCATTCCACACCGCGTTGAAGACAGCCCAGTCAAGAAACGACTTCGCGACATAATAGATCAGCACCAGAACCGAAATGGTCAGCAGGCTGTTGCCGATGCTGTTAAAGCAGCGCTTTTGAATGCGACGCAGCAGGTTTTGCTCGTTCGTGGCCGGAAGGCGGGGCGGGGTGGGAACGAAATGTTTGAGCTTCTGTTCAGACATTGCTTACCTCGCCTTGATTTGCACGTGGGCGTTATATTTGTTGAGCAGATATGAAATGATCAGACTGACCACGACGTAAAAGCCCATCACCATCGTAATGATCTCGATCGCGCGCCCCGTCTGGTTGACCGATGTCTGCATAAAGACCGACACCAGTTCGGGAAAGCCGATGGCAACGGCAAGCGACGAATCCTTGGTCGCGACCAGCCAGGAATTGGCAAGCGGCGGAATAATGGCACGAACGGCCTGCGGAATCAGGATCAGGCGAAGCGTCTGAAACCGTGAAAAGCCGATGGTTGCGGCGGCTTCATGTTGTCCCTTGCTGATGGATTCCATACCCGCACGCACGGTTTCGGCAATGGCGGCGGACCGGTAAACCGTCATTGCGATAAAGGCCGCGCCAAATGCCGAGGGCAAAAACATGCCACCCTCGATATTGAAGCCCTGCAACGCGGGTACAGACCAGCGCAATGAACTGCCAACGATCAGGGCCATGCCACATACCACAAGCCCCCAGAGGGCAAAGGCAATCCGGTACGAACGGCTGACCGATCCGTTCTGGCGTTGCTGGCGACGTATGCCACGCAGCAGGAACCAGAGTGTGCCAAACAAAGTCAGGCTTCCTGCCGCAATCAGCCAGCCGGACATATCGGTGACGGCGGATGGCATGTAAAAGCCGCGATTGTTCAAAAAGACCAGCCCGGCAAATCCGTAACCGCTGCGCGGTGGCGGCAGGGCGGAAAAGACGGTGGTGAACCAGAAAATAATCTGGATCAGCAGCGGGACATTGCGGACCACCTCGACATAACAACGCGCCAGTTGCGATACCAACGGGTTATGGGACAGGCGCAAAATGCCAACAATGGTGCCGATAAGGGTGCCAAAGACAATGACACAGAAGGACAGGAACAGGGTGTTGACGATCCCGACCAGAAAGACCCGCCAATAGCTCATACTCGGGTCATAGGCGATCAGGCTCCAGCTTATGTCAAAGCCGGCGGTCGTTTGCAGAAAGTCAAACCCGAAACTCAGACCGAGCCTGTCAAGGTTCTGTGCCGAATTTGAAAACAGATACAAAAGTACTGCCAGCACAAGGCCAAGCGTTGCGGCCTGTATGACCACGCCACGTGTTGAATCCCTGTTCAGACAGGAGAAAATGCTGTGCGCGATGCCGGGTTTTGGACGCGATGGCGAAATAAAGTTCATACCGGGGTAACCGTGGGAATGTGGGGCACTCAGACAGGCTGGATCACCAGCCTGTCTGAACGTACGGAATTAACGGAATGACTTTGCATACATCAGGCCGCCATCCTGCCAAAGGGCATTCAGCGTACCTTCGCGGTCCAGACCAAGAACGCTGTCCGGGCCGACATTGCGTTCATAGATTTCGCCGTAATTGCCAACATTCTTGATGACCTGATAGGCCCAGTCCTGCGGCAATCCCAGACCGACATGCAGATCACCTTCGACCCCCAGAATACGACGGATGATCGGGCTTTCCGAATTGGCGCGCATGTCATCAACATTTTCCGAGGTTATGCCGTACTCCTCGGCGGCCACCATCGCCTGGAAGGTCCATTTCACGACATTGGCCCATTCGCTGTCATTCTGTTTGACGGCAAATGACAGGGCTTCCTTGGAAATGGTTTCGGGCAGAACAACATAATCTGCCGGGTTCGGTGCGGCGGAACGCTGGGCGGCAAGGCCGGATTTGTCATTGGTCAGCGCGTCGCAGTTATCGTTAAAGAACGCGGTGTTACGCACGGCCGAATCATCGAAAACAACTGTTTTCAGGTCCAGACCATGTGTCCGGCTGTAATCGGCAAGGTTCAGTTCGCTCGATGTGCCGGTCAGCACGCAGACCGTCGCCCCTTTAAGCTGTTTGACAGACGTGACACCAAGGTCCTTGCGGACCATGAAGCCCTGACCGTCATAGAAATAGGTGTCAAGGAAGTCGAGGCCCTGACTTACATCACGTGACAGGGTCCAGGTCATGCCTTTGGAAAGGATGTCGCCCTTGCCGCTTTTGATCGTGGTAAAGCTCTGTGCCCACTGAACCGGCAGGAAGTTGACCTTGCCTGCATCTCCGAAAACGGCTGCGGCAACGCCACGGCACATATCGATATCCATGCCCTGCCATTCGCCTTCCTTGTTCAGGCTGTAAAAGCCCGGGAAGGAGTTCCCGATCACACAGCTAACACTGCCGCGATCCTTGACGGCCTGAAGTGTTGATGTGCCTTCTTCGGCCTGACTGGCCGACGTCTGGACGAAAATCATGGCTGCACTGACAGCCAGAGCCGAGGCAAATTTATTCATTATGCTTCCCTGATTAAGATTCTTGTTGATGCTGTTTCTGCAAACCGGTTTTCCGTATCGCAATCTGTGATGCTGCTGCATCAGACGCGATTTCCGGCCCCCGGTGCAAAATCATCGTGATCCTAGGATAAGAACGAGAATAATGGTATTGAATGTTTTTAATGGTTCGATAACTTCGAGTTATGATTGATGAATATCAAGCGTTTACGGATATTTCACGAGGTTTTTGTCACTGGCAGCATCACCCGCGCGGCCGAACGAAGCTTCGTCAGCCAGCCTGCTGCCAGCAAGATGCTGGCGAATTTCGAGGCGGAAATCGGCTACAAGCTGTTTGTGCGGCATAACGGTAAACTCCTGCCGACCGACGAAGCGCACTTCCTGCATGATGAAGTTTATTCAATCCTGCAAGGGCTTAGCCATCTTGAAGACAGTCTGAAAGCGGCACGCAATAACAAGGGCGGGCGTCTTCGGATCTGTTCCATCTTTGGCCCTGCCTATCGCTTTTTGCCGGAACTGATTGCCGATTACATGAAAAGGAATCCCGGAGTGCAGGTCAGCCTGCATCATGCGGGTTGTTCAGTGATCCGGCAGGGGGTGGCATCCGGGCAGTATCAGATCGGACTGGTGGATAAATCGGAAAGCTCGCTTAGCCATGAGTCGGTTTCGATGGATTTGCCCTGCTTCTGTGCCGTTCCACTTGATCATCCTGCGGCACAGCTTGATGAGGTGACATTGGCGGATGCCGGAACATCACCTTGGATCACACTTGATTCGGAAAATGCCACTACACGGGAATTGCGCAGGGCTTATGACGATGCCGGGATCACGTTCAATCGTATCATCGAGGTCCATACGACGGTTCATGCCATGTCGTTTGTCAATCTCGGCATGGGTTTGACATTGGTAGATGCGCTTAATTGCCGGTATTTCAGCGATGCCTTCAACTTTCCCAACATCCGGTTGCTGCCGTTTCGTCCTCGCATTATGGAGCCACTGGAAATCATTACGTCCAACGTGCGGCCGTTATCGGGTATGGCACGTGATTTCTATGACGGTCTTATTCTTGAACTGGATAAAATACTGGGTGGTGAACAGGCACCAAAAGCATAAAGCCCGCCAAATGGCGGGCTTGCTAAATTTTCAGGAAGTGCTGTTTATTCGGCGCTGGCGACCTTGCGGTTATGCATCGAAAGTTCCGCATACTGCCCGCGCATTCCCTCTGCCTTGGCCAGGAAAGTTTTCAGTTCGTTTCCTTTAAGGGTCTTGCCGCTTGGCATCTTGACCTTGATCGGGTTGACCTGGGCGTTGTTTTTCAGGATTTCGAAATGCAGGTGCGGGCCGGTCGATGCGCCGGTGGTGCCGACATAACCGATCACATCCCCCTGCTTGACCCGCGATCCCTGTTTAAGGCCCTTGGCGAAGCCCTTCATATGGGCATATGCGGTATCATAGGAATCGTTGTGGCGCAGACGGATATAGTTGCCATAACCCCCATTGCGGCCGATCTGGGCAACGGTGCCGTTACCGGCCGCAAAGATTGGCGTTCCCGGTGGTGCTGCGAAATCCACACCCTTGTGCATCTTGGTAAAACCAAGAATCGGATGCTTGCGCGCACCAAAGCCCGATGACAGACGCGCACCATTGATCGGTGTCCGCATCAGGGCACGGCGATACGATTCGCCCTTCTGGTTATAGAAGTCGACATCGCCATTGCTGTCCTTATAGGAATAAAGGCGGACATTATTGCCGCTCAGCGTCATGCTGGCATAAACCACATCGCCATAACGAACACG
>NZ_CP065232.1:2850000-3260000 GCF_015767575.1 Thalassospira sp. B30-1 | reverse complement strand
CCCTGGAAACAAGCGTCTTGCCGAAATCACTGGCAAGAATGAACGATCGATCCGCAGAGCTTTGGCCCTGCTTGAAGCCAATCACTGGATTATTCGCCGTTACACAGAGACGAATACCCGTGCTTCAGGCAATGCCGGCATCGATCTGCGCCCGGTTGCAGCTCGGCTCTATGAGTTGCGACAGGCGGAAAACTTCCTTGAAGAAAAAATAGAAGCGTCTCGTGAACGCAAGAGGCAGGAACGTGACGATCTGGCGCGACTGGAAGCCCGCAAGAAGGCACAGGACAGTCAGAACAAAGAGCAAAAAGAGTCCGGGGGGGAGGACTCTTCTGTCCACCGTAAATCCTACAAGCTAAATCCCGGTTCTTCGAACCTTGTACAAAGCGGGGCTTCGCAAGCTACGCTTGGGCAGGGATCGAACAATTCGATTTCCGACATTGATGTGGATACGGAGATCCTGTTCCTGATGGTTCAGGCGTCCCCGTCCCTTCAAAAGCAGCTTAGCGCAGCAGAACTTTGCGAATTGGTCGGCCCGGAGCCCTCTGGTGCCGCAATCCAGTCCGTCGTGTCCGCGGTTAGATGGATCCTCACCAATCAGGTGAAACTCAGGCCAGCTGTCTGGCGCGTGGCGCTTGACAAACACGGATGGGCGGCACTCGCGGCTGTTGTCGTCGCTGTCGATCGGCAAGGCGTTCGAGATCCAGCCAGCTATCTCTATTCCATGCTCAAAGCTGCTCGCCTGCGGGATACGGTGCGCCATAGCCTTCGCGCCCTTGAAAGTCAGGAGGGCGGCTATGCTTGATCTGGTTTCACCTGAGTGCGGCCTACCCCACACTCGCGTTGGGCGTATCGCAATGTTTCAGGCGAAAGCCCGCGCCCTCTCCCGGCTCCGCCGCTGGAATGGTGCCAGTGACGTAACCGTTGCACAGCATCTGGTCGATGCTTGCGATCGTGCCCCGCTGGAAGTGAAAAGTTACATCCTCCTCCATGACATCGAGGAAGATGAAACCGGGGATCTGATTACGCCGATCAAGCACCGAATGCGAGAGCTGGGTATCTGGGACAAGTTTGAAACCCATGTCGTCATGCCGATCCGGCGAAAATTCACACTTGCGGCCGGTCTTGAATGGCCGTGTCCGTCGGAGATCTGCGCTCAGATCGAAGAGATCGATCACCGGCTGAAGGCGACTGAATACCGTGATGCTGTCGATCAGCTGGTGGTCAGGGATTTCCGGCCGGGAGAAACACAACCCTACCCGGAATACATGCTGCCCTGGAGCCCGCAGAAGGCTGAAACCCAATTCATGGATCGGGCAACGCGCTATCTCCCCGCGCTGGGAGGTGGCAATGGGTAACATTCATCCGGTCAGTTCGATCCAGACGCCCACGGTCGAAACCTATGCCGAGCTTCAGGCTGCCTTCGATCATTTCAATGCCAGGATATTTGACGGCAAGCTTCCGGCCTGTCTGATCACGCTTCAGCGGAACAAGAGGACCTATGGTTATTATTCCCACGACCGGTTAGTTTGTGGGGAGACAGGAGAGCTTACCGCCGAGATTGCGATGAACCCGAGTTACTTCGTTGCCAGAACGATCCGGGAAACACTTTCGACCCTCGTGCATGAAATGGTGCATCAGTGGCAATACCATTACGGCAAGCCGGGCCGTCGTGGATACCATAACCATCAATGGGCCGACTTCATGGAGCGGATCGGCTTGATGCCCAGCAATACGGGGGAACCGGGCGGTCGAAGGGTTGGTGAGCAGATGACACATTACATCATCGATGACGGCCTTTTTGATCGTGCTTGCGCGGATCTGATGACGACAGAATATACCTTGTCCTGGTTCGATCGTTTTCCACCAATTGAACCGGTCTCTGTCGAGAGAGGCGGTTGCGCCAATGCTGGCGCTCTCGCCGCTGTGAACCCCACCATCAAAGAAAACGGCTCCAATCGCGTCAAATATCGCTGCCCATCCTGTTTATCCCAAGTCTGGGGTAAACCGGAACTTAAGCTTGTTTGTGGTGAAGAAGCATGTAGCGGGGCGAACTATGCCCCCGTCGGCAAAGAGGGAACGGTATGAGTAAAACAGGAATGGTATCAAGGATAACCGGCAAAATTTTGCCGGTTCTGACATGCGCGAGGGAATGTGTGTTTTCTGGCAATCATCCCAAGCGTGGTGCGGATACCAGACCAAATAAATATCGAAGCAGAACTAAATTGGTATTGAATAAATACTTATTAGGTCTTTTTCTGGTTTCGGTTTGTGGTGGCGGCCCCGCCGATGCCAGCGCTTACAATTGCTATCAATGGCCGTTGCGCGAAAGCAAAGGCAGCTACGCCTATGATGGCGATACGATCTATATCCAGATGCCGGGGCTGCCTGATCCGATAGCAAGAATGTCAGTCCGCGTAGCCGGCATCGACACGCCCGAGATCCGGGGAGCATGTGAGGCGGAAAAATCCGCAGCCATAGCGGCGCGTAATCGAGTGCGCGCGTTACTGGATCAAGCAGACCTGACAAATACCCCTGTTCAATTCTGCAATCCCGAGTGGGGCAGGTATGGCGGCCGTGTGGTCGCTTGGGTCGCAATCGGCAATATCTGGCTGCATGATCTGCTGATCGGGGATGGAGTGGCGCGCCCTTACGACGGCGGCAAGCGAGGCGGATGGTGCAATGTGTCTGAATGATCGGCGCATTTTTTGACGGCAGAAAAAAACATTGAAAAAATACTTATTTAGTACCGAATTAGTGCTTGCGACAGGCTGCAATTGCAGTATGTTTATAGTATTGAATAAGTATCAATTAAATATCAATAAGATACTTTAACGGTATTTTTTAAGAACATTTTCAATGCGGGTTCGAATGGAGGTCAAAGTGACCGAACACAAGAAGTCCCAGAGTTCAATCTGGTCAGCAGATCGAAAGATCACGGCGAGGGCATTTGAGCTAAGGGCCGCACAAGAGCTGCAATCCTTGTTGCGAGAGGAGATTTCAATCCTGCCTGCAACATTGTCAGACCAGATCAAGCCGTTTCAGATTGGCGTTCGCGCTCTCTTTGACGACCTGGCGAAAGCCGACACAACACCTGTCGAGTTGAAACTGGCCTTACAAAGATATACCGGGGCGACCGGATACCAGATGGCCTTGGGGCTTGATGGCAGTCACAGATATCGCCTTGACGGATCTGTGGATGATCCTGTGTCGGATGACAATCGCGAACATGCCCGGAAGATTGCCTTGGGCCGCTTTGAAAAGATGCGACGCAAGAAAGCAAATCCGGAACCTGATGACCGATCAGTTTCACCGCTGCCAGAACCGGCGAGGCCGGCTCGTGCAGTCCTCACCATTAATCACCGAACTGGTACCTAATAAACATATTTCCAATACCGATTATGTATTGATTTAATGCAGGAGCAATGCTGTGATTGTCATGTTTGGAAGTCGCAAGGGCGGATGTGGAAAATCGACGACAGCGGTAAATGTTTGTGCCGCTCTCGCAAAGCAGGGAAAAGATGTTGTGCTGGTTGATGCCGATCGACAAAGCACCGCAGCCAAATGGGTGACGGACCGGGACGAAAATCCGGACCTTCCCAAGGTTCACTGCATCCAGAAATACGATAACATTCGCGATACCCTGATCGATCTGAATAATCGATATGAGTATGTAATTGTCGATGCCGCAGGCAAGGACAGCCGGGAGCTTCGCACAGGCATGACAGCTGCCCATAAGCTGATCGTGCCGTTCAAGCCCTCGAATGCGGATCTCGATACATTGGATGACCTGCAAAAAATCATTGTCGAGGCGCGCGACTTCAATCCCGGGCTTGAGGTCCATGGCCTGATGACGATGGTGCCGACCAATCCAGTCATTCGTGAACGCGAAGAGGCCCGCGAATATCTGGCAGACTTTCCCGAGATCAAGTTGCTTGCAGAGGTTATCTGTGAGCGCAAGGTTTATCGGGATGCCCTGCCGGAGGGACGTGGTGTCGTCGAGATGGACAATCCCAAAGCGGCTTCTGAGATCAATGCTCTCATGCAAAGGATATTCTGATGGTCAAACGACGCGAGCAGAAGAACGCGGAAATCCCTAACGTTGATCCCGAGAAGATCGAAGAATTTGCGAGCCGGGTGGATGATGTTGCCAAGCCCGGCCGCATGGGGCGACCGCCGAAGGCTCCCGGCAAGAAACGAGATTATAAGGCAATCAGCCTTCCATTCAATCAGGCTGAATGGGAAATCCTTGAGGAGGCTGCTGAGAAAGCCGGTCGCTCCAAGAACAATTTCATCCGTTGGGCGATACTGGAAAAAGCCAAAGATTTATAATAAAAACGGTATTGAATTAGTATAAATACAGCATTTTTAAAGTTTCTTATTAGTGCTGTTTTCGGCGTGCATGGATACTAGTATTTGGTTCGTCTACTGACCGAATTGCAAGGAGGATTGCAATTTTTGGTTACAGTCTATCTCTGATAGACACGTTTGATTTACTGATTTCCGGCAAGATATTGCCGGTTTGTTTTTTTAGTTGGATGAAGGTATTTGGGGGACGGCAATGGCAGAAACAGAAATTGAATGGACCGATGCGACGTGGAATCCGGTTGCAGGCTGTTCGGTTATGTCGGCCGGTTGCACTAACTGTTATGCGATGAGGATGGCCAAGCGCCTCGAAGCGATGGGGATGGAAAAATATTCAGGCCTTACGCGAACAGTAAATGGTCAACCTGTTTGGACGGGAAAGATTCATGAGGATCATGGATCGTTGCAAACACCTCTTTCCTGGAAAAAGCCGCGCAAGATATTTGTAAACTCCATGAGTGATTTGTTTCATGATGCTGTAAGTGACAGATTCGTTGAGCAAGTATGGGAGATTATGGCAGCCACACCACATCACCATTATCAGATTCTAACCAAGCGTCCGGAGCGGATGCATGATCTGTTAATTGGATGGAAGAAACAGCCTCTTCCAAATGTTTGGCTGGGGACTAGCATTGAGAATGCCAAAGTGACTAACAGAGCTGGTGCGCTTCGCAAGGTGCCTGCCGCAATTCGTTTTATTTCATTTGAGCCCTTGATCGGCCCCGTAGGGAACATTGACCTGCATGATATTCACTGGGCAATTGTAGGCGGGGAGAGCGGTCCTAATGCCCGGCCGATCCGCGAGGAATGGATTGATCAGATTTATGATCAGTGTAGCATTCACGATACAGCTTTCTTTTTCAAACAATGGGGAACTTGGGGGGCAGACAATAAAAAACGCCCTAAAAAGGCGAATGGTCGCACTTATCGTGGACGCACTTGGGATTACATGCCTCCACAAGCATTTGCTATTTAGAGTCGTCTTCTACAAATTTTCCCTATATTAGTGGATATGGTATCTGCGCCGTAGGTTGTGTTTCCAGCCTGCCGGAGCAGGGGAGGATGCCAATGGGGATGACTTCTTAGCGGACGGGAAAATGCAGGATAATTTCAGCTGGAGACCGGGGGCACCGCTTCCTGGAATTGAGAGGCACACCCTCAGAAAGCTGGACGTGCTCAGAGACTATCTTGATGTGTACTTTGATACGGTTGTTTCAGATCCTAGGCTGGATTGCCTAAATATCACTTTGGTTGATGGTTTTGCTGGTGGTGGAGCGTATCAAAATGGAGATGAAATTGCAGATGGTAGCCCGCTAGTTCTTTTGCATGCAGTCGAACGTGCCAGAGAACGGCTCAACCGCAACCGCAAGAAACCATTAGAGATTAACGCCCGTTTTTTCTTCATTGACGATAAAAAGAACCATATAGACGCCCTTTATGAGCGGCTACATCATGAGGGTTTTTCTCCTCAAATTGGGCGAGAAATAACTGTTATTAAGGGAAAGTTCTCAGAGGAACTTCCCGACATATTGACCTCAATTAAAGCAGTCCAGCGTGCAGGACGGTCCATTTTTGTGTTGGACCAGTTTGGCTACACTGACGTGCCGATGGAAAGCATCAGATTAATATTTTCCCAACTTGAACGCCCTGAAGTTCTTCTGACTTTTGCCATTGATGGTGTTCTAAATTATCTCCAGCAAGACTCCTCCACTTTGGAGCGGTATCGCCAACTCGGGATAGACGATCATTTTATTGCTGAGTGGAATGCAAATAAGCACGACCCCGCATTGGGAAGGTTGATTTCTCAGCGTGCTCTGATGGCGAACATTCAAATGGGATCCGGGGCCGATTACTTCACCCCTTTCATGCTTTGGTCGCCAACAGACAGCCGCTGGATGATGTTTGCGCACCTGTCCCGGCACCAAGCTGCGAGAGATAAAATGCTCGGAGTACATTGGCAGGCACAAAACAGTTTCAGGCATTTAGGAAGAGGAAGCTTGTTTTCATTGGGGTTTGATACTCGATTGTTGGAGGCAAAGGATGCTCTGTTTAACTTTGCCGCACACGATAAACAAAAAATGATCCAAGAATTATTGGGGGAGGTACCCCGAGAGATCAGCATACATATGAAAGAACGCCAGTTACCCGTGGAGCATTTTTTAAGAATGATCGGCAATCGGACTGCCGCAACCAACGAAGATCTGTTCTCCGCAATTAAGGAATTGGCTCTATCCAGAGAGGTTGAGGTTATATCGAAGAAAGGCACATCAAAGAGGATTGGGTCTAGAATTGAAATCACCGACAGATTGGTGCTGCCTCTTCAGGGAACATTTTTTCCGCTTAATTAACCCCTGAGTGCTGCCAGCCGTTTTCCTCTGCTGAGAAAGATGTGATGAGAAAATATTATATAGAAAAGTCGATAGTTAAGGCTACTTTTCAGTTGATAAAAGCGATTTTTATCGTGTCGTTGTTTGTTGTTGGAATATCAAGAAATGCCGATGCTTCAATTCGTGTGGGTCAATTTTTCTCGATTTATTCAGATTCTCAAATGACACCCCAAAAGGCACAAATTATAGATTACTTGCAAGGTGTATTTGAGGGGGTGTTTATTGCTAATAAATACTCTGGGGATCCAAAATTCTGCATTCCAGATGAACTATATTTGGACCATAACGGTCTTTATTCGATAATTTACAACGCGGTCACGGCGAAGAGGCCTAGTAATCCTGAAATTGATTCGGCGTTTGTTCCAATGGTGCTTTATATCGGACTTCGGGACCAATTTCCGTGTCAATAGCCGTGTAATATATGGCTGACTGCTTTGGGAATGTTGTTAACTCCGTTTGTAGTTTAAGGCTTGGCTAAACGAAAAAAGATAACTTGAGGTCAGTGGGAAACTAAAGCTGTACCCACTTTGCAGTATGAGACGCCACGATTTCATGCTTTGCATAATTCTAGTATTAAGCCAGAGGGCGAATTATGTCTGACACCGATAATGGAGCCTTTGCTCCTACTGCTTGGACCCCGGCGAGAACAATTCTATGGAATGCGCTGCAGGGAGATGACCGTAAAGAGTTTGAGAGTTGGGTGACGAAGGGAAGTGATGCTCCTGTCCCGGAAAAATGGAAGGAACTACACATTCAGCTGCGAGGGGTTAAGCGGGAAAGTGTTGTTCCCATGTGGATAGTGGAGCACATGCGCAAGATTGGCAGAACCGACGCTGTTATAGATGCGATGTACGCCAAATTCTATCGATAGAACATCCTGTAATGAGTAATACGAAATGAGCCGCTGCACCCTGGACTCAGGAAAATACGAAGTCGCGATCGGGTGGGACAATCCACTCCAAACCTTTTTTCTGCAGGTTTTCGAGCGCGGGGCTGCTACGCCATTGATTGAGGAAGGTACAACCCATAACGCATGTATTGATCCGGCCGAACTGGTTGCTCTTGCAGAGCAATATGGTTGCTCCTTTGACAAGGATCGTTTGATAAACGAGCTAAAGCTGGACCAGTTGCACAATAGGGCTCGTGGCTATTCTATGGCTGGTTCAGAGGTGAAGCCGATTATCGGCCGGGAAGAACTTTGTCCTCACTGCAAATCCGAACTGAACCCCGGTGCTACAACTTGCCATATGTGTGGGGCTTACAAGGTTTATCTGAAAGGCTCGGTACTTGCCCCGATGATTTTTCTAGGCATTTTTGTCGTTACCATTGCAATCCTTTTCGACTCTCCCGCGATGCTCTTGCTTCTCCTGCTGATTTTTGCAGTTTATGCTGGCATTAAAAAGCGACACACTGAATATCAGGGATGGGCTCCGAGGAGCTCTGAACAATAGTCTGTAAGACGATGAATGCTGCTTTCTGTCGACGGCGATCGTGTCGAGACATTTTCCAGTCATTTGAACTCGAGCCCGCAAAATGTCCGAATACTTTTGTTCTGGCGGTTTGCTTTGAGTGCTTTTTTAATAAGAGGGAATCCGCATATGACCGAACTTAACGGCATTGCACTGATTGGAGGAAATTAATTTGCTCAAATCCATTAATTTGACCGGGTTCTTAAGCTATGGAACTTCAAGCGAAGCGATCCAACTCCGGCCGTTAAACGTCGTAGTCGGTCCAAATGGTTCTGGAAAGTCTAATCTGATCGAAGCGATTGAGTTAATTCGATCTGCGCCAAAGGAACTGCTTACACCAATTCGCGATGGTGGAGGTGTGCGTGATTGGCTCTGGAAAGGGGCTATAAAGAAACTTCCCGTTGCAACAATTGATGCAGTTTTTGAATATCCCAAAGGACCGACAAATCTACGATATGTTTTAAGCTTTACTGAGGTCGGACAGCGGTTCGAAATTCTTGATGAGAGAATTGAGAACGAGAAGCCTGATGCGGGTCACGAGAAGCCTTATTTTTATTACCACTTTGAGAACGGTCATGGGGTCCTCAACGTGAAGGGGAATGAGCGACGTTTGCAGTACGAGGAGATTGATCCAACGGCTTCAATTCTCTCACAACGTAAAGACCCTGACCAATACCCTGAACTCACTTTTCTGGGCAATAACTTCGCCAAGATGCGTCTTTATAGAGAGTGGAGTTTTGGCCGTTACACCCCTCCTCGTTTAGCGCAGAAGGCTGATTTGCCAAATGATTTATTAGAGGCTGATTGTAGTAATCTTGGATTGGTTCTGAATCGCCTTCGCAGGGAGCCGGAGATGAAAAGGAAACTCCTTGATGCTTTGCGTGTCCTTTATGACGGAATTGATGACTTCGATGTGCAGATTGAGGGCGGGACGGTACAGGTATTCTTTCATGAGGGACGTTTTACAATTCCGGCAACGAGGCTTTCCGACGGAACACTTCGATATCTCTGCATGTTAGCTATCTTGTGTCATCCAAATCCTCCTCCGTTAATATGTATTGAGGAGCCGGAGCTCGGGTTACATCCAGATGTTTTACCTAAGTTGGCGGAGCTTCTTAAAGAGGCATCGAACCGTACGCAGCTTATTGTTACGACTCACTCCGATGTATTGGTTGATGCCATGTCAGATACTCCGGAGTCAGTTCTTGTTGCGGAGAAAACCGACAGTGGAACCTCTTTAACGCGTCTTAATGCCGAAAAACTGAAGCCTTGGTTAGAAAAGTACAGATTAGGCCAGCTTTGGACGCGTGGTGAAATTGGGGGAACACGGTGGTAACTGTAAAGTTATATGTAGAGGGGGGAGGCGACGTCTCAGCGCTAAAAGCCGAATGTCGCCAAAGTTTCTCAAACTTTCTTAGTAAAGCAGGTTTTGATGGAAAAAAACCTCGCATAGTTGCCTGTGGTGGTCGTCAGAATGCTTATGAGTCCTACTGTACGGCGGTCTCAAACGGTGAAGATGCCGTTCTGCTTGTAGACAGTGAAACTGAAGTATCACCTCAACATGAGGCAGGGAATCCGGATACTTGGCAGCCTTGGAAACATTTGAAGCTTCGCGAAGGGGACGGATGGGACAAGCCAGACGGTGTGAAGGACACTGATTGCCACTTGATGACCCAATGTATGGAAAGCTGGTTTTTGGTGGATCGAAAATGCTTGAAGGACTTCTTCGGTCAGGATTTCAAGGCAGGCAAGCTGCCCTCAGTTCAGAATCCATCGGAAAAAGTGAGGAAGGCGCAGGTGTTCCAATCTCTCTCTGAGGCTACTAAAGATTGCAGAACTAAGTCTCAATATGGCAAGGGGCAGCATTCCTTTAAATTGCTTGGAGCACTAGATCCGGATGTCGTGATGAGTGGTGCGCCTTGGGCAAAGCGATTTGTTGATGAGCTGAAGAAGAAGATGGGGGGGCAGGAGGGAGCCTAGATCTTTCGGTTATTTTCGAAGCACTCCCTAATCATTTTAATCTTGGCTATGGTAAGATAGAAAAGGGGTTTACATTAGGTGCCCCTTTTCTTGAAGGCTATCGAACTGTCGGAATGTCCTGCCATCGCGTCGTATAGTTCGGGGATCTGTTATCTGTCGTCATGAACCAGTCCGGGCCGCTTCTCCTGGCTAATCGCCCGGTCATGACTGTTTCCTTGCCAAACCGGACTTCCAACTGGTCGAGTGCCTGCATGAGAGGGTTTTCCGTTCTGCATGAACCTGAAAACAAATCTCTGGGCGCATCTTCCGGCCGACACAGATCCAGCAGCAAAATCCCCGCCTTTTTTATCTGAAGGCCGTTTTGCCATATCCGACCAATATTCTCGCCGACATGCTTGCAGATCTGCCGGGTGTCGTTGCTTGCGGGGGTTAATGTCAACTCGCACCCTTTCGAGAATTGTGGTCGATCACTTCTGAAGCGGTTGCTCAGAATAAAAAGCTGAAGCCGGCACGCCACCAGTTCCAGACGACGCAGTTTTGCGCAGGCCCGACCGGCAAAAGACAAAAGCGCCTCTTTCAACATTTCCCTGTCGTCAATTTCTTTGCTAAATGATCGGGACACGCACACAGTTTCCCGCTGTGCCGGGCTGTCATCGAGATCCGAGCAGCATATGCCGCGCAACTCCCGCACGGTTTTCAAGCCACCCACTGTCATCATTTGTCGTGCTGCCTGATCCGGTATGTCGCGGAGCTGAAGGGCAGTGGTAATTCCGATGCTGGCGAGCTTTTGGGCGAATTTTCGGCCCACGCCCCAGACATCGCCTGCTTCGGTTCGTTCGAGGGCGAGATCAATCCACTTCTGATCCTTCAGCATCAGTACGCCATCAGCTTTGAATGATTTCTTTGCCAAGCGGTTCGCGATCTTCGCCAGCGTTTTTGTCGTGGATATGCCAATACCTACCGGTATGCCTGTTTCACGCAGGATCTTCGCCTTTAAATCACGCGCCCATTGATCGTGATTAATCGACATATTGTCGAGGTCGATGAATATTTCATCAATCGAGTAAATCGCGCTGTCAGGCACCTCACTCGCAACCAGTGTCATCACTCTACGGCTGATATCGCCGTACAATGCATAGTTGCTCGATTTGACGATCACATTATGCCGACGTACCAGGTCGCGGATCTCGAACAAAGGTTGGCCCATTTTGATTCCCAGCGCTTTCGCCTCGTCGCTACGCGCGATCGCGCATCCGTCATTGTTTATATTACATTTAATATAGTTTGTTATTATTCAGAGCTTTGATTTAAAAGAGTAAATACAAATATATTATTATTTTTGTTCACACAAAAACTGTTCAGTCAAATTATATAGGTGGTTAGAAGATAAGTGCATCAACACTAATTCGATGAAAATAGATTTCTGGCTACCAAGTGTAAAAAGTCGACAGATGAATTTTGGGAACGGATCAGAAGAGATTTAAAGTTCTGAGTGCTGGATGGTATGTCATTTAAAATGGGCGAGGGGTGAACTGTCCTGTATTAAAGTCAGCCTTGTCTGGTTCACCCCTCGCCCAATCAGTCAATATTGGGATGCTAGTAACTTGCTCGACGTAACCTCAGTGCATTCGCAATGACTGATACCGAGGATAAGCTCATGGCTGCAGCTGCAAACATTGGTGAGATGAGAATGCCAAAGAACGGATAGAGCAGACCCGCAGCAACAGGCACACCGGCTGCGTTATAGACCATCGCAAAGAAGAGGTTTTGCCGGATATTGCGCATCGTTGCTTCCGAGAGTTCTCGGGCTCTAACAATCCCGCTCAAGTCACCTTTGACGAGGGTGAAACCAGCACTTTCAATTGCAACATCAGCGCCCGTACCCATCGCAATTCCGACATCAGCCTGAGCAAGAGCAGGGGCGTCGTTGACGCCATCACCTGCCATGGCTACCTGATGGCCTTCAGCCTTGAGTTCCATAATTAAATTGGCTTTGTCTTCTGGGGAGACATCGGCCCGAATCTCGTCAATGGAAAGTTTATTGCCAACGGATTTTGCTGTTCGTTGGTTGTCACCGGTTGCCATGACGATTCTGAAGCCTTGCTTCTTGAGCGCCTTTAAAGCCTCCAACGTCGTGTCCTTGATCGGATCGGCTACGGAAATGAGCCCGGCAATTCTTCCATCAATAACGACATGCATTACCGTCTCCCCCATATCTCGCCGATCATTTGCTGTTTTATCAACAGCAGAATGATCGATATTGAGAGTCTGAAGGAGTTTACTATTACCTAGGGCAACCGACTTGCCATCCACCTTTCCGGTGACGCCCTGACCGGTTACAGCTTCAAAGTCCTCTGCCTTATCAAGGGACAAGCCGCGCTCCTGAGCAGCACTAACAATGGCGTCAGCCAATGGATGTTCGGATCCTTTTTCGAGCGCCGCAGCGACAGAGAGAACTTCCTCCTCCTGATAGTCTGATTGAGCGATTACACCTGCTAGTTTCGGTTTACCCTCTGTCAAAGTCCCGGTTTTATCGACGATGAGCACATCGACCTTCGCTAATCGCTCCAGGGCCTCTGCATTTTTAATGAGCACACCAATTTGCGCACCACGACCGGTAGCGGTCATGATTGACATTGGTGTTGCCAAACCAAGAGCGCAAGGACACGCAATGATCAGAACAGCGACTGCTGCGACAAGCCCGTATGACAATGACGGATCTGGTCCCCAGATGGCCCAAGCGACGAAGGCAACTAAAGCAACCAGGATAACAGCAGGCACAAACTTGCCTGCAACCGTGTCTGCAACCTTTTGGATTGGCGCTTTGCTTCGCTGAGCATTAGAGACCATATCAACGATTTGGCTCAAGACAGTATCTTTGCCAACCCGTTTGGCTTGGATAATCAGGCTGCCATTCCCGTTGATTGTTGCTCCGGTTACATCATCATCTGGATTCTTTTCAATTGGAACGGGTTCACCCGAGATCATGGATTCATCAACTGACGATCGTCCTTCAACGACAACGCCATCGACAGGTATCTTGTCACCTGGACGAACTCTCAAGCTCATTCCGACGGTCACATCTTCAAGAGGAACTTCCCGTTCAGAACCATCATCTTCAATAATGCGGGCTGTTTTTGCAGCAAGACCCAATAACGCCTTGATTGCCGAACCGGTTCGTTCCCGAGCCCCCAATTCCAACAGTTGGCCAAGAAGCACAAGTACAACGATGACAGCTGCAGCTTCGAAGTACACACCGACATGTCCCTGTGCATCTCTGAATCCATCAGGAAAAATGTCAGGAGAAATCACTGCGACGACGCTAAATATATAAGCTGCGCTAACACCCATCCCGATCAATGTGAACATGTTGAGAGAACGGTTCACCACAGAATTCCATCCACGAACCATGAATGGGAAGCCAGACCACAGGACGACAGGCGTTCCAAGAATTAACTCAACCCAAAGAGTAACGCGTTCTCCAATCATTTCTCGGATGAAACCCAAACCAACAAAGGGCCCCATCGTTAGGACAATCAGCGGCACCGTAAGAGCTGCGCCTAACCAGAATCTCTTTTTGAAGTCTTGAATCTCGGGGTTTGGTTCCTCATTTTCTGTTGGTATATCCATCGGTTCCAGTGCCATTCCGCAGATCGGACAGGAACCAGGTTCGGATCGTATGATCTCCGGATGCATCGGGCAGGTGTAGCGGCGAGAAGCGGATGACGAAGCGCTGTTTGCAGCAGATGTCTCTTCCTTTGCGGATAATACGCTTTCAGGAGAGCTATCGAACTTGCTCTTACATTTCTGGGAACAGAAGTAATATGTCTCATCGCCGTACGGTGAGCGTGGTGTATCGGAATCCAGCGTGACCGACATGCTGCAAACAGGATCGGTTGCATGTTCTGCTTGATCCGACGTTCTGTGATTATGCTGGTGCTTTTTATGATGATGCTCAGACATGGTCTGCTTCCTGCTGTTATGCCTCAATGTCACTGCGGTTTATCAATGTCCTGAGTGATCGTGACTGTGCGCCTTGGCCGATTGGTTTATCCGGTTTGACAGGAACCAACGTTCAAAAATGAACACAGCAACAATCATCAAGGTTGCAATGAGAACAATGGATGGGTCGCTTTGCAATTTCATGCCGGCGAAAACGAGCAATACGATGATGTCAAAGACAATCGCTGTAATCATAACAAAGCCGCGTGCACCTATTTCCTGCCGTAGATACTTAAAACATCCCCAGTGGATGAGCACATCCATGACGAGATAGAAAAACACTCCAAGTGAAGCGATCCGGCTTAAATCAAAAAAGATTGTCAACAGCGCTGCCACGACAACCGTGTAAACAAGCGTGTGGTCTTTGATTGAACCGGACATTCCAAAATGACTGTGTGGGATCATCTCCATATCAGTCAGCATCGCGAGCATTCTTGAGACAGCAAACACGCTTGCAAGTAAACCGGAGGCCGTCGCAACGACTGCGAGCAGCACAGTCAGATAAAATCCGGTAGGGCCCAATGCAGGCGCTGCGGCTTCGGCAAGGGCATAGTCTTTGGCTTTTATCAGTTCATCCAAGCCAAGACTTGAGCCAACAGCGAGCGCCACGAGAATATATACGACAACGCAAATCAGGATTGAGAACGTGATCGCACGGCCAACATTCTTGTGAGGGTTCACGATTTCAGCGCCGCTATTCGTGATCGTAGTGAATCCTTTGAAGGCTAGAATTGAAAGAGCAATTGATGCTACAAAACCGGCTAGAGGAAAACTCGCGCCGTCAGTTGATGACGGCTCGAACGAATATCCACCAGCCCACAGAGCTGCAATTGCAAACAAAGCAATTCCACCGATCTTCAGTGTGGCCATGACCATTGAAAACACACCAACCGATTTGTTCCCAGCTCTGTTGACAGCGTATGCAAAAATGATCAGGCAGACACCCAAGACCGGTATAAGAACTTCAAGCTCTGTCAAGTCAAATGCGCGCAAGACATAGGTTCCGAATGTTCTTGCCACCAAACTCTCGTTGATAACCATCGAAAAGGCCATCAGTAATGCTGCGCCACCTGCTATGGCTCCTGACCCGTATGCTTTTTGAAGGATCATTCCGATCCCACCCGCGGACGGGAAAGCATTTGACATCTTTATATATGTATATGCGCTAAAAGCAGTGACAAGTGCGCCAAATAGGAACGACAACGGGAACCACTTTCCTGCAAGTTCGGCAATTTGTCCCGTTAAAGCAAAAATTCCTGCCCCGATCATAACACCGGTGCCCATGGATATCGCGCCAACGAGCGAGATACTGTTTTTCTTGTATTCTGATTGATGATCCATCCCTGCCTCACATTTGATGTTGTTGGTACATAATGCCGTTTGCTTCCTGCAGCTCGCGTATATAACGAATGATCCGCGATACCTGTTCCGAACTTACCTGAGGTTGGGCTGGCATATCGCCAAAGGGCCAGTGATGTTGTTTTGCCCCGTTTTGAACAGCTAGATAGAATGCGCGATCTGAATGATGTCCCGGATTGTAGATTCTGTGCATCAGCGGCGGGCCTTGCTCTGTGCCTGTTGCATTGCCTCCGTGACAAGCAACACAGTTCATATCGAAAAGCTGGTTTCCTACCATGGCTTCCTTGCTGAAACTGGGGAGCGCAATTCCGCTATCGGTCAGTTCAAGATCTTTGATGTCATCTTTCCCGGGCAGAAACGAATTCAGGGTCATGGCGATGATCCCTACTGCGAAAAAACCGATAACCAAATACTTTGGCCAATTGATTTGTTTTTTCATTTTCTTCGGGCCTTTGTTTTATGCGTATGTATCAAATATTCGAAGACACGTGAGACCAAGGGAACTAGTCAACCCTGGTCCTGTTGCTGCCGCCTATTGATTTCGCTGAACTAGCTTGGCGATACGTGAGTTTGTCGGCTAATTGCGCTGCCATCGACATAGGTATCTGGCGACACTTCAAATTTCGAACGACAGGTGTCTGAACAGAAGTAGAATACTTCACCGCCATAAATGGCTGTTTTGGCGATGCGCGGATCGACAGTTTTATGACAAACCGGGTCAACGGCGGACTGAGGGTGCTCCCATCGGATTGCCTCAGCCTGACCGTCCGCTTGTTTCTTATTGTGGGTGTGCTTTTTGTGCCCAAACATGTGAGCACCGCAACCAAAGCGCATCATCAATATGATGAAGGCTCCCCAAAGCAACCAACTGAGAATATTTTCCATTTCTCTTCGCCATCCCATAAATACCTTTAGGTATGACTGTTCCGTCTGAAAGCAGCATGGTGCAGAACACCAAGGCTCGATCTGTACGCATGCCATCGGCAGGTGCAGAACCCAGAACAGTTATTCGCTATTTGTTCGGGAGGATCAGGATATGGGAGGCTGGAAAATCCATGACCGAGATACCGGCTGAAGGGACACTTCTTCTATCCCGTTCTGTACAGGAGAAAACTCGGAAACCGGTAGGATAATCTCGGTAAGGACCGCTGATGTGGAGTGACAAGAAACCTGAGGGCAGCACGAAGCCAGGTCATGCTGGTGTTCAACGTCAAAACCATTGAGTTCTGCAGAATGCGCAGGAAAAGATCCAGTCGACGCGACTGCAATATGGGGAGCAAGCATTATAGCGCTAATCCCGACGAGCAGGATCAGTACGGCGCGTATTAGTGCTTGCTGTGCATTCATTGATCAAACTTCCTTTGGGCAGTAACGTAACACTTATGCCCTTAAATATCGAGTTACGTTGACCTACCTCAATTAAGGGGACGTTTTTTTTAACCGACTTCAGACAGAACCGTTACATCTGCAAGCCGGTTGTCCGTACTGTTGATTTCCTTTGAGATGTAAGGTTTGATTTCGGAGTATCTGACGTGAGCATCGGCTTGCGCCTGATAGTAGCGAAAGAGCTCTTTTAGCGGAGCGCCCATGTCTTTGTATGCAGTTAATACTGCGATTAGAGCCCCGAGCGTGAGATCGCCTTTTATCACCAGATACCCTCCAATTGTGTAAAAGAAGAAGGGCGTCATCTGTGATATGAAATTGTTTAAAGACTTCATGACGAACTTGTTCTTGTGGATAGAGAGACGAAGGTCGTGAAGTCGCTTGTATGACCCGTAAATATCCCGGGCACCTGGCTGGTTATCGTTTGAGATGTTCCCTATCTTCTCGCCGAGAACTCTGACTTCCTTCAGCCGCGTTCGAGACAAAGCATTAATTTTCTTCTGGAATCTGGGGATGACAAAAATCTGAAGCGGCAACAGTGCGGTTGCGGCGATGCCCAAAACCAAATCTTGCACGAGCATGAAAGTCAGAATCGTCAGGAATGTACCGCCTTGTAACAAAGGCAGCACAATCGACTCTGCAGCATATCCAGCTACGGGCTCTACCTCCTGCACAATAACCGGAATCAATTCCCCTCCTTTGGGGGATGGCTTTCGAAAGCTGAATTTTGAAATATCAAGCCGTAGGCGGCGTGACATGTGTTCTGCCAGCGCACCGGATTGCAAATTAACCTGATATTTCAGCCAGCCATGCACGCCAATCGCCAATAAAAAAAGCAGACAGAGAGTAAGTAAAGCCATCGTTTGAGAGAACTCCATTCCTAAATAGGTAACTGGAAAATGTCCTGACTCAATGGCGTTGTTGATGATCAACTTCGGAAGCTCGAGGCTCATGTAAAGAGCCGGCAAAGAGGCCGTCGCCAGTAGCCCCAGTTTTATCTGCCGCTTCCATGAAGCTCTGAATATGTACTGCAGGAGCGCTGTTCCGCTCTTTGCCGAGGGCTTTTGAGCCTGTTGCGCAAGAACAGATCTGCGGCGTCTTAAAGCCCTGTATCCCGTCGCGCTGAGAATAATAATTAGCGCAACCGGCACCCCAAACACCACCAAATGGAATACAAGATGAACCCACCAGTGTGCATCGCTTGATATGTAGTGCGTCAAGCGATGCCCCATATCGTGGACGATTTCCATCATTGTAGTTAGGTTCCTTGAGAAGGTTCGGCAAAACAGACAGGGAGGAAAGTCCTCCCTGTCGTGTGATGCTTAGAAAAGAAGGCGGAGACCGGTTACGAGGTAAGTTGCCTCGTAATCTTCGCCGTCATCTTTTGCAAAGTCTGCGGTTTTGCCGAGTTTCCGCTCATAGGCAACCCCGATATACGGTGCAACGGCACGGTCGATGAGGTCATAGCTAAGCCGCAGTCCGATCTCTGCGCTTGAAAACCCGCGTCCGACCTCAATCTCGCGATCGTCAGAGAACGCAGCATTCAGCTCAAGCGAAGGTGTGAGGATTAAACGATTGGTCAGCAAGCCTTCATACTCAACATCAAGCCGCGCACTGCCGTCTCCGGTCTCGCTGACAAACAGATCAGCGTCGACTTCAAACCATTGAGGAGCAAGCCCCATGATTCCAACGGTTCCATACCAACGATCTGTTGTGCTTGGCGTATCCAGACGAATACCGGCTTTGGCATCGAAAAAGTCGCTGATTGGTGTTTGCAGGACCAGTCTGTTCTCGAAGTTTTCGTAAAGGTCGTTTTTGAGATCACGCTCGCCTTCGCCTTGCCAACGTAACTTCAGTTCATCGGTGCCAACAAATGCATCACCATCCCAAACGAAAAGATTTTCCCCTTCGTCACCAGAGCGGTATTCAAACTGCTCCATTTGAATGCCATAAAAGATGTGATTGTCTGCTTTGGCAGTGAACGAGAAGGACAGGATCGTGGAAAGAACACCACCACCAATCGCGGCCAAAGTTAGTGTTTTCATTGTTATTGAACTCCATTCTCAAGTGCCGCGACGGCTGGACCGCCCTCTACAACCACTTTTCGGAACATGCCAGAAGCCATGTGATAGCTAAGGTGACAGTGGAAAGCCCATTGCCCAGGTGCATCAACTTCGGTTTCCGAATAAACGGTCATGCCAGGGTTGATATTGATGGTGTGTTTAACCGGATCCCATTTACCGTTGCCAGTATCGAGGATTGACCACATCCCGTGCAAATGCATCGGGTGTGACATCATGGTCTCATTGACGAACTTGAAGCGCACCCGTTCGCCATATTTCAAGCGGATAGGTTCTGCATCTTCATATTTGACGCCATTGATTGACCACGTATAGCGTTCCATGTTTCCGGTAAGGCGCAGTTCAATTTCACGCGTTGCAGGCCGTTCAGGGTACAAAGGCTTCTGTGCCTTCAGGTCGGCATAGGAGAGGAACTTTCCGCCATTGGCTGCTTTTGGTGTCAAACCACTTCCAGCGGCATAGAAGGGATCATCTTTGGACATTCCCATCTGAGAATGATCCATTCCGGCCATATTCGAATGGTCCATTCCAGCCATACCGTTCTCGTTACCACTGCCCATCGAAGAATGATCCATTCCGGCCATGCTACCGTGATCCATTCCCATGTCCGCCATTGTCAGCAACGGAGCGTCCATGCGTCTGGCTGGCATTTCAGCTTTCAACCCTTCTTGCGGCGACAACGATCCGAATGCATAACCCGAGCGTCCCATTGATTCGGCCATGATTGCATACGGCTTTTCAGCTGTCGGCTGAACAATCACGTCGTATGTTTCTGCAACCGAAATGCGGAATTCATCAACCTTGACCGGTTGAACGTTGTTGCCGTCGGCCTGCACAACAGTCATTTCAAGTCCCGGAATGCGGACGTCGAAGTAAGTCATGGCAGATGCATTGATGAAGCGCAGGCGCACACGTTCATTGGCCTTGAACAGGCCTGTCCAGTTCTGCTCTGGTGACTTTCCGTTGATCAGACCGACAAATCCCTGAACATCTTCGATGTCGGTCGGCATCATGCGCATGCTGCCCCAGTCACCACGTTCCGACAACGTCGCACCGAAGCCATTTTCAGAGACATCACTGATGAAATCGCCAAGGGTGCGTTGGTTGCGATTATAATAATCGGGCATCATTTTGAGGTTGCGCAAAATACGTGCGCCGGAATGCGGGTGCTTGTCTTTCAGGACAACCACATACTCCCGGTCGAACTTGAACGGTTCTCGCTTTTTGGGTTCGATAATGATCGAACCATACGCTCCGTCCGGCTCCTGAAAACCGGAATGGCTGTGGAACCAGTAGGTACCGCTTTGCGAGACTGGAATGCGATATGTGAATGTTTCACCAGGAGCAATTCCCGGAAAACTGATCTCAGGTACGCCATCCATCTGATAGGGGAGGATCAAACCATGCCAGTGAATGGACGTGCTTTCATCAAGATTATTAGTCACATTGATAACGGCCTCTTCACCTTCTCTCAGGCGCAAGGTCGGGCCGGGCGAAGATCCGTTATAGCCAATTGCTTTTGTTTTCATTTCCCCTGTGTCGATTGTTACGTAGTCGACTGACAGGTCATATGTTGCTGCGTTCGCTACTGATGACACAGCAATAACGCTTAGCGCACCGAGAAGGGCACTACCAAGAAACTTGTTCATTTTTTGATATCCTTTGAGCCGGGTGCGCCCGAGGGGATAGGTAGGGTTTCCCTCTGGCACAAGCCCCAAAAGCAGTGATTACTGCAGGCGTACTTTCCCAACCATGCCACTTTCATAATGGCCTGGCACGTTGCATGCGTACTCAAGTTCCGCATCTTTGGGGAAAGTCCAGATCACCTCTGCAGAATCACCCGGCTCCAAAAGCACACTATTCGGGTCGTTGTGCTTCATGGTTTTACCGTTCCCCATGTCCATTTCCATCATGTCCATGTTGATTTTGTCTACTTCAAGGGCTCCGTGTTCCATCATCATCATCATTTCTTCCTGATGATCTGCATGCATTGCTGCAGTTCCAATGTTGAATTCATGAACGAATTCACCCTTGTTTTCGATCAGAAAACGAACTGTTTCGCCACCTCGGACGATAATTTTCTCTTTGTCGTAAAAATTGTCTTCCATCGTGATTCTGATGGTGCGCCGCACATCAGATATCTCGCCTGGTGCCCCGATTTCCGATGCACCGTCATTATGACCGCCACTATGACCCGCACCCGCAAAGGCAGGTGACTGAAGACCGACAAGCGCGCCAAGAATAAAGGTTGAAACGCTAACGCGACGCATAAGGGAATTCTTGAAGTTGGGCATGTATATGCTCCTAATAGATATTCAGTAAGAAGGCCCTCGTCCCATGTTCAATCACGACAACAGTCTGCGCTGCTGTAATTCAGGCAAAACGCTGTTTCATTCGAGGAACAGTGATTGAACCAGGCAAAGGGATGTTCGGAAAATCTGAAATATCTCAGGAACGCGGAGGCTTGGCTCTAACGTCCAAACCTGCGGAAGTCAAAGTCAGGTCCTGATACCAGTATGTTACCGCAAGCACCGTTGGGCTGGAAGACAGAACACCTTCTACTTCTTTAACGAACGGGCCGCAAACCGCCATACCGCAAAGATCCGCATGCATGTCACGTCGATCATGTTGCGAGCTATCAGAAACATCGATCATGACGCCGTGATGATTGTCATGGCCATGTCCCGAACCTGCTTGCACACCCTCAACCCCCGACAGCAGAACTGTCATGGCTATCGCGATTGCAAGAAAGCAGGAAAGAATGCGCACGGAACGTTCCTTAGTGATGCATTGCAACATACGCAATATCGGGCTCCCCCGGTTTCGTCAAGTGGCAATATTGTGGCAAAGACAGACTATTTCACGAATTTACATCTGCTGCTTGAGCCATCAGCAAGGTGAAAACAATAGATTACTGCATTCGTCGCCATGAAATCACGTTATGCGCTACAGATGAACAACCTGTTGTGCTGAGTTATTCACTAATCTGCGGGTATGACTTGCTAACAATCAATTTATAGATGAAGCACAATCAAATCCTATTAAATGCTGCGTAACCCAACAATTCTCCTAGTCTCTGGATATGGGCACAGAGGTGCAGCAATAGGATTTACTGTAGTTCGATATAGACAGCATCGCATCCTTGGGATAGAAGTAAACCATGCTCAATCGCATCAGGTTTTTGACCATACTTTTGATAGCTGCTTTTGCCGTCGGGACAAGTTTCCAGACGGTCAATGCTGCTGTTATGGAGGTCGGGATGCCGATGGCGGAATTGGCAATGGACAATTGTCAGGATTGTTCTGGCAGCGGCGACATCATGCCGGACTGCGATATTGCGTGCCCTCAGGTATCAACTATCGCAATTTCGCCTGTACAAGTTGCAATACCTGCACTCGCCTCAGTCGAGCATTTCGGGCCGACAGGCAGCCTTACCGGCCGCTCAAACTCTCCCGATCCATTCCCTCCCAGAACCAACACTCTGAACTGATATCTCCTTAATCCGTTTTGGTTTGAGGATATCAGTGTCATGGGGCATCACCGCGATTTCTCATGACATGCTTCGTGCCCGCAATTTTTGTTGTGGGCCTTACAGCTTCTTCAGACAAGGTTGGAAATCATGTTTTCCGATCTACGGGTGCCAAAATGTCGGCTTTGGTCGGTATTTCTTGGCGCAGTCGCGACATGCACCAAAGCATAGCTTCAGCTTCACTCAACGAGCAGGCGGCAATCCGCCCCGGCCTTGAGCGTCCCGCTTTTACTGGTGCCCGGCCTCTGAAGATCAAACCTTATAGGATCATTGTGAGCGGGATTCGGATTACGTTCTGATGCTCCAACTCCTTGAGAAACTTGCATATGAAAAGAAATACCATAGTCGCGGGCTCTGTTTCCAGACGTGCGCTGCTTCGCGGTCTCGTGACATGTGCTGGCCTCTACCTGTTGCCAGCAACAACCCTTGCCGCGGTTAGTGAAAGCTCAAACAGTGCAATTGCTTTTGATAGCAATGCGCTGATTATTGCACGCGGGTCATTGCTTCTGTATCGCGATAGGGATCGAAACTGGATAACATTGCCGGAGATGTCGGCAGGTTCCATTCTCACACTTGCAACACATCCGGAACGGCCGGGCCGAGTTATTGGTGGTCTGGATACCGGCAGGATTGTTCTGTCTGTAGATGGCGGGAAAAGTTGGGACGTACGTGGGCAAGGACTGCCAAAAGCGGCAGTCACTGCCATCACAACTGCGGCGACAAACCCAGATACCATATATGCCGCCATTCGCGGTGACGGCTTATGGCAGAGCGATGATGCTGGTCAGTCATGGGTGTTTGTCATGGACCGGCCATGGTTAGCGAATGCCGAGCGAGATCTGACAGCACTGTCTTCAGTCGATCTGGCAACCGGAATGGGTGGGATCTGGCTATATGCCGGAACCGATACCGGTGTAACGCGTGTGCCGGATTGTTTCTGCCGTTGGCAGGATGTTCAGCCGGGCGATGCCATGGATGCTCTTGCGTCCGGAAAGCAGGCAACTCCCAAAGTACCCTTACCTGAGGGTGAACCTGTGAGTGCGCTGGTCAGTGCGGTATCGCGACCGGCCACACTTTATGCCGGATTGCCATCCGGAATTTGGCAATCGCAGGATGCGGGTGTCACCTGGTTAAAGCGTTCAGAAGTTATCGCAACAGCACTCGCGGTTCATCCGCTACGCGCTGATGATCTCGTAATTGTGAATAACGACGGGGTTTTACAAAGCCCAGACGGTGGCAGGACGTGGACCGCCATTGCGAACATATGATGATGGAGAAACAGATGAGAAAATTAGTGATTGTGACAGGTGTTGCGATTCTGGCTGTTGCCGGAAGTGCTGCATTTACAATGTTTGCTCCGGGAAAAGGAGAGGCGCAAACGAACGTGACAGTAGCTGGTGAGAGAAGCAAATCGATCACAATCTATCGGGACCCGAACTGCGGATGCTGTGATGCCTATGGCGAATATCTTGAGACCAATGGATATCAGGTTACCCGTGTCGATGATCGCGATTTCGACAAGCGATCCGTTGCCGCCGGTGTCCCGGAGCAAGGGCTGGGCTGCCATTTGGCCGAGATTGACGGATATGTCGTAAGCGGGCTGGTTCCCGCCGAGATCATTGAACGGATGCTTGATGAACGCCCGGATATAACGGGTATCACGCTGCCCGGCATGCCACCAAATGCGCCGGGCATGGCACGTGAAAAAACCGGGACGCTGAAAACCTATGCGTTCGGAGAGGACGGCATTGCCGTTTACGCCAATGAATGAGTGTTTTGGACAGATGATGGATGGTTCGATGATGGGTGGCCCGATGATGATGCTGATGATGGCAGGAGGCGGTCTTGTGTTTCTTCTGATCCTTGCGATCCTGATCATGAGCGTTCTCGCGTTGTTTAAATATCTTCGGGGCGGGAAATGAGTGCGGTATCGCCCGGATCAATGGTCACCGGATTAATGGCTGGCGTCGGCATGGCTTTGTTGTTCGGCGTGATGGATGCCAGCGCGAAGCCCGAGAATCTGACTTTTCTCGAAAAGCCGCTCACTCCGGAACAGATAGCACTGGGCAAGGATGACTATGTTGAATTTTGCGCATCGTGTCATGGCTCAAATCTTGAGGGGCAGAAAAACTGGAAGCGCCGCCTTGACACCGGGCGGATGCCCGCGCCGCCACACGATGCCAGTGGCCACACATGGCGCCATAGCGATCAGGAACTGTTTGCGATCACCAAGTTCGGGGTTGGCGCTGTCGTGCCGGGGTATGAGAGCGATATGCCTGCATTTGAGGATGTGCTGAGTGATGAGGAGATCATCGCGGTACTCGGTTATATCAAGAGTGTCTGGTCGGACGAAGAACGCGAATTCCAGCACAATCTCAATCTTAAAGACGGGAGGGCGAGATGATTGCAGTCCCCAAAGAACATCGCCCGCAGAAACGGTTCAACCGGCTGATCTATTTCTTACCGCTTGGCATAGCATTGATATTGGGTGTGGCCCTAGCGAAGGGATTAACTCTTGATCCCAACACACTCCCCTCTGCCCTGTTGGGTAGACAGGTCCCGGAATTTGACCTTCCACCGGTAAAAGGTCGAACACAAGGTTTGTCGAGTACAGATATCAGAGGTGAGGTGTCGCTGGTCAATGTTTTTGCCTCCTGGTGTGTTGCGTGTCGCGAAGAGCATCCCGTGTTTATGAAACTGGCTCGCGACGGCACCGTCCCACTGCATGGCCTGAACTATAAGGATCAACCTGACGACGCTGCAGAATGGCTCGATAGTCTTGGTGATCCCTATACGAGAACCGGCGCGGATATTAATGGACGTGTGGCGATCGACTGGGGCGTCTATGGCGTCCCCGAGACCTTCGTTGTCGATGCGAAAGGGAACATTGCATACAAGCATGTCGGGCCGGTGACGGAAAAAGTGATGGCCGAGACCATTCTGCCAAGGGTCGAAAAATTGCGTAATGAGGCCTCAGGTGCCGGAACTGCGGAGGCACCTCGATGAAGAGCCTCTTAGTGCATATGAACCTGAAAGTGGGGTTTGCCGCTGGCATCATACTGGTGGTTGTTACCACATTGACCATAGTTTCGTTACGCAACGAGAAGAATGTCACCGATCAGGCAGCGGACAATGTAAGGCAGAGTCAACAGCGCTCGTTTGTCATGCATGATGCTCCCCGGCCTCTTCCCGAGTTCGGGTTCGAAAACGTCGAAGGTCAACCCATGACATTGAGTGATTTCGAGGGAACGGTCGTCTTGCTGAATGTCTGGGCTACTTGGTGTGTTCCATGCCGGGAGGAAATGCCGACTCTGGATGCCCTGCAGGCCGAACTCGGCAGTTCGGAGTTCAAAGTCGTTGCCTTGTCGATCGACCGGGCCGGAGTGGATGTCGTGCAGGATTTCTATACCGAAATCGGTATCCGGAATCTGGACTTCTTCATCGATCCAACCATGAAAACCACGACGGCTCTGGGTATCCCCGGTTTACCGACGACGCTTCTGATTGACAGGAACGGCCGCGAGCTTGGTCGACTTGTCGGACCGACCGAATGGGCGACAGCAGAGATGATAAAATTTCTTGAAACCCACATCTACACCGATTGAGGAAGGATCCCCTATGACTGAAATACAACGGACCAAATCCGGCAATACCTCGCTTGGACATGACGTGGTTCATGCCGTTCGATACTACCTGAAGGGACGTCGCGGTTTGCTCGTGCTGGCAGGAACCGCACTTGTCGCCGGACTTGCATTTAACTGGAGCTGGCTGGTTGCCGCCGGCATCGCGCCTTTGCTCCTCTCCGTTCTGCCGTGCGTAGCGATGTGTGCGCTGGGTTTATGCATGAACAAAAAGGCCTGTTCGTCGAAAAAGAGCGCCAGCGATATCGCCCCTTCCTCCGATGAAATCCCGAAAAACAGTCTTCCCGGCAATGAGGCCGGAAGGTCCCCGGCTGCATCAGGCGCAAATATAGCGTCTTTAACTCCGCAGTCGGGACATGAGTCCACAACCGAAAGGAATGTTAAAGATGCGTAAGTCAATCAAACTCACCGCTATTGCCACAATGATGGTCGCGGGACTGGCGACAACAGCCCTTTATGCCCAGGAAGCCCAAACTCCGGACATGCAATCCCCGATGATGGAGCATGACGGCAATTCCGGCATGGGGGATATGCAGGGCATGATGGGTATGATGAAGATGATGAGCCAGATGGGTCCGATGATGGAGCAGTGTACTGAAATGATGGCTGCAATGACCGATCAAATGCCGAAGCCTTCCGACAAATAACATCGTGACATGACACCCGCCCGGGACAAATACCCGGGCGGGATTTTCTACGGGATCGTTTCATGACATCGCATAATTTCAACCGGTTACGTTTCATCCGTTCTATATTATGGGGGATGGTTGTTCTTGCTGCCCTGCTCTTTGGCGGCGCATATATCTTCCAGGCTTCCGACCGCAAGCAAATGTCGTCGGGGGCCGAAGGGACGGGAGAAGCCGCCATTCACTCTGATTTTTCCTTGACCGATCATCAGGGAAACCGTGTGACCGAAGCAAGCTTTCCGGGGCGTTGGCAACTTGTCTTTTTTGGTTTCACACACTGCCCTGATGTTTGTCCGACCACACTTGCCTATATGGCGGATGCGCTTGACCGAATGGAATCCGAAGCCGACCGTGTGGCACCGATATTCATTACAATTGATCCGGTACGCGATACACCTGATGTCATGGCTGAATATGTCGAGGCCTTTCATCCGGCGCTGATCGGATTGACCGGTAGTAAGGAGGATGTCGCTGCAGCCGCCGAGGCTTTTCGGGTCTATTACGAAAAGTTGGACGACGATACAGCACCGGACGGCTATTTGATGGCCCATTCCGGGCATCTTTATCTGATGGCACCGGATGGGCGTTACCTGACTGTCTTTCGTGAAGGAGATCAGCCGGCAGAAGACATGGCAATCCGGATTCTCGCGATCATGAATGGGAGTACAATATGAAAAGAACAGCCATCGCCCTCGTCATGACCTTGCTATCAGCACTACCGGTTTCTGCCGGAAACCTTGTCGAAATATCTGACGCCTGGGCACGTGCCACGATTCTGACATCCCGTCCGGGTGTGGCATATCTTACGATCACAAGCGCTGCGACCGACCGCCTTCTGGAAATCACCACAGCTGTGGCCGACCATGTGATGATACATGATGTCGTCACGGTCGATGATGTTCGCCGGATGCGACATGTCATGGCTCTGGATGTTCCGGCCAACCGCCCGGTCACTCTGGCGCCGGGGGCAATGCATCTCATGTTGACGGGATTGCATGAAAAACTCCGTGAAGGTGAGAAGTTTCCCATGACATTGCGCTTTGAAAACGCAGGCGAGATTAGCATTGACGTCGCCATTCTTGGCATAGCTGCCGCCGGGCCGCAGGGGGAAACAGAATGATCCGGTGGTTGTTTTTGATCCTGGCGTTGACGGCCTCACCAGCTTTTGCGAATCATCCCGGTGAACACCTTGACGAGGTGATGGCGGATAAAGAGCCATATTTTGAGGTGACAAACACCGGAAAGGTTCCAGAGATAGAACTTTTTAACCAAAATCAAGGTCGCTTTAATTTGAGCGACCTTGATGATCAGATACTTATTTTAAGTTTTGTGCCAAGGGATTGTGGTGCAGCCTGTGCAGAACAGCAAACCCTACTGGCGTCCTCTCAGGCGAGGCTGAATATTAGCCCGATGCGGGAAATGGTCACGTTCATTACCGTTCATTCCGAAGATTTTTCAGATACTCCTTCTTGGGATCTGGTGAACTGGCGGCCTGTTATGCCGTCTTCGGATATCAGTGCTGTAACTGTTGCCGATAAATTCGCCAAATTGAGCCAGCGTGACGGGTCTGCGCCGATGATTCATATTATCGATCGGAATACCCGCCATGCCGGTATTTTTCACGGCACGAGTTTCAATCAGATGAATCTGATCCTTTACGTGAACGGATTGACAAACGCTGTCCACCCCCCAAAGCCGCCTGTTGAAAAGGGGTGGCTCGATCAGTTAACAGACTGGTTCTCAAAAGTAGGAAAAGAGCCCTGAACAAAGATAGGCTTAGCACTGTTTGGTTAGCTGACCTTCCTGTTCTCTGAATACTTGGTTCCTGATTTTACGGAATACAGATTAATGCCTGAACTTTCCAATATCGGCATAATAAGCGCGTTCGCCGCAGGCCTCATATCGTTTCTCTCGCCATGCGTGCTGCCTCTGGTTCCCGGATATATCTCCTATATCGCGGGTGGTGCCTCTCTTTCGACCAGAACGGAGGCAATCCGAGTTGGTCGATTGTCATCTCTTGGTTTCAGCCTGTGTTTCGTTTTGGGCTTCACCACGGTTTTCGTCCTTCTGGGGGCCAGTGCAACAGCACTTGGTCAGGTCCTGCTCGGGTACCGGTTCGAGATGAATCTGATTGGTGGCGGCATTGTCATTCTGTTCGGGCTGTTCATGCTGGGAACGCTCCGTCCGGCGTGGATGATGCGAGAAGCACGCTTTCATCTTGATCTGCCTGGTGGGCGTGTGACTTCGGCATATGTGCTTGGGCTTGCTTTTGCGTTCGGGTGGACGCCCTGCATTGGCCCTATTCTCGGTGCCATTCTGACTGTCAGCGCCGCGTCGGCAACTGTCAGCGATGGTATTGCTTTGCTGATCGTATATTCCGTGGGGCTTGGTGTGCCGTTTCTCTTGGCAGCACTGCTTACCGAGAGTCTGTCTGTCAGATTGAAATCCATAGGACGCTTTGGGCGTTATCTCCGTGCAGCGGCGGCCTTGATCATGATTGCTATGGGGACGGCGATGATGACCGGTTATATGTCCGCCTTTGCGTTCTGGCTGCTGGAAACATTCCCGCTTTTGGGGCGCATTGGTTGACGGGCCAGGAAGAACCTTCCAACACTTAATGGCTTTCTTAGCAGTGACTTGTGCGCGCTATTTTTTGCCGAAAAATTGGAAGAAAACAGCAAAGTACACGTCGTGTGAGACACTTCGAACAAAATACTTGACCTTCCAGTGACTGGAGCCTTGATACTTGCTTAAACAGCAGACAATCAGAGGTTCAGATGCAAAACCATAATCACGTGCAAATAAAACTTGATGGCATAACCTGCTCCTCTTGCGTAGCAAGAATCGAGCAAACTCTATCCGCGATGAAAGGTGTCGGAGAAGTATCGGTCAATCAGGCGAATGAGACAGCCCGAATGAAGGTCGACAAGGCGCAAAGGCTTGTCGAGATTGCTCAAGCGCTTCAGAAACTTGGTTATGCCCCCCAATATGGCAACGTAACTCTAAGTGTGAATTCAATGTCATGCGCCTCTTGTGTTAATCGCATCTCAAAGTCGCTTGGCCAAGTCACCGGCGTAATAGACGTAGCCGTCAACCTTCCAGCTGAGACTGTAGCGGTGAAATTCCTACAGAATGTTGTCTCTCCGACTGAATTGTCCTCCCAACTGACTGCTTCCGGTTATCCATCTGAGATCAAAGAAACAACGGACAGTTCTATCAAGAATAAACAGGTTGCGCGTGAAATAGCCTACCGTACGCTTTGGGCTGCTTTGCTAACTCTGCCTATTTTTCTGACCGAAATGGGCGGTCATATCATCCCGGAACTTGCTAATGTTATCGAAAGCACGATCGGGCAGCAAACTTACTGGACGCTGCAATTTATCTTAACAACAGCAATTCTTGCCGGGCCGGGCAGATACTTCTTCATCAGAGGTGTCCCTTCTCTTCTGAAAGGTTCTCCAGATATGAACAGTCTGGTCGCACTCGGAACGGGAGCGGCTTATATATTCTCTACCGTTTCCACATTTCTTCCTGAACTTATACCTGTGGAAGTTCGCGCAGTATATTTCGAAGCCGCAGCAGTCATCATTGTTCTCATCCTGCTTGGCCGTTTTCTGGAAGCCCGTGCAAAGGGGAGGACTGGAGCGGCGATCCAAAAACTTCTGGGACTTCAAGTTATAGAAGCACGAGTACAACGCGATGGCGAAAGCGTCATTGTTCCTGTTGATGACCTTCAAGTTGGCGATGTTATTATAGTGCGCCCGGGTGAACGAATCCCGGTTGATGGTGTAATTGTTGAGGGAAACAGTCATATTGACGAGAGCATGATAACGGGCGAGCCAATTCCTGTTGCCAAACAAGCTGATTCAAAAGTCACAGGAGGAACCGTGAATGGTGCAGGAGGCTTCAGTTTTCGCGCAACTCGTGTTGGTGAAGACACAACATTATCGCAAATAATTCGGATGGTTGAAGAAGCCCAATCCACCAAACTTCCCATTCAGAGTCTGGTTGATCGCGTAACTCAATGGTTTGTACCTGCAGTCATGTTTTTTTCTGCACTAAGTGTCTTGGCATGGTTTTTGTTCGGTCCTGAGCCAGCCGTTACAATGGCGTTGGTGGCAGGTGTTTCTGTTCTAATAATAGCCTGTCCTTGCGCAATGGGGTTAGCCACACCAACCTCCATCATGGTTGGAACAGGTCGTGCAGCTGAAATGGGTATTTTGTTTCGCAAGGGAGACGCACTTCAGGAACTTCGTTCCGTTCAGATCGTTGCGCTCGACAAGACTGGTACTTTGACGGAAGGGCGGCCAGAGGTAACCGATTTTGTGGTTGCTCAAGGCTTCACAAAACTTGAAGTTTTAAGGTATGTAGCTGCTGTTGAAGCCAGATCGGAACACCCGATTGCCAACGCAATCGTATCTACGGCGCGCCGTGAGAATATTGACGCAGACCAACCAGTTACAGATTTCACCTCATTCACTGGTTACGGCGTCCGAGCAAAGGTTGATGATGCAACTGTCCTAGTTGGAACTGAACGCCTGATGCGACGAGAACAGATTGATCTCAAAGATTTTCCTGCAGTTGTTCAAAAGCTCTCACGAAACGGGCGAACAGCATTGTACGCAGCAATTGACGGACAGGTTGCTGCTGTTATCGGAGTGTCAGATCCTGTAAAGCCTTCAAGCAGGGACGTGATAAAAGCGCTTCACAGCCTTGACCTGAAAGTCGCAATGATAACAGGTGACAGTCTTGAGACTGCACAGGTAATTGCAGAGGAAACTGGAATTGATCATGTAGTTGCTGGAGTGTTGCCAGACGGCAAGGTTGCGGCCTTGAATGATCTTCGTGGAGAGGGGCGGAAGATTGCATTTGTTGGTGACGGTATTAATGACGCACCTGCTCTCGCTCATGCCGATGTTGGGATCGCGATAGGCACAGGCACTGACGTGGCAATTGAGTCGGCAGATATTGTTCTGATGTCTGGCGATCTTGGCGGCGTCATCAATGCCTTTGAAGTATCCAACCGGACGATGCGAAACATTCAGCAAAATCTGTTTTGGGCTTTTGGCTATAACACCGCACTTATCCCTGTTGCTGCAGGTCTGCTTTATCCTTTCTCTGGAATTCTGCTCACTCCTGTTCTCGCAGCAGGCGCAATGGCGTTGTCTTCGGTCTTTGTTTTAACAAATGCATTGCGGCTCCGTAAAATTGTGCCGGTAATGCGTATGTTGTGATCGCGTGATTGGATTGAGAAAGAACTGAAAAGTTCTATTAGATCGTGAGTGCGTCAAAGTACCGGTAGGAGAAGTTCTTCTCGGCAAGAACCTCTCTTACCCAATACCGGATTAAGGAGCGATTAAATGACGACCTCAAGTGATGAACAATTGGAGTATGTAGTTTTGCATGCTTTCAAACATGCCTGCAGCTGCGAAAGGCTTGATATTGCCGAATTTATGCTAAGAGCCCTTGAAAAGCTTGATCAGGAGCGAACGGAACATGACACCGTGGATCGTCCATTGATGGATGCGTATCGTGATTTGACGGCAAGCTCACAGCATCACAATAATTGATAGCTGGGGTGGTAAGGTCAATTGGAACACTTGAATTAACATTTCAAAGTATCCTTCATCTTTCAGCAAACCGAGTTTCACATGGCACGGCTTGATTCGTGTGAAGAAGAGTTGGTGGTTTTCTCAATTGGCAACTGAATGCAGCACAGGTGTTCCATGTCTGCACCCAATTAAAGAACGGGGTACAGAAACAGACTCGCCATAGGCCATTGATTGTTGCCCCAGACATTTTATCGCCTGATCCGACGCAGGAAGTACGCCAGAAATGGGCAATAGGTCATGCCGTGAGCGATTTTTGCCCGCAACGGACACTGCTCTTAACCCTTGATAGCCAGAATGCGTTTGGCGCCGTTCAGTACAATGACCCCGGCGATGGTGCCGATGATCAGGTCCGGATAATTGGACCCGGTCCACGCGACCAAAACGCCGGCGGTGATGACCCCCAGATTGATCACCACGTCATTGGCCGAGAATATCCAGCTTGCCTTCATGTGCGCCCCGCCCTCCCGATGTTTGGATATGAGCAGCAGACAACTGGCATTGGCAATCAATGCGACGAATGCGATAGCCATCATCACCAACGATTCAGGCTCACTGCCAAATACAAAGCGTCTCACCACCTCCGCTAGTGCTCCAACAGCCAGAATTAGCTGCAGAACACCAGCAAGATGCGCGGCACGCACCTGCATTCTTATGCTATGCCCAACAGCATAAAGGGCGAGCCCGTATACCGCCGCATCTGCGAAATTATCAAGAGACTCACTAATTAGGCCAGTGGACTGGGCTGCCAGGCCGGAAATCATTTCTATTAGAAATAGGAGTGCATTGATGCCAAGCAACCAGCGCAGGGTGCCTGCTTCTTGTTTGATAGAGGTAGTTGAGGCTTCGGCGGTCTTGATGGTCTCTGGATCGGCTGCGGTGCTTTCCTGAAGCGTAGCGCCTAGCCCCAAGGTCTCCAACTTTGTAGTGATAGCGGCAACTTCGCCATTGTGTACGACCTCCAACTGGTGGTTCGACAAGTCGAAGGACAAGGTCTGAATCTCCTTAAGGCCATTCAGGGCGAGGCGGATTATTCGTTCTTCTGACGGGCAGTCCATTTTTGGCACTGCATAAATACTGATCCATTGCTCTGATGCTTCGAAGGCGTTCGGTTCATCGGTATTCGATGGCGGAGGTGCATCACTACCAGAAAGGCTATCACAGAATATACTCATGACATGGTTCCACTTTAAATTACAGTGTTACCATTCAAAACTATATAGTAACTATAAGGTCAATAGGGTGGAGAGGACAAATGCGCATTGGTCAGTTGGCACGGTTAGTAGAGATCGACACACAAACAATCCGCTTCTATGAACAGCAGGGCCTATTGCCGTCGGTAGGGCGGAGAGAAAACGGCTACCGCGTCTATACCAAAAAGCATGGTCAACGGTTGAGATTTATCCGTCGCTGCAGAATTCTGGGTCTATCTCTGGCGGAGATTTCCGAACTACAGCAGCATCAGGATGAGCCTCATCAGCCTTGTAATGCGGTCAACGTTTTACTTGATGATCACATATCTCATGTGCAATCACAGATTGCCACTCTACAAGCGCTAGAAATACAACTCGTTTCACTAAGAGAAAGTTGCAAAGATGGACGGGATGTAGAGGAATGTGGCGTTCTTTCTGGGATCAATGATAAAGAGACGCATAAGAGGTAGAGGGGTTTTACTGTGGAACAAACCGAAAAACCAATATTTTACTCTTGCCGATTTAATTATATAAACAGAAACTTTTTTGGTTTATCTTGCTAAATACTTCATATTTTATATATTACTTGGGGCGTATCCTTTTTTGTAATCTGGCATTCCATCATAAGTTTTTGTTGATATTTAGCTCAAGGATTTGGGAATAATTGAAATTTACTTCATTTGTTGGCATGCTGACAATGTTGTAAAAATTGATAACTGGCCTCTTTGTCCTTTTGATGAAGCCGAACTCACAAGCTACTACTTCAAACGTGGAACAAGGCTTCCAGAACAGGGCACTCAGGCACATCTTTTCCTGAACATTGAGCTGCCGTTTCCGCCAAAACCTGTTCGATCCGTTTCAGGTCATCAATTTTTGTGCGCACGTCAGCAAGATGGCTTTCCGTACGCTGTTTGACCTCCGAACATGTTTGCAACTGACCATCTATAAGAGTCAGCAACCCCCGGATATCTTCAATCGAAAAACCCAGATCACGGGCGCGCAGGATAAACCGCAACCGGGAAACATGTGTTTCGTCATACAGCCTGTAACCCGTTTTGCTGCGCCGCGGATCGGGCATCATGCCGGTCTTTTCATAATAGCGGATCGTTTCAAGATGACAGCCTGTCACCTTCGACAATTCTGCTCGCTTTAGTCGCCTCCCGGAATTGTGATCGTCCATGTGATCAAAACCTTCTTTAATCTGTAGCAGCTACAGACTGTATCTTAACTGCGAATCGAATTCGAGGTAAATCACATGAACGATATCAAATCGGACGACCTGTTGTCGGATGACGGGAAGCAGACAAAAAGAGGTCTGCTTGCAACTGGTGGAGTGGTCGGAGCCATTCTTGCATCCGCCTGCTGTGTCGCACCACTCCTGCTTCTGATGCTGGGGGTGTCGGGGGCCTGGATCGGCAATCTGACGGCTCTTGAACCTTACAAACCACTCTTCGCGACGGTGGCTCTGATATTTATCGGGCTGGGGTTCTGGCAGGTCTATTTCAAGACCAAGCCAGCTTGTGACGACGGGTCTTACTGCGCCCGTCCGGAATCCGCACTGATCACCAAAGCCGCCCTGTGGTTCTCAACCGTGCTGGTGGGATTGGCCCTGACAATCAACTGGTGGGCACCGCTGTTCTATTAGGAGAAATCGAGATGAAACGAACAGGCATTATTCTGGCCGGGGCATTTGCCCTGGGACTGGCTGTCATATATCCGGGAGGCTACCTCCCAACTGCGGCGCTTGCTGCCAGCGCCACAGCGCAGGATGAACAAACAACCGTTTTCGACATCGAAAACATGACCTGCGCCCTGTGTCCGGTGACGGTCAAAACCGCGATGGAAGCCGTCACCGGCGTAGAGGCCGTAGACGTCAACTTCGATAAAAAAAACGCAACTGTCACCTTCGACCCGTCAGTCGCCAATGTGGAAACCATCGGGATCGCTTCGACAAATGCCGGTTATCCGGCCAAGGCGCGGGATTAAATAATGCGTGGCAACACCATTTTCAAAACCGGGATCGTCGGAACAATTTTTGCTGTGATCTGCTGTTTCACACCAATCCTTGTTGTCTCGTTCGGGGCCCTTGGACTCTCGGCATGGCTGGGCTGGATAGACTATGTCCTCATACCCGGATTACTCCTGTTCATTGCCCTGGCACTGTACGGCTACCGACAACGAGCCCGTGCGCGCGCTTGCTGCGAGACCGATACACAACCAACCACCCGGAAAGGAAAATAATATGAACAATTGTTGTTCGACCGACAAACAGGAATATGACCTTGCTGTCATCGGCGCGGGTTCGGCCGGTTTTTCGGCGGCGATTACGGCCGCTGAACAGGGCGCAAGGGTCGCACTTATCGGCAAGGGAATGATTGGCGGCACATGCGTCAATGTCGGGTGTGTTCCCTCCAAAACCATGATCCGTGCCGCAGAGGCCGTGCATGGTGCGGGGGCCGCTGCGCGTTTTCCCGGCCTCTCCGGAAACGCTCATGTCGCTGACTGGCAGTCCCTGATCAAGGCTAAAGAGGATCTGGTTTCCGGTTTGCGTCAGAAGAAATATATCGATCTGCTGCCCGAATATGATGGTATCGATTATCTCGAAGGGGACGTTATATTTAATGACACCGGTCTTCTGCTTGACGGCAAAAAGCTTGTTGCAAGAAAGACAATCATTGCAACCGGCACATCCCCGTCATTTCCCGATATTCCAGGCATTGAGAATGTCCCCTGTCTGACCAGTACAACGGCACTTGAACTTGATCAGCAGCCACGATCACTTCTCGTGATTGGCGGCGGATATATCGGTTGTGAACTGGCTCAGATGTTTGCACGGCTCGGCAGCTCGGTTACGCTGGTGACACGGTCACGGCTTCTTCCCGAAGCAGAACCGGAAATTGCTGCATCGCTCACTCAGGAGTTAAGGAATGAAGGGGTATCCGTTCGCACGGGCCTCACCTACGAGAGGGTTGAACGGAAGAATGATAAAACGGAACTGACCATTAACGTTGATGGCCAGGCCGAGGTTCTTTTTGCTGAACATATCCTGGTAACGACAGGCCGTAAGCCGAATACAAACGGATTAGGCCTCGAAACGGCCGGAATTGAAGTAAATTCGAATGGCGGAATTGTTGTGGACGCGTACATGCGGACGACGCGTCCTGATGTATATGCTGCGGGCGATGTGACCGGGCGCGACCAGTTCGTTTATATGGCAGCTTATGGCGCCAAACTTGCGGCAATAAATGCCTATAACCGTGACGAACAGACATATGACAACACAACGATGCCCTGGGTTGTCTTCACTGATCCACAAGTTGCTGGCGTAGGTCTCTCCGAGGTTCAGGCACAGAAACGGGGCTTTGTGGTCAAGACATCTGTCGTGCCGCTTGATCTGGTGCCCAGATCACTTGCCGCCCGTGATACACGCGGTTTGATAAAACTCATTGCAGATGAAGCAACTGACCGCTTGCTGGGCGCTCAGATACTGGCACCCGAGGGCTGTGACAGCATTCAGACAATGGCGCTGGCCATACGGTTTGGGATGACCGCCCAAGAACTTGGCGACACGATTTTTCCCTATCTGACCACAGTCGAGGGCCTGAAACTTGCCGCTCAGGGCTTTGCGAGAGATGTCGCCAGACTGTCCTGTTGTGCCGGGTAACACCATGCGACGATGATAAGGAATTTACAAACGTGACACCGGACCTGTTCAACCTGATCTTTCTTGCGCTGGGCTTGGGATTTTTGGGATTTATCGAGCCCTGCACGATTGGCGCGCATATGCTGTTTCTCAACAGCCAGTGTGACCGTTCACTGCGCATGCGGGTTGGGGCTCTAGCTGCATTCATGCTCGCACGCCTTCTGGTCATGGGCGGTTTCGGCGGCGTGATCGTCATGCTGGGACAACGCATGATCGGGGTTCAGACCGGGGCATGGCTGATCTTTGGGGCACTCTATATGGTCATCGGAATTGTCTTCCTGTTCGGTGCAGGGGGACGGTTTCGGCGGCGTATCCGGATTGCGCCAGTCGGATGGCGGATCACGAAAAACCCATGGGTTCAGGGCGTTGCGTTTGGCCTGAATATTCCCGCCTGCGCCGCGCCGATCCTTTTCGGCCTGATGGGGGCCGCAACCGCAACAGGCTCCGCCGCAAAGGGTTTCATTCTGATGGCGGTCTTTGCGCTGTCGTTGTCACTTCCATTGGTACCGTTTTCGGTCGTGCCGCAACTTACTTCGCTTCTTGTCGGACTTGCAGACTGGATGCGTCCGCGCCGCTGGTTGACCGGCTTTGTTTTCGTCGCCCTTGGCCTATGGTCAATCTGGTTCGGGCTATTTGTCAATCTGGCAGACTGGGCAAAGGCATGAACTTGGGGAGGCGCCTCTCTGCTGATCTGCGGAAGTGATCTGTCGTAAGTGGGATGATTTATGGAAGATGGGAGACATGTGCATTAGGAGAGGCTTGGCGTAGACACCACGATTGATGTAAAAGGCTTGTTAAGAGTCTTCCTGTGTCGTGGAAGGCCCATTACGTATCAGAACCTTCTGCTTGTGTCATACGTACTGCCTGGCGAATTCTTGAAGCCGTTTGTCGTTCCATCTCGCGCATTTGAAGCAGCATTGCTGCCATCAGGTCTCTCGCCGTCCCGGTTTCCTGTTTTAATTTGGCGATTTCCTGACGCAGACTCATGATCTCATTTTGTTTTGATGATTTTGCTGTTGCCTCAAATGATTTCAGTCTCTCAAGCACTTTGGGATATTTGTACAGTGTTGTCCGGCTATGCCCGGCTTCGCGCGCAACCATACTTTTGTTGATTTTGGGTGTATTGCTGGAATTGGCTTTCAGAGCATGACGCGCGAGGAGCCGATCAATCGCCATCATGAATGCGGCTTCAACAGATGTGGGTGACATGGTTTCATTACCCGGGATTGTTGTTTTCTGCAGCTGCAGCTTCGGTGGTTTCAAGCTTGTTTAGCACCATAATACATTGTTCGAGGCGTTGTTTGCAGAGTTGTGCGAGAGCAAAGTCATCATTGGTTGTTGCCGTTTTCAGATCATCTTGCAATTTGGCCCGGCGGTCTTTCCAGAAGGGCAAATGAGTCTCGTCAAGGACAAGGTTTTGACATTCCCAACATAAATCCGGGCGTGCGGCCGACCATAGCGGCGCACTGATCACCCATCGGGCAGAGCAACCGATGGTACAATTCCCGGTTCCCTGTCGAAACAGGCAGGTTCCGAGGGATGTCTTTCCCCAGCGAATATCATGTGCCCGTATACCCGAGGTACGAACCAGTTCTTCAATATCGCGTGGGCGGTCATCTTCGGGACGGTTGTCCAGAGATTTTCCGAGTTGATTCGCAGTCTCTTTCAGTTTTCCACTGAGGGCCCCCGAGACGTTTTTTCTGCCGGCAATCATTTCGCCAATGAGAGAGACCGTTGACTGAACCGCAGCATCATCAAGGATCTGTTTCAGTTCTGGATCCGCATTTATATATCCCTGTTCCGTCATCGCCATACTGATGTGTTTGAAATGCTCCCGAAGCACCGGGAGCATGCAGCTGTCGCTTCGGATGACATATTGGGCGAAGGATTTGCGCCATTGATGAGAAGTAACAGTCCAATCCTTAACACCGCTTCTGACAAAGAACCTTCTCTGGCAGCGATTGACCCAACTTAAAGTATGGGCTTTCACATCTTTGGTCAGGCTTTTTGTTCGGCTAAAACCGACAATCAGTTCGTTGATGTTTCTTCGAGTGCGCCAGGGGGCGTACAACCTTTCGATGACAGATATTGCCTTGACCGGAACAGGAAGGTGATCACTCCCGACCGGGCGCAGTCCGGTGACCCAGGTGGCCGGGCGAGGCGTTTTCGTCGTCTTGTAGATATGACCGGAAAGATAAAATATCTCATGAAGACCGCTGGCCGACGGTTCAATTTTTATGCAATCGGGCAAGGCATTTTGTGCCAGTGGCGTATCAGAGGCTTGCAGTCCCAGCAATTCACTCACTCTGATACCCGACAATCCCTGGATGAGGATCAGGCACGCGTCAGTCAGAGAGTTCATGCGATCGCGTAAATGCTTCCTGTCTGGTGCATGTTTTTCGGCAACCTGCAGGTCTTTGGTGTCCGCGAAATGCCGAGCCTGTAAAATAATATCCTCTGCCGCGTCAAGCATGCACAAGGCGCTGGTCATTATGTGCAAAAATATGGGGTCGGGGACTGGCGGGACGTATCCCTGTTCCCTGCCTGCCAGCTGTTTCGCGACCTCGAACGCTGTCATGCCATGCCAGGGGGCGCTGCCCGGTACAGGAATTCCCGCCTTTGCCAGAACAGGGGCCTGATATCCCAGAGAAACAGGCAATGCGAGATGTTCCATAAGATACACGGCGTTGAGATTGGCTTTATTCTGCTTGTCGATGAGCAGGTTGTCGAGATACTGGTCAAAAGCACAGGTATCAAGCGCGCCGAAATGAGCGTAGCCGGATTTGCCCATCCAGCGAGCAAGATAAAGAACCCGTCGGGAGAGTTTGCCCATTGAGCCCGGCTTGTATCTATGCCGCTGTCTTGGGTCGACAATCAGTGACCAGACCAGTCGACGATGTGCGTCGAGCAATATCGCCCATTTCGGGTCTACGAATTTACTGCCGTCCGGCATGATGAAATCCCAGCGTATGGTGCTGGCTGCAGCGTCGTGACCTGGCGTCAGATTATCGAAGAACCATCTGTCATCATACCAGCGGGAATGGCGGTTGATCCTCGTTTCCCGCAGATCTTCCGCTGCCATGAGATGATATGCTGTAGCGGTTTGTATAGGGTTCATGTCATTCGATCAGAATGGCGTGGGTTCTTTGAATGTTTTTGGCCTCATGCCAAACACTCCTGGCCGGGAACTTGCTGAGCCAATTGTCCAGGCCCTTTTGTACCGTTGACCAATATAGCCAGCGACCTGGCGGTAAATCGTGACGTGCTTTCTCAATGGCATTGTGGAGATGAAGCAGTTGTGCCAAAGCGTGTGAATTGTCGGGGATCACGGCGGCGCGAGGACATAGCGGACACTCTCCCCAGGCGGTGCAGAGTTGTCCTGTGGACTGGGATGCGAGAGGAGAATCATAGGGGTCGGTGCATTCAAACCCCGGCGTTGCGGCGCGACCTGTATTGTTTGGAAGATTGATACGGTCATCGGACTTTCCAGATGTCCGGATATATCGTTCCCGTCGGTTCAAAAGATTGCCCAATGTTTCCCGTCTGCGGTGCCGGGCCGCTTCCGACACATAATGCGTTTCCGTTGTCTCTGTGTGCCAATGATTGAGAATTGCCTGTTGTGCCTTGATATCCCCGTTACTCAGTTGATTGACAATCTCCGAGATGGTGGGGCGAATGTTCGACAAGCTGAAATCAGGGAGTTGATTATCTTTTCTGAAAGCAGAAAGTGCGTTAGGGAAGGTGCAGGTTGCATTGAGATAATGATGAGCCCTTCCGTAATTTCTGCCCTGAAATATGAAGAGCATATCATGGTCGGGATCGTGCTCGGCATTTGGGAGGCGACGGGTCAGCTTTCCGACATTGTTGAAAATGGAAATCGGGCTATCAATCTCTGTGCTATCCTGAGGATAGGTTCGAACCTGATCGCCTCGCGCGCGTTTCTTCCCGCCGACCACCCGATATCTCGGCGCCAGTTCGGCACTTCCTTTAAGTAACGAGCTCTCCCGAAGGGCGGATTTTCGTAAAGCCAGTATGGTTTCCGGATTGAAGGCCGTCCTGATTGCCATCATCACGACAAACGGGACCAGAGAGCGCTTTGTTGCATACAGCCACGGAGCAATACCCTTGATCCCTCCGAAAAACTCGATTTGTCGTCGCCGGCCATCGCCGTCAGCAAAGAATTGTTTGCTGTTCGTCACATAGCCACCATAGCGGTCTTCAATGATTGCCAGCAATGTTTCAAGTCTATGCTCGGTGGGTGAAGCACCCGCCTGCAGGCGTTCTCTACCTGATTTAATAAAGTCGTTTCCTTCTTCCCATTTGCGCATCCATGTCTGCATTTCTTTGATGCAGGCGCGCTCAATCGTTACAAGATCGGTGATAGCCAAAATTGGTCGATGAGCAATTTGCTCGTTTATTCCAGGCCAGGGATTTGGCTGGATATAAGCATCCCCAGGGACTTCGCTTGTATATTGTGGATTTTGTTTAAGATAGTGCAATACAACACGGAGTGGGGAGATTAACCCGGCTTTCGTTTTGCTTGTAAGCTGTTGGGTGTCGAGCCAGAAAATGTACTCATTAAAAAGAGTTGTGGTCAGATCCGACAGTTTAAAATGTGCTTTTCCCTGTTCGCACATAAAAGCAAAGAAGCGATTGAGAGCTTGAACCTTGTTGACCTGGGTAGAGGGACCAAACTTGCGAATATGCGAGAAAATGGCCGTAGCAAACGGAACAGACAGATGTTCGGCTTTCAGCCAATCGTCGCTGACATTGATCTGGGCACTGCCGCGGTTGGATTTTGCGGTACGGGGACAGTTTAGCGTGAGTTGACACAGTTTTCCGTCAGGTGACAGCTTTTGGATAACCCCGTATTCTCTCTCTTCCTTTTCCGGACGGGCCAGGTTGTTCCTGTCGAAGGCAGGTGCCGCACCCGGGCGATACGTGAGAAAAGATCTGTCCATGCGCTTTCTAGCCATCGCGTAGGGCCTTGAGATACGTATTCAGGGTATCTGTCATGAGTGCTTCCCGAATTTGTACACTCCGCAAATATGTATTGATTGTTGTCGTTATGTGACTATGGCCAAGCAATGTTCGCAGGCTGAGCCAGGGTTCTGCTTTGCCCGCGCGAACCAGTTCAAAATACATGGTAACCGCAAAGGTATGACGGAGGTGATGAAAGCTGTGCAGGGCTTCAGGTCTGTCTAAGGGGCTGGTTGTGCCGTTTTTATGGGAAGGGCATACAAGACCGGCTTTCAGAACCGCGCGCTGAAAGTGGCGCCAGATGGAATGAGCTGTCATTGCTTCACCCGGATTTCTTTTGGCATGGGCGTGATTGACAAAAAGAGCCTCGACAGATGTTTTCGCGCGTCGAACCGCACGGGCCCGTTCTGTTTTTACGTAATGTCGCAGATCATCATGGATTATGCCCGGTACGACAACTGTGCGCGGCTTCAGGCCTTTGGTTTTGTAAAGAGGCAATGCGACGTTGCTGTAGCTACCATCTTTCTTGAGATTCTTGTATTGCGACAGAGTGAGGTTGGCGCATTCGTCAAGTCGCATTCCTGTGGCGACAGCAAGGCTGGCAATGAGCCGGTCTCTGCATGGACGACGATCAGCTTTGTCTCCGGGGATCGAACCAAGTTCGGCGAGCACTCGTTGAAGAGCTTCGGGAGAAAATGCCTCAGCCGTTTCACTGTTATAGGTTCTCGGAAGCAGTTTACTCGTTTTGACCGTATTGTCGCCGGATTGAACATGCGCCATCCGGGTAATTGCATAATTTCGGGGTTTGATACGTTCTTCGTAAAACTCTTTCGCATCAAATTCAATCAAGCCTTGTCTGGACGCCCATTCATAGAAGTCAACGATGGTGCCAAGCCTGCGGCGTACTGTTGCAACAGCATATCGTTTACCGGTTTTAGGTGATTTGCTGCATAAAAGCTTGTCGCGATATAGTTCGATGTCATCGAAACAAGCAGCGTCCCAATCCCTATGAATCAAGCCTAGATATGTGAACCACTCATACAGGTCATAGGTTAAAGCTGTTTGTGTGTTTCCTACCGAGGGAATTCTCGAGGACCGGACGCATTTGTCATGGAGATAGAATAAGACCGGCTCAACAATTCTGCATCCGTCATAGACAAGATAGTGGAAACCGGTAGGGAGACTGTGGCTCTTCACTTGATCCCACTCGGTATCGCGGATGATCGTTGCAGGTCGAACGACATCCGCTGTTTTGGCAACCGTGTAGTAGGGAACTGTCAGCATGCTTCCCTCATTCCAAATGTCGGGCACCGGGTTTTGTTTGTCATCTTGAGGCTGTGATATCAGACCTTACCTGCACCGCCAGCATGCTGGCGGTGCAGGTAAGGTCTGTAGGCACAGTGGCAGCTAAACAGCCATGTTAGCAAGGAAGTTTGTGTATGTGAACAATGTTAGTAATGTCATATAACATTATTGCTCAGAACGATCATTGGTCGACCGCGCAGACTTGGATCAAAAAGACGCTCGCATGAGCAATAAAAATTATTGCAGTCGACCAAACCAATCATTGGGACGGCCAGTGCAGATTTATCAGAACGACACCCCATATCTCTGTGTCGCCTGAGCAGGGCAGGTGGGGATAGTTTGGATTTTCGGGTTCTAGCCAAGCGTCTTTACCGGATTGACGTAATCGCTTTACCGTCAGCTCGCCATTATGTACGGCAACAACCACATGGCCGCTGCGAGCAGTCTTTGCGCGATCAACCACCAGAAGATCGCCGTCGCGCATAAGGGGTTCCATGCTGTCGCCTTCGAGCCTGAAGAAGAAGGTTGCGGCCGGATGCTCTATGAACTCGTTCAGATCCAGTTGGCGATCAATATAGTCCTCTGCCGGCGACGGAAAACCTGCCGGTACACGCGCCAGGGCGAGCGGTCTGGGTAAAAATCTTATGGGGGCAAATCTGGCGATGAATGAGAACATATCAGGAACATTGTCCTAGATGTTCCTGTTGTCAATATCGATCTACTGACAGATTTGATTATCGATCAGAAGAGGGGGAACTTGCCGGGTTCCCCCTCATTGGTAAGTATCTCATGGCCCAACATAATTTCATTTTTTAGAATGAAGTCAGATTTTTGCTATTTGATTGTTCATCGGCAATCGAGCCGAGTGCTTTACGTGCCGTGTGCAGATAAAGCGCTGGCTCGCGATATACCGCGTTACTGGATTCTGCCTTGCGGAGATCCGACAGAAGGGTATCAATGCGCTGGGTCAGGTCGTTGTGATTTACAACCATGTTTGCCTCCAAGGATGTGATTGAAACTATCCCCAAGAAAGTATGTCGACCTTCTCCCCGGGTCGGACCCAGCAATCCTAATGTGCAATGATGAATGGATTTTTCGTTGTTGGTCCATATCTTGCGCGGATTATTTCATACAGCAGCCAAACGCGGTTGTTTGCATTAAGTGGATTGCGCAATCCACAAGTTGTAAAACTCAAACTAGTATTCATTCAATATATATTTGGTACTGATTAAATATACTTTGTTCATTTTTTGCTTTCGTAAGGGCGAGGTCTGCCCAGTTAGCATGCGAAATTCGCCTCTAGACGTGAAAATCAACCGTTTCAACAAGGGTATTCTGAATTTGGCATCGGTGATGCCGATGGATACACCCCGTGTTGAAAAGGAGGATACATGGGAAGATTGCTTGAATTTGGTTTTTTGTGTGCTGCGTTTCTTACCGTGATCTACAAATTGTTCTGAAGAATGCTTTGCGCAACAAATGTTCCCAGCATTTTCCATAACCTAATCGACTATGGATTGTGCAATCCAGATTGACGGCTTGAATTTTGGCAGGTGTCTCAAGCATCATAGGACCGGAACAGGTCACGGCTCTATGGATTGAAGCAGGCCAGATCAAGCACGCTCTTTCTTTCGGCTGCACTTTGGTTCGATAGACCGGTGCCGCGCCAGGCGCGACACCGGCCAACCTCACTCGCAAGCATGTATACCGGAATACGGCCCTTACGGGTAACGGTTGGCCCTGCCGATAGCATCGCGGACAACATCCTTTCAGGCACGTACCAGGTACCCTTGAGGCATTGATCTTCAGGATCGGTCGAAGGAAGGGCTTCGCCCTCTGCCGTAAAGCAGAATCAGGGTCCCTGTTCGCGCCTTAACGGTCGCGAACATCCCATATTCAGCTTGACGGCATTCACCCTTTTGAGACGACGGGAAGAAGTTGAACCGGCCAGATCGGCCAGCCAGTTGTCTCTATGGGGATCAGAACAATGCATAAGGTAACGGACAGAGATATTGATACCGCCAAGCGTATCGCCCTTGAATTTCATGCTGCAGTCAGGGCGAATGATGGTGATGCCGCAAATGAGGCTTCGAGGTCTTTCCGCGCTCTTATTACGAAGACCAATGGGGAAAATGGCAGCTTTGGCAGTTTTGCCGACGATGGGGCAGGAACAGCCATCACAGCAGCACTTGCGGCCAAAGCCGGTCAAGAGCCGCATTGGGGGCAGAACGGGTTGTTTGTTCTGGAAACCAGACATGGTCGGGCATTGGTCGATTTCACCTGTCCGCTGGATATATGCAGCAGCTTTGGGTTTACGGCCATCGATCTTGGCCTGCCCTTTATTTCCGAGACAGGATATCGCTCGCATTTCTATATGGAATGGCCGCCACTCAGCGTTAAGGAAGCAGCTGCCGCAATCTTTTGCGAATACGCAGAAGCCGAGAAGATGGCAAATATTGAAATCGAATACCGGCAGGGACGAAGCAATTCGCTGCCTGATTTCGCAAAGCCCTCATGGACAGCATTTCAGGGCATCCCAACGCAGACCGACAACAAAGGCCAAATCGGTTTTCAGTTTTGATCTGCCGGATAAAGACGACAGGAAAAAGACATGACCAAATACATATCCATCGCATTTATCACCGCCAATCGACAGCATATTGAAAGCCCGGCAATCGGTTCTACGCTGGACGCTATAAACCGGTTGCAAGAGCAATTGGCTGAACAAATAGCCGTTCATTATGACATTCGCTGGAATGGTCGGATCGAACATGAAGGTGACATGACTGATATCGGCTATATGCCAAACCGGCCGGGGCAGGAATGTCCGATGCTATTGGATCGGGCTGATCCGAGTGGAGAGTTTGGTGACGATGAACAGCCCGGTTAGGGCGGGAAGGGATATTATGATCCAAACGACATAGACGGAAACCGGCAGAATTTTGCCGGTTTCATTTCTTTTTGCCAAGTACCCGCGCCATGGCCTCAAAGTCATATTCAATTTCACAGGTTCTATACCAGCGGAGGCCCGCATGATCCCATTTTGCTGTTATGGTGTATCTCTTCATCATGTGCCGGAGCTGCGAAACTGTCTCGGGTTCACGCGACCAGACCTGCAGTCTGGATATCAAAGCGTTAAATCGTTTATGGATATCGGCGATATTTGCCGGTGCCTTTATCTCTTCAAGAGACCGCTTTAATCGCGCAATTTCAAGCTTTGCGAGGCGCATCTGTTCGGTGTTGTCGTCAAACCAAGCTTTTAACTCGGCACTGTCGCTATTCACCTTGAACGTGTTCAGTGCATGGGCGGCGCGATCTCGCATTCCTTGCAATTTTTGTTCGGCTTCGCTGATTTGCTTTTCCAGCCTGTTCCGTCTTTCCGCTATGGCTTCATGACTATAATGTGCCTCGATGTCCGCACAAGTCAGGCGCAGGGCCTCACGAATGATAACATCGCACAGCTCTTCGTAACGGATCGCACGGTTCGGGCAGCCTTTTTTCTTGCAGGAATAACGATCCGCCCAAGCCGCTGTGATTGTGGTGTCATGTTCGGCACATCTGAGACGCCCGGCAAAAACCGCAACAACCTTTCCTGTCGACTTGATCTGTCTTTGTCGCCAGTGCCTGATCCGTGTTTTTGATATCTGGTCTGTTTCTTCAGGTGATCGCATGCTGGCGGTTTTTCGATATTCCGCCACCTTGGATGACCTTTCATCCAGTTGCGCCTGAATCGCATCAAATTCCTGTTCTTCGATGATTTTCAGCTCGGGGACGGGGACTTGTATCCATTCGCTTTCCGGACGGAGAACCGCGAGCTTCTTGCCCGTCTCGGGGTGCTTGCGATATTGCATCCTGTTAAACGTCACCACGCCCTTGTAAAGCGTGTTGCGGAGCAGGCCGGTTTTGCGAATGCGCGATCCTACCAATGTCGTTGGTGCCCACTTGCCACCAGAAGGTGCCGCGATCCCTTTCCGGTCGAGAATAGTGCAGATATGCTGAAGCTTGCTGCCGGTTGAATACAGTCTGAAAATTTCCCGGATAACTTCGGCTTCTTCCTCGACAATGCGACGCTTACCTCGGATCAGTTCTCCGTTGCTGTCGAGTGCTCGAACAATTTCATATCCAAAGGTTCGTCCACCGGGAACACCACCTCTTAATACTGAAGCAATCATGCCTCGATGCGTCTTGTCTGAGAGATCCTTCAGGTAAAGAGCATTCATCGTGCTTTTCAGGCCGATATGCAGCTCGCCAATGACACCTTCAGAAATCGTTTCGACATCAATGCCAAGGAAGACCATCTTTTTAAAGAAGTTCGCTGTATCGGCCTGATCGCGGCTAATGCGTGACAGATCTTCTGTAACCACTCTGTCGAAACGACCGTCAAAGGCTCCCATGAGAAGGTTGTTTATACCTGAACGATTTTCCATATGGGCACCCGAGAACGCTTCATCATAATACACGTCTTCGATCGTATATTGTTTGGCTTCACAATAGCCCTCACACCTCAGTATCTGGTCTTGGCTGCTGGTGGTCTGGCGGTCTGTCGAATGGCGTGCGTAAATCGCAACTCTCACGTGAGGTCCCCTGCGTTTCTCTTTTTTGATTACACGGCGCAGAAACAGGTGTGCAAGCGATATGTAAGCGCAGGGTTTTCGCCCAAAATCTCGCGGACTGCAACAGTTTGGAGGGTTTCGGCCACATTGCAGGAGTTTGCAAGAGATTGCAGATGTTTGCAGAACTTCGCACAACTTTACCCTGTCGTTTCTTAGGCAGGATAGGTTCAGTACCGGTACTGAACGAGCATTTCATACTCATCCTGCCTTATTCGCACGACAAGTCGTGCTCAACGGGTAAAAAGGAAACTGACACAAGATGTTACTGTCGATAACATCAGCCGTTGGTGCATTTTGATAAAGAAGGTGGCTGGTATGGACGTTTGGTATCACGGCAGCATCTATAAGTTCGATACGTTTCCAATCTTTACACATTTCGGTACGGAGAAGGCAGGGATGGACGCGATTGGTAAACAATTGCGACGTCATCCACGAGATCGGAATGGTGGGTTTCGCCATTCCAACCTAACCGTTACTGCACCTAGGCTGCATGCTGTTGAATTTACTGAAAAAAAATGGCCGAAAGCCTCAAAGGATTTCGGCAGTACGACGAAATTGGCTCTTGCCAAAGCGCTTGACGATATTTGCGGATACTCGCGCAACAATGGTTACTTCATTCAGTTTTATGAACACCATCATCAAATTATGAAGGGCAAGGAAAAAAATGAGATCGATCACGAACTCCACTTCAATCTGGATGGCGTTAGGGATGCCTTTTTGGCTAAAGGCATTAAAGCCTTCCTATATCCGAACAATGTTGAAGACCGAGGTTCTATATCGCTTTGCGTGGTGTCGCCGAACTTAGCTGGACTAACTCGACTAAGTTACACAGAATTATCACGTGAAGACCTAGAAAGCAGTCTTGCTGGAACTTTTTTTGATCCACAACAACACATCGACAACATGTCTTTCAATAAGTGTTGGGAGATCGCTTATCCTGAGCCGGATGTTACAGAGTAGGTTTTGAAGGCATTTAGACTCTGGGGTTAAATAGACAAATGGCCGAACGTTCACCATGGGGCAATTTCCCAGCTGTTATCCGAAATGGCGATCTGGGAGAGCTGCAACAGCAGCCGGAATATACACTCGCCAAAGCTGGTGATACGGATGCTGCCCATGACTTGGCGGAACGTCTCCTGCGCAACGGAACGATTGATCAGATCCGAAACATAATAGGAAACGATCAGCCGCGAATAGTACCTGTGCTTGCTGAGGAGGCTTCCGGACATAATAAAATACCGTTGGCAATGGCGTTTGAAGTCGGCAAGAGGTTGGGGCTGGACGTTGATGTTTCTATATTCCAAACGGAGCGTGTCGCCAGAACCGGCGAAGGTGCCGATTACCGCCTTGCATTCAATCCGTCATTCGATGGTCCCGTTAAGAAGGGAGGCAAATATCTGGTTTTCGACGATACGCTGACAATGGGCGGTACTATTGCATCATTACGTGGCTTTCTGGAGAACAGGGGCGGCAATGTGATTGCTGCGGCTGTAATGACGGCGCATCTAGGTGCATTGAACATCGCCGTGAAACCAAGTATGTTAGAGGCTATTGATCAGAAACATGGCTCTGCCATGAATGATTTTTGGAAGGAGACATTTGGATATGGCATCGACCAGCTCACTCAAGGCGAAGCCGGCCACCTCCGAAAATCCCCTTCGGTTGACGCCATCCGAACTCGAATCATTGAAGCAAGATATGCAGTCTTCTCTCAAGCGCATGCAAGAAAGAGCAGTGCAGAAAGAAGCCAGCTCGACCCCGAGCAGACAGAGCGCGTAACACCCGAAATTCCCCGACCATTGGCCTCCTATCATCAGGCATTAAAAAAGCTTGAGATTATTTCTGCGCCTAGGCATGAAGTGCTTGTTGCTCAGTGCAAGCTCGCTATAGCCGAAGAGTTTTATAATAGTGGAAGGCTTGATGTACCAGGGGCGCACTCTGCTGAAATCAGAGAACAGGCTCACGAAGAGGCGCTATTACTCATGGCGCAATCTGGTCACGAAAGCGCTGTCTCGCCGTTGAGTAAGCCAAAACAAAGAATAGATAATGTAATCAAAAAGCAAACCGGACCAAAGCTCGACATGTAATGGTGCTCGCGATCGCTACTCAATAAACCCCCACCTAAACCAGCTGGACGGAGCATAAGGCCCATCATCAGAAAGATGGTCACATAGTTTGCTCATCATGACAGAAAAGTCACATCAGGGCAGCTTTTTTTCCGAGCGCTAATCAGCCGCAACGACCTCACGACGGAAGTTTTTCTCCTGTTCTCCTGAAAAAGTTGCGATGACCCTTGCTGCTAAGTTTAACGGACCCACTGTTGCCTCAAGTTGAGTCCTTCCGGCAGACGACAGAATTAGTAGCTGTCCCGTGCCATATCTCTCTGCGTCATATAGAGTTTTAAGCTTGGTACCTTCCACCCATCGGATGGTTCTAGCAGCAAGGTTTCCCAAAGAGTCATGCAACTCAAGCGGATTGGTATCACTTCGTTGCCAACCGAGTTTTTGCGCAACAAAGGGGCAAACCGTGATGGTGTCGTTGCCGAAGTCTTCAAAGAGATTTCCAGGAAGGCGGCAAACGAGGGGACTTTCCTCTCGCTTGTACATTGGCCGAAGGTAGTCGTATGAGAAAAGCCGTGGTAATCCTATGATACCTTCTGTCACATTAACATTGCTAGGCAAGATCGTTCGATGAATGTCGGCTGATGCACGAGCGGCATATACCTCGAAATAGGAATCTTCAGCCAGAATAAATTCATCCGACAATAACGTTGACTGAAGCATATAATCGCACAGCTCGAGCCATTGATTGTCGTCGATTCCGCCATACTTCTGCGTGGGTACAGTTGGCCATTCCAGCCAGTCTGGCCTAGGAGTATTCTCAGGAGGGAAGCTAAAAAGAGACGGTCCACCAATTTCATCCCAAAGAGCTCGAAAAACTCTCTGATCTACGGCATCGGCACGTTCCAGTTCTCGTACAACTTTTCCAAATGCGCGGAGACATGACGATGCCATCGGTCTCCGATAAGCAAATTGCAGATTCAATCTGCGGAGTTGTTCTAAAATCTTGTCCTCAATTTCTGGCCCGAAGGCGGCTTTCCCGCCTTCTTTGCTCATAAAGCTTGCGCATCGCCTGCGCAGCATCTCTAAAGGTACATCACTAGCATTCGTAAGGAGACGAAGTGGACCTCTTAGCATCGATGTCCAAGTCCACGGGTCATCTGACCAAATAGGTCGGTTTCCAGAGAGTAGTCCAGGGGGGGGATCGAAATTGTCTGCCTGGTCGGAGTTAGACGGAAAAAGGGTATAGAAGGCAGGTAATTCAGTTGCCGGGAGTTCTTCTATTTCCTCCTCTAAATCATTCAGCACCTTTCTCCCTATTGTCGAGACGATAAAGTCGTCATCCCCAGTGAGCATTTGTGCCTCTTTGACGACGAATGAACGCAAAGATGGCGTCGCTCGCAGACTGTCCAGTATGGCCGCATACTCGCGCAATCCATCAGGGCAGTCTCTCAAATAAAGTGCCAGCTTAGAAACGAAGTCTTCGCCTGAACTTCTATCTGAAATCAGGCGTGCAGCTCGTCGCGCATGAATGGTGACTTCTGGACAGCACAGCTTGAAAGCATAGGCAACTATGAAGGCGAGGACGTCGGAGTATGTATGAACGCTTTCGATTATCTCGACCGGTCTGGCGAACCGAAACTCGCGATATGCCTTTAGGTGCTCTTCCGTCTCATTCCATAGCTCCCGATAAGGAATGGGATCTGCAATCAGTTCAAGTACTTCATTGAGATTTAAGAAAAGCGAACTGCCGTATGTCTGGCCTGCAGAGAGCTCATTGACTAAGGAATCAAAGCCTTTGTCTATCGCGGCTTTTCCTTCTAGTTCCAGCCGAAGCTGCTGCACCGCAAGTTTCTGACCGCCCATGAATGATGACCAGTACCCGGACAAAGCAGCATTTTCGGCAATCTCAAAGTATTTCTCTGCCTGCTTACGGAGACCGAACTGTAGGTATCGGCGTGAAATTGCACAAGCGGTTTTGGCGTCTGCAATGATGTGGGGGCGCTTGGAGAGGAAATCCTCAATTTCTTTCTTGTTTGAACTCTGGATGAGAGCTTCAGCAGCGCGGGCATATGAATAATCAATCTTATCACCGTAGGTTGATTCTCCGTCGCCGACCGCAAGAAGTGCTTCTAAGGAATCCGCCTTTATCTCACCATAGACGCTGCTTTCAGAGCTATGGCTTCTCGGTTCGCCGTGTGTAACTGTGCGAAGCGTTTCTGCGACTTCAGCAGCACACTCTATCATCGGTTCGATCAAGGGTTTGGCTTCTGGAGCGAACTCCAGAATCATTTTAAGAATGCTCTCGCGTTGTGAGGGAGGACACCAGCGCTGGATCGAGGATAGAAGAATTGAGATTGGCCCCGCCCTTTCATCAGGTGTCAGCGCAGGAAGAGCTATCTTCAGGCATCGCTCAATCCCACCTGCTGCGAACGGCACGATCAGGTAAGCACACGCGATTATGGTTAAACCGGACAGAGTTCGGTCATGCTTAGCGATCGAGGCAAGCGCAGCTTCCACAATGCGCTCCCAAGAGGCCAGATCACTCTGGAGTAACCTATTAGTGACACCTGCAAGAACGCAAGGACTCACCCCTGCACCTTCCAAGACATCAGGAACCAACCGGGCTGCCGTATCAGCCCCCGCAGTTTCGTCCATACCAAGAATTAACTGCGCGAAGGCAAGGGAAGAGCCTTCCATATTGCCTGGAGAACTCGCACAGGCTTTCAGGAACGACCAAGCCCAAAAAACGTACTGTGGCTCCTTCTTAGCCCGTAACCAATAGCCGAACGTATCTTCGTGCATAACATCAAGTGTGGCACGGGCTTCGTCAATGAGGCCAATGTGACAGTATGCGTTAGTGAGTGATACATGGGTATCTACTGCCTCATGGGGAGTGCGGTCGACCCGTACCTTAGCCCGTGCACGATCAATACGCGTTTTCGCCGCATCAGCATCTCCATTGACGTCGAAAACAGCTTTTGCAAACTCGACCTGAAAACCCTCTGAGTTCGCAAGGTTATTGTTGCCGAGCATGAGCTTTTCATCGACTTTCGCAATAAATTCATTGAACGCTGTTTGCTCGCAAGTTTCGGCTATGTCCACCAGATGCTGAGCAATGCCTTTAAGAGAGCCATAAAACTGATAGGCGGTGTAATCGTGGATATCTGGCTGGGCTTGAGCAAAAAAGATGACAATGGAATTCAGCGCTCGTTTCGTCAGGCTGGTTTCTTGCTGGGAGGCAAGTGCCTTCAGAGTTCCTATCTCACATAATTTTGTGTGGGCGTTTGCCAGAAGCGTACTGTCTTCTGAGTCACGTGTTCTAGACTCTTCCGGAAGTGCAACGTCAAGAATTTTACTAAGGAAGGCAGTCTCAATTATCGCTTGTGAGAAGTCTCCTAAGTTATTTTGTATTGCGTTATGACGAGTGAGCCGGGGAACCGTTAGCGCAGAGGCCAGTTTTACTGCGAGGGTTAGATCGCCGAGTTTCCAAGCAATCAAGGCTGCAGCGCGTCTCCAAAATTGGTGGGTAGTGCCAAGCTTACTGGAGGCGAGTACGAGGCATTCACGGGCGTCCTCTTGTCTCTTTTCTTGAAATGCGAATTCTGCCGCTTGTACAGCCAAGCAGGCTATTTCGTGATCAGTTAGCTTCAGAAGTGTCTTGATTTCTGAAAAGTCGGTAATGCGTTGATCGCACACAGTTCCTAAGGCTAAGCTGAACTTGAGTTCGCGGCGCGTCTGAGAGCCTTTGTCGTCGTCTATGCTATGAGTTTGAATGACAAGGGAGTCTATCAATTCACCGAGCTTGGCAAGTGGGCGGAACCGCTGCGCTCTCTCGATCCATCCGCGCGCAAGGTTCATTGCGCTATGTGGATCGAAACCTTCTCCAGAGAAAAGAACTTCAAGGGGCTCATTTGCGAGAAACACTTGCCGAGCGCGCTCAATGTCTCCCATTAACCAGAAGTGGTCGACGAGTTTGAGCCATCCTTCGCCATTTTCTCTGTCTTCAAGAGCGTGACGGGTCGCAAGTTCAACATCGCCAAGTTTCAAAAGAAGCTCAATAAAATCTAGGCTGCTGACTGCATCAAGCCGATAATCAATTTCTTTCTCAAGTAGCAGTCGATTTAAAAGAAGGACAGGGTCACGCGTAGGATTCACCGCAGCATAGGTAAGTCGTAAATCTGTGTAGACTTCGCCGGAAGGCCGGAATGATCGAAGTGATCTTCGGAAGTAGTCAGCTGTTCCAAGCGCGAGGACTCCATCTAAATTTCCAGCGCGTGAAAGATATCGAAGCTGATACCAATATTGTGGGTCGCTGGGCTGCGCTTTGCCGGCTATCAATGCAAGCTTTGAGTGAATATCTTTCTCTGTGTTAATACTGGGCTTGCCAAACTTCCGTCCGGTTTCCTGTACTATAAATAGCCGGAAGCTGTTGTGAAAAATGGAAAGACGATCTTGCTGATCCGTCAAAAGCAAAAAACCAGCGGTCGTAATGACGTCATCGACCACCTCTTCGCTACATACATCAGCAAGTTGTTCGCATGAGAGCGTTCCTTCCGCACGCGCGAGAAGAGCTAGAGCGGAGCGAGATGATGGTGCTGTGTCGAGTTTTTGCCAAACACGCTCATATATTTGTTGTAGAGACCGTCCCAAACCATCGATATCGGACAGAATCTTCAGTGCAACTTCCGCTTCAGTGACTGAACGAAGTGCTTCAATGAAATAGCGTGCAGTCAAAGGATGACCACTAGTAATTTCAAAGAGAACCTCCCTGTCAACGAAAGAAGGAAGGTTGGCGGCATCTGCTAATGCAAATATAGATGCTTTGCTCAGTGGCTCAATCGCGACACTTCTGCCAGCCTCTTTGGTTTGTTGAATAATCGTTGTTTGTAACCCCGGGAGTTCGATACGCTGAGTGCCGAGGATAAAAATGACGCCTTCAGGAACAGCAGCAGCAGCCGGCAACTCAGCTAGAAAACTTGCTACTGGGTTTTCCTCACGAGGTACATGGTCGAGCCCGTCGATTACAATGAGTGTTTTTCTACCTGAGGTGCTATACCTGGAACCTGCCGCTTCGAGCTGTCCTACGAATTCGTTCCTCAACCCGGATAGGTTGTCGTTGGTAAACTTTGAGGCGTAGAACCCCTGGCTACGAAGCTCGGCAATTATATCGTTTAAGAATTCGCTTGCTTCTGCTCGGCCAAGGCCTTGCCGCTGGCCGGGAAGAAAAGCTAAATACCTCGATATACTGTAGCTCTGGTTAGAAAATAAACCACGTTGCAAAAGTGTGGACTTGCCGGTTCCCGGAGGCCCAATAAGCGCGATATACCCCTGCGTCGTCCGCTCAATGAGATCAATGAGTTTTCTCTCTGTAGCTTCATTTTCTTGGTAGTCCGGTGGAACTGGAAAGACGTGAAGGTTATGCTGGCTGAGCCTCGAGCGCCACCCCAACTTGTTTATCAGATCTTGCTCAGTATATCTTTGACCTGGGGTTGAGGCTCGAACAAGTCTCGGAATCAGGCTTAATACCTCTGCAGCTTTGGAACGGTCTATAGGACCAAAATTGGATAGGGCATTTGCCTGTAGTTCTCTTTCATCCTTCAGATCAAGATGGTTCAAAAACTCTAAAAAATCCAACTGATCTAGGCCAGATCTAATTCGGAGATCCGTGAGCGTGTCGCTCCAGACTGAACTCGCGATAACATCGTCGCAAAGTTCTGTACGGGAGATGAAATCTGCAAACGCTGCACTGTGACGAGCTCCCTGAGCGTTGGAGTTCGCAAGAGCAGTGTCAGAAGTACTAAAGAGACCAGCAAATATGTAGCGTAAGTTTACTTCCCCTGTTTCAACACGCTCCTTGAGGCTCAGCCAAGAAGTGGCCATTTCTGCAATGAGTGAGTCTTTTAGCTCTGTGCGGAGGGAAACATATGTCGCGCTCTTTTCACTCTTAACCTGAGTGGCAAGGATGCCCCCATTGGTGTGGAGCACCAAATCGTCGAAAATACAGGCAGCTGGTTCTGCGATCGATATGGCATTGAGCAAACCGTCCTGCATAAGTTTGTAGAGGACGCATGCAGAATATTCGTACTGTTTCCAATACCCGGTAATAGCTGTAGTTTCGCCGGTCGACTGCGCTCTATTTTTCTTTGTTACCATTACTTAATTGCTTACCATCTATCCCAGACAAACAGAAGCATACAACGTCTTCTGTCCCTAGGGTATAACTGAAGTGCGGTCTGGGGCCACACCCTAGCGATATGCAATCGGCGGATGGGGAGCAGGAATTGAAACCTATTGGAGTTGGTCCGGTGCTTAGAATGAGGAAACTGTCCTGAGTGCAATTGACTGAAAGATTTCCAATTAAGAAATACTGGATTAAGCCGAAAAATGGATCCAATTAAACACATGTTAGCTAAACCCGTTCCCTATGCTTTGGGAATTTGGGGGGGCTTATGGCTTCCAGATATAGATTTGTTGTTACTGCCAATTCTGCATCATCGATCAATTATCACCCATTCAGTTCTCATCCCGTGGCTGCTTTTTTTATTTTTTAAGAACCGAGTACCTCTTTATGGCATTGCTGGATTGTATGTAGGTATTTCTATTCACTTGGCGGCGGATTGTTTGTCCGCGACTGTTGGATTCGGGATGATCTGGACACCGTGGCCATTTAAGATGTCACTGGGGCCAGCTTCACCGGTTTGGATCTTAGTCAATGCAGCACTGGGGATTTGGCTAACATTGCAACTGGCACCAGAGAGAAAGCTCTGGACTGTTGCAGGGATGTGTTTAGCCGCATCGGGATATTCTCTACTAAACGAAATGGCAATGTTACCGTTCGTGGCTTTTAGCCTGATCTTTTCAGCCGTACTCTTCATCCGCTATAAAATGGAGAGAAAACAGGGTATCGATAAAACGGCGGCGAGTTTAACCACCGAAAGGATCAATTCCAGATAAGAGAGTTTATAATAAATATGGCTAGATGCACCGAAATACATGAAACGTAGGCTCGGAAGATGTGACAGTCTGAATGTCATATTTTGCTGTATATGACATACCTACCGATTAAATATTGTATGAGTAATATGTTGATCTGGAGCGATCTGGGATCGTCGAGGAAATCATTCGGAGCAAATGTGGCCGTTTGTTTTGTTGCCAGCGGTATCTTGCCATCTTGAGCGAGGGTTCTGAACCGCTTTCCGCTGTGATCTGTAGGCAACTGAGATATTTCGAAGAGGTAGATGTGGCAGAAAAACTTGAAGTCTTTCAAGACATGGCCATTCACGGGCCAATAGACAAACGGCCCGAACTACGCGAAGGGTTGATAGCAGCGGCAGTCGGTTCTTGGCGAGTGGATTTGAAACGGACGGAAGAGGTGGCGCACAACACCGTCCCTCTCGAGGATGTAGTCCTTTTTCAACGAGATGCCGACAACGACCATCCCGCTGTCGGATTGACTCTATGGGGAACCGAAGACGGCTATTATGTGCCTAACATCGTTCCCTTGGAGAAGGGCAGCCTCAGCTTCGCCCAATACAACGCTTTGCTTAAGGATTTTATCGCACAAATTGCTGAGCCAGTTGCTACCCAATTCGGCTTCACTATCTCGACAACCCAAGACCAGCAAACGCTTGAAGATTGGTTGTCTCTGGAAGCGGCTATAAAGTTGAAACATTTTTCGGGTGCAGCCAACAAGTCGACAAGAGCAAGTCACCCATCAGATCAACGTCGCTGGTTCGACTTTCTTGTCGCCGTTCATCGTGCTGATGACAAACCTGATGCAGATAAACTGGCTCGTTGGCTCCATGAGGTGGATGGTTGGGATCAGGATTCCGCGCATACTCTAGCGGCCGACTTCGAGACCGCTGTCGCTCTTCTTGCATATTACGAAGAGCATTGAAAGGTGATGGACGCGCATGCGATTGCATCTAAGGATGTACCAGTGTTGTGCATCGACACATGCTCTATTCTAGATATCATGCGTGACCCAACGCGTGAAACAGTTAAGCCCCATGATCGGCAAGCCGCCATAGACCTTGTGGTTGCGGCGGAAGCTGGAAATCTCATATGCCTTATGGCAGAACAGGTTGCGATCGAGTTCGCCGTTCACGATCAACCCGTCCAAGAGGAGGCGGAACGTAACCTAAAAAAACTGCAGGAACAGATAGATCGTATCAACAAGCTCTCCACCGTCTTTGGTGCTCCGGGGACCATTGATCTTGCCCATCTCGACGGTCATGTTGGGCGCACGCGTGGTGTTGTAGAAAGATGGCTCACCGAGCTCCAAAAGATAACGCCTGGAAACGGAATCCCGACCAAAGCATTCGCACGGATGAATGCGTGTATCGCTCCAGCAAGGCGCGGTAAAGATTCCTCAAAAGATTGTTTAGTCTACGAGACTTACCTTGAAGCCGTAACATCTCTGCGAAACGCTGGAGTGGTTAAGCCAATAGTGTTCCTATCTTCGAACACCAAAGAGTATCTGACAGAAAATAATATTTTAAGGACTGGGATCGCAGCGGAGTTTAGCAATATCAACCTTAAATATGTGCCAAATATGAGTGCAGCAAAATTCACTCTCGGTTTGTAACCTCCATATCAATGAAACCATGAAACGAAGGCTTGGAAGGTTTGACGGCCCGCACGTAATCGATGTCCATGTTGCAGAACGCATCAAGATGCTGCGCAAGATTTTGGGTGTCAAACAGCAACAATTGGCGGGCCTGTTTGGAATTTCTCCCCAGCAAATCCAGAAATTTGAAGCTGGGCGGGACCGTTACAAAGCCGGACATCTTCAGATGTTGTCGCAAATGTTTGGTGTTGAAATTGACTTCTTTTTTGAAGGCATTCCCGAAGACATAGAAAAAATGTCGCGTTCGGAACGTGACAAACTCAATTCAACCGCGGTCCAAAAATCAGAAATAAAAAATACAGAAGTAATTGAATCAGCCTTCATTGAAGACATTGCTCGATTATCTGAGCAGCAGCTTTTGATGGTGAGTGAAAGATTGTCCAGTTTGAAGGATGTATAGGCGAACATGCGGTTTCATTAGATCCCTCTCGTATGATCTTTTTGCCGCTTCCGAGTTGTGTCATCACCATCAACTCCAGCAGTCTTAAGAGCGTTTTTAACTGCGTCTATCTTTCCGGTTTTCAATATATCCCCGAAGGACATCTTATTGCGTTTTTTGTCCTGATCAGACAGAGGAGGGGAGAGCAAATCGGCGTCGATGGCGATTGCTGCTTTCTTCGCATGTACCATTGGCTTGTTTTCGACGGCCATGTGCGCATCCATAGCGGCAATGACAATCTTCCGATCGGGATTAAATCTGCGTAGAGTTTTTCCGACGGCTGCAAGATTTTCCGATTTCACTGACCAGACAACTGGCTTGTTCGTCAGACGGTTTAGCTCAATGGCGCTGATCAGGTCATCTGCTATCAGAATGGGGTCGTCAGGATCTTTTGATATCCGTTCCCCGATAACATGATGCAGACCTTTATCGCTACCCGTGCCGACCAAAGTTTCAACGGATCCGCTTTCATTGACGCGATAAACGGCTGCAAGGCGGTTTCCGCCGTCTCTGAGAGGGATAAGGACATTTCCTGCATCATCCACTCGAAAACCAGCCCACGCCTTCTCTGTGCCCATATCGCTCCGGGCAGAAACAACCCTCTTGTCTGGGCGGGACGCTTGCTGCCATGCAAGCCACCCATCATCGCCAACCAGGACGGCCATTTCATTACGCAAAGCGGTCATTGATGGCACTGTTTCAGGATCTGGTCGAACTTCCGCTTTCCAGATATTCCGGTGAGTTGTAACCGTGCGGCTCTGAAGGTTGCCCTGATCATCGCGATATTTTTCAACGACCTCGACTTTCTTCTTTTCGGCGATATCAAGCGTGATCCAGTCGCCCGTTCTTGCACCGGAGCTATTGACAGCAACGGCAATATCAACGCCCCAAACGTAACGTTCAGTTCCGTCCTGATCCTGCAGCTTTACAAATTCGGATTCCGATTTGTCAGGGTCAAAGTTGAAATGTGCACGACCCGTATCCATCAGACGGGCAGCAGATCGGGACGGTTCATGCAACGCATATTCCTTGAACGTTTCCGCACGTGCCGGCCGAACGATCTGAGCGGTAAATTTGTCGGCCGCTACCATCTCCCCGGGCAATTCCTCTTTACCCAGGGCAAGAACGATATTTGCTTCACTGTACCGTATGCGGACCTGTTCAAGGGCAGCATGCCAGTCGTCAGGTGTTTCAGGCACGACAACAGGGCAACGTGTTGCTCGATGGATGGCCGCTGCATCGGCATAGTCCCGTGGAATGATGACGGTATCCTTTTCATCTCGCCATGCAGGATCGATCACATGAGAGAGCGCAATATTGTCAACCGGATCAATGAGGGTTCTTTGCTTTCCTTTTTGATCGATCAGAATGACGTTTTCCAAACGGCCGGAACGGTCTTTGAGGGGGACGGCGACCTCACCATCAGGCGTAACTTTAACGCCGTAGCCTCGAATGCCGGCAGATTTAAGCCAGGATGAATTGCCGGGGGTCGCCCATTCCGGGCAGGCATCCCAGACGAGAAATGCCTCGTCCCCTGTGGCACGGGAAAAGGCACGGCGAATTTCCGTTTGATCGTCCTGGCTCGGCATCTGCACATAACCGGTACCAGGTAACTTTGCTTCGGACTTTCCTGCGACAACCGGTTTGATCAATGGACTGGATTTGCGATAGCGTTTTATCACCGACTGCAGCTCGCGAGGATCTGCGACAATCACGACGGGGCGTCGGGTTGCATCATGAATCTTTACCGCATCGGCATAATCGGCCGTGAAGATCACCGGCCCGGAATTGATCTGTTTTCTGGTGTCGATGATGTGTGTCAGCCCGCGTGCCTTGATATTGCCGATCGACATCCTTTTCTGGCCCGGGGCATATATGCGGACAGCCAGCATAAAACCGTTCTCGTCCTTGAAGGGTACAAGAAGGTTGCCGGCATCATCCAGTCGGCATCCCCGACCAGTTGAGCGAGTATCTGCCAGCCAGTTTAAGGATTTTGCATCGGCCCACTTTCCAGCTTCACGCCACGCGGCAAGGGCAGGGGCTGCGAGTTTGGAAACCGGTATCGGTCGATCATCGCCAAATACCAAATGTATGAATTCCTGTTGGGCGATGAGGAACACCATCGCGAGCGGATCGCGATAGGCTTCACTGAGCAGAAACAGCTTCCAGTTTGAAATCGTGCGAGACAGAAGCGTACTGCGACGATGAAGAGGTTGCTGAATATTCAGATATCGCCGCCAAAGAGGCGACATGCGCGGATGCCGCATTGTCGGCCGACGCTTGTAGCGTCGTTTTGGGTGCGTAGGGAGGGCGGGTTTATTATCTGTTTCTTTGACCGGGGGAACAAAATCGCCGAGCTTCTTTTCCAAGGCGGATTTGCTCATGTCACGATCGAGCGCCGAGGCCTTCATGCCCTGACCATCTGGACCGACCAGAACGAAACCGTTACCGCGCTTTTTTAGCTCGATGTCGTGTTCGGCAAGAATTCTGTGCAGATCCTGCCAGGCTTCAGCGCCGTTGATTTTTTCAAGCAGATCCTCGCGATGTTGAAGAACATGGTTCTGGAAGCTTTCCTGCCATGTTTGCGCCTCGTAATCGCGAGCTGAAGGCGACAGTTTTGGACCCTGTTTTTCTCTCTGGGCCATGCCCCGGTCGATAAAGAGGCCATATTGCTTTTCCAGTTTTCGGGAGACCCGATCAAGGATTTTGAAATCCCGAAACGGATTGATGACCTGAAGCGTGCGGGGATGGATCTTGTTAAAGGCAATATGCATGTGGAAATTGTCGGTATTGATATGCGTACCGGCCACATATTGATGTTCAGCAAAGCCGAGGCCATCGGCATAAGCAGAAGCAATATCCTTCAGATACTGTTCGGAAAGCCGATCTTTCTCGCCCGGCCGGAAAGAAACCATCATGTGATACGATTTGTCCGTGACTTCGGGTTTCATCAAGCGGACGGCATAGACTTCGCGCAAGGCCAGTTCAAGATCGTCCAGCGTCTCGCCGGCGCCACAGTTCTCAATCCAGAACTTGTCCAGTTTTTCCCCGGGTTCCTTGGCTGCCGCGATGTATTCGGCCAGTTCTTTGTAGTTATCGGGAATATCGGGTCTTTTAGGGATTTTCTTGGCGATCATTTCGCACCGCGTGCGATCGTGCGATCGATCTTGCGCACCACATCCTTCAACTCGTCCTGGGTGGATTTGATGGTGGCGGCCAAGTCATCGTATTTGCGCAAGAGATCGGCGCTTAACGGTTCATCAAGTGCCAGCTTCAGAAGGTTCCCGAGACGGGCGAGGTCAGCATTGATCTGAAGCATATCAAGGATCGCTTGGGCGGCTTCAAAATCCCGGGCATTGGGGAGAGGTGAATTCATAAGAAGCCGTCGAAACAGTTCCGATCGGCTCAATTTAAGTTGTGCCGAGAGTTCCTTCAAACGGGAGAATTCCGTTTCGTTTAAATAGGTTTCCACCTTGATCCGGTCGGTAGCCAAAATCCAGTATCCGCAAACATGAATGACAGAAGAATACTGTCGGCGACCGGAAGGCCGCCGACACAAGGATTATCAAACAGACATCTGGTTTGACTGGTTCTTTTGCTTTTTTGGCGAGATCTGCATTGATCGACTACGACTGGTTGAAATACCCAGATCGGAAAGCTGTTGCCGGATCTCGCGACGGAACAAATCGAAGCCGCGGGCAACATGCACATCGTTATGGTCGGTTAATCCCTGCAGTTGTTCATCTGCAGTAAGGGAAGGTTTGAGGATCTGCGCGTTTGATCGCTCGGCAGCCCGTTTGGCCGCTTCCAGTCCCGGATTGTGGCCGACTTTCTCAACTTTCAGGGGGTCGTCATCGGCTGCAATAACGATTGACCGGTCAGGATTTTGATTGCGCATGGTTTCGGCGATGACCGGAAGATTGCCGCCATCAAAGGCGACAACAGTGGTAAACCCGGTTGCTGTATGCAGGCTTTTTGCCGTCGCATAGCCTTCTGCGATAATCAGCGGAGTGTCTTTTTTGCCCGGAATGATATGCATCAGGCCAGATTTACGGCCATCCTTCAGGTAACGTTTTGTTCCGTCCGGAGCAATGGTCTGAATGTTCTCGATGAAACCCTTCTCGTTGGTCATAGGCACGATCAGATTGCCAGATCGGTCAACACGAAGAGTTTCCCCGGATACCTGTTTTTTCCTGAGATAAGGATGATCGCTGGTCGCCTCGATGGCGTTCATGAAGGTTCCGTAGGCACGTTTGGCAACCTGCTGATACTGGAACTTCAGTTCCTGGGCCTGTTCGGCTTTTCTTGCCGCCGATTGGGCTTTGATGCGTTCCAGTTCTTCCGGATCGATCCTGGTGCCCGTCGCCACCCACTTAACCGGCTCGGATGCTTTTTTGAAATTCATGATCTGGCCGGCCGGAATACCCTCAATAAAGCCGCGATAACTGCCGCTGGTTTGACCCTTCGCATCGCCAGCAACGGCAACGCGGTGCCATTTTCCGTCCATGCTTGGCAGGCCTTCGATCATCAGCCCCTCTTTGCGGCAGGCATCGGCAAATTCCTGCTGCGGATCAATCTTGGTCTGGTTCTCTGCAACCTTCTGCTGCCATTTGGCAAACGGCTTCATGTCGGTGCCTTCGCTGACGTACCATGATTTTTCCCGACGGTCCCATTTGGCACCAAGGCTTTTCGCCTCATTTTTTTCCCTGAATGGGACACTCAGATACGTTTTCTTTTGCAGCTCAGTATTTAGGGTCTGTTCAATGGGGGTATTCGCCATAAGACGAGCCTCCTCTTTCTTTCGCTGCCAGCGACCCAATACAGCCTTTATGGATTCTTCCGCTTCAACTTTTGGAATGATTAGGGGTTCAACATCAGATTGTCTCTTTTGAGCCATCATGGAGTTGTGTAACTTCTCCAATTCTGGAGTTATGTAAGTATGACGGTGGTTGGAGCCATCATTGTACCAGTCGTTTCCTATAAGCGTATGTTCTGTGCCGTTTAGGACAGCGTTCAGAGAGTCCGCCCCCCTACCGTGCCGAGCCACAAACTCATTCAACGCAGCATCAAAACTCTTGTAGTTTTTGGGTTCCTTCCTCCATTCTTCAATCTGGTATACTAGACCTTCTTTGAGTTGACGATTTTCGATATCGAGCGGCCTCGCTAGACGTTTCAGGAACTCGTCATTGCGCTGATCCGCAGAGACATACCAGTCTGGTACCGGAACAGAGGACTTGGCCCCGGGGCCGTCCAAATCCCACAGGGCGGATACCAACTCGCGATGAAGTGGGGATGCTGAAGCTTCCGATTGCATCTGTTCCAGCACTTTTTCCCGGTGAGATGAACCATTTAACCGGCGCTCGGATGATGCGGCATAGTGGGCTACCCAATCGATTTTGCCGAATTGTTCAGCCAGGTGGGCAAATTCGGCAAATTCTTCAGCGTAACCTGGTACTGTCTCGGCGACGCTGTGCCAGTTGGCTCGCTCAGAAGATTGTCCGAGGAAACGAATAAGATGATCCGTAGACAGGTCTGTTGCTTTCAGTCGTTCCTTGAGCTGATCCGCACTCAGCAATTCCTTGTCATTTCGTGAGCCAGAGAGCACCAACGCATCTTGCAGCTCCATCGCCCAAAGGGTTGGATGGGCATGAGGATATTTTTCAAACATGCCATCAACGGCCTGCTGTCGTCTCGCAGCTTCCCTTTCACCGTAAGACGCGCCGAGCGACATTGCTTGTTCTTCAGCCATTTCCTGTCGTTGTTCTTTGACTGGGGTAAGGGAGAGGCGCTTTTCTGGCTCCATGATCCATGTGCGAATGTTTTCTGCATCGCGGGCCGCCTGAAACAGGATGTTGCGATCCTCTTTGATCGCGGCCATCCAGCTTTTCACGTAGGGGGCATGGCGTTCCGGGTAATGTCCGAGGCCCAATTCCGTTGTCAGCATGAAACTGGCGATTTCTGCCCGGAGTTCTTCGCGGGCATAGGTTTCAGACCCGAACGGCCCGAACTCCCGGGCCATGCGAGATTGATGGCCCGTCGAATGTCCGCCTTCATGTAACGCTGTGGCGTAATATTCGTACTGCCCCTTGAACCAGCCTTTAGGCGGCATGTGGATTTCATCGCTACCTGGTTGATAAAAGGCGCGATCTCGCTGATCATGGTGGATCGGCACTCCCAACTGAGAAAGTGCCTGTTCGGCCCGTTCCACCGGGTTGAAATCGGGTTCCATGCCGACATAGGGAGCCAAACCATCAATCTGCGTGCCATTGAAAACGACAGCGTGAAAGACCTTCGGTCGATCCAACTTGAATTCGCGATACCGTTGTTTGCCCTCAGGATCGAGAACAGGATTGCCAGCATCATCTTTAATCGGCTGGCGCTCAGACCACTGCCAGTATTCGATCTGAGTACCTTTCTCCCCTTTACGCACCTGATAGCCATTGGCTTGTGCCTGGCGATATGTCACCCAACGCGGATCTGCATAACCACGAGATTCAAGCCAGATCTGATTGATGCCGCGATAGGCTTTGCCGGTGGAGGGATTAAAGGAAGGCTCGCGGACTTTCCCGGGTTCCCATGGCTTTTGCCAGGGGGCTGTACCGCGTTCCATTTGTTCAATAAGGGATTCAACGACCTGATCGCGAAAGTTCGGTTTAGCCATGACCCTTTACCTCCTCGATCGCAGTTGGATCTTCGCCGTCGAAATGGCTGTCGAGGGCATCGTCAAGGGACAGCGCCTGTTCATTGATCGCACCCATCGCTTCGGCGACATCCGGATCGACAGAAACCGGGCCTAGACCGCTTGCGGCCGAAACCGCGAGGGATGCGAGCTTGAGAAATTCGTTGTCGGTCACACGGGCATTTGCGCCCGTATTTTGTTCAGGCTGCTTCATGGGATTTCTCCATCATTGGCGAACTGTTCTGATTGACGGGATGTGGATGCATTTCAGGGGGCGGCATCTGCGAACGCCGGTTCAGCTCTTTATCAAGGAAATAAAGGCTCTGTGTTCCGTGGATTGGCGGCGAGCCGGCCACGAAAATAAGCGCATCACCTGGACGAGGCTTTTTGCCCTCCGTATCGATTACCGGCAGGCGCATGCATTCATCAGGTGTCAGGAGCGGACGGGACGTTTCCTGGATGTTGTCGGAGTTCGACCCGACAAACTGTCCGGACTTTCCGGATTGCGAACGACGTTTCTGAACGATTGTCGCCCGGCCGGTCATTTCCGAGATCAGCTTCGCTGTTTCCAGCTTGTTCGGGGTGAAGGCAATCCGCACCTTGGAGTTTGCCATCAGGGATTCATCCTTGCCGTAGCATTTATGAAGCTGCTCGACATTCTGGAAGATCATGTATGCCCGGATGCCGTAGCCAGCCATGAAGGCCAAGGACTCTTCGAGGATTTCCATCTTTCCCCATGCGGCCAGCTCGTCGAGCATGAGAAGCAATGGATGCTTGAAGCTGGCCGCAAGACTTTCTGTTTGGCGACGCAGGAAGAGGTTCAACATGATCCGGATCAATGGGCGCAAACGGTCTTTGTCGGACGGACTGACAACCAGAAAGAGTGCCATCGGCCGGTCGCCATTCATCAGATCGGAAAGCCGGAAATCGCTTACGGCGGTGTTTCTCGCAACGATCGGATCGGCAAAAACCGTCAACTGCGTTTTAGCGTTGGAATGAACGCCTGAACGTTCTTGCGGAGCCTTGATCGCCATGCTGTTTGCGCCACGACGGACTTCCTTGTTCACGTGCGCGAGGCCGTGGTCGTAATCGGCCATCGCTTCGAGGATCTTCACAAAGTTGTCCTGGGCCGACATCTGATCGTCGGGAGCTTCTTCAGAAGCCCCTTCGCGGGCGGCTTCAATCGCATCGACCGGTGGTTTCACTGTCGAAATACCGGAAAGAAACGTGTTCACATCGTCAAAACAGGCGATGCGTTTTTCTTCCTTTTTGATCTTATAGAGAACATGCAGAAGGACGACCGAGAGCCAGCCAAAGCCCTCTTCGCGCCAGTAGTTACCGGCCATGCCTTTGCCGTCCGGATCAATGATCATCGCTGCGATATTCTGGCAATCCGCAATATCGCGTTCCGTCTCAATGCGGACTTCTGCCAGAGGATTGAATCTTGACGATCCGCTGATTGCGGCCGGTTCGAACTTCTCCACACGGATGCCGAAGAACTTCAGCCATCCGGAGGTTTTCATGAAGTTCTCGCCTTTGATGTCCAGGGTAAGGCTGGAATGCACCCAGGTGAGCAGGGTGGCGATAATCAGCGAGACGCCTTTACCGGTACGGGTCGCTGCCCAAACCAGAACATGTTCGGGGCCCTTATGTCGGAGGACGCGGATCTTGCCGCGCCAGTTGCGAACCGCCCCGACAATGACGGAATCACCGTCTTTGCGAAACAGGCGGGCTTTGCGGATGTCCTTCATGGTCGCCCATCTGGCCGAGCCATGCAGTTCGTTTCCTCTACGCGAGCCGGCAACGGTATCGTTTCTGGCCTTGGACATGAGAACGCCAACTACGATCATCAGCAGCACGCCGCCGACGGCCGTATAAAATGCCGGATAGAGCATTTCTTTAGGCAAACCGGCCGGGTGAATAGCTGCAGCTCCGAGCCATTTCCACCATGCCGGGTTTCTTGGGTCGAAACCGACCTCGAAATGCCAGAGGCCGATAACGCCGGCAATCATGCCAAGAAGGATGACGACAAGGATAAAGTGACCGAGGCGCTGGCTCATGCCGCCCTCCCGTCTTTGAGGATGAAATTGTCGTTTCGCGGCTGCCAGATATCGGTAATGCGCCGGAAGCCGTCCTTATCGCGTTTGATCTGGACAACCAGATCAACCATTTCCGTCAGGAATTCGGGGATACGATCCATCTTCATACCGGCCCAGGCGATGTTCTGATCGAACTTCCGGTGGATCGCGTGTTTGGGATTGGTCGAATGGATCGTGAAGCTGACACCGGTTGCGCCGGCATTGAGTGTTCCGAGAACGGCAAAGGCATTTTTGGTGCTGATTTCCCCGAACGGGACACGATCCGGGGTAATGCGGTTGACGTGATCGAACAGAACACGCCAGTCAACCATGCCACTATTGCTATCGCTTTCACGCGCTGCGAGCAGGCCGTTGCCGTCCCAGAAACGATCGAGGAACAGTTCCATCGTGTCCTCAAGCGCAATAACGCGGACATAATCCTCTACTGACGACAGCAAAAGATTGAGCAGGGTGGTTTTGCCGGTATTGGTGCCTCCAGAAATGGCGATGTTCCATCCCTTAATCATCGCTTCGATCAGCAGATCCTTGATCTCGCTTTCGCACTTGATATTTAAGCGCTCCATGGCGTCATCAAGGAAATCGCGATTTCCTTTCCGGGTTGCCGCGATCAACTGTTCCCATGTCGGTGTGAAGGGGTGTTTACAGCGAATTGCGAGGCTCAGGCCTGATCGGACGGAGGGTCCGACCAGGCATTCAAAGCGATGCCCTTCATCGAGTGCGGTTGAAAGGATCGGGTTGGTATCGGCATTGAAATTAAGTCCGCGCCCATTCGAGAGACTTTTGCACAGCTTCTCGATGGCGGACTGCGTCAGTTCCGGATCATCGATCAGCTGCTTACCTTCACCGCGCCGGTCGACGACAATCTTGCCCGGCCCATTGAGCCGGACTTCGATCGTTCTAGGGTCGTCATAGTATTTCGCGAGCGGTGCGACGATGCGCTTGTAGATCGGATTGATTGGAAAGATGGCGTTCACCGGACCCACCCCCATCCATTTCGGCAGGCCATTTTTAGAGTGTTGTTGTGAGGCGGGTAAGACCAGTTATGGCTGCCAAGGGAGAGGTAGCGCCAATAGCCCCTTTGTCCGGAAGGAGGGCCTGCAATCGCTGCGTAAGAGTTTGGACTTGCTTGACAGGTGGCTGTCGCAGTGTCGCCAATCTGCGTGCCATCTTCACGCACCAGCTTCTTTGTGCCAACAGCACTTGACCAAGTGCAGTGATTCGACGCCGCCTGAGTCCATGGACTATCATCACTTCCCTGAGTGCCGCCTGCAATACTTATCCCGCAGTAGTTTGTGTTCGTGTATACGCCGGGATTTTGCCAGTACCATTGAGTTACATCACTCCAGGTGACCTCAAGATTACACTTGTCTCCAAGATTTAAAGGCGTTGCGTCACCTACAATGACTTTATGGGTTGTATCGTCCGGACGTTTATAGGTCTCGACTTCGTCACGCTCGTCGAAGCGGGTACATTCTTCGTAGAATGTTTCACCATTTACTGCGGGACCTTTGCCTACATAGGAGTAGGGGATCTGGGGATCACCGGGCAAGACCTGCGAGGTCAGCACGTTGTATCGACCAGTCAGGGTCTCTACGCCCTCAATATAAACCGTGACGAGGCGATATGCGAAAAGCTTGTCGTCATGTCGCTGATAGCCCGTGATTTCCTGCTGATGCAAATAGATAACACCGTTATCCTGGCACTCCGTCACCGGTTCCTGTTTGCCATCAAGCAGATAATAGAAACGTTCTTGGCCGATGCTCTGGCTGGCGCTGATATTGTGCGTCCATTTGGACGGATCCTCGCAGCCTGCCGTGGTTGACTGGATATCCTTGGCAGAAGTGTCCGGCGTGCAAGGCGTGCGATACAGTTCGAAGCCGTTGACATTGATCATCACCCGGCTTTGCAGCGTTACCTTACCGGTGTCTCGATTGATGATCGGTTCGCAGACCTGATCGCCATTGGCAGTCTTGTAAATCGTGCTGTGCGGATATTCTTCGTCGTTATCTTGGCAGGAGGTGTCCCAATCCTGACCATCCAGCGTGTAGATATATTTCGAACGGCCATAGGACTTGTTTGCTAAGAAGTCATCGCGAATGTCGCAGCCTTCGGTGGTTTCGACCAACGGCACAGGCTCTACTTCAATTGAAGCTGCACAATCGGCAACCGGAACGACTTTGCCGTTATGGTTGGTGTAAACCAGCTTGCCTTGCGGCACAGCCTGAAGGTTGACGTAATCGAGATAGACATTGCAGGCATTGCGATCTTCAACAATGTCATAGATTTTTTCAGCGTCCGGCTGGCAGTCCCCGATTTCCTTACGATTGCCGCCGCCGTCCGTGTAATAATACATGAACTGCGCGGTCGCTTTCATCGTCTCGGTATTTTCGTCGTAAGGGCAAACGGCGTAAGATTGGTTGATCTTGAACCGCTCTGAACCATCGGCGCACTCACCGTATTCTGGTGTGCCGTCAGTCGTCGTTACGACGCGGGTTTGCTGGATCGCCTGAAGCTGGTCGAGATCTGTGCGGATCTTGCATCCATCCGTCGTGATGTTCGAGCTGATGACGGGTTCCTTGCCGACATCCAACGCGCTAGGAGTGCTGTATCCAGAAGCATCCGGATTGGAACCGGCATTGCTGCCGACACTGCCTGAAGACGCGCCAACACCGGAATCAGCAATCTCTTCCTCTTTTTCCTCCTTTTCTTCCTCTTCCTGCAGGGATGCGAGGCGTTCGAGAGCTGCTTTGAGTTCCGCCTGATTACCCTCAACCGAAATTGGCAAGGAGGGATCAAGCGAGGGCTGTTCAATATCGAACTGCGCAACAAAGTTGTCGGAGTTGAGTGCCTCGACACGACTGTTCTTCTCGACACTCGAAAGCACCAGCTGACCGATCTTCATATCGTCAACTGAAACAAACCGTGCATAGGCGTTCGCAGTTACGCCTTCAGTAAGGTTTTTGGAAACACCTGGAACATCGACAAGCCCGAGATCAAGCGCGACCGGTTCATTTTCCGGAAGTTCCGTGACCTGTTTGGTTCTGGTGATGATTTTCACCTTTTGAACCAGGGCATCCATGTCGCTGCCGGCTTCATTGGTCCCGGGCTGATCGACAGGGGTGGCGACTGCAACTGCAGTTTCCGAATTGTTGTCATCAATCGACTGCGCCACCTGTGCGGATGCCGGCAGAACCAGACATGACGACAACAAAAGCAAAGCTAACAATTTGCTTTTCATGACGTTACTCCACTTCTTGGATGTACCAGTCCGTTGCCGGACGGATTTGAAGGCGTGTGCCTTGGGGAATGGTGATGATCGGTTTGAGATCGAGGCTTTTCTCAAGCATGTCGGCAGTGATCTCACCGAACTTGTTGGAGAGTTCTTCGGATGCTTTTTCGGCGGCCGCGGTCGCGACTTCTCCATCGGCATCTTCTGTTTTTGTGCTTGCGGCGGCATATCGGACAGCCGTGGAAATACCGGTCAAAAGGAAGGCATTTCCGTAACGCTGCCAAAACCTGTTATCGACTTCGCCAGCGACACCAAGCCAGCCCTGCTGGTTTGTCACGTTTGAGCCGATATTGAGGATTTCCGCCCGATGACCTGCCATCAGGATACGTTCGCAGTTAATGCCGATCTGGCTGCTGCCCATATCTTCCGGTGCCATGAAGGTGCAGACCAGCCGTGAGCCTTTGGGAACAAGGTTCATGCGGCCGTGATAGCCGAAGACATCGCGTGTGGTTTGCAGAATGACCGATCCCGGTTCACCGGCACCAACCTGTGTATTGATACCGGTTTCCAACTGAACGGGAATGTATCGATCCTGAGTAATTTTCCGGGTGTTATCCACGGGCAGGGTCGAGGTTTTGCGGGCTCCGCCATAATCTTCAGGGGGCGTATCGAGCTTTTTGAGATCGAGCGGATCAGGCGCAGGAGCGGGTATTTCAGGCATTTTGCCAACGAGCGGACTGCTTGATGATCCTGTATCTGTCCAGGCCGCAAATGTTGGGACATTGCCGGCATAAACTGGCCGTGCCCATGCTGCCTCCAACGCCAGCCGATAGGGATCGGGTGCGGGTGGAGCAGGAGCGGCAACCGGTTCAGGTTCGGGCTCCGGTTCCGGAGCAGGCGGCGGGGCCGGTGGAGCAGGCGGTGCTTCCTGCCGTATGATAACAGGAGGAAAGCGCGGCGCTGCCGGTTCCGGGGCTGGTGGCGGCGGTGCAGGCAATGCCCACGCGCTTTCGTCATCTGGTGGTAATGTTGGTGCCGGCACAGTATCTACCGGTTCGGCACAGGCTCCGCCAAAGGTCAGTCCGACAATGAGGGCGATATCGCAAAAGGCGCTCATGCCTTTATGCCCCCATATATTCAATGCACATGAATTTGAACCCGCTCTTGAGCGTGATCAGTTTCTGTGTGCTTTCAACGATGAAGGTCTGGCCCTGGACACGTGTGTTGACCAGTTCGTCAAATTCATCGACCACCACATAGGCCGTCGGTAGTTCCAGATCCTTCCACTTGTCGCCGAACTTGATGTAAGTGAATTCATCGTCTCTGAAGACCGTAACCGGTTCCAGTTCCTCATCGCCCCAGAGATTGTATTGCCCCCATCCGCGAAGATTGTCTGGATTGAACTTGGCTTCGGCAACAAAGTCGCCTTCAGGCGTTCCCGGGTTGGTGTTGACGAGCCCATCAATGGCATCTTCGACCTGAGACGAAGCGGGCAGATCCATCTTCGGAACTGAAGCAGTATTTTTACCATACTTATTTGGTACTTTTTCGGTATCTGTGTCGTTTCCCATCGGCACTTCGAGCGGTGTGTCGATTTGCACCGATCCGGCGATCCTGACGACAAGATCGGGAATGTTGTGGGAGTTCACGCCTTCGGCACGGAGATAGAACGGATAAACCCGGCCGGATTGTCCATAGACGACAAGCGACGTGTCATATCCATAGCTTGCGGGTCTGACGGCAAGCCTTCTGTCACCCCGGCGCTCGATGGACCAGCTCACTTTATCGCCGATATCGGTGCGGTCGATTTTCTCGCCACGCGGCAATTCAAGGATAGTGACGACATATTCGCGGGTGCGAACCTTATAGGTGCAGTCCTCGCACAGATCCGTCACATAGACGGCATCGCCATCTTCGGCATAATCCCATGCTTCCTGAACTTGCCCTGATGTGCGCGGCCGGATCAAAGGACCGAAATTGCCTTCAGCCTGATCCCGAGCCTGATCCACGATTGATTGCGGGACCGGCATCGCACGCTGGCCTGTTTGAGAAACGTTATTGCTGCCTGCTGTCGTCGTGCCGACGTTACTCTCAGAGAAAGGTGCCTGATTTGGCATTGGCGGCCGACCGGATGGCGTTTGCGCACTGGCCGAATGAATGACAAACAGAACGACATACCCGAGAAAGAGCAGGGTACCGATGACATGAATGGTGATACGGAGGGCTTTCGGGAGCCTCATGGAACATCCCCTTAATGCTTCTGAGTTGCCTGAAAAATCGGGTTTGCGACGGGTGGATACGTTCATCATGAACTCCCCCTGGTTCGCAAAATCATGTCCGTGACAGTGACCCCGAAAGGATTGATGTACTTGTTTTCGAGCGTGACGGTTTTGGGGCTTGTGACCATCGAGAGGTATGCCCGCAAATGAACTGGCTCGCCGATCTGGCGGCCGTCTCGTCGGTCAATGCGCGTGAAGTCGATCGCAAACTTGTAATCGCCTGTCAGGCTTGCGACCTTGTTTGAGCTTTCGATGATGATTTCCCGATCAAGCCCGTCTTTGATGGCATCGGCGATTTTCCCGCTTTTGATCCATTCATCATGGAAATTTTGCCATTCGGAACGCTCTGTCATGCGGGAGATTTCCTGCATGCGCTCTTTCTGTGTAACCGGATCGATCTCAAGGCGGGCTTTGACATACCGCCGTGCCTTGCCTTCCAGCTCCACGTCAAAGGCATTGACGTCTTCGACAACCGGCTTGATCTGGAAGCGAACAACGTCTTCGTTCGCCGGAATGATCCAGAACGGTACCTTTTCCTTAAGAGGGACCATTTCGGCGATAACGCTCACCAGAACGACGATCGATGCCAGCTGCGCGATATTCATGCCGGCCGACATCCGAAGCATCCAGGCAAGCCGCCTGTGCGCTGCCTGAAATGAAAACGGATCGGAAGCGACGGCCATTCCGTGCCGGCCATTGGTGGCAGGAATGATCTGGCCCGCTTTCTTGTCGGCTACCTGGTTGTTTTTCTGTTCGAGATATGCGGCCCTTCTGTCGCGTATATTCTCAAGCAGCTTGCCTAACCAACCCATTCAAAGCCTCCGCTGTTGAAAGGGATCGGTTCGCAAACGCAGGGGCTTTTTTTCATTTCATCGGTGCCGGTGCCCTCTTTGGGCATCTCGACTTCTTTGCCGGTGACAGCACAGCCGGTGAGGAGAACGACAGCGGAAAAAACAATGATCAGACGTTTCATTTGCTTTCTCCTTCGATAGAGGGGAAAGCAGATCGAGCTACAGCTATTTTTTCGGGGTGCTTCGAGGCTTTAGCTGAAAAAGGAAATCTGCCAAAGATGGCGGCAAATGTGCCAGTATACATGACCCATAAACCGGTCAGAATGGGCGCAAACTTGAGAGCTCCACTCTGTAAGGCCTCTGGCGTGGCTGCTGCCAAAATCTCGAAGGCGGAGATAGCTTCATTCGGTGTGAAACAGATCAAAAACAGAAAACCGCCACCGATGAAGAAACAGATAAATACCAGATAGGAGGTACCCATCCTCAAAATAAAACCCAGACAATGCGCGATTTCGGGGAGGATGGAATGACGCACATTTTTGAGCAGAGCTTTCTTATCCAAATTCATCATTTGGCACCTATGTCGTTGGTTTTGTCAGGGGATGAGGCGACGCCGGATTTCCCGGGCAGGATCGCAAGAAGAAATCGAATGCCGGTCCAGATGCAGGCCGCAAAGAACAGGAGAAGAAGCGCCTGCCTCGTGAGTTGCGCCTGATCGCGAATTTCAAGTTTGAAGAAGGCTTTGAAGAAATTCAGTGTCGCTTCCGGCTCCGCCAAGAGGCTCAAAAGCGCCAGATAAATCAGGATCAAGCCCAAACGCTTCAAACTGGAATGAAGGGATTTCGCCAGCTGCGATGCCAAGGCGAAAAGGTCGGTCTTATCCACGGTCTACCCCTCCTCTGCGAAGGGCATCCATGTATTTCCCCATGTCGCCCATCGACGAAACATTGCGCAAATCACCGAAGAAAGATGATTTGGCGTCGCCCATCATGTTCGGATTGTTCCGGCTGGCCTGCATCGCGTCGGACCAGTTGCTTGCGCCACCCTCAAGCTTGTCTGTGAATTTCATTGCGGCCTGAGCTGCAGGCGGCAGAAACGGTTTGACCTTTTTGGCAAGGCCGAATGCAGCGCCCATTGTTCCGCCGACAATCGCGGCGGCTGCAGTGTTGGTGAATTGCGATTGTGCGATTGAGTTGGCGATCGCCGTGGCTTCGGTGACGAAAATGATCCCCATGTATCCGACCAGCACAGCGGTAAAGCCCGCGCTAGTGAAAAAGGTTCCCATTGTGATGCCATCGACTTTGGACATGTCGATCACTGAAACCGAGAACAGGCAAAAACCGATCGCGATCGTAGCGCCATAGAGCACCATGCCGGCCGCCATCAGAGCTTTGAGACTTGCCCAGACCATGCCCCGCGCCCAGCCAAAACCAACGGCAAGCAATAGGAACGGGGACATTCCGGACAAAACCATCACCCGGAAAAGTGTGACCAGAACCTGACTGAGATAGACAAGGATCAGAATGAGCCAGACCAGCATGATCAAGAGCCCCGCGAGCGGTCCTGTCAGATTGCCCAGCGAGAAGGACATATAGATTTCCTTGCCCATATCCATGACAGCAAGGAAACCGTTTTCGGTCGCATACAGGAGGCGAACAATCCCGAGATATTCGTCGCCAACTTCCTTATCGTTTTCAGTTTTATATGTCTGGATAACCTTGCTGGCTGCATTTGGTGAAGTCAGCTTAAAGAGGGAGGTATTGTTACCTTCGCCCTTTAAGGGGATCGAACTATCGCCACCCGTATTCCGAGCTGCATCCATGACCAGAGACGATGCACCACTGATGGTATTGATACCGGTTTTATAAACCTGCGTTACCACTCCAGACTGGCCTGCAAGTAAACCGCCTGCTAGAATCACAAAGAACAACTCATGACCGAAATTGATCAGATCGAGCTTGCCCATGACGATTTTCAGACCGGATATCGAAACCCATAAACCGGTGACAGCCGCAAAGATCACAAGCATTGAGGGGTTCAGTGCTTCGGCCAAGCCGATCACGAACATTTCGGAGTTCTGGGCGAAAGTCAGGGCGATTGTGCAGGTCGGACAACTATCCATTTTGGCCCTCCTGATTTTGGGAGGAGGAGCAGCAAATGCGGGTCCCCTGCCGCTTGACGAGAGATCGAGACCGAATGGTCCTGACCGGTTTTTTGACTATGATCGGGCTGTTGGGTTCTGGACCGAAGTTGAGACTCTGCCTGCCTTGGAAAAGGCTTGGGAACGTTGCGAAAACAATGAAGCTTTCGCGTACTGGAATAATGTCTGGTTGATTGAGCGTGGGAGACACCAGTCCTGGGTGCTGAAAAAGCGTGCCAATGGACAAGAAGCTGTTTGGACGGCTTGGGAGAAGCGCCATGCCAACTTTGTGTATGACTACGTTCTCGAACACTACGATCCAGAAGGTATGGCGCTGGTCAAAGGTGATCTTGAGACCGTAAAATATTGTCACGATCTTCTTCGCACCTATGAAACTTGGCATTACACATACAAAGCAGCAAAGAGAAACCCTGCTCACGGAGCCGGAGTTTATGAATACGAATACAGCAACATTTCCGAACCGTTTAACGATTGGGATCGTCACTGCTTTCACATGAGAGGGCCTAAAGGCATTAACAAAGACGAATGTAACGATCTGCCCGACTGGCGCACACCGGAAGAGGTTGCAAAATATGATGCAGGGTTGGTGAACAACCAGATCGCCAGAGCGAAAACGGCACGGCAAACCGAGGAACAGCGTGCGACAAGCCGCAAAGTGGTCGAGGATTATCTCGCAAGCCACGGTGACAGCCTGTCGGAAGCTGACCGTGACGCACTCAAGGCCGCCATCGAATAAATGCAGTGAACCCGTTTTGATCGGAAGGGGCATCATTCTTCTGACCCTTCCGGTTCGTTGCCTGCTGCATTCTCGCCACCGGACATCGCTTCGTCCCATGTCGCATGCTGTGGCATGAATTTCATCAGCATGGCCGCCTGAATGCGCAGAAGCTGTGCGTTTTGCTGCTGGATGGCGGTCTGCTGGCGACTTTGATGCAGCAAGATCTTGTTCATCGTCGCAATGCGCTCGTTTACGTCTTCTGCAGCTTCGGCCTGAGCTTCCAGTTCGTCGGCGGTTTTCTGGTTATCCTCTACCTGGGCAATGACCTGATCGGATTGAGCCAATCCGGTATTGATGGCTTCAAAGACAACCGCGTTCTGGCGCTGGATAACCTGTTCGCGCGCAGTATCGCGGGCACGGATATAGGCCCTGTTTGCTTCAGGTGAAGCATCGGGATTTTTCCAGTCTGCCGGACCACTGCCGCCCCAACTTCCGCCATCGGGTACAGACCAGTCTTCAGGGCCGTTCCCTTCATCGAAAGTCCAGCTATCCGGGTCGTTGGGATCGAACCAAAGGGCTTCGCGATAAAAGGCACGACGGGCGCAAATGCTCTCCCAATCAAGCTCGTCGAGGCTCAAGCCGGGCATCAGGCCACTCAGATCCGGAAGGAGGCACCTGGCATCTTTGGAAATCTGTTGGGCAAGTCGGGCAAGGTTGACAATCGGCATGGTGACACGCCCCATCTTGCCGATCGCATTTACCTGGTCCTGAGCCGTTCGCGACAGCTTGCCCAGGATCTCCGTTTGCTCCATTAACTGATCAAGCTGCTTCTGCAGGCTGTTGAACTGTTCGGTGAGCTTGGCAAAGGACGTCGCGTCGAAAACCGGATATGTCGCAAGTGCCACGGATGGCACAAATATCAAGGTTACAGCAACGACCAGAGACTGAAGGTGGGAGCGGGTTAAAGGTGGCTTGGCCATGCATCCCCCCATTTCTGTTTGAGAGCCGCAAGCTCGGCATTGGCCTGTGGGCCGCTCTTGTAAAATCGGCGGGACTTGCCGAGTGGCGTCAGATCCACATCTGCGATGACGCTTTCCTCGTATCCCGTGGTCTCGTCGCGTTTGATAATCAGGACACGCCTGTCATTTTTCCTGCGGCTACGTGTGCGACCCTGAACAAAGAGCATTTGCTCGGCGTTCAAGTTGAAGGGACGCAAGCTTTCTTCCGTGACCTTCGAATTCGGGAAGAAGATGAAAACGGCCGTGTTTTCAATAATTGCTTCGTAACCCTCGGACTTTGTGAGGGCTGCCGGGTCCTGGAAGATCATGCCGCAAATACCGCCAAGCTTACGGTATTCACGCCACATCACCTCACTTAGGTTTCTGAAGCCGAGGTTTTGGCGCAGTCTGGCCGCTTCCTCGATGGTCATCACAAACCCGTCATCCCGGCCGGCAACCGACTTTGCAATCGCTTGGGAAATGTGCGCCACAACCGGCCCGCCAAGGGACGGATCGGCCAAAGCCTCGTTCATGTTGAGGCCGACCATGTGGGACTGGTTCAGAACACCACCGAGGCTGTCCCGAGGAGCGTTGAAAATATGACTGCGAAGGCCCTTGTTGCCCTTGTCGTCAACAACCCATTGGGCAAAAGCTTCGCGTAGGGCCGAACGACGGGCGAATGCGTAAGGGTAGATGGCATTGATCGTTCGTTCAGGCGGCTCAAGCTCAAAGGTCAATTCAACGGCATGATCAAGATCTCGGATGTCTTCCTTGTCGAGATCGATACCTGCAATCGACTTGAGAATAAGCCTTATACGTTCCCTGTTTCCGGGGGTGTCTTCGCCGACATCCAGCGGGTTCAGAGCAAGGCCGTCATAGGCCTGATAAAGCCCACCCATTGCCTCAATCATATATCTAGAACCTTCCTGTGAATCGAACAGGTAGGAACGGACATTCGGGAACTTTGCCAGCCCGCCAAGCAGATGCATCATCAGAGTGGATTTGCCACTGCCGGCCGGAGCAAAAACCAGAAAGTTGCCGAGCGTGAGCGGCTTGTTCACGACATGGAACTGGAATGCATAGGTTTGGCCGCTAGGGGTGGCAAACCAGCGAACGGGGGCAGGGCCAAGCGGGCTTTCCAGCATACCGGTTGCGGAATGCGGGAAGGCCCATATCGCTGCAATATTCTGATCGCGAAGATCAAGACTTGCCATCATCCGCCCGCCCGGGGGCAGCAAGCCACCCTTACCCGGTTTGGGCAGGCGGAAGAACCAGCAGGCAGGCGCACCGGCTGTCTGGATGGAATAACCGATACGCTGATCACCGAGAATGACGGCAATTTGTTGGATCAGAAGATCGAGCGCTTCTGCCGTTTCGGCGCGTGCAATAATACAGAATTGCGAGGCAAACAGTCCGACATTGCCCGACGCGAGATACTTGAGAAGGGCGTCTGTTTCCTTCGCTGCCGCCGGGTTACCGAACCACGTGCTTTCTTCAGATTTTTGCCGACGCTTGAAAAACATTGTGGCCTGATCGCGTCCCCAGGGCTCGCAGACCTGACTGATTTCAATGTCACCCTCCAAGGTCAGGATTTCTCCCATGAACCGGGCAGAGATCTGTTCGGGCCAATGGGTGACCGTGATGATCTTCTGGAATTTTTGCTGCGGAACATTCGTCGTTATTGTGCCGCTAATTTTGTCAAACGAGATATCGGAGGCGGGTAAACCTCCCGATATATTGCGGCTGGCAGACGGCAGGTCGTGCCGGTATTCCCCGCAGACCAGACCGTTCAGGAAACCGGTCAGCGGGCAGGCTTCGTCATTAGTTTCGGCTTTGCGCAGAACCGAAGGACGATAGGGGGCGAGCAATGCATCTATCTTTTCTTCGGCTTCACTAAGCGGGCGCATTTCCGAAGCAGAGAGCATCAGGTACCAGTCGATAAAATAACTGGCCTTGAACCGTTCGGCCTCAGCTGTTCCGATCTCGTCTAAAACAGCGTTGGGCCATGTTGCCTGATTGCTAATTTGGCGCTGGCGTTTGACGCCAATGAAGCGGATAGCAACACCGGTTTTGCCGAGCTCCATAATCAGATCAGAACGACCATGCATCATCGTGTTCTGCTCGACATCAATCCGAGCGTCGTAGCTGGTGCCTTCGATGTGCCATACCCGCGAAACGGAACCGTCCTTGTTCCGGATGGTCACATCGTCAATCTGATCGATGCAATCGAGTTCAAGCTCATCCTGTAACCAGTCTTGCTGCAGGTCGCCGAGCATCAGTTTGCGGGCAGCCGGTACGGCAAGACCAGCACCCATCAAAGATATCATTCCGGTGGAGATTACCTCGGGCCAAATCATTCTGACTGACCTCCGGCAGACAGGATAGAGAGTTTCCCTTTGCGTTTGACCCAGTATCGCGGGGCAAGAAGAAGCTGCTTGTCAAAGAATGGATCGTTACGATAACGACGAACGAGAATAAGCCAGCTGCCAACGATCCCGATTGCTCCACATGGGATTGCAAGCACCAGAGATCGGGCGATCAAGGGTATTACAAGTGCTGAAACTCCAAACGTGGCCGAGACGAAGAGCAACCTTAAAGGAAGGCCTGCGATGGTCATTTCGTGCTGAATGTGGGTCTGGACGAGGCTTGCGGCTTTCATTGCTACCTCGCGACTATTCGATGAATGATAGAAGACCGTCGGCCATCAAAGGGCCGGCGACTGCGATAATTCCGCCAATCACGCGGATAAATGCTTGTTTGGGGTCCATTTGACCTGTGAGTGCCCCCCAGCCGCCCCAAAACATTAGGCCCAAGCCGAGCATTACAGCGACAATCGCCCCGACACCTTCTGAAATCAGGTTCAGCCCGTCGACGATCCAGCTGTACCACTTCTTGTCGGAGCCACCTGCGCCACCCTCACCACCAAGATCGACGCCTTGGGCGAGAGCCTGTTCTGCAAGCATGATGGAGAGCAGAACATTGCTGGTGACAGCTCCGATGAATGATTTGATTTTCATTAGATCCTCGTCTGTATTTGAATTCGTCAATTAGCGAGCGGCCGCAAAAAGCAGACCGACGTTGAAAACGACGGCAATCAGGTTCACGGCAGTGATTATCGATAGGTACAGAAGGTTTTTCCTGAACTTGCCCGTAGCGCGATCCGCCTGACGGGCGGCCTCGTTCATGGCTTCAACACGCTCGCGAACGACATCGCCAATTGCCTCATTTTTGAAGGTCTTGATCGAAATATCGACATCGCGCGTGAAGGTGTCGGCAGCGGCTTGTACTGCTTCGGCCAGAGCTCGACGTTCCCGTTCGTTATACCGCTCTTGCTGATCAAGCCCGACACGCAGCATTGTGAAAACCAGCAGGATCGGATCGTCTTCTCCGACCGTGACCCCATGCTGCTTCCACAGAAATGTGCGAAGTTCATCGATTGTCTCGATGCTATTTGGAAGCGGCGGCATATCGTCGAGAGCAGACATCAGAGCATCGCCTCTTCCATGATGTTGAAGAGGGTGCCCCACGTTGTTCTGAGGCGCTGCTTTTGCATGATCTTGAAGTCAGGAGACGCAATAGCTTCCTCGAAAGACAACCGCGCCTGTGTCATCTGTTTGATGTCAAAGCCGTAGGTGGATTGGCGGAGTTCGGGAAGCCGGACTAGACTGTGGTAACGGTCCTTGTTTTTCTTAAAGAGGGCCGTTTGTTCGAAGCCTTCGGGCTCCATACCCGGGCGGTTTCTTTCCACCCGGCCGTAGACGAATTCATTGATCCAGACGACTACGGCAACGTCAGGAAGGTGAACCAGCACCTCCGCCAGTCCCCGTAACGTGTCATCCAGTGCTTGCCCGCCCACCAGCACACAATGCAGCCGGACTTCGTGACCGGCTTCACGCAACATTGAAAGAACCTGTGATTCCAGAAGGTAGGATAGAAGCGGCAGGAATGTGCTGGCACCATTATCGATATTGGCGGCAGCGTTTTCGGGAAGTGCTACGATGTCTTCGATCAAATAATCGAAATAGCGCGGGTTGATTTCGTCGTCCCGATCGCCAAGCTTTACAGCTTTCACCGGAAAGGCTTTATAACCGGCAAGCGTCTGATTGACCGGGTCAGTATCGAAACCCTGAGCCTCAATCTGGCGCTTGGCGTAATACTGCATCAACAGGCTGTTGATGAAGGACTTGCCGACGCCACCCTTGCCCTGAAGAGTGATGTTAATCAACGCCATCAGCGATAACTCCGTCTGAAATGATGATTTTGATACCGAGCGAACTGGCGAGTTTGAAAAGCTTCGCACCTTCAAGTTCCCCGGTACCGTTTTCGAAATTGCGATAGGTTCTTTCAGACACACCAATCAGGCTGGCGGTCTTGATCTGAGACATGCCAAGCGCTTTGCGCTGTTCATGGATACGACGATGGAAAGCGAGATAATCGGCTTGCCAGTTCATTCGACCTCCATCGGCCGAACCGGCTCTACCAGTCTTTCGAACTGATCAATTGGTAACGGGAGATCGGGGAGATCGAACTCTTCAATCTCTCCGTATGCCGGAAACGATATCTGGGGAGGCGTTTCAACAAGCACACTTTCGACCAACCACTGGGCGAGAAGCACACCAATAAAACTTCCAAGAACACAGCCGATAAAACGTGTAAGGAAGGGCGGCCAGCCAGTTTCGCCAGCAGGCAATCTCGGGGCGCTTATTTCTGCACCGGAGTGTTCGGGGTTCTCATGCGGCCAAGGTTGTTCAATCTTGCCTGACGCGAAAGCTGCCAAATGAACATTCGCTTGTGCAAGTTCCTCAAGAAGCTGAAGCAGCAGCCCAAGAGCCCACCCATCACGAATTCGGTCGTCTGCTATCTTCTCCCATTCATCCGGGCAGAATGGGTAATTCAGCGATACATGAAGGTAAGCCAGTGAACGTGCCAGAGCGTCACGCTGTTCTTCATTAAGATCAAGCGTTTCGCCACCGATAACGAATTGCAGACCGATATCTCTTGCGCTCTCGGCAAGGCGGTGAAGCGTTCGTTTGGTGATGTTGAACTGGTGAAATTGAGAAATCGCCGATATCAGGGCAGGATCGACAATGTCGACAGCTATCCGGTGTTCGGCATTCGCACTGCTTTGAGAGGTCATCAATTTGCACCCGCCCCTGACTCTTGGTCATCTTCAAAGGCTGGTGAAGATTGAACTTTCTTTCCCGTCGTTTCCGCATAGTCGCAGACTAGGCTGTCAGTGCGAGGATCCAACGTGAGTTCGTCAGATTGCAGGACAAGCGGCTTCTTTCGCTGAACCGTGATGACGCGGCACGTGATCAGACCGGCAGGCAATTGCGGATTGGGCTCAAACATCAATCCGTTGCGACCAGACGGCCATTTTTCAACATCATATACCAGCCACCCTGCAAACGCAGATGGGCTCCCCAATATGACTGCGAACAATCCTGCTACGACTAGGCGTTTCATTGACTTCCCCTAAATTTCTGTCCTTGACGCCTTAGGCCCGACCCGGTCTTCAAACCGGGTAACGGGCGGAGGCGTTGGGGCGTTTATGGCTCACCAGACCGCACCCGAAGCACGGAGGTGATTGACTTGACGGGAAGGCGGATCGTTGCCGCAGGAGGTAACCATTCTGGTCATTGCTCGGCCTCATTCGGTTGTGGATCGTCGTCCCAAATTTGCATGCGCCCTGTCTCAACCCGGCCTTCAATGGCGGATGTATCGGAGGCCTTGCCCGAGACAGGGGGAGCACTTTGCAAAACAGCCACAGCCGTATGAGCAGGCAATTGCCTGACTGCGTTGCTGGCATTGATGAGGGGAGGTTCGGGAGACGTGCTGGACGAAAGGGTGTCGAACCAGGAATAGAAGGATCGCTGGGACATGGTGATGCGACCTGCTGAACGCAGATCGAGGTAAATCCGGTTTCTGGATTTACCTTTCAGATGCTCATCGAAAATCTCATCGCATAGGGCGATGAACTCGATTTTTGCCTGTCCCCAAGTGGCGACCATCTACTACCCCATCAGGTCATTAACGACTTGACAAGGAAGAGAAAGATATGATCCCAATCTATCACGGGTTAGCGATCTAATCGCTCTATTGAGCTAAAATCTGCAAATCCCGTGGAAGTGAATCGAACATCGGCGATTGTCCCCGCAACCACTTCTGTTATAACTCGCTCCTGTGCGAGATATAGCAGTGCTCTAGATCAAAACACCCTGCTCGGTGAAAGTCGAGCGGGGTGTTTTGTTTCATAGGTTACGGTTTACGAGTTGCGAATTTTATTTTCTGTAGGAATGGTTGTCTCAATTGGGGGCTATATTGATCGGTAATTCTACTGTTCACGTAACGAAATTGATCGAAAAGATAGAGATGCGCTCTCGCTTTGAGATATAGCGACCGTCTTTAGCCTGAACTTACCGATATCCCAAACGTCTTTCCTTTAACGCGTTATCATCAAAGGAAAGATAAATGTTCAAGCAACGCGAACCTTCAATTGATGCACTTCGTGCGTTTGCCCTGTTTGGGATACTCGTGGTCAATCTGCCATTTTTTGCCATTACGTATGGCTTTGCCGGTGGGGTATGGCAGGATGCAACGCCACTTTGGGCGAATGTCATCGCTGCTGGTGTGATTCAGGGGCTGTTTGAAAGCAAGTTTATCCTGATCTTTTCTGCGCTGTTTGGTTTTGCTGCCTTTCAACAGTTTCAGCGTTACGGTCTGTCATTCTACATTCGACGTCTCGTGGTCTTGGCATTGTTTGGCGTGGTGAACCTGACGCTGCTGTTTGAAGCAGATATTCTTTTACCCTATGCGGTCATTGGCCTGTTGTTGGTCTTTGTGCGCAATCATTCGGTACGTTCTCTTCTGACCTATGCCATCGGACTATGGGCTTGGGCTGTTATTGGCAATGCCTTGTTTGGTGTAAACATGACGGTAAACCCTGTACCTTATGTTGCGCCGGACATACCGGTTTCCGAAGTGCTGGCGTCGGGGAGTTTTGTTGATGTCATGGCCATCCGGCTCGATAGCTGGAGCGGGTTCCAGCTTTACTGTCTTTGGAGCAATTACCTGTTGGTGGCGGCAGCGATGTGCGGCGGGTTGGCCGCCGCGCGATATTGTGATGCACTTGGATTTGATGTTCTGATTGGCAGGTTGCGATTGATTGCATCGTTTGCGGTCATTCCGGCAATTCTGGGTAGCGTGGTTTATGGCGTGTTGGCCGCCTTGCCAGCATCAGCAGAGCCAGAACGCTTCTTTATGATGGCCCTGATTTTGCGTCCGTTGTTCGCTGTGCCGCTGTCTCTTGTTCTGGTGTCAGTAGCGATGTGGGGCTTCATGTCGAGATCATGTAACGGTTTGACATCATTTATTGCGCCAGCAGGACGCATGTCACTGACCATCTACCTTGGCATGTCGTTGATCATGGGGTTTGTATTTTTTGGATATGGTGCCGGATTGCACAATCAGGTCAGTTTGGTCGACTGTTTGTGGATTTCATTGGTGATGTATCTGGGATGGGTTGTATTTGCACAAGTCTGGTTCAGGGGGGCATCGCGCGGCCCGCTTGAATGGATATTGACGTTGTTGACTCGACCCGGATCGCGACGGATTGAGGTTTCGGTGAGCAGCAGTTAGTTCTGTCTGTTTGGCAAAGAACGAAAAGGGCGCCGTCTGGGCGCCCTTTGCTTTTGGTCGTTCCGGAAAGCCCGCGTCTACCGTTTCAGACCGACGGCAATTGCCTGTTTGAGGTCGGCAAGCAGGTGTTCGGGGTTCTCAAGCCCGCCATAGATGCGGACAAGTTGGGGGTTGAGTTTGAAGTGACGGAACGCGCTGACATCGTATTTCTGATCAAGTACCGCAGCCGCAGGCACGACAAGGCTTTCAGGGCCGCCCCAACTGACACCCAGGCGAAATATTCGAAGTGCGTTGCTAAAAGCCCGGATATCAACGGCGTCATCAAGAATGATCGAAAACAGGCTGGAATGACCGTGCAGGGTTTTACTTCCGGGGTGGTCACTGAAACCGGAATAAAGCACGGATGAAACCTGTGGATGCACGGCAAGATTTCTGGCCAGATATTCTCCGTTCAGGGCGTGCCTTTGCATGCGCAATTCGAGGGTATCAAGCCCACGCAGAAGAAGCCATGCTTCAAACGGGCCAAGCTTTCCACCAAGATAGGGGAAGGTCGATGCATTGATACGGTCGATCAATGATTGACGCCCTGTAACAACGCCTGCCACGGTATCGCTATGCCCTGACAGGAATTTTGATGCGGCATGAATGACAAGGTCAATGCCGTGATCCGCAGGTTTTTGAAAAACAGGTGTCGCCCAAGAATTATCAATGACCGTAATGACATCGTTTGACTTCGCAGCAGTGGCGAGTTTTTCAAGGTCCTGTAACTCGAAGGTCAGCGATGTCGGGCTTTCCAGAAACAGTAACCTTGCATCCGTAATAGCGGCAATAACGGCATCGGTATCTTTGCCATCGACATAGTCAATCTCGACCCCCATTGGCCTGAGAATCGTTTCAAACAGGCGATAGGCATCCGAATAGACATTATGGACAGTCACAATTCGATCACCTGGCGCAACAAGAGCCATGACCGTTGCGCTGATAGCACCCATCCCACTGGCAAACGCCCGGGAGGCTTCGGTATTCTCCAGCCGGGCGATTTCGCGCTCGAACGCCATGACAGTCGGGTTGTCGCCACGGGCATAGATCGGTCCCCCCGGATTCCCGGCATAGGCATTTGCCATGTCGTCAAAATCACGGAATGCGAAAAGGGATGTTTGATAAATCGGTTGAGAAACAGCACGGAAATGTCGTTCATAATTTGGGTCATGCGCACCCAAATGCCGTGTTTCTCCCTGATGTATACTCAATGGTTTTGAGGGCAGTTCATTCATGATGAAAGCTCCTTGATGGGAAGTGATCTGATCCCCGAAAAGGTAAGGAAACCCGCAAGCAGGGTCGTCAGCACAGCGGCAAGTGCCGGTGCCATCACAATTCCATCAAACCCGACGGCCATTGGTAAAAGGATGGCGAGCGGGATCTGGATGTAACCTTGTGGGGCCATGCTTACCATCGCGGCGTGCCGGGCATTGTTGGCGGCCTGAAACCGCGACACCATTGGTTGGTAAATCCCGATGCAGGCGATCTGGATGGCGAGAATATCAAGCAGATGCCCTCCAAATTCGACAAGCTCTGCACGATCAACAAATGCCGTGATCAGTAGATCACCAAACAGAAATGCAATAAGGGCACAGCTTAACGAAAAACCAGTGCAATAAAGAACGATCCCTTTGAAAACGGCATCAAAGCGATTTTGATTATGGGCACCGGCCGCATAACTCAGGATAGGTTGTGCTCCAAGGCAAAAGCCGATGATTGGCAGGATTGCCAGCAGCACGATGCGAAGAGAAATGGCCAGTCCGGCCAGTTCATCCTCGGTTCCATGGACGTTTGCCGCCTGCATCAAAATGGCAAAGCAAACGGATGCAAGTATAGTCGTCGAGCTTGCCGGTATGCCAAGCTTTGCGAAAGGATAAAGGGCAGGTCGCCATTTCAGTTGACGAAGAGCCGATACCGCTGGATGCACACGGCCCAGACGTATGCGGAAGTAATAGATATATGCGCAAAGGGCCGCGACCTGCGAGATAACGGTTGCCCAGGCCGCGCCGGCAACACCCATGTCAAACCCGAAAATCAGGATCGGATCAAGGGTCATGTTCAGACCAAACGATCCGATCAGGGTGTACATGGAGAACCGGCTGTTGCCTTCGCCTATTGCAATGAAATCACATACGATCTGCAAAAGTACCAGGATGGCGCAGGCACCAAGAATCCGCATATAGATTGCAGCTTCACCAAAGGCGTCACCGCTTGCACCAAGGATATGCAGGATCGGAACATGAAAGAGGAAGATCAGGGTGGCAACGATAATTCCGAATATGATCGCCAGCGCCAATGCGAGTGAAGCTGCACGAGTTGCATTATTTGCATTTCCACGACCAAGCGCGCGACCAATTTCGGTTGAGGCCGTGATACCCAATCCATGACCAATGGCACCGACAAGCATGAAGCACGGGATGGAGAGTGTTACACCAGCCATGGCACTGAGCGCATAATGCGAGACAAAAAAGGCATCGACAACCTGATTGATCGCATTGATCGAAAGCCCCGCTACAGAAGGCAAGGCCAGTCGCAGGATCAAACGCATGATCGCAGGATCATTCAAGTCCGGAAGTTCGCGTTTACGCATCAGGATATATCCTCGTTACGAACAAAGTCCGGAACATGAAGCCGGTCATCAAAGAACCGTTCACGCAGCAGCATCACCAAAAGAGATGTTTTGTGCGGGAAGCGAACCTGTTTGAGACCGGCAAAGCCTGAACGTAAAAGATTGCGGATTTGCTGATCATGACCAGCGTCGGGCTCGCCGACGATCCGCTGGGTGCGAGGATCATCAAGGAACATATAGTGCATCAGTGATGGCAACCATGCTGTAAGGTATTCCTTGCCGCGAAAAGCTTCCTCACCGATTGCAACATGCCAGCCACGATCAAAATCCTCGGCCGTGTAGTGTTCGCCCAGCCGGTCCTCCTGGGCCCAATAGAGTTCGAAATACCCGAAAGGTGCATCATCAAAAAATCCGATAAGCGGTTCTGTCCGGGGATCATTCAGCCGGTTTTCAAGGAAGGACTGGTGCTTCGCTTCCGTGCCAGATTCTTCCCAGAAAACATCTACGCGTGGGTCATTCATCCATTTATGGAAATACCCAAGGTGGCGCGTTGGATCAGCCCGTTCAAAACGGATCGTTTTATTGATCCATGGAATGTAGCGGGAATAGAGCGTCTGGTGCGCGCTTGGTCGACGAACCGGATGGCGACGGCCATTCGTTGAGGTGTAGCGTAGCGGAAAGCTATTCCTTTCAGGATGCTCCAGCCAGTTAAGAGACAGTTGGTATAGGTCACCTGAATAGATGGTATTGTCGCCTGCAGTGTGAGTAATCAATCCACTTCGGGCCATCTGGCTAAGCCAGTCAGGATCAAGTTGATTGGGAAGGCGGATTTCATAGCGTGCCGGATGAACGGCAAAAAGCGCCTCGGCCAAAGCAGCCAAACCATATTGGTCAAGAACACATAAAGTCATACTGGCGATATCATCAAGGACGATCTGATTTGATGTCAGTGTAAAATAAAAGTCGTGATTCTCGTTTTCGCCAGACATGTGCAGGTGCCCACCTTCGACTACGGAATGCCGCCTGCCCACCTGCTGGAAGTGTTTGATCTGAAATGTTTTCATCGAGGATTGTGTTGGGCTTTCTTGTGTCATGACATTCATGTCCGGGACTCCTTGTTTCCATGGTGCCAGCCCATTGGGGCCGATTATCTTGCTCTAGTCCGGACGAGTGAGAGGGCAGGAAGTTCAGTGATCTTTTTTGCGTTTGCGTGCAGAAAAAACTGAATTTACATCCGAACGGATCGTCTCCCCTGCAAATGCAATAATTGCTTTGTCAGCATGGAGACGACCATGAACTGTTCTCAGGCGGTATCTGCCGCTTCTTTTGATTTGGCTACAAAGCCCTTTTCCAAGTCAGACCAGCACTTGATTGCGAATGGATTACCCTGGGCAGAGGCCCCTTGGCCCATGACGGGGTATCCACATGAAGTCATTGACCGTTTTTGCCAAAGCGATCCGGACCGGACAGTCATTCTGGCGACGAACGATGACTGGTCGCGCAAACGTTTGAAGCAAACCTCGGACGCGATTGCACATGCGCTTGTGGCAAGGGGTGTTGGGGTTGGTGACGTTGTTGTTGTTGTTTTGCCGAAGTCAGCGATGGCGATTGCCGCTATTCTGGGGATCTGGAAGTCAGGTGGTGCGTTTGTTCCGGTGGACCCACAGCATCCCGAAACCCGCAACCGGCATGTGCTATCTGATTGCGGTGCGCGTTTCGCCGTAACCAGCCGCGATAGTTTGGCAAGCTTGGGCAACCATGATCTTGAAGCCGTTCTGGTTGAAGATGTCGGGACAGAGGAAGTCCGGTTTGAAGCTGCAACACCGAGTGCAGATCAATTGGCCTATGTCATTTACACATCTGGTTCGACAGGAAAGCCAAAGGGCGTGATGGTTGATCACGGTCCTCTCGTTGATCATCTGAACGCGACTGGTCCGCTTTATCTTATGGATGAAACATCGCGGGAACTGCCATTTCTTCCTTTTTCTTCGGACGGTGGCCACGAACGATGGATTGTCCCGCTGATGGCCGGGGGTAGCATTCTGTTGCCAGACCAGCTTCTCTGGACACCCGAAGACACGGTCGGTGCGATCCGCAATCACGGTATTACGCATGCATCGTTTCCCACAAGCTACGTTCATGAATTGGCCGGTTGGTTACGTGAAAAGGAACAGACACTTGATCTGACGCTTTGTTCTTTTGGTGGCGAGGCAATGCCAAAAGAAACCTTCAATCGCATCGCTCGTGCGATCAATTCACGCTATCTGATCAATGGTTACGGCCCGACCGAAACGGTGATGACCCCAATGTTATGGCGGGTTAATCAGGATCAGCTTTGTGAGACGGTGACCGCCCCGATCGGACGTCCGGTTGGTGATCGTTGGGCCTATATCCTTGACGGTGATGGCAATCCGGTTGCCGATGGCGAGATCGGTGAAATCCATCTTGGTGGATATTGTGTGGCACGCGGCTATAACAATTTGCCGGAAAAGACCGACAGCCTTTTTGTTTATGACAAATTTGCGCTTGCCGATGACGCGCGGATGTATCGCACCGGTGATCTGGGGCGTTTCTTGCCAGACGGCATGATACAGTTTGCCGGACGTGTCGATGATCAGGTCAAAATCCGTGGTCATCGGATTGAACCAGCGGAAATTGAAACTGTCCTGCGCGGGTTTGATGATGTTGCCAACTGCGTGGTTATCGCGGCGGATGTTGCATCCCGGCTTGAACTGATTGCCTATGTGGTTCCGCGATCGGGTGCGTCGGTTGATACCCGCTCAGTTCGTGCGCGCTTGCAGCAGCTTTTACCAAGCTCAATGGTGCCTGGTTACATCATTGAGATGACGATGCTTCCGCTCAATGCCAATCACAAGGTCGACAAGGCACAGCTTCCTCTGCCACGTCGGGAAGGTACGATAACGCTTCCTGCAAATGATGATGAGATCGCTGTGCTTGCGATCTGGAAATCGGCACTGGGACTTGATGACATTGGCGTTAGCGATAATTTTTTTGAAATCGGGGGAAACTCGATCACCGCTCTTCGGGTGCTGGGAAAGATTCGTGAACAGTTCCCGGATAGAAATGCTGAAATCACCGATCTTTTCAATTTCCCGACAGTCCGAACCTTTTTGACTGCGCTTTTTGAACCGGAATGCAAACCGGGTGCTGACATCGTGCATTTGCAGAAAGGCAGGTCAGAGCAGCCCGTTCTTTATTGTTTCCCCGGGCTTCTGGTCAGCACGCGTGAATATATGAAACTGGTTAAAAGCCTTGGTGCGGATCAATCGGCTGTGGGGTTCATGTGCCATTCGCTTTCAGACAGTCAGGAACTTGACGTTTCTGTATCAAACATTAGCGCACGCTATGCCGAGATCGTGCATCGCGAGGCCAAAGGACGATCCTGTGCATTTCTTGGCTGGTCGTGGGGAGGCTTGCTTGCCTATGAAGCCGCCCGGATGTTGGGCCGCGATATTGATCTGCGTCTGATCGGTATGGTCGATGTTTGTGACATGGATGATGATTTTGATCTGAATGCCCGACCAAAATTCCAACCGGGGGAGCGTGAGGAGATCGAAAGCAACATTCGCCGCTGGCTACAACAAACCGCAATGCGCGAGGAATGGGAACGCCTTTTGGCGCTGATGGATGATCTTGCCTATGCGCAGTTTGTCCATTTCGTCGGTAAAAGCGAATTTGGCCTTCCGATAGATGGTCCAGGAATTGGGACACGGGAGCACACTTTTTGGGTGCTGATTGATAATGCCCTTGTCTTTCGGCGCCATGAACTTCTTCCTTATGACGCACCAATCGCATCCTGGCTGGCAGGTGATACCGTAAGTCGCAAGCTTGATCTCATTGACTGGCAGGCCCTGTCACGTCGGGCCGAGCAACCAGAACACATTCCTGGCACAGACCATTTGACCATCATTGGTGACCCTGCATTTCACAGACTGTTTGGACGACGTTTGCAACGTGCGTTTGAACAGACAGTCAGCTCCGAATTTTCAGGCAATTAGAAGGACTCAGAAGATGGATAAGCTGGATCTGGTCGGGATCGGGATTGGTCCTTTCAATCTTAGTCTTGCGGCACAACTTGATGACGTTCGCGATGTGAAATATGCATTTCTGGAACAAAAGGCTGAATTTGCCTGGCATCCCGACATGATGCTGCCCGGTGTTGAACTTCAGACATCTTTCCTGAAGGATCTTGTGACCCTTACCAACCCGACAAGCAAATGGTCGTTTCTGTCCTACATGGTCAGCCAGAAACGTATGCTTGATTTCATGAATGCCGATTTTGCAGCCGTACCGCGTCGGGAGTTTGCAGCGTATCTGAAATGGGTTGCGGATCATCTTGGCGGGCTTCTGTTCAATAATGCGGTGCGGGAAGTCGAATTTGACGGCAATGACTTCCAGGTGCGTTCAGACAATGGCACCTATGTGGCGCGCAATCTTGCAATTGGCATCGGAAAGCCTGCTTTTGTGCCCGGTTGGGCACGTCATCTGCCGGTTGAGAAATGTTTCCATACAAGCCAGGCAAAATCGCGATTGCCTGATTTGCATGGCAAACGGGTCGCGGTTATCGGCGGTGGTCAGAGCGGGGCGGAGCTTGTGGAGTATCTGCTTGGCGGAAATGACGGGAATGTGGAAGAAGTCCTTTGGCTGTCACGGCGGGATAATTTTGAGCCACTTGATGATACGCCGTTTGTGAATGAATATTTCACCCCCGGATATGCTGATATCTTTGCCAGATTGCACGATAGCCGGAAGCAGGAGCTTATGTCGCGCCAGAAGCTGGCAAGTGACGGGGCTTCGCTTTCGACATTGAAGTCGATCTATCAGCTGATCTATCGGCAAAGATATCTTGATGAGGGTAACGTCATTGCGCGATTGTTGCCGCAACGTGAGGTCTTTCAGGTTCAGCATGATGGGGAAGATTTCAGGATAGCGGCGCGCAACGGCCTAAATCAGGATGTTGAATTCTTCCATGTCGATGCATTGATCCTTGCAACAGGGTATGAAACGGCCTTGCCGGAATTCATGGCACCATTGCGCCCACGTCTTGAAGAAGGTGTGTCTGGTGCCTACCGGCTTGATGCGGATTTTCGTGCCTGTTGGGATGGCCCGGCTGATCGTAGCATCTTCGTTCAAAATGCCGGGCGTATTGATCTGGGAATCTTTGAACCACAGCTCAGCCTGATGGCATGGCGCAGTGCGAAGATCGTCAATGCACTGATGGGGCAGAATGTGTTCGATCTCGATCAAAACCGGCCAATTGTCGATTGGGTTGCAGATGGGACGCATGTGGCAGATGGCGCTGTGGTTCAGGCGTGGGGATAGTATGGTGTGATAATTGATCGGCAAGCGGCCGGGATAAATAGTTTTTATCCCGGCTGCCGATCCCTCCTTACCAATCAGGCGGGACGCACCAGTTCGGCATTTTGCAGGGCCTTGCGACAACTTTGATCGGCCAGGTGAATATAGGCGCAGACAGATGCCTTTGAAACGCCGATATCTCTGGCAATGACGTTTTGCGCATACCCATCGACACGGTGGCGATAAAAAGCATTGCGAACATGGGGCGGCAGTTCCTGCAAGGTGTGTTCAATGACGCGCAGGGCCTGACATCCGCTTAGTCGTGCTTCCGGACAATTGGCAGTACCTGCCGGGCAGAACTCGGTTTGGTCACTGCCTGAAAACAGGCTGCGTTCAAATGTCATCTGCCGCACCTTGTCAATGGCCATGTTGCGTACAATGCGGGTGATAAATGCACTTGGCGTGGAGACTTCCTCGTCAATCTGTATAGTTAGAAGTTTGGCATATGTGTCCTGAACAATATCATCTGCAAGATGTGGGCATTTGACGATGGATTGGGCAATGCGACGCAGCTTTCCTTCAATGTCCCGGGTTTTGATCAGCAGTTCGTGTCTCTGTTTGTGCTCAAAGGATTTCGGCTCAAGTCGGTTTGATAGGTGCATTTTCCAATAGTCTCCATTGGTTTGCTCGCAAGTGAAATTAATAGTCACTTGCAAATTTGGGACGTGGCTTTGCACTCTCCGTGAGGTCGATACATCTTTTGTTTTTTGAGCAGGGCCTGATGGTGCTCCAAACCCGCCTCATGATTCATGAGACGGGATTTCTGATCGCTTTCAGTAAGGAAAACTGCGTGTCCGGAAAGTGAACGCAGTTATGCAAGGGGCTTGTGGAATTTCTAGAGTTTTGCGAGCGGGCAGGTGGGGCATATTTTGACACTGGTGAGCAAATACCGCAGGCAACAGACACGCCTGGAAAGACTGCCATCTTCTGATTGTTTGGTGCTGTATGGATTTGCCAGAGGGTTGCGCATATCGTCGGGGCGTTTTGCATCACTGATCAGCGGTACAAGCGAGATACGGCTGTCCTTGAGAACGTGTTTTTCGACATAGGCAATTAACACGCCAACATTTGACCAGAATACTTTGGGGGAAACCTTTGATGAGGTTGAAAGCGACATGATCAGAGGGGTGAGATGCATGGAGATCAGATCATCAAAATGTGCCCATGAACAAGGTGCCACAGGATCGGTGACCGTTTGGCGAACGTGCCTGTCGGTTAAATCAAACCCCACCGGGCAATTGACGTCATCTGACTTCATGCTGACAAAGCCAGCCTGAAACGGCAGTACTACTTCCCCCCAGGCACCCATGACCAGCATAGGCGATAGAAGAAGCCCGAAATACCACTGTGACCACATCGAAACCGCGGCACGACGATCATCATTGGGATATTTCATCTTGCAATAGTGATCCAGCAGCGGGGAAAGGCATTCGGGATCATGCAAGTCAAAACAGTCAATACCGGCCTTGGCGTCGGCAGTAACGTGATGACGTTCGCCGAGCCCCTGATAGGGGCCCTGAAAAACCTGAGCCTTGATTTCCGAAAGCAGTTTGCTTTCTGTCCCGTTGATGGAGGGCTGCCGCGGCGGCAGGTTCGATTGATTGTGTGGTGCTGACATCATGATGAGGTTTGTCCGATACGCATAAGAAGCCAAACCAGAACCGGTCCGGCAATGATCGCAGCCATCAGGCCAGCAGGTATTTCCCACGGAAAGAACAACATCCGTCCAAGCCAATCGGCACTCACCATCAGGGCGGCACCGATAAAAGCAGCTCCGATACTATGTGAAAGCGCGTGGCGGAACCCGGCTAATCGCGCAAGATGTGGGGCAATCAAGCCGGCAAAGCTGAGCGGCCCTACCAGCAATGTTGCCGCGGCCGTCAGAATGGCAGCGAACAGCAACATGCTGCCACGTGACACCGACAGGTCCACACCCATCGACTTTGTGGTGATGGGGCCTAGCGGAAATAGATTAAGCCAGCGTGCAAGCGCAGGCAGGATTGGCAGGGCGGTAACAGCAACGATTGCAAGAATAGTGGCACGGTCGAAGCCCAGCCCGTAAGTGGACCCCGAACTCCAGGCCAGAAGGCGTGCGGCACGTGGGTCGCCACCTGCCATCAGGAATGCAATGAAACCATCAAATAATGCTCCGATTGCAATTCCGGCAATAAGAATGCGCTCCGGTGCATATCCCGATTTCCGCGTCAGGACAAAAATCGCAACCAGTGTCACGAATGCGCCAATTGCGGCCCCGGAAATCAGAAGCCACACAGATGGTGCGTCAATCGCAAAGATGATGGCGATCATGCCAATTGCCGCCCCGGCACTAACACCGAGACTTTCGGGGCTGGCCATCGGGTTTGCTGTCATGCGCTGCAAGACGGTTCCGGCAATTGCCAGCATTGTTCCAGCCGCGATTGCCCCCAAAATGCGCGGGCCACGCCATGGCCAGACAGTTTGCAGATCATTTGTCCATTGAAGTTGCCAGAACCCATTTACGTCACGTCCTATGAATATCGCACCCGCAATGGCCAGCAGGACACAAGTTCTAAGGATCATTCTGCTTTGCCGAAGGCTCCTATCCTTCGTCGGGATTGCTGTTGTGCTGCGTGATGGTGGGGAATTGGCACGTAGTTGCCTTATGAGAATAATTAGTAATGGCCCGCCGAAAACACCGGTCAAGGCCCCTGCAGGAACAAGAGTTCCGAGATGACCCGAAAGGACCTGTACTCCTTGGTCGGCGGCACAAAGCAGTAGAGCTCCAAACAGTGCAGATGCGATCAGTTTGTGGCGCAGGCGTCTTATACCGATCATGCGTGTGATTGCGGGACCAGCCAAGCCAACAAAACCGACAATACCAACTGCGGCAACGGTAACTGCCGTCAGCCAGCAGCCGATCAGGAGGCACAGCATACGCAGTCGGGCCGGTGATGCACCAAGGGCCGTTGCCTGATGATCATTCAGGTTCAGCATCTCAAGCGGGCGGGCCAGCATAATTGCAACGACCATCCCGATCGCGACTTTGATGGTCAGCGGATTCAAAATGTACCAGCCATCCTGAGTAAGATCACCGCTGCCCCAGATAAACAGGCTTTTGAGCCATTCATGATGAATGATTGCAAGGGCGGTGGTCACAGCCCCGCAATAAAGCCCAATGATCATACCCGTCAGGATCACCACCAACGGCGAGAAACCGCTACGTCGGGCCAAGGCAAAAACCAACATACCGACCACTAAAGCACCCAGCAGGGCAATCATATCGTGGCCAATGACAAGTGCGCCGGGAACATACAGTGTTGCCAGTGTCAGAAACAGTTTTGCCCCACCAGCAAGGCCAAGTGTGGACGGTGACGCTAACGGGTTTTTGAGGGTGTGCTGAAACAGTGCACCGGCCGTCGCCAAACCTGCACCGGCGACAAAGGAGATCAAAAACCTTGGCACCCAGCCATGGGTTAGCAACAAGGATTGTGTACCCGACGCAGATGCAAGATCGAAAACTATTGCAGGGTTCAGGCTTCCCGTTTCGATATACAGTGAAAGGGCGCTTAGCAGCAAAGCTGCAATGAAAATCGTCGTCGGTATGGTGCCCAGATATGCGGGGTGGTTACGCAATGTTGTTGTCATGATGATGTCGCCTCGGCATTCTCCGGCGTGGCTTGGGTAAGCGACTTTGCCAGCAGGTCGGCAAAACGACCGGCGGCAAACAGGCCACCAAATGTTGCAATCGGGGGCATCCTGATCAGCCCGTAGCGTTTGATCGGTGGAAGTTCGGAAAGAATGGGACTGTGATCAATTGCCCGGTCAACATTGTCAGGCACCGGTTCGATGGCAATCATTGCGGCATCGGTATATTGCGCGACCTGATCAATCGAAACGGTCGCAAACCCCCAATGATTGGTTGGGCCAGTCCAGGCATTCTGGATGGGGAGTTGCGCAATAACATCCTGCATCAGACTGTTTTGGCCAAATACACGCATGTGTCTGGGGGACAGCATGCTGGTAATCAAAACCGAACGGGCTTTTGGAGTTGAAAGTTGTCGGGCAGCATGTTCAATTCGCGCAGCTGTATCAGCAACCAGTCTATCGGCGGCGTTCGGGTGACCGGTGACGTCGCCAATTTTGCGTGCTGCGGTAACCGCATTTGAAAACGGGGTTTTGCTGCTGCTGTAAATGTCGATTTTTTCAATCGGTGCCAGATCACGTAGGCTGGCATATTGGTTTGCATAGAAGCTGCTGGTCAGGATCAGATCAGGTTTAAGCTGTGCCAGACGTTCAAGGCTTGGCTGGAAACGTGCGCCAAGGTTAATGACCCTATCTGGAACAGCCGGTTCCTGCACCCATGCCCGATAACCCGGAATATCGGCCATCGCTAACGGAACAATCCCCATCGCCAGTGCCGTTTCGCTGATTGCGCCGTCTGCGATCACGATGCGTTTGGGAACTGCCGCCGATGTGGTTTCTGCCATCAGGCCGGATAAAGCGTAACCGCATCCTGATATAATCGATGCCTGCGTGACAAGGCGCAGGAATGATCGGCGTGAATATAAATGGATTGGTTTATGCATTGAAATTCGTCCCGTCACACATTGGCCAAGGCAACAGGATGCCCATTGGTTGGATGGGGCTGGACAAGCATGTCGATGCCGAAAATATCGCGCAGAATATTGGGCTGCATAATGGTTTGAGGGGATGCATCCGCAATCAGATGGCCATTTTTCAAGGCAACGATTTGATCGGCAAAGCGCGCAGCCAGATTGATATCGTGCAAAACGGCGATGATGCACAAGCCATCTTGCTTGCTGAGTTCTGCAAGCAAAAGCAGGATTTCATATTGATGGGCAAGGTCGAGTGCTGAAATTGGCTCGTCCAGAAGCAGGCAAGGTGCCTGCTGGGCCAGCGTGACTGCGATCCATGCACGTTGCCGTTCTCCACCAGACAGGGTGTGGACAGCACGTTGACGTAATGATTCCAGCCCGGTCAGAGCAATGGCACGTTCGATTGCTTGTTTGTCGTGGTCCTGTAATCGCCCGAATGGTCCGTGCCAGGGATACCGTCCCAGAGCGACCAGTTCCTCGACGGTGTAATCTGCGCCGTCGCCGGGATCCTGTGCCAGATAGGCAACGTTTTTTGCAAATTCGCGTGTGCCAAAGCTTGCAATATTTTCGCCATCAAGGGTGACGGTCCCCCCCGATGGTTTGTTCAGCCCAGCCAGCATTTTAAGGGCCGTCGATTTACCAGAACCGTTATGGCCCACAATTGCAGTCAGGCTGCGCGCCCGAAATGTAACGGAGACTTCCTTAAGAAGGATTGAGCCCTCCGATGTTTGGAAATGGGTGTCCTGCATGGCAAGAACGGCGGGGCGGTCAGACAAATCCATGGCGATGAACCAGTTTCTTGGAAATGCAGAAAATCCGCGTTGGACGCGGATTGCGGAAAACGGACCCGGGGCGCGGTATTGCGCCCCGGGATGCGCGGTTACCAGTCGTATTTTAATGTTGCTGCAATGGTCTGCCCCTCGTTCTGGTAGCAGTATCCGTTGTTGCAAATGTCGGCTTTGTTGTCGGCGAGGTTGGTGCCGTTGATGGCGAGTGTCAGGCCTTCAAGCTTGTCGCTGACCGCACCGAAGTCATATCGGATTGCGGCATCAAGCAGTGTGTAAGACTTGTTCTTGCTGGTGTTGGTATAGTTGGCATAGCTTGAGTCGATGTAGCGAACACCAACGCCAAGTCCGAAGCCACTCAGAGGTCCGCTCTGGAAAGTGTAATCCACCCAGGTCGATGCGGTTTTTTCCGGCGTTACGAGCGGCGTGTTGCCACGGTAGGAGCCTTTGACGATCTTGGCATTGTTATAGGCAAAGTTTGCAACAAGGCTCAGGCTTTCGGTCACATTTGCCTTGCCTTCGATTTCAAGCCCGCGTGATTCAAGTTTGCCGATAGGCTCATAATACGAACCAATTGTGGCACTGTAGCCTGCATAGCGGGCAACATTGTCCTCGGTCAGCCGATAGGCAGATACGGTGACTAAACTATCGAACCCGATTGGTTCGTATTTGACGCCAACTTCATATTGTTCACCTTCGGTCGGGGTGAGCATCTTGCCGTTGATATCCTGACTGGTGCTTGGCAGGAATGAAGTGCCCCAACTGACATAGGGCGATACACCGTTATCGAACGCGTAAAGTGCGCTGGCATTAAAAGTCGTTGCGGTGTTGTAGTCTGTTGAGCCGGTATTTGTCAGGCGGCTGATGCGCTTGCGCTCTGCATAGTCGAAACGAACGCCGCCATTGAAATGCCAGTTCCCGTATTCCAGCTGATCCTGAACATAGACGCCTGTCTGGTTATAAGTAACATCATCCAATGTCGTGTAGGCAGGCGTGCTGCCGGAAATTGATCTGTTTGGGTCATCAAGATAGAAGCTGTAGTCGCTCAGCACCGCACTTGAACCAAATCGATAATCGGATTTCGAGTACATTAAATCCAGACCGGTCAGCAATTCATGAGAAACCTCTCCGGTTTCAAAGCTGGTAATTGCCTGATTGTCGACCTGTGCGCTCCAGAGCGTTTCCTGGACGGCCTGCGCCACGCGTCGATATTCGTTGGCGTCAGAAGGATTCCAGCCAGCCCCGGCAACGCCCCCGGTGAGATAGCGGGCCGTGAGGTCAAAATAACCAAATCGGGTGTTTTGAGCCAGGGTGACCGGCACGGAGTTCAGATGGTGGGTGAGTTCATAGCCGACCTGAAACTGATCTTGCTTCTGATAGTCGTAATCTGCGTCACTGGTACGATAGTCAAGGACTTCGCCATTCAGGTTCAGCAATGTCGCAGATGCGTCCGTCTCGTCATGTTGTAAAAGGGTATAAACGGTCAGGTCCGTGTTCTCATTGGGTTGCCAGCGAATGGTTGGCGCGAACATCTGGCGATCATCCTGGATGTCATTGCTTGTTTCGCCATAACGCGCCATGCCGACAAATCGCGAAGCCCATTCGCCATTCTCGCTGATATCCAGATTATAGTCGAAACCACCTTCATAGGATTCCGTGTCGGTGAAACGTCCATAGACGTTGTTTTTGGCATCTTTGTGCGGGCGTTTGGTGACGCTATTTAGCAAGCCGCCGGGTGTCGTCTGGCCATATAGTGCCGCCGTCGGGCCCTTCACGATCTCAAGCTGTTCAAGGCTGTAAGGTTCGGTTCTGAAGGTTGCGTAAACACCTGTCATCTGCCGTAGGCCGTCACGATAATCGCCATAGATATGAACCGGATAGCCACGGACATAGACCTGATCGAAGCGTGGATCATAGCCGTAATTATTGGTTGCGACACCTGCGGTATAGGCGACTGCATCCTCAATGCTGGCGACTGCGCGGTCTTCAATTTCCTGTTCGGTCACGACCGAGATGCTTTTGGCGGTTTCGATCAGGGGAGTGCTGGTTTTGGTTCCCGAACTGCTGGTTGTTGCGACGTAACCATGCGCCAGTTCGCTTGAGCTTTGTGCATTTGCTTCGACATAGACCGGATCAACAACAGTCGACGCATCCACATCGGAAGTTTCCATCTTTGACAGGGAAACAGTGCTCTCGCCCGTGAACCGATAGGTCATACCGCTACCCAGCAGCAGGACTTTAAGTGCATCAGAAGGCGTGTAACTGCCTTCCAGTTCCGAACTTTGCAAACCGTCGACACGGTCCAGATCGTAGAACAATTGCAAATTTGCCTGATCGGCAAAAGTCAACAGCGCCTGATTAAGGTCCTGTGACGGGATTGAAAATTCCATCGGTGTTGCACTGCTTACCGACGTATTGTCCTGTTGTGCTTTCGCCGTGGCTGGAACCCCCGTAACGATCAACCCGGCAGCAAGTGCAAACAAACTTGCACCACATATCAACTGATATGCCAAACCTTTTGCCAACCGGGCTTTGCCGGCTTTATTTACCTGCATTATGCAGACCCCCATCTTCGATATTTTCTTAATAACGCAAATGATTTGCATTTGCTGATGCTAGGTGAGACGGGATTTGCATTCTGATTCAGTAAGATAAATTTCTATTTTTTGTTTTTCTTCAGGAGGAAGGTCGGGAAATGGCCGAAATGCGGCTTTTCCGGAAGACTGGGCGTCCGATTTAGTAAAGGAATGTCAGCAGCGGTGTGATGGAAACCTTGCGGATAGACAGCTCTGTCGCAATCAGGTCCAGCCCGACTTGTGGATCGCTCATGTCGAAAACACCACTTACACGCTTTCGTGCAACGGCTTCATTGGCGATCAGGATTTTTCCATGCTGATAGCGGGAAAACTCGGCAACCACTTCACGCAAGGCAACCCGGTCAAAGATCAGCTTGCCCTTTTGCCAACTCAGAACACGGTCCGAATTGACGGGATAGATATCTTCAAGTGAATATCGGCTGTATCTGACAGCCTCATTGGGGCTCAGAACGAGCGATTTTGTGGGGCGCGCGCCGTTTGTCAGGCTGACTTTCACGTTGTGTTGCAATACGGAGACCGACGCATAATCATCGAATTTGTCGATGACAAAACGGGTCCCTAAAGCGCGTGCTATACCGTCGCCGGTGGACACGACGAACGGACGATCACCGGCATTCTCCATCGGAACTGCCTGAAAGTCGACGAGGCCGGTAAAAATTTCGATCCGTCGTTCCTGTTCACTGAATTTGACGTCAATGGCGCTATCGGGGCCAAGTGTTATCTTGCTGCCATCGTCAAGGGTGATCGTCCTGATTTCGCCAGGTGCAGTATGATAATCTGCCCCCCAGACCAAAGCCGGATCACCCATCAGCACCCTGCCGGAAAACAGTGCGATGAGCAGACAGGCAGCCAGGGCAATCGCGGCCCATTTTCCGATACCTGTGCGAGGCGGTTTTTTGCCTTTGCCTGTAATTACCGGAAATGGCCGGATTTCGGCGTTCTGCCTGTCTGCCTCATGCATAGAGCTTTGCGCCGCATTTACGCCGTCAGAAAACAGACTGGCATCCATCATCGCAAGTGCGTGATTGGCATCGGCAAATGCTTGCTGGTGGGAACGGGATTGTGCAAGCCAGGCATCAAGAGCTTTGTGTTCTGCATCATTCAGGCCGCCGTCAATCATCCGCGCAACCCAGTTGGCGGCACAAAGATCAATGCTTTCCTGCGTCTGTTGCGTTTGATTCACGTTACTGATCCGCGCCCGAAAATCGCTGTTTCATTTGGTCCATAACTTTAGGACGTTCAAAGTACAAGAAAAGGCTAAAAAATTTTGCACCAGATCACACGCCTTTCTTGCCCCGCCGTGCCATGACGTGGGCAATGGCACGGGCAATATGCTTTTGGACCGAGCTGTCGGAGATACCAAGTCTCTCGGCAGCCTGATGATAGGTAAGCCCATCTACGCGCACCAGCACGAAGATATTGCGCGTCCTTTCGGGAAGTTCATCAAGGGCACGCCGCACGAAATCAAGTTCAGACTGATCGCCGACAATTTGTTCTGGCGAGGGGGCATTGTGAGGGATCGTTCCCAGATTGCTGTCATCAGCCCGATTCACCGGGTTACGCTTTTGTGCACGAACATGGTCCACGGCAAGATTGTGGGCAACCCGATACAGGTAGGAGCGTACATGCGTCACATCATTCGATTTATTCTGCCGGGCGTGTTCGGTAACACGCAGGAATGTTTCCTGTGTCAAATCCACAGCAATATCAGCGTCGCGCAACAGGCGAGTGAGATAAATCTGCAATTCCCTTTGATGGGAAAGGAATAGCGTTTTGATGTCGGTTATTGCCAAACCGAAAACCTGACTCTAATGATCCGATACTTGTTGAGTTATCAAAAATAATACTCATTCGCAATTAAATTGGGCCGTGTAACGGTTTAAAGAATGTGAAATATGCTGTTAGATCGCTGTTCTGCTGATCAATCCACGCCCTTCAAGCAGAAGAAAACGAGCAATAACTTATTCATTCTGCAGCATTAAATCCGTGCCATACGACAATTCCCTTTTCTAAGGGCAACCAGATTTCAATTGTCAATTTCAGGCGTACGAATTGGGGGCAGCCCTGGGGCATATATAAAGTTTTTCAGATTCTTCGAAAAAAAGTTCTTGATTTGTTCTTTTGTTTGTGGCATAAGATAAAAGTCAACGGGAGAAAAGCGCCCGGACCGAAACCCGCGAGGCTTTGAGCCTTGCGGGTTTTTGCGTTTGGGGCTGGATGAAAGAGGTGATCAGGATGATGCGGCAAAGAGACGGACAGAGACAGAGACACGGGCAGGGCGGCGAGGTGACCCGCAGGATATGGGGCGGCGGATGGCGGAGCCGTTACGGCGGGATTCTGCCCAAGGACTAAGGGGACTAATCCGGTCATTTGTCATGACGGGAGAGGTGCGTCTTGTTGGAAAAGGAGCGTTGAATTTGCCGGGAGCGGCAGCGATGGCAGCAGCGGGCAGCGGTGATCTGTGACCCGTCGATGGTGGACCAGTGGGGGCCGTGCGCCCGAAGTGTGTCCGGACCTCAGCGGTTAGCGGAAAGTGCCGTCGTTGCCGAAAGTGACCGGAGCGGGCGGTGAGCCTGAAGACCGTCCGAGGGTGAGGATAGCAGACACCCGAAATGCGTCTGGGCACCATCGGTTGCCGGAAGAGTCGTGATGGCCAGGGGTGATCGGAGCGGGCGGTGAGCCCGAGGACCGTCCGTCGGTGAGGTTGGGGGAGGCACAGGGGCTGCCCGGACTTCCGGGAGGCCGGAGTTTCGGTTTTGGGTTGTGTGTTCTGCTGTCGCATCGGCTATCGCTTGGCGGTGGCCCGGATGTCTTGGTCATGTTTCCGGCGGTAAAGATCATTGACCGAGGTGTCATTCGCAGCGTCAGTCCCAGGCTAGGGCCAGCGTGGCCGAGAGCCTGTGATCTTTCTGTGTTCCGGGCCGGGGCGGGTAAACGGATCAGATTTGTTCAGGGCTAGCAGCAATAACGTTTTCTTCGCTCATGCCGCGTCGCCAATCTGATCGATCTCGAGATTTCAAAGATGGGGATTGTCTCCTCCGATACCGCCGTATTTGGCTTTGTTCTTTTAAAATGTGGCTTCCGAGATGCCATGACGACGGCAAACATCCGCTGTCTTCTGCCCGGATTCCTGCTTCCGGGTCATCCCGATGATTTGCTCTTCCGTGAACCGTGATCGTTTCATATCGTCTGTTTTCTTCGTTAAGACAGACCTACTCATTTCTGGGCGAATTTTAAGGGCTCAGGTCAAACCCATTCTGCTTCAGAGTCTTTTCTAATCAGTCTCTTAGCTGAAAGTATGGGGTCAAGATATACGTGGTCGGGTATTGATGCCGTTTTGCAAGGTGGCATGCGCTGTTGAGATGCCTTGGTGCACTTGCGAGTCAGCGCCTCAACGGTTGTGAAATGGGTTAAGGCTATCACTCAGGAAGGTCGTCGTTAGCCCATTCTGCCTTATCCGCCGTTGGTGACAGGTTGTTGCCGCGACCAAGGCAAAGGCAATACGCGTAAATGATAGAAAAAACACGAACATCATAGCAAATGTTCGTGCCTCTCAATGCATAAGGTTGCCGTTTTGGCGGCCTTTTTTTCATGATAGGCACAAAATTTAAATCTGCTGCGAAATCCGGAAAAACAGCCATTTATCGTGTGGCATTGGCAGTTCTCGAAAAAAAAAACAACAGAAGCGTCGCCAGTTTTATCGCCTGCACGCGTGGATATGGATACCGGCCCGATTTTGGGTCGGTTGGCAGGTATGTCAGTTCCATTCTTCCATATAGGAGATCGCGAAAATGGCGAGCATTAACACGAATATGTCGGCGACCCTTGCGGTGTCGAACCTCAACAAGACCACAGATGAAATGACTTCCGTTTTGACGGCGATGTCGAGCGGCAAGTCCATCAACTCTGCATCGGACGATGCGGCGGGTCTTGCGGTTTATACTGCGATGTCTGTTGATTATGCGGCATGGGAACAGGCTGGCGATAACGCTGAAGTCGCAACGGCTATTCTTGAAACGGCCGATGGCGGTCTTTCGGAAATCGGTGATATTCTTGAACGTATGTACGAACTGGCATCCGAAGCTTCTTCGGGTTCGGTGACCGATACGGAACGTGCCTATCTTGACAGCGAGTATCAGGAACTGGTTGCGCAGGTTGATTCCATCGTCAACTCGACGACCTATTTCGATACGTCGCTGTTAGACGGCACCTATAACCAGAACTTCACCGTTTCTGCGGACTCGAGCGTTGCAGCAATCGCTGTTGACTTGTCCGCACAGGCCTATGACGCCGCAAGCCTTGGTCTTGCCGGTGATCTGACATCGGCGACCAACGCGGCAACCGAGCTGACGGCAATCGAAGCGGCGGTTACCACCGTTTCGTCCGGGCGTGCAACGGTCGGTGCACTGATGTCGCGGTTTGATTATGCGTCCGGTAACATCGAAACCGCCCAGACCAACCTTGAAGCCGCAATGAGCGTCTATATGGATGCCGATATCGCGGAACTGAGTGCGGAGCAGACCGAACTTGGCGTGAAGATGGACTCTGCCATCCAAGCCCTGTCGGTTTCCAACGAAAATCTCGAGAAGCTCTCGCGGTTGCTGAGCTAACTCGTTGCGGGACCGCCCGGTGTTAGAGCCGCCGGGTGGTCCTGTTGCTTCTGGTATCGCGTGACAAGGGAGGGCTGAATGTCGACAGTGAACTCATCTACATCGTCGAGCTATGTATCGTCGTCCTACGTTTCAGGTCTGACAGACCTTGATACCGCAGAGCTGGTTGAAGACGCCTATAACGCCAAGATGGAAGTTGCCGACACCATCGAGGCAGAGGTTGATGAGCTTGAACTTGAAATTGCGGCGTTTGAAGATTTACAGGACCTGCTTGAGGCGCTGGAAGATGCGGCAGAGGCCCTGACCGCCTCGGCCGAGCTTGACAGTTTGCGCGATGATGTCTGGGTTGGAAAATCGGCCTATCTGTCATCGTCGGATGCCAATACGACCGCATCGGATGTGCTGGGTGTGCTCGTCGATGATGAGGCCACTGTTGGCAGTTATACGATTGAAATCAAACAGATGGCGACTGCCCACAGACTGGGCGGAGATACTTATGCCGATGCGTCGTCAGCGGCAGGCCTCTCAGGTACTCTCAGTCTTGTGGCCGGGGATGATTATACTGCGACGGATATCGAGATATCCGATGACATGTCGCTTGACGATATTGCCGATGCCATTAATGACCAGAGTAGTGCAACCGGGGTACGTGCCAGTGTGCTTCAGGTTTCCGATGATGAATATATGCTGGTGCTATCGGCTATTGATACCGGGCAGGAGATCACCTTTGATACCGATGGAGCAGACACAACGCTGGCTGCGTCTTTGGGGTTTATCAATGACGATGGCGGTTATGCGAACGAGCTGGTGGCAGCTGATCAGGCGATTTTCTCTGTCGACGGGGTAGAGGTAACCCGAAGCAGCAATACGGTTGATGACGTGATTGATGGTGTGACGCTTTATCTGTATGCGGAGGAAGAAGGTACTGAGATTACGCTTGAAATCGATGAGGACGCGAGTTCGGTCTATGACGCGATTGAGGCTTTTGTCGACGCCTATAACGAGTTGCGCAGCTTTGTTATTACCAATCAATCCTATGAAGCCGGTCAGGGCGCGGATGAGGATGCGGTTTTGTTTGGTGATTCACTTTTAAGCTCGGCTGTTTCATCGGTTTATGACGCACTGTCCTTCACCGAAAACAGCGAAACTTATGCGTCCCTATCGTCAATCGGCATTACCTTTGATGAAAGCAACTATCTGGTGATCGATTCCGAGACACTTGAAGATGCTCTGGTGTCGAATTTTGACGAGGTTGCCGATCTGTTTTCACTGTCGACCGATACCGGTTCGGACACCCTGCTGGTTTCCGAAGCCGATGGTACCTATACCGGGACCTTTACCATCGACATTGAGGTTGATGCCGAAGGCAATATCACGTCGGGCAGTGTCGGCGGTGATTCCAGTCTGTTCACCATCAGCGGCAACAATATCATCGGGGCTGAAGGGTCGGTCTATGAAGGTGTCGAGCTGTATTTTGGCGGGGACAGTTCCGAAAGTGTCGATGTCACGATTTCTAGCGGCCTTGGCAATGAGATGGTCAAGGCGCTCGACAAATATACCAACAGTTCGGATGGCCTGATTTCCGCCCGTATCGAGCGGTTGGAAGAACAAACCACCAATCTTGAGGATGAAATCGAAGATGTGACGACCGCCGCCGAGGCTTATGCCGAAGATCTGACGGAACGCTACTCGGCGCTGGAAACCAAGATGTATCAGCTTCAGCTGCTGCGCGAACAACTTGAAGCCTTGTGGGGTGATGATGAATAAGCATTCGCAGACGACTGCACAGCAGGCCTATCGTTTTGCCGGTGCAAGCGCACAATACAACAATGCATTGCGCACGACGTCACCGGTTGCGATGATGGTGATCGCCATCACCCGTACGCGCCAGCATCTGCGGGCGGCCAAACAATACCGTGAAGAAAAGCATTTCGATCTTGAACGTCAGGAAAAGGCAATTGCGGTCAATCGATTGCGAGCATTGCAGGCAGTTGTCTCGCCGAAGTCGGCCCCTGAACTGTCTCGTGATCTGTATGCGTTCTATGCGCGCATGATCAAACTTCTGGCTCGAAACGGGCGGAAAACACCGCTTGAGGAACGTTACGAAATCGTGGACCGGAACCTCGAAACACTGGCAAAACAGTGGGAGAGTTTCAAATCGGTAAATTCGCAGGCCGCTGGACCGCAACAGGTTCGTGGAACACGTCATATCGTGGAACAGGTGTTGTGAGGGGCAGTTGAGTGTAGGCATCCGTCGCGAAATGACAACGGGATCGCAAGCCTCCGAGGCGGCAAGACAGAATGCCGCCCTGTCGGAACTTGCTGATCAGGATCTTGTGGCCCTGATGGTTCGGGGTGACAAGCACGCCTATCGCGTGCTTGTCGAGCGATACTATCGCGGGATTATCGGGATTGCGCGACGTATGGGTCTTACAGGCAGTGACGCGGAAGATGCGACGCAGGATGTTTTCGTCCGGGTATGGTTGCATCGGGAAAAATGGCGTCCGGAAGGAGCCAGCTTCAAAACCTGGCTGTATCGGGTTGCGGTAAACCGGGTGATTGATCTGAAACGCAAACCGCAATTCGTCGATGGCAGTGATCTTGAAAACATGCCTGATGAGGCGATTTCACCAGTTGAACAGCTGGCACAACATCAGGAATTCAGGCGGCTTCGAACTGCGATCAAGCTGCTGTCGGAGCAACAACAAATTGCCATCAATCTGTTTTATGATCGTGAACTGTCCAATCAAGAAGCGGCTGCTATTATGGGGGTTTCCGTCAATGCGATGGAATCATTGTTAAAAAGGGCACGAAAGCGACTGCGTGAAGAGTTGAAAGCAATGGGATAGATCGTTAACTTCAGTTGCGTTCGAACAGGTAGGTTCGTCCTAGGAAAAAGCGGTGTGCTGTGAAGATCGAGAAATTTGAAGAATTGCTGGATCAGTACGGGTGGGACATTACATCCTGGCCGGAGCCGCTTCGCCATGAGGCCAACATTCTTGTTGCCCGGAATGATGAAGCAGCTGAATTGCTGAAATCCCTGAAATCTGTTGAAGATTTGCTGGCCGATGATCCCTTGCCGTTGGGCAAACATCGCGCAATTGACGATATTTTTGCGGTGATTGAGGCAGAAGAAAATGCGGCAGAGCCGCGACGTCATGACGCGAAAAGCGATGCCTTTTCCTTTAACGACGCGCGCCGCGGACGTGGTGCAGAGCTGCGGGCGGCCGAACATCAGGGTGATTCTGTTCCACAGCGTCAGACTTATCCGTCCGAAAGGACCGCCAATCCGGTTGGTAGCGTCACAGGACCAACTGACCCGGCTCTTGCAATATCAGGTATCCGGGTGAAGTCATCGCAGGCATTGTTGCGGTATTCAGCGACCTTTGCTTCTGCCTTCGGGATGGTGCTTTGTGTGATGTTCGGTTTTGTGGTTGGCGTTGTATTTACGTCCGAACAGGAAATCCAAACCAACGCCCAAGCAATCGAAATGCCGATGATGCAGGCTCTGGAAAATCATGTTTTTGATGAGGCCTCGCAAGGCATGGGAATCGGTTCGAATGGTGCAAACACGCAAACAGGGCGGGAATGATGATTTTAGATGATCGTCGCAAGCCTGATGCCACCCGAAGGTTCTTGTGGGCATCGCTTGCTTTGAATCTGTTCCTGATTGGGACAATTGCGGGAAGTATTGCCGCGGGTAGTACGATCCTCCACAGCTTTTTGGGGGGCTCGCCGCCGATGATTGGTCCGGACAATGGCCCGCCGCCGCCGGTTCGCATGCTTTCAGAAGTACGCGAGAAGCTGAGCCCGGAAGGAAAGGCCATTTTTGACGCCGAGTTTGCGCCGGTGATGGAAGATTTGATGAAACGTCGTGATGACCTGAAAAAGTTCAGAGAACTGCGCGAGGTTTTGCTGCGCGACGATGCAACGGATGCCGAAATCCGTGGCGTCTTTGAAAAAATGAAGAACGGTATCGGGGATGATTTTGGTCGTATACTTACGCACATGGCCAATGTCGCGGTCCAGCTGTCACCCGAAGATCGCGCAGAACTGGCATTGCATCGTCCTGGGCCGCCACCGCCGCCGCAGTAACTTTTGCCGGAAACGAGCCTAAGACGGAAAGGAGTGCAAATGCGCTCCTTTTTTGTTTTTGGATTTATTTTCTAAAAAAGTGAATTTGCTGCGCCAGTTTTTCCGTCCGTCAGCGTGAAACGAACATAAGACCCGTTCAATGTTCGCTTCATGGAGGCGGTGATGAGTTACCTCAGCGGCCTGACATACGATAGCCTGACGGCTTCGACGACCTCGTCGTCAAGCACATCAACTTCGTCTAGTACGAGCGAGAGCTCTACCTACGAAACCTATATGACGCTGATGCTGACGACGCTTCAGAATCAGGACCCGACCGATCCCGAAGATGTGTCAGAGATGACCACGCAGCTGGCGACCTTCGAGCAGCTTGAACTGGCTGAAAATAACAATGCATTGCTGTCGGATCTTTCGGAATCGCTTCTGACCCTACAGGGGGTGATCGATAACAGCGCCGCGCAGTCCTATCTTGGTACCGATGTTGTCGCAGTCGGGGATACCGCCCCGCTCGAAGATGGCGAGGCCGAATGGTATTTTGTCCTTGATGATGATGCCTCGAATGTCAGCATCGAAATCACCGATGAAGATGGAAATGTTGTCTACGAGACGACGGTGACCGGTGCCGAGGGTGCGAATAATTTCACATGGGACGGGGTGACGGACGGCGGAAGCACGCTGAGCTCGGGGACCTATACCCTTTCGGTCGAAGCGACCGATTCTGACGGAAATTCCGTTGATTCTGAAATTCTCATGACCGGTGTGGTGTCGGCAATCGACCTGACCGGCGACGAAGCCGTGCTGTATGTCAACGGGGTCGATATCGCGATCTCGGACGTTCAGGGCACGCAAACAGTTTCCTGAAGCGAAGGATCAAAGCCATGAGCTTAAGCAGTGCACTGAATTCCGCCGTTTTGGGGCTGAATGCGCAATCGACGTCGCTTGGTGTGATTTCGGGCAATATCAGTAACAGCGAGACTGTCGGTTACAAGGATAGTTCGACATCCTTCTCGTCGCTGGTGACCACGCCCGGCTCGACGACGACTGGCTATTCCAATGGTGTGACGACATCGACCCAAACCAATATCAGCTCGCAAGGCCTGATTCAGGCAGATGATACTGCGACCAGTCTGGCGATATCGGGTGATGGTTTCTTTGTCGTGACCGATGGCAATGGTGACGTTTATTACACGCGTGCCGGTGATTTTGACACTGATGCCGAAGGCAATCTGGTTAACAGTTCTGGCTATTATCTTATGGGATACGCGCTTGACGATGACGGTAATCCGGCAAGCGGCACCGTTCCGACCAGCACATCGGCCCTGACGACGATCAATCTTGAAGATCTGACCGGAACGGCAGAAGCTTCGACCGAAGTTTCGATGGTAGCAAACCTTCCGGCAGATGCGGCAGTTGGCGATACATTTTCCGTTGATGTCGAAGTGTTTGACAGTCTCGGTACCAGTCATACGGTAACCTATAACTACGAGAAAACGGCCGAGAATGAGTGGGAGCTGACTTATTCTGATCCGGTTCTGACCTCGGACGGAACGACGGTTACGGGTACGTCCTCGGGTGGTCCATTGACGATTACCTTTGACGGGGACGGCAATCTTTCGGCGATTACGGATACCAGCGGCACTGATGTGACCGACAATGCAACTCTGACCATCACCGGCTGGACCACCGGGGCTAATGATAGCTCTATCGTTTCCGATCTTGGAACGGCCGGCGATGACGACGGCTTGCAGCAATTTGCGTCCGACGAAGAAGATGGCGACATGACGCTGTATTCGGTTGACCAGAACGGTTCGAATTACAGCGAGATCGCCGAGATATCGATCTCGGACGATGGGGTTGTTTCGGTGACCTATGAAAACGGCGAGAGCGAACCGGTCTATCAGATCGTACTGGCCGATTTTGCCAACGCGGATGGCCTGACCGCTTATAGCGATACTGTCTACAAGGAAAGCAACACATCGGGCAGCTATGTGCTGAAAACCCCGGGTGATGGCGGAACCGGGACGCTGGCGGATTATTCGCTGGAAAGTTCCACCGTCGATACTACCAGCCAGTTTTCCAAAATGATCATCGCACAGCAGGCCTATTCGGCGGCGGCACAGGTCGTTTCAACGACCAGCGATATGTATGACACGCTCATTTCGGCAGTGAACTAAGTCGTGAAGCAAGGGGATTTCAGGTTATGACAGCAATGGCTTTGGCACTTCCAAACGATAGCGACGCCGTCACGCAGATCATTGCGCGTCTCGAAGAACTTCTCGATGTCGAATGGCGGATCCTTGAACAGGGTCAGTATGACCTTTTGCCCGATATCACGGCGGAAAAGACTCTGCTGGAAGATGCGCTGAAGTCCGAACTGCGTGCTCAGAAACAGGCCGATCCGGAAAATCCGCTTGCTGGCCAGATCATCAATTTTGATTTGGTGCGCAGTCTTCGCAATAAGCTTGATCGCAATAATATCCGCCTTATGGCCAAGCGCGATGCCTGCCTGAAACGTATTCGTGCCGGTTGGGCCGCAACGGCAGGTGATCAGGCAACGTCATATGACCGCGATGGTGATCTGCATGGCAAATCAACGCGCGCCATTCTGAATTTGAAGATGTAACTGCACTTTTGACAACTGACAGGTCAGAAAAATGTCGATCCGTGCTGCCCAATCTGCTGCGTTCAGCGCATTGCAATCAAGCCAGACCGGGATTGCTGTATCTTCGAACAACATCGCGAATGCGTCGGTCGAAGGATACACAACCAAGTCGACCAGTCTGGCCAGCAATATCAGCGGTGGTTCGGCTGTGGGCGTTTCGGTCACTTCGGTGGGATCAAGCGTTGACAGTTATCTGATCAAAGCGATTAACGAAGCCGCGTCGGAAAGTGGGTATGCATCCGTGTTTGCCGACCCGCTTGAGATTGTTTCAAGCAATTTCGGATCGGTTGGAGATGATGACGCAATTTCTACCCTGATCACCGACCTTGAAACATCAATCGCATCCCTTGCTGTCAGTGCAGACAGCCAGTCGGCCAAGTCGCTTGTTCTGACCGATGCAGAGCAGATTGCAAGCGAGCTTAACAGCCTTTCGGCAAGTGTTCAGGATCAGCGTGCGTCTGCCGATCAGTCGATCGAAGATACCGTTGATCAGATCAATTCTTTGTTGAATGAGATTCAGTCCTACAACGAGCAGCTTACCGGAACGGATGGTACAACGCTGGCTTCCAGCGAGATTGAAGATGCGCGTGCGGTCGCCATCCAGGAACTGTCTGAACTGGTTGATGTGTCCTATTACACCAATTCATCCAACCAGACGCAGATCTATATCGGCGGGACGCTTGTGGTTGGTAGTCAGGTGCAGGAACTTGAATATAACGCGGTTGGTACGGTAAATGCCGACACGGTGTTTGGCGAAATCACCGTGAATGGTAATTCGATCACGGATGATGTCAGCGGTGGCGCGCTGGGAGGACTGATTGAACTTCGTGATGAAACCCTACCTGCCATTCAGGATGAACTTGATGCCCTTGCCGTGGCTCTGATGGACAGCGTCAATGCCGTGACCAATCTTGGCACGTCCTATCCCGGCCCGAACGAGCTAACATCAAGCGAGACAACGGCGCTGACAGATTCCTTTTCCGGAACCGGCACCGTTCGGTTGGTGGCGACGGATGAGGATGGCAATGCGGTTGAAATTCTTGATATCGATCTGACTACGGTGACGACGGTTCAAGATCTGGTTGATCAGATCAATGGATCAACAAACATGAGTGCTACGGTAAATGCGGATGGCACTTTAACCATCGCCAGCACGGATGATGATTACGGTGTATCGATCATCAATATGGATGCCGAGATTGGTGCGGATGCGCAGGGATTGTCGGATTATTTCGGTCTGAACGACATGTTCACTGGAACCGGTGCCGATGATATTTCGGTTAATAGCGCGTGGCTGGCCGATTCCAGTCTGGTGCCAACCGGATCGGGATCGGACGACGCGACTCTTGCCGTTGGCGATAGCGTGATTTCGTCGGGAAGCTCGGATGTGGCCGAGGCATTGGCCAATGTTTTTGATACCAATGTCAGTTTCGATGCGGCCGGGAACCTTGGCAGTACCAAAACGACGCTTTCGGATTATGCATCAGAAATACTGTCTGATGTTGCCCAGCAGGCTTCGACTGCCGAAACCAAGGCCAGTGTTGCGAGCACCGCGTTTAGCGATCTGGTTGAGAGTTTTTCCAATCAATACGGGGTTAATACTGACGAAGAGGCTCTGACATTGGCCAATCTTGAAAGTGCCTACGAAGCGGCCGCAGCGGTCCTGGAGATCACGCAGTCTCTGATGGACACGTTGCTTGAAGCTGTCCGGTAAAGGGTAAAGAACATGAGAGTTTCGACAGCCGCCATGCAGCAAAATCTGCTGAATCAGATGCGAAGTGTTCAATCACAACTTACAGATGCAACCAACCAGTCAAGTTCGGGAATGAAAGCGGACTCCTATTCCGGTGTTTCGGATAATTCCTATGTCATCAGCACACTAAGCGCGGAAATATCGGAATCGTCTGCCTATGCCGATTTAGCAGAGCAAATTCAAAGCCGGGTCGAAATGTATTATTCGACGCTGAATGATATGGTCGATCTGATGAGCGATATGCTGGCCGATATTTCGGGCGCACTTAGCACTGGAAGTCCCGATGTTGCCGGGATTAATGAGTCCGCGACGGCAGCACTTTCCACCATGGAATCTTTGCTTAATACCCAATATGAAGACCGGTATCTGTTTGCCGGGTCGGCCACAAATACGGCACCGGTTTCTGTCGATGTGGCGGATTATCCGGCCATGACAACGCCCAGTGCAGCCGATACCAGCTATTATTCCGGCAATAGTGATATTGCATCGGCCAAGGTCGCGGATGGCACCACCATCGAATATGGCCTTACCGCCGATCAGGAGCCGTTCGAACAGGCATTGCGGGCGTTGAACCTGACGGCATACGCATCAGCCGATCCGATTGATGAAGCCGCCCTGACCGAGGCCATGACCCTGATCGAGGGCGCGGTCGAGGGAATTGCAGATCTTCAGACCCAGGTCTCTTTGACCCAAGATGAGCTTGAGGCGATTGTTGACATGCATACCGACTTCCAACTGACCGCCGAGGGTATCGTGACCGACCTTTCCGAAGTCGACCTGGCCGAGGCCATGGTGAATCTTGAAACCCTGTCAGTACAGCTTGAGGCATCCTATTCGGTCGCCGGTCAAATCGTTGATATGTCGCTGTTTGAATATTTGCGCTGAATTTACCATATCGGATCTTAGTTTGGTTGCTGGTTGTGACGGTCGATAAAGGCCTCATACCTGCATGACGCTTGCGAAACGCTTGCAGTTATAGCCGAGCGCCATGAGCTGCCACTCAGCCTTGACATTTCTGATGCCGCGCACGTGGAAACGGGTGAAGCCGAGGGGGCGGATCTGATAATGTCGAGTACGGGTTCGGTGGTCTATTTTCGTTTCCTGTATTCGGTTTTTGCTGGGGGCGGCTCGATCTTGCGCGTTTCAAGGAGACGATCTGATCCAGTGTCATCCTTGCAATCCTGTGCCGCCCGGCTTGCGCCAAGCAGGATCGCGGTTGCGCATAGTCCTGTACCCAAAAGGATCAGGACATGACCGATATGGTGCGAAAGGTTTTGAAAACGCATCATCATGTTTTTGTGTGTGACAGTTGCTGTCAGGCGGCTGTGGTGTCCGGTGCCGGGTTGGTTTGGGCATTGGCAGGTGTCGCATCGCCGCCCAATGCCTGATAGAGCGTGATCAGGTTGGTAATGCGATCAAGCTGATTTGAAAGAACAGCTTCTTCGGCGGTGCGTCTGGTTTCCTGCGCGTCCAGCCAATCCTGCATGGCGACTGCACCGGACCGGAACCGGGTTTCGTAAATCCGTTCGGCATTGCGTGCGGCGTCAAGTGCGGCTTCAAGCCGGGCGGCACGGCGATCATATTGTGTGCGGGCTGAAAGCGCGTTTTCAACGTCGCTCATGGCTTCGTAAGCCGTTTGGCGGAATTCGGCGATGGCCTGTTCATATTCGGCTTCGGATACCTTGATATTAAGCTGTCCCTCGTTCCAGTTCAGGAAAGGCAGGGCAAGGCTGGCGCCCAATGTGCCAATCGGGTTTTGCAACAGATTGCGCAACTGGTCGCTGCTGGTGCCCAATTCCCCCGTCAGGGTCAGGGTCGGTAGCAAACTGGTTTTGACCGAATTCAAATCCGAAACGCTTTCCTTAAGGCGCAATTCAGCCGCCCGTACGTCCGGGCGACGCGACAGCAATTCCGATGGCAGACCCGCCGCCACATCGGGCAGGGCACCGGACGGTAATGTCATGCGCGGAATTTCAATATCACCCGGTGCGCGGTCAAACAGGATCGATAGCGCGTTTTTGGTTTCCGTTAGACTTTGTTCGATCTGGGTATAATCGGCCAACTGGCTTTCAAGGTTCTGGCGGGCTTCGAACAGTTCCAGTGACGATGTCGAACCGGACGCATATTGAACATCGACCAGATCAAGGGTCTGCTGGGCGTAATCGATACTGGCCTGGGCGATATCCAGGCGTTGCTGATAGTAAACCGCCTGCCAGTAAAGGGTGGCGGTGGTCCCGATCAGCGATAATGCCGTGCTTTCACGATCTTCAAGGGTCGCCAGTGCTTCCCAGCGGGCGGCATCGTAATCATGGCCAAGCTTGCCCCAAAGGTCGAGCTCGTAACTGATTCCGGCATTGGTGCCAAAGCTTCGCGTACTGCCATTATCCTCGTCCAGATCGCGCGAAACCGATGCATCTGCTCCACCGGAGAAATCGGGGTAAAGGTCATCTTCGGCAAGGCCCGCGGTCAATTGTGCCTTGCGGACTTTGATGGTGGCCGCCGCCAGGTCGTTATTGCGTTCAAGCGCACGGGCGACAAGTTCATCAAGCTGGTCATCGCCGAAATTCTGCCACCAGTTTTGCGAGGCGGTGATGGTTGCTGCGTTGCTGTTGTCCGATGCGGTGGCGGCTCCGTTCCAGCCGTTTTCCGACGTAATATCCGGACGGGAATAGCGGGTTTCGTTCAGGCTGCTGCACCCTGCAAGTGCCATCATCGAAAGGATGGTTCCGGTCTTTAAAATCCGTGTGATCATTTTTGTATTCTCCGTCAGTCGCGCGACAGGGCGTCGACCGGATCAAGCCGGGCGGCATTTCGGGCAGGCAGGAAGCCGAAAGCAATCCCGATCAATGTGGCGCAGGCAAAGGCTGCGACAATCGAGGTCGTCGAATAGACCATCGAAAACGAGCTTCCCATCGCGTCAAACAGAACGCCGATGCCAAGGGCAGTCAGAACGCCAAGTGCCCCGCCAAGGATGCAGACCAGAACCGCCTCGATCAGGAATTGGCGCAGAATGTCGCTTTGACGTGCGCCGACCGCCATCCGAACCCCGATTTCACCGGTGCGTTCTGTAACCGACACCAGCATGATATTCATAACGCCAATACCGCCAACGATCAGGGAAATCACCGCAATTGATGAAATCAGAAGTGTCATGGTGCTGGTGGTTTTTTCGATGGTTTCACGGATGGTGTCGGTATTGATCGTGAAAAAGTCCTTTACCCCGTGCCGCTGGGTCAGAAGGGTTTCGATGTTCTGTTGGGCCAACGCGGTTTGGACTGCGTCATCAATACGGACGGTGATGCTGCTTAGGTAATTCTGGCCGAGAATTCGGGTCAGTGCGGTGGTGTAGGGAACCCAGATATTCAGGCTGTCATTATTGCCAAAAGTGCTGTCCTTTGGCGCGGTGACACCAATGATGCGCACCGGCACGGTGCCAAGGAAAATCACCTGCCCCAGCGGGTCTTCGCCGTTCGGGAACAGTTTTTCTCGTGTATTGTCGTCAATGACCGCGTCCTGACTGCGTTTATCGACGGCTAGGCTGTTAAACCAGATGCCGTCGGCCATTTCATAGCCGCGTACCCGGTAATAATCGGTGCCGACACCGGCAACCGCGGCATCGACTTCGATATTGCCATATCGCAGGGTGACGGTGCTTGAAACCTTGGGTGTGACGCTGTCGACATAATACTGGGTCGCCAGAATATCGGCATCGGCGGCGGTTAATGTCCTGATCTGGCTGGCATCGCGATCACCGAAATCCTTGCCGCGATTGACATCAATCGTGTTGGTCGCAATCGAACTGATATCGGCAAGGATGCGATCCTGCGACCCTTGCCCAAGGGCAACGACCGAAACCACCGATGCGATACCGATAATAATGCCGAGCATGGTTAAAAAGGTCCGCAACCGATGCGCATTCATGGCCACCAGTGCCATTTTGAATGCTTCGGTAAAGCGATCTATTTCGGCCCGGATACGCGATGCGCGGTGGGTATAGTTTTCAGCTTTTTTGCTGGCGGCGCGTTCGACAAAGGCTTGCGTCTGGCGTTCATCGCGGATGATTTCGCCGTCGCGGATTTCAATGATGCGTTCGGCATGGGCGGCAACATCATGATCATGGGTGACCAGAATGACGGTATGGCCGTCGCGATGCAGGTTCCGCAACAGTTCAAGCGTTTGTGCGCCGCTTTGGCTATCAAGTGCGCCGGTCGGCTCATCGGCCAAAATGACATCGCCGCCATTCATCAATGCGCGTGCGATACTGACGCGTTGCTGCTGCCCGCCGGAAAGCTGGCTGGGGCGATGATGAATGCGATCCCCAAGTCCGACACGGGTCAGGATATCCATTGCACGGTCGCGCCGGGTTTCGGCGTCAAAACCGGCATAAATTGACGGCACTTCGACATTGCCAAGTGCGCTTAGATCCGACAGCAAATGATAGCGTTGAAAGATAAATCCGAAATATTCGCGCCGAAGGGCGGCCAGTTCATCTGGTTCCAGATCGCCGGTCAGGCGGCCATTAACCCGGTATTCCCCGCCAGTTGGTCGGTCAAGACAACCCAGAATATTCATCAGCGTCGATTTGCCCGATCCGGACGCGCCAATGATCGCAACCATTTCGCCGCGTTCAATCGTCAGGTTGACACCCTTTAACACGGCAATGCGATCCTCGCCCGCCGGGTAGTGCCGCCACAGATCGCGGATTTCGATCAGCGGGGTGTTAACCGTGTTTCTCGCTATCTGGTTCATGATCAGAACATCCCCCCCGGGCCGCGACGTATGGACTGGCTGGTTGCGACTGCGCCACTGGTCGCGCCAATGACAATGTCGTCATTTTCGGAAATGCCACTGATGATCTGGGCGTTGATATTGGTGTTCATGCCAACTGTGACCGGTTTTTCAACCGGGGCGCCTTCGTCATCAAGAACCCGAACGGTATATTGCCCGTCCTTGTTCGGGCCACTCAGCGCGGCGGACGGTACGATCAGGGCATTTTCCACTTCGTTTAACGTGATGGTGACTTCGGCCGTCATCCAGACACGCAGGCGGTGGTCCGGATTGGCGATGTCAAACAGGCCATTATAATAAACCGCCTCGTCGTCGGTGTTGTCGTCGTCATCCTCGATCCCGGTCGGGGCCGGTTCGATGGCGCGAAGCGTGCTTTCATATTGCGTGTCGGGATCGCCCAGAATGGTGAAGCTGACCGGTTGGCCTTCGCGGACGCGGATGACATCGGCCTCGGATATTTCAGCCTCGACCGTCATGGTATCAAGCTGTGCGAGTTTTATGATGGTCGGGGTGGATTGGGCGGCGTTGACGGTCTGGCCTTCCTTGACTGGCAGGGCAACAACTGTACCGTCCATGGGGGCCAGGATTTTGGTATATCCAAGATCGATTTCGGCGGTATCAACGGCGATTTTTGCCTGATCAATTTGCGCATTGAGCGCTGCGATTTCAGACTTGGTCACATTTAGGGTTGCCTCGGCGCTTTCGAAATCTTCCTGAGGCGAGGCATCAAGCGCACGCATATTTTTCTGCCGCGCATAATCAAGTTCCGCCTGTTTCAGTTCGGCCTGTTTGGCGGCAAGTTGTGCCTTGATGTTGGCAAGGGCGGCCTCGGCATCGCGCAAATCGTTCTGCTGGGTCGATGGATCGATTTCTGCAATCAGATCTCCTTCCTTGATTTCATCACCGAGATCGACATGCAGTGCCTTGATCTGCCCTGATACCTGTGCGCCAACACTGACCAGTTTGGAGGCGGTGATGGTGCCACTTGCCAGTACCGTATCGGCAAGATTGCCGATACGGGGTTTGGCGGTCACATAACTGGTTTTGGCTTCGGACGGGAACAGATAGGCCTGTGCCATCCATCCTGCCGCCAATATGACGATCAGGGCGATGACAAGGTTGCGTGCGGTCCTGGATGATTTCTTCATCGTGCTTTCATGTCCTTGGATGAGACGCGCCCGACGTTGAAAGGCAATTGAGCCGTCGGGCATACCAGACATAGCAACCCCTTTGTCAGAACGGGGTGAGGGGGATGAAAATGATCTGTAAGGAATGTGTAAAGTCTGGCATCCACGCCTTTCGTTAGGCGGTTTAAGCGCTAGAATGTCATCATGAACAGGAATTAACCCGCATTTGAAAGACCCGTTGCCCGTGACCAGAATTCTGCTTGTTGATGATGATGTCGAACTCGGCGCGATGCTGGGCGAATATCTTGAAGGCGAGGGGTTCGAAATAGCCAACGCCTATAACGGCGAGGATGGCCTGCGCATGGCGCTGGGTGGCGGGTTTTCCGTTGTGTTGCTTGATATCATGATGCCGGGCATAGGCGGAATTGAAGTACTGCGCGAATTGCGCACCAAAAGCCGGGTGCCGGTGATCATGCTGACCGCCAAGGGTGACGATGTCGACCGGGTTGTCGGGTTGGAACTTGGTGCCGATGATTACATCCCCAAGCCATACTATCCACGCGAACTGGTGGCTCGCATTCGTGCCGTCCTGCGCCGCGTTGAACCGATTGCCGAGGTGCGCCGCGATACGAGTGACTCTAATATGGACGATGAAGTCGTTCTGGGAAAATTGCGACTGAATACTGCGCGCCGGGTGGCACAGTTTGATGGTCGCGACTTGGACCTGACGGTATCGGAATTCAATCTTCTGGAAGTTCTGATGCGTGCGCGGGAACGTGCCTTATCGAAGAACGAGCTTTCAATGAAGGTATTGGGACGCACACGCGAGGTTTATGATCGTTCGATTGATGTGCATATGAGCAACCTTCGACAGAAATTGCAATCCGTCAGCAATGATGCCGGTTTGATTGAAACCGTGCGCGGTTTTGGCTATCGCCTGAGGCAGGACATATGAGAGGCCGGTTATTCTGGAAAATCCTGATCGGTTTTGCGTTGACCTTTATGGCAATCTGGCAGGGCGTGTGGCTTTTATTCACACTGTATGGCGATCCGCCCAAGCCCTATCATGTCGGATATCTTCAGGAAATCGCACGCGGTTATGTCGAAACCGCGGCCCGCATCGTCGAGGCAGAAGGCATTGGTGCACTAGAAAAAGCGATTGCCCATTGGCCCGAAGATGAACGCATACGTCTTAGCATCGAGCCTGATGCAAATCGCACCGCACGGCCGGTGCCTGATTTTATTCCCGAAGAGCGGTTCGAGGAAATCCGCGAAAACGGATTTCTGTCGCGTGATGCGGTCAGCCCGGTCGGATTGCTGGTACATCTGAAATTTGATGTGTCCGATATCGTTGCCTCTATCCCGGAACGGAGGCGGTTCAATGTTCCGACACCGTTGGTGATTGCGGGTGTTCTGGGAGGGCTGGTGTTTAGCGGTGTTTTGGCCTGGTACCTGACACGCCCGATCCGGCAGCTTCAGGAGGGGTTCGAACGACTTTCGAATGGTGATCTGACATGGCGGCTAGGCGAAAAGATTGGACGCAGGCGTGACGAGATTGCCGATCTGGCGCGTGACTTCGATGTGATGGCCGTGCGGTTGCAGCAGTTGATCGAGGCCCGCGACCGCCTACTAAACGACGTATCACATGAACTGCGATCCCCGCTGGCGCGGATGCAATTGGCCGTCGGGCTGGCGCGTCAGAAACCGGAACGGATCGAAGGATCACTTGACCGGATTGAAAAAGAAACCATTCGGCTGGATGAATTGGTCGGAGAACTTCTGACCCTGTCACGGGCCGAAAGCGGTGCCAGCCAGAACCAGACATGGCTTGATATCGACCATCTTCTGGGCCGGGTTGTTAGTGATGCCCGGTTTGAGGCCGAGGCAACCGGGATCAAGGTCCAGACCAATCTTGCCATCAAACGCAACTGGCATGGTGAAGTGCCGGTGGTGGCGGGCAATGCTGAACTTTTGCGGCGGGCCTTTGAAAATGTAGTGCGCAATGCCTTGCGCCATTCACGCGAAGGCCAGCTGGTGCGGATTTCTTCCGAAGCAGATGCCGATCGCAATGTGTTCTGCATCACCATATCCGATCAGGGGCCGGGTATTCCGGCTGAGCAGCTTGAAAATATGTTCGAACCGTTTATCCGCGGGGAGCCCGGGATAAACGGTGCCGGCTTTGGCTTGGGGCTCTCGATTGCGCGGCGTGCAATCAAGGCACATGGCGGTGAAATCGCCATTCGAAACCGTGATGGCGGTGGCCTGGATGTTTTGATTACCCTGCCATTTTCCAATTTTGTAGACCCTAATGTGTTTGGCTCTGCAATTTGAAGGCTGTCTTATGTTGGTTGGGTATCATACGGAGGAAAGGGCTTGGCAGTAAATAAGTTAGGCTCTAATGGTGATTGGCGTAGATGAGTATACTTCGGTGCGCGTCCCCGCAACCAACTTTAAGAAAGCCTGCCCTCGTGGCGGGCTTTTTTAATGTCTGGTAGGTGGGAGCGGTCATTTTTAGCCTCTTGTTCAAACCAAGCAAAGCATCGCTTTGCGCCGGTTCAGCGTAGCGCAATGCGCGTAGCTAAATCCTCTCCCCGCAACCAAACGAGCAAACCCCGCTATCCGGCGGGGTTTTGTCGTTTTGGCTTCGGGGATGACGGATGTTGAACCCGCAAATAGGCCAAGCCTGTTTGCCAGGTTCTTTGCGGAGCCCGTCGGGCGGAGCTGAGCGAACAAAGTGAGCGCTAATCCTGCCAAAATCCAGGATGTTACTGGCAAGATTTTATGGCGAGATACGCAGAGCTGTACTTTTGATAAGCATCATCAAATGTGCTCGTCAGGCCTTTGTCCGGATCAATTGTTTCCCGGACTTCCGGGAGGCTCATGACACTATTCGCGGCCAAACCGGTGGCAGCCGTGATGCCAAGTCGTGCAGCACCGAGTGCTGCTCCAAATTCGCCGCTTTTGGGAAGTGACAATGGGACGCCAAGAGTAGTTGCGATCAGCTGTATCCAGTATCGGGAGGCCGACCCACCGCCAATAGCGATCAAACGATCCAGTTTAGCGTTGGTTGCGGCCAATGCCTCAAAGCTGTCTCGCAAACCAAACGCAACACCTTCAAGCACGGCACGCGTAAGATCTTCGCGGCTCGTTTCGGTCGCCAGTCCTGTGAAGCTGCCACGGATCTCTGCATCATTATGTGGCGTTCTTTCCCCCGCCAGATAAGGGAGATAGCGGACAGTGCCGGGTTTTTTCAGGTTGCCATCAAGCTTTGAAGTTAGCTCTGTCGGGTTTTGACCGGTGATGCGCGCAAGCCAGTTCAGACTATCTGTTGCCGAGAGCATAACGCCCATCTGGTACCATCTTCCCGGGATGGCATGACAGAATGTATGCAACGCGGTTTCTGGTGCCGGATGATAGCCGTCGCGTGCTGATAGCAACACACCAGATGTGCCAAGCGAGACAAATCCCTGTCCTTCATTCTGCGCGCCAATGCCACAGGCCGCTGCTGCATTATCACCCGCACCACCGGCAACCGAAACCGGCCCACCAAGACCCCATTTGTCCAAAAGAGCGCGACGCAGGCGACCGGCTTCGTCCGTACCTTCGACAAGGCGGGGCATCTGATCTTGGCGCATGTTTCCGGCAGAAAGCAACGTGTTCGACCATGTCCGATTACCCACATCAAGCCATGATGTGCCCGCGCTATCCGACATGTCCGCAACATATTCCCCGGTCAGGTAATAGTTAAGATAAGCGGCGGGCAGAAGAACCTTTGCGGTTTTTGCAAAAATATCGGGTTCGTTTTCCCGCACCCATTCAAGTTTCGGGGCGGTAAATCCCGGAAAGACGATATTGCCTGAAATGGCACGAAACGGTTTTTTCGCATCAAGGTGCGCGGCCTGCGTATGAGAGCGCGTGTCATTCCACAGAATACAGGGGCGCAAGACCCGTCCGCTGTTATCCAGAAGTGTCGCTCCATGCATATGGCCGGCTACGCCAATACCCCGCAGCGCGGCAAACTGCGGATAATTATCACGCAGCTCGGCAATGGAATCTTCCAGTGCCGCAATCCAGTCCGAAGGATTTTGCTCAGACCAGCCCGGATGCGGATGGCTGGCGTGATAGCTGCGTTCCGCTGAGCCTATCGGCACACCACCGTCGTCAATCAGCAGTAGGCGGATACCGGAGGTTCCCAGATCAATTCCAAGAAAAGTCATCCCAAAGCCTTCTGTGGAAATTCAAGCTGCCATATCTTGAGCGATGGCATGCAAATGTGTTGATGTTACGCAGGCTTGTGCAGAATTGCATCTCCAACGTCCAGAAGGCATTCAAAGATTTCTGACGCACCGGCGGATTTAAGCAGTTGGGTTTGATGTGAGCGAATATCATGTAAATGCGTTCCACCTACAAAACCTATAGCTCTCATCCCGGCTGAGATAGCTCCTTTTACGCCATGCGGAGAGTCTTCAATAACAACACAATCTTTGGGATCGGTTGCAATGCCCTCTGCGGCAAGCAGGAATAAGTCAGGCGCGGGTTTGCCATTGGCGACCTGCTCGGCACTGTATGCGGTGCCCGGGAAATGCGCGGCAAGACCCGATATTTCAAGAGTTGCCGCCATTCGTCGCAGGGAGCTGCCGGTTGCAAGTGCCGTTTTCATCCCTGCATTGGAAAGCCGATCCAACAACATTTCCGCATTCTCAATCTGTTGGAGGCGCGTTTGATATTCCCTGAGAAGGCGCGTTTCGACCCGGTCGATAAAATCGTCCGGGCAGGCCTGACCGAGACGTTCGGAGACATGTCTGCAAATGTCTTGGATCGAAACCCCGAGAAACCGGTCACGGATATCATTAACCGTAATGCCATCAATTCCGAGGCGGTGCATTTCGGTTGCCAAGACCTCAAGCGACAAGGGTTCGCTGTCGACCAGACAACCGTCGAGGTCGAAAATTACTGCGGCAGGTGAATTCATCGGGCTCCCCTATATCCGCAGTTCGGTATCGCGGTCGAACAGATGCACGTTGACCGGATCAATCACATAATGAAGTTCGGAACCGGGGCGGGCAGAGATACGCTGTTTGACCAGCGCGTCAATGAGGTCACCGTTTGATTTCGCAACGATCTGGGTTTCAGAACCTGTTGGTTCAACGACCACGACATTCATTGAAATCCCCTCATCGCCAATGTCGATATGTTCAGGACGAATGCCGTAGGTCACTGATTTTCCCGTTGGTGTTGTGGTCGGTGGTATTGGCAGGATCAGGCCGTTATCGGACTCAAAGTGCTTCGTGCCATTGTGTTCGGTTATCTTGCCATGAACGAAATTCATCGAAGGTGAGCCGATGAAGCCAGCAACAAAAACGTTTATCGGATTGTCATACAGATCCAACGGAGAACCAATCTGCTCGACCCGGCCATCACGCATGACGACGATTTTGTCCGCCATGGTCATTGCTTCGATCTGATCATGGGTGACGTAGACAATCGTTGTGCCAAGACGCTGATGCAGTTCCTTGATCTCAACGCGCATGGTCACGCGCAGTTTGGCATCAAGGTTTGAAAGCGGCTCGTCAAACAAGAAGACTTGCGGATCTCGCACGATGGCGCGGCCCATGGCGACACGTTGACGCTGGCCGCCGGAAAGCTGCTTGGGATAGCGGTCAAGAAGATGGGCAAGATCGAGAATTTCGGCGGCGTCGGTAACCTTCTGCTTTATCTCGCTTTCCGGTCGTTTTGCCATCTTGAGCGGGAAGCCGATATTTTCATACACCGTTTTGTGGGGATAAAGTGCATAGCTTTGGAACACCATTGCAATATCGCGTTCTTTCGGCAGAACATCATTCACGATCCGTCCGCCAATCGAGATGGTGCCTTCGCTGATTTCCTCTAGCCCGGCAAGCATGCGCAACAGTGTTGATTTGCCACAACCAGACGGCCCCACCAGGACGACAAACTCGCCATCCTTGATGTCGACATTCACCCCGTGCATGACCTGAATATTGGCGTAGCGCTTGATTACGTTTTCTATTTTTACGTCGGCCATAAGGCTTCTCCCTATTGCGGCAATTCGATCTGCAATTTGACGTCCGCCGGTGGGGCGGATGCTGCGATCTCGAATGCGCGCACGCTGTCTTCGAATGCGAATGTTCTGGTGATCAGGGGTTTTACGTCGATTGCGCCGGAACTCAGCATGGCAACACAACGCGGAAAGACATGGGCATAACGGAAAATATTCTCGATCCGGGCTTCCCGGATCATCGCTGCCCCTGCGTCATAGCTGATCGGATCAGGCTGACCGCCAATCATGACGACACACCCACCCGGGCAAAGGGGTTCAAAAACCCCGGCGGCAGCCTTGGGCGAGCCGGTGGCTTCAAACACGATATCGGCCCCCCAGCCATCGGTGTCGCGTTTGATCACCTCGGGGATGTTTTGGGATTTGACATCAATTGGGATGATCGCCGCACTTAGGGATGCTGCTATTTCAAGCTTTTTTTCGGCAAGGTCGGCGACATACACCCGGGCACAGCCACCGGCCAATGCCGACAATGCGGTGACCAGTCCGATGGGGCCAGCGCCGATGACCACCGCGATATCGCCCGGTTTGATCCGGGCTTTGGTGGCGGCGTGGACACCCACTGCAAGCGGTTCGACCATGGCGGCCTCGGCAAAGGATACATTGTCGGGAAGCTTGAAGGTAAAGGCTTCGGGGTGCACACAGGTCGGGCGCAAAATCCCGTGTACCGGCGGGGTTGCCCAAAAGCGTACGGCCGGATCAACATTATACATGCCAAGGCGGGTTGCCTTGCTGTTGGGGTCGGGGATGCCCGGCTCCATACAGACCCGGTCACCAACGGACAGCGTTGTGACATCGCATCCGGTTTCGATCACGGTGCCGGATGCTTCGTGCCCCAGGATCATTGGCGCAGTGACCACAAATGGACCAATCCGGCCATGGGTGTAGTAATGTACATCCGATCCGCAAATGCCGACGGTATGCATCTTGATGCGCACGTCGCGTGGGCCAAGGACTTCTTCCTCGCGGTCAATGGCAGGAAAATCGCGCAGGGTGATGTCGTCTTTTTTTTCCAGAACCAACGATTTCATGGCGTTATCCTTTCCTGACGATAAAGACAGCAAGAGCAAGGGCAATGGCATTCGAAATCCAGATGGACAGACCCATTGGCTCCACGAAGCGGAACCAGAACAGGGACAATGCCACCCAGATCACGACCGAGATAAAGCACCGGTCAAAGGCATTGGTTTCGATTGGCAGAAAGCCGTGCCGTTCTTCCGGGGCCTTGGTTTTTTCGGTGTCGTCTTCGGTCAGCGAGGCTGTATCAAGCTGTGTCGTATTGTGTCTGGTCATGGTGTTATCCTTTCACCGCGCCAAAGGTCAGACCGGCAACAATATGTTTTTGAACCAGTCCGAACACGATCAGGGCAGGGATCAGGGTGAAGACTGAAATCGTGGCCATGATTCCCCACTCGGTCCCGGTGGTCGTGACATATTCCGAAAGGCCGGTGGTCAGGGTACGGGCATCGAAATTGGTAAGTGTTGCTGCCAGCAGATACTCGTTCCAGGCAAACACCCAGGTCAGGATCAGGGTCACGGCAAGCCCGGGCCGACAAAGCGGAAAAACGATTTCGGTAATAACTTTCCATGGGCTTGCACCATCGACATAGGCGGCTTCATCCAGTTCACGCGGGATGGCGTCAATCGTCGGGCGCAGGGTCCAGATCGCAAACGGCAGGTTAAAGGTGCAATAGACCAGAATCATGCCAATCCGGGTATCAAGCAGCGTGAAATCGCCAACCCGGTAAACCTGCGTCATCAACAGGAAAAGCGGCAACAGGAACACCGCGGGCGGTGCCATACGGTTGGTGATCGTCCAGAAAAAGATGGATTCCTTGCCGCGGAAATTGAAACGCGATAGCGCATAGCAGGTAAAGAAACCAAGCACTGTGCACAGCACGGCATTCCCGGTCGAAATCACCAGTGAATTGACCATGTAGCTTCGGATCAACCGATTGCCGAGAACCTCGACATAGTTCCCCCAATAGGGATTGCTAACCAGAATGTCCGGTGTGCTGAAAAGCTGAACCGCGGGTTTGACCGAAATGACAAACAGCCAATAGATCGGAAACAGGGTCAGAAGGCTGATCAATATCCAGAAAAGCGTTGTCAGTAGCGGATTGCGCTTTTTCATCGTCTTATCCCTTCCGGTTCTTGCGCGGTGCGAGCATGCTGACATAGAGCAGCCAGCAAACCACGATGGTCAGATACAGCACGATCACCGAAATGGTAGAGCCATAGCCGTAATTGGTCTTGGGGAAGACTTCCTTGAAGATATGCACGCCAAGGAAACGGGTGGACGATCCCGGACCACCCCCGGTTAGCATCCAGACTTCATCGACCGTGCGCAGGGCATCCATCAGGCGAATGAAAACGGTTGCGACCAGAGCTGGTGTGATCATCGGAAGGGTGATGTGCCAGAATGTCTGAGCTTTGTTCGCCCCGTCGATCTGGGCCTGTTCAAACGGATCGCGTGGCAGCGACACCAGTGCCGCGATCAGGGTCAGGGTGACAAGCGGCGTCCAGTGCCAGATATCCATGATGACGATGGTCAGGAAGGCAGCCGGGGCGGATGTCCCGATATTCATCGTGATCCCGAACCATTCATCCAGATAATGAGGGATGATCCCGATGGATGGTGTGGTCATCAGCTTCCAGACCGACCCGACAATGATCGGTGCCATAATCAGTGGCAGTGTATGGATCGTGCGAAAGACCGATTTCCCGGGAAATTCCCGCATAAAGGCCTGAGCCAGCAGATAACCGATCACCAGTTCGGAGAGAACGGCAAAGATGACAAAGGCAACTGTCACGCCCAGCGAATTCAGGAATGCGCTGTCAAAGACGATGCGCCGGAAATTCTCCGCGCCGTTGAAAATCATTTCGGGGGATGCCGCAAATGGATTCCATTGATGGAACGAGACGAAAACGACATACAGGAACGGCAAAACGCCAAAGAAAAACAGGATCACCAGCGTAGGGGCCAGGAGGATCCAACCAAGCTTGTTGGATTGCATCGTCAACTCCCTGGAAAAAGATGCAGTGTGGCGGTCACGCCGCCAAAGCGGGGATCATGCCGGGATCTGGTCGCTGCCCATGGGGCAGCGACCATGAAAGGTAAGTTGGGAAAAGGCCTTACTTGCGATAGCCAAGATCGGTCAGCTCGGCCTCGGCCTTTGCTGCCATCTGATCAAGTCCCTCGTCCGGGCCAAGGTCGCCCGTCAGGATTTGATACAGGATCGGTGCAGTAGCTTCGCGAACCTGTGCATGGAACGGATATGCCGGGGCGCCGGCAAACAGATATCCCTTGTCACGCAGAAGATCATAATAACCGCCAAGTTCTTTGTTCATGGCCTGGACTTTGGGATCGTCATAGGTCGATTTGTTGGTCACACGTGGTGCGGCAACAGCCCAGTCCGGCTGAACTTCGTCCTGACCGATATATTGCAGGAACAGCATCGCGGCTTTCTGGTTTTTTGACGTTGCTGGAATGCCAAAGGCACCTCCATCGTAATAACCGATATAACCTTTGCCGCCTTCGACTTCCTCAAGGATGCCGTCTTCCATCGGGGGCAGGGCGACCCCCACTTTTCCAACTACAAGCGATTTGGATTCATCGGCTGCGATCCAGCCGGCGTTTTCACCATAGACCAGACCTTGGGCAACACGACCCGCACCAAATGTGGTGCCGACTTCCGTCCAGGTCGAAGCATTGCTTTCAGGCGGGGCAATGTCGCGCATGCTCAGCCACCACTTCATGGCTTCCTTGGCTTCGGGGCTATTCATCGAACCCCCATTGGCAACGGATGCGGCATAGTTGTTGTCCGCATCAATGCCCCAGTTATAGACGCCATAAGTCGGGGCAATGGTTTCAAAGAACTCGTACCAGGATGCCGGATGGCCGGTATGGGCCTGTGCGGTGGTGCCCCACAGATCCAGATCGTGATCTTCGCCCCACTTGGTGAAGAAGCGGGCGATCTCGCCATATTCTTCATGCGTGGTGGCCGGTTTCAGTTCGTGGCCGGTTTCTGCCTTGAAGGCTTCCTTGATTTCCGGATCGTTGAACAGGTCGGTACGATAGAGATAGATCTTGATGAAAGCTTCCATAGGGACGCCATACAGGTGACCGTTTTCACCACGGAAGTAATCGGCAAAGGTGGTGAAGTTGTTCTCGCTGTAAGTCGGTGCCTTAAGGGACGGATTGTCGGCCAGAAGTTTGGTCGTGTCTGTCAGGAAGTCGCGCGCCAGATAGGAATAGACAATGTCCTGTTCGATAAAGACCATGTCATAGATGCCGGTTCCAGCTTCCATGTCCTTGATGGCCTTGTCATACATCTGATCCCAGGACGTGGTCTCGATATCAACGCGGATACCGGTCAGTTCCTCGAATTGTGGCGCGAGGACTTCGCGAATGTAATTGGATGGCGGTGTGGATTCCGTCACGCCATGCAGTGTGACATCCTGATAGGGGGCGGCTGCTTCTTTCCAGAATGCATCATCAGCATAAGCAGTGCTTGAGGCGACAGCCATGGCGAAGGCTGAGACGCCCACTTTGAGTGCAAAATTCATTGGATATTCCTCCCGTTGATTGATGGGGGATCGCATTTGGCAGTCTTGCGCTGCATTGGATTTGCGATTCCGGTCGCCGGAAGAATGCATATGTAATATATTTGATGCAAGTGAAAATTTTCATTTGTAATTTTTGAATTACATTTGTTAGTTTGCGTGACATGACAATTGCACAGGGCCAATGTGCAGGGCGACAAGAGGAAATAATTCATGCCAAGAGAACCACTTGAGGATAGCGAAGGTTTCGTGACCGAGGTCTGTTGGCGCTATTACGTGAACGGCCAGACACAGGCGGAAGTCGCGCGTGATATGGGGGTAACCCGCCTGCGTGTTAATCAGGCCATTCAGAAAGCAAAGTCGCTGGGGTTGGTGAAAATCCAGATCGAGTCGCCTTTTGTAACCCGGCTTGAAGCACAAAAACGTTTGGAACAGGCAGGTGTTGGCAAAGCGCTGGTCGTGCCGGTAGATCATAACAATTATGACTATCACGCCCCTGTTGGCGCGGCACTTGCCCACTATCTGACGGCGACCCTTAAGACAGAGCCGTGGAAAAGGATCGGAGTTTCCTGGGGGGTAACATTGCAGCGCGCGATGGAGCGTTTGCCGCTTCATTCCCTGCCGGATCTGGAAATTCTTGCCCTGATGGGCGGGACGGCGGCCGGATCATCCTTTAATGCCTTTAGCATTGCTTCGGGCTTTGCCGAGCGGTTTGACGCCAACTATTCACATCTGGTTGCACCGATTTATCTGCCCGATGATGTCGATAAAGACGTCTTCTTAAGCCAGGAAATCTATGCATCCCATATCGAGCGGTGCCTGTCTGCTGATGCAGCCCTGCTGGTCGTGGGGGATGTGTCCGATCTTTCATTTATGGTGAAATATGGTTTGCCAGGGGATCTGACCATGCAGGAATTGCGTGACGCGGGTGCGGTCGGGGATGTTCTGGGCCGTTTTCTTGATGCTGATGGGAACGAGATTGACCATCCGCTAAACGAGCGAACGGTCGGGGTCGACCTGAACGCGCTAGCAGATATTCCCAACAAGATCCTGACGGCGGCCGGCAAACACAAGGTTCCAATCATTCATGCAGCGATCAAGCGCGGGTTGGTGGACACACTTGTTACAGATGATCTGACCGCAGATATTCTGCTGGAACGCATGACTTAATCAGTAACGAGTGCATCGCAAAACGAGAAAAGCAGCGGCAAACAATAAGCCGGCCATGGTGCAAATTGCGTAATCATTATCAGGGAAACGTCGCTTCATGACCGATACATTCAATGGAAAAACAGTCGTGATCACAGGGGCTGGCAAAGGCATCGGTCGTGCCTGCGCCCATCTTCTGGCTGAACGCGGTGCCTCCGTCATCGCCATGGCCAGAACACAAGGTGATCTTGATGCGCTGAGCGCCCAGATCGGGGCGCGCGCGATTCAGGTGGATTTGTCCGACAGTAGGGCGGCACGCAATGCCATGCAGACAGCAGGGACGGCAGATTTTCTGATCAATTGTGCCGGGACCAATGTCCTTGAAAGTGTGCTTGAGATGACCGATGCGGGGTATGAAACCGTGATGGGCATCAACCTGCGGGCGGCTTTGATTTGTGCGCAGGAATTTGCACGTGCCCGGGTGAGAGCAGGTGGTGGTGGGGCGATTGTTAATGTTACATCCATCGCCGGGCATCGCGGGTTTGAGGAGCATATGTGCTATGCCGCCTCCAAGGCCGGACTGGAAGGCGCGACCCGCGTTATGGCGAAGGAGCTTGGACCGTACGGTATTCGGGTCAATGCCATTGCCCCCACTATTACCATGACCGAACTTGCCGCGACGACCTGGTCGGAGCCGGCCAAAGCCGATCCGATGATGGTTCGTCACCCCCAAGGGCGCTTTGCCGAGGTGGATGACGTTGCCCGTTCGATCATCATGTTGTTGAGCGACGATGCGTCCTTCGTCAGTGGGGCTGTCTTGCCTGTGGATGGCGGTTTTCTGGCTGTCTGATCTCAATCATTTTTATCGGAGACGAATTATGGCTCAATCCCTTCAGGGCAAAGTTGCTGTTGTCACTGGCGCTGCCTCGGGCATCGGTCTTGCTACTACGCGCGCGCTTCTTGAAGCTGGCGTACAGGTTGTGATGGTTGACTACAATCAGGATGCCCTTTCTCAGTTGACGACTGAATTGGGGGCGAATGCTATTGCGCAACATACCAATCTGCTTGATGCAGATAGCTGTGCTACGATGGTTCCAGAAATCCTGCAAAAGGTCGACCATATCGACATTCTGCATTGCAATGCAGGTTCCTATATCGGTGGTGACTTGACCGAAACAGACACCGCAACGATTGACCGGATGCTGAACCTGAACGTCAATGCCGTGATGAAGAATGTTCGTGATGTGATCCCGCACATGCAGGAACGCAAAACCGGAGACATCATTGTGACGGCTTCCGTTGCAGGTCATATGCCGATCCAGTGGGAGCCGGTTTACTCCGGATCAAAATGGGCAATCACTTGCTTTGTGCAAACCATGCGTCGCCAGCTAAACAAACACGGCATTCGTGTCGCACAAGTTTCGCCGGGGCCGGTCGTTTCGGCCCTTTTGGCAGACTGGCCTGAAGAGAACCTGCGTAAAGCCAAGGAAAATGGCGCGCTGCTTGATCCGGAGGAAGTATCAGACGCGGTGATTTACATGCTGTCGCGCCCGCGTACGGTGACGATCCGTGACATGATCGTTTTGCCCACCAACTTTGATATCTAACTTTACGGTTTAGGCACAGGCATCTTGAAATTTCTTGATGTGCCTGTGCCAAAGATCAACATTTGCGTTGCGGCTAGGTTGTTAAACTTACCGCCAATTGAAAGACGCTATAGCAGGTTGCTATTTGGCCGCAGATACCACGACTTCGATCAGGGTATTTGCGCCAAGTTCATTGACGCCGATTGTTGCACGAGTTGGCAGAATTTCGCCGGGGAGCCATAGCCAGCCAGCGGTTGCCAAGCTTTTTATTGATTGCAGTCAAAAAAGAAGGCCCCCGCTTTCGCGGGAGCCAGTTCCAGCAGTGCCGGTTCGTGTGTTTCTGGATTAATCGTTATCGTGATGATCCGCGGTGCCGACTTGACCGTCTTCGCTGACTTTGATCCATGTGCTGCCGAGGTGGTTGCGCATCAGGTCATTCAGTTTGGCGGCATCACGACTTTCAATGGCTTTCAGAATTTCCTCATGCTCGCTAATCGCGGTTGGCCATTTTGTATTGCGCATGTTGGATCGATAACGGATGCGATAAAGTCGCGCATTCATGCGTTCATGGGTTTCAATCAGCAATGGATTTCCCGATGCCATTACAAGGGCGCGGTGAATCCGCTGGTTGAGTTTGAAATAGGCGAGGCGGTCCTTGCGGGCAAAGGCGGCAAGCATTTCGTAATGCAGGGCACGGATTTCGTCGATTTCTTCGTCGGTCGCGCGTTTGCAGGCCAGTTCCCCGGCAAGACCTTCGATCCCGCCAAGAAATTCAAGCATGTGCTTGACGTCTTCGGGGCTTGGATTTGCCGCAATCGCACCGCGTGAAGGCAGAAGTTCGACAAGGCCGTCAACGGCCAGAATCCGCAAGGCTTCGCGCAGGGGGGTGCGTGATATATTAAGCTGTTGAGCCAATGTGCGTTCGCGGATCGGTTTGCCCGGCGGAATGATGTCTTGCACGATCATGTCGCGCAGGACATTTGCTGCCTGTTGGGCCAGCGGCAGGTCGCTGTTCTCCGAGATGGTTGCGAGTGGTGCATCGACAGTCGGCTCGTAGGTGTCGAGGTCGGATTCTGATCCGGCGTTTAGCGTGATGTTACTCAAACCATTCTTCCCTGCGTATCGTCATTGCGCAAACTATAGGATGCGTAATGAATAAGAGCAAGGCAAAAATGGTATACCAAAAAATATGGTATACCATTTGGGGTTGGAGGAGGGTGGATCTTGTCAGTGATGATTAATCCTAAGTTTTTGTTTTTTTATCAAATTTTATGATTTTCTGTCAATGAAGGCGGACCTAAGGTGATTTTTTGTTGACTCTCGGTATCTTCAATATGGTATACCAAAATCAAGCACGGCAAAGATCGTGCGTTCCCAGCTACCGGTGAACAGCGAAATAGATATAAATCGGGAGGAATACATGACCCACACAGGTCGTATCCGTAAATTTGTCGCTGCCGTAACATTTGGCAGCATCACGTCCATGTCCGCACTCGCAACTGCAAATGCTGCAGACGAGATCGTATTTGCCATCAGTGCCGAGCATGGTTCGCTTCAGGCGAATACTGCGGCTGAGTTTACCCGTCTTGCCAATGAGCGACTTGGTGACAAGGCAACGGTGAAGCTTTTTGACTCTGCCCAGCTGGGCAAGGACAAAGAGCTGATGCAGCGCCTGAAGCTTGGGACGGTGCAGATTACTTTGCCGTCATCGACCATGCCGACCATTGCAGACAAATTTGCCCTTTTTGATTTGCCGTTCCTTGTGAAGGATCGTGATCAATTGGCAAAAATCGAAGAGTCTGTTTTCTGGCCGACCGTCGCCCCGCAGGCTGAAGAGGCCGGTTACAAAATCCTTGCTCTTTGGGAGAACGGTTTCCGTCAGATCACCAACAATGCGCGTCCGATCAATGTTCCGGCCGATCTTGATGGTATCAAGTTACGCACGCCGCAATCTGAATGGCGGGTTGCCATGTTCTCGAATTATGGTGCGAACCCGACGCCGATGGCCTTTTCCGAAGTCTTTGTCGGTCTTCAGACCGGTGTCATTGATGGTCAGGAAAATCCGCTGACCAACATCGAGGCTGCCAAGCTTAACGAAGTGCAGAAATACCTGACGCTTTCGGGGCATATCTATTCGCCGTCTTATCCGACCATGTCGGTTACGGTCTATAATGACCTTGATCCGGAAGTTCGCGACATTCTGGTCAATACCGCGCGCGAAGTGGCCCTTTGGTCGCGTGATGCCGGTGCGAAGGCTGACAAGGCGCTGCTTGATGAGCTGACGGCAGGCGGTATGGAAGTCAATACGGCTGATCGTGCCGCCTTTGTTGAAGCTTCCAAGCCGATCTATGACAAGTTCGCATCCGAAATTGATGGCGGCAAGGCACTGGTTGATGCCGCCCTTGCGACTGCAGACTAAATCGGGCGGGGGCAACCATCCGTCCGGTTGCCCCGCATTTTCTTCCTTCGTTTTCCTTAGGAGAGAACGCGATGCAGTTCGCAGCAGTTCTGTTCCGGCGTACACTGGAAGTCTTTACCATGACATTGATCACGTTTCTGGCGTTGATCGTGATCCTGGCAGTGATCTTCCGCTATAGCGGTTATTCCCTGGTCTGGTATGACGAAGTGGCTTCGGTGATGCTGGCCTGGATTACCTATTACGGTGCCGCTCTTGCCGCTGTGCGCCGATCCCACCTCAGTTTCTCGGGTGTTCTTCTTGCCCTGCCTCTGACCCTGCGCAAGATCGTCTTTCTGATGGGCGAGGCCATCGTCATTGCGATGTTTGCTGCAATGGCGTGGGCTGGCTGGTTTGTTCTTCAGATCATGGGGGGCGAAACCCTGATTTCGTTGCCCTGGGTTGGCTTGCAATTCACTCAATCGGTCATTCCGGTCGGCTGTGCGCTGTTCGTGATTGGTCAATTACTGAGTTTGCCGGAAGCATGGCAGCGCATGGTGACGGCACTTGATGTCGAAACCGAAGAAATGAACCACGAAATTGCCAAGGCGCAGAAAAGCGATGCGCCGTTCAATGAAAGGGCAGCATGATGGCCGTTTCAGTCATTCTTCCTTTGATGTTTTTCCTGGTCTTTATGGGGGTTCCGATTGCGGTATCCATCGGTGCGGCTGCACTGGTGGGGGTTTATTCCCTGCATGGAGTTCCGGGTTTTTACAATGCCGCACTTGCCCTGTTTGACGGTGCGACCAGCTTTCCCCTGATTGCGATCCCGCTATTCATTCTGGCGGGCGCATTGATGAACACCTCATCGATTTCGCGTCGGCTGATCGACTTCGTTTCGGCCCTGATCGGGTTCATGCGCGGCGGTCTGGCGATGGTCAATATCGGGGTGTCGTTATTCTTTGCCGAAATTTCGGGTTCTGCGGTGGCGGATGTTGCCGCGACCGGTTCGGTCCTGATCCCTGGCATGAAGCGCAAGGGATATAAAGGCACCTTTGCGGCTGCGATAACGTCGTCTTCGGCATCCCTTGCGATCATTATCCCGCCGTCAATTCCCATGATCCTTTATGGGGCGCTTTCGGATACCTCGATTGTGCAACTGTTTGTTGCCGGTGTCGTGCCGGGCCTTCTGGGGGCATTCGGGTTGATGTGTGTCAGCTATTACTTTGCAGTAAAATATGACATTCCGCGTGATGAACGTTTTGATCTGGCGCGCGTTCGCAAAACCTTCCGTGAAGCGGCCTGGGCACTGACCCTGCCATTCATCATTCTGGGCGGTATTTTCGGCGGGTTGGTAACAGCGACCGAAGGAGCTGGCCTGGCGGTGGTTGCCGCGGTTGTTATCGGGGCCTTCATCTATCGGGAACTTGATTTTTCGATGTTCCTTGATGCCCTGCGCGAAGGGATCAACCAGACAGCAACCGTGATGCTGCTGGTCGCGACCTCGGCTGTGCTGGGTCTTTATCTGACCGAGGAAGGTCTGCCGCAGATGCTGGCTGCGGCGATCACCGGATTTACCAATGATCCGTTCGTCGTGCTGATGCTGCTTAATGTGCTTTTGCTTGTTCTTGGCTGCATATTGCACGGTGCTGCTGCGATCATTCTGGTGGTGCCGATTGTCTTGCCGCTGATCCAGCAGGTCGGGATTGATCCCGTGCATTTTGGCATCATTCTTACCCTTAATCTTGCCATTGGTCAGCAGACCCCGCCTGTCGCCAGTGTGCTGGTGACATCCTGTTCGATTGCCAAAACCGATATCTGGGAAACGACCAAGGTTAATGTGCCTTTCATCGGCGTGCTGTTCGCTGTGCTGATGGCGGTCACCTACCTGCCCTTCATTCCCATGACGCTTGTGGAGTTCTTTTATAGATGACTGTTAATGTGAAACCGCGTTTGGCGGTAATCCCCGGCGACGCCAACGGTATTGGTCCGGAATTGCTTCTGCGTCTTCTGTCGCGCAGTGATATTCGCGAGAAGGCGGATGTGGTGGTGATTGGCGACAAATGCCTGATTGAACGCGGCCGCAAGGATTCCGGTCTTGATATTAATCTGGCAGCAGTCAAGGATCTCCCGGCAAGCTGGCCAAAAGATGCCTATCCCTATATCGAAACATCATTTTTCGATCCGGATCAGATCAAACCCGGTGTGGTCGATGCCAAATCCGGTGCAGCAAGTCTGCGCACGCTTGACGTCGCCCTTGACCTTGCACGTGACGAAAAAGTTGATGGCATTTTGTTCATGCCGTTCAACAAGGAAGCCATGATCCGTGGTGGCATGGGCCATGAGGACGAGCTGCATTATATGGCCGAGCATATTGGTCATGATGGTCCGATCTGTGAATTCAACACCATGGAAGGCATGTGGACTAGCCGCGTGACCAGCCATATTGCACTGGCACGTGTCGTGGAAAACATTTCGGTCGACCGGATTGTTGATGCGGTTCGACTGATTACCGATGCTCTTGTCGCCAACGGGATCGATAAGCCACGGGTTGGTGTTGCTGCTCTTAACCCGCATGCGGGCGATGGCGGGAATTTTGGTCGCGAGGAAATCGACATTATCGCGCCAGCGGTAGAGAAGGCCAAAAACCTTGGACTTCCGGCGGATGGGCCATGGCCGGCCGACACCATTTTCCTAAAGGCGCAAGCCGGGGAACTTGATGCGATTGTCACCATGTATCACGACCAGGGGCAGATCGCGATAAAGCTTCTGGGCTTTGATCGTGGTGTGACCGTGCAGGGGGGGCTTCCGATCCCGGTTGCAACGCCTGCGCATGGTACGGCTTACGACATCTCCGGCCTTGGCAAAGCCAATGTCGGGGCGACCTTGGCGGCATTTGAAATTGTCGCAAGAATGGCGGGAAGCCGACGTCAGGCCCGATTGGCCGCCTGACGATCAGTACCTGATTGTTTTTGCCGTCGGACGGGTTGCGTTCTCCCTGCGCACCCGGCCCGAGGCAAGGTTCTAATCATAAATTCTGGTTCGATCCGGAGACCGCCCAGGACATGTGTCTTGTGTGAACGTCACCGCTTTGTTCGAAAGCCCGATTTGCGGGCACTCCATCTGAAAGGATGATTGCGATGAAAATCAAAAGTATCCGCACACGTGTGTTGCGCTGGAGCGGTAAAACCGTCGCCCCGCAGGCCAATTTCTGTACCAATGCATCCGATGCACTTTTTGAGCGCGGCGACAGCATGGGATCCTTCCGGTTCCATGAATGGCTGATCTGTGAAGTTGAAACCGATAACGGTATTGTCGGTATTGGTAACGCGGCACTCGCACCGACGATCACCAAGCAAATCATTGATACCTATCTTGCGCCGCTGGTGATTGGCGAAGACCCGTTCGACAATGAATATCTGTGGCAGAAAATGTATCGCCGTACCCATGCGTGGGGCCGTAAAGGCGTTGGTATGGTGGCAATTTCGGCGATTGATATCGCGATCTGGGACATCATGGGCAAGGCAACCGGCAAACCGGTATTCAAGTTGCTTGGTGGTAGAACCAAGGAGCAGATTCCTGTCTATGCGTCCAAGCTTTATGGTCAGTCGATTGATGCGCTTGCCAAAGAGGCCCAGAGTTATGTCGATCAGGGTTTTGATATGGTCAAGATGCGCTTTGGCTGGGGACCGAAAGATGGTCCCGCAGGGATGCGCAAGAACCTTGATCTGGTCAAAACCGTACGCGAAGTCATCGGTCCGGATCGTGATCTGATGCTGGAGTGTTACATGGGCTGGAACCTTGAATATACCAAGCGCATGTTGCCCAAACTGGCAGAATTCGAGCCGCGTTGGCTTGAAGAACCGGTGATTGCCGATGATCTTGCGGGCTATGCCGAACTGAACAACATGAACATCGTGCCGATTTCCGGCGGTGAGCATGAGTTCACGAATTTCGGATTCAAGACGCTGTTGGATATGAATGCACTTAGTGTCATTCAATATGACACCAACCGTGTTGGCGGTATTACCGCCGCCCAAAAAATCAATGCACTGGCGGAAGCCTATCAGGTGCCGGTCATTCCGCATGCCGGTCAGATGCATAACTATCACCTGACGATGGCGAACCTGAACTGCCCGATATCGGAATTCTTCCCGGTCTTTGATGTCGAGGTCGGAAACGAACTGTTCTACTACGTCTTCAAAGGCGACCCGGTGCCAAAGAACGGTTTCATTGATCTTGATGATGATCTGCCCGGTCTGGGGCTTGAAATCGCCGAGGATGCGCTTGGTGAATTCGAGATCATCGAATAGGGGTCATGATCATGCGTTTGGTTCAATTCATTGCCGAAAACGGCAAGCGCCGGGTTGGCGTTGTTGATGGTGACAAAGTCGCCCCGTTGGCCGGGGTAGACACGGTTCGCGATCTGGCAGCAATTGCCATCGACCGGGGCATGACCATGATCGAAGCGGCGGAATGCCGCTTCGACGAGGCCCGCGAAAGCTATGATGTGATTGCATCTGCAGGGCGGTTGCTGTCGCCGATTGATCATCCCGATCCTGCGCATCTTCTGGTGACGGGAACCGGTTTGACCCATTTGGGATCGGCATCGGCACGGGCAAATATGCATCAGGCCGCCAGTAAGGCCGCAGATGAAACAGACTCAATGAAGATGTTCCGAATGGGGCTTGAGGGTGGAAAGCCGCCTTCGGGGGAAAAGGGAATTCAGCCCGAATGGTTTTACAAAGGCGATGGTTCGATCATTGCGGCACCTGGCGATGATATCCCAAGTCCGTCTTTTGCCCTTGATGGCAGCGAGGAGCCGGAAATTGCCGGGGTCTATATCAATGATCCTGATGGCTTTCCGGTGCGCATCGGTTTTGTGATCGGGAATGAATTTTCCGATCATGTGATGGAGCGGCAGAACTATCTGTATCTTGCTCATTCCAAGCTTCGTGCCTGTGCCATTGGGCCTGAATTATTGCTTGGTGACCTGCCGGGGCATGTCGAAGGGGTTTCACGTGTATATCGTGACGGTGGCATTCTGTGGGAGAAGCCGTTTGTCAGTGGGGAAGAGAACATGTCTCATTCCATCGACAATCTGGAATATCACCATTTCAAATATGATATTTTCCGACGCCCTGGGGACATCCATTTGCATTTCTTTGGAACGGCGACGCTCAGTTTTGCCGATGGCATTCAAACCCGCGACGGGGATGAATTCGAAATCGAGGCAAAGCCTTTCGGGCGCCCGTTGCGCAACCGCCTTGCGGTCCAGCCAGAAGAGCCGGTTAAAGTCCGCGTGATCTGATCAAGCAAACAGGGGAAACTCATGTCCTATAACCTGACAGGAAAACATCTGATTGCCGGCCAGTGGGTGGCGGGCGAGCAGACCTTCCAGTCTGAACCGGCCCATGGTCCGGCCAATACTTTCCCGGTCGGCACCCCAGCCCTGGTCGATCAGGCTGCCAGGGCCGCCGAGGAAGCATTCTGGTCCTATGGCTATTCCACCCGCGAAGAACGGGCGAAGTTCCTGAATAGGATCGCCGATGAAATCGATGCCCGCGGTGCGGAAATCACCGAAATCGGTACCCAGGAAACCGGCCTGCCGGAAGCGCGCCTGAATGGGGAACGTGGCCGTACGTTGGCCAGCTTCGCCTGTTTGCCAGCCATATCCTTGCCGGTGATTATCTTGATCGCCGTCATGACGAAGCGCTTCCGGATCGCGCCCCCCTGCCGCGCCCGGATCTGCGTCTGATGCAGCGCCCGATTGGCCCGGTGGCGGTGTTTGGTGCGTCGAACTTCCCGCTGGCATTCTCGGTCGCTGGTGGCGATACCGCCGCCGCCCTTGCAGCTGGTTGCCCGGTCGTGGTCAAGGGCCATTCGGCCCATCCGGGTACCGGCGAGATTGTTGCGCAGGCGATTGATGTTGTGGTCAAGGCATGTGGCATTCATCCCGGTGTGTTCAGCCTGATCCAGGGTGGCAAGCGCGATGTCGGCCAGAGCCTGGTGCAGCATCCGCTGATCAAGGCGGTCGGCTTTACCGGGTCGTTGGACGGTGGTCGTGCGTTGTTCGATCTGTGCGCGCAGCGTCCGGAGCCAATCCCGTTCTTTGGCGAGTTGGGCTCGGTCAATCCGATGTTCCTGCTGCCGAACGCCATGAGTGCGCGCACCGAAGAACTCGCCAGGGGCTGGGTCGGGTCGCTGACCATGGGGGCAGGGCAGTTCTGCACCAATCCGGGGATTGCGGTTGTTCTGGATGGGCCGGATGCCGATGCGTTTGTCACAACCGCCAAAGCGGGCCTTGGCGATGTGGCGGCGCAAACCATGCTGACCGATGGCATGGCCGATGCGTATCGCAGTGGGGCGAAACGTATTGCTGCGACATCGGGCGTCAAGGAAGTCCTGACCACGTCATGTGATCTTCGCAATGCGACGCCGTATCTGTTTGAGACCACCGGTGAAAACTGGCTGGCCAATCATGTGCTGGGCGAGGAAGTGTTTGGGCCGCTTGGTTCTGATCGTCCGGGTGAAGGACATTGCCGAAATGCAGGCGATTGCCAGGGCGCTTGAAGGTCAGCTGACCTGCACGATCCATATGGATGGCGGGGATGCGGCGGATGCGCGTTCGTTGCTGCCGATCCTTGAACGCAAGGCGGGGCGTATTCTGGCCAATGGTTTCCCGACCGGGGTCGAGGTTTGCGACACCATGGTGCATGGCGGGCCATACCCGGCATCGACCAATTTCGGTGCGACGTCGGTTGGTACCATGTCGATCCGTCGCTTCCTGCGTCCGGTCTGCTATCAGAACATCCCGGCGGATGTCCTGCCGGTGGATATCGCCTGATCTGAGCTTTCATCCCGGGCCGTGAAATGGTTTTTGTTTTCGCAGAAATCGGCTTTCACGGTTCGGGTGCCCTTTTTTCCGCGCTTGGTCTTACACTTGATTTTTCTTGGGATTGTCAGTGTCGTGACTTTGCATCAGGGAGGGGCATCAGGAAGCATCATTTGGGAATTTTCCGGATTCTGCGAGATGACGCAGGATTTCCTTCCATTGATTTAGCATTCTTTTGGCAACATCCGGCTCATTGTCGAAGCTCTTATGGACCGCAAGCCCACGTAGCATGCAGAGATTGATCTGGATGAAGGTGCGCGTGCGTTCACAATCCTGAGAAACGCCGAGTATTTCAGCAATGATATTGTCGCGCTTGGTTGTCCATCGCGCCATGGTGTTGCGCAGGTCGCGGCCTAAATCATCGTCAAGGCGAGCTGCCAGCATCAGTTCGAGTGCCGCCATGTATTTGTCGGGTTCGAACAGTTTTTCCCACAGAACGTCGATAAGTTCGTCGGTTTTCATGCTCGGGCGGTTTTGGGCGTCATCAAAAGGCCAGTCGTTTTCCCATGAACGCATCAGATAATCAAAGGCCGCAACAATCAGCTCGTTGCGGGTGGGGAACTGATGGGTTAGCGCCCCGCGAGATACCTTTGCCCGAGTGGCAATTTCCTGAGTCGAGATTCGCTCGTACCCGATCTCGATGAGAGCCTGGAGGGTCGCTTGGCATACGCGTTTTCGCGTATCACTTGATCGTTCTGCCTGTGTGCGACGTTTCCGGGGCGAACTTTTTTTTTCTGTCGCGTCAGAGAGCTCTGATGCCTGATTTTTCAATGCCATAAGGCGTAACGCTCCTGCTTTCGTTGTTGCGTCATAACTTATTTCAACCGGGTTTGATCCCACAAGTCCATTTATAAATATTGACATTTACAAGCAGACTAGTCTGTATGTTTTTATCAAGAACAAAGCCGAACGGACTTAATCCGGCAATCGGTAGCAAGACACGTCAGACCAGAGTGGCCGTCACGATCTGAACATGGAGACCTAGATGCTTGGTAAAAAATTGATCCTTCCGGCAATTGCCGCTGTTTTTGCAGCAGGTGGCGCTTTCACCGCACATGCGGAAACCAGCTTCATTGCCAACTCGTTTTATGATGCAGAACATCCACTCAGCAAATTCGGCTATGTCGAATGGGCGGAAAAGGTTCGCGAGATTTCGGGCGGCGATCTGTCACCTGAAGTTTATACCGGATCTGTTCTTTTGGCGCCGCGCGCAAGCCTTCAGGGGGCGCGCGATAATATTGCCAATGTCGCGAACATCGCGGCGGTCTATACGCCTTCAGAGCTGCCTGTGGCAAATGCCATTCAGGAACTTGGTTTTAACTATTCTGATCCGTTGACAGCGATCTTTGCCGCTGCAGATTTCAGCATGCACAACGCAGTTCAGCTTAAGGAATGGGCTGATAATGGCATTGTTTATCTTGGTGCCTATGCAACGCCCCCTTATATCCTTTTTTGCAGCAAGCCGGTTCGCACCCTTGAAGACATAAAGGGCAAGCGTATCCGCACTGCCGGATCGAGTGTCTCAAAATGGGTCGAGGAAGTTGGGGGGATTCCCGTAAACGTTCCATCAAGTGAAATGTATACCGGCCTTGAACGGGGGACACTTGATTGCGCAAGTAATGCCGCCAATGACCTGATTGACCGCTCTCTGTGGGAAGTTGCACCTTATACCACCGAACTGCCGACCGGGATGTATTGGACTGGTCCAGAATGGGGCTTTAACGCCGGTTTCTGGGCAGATCTGACCTCAGCACAACGCAAGCAGCTTATGGATGCAACGGCTTATAGCATGGCAAACATGGCCGTGAATTACATTGCGCGCTCGGAAGCGGCACTTGAAGAGGCAAAAGCGAAGGGCAATGAAGTCAGTCAGCCGTCCCCAGAGCTGATGGCGTCGGTCGAAGAATTCCGCGAGAAAGTGTTGGGCGAGATTTATACGATTGCCGAACAAAAATATGGTGTCGCTGACGGCGCGGATCTGATCGACGATTTCCGGTTCACCTATGCAAAATGGGAGGGACTGCTGGAACATGCAGATCGCAGTAATGTCGATGCCCTCGCGGCGATCGCTGCCAAGGAAATCTATGGCGATCTCGATCCAGCTTCCTACGGCATAAAATAGGCCCATTTGCCCGATCCATCAGGATGCGGCATTTGCCTTTGGCCGACGCTCTTTGCACCTGGCACTACGACAGTGTGTCCCTTGTCTCCCGGAGCGTCGGCCAAGCCTGAAATGTAATTCCGGCACGAAGCGGAGCGGTATTCATGTCCTTTAATCCTGATCAAGATATTTCAGGTTCTGGCGCAGTTCAGTCCAACTTTCTTTACCGGGCTGTATCTTGGCTTAACACCGCATTTCTTGTGGTGTCTGCAGTGTTTGTCGTTCTCATGATGATTCATGTGACCGCCGACGTTTTGCTTCGGACAATTTCGGATTACGGCATAACCGGAACACTCGAAGTCGTTTCCTACTATTACATGGTCTGCGCGATCTTTCTTGCGTTCGGATATGTCGAGCTTCAAAACCAGCACATCCGTGTCGACTTGTTTGTTCAGCAAATGCCAAGGTCTGCGCAGGTCTTTCTTTATGTTCTGGCTTGTTTGGCGGGGCTTGCATTTTTTGGACTTCTTGCCTGGCAGAGCACGCTTGATGCCATTCGCGCGACCAAGTCCTCGGAAACCATCATGTCCAACTTTCTCTTTTACGTCTGGCCGAGCCGATGGGCGCTGCCAATCGGTTTTGTCGGATGTGTTTTGGCGGTGCTGTGCAATCTGATGAAGTCCTTAACCCGCTGGCGCGCGTTGTAAGAGGGAAGTAATGAGTAATCTTGATATCGGTATCATTGGGACCCTTATTGCGCTCGCGATGATTGCTTTGCGTGTGCCAATCGGGATCAGTCTTGGTCTTGTCTCGATCGGCGGTATCGCGGCGATGTTTAATGTGAACGTCGCCTTGGGTATGATTTCTGCAACGCCGTTCGAATATGTCGGTCAGTGGGAATTGACGGCGGCGCCGATGTTTCTGCTTATGGGGTTTATTTGCTCCTCAACCAACATGACCAAAGGGTTGTTTGAAGCGCTGCGGCTGTATCTGGCAAAGTTGCCCGGTGGGCTTGCGATTGCAAGTGTCGGGGCATGTGCCTTCTTTGCGGCGGCCGCGGGGTCAAGTGTCGCGACGGCATCTGCGATGTCACGCATCGCAGTACCGGAAATGCTGCGGAACAATTATGACAAGGGGCTTGCAACCGGTACGATTGCAGCATCCGGAACGCTGGGGTCTCTTATCCCGCCAAGTGTCCTTTTGATCCTTTATGGCGTTTATGCAAAGGTTTCCGTCGGTCAGCTGTTCATGGCCGGGTTCATTCCGGGGGTGCTTTCGGCCCTTGTCTACATGGGCATGATCATGGCGCGGGTGAAGCTCAAGCCATCTCTTGCCGGTAGTGTTGTCATAAACCCGACGAAAGAAGAAAAACGCGCTGCCCTGAAAACGATTTGGCCGCTGCCTGTTCTTATTTTCTCGGTGCTTGGGGGAATATTTTCCGGCGTATTTTCGCCGACCGAGGCCGGTGCAATCGGGGCGTCGGTCGCGGCTGTCATTGCGGCCGTTCGCGGAACATTGACGTGGCACGCGATCAAGAATTCCCTACGCGATACCATTGTTGCCGCAACGGGCATTTTTGTCATTCTTATCGGGTCTGTGTTCTTTACGCGCTTTCTTGCATTAAGTGGACTTCCGGCCGCTTTCTCGGACTCGATCCTCAGTGTCAGTTCTGAACCGTGGTGGATATTCCTTGCCGTGACAGTCATCTATGTCGTGCTTGGGATGCTGATTGACTCTATTGGGCTTCTGCTGCTGACCCTGCCGTTGATTTTACCGCTGGTAAGCAGTGCCGGACTGGACCCGATTTGGTTTGGGATCATCCTGATCAAGCTTCTGGAGATCGGGTTGGTAACTCCGCCAGTTGGCTTGAACGTTTATATGATCAAAGGTGCTTTGGGGAACCTTGTAACGTTGCCCGAGGTATTCCGGGGTGTCGGATGGTTTATCGCCATGGATTTCCTTACCCTTTTGATCCTGATGTTGTTCCCGATCTTGTCTCTCTGGTTGCCGACTTTGGCGTATCGATGAACTGGGAGATGGAAATATTTTAGAGATTGGGACGGCTTCCATCAGGAATGTGCACATAATATAAAACAAACAGTCTATACTGTTTTTATATGTATCTGTTACATCAACGGCCTGAGGATCAATACTGAAACAGGATGGCGAGATGACCGGTCGGACAGTCCGCACACAAGTTGAAAAAAGTGCAGAAACCCGTCGACGCATTATGGAGGCGACGGTTCGGCTTTTGCAGTGGCAGGGCTATTCGCGATTGACGACCCCGGCAATTGCAAAAGAGGCCGATGTCTCGCGTGGCGCTTTGACCCATCACTACGCCACGAAGGAAGACGTTGTTGTTGCGGCGGTCGAATATCAGCTCAAGGAAGCCATCGAAACCACGCGCCGATATGTTGAACAGAACGCAGACAAGGATATTTCTGTTGATGAGATTATTGATTATCTGTGGCGTTTGATGGCGGATGGCCTGTTTTATGTAACTTTGGAATGGCTACCGGAAATGCGCCACAACGCGCTTTTCAAAACGCGCCTCATACCGGTTGTTCAAGGCTTTCACAGCTCTCTCAACGAAATTTGGGCCATTATTTCGCGCCGATACCATGCTGATCCAAGACAGGCAGAAGTCGTCCTGAACGCAACAATGTGCCTGTTTCGCGGCATGGTGGCACAGACCATTGTCCGCAAAGATACCGAATATTTCGATGAACTCCTGTCCTTCTGGCGCCAGCTGCTTCGTCAGATGTTTGCCAACGGATTGGGTATCGATATCTCCGCTTGCTCCACCAGAGAAGAAAGATCATGACCTTAAAACTGATTAAAAATGCCCGTATTGTTGATGGCTCGATTGCCGAACCGACGGAGCCGCTCAACATCCTGATTGAAAATGATCGCATTTGTGAAGTATCGGCCGATGCCACATCGCCGGATGCAGAAGTTATGGATGTGCGTGGCAAGACTGTGATGCCAGGCTTGATCGACTGCCATGTGCATGTCATCGCAACCACCACAAATCTTGGCAAAAACGCGGACCTTCCGAACTCTTTGGTCGCGCTGCGTTCGGCAAAGATCATGGAACGCATGTTGATGCGCGGTTTTACGACCGTGCGCGATCTGGGGGGGGCTGATTACGGTTTGGTCGAAGCGGTTGAGCAGGATGGTCTGCCTGCGCCGCGTCTCGTGATTTGTGGCAAGGCCCTGTCGCAGACCGGTGGTCATACCGACTATCGCGGACGCCACAGTCTGCGGTCTGTTGACTATTACAGAGATCAGATCGGTTCGCTTGGCGTGGTTGTGAACGGTGTTGATGAAGTCCGCCGCGCAGCGCGCGAACAGATCAAGGGAGGGGCCGATTTCATTAAAGTGATGGCAAATGGTGGTGTTTCTTCTCCGACCGACCCGATTGCAATTTTGGCCTTCTCAACCGAGGAGCTTAAGGCCGCGGTTGAAGAAGCCAAGAATGCACAGCTTTATGTTTCGGGGCATCTCTATACCGACGAGGCCATTCGCCGTGCGCTTGAGTGCGGTGTTGAATCCATTGAACATGCCAATCTGATGAAGCCGGAAACGGCCAAGCTGATCCGCGAAGCGGGGGCCGTCGTGATCCCGACAAATATCACCTATGACTTGCTGGCGCGTGAAGGTGCCCGGTTTGGCTTGCCTGAGGAATCGGTTGCCAAAATCGAAGACGTTCGTGGTGCTGGTCTTGAATGCCTGACCCATCTGCATAAGGCGGGTGTCGTCATGGGGTATGGTTCAGACCTTCTGGGCGAGATGCATGACCACCAGTCCGAGGAATTCCTGCTGCGCGGTCGTTACCTGCCTGCAAAGGATGTCATCCGGTCTGCTACCATTGATGCAGCAAAGGTGTTGCGCAAGGAGGGTGAAATCGGTGTGATCGCGCCGGGCGCATTTGCCGACATTATTGTCGTTGACGGAAATCCGCTCGACGACCTGTCCTTGCTGACCCGTCAGGGCGTGCATATGCCGCTGATCATGAAGGGTGGCCGCATTTTTAAAAATACAGGTTCCCTGTAAGTCCGGTTCGAAGATCACCGAATTTCAAAAAAAGGAAAGTGCAATGAAGAACGTTACCCTTCCGGTCCTTGCGGTCGTACTCGGGATCGGCGTTACCGGCGCTCATGCCGAAACCAGCCTGGATATGTCGAGCGAATATCCGGTAAGCTCCATTCACGCCCAGACGGCAGATTTTTTTGCCAAAACGCTTGGCGAAGAAACCAATGGCGACATAAGTGTCACCGTCCATCATGGTGGTGCATTGGGCTATAAATCGGTCGATCACTATGACGCTGTCGGGGATGGTGCGGTACAGCTTGCGTCATCCTTCTCGGGCGCATGGTCAGGGATCAATCCAATCTTCCTGGTTTCGTCGCTGCCATTCATTGCGACCTCGATTGAAGATACCCGCAAACTTTATGAAGCAACCCGGCCCTTTTATGAAAAGGCGCTCGAAGAGGACAATCAGGTTTTCCTCTATGCCGCACCTTGGCCGGCTTCTGGTTTTTGGGCCAACAAGCCGATTGATAAACCAGATGCACTTAAAGGTCTGAAAATTCGGACCTATGACACCCCCGGTACCAAGACCCTCCAGAATGCGGGCGCGTCACCGGTTCAGCTCAGCTGGGGCGACATCGTTCCGCAGCTGACGACCAATGGCATCGATGCTGTTCTGACCTCGGCTGACGGCGGTGCCGGGTCGCAGTTCTGGGAATATTTGTCCGATTTTACCGAAGTAAACTATGCGCTTCCGCTTCAGGTCACGCACATGAACCGCGATGCCTTTGATGATCTTGGTGAAGAAGGTCAGAAAGCTGTTCTTGATGCCGCAAAAAAGGCGGAAACATTCGGTTGGGAGGCTCTGGATTCCCGGGTTAAAGCCAACTACGCCAAGCTTGCCGAAAATGGTGTAACCGTTACAACCGGCGTTTCGGCGGATCTTTTGTCGCTGCTGAAATCTTCTGCCGCCCCGGAAGTTGAGCAGTGGAAAGAACGCGTGGGCGACGATGCCCAGACACTGTTGGACACCTATCACGAGCTGCTTGCACAGTAGGGCTCGATATCTTTGAACCGGTATCGGGCATGGTGATACTGTGCCCGGTACGCTCAACGCGAATAGTATCATGAAATCTGTCGTCAAATTCATCGAAAGCCTGTCCAAGCTGGGAGCTGCCCTGGCCGCCATAACCTTGGTAGCAATGGTATTGTTCATTCTTTTTGAGATTGTTCTGCGAACGGTTTTCGACAGTTCGACCTTTATCATGGATGAAATGGTTGGTTATGGCGTTGCAACGGCAACCTTTCTGGCGTTGCCCTATGCGTTGGGCGAGGGAAGCATCATTCGCGTCGAATTGCTCCTTGGGCATGTGTCAGGCAGGCATCGCAAGTTTCTTGAAGCTTTGAGCTGCGTCGTCGGTCTTGGTGTGACCTGGCTTCTGATTTCTTTCATGTGGGTCCGGGTTGCGCGCGACTGGGCCCGAAATACCGTTAGCAGCAGTATTGCCGAAATGCCCATGTGGATACCTCAGGGGATCATTCTTGCCGGGCTCTGTTTGCTGTTTCTTCAGTTGATCGCGCTTCTGATCAGACAATTCATCGCAATCCCCGATCGTGCATCAGATGCCGAAACGCTTTGAAATCATGTCGTTTCGCGCGCTGAAACTGTAATTAAAAAAAACGGGTTTTATCATGGATGCACTTCTTGCTGCGGGATTGGTTCTTGCACTGATTTTCTTGTTCCTTGGGCTCGGGGTCTGGATATTTGTCGGGCTTCTGGCGGTGAGTGGTTTGTCACTTGCCCTACTTGCCGGTATGGATATATCGCGCATCGGTACCATTGCTGCCAATATTGTCTATCGATACTCCACGACCTGGGAATTGGCCGCCATTCCGATGTTCATCTGGATGGGGGAGATCATTTTCCGGACAGATATTTCCGATCGGATATTTCGGGGCCTGACACCATTTGTGAACTGGTTGCCGGGAAGATTGCTTCATACAAATGTACTGGGCTGTACCATGTTTGCTGCAGTTAGCGGCTCTAGTGCTGCCACGGCGGCCACGGTGGGTAAAATCACCACAACGGAACTTTCGCGTCGTGGCTATGATCAATCTTTATCGCTGGGCTCGCTTGCCGGGGCTGGCAGCTTCGGATTGCTGATCCCTCCGTCAATCGTGATGATCGTCTATGGCATCCTGGCCGAGGTTTCGATCAGCCGTCTGTTTGCTGCCGGTGTTCTGCCGGGCATCATGATCGCTGCGCTCTTTTCTGGCTATATTGCCTTTCGTGCCGTGCTGAAACCTGGCATTGCCCCAAAGGCAGAGGCACGGTTCAAGCCTTTGGAATTGATTGGGGCGATTATCGATCTGCTGCCGATTATCACCCTGATGGTGATTGTACTGGGGGCAATCTATTCCGGGATTGCGACCCCGTCGGAAGCCGCAGCTGTTGGTGTGTTCGGTGCGATTGTGATTACCATCTGCCTGCGCCAGTTTTCGGTTGCGATGTTGGTGCGGACCCTGCTTGGGGCCGTGGTCAGCAGTGCAATGATCTGTTCGATCCTGATTGCAGCAGCCTTTCTGTCGACCGCGATGGGCTATCTGCATATTCCAAGTGAAATTGCGCGCACTATCGGTGAATGGCAGTTGTCCCCTTCGATGCTGATTGTGGTTCTGACGCTGTTCTATCTTGTGCTCGGGCTTTTTCTTGATGGTGTTTCGATCATCGTCATGAGTTTGCCGATCACATTGCCGCTGGCGATGCAGGCCGGGATTGATCCGGTATGGTTCGGCATTTTTCTGATTGTGACGGTTGAGCTGGGCCAGATCACACCGCCCGTTGGCTTCAATCTGTTTATTCTGCAAAGCCTGACAGGGCAGTCTGTTGGCCGGGTGGCAAGATATGCGTTCCCGTTCTTCCTGCTGATGCTTGGCGCGATTGCCCTGCTTGTCTGGTTTCCTGAAATTGCCCTTTGGTTGCCGAGTACTCTTTATGACTGATATTGATCTTGTTCGACTGGCGGGGGCATATGCGGCGAAAGCCCAGCCCGAAGCATCACTTGATGCGATAGCCGATCTTTATGATTGCCGGTTTAAACCCCGTCTGATGACGTTCTTTGCCTGGGATAATGGCGACGATATGTGCCGTCGCGTCTGGTCAAATAATCCGGAAAAATATCCGACATCGGCAAAAAAGAAGATGGGACCGACACAGTGGGGGCAAACCGTTCTGCGTGATCAGACGCCATGGTTCGGAAAAAACGAAACGGCCATGCGCGAGGCGTTCCCAGATCATGAACTGATTAAAAGTCTGGGCTGTTCTGCCTGCCTCAGTGTCCCGGTGGTTGCGATGGGCAAGTCAATCGGGGCGATCAGTGTCCTGCATGAGGAAGGCAAATATAGTACATCCGATTTAGGTGATCTTGCTGCCTGTTCAGCGTTGCTTGTCGTGCCGCTTTTGCTGCTGCGAAACCCGATTTAACATATGAATGTGCTTTTTTTCAAAAAAGTTCTTGATTTGTTCTTTTGTGTATGGCATAAGAGACAGGTCAACGGGAGAAAAGCACCCGGACCGAAACCCGCGAGGCCTTGTGCCTCGCGGGTTTTTGCGTTTGGGGCCGGATGAAAGGGGATATCAGGATGCAGCGGCAAAGACATAGACACGGATATGGACAGGGCGGCGGCTGGCGGAGCCATTACGGCGGCATTCTGCCCGAGGAGTAAGAGAACTAAGGAGGGCTAACCCGATCATTTGTCATGACGGGAGAGGTGTGTCTTTTGGGGAAGGGATAAGGTGAAACTGCCGGGAGTGGCAGCAATGGCAGCAGCGGGCCAAGACCCGTCGTTGGTGGACAGGTGGGGGCCTTGCGCCCGAGGTGCGTCCGGGCTTCATCGGTTGCCGGAAGTGCCGCCGTGGCAGGGAGTGACCGGAGCGGGTCGTGGACCCGAAGGCCGTCATCTGGGGAGGACGGCAGACGCCCGAGGTGCGTCCGGGCTTCATCGGTTGCCGGAAATGTCGCCGTGGCCGGGAGTGACCGGAGCGGGTCGTGGACCCGAAGGTCGTCATCTGGCGAGGACGGCAGACGCCCGAGGTGCGTCCGGGCTTCATCGGTTACCGGAAGTGCCGCCGTGGCCGGAGGTGATGGGATTGGGCGGTGAGCCCGAAGGCCGTCAGTTGGCGAGGATGGCAGACGCCCGACGGTTATCAGGAGGGGCTTGGCGGGTAAATGCCTTTGGTCACGATGCAATAGCGCCGCGTCAGTCATGGTCCGGAAATCGGCATGGATTATCCACCGCCGGTTTTCCCATTACCAACATCCCCGTTACCGGATGTTCCGCCACCGCCCGAAACGCCTTCAAGTGCGGTCAGGTGTCTGGTTGACTGTGAAGAAACATCCGATGCGGGCCATGAGGGCATGGACAGTCGTGTTTTTGGGCCGGATATGGGCAATATGCGGGCGCGCAGGACCATATCCGGGCATAAGTATTATTGGGGCCTTATCGGGTAAGTCCCTTCAATTGCCACACAATAACGAATGGCCATTTGCGGCGGGATATTTGGTACATATTTTGTCTGGTTTTCCGGTGTGTCTTCCAACGAGACGAAGCCGCCCATAACGGTTTTAATGATGGTGGTGGTCGGTGGGATGGCAGGCGTGCCCGCAACAATCGTATCCAGATTGCCGAGCGTGACATTTGTTGCCCCACCAGGGCCGTAAAGACGCGCCGTACCCGAGACCGTCGATAACGTGTTGTTCGCCGCGCTGGGGGATGCGTTCGCGCCGCTGGATGTGGTGGCGGAAATCTGCGTGTTTACCGACAGGTTTCCCTGTTGTCCGGAGATAAAGACGTCCACCTTGGTCGTGGTCGGGGTGAAGTCCGCCTGATGGCTGTGCACGGGCAATTCCATAAGCGAGAGGGCGTGGCGCTCGCTGCCGCGCAAATTACCCTGTACAACAGGCGTAAGGCCCGGGCCGGTTCCCGCACCGACCGGCATGAAAGCGCGCAAATCCGGCAGGGCGAAAGTGGTTCGGCCATCGCCGCCATAGATGTCGGAGAATAACGAGAATAACGCTTCGTTCCCGTTAATACTCATCAGCCCTCCATTCGCATCGGCATAGCCGCGCGGACAGAATCGGAACATTCCGGTCATGCAGATTGAACCCAGATACGCATCGGGGCTACACTCGGCCCTTGCAGGCTCGGGCATGAGGATGGCAGCCGTCCCCAGGGCTACCGCGACCATCAAATATCGCCTTGCTGAGATCATCATCATAGTTTCCTTTGTGTTGCGGGCAGCAAAATACGGTGGGATACCGTGACGGGATCAATCCGGTTGGGGCGGATAGAGACCCAGTGTTGCAACACAAAACCTGATCGCGGCCTGCGGGGGAATGTTGGGCTGGGGCAGCCCGCCGCCAGTATCGCCAACACTGACCTTGCCGCCGGTAACCGTGTTGATCTGTGCCGTTCTTGCAGGGATTGCCGGAGTTCCGGTAACAGAAGTTGTCACACCGGCAAGGGGCACATTCGTGCCGCCGCCCGGACCATAGGGGCTTGATGGCGGACCTGCGACCTTGGACAAGGTGTTGTTGGTCGTGCTTGGTGACGTACTGGCACCATTCGCAGTCGAGGCGGAAAAGGTCGTGGTGATGTCTAGATCGCCCGTGCTTCCGGGGATGTCAACCGTCACGGGGGCGGTCGTCGCCTCGAATATTGCTTCATGGGTGTGGCTTGGCATCTGGTCAACAGTCAGTGTGACGGTCTCGGTGCCGCGCTTTTGCCCCAAGGTGACGGTTGTGCCTGTATAGGGGTTTTGGCCAATGCCAACCGGGCTGCGCCCCCGGAAATCGGGTATGCCGAATGTCGTCACTCCATCGCCGCCGTATGTCGTGCCATAAAGCGAATACAGTGCCTGATACTGGTTGATTGGCAGGATCTGTCCTTTTGCTTCGATATATTCGCGCGGGCAGTATGTGAAACCAACCATGCATACCGCACCGACATAGGGTTGATCGCTGCATGCGGCTGCCGGTTTGGGCGCGGATATTGTTGCCGCACCAAATGCCAGCCCGGCCAATGCGGCAAGTGGCAAAAGTTTCAATGATGATTTCCTGATCGGGTACATGATCCCCCCTTATTTGGGACAAAACGAAAACAGCCATCCTCGGGATGGGGTGGTGTTGAGGTGATCCGGGACGTCGGATATCGTATCGGGTTGTTGCCCTGAAACCCGTTGTCCTTCTGCTTGCGACTTGTCAAAACAAGACGCACCACTTCATAGTGGATAAATTATTGTGCGAATTGCAATCTGTTTTAGCGTCAGGGTAGAATTTGTGTTGGTATTATAGTCCAAAAACGTTTGATCTGGCCCGGACTGGGAGGCTTGACTTCAAGCGTTGGAGCGTATCATTGAGGATTACAATGATATCGCTGGTTCAAATCTGACTTTTTCTGACAATTGCGTAAATTTTGCTGAATAATTGCAGTAATCACAGTAATCGCAACATAACTACCCTTTCGAGTAGTTGCAGGATGTCTGTTTTTTCGCGACATATACCATTGAGCAATATTGAATTTTACGGAGGCTCTGATGCCGACAAGTGCCACCCGCGCGGGAATTAAAACACAGTCCGTTCTGCACGTTCAGAGTTTAGCGGATGTTCTGCCCCTGGCGCTTGAGCCCCGTTACATGTTCGACGCAGCCGGGGCGGCGACGGCGGCAGAAAGTGCAGAACAGGCGCAAGCAGACTCGGAAGCTGAAAATGCAACTTCGGGAAGTGCCGATGATACAACCTCTGCGGATGGGGGCGATCAGGAAAGTGCGGCCCTGGCGGCAGCATTGTCACAGGCATCTTCAACCGGTTTTCAGGAAATCCGTGCTGCCGACCCGTCCCAGAATAATGGACGCAAGGAAGCGGTTCTGATTGATACCAGTGTCGCCGACTGGCAAATTCTGGCCAACGGGGTTGCTCCGGGCAAGGCGATTATCCTGCTTGATGGTGCGCGGGACGGTGTTTCGGCTATGGCGCAGTGGGCAGAGGGCAATTCCGGTTACGATGCGATCCATCTGCTCAGCCATGGTTCCGAAGGCCAGCTTCATGTCGGGACGGCAACCCTGACGCAGGAGTCATTGACCGGTCGCGCCGACGAATTGCAGATGCTGGGCAATGCGCTTGCCGAGGATGGTGACCTGTTGCTCTATGGCTGCGATGTTGCCGGTGGTGAGGGGGCGGCCTTTGTGAATGCCCTTGCCACCCTGACCGGTGCCGATATTGCGGCATCAACCGATATGACCGGGACCGCATCGCTTGGCGGGGATTGGGATCTGGAAGCGCATTTCGGGACAATCGACGCCGATGACGCCGGAGAGTTTGCCAACTATTCCGGCATTCTTGAGACAGTTAGCTTTAATTCTGGTGACGTCGATAATTCTGGCGACGGTGTTACGACAAGAACTTTTGAAAGAACTGTTGATGGTCAAACCCTGACATTCTCTTATAAATACTTCTACGATCTTACAGGCGCTGCAGCCGGATACTATCAAGCGTTTGACGGTTCGGTGGGGGATGGCAGTAATGGTACGAAGCTTACCATGGCAATAGCTGATGGTTACAGCTTTGACCTGACTGGTTTCAAGTACTTTACGGAACAAGATGATACCATAACAATCGAAGTGACTTACGCTGATAATTCGACAGCAACAGGAACTCTTCTTGCAACTGAAAATTCGGCGCAAACCATTACCGACTTCTCTGTGTTCAGCGGGATTTCGACAACAAGTCTTAATGACATCAAAAGTGTTGTGATTTCCTCCGTCAATACGGGAAGTAACTCTGGATTAGGTCTCAATGATATTGAAGTTGTTGATGTCAAGGCGATTGTCAGCAACACCGCACCAGCACTGGGCGGTACACCGGCAGATGTTACCGTTACCGAGGATACTCCGACCGCGATTGATTTATCTGCCTATAATGTGTCGGATGGTGAGGGGGATACCATCACCCTGACGCTTGCGGTTGACCGGGGGGCAATTGCCGGTGCGGCTGGCACGGGGATCACGATTACCAATTCAGGCAGCGGGTCCATGACCCTTCAGGGATCGGCGGCGAACCTGAATACCTATCTCAATGACACAACCAAGATCACCTATACACCGGCCAGCAACGATACGACTGCGGCAACCCTGACAGTCACGCCCAATGACGGAACAATAGATGGTACTGCCGATACGGTGACGATCAACATCACGGCGGTGAATGATGCGCCGACGGCCAGTGGTGTTCCGACCGATGTGACGGTGACAGAAGATACCATCAGCGATTTTGACCTGTCGGCGGTCACGATTGCCGATGTTGATGGCGATAACCTGACGGTGACGATTGTAGTATCAGCGGGGACGTTTGCGACCCCTGTTGATGGTTCGGGTGTTGGCAGTGGCGTGACAGCAACCCTTGTTAACGGCACGACCATTACGCTTGCAGGCAGTGCAGCGGATATCAATACCTATCTCGATACCACCAGCAATATCCGATATACTGGCGCGTCGAACGTATCGGGCGATAATGCCGCGACCTTTACGATCAATGCCAATGACGGCACGACAAACCCGCAGATCGGCAGTGGCAATATTGACATTACCGCCACCAACGATGCGCCGACCGTTACCGGTGTTCCGACCGATGTGACGGTGACCGAGGATACGGCCAGCGATTTCGATCTGTCTGCTGTCAGTTTTGCCGACATTGACGGCGACAGCCTGACGGTGACGATTGCCGCATCCGCCGGGACGTTTGCGGCGACTTCGTCGGGCAGTGTTACGGTGGGCGGTTCTGGCACCGGCACGCTGACACTGACGGGCACGGCAGCCAATATCAACACATGGCTCGATACCACCAGCAATATTCAGTATACCGGCGCATCGAACGCGGCGGGTGATAATGCGGCAACCTTCACGATCAATGCCAATGACGGTACGGTCAATCCGCAGGTTGGCGGTGGCAATATCGATATTACCGGTGTCGATGATGCGCCGACGGTAACGGGTGTTCCAACCGATGTGACGGTTGCCGAAGACACAGCCAGCAATTTCGATCTGTCTGCCGTTACCTTTACTGAGGTTGATGGCCAAAACCTGACGGTGACAATTGTGGCTACTGCCGGGACATTTGCCGCAACCTCGTCGGGCAGTGTGACGGTGGGCGGTTCGGGCACCGGCACGCTGACACTGACGGGCACGGCAGCCAATATCAACACATGGCTCGATACCACCAGCAATATTCAATATACCGGTGCATCGAACGTATCGGGCGATAATGCCGCGACTTTTACCGTCACTGCCAATGATGGTACGACCGATTCCACCGTCAGCAATGGCAATATTGACATTACCGCCACCAACGATGCGCCGACCGTTACCGGTGTTCCGACCGATGTGACGGTGACCGAGGATACGGCCAGCGATTTCGATCTGTCTGCCGTTACCTTTGCCGACATTGACGGTGACAGTCTGACGGTGACGATTGCGGCATCCGCCGGGACATTTGCCGCGACCTCGTCGGGCAGTGTGACGGTGGGCGGTTCTGGCACCGGCACGCTGACACTGACGGGCACGGCAGCCAATATCAATACGTGGCTCGATACCACCAGCAATATTCAGTATACCGGCGCATCGAACGCGGCGGGTGATAATGCCGCGACCTTCACGATCAATGCCAATGATGGTTCGGTCAATCCGCAGGTTGGCGGTGGCAATGTCGATATTACCGGAACCAATGACGCGCCGACGGTAACGGGTATTCCGACCGATGTGACGGTGACCGAGAACACGGCCAGCAATTTCGATCTGTCTGCTGTCAGTTTTGCCGATATTGACGGCGACAGTCTTACAGTGACGATTGCGGCATCCGCCGGGACATTTGCCGCGACCTCGTCGGGCAGTGTGACGGTGGGCGGTTCGGGTACCGGCACGCTGACGCTGACGGGCACGGCAGCCAATATCAACACATGGCTCGATACCACATCCAATATTCAGTATACCGGCGCATCGAACGCGGCGGGCGATAATGCGGCAACCTTTACGATCAATGCCGATGACGGTACGGTCAATCCGCAGGTTGGCGGCGGCAATGTCGATATCGTCTCTGCTCCGGTGATCGGCAATCTGAATGGGGATAGTGTCACCTATACCGAAGGCGGCGGCGCGGTTGCCATTGATGCCGGAACGGCGGCGACCGTTGCCGATAGCGACAATACCGATTTCAATGGCGGCAATCTGACCGTCAGTATCACAGGCGGCGGCAATGCTGCGCAGGATATCCTGGGGCTTTCGACCGGGGGCACGATTACGCTTTCCGGCTCAACTGCGGGCTCGACTGTCAGTGTCGGTGGCACCGTGATCGGTACGCTGGCCAACAATATTGCCGCAGGCAACAATCTGGTGATCAATTTCGATGGCAACGCCACCCCTGCACGGGTCGCGAGCCTTCTGGCGGCGATCCAGTACAGCAACAGCAACGCGGATGATCCGACGACAGGGGCGCGGACGGTACGGGTGACGGTTACCGATGCGTCGGGTGGTTTTACCTCCGCCCCGGCTGATGTTACGGTCAATGTGGTGGGTGTGAATGATGCGCCGACGGTTTCGGCCACTGGTGGCACTCCGACCTTTACCGAAAACGGTACGGCGGTTGATCTGTTCTCTGGTGTCACGATCAGCACGGGTGAAAGCGGTCAGACGATTTCGGGCATGACCTTTACGGTGACCAATGCCGAAGCCAGCGACAGCATCACATTTGATGGTAAGGCGATCTCGCTTGTCAATGGAACCGGGTCCACTGCCACCAACGGACTGACCTATAACGTTTCGGTTACGGGCGGTGTTGCGACCATCACGATTACCGGCGGTACCCTGAGTGCGGCGGATGCGCAAACCGTGGTCGATGGCATGACCTATGCGTCAAGCAGTAACAATCCCGGCACATCGAGCCGTGTTGTGACCCTTACCGGCATTAGCGACAGCGGCGGTACGACCAACGGTGGTTCGGACACCGCAAGTGCGTCCATCGCGGCGACGGTTGCAGTCGGTGCCGTCAATGATGCGCCGGTCAATACCGTACCGGGGGCACAGACCGCCGTTGTTGGCGAGGCAAAGGCGATCACCGGCATTTCGGTTGAGGATGTCGATAGCGCGACGGTGACCACCACAATTTCGGTGCCCAGTGGACATGGAACATTTACCACGACCGGCAATGCGAGCATCACCGGGGGTGGCACCAATTCCATCGAGATTTCCGGCAGTGTCGCCGATGTCAATGCGACGCTGGCCAATCTGCGGTTTACGGCGGCAGCTTCCGGTTCGCGTACGATTACCGTGGAAACATCGGACGGCACTGTGAGCGACAGCGATACAATCACTGTCAATGTTACCGCCCGACCGGCCATCACCGACCTTTCGGGGGACAGTGTTGCCTATACCACCGGTGAAAAGGTCAAACTTGATGTCGGGCAGAATGCGGCCATAGTGGATGCGGATTTCGTTGCGGGTGGTTTCAGTAACGGCGGGAACCTTACGGTCAGCATCACCGGGGGCGGTAACGCAGCCCAGGATATCCTGACACTTGATACCACCGGGACTGTGACCCTTGACGGGACGGATGTTCGGGTTAACGGGACTGTCATTGGTACGCTCGAAAATCCGATCGGGGCGGGAAGTACGCTCAAGATCAACTTCAACACTTCTGCGGAACCGTCAAATGTTCAGACGCTGATACGTGCGCTGTCCTATGAAAACAGTTCGGGCACACCGGCAGGCGGGAACCGGACGATCAGCGTGACGTTGACCGATATCAGCGGAAACACCAGCACGGCCAGCACGGTGACGGTACGGGTGACAGAGCCGGTGGCCGAAACGCCACCACCGCCTCCGCCGCCGCCTGCGCCGCCACCGACACCGGTCGTAACGATCCCGCCGATCCTGCAAACGCCGGGATCGGGTGGGGACGCGGGAACGCCGGTCAGCAGTGCGCTTAGCGGCGGATCGAATGGCAATGGTTCTGGCGGGCAGTTCAACTCCGGCGGCCCGATCCGGACCACCGTGACCGGCCAGTTGGGCAGTACCAGCCCGATCGACAATACCGGCACGCCGGTTTCGACAGGGCTTGGCGTCAACCAGGCCGGAAGCGGGCTGGGTGTTACCAGCGGACTGGGAGGTAACGGCGGTGGTGCTGCTTTGACCGGTGGCGGATTTGGCAGCGGCGGCTTGGGCGGTGGCCTTGGTGGCGGCGGACTAGGTGGTGGCCTTGGTGGTGGTTTGGGCAGCGGCGGCTTCGGCGGTGGATTTGGCGGCGGTGCCGGTGGCGAAGCGGGAACCGGAACACCTGTTGGCAATGACGGTATTCTGGGCGCGCCCTCAACCGGGGGCGAGGCTCCGGGTGGCGAAGGTGGCGAAGGTGGCGACGGTGAAACCCCGACTGGCGAGGGTGGCGGTGATCAGGCCATGATCGATGGTAACGGTGAGGCAGAGCTTGCCGCGGCACTTGACGATTTCAGCGCGCAACTGGCAGCCTTTGGCGATGCCGCCGAAATGGAAACGATGCTGCTTGACCAGGTTCTGGGCACGTATCGTATTCCGGCGTGATGATTTGCTTGATGACTTGAGTAATGATTTTCCGGCGGTCGACCCTGTCTGACTGCCGGAATGAGGGAATGTCCCGACCGGTTTCGAAGAGCCCGGGCGGGATCGAGATGGAAAGAGGGATGTTGCGGTTTTGGACAGAATCGCAACAGACCCGGATGACGCATCGGATAGCCGCGTATCTGTCGGGCAGAGATGCGGGAGTTTGAATTTACTTGGGGGAATACCGTCTTGGTTTATCGTGCTTTGAAGTTTCCCGGAACTTTCCGAAAATGGCGGAATGTGGCGGTCGCGCTGACTGCGGCGGCAGTATTATCGGCCTGTGCGGTTGCGCCGGAGCCGTTGACGGTTTCGGAAAATAATGCGCGGGTTGAAAATGATCTGAAGCGCCTGTTTGAAAAGCAGGAAAAGATCACCGGGCCGCTGACGCTTGAGGAAGCGATAGCGCGTGCGCTTAAATACAACCTTGATCATCGGCTCAAGCTGATGGAAGAAGCCGTTGCGATGGGGCAGCTTGACGTTGCCAATGTCAATCTTCTGCCCGACGTGGTTGCCAGTTCCGGCTGGACACAGCGCAGCCGGTCAGACTCGACCTATAACGAGAGCAAAACCTCGACATCCACCAGTTCGGACAAGAAAGTCCGCGATAGCGACCTGACGGTAAGCTGGAATGTTCTGGATTTTGCCATTGGCTATATGCGTGCCCATCAGCAGGCGGACATGGCGCTTATCGTCAAGGAACGCCGTCGCCAGGTGATCCATAACGTGATCAATGATACGCGCAGTGCCTATTGGCGCGCAGCCGCAGCCGAACGGGCGCTGGTGCAGTTCAAACCGGTCCTGGAAAAGGTTCGTACGGCACTTTCGCGTTCCGAAACGCAGGTGCGTGAACGGGTTGGTGCGCCGCTTGATGCGCTGACCTATCAGGAAGATCTTCTGTTGACCCTGCGTGAACTTGAAACCCGTCAGCGTCAACTGGTGGAAGCCCGCACCGAACTTGCCGTTCTGATGAACATTCACCCCGATAGCGATTTCACGGTTGCGGCCGCGGTTGAACCGGAAACCGGTTCAATGCCGGTTCTTTCGATGAGTGCCGAGGAACTTGAGCTGGAGGCGTTGAAAAACCGTTCGGAACTGCGTTCGGAAGCCTATCAGTTGCGGATCAATCAGCAGGACGCAAAGATCGCCATCCTGCAGATGGTGCCGGGGCTTAATTTCAGTGCCGGTATCAATCACACCACGGACAGCTACAAGGTCAATTCCGACTGGTATGAAGGGTCGCTTGATCTTTCGTGGAACCTGATGCAGTTGTTCAAGGCACCGGCAAACATGCGCCTTGCCGACAGCCAGATCGAACTTTCGGAAGTGCGGCGTCTTGCGCTGAGCATGGCGGTGATCAGTCAGGTCAATATCGCGCAACTGCGGTTTGCCTTTGCCAAGCGCGATTATGAACTGACCGACCGGATCGCATCGGTGCAGGACCAGATATCGGAAACCGTCAATGCCAGCCAGTCGGCCAATGCGGTCGGCGAGGGGCAGGCGATCCGTGCCGATGTCCGTGCGTTGCTCAGCAATCTGCAACGCGACATGGCCTATGCCGACATGCAGGCATCCTATGGCCGTCTGTTTGCCTCGATCGGGGCAGATCCGTTCCCGAACGATATCCCTGATGATTCTGTCGATACGCTTGCGCAGACGGTCGGCGATGTTCTGTCGCGCTGGAACCGGGGGGATTACGATGCACCGGTCACCGTTGCCGAAGACGTTGGCGATCCGGCATCAGAAAATGAAATGAAGCAGGCTGCTGTTCAGTGATGCTTTTTAGCCTGACGTCGTTGCGCGGATTTCGGGTTCAGTCCCCGGGCCGCACATTCAAGTCTGCCGCAAGCATGTTTTGCATGCTTGCGGTTTCGGCTTTGTTGTTTCCGGTTCTGGCAGATGCGCAGGAACCACTGCAAGCGCGTGTTCTGGTGACCACACAGGATCGCGCCGTTCTTGCCGGTGAACTGGCCGCGAGAATTGATAAAATGACGGTCCGTCCGGGCCAGAAGTTCAAGCAGGGCGATTTGCTGATTTCTTTTGATTGTGCGGCCTATAAGGCACAACGCGCAACGGCGGCGGCCGACTATCGCCAGGCCGATGCCCAACTGAAATCCCAGCAGCGGCTTTTTGAATTGCGCAGTGTTGGCGAGCTTGATGTTGTCATGGCGCAAGCAGCAAAGGAGCGGACACTGGCGCAGTTGCAGCTTCATGATGTGTATCTTGATCGCTGCAAGATCACGGCACCCTATGACGGGGCTGTTGTCCAGTGGCTGAGCCAGCCCTATCAGATTGCCAATCCTGCCGATGAACTGATGGAAATCATCGGTTCGGGCAATCTTGAACTTGAACTGATCGTGCCGTCAAGCTGGCTGTCATGGCTTTCGACGGGGCAGAGCTTTCAGGCGCGGATCGAGGAAACGGGATCGGTCATTGCGGCAACCACCGAAAGGATCGGTGCTGATATTGACCCGGTCAGCCAGACGGTTAAAGTCTTTGCAGCCATCAATGGCGATGCCGGGAAGCTGTTGCCGGGCATGAGCGGTGTTGCTGTTTTTGAACCGGAATCCTGAGCGTTTCCGGCACAGGGCGAAGCGGCACGCGACCAGAACCGACGGGTAAAATGAGCACCATTACAGCATCCGCAATTTTGCTGGGCATCGAAAAGTCCATCCGCCAGGCCCGGGATATGACCGCACTTCAGTTCGTGGCCGTTACGGAAACACGCCGACTGATTTCCTATCAGCAGGCGGTGTTGCTTTCGCATGGGCTGGATGGGAAATTGCGGGTGGTGGCTGTTTCAAACGTTCCGACGGTGGACCGCAATGCCCCCTATATCCGGTTCGTCGAAAAGCTTGCCAACCGGCAGATTACCCCCGATCAGAAGAAGATATTTTCGCGTGCATCGGATGGTGCTGATGTCGAAGCGGACTGGCGGGAGTTTCTTCAGGACAATATCCTGTCTCAGCCTGTTCTTGCCCCGGATGGCACATCGCTTGGCCTTCTGTTACTGATCCGGGCCCCGGAATGGCAGGACGGGGAACTGCTTCTTGTCGAACAACTGACCGATGCGCTTGGCCATGCGTGGAATGCGCTTCGCCCGCGCAAAAGGCGGGGCGGATTGTTTGAGGCCGGGAAAAAACGCCGCGCCGTTCTGGCCGGTGTTTTCGTCGGCCTTGTTCTTGTGTTGGCCATCCCGGTTCGGCAAAGTATTATTGCCCCGGCAACGGTCATGCCGCGCGATCCGGTCATGATTGCCGCCCCGATCACCGGGGTTATTCGCGAAATCAGTGTTCGTCCGAATGCGCCGGTCGAAAAGGGCGATCTTCTGTTTTCGTTTGAAGGTGCGGAATTCAAGGCAAATTACGAGATAGCGTTGCGCGCGGTCGATACCGCCGAGGCGGAACTGCGCCGTGCATCGCAGCAGGCATTCGGGGATGCCAAGGGCCGGGCCGAGGTTGCGCTTTCGCAGACGCGTCTGGCATTGCGTCAGGAACAGGCCGAATTCAGCCGCTATCAGCTTTCGCAGATCGAGGTCAGGGCACCGCAATCGGGTATTGCGATTTTCAGTGATTCCAATGACTGGCGCGGGCGGCCTGTTTCGACGGGTGAGCAGGTCATGGCCATTGCCGCCCCCGATGCCGCCGAGCTTGGTATTTCCATTCCGGTTTCCGATGCCATCGCCCTGCAATCGGGGGCGGAGGTCCGGCTGTTTCTGGATGTTGATCCGCTTGGTTCGATTGACGCAACGCTTGAATATGCCGCCTATCAGCCAAAGGAAACGCCAGAAGGCATATTGGCCTATCAGGCGGTGGCGCGCTTTGACAGCCCGGATGACATTCCCCGTATCGGGTTGAAGGGATCGGCGAAAATCATGGGGGATCGTGTTCCGCTGGCGCTGTTCCTTTTCCGCCGTCCGCTTTCAGCATTGCGCCAGATGATCGGGTTTTGATCTGCCATGGCAATCGCACCGCAGGGGAACGCAAAAGAGCTGGTTGTGCCGCCACTGCGCGAGGATCTGAGGCTTCTGCCCGCCGGGACCGATGAATATGGCGCGCCGTGCTGGACGATCCATGATCCGGTGCGCAACCGGTATTTCCGGATCGGTTATGCCGCGTTTGAAATGCTGCGCCGGTGGCCTTTGCGCCAGGGGCAGGCAATCATCGAGCGCATTTGCCGCGATACGGTTCTGAGCGTTGACGAGGCCTCGCTAAACGGACTGATAAAGTTCCTGCATGGTAATGGTCTGTTGCAGCGCGACAGCAACGAGACCGTGGCCGAGTTTTCGCGCATTGCCAATGCGGGCAAACCGCCCTTCTGGAAATGGGCGATCCACAATTATCTTTTTGTGCGTGTGCCGCTGGTTCATCCGGACGGTTTCCTGCGCAAGACCCAGCCGATTGCCGATATTATCGCATCGCGCGCGGTTCAGTTGGGCGTGCTGATCCTGGGGTTGATCGGCATTTTCCTGACCTTGCGTCAATGGGACCTGTTTGTGTCGACATTCATGGGCTTTGCCAACTGGCAGGGCGTGGTGTGGATGGCGGTGACACTTACGCTTGCCAAAATCCTTCATGAATTCGGGCATGCCTATAGTGCGGCGCGCTATGGCTGCCGGGTGCCGTCGATGGGGGTTGCGTTTCTGGTGATGTATCCGGTGCTTTATACCGATACGTCCGATGCCTGGCGGATCATCAGCAAGGAAAAAAGGCTGCGTATTGCGGCGGCCGGTATCCGGGTTGAGCTGGCACTTGCGCTGCTGGCGACTTTTTTCTGGCATCTTGTGCCGCCCGGGCCGTTGCAAAGTGCGGTGTTCCTTCTGGCGACGACAACCTGGATCACAACACTTCTGATCAATCTAAGCCCTTTCATGCGGTTTGACGGCTATTATCTGCTGTCGGATTTTCTGGGTATTGCCAATCTGCAAAACCGGTCCTTTGCCATGGCGAAATGGACGATCCGCGAGACGCTTTTCCGGTTCGGGCATCCCGCCCCCGAACCGATGCCACGCAAAAAGCGGCGAATGCTGACGGCGTTTGCGATTGCGGTCTGGATTTATCGCTTCTTTCTGTTTCTTGGCATTGCGCTGGTGGTTTACCACCTGTTCTTCAAGGTTCTTGGCATTATCCTTTTTGTGGTCGAAATCGCATGGTTCATCGTCATTCCGGTTTTAAATGAAATGAAACACTGGTGGAAAGACCGCCATAGCGCAAAAGTCACACCGTCGCTTGTCGTGACGGGATTTCTGTTGGCTGTTCTGACCGTTCTGACATTCGTGCCGTGGCAATCGCGTGTTTCGGCAGATGCGGTGCTTCAGGCCAGCAATGATGCGGAGATCATCAGCACGGTTGCAGGCCAGGTTGTCGAAATCACGGTCAAAAAAGGGGACCGGGTCCGGGCCGGTGATACGATTGCCATTCTGAGCGCGCCGGAACTTGATGCCGAACACCGCATTCGGGAGCTGGAGCTTGCCGAGGCGCGGATATTGCTGGCGCAGACCGAGGCGAGCCGGGATAATCTTGGCGACTATGCCGCCCGTCTTCAGGAAATGCGGCGTCTGGCGGCGCGGATCGTTGCCCTTGAAGCGCGGCAGGATCTTCTGACCCTGCGTGCGCCGATTGACGGCATGGTGCGCGAACTGGCCGATGATATCCGGGTTGGCGACTGGATTGCACCGCGCACCCAGCTTGCGCGGATTGTCGGTGCCAGCGAACGGGCGTCATGGGAAGTTGTCGCCTATGTCTCCCAGCGCGATATTGCGCGTATCGGCAACCGGCCATCGGCAAGGTTCTATCCGGAACAGTTTACCCAACCCGTTCTTGACATCGAGGTCGAGACTGTCGAGCGGTTCAACAGCACCTATATCGAGACACCAGCCCTTGTATCCACCCACGGCGGGACAATTGCCGCGACTGCGGACAGGGATGGCCGATACACCCCGCATGATCCGGTTTTCAAGCTGGAGGGGATCGTTGCGACGGATAGGGAAAGTCCCCCGGCCGGCGAGGGTTTTTCGATGATGCAGCGCGGCAGGCTGCAGATTGATGCCGAGCCCATGAGCTGGGCGCGCCGCCTTTATGAAGCGATAGTCGCAGGCTTTATCCGGGAAGTCAGTTTTTAGAGGGATTGTCCGGATCGATCATTTGAGCAGATTTCATTTAAGTAATTAATATTACAAAATATTTGTTTGTCGTTCCAGGTATGGAGCGCCGGACTGGATGCCTGCCGTCGCATCCAAATGACAAAACCCTGCCGATTGGCGGGGTTTTGTCATTTGGGTCCTGGATTACGGGGCAGCTGGGCGAGGAGACGCGCGCGTCCACGCGATCTCCACATAACCTGCACCCAACTTTCATTGCGGCGTGAGATGGTGCTTGAAGAAAGCAATCATGTTCACAGGGATTTTTTCAAAACTCGCAAACGACCCGCCCACGGCTAACCATCTGGCTGATGTGGCGGGGTTATCGAGATCAGTCGTCTCGGGGCGAGAGTGAACCCGATTGAACGACGATCTTCTTTTCTGGTCAATAAATGTCGGTTGGTAAAAACAACAATGAAACTGTCAAATAGCATTGGTCGAACTCTGATCATCGCAGGCGTAATTGCTGTGGCGCTGGTGGCAATGGCGTCGGCCAGCGGTGTTCTTGAGGAAGAGCCGCAGGCATCCGTGCTTACCGAGTTTGTTTCGCTCGGCACAATCGAGGAAACGGTTCTTGCCAATGGTGAACTCGAACCTGCCCGGATCGTCAGTGTCGGTGCGCAGGTTTCCGGTCAGTTGAAAACCTTGCATGTTGAACTGGGTCAGAAAATCAAGGCCGGGGATCTGATCGCCGAGATTGACCCGACGGCACAGGCATATGCTCTTCGCATCGCAGAGGCGGCACTTGCCAATGTGAAGGCGCAGCGCAAGGCGCGTGGTTTTGAACTCAGGCGGGCTGAGCAAGCCTATGACAGGCAGAAGAGCATGGCCCGTCAGCGTGCGGCGTCAGTCGCCGAGCTTGAGACGGCGGAGGCGGCGTTCAAAGTCCTGACGGCTGATATCGAGGCGTTGGACGCGCAGATTGCCCAAGCCACAGTGGAGGTCGAGAACGCGAAAGCCAACCTTGGCTACACGAAGGTTACCGCGCCGATGGATGGGGTTGTGGTTGCGGTCGTTACCAAGGCTGGCCAAACACTGAACTCCAATCTGGCCGTGCCGACGATCATTGTGCTGGCCGAGCTCAACGTCATGCAGGTTAAGGTAAGAATATCAGAAGCCGATATTACCCGCGTAAAACCCGGCCAGATCGTGCGTTTCACGATCATGGGCGAAACCCATCTTCCGACGGTCGGCAGATTGGAGCAGATTGCGCCCGCCCCGACATCAATCGCGACAGAATCAACGACGGCCTCCACAACCGCAGGGCAGGCAACACAGGCTGTTTATTTCAACGGAATATTCACAACGCCCAATCCTGATGGCCGACTGCGACCCATGATGACTACTCTGGTGACCATTGTGGTGGGGCAGGCAGAGGACGTGCCGCTGGTGCCATGGTCAGCGTTGACCGAGCGCGATCAGAACGGTCGCTATCGCATTAGTGTCCGCTCCTCTTCTGGCGAAATTTCGGAGCGCCTTGTCACAATAGGACTGACTGACCGGATCAAGGCGCAAGTGATCGATGGCCTGCAGGTCGGCGAGGAGGTTGTCATTCCGGCAGATGGTCAGGCATCGGACTCTAACGCTATGGAGATGATGTGAGCGCTTTACTGGAAATAGAGAACGTCACACGGCTGTTTCAGACGGGCGAAGAGACCATTTCCGCGCTTGCGGGGATCAATCTTCATATCGACAGTGGTGAACTTGTCGCGATTGTGGGCGCAAGCGGATCGGGCAAGTCGACGCTCATGAATATTCTTGGCTGCCTTGATCAGCCGACTGCGGGCGATTACCGTGTCGGTGGGCGCAGTGTTGCCGGTTTGAGCGCAGACGAACTGGCAGCGTTGCGAAGGGAGCATTTCGGCTTCATCTTCCAACGCTATCACTTGCTCGGCACGCTCAACTCGACTGACAATGTCGCGATGCCAGCCGTTTATGCAGGCCTTGATACCGCCTCCCGGCGCGAGCGGGCCCGGTCACTTCTGGAGCGTCTCGGCCTTGGCGAGCGCGTCGATCACCGTCCAGGTCAGCTTTCCGGCGGTCAGCAGCAGCGGGTGTCGATTGCTCGCGCGCTTATGAATGGTGGGCGTATCATCCTTGCCGACGAGCCGACCGGAGCGCTTGACAGCAGAAGCGGTGAAACCGTGCTTGAGATTCTCAAGGAGCTTCATCGGGACGGCCATACGGTCATTATCGTCACCCACGATATGGAGGTCGCGGCCCATGCTGATCGCATCATAGAAGTCCGTGACGGTCTGGTTCTGTCTGACCAGCGATGCCGCGAACCTCTGGTTGGTGCTCCCTTACCTTCCTTTGCACGTTCCGGGTCTGTTGGCGTGCTGGCAGGTTTCCATCGACGGTTTGCAGAAGCTTTTCCCATGGCGTTGCGCTCGATGGCGGCTCATCGGGTCCGCACATTCCTGACCATGCTGGGGATCATCATTGGCATTGCTGCCGTGGTTTCAGTCGTCGGTCTGGGCGAAGGGACACGCCAGCGGGTCCTTGCCGAGATCAGCGAACTTGGTGCCAGTACACTTTCCATTTATCCCGGGCAGGGTTGGGACGACGAGCGCGCCGACAGCATCAGGACGCTGGTTGTGTCCGACGCCGAGGCTTTGTCTGCGCAAAACTATATCGACAGCGTTACGCCACTGGTGTCGACGAGTGCGCGCATTCGGTTCGGCAGCACTTCCATGTCGGCCAACGTTGACGGTGTCGGTGAGGATTATTTTCGGGTAAACGGCCTCAAGATCGTGCAGGGCAACGGCTTCACGGCCGACAGTATCGCCGAGCGTCGTCAGGAGGCCGTGATAGACGACAGAGCCGCAACTACGCTTTTTCCGGGTAGTGAATCTCCGCTTGGCAAGATCATCATGATCGATCGCGTGCCGGTGGTCATCATCGGCACGGTGGCCCAGCGTTCCGGCATGTCGGGCAAAACCCTGCAAATATACCTTCCCTATACTGCTGTGGCCGGCAGGCTGCTTGGGGCGGCAACGAGCCTTGCCGGGCTGACCGTTCGCATATCTGACAATGTTGACACGATTGTTGCCGAACGCGCGATTGTCGGTCTGATGACACGCCGTCACGGTATACAGGACTTTTTTGTCTTCAACAGTGACCAGTTGCGCCGGATCATGGAGAAGACGTCGCGGACGATGACGCTGCTGATTTCTTCGGTCGCGGTCATTTCGCTGATCGTTGGTGGGATCGGCGTTATGAACATCATGCTGGTTTCCGTCACCGAGCGTACCCGCGAGATCGGCCTGCGCATGGCGGTCGGCGCACGGCGTATCGACATCATGCTTCAGTTTCTGATTGAAGCTGTCACGATTTGCATTGCCGGATCTCTGCTTGGCGTTGGAGTGGCGCTTGGCGCGGCTGCTACGTTTGGGGGGCAGGGCAGTTCATTCCCGATGATCATTTCGATCGACGCCATCCTTTCCGCCTGTCTGGTCGCACTTCTCATCGGCCTCGTTTTCGGTTTTCTGCCTGCACGCAATGCCTCGCGGCTTGATCCGGTCGTTGCGCTTTCCAGAGAGTAGTCATGGTTTTTGTCAGATTGATTGTTCCTTGCCTGTTTGTTGTCCTTGCCGGTTGCACCAGCCCGTCGACAGACTATCTGCGCCCTGATCTGCCGGAGGGGCCGACATGGTCTGCTTCGGTTGCCGCAGATACGGCGAATGCGAGTGCAGATCAGTGGTGGATTGCATTCGGAGATTCCGGACTTACCACCCTGATCAGCGAAGTGGTCAGTCGCAACAACGACATTTTCGCTGCGACCGTTCGTGCGCGCAGAGCGCGCCTGCAAGCCGACCTTGCGGCAAATGCCCTGTTCCCGAAGTTGAGCGGGACTCTTAACACTTCGAAGAGCCGGCCTCTTGAAGGAAGTGCGACTTCGACAGCATCTTCGTCTGCAGCAATCGGTGTTTCCTATGAAGTCGACTTGTGGGGGAAACTGGCGGCACAGCGCGACAGCACAAGCTTCGAGGCGGAGGCAACTGCCGAGGATTACGAAGCGGCGCGCCTGGCAATCATCGGCATGACGATCGAAACCTATTTCCGTATCGCCCATGCCAATGAGTCGGTTGCATCGGCTATAAACAGCCTTGATTATGTAGAGCAAATTCAGGATCTCGTGCGGAAGCAGGCAGAAGTCGGGGATGTTTCCGATCTGGAACTTAGAGAAAGCGAACAAGCTGTCGAGACTCAGGCGGCGCGAGTAGCGGAGTTGCAGCAGGCCCGCCTTGTTCTGCGCAATGTGCTTACGGTCCTTTTGAACGGTGCGCCAAACCCGGTTCCAGAACCGCAGAGCCTGCCGCGAAAGAAGTTTCCGGAGCTTGCAGCAGGGTTGCCCGCCGATCTGCTTGCCCGCCGTCCTGATCTTCGTGCAGCAGAAGCGCGGTTGCGGGGGACGTTGAAGAGCGTGGACGCGACGCGGACCAGCTTCTATCCGGGGATATCGCTTACCGGTGGGTTAGGGACCAGCAGCGATCAACTGATTTCCTTCGTCTCCAACCCGGTCGGAACCCTGGGAGCAGGTGCTGTCCTCTCATTCCTTAACCTGAAGGATATGAGTTTGACGATTGCGGTTTCAGAGACCCATTATGAAGAGGCCGTCACCGCATTTCGCAAAACTTTGCTGAACGCGTTTGCCGATGTGGCCAATGCGCTTGGTGCGCGCGCCAGCTATGGCGAGCAGTCACGCCGACTTGATAATGCCTATATGGCCGCGCTGGAAGTCGAGAAACTGACCGAGACACGTTATCGGGCTGGTGCGACCACCCTGCGCATCTGGCTTGATGCGCAGGAACGCCGTCGTTCTGCCGAAGTGGTTCTTGCCGATGTGCGGCTCGCACAGTTTGTCAATGAATCAACGCTTTACCGCGCGCTTGGCGGAAGTACTGCAATCGCTGATGAAGAGGTTGCGGCAGCACAATGATGAAGTGCGCTCTTTGATACAGATAAATTATCGGACTGCCTCTTGAGCTCGTTACACTGGAGTTCCTATTGCCGAACATCTCCACAAAACCTCGACAAAATCTTAACCTGCCCTCGACGTGGGAGGAGTAATCGTTGAGTGTTATTCTGGAACTCCGATGCCGGCATTGCTGGCAGATGCATGATGGAACTTTCAATCGGTTGTGAATAACCTGGGGTGAGATGCGCCTCAATCAAATGAATCCTTTTGGGTGAAAAGCCAAAGATCGAAAACATGTCCATGAACAATGCCTTGATCCTCATCATTGAGGACGAGCCCGAGATTGCGGAAATCATCGGGACTTACCTGTCACGCGAAGGATTCCGGGTTGTTACGGCTGGTGATGGAACGGTCGGGCTTGCCCATCATCAGCGCTTGCGGCCCGACCTTGTGGTGCTGGATATCAAGCTGCCGGGGCAGGACGGTTATGAAGTGCTGGCGGCGATCCGTCGACGTGGTGACACGCCCGTCATCATGGTAACGGCGCTTGCCGAGGATCTCGACAAGTTGCAGGCGCTACGTATTGGTGCAGACGATTATGTCGTTAAACCGTTCAACCCGCTTGAGGTTGTGGCGCGTGTTAAGGCGGTCTTGCGGCGAACCATTGCCCGTGATGACGGGCAAATGTTGCGCGTCGGACCATTGACCATTGATCCACAGGCCTATCGGGTGGAGGTCGAAAGCGCGGCGGGACCGGTTGTGCTCGGCCTTACCAGAACCGAATTTCGCATTCTGGCTTATATGGCCTTGAGGATTGGCAGGGTGTTCGAGCGCTCGGAACTGGTCGATGCGTGCCTGCCGGAGGGTGAGGCGCTGGATCGGACAGTCGACAGCCATGTCAGCAATCTGCGGCGCAAACTGGCTGCTGCCGGGGCGGATGGCATGCTCGTCGGTGTCCGTGGTGTCGGTTATCGACTGGACAACACCCATGGCTAGAAATCTGAATTCCCGCATCGTTCGTGCGATGATTTCGCTTACATTGCTTGCTTTCACCGTCGTTTATTTCGGGTTAACGGCGTATTTCTTCTTCATTTATGAATGGCTTTATCCGGATTTCACCGACGACGACATCCTGCGCACCGGTGATATCGTAACGTTGGGCCTTCTTCTGGGGATCGGCATATTAACCGCCTCTTTGTTGGGGTGGGTTCTGGCACGACGGATTGTGGATCCTTTGAAATCTGTTGCCGCGGCTGCGCGCAAGGTGGCGAATGGGGATTTTTCGGCGCGCGCCTCATTGAGCCGGGGCAATTTTGGCGAGGCGAGCGATCTGGTTGACGATTTCAATCAGATGGCAGGGCGACTGCAACGTGCCGAGGCCGAGTTGAAATATTCTAACTCGGCCATTGCACATGAATTGCGAACGCCTTTGACCATTCTGCGTGGGCGGCTCCAGGGGTTGCTGGATGGTGCCTTCGCCCCCAGTCCGGAACTGTATGGTCGCCTGATTAACCATGTGGATGATCTGTCGGCCATCGTCGAGGAGTTGCGGACACTGGCGCTGAGCAATGCAGGGCAGCTCGATCTGCAATATTCACGTCTTGATCTGGCGGTGGAGGCCGAGGCGGCGCTCCTTTCGCTTGAGGATCATTTCAGCAAGGCCGGGATCACGGTAATGCGCCAGTTGTCCAGCGCCGTCGTCAGTGCTGACCGCGCGCGATTGAGGCAGGCTTTCGTGGCGGTTCTGGAAAATTGCTGTCGTTACGCGCCGCAAAGTACGGTGCATGTCGAGACCGGTGTGGCAGGACAGTATGTCTTTTTCCGTTGCACGGATACAGGACCGGGCCTTCCTGAAGAAAGCCGCACGCGTGCCTTCGAGCGGTTCTGGCGTGCGGACGACTCACGGGGGCGTAGCGGTGGTGGTTCCGGCCTGGGCTTGCCAATTGTCAGGGCGATTGCCCGGGCGCATGGAGGAGATGCGTCGATATTCCCTTCTGATCATCCTGGTCTTGCCGTCGAAATCCGGCTGCCGTGCCAAGTGTTACCTTTCGTCTGATTGTACCAATGTCCAAACATCTTCCTTATTCCGACGACTATACCGACCTTGCGGCGCGGCATGTTTCCATGCGGCGTATATTGTCGCTGTTCATTCCTTACCGGAAACGGATCGCAGCGGTCATATTGCTTATGATCATGTCCTCAGCGGTCGGTCTGGCGGGACCGTTCCTGTTGCGGGCGATCATTGACGAAGCTTTGCCCGCCAATGATATCAAACTGCTTGTCGGGCTGGTGGGAGGTATGGTCATCGTCGCCCTGCTTTCGGCGGCGGTCGGTGCCTATCAGGTGATCCTCATGTCACGTATCGGACAGGCGGTTCTGCATGCCTTGCGGGTGCGGCTTTACACCCATCTCCAAAGCCTTTCGTTGCGGTTCTTTACCGGAACGCGTGTGGGCGAGGTTCAGTCGCGCATCGCCAGTGATATCGATGGACTGCAATCGTTGGTAACGGAAACTGCCAACGAACTTGGTCGTTCGCTCAGTGCGGTTGTCATGACGGCCATTGCCATCGTGATCCTTGACTGGCGGTTGGCACTTTTTGTTCTGTTCGTGGTGCCGGGAACGATCCTGATCAGTAACCGCGTTGCCCGTATGCGCGAAGCGTTGACCTACCAGCAGCAGGCGCGCGCCGCCGACATTTCCGTGGCGGTGCAGGAAACGCTTTCGGCCTCGGGTGTCATCCTTGCCCGCACGATGGGAAGGGGTCCACATCTTGTACAACGGTTCACCCGGATATCGGGAGACCTGGCGAAACTTGAGGTGAAGTCACATACCGCCGGTGAATGGCAGTGGTCCCTGATCAGCTTTGCGCTGGCCGTCCTGCCGGCGATGACGTTGCTGGCGGGGGGGCTGCTGATGCAGACAGACAATCCTGCCACCATCGGTACGCTGGTTGCGATGATCGCGTTACAGGAACAGCTATTGTGGCCTTTCGAGCAATTGTTGGAAATCGGCCGCGATACACGAAAAACACGTGCATTGTTTGCCCGGGTTTTCGAGTATCTGGACATGCCGGTTGAGATCACCGAGAAACCGGCACCCGTTACAATTCGCCGTTCGGACATGCGCGGTCAGGTAGAGCTGGAGCATGTCAGTTTTGCCTACCATGAGGATGGCCCGACTGCTGTGTATGACATAAGCCTCATGATTCCCGCAGGCAGCAATGTCGCGATAGTCGGCCCGACGGGTTCGGGCAAGACGACACTGGGATACTTGCTGGCGCGGCTTTACGATGTGGATAGTGGTGCCATCCGGTTTGATGGCGTGGATCTGCGCGATCTCAGTTTTCAATCGCTGTCCGAAATGGTGGGGGTCGTTCCGCAAGAGCCCTATCTGTTCCATGCCTCTGTGGCAGAGAACCTGCGCTTCGCAAAACCGGACGCGACCGAGGCCGAACTGGTTGCGGCGGCAAAGATTGCCCAGATTCACGACCATATCGCGTCGCTGCCTATGGGCTATGATACGCTGGTTGGTGAGGATGGATACCGATTTTCCGGTGGCGAGAAACAGCGCTTGGTGCTGGCTCGCACCATCCTGCGCGACCCGCCTGTGCTTTTACTGGACGAGGCGACCAGTGCTCTTGATACACGTACGGAACGCGCGATGTCGTCTGCGTTGAACCACATGTCGAAAGGCCGGACAACGATTACCATCGCGCACCGGCTGTCCACCATCCGCCATGCGGACCAGATCGTGGTGATGAAAGCAGGACGCATCGCAGAGCAGGGGCGTCATGACCAACTGGTCGCTCTTGACGGTGTTTATGCGGATCTGTTGCGCGTGGTGTGACCTTGCAACAGCGTGCAACAGATCGCCTCTTATTCACGCAATAGCTTGATCCGCAGCCTTTGAGCGCTTCGGATGTGATGTCTTGCATCGGTATCGGCCTGATCGGCGTTGCCGGACCGGATGCTGTCGATAATGTTCTTATGTTCCTGATAGGCACTTTCGGGGCGGCCGTCATATTGAAGCGTCGTACCGCCCAGAAGCGCCATTGAATTCGATAAAGAATTAAGTGCATCAATAAGATAGCGATTGTTCGCCGTTCTATACAGCGCCTGATGAAACAGCCGGTTTGCTTCTGCAACTTTCACCGGGTCCTGCCCGTTTTTCAGCATCAGTTCATTGAGATCTTCCAGTTCGGCGATTTCAAGCTCTGATGCGTGGCGCGCGGCATAACGGGCGGCCGTTCCTTCCAAAACTTCGCGAATTTCATACAGCTCGATCACTTCGCGATGATCGAGTTCCTTGATGACGGCCCCGTGTCGCGGCATGTGGATCAGCAGCCCATCACTTTCCAGACGTCGAATGGCATCGCGCACCGGGGTGCGGCTGATTCCAAACCTTTCAGCAACTTCCACCTCGCGGATTCGGGTCCCCGGCTTGAGTTCGCCATGCTGGATGGCTGCCAGAAGCTTTTGATAGGCAACTTCCCCGCGGGGCTGGTGATCGGCGGAATCTGGGCTCATGAGAAGGCACCTGCTTTGTTCTGTCTGGTTTTTAACTTGACACAAGCATGCTGAAATCTCAAGGTTGGAGACAATTGTATACAAGAGTATCCATTAAAATACGAAAAGAGGTGGAGACGCCGTGAAAACTGAATCCGATCATTATGATGTCCTTGTCGCGGGCGGCGGGCAGGCGGGGCTGATTGCCGCGATTGTTGCTGCGGAAAAAGGCGCGCGCGTCTGTCTGCTGGAAGGGGCACCCAGAACCCATCGCGGCGGGAATACCCGCCATACCCGCAATTTGCGACCCATGCATATTGGCCCCTTGTCGGTTTTGAGCGGCACTTATGACGAGGCGGAATACTGGGATGACCTGATGCGGGTGACCAAGGGGAAAACCAACGAAACACTCGCCCGCATGACCCTGCGCCAATCGACAGAAGCCGTTGACTGGCTTGAGGCGCGCGGTGTGCAGTTCCAGCCGCCACTTGGCGGAACCCTGCATTTGGGCCGAACGAATGCGTTCTTCATGGGCGGGGGCAAGCAACTGTTAAACGCCCTTTATCGGCATGCCGATAAGCTTGGCGTTGAAGTTCATTACGATGCGATGGTCACGTCCGTAGAGATTTCGGAAGGAAGATTTAAAAGCCTTCAGGTGGGTGATCACACCATTTCGGCAAATGCGTTCGTTGCGGCAGCCGGCGGATTTGAAGCGAATATCGAGTGGCTGAAAGAGGCATGGGGCGACATTGCCGAAAATTTCCTGATCCGGGGGACGCCCTATAATCGTGGTGATTTGCTGCGCATGCTGCTTGATGCCGGAGCCCGGCAGATCGGGGAACCCAATCAGTGCCATGCGGTGGCAATTGACGGGCGCGCGCCAAAGTTTGACGGCGGAATCTGCACGCGGGTTGACTGCGTGTCGCTTGGCATTGTGGTGAACAGGAATGCCGAGCGATTTTATGATGAAGGCGAGGATTTCTGGCCAAAGCGATATGCGATCTGGGGCCGTCTTGTTGCGGACCAACCTGATCAGGTGGCCCATGTGATTATTGACCAGAAGGCGCGTGGTGCCTTTATGCCCCCCGTTTTCCCGGCCGTGGTCGCCGATACGATTGGCGAATTGGCCCAAAAGATCGGTCTGGATCCCGCGACGCTTGAGAAAACCGTTGCCGACTATAACGCGGCGGTTCAACCGGGAAAATTTGATCATACCGAACTGGATGGGGTTCATACCAGCGGGCTTGTGGTGAACAAGACCAACTGGGCGCGGACACTCGATCATCCGCCCTATAGCGCCTATTGCCTGCGGCCGGGCATCACATTCACCTATCTCGGGGTAGAAGTCAGCGAAAAGGCGCAGATGCAGATGGCCGACGGGACCGAAAGCCCGAACATCTTTGCTGCGGGTGAAATTATGGCCGGAAACGTTCTGGGCCAAGGATATCTTGCCGGGATTGGCATGACGATTGGAAATGTGTTTGGACGAATTGCAGGAAGGGAGGCTGCCGATTATGCGCTCAACCGATAAAACAGCCGAAGCCGCCCGCGTTATGTCGATCTGCAATGCCTGCCGTTATTGCGAGGGACATTGTGCCGTTTTCCAAGCGATGGAACTGCGGTTGGAATTCAATTCCGATACGCTCGATTATCTGGCAAACCTTTGCCATAACTGCGGGGCCTGTTATCACAATTGCCAATATGCGCCGCCACACGAATTTCAGCTTAACGTTCCGGCCGCGATGGCGGAGCTCAGGCAGGAAAACTACGGCATTTACGCGTGGCCGGGCTTTATGGGCAAGCTGTTTGCCAATAACGGTCTTTGGGTCAGTTTTCTGTCAATCGTTGTGATCACGCTTTTTCTGGGCGGAACGGCCATTCTAACCGGGGATGATTTCTTTTCAGCGCACGACAACGCATTTTACGGCGTGATTTCGCATGATGTCCTGGCCGCAATGTTTGGTGCGGTCGGTGGATTTGTGCTGCTTGCGCTGCTGGTTTCGATTGTCAAATTCTGGCGGACAATGAATTTGCCAAGTCCTTTCAGGCTTGATTATCCCCGCGTCATGCAGGGGATAAAAGATGCTCTTTCGCTGAAATATCTGGATGGTGGCAACGGGCAGGGATGCTCGTATCCAAGCGAAACGCCCTCCATGGCAAGGCGTTGGTTCCATCAGATGACATTCTGGGGCTTCATGCTGTGCTTTGCTGCCACATCGTCGGCCACGGTCTTGCATTATGGCTTCGATCTTCCCGCACCTTACGGGTATTTGAGCCTGCCCAAACTGTTTGGCATTCTGGGAGGACTTGGTCTTATTGTGGGGCCTGCGGGGCTGCTGATCCTGAAGGCCCGGGCAGATGCCGCCCCGAAAGGCAAAACGAACAAGGGTATGGATGTCAGTTTTCTGGTTCTGCTGTTTTTGACAAGTCTGACCGGACTTTGCCTGATGTTTGTGCGTGATACGCAATATGTCGGGGTGATGTTAAGCATCCATCTTGGTGTTGTGATGACGCTGTTTCTGTCCATGCCATATGGCAAGTTTGTGCATGGTTTTTATCGCCTGATCGCGCTGATTGTGTTTGCGGTCGAAAAGAACGATCACAAGCAGGTGGTGGGCGTTTGTCCGGACAAGAAAGCGGCCTGAATGTCAAAAGACAAAAGACCGGCGCACGACGTGCCGGTCTTTCGTCTGCAACGAGACAGATAGAACCGGTTAGCGCGGGAATGCAATCCGCACCTTGAGGCCGACACCGTCTTTGCCGTCTTCAAGGGACATAACGGCCTGATGTGCGTTGGCAACTTCTTTGACAATAGCCAGTCCAAGGCCACATCCTTGTCCGTTTTGCTCATCAAGGCGCACGAACCGTTCCAGAACCGTATCGCGGTCTTTTTCCGGGATACCGGGGCCGTTGTCTTCAACCTCGAGAACCGGACCTACAGCAACGCCGCGACCAATGACGCGCACCGTCACAATCGTACCGGGATTGCCATAGACGATTGCATTCTCGATCAGGTTGCAAAGCATTTCCTGAAGCAGAACTTCGTTTCCTGTTTCAATTTCACAGCTCATGCCCTCGCTTTGATCGTCGAAGCCAAGATCAATATTGTGGCGGATGGCATGACGAACCATCCCGGATGTCACCGAGGCGGCAAGGGCCAAGAGATCAGTCTTCTCGTAGCGGACAGCCTTTCGGCCTTCCGGTGACACCCGCGCGAGGTTCAGAAGCTGGTTGGCAAGTCTGGCCGTCTGACGGGTTTGACTGACGATACGTTCAAGAGCTTGACGGTCTTGTTGGTCGCTGGCATTGCGCAAAGCCCATTCGGCTTCGGCCTGTACTGTCGCAAGCGGGGTACGTAGCTGGTGTGATGCATCGGCGATGAAACGCTGATTGGCCGTGATTGAGCTTTCCAGGCGTGCCAAAAGTGCATTTAGAGATCTGACGACCTCGGTGACTTCCTTGGGCATGGCATGGCGAATTGGCCGCAAATCATCAGTGGATCTGCGGCGGATTGCCTGTTGAAGGCGTCTTAGGGGGGCAAGTCCGCGTGAAACGCCGATCCACGCGAAAACGCCGCCGAGAAACATCAGAACCAGAAAATCAGTGGTCGATCCCAGAAGTTCGTCATAAATCAGATTATCGCGTTCACGACGGGTCTGGCTGACATCAATGGTGACCCAGCCATAGATGTTCGACGACGGATTGGAAACCAGATATTTCATGGTTACCGCGCGTACGTCCTCGTTGCGATAGTGTGCGTTATAGAAATGGGGGACACCCGGTTCCAGAGTAATGCCAGCGGGCAGTCGTGGCAGACCAGAATCCCCCGTCACAAACGCCCCGTCCGGACCCTGTACGCGGTAATATGTGTTTTCGCGGGTGAATTGCTCGAGCAGCAGCTCGATATCACGCGATAGCAAATCGCCCCTTGAATTGATTGCATGTTCGGAAATCGTTACCGCCAGTGCAACCAGAAGCCGGTCCTGAATACGGTTGGCCATTTCGCTAACGGTCAGATAGTTTTTGGCCAGCAGCCCGAATGCCAGCATTAATCCAGGCAGCAAAAGCCAGCGCAGGAGCCTTGCGCGCAATGATGTTGATATGGCGGTAGCGTTTTCGGTCATTCGTCAATCATATAGCCAAGTCCGCGAATAGTCCGGACTTCGACATCACCTGATGCAATTTTTTTGCGCAGGCGACTGATGTAAAGTTCGATGGATTTTACGCTGGCCTCATCATCAAAACCGAACAGATGCAGGGCGATTTTTTCCTTGCTGATCACCTGGCTTACGTTCAGCAGCAGGATTTCCAGCACACCACGTTCGCGCGGTGTTAGCGAAACGGGCTGTCCATCAATCGTGACGGACCGGTCCACCGAATTGAATGTCAGTTTTCCAACCGTGATGGCGGGATTACGCTGCCCGATATTGCGTCGTAAAAGTGCGCGGGCACGGGCTTCGAGTTCCGATAGCTCGAACGGTTTGACCATATAATCGTCTGCCCCGGCATCCAGACCGGCGACACGTTCATCCAGATTGCCGCGTGCGGTCAGGATCATGACGGGCAAATTGATTTTGCGCGCGCGCACGGTTTTCAGAATTTCAATCCCGTCCAGTCCCGGAAGCGACAAATCGAGAATCAGAAGATCAAAGGTTTCTTGCAGAACAAGTCGAAGAGCATCTTCGCCATCATGAACCAGATCGACAGCATGATCGGTCTGCCGCAGGGCAGCAGCGATTTTGTCAGCCAGAACAAGGTTATCTTCTACGATCAGGATACGCATTCTGCCTAAATAACACCGAAAACGACTTCGAAAATGAAAAATTTGACCCTAGACAGCAAACTGACAGCTTTTTCGTTTAGATTTTGCGTCATAGGCAAACGGCACTCCCGGCAACGACCGGTCAGAAGAACAATAACAGCCGAAAGCCTGAATGGGAGGAAATCGACACTTGATGCATGTCTGTGCGTCACGCGCTTCTTCCTTCCGTTCGAGAGAAAACAACCGTTATGGAGGGAAAGCCCAATGTCATGGGGAAAAACCGTTAATCAATCATTCAAAACCGCGTGTGCGGCTGCGGCAATTGCTTTTGGCTTTGCCGGTACAGCAACCGCACAGGATGCCGACTTTGCCGGGGATCGTGTCGAACTGATTATTCCGTTCGGTGAAGGTGGGGGGACTGATACCTGGGGCCGGTTCTGGGCACCGTATTTCAGCGTCTTTCTGCCGGGAAACCCGACCGTTGTCGTCAAGAACATTCCGGGCGGCGGTTCGACTTCGGGGGCGAACCAGTTTGAAGCCCGCGCCAAACCTGATGGATTGACCGCCATCGGAACTTCCGGCTCAACCCAGTTTCCGTATCTGTTGCGCGACAAACGCGTGCAATATGAAATGCGTGACTGGCGCGTGGTTTTGGCTTCGCCGACGGGTGGTGTTGTTTATGTGAATTCCGATCTGGGTCTTAAGTCGGCTGCTGACATGAAAGCACTTGAAACCGTCAAGTTGCGTTATGGTAGTCAGGGCGCGACGTCCCTTGATCTGGTTCCGTTGCTAGCGTTTGAGCTGCTGGGACTTGATGTCGATGCCGTGTTTGGCATGAAAGGCCGAGGGGCCGGTCGTCTTGCCTTTGAGCGTGGCGAAGTCAACATCGATTACCAGACTTCGTCGGCGTTTATTAACAACGTTACACCACTTGTTGATATCGGCAGCGCTGTTCCGCTGTTCTCGTGGGGGGCGATCGACGATGACGGCAATATCGTGCGCGATCCTTCCTTCCCCGACCTGCCAAGTTTCCCGGAAGCATACGAGATGATGAAGGGTGAAAAACCTTCAGGTCCCGCCTGGGATGCTTACAAAGCCTTTTTCATTGCCGGTTTCCCGGCTCAGAAAATGGTCTTCCTGCCAAAAGATACGCCTGAGGAAATCGTGCAGGCCTATCGTGATGCCGCACAGGCCGCAACCCAAGATGAGAGCTTTGTCGCGGATCGACAGGCAACGCTTGGCGAATACAAACAGATCGTTGGCGAGCCTGCAGAGCGTATTTTCCGCACGGCTGTGAACGTTCCAGAAGAAGCCCGTGAGTGGGTGCAAAAATGGCTGACCGATAAATATTCGGTTCAGTTCTAACTGAAAATCTGAAGTCTCCCGTTTCCTGATCGGGGTGGCCTTGTCCACCCCGCTTTTTTCACCCTGCGACTGTCTGGTCGTTTCAAGGGAACGGGCGAACTTTGTCTTTTGACGGAGTTTCCTGATGCTTGATGCAATGATGACGGCACTGTCTCATTTCGCGCAGCCAACCCATCTGATGTATCTTTTGCTGGGGGTTGGAATGGGCATGATTGTCGGCATTCTGCCCGGTCTGGGCGGAATTGTCGGGCTGTCTCTTCTGTTACCTTTCATTTATGGCATGGACCAGATTTCGGCACTTGCCATGTTGATCGGTCTTGTTGCTGTTATCCCGACCTCGGATACCTTTACATCTGTCTTGATGGGGATACCGGGATCAAGTGCATCACAAGCAACAGTTCTTGATGGTTTTCCTTTGGCCAAAAAAGGCCATGGTGCCCGTGCGCTGGGGGCTGCATTTTCGGCATCCTTGGTCGGGGGACTGGTGGGGGCTGTTATCCTGACCGGCTTTGTCGTGATCGCGCGGCCTCTGATCCTGGCATTTGGTTCGGCCGAACTCTTTATGCTGGCTGTTCTTGGTCTGTCGATGGTCGGCGTTCTTGCCGGTAAAAGCCTGCCTAAAGGCGTGATTGCTGCGGGCCTTGGCTTGCTGCTGGGGGCGCTTGGTGCGGCTCCGGCCACCGGCGAACTCCGCATGAGCTTTGACTCTGTTTATCTGATGGATGGTCTGCCACTCGTCATTGTCGGGCTGGGCATGTTTGCGTTCCCTGAAATCATCGACCTGTGCCGGCAAAATCGATCTATTTCTGATAAGGGCACCCTTGGTCTGGGGTGGCGCGACGGCGTTCGGGATATGATCCGTCACAAATGGTTGTGCCTGCGTTGTGCCGGTCTTGGCAGTATTGTCGGGGCCCTGCCCGGGCTTGGCGGAAGTGTTGTCGACTGGATCGCCTATGGTCATGTGGTCCAGACCGCAAAAGACAAATCGCAATTCGGCAAGGGCGATATTCGTGGTGTCCTGGCACCGGAAAGCGCAAACAATGCCAAGGAGGGCGGCGGGCTTGTTCCCACGCTGCTGTTTGGTATTCCCGGATCGGGCAGCATGGCTGTTTTCCTTGGCGGTATGGTCCTGATTGGTCTTGAAGCCGGCCCTGCAATGGTCGGGCGCGATCTTGATATCACCTACACGATCATCTGGTCGCTTGCGATTGCCAATGTCGTTGGTGCTGGTGGTGCATTGCTGATTTCGCCTTTCGTTTCACGCCTGACGACAATCAAATACGGTTACCTTGCGCCGTTCATGATTACGGTGATCTGCTTTGCCGCGTTTCAGGCGACGCGTTCCCTTTCCGATATGATCGCCTTGTTGGTGCTTGGTGTTCTTGGCGTGCTGATGAAACGCTTTGGCTGGCCTCGCCCGGCGTTTCTGATTGGTTTTGTGCTCGCATCCAACACGGAAACCTATCTTTATCAGGCCCTGCAATTCTACAACTGGGAATTCTTGACCCGTCCAGGTGTGGTAATTATCGCGGCTTTGACAGTCATTTCCGTTCTTATGGGGATGCGCAAACACCCGGTAAATCCGGTTGAAGAAGAAGAAAGCAGCCATTCCCACAATCCGAAACGCTGGCCGCAAATCCTGTTTGCGGGCGTGCTTCTGGCGTTCTTTGCGTTCGGAATTTGGGATGCAACGCAGCATTCCTTCCTTGGCAGTGTCTTTACCGGTGCGGTTTCGGTGGTGATGTTCGTCGTTTCGGCGATTTTGATCTGGCAATTGATTGTATCGCCACCGTCCCATGCGGCCAATTTTGATCATGAATTTGACCTTGAACATCAGGACGTGAAGCCGACCGCAGGTCTTTGGCACTACGTTTTTTGGGTTGCCGGAATGGTTGCCGCAACCGCCGTGTTTGGGTTCCTGATTGCGATTACCGGGTTCTTCATGGCCTTCCTTCGGGTCAAGGCAAAGGCATCGTGGCTTCGGACGTTGCTTTTAACCGGGCTTGCGATTGGCGGGCTTTGTGTTCTTGCGTGGTCACTGGTTCTCGATTTCCCGGCCGGGATGCTTCAGGACCTGATTGAACTTCCCTGGCCGCTGGGGTGATCGACATGAAAAATACCGTGATTGTGAATGACCAACATGCCGTTCCCTGCGTCATGATGCGCGGCGGAACATCAAAAGGGCCGATCTTTTTGGCCAGTGATTTGCCCGAAGACGTTGCCGCGCGTGATCGTCTTTTGCTTGCGGCGATGGGGTCACCAGACAAACGTCAGATTGATGGAATTGGCGGTGCCGATACGTTAACCAGCAAATCATGCATTGTTGCGCCATCCAGCCGACCGGATGCAGATGTCGAGTTCCTGTTTGCCCAGGTAGCCATCGACAGGGCAGAGGTTGACGTAAATCCGAATTGCGGGAACATGACCGCGGCAGTTGCCCCGTTTGCGATTGAGGCCGGTTTGGTGCCGGTTACAGGGGATCAAACGCTGGTCCGCATTTACAATAAAAATGTCGGTGCATTGGTTGATGTCCTGGTTGCGACACCCGGCGGAAAGGTGACTTATAGCGGGGATGCGGCGATTGATGGCGTGCCCGGGACTGCGTCCCCGCTGATATTGCGGTTCAAGGATATCATGGGCAGCAAAACCGGTCGGCTCCTGCCAACGGGGAAACCGATCAACTATATCGACGGGCTTGAAGTGACCTGTATTGATGTGGCGGTTCCGATGGTGATGTTTCGCGCCCGCGATCTTGGAATAACGGGGAACGAAACAAAGGCGCAGCTTGACGGCAATGCAGAACTGATTGCGCGGATGGAAGCCGTGCGCCGCAAAGCATCGGAACTAATGGGGCTTGGCGATTGTACCGGTAAGGTTGTTCCGAAAATGGCCATTCTGTCCGAGCCGACAAAAGGTGGCGATATTACATCGCGCTATTTTGTGCCGCATAATTGCCATGCAACCCATGCGGTGACCGGTGCGATTTGTGTTGCCAGTTGCGCATCACTTTCAGGAAGCATCGTTGATGGTATGATCAGTCTCAAGGCCTTGCCGCAACAGTGGATTCAGATTGAACATCCAAGTGGCATGATTGCGGTGGAACTTACCATCGAAGGATCGGGACCAAATCTTTCGGTGATTTCCGGCGGGGTGATCCGCACCGCACGCCGGTTGTTTGAAGGTCGGGTTCTTGTTCCTGAAAATATTCTGACGGAGGTTTAGGGTCGTGGATGTTCTTTTATTGCCGGGCGACGGGATCGGACCGGAAATTACGGCTGTCACCCGCAATGTGCTTGAGGCATTGGATCGTTCGTTTTCGCTGGGATTAAAATTTACCAGCGAAGATGTCGGATTTGCATCATTGGAAAAACACGGTGCCACCATTACCCCGGAATTGATCGAGCGTGCCCGCAAGGCTGATCTGACCATTCTGGGACCGGTTGATACCGCGCATTATCCTCCGGCAGATCAGGGTGGGATCAATCCTTCTGCGGCATTGCGCATCAATCTTGATCTGTATGCCAATGTAAGGCCTTCGAAGGTGTTTGAAGGTCTTCCTGCTTTGGCCCGGAATATGGATCTAGTGATTGTGCGTGAGAACACAGAAGGTTTTTATGCCGATCGCACCATGTATGCGGGCACCGGCGAGGTGATGCCAACCCCTGATCTTGCGCTGGCGATGCGCAAGGTGACGCGCCAGGGAAGTTATCGGGTGTCGGCATTTGCTGCACGTCTTGCGGCCAAACGTCGCGGGCATCTGACCATTGTGCACAAAGCCAATGTTTTAAAACTTAGCGACGGTCTGTTTTTATCCGAAGCAGAGAAAGCCGCAGCCGAGCAGGGCGGACTTACGGTTCGCGAAGAACATGTTGATGCGATGGCATCACTTCTGGTCAGAACGCCAGATGCGTTTGACGTGATTGTAACGACCAACATGTTTGGCGACATCCTTTCGAATGAGGCGGCGGAGCTGGCCGGTGGGCTTGGGCTTTCCGGGTCACTCAATGTCGGGGATGAAAATGCGATTGCGCAGGCATCGCATGGTTCAGCCCCCGATATTGCAGGCAAGAATATCGCCAACCCCGTATCGCTTTTGCTGTCGACCGTTCTGCTTCTGGATTGGAAGGGGGCAGAAACCGGTCGCAGCGATTTGCAGCAGGCTGCAAACAGGCTGGATAAGACAATTTCCGAAATGCTGAAAAATCCGGAAACGCGAACAGCAGACCTTGCCGGATCATTGTCTTGTCGTGATTTTGGTTCGATTTTGGCCGATAGGCTTCGCTGAAAACTTATAAAAGAGCCCCTGTCGCAATGCGGACAGGGGCTTTCGAAACTTCAGTTGAAGCGCAATTCTATTCGTTTATGTGATTGAGAGCTTCGACGAGACACAGAAGCGCCATGGATTGGCCATAGCCAGTGGGGTGCAGGGGGATGTTCTTGTAGAATTCAAGGTCATGTCCCATGCGGGTGCCGTAGGAAACCTGTTGCACGACGCCATTACTGTCGATGTTGCCAAGCACGGCATGCAGAGCCTTTTGACCGGCCGTTTTCCAGCTTTCGGGGCCAAGGCCCAGCCGATATCCTTTGAGCAGCGCATAACCGATTGCAGAGGTTGCCGAGATTTCCTCGTAAGAAGTTGGATCATCGACCAGTGTGTGCCATGTGCCGTTTTGGGTCTGATAGTCGATCAGGCTTGATAGCTGTGCCTTGACAACCCATAGCAGATAGCGGCGTGTGGCGGCATCAAGATCGGCAAGATCAATAAGATCGAGTATTCCTGCCGAAATCCATGAATTGCCGCGCGCCCAGCGCGCACGGGCGAAATTGTGATTTCCATCGAAGGTCCAGCCATGGAACCACAGGCCGGTTTCGGGTTCGCAAAGATAGTGGGTGTGGACCAGAAACTGGAATTTGGCTTCGTCGATCAGGTCTTTTCGGCCGGAAGCCTGACCGTAGGATGCCAGAAACAGGGCGAGCATGAACAGGGTATCGTCCCACAGTTCGCCGTTATTGATCTTGTCTGAAACATCGTGCTGGAACCCGCCGGACGTGGTGCGCGGGGCTTCTGCGATCAGACGGTTTGCCCAATCGTCAAGAACAGGTTCCCATCGAGGATCCCGGGTCTGCTGCCACAGAATGGACAGGGCCAGCATGGGGGCTGTCGTGTTCACATTCTGGGGCGGCAGGCCCCGGGAAAGCTGTTTTTCGTACCAATTTTCCAGAATACTCCGCGCTTCTGCGTCTCTGGTCTGGAGCCAGAGTTGTGCAATTCCATACAGACCGACACCCTGTGGCCATTCCCAACTATCGAAACTGACATAATCACCGGCTGTTCCATCAAGGTTCGGCTCGTTGAATTGTCCTTCGTCTCGCAGGTTACGTAAGCCTGTCACTATCTGAGAGATTTTCTCTTTCAATTCGTGGTGAAGGCTGACGGTATCGGTTCCCATTATTATGTCTCGCTGTTTTTTCTGAAGGAATTTGGTGGCGCGGAGCGGAAAATTATTCGGTTTCGAGAATCTGGGTCAGAAGACCGCCGAAATCCGGATCGTTGCGATACTCGTCAAGCAGCGGCATGACTTTTTCGCGGAAGGGGGCCTGATCCGGGGAGACAAAGGTCACCCCCATCTTTTCTGCTTCTGCGGTCGAATCCTTGACGGCCTGGTCCCAGAGCGCACGGAAGGATTCAGTCGCGTTTAGAGCAGCTTCCTTGACGATGGCGTTCTGTTCGTCGGTGAGTTTTTCTGCCGCCGCGTTGGAGATCACCAGGAAGTCCGGAATGCGAAGATGTTCGTCCTGCGAATAGAATTTGGCGACTTCGCCGTGACGACCGATGGTCAAAGCCGTGACGTTGTTTTCCGCACCATCAATCACGCCCATTTGCAGGGCAGTATAGATTTCGGCGTAGGGCATCGGTGTCGGGGAGCCCCCCATCATTTCGACCATGCGGATCGAGCTGTTGGAGTTCAGAACCCGGATTTTCTGGCCAGCAAGGTCTTCTGGCGTATTGATCGGTTTATCGGTGGTATAGAACGAACGTGCGCCGCTGTCGAAGAAGGTCAGGCCGACAAAGCCGCTGCCTTCTGTGGCGTTATAGACCTCGTCTGCGACCGGTCCGGTCATGACGCGATAGAAATGGTCTTCGCCCTTGAAGATATAAGGCAGGGTGAATGCCTTGAATACCGGGTCAAAGTTTTCGAGGTTGCCTGCGCTCACACGGGTCATGTCAACCGCACCGTTCTGAAGCTGTTCGAGGACTTCGCGCTCGGACCCCAGAACCGCATTTAAGAACAGCTGAATGGTAACTTCGCCATCTGTACGTTCTTTGACTTCATCAGCAAATTGTTGCAGGGCGGTGCTGGTCGGGTGGTCCGCCGACAGCGAATTGGCCAGAGTCAAACGTGTTTTGGCCTCTGCCTGGCCGACCGCAAGAGTGGCGATTGCAGTTAAGGTCAAGGCAAGTTTCTGATATTTCATTGTTTTCCTCCCTTGGATTTTTTTCCGCCCGATTGGCGGTGACGAAAATGTCACCGCATTTCATCGATGACATGTGGATAAAACTGTCATTGTGAAAATAAAATTTCCATATGTAATAAATTTTCATTCGCGGGCGGCCAAGCAAACATGAGGAAACCGCGCGAAAGGGGCGTCGGCATTCACGTTTGGGACAGAGTGCGCGCCAATATCTTTGAGGTCAGAGATTTGTCCGGGTTTGATAATCTTTTGAATGTGATGGAGCGCAGTTTGGCTGCGCAGCGCCGGTTGCATCATCCTGCTTTAACGTGTAAGTCCGGTTCCGAAATGTTTATGAAAATAATTTTCAGATTGCAGATATTGTTTTCACATCGCATGGTCTGGGGATAATCGAAATAAAAAGAATGCCTGTCTGCGCCAGGCAACTTCGACGGAGGAAACGCGAAGTGTTGCAATCTCTCAAGCATGGTATTGAGCGCCTGCTGCTGGTGATTATTTCAATCACGTTGTGCTGCATGGTGGTCCTGATGCTGTGGCAGGTTTTCACCCGCTATGTGCTGGCAACGCCTGCCTTGTTCACGGAAGAAACGCTTCGATTTACGATGATCTGGATGGCGCTTCTGGGGTCGGCTTACTGTTTTGGCAGCCGTAAACATCTGTCGCTTGATCTGCTGGTTTTTCTGGGGCCGATGTGGTGGCGCAAAGGGCTGGCGATGCTGAACGGGCTTATTTCCATCGCATTTGCCAGCTTTACGATGCTGATCGGTGGCTGGGGGGCGAGCATGTCTGCAATGGCGCAGCTTTCGCCGATCATGCAGATCCCGATGGGGATGGTTTACCTTGCGGTTCCGGTGTCGGCGGGCCTGATCATTCTGTTGCAGGCCCTTAATATTATTCTGATCGGTCTGGGTCAACTGGCGCCGGTTGAAGAAGTGCAGGAGACAGTTTGAAATGGATGCGCTTGTTGATTTCATGCTTGATCCTGCGGGTGCGGCAATTGTGCTGTTTGCGCTGTTTTTCGGCCTTCTTGCCCTTGGAACACCGATTTCGATTGCAATTGGTGTTTCGTCGGTTGTGACGGGCTTTGCCTATTTGCCATCAAGCGTGATCAGTTTTGTCAGCGCCCAAAAGATGTTTTCGGGCATCGACAGTTTTACGCTTCTGGCCATCCCGTTTTTTGTGCTGGCGGGAAACATCATGAACAAGGGCGGTATCGCAATCCGCCTGATCAATCTGGCGAAGTTGCTGGGCGGGCGTATGCCCGGTGCATTGGCCCATACCAATGTGCTGGCCAATATGCTGTTTGGCTCGATTTCCGGGTCGTCCATTGCTGCTGCGGCCGCCGTTGGCGGGGTTATGGGGCCGTTGCAGCGCAAAGAGGGGTATGATCCCGCGTTTTCGGCAGCGGTGAATATTGCATCGGCGCCCACCGGTATTCTGATCCCGCCAAGCGGACCTTTAATCCTGTTTTCGCTGGTGTCTGGCGGGACGTCGATCTCCGCCCTGTTTCTTGGCGGGTATCTTCCGGGCATCCTGATGGGGCTATCGGTTATGATGGTCATTACCTTTTTTGCCATGCGTCGCGGTTATCGCACGGAAGGTAGTGTCGGCTGGTCGGAAATTCTGCATGTGACATGGCAGGCGTTGCCGCCGTTATTGATGATTATCCTGGTCATTGGTGGCATTGCGATCGGGGCTTTTACCGCGACAGAAGGTGCGGCGGTTGCCGTTCTGTATTCATTTGTTCTGTCGTTGATGTACCGGATGGCAAGCTTGCAGGAATATCTGGAAGCTTTGAAATCGTCGGCGGTTACGAGTTGTTCGATCCTGTTTCTGATCGCGGCATCGGGCATCATGTCCTATGTCATGACGATTGCCGGGATTCCCGATGTCATTGCCGAGACCATTCTGACCTTTGACAATCCCATTGTGATTTTGCTGGTGATGAATGTCTGTCTGCTGATCATCGGGTTTTTCATGGATCTGACGCCGGCAGTGTTGATTTTCACCCCGATCTTTTTGCCGATTGCGACCGAGATCGGCATTCATCCGGTGCATTTAGGGATCATCATGATCTTTAACCTTGGGGTTGGGTCGATGACACCACCGGTCGGGAGCGTCCTTTTTGTCGGGTGTGCGGTTGCCAATCTGCGCATTGATCAGGTGGTAAGGCCGATCCTGCCGTTCTTCTTTGCGACATCGGCGGCCTTGCTTCTGACCACTTATGTCCCCTGGATCACGTTGGCATTGCCGCGGTTCCTTGGGCTGATGTGACGTTCACCCATACCTAATCCTATCCAAGCGGAGTTATATCATGAATGCGTTCTCGCTGAGCGGTCGAAAAGCTTTGGTAACCGGTGCCAATGCCGGAATAGGGCAGGCTATTGCCGTCGCCATGGCACGCGCAGGTGCGGAAGTTGTCTGTGCAGGACGGCGAAGCTGTAGCGAAACGGTTGCAATGGTCGGTGATGCGGGCGGTGTCGCAAGCGAGGTCATTGTTGATTTTGCTGATCCGATGGCGGGGGCGGCCCTGTTTGAGGGTGCCAATATCGACATTCTGGTCAATAATGCGGGGATTATCCGCCGCGCCGATTGCATCGATTTTACCGAAGAAGACTGGGACGCCGTCATGGATGTGAATGCCAAGGCGGTGTTCTTTACCGCGCAGGCATTTGCCAGGGAGGTCTTTGCGCGCGGCGGGCAGGGCAAGATTGTGAATATCGCGTCGCTTTTATCGTTTCAGGGGGGTATTCGGGTTCCGTCCTACACCACATCCAAGCATGGTGTGGCCGGTTTGACCCGTATTCTGGCAAATGAGTGGACGGCACGCGGTATCAATGTGAATGCGATTGCGCCGGGCTATATCGCGACAAGCAATACACAGGCGTTGCGTGATGATCCTGATCGGTCTGCGGCCATTCTGGAACGTATTCCGGCAGGGCGTTGGGGACGTCCTGATGATATCGCGGAAACAGCGGTTTATCTGGCAGCGCCCGCGTCTGATTATGTTTCAGGTGCCATTTTGAATGTTGATGGTGGCTGGCTTGCGCGATAGGGCGGTTTGTGGCGCCCTGATCACGTTTGGCCGGTCATGTCTGTCAGCGTAGTTTGGCCGGTGGCGGGCCGACGCTTTCGCGGTTAATGAGCTCGCACGCCAGTTCAATCCGGCGTGCGGGCATTTCAATATCGGCATTGGTCAGTCGGCAGGTTTCAATCAGCAGATCCAGCGACAGCGCGCCGACTGTCTGCATCGGAATTTTGACCGATGTCAGCGCAGGTGACATGTATTGGCCCTGGGGCAGGCCATCAATGCCGACCACAGAAACATCTTTCGGGACGTTGTAGCCCTTGGCTTGCAGGGCGGAAACAGCGCCGACAGCCAGGATATCGCCAGCAGCGACAATGGCGCTGAAAGAAAGGTTGCTTTCGATGACCTCGGTAATGCGCTGGCTTGCGGCTTCGGCGGTCCAGTCGTCGATATCAATCACATAGTCGGGATTGTAATGTTCGGCCATGGCGTCGCGCCATCCTTCGAAGCGGCGCTGAATCGTGCGCCTGCCGGGGCGATTGAGAAACAGGATATGGCGGTGTCCCTGATTGATAAGATGTTTGGTCGCCAGGGAGGCCGCCGATCGATTGCATGGCGTGACCGAGCTTAGCTGCATTTCCGGATCGTCACCATTGACCAGGACGGCAGGCATATCCGAGGCGCGCACATAATCGAGTGTCGCATCATCGACGGAAACAAGCAAAAGACCGATCAAATCCGGGGCCTGTGCCGCGTTGTAGAGGTCTTCGAAGCGTTGATTGGGCTGATAGATGTAAGATTCTATGCGGATGTCCCGGCTTTCGGCGCGTTCGCGAACCCCTTCGAGAACATACATGGTGAACTGGCTGCGTTTGAAATCGATCATGGCCTCTTGCGAGGAAACAATCAGGACCTTTTGCCCGGCAGTGGTGCTTGAAACGGCGTAGTTCATTTCAATGGCCGCAGCCCGGATTCTGGAGGCGAGATGTTCGCGGACATAGCCATTGCCGCTTAGGGCGCGTGATACGGTTGCCGTAGAAACCCCAAGACGCGAGGCGATGTCGCTTATCTTCGTGCGTCCGCTAACTGCCATGTTTTTCCCTTTCCTGATTCTCATCAGTTTGTGGAATTTATTTACATATTGCACGAAAAATTTCTTGGTGTGATGTTTTTTCCTGTGCGGAACAGGAAGCCAGCTTCCTGCTTCTGCGAATTTATAAAGTGCGTCACCGATCCAAACGGTGGCTGAACGTGCAGGAACATCCTTAGGAGATATCCCGTGGCTATGGAACAACGCTATGGTGCCGGTCCCGATCAGATCGATGGAATGAATACGACCCAGTTGCGCGAGAATTTTATGGTCGAGCGTCTCTTTGTGCCGGGTCAGATCAGCTTTGCGTATACTCATTTTGATCGGATGATTGTCGGTGGTGCCGTTCCGGGGGAAAAGGCGCTTGGCTTTGGCGATGGCAAAGATGTCGGGACGAACCTGTTCTTTGATGCACGCGAAATGGGCATTGCAAACCTTGGCGGCGCGGGCTGGATCGAGGTGGACGGAACGCGCTATGAGCTTGCAAACCGCGATGTTCTTTATATCGGCCGTGGTGCTGAAACCGTTTCGCTGGGCAGTGATGATGCCAAAAGCCCGGCACGTTTTTATATGAATTCGGTCCCGGCGGGGCATTCAGTGCCGACGCGTCTGATCACGCGTGCGGAATCGAAAATCCTTGAGATGGGGGATGCCGAGAAAAGCAATCGCCGTTCCCTGGCGATGTATATTCATCCAGAGGTCGCGCCATCCTGTCTGTTGCTGATGGGCATTACCGATCCGGCGAAGGGTTCGGTCTGGAACACCATGCCGCCGCACCTGCATGAGCGCCGCATGGAGGCCTATTGCTATTTCGATCTTTCGGATGAAGACCGGGTTATGCATTTCATGGGGCGCCCGGATAATACCCGTCATCTGGTTGTGGCAAATGGCGATGTCGTCCTGTCGCCAGCCTGGTCCATTCATATGGGGGCCGGTACCGGGCCGTATGGTTTTGTGTGGGGCATGACCGGGGAAAATCAGGAATATACCGATGTTTCGCCGGTTGCCATTAAGGAGCTGCGTTAAGTCATGCTGCTTAAATCCGGAGCATCCGTTCCTTACTGGCAGGTCACGTCGCTTGAAGAACGGGCATATGATGTGGCGGATATGCCGATGGAAGGCGAGATGGATTCAACCTTTTTCCTGACAAAGGAAAAGAATTTCATCCCGCATACCTATCCCTGCCGGACCGCTTATATTGCCGAACGCCGTGGCAAAGAAATTGCCGAACTGCCGTTCCCTGACTGGCGGAAGGCAAGGAACATTTTGCCAGGTGGATCACCGTTTCTTGATCTTTCGGGGTTCTGGTTCCGGGCAACCCATATTCAGGGGTGGGCGAGAACGGCGATCAATGCCATGGATGCAGGCCCTGCGCGGTTGCGATTGGGTATTTGTGGGGCCGCGCGCGTTTATGTGAACGGGCGGGCGGTTGCGTGGCTTTCGCCCGCGACCCGGAATGCCATGGACGAGGTCGAGTTTGAGGCCGATCTGAAACAGGGCCACAACGAGGTTGCCGTCCAGTTTGAAGATCTGTGCGAGCGCGATGCGGTTATCCGTATTGCGCTTGTCTGGATTGACGGCCCAAAGGCAGAGGCGGGGAATTGTTTTCCGGCGGAACCTGACGCCGTATCTGCGGTCGAGGCGGCTGTTGATGCCATGCATCTTGATCGTAAATTCTATGACAGTGATGATATCTGGCTTGTCATGCCTGTGCCGTTTCCTGACAAGGTTCGCGGCCGGGTCAGGGTTGCCGGTCATTTCATGTCGCATGATCATGATGATGTGACGTTTGAAATTCCCGCGGGGGCAGATCGCGTGCGTCTGGCATCGTCGAACGATTTTCCGGCAGATTACCGGTATTTCGGATTTGCGTTCCAGTGCGGCGATTTTGCATCCGAAGCGCGGCTTGGTGCGGAAGTCAGTTGGCGTTCTGTAACCGGGCCAGCACCGGAAAACCTTGAGGCGCGCATTGCCGAAAGCCTTGCATGGATTGCAAAGAACGGTGAAACCGATACCGAAACCGCACTTGCCTGTGCGGCCGTCGGGGATGAGGTGGCGTTGGCGCGTGCCGAGGCAATCATCAACACGGCTTTGCCGGGGATCGAGCAGTGTTATGACTGTGCTGATTTTGCGCTGGTTCCGCTTTTGTGGACGCGCATTGTGTTTGCGGATCGGCTCCCTGCATCTTTGGTCGCGCGTATCGATGCCGCTATTCTTGAATTCCGTTACTGGATGGATGAGCCGGGCAACGATGTTCAGTGGTATTTCTCGGAAAACCATGCATTGTTGTTCCATACTTCTGCCTATCTGGCAGGGAACCTGTTGCCGCAGTCACATTTCCGGCGCGCAGATAGGAATGGCACCGCACAGAAACAGGCCGGTTATGAGCGCCTGATGGCGTGGTTCGATCATTTCGAAGCGGCCGAAATGGCGGAATTCAATTCCGGAACCTATTTCCCGATTGATCTTAAAGGGCTGGCGGCCCTGTTTGCGCTTGCACCCGACGAAGTCATTCGGAAACGGGCATCTGGGGCCATTACCCGACTGATCACCATGATTGCCAATTCGGCGCATCACGGCGTCATTACCGGGGCGCAGGGCCGAAGTTACGAGCATTCACTTTGCGTCGCCGATACTTTGGAACTGAACGGTCTTGCCAGATTGTTGTGGGGCAAAGGGCAGTTTGGGGCGCATGTGAATTGCCTGGCCCAGATGGCTTTGGCGTTGCGTGATCATGGGCTTGAATTGCCTGATCTTGCCGACATTGCCTGCTGGGAGAAACGCGATACCGCGCAGGAATGGACTTTCTGGCAGGGCGAAAATGCGTTTTGCCGATTGTATCATTACAAAACCAGTGAAACCGCGATGGGAAGTGCCGCCCTTTATCGCTGGCGGGACTGGGGATATCAGGAAACGCTTCTTCAGGCGCGGATCGGTCGCGAACCGGGCGCACAGATATTCATCAACCATCCCGGCGAAATTGTTCAATCCGGTTTTGGTCGCCCGTCCTTCTGGGGCGGATCGGCAAGTGTTCCACGCGTTCAGCAATATCGTGATCTGGCGATTGTCCGGTTTGAAGGTGTGGCACCGCAACCTGATTTTACCCATGCATGGTTCCCGACATTGGCGTTTGATGAATGGCATGTCGATGGATATCGGGCGTCGGCACGTTCGGGCGAGGGTGCGTTGCTTATATCGGCGTCGGGACCTTTGGAGCTTGTGCAAACGGGCGGGTCGGCCGGGCATGAATTGCGTCTTGCGGGGCGTGATGGGATATGGGTTGTTCGACTGGGACATGCCGGTGATTTGGCGAAATTTGCCAATAGCCATGCGCTTGATGTTCATGTTGATACCGATGGCACATATCGTATCGAAGATGCGCAATATGGCGCGGTGTTGTTCCATCAAAACGGCGTCGTATCGGCCGAGGGCCGTGCTCTTAATCCAATGGAATGGACGCTTGAGGGCGACCGCAAGGAATTGCCGCTGGTTCACTGAGGGAGCCGAGACCTCCCGTCGGCTCCTGAATGATGAAGGCCGGAATAGCAGAAATGCTGTTCCGGCCTTTTCATTATCGGTGGCGTATTGACGGTCAAATTGCAGCCTGTCTTGCGCATGTTGCTTGGCTGTTTATAGGGCATCTTTGGGAAGCGCCGACCGTTTGGGGTGTGAAACACACCAAAGAAGGATGGAAACCATGCCTGCAAAATCAAAAGCACAGCAGAGGGCGGGGATATTGGTGCTTTTTGCCAAGTGGAAGGGCAAGCCCGAACATATGTCGGACGCTTGAGCCCTTCCGATAATGCCGTGCGTTAAAGGTCGTCGATTTTTACACGCCGTTCTTCGCGGGCCGACAGGGCAACCGCGTGGATGACCTTTTCGAATTCAAACGCATCGTCAAAGCCCGGATAGGCAGCGTGATTGTCGCGGATGGCGCGCAGAAGGGCGGCGGCTTCGATGACCTTGAGGTCGTTAAAGCCAAGCTGATGGCCCGGTGCCGGACAGAAATTGCCATAAGGCGGATGTTCCGGGCCGGTCAGGATGGTGGTGAAGCCCTGTTTGGCGGTCGGGCCTTCGTTGCGGTAAAGCTGCAATTCGTTCAGCCGTTCCTGATCAAAGCACAGCATGCCCTTTGTGCCGTGGACTTCCCATGCCAGCCGGTTTTTGCGCCCCCAGGCGGAGCGGGAGGTTGAAATGCTGCCCTGTGCGCCATTGGCAAAGCGGACAAGGGCGGTTGCGGTATCTTCGTTTTCGACCTTTGCCCGGCCCGCCCCATCGGCCAGCGGGCGGGTTTCATGGACCGTCTGCATATCGGCAATCAGACTGTCGATCGGGCCAACAAGGCCATAGGTCATCGAAACCAGATGACATCCCAGATCGCCAAGTGCGCCCAAACCAGCGTCGGCAATCGTGCTGCGCCAGGTCCAGGGGAGTTCGGGGTTGGCCTGATAATCCTCGTCCACCCAGCCGCGAAAATGCACAATGTCGCCAATCGCACCCTCGCGCACCAGTTTGCAGGCATGGGTAAAGGCGGGGTTTTTGATGTAATTATAGCCGACCATGGTTTTCACCCCGGCCTTGCGCGCCGCATCGCGCATCGCACGCGCCTGATCAAGCGTCAGGGCCAGCGGCTTTTCGCAATAGACATGCTTGCCCGCCGCAATTGCGGCCAGCGCCATGTCAAAATGCAGCATATTGGGGGTGGTGATCGATACGATATCGACCGCCGGATCGGCAATCAGGGCCTTCCAGTCATCGGTGGCACGCGCAAAGCCGAACTGATCGGCCATGGTTCTGGCCTTGTCCGCCGGGGTATCACAGAGCAGTTCAAGACGGACATCAGGGACATCGCCCATCACGGCGCGAACCGCGCCAAATGCAAGCGCATGCGCCTTGCCCATGAAACCGGTGCCGATAAGGCCAATACCGATGGATGCCATTTCGCTGGACTCCCTGTCTGTATCAAAATAGAATTTTTATTCTATAAAATGGATGATCATGGAATACATCCAGCGTCAAGCAAAAACAAAAACAGGAAACCCGTACGCCATGACGGAACAAACCGCGCCGGTCTCGCTTGAAGAATTCAATCATCGGCTGGCTGAAATATCGGAGGCAATGCCCAAAAGATTGAGGCAATGCGCCGAATTTGTCGCCCAGAATACAGACCGTATTGCGGTTTCGACCGTGGCGGAACTGTCCGCCGGGGCGGGGGTGCAACCATCGGCCTTCATGCGGTTTTGCCAGTTGCTGGGCTTTTCGGGATTTTCCGAAATGCAGAAAATGTTTCGCGAAACCTATGCCCAGAAATGGCCCGATTACGCGACGCGATTGGAAAATCTTCGGGCAAGCGGGGCCGATAGCCCCAGTGCGCTTTTGGCGGAGTTTGTCGAGGCCGGGCGGCTGTCGCTTGAAAATCTGGCGTCGTCGATTGATGCCGGATTGCTTGAAGAAGCGGTCAATGTGCTGGCGGCTGCCCCGATGATCCATATTGTCGGGTTCAGACGCGCCTTTCCGGTGGCGAGTTATTTATCCTATGCGTTTGAAAAGATGGACATCCCGGCGGTTTTGCATGACGGGGTGGGGAAGCTTAACCCGCGTCATGCCATTCGCAAGGGCGATGTGATGATTGCCATTACCTTTGCCCCCTATTCGCAGGAAACCATCGATCTGGCGGCCTATGCACGGGGACTCGGCAACCCGGTTGTTGCGATTACCGATACGATGACAAGTCCGCTTCGGCGGATTGACGCCCTGACCCTTGCGGTGTCCGAAGTCGATGTCGGGGCCTTCAGGGCGCTGTCGGCCACGCTTTCGCTGGCGATTTCGTTGGCGGTGGCGATTGGGGCAAAACGGGATCGGGCAAGCGAATAGAAAAAATTTGTTGCATCAAAATAAAAATGGAATAAAAATTCCATTCATCGAATTCGGGGTACCTGACCCCGAAGCGAGGCCCGGTAAAAAGTGACGCCTTAAGAAATCACAGGCCGGACCGTTCACTGAACATTCAGTCGACGCATCGGGGCGCAAAATGCGGCCCCGTTTCAAAGCCACTAGGGAGGCTAACGATGAAGAAGACTTTGACCGCAATTGCGGCCGCTGCCATTGCCTTTGCCGGATTTACCGGGACTGCTTCGGCAGAAGACGAAAAATTCGTTCTGATCAGCCATGCACCGGACTCGGACAGCTGGTGGAACACCATCAAGAATGCCATCAAGGTCGCAGGCGACCAGATGGAAGTCACGGTTGATTACCGCAACCCGCCGACCGGCGATCTGGCCGATATGGCCCGTATTGTCGAGCAGGCAGCGGCCACCAACCCGGATGGCATCATTGTCACCATCGCCGATTTCAACGTGCTTAAAGGCCCGATCATGGATGCGGTTGATCGCGGTATTCCGGTGATCACCATCAATTCCGGCACCGTTGAACAGTCGGCCGAGCTTGGTGCGCTGATGCATGTTGGTCAGCCGGAATATGATGCCGGTTTCGGGGCGGGCAAACGTGCCGCAGCCGCCGGTGCGAAATCATTTGTCTGTGTGAACCATTACATCACCAACCCGGCATCGGTTGAGCGTTGCCGTGGCTTTGCCGATGCGCTTGGCGTCGAGCTTGGCAGCCAGATGATCGATAGCGGCATGGATCCGTCGGAAGTGAAGAACAAGGTCGCGGCCTATCTGAATACCAACAAGGATGTCGATGCGATCCTGACACTTGGCCCGAATTCGGCCCATCCGACCCTGGCCGCCGTTCGTGATGCCGGTCTTGCCGGTCAGATCATGTTTGGCACGTTCGATCTTTCCAGCGAAATCGCCGAAGCGATCAAAAAGGGCGAGATCAATTTCGCCATTGATCAGCAGCCTTACCTTCAGGGGTATCTGCCGGTCGTTATCCTGACCAACTATGCACGATATGGTGTTCTGCCGTCCGGCAACATCAATTCCGGTCCCGGTTTCATCACCAAGGACAATATCGCGCTTGTTGAAAAATACGCTGGCGAATTCCGTTAAGCATTCCTCCCGTCAGGGGGTGGGCAGCGTGCCGCCCCCTGGCAAAACTCACCTGCCAGATAAAAGAGTGATGTCATGACGGACGAGCGGCTCAAGCAAGTCTCAACCCTTCGACGTGCCATGATCCGACCGGAACTGGGTGCTATTTGCGGCACGATCCTGGTCTTTGTTTTCTTCTTCATGATCGCGGGCGATAGCGGCATGTTCTCGCCCGAAGGGGTGCAGAACTGGGGCGTGGTTTCTGCGCAGTTTGCCATTATTGCGGTTGGTGCCTGCCTTTTGATGATTGCCGGCGAATTTGATCTGTCGGTCGGATCGATGATCGGTTTTGCCGGGGTGGTGATTGCCATCCTGTCGGTCCATCTGGGATGGCCGGTGTGGCTGTCGATCATTGCGGCCTTTGTCATTTGTGTCGGGCTTGGCGCGTTAAACGGGTTCCTTGTGATCAAGACCGGGTTGCCGAGCTTTATCGTCACCCTTGCATTTCTTTATATCCTGCGCGGTTTGACGATCTGGTTATCCATCCTGACCACGCGCCAGACGATTATTGGCGGGGTCAAGGAAGCCGCAGAGGGTGATCCGCTGGCATTTCTGTTTGGCGGCGTGATTTTCAAGGACCTGTTCCAGTGGTTTGCCGATCTTGGACTGCTTGATACCTTTACGCGTGGTTCGCGCGAGGGGCAGCCGGTTGTCGAAGGCCTGCCGATGCTGGTGGTCTGGGCGGTGGTGCTGGTGATTTTCGGGCACTGGCTTTTGACCAAAACCCGGTTTGGGAACTGGATTTTTGCATCCGGCGGGGATGCGCAAGCCGCACGTTATGTCGGCGTGCCGGTCAATCGGGTCAAAATCCTGATGTTCATGTTTACCGCGTTCTGTGCCACGGTTTTCGCCACCTGTCAGGTGATGGAATTCGGTTCGGCCGCTGCAGACCGCGGACTTTTGAAAGAATTTGAAGCGATCATCTGTGTGGTGATCGGCGGGGCGCTTCTGACCGGGGGATATGGATCGGTCATCGGGGCAGCACTTGGCGCGCTGATTTTCGGTGTGGTTCAGCAGGGGCTTTTCTTTGCCGGGGCTGAAAGTTCGCTGTTCCGTGTGTTCCTGGGCGGTATCCTGATCCTTGCCGTCATCATGAACACCTATATCCGCCGCATGATCACGGGAGAACGGTGATGAGCACGCCATTGATTGAAATGAACAATATCGAAAAGCATTTTGGTCCGGTGATTGCGCTGGGCGGGGTGTCGTTCGATGTGATGGAAGGCGAATGCCATTGTCTGCTGGGCGATAACGGGGCGGGCAAGTCGACCTTTATCAAAACCATGTCGGGGGTCCATAAACCGACCAAGGGAACGATGAGGGTTGGCGGCAAGGACGTCGTTTTTGAAAGCCCGCGTGACGCCATGGAAAGCGGCATTGCAACGGTTTATCAGGATCTGGCGATGATCCCGTTGATGTCGGTGACGCGCAATTTCTGGATGGGGCGTGAACCGCGCAAAAGTTTCGGCCCGTTCAAATGGATCGATTTCGATCACGCCAATTCCGTCACACTGAACGAAATGGCGCGCATGGGGATTAATCTGCGCGAGCCGGAACAGGCCGTCGGCACCCTTTCGGGGGGCGAACGGCAGACGGTGGCGATTGCGCGCGCGGTCTATTTCGGGGCCAAGGTGCTTATTCTGGATGAACCGACATCCGCCCTTGGCGTGCGGCAGACATCCAATGTCCTTGCGACCATCGACAGGGTGCGCAAATCGGGCATCGGGGTGATTTTCATTACCCATAACGTGCGCCATGCCATGGCGGTGGGCGACCGTTTCACGGTTTTGAACCGTGGCCAGACACATGGCACGGCAAAGCGCGGTGATATCAAACCCGAAGAATTGCAGGATCTGATGGCGGGCGGTCAGGAACTGGCCGAGCTTGAAGGGTCGCTTGGGGGGACGATCTGATGAAAAAGCTTGATGTCATTACCATCGGACGATCATCGGTTGATCTTTACGGGGCGCAGATCGGCGGCCGACTTGAGGATATGGCATCCTTTAACAAATATATCGGCGGATCACCGACCAATATGGCGTGTGGCACCGCGCGGCTTGGCCTGAAATCGGCCCTGATCACGCGGGTGGGCGACGAGCACATGGGGCGTTTCATCCGCGAACAGTTGCTGGCCGAGGGTGTCGATGTCCGTGGTGTTGTCACCGATCCGGAACGTCTGACCGCCCTTGTCCTTCTGGGCGTGCGCGATCAGGAACAGTTTCCGTTGATTTTCTATCGGGAAAACTGTGCCGATATGGCGCTGTGCGAGGATGATATTGATCCCGAATTTATTGCCGATGCGCGGTGCGTCACGGTGACGGGGACGCATTTATCGCATCCGCGCACCCGGGCGGCCGTGCTGAAGGCATTGAAACTGGCGCGGGAAAACGGGGCCAAAACGGCCCTTGATATTGATTACCGGCCCAATCTTTGGGGATTGTCGGGGCATGGGGATGGTGAAAACCGCTTCATTGCATCGGACAAGGTGACCAAGGAACTGCAAGCGACATTGCATCTTTTTGACCTGATCGTCGGGACCGAGGAAGAGTTTCACATTGCCGGTGGCACGACCGATACGCTTGAGGCGCTTGAAAATGTGCGGGTTACGTCGAACGCGACACTGGTGTGCAAGCGCGGGCCGATGGGGGCGGTTGCCTTTACCGGCAAGATTGGCGCGAAGCTTGATGACGGTATTTCCGGCCCCGGTTTTCCGGTCGAGGTGTTTAACGTTTTGGGCGCGGGTGATGGGTTTATGTCCGGCCTGCTTAAGGGGTGGCTGACGGATCAGGACTGGGAAACGTCGCTTAAATATGCCAATGCGTGCGGCGCGTTTGCCGTGTCGCGGCATGGCTGTACGCCGGCTTATCCAAGCTGGGACGAATTGCAGTTCTTCTTTGATCGGGGGATCAAGAACCCGTCGCTGCGTCATGATGCGGAGCTGGAGCAGATCCATTGGTCGACCAACCGGATGGGTGACTGGCCGGAAATGCGGGTTTTTGCCTTTGATCACCGCATGCAGCTTGAAGACCTGGCCGATGAGGTTGGCGTTTCGCGCGACCGGATCGGGCCGTTCAAGGAGCTTTGCCTGCGTTCGGTGCGCGATGTGGCGGGTGATAAGCCGGGTTATGGCATCCTGTGCGAACCGCGCCTTGGCCGTGATGCGCTTTATGCCGCGGCTGGCACCGGGCTTTGGATCGGGCGGCCGGTTGAATTGCCGGGATCGCGTCCGTTACGATTGGAAATTGGCCCGGATATCGGAAGCAAGCTTGCCGAATGGCCGGTCGAGCATGTCGTCAAGGTGCTGTGTTTCTATCACCCCGATGATGACGCGGCGATGAAGGAAGATCAGGAAGAAACCATCAAGCGGCTGGCGGATGGGGCACGGGCCAACCGGCTTGAATTCCTGTTGGAAATCATCCCGTCAAAGGTTGCGGCCTGTGATGATCAGACGACGGCGAAAATCATCGAGCGGTTCTATGAGATCGGGGTTTATCCCGATTGGTGGAAGCTGGAACCGATGAAATCGGACGCGGCATGGCGTCATGCCTGTGACATGATTTCGCGCCATGATCCTTATTGCCGGGGCATCGTCGTTCTGGGTCTTGAAGCGCCCGAAGCCGAACTGGTGGCAAGTTTCGAGGTTGCGGCCAAGCATGACATGGTCAGGGGCTTTGCCGTCGGGCGGACGATCTTTGCCGGGGTTGCACGCGACTGGCTTGCGGGTAACATTGACGATCAAACAGCCGTTACACAGATGGCGGAAAAATATCGCGCGCTTTGCACCACATGGGATGCGGCGCGCAAAAAATCGGGAGGAGCGGCATGAAAACCGTTCGATTAACCGCCGCCCAGGCGATGGTGCGGTATCTGAGCAAACAGCAGAACGAAGACGGTGTACCGTTTTTCGGCGGGTGCTGGGCGATTTTCGGTCATGGCAATGTCGCCGGAATGGGCGAGGCATTGCACGGTATTGGCGATGATTTCCCGACCTGGCGCGGCCATAACGAACAGGGCATGGCGCATGCCGCCATTGCCTATGCCAAGGCATCAAACCGCAAACGTGCCATGACGGTCACGACATCGATCGGGCCCGGCGCGACCAATATGGTCACGGCCGCCGCATTGGCGCATGTCAACCGCCTGCCGGTCCTGTTTGTGCCCGGCGATGTGTTTGCCAATCGCGCCCCCGACCCGGTGTTGCAGCAGGTCGAGGATTTCGGCGATGGCACGATTTCGGCCAATGACTGTTTCAAGCCGGTCAGCCGTTATTTTGACCGCATCATGCGCGCCGAGCAGCTTTTGACCGCCCTGCCACGCGCCATGGCGACATTGACCGATCCGGCTGATTGCGGCCCGGTGACATTGGCATTCTGTCAGGATGTGCAGGCAGAAGCCTTTGACTGGCCCGAAAGTTTCTTTGAGACCAAAATCTGGAAAACCCAGCGTCCGCGCGCCGATCTGGATCAGCTTGACGCGGCGGTGGCGGCGATCAAGGCTGCCAAACAGCCAATGATCATTGCCGGTGGCGGAGTGCATTATGCAGGTGCCTGCGATGCCCTGGCCGAGTTCGCCCATCGTCACAATATTCCGGTTGGGGAAACGCAGGCGGGTAAATCGTCCATGCCGTGGGATGATGATCTTAACCTTGGTTCCATTGGTGTCACGGGGGCAAGCAGTGCCAATGCGATTGCCGAAAATGCCGATCTGATCATTGCGGTCGGGACACGGTTGCAGGATTTCACCACCGGCAGCTGGGCCCTTTTCAAGCATCCGGATCGGCGCATTCTGTCGATCAATGTCGCGGCCTATGACGCGGCCAAACATAATGCGATTGCGGTGACGGGGGATGCCAAAATCACCCTTGCCGAAATTGGCAACATGCTGGGCGATTACCGGGCACCGGCGATTGATGCCGGGCTTAAATCCGATTGGATTGCGGCGGTGGACAAGGTGACGGCAACACCAACGGGCAATGCCCTTCCGACCGATGCGCAGGTGATTGGTGCGGTTCAGCGCAGTGTTGATGACGATGCGATTGTGGTTTGTGCGGCGGGTGGTCTGCCCGGCGAGCTGCACAAGCTTTGGAAGGCGGCAAAACCCAACGGTTATCACGTTGAATACGGCTTTTCCTGCATGGGATATGAAATTGCCGGCGGGCTTGGGGTCAAGATGGCACAGCCCGACCGCGAGGTCGTCGTGATGGTCGGTGACGGGTCATACATGATGATGAATTCCGAACTGGCGACCAGTGTGATGCTGGGCCACAAGATCATCACCGTGATCCTTGATAACCGTGGTTATGGCTGTATCAACCGGTTGCAGATGGCGACGGGTGGGGAGAGTTTCAACAACCTTCTGGATACCGCACGCCATGTGGTGCCGTCCGCGATTGATTTCACCGCCCATGCCGGATCGATGGGGGCGATTGCCGAAAAGGTATCGTCGATCAGCGAACTGGAAGCGGCGATGGAACGTGCGCGCAAGGCCGACCGGTCATACGCCATTGTCATTGATACCGATCCCCTGCCAAGCACCGACGCCGGTGGTCATTGGTGGGATGTTGCCGTGCCGGAAGTTTCGGTGCGGCCAACAGTGAACGAAGCCCGCAAAAATTACGAAGCTGCGCTTAAACAACAGCGCCCCGGAGATTAAGAAAATGATCCTTTACGGTACCAACCCGATTGCCTGGTCCAATGACGATGATCAGACGCTGGGTGCTGAAATCAGCCTTGAAACCTGTTTGTCCGAAGCAGGCGAAATCGGTTTTGACGGGATTGAAAAAGGCCACAAGATGCCGACCGAACCGGCGGCACTCAAGGCCAAGCTTGACCCCAACGGGCTTAAATTCGTGTCGGGCTGGCATTCGCTTAACCTTCTGACCCATTCGGTCGAGGACGAGAAAAAGGCGATCCAGCCGCATCTGGATTTGCTGAAAGCGATGGGATGCAAGGTGTGCATCGTGTGTGAAACCAGCAATGCGATCCACGGCAATGACAATGCCGCCTTGTCCGAAAGCCCCGTTTTGCCAGCGGACAAATGGGCGAAATTTGGCGCGGATGTTGAGGCGATTGCCGCCTATTGCGCCGATCAGGGTGTGACATTGGTGTATCATCACCATATGGGCACAATTGTTGAAACGGCTGATGAAATTCATGCCTTCATGGCCCATACCGGCCCGAAAACGCATTTGTTGCTGGATACAGGCCACGCATGGTTTGGCGGGGCAAATCCCGAAGAACTGGCCAGCCGTTATATGGATCGGGTGGCGCATATCCATTGCAAAAACGTGCGTCCGAAAATCGCCGAGCAGGTGCGCAATCAGCATCTGAGCTTCCTTGAAGGGGTGCGGCGCGGGGTGTTTACCGTGCCCGGCGACGAGGAAGGCATTGTTGATTTCGAACCGGTTCTGAAGATCGCGGCCGAGCATGATTATTCCGGCTGGCTGGTGATCGAGGCCGAACAGGACCCGGTCGTGCGCAATCCGTTCAAATATCAGTCGATGGGGCTTAAGGCGCTGCGTGCGATGGCGCAGAAAACCGGACTGGATAAGGGAGAAGCCTGATGGCCGATCTGCTGAGAAAACCGTCGGGGACCCGTGGAAAGGTCCATGACATTACCGCCCAAAGTGCCAATTGGGGCTATGTCGGGTTCGGTCTTTATCACCTGAAAGCCGGTGAAACGGCAGCCGAGCCGACGGGCGACCGCGAAGTGATTTTGGTCCTTGTCGAAGGCAAGGCCGAAATCACGGTGGGCGATCAGAATTTCGGGGAACTGGGCAAACGCATGAGCGTGTTTGAACGTATCCCGCCTGCCTGTGTCTATGCGCCCAACGATGCCAGCTGGAATGCCAAGGCCACAACCGATTGCGTTCTGGCGGTCTGTACCGCACCGGGCAAGGGAAATTATCCGGCCCGCGTGATCAGCGATATCGAGCTGGTCGAACGCGGCAAGGGGGCCAATACCCGATACATCCATCCGATTGCGATGGAGGAAAAGGATATTGCCGACAGTCTTCTCGTGACCGAGGTTTTCACCCCGTCCGGTAACTGGTCAAGCTATCCGCCGCACCGCCATGACGAGGATAATTATCCCGACATGACATACCTTGAGGAAACCTATTATCACCGGCTTAACCCCAAGCAGGGTTTCGGTTTCCAGCGGGTGTTTACCGAGGATGGGGAGCTTGACGAAACCATGGCGGTTTCGGACGGCGATGTGGTGCTGGTGCCCAAGGGGCATCACCCGTGCGGCAGTCCTTATGGCTATGAGATGTATTACCTGAATGTCATGGCCGGGCCGATGCGCAAATGGCGGTTCCAGAACCATCCCGATCATGACTGGATTTTCCAGCGCGACAGCAAATAACCCGTTTTCCGTATTCCCATCTTCGCAACATTTGTCCTTTCAGGATGTCAGACATGCTTAATATCGGACTTCTTGGTGCTGGCCGTATCGGCATCACCCACGCCAAAGCCGTTCAGGCCCTGCCAAATGCCAAAATCGCCAAGGTTTTCGACCCGGTCGATGCCGCGGCGGAAAACGCGATTGCCCTTACCGGGGCGACCCGTGCGACGGTCGAGGAAATCATGGCGGATGGCAATATTCACGCCGTTATCATTGCCACCCCAACCGACCTTCATGCCGATCAGATCGAACTGGCCGCGCGGGCGGGCAAGGCGATTTTCTGTGAAAAGCCGGTCGATCTGGATGCCGGGCGGGTGCGCGATTGCCTTAAGGTGGTCGAGGAAACCGGTGCGGTCCTGATGGTTGGTTTCAACCGCCGTTTTGACCCCAGTTTTGCCCGCCTTCGGGCCGAAATTGACGCGGGCGCGATTGGTGATGTTGAAATGGTGCAGATCACGTCGCGCGATCCATCCGCGCCGCCGGTCGATTATATCAAACGGTCGGGCGGGCTTTTCCGCGATATGATGATCCATGACCTTGATATGGCGCGCTTCCTTCTGGGCGAGGAGATTGTATCGGTCTATGCCACCGGTGCGGTTCTGACCGACCCGGCAATCAAGGCGACGGGTGATGTCGATAGTGCGGCGGCAACCCTTCGGACCAAAAGTGGTCGGATGGCGGTGATCACCAATTCGCGCCGTGCGACATATGGTTATGACCAGCGCATCGAAGTGCATGGCTCAAAAGGTCTGGTCGAGGCCGGAAACCATCGCACCACGTCGGTGACGGTGGCGAACGGGGCGGGCTATACCGCCGAACCGTTGATGGATTTCTTCATGTCGCGTTATGCCGATGCCTATCGCATCGAGCTGACGACATTCTGTGATGTGGTGGCGGGTAAAACCAGCAACTATCCCAGCGGTGCAGATGGCCTGAAAGCGTTGATTCTGGCCGATGCGGCGCTTGAATCGCTTGCGAGTGGCAAGGAAGTTCTGGTCGGGTAGGCGAAAAAAAACACCGGCCATGCTAAAAAGTTCTTGATTTGTTCTTTTTGGTCTGCTATAAGAACCAAGTCAACACCAGAATTGCGCCCGTCGGGAATTTCCCGGTGGGCGTTTTTGTTTTGGTGGTATGTGGTGTGCAGTGTGCGGCGGGCAGCCAGATTGGCGGTTCGTATTATGGCCACGAGCGGCGATTTTGGCCGTTTTGTTGGCGGTCAAGCGGGGGACAAACGGCAGTCAAAAGCAGTCAAAGGCGGCCAAGCGGGAGAGTTGTGCCCGGTTTGCGGGCTGTTTGAGCACCAGTTGAGCGTCATTTGGGGGGCTTTATGCCCGAGTTGCGCCCGGTTTGTGCCAAGTTTGTGCCGCTGCGCGGGTCGGGGTGATGGTGGAGAAGGGCCGGGGTCGGGCACCTTTCCGGGGCCGCGAAAGCCCCGGATTTCGGGTGTTCAGGCGGTCTTTTTAAGGTGCATCGGCCCGCCCTTGTGGCGGGGGAAGCCGTAGCCGTTGACCATCACGACATCGATGGCGTCCGGGCTGTGCGCGATGCCTTCGGCGAGGATTTTTTCGCCTTCTGCCTGCATGGCAGACAGGATGGTTTCGATGATTTCGGCATCGGAAAACGGGCGGCGCTTGATGCCCTTTTTCGCCGACTCAGCGATCACCAGTTCATCGACAACAGGATCAGGGAAAGCTTTGCCATGTTCATCATAGCGATACCATCCAAGGCCATTCTTGCGCCCGAAACGGCCCATTTCACAGAGGTAATCCCCAAGGGCGACATATCGTTCATTCGGATCGCGGGTGGGGGCCAGGCGTTTGCGCGTGGCCCATGAGATTTCAAGGCCGGCCATGTCCTGCATGGCAAACAGGCCCATCGGGAAGCCGAAATTGGTCATGGCGCGGTCAATGTCAGACGGGAGAGATCCGTCTTCGAGCATGTATTCGCAATGTTTGCGATAGGCCGACATGATCCGGTTGCCGATGAAGCCATCACACACCCCGCAAGGGACCGCGATCTTGCCCAGCCGTCTGGCGAAGGCAAGGGCCGTTGCCAGCGAGGCGGGGTTCGCCAAGCGGGTGCGGACGACTTCGAGCAATTTCATCACATGCGCCGGGGAGAAGAAATGCAGGCCGATCACCCGTTCGGGATGGGGGCAGGCGGTCGCAATCGCATCGATGTCGAGATAGGAGGTATTGGATGCCAGCACCGCATCGGGTTTGCAATGGGCGGAGAGTTTGGCAAACACGTCGTGCTTGATGGCCATGTCTTCGAACACGGCCTCGATCACCAGATCGCAATCGGCGAGGGCGGCGTAATCCGTGCTGCTGACGAGATCGCCCAGAAGCTGGTCATGGCGGGACTGGGTGATGATGCCGCGTTTGAGCGACCCGCCGAGATGATGGCGGACATTGGCGATGCCGCGTTCACAGGCGTCGTCATCGCGTTCGATCATCACCACGGCATAACCGGCCAGAAGGGCGGCGGTGGCGATACCGGCCCCCATGATGCCGCCGCCAATGACACCGATTTCGTGAAGGGGGCGGGGGGCGACGCCGGCCAGTTCGGGAAGCTTGGCAACGGATCGTTCGGCAAAGAAAATATGACGCAGTGCCTTTGACTGGTCACTGTCGCGAAGGCGAATGAAGTTTTCGCGTTCGATCCCAAGGGCGGTTCTGGCATCGCCGGTGACGGCGGCCCGGATGGTTTGGGCGGCAATCACCGGGGCATCCTGCCCACGGGCCTTTTTGCCGATCCCGGCAAGGATTGCATCCCAAGCATCGGCATCCGGGGCATTGAGCGGGGTGCGGTCGATCAGGGCGGCCGGGCAGGGATCGTTTTTGATCCGTTCGGCCAAGGCGATTGCCGCAACCAGCAAATCGCCATTTCCGATATCCGCAATTTCGTCGATCAGGCCGAAATCAAGGGCGGTGGTGGCTGTGACCGGCTTGCCGCCGGTGATCATGGCAATTGCGTTTTCAACCGCGATCAGGCGGGGCAATCGCACGGTCCCACCGGCACCGGGGATCAGGCCAAGATTGACTTCGGGCAGGCCGAGTTTGGCCGTCGCCGTGGCGATGCGGTAATGACAGCCGAGTGCGACCTCAAGCCCGCCGCCAAGCGCATTGCCGTGAAGGGCGGCAATCAGTGGCTTGGTCGATTGTTCGAGTTTCAGGATCAGATCGGGCAGGATCGGGTCCAGCGGCGGTTTGCCAAATTCGGTGACATCGGCACCGGCGATAAAGGTGGACCCTGCACAGATCAGGATTGCGGCACGGATCGCGTCATCGCGGTTGACCTGATCGAGCGCATCCCAGATTCCCAGACGGACGGCATGGCTGGTGGCGTTGATCGGCGGGTGATCAATCGTGATGATCGCGGTGTCGTTTTCGGTTGTGAGGCTGACGGGGGGCATTGTGGACAGTGTGGACATTATGCGTCCTCCGGCTCGATCGGATGCAGCAGGCAGGCGACCAGATCAGAGTCCGGATCGGCCAGATCGGCGATGACGTCGAAATGGTGTTTGCCGGGGGCCTCGACCGCGCGGGTCGATGCACCAAGCCCGGTCCAGATATTGGCAAGAAGGTCGCTCTGACGAACAAATTCCGGCCGTTCATCCGCGCCGACCCAGCAGGTGATGGAGCATGGCAGATGCGGACGGATGAGGGCGGCACTTTCGGCGATTGCTTCGGCTTCGTCGAGTTTCAGCACATCATTCATCGCGGTTTTCAGAAGCGGGCGCAGATCGTGCAGGCCGCTGATCGATACCGTGTTTTTGATGCGTGCCTGTGTGGCCGCTGACAGGGGCGAGGAGACGCAGTTCATCCGGCTGACCAGATGACCACCCGCCGAATGGCCGGTCAGGTGAATGGGGCCAGAAATGCGGTTGGCAACATGATCAATCGCCGCCCCGATCTGGCGGGTGATTTCCGACAGGCGGGCATCGGGGGCCAAGGTGTAGCTTGGCAGGCAGACCGCCCAGCCGCGCGCAACAGCCCCGCGTGCCAGATGCGACCATGTCGATTTATCAAATGCCTTCCAATAGCCGCCATGCACGAAAACGACCGCGCCCTTTGGGCTGCCTTCGGGCAGGAACAGGTCGTATTTTTCACGCTCGGCATTGCCATAGGCCACATCCAGTTCCGCCCGGCCTGAGGCCACCATTTCATCGCGGAAGGCTGCTGCCAGTTTGGCCCACATGCCGGGAAATTCTGCCGCACCCGTGATGTAATCGCCATTGGCGTATGCGTCGTCCCAGTTGGTGATCATTGTTTTTATCATCCCTTTTTTAGAGCGGGTTTCGGTTTCAGCCCGCAATAGGCTTCGTCAGGTCCTTCAGTATCGAATCACGTCATCAATCGTTCCAGCCCGTCCCAAGAGCTACGAAAAGGCTCTCTGGTTCTGGGATCAAGGAGCCCGACTTCTTCGATCAGAAAGTTCATGCGCCCAAAGTTACATGGTGCGCACGTAATCACCAGATTATCGAGGTCATTGTTGCCGCCCCTTGCGTGGGGGATCACGTGATCATACTGAAGCCACATCGCTTGAAATGCGGCGTGTTGTTCGGTGTTTTTCCGGCCCCATTTTAAAGAGTCTGGGTAGAGAATTGCCAATTTCGCACGGACTTCTTTGCGAATGACGGGAATGCCGCAAAAACGGCAATGAAAAGCATCCCGTTCATGGAGATGCTTTTTTTCCAGCGCATTTGGCATCCGGGCTGCGAACCGTTGCCCTTTGGTCAGAACAGGTGCTGCGCCAGAAATCCTGCCAGAGGAAACGTAGGGGCTGTTCTTGCCCCAGATTGATTCCGTCCAGTCCCGGATGATCGGCATATCTGATCGTTTGATCAGCGTGGCGGCCTGTTCATGTTCCCCCTTTAGATGCTCGGTTACCGCAGCATCCAAATACTGAGCCGCTATCGCAATTTCAGGAATTGGCTCGCGGAAACATGACCGCAGGTCGGACATCAGAGATACCTTGTTGTTGGCTTGCTTGAAGCAACTTGCATCGTCTTGTTTCGGGAATTCTAGGGGAAAATCCAGATATTTCAAACCCAAATATTTTATGCTTGAAATAAATGTCGGGCAGGCGTACCGTTTTTGAAGTTTCCCAAAACAACCGGGGCAAAGACCCCCATATCAAGAAGGGAAAATCAGGTGAGAATAGCTTGTTTGGGTGGCGGTCCTGCGGGGCTTTATTTTGCGATTTCGATGAAATTGCGTGATCCCGGTCATGAGGTCGTGGTGTTTGAGCGCAACAAGCCAGACGACACGTTCGGCTGGGGCGTTGTGTTGTCCGACGAGACGCTTAATAACCTTGCGGAAAACGATGCCAAAAGTGCCGAGGCGATCCGGGCGCATTTTTCATACTGGGATGATGTTGCGGTTCTGTATCGCGGTGAAAAAACCGTATCGACCGGACATGGTTTTTGCGGCATCGGGCGCAAGCAGCTTTTGATCCTGTTGCAGCAGCGGGCACGCGAATTGGGCGTTGATTTACGGTTTGAGACCGAGGCCGAAAGTGCCGCGCATTATGCTAGGGAATTTGACCTTGTCGTCGCATCCGACGGGCTTAATTCCAAAACCCGCACCGAGTTTGCCGATAAATTCCAGCCCGATATCGATACGCGGAAATGCAAGTTTGTCTGGCTGGGCACACATCAGAAATTCGATGATGCCTTTACGTTCATTTTCGAGGAAACCGAGAAGGGCTGGGTCTGGGCGCACGCCTATCAGTTTGATGACAAGACCGCGACCTTCATCGTCGAATGTTCGCAGGCAACCTGGGAAGCCTATGGTTTTGGCGACATGACCAAGGAAGAGTCGATTGCCACCTGCGAGGAAATCTTCAAGGACCATCTGGGCGGTCATGCGCTTATCAGCAATGCTAATCATGTGCGCGGGTCGGCGTGGTTGAGCTTCCCGCGCGTGCTTTGCAAAACATGGTCGCATGAGAATATCGTTCTTATGGGCGATGCGGCGGCGACGGCGCATTTTTCCATCGGATCGGGCACCAAGCTTGCGCTTGAAAGTGCCATCGGGCTTGCCAATTACCTGCATTCCGAGGCCGATTTGCCGTCCGCCTTTGCCAAATATGAAGACGAACGCCGGTTGGAGGTTTTGCGCCTGCAATCAGCGGCACGCAATTCGATGGAATGGTTCGAGGAGATCGAACGGTATTTCCATTTCGATCCGGTGCAGTTCACCTATTCGCTTCTGACCCGGTCGCAGCGCATCAGCCATGAGAACCTTCGGATGCGTGATGCCAAGTGGCTGAAAGATGCCGAGGGATGGTTCCAGCGGCAGGCGGGGATACCGGCGAATGACGAAGTCCGTCACCCGATGTTCGTGCCGTTTACATTGCGTGACATGAAACTGAAAAACCGCATCGTGGTGTCGCCGATGGCGCAGTACAAGGCGGTGGATGGCTGCCCGACCGACTGGCATCTGGTGCATTATGCCGAGCGGGCCAAGGGTGGCGCGGGGCTGGTTTATACCGAAATGACCTGTGTTTCCGATACCGGCCGCATCACGCCGGGCTGCCCCGGTTTTTACGCGCCATCGCACGAGGCAGCGTGGAAACGGATTACCGATTTCGTGCATTCCGAAACGGATGCCAAAATCTGTGCGCAGATCGGCCATTCCGGGCGCAAGGGTTCAACGCAGCTTGGCTGGGAAGAAATGGATGCGCCGCTGAAATCGGGTAACTGGCCGTTATTGTCGGCATCCGACATTGCATGGTCGGATCGCAACCAGACGCCAAAACCGATGACGCGCGATGATATGGATAGGGTGCGCGATCAGTTCGTCGCGGCCGCCGAAATGGCGGATCGGGCGGGCTTTGACATGATCGAGGTCCATGCGGCCCACGGATACCTTCTGTCATCCTTTATCAGCCCGGTTAGCAATACGCGCGATGATGAATATGGCGGGTCGCTTGAAAACCGGATGCGGTATCCGTTGGAAGTGATTGACGCGGTGCGTGCCGCATGGCCGGCGCACAAGCCGTTATCGGTGCGTATTTCGGCCAATGACTGGGTCGGGGATGACGGTGTCACGCCCGAAGAAGCGGTCGAGATCGCCCGGATGTTGCAGGCCCATGATGTTGATATCTGTGACGTGTCGGCAGGCCAGACGACCAAGGCCGCCCGTCCCGTCTATGGCCGCATGTTCCAGACGCCATTTTCCGACCGGATCCGCAACGAAGCGCATATGGCAACCATGGCGGTTGGCAATATTTACGAACCCGATCACGTCAATTCGATCCTGATGGCGGGACGGGCGGACCTTGTGTGCCTTGCGCGGCCGCATCTGGCCGATCCGTACTGGACGCTGCATGCGGCGGCAACGCTTGGCAACCGGACGGAAAACTGGCCGGAACCGTACCATGCCGGGCGTGATCAGATGTGGCGTCTGGCGGAACGGTCCGACGTCATGACCGGGAAGGTGTAACCCCATGGGAAACCTTGCCATCAGCACAGCATTGATTACCGGCGGCGGGACGGGTGTGGGGGCCGTGATGGCCCGTATGCTGGCCGATGCCGGGGTCAAGGTCGCGGTATCAGGCCGCCGTGCCGACATGCTGGCCGAGGTGGCAAGACATCCGGGTATCACCGCCATTCCCGCCGATGTGACGGACGAGGCATCGGTGCGCGCGATGTTTGGCACATTTTGCGATGTGACCGGTGCGCCCGATCTGGTGATTGCCAATGCGGGCATGGCCGAAAGCGCGCCATTTGGCAAAACATCCACCGATCTTTGGAAGCGCACGATGGATGTGAACCTTACGGGGACGTTTTTGACGTTCCGCGAAGGGTTGAACGTGATGGACCGCGCCAAGCCCGGTCGGTTGATTTCGATTGCATCGACGGCGGGGCTTAAGGGTTATGCCTATGTCACCGCCTATTGCGCGGCAAAGCATGCGGTTATCGGGCTAGTCAAAAGCCTTGCGACCGAGCTTGCAGCAACGCCGATCACGGTCAATGCGGTTTGCCCCGGTTTCATGGAAACGCCGATGCTTGAACAATCGGTTGCCAATATCGTTGCGAAAACCGGCATGAGTGCGGAAGACGCGCGCGCAAGCCTTGCGAAGATCAATCCGCAGAACCGGTTCATCGCGCCCGAAGAAGTTGCCGAGACCGTGATGTGGCTGGCAAGCAGCCAGGCCGCATCTATCACCGGACAGGCGATTTCGGTATCGGGAGGAGAGATATGAATATGGATAAGACAGTCCGCGACCCCGATCTGCCGCACAACGAGACATCGGATATTTCGCCCGATATCTCAAAGGCGCGCCTTAGGGCGTGGCTGCAAATCCTGAAAGTGTCGCGCAAGATCGAGGGCGAGCTTCGCGAGAAGATGCGCCTTGAATTCGGGTCCACTTTGCCGCGCTTTGACGTGATGGCAGCGCTTTACCGATCCCGCGACGGGATGCGCATGAGCGAGCTTTCAAGTGCGTTGATGGTATCAAACGGAAATGTCACCGGGATTGTTGACCGGCTTGTGACCGAGGGGATGCTGGTGCGCGTGCCGGTCGAAAATGATCGCCGGGCATCCATCGTGCGCCTGACGGAAGCGGGCGAAAAGGATTTTGCCGAGCGGGCCCTTGTGCATGAAGGCTGGGTGTCCGAGCTGTTTTCCGATCTGTCGGCCCATGATGCCGATGCCCTGATCCGTATTCTTCGGACTGTTTATCATCATAACGAGGCGCACCATGACTAAGATGGCAAACATCACGCCAAAGCATTTCAACTGGCGCATGGAAGGCGATGTTGCGGTCATTTCGCTGGATCGGCCGGAACGCAAAAACCCGCTGACGTTCGAGAGTTATGCCGAGCTTCGCGATACGTTCCGCGATCTGGTTTATGCCGATGATATCAAGGCGGTGGTCTTTGGATCGAACGGCGGCAATTTCTGTTCGGGCGGGGATGTGCACGACATTATCGGCCCGCTGATCGACAAGGACATGAAGGGGCTTTTGGAATTTACCCGCATGACCGGTGATCTGGTCAAGGCGATCATTGGCTGTGGCAAGCCGGTGATTGCAGCCGTCGATGGCATTTGCGTTGGTGCCGGGGCGATCATTGCGATGGCATCCGATTTGCGCATTGCGACCCCGGCATCCAAAACCGCATTCCTGTTTACCCGTGTCGGGCTTGCGGGGTGTGACATGGGGGCATGTGCGATCCTGCCGCGCATCATCGGGCAGGGCCGTGCAGCCGAACTTCTTTATACCGGGCGATCCATGAGTGCCGATGAGGGCGAGCGTTGGGGGTTTTATAACCGGCTGGTCGAGGGCGATGTTCTGGAGGCCGAGGCGATTGCGTTGGCAACCCGGATTTCCGAAGGCCCGAATTTCGGCCACATGATGACGAAAACCATGCTGGCGCAGGAATGGAATATGGGGATCGAACAGGCGATTGAAGCCGAAGCACAGGCGCAGGCGATCTGCATGCAGACCGAGGATTTCAACCGCGCCTATAAGGCATTTGTCGCCAAGGAAAAACCGGTGTTCGAGGGGAACTGATGGCTGATACGTCCTATCTTGACTGGCCGTTTTTCGAAGACCGGCACCGCGACCTTGCCGCACGGCTTGATGCGTGGGCGGGGGCCAATCTTGACGGTATCGATCATCATGATGTGGATGGGGCGTGCCGCGATCTGGTGGCGCGGCTTAATGATGGCGGGTGGCTGAAACATGCCGCGATTGACCCGGATATTGACGGGGCGAAGCTTGACGTCCGGTCGCTTTGCCTGATCCGCGAGACGCTGGCGCGTTATGACGGGCTGGCCGATTTTGCCTTTGCCATGCAGGGGCTTGGCAGCGGGGCGATTTCGCTGTTTGGCACCAGAGCGCAGCGGGCGGGTATTCTGCCCAAGGTCCGTTCCGGCAAGGCGATTGCGGCCTTTGCCCTGACCGAACCGCAATCGGGATCGGATGTTGCCAATATCGCGCTGGATGCGCGATCCGATGGCGGCCATTTCGTGCTGAATGGCGAGAAAACCTGGATTTCCAATGGCGGGATTGCCGATTTTTATTGCGTGTTTGCGCGCACTGGCGAGGCACCGGGGGCCAAGGGGCTATCGGCGTTTCTGGTGCCCGCCGACACAGCGGGGCTTTCGATTGCCGAACGGCTGGAAACCATTGCGCCGCATCCATTGGCGCGGTTGAAATTTGATGATTGCCGCATTCCGGCAAGCAGCCTGATTGGCCTTCCCGGCGAAGGGTTCAAGATCGCGATGTCGGTTCTGGACGTGTTCCGGTCGACCGTTGCCGCGGCTGCATTGGGCTTTGCCCGTCGTGCGTTGGATGAAACCATCAGTCGCGTTCAGTCCCGCGAACTGTTTGGTGCGCCGCTTTTTGATTTGCAGATGGTGCAGGGGCATGTGGCCGACATGGCGCTTGATGTCGATGCCAGTGCGCTTCTGGTTTATCGCGCCGCGTGGCTGAAAGACAGCGGGGCATCGCGGGTGTCGCGCGAGGCCGCGATGGCAAAACTTTATTCAACCGATCATGCCCAAACCGTCATCGACAAGGCGGTACAAATACATGGCGGCGATGGTGTGCGTTCTGGTCACATCGTTGAAACGCTGTATAGGGAAATTCGCGCCCTTCGGATTTATGAAGGTGCGTCAGACGTCCAAAAAATAATCATTGCACGGCAAACGCTGGCACAAAAATAGCTGTATCAGGGGCTTAACCATGTCGCACGTTCTGGGTCCGACCGCACATAGCGATACGTTCGCAAGGGACAATCTGCCACCGGTCGAAAGTTGGCCGGTCTTTAACCTCGAAAAGTTTCAGTATCCCGAATATCTCAATGCCGGGGTCGAGTTGACCGACCGGATGGTCGAACAGGGATTTGGTGACAATACCGCCCTGATCGGCAATGGCCGCCAGCGGACATACAAGGAATTATCCGACTGGACCAACCGCATTGCCCATGCGCTGGCCGAGGATTATGGCGTCAAGCCCGGCAACCGGATTTTGATCCGGTCGGCCAATAATCCGGCGATGGTGGCCTGCTGGCTGGCCGCAACCAAGGCCGGGGCGGTTGTGGTCAATACCATGCCGATGCTGCGTGCAGGGGAACTGGCCCAGATCGTTGACAAGGCCGAGATCGAATTTGCCCTTTGCGATACGCGGCTGATGGATGAGCTGGTGGCGTGTGCCAAGGACAGCAGGTTCCTTAAAAAGGTGATCGGCTTTGACGGTACGGCCAATCATGACGCGGAACTGGATCGCATTGCGCTTACCAAATCGGTGAAATATGAGGCGGTCAAGACCGGACGCGATGATGTGGCGTTGCTGGGTTTCACATCCGGCACCACGGGGGAGCCCAAGGCCACCATGCATTTCCATCGTGATCTTCTGATCATTGCCGATGGCTATGCCAGGGAAGTGCTTAACGTGACGCCTGATGATGTTTTTGTCGGGTCGCCGCCCTTGGCCTTTACATTCGGGCTTGGCGGGTTGGCGGTTTTTCCACTTCGGTTCGGGGCGACCGCGACGTTGCTTGAAAAGGCATCGCCGCCCAACATGATTGAAATCATCGAGACCTATAAGGCAACCGTGTGCTTTACCGCACCGACGGCCTATCGGGCGATGCTGGCGGCGATGGATGACGGGGCGGATTTATCATCCCTTCGTGCCGCCGTTTCGGCGGGGGAAACATTGCCAGCCCCGGTTTACAAGGCATGGATGGAAAAGACCGGCAAGCCGATGCTGGACGGGATTGGCGCGACCGAGATGCTGCATATCTTTATTTCCAACCGGTTTGGCGACAGTCATCCGGCCTGCACCGGACGGCCGGTGGGCGGATATGAAGCCCGGATCGTTGATGATGAAATGAACGAACTTCCCATCGGCACGATTGGCAAGCTTGCGGTGCGCGGGCCGACCGGGTGCCGGTATCTGGCCGATGATCGGCAGCATGGCTATGTGCGCGATGGCTGGAACCTGACGGGGGATGCGTTTTTTGTCGATAGCGAGGGCTATTTCCATTTTGCCGCGCGTAACGACGATATGATCGTTTCGTCGGGCTATAACATTGCCGGGCCGGAGGTCGAGGCGGCGTTGCTGTCGCACCCGGATGTGGCGGAATGTGCGGTGGTGGCGGCTGCTGACGAGGAACGCGGTTATATCGTGCAGGCGCATGTGGTATTGACCCCGAATGCCAATCCGTCACCCGAAATGGCGAAGCTTTTGCAGGATCATGTCAAGGCGACGATTGCACCTTATAAATATCCGCGTTCGATATTGTTTATCGAGGCACTACCCAAAACCGCGACTGGAAAAATCCAGCGATTCCGATTGAAACAGGAAATGTCTGCATGATTGACTTTGCCGCCACCAAAGCCTTGTTCCATATCCCTGACGGGGTGATTTACCTTGACGGGAATTCATTGGGTGCGATGCCGAAAACCGCAGCCGCGCGCGCCAAATCCATGATCAGTGATGAATGGGGCGAGATGCTTATCCGCGGCTGGAACGATGCCCGGTGGATGGAGCAGCCCAAGCGCGTTGGCGATCTGGTCGCGCGTCTGATCGGGGCGGCACCGGGTACGGTGGTGATGGGCGATACTTTGTCGATCAAGGTTTATCAGGCGCTTGCCAGTGCGCTTGAAATGAAGCCGGATCGCAAGGTGGTGGTTTCCGACAATGGCAATTTCCCGACCGACCTTTATATCGCCGACGGGTTGATCAAAAGCCTTGATAAGGGCCATGTTCTTAAGACGCCAAACCCGGAAGATGTCGAAAGCCTGATCAACGAGGACTTGGCGGTTTTGATGCTGACCCATGTCGATTATCGCACCGGGCGGATGTATGACATGAAACGGATCACGAAGATGGCCCATGATGCGGGCGCAATCGTGATCTGGGATCTGGCGCATTCGGCGGGGGCAGTTCCGGTTGATCTTGCGGGATGTGAAGCCGATTTTGCGGTGGGGTGCACCTATAAATACCTTAACGGTGGCCCCGGTGCGCCGGCATTTATTTATGTCCGGCCCGATCATGCGAAGACCGTGCGCCCGGCATTGTCGGGATGGCTTGGTCATGCGGCCCCGTTTGCCTTTGACCTTGAATACAGCCCGGCCCCGGATGTTTCGCGGATGCGGGTCGGCACCCCGCCGGTCATTCAGATGACGGTTCTGGAAGAGGCGATGAAGGCGTGGGATGGGATCGAGATGGCCGATATCCGCAAACGCAGCATTGAGCTTTGCGAGCAGTTCATCGCCGGGGTCGAGGCAAGCTGCCCGATGCTGGAACTGGCAAGCCCGCGGGATGCCAACAAGCGGGGATCGCAGATATCGTTCAGGTTTGAAAATGGCTATGCGGTGATGCAGGCCTTGATCGCGCGCGGCGTGATTGGCGATTTCAGGGCACCCGATATCATCCGGTTCGGCTTTACCCCGCTTTATATCGACAACAACGATGTTGATGGGGCGGTCAGAATTCTGGCCGAAATCATGGAAACGCGGGCCTGGGACAAGCCGGAATTCCACAAAAGGAATGCCGTGACATGAGCGATAAAGCCAAAAATACCGGCTGCCCGATGAACCAGCCCTATGACCCCAGCACCGAAGGGGCCAAAACCGATTTTTCCGATCAGATGTCGTATGGCGATTATCTGGCGCTGGATGCGGTTCTGACCGCCCAGCATCCCTTGACCGATGCGCAGGATGAATTGCTGTTTATCATTCAGCATCAGACATCCGAATTGTGGATGAAGCTTGCGATCCGGGAAATTACGGCGGCACGCGATGCCATCCGCGAAGGTCGCCTGCAACCGGCATTCAAGATGCTCGCACGGGTATCGCGCATATTCGAGCAATTGAACAATGCGTGGGACGTTTTGCGGACCATGACGCCCAGCGACTATACGACATTTCGCGATGCGCTGGGCCCGTCGTCGGGCTTCCAGTCATACCAGTATCGCCAGATCGAGTTTATGTTAGGCAATCGTAACCATGCGATGTTGCGCCCGCATGCGCACCGCGATGACATTACCGAGATGCTTAACGCCGAACTGGCAACGCCCAGCCTTTATGACGAGGCGCTGGCCCTTCTGGCGCGTGAAGGCATCGCGGTGCCCGATGCGGTGTTATCGCGCGATGTCAGTGCGCCATACGAAGCACATGACGATGTGATTGCGGCGTGGCATCGGGTTTACAACGCGCCTGAAAAGCATTGGCCGCTTTATGAGCTGGCCGAGAAGCTGGTGGATTTTGAGGATTATTTCCGGCGTTGGCGGTTCAACCATGTGACCACGGTGGAACGCGTCATTGGCTTCAAACGCGGGACCGGGGGGACCGGCGGGGTGAGTTACCTTAAAAAAATGCTGGAAGTTGAACTGTTTCCGGAACTCTGGCGGGTGCGAACCACGCTTTGAGGATGGACGGGCCTGATGGAACACTGCAAAATCAGGGGCAGGCATCAGGTTCACAAAACTGCGACGACAGACGATAGAAAAAGTCGCGGGATCAACGTGTTGCTGAGTAGATAAAAACATATAAACACGGAGGCTTTGATGAAGGGCACTAAGACGACAATCGCAGCTTTGGCTGCGCTTTTGATGGCAGGGGCGGCACAGGCCGAGCCGGTCAAGGTTGGCATGATCACGACCCTTTCGGGGGGCGGTGCGGGGCTTGGCATCGATGCGCGTGATGGTTTCATGCTCGCCGTCAAGCAGGCCAATAACCCGGACCTGACGGTTGTGATCGAAGACGATCAGCAGAAACCCGATATCGCGGTTCAGCTGGCCGATAAAATGATCCAGAGCGAGAAGGTCGATGTCCTGACCGGTATCATCTGGTCGAACCTGGCGATGGCGGTGGTGCCGTCGGCGGTGGCACAGGACAAGTTTTATCTTTCGGTCAATGCCGCACCGTCGCAATTGGCGGGCAAGGGCTGCAACCCGAATTATTTCAGCGTTTCGTATCAGAACGACAACCTGCATGAAGCCGCAGGCGGTTATGCGACCAGTGCCGGTTACGAGAAAACCTTTGTGATGGCGCCGAACTATCCGGCGGGTAAGGATTCCATCGCCGGTTTCAAGCGTTTCTATCTGGGTGATGTATCGGGCGAGGTTTACACCAAGCTTGGTCAGACCGACTATGCGGCCGAAATCGCACAGATCCGTGCATCGGGTGCGGATAGCGTGTTCTTCTTCCTGCCGGGCGGCATGGGCATTGCGTTCATGAAACAGTATGCCCAGTCGGGTGTGGATATTCCGTTGATCGGTCCTGCATTCTCGCTTGATCAGGGGATTCTTGGCGCGATTGGCGATGCGGCGATTGGCATCAAAAACACCGCCAACTGGTCCAAGGATATCGACAACGACACCAACAAGGCGTTTGTCGAAACCTTCCAGGCGGAATATGGCCGCCTGCCGTCGATCTATGCGTCATATGGCTTTGATACCGCCAACCTGCTGCTGTCGGCAATGGGCAAGGCAGACGTCAATGACAAGGACGCCTTCCGTGATGCATTGCGCGCTGCCGACTTCAATTCCGTCCGTGGCAAATTCATCTTTGGCCCGAACCAGCACCCGATCCAGGACATCTATGTCCGTGAAGTGGTGAAGGAAGGCGACGTTCTGACCAACAAGATCATTGGCACAGCCCTTATCGATCATGCCGATGCCTATGCATCGGAATGTGCGATGTAACGACGAAGTCTGTTTCATAGACTGGCAGGTTCGGCGGGCATTGGTGCCCGGTTTCCGGGGCTGATGCCCGCCATCTTGCGACGGAGTTTTCCTTTATGTTTTCTTTATTTCTGGAACAGCTTCTGAACGGCCTTCAGTCGGGGGTCATGCTGTTTCTGATGGCATCGGGTCTGACGCTTGTTTTTGGCGTTATGGGGCTGATCAATCTGGCGCACGGGTCGCTTTATATGGTGGGCGCGTTTGCGTGCGCGGTCGTTGCGGCGTGGACCGGTTCATTCTGGCTTGGCCTTGTCGCGAGTTTGATGGCGGCCGCCCTTGCAGGCGCGCTGGTCGAGATGCTGGTGATCCGCAGGCTTTATAAACGTGATCACCTTGATCAGGTGCTGGCGACATTTGCGCTTATTCTTATTTTTTCCGAAGGAACCCGGTGGATTTTCGGGTCTTTCCCGCTGTTTTTAAATGTCCCCGAAGCCCTTTCGGGCACGCTAACTATCCCTGGTGGATCGCAATATCCGATTTTCCGGCTGGCGATTATTGTGGCTGGTCTGATCGTGGCGGGCGGGCTGTTCCTGCTGATTGGCAAGACACGGCTTGGCACGCGCATCCGTGCCGGTGAAGCCGACCGTGAAATGATTGCCGCACTCGGGATCAATATCGACCGGCTTTACACGATTGTTTTTGCGCTGGGTGCTGCGTTGGCCGGGCTGGCGGGGGCGTTTGTCGGAACCACGCAATCGGTTCAGGTCGGCATGGGCGAGCCGGTTTTGATTTTGGCATTCGTTGTTATCGTGATTGGCGGGATCGGGTCGATCAAGGGCGCGCTTGTCGGGTCGTTACTGGTCGGCTTTACCGACACGATGGGGCGGTTTTTGCTGCCGCTTGGGTTCGAGGCGTTTTTTGATCCGGCAAGTGCGACGGCGATTGGGTCGGCCCTTGCATCGATGCTGATTTATATCGTTATGGCGCTGGTGCTTTTCCTGCGGCCAAGCGGTTTGTTCGGGACGGAAGCCTGATATGAGCATGAACCGCGAAACCATCCTTAATATCGTTCTGGCGGCGTTGCTGATTGCGGTGCCGGTGATCGCGCAGATCATGGGCGAACCGTTTATCATCACGCTTGCGACAAAGGTTGCGATCCTTGGCATGGCGGGGGTCGGGCTTAACATCGCGCTTGGCTTTGGCGGGCTTGTGTCATTTGGTCATGCGGCATTTTTCGGGATCGGGGGCTATGCCGCCGGGATCCTTGCCAGCCATGCGCTGAATTACGAGCCGATCATGACGGCACCCTTTGAAATCAACGGTACGACACAGATGATTGTCATCTGGATCGTGGCATTGATTGCATCGGCTTTGGTGGCGCTTTTGATCGGGGCGATCACGCTTCGGACCAGCGGGGTCTATTTCATCATGATCACGCTGGCCTTTGCGCAGATGATTTATTATTTCGCGATTTCCTGGCCTGCCTATGGTGGGGAAGACGGGCTTTCGATCTATGTGCGCAACAGCTTCCCGGGGCTCAACACGCTTGATCCGATCAGCTTCTTTGCGCTGTGTGCTGCGATGCTTGGTGTTGCGATTGCGTTTTCAGCCGTGCTGATCCGGTCGCGGTTTGGTTTGGCCCTGCATGGGGCGCGGCAAAACAGCCAGCGGATGATGGCGATTGGCATTGCGCCGTTTCGGGTGCGGCTGGTGGCGTTTGTGATTTCGGCGATGATTACCGCATGGGCCGGTGCGCTTTATGCCGATCTGAACCGGTTTGTCAGCCCGTCGATGCTGTCATGGCATATGTCGGGTGAAATCATGGTGTTTGTCATTCTTGGCGGGGTCGGGCGGCTGTTTGGTCCGGTCGCGGGGGCGGCACTTTACATCATTCTGGAACATCTTCTGGGCGGCATGTTTGAATACTGGCAATTGCCACTGGGTATTCTGTTGCTGGTGGTGGTGCTGTTTGCACGCGGTGGCCTGATCGGACTTCTGGCGGGGGAGCGCAAACATGCCTGAAGCCATTCTTTCACTATCCAATGTCACCAAGCAGTTCGGTGCGTTGCGCGCAAGTGACAATGTGTCGCTGGACCTTATGCCCGGTGAAATCCATGCCCTGATCGGGCCAAACGGGGCGGGGAAATCCACCCTGATCAAGCAGATTGCGGGCGAGATCAAATCCGATAGCGGTAACATCCGCTTTGGCGGGCGCGATATCAATGAACTGGATGCGGTGGAACGATCCCGCATGGGATTGGCGCGGACATTTCAGGTGTCGTCCCTGATGCCGGAATTCTCGGTGCTTCAGAACGTGGTTCTGGCGCAGCAATCGGTCAGCGGGAAAATCTTCCGGTTTTTCAAGCCGGTTCTGAGCGATGCGTCGTTGATCGAACCTGCGATGGCGCAATTGGAGCGGGTTGGCCTTGCCGACCGGGCCCAGATGCGGGCCGCCGACATATCGCACGGCGAACGCAGGCAGCTTGAAATGGCGGTTGCGCTGGCACTTAAGCCGCGTGCCTTTTTGCTCGACGAGCCGATGGCGGGCATGGGGCCGGAAGGATCGAAACGCCTGACCGGGTTCCTTGACGGGTTGCGGGCAGAAGCGCCGATCCTGCTGGTGGAGCACGATATGGACGCGGTTTTTGCGCTGGCCGACCGGATTTCGGTTCTGGTCTATGGCCGGGTGATTGCGACCGGCACGGTTGACGATATTCGTGGCAATGAAGACGTCAAGCGGGCGTATCTGGGGGAGGAAGCCTGATCATGAGCGCACTTCTGGAAGTATCAGGCATCACCGCATTTTATGGTGCGTCGCAGGCGCTGTTTGGCGTCGATCTGATCGTGAATGAGGGTGAGGCGGTTGCGCTTATGGGGCGCAACGGCATGGGCAAGACCACGACGATCAAGACCATCTGCCGGATGATGAGCCACCGGGATGGGGAGGTCCGCTTTGCTGATACCGACCTTGCGAAACTGCCATCGCACAAGGCCGCACGGCTTGGCATCGGGCTTGTCCCCGAAGGGCGGCGGTGCTTTGCCCGGTTAAGCGTGATGGAAAACCTGATGGCGGCAGCACGCGCCGGTGAATGGGATTTTGACCGGGTGGCGGACCTTTTCCCACGGCTTGCCGAACGGCGCGATCAGAAGGCGATGACGCTTTCGGGGGGGGAGCAGCAGATGCTGGCCATCGGGCGGGCATTGATGACCAACCCACGGCTTTTGATCCTTGACGAAGCAACAGAAGGCCTGGCACCGGTGGTGCGCCAAGAGATTTGGGCTGCGATCAACCGGTTGAAGCAATCGGGTCTTTCGATCCTTGTCGTCGATAAGTCGCTTAAAGAATTATCCGGCGTTGCGGACCGTTATGTGGTGGTCGAAAAGGGCGTTACCGCATGGACCGGGGCGGTTGGCGATTTGACCGACGACCTTGCCGACCGGTATCTGGGGGTGTGAGATGACGACATTCACCTATGCCCAGAAAGTCCTGTTTCAGCATTGCGACCCGGCGGGGATCGTTTTTTATCCGCGCTATTTCGAAATGATCAATGCGACGGTCGAAGAATGGTTTGAGGACCGCATCGGCTTCAGCTTTGCGCAGATGCACGGGGTTGACGAGGTGGCGGTGCCGACCGCGGGGCTGCAGATCAGCTTTACCGCGCCCAGCCGCCTTGGCGAGATGCTTGAGTTTCGGTTGGTGCCGAAACGGTTGGGGCGGTCCAGCCTTGATCTTGAAATCACGGCTGTCTGTGGTGATGAGCAACGCCTTTCGATGACAGCAACGTTGGTGTTTACCAGAAGGGGTGCCGGGAAATCGGTGCCGTGGCCCGATGATTTGCGTGCCAAAATCGACAACGAAATCAATGAAATGGTAGAAAAAGATGCATAAAATCATTCAGCCAGACGGATGGAAACCGCCCAAGGGTTACGCAAATGGCGTGCTGGCCGACGGGGTACCGCTTTATATCGGCGGGCAGATCGGCTGGACGGCCGATCAGGTCTTTGTCGCCAAGGATTTCGTCGGTCAGATGGAACAGGCGCTGCGCAATATCGTCGATGTGCTTGAGGCCGCCGGTGGCGGGCCGGAACACCTGACAAGGCTGACATGGTACGTGGTCGACAAGAAGGAATATCTTGCGAAACAGCGCGAGGTCGGCGAGGCCTATCGCCGCGTGCTTGGCAAGAATTTCCCGGCGATGACGATGGTGGTGGTAAGCGCGCTTGTCGAAGACGAGGCATTGATCGAGATCGAGGCGACGGCATCGATCCCGGCGGATAGAAATGCGGCCTGAAACGCAAAACCCCGGCAGATGCCGGGGTTTTTTGTTGGGCCGGTAAAATCAGATTTGCCGGAAGATCAGGGATGTGTTGATGCCGCCAAAGGCGAAATTGTTGCTCATCATATGTTCCGCCGAGAGGCTTCTGGCGTCGCCAAAGATGTAATCAAGTTCGGCGCATTCCGGGTCGACCTGTTCAAGATTGGCGGTGGCGACAAATTTGCCTTCGCGCATCATTTCAAGGCCAAGCCACGCTTCGATGGCACCACATGCACCAAGGCTGTGGCCGAAATGGCCCTTGAGCGTGTGCATCGGAATGGCGCGGTCAAACACCGCACGTGTCGCCCTGCTTTCGGCGAGGTCGCCATGATCGGTTGCGGTGCCGTGGCCATTGACGATATCGATATCCGATGATGACAGCCCGGCACTTTCAAGCGATTTACGAAGGGCGACTTCCATTTTATCCGCCGCAGGTTGGGTAATATGTGCGCCGTCCGAATTGCTGGCGAAGCCGACGATTTCGCCGTAAATGGTCGCCCCGCGGGCCTTGGCGTGTTCGTATTCTTCCAGAATAAGCGTTCCGGCCCCTTCGCCGATTACCAGACCATCGCGCCTTGCATCATAGGGGCGCGGGGACAGTTCGGGGGCGTCGTTGGACGTACTTGTGGCAAACAGGGTATCGAACACGGCGACCATGGTGGGGCAGAGTTCTTCGGCCCCACCGGCGATCATCAGGTCCTGCATGCCGAATTTGATCGCCTCGTAGGCGTAACCGATCCCCATGCTGCCCGATGTGCAGGCGGTCGAGGTCGGGATGATGCGCCCGGAAATGCCGTATAGCACGCCGATATTGACGGCTGCCGTGTGGCTCATCATCTGGATGTAGCTGGTGGCGGTGATGGCGTTGCTGTCGCCATGTTCCATCAGGCGGGTGAAGCCGAGAACGGGCGGGGTGCTGCCAAATGACGAGCCATAGGCAATGCCAAGACGCCCGCCCTGAAGGATGGCGGTATCATCACGAAGGCCGGCCATTTCCAATGCCTTGTCGGTGGCATCGACCGACATCTGCGCGACACGGCCCATGCTGCGGAGCTGTTTGCGGCTGAATTTGCCCTTGAGCGTGAAATCCTGCACGGGGGCTGCCAGGCGGGTACGCAGATCATATTTGCCGTCCCAATCGTGCATGCGCCGGATGCCGGTTTCACCCGCTGCCATGCGCGATGAAATGGTTTCCCAATTATCACCAAGGGCGGTGATGCCCGCCATGCCGGTGATGACCACGCGGCGGGTGGAGGATGTGCCTTTGCTCATAACATGCCCCCATTCACACTGATGACCTGACGCGTGATGTAGGACGCATCGGGGCTGCACAGAAACGCGATGGTGCCCGCGACCTCGTCGGTGGTGCCATAGCGACGCATCGGGATCATCGCCTTGACCTCGTCCTCTGGCAGGTCGCCGGTCATCTGGGTTTCGATCACGCCAGGGGCAACGGCATTGACGGTGATTTTGCGTTTGGCGAGTTCAAGGGCAAGCGATTTGACCGCCCCGATGATCCCGGCCTTTGAGGCGGCGTAATTGACCTGCCCGCGATTGCCGGCGATCCCGGCGATGGAGGTGAGCGCGACAATCCGCCCGCCCTTGCGCCGTTGAATGATCGGCATGATCAGCGGTTTGATCACATTGTAAAAACCATCGAGATTGGTGTGCAGAACCCGGTCCCAATCGTCGTCTTCAAGGGCCGGGAAAGGTCCATCGCGGGTCAGCCCGGCATTGAGGATCACACCATAGGGCGCGCCATGATCGGCAATGTCGGCCTCGATTGCGGTGCGCGTGGCATCGCGGTCAGCGATATCGAACTGGATCAGGCGGGCCGTGCGGCCAAGGGCGATGATATCATCACGGACGGCTTCGGCCCCGGCCAGATCGGAATGATAATGGACGACGATATCAAAACCGTCCCTTGCAAGACGGCGCGCGGTTGCGGCACCGATCCCCTTGCTGGCACCTGTTACCAGAATGGTTTCTGTCATGGCTTTGTCGTTTCTTGGTTGCTGGTTGGGGTTTCGGATGGGGTTGCTGCGTCGTCGGGCTGATAGACATTGATGCGCGCACTCACAAGGATTTCATCGCCTTTGCGAACTTCACCGTCAAACACACCCATTTCGCCGTCTTCGAAAATGTTCTGCACATGGATCGACAGCGCATCGCCATCGGCAAAGCCATCGCATGCCATGGTCATTTTGCGCGTGCCGAGCAGATAGCCGATTTTGGGGGCTGTGCCGGGGGCGGCAGACTGGGCGCGCCAGCCGCTATAGGCGGCGACCGACTGGGCGATATATTCAATCCCGACATAGGCGGGGACGCCATGCGTGGGGGTGAAAAACAGGCTGTTTTTTGTGATGCGGACTTCTGCCGTCAGGCTTTCGGCATCGGCATTCAGAACGCGGTCGATCAGAAGCATTGGGGCGGCGTGGGGCACCAGTGTTTCGACGGGCGGGAAGGCTGGTGGGAAGGCGGGTTTTACAGACGCATTCATGCGCGGTTCCCCCGGTTCCAGCCCCGGCCCAGAATGACCGAGACGTTACTGCCGCCAAAGGCAAATGAGTTGCTCATCATCGCCAAGCGATCCGAAGGGGGCAATTTCGTGCCCGGCTTGGTCACCAGATTGATGTCGGGAATTTCGGGATCAGTCGCACCATCCCAGATATGGCGCGGCAGGGGGGCGCCATCGGCGGCATCGCAAAGCGAGAGCCAGAGCATCGCGGCTTCGATGGCACCCGCAGCGCCCAGCGTATGGCCGGTCATGGGTTTGGTGGAGCTTGCCTGGACATTGGCCCCCAAGACATCGCAAACCGCACGTGCCTCCATCCCGTCATTAAGCGGGGTCGCGGTGCCGTGCAGATTGATATAGGCGATGTCGGATGGTTTGAGTTTGGCATTGGAAAGCGCGTTTTGCATTGCCATGGCGGCCCCCCGGCCATCGGGATGCGGGGCGTTGGGGTGATGGGCGTCGGAGCTTTCACCGACGCCGAGCAATTCGATGTCGCCCGCATCACGACGGAGGATGAAAAGTGCGGCCCCTTCGCCGATATTGATGCCGTCGCGGTTAAGGCTCATGGGATTACAAAGGCCGTTTGAAACCGATTGCAGGGCATCAAAGCCGCGCACGGTCAGACGGCAGAGGCTATCGACGCCGCCGACCAGAACCGCATCACACAGCCCGGTATTGATCAGGCGCGCCCCGGCGGCAAAACCCTTGGCACTGGACGAGCAGGCGGTTGAAATCGCATAAGATGGTCCGCCAAGATCAAAGGCATCGCGCAGGAAATCAGCGGGTGATCCGATTTCCTGATGGCTATACAGGAATGTTTCGGGGAAGGCCCCGCCATCAAGGGCGGCTTCGTAATCGGTTGTGCCTTCTTCGATGCCCGATGTGCTGGTGCCGATGATGACGCCAATGCGGGCACGACCAATATCGGCAATCAGATCGGTGATGTCGGTTTCGATCTGCCGGGTTGCGGCCCAAAGCAGACGGTTGTTGCGGGTATCGTGGCGGGCTAGGTTTTCGGGTAGCGGTTCGGGATCATGCGTAACTGTGCCAAGGATCGTGGTGCGGTCGGGCAGGAAACCGTCGCGCGCGATCATATCCGCCGGGCGGTCGCCAAAAAGTGTGGCGCGGGTTTCATCCATCCCGGTGCCAAGGGCCGATACGATGCCAAGGGCGGAGAGATACAGCGAGCCCAGCGTCATGATGACGATCCAGTGTGTTTTGACTGGATCGTGATGACATAGCCGAAACGTTCGTTGCGGATTTTGGCAAAACCCTGCCAGACATCGCGTACCGGGCGTTCGATCCGGGCATAGAAGCGTCCGTTGCTATCGATGCGAAGCGTGCGCTCACCCATGGTTTCGCGGATCGACAGATCGCGGGGCAGGGCATCGCGCACGACATCGAGCGGCCAATAGACCATGACGATATCGGCCAGCATACGGCGTGCATCAAGTGTTGCGGGCAGCCAGTCGGCGGTTTGGACCGACAGTGCATCGGTCGACCAGTCGATATCAATCGCGCGACGGCCCAGATCATCGATCATGACGATGCGGGCGTGATCGCGTTCAAGCGATATGCGGGCCTGAAAGGTGCCGGTTTCGGTTTCGTTGCTGCTGGTGTTTTTCCAGTTTGCGGTGACCTGCTGGGTGACGTCGATGGCGTCATCATCTGCCCATGGCTGTTCGGGCAGGGTGAATTCATAGCCCTCGTCAAGCATCACGGTTTGCGCCGGTGTTGATGTGAAGACATCGGGCATGGAAAAGTCGGGCATTGTCAGATCGGGCATGTTCATTGTTTCACAGGCGCTCAGGCCCGTGGCAAGCATTCCAGCGACAAGGGTTTTTACGACGACGGAGCGCATAGATCGTGCAACATCTCAAGATAGCGTTCGGTTTTGGCGACCAGCGGGTTTTCCATATTCCATGCATAACCTGCAAGGATCGAAACGACCATACGTTTCAGTTGTGAATCGTCATCGGGCTGATTGAAAATAATCGTCTGTAACCGTCCATCATACCATGCATCGACGTAAGCCCGGAACGTATCGACCCCCTTTGACAGCGGGTCGGCGAAATCCAGGTTCCAGTCAACAGACTTGCGATTATGACGCGCGATCAGGGCCTTGGCGGCCAGTTCGGCAGAATGCAGGGCGATGGTGACACCCGATGAAAAGACCGGATCAAGGAAGCCCGCCGAATTGCCGAGCAGCACATAACCATCGCCAAAAAGTTTTTCCGACTGCGCGCTATATCCGGCGATGGAATTGAGATCGCGGATCGGTTCGGCATTGGCCAGAAGGCTTCCGAGACGTGTGTCATTGATCAGCTTATTGAAAATGTCCTGATCCGACATGCCGACAAAGGCCGGATCATTATCGGGATAGATCGCGCCGATGGACGCGGTGCCATCGGAAAACGGGATCAGCCAGTACCAGATTTCATGATGGGTCGGATGCACCGTGATCAGGATTTTTTCGCGGTCATAACCGGGATCGGTAATGTGATCGCGCATATGGGTGAATAACGCGCGGCGTTCAATCGACTTGCCGGGCCGGGCAAGGCCGAGCATGCGGGGCAGAACCCGGCCATAGCCGCTGGCGTCGACCACGAACCCGGCGCGCAGTTCGCCCGGATTGTCGTTTTCATCGGTGAAGCCAAGGCGGCAATCGCCATCGGCAAGTTGTGCGGATGTGACGCGGTGGCCAAAGCGGATATCGACCCCGGCGCGCGCGGTCTCACCTGCCAGAATCTGATCAAAGCGGGCGCGCTTAACCTGAAACGTGGTGCCCCAGCAATCGGATGGTTCGAAATTCTGGCGAAAATCAATCGACATATATTGGGGGCCGCATTCGAAGACGGCACCGTTTTTGAACTGGAACCCGGCATCGGTCACGGCATCCAGAAGCCCGGCGCGTTCGAGCACATTCATGCAATTGGGCAGCAGGCTTTCGCCGATCACGAAGCGCGGGAAGGTTTCGGCTTCGAGCACGGTAACGGCCATGCCGGCATCATGGAGGAATTTGGCAATGACCGATCCGGCAGGCCCGGCACCGATAACGGCGATATCGCAATCGGGTTTCACTGTTTTTGTCCCCGCTGTTTTTGGGTTTGCGCGTTGTTTTTATCGCCTGTCGGTGCGGTCATCCAGAAGGCCAGGAACCATGCCCCGATCAGGCCGATTGCAATCACCGATCCGATATCGCGCACCAGCGGTACGGATGATGTGGCGAGAAGGCCAAAGGCAAGCACGCTGCTGATCAGCGACAGCAACACCGCAAGGCGCGTGTCGTCATCATGGGGGCCGTTGCGGCTTTCGGCCAGAAACAGAACGTAATCCGCACCGATGGCAAAGACCAGAAACAGCGCCATGGTGGTAAAGAAGCTTTGGGCGATGCCAAAGGCATAACCGCCCAGCACCGCAAACAGGATCGCCCCGGCGGGGGCGGCAAAAACGCAGATGCCGGTGCGAAGCCCGTAACGCAAAACAGCAAGGATGGCGGCGACACAAAGCGCACCGCCCAAGGCAATCCATGCCCACAGGCGATAGGCGGCGAACTGGTCGCTGATCGCGGTGGGCGGGTTGATCAGGGTGACGTTCTGGATATCGGCAAGGGCGTTGCTGATGGCGTCAATATCGGTGGCGTTGCGAAGCCGGATGATGTCCGATCCGCCGGAATGCAGGCGAGCGATTTCGGGTAATGTCCTTGTCGCGTTGTCATCGGGGATGAGGTAATCAGCATCCTTATCCGGTGCGGTGATAGTGACCGGCAACTGATCGGACAGGGCCGGGCCAAAGCGATCATAAAGGCCGGTCGTGACCAGATCGCGGTTTTCGGTCTGCCGGGTGATGGACGGGATCAGATCGGACAGGCCGATCATGCCGCCAAGGCGGTTATCGGCGATCAGCGGTGTCAGGGCACCCCGTACTGCTTCGCCGGTTTCAAGGCGGGTTTGGGGATCACCGCCATCAATGCGGAGGAAGACGGGGCTGCCGCCAAGGCCGAGGATATCTGCAATGTTTCCGGCATCCGATATCAGGGCGTCATTGCCGTGACCGAACTGGCGGATATCGTTATTGCCGGGGATCAGGAAGGCCGCAAGGGCAAGGGTGATGATGATGGCGGCACTTGCGGTCAGTCGTACCCGGATCGGGGCAAATGTTTTGCCAAGTACAGCTTGCAAGCCGTCATGGAGTTTGCGGATCGGCGAGGATGGCTGGACATCGCTGGCCGGGATCAGGGGCAGCAGGAACAGCACCGAACAATAGGCCGCGATCAGACCGGCGATGGAATAAACCGCGATCTGGGAGAGCAATTGGGTGGGGCTGAGCGATAGTGCGCCAAAGCCGATGATGGATGTCAGAAGGCCAAGGCTTAGCCCCGGTCTGATTTTACGCAGCCGGTCCGTGGGGGATCCGGCGGCAGAGCGCAGCACAAGGTAATGCAGGGCATAATCGACCGAAATGCCGATCATGGTCGCGCCAAACACCAGCGCAATCGCATGGATGGCGGGGAAGATCGCGACCACGGCGGCGAGCCCCGCCAAAAGGCCGCTGCCGACGACCAGAAGGGCACCGAAAAGCGGGATGGGTGAATAGAACACCAGCCCGATCATCACAAGGATGCCGATGGTCGCGATGATCGCGATGCGTTGCACATCGGATTGGGCGCGGGTGGCTTCTGCCACGGCAAAGAAGATTTGGCCGGTTTTGGCGGTGGTCAGGCCGGATGTGGCATCGGTGATGGATTGCAAGGCAGCGTTGGCATCCATGACCCAGCGTTGATCGTTGCCGGAGCTTCGCAGATCGGGTGACAGGCTTGCCATCACCGGCAGGTAAAATTGCCCGTCGCGGGTGATGATCTCGTTACCGGTGCCAAGCTTTGCGCCAAGGTCGGACAGGAAGGCTGGCAGCAGGGCAAACGGGTCCTGTTTAAGCGACTGGCTGCTGAGCGTTGTTGCCGGGGAATAGAGGTTTTGGATGGCGCGGCGATAGAGCGCTTCGGCGTTGCCATTTGCCAGCTTTTCGCGATCAGACGGGGATAGCAGGCTGTTGGCATGAGGGCCATAAAGCGCCATCAGATCGGCAAATCGATCATTGTTGTGACCGGGAAGGGTGATGCCCTGCGTGCCATCAAGGGCCGCGATCCGGCCCGCGAAATCATTGGCGGCGGTTTCAAGCGTGTCGCGATTGGCGTGCGAAAGCATGAAGATCACCTGCCGACCATCATTTGCCAGCAGATGACGGACCGTGGCGATGTCACTTTGCGGCCCGTTTTGGTCGGCATTTTCCTGCCCGATCAGGGACAGGATATCGGCATCGATCCCGGTATGGCCGCCGCGCAATTGCCAAGTGGCAAAAACCGCCATCGCGATCAGGCACAGGGCCCAGAGGGTTGCGCGCAATGCCATTACTGATCCGCGCCGGTCAGAAGGGCGGCAAATTCGGGCGGCAGCGGCAGGCTTTGCAATGCCTGATCGGCAAGAGTGATGGCATCATGGTCGCCGGTCGGTTTTTCCAGTCGGACGGCTTCGACAAAATCAGTACCGGCGGCGGTGATTTTACTGATCTGTTGGGCGATATTGCTTCCGTCCTTGGGCGTCAGGATGACCTGCCATGCGCCCTGTTCGGTTGTGTCCCTGGTGATGTCAAAACGCTGCTCCAGCGGTTGCCAGTTTCCGGCAAGAACGGCTGAAATCAGTTCGACAAACTGGCGGAACTGATCGCCGCGGGCGAGTTCATCGCGGTTGCCCTGATCATCGATCCGGGTGATGCCGTGATCATCAAGGATCGTGGTGCCGGGGAAGGGTTGCAACGTGCGCCAGACCAGCCCGCGTGCCGGGGACAGGACGAAATCGCCGTTCGAGGTGAGCGGTTTTTCAAAGCCGTCAAGATGGCGGTCCATGGTGAAGGAGCCGCCGAGATATTGTTCGGTGCCGATGTTGGCCGGGGCCGGAATATCATCCGCCCGTGCGGTGCCGGTCATGCTGGCAGTCAGCAGGGCGACGGATACGATCAGGCGGCGGATCGGGATCAAACAAGGGCCTCCATCTTTGCGATGAAGAAATCGGGGCTGCGATAAAGCATTTCGCCGCTGGATTTTTCGACCGCGACCTGAATGGTGAAGCCCTTGGTCAGTTTTTGACCGGTTTTGGTGTCGCTGATGAGGTAGTCGATTTTAAGCCGGTTTTCATATTCGCGGAGCGTCGCGGTGATCGTGATGTTCTGCCCGAAGGTGCAGGGGCGGACATATTTGACCCGCATATCCACCACCGGCCAGACATAGCCCGACGCATCCATTTGCGGATAATTGTAGTCGATCTGATCCAGCAGCGCGCAGCGGGCATTTTCAAAGAATTGCACGTAATTGCCGTGCCAGACGACATTCATCGGATCGAGGTGATAGAACTGGATGGTTTCACTGACCGATGCGCTGATCATGATGCCAGATCCCCGCCATAAAGCGCCCAGTGGCGCGATTGAATGCGGTCGATCAGAAGGCGAAGGGTTGATTCGAGCGGCTGGTCTTCGGCGATAAACGGGATGTCGTTGCCAAGCGCATCAAGGAAGGCGGTGATATCACTGCCAAGTTGTTCGGGTTTGATGTCACCGTTTTTAAGGCGCAGCGTGATCGCCTGTTTGACGGCGATAAGGTTGGCAGCCGCGACCTGTTCGGTCAGTTGCAGGATGCGCAGGCAATCACGCGCGGCAATCGTTCCCATGCTGACCTTGTCCTGATTGTGGCATTCGGTCGAACGCGAAAAGACGCTGGCGGGCATGGTGTTTTTAAGTGCCTCGGCCGTCCAGGCGGAAACGCCGATCTGCACGGCCTTTAGCCCATGATTGATCGAGGCGCGATCCGCATCCGATCCCGACAGGTTCGATGGCAGGCCATGATTGAACTTGGTATCGACCAGAAGCGCCATTTGCCGGTCCATCAGATCGGCGAGATTGGCGATCAGGGTTTTCATGCCATCGGCGACAAAGGCAACATGCCCGCCATAAAAATGACCGCCATGCAGGATGGTTTCGCCTTCGACATCGATCAGCGGGTTGTCATTGGCGCTATTGAGTTCGGTTTCAAGCGTTGCGCGGAAGGTCGGCATCATGTCGGCCAGAACGCCGATGACATGCGGCGCACAGCGCAGCGAATAACGATCCTGCAACCGGGCCGGGGCATAATTGGTGCCGAGATCGGCAAGGTCATCCTCGATAAAGGCGGCGATGCGGGCCTGCCCCGGATGGGGTTTGGCGGCAAACAGGCGTTTGTCAAAATGGGCGGGATTGCCCAGCAACCCGATAGAGGCAAGTGCTGTGATGCGCGCGGTCAGGCGGCAGAGGTAATCCGCACGCACGAATGCCTGACACATCATCGCGGTCATGACCGATGTGCCATTCATGATCGCCAGGGCTTCCTTGGGGCGGAGCGTTAACGGCGTTAACCCGGAGGTGGCAAGGGCATCCAATGCGGTCATTTTCTGGCCGCGATACAGCACGTCGCGTTCGCCGATCAGGGCGGCGGCCACGTAGGAAAGCGGGGTCAGATCGCCGCTGGCGCCGACCGATCCTTCTTCGGGGATCAGGGGTGTGATGTCGTGTTCGAGAAGACCTGCAAGCTGGCGCAGAAGATCAAGGCTGACACCGGAATAGCCGGTGCAAAGGGATGCAAGCCGGACCGCAAGGACAGCGCGCGCCTGATCGGGGCGCAGGATATCGCCAAGGCCGCAACCGTGAAACCGGCTGAGATGAAGTGGTAATTCGGCGACCAGTTCGGGCGGGACGCGGCGCGATACGGAATCGCCATAGCCGGTGGTGACCCCGTAAATATGGCCGTGATCGCGCAATTCCCGATCAAGGAAATCGGCCCCGGCCTGAATGCGGGTGGTGAATTCCGGGTCGGATGACAGGACGGGCAGGGCACGCTGTTCGGCAAGGGCAACGATATCTTCGATGCGCAGGTTTTCATCGCCAAACTGCACAGTGGTGCGGCTGTTATTCATTCTCGTCCTTTTTCTTCGCCCAGAAGTCATAGAAATTGAACCATTGCAGCGGTTTTGTAACAACAAGCTTTTCAAGCCAGTTGGCATATTGCCCGGCATATTCAGTGATTTTACCGATCCGGTTGGCGCGCGGCAGGGTGATTTGATCGGCCAGTTTTTCCCAGACGATTTCAAAGCGTTTCCCATTGCGCCATGCCGCAACCATATAGACCGGGCATTGCAGCAGATGGGCCAGAACAAACGGCCCCTGCGGGAACGGAGCCGGATCACCCAGAAACGGGACGCGCACCGATTTATCGCGTGCGCCAATGGCAACGCGGTCGGCGGCAATGACGACCCATTCACCGCGTTCGACCTTTTCACGCAGCAGCATCGCGGTATCGGGGCCGATATCGGTGACTTCGATCAGATCGACTTGGCTTTGCGGGGCGAATTTTTGCAAGACGCGGCCAAAGCGGGCGGCGTTTTTTTGATGCAGCAGCACATTGACGCGAAAATCGCGGTCGCGGCTGGCAATCGCACGCACCAGTTCGATATTGCCGAAATGGGACACGAACAGGATGACGGCCTGATCACGCGGGATATAGGAAAACAGGCTGTCGGCGTGGTTGGGCAGATCAAGATCATCAATCTTCATTTCGCCCGACCATGCGGCGATTTTATCCAGTGCACTTTCGCCGAAATTCATGAAATGGCGGAAACTGTCACGCAGGCCCGGTTTGGGTTGACCAGTGATGGCGGCAACGCGCGACAGGAAATCCTGCGATGCGCGGCGCGCGACCCGTCCGGTGGCAAAGAAATAAGTGATGACCGGAAACATCACCACCAGACACAGCCGACGCCCGCCATAACGATAAACCGCGCCGAGGAACCGGATGCCCCAGTAAATGCCGCGTTCGTCAATTTCCGACCAGTGTTTGGCGGGGGCTCCGATGGTTTCGGGATGTTTTTCGGCATCAATACCAGTGCGGTGTTTCTGCCCGAAATGGCCACCACGCGCAATAAATCCCGGCAGGCGGGCCAGCATGCCAAAGAACAGCCGGGTGTGCATCCAGCTTATCAGGACATTGTCCTTCCACATGCGGAAGTTAGACGTGTTGTTTTCGGGGTAGGTGACTTCGGTCGGGACGTGATGGACCGGAACACCGCGCCAGTAAAGGCGTACCATCAGTTCGGTGTCGAAATCCATTTTATGGCCGCAGCCTTCTTCGCGCCAGACCGCGAGGCTTTCGGAGACGGGATAGACGCGAAAGCCGCACATGCTGTCGCGGATGTGGGTGGATAATGTTTCGATCCAGACCCAGACATGGGAAATCCAGCGCCCGATACGGCGTTTTTGCGGGATGCTGTCATCATAGACCGGAAGGCCGGTGACAAGCGCCGTTGGGTCTTCTTGTGCGATGCGGATCATTTCCTTGATCCGGTCAAGGTTATGCTGCCCATCGGCATCGACCTGAATGGCGTGGGTGAAACCGGCGCGTTCGGCCATGGCAAGGCCGGTCATTACCGCCACACCCTTGCCGCCATTTTCGTCCAGATGCAGGCAAGTGATGTCGTTTTCGGGATCGTGCAGGGCGGCGACAACATCGTGTGTTTGCGTGTTTGACCCGTCATCAATAATGATCACCGGAAGGTCATATTCGCGCAGACGCGCCACCACATCGCCAAGTACATCATGATGGTTATGGGTCGGGATGACGGCACAGATTTTCATGAGGGGGCCTCGCGCCATTTCAGAATACCGGAGCTGTGATCGCCTTCGGCGTCGGAATGATAGCGGAATTTGATTTTTCTGTTTTCCCGGTTGCAATCAAGTTCAAGCATCAGTTTTGACCCCGGTGCAATCGGTTTGCGATATTTCAGTTGTGTCACCTCGCCGATGGTGACCGGTACGTCAAAAAGCGTTGCGGCCTGATCCACCGCCCAATGCAATTGGACCACGCCGGGCAGGATCGGCATGCCGGGGAAATGGCCCCGGAAATAAAGCAGATCCTTGGGCAGGCGCAGCGCCAGATTGACGCGGTCATCATCGCGATTTTGTATAACGATTTCAGGTGTCACAGGTTCCATATCGGCAAAAAGCGCACGCAGCAAATGAAGCGGGCGTTTGCCCTGACTGTCGGATGGTAACCGATCGACAAAGCGCCAGCGTTGCGGTAAAGCAGCGTCGTCTTCGAATTTGGCGATTTCACGCCGCAATTGCCGGCCCATGCGAAACCGCCCGATATCGGCCAGCATATCGCGACCCGCAGGCGACAGCACGGCCACCACGCCAAGGCGGCGGTCATTTTCATCAGGGATCAGCGCAATGGCGTCTTCGATCATATCGCTTTGGCGCAGATGGCGTTCAACAGCACCCAGCGAAATGCGTTTGCCTTCGACCTTGACCACCCGGTCGGCCCGGCCATGCAGGGTGAAGGTGCCGGTTGCGTCATTGATCTTTGCGATGTCTTCGGTCTGATACCAGTCATCGCCCGCGATATGGGCGGCGCGCACGCGAAGGCATCGGGCGTCATTCAGACCAATGTCGACACCGGGCAGCGGATGCCACGGGCAGTTGTCGCCGGTCTGTTGGCGATGGGCGATGCCGCCGGTTTCGGTGCTGCCGTAAATTTCGGTCGGGCTGATGCCGAGCATGGCAGTGGTTTCGGTCGCGGCGGCAAGGTCAAGCGGGCCACCCGAGGAGAAGATCAGGGACGGGCGCGGCACACCGGCCAGATCGGGATGCAGGTTTTTGAGGTGCGCGGGGCTTGTGATCAGGACATCGCCATTATTGATATCGCCCTGCATCATTTCCCAATAGGGGGCGGGATCGGCGGTAAAGACACGGCTCGTGATCACCGGCCAGACGATGCGGAAAATCAGGCCATAGATATGCTGATGGGATACCAGCCCGACAATGCGCGCGCCATTAGGGATGTGCGGCTGCCAAAGTGGTTCCTGTATGGTGATTTCGGCTTCGATCAGGGCGAGGGTCTTGGCGATGGGTTTGGCATCCCCGGTCGAGCCGGAGGTAAAGAACACCGCCCTGCAATCGGATGCGGCGGGCAGTGTGGTTGACAGCGTCGCGTCATTGCCTTTGGCGAGCTTTGCAAGGATTGCAGTATCGTCGAGATAGAGATCGAACTGATCGGCAATGCCATCAAGATAGGCCGGCCGATCCGTCGCGGGGAAAATCACGGTGGCGCCCGCGCGCCATGCGGCGGTGATCGCGATCAGGAACAAGCGGGCCGACTGGCAATGGATGGCGATGCGCGAAGATGCGGATAGGGTGGGGCAAAGACGGTCGATATCGGAACGCAGATCGCCAACGCAAAACAGCCGGTCGCCTTCGATGCAAAGGGCGGTATCGGCGTTTTGCGGATCATGCAGTTTTTCGATAAAGCCGGTCATCAGGACTCTTTGATCTTGCGGTCATGGCGGGCGCGCAGAATGCGGCGGACCGGCCATTCGCCAATAAACAGAATGCCGATCAGCAGATAGGACAGAAACCCATTATAAAGCGTCCATATTTCCATGCTCGCATAAAGTGCCGTCCATGTGGCAATCATCGCGTTGACCGCGAAAAACCCGATCCAGACCTTGGTCAGTTTGCGGGTATAGGCAATCGAATAGTCGTCAAGATCGGGCATTTTCAGCCGGGCGAGGCGTTCGACCATCGGTCGGTCGGTAAAGAGCGTGACGGTAAAAACCGCCCCCATCGTCAGGCTGACAATTACCGGATAAAAGCGGATGGCGAGAAGTTCGCTTGCCAGACCACCCGCGGCAACGATACCCGCGACCAGAACCGCAAGACCGGCAGGCCCATAACGTTTTTGCACCGCAAATGTCACGGCACGCAAAAGCACCACGATCAAAAGGCCGATCAGGATGAATTGCGGCGAAAATGCCGACAGTCCGAAATAGACCAGAACCGGATAGGTAACACCCAGTACGCCAAGCAGAAGGGCCGCGATCCGTTTAGGAACTGACCAGGACATGGATCTTCTCGACGACGTCATCGACGGTGCGGACAGACCGGAATTCCATGGCCGGGATTTTCTTGCCGGTGATTTCCTGGAATTTGACGATCAGGTCGACGGCATCGATGCTGTCGAGGTCAAGGTCTTCGAACAGGCGGGCATCAGGGGTGATATCCTCGGACGGGACTTCGAAAAGTTCGACAAGGTAATCGTGAAGCTGCTGATAGACGTCCTGGCGACTGTGCATGATTACCCCTCCTTGCCCGATGCCTGAATGAATTTCGCCAGATTGCGTACCGATGCAAAATGGGTTTTCACATCTTCGTTTTTGGCATCAATCCGGACATCATATTTTTTCTGGATCGCAACGCCAAGTTCAAGGGCATCGATGGAATCAAGGCCGAGCCCATCGACAAATAGGGCTTCTTCGCTGTCGATATCCTCGACACTTATGTCTTCGAGATTGAGCGTCTCGATAATGAAGGCTTTAAGCTCAGTTTCCAGCGAGGTCATGCGTCAGTCTGTCCAGATAATAATCCTTGATGATCCGGGTCAGCAAACGGGCCTGTTTAGCACGGCTTAACGTCGGATCAGCAATGTCCCCAAATGATAGCGGTGCATCGACCACGAGGCGAAAACGGATTTTCGACGGCGGAATGCGATACCACGGTACCCCCTTTTTCAGGGTATCGTGATTACAGTGCACAACCACAGGAATCAAGTCGACTTGTGTTTCTATCGCGATATTCGCTACCCCGCGTTGCAATTGGCCCAGTTTGCGGCGGCTGGGCGTGCGCGTGCCTTCGGGGAAAATCAGGATACAGGCACCGGTTGCCAGATGATCGCGCGCCTGCGAAATCAGGTTTTCCGGGTCATCATTATTGCGAATGAAACCAGCCGCACGTACCACACCGGCCATGAACGGATTGCGAAACAGTTCGTGTTTGACGACACACTGGCAGCGATCCATCTGGGCCAGGATCATCACGACATCGAGCAATGTCGGATGATTGGCGATGATCAGCGCACCACGTGCGGATCGCAGGCGTTCAATATTTTCGGTCTGGGCGACGGCCACACCGGTGACATCAAGCATCCATGTGAAAAGGCGAAAACCGCGACAGATGACAAACTGGGCGTATTTGCGCCGTTTGGCGCGGTCGCGCAGGATGATCATCATGGCGGGGAAAATGGTGATGGCCAGCAAAAGCCCGCCCAGCCCAAAGGATGAAAAGGCAAAGCCGGTCGCCAGTAGCCGCCAATACCAGTTAAAGCCCTTTGACGACCGTATCGGCCTGCCGTGTTTATCAGCCATGCGGTTGCATGGCCCAGCCGCCGGATTTCCCCGGCAGGTTCAACCCGGTTTTTGACGATGCCCCCAGACAGGCGGCGATGGCGCGTGCCTGGCGGTGTGGCATGGGGGCGGGATCATGATCGGGGATCGGATCGAACCAGAACATTTTGCCGTCCGGTTTCGTTGGCTGGTCAAAGCGGATGGCAAGGGCGGTGCCGGAAATGTCGTCCGGGTCCTCGTCATGGTAGATATCGGGCAGTGGCAGATCGACATAGCACAGGATGACCGGGCCATCCTCGCTTGTGAGCTGACATAATGTTTCGGTGAGGGCGGCTATCAGGCTGTCATTCCCGGCCGAAATCGCGGTGTGGCTTTGGGTGATCGACCAGTTGATCGAGGCAACCCCGACAAGCGCGTTATGCACCGACATACTGAAATCGGCGGGGGAGAGGGTTTCGTTTGTCGCGACCTGATGGAGGAGTTTCAGCGTGCGATCAATATTGCCGTGGCGGGAGGCAAAAACGATATGCGGGTTATCGCCATCACGGATGGTATGGCCGAGCACCTCGGCGGCGGCGCGACCATAAAGATCCAGACGCCGCCGCCAGGCGGGTTTGAGGCAGCGCGCCAGATTGGCACCGGTCATATCGTCAATCGGGATTGCGGTATGCGGGATTTCGGTATGCCCGGCTGTTCCGGATTTCAGGACCGCGCGATCATCGCGGTCTTCCCAGAAAGCCCAGTGCGAAATTCTGGCGTGCAGCAAACTCATATCCAAACCTAGTTCGCGAGTACGGCCTTTGCCGAGACTTCGCGCAAGATATCCTGTCGCAGATTATTGACCCAGCGATTGTAATTATAATGAATCGAGGTGCCATCATAGTTCAGATTGGTGCTGTCGACATAGGAAATGGAAAATTCGGACTGGTCAAAATCGATTTCAACCTTGGCCAGATGATCGCGTGGGGAATAGGTGGCGATCAGTTCACCTTCGGCCTTGCGTTGAACGATCCATTCACGTTCGCCTGCGGCCTTGATGATGCTTTCTTCGATCTGTGCCATGCTGAGTTTTGACGCATCAGCCGGGAAGGGCTGACTGCTGACATTCTGAACCGGGGCGGTGCGGCACGCGGCAACAACAAGTGCCAGCAAACCGACGACTGCAAATTTCAAACTGCGCATATCCAACCTGCCTTTTATTGATATTATCAGATTGATCCGGTTGATCGGATCAATTATCGCTTTTTTTATTGCCCGAGCCGGGCAGACGTCCCTGATTTAATGAACCCGTCGACAACAAAACAACCAAAACTTGCCACATACATGAAAAAAAACGCAATCATCGATGTCAAGACCGCGTTTGGGGGCAGCGTTTTATGGTGCTGGCAGCGGGTCGATGATCTGAAGGGCGACCGCACGGAAAAACGCCGCCAAAGTTCGGCCCAAGCGTGGCAGATGCTGGGCGATCTTGGACATTATATCTGGCCGGATATCGCCGGGGATGGGACATATGAAACCGTGCGGCAAAGTTCGGGGCAGCCAGGCCTGATCATCGATGGTGTGACCCATTGTGCGAGTATCAGCCACAGCCGCGATCTTGTGGCGGTGGCGATTGCCAAAGACCCGGATGCCATGATCGGCATTGATATCGAGTATCGTGACCCGAGCCGTGATATCGACGCCCTGTCACGCTGGCTGTTTGACGGGGATGCGGATGGCCGGGATTTTTATCAGGGCTGGTGCGATTACGAGGCGGCATTCAAGGCGACGGGCGAAACCGACCCGGTGATGCAGTCACGGGCCACATTGATCGCGATTGAAACGATGGATGGGTTTTCTGGCGCGCTGGCGCGTTTAGCGGCTTGAATTTGCGCGATATTATTGCGACAGGTAAAGCAGTCGGCAATTGGGGCGGAAAGAAACATGACGCAAAATGTCTGGGTCGGTCAGAATATCACGGCGGGGGCGCGGATGCGGCTGTTCTGTTTTCCGTTTGCCGGTGGTGGGGCGTTGGCCTATCGGCCGTGGCTGACACAGTTCCCCGATGACATTGATGTGGTGCCGGTCAATCTGCCGGGGCGTGAGCAGCGGTTTGGCGATCCGGTGATTGATGATCTTTCGGCGATGGTTGCGGCGGTGGCCGATGGGTTAAAGCCGGTTATGGATCGGCCATTTGCGTTTTTCGGTTATTCGATGGGGGCGCTGATTTCCCATCATCTGGCGTGTCATCTGCAACAGGCGGGGATGGTAACGCCGGTTCATCTGTTTGTTGCCGCACGGCGCGGGCCGAATATGGCGGGGCATCGGGCACCGTTGCATCATCTGTCATCATATGAGTTCTGGCAGGGGATTGCCAATTATGGCGGGACGCCCACCGAAATTCTGGAAAATGCGGAATATCGCGCCCTGTTCGAGCCGGGGCTTCGGGCGGATTTCAGATTGTCGGAAACCGCGGTTTCGACCGGATTGCCCAAACTGTCCTGCCCGATTACCGCCTTTGGCGGGGCGGATGACCCGAACCCGGTGCCGGATGAACTGGATGACTGGGCGGCGGCGACCACGGGTGATTTTGCCAAGCATGTTTTGCCCGGCGGGCATTTTTTCCTGCGCGATGGCGGGGATGACATCGTGCACGTGGTCCGGGACGCGCTGATGGTGGCGTAACAGATCAGGCGGAGGTGGTTTGACGCCCGTCGACAAATTCGCCGTCGCGGACGTGATAGATCGTATCGGCCGCGTCAAACCAGCGGTCATCATGGGTGACACAGATGATGATCTTGCCCTGCTTGCGTAAGGATGGCAGGATTTTTTCATAGAAGACCGAGCGGAAATGCGGGTCCTGATCGGCGGCCCATTCATCAAGGACAAGAACCGGCTTTTCTTCGAGCAGGGCCGCGATCAGGGCAAGGCGTTTGCGTTGCCCCTGTGACAGTGACGTCGTTGAAAAGGCGTTGTCATCAATTTCGACCTTGTCATCGATTTCCATCTGTTTGAGCAGGGGTTCAACCCGTTTCGGGTCGATCTCATCAATGCCGTAAAGTTCGCGAAACAGATGATAGTCCGACAGCACGGTCGCGAAATGATCGCGATAAAGCTGCAGGGCGTCGGTCGGGAGCGGGCAATCATTGACCATGATCGAACCGCCTGCCGCCGGGCGAAGGCCGGTCAGAACGGCGATGATGGTTGATTTGCCAGCCCCGTTGCCGCCGGTGATAAAGGTGATTTCGCCCTTTTTGAAGGTGGCATTGATCGGACCGACGGCAAAGCCGGGGCTATCCGTCGTGCCGGGATAGGCGAAACGAACGTCGCGCAGGCTGATTTCGGCGATATTGCCAAGGGCACCGCGCAATTTATCAAGAGTTTCGGGCGATGAGGTGCCGTTCGCGGCCTCGTTCGCATGTTGGGCGTCAAGGGCGTCTTCGAGCTGGTGATCGATATCGTTGATCTTGCGGAGCGCCACATCGGAATCGGTGAAGCTGGGGACTGAGGCAACCACGGCCCCGATCGGGCCGATCATGAACAGGGCCGCGGTCGTGGTTTGCACGGCAACGTCATGATAATCCGATGTGAAGATCGGAACGATGAATACCATGGCTGCCATCATGCCGTAGAAGGCCAACTGGATCAGGGCGAATTCGCGCGACCATTGGGCCTTGACCACGGATTTGGTGTCGCGTGCCCGGATGGAGCGGTCATTGAGTGCGCCGAGCAGTGCGTCGCGACGCCGGCTGTTCATTTTGACTTCCTTGAAGCCATGCAACAGATCGGTCAGGCCGCCAAAAAGCAGGTTTTCATCGTCAATCGCGTCACGGGTTGCGGCGTTGATTTTGCGCATGCGTTGCAGATGGATGGTTGAAACCACAACGGCCAGAACGGAAATCATCACGAAGGCGAAGGTCGAGAGCCATGCGAGATAGGCCGCGACACAGATGATCAGGACCACCTGCTGCACACCATTCAACATCAGGGGCAGGGCGGCCGATACGGTTTGCATTTCCTGGGTGAGGGCGGTTTGAACCGCCCCCTGTCCGACCTTGGCCAGCGTATCGGGGGCGGCTTTTCGCACGCGATCAAACAGGCTGAGGCGGAGTTGATGGAGGATGTGTTCCACCTCGGCGGCGATCAAGTCGCTGGATTTTTTCTGGGCCCAGATATAGCCGATCAGCGACAGAGCCATCATGCCGAGATAGCGCATGCTGGCCACACCGTCTTCGGCCTGTTCGGCGGCCAGATTGACGATGATCAGCACCATGGTGGTGGCAATTGATGCCAGCGACAGCAGGCCGACGGCATGGCGCAGATCGATGCGGGTTCGGGATCGCAGAAGATCAATAAGCAGCATGATCAGATCCTTCCACGCGGGTCGTTGCGGTCAAGTTCGTGCAGGGTGCCGGATTCGAGATGCAGGCGGCGGTCGGCGGCATCGAAATAATGGTCGTCATGGGTGACGGCGATGATGGTTATGCCGCGTGCTTTGATCTGTGGCAGGATTTCGTAATAGAATTTTTTACGGAAATAGGGGTCCTGATCAGCGGCCCATTCATCAAGAACAAGGATCGGGCGATGTTCGAGAATGGCGGTGATCAGGCCAAGACGTTTGCGTTGCCCGGCCGACAGGGCGATGGAAACAAATTTGCCGTCGCGAATACCCGTCACATGGGACAGTTCAAACAGGTTGAGCCAGTAATCTGCTTCGTCGGGATCAATTTCGGCCGATCCGTGCAGTTCGGAAAACAGGTGGAAATCGGAAAACACGGTGGCGATTTTATCGCGGAAAGAAGCGATATTTTGCGCGCCAAGCTGGATATCGTCAAACCGGATGGCACCCGATACCGGGCGATAAAGGGCGGTCAGAAGCTTGATCAGGGTGGATTTGCCCGCCCCGTTGCCGCCGGTGATGAAAATCAGTTCGCCCTTTTTTACCGAAAGGCTGATCGGGCCAAGAACAAAGCCGTGGCGCGGGTCGCGGTTGGGATAGGTAAAGCAGACATCATCAAACGCGATGTTTGAAAATGTATCGGGCAGCTTTGTACCGTTTTCGTCAATCGGTTCGGCAATTTCGTCCAGATCCTGTGACAGGGTTACCATGCGCGCGGCGGCCTGTTCGGCCGCCCCCAGAACCGCCATTGCCTGCACCACAGTGCTGATCGGGCCGATCATGAACAGGACGGCGGTGCTGACCTTGGAAACCGTGGAGCCGAAATTATCGGTATAGACCGGCACGATAAAGACGATCACCGCAAGCAGGACATAAAAGGCGGTCATGCCCATGATCATCTGACGGAACATCAGGCTGTGGGTTTCTGCCGTGATCTGTTCCTTTGTCAGCGAGTTTTCCGAAAAGGCATTGAAAAGGGTGCTGCTGCGCGATGACCACATGCGAACTTCGCGGATGCCCGAAAACAGGTCGGCGACCTTGCCAAACAGGCTGGTTTCGGCGAGATGGAGTTTGCCAAACCACATGCCGAGCTGTTTGCCCATCTGCAGGTAAATGACAATCCCGGCCCCGATCACCATCACGATCAGGAAAAAGGCCAGCGTGGAGAGCCAGAAGACATAGATCATCACCGCAACGACCAGCAGAAGGGATCGGAACGACATGCCGATCATGTGCGAGTTTTGCGAAATGACCTGAGTGCTTTGGGTGATGCTGTCAAACAGGCGGGCCTGACCAAAGGTTTCTAGCCGGGCAAAGTCGGCATGGGCGATCTGACCCAGCAGTTTGCGACGCACCTTGTCGATGCCCTGTTCGATCTGGGTCGAGATGTTGGCAAGAAGGAAAACCTCGGCCAGGAAATAGACCACGGCAAGGGCGATGAAGCCGCCGGCCAGAAGCCAGTCGACCTGATCGACACCGTTATCGGCAATGCCTTCGGCGGCGGTATTGACCAGCCCCAGCAGGACCGCACTGCCCGCACCTGATAACGCACCGGCAAAGGCAAGCCGGGCCATCAGTCTGTTATCCCCCCAAGACAACAGTTCGAGCAATTTCATCTGTTTGCAGTCCCCATAGAACCCGACGTGGGCATTTGCACGGTCTGGCGCGACTGTACCGATGCCCGGCAGGGCTGTCCAGTCGCTGTCCAGTTGGTGGCATAACGGAAAGCCTTTTTCGCGTCGAAAGAATTCAGATATTTGCGCGGTATGGCAGTGGAATGGGGCCTTCGCTGTTGATCACGAGCACGTTGCTTTGGGCATTCAGGCCAAAACGGGCGCGAAGGTCGTGGTTTTTGGCGACATGCCAAAGCCCGGCGATGCCTGCAATGCCGGTATCCCATGTTTCAAGCGGGGCGTCGCCATTGATCCCGGCGGAAAGCGTGTTTTGGACCAGAAGCGCCACGTCATCATTAATCGCGATGCTGTGGGTGGATACTTCGCGCAGGATTTCAAACGCCGGGAGACTCGGTTTGCCACAGGACAGTCCGATCATGCGGGTCAGGAGCTTGCCCGGAACCGATGTCAGTTCACCGGTTGCAAGGCTTGCCTGAAGGCAGGCGGCGTTTGTTGCCTCCACCGTGCAGACATTAGGTTTTTGACCGCTTTCATGCCAGAGCCCGATGGCGCAACCCGCTGCCATGCCGCCAACCCCGCATTGCAGGAAAACATGATCGGGGGTGATGTTTTCAGCCCGAAGCTGGCGGGCGCATTCGATGCCGAGAACCGCATAACCCGCCATGATATCGCGGGTAACGTCGAGTTCATGGCCATAATCGGTATCGGTGATCAGAAGCACGTCGGGCGATTGTGCGGCATTTTCGGCGGCAAGGACCGCATCGTCATAGGTGCCATCCACCCGGACGATTTCAGCCCCGTTATCGGTGATGCGGGCAATGCGGGCCTGATCGACCTCGGTTCCGACATAAATCCGCGCATGACAGCCGAATTTTTGGGCCGCCCATGCCACGGCAAGGCCGTGATTGCCATCGGTTGCGGCAACGGCGGTATAGCCCGCACATTGGGGGCTTCCGGGAGTGATTCCGCGTTTTAAAAGCTGCTGTTTCAGGCCATAGGGGGCACCAAGTGCCTTGACCCCGCCCAGACCGAACCGTTTGCTTTCATCCTTGATCCAGACAGTGCCAAGACCGAGTTCGCGGGCAAGACCGGTGGCGCGGATCAGGGGGCTTTGGCGGTATTCCGGCCAGGAGGATATCAGGTCGAAAGCCTGATAAATATCGTTGCGCCCGGGATCAAGGGCGATGATGGACGTCATCGTCTTCTCCGAAATCTGGCCGTGGTCCGGTTTTCTGTTATATGGTCTTCTGGTTTATGAGGGGCGTATGATGTTGCGTCAAACACAATCTGAATATCGACGATCGGTGAGGATTGCGGTGAAGACGATTGTGTTAAATCGCTGAGAATAAGGGTATTAATTCATCTTCGCTCTCGACGGGCTTCCGGGCGATCCTTTAGGATGGCCGTTGGGATGCGAGGATTGGTTCATCACAAACGATGAGTGGACGGTTTTGCGTTTTGAGATCGGCATGAGAATGATTGCGACCGGTATGCTGGCAATTCTGCTGTCGGCGGGGGCGGCGGGTGCGTATGCGCAGGAAAGCGGCACCGTTGCCGAGGATGCAAGTGCCGATATGTCGCCGGTTGACGTCCTGCCTGATATCGATGTCGACACATATGACGATGCGATCATCGACCCGGCAAAATCCAACCCGGACCTGATTGATGGCCTGATTTACAAGCCCGATGCCATTCCGTTGTCGCAATATCGTCGCCGGACAACCGACCCGGAAAGTCTGGCGGTGTTGAGCAACACCGATGTGATTGCCGGTGATGGCCAGACCGAACGATCCTATTACGCGGCGATTTACAGCGGCAGCACGAGTGGCGTGTATTTCAAGGTTGCAGCCCAGATTTGCGAGATGATGAGCCGTACCTTTGAGCGCCATCGCGTGCATTGCGTGCCGTTGCGATCCCAGGGTGTCGGCAGCAATATCCGCCTGATGAAGGAAGGACGGGTGCAGCTTGCCATTGTGCAGTCGAACAATAACTGGGAAGCGCAGAAAGGCATTGCGCCGATCCCCGGTGCGCGGTCGGTGATGTCGCTGCATGATGAAATGGGGTTGCTGGTGGTGCGCAATGATTCCGGCATTGAATCGGTTGGCGATCTGCGCGGCAAACGCATCAATATCGGGCCGGAAGGGTCGGCATCGCGGGAATTGTGGCTTGAGCTTCTGTCGCGGTACGATATCACGCTTGAGGATCTTGATACCGTTTACAATGTTGCGCAGGATTATAACGAACTTGGCATCTGCGAGAATTATATTGATGCGTTCGGTCTGTGGATCGGGCATCCGGCGACGCTGATTGAAGATACGCTTGGCTGCGGGGCGCGGGTTGTCGGCATGGGCGGCCCCTTGACAGATGAGATGGTGCGGGCAAACCAGTATTTCTTTAATCAGGTTTTGCCAGCAAAGACATATAGTGCGCAGGAAGAAGCGATTGCATCCTATGGGTTCAAGGCATCCCTTATCGCCTATGAACCGGCCGATCCGTATGTGGTGTACTGGATCACGCGGATCGTTCATGAAAATATCGACCGGATGAAGGAAATGTATCCGACATTCCGAAGCGTGGTTGCCGACGATATGTATGAAAAGGGCAATTTCCTGCCGTTCCATAAGGGGGCGGCATGTTATTGGGAAACAGATGCGCATGCCTGTGACTGGCAACCCTATTATCAGCAGGCCGACCCGAAAGGGCCGAGCAAATGGAATTACAGTTATCAGCAATAAGCAGCGTTATTAAGCGGGTATGGCCGGAACCCAGCCGATGCGCGGCGCCGTGCCATGGGGTGATGATTGGCAAAACAGGCCGATCAACCCGTCATCGAGCAATTTCCGGCAGGTCGCAAGATCGTCACTGGCGCACCAGATTGCGCGATCGGGTGCGGACGGGAATTTTGCATCCTGATCGGGGCCGATATCCCGGCGCAGCAGAAAACGGTTCCCGCCAAATTTCGCGATCAATCCATGAATGGCAAGGCCGGTTGAGACCGTGCTGATCAGGCTTGGGAAATTGGTTGGGGCGACGGTGCTGAGTGCGATGGTGCGCCCGCATTTCCGGGCGATTTCGATGCGGTGTTCGACCATCCGGCGTTGCCACCCCTGTCCGCGCCATTGCGGATCAACCGCGACCCCGTCGATATGGGCGACCTTGCCCAACTGATCGGGGGGAAGGTGATGGTCGGTGCCGAAATTCGGATCGGTTTCGCGCGGTAATCCCAGCACGCAATAGGCCATCAGACGGTCCCCGTCAAAGGCCCCAAAAATCTGCCCGCAGGCATCCAGATGATCGGCAAAGAACTGATCGGTTTCGGTGGCGGCATTGCCCGGCGGCAGGTCCGCAATTACCCTGTGATGCAGGGCGATGATGGCCGGAAGATGGGATGGATCAAGCCGGGTCAGTTGGGTCATTCGATGACCTCCGCGTAATCCAGCAGCGACAGCGGCGGATAGAGTTTCAGTTTGCGCGCCGATGACAGCCGGATCAGATAGGAAAACCGGTCAAGCGTTTCGACCGGGATATCGGCGGGTGATATGCCACCGATCAGAATTTGTTCGACCTTGCTGGCGGCGAGACGGCCGACAAGTTCATAGCGGCTGACAAGGCCCAGCATGGCGTGACCATCGCGGACTTCAAGTTCGGTCGCGCTAAAGGCGGCAAGCCCGTTGGCAAAACCGGCATCGGTCAGGGTATCGCGATAATTGCCGATGAAGTTATCCGGCCCGATATACAGGATATCGGCCCCCTTGCGCGCCAGTTCGGCAACGGCGGGGGCGATGTCATCGGCGGATGGTTCGTCGTCGGTGCCAAGGGGGGCGGCCAGAACGTCAAACCCCATTTCGCGGCCCAGTTCGGTCAGATCGGCGACGTTGGAAACGGAATTGTCTTCGCGGCTGTTATAGACCACGCCGAGTTTATCCATCGGGCGATAGGCGCGGATGGCATTGATCTGGGCGGCAAGCGGGGCGATGTGGGTTGCCCCGGTGACATTGGGGCGGCTTTGGCCCGCAGGCGCGGCAATACCGGTTTTCCAAGGCGATGAAACCATCACATAGACCACCGGAAGATCGGTGATGTTTTTCGCCGGATCGACGGCATCATATTTGCCGACGACAGAAGATGTGATCCCGGTGCCCCATGTGTAAACCAGATCGGGCGGGTCTTTGCGGATCTGATCGATGATGGCAGGCACGCGCGACAGATCACGCGCAACGTCATGAATGGTCAGATCGACGGGGATGTTGTTTTCGTCGAAATAGGCGCGAAATCCCTGTTCGACATTGGTTTCACCCCGCCAAAGGATCATGGCGATTTTAAGCGGGGCCTTTGATGATTGCGCATATGCCGTTGGCAATAACGTCGCGCTGAGTGCGACGATCAAGACCGCAAGAATGCCAAGCAGACGAAAAGCCGGGGGACGGGGGAATGTCATTTCGTCCCTCCTTGTGCTTTTTGTTCGCCCTTTTGTTCTGGGGGCACATGACCGATCAGAAGTTCAAAGCACAGAACCGAAACGGCGGCAAAAACCCCGAAAATCAGGACGGCCTGCGTTGTTCCGACCAGAAGGGTCAGACCGGCGGCCAGCAGCGGACCGGCCGCCCCGCCCAGACGTTCTGCCAGACGCAGGACCGCAAGGACCGGGCCGGTGCCGTGATCCTTGGTGAAATCCTTGCTGAGTTTCAGGCTGGCGGAAAGCTGTGCCGGGATTGAGGTTGCCTGTGCGAGGCCTAGCAAGGCGACGGCAACCGCAAACAGGGCATATTCGGGAAGCCAGCCCGCCAGCAACAATCCGGCGGCGGTCAAACCACCGCCAATGCCGACCGCGCGGGTTTCGTTCTGGCTTTTGTCGGTCCATTTTGCCACCGCCCAGCCGGTCAGGATCGCGACCAGCCCGTAAAGCATGATCACCCGCCCGGTTTCGGCCGTGGTCGCACCCGATTGCAGCAAGATCATCGGGGTCAGGTAATATAAAAAGCCGCTAAGGATCAGTTTGGCGGGGATGGCGGCAAACAGGATCAGCACCTGCAAACGGCGATTGCCGAGCATGGCACGAAGGGCGGCCCTGGTCGGGACCGGCGGTGGGGTTTTGCCACGCACCATATTATCCATCAGGAAGAAGGCCAGAAGGACGGCAAGAAACGCAATGGTCGCACCGGCGATAAAGGTCATATCCGGGCCGAAATGGCCAGCGACAATCCCGCCAATCGCCGGGCCGCAGATATCAGCCAGCATGATGCCGCTGACCATCATGGCGGTTCCCTGTGTGCGGTTGCTGTCATTGGTGGCATCAAGGACATAGGATTGACAGGCGACAAAGGTGGTGGCGTAACCGATCCCCGATAATGCGCGCCACAGGACAAGATCCCAGATGCCAACGGCAAAGGCGGTACCGATCAGACCAAGTGTCGCCAGAAACGCGCCGCACAGATACATGCGCAGTGACCCGACCTGTTCCTGAAACAGGCTGCAGATCGGCATGGCAAGGGCAACCATCAGGAGATGCACCGCCATGACCACGCCTGCGCCAAGCTGCCCGTCGATGCTGTGGGATGTGACCTGGCTAAAGAAGGCAGGCATGATCGGACGGGCCAGTTCTTCGGCCAGGACAAACATGAAGGCCAGCATGCGAACCCCGATCAGCTTTACCTCCCGTTCGCGTTGGGGATGTGTGCCGACCTTTTTGGCGGTGGTGTTGATCAGGGAATTGATGCGTTCCATGAACTGGCCGATTTCGTCATGGGTGCTTTGGCCATGCAGCAGGGTGAATTTGCGGTCGCGCACATTGCCCAGCACCTTGCGCGCAACCCTTACTGGCAGGGCGACATTGACGGTTAACACCAGCAACATCAGTTCAAATGAAAGGGCGAGGGTTATGATGAAAATGATTGCAATGTCATAAAGGTTATCAGTAACCGGGCGCATCAGGGCGGCACGGGCATGGCCAAGGACCACCTCGATATCGTCGCGCCCCTCGGCGCGGGGCAGGTTGAGGCGGGTCACGATATAGGCGGTATCGTTGCCCGACGGGGCCGTTAGGGCGGTGGCGATTTCATCCGATGGCAGGCCGCCCGCATGCAGGATGTCGCCCCCCATGTCGGTGATGGCGGCAAAAACCAGATCGGGGTCGCCATCGCGAAGCTGATAGACGACGGCTTCAAAGCCGACAATCTCGCGGAGCGGAATGCCGAGCCGCAGGGCATTTTCGATTTTTTCGCCAAGAACCCGGGCTTCGATTTCGGCCTTTTCGCGGATTTCGGTTTGCAGATCAGCACGCGCCAGTTCGGCGGCCCGCCACGAAATCCCGACCAAGGCAATGCAAAGCGAGATCGTGCTGAACAGCAGCAGAATCCAGATCGTGCCCTTGGGGAAAAGGCGGCTTCGGATATTGCCGCCATGAGGGGATGCGGGGGTATCGGGTTTGGTTTTCGGATTGGCAGAGGGGGTCATTTCAGGGGCTCCGCCGGGGTTTTCGATGTGCGTTCGGTACCGTCATTTTGCGTATCGTGGGGCAACTGATCGCGGATTTCGCGGTACAGGGAAATCAGTTCGATTTCGCTTTGGGTCAGGACATCGCCATCATGGGGGCGGGTATTGGGGGCCTTGCCCGCAACAGCGCGCGCCAGATCTTCGTGCAGTTCTTCGAAAACGCGATGGCGACGGCGCATCAGAATGAACAGGACGCCAAGGATGGGCACAATCATGCCCATGCCGAAGGCCGCCGATTTCCACATTTCAGAGAAGGCATTGGCAAGTTTGGCTTCGGAGGCCTGCGAGTTTGCGGTGATGACGACCAGACCCGCGCATTGGCCAAGGCTGTCGCGCAGGACCTGTCCGGCGGTGGCGATCCCCGGTGTGAAATCGATCCAATGATCACGTGTCTGTTGCGATATTGCCGCGCCAGAGAGTGCCTGATCATTGGGGGGGCTGTCTGGGGACCGGGTGGCGTTGCTGATTGGGGTGCCGTTGCAGTCCAGAACGGCGACATTGCGGATATCGTTGGCCATATCCAGACGCCGGTTCAGGACCGATTGAAGGTTTTCCATGTTTTCCAGCCGCAAGCCCAGATCGATCCCGGCAAGGACATCCTGACTGGTTTCATTGAGGATCACGGTCATGCGCTGGGCCAGAAGAGTGTGCAGGGTCTGGTCGAATCGCAGATAATTCAGGACCGTGGTCATGCTCAGTGCGCTTGCAAGCACAAGGAAAAGGGCCAGCCCGATCTTGGTAGACAGCTTCAAAACGTGTCTCCGGCGAGATATATTTTCAAAATATTTTCAAAACATGATCCTGTTAAGCCGGTTATATCCTCAGAAAGCGGCTTTCACAAACCATATGGTTGATTGCATCGGGGTTGGGGTCAAGGCTGTATAAAACCTTGATTCGGTTTGCAGTGCTGATAGTTAGCGATTATGATTTGGCGCGGGACAATAAACTGGGGGACGTTATGGGGGCTGAAACGCTTGAAGTGCTGAAACGGCGCAAACAGCACCGGATTGCAAGTGGTGTTGTGCAACGCAATGCCCTTTGGGCGGCGGGAACCGGTTTTGTTCCGATTCCTGTTCTCGATTCTGCGGCGACGGTTGCCGTGCAGCTTAAAATGCTGGCGGAACTGAGCGATGTTTACGGTGTTGCGTTCAATAAAAGCAGTGGCAAATCCGTGATTGCGGCCTTAACCGCGTGCATTACCAGCGGCGTTTTGGGGCGGGCTCTTTTGGGGACGGGGATATTTTCCAATATTGCCAAGGTGATGCCGGTTGTCGGATCGACGCTGAGCATCGTGACCATGCCGGGTTTCAATGCGGCATTTACCTATGCGCTTGGTCGGGTTTTTCAGCAGCATTACGCCGCCGGCGGGACGATGGCGGATTTTGACGCCCAAAAGGCAGAGGCCGATTTTCGCCGGAAATTCAAGGAAGGCCTGAAATTCGATCAGGACGAGAAAACGGCGTGAAGAACGCGTAATCGCGCAATAACAGGAATTCGGGTGGCGAAACGATGCATTTGATTTTGATTGTAATTTATCTGTTGGCCTGCATTGTTTGCGGCATGCTTGGCCGCCGGACATCGTTCGGATTTCTGGGGCATTTCCTGCTGGCGATTGTGATCACCCCGATTGGTGATTTTCTGGTTCAGATTGTTGCGCGCCCGTCGCGGGAGCTTCGTGAAAAGCTTAAAGACCTTGATTATGAATAAGATGATGACTGACGGGCGATCAGCATGCGTCACGATAAATCCGACGACGAGATGATGAATGGTTGATAGCGCGACAGTCGCACCCGGTGCACCAGACCAAAACGCAACCGCCCGCAAAAGAGGGCGGTGGTCGATCTTTTGGCGGCGCTTTTTCATTAGCGCGGGGGAACGCCTGCGGCGGTTGCGCACGACATTTCTGATCGGGATTCTGTTTTTGCTGATCGCGATTTTCGCGTTGGCACCGCAGATTTTCATTACCGTGCCTGCCGGGCATGTGGCGGTGATGTGGTACCGGTTCTTTGGCGGGACGGTGGTTGACAAAAGCTATGGGGAGGGCATTCACATGATCTTCCCATGGGATGAAATGTATATCTATGACGCGCGTCTGCAAAATCAGGCGCGGGTTTATGACACCATTTCATCGAACGGCCTGTCGATGGAAGTCGACATTGCGGTGCGGTATCGGATCAATCGCGAAGCGGTCGGGATGCTGCACAAGCTTGTCGGGCCGAATTATGCGGAAATCCTTGTGTATCCGGAAATCGGATCGCATGCGCGTGAACTGATTTCGCGTTACACGCCTGAACAGCTTTATACCGAAACCCGTGCCTTCATTCAGGCCGAAATCCTTGAACGGATGGTCAACGAGCTTGGATCATCACTGGTCAATCAGAGTTTTCAGGGGCGGCTGGTGACGGTTGAAGACGTTCTGATCCGTTCCGTGATCCTGCCCGAACGCGTTGCGGATGCGATTGAACGCAAGGCTGAACAATATCAGGCCATGCTGGAATATGATTTCCGTCTGGCGCGCGAGGAAAAGGAAAAGGAACGCAAGAAGATCGAGGCGGAAGGTATTCGGGAATTCCAGGATATCGTCGCCAAAACGATTACCGAGGAATATCTTCGCCTGCGCGGTATCGAAGCCACCATGACGCTTGCGACATCGAAAAACAGCAAGACGATCATCATTGGCGGCAAAGATGGCCTGCCCGTGATCCTCAATACCGCAGATTCGCCGACGGCCAGCACCACGGATTCAGATTCGGGGGCGGAGCTTGTGAACGATACGGCGGAAAGCCTGCCGAATTCCGGGGCGCTTAATGCGCGGTCGCAGGAAATCGCGCCGCAAAATGCGATTTCGCCGGGCGTTCGTGCCCCGGTCGATCCGTCGGACAAACGCGCGCGCCCCGGCGCGGCAAATTCGGCCACACCGCCGGTAACACCGTCGATGAAACCGACAGCCCCGACAGCGGGCGCGTCAGAGGATGTTTCAACGGCGGGTAAAACGGCCGGCGATGTCCTGAAATCGATTGCCCCGCTGTTTGATCCGTCCAGTGGTGACGGGGGTGGTGTTGTCAAACAGAGCGACATGGAACCTGCCGCGACACGTGAGAGTGCAGGGCAGCCTGAAATTTCAAAAACCGGTAGCAAATAAAGGGTGTTGCACGTTGCTACTTCAGGTTAGTTCAGGTAAAGTTGAAGAATAGATTTTGCGTGCAGACCATCAACTTACAGGTACAAATTCAAGAGGCGATAATGAGCGAAGCAGAAACCATCGAAGAGACTGAAGAAGTGGCCGTCGCGAAGGCGGATGAAATTCGTGCCCAGTCCCGTGACTGCATCCATCGTCATAGCGTTTATGCTGCGGTTGGTGGTCTTGTCCCGATCCCGTTCCTTGAAATGGCCACCAGCAGCACGATCCAGGTGCGGATGCTTGCAAAGCTTTGCGACATTTACGGTGTTCCGTTCTCTGAGAACGCGATCAAGAGTTCGATTTCGACCCTAGTTGCAACGGTCCTGCCGATGACCGGTGTCGGTTATGCAACGGCGGCACTGGTTCGCAAGGTTCCGGTTGTTGGCACGATCTTTGGCGTTGTCGCAATGCCGACCTTTGCTGGTGCCTGCACCTATGCGCTGGGGCGTGTTTTTGCCTGGCACTTTGCCAAGGGCGGAACGGTTGATGATTTCGATGCCGATGAAATGAAGGGTCGTTTCAAGGACGAATTCGAAGACGGCAAACGCAAGGCGTCCGAATTTGTCAAAGGCGGCAAAACCACGGCCAAACCGGCAGCGGGTGCAACGACCGCCAAAGCCTGATTGATCGTCGGGTTTTCAGACCATATTTCGAGAATGCCCAAAGCGTGCTTTGGGCATTCTTTTTTGTCTGTTGTTGATGATGCATAAAAGGCCACCCGGATGTTCCCGATCACAACCCATCGCCTTATGTTCCAGCGCCCGAAAGGCACAGGAACATTTGCACCGTCCGATATCCTGCGCGCGGTGTTGGCGGTTATTGATCTGGAGGGGCTTGACGATGCCAGGTGCACCGCACTGGCAGAAAGCCAGTTGAACGACGCCGAAAAGACCCGATTGGCGGGGTTCCGGCATGATCGCCGCCGGAAAAGTTTTATTCATGGACGGTTGGCGGCGAAGGCGGCGTTGAGCGCGTATTTTCCGGGGATTGATCCGCAATCGATTGAAATAGGATCGGGGGTGTTTGATCAGCCGATAATTGTTGGCGGCGGGGATGATTTGCAGGGCATGTCGGTTTCGCTGTCGCATTCGGATCGGTTTGCGGTTGCCCTTGTTTTTCATCGTGCCCATCCGTTGGGCATTGATGTCGATCTGCCGACGATCACGGATGTGCCCGCAATTCTTGACGGGATCGCCCCCGACGTGCGGGACATGATCCGTGCCCATGATCTTGACGACCACGGGGCGGCCTGCCTGCTTTGGGTGGCGCGCGAAAGCCTGGCCAAGACCATTACCACGGGGATGATGACGCCGCTTGAACTTTACGCGCCGTCATCAATTGATCGCAAGGGGGCCTGTTTTGAGGTGCGGTATGCCAATTTCGGCCAGTATCGCACCCTCATCTGGCCCGGTGCGCAGGGGTGGCTTGGCCTGACATTGCCGGATCAAACGGAGTTCGATCCGGCAAGCCTGCTCTCAAGCATGCTCTGGGGTTAGAGCTTTTTTTCAATATGAAGGCGGATGCGTTCGGCGACTTCGATCACATGGGGATCGAACATCATCGATCCGTGGGTGCCGCTGACCCATTCAAGGGTCAGATTGTCGCCCGCGACCTTTTGCCAGCCGCTATATTGATCGCCTTCGATGCTGGGTGCGGCGCGGGTTCCGGTTGTCGGACGCAGCAGCAGGACATCAATCCCGTCAATTTTCGGCGGGACATAATGGACGGCGGCGAGTGCGTTATTCTGGAACACGGCGAGCAGGCGGCGCATGGTGCCGCGATCTGCCTCGTCGGGCAGAAGGTCGCAATTCTTGCCGCGTTCGAGCAACAGGTCGATGCGTTCCTCAGGCGTTAACGGACGCAATTCGTCAACCGTGACAAGGCCGAGCTCGGCAAAGATATCGGCAAGATATTCTGCCTCGCCCTTGCGCAGGATGGCACGGACCGCATCGGGCACGGCAATCGCATCGAGCAGGATGATATTGCGTACATCAATGCCGGCCTGCTGCATGCGGAAGGCGGCCTCAAACGCCAGCAATCCGCCGAAGCTCCATCCGATGACATGAATCGGGCCGTCGGGAACGGTTTCGCGGATGGCGGGCATGTAGGCGGCCACCATTTCCTCGACCGTTGGCTGCAAATTCTGGCCTTCTTCGAGGCCTTGGGCTTCGACCATGTAAAGTGGCTGATCGGGGCCGAATTCACGGGCAAGGTTTTGATAGCACAGCACATTGCCGCCGACCGGATGGAAGCAGATCATCGGTGGTTTGGTACCCGCAGCATTGACAGTGACAATCGGGCTTTTGGCGTCACTTTCGTTTTCGCGTTCGGAAATGCGCGCGGCGAGTTTTTCGACCGAGGCACAGGTAAACAGATCACCGAGCGGGATTTTGACGTTGGTAACCTTGTTGATTTTTGACAGGAACTGAACCGCAAGAACACTGTGACCGCCGAGTTCAAAGAAATCGGCGGTGGCGTCATCCACAGTGCAATCAAGGACTTCGCCCATCAGGCGGGCAACGGTGCGTTCATGGTCGCTGCCAAGCGGCTTTGCGGTGGTGCTTGTGGCATGATCGGTATTTTCGGGGATGGGAAGGCGTGAAAGATCGATCTTGCCATTTACGGTCAGCGGCAGGTCATCCATCGTGATCAGGTGGTTGGGCACCATATAGTTCGGCAGGGCCTGTTCAAGTTTTGCCCGGCATGCCGCGACATCGAAATCGGCATGGGCATCGTCATCGGTGACGACATAGGCGACCAGAACAACATTGCCGTTCTGGTGACGGTCATGGGCCACCACGGCCGCACGGCGGATATGGGGATGGGCGAGCAGGGCATGTTCGACTTCGCCCAGTTCGATGCGGTTGCCGCGGACCTTGATCTGACCGTCTTCACGGCCAAGGAAAATGATTTCACCGTCACTGCGCCGTCGGCCCATATCGCCGCTGCGATAGAACCGTTTGCCGTTGGGATCGGTGACAAATTTCTGTGCGGTCAGGGCCGGGTCGTTCAGATAGCCGCGCGCGACACCGGCACCGCCAATGCGGATTTCGCCCGGAACCCCATCGGGTAACGGACGGCCCATATCGTCGCAGATTTCAATATGAACGCCCTGAATGGCCTTGCCGATGGGGGGCGGCAGAATCTGTTTATGGTTGTGCGCGGTCATCACATATTGCGCCGATGAAACGCAGCATTCTGTCGGGCCATAGGCATTGACCAGTTTGCGGTCGGTCTGGCCGGGCAGGGCAAAGAAACGTTCGACCATTCGGGTGGACACGGCTTCGCCGCCCAGAACCACCATCCTTGCCGGGCAGGAAAGCCTGTTTTCTTCCCAGTAGTCGAGCAGCAGGGAAAACAGGCTTGGCGTTGCGTCAAGCTGATCAATGGCGTTGGCAACCATCAGGTTATGCAGGGCTTCGGGGTCGCTTCGCGTAGCCGATCCGGTGATGTTCAGGCAATGCCCGTTCAGGATGGCGGCGAAAATCTGAACGATGGAGCCGTCAAAGGCAAAGGGCGCGATACAGGTCAGGTTCAGGACGCGGTCCGGATCATCGGCACCGATCTGTTTTAACTGCGTATCAAGAACCGACTGGGCCAGGTTTACAACCGAGCCATGTTCGATCTGAACACCTTTGGGCGTGCCGGTGGTGCCGCTGGTGAACAGGACATAGGCAAGATCGTTTGCGTTGGTGATGCTTGCAGTGTGCGCATCACTTGCGGCATTCAGGGCGGCCAGATCGTGGCGTCGTTTTTGCGACGGGGCGGGCTGTTGGGCCGCATCCGTTGTCAGGACGAAATCGAATGTGTAGGGGGCCGGGTCGAACCCGTCCGCATCGATTGCGGATCGTTTGGCGGCAAAGCCGCCCTGTTCGCGTGCCCAGTCTTCAAGGAAGCATTGAGGGACAAACAGGTCTTCGAGGAAATCGAGACGGGTGTTGTAGCCTTTGCCCGCCGTGTCACGGGCAAACTGCGCCAGATCGGCAAGGTAATCATCGCGGCGATCCGCATCCCAGACATTGCCAAGATAAATGGCCCCGCCGGGGGCGAGCAGGTTTTTTGCCTTTGCCAGGACGGTTCGCAGATAACCGTAGCCGGGGAAGTTTTCGATGACGCTGTTCATAATGATCAGGTCGAATGAGCCCGGTTCATAAACATCGATATCATGTGCGCCAAGCTGCCGACCGATGACATGGGTCATGCCAAGATTGATCGCCAGGGCCTCGGTCCGTTCGACGTTGCGGCGCGACAGATCGGTCGCGACATAGGTGCCGACCACGGGAGCGACGTGTTTCATGGTGAAGCCGGACGCACAGCCGATTTCAAGCACACGGGCATCGCGCGATACCAGACCGGCGACCTTGTTCCGCGCATTTGCCCCGAAGGCATCCATGGCACTTTGTGCAATTGGTTGCCCGGTGAATGCACTTTTCCAGCCACCCGCCAGAATGTTGTCGGCATCGTCACCCGCCAGATGATCCCACAGTTCGACCGACATCAGGGAGCCGTGATTTTCCGTCAGGGTATCGATATCGTCATGGTCAAGGCATAGAATATCGGTGACGGTTTTGCAGCGCCACTGCAACTGGTGCAGATCGCCGATATGAGCGCCTTCGGATATGATCAGCGGTAGCGCTGCATTGCGGACCAGTGTGGTGCGGCGGATCAGCGGCACATTCGGATCAAGCGGCACAAAGGCGAGGCCTGCCTTCAGGACGCCAAGGGTTGCTGCGATGTAATGGCGGTTGCGCCCGGTCATCACACCGACAAGCGAGCCGACGGGCAGGTTAAGTCCGGCAATGAAATGCGCGATACGATTGCTTTGGCGGTCCAGTCCGGCATAGCTGATTTCGCCGGTTTCATCGCGGGTTGCGATGCGATGCGGATGAGCCGCGGCAATCTTCGCAAACCGATCGGTGATGCTGCCGGTTGTTGCCAATGGCTGGAGATCGGGTTGGTTGTCTGCCCCGGGTGGTGTATCGAGGGTTTCGAAATCGAAATCGGCGATTTTCATTATGCGTCCCTTTGGGCATTTTGTGCGGCAGCAGCGGCGAATTTGCCAAGGAAGGCCAACCAGCGCTGCATGGTTTCCGCATCGAACAGATCGGTATCATATTCAAGGGTGAAGCGTGCCTGACCGGCTTCTTCGGTCAGGAACAGAATGATGTCATGTTTGGCCGTCGTGTTATCGACAAAGGCATCCATATTGGATGGCAGGATGCCCGTAGCATCGGGGGCAAGTAACGGCAGGCCGGATTGAGCCCAGCCGTTTTGCGCCAATCCGCTTACGGCTTCGAAGCGCTGATATTCGAACACCACATTTACCAGTGGCTGACGGTTGGATTTGCGTTTTGGCGCGACGGCCCGGACCAGTTCATCAAACGGGAAATCCTGCCGGTCCAGCGCATTGGCAATATTGATATGGGTGGTACGGATCAGATCGCCAAGATCGGTGTCGTCGTCAAGCTGCATGCGGATCGGCAGGACATTGACGAAGAAGCCGATCAGGCCTTCGGTTTCCATGCGTTCGCGCCCGGCAACGCCCATGCCGATGACCATATCGGTTTGGCGCGTCAGGCGATAGAGCACGGCGGAAAACAGCGACAGACCAACCGATGACAGGGTTGTTTTGTTCAGGCTGGCAAGCCGATGCAGGCCCGATAAAACATCATCGGGCAGGGCAAGATGTACATGCGCGCCGCGGAAGGATTGTTTTTCCGGTACAGGGCGATCCGTTGGCAGATTGATCTGTTCCGGGGCATTGGCAAGCTGTTGACGCCAGTAATCGGCGGCATCGGCCCAGTTCTGTTTGGATTGCCAATGGGCGAAATCCTTATACGTGATCGGAAGTTGCGGCAGGGCAGCGTTCCGTTCATGGACAACGGCGTCATAAAGCGCGCCAAGTTCATTGATCAGGATGCGCGAAGACCAGCCATCGCCGACAATATGATGGGTCATCAGGATCATCAGGCATTCATTTGCCGCCACCTTGATCACACGCCCGCGGATCAGGGGCGGCTGGTCAAGGATGACCGGTGTTGCGGCTTCAAGCCGTGTCAGGCGAAGGGCTTCGCGGGCCGGATCGCCATGACCGGAAAGATCATCAAACGCGACGGCAGGCGGCGTGGTGGCGTGGATTTTCTGCGTGATCGTGCCGTCCTGTTCGGCAAAGCCCGTGCGCAATGTTTCATGACGGTCCACCAGACGGGTCAGGGCGGATTGCAGGATATCGGCCCGCAAATCACCGGTGCAGCGGAAGACATAAAGCATGCCATAGGCACCGCTGTTGCCGTCCATCTTTGAGAGCAGATAAAGCCGTTTTTGCGCGTGGCTGGCCGGGTAATATTCCATTGCCGGGGCGCGCGGGATTTGGCCATTACCGGTGGCGGCGATATCAATGGTGGCATTTTCGATATGGCGGGCCAGCCCCGCAACCGTTGGATCGGCAAAGAAGCCGGCCATGCTGATGCGTTTGCCGGTCCGGTCCGCAATGCGGTTTACGATCCGGATTGCCATCAGACTGTGACCGCCAAGCTGGGTGAAGCTTGCGTGGCGGTTACGGATGGGGTTTGCGAAAACCTCGGTAAAGATATCGGCAACCAGTTCCTCGGCCGGGGTGGCGGGCGGGGTATCTGTGCCGCCGTCAAGGGCCAGCGCACTTGATTGCGTGCGCACCGTTTCGAGCAATGCCTTGCGATCCACCTTGCCATTGGCGGTGATCGGGATGGTATCGACGATATGCCATTTCGCCGGGATCATGTAGCCTGGCAGATGTGTGCCAAGCCACGTCATCAGGGCAGGGATATCGATATCCTGATCCTGTGTCGTCTGAATACAGCCGATGATTGCCCCGCCGTCAGGCGCGGTGGCATCAAACAGGGCAACGGCATTTTTGATGCCGGGTGCGGATTGAAGCTGCTGTTCGATTTCATCCAGTTCGATGCGGAAACCGCGCAATTTGATCTGATTGTCATGGCGGCCGCCAAATTCGATCCGGCCATCGCGGGTCCAGCGGGCAAGGTCACCGGTGCGATAGAGCCGTTGGCCCGGCTGATCGGGATCGGGGATGAACCGTTCGCGGGTCAGGTCGGGGCGTTGCCAGTATTCGCGCGCCAGCCGTGAGCCGCCAATCATCAATTCGCCCCAGACGCCGACGGGCGCGCGTTGACCGTTCTGATCAAGGATCAGGGTTTTGGTGAAGGGGATCGGTTTGCCGATAATGGTGGCATCGGTATCGCCCGACAGATCATTTTCGGCGATCGGGCCGACAACGGCAAAGGTGGTGCTTTCGGTCGGACCATAGCCGTTCAGAACCGTGACATCGGGGCAGGTGGCGATAAAGGTTCTGACATGCTGTTTGCTGATGGCATCCCCGCCGATCATCAGGATATCAAGTCCGGCAAGGGTGCGGGGATCATGATCGACCTGACGGTTGAACAGGCCGACACTCATGAACATTTTCGCGACACCAAATTGCGACAGAGCATCGCCGAATTTGGCCGGATCAAGCAGGTCATCCCGGTCAATTACGGCGATTTCCGCCCCACGCAGCAAGGTCGCCCAGATTTCAAAGGTCGAGGCATCAAATGCCAGCGGCCCCGCCTGTGCCACCACATCACCAGCGACGATTTTGGCGTAATCCGCCCCAAATGCCAGCCGATGCACGGCCCCCTGTTCGATCAGAACCCCCTTGGGCGTTCCGGTCGAGCCCGAGGTATACATGATATAGGCAGGCAAACTGTCCGGGTTGGTCAATTCGGGCAGGGTGAAGTCCGCCGGTGCCGGGGCAATGCCCGCGATATTTATCCGTTGCGGGGATGGACCGCCGGTTTCGGACAGTGCATCAAGCGCGTCATATCCGATGTCATCGACCAGAACCAGTTTGGCGCGGCTGTCTGACAGGATGAATTGATTGCGCGCCGCCGGATAGGCCGGATCAAGCGGGACATATCCCGCGCCGATGGCGGTAATCCCAAGAATTGCCGCAATGGCCGGACGACCGCGTTCAATATGCATCGCAACCAGATCGCCCGGTTTGACTCCGGCAGTTTGCAGGCAATGGGCAATGGCGCGCGCCTTGGCATGCAGTTCCCCAAAGGTCCATGTGCTGTTGCTATCGCGGATGGCAGGGGCATCGGGGGTGACGGAGGCCTGATTGGCGAATATCGCAAAGATCCCGGCATTCGTGTCCGCATCAAGGCTGGTTTCCGGTTGCGGACCCTGTTCCCAGATTTCGATATTTGTTTTCTGATCATCGGGCAGAAGATCAAGATCGGCAATCGGTATGGTTTTCGCGGTAGTTTCCGTCGTAACCAGTTTTTGCAGGGTTTTTGTGAAGATGTGACCGAGTTCGATCATGCGCGCCTGATCGAACATATCGGCATAATAGTCAAACGAGATGGACATTCGTTCGGGCAGATCACGGACAAAGATCGCCAGATCGTTTTTGCATTGCTGCCGGCTAAGGCCGATGGGGAGCATGGCTTTGGCCTGATCATCCGGTCCGTAATCGCCCTGCGCATAGTTCATGTAAGACAGGGATATTTCGGACAGCAGGGTGCGTTCGGGGGTGGCAGGTGGCGAGAGATCATCGAGCAGCAGATCAAGGAAATAGGCCCGGTGGCGTAGCGCATCGATATGGTGGTTTTGCACCTTGTGCAGTAGGGATGCGAAGGTTTCATCATTAGCAATCTGCATGCGGAGCGGCAAAAGCGATACCATCATGCCCGGCACGTTGCGGAAACCCGTCCCGTCGCGCTGGTTGACCGGGACGCTGATCACCAGATCGTCGGTTGCGGTGATCCTGCCAAGCACGGCAAACCACGTTGCCATCATGAGCGAGAACATGGTGACGCGTTGATCTGATGCGAATTTCCGTGCCGATTTCAGCAAGGCCGGATCAATATCAAACGCGACGATTTCGCCCCTGAAGCTGTGGAAGGCCGGGCGTCTGCGATCAGACGGCAGATCCAGTTTCGGAAGCGGCCCCTGATAGAGGGAAAGCCAGTAATCACGTGCCGTTTCAAGCCGCTTGAGGCTTTCGGGTTGCTGGCTCCAATACGCGTAATCGCGAAGCTGATAAGGGAGTGGGGCCAAGACCTGCCCACGATAAAGGGCCAGCAAATCCCCCAGCAGCATTTCAATGGTAAAGCCATCGCAAACCGTGTGATGGATATCAAAGAACAGTGCCTTTTGACCATTGGCAGCGCAGATCAGACGCCAGCGCGCGGGGATTTCCGTTGCCAGATCGAACGGCATGACAAGGTCCGCGCCGACATCTTCAAGTGATAGCGAAGCATCAAGTTCAATCGGCGTCAGATCGGGCAGGGCGTCATGAAGTGGCAGAATTTTCATCGCCCAGTCATCGCCATCGGCAATCAATCGGGTACGCAGGATTTCGTGGCGTTCCGTCAGGCGGGAGATGGCATCGCGCAGGCGATCAAGATCGATACTGTCATCAAGCATGAAGGCATGCGGCAGGTTGAAGGCCGTACCCATATTGCCGCTATGTTCGGCATGCAGAACGGAAACCTGTTCGGGGGCCAGCGGATAGAATTCCATTTCAGGCGCGCGGCGCGGATCGATTTTGAGCCCGGTTTCTGTTGCTGCCTTTACGGGTTTTGATGCCGATGGCAGAGATGTTTCTTCGGCTGGGGGATTTGCCGATGACTGGGGAAGTTCCGCCGTTTCAACGGATGGTGATATTTTTGCGGCCAGTGCGGTGATCGTTGGGGTTTCAAACAGATCGGCAAGACCGATATTGCAGGAAAGTTCGGCATTCATGCGATCAACGATCTGCATGCCGGTGATGGAATCGCCGCCCAGGGCATAGAAATCCTCGTCCGGGTCGATGGTGTCATAACCAAGGATTTCAGCCCAGATTTTTGCAATTTTTTCCGCAGGAGTGGCCTTTTCGTCCGATATCGCGTCATGATGATCGGATATTTCAGGTATGTTGACATCGCCCGCCGGTGACGGGGCGAATTGGGCCGTCAGATCGGATACCGTCGGTGCGGCAAACAGGTCCGAAATCGCCAGCGACAGGTTCAGTTCGGCATTCATGCGGTCGACGATTTGCATGCCGGTGATGGAATCGCCGCCAAGGGCAAAGAAATCATCATCCGGTGCGATGGCATCATAGCCGAGTGTTTCGGCCCAGATGGCCGCGATCTTTTGCGGGATATCCGGTGCCGTGACGGATACAGATGCCGGTGTGGTCACGGGTTTTTCCGGTTGTACGGCTGTTTCACCGGCAAGGGCCGGATCAAGCACGACAAGCTGTGCAGCGGTGCTGCACATGGCATCGCGCCAGAAGACCGGGGCCTGTTGCGGGGTGATGGCGGCCCCGTCCTGAAGCGGTACATTGTGGCGCGCCGCCATGCCCTGATCGGCAAGGGCACACCAGTCGATGGTCAGTGCCGGGCGGCCCTGTGACCTGCGGTAACGGGCAAAACCGTCAAGGAAGGCGTTGGCCGCACTATAGGCGGCCTGACCGGGTACACCGACGATGGCCGTCAGGCTGCCGAACATGACAAAGGCCTGCACGGGGTCGTTAAGGGTCAGGGCGTCAAGATGACGGGCTCCGTTGATCTTGGCGGCCATGATGGCGTCGAACGCATCCATGTCGCGCACGGCAAGGAATCCGCCATCAGCAAGCCCGGCGGCGTGCGCGATGGCGGTGATCGGGCCAAGACTATTTCGGATCGTGGCAAGGGTATCGGACAGGGCGTTTTTATCGGCAACGTCGCAGGTGTGGATTGATACTTTAATACCCTTGGCGCGCAGGTCGGCCAGTTTAGACTGCGCAATGGCATCAAGACCGTCTTCACCGCGACGAGCAAGAAGGGCAAGCGTGATTTTGCCGCCCAAAGCCATTTCATCGGCAAGGGCTATGGCAAAGCCGCCGGTGCCGCCGGTCACGACACAGACGCCATGATCGGGCCAGTTGGGTTGCGGCAGGTTATCGTGCCCTGAAATCGGGCGCAGTTTGCGGTGATAACGGACCTGATTGCGATAAACCGAAACCGGATCGCGGCCAGGATCGGCTGCCAGTTCACCACCGACATGCGCGATGAAATCAGCCGGTGCGATATCAGTAAAGGAAAGGGCAAGACGCGGTTCTTCGGCGGCCACCGCGATGGCAACACCGGCAGCGGCACTTTGATCCGGGGAGGCCGGAATGGTATCGCGGTCGATCTGATAGGCACCGCTTCCGGCAACGACAAGCCGCATCCGTCCGCGCATCGAGCGCAGGATATCGCGCAGGCATCGGGCGGTGCGAAGGGCGATGTCTTCGCCCGGCTGCAACGCCAGAATGACGTTTTGTGCCTTTGCCAGCATATCCTTGCCGAGCATATCGGGATGGACGCGTTGACATGCAGGCGGGATCGGCCAGAAATCGCCATCGGCAATCATGATGGTGTTTTCGGGAACCGGTTGCATTTCAACCGTGCCCGGCAACCAGTCAATTTCGAGCAGTTCCGGTATGGCGGATGCGGCTTTGCCGTTAACATCCCCCGAGAAACGAATGCCGCGTATGGTCAGAAGCAGTTTTTGGCTGTCGGCATCAAAGAAGGTGAAGTCGGCCTGGCCCGGATGACGACGTTCGGCACATACAATGATATCGCCGCTAAACGGGGCGTGCAGCGTGATTTCGTCAATGCCGACGGGGAGAGAGCCATTATCCTCGGTCGTCAGAATCATGCTGCATGCAATATCAGCCATGGCCGGATGAATGATCCAGTCGCGCAGGTCGGCATGATATTGCGGTTTCAGTTTCAGATGCGTGATCGCCGTGGTTTCGTCCGCGCTGTAATGCATGGACATCCGGCAATCCCAGCGGTCGCTGATCGAAATCGGGCCGATCTGGGGGGCATGGGGCAGAACATGGGCCTGCAAGGTGCATTTTGCCCGCACATGATCAAGTGACAGCGAATTGTCTGTCCGGTTCTTTTCCGGTGCGTCATTGGCCCAGCGCGCGGTGGCAAAGACCGACCATTTGCCATTTTTCAGACGGCCACCCAGTTCGACATGACCGTCATTTCCAAGCAGCAGCGTTGCCGTACCATCGGGCAGGGCATTGGGAAGAAGGGCCTTTTGCCATTTAAGGTCGGAAATATGAACGGTTTGGTCGCCTGTCCCGTTTCGGGCCGCTGCTGCGATCATGGCGGGAACCGCCATGCCGACCAGTGTCGGTTGTCCGTTCAGGTGATGTTCATTTGTCGGCCAGAAGGACGGGGAGGCGACCGGAATGGCAAAGCAGCGGCCCCTTTCGGTTTCGACCGGGCCGGTCATGATGGCGGTATCAGGTGCCCGGGTGTCGCCAAAGACCGGTTTGCAAACGATTTTCGCAAAAGGTGCATGGGGAAGGGACACGCGGCGCGCGCGCATGTCGTCGGGCCAGATCAGGTTCGCACCGGCCAGCCATTCACGAGCGTTGGCGGTTGCATCGGCAGGATTGGTCGAAACCGCAGAAACCGATGATGCCCTAGTGGCAGGTTTGGGGGCCGCGCAATTTGCCGTTTCACCGGCGATCAATCCGGCAAGAGCGTTAAGAACGCTGTCGCGATCCGACACCGCAACGGCGAAGCGATGCTTTAGCTGATCGCGACCGTTGGCAAGCGTGTGGCAGATGTCACGGACATCAAGGGTGGTGTCCCTGGCGATGTCGCGATGCAGTTTGGCGGCATAGTCGGATAATGCCGCCTCGTTGGCAGCAGACAGCGCAAGGATGAAGGTCCCGTTTCGCGCGGCTTCATCCTGTGTTTCATCCTGTGGATTTGCGCTGCGTTTCGGGGCGGCTTCAAGGATCACATGGGCGTTGATGCCGCTTAGCCCGAAGGAGCTGACACCGGCGCGTTTGGGCGCACCGCGATCTGCCAAGGGTTCAAGGCGATTGGTCGGGCGCACCGGGGCCCGGGCGAAATCAATCCTGCTGTTGGGGGTTTCAAAGAAGGGTTGTGGCGGGGCTTGATCAAAGCGGAGTGCCATGATGGCGCGCGCAAGGCCAAGGGCCCCCGCCGCCCCATCAAGATGGCCATAATTCCCCTTGGCCGAGCCGATCAGGGCAAAGCCATGTTCATCCGTGCTTCCGGCAAAGGCACGGGTCAGGCCATCGATTTCAATCGGATCGCCAAGCGATGTGCCGGTACCGTGGGCTTCGATATAGGATATGGAACCCAGTTCGATGTCCGCCGTTTGCGCGGCCTGCCTAATGACATCGGCCTGCATGGCTGGGTTGGGGGCGGCCGCCCCGCTTGAGGCGCCATCCTGATTGACGGCACTGCCGCGGATGATGGCATGGACGGGATCACCATCGGCGATGGCGTTGCCAAGCGGTTTGAGGACAAAGACAACGCTGCCTTCGCCCATGCCGGTACCATCGGCGCCGTCGTCAAAGGCGCGGGTGCGGGCGGTGGAAGAATCAATCGTAAAGCCGCCGTCCGCATCGGGCGGGCAGGGGATCAGTTTTGCGCCACCAGCAAGGGCGATGGTGCATGTGCCGCTGCGCAAATTCTGGCAGGCCTGATGAACCGCGACCAGCGATGACGAGCAGGCGGTATCGACGATACTTGCCGGGCCGCGCCAGTCCTTTAGGAAGGACAGGCGTGTGACCATGTTTGACGGCACGTTAAGGGCAAAGACCTGTTCGGCCTTGTCACGTGCGACATGTTCCATGGCAACGCGCCATGCCGGGTTTGCCCCGCCACCGGCAAAAATGCCGACCTTTTTACCGCGCAGGGCCTGCCCGCCATAACCGGCATTTTCCATCGCCATCAGGGCGGTTTCGATAAACAGGCGTTGTTCCGGGTCAATCAGGGCGGCATCGGCGGGTGCCATGCGGAAACGGCCCGGATCGAAATCAAAGATGCGGTCAAGATAGGCCGCTTCGCGGAAGCGGGCCGGAACCGAACGGCCAATGGCGGCCATCATGTCGCGGGTTTCATGATCGCGTTCGGGCGGAAGCGGACGGACGCGATCCGCCCCGCGAGCAACATCGGCCCAGAATGTTTCGATATCGTCCGCCCCGGCAAGCTGAAGTCCGATACCGATCACCGCAATCGGTTCGTCGGTGGCAAGCCGGGCACCCTGCGCCGACGCAAGATCGTCGGTTGCGAGATCCAGCCCGGCCAGAAGTTCAGCTTGGCGGGCGATGGTGGCACTGGCGAACAGATCGGCAATGCTGACCTTGCCGGGCCAGCGGGCATTGATTTTTTCATGCAGGCGCAGCAGCAAAAGCGAATTGCCGCCGACATCAAAGAAACCGTCTTCGCGATCCGCCATCACACCGGGCAGGATTTCCTGCCACAATCGTTGCAGAACGCGTTCCAGATTTGCCACATCATGATTTTCGGCGTCGGGCTTTGCCGCGATAGCCGGTTTTGATTTCCGGCTGGCGGTTTTGGGTGAACCGGCCATCGGTGTGCCCGAAAGGGTCTTTCGGTCGACCTTGCCGCTGCTGGTAAGCGGGAGATGATCAAGGGCAAAGAAACGCGCAGGGATCATATATTCGGGCAGGCGGGTGCGCAGATGATCGCGCAGGACACCAATGGTCAGGTCGCCATCGCCCAGCACAAAGGCATGCAATTCATCAAGTTCGCCAACCCGCACCGCCTTGACCAGGGCGCGTTCAACCAGATCGTGGCTTTCAATCGTGGTTTCGACTTCGCCGCATTCGATGCGGAAGCCGCGAATTTTGACCTGATGATCGATCCGGCCAAGATATTCGACCGATCCGTCGGCAAGGAAACGCCCCAGATCGCCGGTGCGATACAGTTTATGTCCCGGGTTGCGGGGATCGTCGGGGAATTTTTCAGCGGTCAGTTCCGGGCGGTTGCGATAACCGCGTGCAATTTGCGGCCCACCCAGCACGATTTCACCCGCAATGCCAATCGGCATGTCGCCAAGCCTGTCATCAAGGATGCGAATGGTGGTGTTGGCAATCGGTTTGCCAATCGGAACGATATCGGGATTTTCAAGCGGCGAGCAGGCATGCCAGGTGACATCCACCGTCGCCTCGGTCGGGCCGTAAAGGTTATGCAGTTCGGTTCCGAAGCGATCAAACAACAGATCGTTGAAGCGCTTTACCAGTGCCGGGTCGAGCGCCTCGCCACTGGCGAAAACGCGTTTGAGGCTGCCAAGATGTTCGATGTCGACCAGCCCGTGTTCGACCGAGAACAGGAAACTTGCCAGCATCGAAGGCACGAAATGCATGGTGGTGACGCCATGATCGCGAATGGCCTGGGCAAGTTGTTGCGGATCGCGTTCAACACCCGGATCAGGCAGAACAACGCGCGCGCCCGTCCATGACCACCAGAACAGTTCCCAAACCGACACATCGAATGTGATCGGGGTTTTTTGCAAAATGACGTCTTCGGGGCCAATCGGGAAGGCGTCCTGCATCCAGAGGATGCGGTTCAGAACGCCGCGATGGGCGATTTCGACACCTTTCGGGCGACCGGTCGAGCCGGAGGTGAACAGCACATAGGCAAGGTCATCGGGGGCGTTGATCGCATCAGGAATATCGGCATCTTCGCTGCCATCGATGATCAGGACTTTATCGGCGTCAAACAGATCGGCCAGATCGGCGGTGGTGATAACGCGCGGATAGCCAAGATCATCAAGCATATCCGTGCGGCGCTGTTCGGGGTGATCGGGGTCAAGGGGGCTATATGCCGCACCGCATAGAAGAATCCCGTGAATGGCGGCCAGCATATCGATTGAGCGACGCACGGCAACGCCGATGACATCACCCGGACCAACCAATGCCGCACGCAGTTTTGCGGCAATCCCGGATGCACGACGGGCGAATTGTTCATAACTTAGCGTTGCAGATGTTCCGATAACCGCCGGTGCGCCGGGTGTCGCACGGACCTGATCGGTGAACGGTTCGGAAATGCTGCGTTCAATCGCAAGGTCAAGATCGGTGGCATTGAATTGATCGATCCGGGCGCGTTCGTCGGCCGGCAAAATCGGCAATTCGGCGATTTTGGCGCTTGATGACGTGGACAGGGCCGCAGCAGCAAGGATTTCAAGCCGGTTGAAAATCGCCTGAATGGTGGATTTGTCAAACAGGTCGGTATCAAATTCGATCTGACACAGCAGGGCGTCGTTCTGTTTGCTGAAATAGAATGCAAGATCGAATTTCGAGAACGGGAATTCTGTTTTCAGCAGCGAGAGTTCGGCATCGCCGAGTTTTCCAAGGTTAGGGATGCTGTCCTGCCAGGCGACCAGAACATCAAATAGCGGATTGCGCGCAGGATCGCGTGGCGCATTGACGGCGGCCACAACATCCTCGAACGGGGCGGCCTGATCGGACAGGGCATCGATGATGGTTTTGCCGGTTTGGGCCAGATGATCGTCAAATCCGGCGTTCGGATCGACATTCTGACGCAGGACAACGGTGTTGACAAAGAAGCCGACCACATCATCAAGGGCGGTCTGTTCACGGCCCGCCACCAGCATGCCAAGCGGGATATCGGTCTGCCCGCATTGGCGGTACATCAGGATTTGGACCAAAGCGGTCAGAATGGAAAAGGCGGTTGTGCCATGCCGATCCGCCGCATCATTGATCAGACGCGCGGTTTGTTCGCCAAAGGCAATTTCATGGAAATCACCCGCAAAACGCCGTGCCTTAGGCCGGCGGCGATCCGTTGGCAGGGCAAGCGGTTCAGGCAGGGGCAACAGCCGTTCTTGCCAGCGGGCCAATAGATCCTTGCCGCCGGTTGAGCTTAAATAGCCATGTTGCCAGCTTGCAAAATCCTCGTAATGCCGGTCGAGCTCCGGCAAGGGCGCGGCGGGGCTGCCGGTTTCGGCGGCATAAAGGGCGGCAAGATCGCGTAGTAATGTTGGCATCGACCAGCCATCACAAATCGCATGATGCAGGGAAACCAGCATCCAGTGACGGTCGGGGGCAAGTGTGATCAGATCGGCCCGTGCCAATGGTTTGTTTTCAAGGTCGAACGGACGGACGGTTTCGCGTGCGATGAACAGGCGGGCGGGACCTTCGTCCATTTGATGGCGACCAAGTTTCAATGAACCGACCGGTGCCAGATACTGGCTGACGCCATCAGGATGATGGGGATCGGATTTGAAACGCAGGCGCAGCGCATGTTGCCGTTCTTCAAGTTTATGAAGGGCGGTCTGCAATGCATCGGCATCAATCGGGCCATTGATTTCAAACGCGGCCGGGACGGAATAGACCGCCATGTCGGGCTGCATGCGTTGCAGAACCCAAAGGCGGGCCTGTCCGCTTGAAAGCGGGAATTTCGGGCCATCTGCCTTTGGAATCAGGAATTGTTTGCCATTCTGTTTATGGTTGGCAAGCAGGGTTGCGATCCCGACGACTGTTCGGGCGACAAAGATATCCTGAAGTTTCGGGCGGACGCCGGTGGATTTTTCGAGCAATCCGGCAAGGCGCATGGCGACAAGGCTGTGCCCGCCCAAGGCAAAGAAATCCGACGATGCGGTAATGTCCCGGTTGCCAAACAGGGCCCTGAATTGTTCGGCAACGATCTGTTCCAGTTCGTTGCTGGTGGCGGCGTTGCCGGTTTGGGGAGCAAGCGGTGCCGTATTGGCCAGGGCACCAAGGAGCTGTTTGCGATCTACCTTGCCATTCACATTGACCGGCAGATGATCCAGCACCACAAACCGTTCGGGGATCATGTAATCGGGCAGATTGCGGCCAAGGATCTGCATCCAGACATTGCTGTTATCCTGATCGGCGGCGACGGCCGCACCAAGGAAGGCATCGGCACCGACGCCAACCGGCATCACGCAGGCATTGCGGATGCCGTCAATCTGGCTCAGTCGTTTTTCAATGGCGGCGGTTTCAATCCGGTGTCCGCGAATTTTGACCTGCCCGTCACCACGGCCGCCAAATTCAATCACACCATCTGAGCGCCAACGCGCGCGGTCGCCGGTTTTGTAAAGGCGGGTTTCGGGTAAATGATCGAACGTGACGAATGCCTTGGCGGTGCGTTCGGGCGCGCCGGAATATCCCAGCGCCAGCCCGTCGCCCGCGGCGTAAAGTTCACCCCAGATCCCGGTCGGAACCGGTTGCCCGCCAGTATCAAGAATATAGGTGCGCGTATTGCCAATCGGCCGGCCAATCGGGATGGTGGCCGAATTTACGTCATGTGGCGTGATCGGATGGATACAGGTAAAGGTCGTGTTTTCCGTCGGGCCATAGCCGTTGATCAGGGTAAGGTCCGGGCAGGCGGCCATGACTTTTTGCAGGTGAGGGGGGCTTAGTGCCTCCCCCCCGGAAAGCAGTCGTTTGAGTGGGGCAAAGCAACCTGGCGCGTCATCGGCAATACGGTTAAACAGGCTTGCGGTCAGCCACATGGTGGTCACACCGCCACCTTTAAGGGCATTGCGAAGGGCGGTTGGATCAAACAGGGTTTCGTTATCGATCAGAACCAGTTTGCCGCCATTCAGAAGCGGTGCCCAGATTTCAAGGGTTGCGGCATCAAAGCCAAGTGATGCGGCCTGTGCCATCACATCGGTTTCATCAAACGCAAGCGCCCGATTGTTCAACACCAGTCGTGCAACAGCCCGGTTGGGGATCAGCACCCCCTTGGGCGCACCGGTGGAGCCGGACGTGAACATGACATAGGCCAGATCATCGCCCGTACGTTTGGCGAAGGTCGCATCCGATGTTGCGTTGGCGTCGGGCAGTTGCGCAATACGAACGCGATCAGACAGGCCCGACAGGCGTTCAAATTCGGCGTTGTCACACAGCAAAGTACGGGCACCGCATTCTGCCATCAGGGCGGCAATGGCATCGGCAGGCAGAGATTTGTCAATTGGCAGATAGGCCGCACCATGCCATGCGATACCAAGAAGGGTGATAATCGCATCAAGGGTACGATCAGCGGCAAGGGCGACAATCGACCCGGGGGCAACATCAAGGGCATCAAGACCGGCAGAAACGGCGGAAACGTGTTGCCCCAACGTGCGATAGGTGATTTTTCGGTCGCGATCCTGCAGGGCAATTTTATCCGCGTTGGCCGGGTTGGTGACCTGACGGGCGAGCAATTCGCCAAGGCCGCAATCGCGCGGGTAATCCGATGCGGTATCGTTAAGTGCTACGGTCAGGTGATCATGTTCGTCGTCAGGCAGCAGATCAACAAGGCCAAGCGGCATTGCCGGGTTTTTGGCAAGCGCACGCGCAAAGGTCAGGAAACGTTTGGCAAAACGTTCGATCCATGCTTCGCCAAAGACGTGGCTTTGATATTCGACAGCCAGAGATGTTTCCGGGCCGTTTTTCATCATGCCGACCATCAGGGGGAATTTGCCCGCCCCGAAGTCGAGATCTTCGATCACGAAGGGGCTGTCGCTGGATTCCATCACATGGACGGCATCGAATGGCAGGCCGGTCGGGCCCTGTGCCGCCTGTGTCAGATCATGCATCAGGCGCGACAGGGGGTAATCCTGCACGTCAAGCATGGAAAGAACTTCGTGCCCGACCTGTCTGGTCAGGGTATCAAGATTATCTGCCATATCCGGTTTGATCGCGACGGGCAGGACATTCACAAAGCAGCCCATCGACTGCATGGTTTCCTTGTCCCTGCGACCGGCAAAAGGCAGCCCGATGACGGCTGTGGCGTTTTCCTTGTGCCGCGCGATCACAGCGATGGTCAGGGCGGCCCAGAGGGTAGTCTGGGTTGTTTTGCGGGTATGGCTGGCAAGCTTTGCGAAAGCCTCGGCGTCTTTGCCGGTCAGTTTGATCAGAAGGCGTTTGCCGCCGCCATTCCGTTCTGCTGCCGGGTCGTCAGGCAGACCGGCAGATAACAGTTTATCGGTTCGGGCCGACCAGAATTTTCGCGCGATTTCGCCGCGTTCCCGATCCAGATTGCGATGTGCATTGCGCACAAGTTTTTCGATATCAGGGATGTTTCCGGGCGTGTTTCCGGCAAGGATGGCAAGAAGCTCTTTTTGCAGCAACATGATCGATTGGCCATCAAAGCACATATGATCGATCGCCATGGCCAGTTGCGGGGCTTTTCCGTCGTCATGTTCGATATAGCCAAACCGGGCCAGAGGACCCGTTGCGAGATCAAAAAGATCGTGGCGGATTTCTCGGGTGGTGTCGATTTTGCGCACAGTGACCGGCATATCGGCATGCACGCGCTGGATCAGCTGCCCGTCCTGTTCGAGAAAGGTGGACCGGAGGGCATCATGGCGTTTGACGATGGCGGCAATCGCATCGCGGACCGCATTGAAACCGGTTCCTTTGGGAAGGGTGATGCCTGTAACGATATGGTAATTGGCACTTGCCGGTTGGTCACGTCTTGCAATCCATTGGCCTTCGATGGCGGGATGGGCCGGGAAGGATTTGAGGATCGGACCTGCTTTGGTGTCATGACTTTCGGCATCGGAAGGTTCACGCAGCAAGCTGAGGATTTCGGCCTTCAGGTCACGGGTTTCGGATTTCAGGGCATCATCAAATGCACCGGTCGGTGCATCAAAACAAAGATCGTGCCCGTTGGCATGCAGGCTTAGCACAATGTCGCGCTGACGGAGTTTGTCGAGCAGGTTGCGCGCGGTTTGTGTGCGGCGTGACAGCTGATCGGTATTCATCACAGAACTCCCTGTTCACGTGACGGGCGGGGGGCTGTTGTGGCCGGTTTTGCTGTTGCCGTTGCTGTTGGCGCGGATCGGGCATTGGTCGGCGGGCTGTTTGTCTCAAAGGATGCAAGCAGGTTGGCAACACCTGAAACGGTGCGGCCTTCGAACATTACGGCGGTGGGAATTTCGGCAGTCAGGACTTCGGAAAGCCGTGTTGCGATCCGTACGGCGAATAAGGAGTCCCCGCCAAGTTCAAAGAAATCATCATCGGGGCCGATTGCCGGATCGCCAAACATATCGCGCCAGACGGCAAGAATGGCGGATTGCGTGTGTGTTTCGGTTTGGGCATCGGACGTATTTTGTGCCGGGTTTCGTGCCGGGGGCAATGTGGCCTCCACCGGGGCAGCGGCAACGGCGATAGATTTGGGATCGGCGTTCACGGTGGTTGCCTTCTCCGGCCAGAAGCGGCGTCGGTCAAAGGCGTAGGTCGGCAACGGAATGCGATGGGCATCACGGGTTTGGTTTACCCGATCCCAATCGGGCGATGTTCCCATGACCCAAAGCCGGGAAATCGCAACGGCCAGTGCGTTTGACCCGGTGATTGCGGCATCCGTTTTTCGGGCGGCATCGGGGCCGGGGGCAGGTTGCAAGGCAATGCTGTTGCCGGTCGCTGTGCCATTAACAATGGCAAGGCGGCTTGCCGTGTTGCCAAAGCCGCATTCGACCATGATCGTTTCGGGCATTTCGGCCAGAAGTCCCTTGATGTTATCGGCAAAGCGCACCGCATTGCGCAGATGTTGAACCCAGTAATCGGGATTGGTGGCGTCTTCGGGTGTCAGCCAGTTGCCAGTCAGGTTGGACTGGATCGGAAGGGTTGGCGCGTTCAACCGGATTTTGGCGACGACATGGCGGAATTCATTCAGAACCGGTTCCATCATCCGTGAATGGAAGGCATGGGAGACCACAAGCCGACGACCGGATTTACCCTGTGATTTGATGTATTCTTCAAGCGCATCAATGCATTCGGTGCTGCCCGCCACCACGCATTGACGCGGGCCGTTGATTGCAGCCATCGACAGATCGGGGCCAAAGGCCGACAGAAGATCACCGACTTCGGCCTCGGTCATGGACAGGGCAAACATTGATCCCGGTTCGGTCTGCCCCATCAGGCGACCGCGCATCACCACAAGGCGAAGCGCATCTTCAAAGGACATGACCCCGCCAATGCAGGCCGCGACATATTCGCCAATGCTGTGCCCGGCCAGTGCTGCGGGCAAAATGCCGTTTTCGATCAGCCAGTTTGCCAGCGCATATTCATAAATGAACAGAGCGGGCTGGGCGATTTCGGTGCGTGCCATGCGGCTTGATGTTGCCGGGCTTTCATCGGGAACGGTCAGCAATTCAAAAAGATCATCGGGGCCGCCCGTCTGTGCCACATGCTTGCAGGCATCGCGGATCATCTTTGCCGATGTTTGATCCACTTCATAAAGGCCTTTTGCCATGCCCGGTCGTTGCGATCCCTGACCGGGGAACAGGAAGGCGATGGGAGGGATATTGCGTTGGGCAACGGCCTGATGGCGGGCGGTCGATTTCGGATGGGTCAGGGCTGAAACCGCAGCCTTGATGTTCGTGGCAACGATGGCGGCCCTGAAACGATAGGCGTGACGCCGTGACAGGCTGTTTGCGACATCGGATATCGCAATGTCTGATCCGTTGCGGTCAAGCCAGCTTGCGGTGTTTTCCAGAAGTTTTTGCAAGGCGGGTTCGCTTGCCGCCGAGAAGGGCAGGATACGGGGAATATCGTTTTGTGTCTGGCGTGATGCCGGTTCATCGAAACGGGGGGCTTCTTCGATAATCACATGCGCATTGGTGCCGCCAACCCCGAAGCTGCTGATGCCCGCGCGCAGCGGTTCATCATCATTATTCGATAATGGTTGAGCAGTGTTGTTTATTTGAAATGGTCCCTGATCCAGACCAAGGTTTTCATTCGGTTGATTGAAATGGCAGGTCGGCGGAAATACCCGATGGCGGATTGCCAATACGGCCTTGATCAGCCCGGCCATTCCGGCGGCACTGTCCAGATGGCCAATATTGCCCTTGACCGAGCCAAGCCACTTTGGATGCGTTGGCGTTGTATCGGCTTTTGCATAAACCTTGTTCAGTGCGGCGATCTCTATCGGGTCGCCAAGCGCGGTTGCGGTGCCATGGCCTTCGACAAAGCGGATGGTCGAGGGATCGATCTGGGCATCGTCAAGGGCCGTTTGAATGGCCTTTGCCTGACCATCGACACTGGGCGCGGTGAAGGCGGCCTTTGCTGAACCGTCATTGTTGATGCCGACACCCTTGATCACCGCATGGATGGTGTCCCTGTCGGCAATGGCATCATCAAGACGTTTCAGAAGAATAATGGCCGCACCGCTGCCGCCGACAACGCCGTCTGCCTTGCTGTCAAACGGACGGCAAACGCCGCTTCGTGATCCGATGCCGCCCTGCGTGAAATAATATCCGCCAGCCGGGCTAAGCCCAAGGGCCGCCCCACCGGCAAGGGCGACGCGGCATTGACCGGATCGCAACGCATTGACGGCCAGGGCAAGATTGACAAGCCCGGTCGAACAGGCGGTCGAGGATGCGATGGCGGGGCCAGTCAGGTTCAGCTTGTAGGCAAGCCTTGTTGCGGCAAAATCCTTGTCATTGCCGAGTGTCATGCCATACCGGATCGCATCGGGGCGGTCGCGCAGGCGATCACGCAGGCTGTCGACCAGATAGGTCGGGAAACCGACGCCGACATAAGCCCCAACCGGGCCGTCACGTGCGGGATCGCAAGATCCGTCTTCCAGAGCGCTAAGGGCGACTTCAAGCAGCAGACGTTGTTGCGGATCGGTTTCGATGGTTTCCCCCGCGGTCATGGCAAACGGTGCGGGATCGAACATATCGAGATCGTCAAGAATCCCATGGCGGGCGATGAAATCGGCGTCTTCGAGCGCCGACGGATCGCCGCCCATTGCGCGCAGGCGGGAAATATCGACGTCCTTTATCTGATCGATACCGTTTTCAAGCATCGACCAGAATGCGTCGCGGTCATTCGCGCCGGGCAGGCGCATCGCCATGCCAATAATCGCAATGTCGTGATTTTCAGACACATTGCGTTGGGGCTTTACCGGTTCGGCTTGTGCGGTTTCGGGGGCATGTTGATCACCCGCACAAAGGTGACGTGCGAAGGAATTAATGGTCGGGTGCTGGAATATTTCCACCGATGCAATGTTGCGCCCGGCGAGTTTTGACAGGGCAAACTGGGCGCGCGGTACCAGCAATGAATGGGCGCCAGCTTCAAACAGGTTGGTGTCAAATTCAATTTCGTCTGTTTCGATCAGCTCCATCCAGATTCTGGCAATTTTACCGGCCAGTTGGTGGATGCGCGCCTGATCGGGTTTACGGGATGCAGGGGGCGATGCTTTGGATGCAACAGGCTGTTTGCCATCCGGGTTTCGGGCGAATTCGGCAAGTGCCTTGCGGTCGATTTTGCCCGACGGCAAGAGGGGTAGCGTTTCCACCCATTCAATGCGGGTCGGAACGGCCGCATCGGACAGGTGGCGCGCCAGTTCTGCGCGCACGGTTGCTGCGTCCGGGCGTTTCGACGGGCTTGCGTTGGATAGAAGATAACCGATCAGTTCGCCGCCATGTTTGGTTTTGACATGCAATACCGCAGCCCGTCCGACGCCGGACAGGCGCGAAAGCTGGTATTCGATTTCCCCGATTTCGATGCGTTGCCCGCGAATTTTGACCTGTTCGTCCGTGCGCCCGTGAAAATAAAGCAACCCGTCTTCGCCCCAGGAAACCAGATCACCAGTGCGATAAAAGGTTTCATCGGTCTCGCCCGTCGGATCCGTGACGAATTTTTCCTCCGTCACGTCAGGCATATTGATATAGCCGCGGTTAAGTCCTGCGCCGCCAAGGTAAATCTCGCCCGGGACGCCAAGCGGTACCCGTTTTCCGTCTTCGTCAAGTATCCGGACAAAGCCACCCTTGTCGATGCGGCCGAGCGGGATGCTTTTGGTTTGGGGGGCCCTTGGTATCAGATACACGGCGGCATGAATTGTCGCCTCGGTCGGGCCATAGCAGTTCCAGATATCGACGGTTTCGAACGCGGAATAAAGCCTGCGGACGAGTGTTGGCTGCATGATTTCGCCGCCCGTGATCAGACGGCGCAATTTGAAAGCACCATCTGCCGGAACGGCATCGATCACGCTTTCATAAAATGACGGGACCGACATGATGTGGGTGACATGATGTCGTGCCACACCGTTCCAGAATTTATGCCCGTCACTGAGTATCGCGTGGGTCATCAGCCACATGCGATGGCCACGGATCAGCCCGACGCAGAATTGCAGCATCCAGGGATCAAATCCGAGCGACGGGAAAAGACCCATTATTTCAGGGTTGCCGTTTTCATGTGATCCGATACCGAATTGCGCAATGGCGACGTCGATTTTATCGGCAAGGGATTGGTGATGAACGGGAACCGGTTTTGGCTGCCCGGTCGAACCCGATGTATGGAAGACAAAGGCAATATCGTCGCCACAAATATCGGCATGGATATTTTCAAAGGTGATGCTGCCGTCAATGCCGGTTACGGCATTGATATCGTTTACCGTGATGGAGGTGTCGCCGATTTTGTGCCATGTGTCGGTGTTGTCACTCAGAACCAGACGGCAATCAAGATGGCGGGTCATCGACGCATTGCGCGCGATAGGTTGCAACGGATCAAGCTGCACACAGGTTGCCCCGCATTTCAGGATACCGATCACAGCGGCCGTTTGCTGCGCACTGGGGGAAATGTTCATCCCGACAAAATCGCCCGGTGCAATGCCGCATTGTTTCAGGTGGTGGGCGACGGCATTGGCCATATGGCCCAGCGTTGCAAACGTGACTTCGTGATCATCTTCGGTGATCAGGGCGACATCGCCGGGGCGCGATGCAATGGCATGATCGATGCGTTCGGGAATGAGCCGTACCGGAGCCGGCCTTGTGAATGTCGGGCCGGTTTCAAGCGTGCGGATAATGGCAAGCTCGTTCATCGGCGGTGCGGCGATGGCCGCGATATCCTGTTCCGGGTCGTCCAGTGCGCGGGACAGGAAATAACGGAAACGTTCGGCGATGCGCGTAACGGATTTAACGTCGTGGCAAGCGGTGTCATATTGCCAGATGATTTCGGCTTCCTGCCGGTCTGGGCTTATGGCCTGCATCATATAGATCAGGCCAAGATCGGTGACTGGCCCGTTATAGATATTGACCCGGCGTGTATCCAGCCCGGCAAAGGATAAGGGTTCTGCGCCGTCCAGACTGTTGAAAAAGGCACCATTGCCCGAAAGACCCCGGGCACCCAGACGTGCTGCACGCATGCGCGGCGCGCCAAGGCGCATATGACGGACATCGCGACGTGCCCGGGCAAAGATATCACGGGCCAGTTCCGAAAAACGTGTGTGTTTACTTAAATCGGCATCGAAGGGTACGATATAGGAAAAGGCACCCGGTGTCTGGCGTTCAGTCCGCCCCATCCGGTTCAGAAGCGGCATTGTGACGGTCGGTTGTTTGATATGGGTAACCTGACCCAGCAGGATAAAATAGGCGGCCATGACAATCGCGGTGGGCGATGTGCCACAGGCTTTGGCCGTGTGGATCAGTTTGGCAAGGTCGTGCCCATCCAGCGTCTGTTCCAGCCGGGCCTGAACCAGTTTGCCCGACGGTTTGTCCGATGAAAACCGCGTGATCGCGTGATCGTTTTGCAGGCGTTCCTGCCAATAGGCAAGGTCACGTTGATAGGCCGGTGTTTCGGGATAGGTCGCGTCAGCAGCGATAAAGTCGCCATAGGACCCGAATGTGCTTTCGGGGACGGCAGTACCGGTTTTAAGTGCGCTGTAAATTTCCGCCGCGCGTTGCGCCATCAAATGCCCGGCATATCCGTCACAGACCAGATGATGATAAACCCGAACCCACCAGTAACGTCCCGTGCCCAGTTGCAACAGGCGATGGCGGCAATGATATCCGTTTTCCGGGTCAAGTGGCCGTCGGCGGATTTCTTCGACTTCGTTATTGGCGATCAGAACCGGATCATCGGTAAAACTTAAATCGATGACGCTGAAATCAGTTTCGCGGCAGTCATCGGCAAAAGTCTGAAACGGTTTGCCGCCTTCTGATGCAAAGCGCAGACGCAGGGCGTCATTTTCCTGATCGGTTTGGACAATGGCCTTGTAAAGGGCTGCAATATCAAGATCGCCCTCGAACCGGATGACGCTGCAAATATTGTAATTTGCGCAATCGTCGCCCTCGGCCCAGTCAAGCCATATGCTCGACTGCGGCGTTGTAAGCGGTTTTCCCTGCCGTTCTGTCCCCGGCGCAAACGTGTTTGTGCGCATCTGCAACGTCTGACCTTTCAAACGTTGATTGCGCCATGCAGCAAGCGGTTTTTGAAATCCTGTTCAACAGGCTTTTTGTGTGCCCCCAACCACATGGCTCATCCCCAACCATATCCGAAAGAATATGCCCGGGAACGCGCCCTGAATGCAAGTGGTCATAGTAAAAAATTGCAAGTTAAGTCTGTGAAAATACAATCAAAGGTATGCCGGTTAGATACCTGAACAGCTTGATGGTTCTTGTTCCTGGGGGGATTTTGCACCGGGTTATTTCTGTTCGTATAGTGTTGCGATGTCATCCGGATTTGATCGTGGCAAGCCCGTTGGGTGCATATGTGAAGATCAGATTCGCAGATTTTCGCGTCTGATCATTCGGCGACGAAAAGATCACGCGCGGCGCGGACGACCCGGCTGATATGGTCGGCGACGGCGGCGACCCCGCGGGTATCCTTGGTATCGGGATGCAGCAGCATCCAGTAATTTCGGGTAAAGCGGATATCGGGCAGCAGACGGATCAGGTCGGCCACATCACGGGTGGCGTAATCATGCAGGATGCCAATGCCATGCCCGTTGCGCACTGCTTCCATCTGGGCCACGACACTGCCGCATTCAAATCGGCGCTTCATCAGTTTGCCAAGGCGGGCGGCGTAATCAAGCGCGCGGCTGTAAATCAGGTCTTCGATATGGGTGACAAAAAGCCGGTCGGTCAGGTCGCGTTCAGACCGGATGGCACCATACTGTTTTATGTAGCTTTGGGAGGCATAGACGCTAAGCGTGTAGTCGGTGAGCTTTTTGATCACCAGCCGCCCCTGTTTGGGGCGATCAAGAGTGATGGCGATGTCGGCTTCGCGTTGGGACAGCGAAAAGGTGCGCGGGAGGGGCACCAGCTGGATCACCAGATCGGGATGTTTTGCCGCAAAGCCCGCCAGTTCACGCGCCAGGAAATAGTTCCCAAGTCCATCGGGCACGCCAACGCGCACGGTGCCTGCGATGCCTTCTGCTCGGCTGGGGAAGGCGGTGCCGACTTTAAGGAATGCGGATTCAGCGGCCTCTGCCGCACCCATTAATGCCTTTCCTGCCTCTGTCAGTTCCGATCCGGTGGTGCGCCGTTCGACAAGCTTGGTGCCGAGTTCCTGTTCAAGTGCGGTCAGTTGCCGACCGACCGTGGCATGGTTCAGGCCAAGCTGACGGGCCGCCGAGAGGATCTGCCCCTGGCGTGCGACGGCCAGAAAGATGCGAATGCGATCCCAATCCATGATCTATCGACTTTAAAAATTGCACATCGAATTTGCAATAATGATAATTGATGTGCATCCATATGCATATCCATAATTAAACCACTTTGCGGACGGTCTTCTTATGATCCGCAACAAAAGATCATCACGATTATCGGGAGAAGCCGAATGTCCAGCCAGATCACCCATTACATTAACGGCAAACGTGTCGCCGGGACTTCCAGCCGGACAGCGGCCGTGTTCAACCCGGCCACCGGTCAGCAGAGTGCGACGGTTGACCTTGCATCGAAGGCCGATGTCCGTGCCGCGGTGGAAAGCGCACGTGCAGTGGCCGCCGAATGGGCCAACACCACGCCGCTGCGTCGTGCCCGTATTCTCAATAAATTTCTTGGTATCCTTGAAAGCCGTTCCGAAGAACTGGCCGCCGCGATCACTGCCGAGCATGGCAAGGTGCTTTCGGATGCGCTGGGCGAGGTCACCCGCGGGATCGAGGTTGTTGAGTTTGCCACCGGCGCGCCGCAGCTTTTGAAGGGCGAGTTCACCGAAAATGTCGGCACCAAGGTTGACAGCCATTCGGTGCGTCAGCCGCTTGGCATTGTGGCCGGTATTACGCCGTTCAACTTCCCGGCCATGGTGCCGATGTGGATGTTCCCGGTCGCCCTTGCCTGCGGTAACTGTTTCATCCTGAAACCATCCGAACGCGATCCGTCGGCGTCGCTTCTACTTGCCGAATGGCTGAGCGAAGCAGGTCTTCCCGACGGCGTTTTCAACGTTGTGCAGGGCGACAAGGAAGCGGTTGATGCGCTTTTGTTTGATCCGGATGTCAGCGCGATCAGCTTTGTCGGTTCGACCCCGATTGCGAAATATATCTATGAAACCGCGACTGCGCAGGGCAAGCGTTGCCAGGCGTTGGGCGGTGCGAAAAACCATATGATCGTGATGCCCGATGCCGATATGGATCAGGCGGTTGATGCCCTGATGGGGGCGGCATATGGGTCGGCTGGTGAACGCTGCATGGCGATTTCGGTTGCGGTGCCGGTGGGCAAGGCGACGGCGGATGCGCTGGTTGAAAAGCTTGTTCCGCGCATTAACGAGCTTCGGGTTGCACCGGGGACAGATCCGGCAGCCGAGATGGGGCCGCTTGTGACGGCACAGCATCGCGACAAGGTTGTCGGTTACATCAACAAGGGCGTTGAAGAAGGCGCGAAGCTGGTTGTTGATGGCCGTGACATTCGTTTGCAGGGCTATGAAGACGGCTATTTCGTTGGCGGCACCCTGTTTGACAATGTCACACCCGACATGACGATTTATAAGGAAGAAATTTTCGGCCCGGTCCTGTCGATCGTACGGACCGATGATTTCGAAACCGCGGCTGATCTTGTTGATAGCCACGAATACGGCAATGGCACTGCGATCTTTACCCGCGATGGCGATACGGCGCGTGAATTTGCCAACCGCACCCAGACCGGCATGGTCGGCATCAATGTGCCCATCCCGGTTCCGATGGCGTTCCATTCATTTGGCGGATGGAAGGCATCGCTGTTTGGCGATCATCACATGCATGGCATGGAAGGGGTGCGGTTCTACACCCGCCTGAAAACCATTACCTCGCGCTGGCCAACGGGCATTCGCAAGGGGGCCGAATTCGTCATGCCGACGATGAAGTGATTTTCGCAAGATCGTGAAGACATAAGGTGGCAGTCCCGAGGGGCTGTCACTTTTTTTGATATGTCTTGCTTTACACCAATGCTTCGCGACTGGTGGCAGAAAGGGCAATGGTATCTTTATCAAGTTCCAGAATTCTGGAGTGAAATTGTTCCAGTGAAGCACGGTGTCCGATGCTGATCAGAATTGTGTCAGGCAGTTCTTCTTTCAGATAGCGGTAACAGAGGGTTTCCGCGTTTTCATCAAGTGCGGATGTGCTTTCATCAAGGAAGAGAATTTTCGGTTTTCGCAGTACAGCGCGCACAAAGGAGCATCGCTGCTGTTCGCCAATGCTGAGTTTCTTTGACCAGTCGGTTTCGCTATCAAGCTGTTCAATCAGGTGCCCCAGTTCAAACCGTTGCAATGCATGCGACAAAGCCGGATCATTATTGGCATCAGCAATTTGCGGATACCAGAGAATATCATGCAACTTTCCAAGTGGAAAATATGGTTTCTGGGTTAGGATAAGAGCGTTTTCCGTGTCGTAAGCAGCGCTGCCAGAGGCGTGTTTCCACAAGCCGCAAACAGCACGGATCATTGTGGATTTTCCAAAGCCGGACGGCGCACGGATAAGAAGGCTATCCCCCGGTGTCAGTTGCAGGGAAAAATCGCGCAGAAGCGTTTTTTCGCCACCGGGAAGCCATAGGTTGAGTTTCTTGATTTCGAAAGCATGTGGTAGATGGCGGATATTGACGCCGGAATTGCAAGAAAGCGCATCGAGCCTGTTCTGGAAGCCGGTTAATCGGTCGACGACAGATTTCCATTCGGCAATTTGCGGGAAGACCCGGACAAGATATGCCATGGCTTCGTGAACTTCGCCGAAGGCGGCGCTGATCTGGGTCAGGCGGCCAAGGGGAAATGCCCCGGCAAAGAATTGCGGTGCCATGATGAACATTGGGATCACGGTGGCCGTACGCATATAGAATGTGGAATAGCCGAGCACGATTTTCTGTTTTTTGACCAGCTCCCAGAAGTTCTGAAGGGCGGCTTCCAATCGTGATGAGAAGGTCCGCATTTCGGCTTTTTCGCCACGATATTGCGCAATTGATTCCGCATGTTCACGAAGGCGCATCAGGGAAAACCGGAAATCAGCTTCGCGGCGTTGCTGCAAGAAATTAAGCCCGGGAAGGGCACGCCCCAGCCAGAATGCACCACCCGTCCCGGCAATCGAGTAAAGCAATGCAACCCAGACCAGTAGTCCGGGGATTACCAGACTTTCGGTTCCGAATGGAATTGTCACAAGGCCTGATGCGTTCCAAAGAATATTCAGGAAAGAGAAGAGCGACACCAAAGCAGTCATCAGCCCAAGACCGAGTTTGAGCGAAATGACGATGAACATGTCGATGTCATCGGCAACCCGTTGATCCGGGTTGTCTGTTTCCGGAGAGTCCAGTTGCAAGAGAAGGTATCGTTGATCTTTCAGCCAATCCTGAAGCGTGTTTGTGATTGACCAGCGCAGCCACCGGATCGTCAGTTTTTGTTGAAAGTGAAAAGCTGCGACAGTGAAGGTCGTGAGGGCGACTTGTAACAGGATGAACTGGCCGCCACTGATCAGGAAAGCATCGTAATCCAGAGCCTGCAAGGCGTTATAAAAGTTCAGATTCCAGAAATTGTTCAGGATGTTGACCCCGACAAGCCCGAGATTCATGAGGATGGTCGCAGCCAGTAACAACAGGGCAGGGATTTTTTCAGACGATGTCCAGAAAGGGCGCGCAAGTCGCCAGAAGCCCTGCAAAGTATTCATGATGCCTCAACTGATCGGGATAAATCAGATTGAGTTTATAGAGGCAGCTCGTTATGGTCGCAATGCTAATAATACTGATTGGCGTTCTCATTTTTTAGCAGGGGCTTGCTATGGAATTACCAGACTGGCTTTGCCAAACATGGCCCCCCATCCGTCAAGTCATCCGGACAGATCATTGCGGGTTTTCTTCCGTCAGGCTGCAGCAGCTTCCACGGGAAGACGTTCTGTTTCCGATGCTTGATCGGTTCGCCTTGGTCTATTCGGCAGCAAAGCGACCACCCATCGCGTCCCAGTGGTCAATGAATTACCTTAGTGTTCTGTTCCCGGCGGTATTGGCGGGAATATTGGCCCGAAATTTGGAAATTCGGGTTTGGGAGGGGGATGTCGAACTTTTGCATGATGACGCCCGCCCTGTGGCATTAAAGGTCATGGAACGGCTTCCGTCATTTTCATCCGACCAGATCGCAGGCTATTGGGAGCGCGTGTTAAACGACCATCTGGACCCGTTGTTTGCGACGATTTCCGCGTGGGGTGGTGTATCGACCAAAGTGCTGTGGGGAAACGTTATCGCGGTCTGGGACGGGGCGTTTGACAGATTGCGCGATGCGCTGGACCCCGAAACCTTTTCCAAGGCCCATCAATGGATGGAGACGCCGGTTGTTGCCGATGGCCGGTTAAAGATTAGAAGCTTGCAACGTATTGTTGCTTCGCCTGTCCCGGATATTTGTTCAAGCATCCCGTTAAGGAAGCATTGCTGTCTGCATTATCTGCTTCATACGCCGGTTGTCGGAAAGCCGGAGGTTTTATGCGAAGCATGTCCGCGATTGCACAGGCAGCCGTTGGCCGAACAGGAGAGCTATCTGCGGTCCATTTACCATGAGCATGGCTGAATTGAGGTGCGACTTATCGGCTCGGTCTGGGTGGTATGTATCTGCATCTTCTGTGTGCTTCTCCTCAAAAAAACTAATTCACTGAAAATACGTGCTTATTATAGCGAATAATAACTATTGTCATTTGCAATTGATCGTGCTTAATCATTCGCAACAGATGTTTCAGGGAGCGGGGGAAGGCGGGAAACGGACAGTGTGAACCTTCTGACTTCTTTACCGCAACGCTTGAAAAAATGTGGTTCTGAATGGGAAGCAAGGTAATGCAAGTTTTCAGTAAAAACTCTTTGGCGCTGGCGGTGGCTTCCAGCGCGCTGGGTATCACGCCGGTATTTGCGGACGAGGAAGTGCCGCAGGAAGTTATTCAGCTAGAAGAAGTTATCGTCACAGGAGAAAAAATCCAGCGCAGTCAGGACAGGACACTTTCGAGTGTTGCGGTCAGCACCAGCGAAGATATCCGCAAAGAAGGAGCGAAGACCCTTCAGGATGTGCTGAGTGGTACGCCTGGCGTCTATACTCAGTCCGGCAACGAAAACTGGGGTATTCGCGGTGTTCCGATCCAAGGGTTTGACGAACAGGGGGCAGCCGCCCTTAACGGTGCGATTTCGGTTTATGTTGACGATGCGATCCAAAGTAACCGTCTGCTGACGGCCAATCCGCTCTCGGTCTGGGATGTTGAGCAGGTTGAAGTTTATCGCGGAGCGCAATCGACCACACAAGGGCGTAACTCGCTTGCCGGTGCGGTGGTGATGAAAACCAAAGACCCGACATTTACCCCCGAATTCGCCGTACAGGGAAATCTTGGCCGCTATGGTGAAAAGGGTTCATCGGCACTTGCCAATGGTGCACTGATTGAAGACAGGTTGGCGGGACGGTTGGCCGTCGATTATCAAACCGAGGATGGATACATCAGTAACCCGACATTGGGCGATGATGCCAATCCTTTGCGGTCGGCCAATGTGCGCGGGAAGCTATTGTTCCTGCCGTCGGATGATGTCGATGTGCTGCTGACTTTTTCGCATAATGATCAGCGTGCCGGACTTAATGCGGTTGATGCAAATGACGGTGTGCCAGATTACTTCAATGTATACGAGAATACCGAAACCTATCACAAGTTTGATCAGAATGCGGTAACGGGCAAGCTCGACTGGTATCTGGATGGTGAATGGACATTGACCAGCATCAGTTCGGCGACACTTGTTGATTATAGTGCTGCCCTTGATTTCGACAGGACGCCAACAACGTCGCAGGCGGCTCTTCGCGAGCATGAACAGACCCTTGCCAGTCAGGAAGTTCGGCTTGGTTATGATTATGAAAATCTTACCGGGTTCTTTGGTGCCTATCTTGGCCGGACGACCAGTGATATTGACGACAAGCTTGCCGTAAGCGGGACAACCGTCATGAATGAAAAGGGCAAGGTTGAAATTGACAGTTATGCTCTGTTTGGCGAGGCAAACTGGGAGTTCGTTAATGACTGGACCCTGATTACTGGTCTTCGCTGGGACCATGAGGAAAACCACACCCGGATTGACTACACGGTTGATACGCTTAATTTGGCGACGGACCCTTCTGCAAACGAAAATATCACTTCCAGTGTTTTGCTGCCGAAACTGGGCCTGAGTTATGACGTGACGGAGAACCATCTTGTCGGGGTTACGTGGCAGCGCGGCTATCGCAGTGGGGGGGTGAATCTTCGATCACTTGCCCTTCATACACCTTATGATCCTGAATTTACCGATACTTATGAACTGGCTTGGCGTGGCAATTGGCTGAACCGTCGTTTGCGGTCCAATGCCAACATTTATTACACCGACTGGACCGATCAGCAGGTTACGTTCCGTGATAGTAGTGGCAACCGCCAGGTGGCCAATGCGGCTGATAGCCGGATGGCCGGAGCGGAACTTTCGGCGCAATATCTGGTCACATCGCAACTTTCTGTGCATGCCGGTGCGTCTTACAGTGATACCAAGTACAATTCTTTTGTATCGGACGGTGTTGATTATAGCGGCCACGAATTCATGTTTGCGCCGAAATATCAGGCATCCGTCGGGGCCAATTACACCTTTGATAACGGTCTTATGATCGGAACCAATGTTGTCTATCAGGATGACAGCATTTCCAACTTTATCACTAGCGGTTCGACTGTCGTCGGTGAACGGCGTAGCGATCCGGTGACGCTGGTGAATCTGAATGCGGAATATGCCGTTGGCAGCATGACATTTACCGGCTATGTCAAAAACCTGTTTAACGAGCGTTACGTTACAGCCAATCAGAGCGATACAGTCGTCGATGTTGGCGCACCTTTGACTTTCGGGGTGGCAGCGCGTTACGAGTTCTAGAACGTCGTTTTATCTGGGGCGTAGTGCCCAAAATATTTCAGAATTCATAGGGCGGGGAACATTGGTTTCCCGCCCGGTTTTTATTGTGCTTGCGCGAAGAACTTTGAGGAATGCGACCAACGGTTTTGCTTTTCATGTGCTGCTGATCTAATCTTCGAAAAAATAAAAACAAAATGACCGGGAAGATCGGCGGAGGAATATCAATGAGATCGAGTGCAATGGGTGCGCCGGAGTTGGCGGCACCATCACCCGCAGCGCAACCGGATGGCAAGCCGGGGCCGGAATTCGGGCCGTGGCTGGAGAAAGCATCGATCCTGATCGTCGATGACGAACCGGGGATGCGCAATTTCCTTTTGCGTACATTGGGACCGCGCGCCAAACGGGTCGAGGAAGCCGCCGATTGCGAAGAAGCGACCAAGCTTCTCGATCAGCATCATTTCGATGTTGTGATCCTTGATAACATCATGCCGGGCAAGTCCGGGGTCGAGTGGCTGACCGAGCAGCGCGAAATCGGCTTTTTTTCAGATGCGATCCTGATGACGGCTTATGCCGATCTGGATACCGCGATCAAGGCATTGCGGGCCGGGGCGGTTGATTTTGTCCTGAAACCGTTTCGGTCCAACCAGATTTTGAATGCGGTGGCGCGCTGCCTTGACCGGATGCGGTTACGGCGCGAAAACCATGTTTTGCGCCATGAATTGCGCGCGACATCCGATCATGTGTTGTTGCGCGACAAGCTGATTGGTTATTCGGCGCAAATCCAGGAAATCCGTGAAACCATTGCAAGGGTCGCACCCCTTCCGACATCAATACTGATTTCCGGGGAAAGCGGCACGGGCAAGGAAGTGACCGCGCGCTCGTTACACGCGTTGTCCGACCGGGCCGAAAAGCCGTTTGTGCCGATCAATTGTGCGGCCATTCCATCCGAGATGATCGAAGCGGAATTGTTCGGGCATCTGAAAGGGGCCTTTACCGGGGCGCAAACAACGCGCGACGGGCTTTTCATGCATGCGCAGGGTGGCACATTGTTTCTGGATGAGGTCGGGGAATTGTCGCTGGCGACGCAAAGTAAGCTTTTGCGCGCGATTGAAAGTCGCCGTATCCGCCCGGTAGGGTCGGAGCGCGAGGCGCCGGTCGATCTGCGGTTTGTCTTTGCCACCAATGCCGATCTGGAGGCAGAGGTCGAGGCGGGCCGGTTCCGTGCCGATCTGTTTTACCGGATCAATGTCATGCATATCGCCATGCCGCCGTTGCGTGAGCGCGGGGATGATGTGCTGGAACTGGCCAGCCTGTTCATGAGCAAACTTTCCAAGCAGCTTGGCGTGCCGCAAGTGGCGATGGATGGGGCGGTACGGGCCGGATTGACGCGATATGACTGGCCTGGGAATGTGCGCGAATTGCGCAACCTTGTCGAGCGCACCCTGATCCTTGGGCGGTTCCCGGCCGAGTTTCGTGATGAACAGGCCGGTGCCGAAGGACATGCCGACCATGACGAAACGTTGGAGGAAATGGAGCGCCGTCACATTATGGCGATGGTGCACAAGACCGACGGCAATCGTAATGAAGCCGCACGGCGTCTGGGCATTTCGCGCAAGACAATTGACCGCAAATTTGCCGATTGGGCCGACTGATGCAGTGGCCGGGCCGCCGCACCAAACGCACCCGGTCTGTGCGGTTCAAATTGCTGGCAATTGCGTTATTGCCAACACTGGTCATCCTGCCGCTTTTGCTGGGCGTGATGATGGTGCGTTGGAACAGCAAGTTTGACGCGCTTTTGACATCAAAGGTCAATGGCGACCTGACGATTGCCCATCAATATTTCACCCATATCCTTGAAACCACCGGCGAACAGATCGAAGCCCTTGGCCAATCAGTGACGTTTCGTGATGTTCTGACATCGGGGGACCGGGCGCGGATCGATGATCTGCTGGCGGCAAAGCGGGCCGAGCTTGGTCTTGATTTCCTGTATATCGCCAATCGGCAGGGGATTGTTTCAGGGGCGTCCCCCCGGCAGGCCACCCCGCGCCTTGATGCCGACTGGCCGGTGATTGCAACAGCCCTTTCGGGGGCGTCCTTGACCGGGGTGGACATCTTTGACAATGCCGATCTGGCGGCGATTTCGCCCGATCTGGCGGCACGCGCGCAGCTTGATCTGGTGCCGACACCCAATGCAGTGCCAACCACGCGCGATGCCGAAACGCGCGGCATGGTTGTGCATTCGGCAAGTCATGTTTCCCTGCCCATGGTGGGGCCGGAGGACATTGATGGCGCGCTGGTCGGGGGCATATTGTTAAACCAGAACCTTGTGTTCATTGATACGATCAATGATCTGGTTTACCGCGAAAGCAGCCTTCCGGAAGGCAGTCAGGGGACGGCGACGCTTTTTCTTGATGATGTGCGAATCAGCACCAATGTGCGGCTGTTTGAAGGGCGACGTGCGCTGGGCACCCGTGTTTCGAGTGCGGTGCGCCAGAATGTTCTGGAAGACGGCAAGGTGTGGCTTGATAGCGCGTTTGTCGTCAATGACTGGTACATTTCAGCCTATGAGCCGATTGTGGACAGCTTTGGCGACCGTGTCGGGATGCTGTATGTCGGGTTCCTTGAAGCGCCGTTTGCCCAGACGAAATATGAAAGCCTTCTGATCATCATTGTGGCGTTTCTGTTTGTCGCGACGCTGAGCGTTCCGATCTTCCTGCGATGGGCGCGCGGTATTTTCAAGCCGCTTGAACGTATGACCCAGACGATTGCACGGGTCGAGAGCGGAGACTTTGGCGCGCGAACCCATATTGATCAGGTGCAGGATGAAATATCGCTGGTGGCGGAACATCTTGATGATCTGCTTGATCAGGTGCAGGAACGTGACAAACGTTTGCGCGCCTGGAACGAGGAACTGAACGCGCGGGTGGATGCGCGCACCAGCGAACTGCGCGAAGCCAACCGCCAGCTTGAAGCGACGACCAAGCAATTGATCATGTCCGAGAAACTGGCAGCCATCGGTGAAATTACCGCCGGTGTGGCCCATGAAATCAACAATCCGGTGGCGGTGCTTCAGGGGAACCTTGATGTGGTGCGTGATTTACTGGGCGAAAATGTGCGAATTGCCGAAACCGAATTCCGCCTGATTGACGAACAGGTCAGCCGTATCAACCTGATTGTCACCAAGCTTCTGCAATTTGCCAAACCCGAAGAATATGCCGGATTTGTCGAACGCCATTCGCCAGGCGAGGTGATTGGTGACTGCCTGCCGCTGGTGCAGCATCTGTTGAACAAGGCCGATATCGAGGTTGCGCGCGAGAGCCGGGCCAGACGGCTTATTCTGATGAACCGGACGGAATTGCAGCAGGTGGTGGTCAATCTGATGGTCAATGCCCTGCATGCCATGCCCGGAAGTGGCACCCTGACCCTGATTGACGAGGATTTTGATCGAAACGGAAAACCTGGCATTCGCATTTCGATCCGCGATACGGGAACGGGGATGTCGTCCGACATACTGGGGCGTATTTTCGATCCTTTCTATACGACCAAGCGCCGCGAAGGCACGGGGTTGGGCTTATCGATCAGCAAAACCCTGATTGACCGGCAGGGCGGGGCCATGGCGGTTGAGAGCGAGCCGGGCAAGGGCACGTTATTCACCATCTGGTTGCCTGAAGCGGATTGATTGTTCTGCCATTAGGTTGGACATTTTGTCCGGATGGTGCATTGCACAGTAAAAATTTGTTGGACATTTTGTCCACCCGCGTGCGCTGCAATATGATGATTGTCTTTCAAAAACTTCCAGAAAATCAGGCAACAGGCTGAATGGCATAGCGATTGCGAAAGTGTGTTTTCCGGGTCTTACCGATATGGCCTTGCAGCATTCAGCCGATTTGGGGGGATGGGGCCGCCGGATGAACATAATACCGGGAGGAAAAACACAAATGTTTGATCGCCTTAAAAAAGAACATATCGTCGCAGGGGACGATTTCAATCGCTGGAAAGTTCCGCCAGCATCCATCGCCATTCATCTTTGCATCGGCTCTGTCTATGCTTGGTCGATTTTCAACCCGCCACTGATCAAGGAATTCGGCGTGGTTGCGTCAAGCTCTGGTGACTGGGGCCTGCAATCTGTTGTCTGGATTTTCTCGGTCGCGATTGTATTTCTGGGGCTGGCCGCGGCATTCGGCGGAAAATGGCTTGAAGAAGTCGGCCCTCGTATGGTGGGTGTTGTTGCCGCATTTTGCTGGGGCGGTGGTTTCATCATCGGTGGCATGGGCATTGCGACCCATCAGCTTTGGCTGGTTTATCTGGGTTATGGCGCGCTTGGCGGTTGTGGCCTTGGGCTTGGCTATGTATCGCCGGTATCAACCCTGATCCGCTGGTTCCCGGACCGTCGCGGCATGGCAACCGGTATGGCGATCATGGGCTTTGGCGGTGGTGCGATGATCGCAACGCCGATCAAGGAAAGCCTGCTTTCATTCTTCTATAAGGTGCCGGAATATCTTGGCCCGGAAAGTGCCGTGAACCTTGTCACCGAAGGCGGCAAGCGTATGGCCGAAGTCGGAGGCCAGATGGTCGAGGTTGTTGTGGCCGGTGCGGCACAGGTGGCGTCGGCGCCGGTGACGATCGAGCAGGGCGTATATGTTGCGGGCACGGGCAATACCGGTGCGGCGGCGACCTTCTTTACGCTTGGCATTGCCTATTTCATCGTCATGGTCATTGCGGCGTTTTCGTATCGTGTACCGCGCGAAGGATGGCTCCCGGCTGGCTGGACACCGCCGACCGCAGATACTGCATCCAAGCGCATGATCACCCAGAACAACGTTCATATCGATCAGGCCCTGAAAACCCCGCAATTCTATATGCTTTGGATCGTGCTGTGCTTTAACGTGACGGCAGGCATCGGGGTGATTGGCGTTGCCAAAACCATGATGAGCGAGATTTTCGGCAGCACCCTGCCGCTGGTGGTCAATTCCGGCTTTGCCGCGACTTATGTGTTCATGATTTCGGTCTTTAACATGTGTGGCCGGTTCTTCTGGGCGTCGATTTCGGACTATATCGGACGCAAGAACACCTACTACTGCTTCTTCATCCTTGGCATCATCCTGTATCTGTCGATCCCGTATGCTGCGGGGCAGGTCAGTGTGAACCCGGTGGTGACATGGCTTGTGATGTTCTATGGCGCAACCATGATCATCTTCACGATGTATGGTGGCGGTTTTGCGACCATTCCGGCCTACCTGGCAGATGTTTTCGGAACCAAATATGTCGGTGGCATCCATGGTCGTCTTCTGACCGCATGGAGTGTCGCGGGCGTGCTTGGCCCGCTTGCCATCACCCAGCTGCGTCAGACATCGGTCGGCAATTCGATCAAGGAGCTGGCTGCCAAGATCGATCCGGCAGCGTTTCAGGCAAAGTTCGGTGCGGGTATGGAACAGCTTGATCAGCTGATTGCGGCCAAAACCGTGACGATTGGCCGTCTGATGGAAATCGCCCCGGCCGGGACGGTTGATCCGACGCCAAGCCTTTATAACACCACCATGTATGCCATGGCGGCCCTGCTGGTGATTGGCCTGATTGCCAACGCGCTGGTCAAGCCGATCCATGACAAGCATTACATGGAAACCGCAGCGGACCCGGCCAAACCGACCCCGACCGGTCGCGAGGCAACGTCTGAGGCGTAACACCGAACCCCGGTGCCGGTCGGCTTTGGCCCTGACCGGTACCACTGGGCCCGGGTATGTTTGTCTGTCCCCGGACCCGCCTGGACATGATAGTGCATCAATGTCATGTCCGGTCCTGTTGCAGGATTAACCCTTCGGCTTTTATGGCCATTCGGGTTATCCTGCAATCAGGACACCCGCCCCGCAAATGGTGTCCATCAATCACATAAAGTGCGCCACCAGACGGGGGTTCCCCGAAAGGCGCCGGATACGCCATGATCGACAAACTCGAAATGTTTATCGTGCTTGCCAGAGAGCAGCATTTTGGTCACGCCGCCGAGGAATGCGGTGTGACACAGCCGACCCTTTCCAGTGCCCTGCGCCAGCTTGAAGACCATCTTGGTGTGGTGCTGGTGCGTCGTGGTTCGCGCTATCAGGGGCTGACGCCAGAAGGCGAGCGGGTTCTGGAATGGGCGCGCCATATTGTCGGAAGTTCGCGTTCGATGCGTGATGAAATGCGGGCGATGCGGTTCGGTCTGACCGGGCAGGTGCAGATTGCGGTTATTCCGACAGCACTTTCGATGGTCCATGAATTGACCACGCCGTTTCGCGAAAAGCATCCCGATGTGACCTTTGCGGTACTGTCGCGGACTTCGACCGAAATTCAGGCGCTGCTTGATAATCTTCAAATCGATGTCGGGATTACCTATCTGGATAATGAGCCGCTTGGCCGTGTGACATCGATCCCGCTTTATTATGAGCGCTATCATCTTGTGACATCGAATTTCGATGATATCGGTGACCGCGAAAGCATCACGTGGCGTGAGGCGGCAGAATTTCCGTTATGTTTGCTGACACCCGATATGCAGAACCGGCGGATTATCAATCAGCATCTGAACGAGGCGGGGGCGCGTATCAGCCCGACGCTGGAAAGTGATTCGATGATTGCGCTTTTTACCCATGTGCATACCGGTAACTGGGCCAGCATCATGCCGGTCAAGATGGTCAAGGAATTCAGTATGCGCGACCGGGTCAAATCGATCCCGATTGTTGATCCGGATGCGTCGCATCTGGTGGGTATGATCGCGGCAAAGCGCGAACCGGCAACACCGGTTGTGTCGGCGTTGCTGAAAGAAGCAAAGAATATTTCTGAACTGGAGCCCGCCTGAGAGGGCTTGATAGGTTTTCGCTATCGCGTAACGGGATGGCTTTATTGAACAGGCGTTGGCAATCACCGACACTGTGAAGAATAACAAAGAATTCAATAGACTGCTAAGTGAGAGAGGCTTGCATGTCTGCAACAGAGACGACCGAGGAAATATCCGTCCGGGTTGGTACCATTTGTGATGGTCTGGCCGGACTTGAAGGGCCGCTTTTGCCGATTCTGCATGAAGTGCAGGAAGAATTTGGCTTTATTCCCGAAGGTGCCCTTCAGGCCATTGCCAAGAAGCTCAATCTCAGCCGGGCGGAAGTCCACGGGGTTGCCAGTTTTTATCATGATTTCCGTGAAGAAAAGCCGGGCAGACACGTGATCAAGATCTGCCGCGCCGAGGCGTGCCAGTCGATGGGCGCGGATGATCTGAGCGATCATGCGAAGCGCAAACTGAAAGTCGACTGGTCGGAAACGACCAGCGACCAGAATGTGACGCTTGAACCGGTTTTCTGTCTTGGGCTTTGTGCCTGTGCGCCGGCCGCCATGGTGGATGGCAAGGTCATCGGACGGGTCAGCAAGGATCGCCTTGATCGCATCCTGAGCGAGGTGGGATCATGACAGTCAAGATTTACGTCCCGCTTGACTCAGGTTCCGTTGCCCTTGGTGCGGACGAAGTCGCAACTGCCATTGCCGCAACGGCGGCGAAACGCGGCGAAGATGTTCAGATCGTGCGTAACGGTTCGTTTGGCATGTACTGGCTGGAGCCGATGGTCGAGGTCGAAACATCGCGCGGTCGTCTGGCCTATGGCCCGGTCGCGGTCGAAGATGTCGATAGCCTGTTTGATGCCGGTTTCCTGAACGGTAGTGATCATAAACGTTACCTTGGCCATACGCAGGATATCCCGTTCCTGAAGGCGCAGACGCGCCTGACCTTTCAGCGGTGCGGGATTATTGATCCGGTGTCGCTTGACGATTACCGTGCCAATGACGGGCTCAAGGGGCTTGAAAATGCCCTTAAGATGACGTCCGAGGATATCGTCAAGGCAGTGACGGATTCAGGTCTGCGCGGGCGCGGTGGTGCCGGTTTCCCGACGGGTATCAAATGGAATACGGTCCGGCAGGCGCCGGGGGATCAGAAATACATCGTCTGTAACGCCGACGAAGGCGACAGTGGTACATTTGCCGACCGCATGATCATGGAGGGCGAGCCATTCGTTCTGATCGAAGGCATGATCATTGCCGGTCTGGCGACCGGGGCGACCAAGGGATATGTCTATACAAGGTCGGAATATCCTGATGCGATCCGCATCATGAACGAAGCAATAGAAGTCGCTCGGGCAAACAAGCTGCTGGGGCCTAAGGTTCTGGGATCGGATTACGCGTTCGACATGGAAGTCCGCATGGGGGCGGGTGCCTATGTCTGTGGCGAGGAAACCTCGCTGTTGAACAGCATGGAAGGCAAACGGGGGGTTGTTCGCGCCAAGCCGCCGCTTCCAGCACTTGAGGGCTTCATGGCACGGCCGACGGTTGTTAACAACGTTATCTCGTTGTGTTCGGTGCCGGTAATCCTTGAAAAGGGTGCGGAATATTACCGCGATTTCGGCATGGGCCGTTCGCGCGGGACCATCCCGATCCAGATCGCGGGCAATGTCAAACATGGCGGCCTTTATGAAACGGCCTTTGGCCTGACACTGGGTGAAATCGTTGATCAGATCGGTGGGGGTACGGCAAGTGGTCGCCCGGTCAAGGCGGTTCAGGTTGGAGGCCCGCTGGGCGCATATTTCCCGCGCGAACTGTTTGACACGCCGTTTGATTACGAGGCATTCGCCAAGGCAGATGGTTTGATCGGTCATGCCGGTGTTGTCGTGTTTGACGACAGTGTCGACATGATGAAACAGGCCCGTTTTGCCATGGAATTCTGTGCGATTGAATCCTGTGGCAAATGCACGCCATGCCGCATTGGATCAACACGCGGCACCGAAGTTGTGGATAAAATCGCGCGCGGCGAAGATCCCGAAATGCAAAAGGAACTTCTGGCCGATCTGTGCGAAACGATGAAGTTCGGGTCGCTATGTGCGCTGGGCGGGTTTACGCCCTATCCGGTGATGAGCGCGCTGACCCATTTCCCTGATGATTTCAAGCCTCATTCGCTTGATATAGCCGCGGAGTGAGAACGATGTCCTTGATACAAGAAGTCGACTACGGAACCCCCGCCGCGAAATCCGACAAGACCGTGACAATTAATGTCGACGGATTTGATGTGACCGTGCCCGAAGGCACGTCGATCATGCGGGCCTCAATGGAGGCGGGCATTCAAGTGCCGAAACTATGCGCGACCGACATGGTCGATGCGTTCGGTTCATGCCGCCTGTGTCTGGTGGAAATCGAAGGCCGCAATGGCACCCCGTCATCCTGCACGACCCCGGTCGCGGATGGCATGGTTGTTCATACCCAGACCGAAAGATTGAAGAAAATCCGCAAGGGCGTGATGGAACTTTATATTTCCGATCACCCGCTGGATTGCCTGACCTGCGCGGCGAATGGTGACTGCGAATTACAGGATATGGCCGGTGCGGTTGGCCTGCGCGATGTGCGTTATGGCTATGATGGGGGCAACCACGTCAAAACCCGCCAGAATGGCGAGGAAAACCCGCGCTATATGGCCAAGGACGAGAGCAACCCGTATTTCACCTATGACCCGTCGAAATGTATCGTCTGTTCGCGGTGTGTGCGGGCGTGCGAGGAAGTGCAGGGGACTTTTGCCCTGACCATTGAGGGGCGCGGGTTTGAAAGCCGGGTGTCGCCGGGCATGCATGAAAACTTCCTGGATTCAGAATGCGTGTCGTGTGGTGCCTGTGTTCAGGCCTGCCCGACGGCAACGCTTCAGGAAAAATCGGTGATCGAAATCGGTCAGCCGGAACATTCGGTCGTCACCACCTGCGCCTATTGCGGCGTCGGCTGTTCGTTCAAGGCGGAAATGCGCGGCGATGAGTTGGTGCGCATGGTGCCGTACAAGGATGGCAAGGCCAACCGCGGGCATTCGTGCGTTAAGGGGCGGTTTGCCTATGGCTATGCCAGCCATAAGGACCGTATCCTGAACCCGATGATCCGCGAAAACACGTCTGATCCGTGGCGCGAAGTCAGTTGGGAAGAAGCCCTTAGATACACGGCGGACAAGTTCCGTTCGATTCAGGCAAAATACGGCAAGGCCGCGATTGGCGGGATTACGTCATCGCGTTGCACGAACGAGGAAACCTTCCTTGTGCAGAAGCTGATCCGGGCCGGGTTTGGTAATAACAACGTTGATACGTGCGCGCGTGTCTGTCATTCGCCGACCGGTTATGGCCTTAAAACCACATTCGGGACATCGGCCGGGACGCAGGATTTTGACAGTGTCGAACATACCGATGTTGTGATCCTGATCGGGGCCAACCCGACGGACGGGCATCCTGTTTTTGCATCGCGCCTTAAAAAGCGGTTGCGTCAGGGGGCGGAGCTGATCGTGATTGATCCGCGTCGCATTGATCTGGTGCAGTCACCGCACATCAAGGCCGCCGCCCATCTGGCATTGCGTCCGGGTACCAATGTTGCGGTTCTGACGTCGCTTGCGCATGTGATTGTGACCGAAGGCCTGTTTGACGAGGCATTCATTCGCGAACGGTGCGACTGGGATGAATTCCAGGATTGGGCGGCGTTTGTATCCGACCCGCAAAATAGCCCGGAAGAGGTCGAACGCCTGTCGGGGGTTCCGGCGGAAACCGTGCGCAAGGCAGCGCGTATTTTTGCGCGCGGTGGCAATGGCGCGATCTATTACGGGCTTGGCGTGACCGAACACAGCCAAGGATCAACCACGGTAATGGCGATTGCCAACCTTGCGATGGCGACGGGTAATATCGGGCGTCCGGGCGTGGGTGTGAACCCGCTGCGTGGGCAGAACAACGTGCAGGGTTCGTGTGATATGGGATCGTTCCCGCATGAATTACCGGGTTATCGCCATATTAGCGATGATGCGACGCGCGATGTGTTTGAAAAAATCTGGGGTGTCAAACTCGATGACGAACCGGGTCTTCGCATTCCCAACATGCTTGATGCCGCTGTCGAAGGCACTTTCAAGGGCATCTATATTCAGGGTGAAGACATTCTGCAATCGGACCCGGATACCAAGCATGTTGCCGCCGGTCTTGCGGCAATGGAATGCGTTGTGGTTCATGACCTGTTTTTGAACGAAACGGCAAATCATGCGCATGTGTTCCTGCCCGGTTCGACCTTCCTTGAGAAGGATGGGACATTTACCAATGCGGAACGTCGTATCAACCGTGTTCGCAAGGTGATGAGTCCGAAAAACGGCTTTGCCGATTGGGAAGTGACCCAGAATCTGGCGCGTGCGATGGGGCTTGATTGGAACTATACCCATCCGTCGCAGATCATGGATGAAATTGCCCGCACCACGCCAAGCTTTGCCGGGGTCAATTATGACCTTCTGGAACGCGAAGGATCGATCCAGTGGCCATGCAATGAAAAGGCGCCGCTGGGGACGCCGGTGATGCATATCGACGGCTTTGTGCGCGGCAAGGGCAAGTTTGTTGTGACCGAATATGTTGCAACCGACGAGCGTACCGGACCGCGCTTCCCGCTGTTGCTGACGACGGGGCGCATCCTTAGCCAATATAACGTGGGGGCACAGACGCGACGGACGGAAAACACTGCATGGCACAAGGAAGACCTGCTTGAAATCCATCCCCATGATGCCGAACAGCGTGGCATTCGCGAAGGGGACTGGATCCGTCTGGCGTCGCGGTCGGGTGAAACGTCGTTGCGAGCAACGATTACCGACCGGGTTGCACCGGGGGTGGTTTACACGACCTTCCACCATCCGGGCACGCAGGCCAACGTGATCACCACCGATTATACCGACTGGGCGACCAACTGCCCGGAATACAAGGTTACCGCGGTTCAGGTCACGCCGAGTAACGGGCCGACCGAATGGCAGGTGGAATATGACAAGCAGGCTGAACAGTCACGCCGGATCCTTCCACGTGTTGATGCGGCCGAATAGGCGCGAAATGTTGCCCGGTTTCATGATAGGATCGTGTCATGAAACCGGGTGTTTTCGTCCGTAAAATCAAGAATTCCGGCGGGAGATTAAACGTCAATGGCACCTGACAAACTCGTCTATATGGCCAATCAGATTGCGACCTTTTTCACATCAAAACCCCACGCCGAAGGGGTCGAGGGGGTGGCCGGGCATATCAGCGATTTCTGGGAACCGCGCATGCGCAAGCAGCTTTTTGACATGATCGAAAGCGGCCATGGCGGTTTCCATCCGCTGGTGATCGAAGCCGCCCCATCGATCCGCAAGGTCAAACAAACGGCGTGACAGCAAAAATGACATCGGCAAACCTCATCATTGATGGCCGTGACCATGACCCGGCGCGTGCCGTGACGCGCGGCGATGGCAGTGATGATGCGCCGATGATCCTGCAACCGGAAATTCCGGCGGCCCTGACATTTAACGGCACATCCCACGCGGTGATGATGGTATCGCCGCACGATCTTGAGGATTTCATGATCGGGTTTGCCCTGTCCGAAGGCATTGCGGACCATGCCGGGCAGATCAATTTGCGTGATGTGCGCAAAACCTTGCAGGGTTATGTGATCGAGGCCGATCTGGATGAGGATATTCTGGATCGGCTTGAAATCCGCAAGCGCACTCTTGAAGGGCGTTCGGGTTGCGGGCTTTGCGGGGTGCAGTCGCTTGAGGCGGTGGCGATGGACCGGATCGGTAAGGTGACGCCTTCAAATATGCCACAAGACATCGTGCTTGGTGCGATTGACGCCCTTCCCGATCAGCAGACGCGCAACCGTGAAGGCGGCGGTCTTTTACATGCCAGTGCCTTTGTCGATGCGACTGGCTCCATCCGCATTGTGCGCGAGGATATCGGGCGTCATAATGCGCTCGACAAGGTTCTGGGTGCGGTGGTGCGTCAGGGTGTTGATAAGGCCGGTGGTTTCATCCTTATGACCAGCCGCTGTTCATATGAAATCGTCACCAAAACCGTGCAATGTGGGGTGGGCGGACTTGTAACCCTTTCGGGGCCGACATTAACCGCGGTCAATCTGGCGCGACAGGCGGGATTGACGATGATCTGCCGCGAACGGCGCGGGTTGTTCCGGCGTTTTGCCTAAGCCAAATCAGGCGGAATCCCGTTCGACAATTTCAAATCCGATATCGATGCAGTTTTTTTGCAGCGGCTTTTTGTCGATGCGTGCCATTAAGGCTGTCGCCGCCTGAGAGCCCAGATAAGCCCGGTCAACGTGAAGCGATGTCAAACTTGGTACTGTGAAAGCGGCAAAATTCTGGTTCCCAAAGCCGATCACTGCAATGTCTTCGGGGATGCGCAGATTGCGTGTCTGCGCTTCGATGATGACCCCATGTGCCAGCAGGTCGGAACTGCACATGACAACGCCGTTCTTGAAGCCCTCATCAATAGCCTGTGCAAGCGATTTTCGTCCCAGTTCCAGACTGGCGGGACTATCCAGGCATATCTCTTTGACGGGATTGTTGCCTAGCTTGCGAAAGGTTTCGCAGAAAGCATCCTTACGTCGCAGCGCACGTTCGTCGGCGGCCGAAATGGCCAGCGCATTGCGATAGCCCTTTTTATGCGCGAACTTCGCGGTTTCCTCGCCCGATTTTGCATGTGAAAAGCCAACACAGGTATCAATCGGGGATTCCGTCATGTCCCAGATTTCAACAACCGGAATTCCGGAGCCCAGAAGCATCCGTTTGCATTTTGCCGAATGATTGATCCCGGTCATCATGATGCCATCGGGACGGCGGCTTAGCATGGTTGCGAGGACCGATTCTTCTTCTTCCATAGAAAGGCCGGTTTCAGCAGTCAGAACATGATAGCCATGCCCGCGCATCACCTGAATGAAATGCTTGATGAATTCGGAATAGGCGAAGTTGGTGATGGACGGGATCAGGGCAACAATCAGGTGACTTCGCTTGGATGCCAAGGCCCCGGCGACCATGTTTGGCACATAACCGGTCAGTTCGATTGCATCTTTGATGCGTTGAAGTGTCTTTGCTGACACTTTGGACGGATCATTAAGGGCACGCGAAACCGTCACCTGCGACACACCGGCAAGTCGCCCGACGGATTCCATCGTTACGGTGCCCGAATGGTGTTCTTTGCTCTGAGACATTGTGTGCGGTGTTTCGTTTTTCGGCAAAACGGTTTCTCTGTTGAAGTCATTTTGTGAAGGTGCCCTTGGCATCGGCTTGATCCGAGGGCACCTTCACATTGGCATCACTGGATGGCAATCGCGTTTTATCTTAATTGCCAGATGCCGTCAGGTCCCGTTTCTTTTTGCGAGAAATTGCAACCGAGAACCAGACGGAAAGTGCAATCAGTATCCACAACAGAACCGCGATCCAGCTTTTGGTGAAGAAGATCGAGAGCGTGCCAAACGATTCAATGCTTTTGACGAAATAGATTTCCGCCGACGGACCAAGGATAAAACCGATGATGAAGGGGGCGATTTCCAAGCCGATTTTATGGGCAAAGTAGCCAAACAAACCGAATATCAACAACGTCCAGACATCAAACATCACGCCGTAATTGATGGTGTATGCGCCAACAACGCACATCATCAAGATGATCGGAAACAGGATGTTTTTCGGGATCATCACCACCTTGGCGATATGCCGGATGGCAAAGATCATGACAATCAGCATCACGATGTTTGCTGCAAGCATGGCAACAATCATCGCATCCCAGGTTACCGGATTGTTGCCGATAAACAGGGGGCCGACCTGAATGCCCTGCAAGGTGAAGGCACCGATCAGGATGGCGGTTGTGGAATCACCGGGAATGCCAAGCGAAAGCAACGGTACCAGCGCGCCGCCGGTCAGGCCGTTATTCGCACTTTCCGATGCCATGACGCCGGAAGGTTCGCCTTTGCCAAAGCGTTCCGGATTTTTTGAAAAGTTTTTTTGCTGGCTATAGGCCAGGATCGATGCGGCACTGCCGCCGACACCGGGCAAAATGCCCACAAAAGTACCAATCCCTGAAGATCGTATCAGGTTGACGAACTGACCTTTGAAGACGGAAAAATCGAAACGTTTGCCTTTGCCAATCTTGACCGATGAAAGACCTTTTTCGTCCTTCATGCCACTTTCGGCTTCGATCAGGATGGTCGACAGGCCAAAGATCCCGATCAGTACCGGCAGCAGCGAGAAGCCACCTTCAAGGTAATATTCCAGAAATTCAGGTACCAGACGCAATTCGCCGTTGCCGCCGCGCGAAATATCGTAGGCACCGATCAGGCTAAGGAAGATACCAAGCACGCCACTGAAAACGCCAACGAGCATGTTGCTGCTAAGTGCTGCCATAACGGTCAGCGCAAAGAAGATGATCAGGAATTTTTCAACATATGAAAATTTGATCGCAAAGTCGGCAAGTGCGGGGGCAAAGAAGAAGAGTGCCGCCAGACTGATGATGCCGCCGACAAAAGATGAAATGACTGCGATCCGAAGGGCGCTTTCACCGTCGCCCTTTTGGGTCATGGGGTAGCCGTCAAATGTGGTGGCGATTGAGGATGGCGTTCCCGGGATATTCAAAAGAATAGCCGGAACAAGTCCGCCCGAAATGCCGCCAACATAAAGACCCAGCAAAAGGGCCAGACCGTTTTCCAGACCAAGGGAATAGGTCAGGGGTAAACACACCGCGACCGCCATGGTTGCCGTCATTCCGGGGATCGCACCAAAAATGATGCCGATCACCGTGCCGGATGCAACCAGGGTAAAGAAGAACGGCGTTAAAATGGAAAGAAAATCCATATCAAATCTCTCGTGTCGTTCTTGGCTTAAGGAAGCGATATGTTGAAAAGTTCCGACAGCAGGTACCAGACAACGCTTGGTGCTATCAGGGCATTCAGGCCCGCGATCAGCAGATGCCGCTTATCGCGCTGCTGCAGGTAAAGCACGCTCATGGCAAACAGGTAGGGGATCGAACAGATATAAAACCCGAGGCCGGTATTCGGATAAAAGTCGCCCACCCATGGCATGGCGATGAAATACAGAACGGTACCTGCGAGGGTTCCGAAAAAACGCATATGGTCAATTTTTGCCGGCCACCAGGGGACGGAGCCAACCGTTGCCAAAATCGCGCGACTGCGCGTTGCCAGTATCGCAACCAGTAAAATGCCAAGCACAATGGCAACGATGGTTGGAAATACCGTGTGCGATGTATCGAAATCAATGGACACTGATAAAAGCGTTTCCAGTGACATGAAGTATCTCCTTCTTATCCCGCGCTGCCCAATGTGCTGAAAACGTGTCGGTTTTAGCGGCGGGCACGGTTGTCGGGATAGTCTTCATCTGTCGATATTCCTGTTGGCCCGGCAGATGGCCGGGCCAACAGGGAATGGCTAGTTCGTTGAAATCGAAGAGATGATTTTCCGGATGGTTTCGCTTTTACCTTCAAGATAGGCAGAGGCTTCTTTCGATGGCAGGAAGTTCGGAATGAAGAAGGAATTCTTCTGGGTTTCCTGAATTTTGCCTTCGGCATAGATTTCGGCAAGGGCATTGTCGATGGTTTCGACGATTGCCGGATCCATGTCTTTGTTGAAGAGGAAGAAGAACTCTTTATCAAAGGTGAAGTCGTTCGTGCCGTCCATCGTGACGCTTACATTCGGTGTGGTGTAGCCGAGCAATTCTTCGCTGGTCGTGTTGCCCATGCCTTCCGGATTTGCCTGTTTGATGGTTTTTTCACGGGCTGTTACCCAGATGAAACGCATCGCTTTCTGGTCGTCCTGCGGAAGCTGGGTGAACTGTTCGTTTGCCTGTACGGAGCCGTTGATCACATCGGCCTGACGATCAAACAGAAGCTGGTTTTTATCTGCCTGCGAACCGGTATTGACGGCGACGATGTTTTCTTCAGCGCCCGGATACATGATTTTTGCTGCGTTTTTCATCGCAGAAAGACCGATTTCCGAAACGCCACCAGCCTGAATGGCGACGCGAATGCGCTGTCCGGCAGCCGCAGCGGCAAAGACGTCTTCCATTGATTTGAATGGAGAGTCTTTCGCGACAAGGTATGCGTTGCCCGGATTGATCGAGACGGTGGCACCGACATTGTATTTTTCAAAAATATTGTCGTAACCGCGAACGCCATAAAGGTTGCCCATATAGGCACCGTCATGGAACATCATAAGCGTCGTGCCACGTGAATCGCGATCAAGTGCCTTGAAGGCTTCGCTTACACCAACGGCATCAACCTTGACGTTGATATCGAGTTTTTTCGAAAGTGCTTCGGCGATGATTGCGCTGTTCTGATAGGTGTCGCCACCGGTTGACTTCGAACCGATGACCAGTCGAACGTTGCTTGGCAGGTCGGCTGCGTTGGCAAGAGACGGTGCTGCGAGCATGGCTGCAAGCCCGACGGCAGTGGCGAGGGTTTTGAAAAGTCCGGTCATTGTTTCCTCCCGAATGACGCGATCCTGAATAAGGGCTCCTTGCCCGATATGCCCGGCCGGGGTGGTTCCCGATAGGCCTGCGCTTTGCTTGTTCTTGTTATTGTTGCCTGTAAAATTCCAAGCGTAATGAAAGCGCATACATAAATTCATACAAGTCGATTTAACTTCTGTCAATCCCGGAATATTTGGTGTTTTTCTATAAGCTTCACACGGGAAAATACCTGTAAGATAACTTGACAACATTGATGTGTATGCGCATACATGTCATCATAAATGAAATTGCATTGTTCTGTCGGGTTTGCATGTGCATAGTCACCCGGCAGGGCAGATACACGGGAGGAACGCCATGTCCGAAAAACAAAAAAAATCTGCCGAAGACCTTAGAAGTGCGCGCTGGTTTGCGCCCGACGATCTGCGTTCTTTTGGTCACCGTTCGCGTCTGATGCAGATGGGGCTTGATCCGGAAGACTGGACAGGTCGCCCGGTCATCGGAATTCTGAATACCTGGTCGGAATTGAACCCGTGCCACGCTCATTTCCGCGAACGTTCCGGTGACGTCAAAAAAGGCGTGCATCAGGCGGGTGGTTTCCCGGTCGAACTTCCGGCGATTTCGGTTGATGAATCTTTCACCAAGCCGACCTCGATGCTGTATCGCAACCTGCTGGCGATGGAGACAGAAGAGCTGATCCGTTCGCACCCGCTTGATGGTGTGGTTTTGATGGGCGGTTGCGACAAAACCACGCCGGGTCTTGTCATGGGTGCGATTTCGGCGGGTGTGCCGATGATCTATCTTCCGGCTGGCCCGATGTTGCGCGGGAATTATGCCGGTAAAATCCTTGGTTCTGGGTCGGATGCGTGGAAATACTGGGATGAACGCCGTGCGGGTAACATCAGTGACGAGGAATGGGTGGGGGTCGAAGGCGGCATCGCACGTTCTTATGGTCATTGCATGACCATGGGCACGGCATCGACCATGACCGCGATTGCCGAAGCCATGGGGCTTTGCCTTCCTGGCGCGTCGTCGATCCCGGCACCGGATGCCGGTCATATCCGCATGTCGACCCAATGTGGTCGTCGCATCGTCGATATGGTCTGGGAAGATCTGACGCCTGAAAAAATTGTCACCCCGGCGTCGGTAAGAAACTCTGCCGTTGTTGCGATGGCGACCGGCTGTTCGACCAATGCGGTGGTGCATCTTCTGGCGATGGCGCGCCGTGCCAGCATCAAGCTTGATCTTGATGATCTTGACGCACTTGGCCGTACCACGCCGCTGATTGCCAATATTCGCCCGTCGGGCAAGGGTGATTACCTGATGGAAGATTTCTTCTATGCCGGTGGTCTGCGCGCCCTGATGGCGGAACTTGGCGACAAGCTTGATACAAGCGTTACGACCGTTACCGGCAAGACGCTTGGCGAAACCCTTGAGGGCGCGACGGTTTATAACGACGATGTCATTCGTCCGCTGTCCAACCCGGTCTATCACGAAGGATCGCTTGCCGTGCTGCGCGGCAATCTGTGCCCGGACGGGGCGGTGATCAAACCGGCCGCCTGTGATGAACGGTTCCGCAATCATCAGGGTCCTGCACTTGTATTTGACAGCTATCCGGAAATGAAAAAGGCGGTTGATGACGAAAATCTTGATATCACGCCCGATCATGTGATGGTTCTACGCAATGCCGGGCCGCTTGGCGGGCCGGGATTCCCGGAATGGGGGATGCTGCCGATCCCGAAAGCGCTGATCAAGCAGGGGCATCGTGACATGTTGCGCATTTCGGATGCGCGTATGTCGGGCACGTCTTATGGGGCGTGTGTGCTTCATGTTGCGCCGGAAAGCTATATCGGCGGGCCGCTCGCCCTTTTGAAAACCGGCGATATCGTGAAGCTTGATCTTGATAACCGTCGTCTGGACATGCTGGTGGATGAAGATGAACTCGAACGGCGTCGCGCGGCTTGGAAAAAGCCCGAGGATCGCTATCAGCGCGGTTATGGCTGGATGTTTGGCAAGCATGTCACCCAGGCCAATGAAGGCTGTGATTTCGACTTCCTGTCGCCCGACTTCGGCAAAACCGCCGGTGAGCCGGATATCTTCTGATCCGCCGGTTGGTTGATCCGGCAATGATCGATGACAAACTGGTGGCGCACCCATCGCGCCACCACCAACAGAATTCAGGGACTTTGACCAATGGCACTTTCCAAAGCCGATTTGCGTGGCGTGCTGTCCGGGATTTCCGGCATTCTTGTTACGCCTTATGATGAAAACGGCGATGTCGCGCCGAAAAAACTCTCCCCGATCATTGATCGTGCGCTGGCCGCGGGTGTCCATTTTCCGGTGGTAAACGGCAATACCGGCGAATTTTATGCGCTGACCACGGACGAGGCCATCACCATGGCCAGATCGGTTGCCGAAATGCTTGATGGTCGCGCGCCGATGCTGGCAGGTGTCGGGCGTGGCATTCGCGATGCGGTTGCATTGGCAAAGGCATCGGCGGACGCCGGTGCCGAGGCGCTTATGATCCATCAGCCACCAGATCCCTTTGTCGCGCCGCGTGGTGTTGTCGACTATCTTAAACGCATTGCCGATGCGTCGGATGGTTTGCCGATGATGCTGTATCTTCGCAACGATACGATTGGCACCAAGGCGATTGCCGACCTATGTGCAGTTCAAGGTGTTGCCGGTGTCAAATGGGCGACGCCAAATCCGATGAAGCTGGCCGAGGCGATTTCAGCCTGCGATCCTGATATCGTTTGGGTTGGCGGGCTTGCCGAAGTCTGGGCGCCGACCTTCTATGCGGTGGGCGCGCGCGGCTTTACGTCGGGTCTGATCAATGTGTGGCCGGAACGCTCGATGGCGATCCATGCGGCTCTTGAGGGCGGCGATTACGAAACCGCACGCAAACTGATTTCGGAAATGCGGGCATTTGAAGATGTCCGAGCCGAAGAAATGAACGGTACCAACGTGACCGGAGTTAAATCCGCGTTGCAGATTCTGGGCAACGATTGCGGACCGACGCGCCCGCCATCAGCTTGGCCCCTGACGCCTGCGCAGCATGACAAGCTTGTCGTATTCATGCGCGAAAACAAACTAGTGAAATAAGCGCCGGGATATCCCCGCGTAAAGGAGGCACCAATGTCCTATAACCTGAAAGGAAAACATCTGATTGCCGGCCAGTGGGTGGCGGGCGAGCAGACCTTCCAGTCCGAACCGGCCCATGGCCCGGCCAATACTTTCCCGGTTGGCACCCCGGCCATGGTCGATCAGGCTGCCAGGGCCGCCGAGGAAGCATTCTGGTCCTATGGCTATTCGACCCGCGAAGAACGGGCGAAGTTCCTGAATAGGATCGCCGATGAAATCGACGCCCGTGGTGCGGAAATTACCGAAATCGGTACCCAGGAAACCGGCCTGCCGGAAGCGCGCCTGAATGGGGAACGTGGCCGTACGGTTGGCCAGCTTCGCCTGTTTGCCAGCCATATCCTTGCCGGTGATTATCTTGATCGCCGTCATGACGAAGCGCTTCCGGATCGCGCCCCCCTGCCGCGCCCGGATCTGCGTCTGATGCAGCGCCCGATTGGCCCGGTGGCGGTGTTTGGTGCGTCGAACTTCCCGCTGGCATTCTCGGTCGCTGGTGGCGATACCGCCGCCGCCCTTGCAGCTGGTTGCCCGGTCGTGGTCAAGGGCCATTCGGCCCATCCGGGTACCGGCGAGATTGTTGCGCAGGCGATTGATGTTGTGGTCAAGGCATGTGGCATTCATCCCGGTGTGTTCAGCCTGATCCAGGGTGGCAAGCGCGATGTCGGCCAGAGCCTGGTGCAGCATCCGCTGATCAAGGCGGTCGGCTTTACCGGGTCGTTGGGCGGTGGTCGTGCGTTGTTCGATCTGTGCGCGCAGCGTCCGGAGCCAATCCCGTTCTTTGGCGAGCTGGGTTCGGTCAATCCGATGTTCCTGCTGCCGAACGCCATGAGTGCGCGCACCGAAGAACTCGCCAGGGGCTGGGTCGGGTCGCTGACCATGGGGGCAGGGCAGTTCTGCACCAATCCGGGGATTGCGGTTGTTCTGGATGGGCCGGATGCCGATGCGTTTGTCACAACCGCCAAAGCGGGCCTTGGCGATGTGGCGGCGCAAACCATGCTGACCGATGGCATGGCCGATGCGTATCGCAGTGGGGCGAAACGTATTGCTGCGACATCGGGCGTCAAGGAAGTCCTGACCACGTCATGTGATCTTCGCAATGCGACGCCGTATCTGTTTGAGACCAGCGGTGAAAACTGGCTGGCCAATCATGTGCTGGGTGAGGAAGTGTTTGGGCCGCTTGGGCTTGTTGTCCGAGTGAAGGGCATTGCCGAAATGCAGGCGATTGCCAGGGCGCTTGAAGGTCAGCTGACCTGCACGATCCATATGGATGCTGGTGATGCGGCGGATGCCCGTTCGTTGCTGCCGATCCTGGAGCGCAAGGCGGGGCGTATTCTGGCCAATGGTTTCCCGACCGGGGTTGAGGTTTGCGACACCATGGTGCATGGCGGGCCATACCCGGCATCGACCAATTTCGGTGCGACGTCGGTTGGTACCATGTCGATCCGTCGCTTCCTGCGTCCGGTCTGCTATCAGAACATCCCGGCGGATGTCCTGCCGACTGATTTGGCCTGATCGCCTTTCATTGATTTGCCGGGGTGATTGCACCCCGGCGTACCTACGGAGTTCAGATAATGAGCGATTATGTCCTTGGTGACGCAACGCGCGAGAAGCTTAAACGGGTCAGCACGGCATCGCTTTGCACCGCCCTTTTTAAACGCGGCCTTCGGAACCAGTTTATTCAGGAGGTTGGCCCGGTTGCGCCAAAAGGCGAGAACATGGTCGGGCAGGCCTATACCCTGCGCTATATCCCGGCACGTGAAGACCGCAACCCGATCGAGGTTTTCCGCGATCCTAACCATCCGCAGCGTGTTGCGGTTGAACAATGCCCGGCTGGTCATGTTCTAGTGATGGATAGCCGCAAGGATGCCCGGGCGGCATCGGCGGGCTCGATCCTTGTAACCCGTCTGATGAAGCGCGGCGTTGTCGGTATCGTTACCGATGGTGGTTTCCGCGATGCGGAGGGTATTGGCAAACTTGATATTCACGCCTATCACAACCGTCCGTCGGCCCCGACCAACCTGACCCTGCACGAGGCCTATGACCTTAACGTGCCGATCGGGTGTGGCGATGCGCCGGTTTTCCCGGGGGATGTTCTGGTCGGGGATAAGGATGGCGTTGTTGTCATTCCGGCCCATCTTGCCGACGAACTGGCCGAAGAATGCGCAGGCATGGAGAGCTTCGAGGACTTCGTTCTGGAAGAAGTTCTGGCCGGCAAGCCGATCATCGGCCTTTATCCGGCGACCAAGGACGAAACCAAAGCCAATTATGAGGCATGGCGCAAAAAAACGGGTCGCTGATCCCGTTATGCTTTGCTGAATATCGCGTAAAGCCGCCCCGTTTCGGGTGGCTTTTTGCATTTCAGGTCTAGCCAAATGATCCGGTCAGTTTGCCGGTGGATTGGCAAACATGCTTTCGTCATGGCGCAAAAGGCTTTGGCCGATTGCGCCCTGCAATGCCAGATCCTTGTCCCACGGCAGGTGGGTGATCTTGGGCCCGTTACGCAGTTCCGGCACCTGTGCCTCGCGAAGGCCGCGTTCGATTTCCGGCTCCATCAAATCATAGGCCCGCGCGCCGGACCCGGTGATCAGGATGCGTTCCGGTCCCAGAAGGGCGATCAGATTGGCAATGCCATATCCGAGTACCTTTCCGGCGTGGCGGAACAGATCGGCAAGGTCTTCGTGGCCGTCACGTGCCCGTTTGACCAGATCCATCATCTGTTTTTCGCTGGGATGCAGGTTGTTGGCATCGGGCATATCAATGAGGCCACTGGCATCGCGCAGAATGGCGTAATCCCCGATATAGGCTTCGATACAACCGCGTCGCCCGCAATTGCAAAGCGGCCCGTCGGGTTGATATTTCATGTGACCGAATTCGGCGGCAGCGCCAAAATGGCCATTATACACCGCCCCGTTCAGGACAAGCCCCATGCCGACGCCGTAGCCCAGCATGATGACGGCAAAATCACCATTGCCGCCAAGATCGTTATTCTGGGTGATGGCAGTTGCAATGCAGTTGGCATCGTTTGACATCTGGACAATGCCGCCAAAGCGTTCGCGCAACGGTTTGGTAATTGCGATATGTCGATTGCGAAGGGCCGGTGACCAGATGATTTCGCCGCTGTTGCTGTCGGCGACTCCCTGAATGGCGATACCAATCCCGATAGGCGGGTTTGGTGCAATGTCGCGGTTATCGGAAATGAACTGATCAATCAGATCGCAAAGTGTTGTGACCAGCGACGTTTCATCAAGATCACGGGTGTTGATGCTGTGCTGGATGCTGCGTTCAATCTCACCCTTGAAATTGCCCAGTGCGATTTCAACCAGATTGATCGTCAGCTTGACACCGATCACGCAGGCCGCGCTCGGCACAAGATCAAGCAGAACCTTGGGGCGGCCGCGCGTGGCACTTTGGCCGCTATTGCCATTTGTGCCGTTTGGTGTGCCTTGGGTTTCCTTTACCAGCCCCTGGGCAATCAGATCGGCGGTCAGCGATGTTACTGTCGCCGGGCTTAATCCGGTGGCGTTGCCGATATCGATACGGGCGGCAGGGCCATGAATACGCAGAAAACGCAGAATGGCAATCTGGGATGGCTGGCGTGGGGTATCGTGATCGGTTCGACGGCTCATCGGCGGGGCCTGTTATTCTGCAAGGCGGGATCGGAACCGGGGGCAAACCCGGTTCCGGATAAGGGCATGTTTTTTATCGTTTTGGCAAGCTGCTGATGCAGCGGGTTAAAGCAATCCACGTGCGGCCAGATTGGTCATCAGTGCCGTAATGCCAAAGGTCCATGGCGCAATGGTATCGGACCGCTCGACCTGATTGCAAAGCTTGCCGAGGCAGGGGGTCGAAATGGTAACGAGATCGCCCATTTCGTGGGTGAAGCCCTTGCCCTTGCCGCCACGATCATCGGTGGGCGCAAACATCGTGCCCAGAAACAGCATGAAGCCATCCGGATATTGATGATGTTTGCCGTATGCCTGTGCGGCGAGGCTTTCGGGTGAACGACTGATCTGGCTCATGGAGCTTCCGGCATCAAGGTGATAGCCATCCTGTCCGTCGACCGCCATTTTAAGATCGGCCTGCTTGACGGTTTCAAGCGTGAAATTACCATCAAAAATGCGGATGAACGGCCCGATGGCGCAGGAGCCGTTATTGTCCTTTGCCTTGCCCAGAAGCAGGGCGGAGCGGCCTTCGACGTCGCGCAGATTGACATCATTGCCAAGGGTTGCGCCGACGATTTTGCCCTTTGAGCTGACAGCCAGAACCACTTCGGGTTCCGGGTTGTTCCAGTTTGAAATCGGATGCAGGCCGACATGCGCGCCATGACCAACGGCGGACATTGGCGGGGATTTGGTAAAGATTTCCGCATCCGGGCCAATCCCGACTTCCAGATATTGCGACCATGCGCCTTTGGCGATCAGGACTTCCTTGATGTCGGCGGCCTTTTTCGATCCCGGTTCGATTTGCGACAGGTCATCGCCGATGATGCCGGTGATTTCGGTGCGAATCAGATCGGCCTTGCTGGCGTCCCCACGCGCCTGTTCTTCGATCACACGTTCCAGAAGGCTTGCGACAAATGTCACGCCACTGGCCTTGATCGCCTGAAGGTCATTTGGGCTGAGCAAATGAAGCGTTTGCGATCCGGCGCCGGGTTTGGATGCTGCTGCAACGTCATCAAGCGTACCCACCAGCGGGAAACCGGACGGATTGCGAAGCTGCGATACCAGGTCATCGCGTTCAAGAAGCTGACTGATGGTCGGGGCCAGTTTGCTGATATCGCGAAGGTTGCCCTGATCGACAACAACCGGGGTCGGGCCGGAAACGCGCGGGTCCCAGACGCGACCAACCAGAATGGCATTGCCATGATCGTCGGGCAGGATGTCGCTTGCGGTATTTGGGAAGTCGATAGTCATTGAAGGGCCTCTTTGTTCGGGGCGTTGGTGGCACCCGGTCCGGCAAGATGCAAAAGATGATCGGGCATTTTGCCCAGAATGATCATTCCAAGAACGTCATCATGGGTAACATCTTTGGTCGGGACGGTGCCGACCAGCTTGCCGTTCTTCATAACATGCAAACGATCAGACAAATCAAACACATCATGAAGATCGTGACTGATCAACAAAATACCGAGCCCGTCGCGTTTAAGCTGATCAATCAGTTCGCCGACCATGCGGGTTTCATGCACGCCAAGGGCGGCACAGGGCTCATCCATGATCAGAACGCGGGCTTCGAACAAAAGGGCACGCGCAATTGCCACCGATTGCCGTTGCCCGCCCGAAAGTGCAGAAACGGGGGATGTGAATTTATGGAAATTCGGGTTCAGGCGATGAAGCACTTCACGCGCCTTGTGTTCCATCGCGGCATCGTCAAGAAAGCCAAATTTATCAACGATTTCACGGCCGAGAAACAGGTTCTGCGCGGCATCAAGATTATCGGCAAGGGCAAGGTTCTGATAGATGGTTTCGATATTGTTGTCGCGCGCATCGCGGGCATTTTCGATTTTGGCTTCGCGGCCATCAACAATGATCTGGCCGGTGTCGGCCTTGTATGCACCCGAAAGCACCTTGATCAGAGTTGATTTGCCTGCACCGTTATGGCCAAGCACGCCAACCACCTCGCCGGGATAAAGATCAATGGAAACCCCGTCGACCGCCTTGACCCCGCCAAAGCTGATATGGATGTCGCGCATTTCGACCAGCGGGTTTTGACCGGTTTTGATATCGTTCATTTCCCCATACTCCTAACTGGTCGGGTCGCTATAGCGACGGTGGAAATATTTGTCGCTGAACACGGCAAGGACAAGCACAAGGCCGATGACGATGCTTTGCAGTGATGTATCAACACCCAGAAGCGCCATGCCGCTTTGCAGGCTTTGCATCACAAGGGCACCGATCAGCGCGCCATAGATGGTGCCGACACCGCCGGCCAGCGACGTTCCGCCGATCACAACCGCGGCAATCACGCGCAATTCGTCAAGCGTGCCAAGGTCATTGCCCGCCGATTGCAGGCGTGCCGATGAAATCGCCGCACTGATCGCGCACAGAATTCCCATCAGGGCAAAAACCGCAACCGTCATGCGTTTGACGTTAATGCCTGCCAGTTCGGCGGCCTGTGGGTTGCCGCCCATGGCGAAAACGTAGCGCCCGAACCGGGTGCGTTTGGCAACGATGGTCAGAACAATCGCCACAAGGGCAACAATCAGAAGCGGAATCGGAATGCCGTGCGAAATCATAAGGTTTTCCGGCGTCACCGGAATACCGCGATCTTCAAGAATGCGTTCGGCTGCACGTTCGGGTAGATGATAGGCGTTCAATGTGATGATCGCCACCAGAACCAGCCCGGCCTTGATCAGTGTATTGGTATATTCCGCCCAGATCGGTTTGACCGGGAACTGGAAGGAAAGCCTGCGGCGACGTTCCATGATGGCGGCATAGATGATGGCGACAATGGCGATGGCTGCGACAATCCAGCTCCAGGTTGCGCCAATCGTGCCTTCGATCCCGCCGCCCAGCAGCATGAAATTGTGATCAAGCGGGGCAACAGTACGCCCTTGCGTGACCCACCATGCCGCCCCGCGCCAGACCAGAAGCCCGCCCAGGGTCACAATAAAGGCCGGAACGCTAAGATAGCCAACGGCAAGCCCCTGTATGCCACCAATTGCCGCCCCGATCACCAACCCGACAATAAGGGTGATGATCCATGTCATCGGGTGATTGTATTCAAGGAATTGTGGCAGGATGTCGGATTGCACGACACCCATGATCATCGCAAGAACACCCAGTATCGCACCGACCGAAAGGTCGATATGGCGGGTGACGATAATCAGCACCATCCCGCACGCCATCACGGCAACGGATGCCGTCTGAACCGACAGGTTGAAGATATTGCGCGGGGTGATGAAGCGTCCGCCGGATGCGATGTCAAAGCCGATCCAGATAACCAGAAGCACAACTGCGAGCCCCATAAGGCGGCGGTCGACTTCCATCTTGGCAAGTAGTCTTGTCATGTAAAATGCTCGTCAGGCGGCGGGGCCGGTCGATCAGATGCGGCCGGCCCCGGGGTTTAACAAGGTCGGAGGGAGGAAACCTGCCTAGTTACAGGCAGCGACCTTGCCGCTTTCAACCCCTTTGCAGACGACGTCTTTCGATACCCAGCCTGCATCAATCACAAGATCAAGCTTGTTCTGGGTGATCGCCACCGGATCAAGGAAGTAGGATTTCATGGTGACGCCGTTCGGGCTGTTCCAGTCCTGGGTGCCTTCGACATCGCCAAGTTTTGCACCTTTTGCCAGCTCAACCGCGATTTCGGCTGCGCGCTGTCCCAGAAGGCGGGCATCTTTCCAGACCGAAACCGTCTGGGTGCCAAGCGCAACACGGTTAAGTGCGGCGTGATCACCATCCTGACCGGAAACCGGGATGCCCTGCATGCCCTGTGCCGAAAGGGCGGCCACAACGCCACCCGCCGTGCCGTCATTCGAGGCGACAACGGCGTCAACCTTGTTATCGGCAGCAGTCAGGAACTGTTCCATGTTGCGCTGGGCGATGGCTGGCTGCCAGCTATCGGTATAGGCTTCGCCGACGACCTTGATGTCGCCGTTATCAATTGCTGCCTGAAGGATTTCAAGTTGGCCTTCATGCAGGATATTGGCGTTCGGGTCGGTTGGTGCGCCTTTGATGAATACGTAATTGCCTTTCGGCTGCTGGGCAAACACGGCTTCGGCCTGAAGACGGCCGACTTCCTTGTTGTTGAAGGTAATGTAATAGGCGTTCGGGTCTTCGATCAGGCGGTCATAACCAACCACCGGAATGCCTTCATTGATCGCCTGCGTTACTGCAGCACCAATGGATGAGGAATCCTGTGCCAGAACGATCAAGGCATCTGCACCACGCGAAATCAGGCTTTCGATATCGGAAAGCTGTTTGGAGGGCGAGCTTTGGGCGTCTGCGCTGATATATTGTGCGCCAGCTGCTTCAAGCGCCTTCACAATGGCGGCTTCGTCGGTTTTCCAGCGTTCTTCCTGGAAGTTCGACCAGCTGACACCAACGATCAGATCGTCGGCAAAGGCGTTAGCGGAAAACAGCACGGCACCGGCCAGTGCGACCGAGGAGAGGAGTTTTTTCATCTGTTTCTTCCCTGAATGATATGTGTCTTGCAGTGACATTTATTTTTGTTGTCGAAAAAATGTTGACGCCTTCGATCCGTCCTGTCAAATTTTTTTTAATGAACAAATTAAAAATCTCGCTTCTTACGCTCAAATCCACCGTTAATCCGCATCATTGGTTGATTTCAGGCGGATTTGAGTTGGTGCAGCGCAGCATTTAATTTGATAGTGAAAAATAAAAGATGAAAACAAGTCAGGGAACGTCATGACAGCGAGTTATCACGACATAAAGGGCAAATCGGTTCTGGTGACCGGTGGCGCGTCGGGCATCGGGGCGTCTATCGTCCGGGCCTTTTGTGCGCAGGGCGCGCGGGTCGGCTTTTTTGATATCGATGATGCTGCCGCGGAAAAACTGTATGCCGAAATCGAACGTGATCTGGATGTTCGTCCGCACTACATGTCACTTGATCTGCGCGATCAGGCCGGGATTCCCAAGGCTGTTACCGAAATGGCATCGAAAATCGGTGTGATTGATGTGCTGGTCAATAATGCGGCTCGCGATGATCGCCACAGTCCAGAAGAAACCGGGCCGGATGAATGGCGTGAGAAGCTTGATGTCAATCTGTCACATCAGTTTTTCTGTTCGCGTGCCGTGGCAAAGGGCATGGCCGAAAAGGGCCGTGGCAGCATCATTAATTTCAGTTCGGTAAGTTACTTGATGGGGTTGCCCGATCTGGTCGGTTATGAAACCGCTAAGGCAGGCATTGTCGGCATGACACGCGCCTTGGCACGTGACTGGGGTGCGGATGGCATTCGGGTCAATACCGTGATTCCGGGCTGTATTATTACCCAGCGCCAGCTTGATCTTTGGATCAGCCCGGAGGACGAGGAACGCATTCAATCACAGCAATGCGTCAAACGCCGCCTTGTCGGGGATGATGTTGCACAGATGGTGCTTTTCCTGGCATCCGACGTATCATCGGCGTGCTCGTCACAAAGCTTTATCGTCGATGGCGGGCTTGTCTGATAGTCTGCCACCAATCAAATAAATTCGCACCATTTCGTCCCGATTCCCGCAGTCAGAGACCATCATGCCCCAATCCCTTCCCAATGCCATCACCATTGACGAAAAAGCCAATCCCTATCGCGACTGCATTCAGGGGCTGGCCAATCAGCCGATTACGGTTGTGCGGCTATTGCGCGACGCGGTGAATGAAAACCCGGTTGTCGCCAGCGACCGGAAATTCAATGTACCGGAAATCCGAGATGTGGTCGGGCGACTGGTGGAAAACCGGCCACGCATTGCGATTATCGGCGGGGCCCCGGATCATCCGGCGCATTTGCTGGATCGGCCACAGGCTTTGATGGCGGCAATTCGCATATGGGAAATGGGTGGGGTGCCGTTCCTGTTTCATGTGCCGGTGATTTGCGATGGCACCGCGCAGAATAATATCGGCCAAAGCTATTCCCTGGCATCGCGGAACCATACGGCGGCGGCGGTCAATATTACCTTTGAAGGCCACAGCTATCATGCGGCTTATGTCATTGCCGGGTGCGACAAATCCCCCGCCGCGGTAGTGGCCGGTTTGGCGGCCGCCGATCAGGCACGCAAATATCGTGGTGATCAGGCCCCGGTCTGGGCGGTGTTTGCCCCGTCCCACGTCCTGAAGGGCGGGGAAATTCCCGATGGAACCCGCCGGTTGCTGGATAAAATTGCAGATGATGCAGATCGGGCCGGGCATGATGACCTTGGTTCGGATATTCGCGAAAATATGCGCTATATTCTGCAATGCACGTCTGACGAAGCCTTTGCCGGGTTGCTGGACCGGGCGCGGTTATTGGGCATTATCGATGGCAAGATGGAGCGCCGGGTTCTTGATGAGCTTGCCGGGGCGACCTGTGATTCCAAGGGGGGAATTTGCGCCTTTAACGGCACGGGCAATTCATCGCGGACCATGCTGGCAGCCTTTGGCCTGACACCGCCCGAACTGGAATTGCTTACCGATGTGCCGCCCTATGCAGCAGTGGCGGCCGGGATTGATGCGATGTTTGGGGTCTTCAACAAACCCGAATATGCGATCAGCAATCTGTTGAAACGCAACTTTGCCAATTTCGTGCGTATTCATAATGCCACGGGGTCAAGCAGCAACATGCTGCTGCATTTGCCCTTCATGATGCGCTATGCCGGGTTTGACGTGACGATTGATGATTATCAGGATGTGCGTCTTAAAGCACCGGTGCCGGAAATCTTCGCCCATAGCCTGACGGAAAATCGCGATACCTTTGTTCTGGCCCAGCAAATGGCCGAAGGCAAAAATCGTGGTATGGAAAGTATCTATCGCGTTCTTGCCGATCTTGGTGTGGCGATGGATCTGGATGCGCCGACGGTTCTTGGCAAAACATGGGGCGAACGGATTGCCAATCTTGAAAACCCGGTCGATCTGTCACTTGGCGATAAATCGGTTATCCGGGCGACCCCTGTACGCAAGCGGTCCGGCGTGGATGTTCTGACCGGCAGCTTCTTTGAAAATTGTGCGGTCAAGACATCGGGCATGAGCGACCATCTGATCGAACATTTCGACAATCACGTTTTCATCGTACGCTATTATGAAAATGAGCATGTCTGTAACGCTGATTTTGCCTCGCCCGATCTGGTGACGCGCCTGATTGAAACCGATGGCGTGGACGAAGAACTGATTGCTGCCGTGGTCCGGCGCAATGGTGGTAACCGGGTTGATATGGACGCCCCCAAGGATATGCTGGCACAGGGGCATTTGTCCTTTGCCTTTGTGATTGGCGGGCAGGGGCCGGAAGCCTATGGCATGCCGGAAATGTTTTCACCGTCCCAGAACCTGCGCCACCATCGCATCCTTGAAGCGTCAAGCATGCTGATCACTGATGGCCGTTATTCCGGCGTGACCAAGGGGGCGTGTATCGGCCATATGGTGCCCGAGGCATTCGTGGGTGGCGGCATCGGTCATCTGCGCGACGGGGATGTGCTGCGTCTTGATCTGACAAAAAATACACTGGACTGGCTGGATCGCGATGCGTTCCTTGCAGGGATGGAAACGGCCGGAAGCCCGATTGATCTGGCGGATCGTGCGTCGTTATTTGCTGAACGGCAAAAACGCATGATCGCACGTCAATACGATATCGCAGCCAGCAACGTGATGGATCATGTATCGAACGCTGCACGCGGGATTGTCCCCGGTGTGGTGGATCGTCGTGCGGTCAATCCGTGGCGAAACTGATCTGAGGGGCAGGGATTTCTACTACGCCCTTGCGAAATCAGTATGATCCAATACCTCATCAGGGAAAGAACCGGCGTCGCCGGAAAATCTGATATCGACAAGGAGGACCATCATGACCAGCAAGCTGACGGTGCAGACGCCGAACGGTAATTTCGATGCCTATGTTGCCATGCCAGCCAAATTACCGGCACCGGTGGTGGTGGTTATTCAGGAAATCTTTGGTGTTAATGCCGTGATGCGTGGCATTGCCGATGATTATGCCAAACAGGGCTATATCGCGGTTTGTCCTGATCTGTTCTGGCGGATCGAGCCGGGGATCGAAATCACCGACAAGACCGAAAAAGAATGGAAACAGGCATTTGGCTATTATCAGGCATTCAATGTCGATAAGGGTGTCGAGGATATTGCGGCAACCCTGACGGCAGCACGCAAGATTGATGGTGCAAATGGCAAGGCCGGTGTTGTCGGTTTCTGCCTTGGCGGGCTTTTGACCTTCCTGTCGGCGACGCGCACTGATGGCGATGCCTTTGCAGTCTATTACGGCGGTGGCATGAACAATTATGTCGGTGAAGCCGGGAAGATCAAACAGCCGGTGATCATTCACTTGGCCGGGAATGATGAATATATCCCCGCCGATGCACAGGCCGTTATCAAGGATGCGCTTGATGACCATCCGTTGACCGAGCTTCATTTCTATCCCGGTCGCGATCATGCGTTTGCGCGCAAGGGCGGGGCGCATTACGACGAGAAGGATGCAGAAACCGCCAATGCGCGGACGGCCGAGTTTTTCCAAGCCAATCTTGTGTGATCGTCACAACGTGATCCCAACGAGGGCCGCAAATCTGCGGCCCTTTTAATTTACAAGATCAATGATCGTTGCTGGACCAAGGGATGGTTTATTTGTATGAGGAATGCAAATAAACCGATCATGGGAGGAATAAGTAAATGAAACTTCTGCGTTTTGGAGCTGCCGGTGCGGAAAAGCCCGGGCTTCTTGATCCGGATGGTGTAATCCGCGATCTTTCAGCGGTGATCGAGGATTTCAATCCCGATACCATTTCCGATGCTATCTTTACCAAAATCGCAGCCCTTGATCCCAAAAACCTTCCGGCAGTTTCGGGCAATCCGCGAATTGGTGCCTGTGTTGCCAAACCGGGCAAGTTCATTTGCATCGGATTGAACTATTCCGATCATGCCGCCGAGGCGGGCATGCAGGTGCCGACCGAGCCGATCATCTTTTTCAAGGCAACATCGGCGGTTTGCGGCCCGAATGATGATGTCGAAATCCCGCGTGGGTCGGAAAAATCTGACTGGGAGGTTGAGCTGGGCATCGTGATCGGCAAGCAAGCCAAATACGTGACCGAGGCGGAGGCGCTTGGCCATGTTGCCGGTTATTGCGTGGTCAATGATGTGTCCGAACGTGCGTTTCAGCTTGAACATGCAGGCCAATGGGTAAAGGGCAAAAGCCACGATACCTTTGGTCCGATTGGCCCGTGGCTGGTGACACGTGACGAGGTTGCTGATCCGCAGAACCTTCGCCTTTGGCTGGAGCTGAACGGTGAACGCGTTCAGAATGGCAGCACGGCAACCATGGTTTACGGCGTTGCCCATCTGATCAGCTATCTGTCGAAATTCATGACCCTGCAACCGGGCGACATCATCACGACCGGCACCCCGCCCGGTGTTGGCATGGGCATGACGCCGCAACGCTTCCTGAAACCCGGAGATGTCATGGAACTTGGCGTCGAAGGGCTGGGAAGCCAGCGTCAGAAAACCGTTCAGGCCTGATGAGGCTTGTGAACAAAATTAAAAGCCCCGCAGTGTATGTTGCGGGGCTTTTTTGATGAATCAGCCTACGGCCATGGCATCAAGTTCCTGCCGGTGGGCATGAAGCTTGTGGAAAATGGCATAGCGTCTGTCGTGGGCGTCCTTTGCGGTTTGGTCCGGCGCGTGGATGGTTTCCTTGCCAGCCATCCGGCGCGATGCAAGGGCAAGACCGCCTTCGGGATCAAGGGCCGCAGCACCAAGCATGGCGGAACCCAGTAGGACCGGTTCGGCGCAATCGGACATCACGACATTGCATCCGGTAACATCGGCATAAAGCTTGACCAGAACCAGGCTTGCGGTGTGTCCGCCGCTGAGATGGATGTGTTTGATGTCATAACCCGTCGCGTTCAGCGCATCGATGATATGGCGTGTGCCATAGGCAATCGCGCAGGCAGTTGCCCAGTAAAGATCAAGGAAGCTTTCCTCACTTTGATCAAGGCTGAGGCCTGAAATCACGCCGAGTGCTTCTGAGTCGGCAAGTGGCGACCGATTGCCATGAAAATCGGGCAGGACATGCAGGCGCGGTGCAAGATCGGGTGTTTCCGTCATTCGCGGCAAAAGTTTTTCCCCGGCAAGTTTGTGCGCATCACGGCCCATGTCGTGCGAAAACGGATGCATGGCCACGATATGATCAAGCAGCGCACCGGTTGCAGACTGACCTCCTTCGTTGAGCCAAAGACCCGGCGCAATCGCCCCGAAATAGGGGCCCCAGACACCTTTAATGAAACGCGGTTTGGAGGATAGAGCCATATGACAAGTGGATGTTCCGGCAATCATGGCAAAGCGTTCATCAAGATTGCCATCCAGATATTCGCCAAGCGTGCCAAGGGCACCTGCATGAGCATCAATCAAGCCTGCCCCCACGACGCAATCGGTCGTCAAGCCAAGTTCGGCGGCCCCCTGATCTGACAGATTGCCGATCAGATCACCAACACCCAATGCCTTGCGGTCAATTCCGGCCTTGGCAGGGAAATCTTCCAGGCCGATCTGATCAAGAAACGCGCGATCCCACGGATCATCCTGATGCGCCAGGTAAGTCCATTTACAGGTGATCGTGCAGCAGGACCGGTCGTTGCTGCCGGTTGCGCGGAAAGACAGGAAATCGGCAAGGTCATATGCCGCGCCCATTTTATCCCAGTTCTGACGATGATGGCGTTTCAGCCACATCAGTTTGGGCAATTCCATTTCGGGGGACATGGTGCCGCCGATATATTCTAGCACCTTGGCGCCGGTTTTGGTGCATTCTTCGGCTTCGCGGATGGCACGGTGATCCATCCAGACAATAACATCCCAGTTATCCGCACCACCCGGTGTTACGCCAAGCGGGCGGTTATCGGTATCGCGGATCACGAGCGAACAGGTGGCATCAAATCCGATGGCTGCGACCTGATCTGCGGCAATATTTGATTTTGCCAGCGCATCGCGAACCGACTGGCAAACCGCTTGCCAGATATTTTCCGAGTCCTGTTCGACAAAATCAGGTTTTGGCTTGTTCATGGCGATGGCATGGGCGGCGCTGCCAAGTAACTTTCCATCGACGCTAAACACGCCAGCGCGTGCGCTTCCGGTGCCAACATCCACACCGATGATGAACTTATCTGTAGGGCTCATTTGATCTTCCTCCCGCGGGGCCGATTGGTAGTGTGATGCGTTTTGAGCGCAAATCCGACCCTGATTTCAAGCGATTTCCGCGTATCTTTTTGTCCGCAATAAATTTACATGATGCGTAATTGAGCAAAAGTGCATAATTTGGTCAAATGCTCATTTTGGTTGACGGTGATATTCGCATTTGTATAGGCTTTTGTCATCAAACCCAATGAAGCCAGGTTCAACATGGCCCCCGGAAATGTCCAAGATAACGTCCGCACCCAGACACTGGCACCGATCATGACCGGTAAGGGTGTCGTTCTTTTTGATTGTGACGGCGTCCTGGTCGACAGTGAACCGATCTCCTTGGCGACACTTGTCGATGTGCTTGATCATTACGGTGCACCGCTAAGTCTGGCAGAAGTTGCAGCACGCTTTACCGGGCGATCAAGTGCCGCCCCGATCGAACATATCCGCCTTGAAACCGGACGTGACATCGCCCTCGAATTCAAGCCGTTCTTTTATGAGCGCCTGTTTGCCCGCTATGACGTTGAACTTCGTAAAACAGATGCAATCGATACGGTCCTTGCCGCGCTTAAAAAACGCAAGATCGCGTTTTGCATTTCATCAAGCAGTTCGGTGCAGCGGCTTGAACGGACAATGAAGGTGACGGGACTGGGCCATTGGTTCGGAACCGATATTTACAGCGCCGATTTCGTCCTGAAGGGTAAACCGGCACCGGATCTGTTTTTATATGCCGCTGATAAAATGGGGTTTCGTCCGGATCAGGCAATCGTGATCGAGGATTCGATTGCCGGGGTGAAGGCCGCCGTGGCAGCAGGCATGACCTGCATCGGTTATATCGGGGGCGGGCATTATGCCGGCCATCGTGAAGATGCATCGACCCGTCTTTATGACGCCGGGGCCGATATTGTTTTCGATGACATGCGTGATATCGTCACCCTGATCGAGCAGAGCTAGAGTCTGCCTAGCGCTGTCGCAGCAGGCTTTGATAGCGGGCCTGACTTTGGCTGAGATGTTCGCGCATTGCGGTGCGGGCCGTTTCCGCATCACGCGATGCAATCGCATCAAAGATGCGATGATGTTCGGTCAGAATTTTCTGCATATAGTTTTTCTGGTCTTCGACCTCGGGAGGGCGGCGGCGCAATTGCGCGCGCGGGATGGTTTTATCGCCCAGATGTTCTAGAAACTCGACATAACGCCGGTTATTGGTCGCATCGGCAATCGCGCGATGGAATTCGAAATCGGCCTTTTCGGTCGGATTGCCGCGTTCAAAGCAGTCGGTCATTTCCTGCTGGGCTTCGTATATTTTGGCCTGTTGGGCGGCAGAGCTTCGTGCACAGGCAAGACCGGCGGCCTCGATCTCGACGGCCATGCGCAGTTCAAGAATTTCCAGGACATCGGAAATCTGCGCGGAATCGACGGCAAAGATCGTACTGCCTAGTTTGCGCGGACTGGGAGCCAGCACAAATACACCTGCTCCTTGGCGTGGTTCGAGCAGGCCATCGGCCTTAAGGGCTGCAATGGCTTCGCGGACCACCGTGCGGCTGACGCCGAACTGTTCGGTCAAAACCGGCTCGGTCGGAAGTTTGCTGCCGGGCGTGCGCATGCCGCTTTCAATTTCATGACGCAGGCTTGCAATGACCTTTTCGGTCAGCGAAACTTTTCGTGGCGCGTTCTGCGCGGAGTTGTTGCTCATTTTCTTGCTCTGCAAATCCGCTATGATCGGAACCGGATGTTAATAATGATGAATTTAACATCCTGAAATAGTCCTACGATGTTGGTGACGGAAAGTCATCATATGATTTTGATATAGTGATGAGGCGACGACAATGGCCAAATCGGCCGAACCGGAATATCGCTGGAACAGTGGCCCGTTCAGGGTCGGAATTGTCCCACGGGGCGGGGCCATTTCGCGCATCGACTGGGTGCGTCCCGATGGTAATGGGGTGATCAATCTGTTGCGCCCGGTTGACGATTATTCCCTGACATCGGGCAATCCTTCGCATCTTGGATGTTTTCCGATGGTACCCTTTGCCAACCGGCTGGGTTATGCCCAGTTCGAATTCGATGGCAAAACCATCAATGTTCCGGTAAATCGGGCACCGGACCCGCATGCCATTCACGGATTTGGTATTTCAAGTATCTGGGAGATCGAACGTCCAACGGTTGATACCATCCGGTTCAATCACAAACATGATGATCGGCAGACCGGTTTTTGTTATGTCGCTTGGCAGCAGATCAAGGTCGCAAACGATACCATTTCAATCGAAATCGGTGTGCGCCATCTTGGCAAGGACCCGATGCCATATGGGATCGGGTTGCATCCATGGTTCCCTGGCAGCGAAAGTGCGTGGGTACAGTTTGTTGCGACCGACTGTTTCGGAACGGACGAAGGCAAGTTACCCACTACGCGCACGGTGATCGATCTTGGTCGCGATTTTGCCGATGGAAAAATGATCCGCCATCACAAGGGGCTTGATATTCATTATATCGGCTGGAACAAACAGGCGACGATGGTCTGGGCAGACCGGCAGTTAAGCCTGCTTCTGGAAGCCAGTGATACTTTGTCGAATCTGCAATTCTATATCCCGGACAACGGTCAGACATTCTGTATCGAGCCGGTGTCGCATGTACCAAACGTCCATAATCGTCCCGATTTCAAGGAATTCGGCGATGTCAGGGTGCTGGGCTATAATGATACGCTTTCGGGTGTCATGACGCTTACGCCAAGCCTTTTGACCGGATCGGGTCATGGTCTTGTCGATCAGGATGAAGAGCAGATTGGCAGGCGCGATTATTCACTCGTCGACTGATTGCTTCCCCTTTACCCTGCAAGTATTTGCCGATAAAACTTACAAGTAAGAATGACAAGATGACAAGTTGACGGGGATTGGGGAAATGACCGGCTTGCAACTTAAAATCCAGAAGCGTGAAAAGCTTGCGGATCAGCTTTACGGGCAGATACTTGAGCAGATTGTATCGGGCAATCTGTCCGAAGGGGCCAAGCTGCCCTCTGAAAATGAAATATGTGCATCCTTTGGTGTGTCGCGACCCGTGGTGCGCGAAGCCCTGCGCAAATTGCAGTCTGACGGGTTGGTCTATGCCCGTCAGGGCGTTGGATCATTCGTCAAGAAACGACCACCACAAGGGTTGATCGAGTTTGGCGGGATCAATGATGTGGCCGGGTTACTGCGCTGTTTTGAAGCCCGCATTGCGATCGAGGGGGCAACCGCGCGCATGGCCGCCGAACGCGCCACACTGCGTCATCATCGCGACATCGAACGTGCGCTTAAGATGCTTGAAGAAGGCATTGCAGCCGGTGATATAGCCGATCAGGCGGATTTTGAATTCCACATGTCAATCGCACGCGCCAGCGGCAATGATATCTTTGTCACCATGCTGACGTCCCTACATGGCGTGATTGCCAAAACCATGAATGTCGCCTTGAACATCACGCGCACCGGATCGGCCGAAAGGGTAAAAAAGGTTCTTTTGGAACATCGTCAGATTTATGACGCGATCCGTGGACAGGACGGCGAAAGCGCGGAATTGCTGATGCGCTATCACCTGCATCAAGCCCGCCAGCGGGTAACCGACCATGCGCGTGATATGTAACGTCGCGACTTCCACGCACAGAACATCCTGTAAAGTTTCCACGCAAATTTGTTGACAAGTGCCCCTGTGCGCCTGCACACAAGTCATATGACGAATTGCGTCGGAAAGAATACAGGAACGGATCATGTCAGGTGATATTTCAGCCGTACAGCAGCCCCGCATTCTGCTGGAGGAACGGTTTGAACTGGGCGAATGCCCGAACTGGGACGGCGACAATAACCGCCTTTACTGGGCCGATATCATCGGTCAGAAAATCCATGCGCTTGATATCGAAACCGGGCAGCGCCATAGCTGGTCATTTGAAAGCGAAGTCGGCTGTTTCGGTTTGACCGATCAGGGGCGTCTGGTCGTGGCGCTGAAAAGTGACATTATCCTGTTTGATCCGAAAACCGGGGTGCGCGAAAAGCTTGCTGCGGTCGAAGGCGATAATGACATGAGCCGCACTAACGACGGCAAAATCGGCCCGGACGGGGCATTCTGGGTCGGCACCATGGATCAGAATGCCGACAAGCAGCCTGTGGCATCGCTTTATCGCGTGACCGGATCGGGGGAAGTCGAACACAAGGTCGGCGGGATCAAGATTTCCAACGGTCTGGCATGGTCGCCCGATGGTCGCATTATGTATCATTCGGATTCTCGTGGGCCTTGGGTCAATCGCTGGGATTTTGATGCCAAGACCGGCGCGATCAGTCATTGTCAGCTTTTCCTTGACCTTAACGACACGGTCGGACGCCCGGATGGTGCGGCAGTTGACATGGAAGGCTGTTATTGGAGTGCAGGCGTTTCGGCGGGCAAACTGAACCGTTTTGCCCCTGATGGTACCTTGTTGCTATCCATTGATATGCCGATGCCAAATCCGACCATGCCGTGCTTTGGCGGGGTGGATATGAAAACGCTTTATGTCACCAGTCACATGGAAAATTACCCGGCTGATAAACGCGCCGAATTCCCCGATGCGGGCAAACTTGTCATGCTGCGTGTCGACGTCGCGGGGGTGCCGGTCAACCGGTTCCGCGAAGATGTATAGATACTGAAAACAAAAGGGCCGTGCGTTTTGCAGCGCAAGGCCCCTTTGCCATTTTCTGTACGTTTTCAGGCGGTTTTGATTTCGGCGCGCACGGTGCCGACACCTTCAAAAATCGCTTCGATACGGCCATGTTTGGTCAAGGTTGGCGGGGCGCAGGCCCCGGTGGTGATGACATCGCCTGCTTTTAAGTGCTGACCGCGTTTGGCGAGGAACCGCACCAGATAGGCCAATCCGCCAAACGGATCAGGCCATGCGGCGGGATCGCTGTTTTGCGCCAGAACCTTGTCATCGGACCGTGTTTCTACCGGGCCATTCAGAAACGCCATATCGCGCCAATCGGCAATTTCCGGGCCAAGCACCAGATAGCCGGTGGAATTCAAATCGGCCAATGTCGAGACCGGCCCCTGTTTTTTGGTAAACCGGCGATCTGCGATCTCTATCGCCAGATGCACGCTTTTGATGTGATCAAGGATCGCTTTGGCGGTAGCATTGGCACTAGGAGTGCTAGCCATGACCACGGCAATCTCGGCCTCGATATTCGGGAAATGGACATCATTTGTGGTGATGGTGGCTCCGTCGGCAATGATCCGGCCATCAAGCAGTGGCCCGATCAACGGCCCGTCAAGCCCAAGCCCCGCCTGTGCGGCACGTGTTGCCACCGAGAGCTTCCAGCCGGTTTGTTTTGCACCTGTCAGGGCAAGGGTTGCCTGCTGAACCTCGTACGCCGTTTCGAAGTCGGTCGGGTTGGCACCGTCGGGCAGGGGATCAATCAGGGTGTTTTGGGTGAAAGCATCGGCCAGAATTCGGCTTGCCTTGGTGATGTCGGTCATTCCCTGTGCCTATCCTTCTGTTTTTGGAGTGTTTTTCGTGGCGTTCTCAGCAGCCTAGCGGAGCATTTGGATGAAGTCATCATATCAATTTCCGGGAGTCGTCTCTTTTTGATGTAGGCTGCGTTTGTATGATGATTTTCGATAAAGGCGATAACGGTGAATAATCCCGGAAAGTGGTGGTTATGCACCCATACTAAAGTTGCTAAGTAATATGATTGACAAAATGATATGATGAATTTATAGAATCATCATAGGTTATGTCGATGCTTTATGAATTGAAGGACGTTTTATGCAATATCAGGAACTGAAAACGGCAATTGGTGCCGGTCTGCTTTCTTTCCCGGTTACGCCGTTCAAGGTGGATGGTTCGCTGGATATGGATACCTACCGCACGCATGTCGGCTGGCTGGCGCAATTTCCGGCAGCAGCCCTGTTTGCGGCTGGTGGCACTGGGGAGTTTTTCTCGCTGACTCCGGCGGAAGTCGTTCAGACCGTGCGTGTCGCCAAGGAAGTCGCAGGCAACACTCCGATCATTGCCGGTTGCGGTTATGGCACCGCCATGGCCGTCGAACTGGCCCGTGAATGCGAAAAAGCCGGTGCCGATGGCCTGCTTTTGCTGCCGCAATATCTGATCGGTGCCAAGCAGGAAGGTCTGTATGAACGCGTCAAGGCGGTCTGCAATGCGGTCAAAATCGGTGTGATCGTTTACAACCGCGACAATGCGATCCTGTCTGCCGAAACGCTTTCTAAATTGTGTGATGAATGCCCGAACCTGATCGGTTTCAAGGATGGTCACGGCGATATCGAACTGGTCACGCGCGTTTGTGTTACGATGGGCGATCGTCTTTCCTATATCGGTGGCATGCCGACGGCCGAAGTTTTTGCCAAGGCTTATAAGGCGGCGGGTGTGACCACCTATTCGTCGGCAATATTTAACTTTCTGCCCAAGCAGGCGTTGGAATTCTATGACGCGTTGACGAATGACGACGATGCAACGATGAACCGCATCCTGACCGAATTCTTCTATCCGTATCTGGCGGTCCGTGATCGCGGCACAGGTTATGCCGTATCAATCGTCAAGGCCGGCATGCGGGTTATCGGGCGCGATACCGGCCCGGTGCGCAGCCCGCTTACTGATCTGAGTGCAGAAGAACATGACATGCTGGCTGAAGTTATCTGCAAGGCGTTCGGCGAGGACGTATTGAAGGTCGCCTAAGCTGCACGAACCGGCAGGTGGCTTCTGCCGGGACTACCTCTGCGACGCTGCAAAAGCAAATGGCGCGCAAAATTCGGTTGTCAGAAAAACCATTACTTGTTGTTACAAGTAACAAGATGTAAGGTTTTCTGACAACAACTGGTCCCATCAGGGAAAGCAAGACTTTAACGTTAAACGACATAAAGTCACGGGAGGAATATCAATGAACAAGTTTATGAAAACCACGACGCTGACACTTGCGGCGGCGGCGATATCGGTCGCTTTTGTTGCCGGTGCGCAAGCACGTGAATGGCGCGGCTGGAATATCCATCCGGCAGACTATCCTGTTTCGACCGGGATGGAGGAATTCGCCCGTCTGATCAATGAAAAATCCGGTGGAAACCTTGAAGCCAAGGTTTATCACGGCGGCGTTCTGGGCGATCAGCCCGATGCCATCCAGCAGGTTCGCCTTGGCGGTCTGGACTGGGCTGTTTTCAACCTTGGTCCGTTGGGTGAAGTCGCACCGGAAGCCAACGTTGTTTCGCTGCCTTTCATCTTTAAAAACGTCGATGCCATGCATGACGTCATGGATGGTCCGGCAGGTCAGCAGATCGCAAACGGCCTTGCAAATGCCGGCCTTCAGGCACTTGGCTGGTACGATTCAGGTGCGCGTTCCTTCTATAACACCAAGCACCCGATCAACACGCCAGAAGACCTCAAGGGGCTTAAATTCCGCGTGATGAGCAACGATCTGTATGTACAGATGGTTGGTGCCCTTGGCGGTAACGCAACCCCGATGCCGTATGGCGAAGTTTACCAGTCGCTTAAAACCGGTGTGATCGACGGTGCGGAAAATAACTATCCGTCTTATGACAGCTCGGGCCATTTCGAAGCGGCGAAATACTATTCCGTGACCCAGCACCTGATCCTTCCGGAATGCCTGTGCGTCAACAAGGCGCTGTATGACGGTCTGTCGGATGACGAAAAGAAAATCCTTCAGGAAGCAGCCGATGAGTCGGTCAAGGTTCAGCGCGCTGCCTGGGCAGAACGTGCAGAACAGTCCAAAGAGAAAGTTGTTGCTGCCGGTATCGAAGTGAACGAAATCGCTGACAAGGCCGCGTTCCAGGATGCGATGAAGCCTGTCTATGACAACTTCATCAAAGCCAACCCGGATCTGGCCGGTCTGGTCAAGGCGATCCAGGACGCCCAGAAATAAATGATCAAGCCATGGAAGGGCGGCGACATTCTCGCCGCCCTTCTTTACGCTTGTATCCAGTCTTTTTTGTTAATCCATTTCTGGCGGCGTGCGAATGTTTTCTCAACTCACCGGGATGCTTGACCGTTTGGGTGGCAGACTTGCCAAAATCCTTAATCTGATCGGCGGAATTGCGCTGGTGGCGCTTATTCCCGCTTTTGCCTGGCTGGTTTTCGGGCGCTATGTGCTCAATGAAACCCCGACCTGGGTCGAGCAGCTTTCTCTTATCTTGATCGTTCTGATAACCTTTCCGGTTGCGGCCGCCTGTATTCGCGACAACAGCCATCTTTCGGTATCGTTTTTCCGCGATGCATTGCCGCCCAAGGCGGCGGCGGTCATGGCACTGATCAGCTATGCCGCAATGGTAGTGTTTGGTTATTACATGTTTATCGGCGGGTATGATCTTGTTGTCTTTAACTGGGCCAAGAAAATGCCGATCATTCACATCCCCGATGGCATGCGGTCGATCCCGATGATGGTTTGCGGGGCAGGCATCGCTTTTTACAGCGTTGTCCATATCCTTAAAATCCTCAGTGGCTGGAACACCATCGCACAAAGCCGTTTTTACAGTGACGAATTGCTTGATAAGGACACCGAATAAATGGGCATGACCATTCTTTTGGGCCTGTTTGCCATTGGCATTGTCATTGGTATGCCCGTTGCCCTTGCACTTGGCGTTGCTGCCCTTGCGACTTTCTTCTTCGAAGGTCTGCCAACCCTGATCGCATTTCAGCGCATCGGTTCGGGGATCAGTGCCTTTTCGCTTCTGGCCATTCCGTTCTTTATCTTTGCCGGTGAACTGATGCTGCATGGCGGGATCGCCAACCGGCTGGTGCAGTTCGCAACCGCCCTTGTCGGCAGCCGCCGTGGCGGACTTGGCATTGTAAACGTATTTTCATCGATGCTGTTTGGCGGCATTTCCGGGTCTGCTGTTGCCGATACCTCCGCGCTTGGCTCGATCCTTATTCCGGTGATGAAAAAGGAAGGCTACCGTGCGGATTATGCGGTCAACGTCACGGTGACCTCGTCGATTGCGGGTATCATGATCCCGCCCAGCCATAACATGATCCTGTATGCTGTCGCGGCCGGCGGCGGGATTTCGATTTCCAAGCTGTTCATGGCCGGTCTGGTGCCGGGCATCATCATGTGTCTGTTGCTTGGGCTTGCCACGTGGCTGGTAGCGATAAAACACGGTTACCCGTCGGTTCCGTTTCCGGGATGGCGCGTTGTCTGGGTTACGGCCATTCGTGCCATCCCCGGATTTTTCACGGCGGTCATTATCGTCGGCGGCGTTCTGAGCGGTATCTTTACCGTGACAGAATCCGGTGCGATTGGCGTGGCTTATGCGTTGATCATTACCGGGATTGTTTATCGTGAACTCAATTGGGCGGGCTTTGTTGCTGCGGTCAAGCAATCGGCTAAAACGACGGCTCTTGTCATGTTGCTGGTCGGGTGTGCATCGGCCTATGGCTATATGCTGGCCTTCTATCAGGTGCCCGATGCACTGGCCCATGCGATTACATCGATCACCGATAATCCGATCATGGTTCTGTTGCTGATCAATCTTATGTTGCTGGTGGCGGGCATGATCATGGATATGGCGGCATTGATCCTGATCTGTACGCCGATCTTCCTGCCGCTGGCGACCCAGTTTGGCATGGATCCGATCCAGTTCGGCATGGTTCTGATGATGAATTTGGGCCTTGGCCTTTGTACGCCGCCGGTGGGTTCCTGCCTGTTTGTCGGTTGTGCGATTGGCGGGGTGAAGATTGAAAAGGCCGTCATGACGATCTGGCCGTTTTATCTGGCGATCCTGACGGCGCTTATGCTGACAACCTATGTGCCTGCGATTTCGCTGACGTTGCCGAACCTTGTGTTTGGTGGCGGCTGATCGCGGGTCAAGATGACTTCAAAGAGGAAGACAATGAAACGTTTGCTGATTACCGGTGCTGCTGGCAACCTTGGGAAAATCCTGCGTGAGGGGCTGAAAGGCTATGCCGATGTGCTGCGCCTTTCGGATATCGCGCCGATGGATCCGGCTGGTCAGGGCGAGGAAGTCGTGCCGTGCGATCTCTCGGATCGTTCGGCTGTCCATGAATTGACCAAGGATTGCGACGGGATCATTCATCTGGGCGGGATTTCGGTCGAAGCCGCATTTGATGACCTGCTGCAGGCCAATTTCCTTGGCACCTATAACCTGTATGAAGGTGCCCGCAAAAACGGCAAGCCACGCATCCTGTTTGCCAGTTCGAACCACGCCATCGGGTTCCACAAGCGCACGACCAAGCTTGATGACAAATCCGAACTGCGCCCTGACAGTCTGTATGGCGTCACCAAATGCTACGGCGAGGCCTTGGCGAGTTACTATTTCGACAAGTTCGATGTTGAAACCGTCTCGCTTCGTATCGGGTCATGTTTTGAAAAGCCGCGCGATCGCCGGATGTTGTCGACCTGGATGAGCCCGCGTGACTTCATTTCCCTGATGAAGGCAGTGTTTGATGCACCGATGACCGGCCATCTGGTGATGTATGGGGTTTCGAACAACCGCACCAAATGGTGGAGCAACGACCATGCCGAACTGATCGGCTGGCAGCCGCTGGATAGTTCCGAGATCTTCCGCGCAGAAATCGAGGCAGCCTTCCCGGTCGAAGACCGTCACGACCCGGCTGTGATCTATCAGGGCGGTGGTTTTGCTGCCAAAGGCCACTTTGAAGACTGATCAAATCACCGCTCACTTTACAGTCAAAGGTCTGCGCAAGCGGGCCTTTTGCTTTTGGGATTGACCCTGAAATCGTGCGCTGTATAAGCATTGATGAAAATGATAACCGTTATCATTACTGACTAGGCCGGTGAGAGACATGACGGTCAGGGACCGTTTCTGGGATGGGATATATCAACAATACCACGGGCGCCTGTTGCGTCAGGTGCAGAAATATCTGCCCGCTGGCGAGGAAAGCCATGATGTGTTGCAAGACCTTTATATCCAACTTCGCAAACGTGCCGTCGACCCGCGCGAAGTTGACAATCCGCCTGCCTATCTGATGCGAATGGCAACCAATCTGGCGATTGATACGCTGCGCCGTCGCAATCGAAATCCGCTTGATTTTACCGATCCCGCCGACCTTGCCGATATACCCGATGCAATCGGGGATAGTGTGACACCAGAACAAATAAGTGCAGACCGGCAACGTATCGCTATTGTCGGTCGGGCGATTGATGGATTGCCGCCGCGCTGCCGGGATGCTTTCCTGCTGTGCAAGCGCGACCATCTCAGCCCGGCGGAGGCCGCAGAAACCCTTGGCATCAGTCGCAATATGGTCGAAAAACACTTGCGTCATGCTCTTAAACATTGTCGAACGGTGCTGGCGCGATATGAAAACTGAATATCCTCTTTGTGCATTGCCATTCGTCTTTTACATATCAAGCTATTCGATCAATTGCCGGATCCCGCCATTGCCATGACAGAGTTTCGCTATCCCGACGACTGCCAAAGCAATGAAGACATTGCCGATTTTTGGGCAATCCGCCTTGACCAGGGGGATCTGGATCGATGTGAGCAGACGGCTTTTGAGAACTGGCAGGCTGAAAATTCAGGAAATGTACGGCTTTTGATGCGGGCACGCCAGACATGGCGCAGCATGGAAATGGCCGTAACGGATAGTCCGCGAGTAGCGCAGGAAAATACTGAAAGACAACCCGTCGATCTTGACGGCATCCGCGCCGATCTTGAACGTCTTGGCGCACTTGAAGGCAGGCAGGGGCGATTGCCGGGAATGCAATCCGGCAAACGCCGGTTTCGGCCGAAGCTGGCGGCAGCTATCGGATTGGTCCTCGTTGGTCTGTTTGTGCTGGGTGGGCTTCGTCGCGATCCGGATCTGATCGCGGCCAACGATGCCAGTGCGGTCCGCGAAATTCACGAACTGACAGATGGTTCACGGGTCTGGATGGAACCGGGAACACGGCTTGCGGTCAAATATGATGATACCGGGCGCGATATTACGGTTCTTGAAGGTGGCATTTATATTGAAGTTGCTCCTGACAAATCCCGGCCTTTACGGGTTCGTCTGAATGATATTACCGCCCAGGCCGTCGGCACCGCCTTTGTGGCTTCGAAATGGGGGGGGCTCGCCCGGGTGGAAGTCAGCGAAGGTTTGGTCGATCTGCGCCAGAGTGACGGCAACATACGTTTGGCAAAGCTTTCCGCCGGGCGTGCCGCGTGGCAGTTGCCAACGGGTGACATGCGTTATGGTACGCGCGATGTGGATCGCATTGCCGGATGGCGGAATGGTCGCTGGATGGTTAACGAGATGTCGCTTGAGGAATTGATCGCACGGATTTCGCCGCTTTTGCCGGGGCAGAACTTTATCCTTGATCCGCGTATGGGCGATATTTTCGTTACCGGAAATTTCGATCTGGCAAAACCCGACAGTGCGATGAATGCTCTGATGGCAGCCTATGATCTTGAAAATAAAGCCTATCCGGGTGGTTTTCATCTGATTTCAAAAAAATAAACAAAATGACCTCCTCATTCCCGCGAGCCATTCGTCATGAGGGTAATAGTGATTTGCATTATTATCTTTCAGATATGGGGGAATGATCTTGAAACACGAACGAAGCGCGATGATGCGCCTGCTTGGAACAAGCGCACTTGTGTCTGTCCTGATGATCTGCAGTACCGGAATGGTGCAGGCACAGGACGCTAATACGGTCCATACAATCCGCATTGAAACGCAAGATCTCCGCGCGGCACTTGATCAACTGGCGACCGAGTTTGGTTTGCAGCTGATTGTACAGGGCGATCTTGCAGGGGTGGTTGCAACGCCGTTTGCAGGGGATGTAACCGCGACGGAAGCATTGCGAACCCTGCTGGCAGGTAGCGGGTATGATTTTGAGTTTATCGGGGCTGACAGCGTAAAAATCATTCCGGCGGCAAAGTCGGATAGTGGCGAGATCATCCTGCAGGATATTGTGGTTTCGGCAAGTCGTTCGAAACGCTCAATAAAAAGCATGTCTCCCTCAGTGGTGCTAATTGGCCGCGACCAGATTGAGGCGCAGCTCGCAAAGTCCAACAGTCTTTCGACCCTTTTGCGGGATGCTGTTCCCGGCTTTATGTTCGATGCGCAAACCCTGACCAGCAGCACGGAAACTTTCCGAGGGCGCGACATACAGGTGCTTGTTGACGGGATTGGTCGCAATACGCCGCTACGTAATTCCAGCCGCATTCTGTCAATGATTGATCCGGAACTGATCGAAAGCATCGAAGTTATTCCGGGTTCAAGCGCCCTGAACGGAGAGGGTGCAACTGGGGCGACGGTCAATATCGTAACCAAGACCGGGACACCGGGGGAGAACATCTTTGTTGTCGATACCCATGTAAAAGCATTCACTCAGGATATCGGTGACAGCCTTGCGCCGTCGCTTACTCTTTCCGGCAGCGGTGGCGTGGGGAAATTCGACTATGCTGCAAGTGTTACCGGATCAACATCCGAAAACCAGTATAGCGGCTATGGGAAACAAATGCCGTCCGACCCGATGATGGGGCAGGGTAGTTTTGACAATGCCGAGAATCTGAACCTGTTTGGCAAGCTCGGCTATGGTTTTCTTGAAGGACACCGGGTTTCGCTTTCGACCGAAATCGTCCGGTTCAGTCAGAAGCCGGATTACTATCCCGACGTGCGGGCCAATCCTGCGGCAGTGAATTTTTTGGCCCCATATGACGGGCAGCCGCTTGAGGAAGAAAGCGAATATTTGACTGCTGGATACGAGTTTGATCTGGGGGCTTTGGGCCGTGGCGATCTTAAACTGTTTTACAATGACACCTACAAGCAGGCGTCGCGGGCACAGTATGATGCGACCTATAATTTTGCACTGGTCGCATTACCGGGCAGCCCCGCGGTTGAGGATCCGCTGGGACAGTCGGTTATTGATGCGCAGAAATATGGGGTCAAACTTTCAACCGATACCGGAATTGACGATTTGTATGACGGACTGACACTTAGCTGGGGCGGGGATCTGACATTTGATGAGATCAAGTATCGCACCGTTAGTGGACGCGACATCGGCGCACCAATGGATCAGGACGGCAAGGCGGTTTTTGCCCAATTAAGTGCGCCGATCACGCGTTTTGTCGATGTTTCTGGCGGCGTTCGTTATGAGACATATGATCTGACGGTCGATGATTTCCTGCGGCCTAACTATATGCGCTATGTCGGTGGCGTCGCGAGTGCCTATTTCCCTGCAGCGCAATTTACCGGCGGCAGCACGACCTATGATGCCGTTACCTATAACGCATCTGCGGTGGTTCACTGGACCGATCAGTTTGATACATCACTGAGCTATAGCGAAGGTTTTGCCGTTCCCGATGTTGGTGCCTACACCCGTCGTGCCGGGACCCAAGGGGTACCACTGAATTTCTCGCAGATCGATGTCGAAGCATCCAAGGTCAAGACATATGAACTTGCCGCAAGTTATGACACGCGTAATTTCCGGACGTCTGGGGCAGTATATATGAGTACCAACGAACACGGTAACAATTTTGACCCTGCGACCAATGCGCTCAGTCAGGAAAAAGAACGCATCATCGGTGCGGAGCTGAGTGCAGAATATGATCTGACCGAAAATACCTATGTCGGGGCTTTGGCGTCTTATGTTGAAGGAAAATATGACAAAGATAAAGACGGCGATCTGGAAAGCTGGCTGCCCAACAACCGCATTCCATCGCCCTTCCGGTTCACGGGCTATGTCGACAGTTATGTCTGGGATGATCTGAATGTTCGGTTTGATGGCACATATACCGCCCAACGTAACCGTATCAAAGACGAGACAATCAAACCAAGTCTGGTTTTCAACCTGTCGGCCAATTACCCGGTGATGGGCGGAACGGCGCGGCTTGGCATCGAGAATATTCTTGATACCAGCTATGAAAACCCGGCAGCAACCGCCCTTCGCGGATATTCCATTGCCGGACTTGGCCGGACGATCCTGATCGGATTCCGTCGGGAATTCTGATCTGGCGGTATATAGCAGCATGGCAACCCGGCGGGGCGTCCCGCCGGGTGTTTCGGTGTTCAGGAGACGGAATGTTTACAAGTTCGGAACCGCGTCACGGGATTGTCCTGTTTGAAATGAAAGATGCCCAAAGCGAAGTGGACGGGGCTGCCTATATCACCGCCCTTCATGCGCTTTCGGGCCGAACACAACCGGTGCTTCTGATCATGACGGTTCAGGGCCATACTGATCAGGATCACGAAACCCGCAAACAGGCCGCCCTTTGGTTCAAGCAAAATCGTGACAGGTTATCGGCGTTTCTGTATGGCGTGATCCGGGTCGATGACCACGACCACGAAGGTCATGCAGAAGAATTGGAGAGCAGCAACTTTGCAAAAATGCTGCCATTTCCGATTAAACATGCTGATAGCCTTGAAAAGGCTTATGCGATGGCTGAGAACTGGCCAAAACCCTAGCGTTTTCGGATTGCCAGAAACAGGAAATAGGCCGTTCCGATCAGTGCCGCGATCAGGCCGGTTGGCAGTTGTTGCGGATAAAGCAGGTTTCTGGCCATCCATTCGGCCACCATCATTACATTCGCCCCGATCAGAACCGCACCAAGCAAATGGCCGCCTGCAAGCCGATACCCGGCAATACGCGCCAAATGCGGTGCCATCAGTCCGACAAAACTGAGCGGCCCGACAAGCAGGGTGGCACTGGCGGCAAGGATGGCAGCAAGCAGCATGATGAAGAACTGAAAGCCTGAAATGCCAAGGCCTAGCGAGGTGGCCTGATCATTGCCAAATGATGCCAGTTCAAGCGGACGACGGACCGCAATCACCACAATCAGCAAGGCCACAGTAACCCCCGCGACGATGAGGACTTCGTCCATGCGGGTAAAATATGTGGTGCCAGCCAGCCATGAAATCAGCATTGAGGTCTGTGTGCCGCTGCGGGTCAGAGCAATCCGTACAATGGCACCCAAAATGGCGGTTAAAGCAAGGCCGTTGAGTAATAGGTAATGCGGGGCGTGGGTGAATTTTCGGCATAGAAGTAATAAAATGATCAGCGAAATGATCCCGCCGACCGCTCCGACAAACATCAGATCGGCGCGTTGCCCGAAGCCAAAGAAGACAAGGGCGATGATCATGGCAAGTGCGGTAGCAGAACTGACGCCCGTAATTTCAGGGCTGGCCAAAGGATTACGACCAACGCGTTGAATTAACGTGCCTGAAACCGCCAGTGCCGCACCACAAATGATCGCGGCAAAGGTGCGTTCGGAACGCTGGAGGAGGATGTCATGGAAGCTTTCACCGCCGGTCAGAAGCACAAAATCATGGCCGTTAAACGATACAAACAAAGATAAGCCGAGGCCTGTAACCAACCCTAATACCAGTACCAGGCTCAGCACATTTTTCGAGACAATCTGCTGATCGGGGTGGTGGTCCTCGCTTTGCTGGCCGGGCATGATCCGTGCCTTGCGCAGGATCAGAATGATGAAGGGGGCACCGATCAATGCGGTGGCCGCACCTGTCGGAACGATGTCACCACCAAGCCCATTCATCTGCCGGACAAGGAAGTCGATGCACAGCAATGCACAGCCCCCGGTCAACAGCGAATAGATCATCAGATCGCGCGAACGCGTCAGGCCGGCAATGCGTAGGGCGGCAGGAACCGCCAGACCGATAAAACCGATCAATCCGGCGGCCGAAATGACCGATGCGGTAATGAAGACGGCAAAGCCCAGAATCAGCAGTCGCAGGATGGTTACACGCGCACCAAGCGAGCTTGCGGTGTCGTCACCAAGGGCAAGAAGATCAAGCGGGCGTGACAGCAACAGCACAACCGCAACACCAACCAGCAGGCGGGGCAAAACAAACTGCGTTGAGTCCCAGCCATTTTGCGCGAGATCTCCTGCCCCCCACATGAAGACCGATTGCAGATATTGTTCGTTAAACAGCAGGAAAATCTGCGTGCCCGATTGCAGCATCAGATTGATGATCATCCCGGCCAGGATCAGCCACAGTGTCGCATTGGCGCGCCGCGATGCAATCAGATAAACCGCGCCAAGGGCGATCATGCCACCGGCAAGGGCAGCGGCTTCTTTGAACGGGGCCAAGGCCGCAGGGGCCAGAAGCAGAAATACCGTCAAGGCAAATTCAACACCGGCACCAACCCCAAGGGTGGTCGGCGATGCCAAGGGGTTGCGCAATACCGTCTGGATCGCCGCCCCAGCCAAGGCCAGACCGGCTCCGCAGATAAAGGCCATCGCGATACGGGGCAGGGTGCTGAAATGAAACAGGATTTGGTCGAAATCGGTTTCGCCGGGATGAAACAGCGCATTCATCCCGGCGCCGTTTTGCAGGAACGGCCAAAGGTCGTTGATCAGGATGGCAACGGAACAGATCGCAAGGACAAGGCACAGGATCGCCGGGCCGCGATGGAAAAAGCGGTTCATGTCACTATTGATGGCGCGTGTCATTGCAGGGTTCGCTTCACGGGACTTTTGGCCGCTCATTTAACCGGGCCGCTTTCCATACTTTCGGCAAGAAGCCGGGCAAAGCGCAAGGCCGATGGCATGCCGCCATAGGCCCATACGACGGGCAATTCATAGACCCGGTCATTCTTAACGAAATCAAGGATTTTCCAGACCGGGGATGCCCAGACTTTTTCACGGATCACGTCGGGCACCGGGTTCAGATACACCAGTGTATCCTGCGCGCGGGGCCCAAGAATCTCGACGCCACCCTTGGCAAAGCCCCAATTATTGACAGGCCCCTGATAGGCCAGCGGCAGGTCCATTTTTGCAAGTACCGTGCCGGGCAGAGATGATTTGCCATAAAGTCCAATATGACTTTCGGAGACGAACTGGGTAATGGCAAGGGCGCGACCCGGCGGCATGGCGGCCCGGACACGATCGCCATATTCAGCGAATTTGACATCGGCATCGTCAAGCCATGCTTTGGCTTCGGCTTGACGATCGGTGGCCTTGGCGAGGGTTTCGAGAAGTTTTTGCGCCTCGGGCAGGGCATCGCGATTGTTGTTATAGACCGACAATACGATGGTTGGGGCGATGGCATTGAAACTGTCATATGCCATTTCAAGGTTCTTGCTGATCACGATCAGGTCGGGCTTGGCCGCGCGCAGAGCTTCCATATTGGGGGCGGCGCGCTGGCCAATATCGGTGAAGTTCTCGGGAAGGTCCGGCTTGGCAACCCAGTCAAGGTAATCGTCGGGATCGGCAATTGCGACCGGGGCCAACCCAAGTGCAATGACGGTTTCGGTTGTCGCCCAATTGGTCACGGCAATGCGTTTAGCAGGGGCATCAAGCTTCAGGGTGCCGTGCTCATGTTCAATGGTGATCGGATCGGCATGGGCCATTTGTGGCGTAAGTGGTGCGGTTAAACCGGCGATCACGAAGAGGCGAAGAAACAGGTGTCTGATCATATCGGTCTACGATCCCTGTGCGGTGGTCTTGGTCACGGCATCAGCGAGCTGTTCGGCAAAACGTGCTGCCGACAAAAGCCCGCCAAATGTCCAGCTTGCAGGGACTTCATAGACGGTGTTTTGCCGGTTGAACGGTAGTGCCTTCCAGACCGGAGAAGCAAAAAGTTTGGCCTTTACCGGATCGGGGGTGGGTTCGATATAGGCGACATGAGCCGGGCCGAGTTTGGCAAGATCGCCAATTTCGCCATTGCTGAAGCCCCAGCCATTAAGCGGGCCGGTCCATGCATTGGAAAATCCCATCCGCGCCAGTGTCGATCCGAAAAGCGATGTAGTGCCGTGAATGCGGAAATGGGCACCATCAAGGATGCGTACGACCGAGAATTTGGCATCATCACCAACGGCCTTGCGGATGCGGTCGGCGGCGGCGGCGATCCGTTGATTGGCCGACGCGATGATTTCCTCGGCCTTGTCGCTGCGCCCGGTCAGTTTACCGATATTGCGCGTGAGCTCCTCGGCCTTTTCAAGGGCGGACTGATCGCTGTTATAGATCGAATAGACCATGGTTGGGGCAAGAGCCGATAGCTTGTCATAGGCCATGGCGACTTCGTTACTGATCAGGATGACGTCGGGGCGACTATCGCGCAGAACTTCGAGGTTAGGGGATCTGCGTTCGCCAAGATCGGCAAATTCAGCGGGTAGGGCAGGTTCGACGACCCATGCGCGATATCCGTCGGCCTCCGGGATGGCGACCGGATCAAGACCAAGGGCCAGAACCGTTTCCGTCAGTGACCAGTTCGATACGGCAATCCGGGTCGGGGGTGTTGCGAAATTTACCGTTCCCATTTCATGGCGATAGGTTTCAGCCAATGCGATTGTCGGGGCGATGGTCGGTGCAAGGATGCCGGTTGCAATCATGCAGGAACAGGCAATTGAAGCGATCAGACGGTTTCGCATGGTCAGGGTCCTAGGCTATGTAACTGACATAATGAGTGGATTCCGGCAAGCGGATCACACCTATTTCGGTTTGGAAAATATCGCGAAGCGTATCGGCCTGCATGAAGTCGGCTGCTGTGCCCTGCCAGCACGTTCGGCCGCCGCGAAGGGCGAGGATATGATCGGCAAACCGCCCGACCATGTCGATATCGTGCAGAACGGCAATCACGGTAAGGCCGATTTCGGATTTAAGATTGGCGACAAGTTGCAGGATGTCGCGTTGATGACCGACATCAAGGGCGGATGTCGGTTCATCAAGCAACAGAACCGGGGCATCCTGGGCAAGCAGCATGGCGAGCCAGACACGTTGGCGTTCCCCACCCGAAAGACTTGCGACAAAGCGGTCGGCAAATTCGGTGACGTGGGTCATTTCCATGGCACGGTCGATTTTTTCGTGATCTTCCGCGCGATATCGGCCAAAGGCGCCGCGCCACGGATATCGGCCAAAGGCAACCAGTTCACGGACACTGAGATGGGCTGGGACAATCGGGCTTTGCGGCAGATAGGCGACCTTGCGGGCGAAATCGCGTGTGCTGTGGCTATCAAGGATTTGCGTATCTAGCGTAATCTGGCCGGATGCCGGTTTGTTTTTGCGGGCGAGCAATTTCAAAAGCGTGCTTTTGCCCGATCCGTTATGTCCGACAATCGCGCTGAATTCGCCTGTCGGGAAGCACACCGATATATCGCCAAGCAGCGTTTTCGGGTTCTTGCCTTCGCTTTGGAAGGAGACATTTTTCAGATCGAACATTGGGCGGAAACTCGCAAGAAGTCGGTGCCGATGCGAAATGACGGATTATATCCGGCAACGCAGGCAACTGAATATGAGAATGCCTATCAATAACCAAATGAAAATGCAACCGAGTTGCGATTGAGATCCATGGTTTAAGTCAATCATCATACAAAATGACTTTTCAGTTTCTCCCTTTCGCGATAGCAATAGACATAATGATTTCCCTGCGCCGGATCGTGGCTTGATGGCCGACTGGTTTGCATTAAGGGGACAGGTTAAAACGGGGAAAACCCGCCAGAATATCAGGGAGATATTATGTCCAAAGTTAAAACGGTTCTGCCAAATCTGCGCTGTACGCTGGGCGAAGGACCGCATTGGGATGTCGAGGATGGTGTCCTTTATTGGGTCGACATTGTCGGTAAAACCGCATTCGCCTTGCGCCCGAGCGATGGCGGATCGCGCAGCTGGACTTTCAATCAGCCAGTATCGGCCATCGTACCACGCACGATTGGCGGGCTGTTGGTGGCCTTGGCCGACGGTTTGGCGTTTCTGGATGCCGAAAGTGGACAGACCACGCCGTTTGTTGCCCCAGATGCAGATCACCCCGGCAATCGGTCGAACGAGGCGCGTGTCGATCCGGCAGGGCGGTTCTGGCACGGGAGCATGCAAAACAATATTGGCCCGAATGGCGAAGACCTGCCCGTGACGGTATCGACGGGAACTTTGAACCGGGTCGAGCCGAATGGCGATATCAAACGCTTTGTTGCCGATATCGGGATTTCCAATACGTTGCTGTGGTCGGCCGATGGCACAAAGATGTTCTTTGGCGACACGATCAGGAACACGCTTGATGTCTATGATTTCGATATGGCGACCGGTGTGCCTTCAAACCCGAAACTGTTCTTTGGTCCGCACGCGCGCGGGAATATGGATGGATCGGCAATGGATGCGGATGGCTATATCTGGAACGCGCGTTGGGGGGGAAGTTGCCTGATCCGGTTTGCACCCGATGGATCGGTGGATCGTATAGTCGAATTGCCGGTGACCCAGCCGACCAGTTGTGTTTTTGGTGGCCCGGATCTCAAGACGCTTTATATCACGTCAGCATCCGTCGGGCTGGACGGCAATGGCAACGATCTTGAAGGTGCTTTGTTGTCGATTGAAACCGATGTGGCGGGGCAGGTTTGCACCCGCTTTGCCGGTTAGGCAGGTACTGGGTTCCATGGTGTCAGGCGGTTTTGCCGCCTGAGTGCCGTGATGAAATAACATAACTTTAATCAGTAATTTTGCCGCTTTTTGGCCTTGGTTTTCTTGTTGTTTGCGTTCACGATTAGGGGTGGGGGACTACACCCGATAAAAACACGAGCAAACTGAGGCCATAATGAAACTCTCTTCATGGATTTGGGGAAGGTTGCAGGCGGTATTGATGATCGGGCTTTTGGCCCTGGTCACGGGCTGTACCGGACTACAATCCAATCAGGACCGGGTTACCGGCACCGTCGTTTTCCGCGAAAGGATTGCGCTGGCACCAAACAGTGCGAACCTTGTCGTGCGACTTCTTGATGTATCAAAAGCCGATGCGCCGTCGATGGAAATTGCATCCATCACCCATCCGGTGACCAATCCGCCGATGGTATTTATCCTGCCCTATGACGCCAAACAGATTGATCCACGCCATCGATATGTGATCGAGGCAAAGATCGAGACCAAGAATGGCGATCTTCTGTTTCGCAATGATCAGGCATATCCCGTGCTGACCAATGATGCGCCCGATGATGTCTCGGTTCTGGTCAAGCGGGTCGGACCGGAATCCGCCGCCGCCGCACGGAATGGTGGTAGCTCCGATGTTGATCGCGATGTAGCGGCCATCAAGGCGCAATTGCCCGATCTGCGCGTGATCCCGGGCAGTTATAGCGCCGGGGACAGCAAGGCGACATTCAAGGCCTATGTTACGACAGACGGTGAGCCGGTCTATGTCGAGGAACATCGTGACCTTGGCGATTATGGCAGTTCGGACATCAAATTCTATTACCGTAATGGCACATTGCTGCGCTTCACCGAAGATGCCAAGCGTATCAATTTTGGTGGCAGCAGCGATGGCGAGACATTGAACTTTACCCTGAATCTTGATTTTGCGATGGGACGGTTTGCCGGTGGATCAAAAACCGTCGATGGCACACCGGGTACCCCGGATGAACATGAAGTCAGCGGTGCGATGGCACAAAGCAAGGTTGCATTAAGCCGGATCGAAGCCGCCCTGGGCGAGGCGGCAATGGCCCCGGTTACCGGACGCCAGACCTTTGTCTGCGAGGATAAAAGCCGGTTCTATGCAACATTTGAAGGCCGCAAGGACGAGGCGGTCGTGGAATTCCTTGGCCGGGAACCCCTGATTCTGAACATCAAGCGGACCGGGTCGGGATACGAATATGCCAACGAGATATATTCAATTCGTGGCAAAGGGCAGGAAGCGATCTGGACCGGGCCGAGTGGTTCTACCAAATGTGCGGTTTCGGCCGAAATTACCGGGCTTGCACTTGCCCCCGGCGATTTCCCGGTCGTCGATATCGAGGAACTTGAAAAGCCCGACAATCTGGAATGGACACGCTTGATCAACGAACTGATGCCAGCAATCAATTCCTGCCTTGCCGTATCAAGCGGTGATCTGACATCGGTTCTGAAAGCCTGGCCGTTGAACCATGGCATGGTCGGCGTTCGCACGATCAATAATAATGGCGGGCGCTATGACTGTCTTGCGCCAACAGATGGACTTGGCGAGGTTCATACCGAACTGGTCGAGGCCAATACCAACCGTCTGCCAGGCGAGGGAACCGTGCGCTTTACTCCGGCAAGCGGGGCCTATCCCGGCGGCGAATGTTTCAGCCATCAGCGGCTTGAACATAACGGTATCTTTATCGGCTGGCTGTCGCGCAACAACTGCACTAGTTGATGATCGAAAAGCCCGTAACAGAAAAGCCCCGCAGCATCTGCTGCGGGGCTTTTTTATCAGATTAAGGTCGGTTTTATCAATGTGCCATCTTAATGTGTCATCTGGCCAGTGGCCCGAAGGATGCCCGTGGAACCGGAAAGGGCATCGCCATTGCCAAGATTGATGCCAAGGAACCGGTGGCGATCAAAATGTCCGGGCATCAGAAGCCCGTTGGCAGGGGCCGCATTGAAGCCGAAGCGCGCGTAATAATCCGGGTCGCCGACCAGCAGAACTGACTGGTGCCCGGCTGACTGTGCAGCATTGAGCGCCGCATACATCAAACCCGCACCAACGCCCGAGCCGTTATAGGCCTTTTCAACCGCAAGCGGCCCCAGCAACAGCGAAGATCCGCTGTCACCGGCTTTGACATTCCACAACCGGACGGTTCCGATCATGTGTTTGCCATCAAAGGCGACAAACGCCAGGCCATCAGCCGGAAGGCGGCCACGACGCAGCAATTCAGACGATTTCTGAAAGCGCGCCGGACCCATGACGCGATCAAGCAGCTTTTCACGTTCAACGTGCGAAAGGCTGTTTTCGCGATCAATCACGATCATCGATGCGATCCCTAGATCACATAGGCGGTCAGCGGTGCGAAACCGTTGAACGCCACCGAGGCATAAGTGGTGGTATAGGCACCGGTTGCTTCGATCAGAACCTCGTCACCGATTGTCAGTGCAACCGGCAGGTCGTAGGGTTTCTTTTCGTAGAGTACGTCGGCCGAATCACAGGTCGGACCGGCAAGAACGCACGGTGCAACATCGCCGCCGTCATGGATCGTGGTGATCGGATAACGGATTGCCTCGTCCATGGTTTCGGCAAGGCCGCCGAATTTACCGATATCAAGGTAAACCCAACGCACATCGTCATCGGCATGTTTGCGCGAAATCAGAACGACTTCAGCTTTGATCACGCCTGCATCGCCAACCATGCCACGGCCCGGTTCGATGATGGTTTCAGGCATGTGATTGCCGAAATGGTTGTGAAGCGCGTCGATGATTGCAGCACCGTATGCTTCGGTTGCTGGAACGTCGCGCAGATAACGGGTCGGGAAACCGCCGCCCATATTGACCATGCGAAGGACGATGCCCTTTTCGGCCAGGGTGCGGAAAATCGAAGAGGCTTCTGCAAGGGCGATGTTCCAAGCATCAAGATTGCACTGCTGCGATCCGACATGGAAGGAAACGCCATAGGCGTCCAGACCCATGTGATGGGCATGTTGGAGTACTTCAAGCGCCATGCTCGGCGCGCAACCGAATTTGCGCGACAGCGGCCATTCGGCACCTTCGCCGTCGGTCAGGATACGGCAGAACACACGCGAAGCCGGCGCAACACGGGCAATCTTTTCGACTTCTTCCACGCAATCAACGGCGAACAGACGAACACCCATTTCGTAGGCACGTGCAATGTCGCGTTCTTTCTTGATGGTGTTGCCAAACGAAATACGCTCTGGGCTCGCACCTGCGGCCATCGCCATTTCGATTTCGGGCACGGATGCAGTGTCGAAGTTGCTACCTAGATCAGCAAGCAGGCTGAGAACTTCCGGTGCCGGGTTTGCCTTGACCGCATAGAAAATGCGGGAATCCGGCAGGGCACGGGTGAAGGTTTCGTAGTTACGCTGAACCACGTCAAGGTCGACGACCAGGCACGGACCTTCCGGTCGGTTCTGGGCGAGAAAATCGATAATACGCTGCGTTGCCATTGGGGCGTTCTCCCATTCCACGATATGGCAGCTTGCGGTACCTGATGCGTTTAGGCGCGGTGGAGGCGCAGTAACGCGGACTACCGACAGGCTGATAAGCTCCGGTGCCTACCGGAACTTGCGAAACTTTTTGCCTCGCTATGGATGGGAGTTTCCCGTCCGCACGTAGGGCAATGATGGTGTGCCTCTTCAGTGTCGGTGGTATTTGGACAACCACCTGAGACCAAAAAAGCCCTACACCGTCGTTGCTTTAAGTAAGTCCTACAGGGTTCCATAAGCAGGACCACCACAGGCACGTGCGACTTTGGGCAAGTCGCGATGTACGCCTGTTAAACTCCACGTGCAAGTGAAATTTTATGGCGTTTTGTCATGGAACAACCGCAGAAACGTCGAACAAAGCATGTTGCTTCGCACAAAATGGCGCGAAAGGCCGGTTTTTGGATTGGCAAGAAGGTGATTTATCGGATTTCAACATAGGGCATTGCAATTTGTGCATATCCCGCAGCGTGCCCGAGATGAGATTGACCGCGTCCGATTACCAGAGTAGCGGTAAATAACAGGCGGCTATTGCGCGCCGAATTTAAACAGGATGACACGGATTGGACTGGCTGGTTGTTGCCGTATTTGGCGGAGTCTACATCGGCATGGCGCTGGGGCGTTGGCCGGGGCTTGCGATCAATCGCACGGGGATTGCGCTGATCGGGGCGCTGGTGCTTTTGTTAAGCGGCGCGGTTGATGGGGATGCGGCACTCGCATCGATCGATTTCGCGACACTTTCGGTTTTGCTGACATTGATGGTGTTGTCATCTCAATATGCCGCCAGCGGTTTCTTTGACTGGATCGGCAACCGGATTACCCATCTTGACCTGACCCCGCGCGGGCTTCTGGCCGGGGTGATTGCGATCTGCGGCGGGTTGTCAGCGGTGATGACCAACGATGTTGTCGTCTGGGCGGTGACGCCGATCCTGATACAGGGGGTGATGGCACGCAGGCTTGATCCGCGTCCTTATGTGATTGCGGTGGCGTGTGCGGCCAATGCCGGATCGGCCGCGACATTGATCGGCAATCCGCAGAACCTGATGATTGCCGAATTCGGGCAGCTTGATTTTACCGCCTTCCTTTTGGCGTGCGGAGTGCCCGCCCTGATCGGGCTTTTAATTGTCTATGGCGTGATTGGCTTCGGGCCGATGACACGGGCCGCGTTTGATCCGGTGCCAAACGGCTCGGCGCTGGACGAAGGCACTGCGATCATCCTTGACCGGCTGATGCTGATCAAGGCGGTGGCGGCGACCCTTGCGGTAATTGCGATTTTTATCTTTGTCGAGGACCGCGCCCTTTGGTCACTGCTGATTGTGGCCGTGCTGTTGCTCAGCCGAAGGCTTGGCACTGATCAGGTGCTGGGCAGAGTCGACTGGCATTTGCTGGCCCTGTTTTGCGGGCTGTTCATCGTTACCGGGGCAATGGCCGGGGATGATGCTATTGCCGCGTTTTTCCGTGATGCTTTATCCGGGCTTCGGATTGATAATCCGGCGGTGCTGGCACCCCTTTCGCTTGTGGGCAGTAACACGATTGGCAATGTGCCGTTGGTCATGATGTTGCTGTCGCTTGGCCCGGACTGGACGCCGGAGCTGTTGCATGGGCTTGCGGTTTTTAGCACATTGTCGGGCAACTTTTTAATTGTCGGTTCGGTTGCCAATATCATTGCGGTCGAACAGGCCCGTGCCGCCGGTATTACCATCGGCTTTGGCGATTATGCCCGCATCGGCATCCCGGTTACCCTGATCAGCCTTGCGTTTGCGTGGGGCTGGATCATGCTATTTGTTTGAATGGATTTATCATGACCGAGATTAAAATCACCGCTGGCCCTTTTACCTTTGACGGGGTGCTTGAAATCGACAAGGCGCCGCAAACCTGCAAGGCGTTCATGGATCGCATGCCGTTTGAGAGCAAAGCCGTCCATGTCCGATGGAGCGGCGAGGGTGTGTGGATGCCGCTTGGCGATTATCAGTTTGGTGTCGGTTACGAAAACCATACCAGTTTTCCGGCTCCGGGCCAGATCATCCTCTATCCCGGCGGGATCAGCGAAACCGAAATCCTGCTGGCCTATGGCGGTGTGCATTTCGCATCCAAGGTCGGCCAGCTTGCCGGAAACCATTTCATCACGGTCATCAGCAATCTTGAGGACCTTGATAAGCTCGGCAAGATGACGCTTTGGGAAGGTGCCCAGCCTATCCGGTTTGAGATGGCGTGATCGCGTCCGCAGTGTGAAGCAGCACACTCGCTTATATGACCGGATTGGCCTAGAAGCCTTCTAATCTTTGGGGCAGGCGGGCGAGTGCGTACGTGTTCGAGACAATAAATCTTTGGATTCAGGATCATCAGCAACTGGTCTATACGCTGATCTTTACCTATTGCGTCAGCAAGGCCAGCATCCTGCCGGTTTTTGTCGGCATCTTTGTCGTATCCGAAAGCCTTCTGATCGGGCCATCCATGGCTGCGATGATTTCCGGCGCATTTGTCGGAGACATGGTGCGCTTTTGGCTGGGCCGGAAATATGGCGATGCGATTGTCAGAAAACTTCCTGACTCGTTTTCAAAGTGGCTGGGCAAAACCATGCGCCTGTTCGAGCATTATGGTGTCGCCTATATCATGCTGTGTCGCTATCCCAACACCGTCCGCTCGATCAGTGTGTTTCCGGTCGGCATGAGTTCCATGGCATTTATGCGGTTCCTGCCTCTTAGCATCATCTCGATCCTGATCTGGATCGGAGCGTTCTTTGCGCTTGGATACGTCTTGGGCGAGGGGATGTCGGAACTTCTGGAACGCAATCTGACGCTGCTCAGTCCGATCCTGCTTGTTATGTTTCTTGCCTTGGGCTGGCTGGGCTTGCGCCGGATCGACAAGCTTGAGCAACAGGCCGAAAAGGCCATCAAGTAGCCAAAAGAAAACGGCAGCCTGATCAGACTGCCGTTTCTGTCTTCGGGCTTGGCGCGAGCTTATTCAGCCGCAATCGTCTTGCCGTCTTTTTCAAGCATCTCGCCCTGTTTGCGTTTGGCGAGGATTTCGCGCGCCTTGGCGTAGCTTTCATCGTGCCAGAAGATCAGGCAACCGTTGCAGCCACGGCCGCAGCAGCCCTTTGTGCCGACGCGGGGCGTTCTGAAAGAGCGTTCTTTCTGGCGGTCATCAAGGGCGGTCTGAAGCGCTTCGCGTTTGGCGTCATAGCGTTCTTCATTGCCTTTGCCCATTTCGATCTTGTGGCCTTCCTGATCAAGTTTCAGGCGTTGCCATTCGTCTTCGGACAGGGCCTTTTCCTTGCGCACGATGGTCATCGGCAGGATTTCGCGCTTCAGGAATTCTGGGTCTTCCTGTTCAAACAGGGAGAACGGCAGGCGGATGCGCGGATGGGTGTTGGCATGCACCGCTTCGCCGACCTTGCCGGTGACAGCATCAATGAATTCATACATGCGGATGAAAATGGTTTGGCGCGAGCGCGGCGGGACGATTTCGATGACGTCGCCGGGCAGCATGCGGTTTTTGACCGACATGATGAAGGCGTCGTCTTCGACTTCTTCAATCATCCCGGCAAATTCCCAATCGGACACATTGGTATTACTGTCATAGCCATGTGCATAATTGGTCAGGCGGCCATCGTGGAATGCCAACGTATAGCCACGGTTCGGGATGGTCGCCAGTTCCTTCATATATTCTTCGGCAGACCAGTTTTCAGGATCTTTGTACCAGTCATCAATCGCCATGCGATAGGCACGTGCAACGAGGCCAGCGTAATAGGGGCTTTTGCCGCGGCCTTCTACCTTGAGGCTATCGACACCGATTTTCAGGTAATCTTCAAGTTTCGGCATGATGCAAAGATCGCGCGAATTCAGGATATAAGAACCACGTTCGTCTTCCTGAATTTCCATCAGTTCGCCCGGACGCATGTCTTCTTCAAGGAAGAAGTCAAACATTTCGAGGTTTTCTTCGGTCAGTTTGAGTTCCTTGACCGTTCCGTCCTTGAGCTTCATGTGGACTTTGTATTTCCAGCGGCACGAATTGGCACATGCACCCTGATTTGCGCCGCGTTCGGCCATGAAGTTCGACAACAGGCAACGCCCGGAATAGGTCATGCACATCGAGCCATGCACGAAGGCCTCGATCTTGATGTCCTGGCATTTAGCGCGGATTTCGGTCAGTTCCTCGTAGGAAACCTCGCGGCCTAGAACGACCAGTTTGGCACCGATGCTTTGCCAGAATTTGACCGATTGCCAAGAACAGACATTGGCCTGGGTCGAAACATGCAGATCAAGTTCCGGTGCATGTTCACGGACAAACATGAAAACACCGGGATCGGCAACGATCAGCCCGTCGGGGCGGACCTTGCGCACGGTGTCGACATATTCCGGCAGCTTGTCGATATCCTTGTTGTGCGAGAACAGGTTCAGCGTCAGGTAAACGCGAACGCCATGTTCATGGGCGAAGTCGATCCCTTCGACCACATCATCAAGCGACATCTGGCTTTTGACCCGAAGTGAGAGGTCCGGCGTGCCCATGTAAACCGCGTCAGCCCCATAAAGGACGGCGACTTTCAGTTTTTCGAGCGAGCCAGCGGGCATCAGCAATTCGGAACGGCGCGATTGATTACTCATCACTTGCGGGTCTTTTCTATTTTGTCGTCTGCGGGAAATCTTGTGCTGCGGCTTCTATCACAGCCTGCTGCCTGTGCCGATTAAAATCGCATATTTGCGCTATGTTGCATAGGAGCATTGCTGCGCAACAGCCATGTCCTTGCATTACGCAGTGTTGCTGTCACTCTCTATCAGGCGACGGTGATGCAGACCCCTGCCTGTTCAAAGGCATCATTGATGTGGGGCGGTGGGATCATGTCGGTAACGAAATCACTGAAATCCGTGGTTTCGGCAATTCGCATGAAGGGATGGGCTTGGAATTTCGATTGATCCGCAATCAGGATGCTGTGCCGTGACGAGCGGATCGCTGCATTCTTGATCGCGACTTTTTGCCTGTCATGATCGAGCGGGGTGCCATTTTTATCAAAACCCGAACACCCGATCACGCAGTAATCAAAGGCAAAGCGTCGAATGGCTGCGGGGGCGTCGTTGCTGACCAAGGATCCGTCGCTGCCATATATAAGGCCACCGATAACGTGAATCTCCTGATGCGATTGCGCCGAGGCGATTGAAGCGCACAGCAAGCTGTTGGTCACCAGTCGCAGGTTACGATGTTTACCAAGGGCACGAGCAAGGGCTTCGACCGTGGTGCCGACATCAAGAAATACAGATGCCCCGTTCGGGATCATGCGTGCTGCACGCTCTCCGATACGTTGTTTGGCTTCTGGCGAAAGGCGGTTTTTCTGTTCATGCCCCAGACGGACCATGCTGTTGGGCAGGCCTGCGCCGCCATGAAAACGTTGCAAAAATCCCTGTTTGCTGAGATCGATGACATCGCGACGAATGGTTTGTGTCGACACGTCAAAAATGTCGGCCAAAGCTTCAAGAGTTGCAAATCCCTGATCACGGATGATGTGAAGGATTTCATTTTGTCTGGGGCTCAGATCGACTGGAATATCGTGCGTCGTCGGCGATGTCATTCTTCTGCCTTGTAATCTTTTCTGGTTTCGAATTGTAAATTAGTTTACATAACGGGCCAGTTTATTGCGATGGAAAAAGGATATTGCAACATGCAATTGCATATTGATACGGGAAACTCTGTCCTGCGCTGTGCGGGCAAAGTATTTGATCCTTGGACACTTTGCTGGAAAGCTCGGGACTATGAGGTCGCCGGTTTGGTTGCGATATCCGAGGTGAACTTACAGGCGGTTACCCCACAAGAGGCTGTGCGCTGGTTGTTTCAGAATCAAAAAGTGCGTCAGGTTCCGGTTGCGGTCATTGGCGCAAAGATTGCTAGTGACGCTGAGTGCGCGGATGCCGAAGCGCTGGGGAAGGGGTTGGCTGAAATTGGCTATACCCTGCTGACTGGCGGGCGCACTGGTGTTATGGAAGCCGCGTCACGCGGGGCTTATGAGGCGGGGGGGCTGGTCCTTGGTCTGTTGCCCGGTGATGAGTTCGAGACGGCAAATCCATATGTCACAATCCCGTTGGCAACCGGTATTGGTCCGACGCGTAATTCCGTTATTGCAAGGTCCGCACGGCTTTTGATTGCTGTGGGCGGTGGATATGGCACGATCACGGAAATGGCTTATGGACTGCATTATGATCGTCCTGTTTTCGCTCTGCCCAGTGCGCCTGTTGTGCCCGGCGTCGTGCGTTGCGAGGATGTCGATGCTGTTTTGTCAAAGATCGCCAGTGCATTTTTGGGGCTGGGTGTGAATTGATAGGTGCGGCGATTTTTGTGTTCGCAAATGTCATTAAACTTACATTTGTGTAAATTTTCAGACTCGCATAGCTTGGCCCTCGGACGATGTTCGGTGGGCCATTTTTTTGGCCGCGATATCGTTTCCCTTCTAGTCTTGCCACTCTGGAATTTTTTTATGGGTCTGGTGACTTTTTTATATTGTTTGTATCTGGTGACACCGATTCTTCTGTTGGTGGTAGGGTCATTTGGCACGAGCTGGACCAACAGCCTGCTGCCCAGCGGTATGACATTCGATTGGTACCTTGAGGTCGCCGGGGATTCCAGTTTTCAGCGAGCCTTTCTGACCAGTTTGCAGGTCGTTGTTGCTACATGTGTTATCAACGTTCTGCTTGGGGTGCCGTTTGCTTACGCTGTGTTTTCGGCAGCTAACCGTGGCATTCGACTGGCCGCGCGTATTTTCACCTTATTGCCCGTTGCTGTACCTGAGCTTGTCTTGGGTTTTGGATTTATTATCGTATTTTCAAGCAATTATACCCCTTGGCTCGGTACGACCTGGCTTCTGGTCTGTGCGCATGTGGTGTTGACGCTGCCATATCTGGTGGGAACCCTCCTTGGGGATATGGATCGGCTTGGTATTGCTGGAATGGAAAGGGTCGCCGAAACGCTTGGTGCAGGTTTCTGGCAGCGTTTTCGCGATATCGTTATCCCCTCGCTCCGCTACAGCCTCTTGTCCGGTCTGATGATGGTTACAGCGATTTCCATTGGTGAATTCCAGATTTCCAACCTTGTGGCGGGCTTTCTTTCGCGAACCTATCCGGTTGTCCTGTTGCAGGCATTTTATGGTGCGACCGGGTTGGCTTGTGCGGCCACGGTGGTTTTGATCTTTCTTGCCTTGATGGCGGCATGTGCCAGTGCTGCCGGGGCGCATTTCTCACATTTTCGTCAAAAGGCACGCCCATGACCATCCGTTTTGAAAATGTCACCTATCGTTATGCGGATGGCAAAGGCGGTCTTACTGATATCAATTTTGATGTCAAAACCGGAGAACTGCTGGCGGTGATCGGTCCCTCCGGTTCCGGGAAGAGTACGCTTTTGAAGCTTCTCGCCGGATTTATGGACCCGCAGCAGGGACGCATTGAGATCAGCGGTCGCGATATGAAAGGTGTTGCTGCACGGCATCGTGATCTTGGTATTGTGTTTCAGTCCTACGCCCTGTTCCCGCACATGACGGTGCTTGAAAACATAGCCTACCCGCTTCAGCTTCGCCGTGTTGCACGCGATGAACGAATTGAGCGCGCATGCAAAGCCTTGCAGGAGGTCGGTCTGGCTCATGCCGGTGATCGCCTGCCCGCGACCCTTTCTGGAGGGCAGCAGCAGCGTGTTGCGCTTGCACGTGCGCTTGTCTATCAGCCAAAGGCGCTTTTGCTTGATGAACCGTTGTCAGCGCTTGATGCTTCTTTGCGTGGCGAGATGCGTGATCTGATTACCCATATCCAGCGCACGGCCAACATCGCTGCGATCCTTGTTACTCACGATCAGGAAGAAGCCTTGTCCATGGCAGACAGGGTCGCCGTCATTCATGAAGGCAGTTTGCTTCAGCTTGCCGCGCCGCGTGATCTTTACGACAATCCGGTTGATAAAACAGTCGCCGCCTTTGTCGGCAAGGCCAATCTGTGGCCGGGCAAAGTGCTGTGCCCCAACCGGGTGTTGACCGAGCTTGGCGAAGTCGTCTGTAACGCAGAGGATTGGCAAGTCGGCGCATCCGTGACGCTGCTTGTTCGCCCCGAAGCCGTTATGCCGGTGATCAGTGCGCACTCCGCCGCAGAGGGTGGGACGCATCATAGCGTAAATTATTTCCAAGGTGATCTTGTTCAGGACAGGTTCCTTGGCGCAGTACGTCGATACGACATTGCCCTTGGAGACCAGATCATAACTGGTGAAACAGGATATCGTGGCACTGTTGCGGGTGTCTCGATTGCTCCGGACCAGGTTCGGATTCTTCGCTCATAGTCCATTCCGATATCCCCCCCCCTCAAGGAGACATTCGATGAATTTCAAGTTCAAGGCGGCGCTGGTTGCTGCTCTATCTCTTGCGCCGTTTACCGCCAGCGCCTTTGACGGGCCTGAGCTTTATGATGGTGAACAGGCCCTTTATGAAAAAGCGCAGGAAGAAGGTCTTATTGTATCATTTGATACCGGGCCGACCTGGGCAAACTGGTCATCACAATTCAAGAATTTCAAGGCCCGCTATCCGGGGGTTGAAATGGTCTATAACGATCTAGGCTCGGCTGCGACTGTTGTTGCGCTGGACAAGTCGCGCAATCGTCCGCAAGCCGATACTGCCTATTACTTTGCCGGTTCTGCACTTGATGCGGTTGCCAAGGATGTCGTTGCGCCGTTTGAGCCTGTCAATTTTGACAAGCTGCCGGATGAGCTTCGTGAGAAAGACGGAAAATGGTTTACCGTTCACAAGCTCAATATTGCATTTCTGGTAAACAAAAAGCTGGTCAAAGAAACGCCGGAAAGCTGGGCTGATCTTCTGAAATCCGAATACAAGAATTCGATTGTCTATCTTGATCCGCGCTCGACTGGTCAGGGGCAGGTTGTTGTTTTTGGTGCAGCATTTGGCAACGGCGGCGATATGGATAACATTCAGCCGGGTATCGATTATCTTGCGCGTCTGCATAACAGCGGCAATGTCCTGCGCACCGTCGGGACGACGCCCTATGCGCAGTTTCTCAAAGGCGAAATTCCGATCTGGATTGGATATGAAAATGATGGCTTGAAAGCGAAATACAAGGACGGCATGGGGGATGACATAGATGTCGTCATCCCGAAAGAAGCATCGGCGGCTGCGCCTTATGCGATCAGCATGGTTAAAAACGGTCCGAACCCTTCGTCTGCAAAGCTTTGGCTCAACTACATCATGACAGATGAGGGCCAGGCTACCTTTGCCGAAGGATATGTCCGTCCGTCGGTTCCAGGTGTCAAGCTGTCTCCGGAAGTGGCTGATAAAATGCCCGACGCCCCTCAGATTCGCCCGATTGATATCGTCAAGGCGACTGCGCTGAAGGCGGATATTGATACCGGTTGGTCCAAGGCCGTTCTTGGTGATTGACTGAGTTTCTAACGCAATAAAAAGACCTGAAAAGCGGAGAATGAAGATAATGGTTGGACGTCACAAGAGCACGTTGCTCTGGCTTGCATTACCGGCAACGGTGTTTCTCGGTGCGTTCTTCATTTTGCCGCTGGTTTTCGTGGTTGCTGACTCGCTCTCGGATGGTGGCTCTGCCTATGGCAGGGTCGCCTCCGATCCCGTTTTCTGGGCCGGGTTGCGTGGCAGTCTGGTGATCGGATTGGCGGCACCGCTCTTTTCTTTGATCGTGGGCTATTTCGTCTCTTTGCATCTGTCGCAAAAATCAGAACGGTTTCGCTCAGCTTTGATGTTTCTGATCTCGCTGCCGCTGACGTTTTCCGGGCTGATTATTGCTTATGGATTTATTCTGACCTTTGGCAGGGCGGGATTTGTTACAATGCTTTTGGCGGAAGTCGGGGCTGAGCCTTCTGTTGTTGGCGGATTTATTTTCTCGCCAATCGGCTTAGGATTTGCCTACTCATACTATCTGATACCGCGGGTAGTGATGATCTTGTTGCCACCACTTATAAATTTCGACCGAAGCCAGATTCAGGCGGCAAAGACTATGGGGGCATCAGGTTTTCGGGCGCATGTTGATGTTTTGGTGCCCCAACTTGTACCGGGTTTTGTCTCGGCATTCTGTCTTACATCGGCGGTGGCGTTTGGTGCGTACGGTACGGCGTTAGCTCTGGTTGGGACTCAAGTAAATATCCTGCCTCTGGTGCTCTACTCCAAAATTGCGGAAACGGGCAGTGATTTGCCTGCTGCATCGGCGATTTCAGTTGTTTTGATGTCGATTTGTGTACTGGTGATTTCGGTCGCGGAAACGGTCACTACGGAAAAGAAGCCTGCGCGCATGGATGCATAGCAAGGCGCGATTTTAATGTCTTACACATCTTGCAATCCTGTGTTGAATTTTAATCTTGACCAAATGATCAGGATTGGACATGCTGTATGGGTCAGAGAGAGGCATCTGTACGCGCTATCAACCGGGAATAACCCGAAATTCAAAAAAGGCGCGACAGATCGAATACTGGGAAACAGTCCGGCAATAAGCCGGACGGATACGCCAAGAATGTCATTGATAGAAGACCCAGAGTTGGCCGGGCCCGCCCGTCCGCATACGCCATAAATCCATCCGGAGCTTTTTTTTAGGCTTCCAAGGGCGGCTGGTTTTTTGAGAATGCCATTCTTGTTTTGTCTCTCGCTGACGCCAGGAGAGGACGCCTTTTTGGCAGGGAGACAAAACATGACCATCTTGCAGGGCAAGCAAGTTTCGAAATCAGGTGCTATCCACGGCTCGGGACATATCGGCCATAATGATCCCGATGACGGATTTTCCGATCTGCATCCGGCCTATTCCACCTTGCAGGCCATGGCCGAAAGCAATCGCTGCCTTTATTGCTATGACGCGCCATGCGTTACGGCATGCCCGACATCAATCGATATTCCGGGCTTCATCCGCAAAATCAGCACCGGCAACCCTGATGGGGCAGCCAAAACCATCCTGTCGGCCAATATCATGGGGGGCACCTGTGCGCGCGCCTGTCCGACAGAAGTGCTGTGCGAACAAGCCTGTGTGCGCAATGTGTCCGAAGATGTCGCGGTTGAAATCGGCAGTCTGCAGCGTTTTGCGGTTGATCACCTGATGGCGCGCGATGAATTGCCCCATCCGTTCAAACGGGCCCCCCTGACCGGTAAACAGATTGCGGTGGTTGGTGCCGGTCCGGCGGGGCTTTCATGCGCGCATCGCGCGGCGATGCTGGGCCATGATGTGACGGTGTTTGAGGCCAAGGCGAAGCCGGGCGGGCTTAATGAATATGGTCTTGCGGCGTACAAAATGACCAATGATTTCGCCCAGCGCGAGGTTGAATTCCTTTTGGGCATTGGCGGCATCCGGATCGAGTATGGCAAGGCGCTTGGCCGTGACATCAGTCTTGGGGCTTTGCGTGACGGATATGATGCGGTGTTTGTTGGGGTCGGGCTTGGCGCGACCAACGAACTTGGCCTGCCGGGAGAGGCATTTGATGGTGTCGATGACGCGATTGCCTTTATCGAGCAACTTCGCCAGACCGAACCGAAATCCGACATGCCGGTTGGCAATAATGTGATCGTGATCGGCGGTGGCAACACTGCAGTTGATGCCGCGATCCAGGCCAAACGCCTTGGCGCGGACGAAGTCACATTGGTCTATCGTCGCGGGGCTGAACATATGTCGGCCACAGAATATGAACAGGAACTGGCCAAGATCAATGGCGTTGTCGTGCGCCACTGGGCCAAGCCGGTCGCGATCAAGGCCAATGGCAAGTTGATCGGCATGGAGTTCGAGAAAACGGAACTTCATGACGGCAAGCTTGTCGGCACCGGTGAGAAATTTGAAATTCGCGCCGACCAGATCCTGAAGGCCATCGGGCAGAAAATTAAAACAGATGATCTTGCCGGAATGGAGATCGCCGGTGGCAAGATCGTGGTCGATGAAAATTACCAGACAACCGCATCTGGCATTTTTGCTGGTGGGGATTGCATCAAAAGTGGCGAGGACCTGACAGTTCAGTCGGTCGAAGACGGCAAGCAGGCCGCGATTGCCATCGACGCGTTCCTTAAAACCGCATAAGCCAGAAAGGGAGAGAGAAAATGGCTGATCTAAGCTGCAAAATTGCCGGGATCGATTCACTGAACCCGTTCTGGCTGGCCTCCGCACCGCCGACCGACAAGAAATACAACGTTGTTCGTGCATTCGAAGCCGGATGGGGCGGCGTTGTCTGGAAGACACTGGGGATTGACCCGCCGGTGGTTAACGTATCGTCGCGCTATGGCGCGCATCATGACCAGAACCGCCGTTTGCTTGGTATCAACAATATCGAACTGATTTCCGACAGGCCGCTTTCGGTCAACCTTCAGGAAATCCGTGAATGCCGTAAAGAATATCCCGATCATGTGATTATCGGATCAATGATGGCCCCGATTGAAGAACGGGCATGGAAGGATTTGGCTCAGCAGATCGCCGAAAGCGGTGTGCACGGGATCGAGCTTAACCTTGGCTGCCCGCACGGCATGTGCGAACGCGGCATGGGATCGGCCATCGGGCAGGTTCCTGAAATGGTCGAACAGGTCACGCGCTGGGTCAAGGATGCGGTTGATATTCCGGTCTTTACCAAACTGACGCCAAACATCACCAACATCCTGTGGTCGGCGGAGGCCGCGTTAAAAGGCGGGGCGGATGCCGTGTCGCTGATTAACACTGTTAACTCGATCATTTCGGTCGATCTGGACAGCATGGTTCCCGAGCCGATGGTTGATGGCAAGGGGACGCATGGCGGTTACTGCGGGTCGGCCGTCAAGCCGATTGCCCTTAACATGGTCGCCGAAATTGCCCGTACGCCGGAAACCCGCGATCTGCATATTTCCGGCATCGGTGGCATTACCACATGGAAAGACGCCGTTGAATTCATGGCGCTGGGATCAAATGCGGTGCAGGTCTGCACGGCCGCGATGATCTATGGTTTCCGGGTTGTTGATGATCTGATCGACGGCATGAGCCAGTGGATGGATGACAAGGGTTACACCAGTGTCGAACAGTTCACGCGTGCGGCCGTGCCGCAGGTCGCGAATTGGAACGAGCTTAACATGAATTTCGATACCAAGGCGGTGATCAACCCCGACAATTGTATCGAATGTGGTCGTTGCCATATTGCATGCGAGGATACATCGCATCAGGCGATTGCGATGAATGTCAAGGAAGACGGGCACCGTGAGTTTGTTGTCATCGACGAGGAATGTGTTGGTTGCAACCTTTGCTATCACATCTGCCCGGTCCCTGATTGCATCACCATGGAGCCGGTCAAAACCGACAAACCTTATATGACCTGGCCGGAACATCCGCTTAACCCGATGCGGCAGGCTGCCGAGTAATCCCAAGCCGGAAGACAGACAAAAGGATATCTACATGACCGTTCAACCAAGTGTGCGTAATCTGTCGATCAATGGTGACCGGCTTTGGGACAGCCTGATGGAGATGGCAAAGATTGGCAAAACCGCCAAGGATGGCGTTTGCCGATTGGCGCTGACCGATCTGGATCGTGAAAGCCGCGATTTGTTCATCAAATGGTGCAAGGCGGAGGGATGCACGATCCGTATCGACAAGATGGGCAATATCTTTGCCCGCCGTGAAGGTCGTAATCCTGAACTGCCCCCTGTCGTTATGGGAAGCCACCTTGATAGTCAGCCGACTGGTGGAAAATATGATGGCGTTTATGGTGTGCTTTCGGGACTTGAAGTGATCCGAACGCTCAATGAAGCCAAATATGAAACCGAAGCACCGCTTGAAGTCGTTTGCTGGACCAACGAAGAAGGGTCGCGCTTTGCCCCGGCAATGGTGGCATCAGGCGTTTTTGCCAAGGTGTTCGATCTTGATTACGGCCATTCGCGCGCTGATGTCGATGGCAAGACGATGGGCGAGGAATTGAAACGCATCGGCTATCTTGGCGATGACGAAGCCACGATTGACGCCCATCCGATGGGCGCGTATTTCGAGGCCCATATCGAACAGGGCCCGATCCTTGAAGATGAAGGCAAGGATATCGGCATTGTCACCGATGCACAGGGGCAGCGCTGGTACGAAATCAAGTTCACCGGTGTTGAGGCCCATGCCGGCCCGACGCCGATGAAAACCCGCAAGGATGCATTGTTGGGGGCGTCGCGTGTGGTTGATCTGGTCAACAGGATCGGTCTGGATCGTTCCCCGTTGGCCTGTGCGACGGTTGGGATGATGCAGATTCACCCCAATTCACGCAACGTGATCCCGGGCGAGGTGTTCTTTACTGTCGATTTCCGCCATCCTGACGACGCGGTCCTGGCCGATATGGATAAGGCGCTTCGCGAAGGGGTGGAGAAAATCGCATCCGACATCGGCCTGAAAACCGAGTTGGAACAGATTTTCTATTACGCCCCGGTCCCGTTTGACAAAACCTGTGTCGATGCGGTCCGCAATGCTGTCGAAATCGGCGGATATTCGGCTCGCGAGATCGTGTCGGGTGCCGGTCATGATGCGTGCTACCTGGCGCAAGTGACCCCGACGGCGATGATCTTTATCCCGTGTGTTGATGGCATTTCACATAACGAGATTGAAGAAGTTCATAAGCATTGGTCGGATGCAGGCGGGCAGGTTTTGCTGCATGCCGTTCTGGCCAAAGCCGATGAAACGGTCATGACACAGTCGGTTTAAGCGATATCGAGAACCTCCCCTGAATACTCCAGACTGGACCGGCCCTTGTGCCGGTCTTTTTTTGTCAGTTGCTGTTGGATTTGGGCAGGTGAAGGGCGACCCATTCGGAAAGTTGTCCGTTGCTGTCGAGTTCCGTGATCAAGTCGTTGATCCGGGCGATGTGCGGAACGCACGGGCTGCTGCGCGAAAACATGAATTGAACTTCATTCACTGCCAGTGGTGGTTCAATGGCAATCACCTGTTGCTCGATACCATCAATCGCGACATTGGCCATGCCGTCATACCGCCCGAGCAACACATAGTCGACCCGCCCGTTCATCAGGATATCGAATATGCGGTTGCCGGTTGGTGAATAAATCATGTCGAGCCGATCATTGGCATACCGGTCAATGAAATCGCCGTAGCTTCCGCCTTGGGGGCGGGCACCGCTGTGACCGATCAGGCTTTCTATGTTTTGCACGGAAAATTGTCGGTCAACATGCTGAAAGACCATGACATCATCGGATGCATACGGAAGGGAATAGATGAAAGTCATCGCCCGTTCGGCCGTGGAATAGGCGCCTGCCATCACATCTATTTCACCGGCTTCTAGCATCTGGATCGACCGGTTCCACGGGATTTCAAAATGTACTTTCAGACTGATATTGTTTTCCTGCGTGTATAGACGCAGGATATCAATCGAAATGCCTTGTGCATGGCCATTGTTGTCGAAGTAAGAAATCGGTTCCCATCCTGCCGCACCACCAACGACAATCTGTTTGCAGGTATCAGATGCGGCATGGGCATGATTAGTGATTGCGGACAGGACCATGCACGTCAGAATAAGCATAGGCATGATGCCAAATCCGATCGCGTACATGAATACGCGTTGAAAATGCATGCTGGCCCCCGTTGAAAATAGATCAGTGTTTGTCGATTTCAGATTTGGGGGATGGGTATATTTTTCAACTATTCGTTAGTGTGGGGCAGGCAGCTTTGTTGCTGTGGTTGTCTTTAAGACAGCCCGACGCCTTTCAGGATGATGCGCACGACATTTTCCTTGGCCTCGGCGAATTGGGTATCCGATAGCGGGTGATCGTTGTTGAAGATTTCGATCTGACGGGCAAAGTCGGCGTAATGCTGGGTTGTGGCAAAGATCATATACATTAGCGAGTAGGGTTCGACCTTGTCCATCTTGCCTTCTGTGATCCAGCGATTGATTACCACCACGCGGCTATCAAGCCAGTTTTTGACTGTGGTTGAAATGTAGTCGGACGAGAACTTTGCACCACGGATGATTTCGTGCGCCCAGACGCGCGAACCGTGCGGGCGGGCACGCGACAAATCCATCTTGGCTTCGATATAGCCGCGCAGAATTTCGGCCGGGTCGGAACTGTTTTCAAATGTCATTGCCGCTTCAAGCCAATGATCGCAAATGTCTTCCATGATCCGTCGGTAAAGGGCTTCCTTGGTGCTGAAATAGTAATGCACATTGGCCTTGGGCACCTTGGCAATTTCGGCAATCCGCGCGGTGGTTGCGCCCTTGAAGCCGTAATCGGCAAAAACCAGCTCGGCAGCGGCAAGAATTTGCTCTTCGTTTTCCTGGCGAATGGCGGCTTTATGTGCGCCGTTTTGCCCGGATTTGACTGCACTCATCGACGTTCCCCGAAATTGCGTCATTTATCTTGACCGTTTGGTCAGGTTAAAATAATCTCTACTTTAGATACTAAAAAGCAAGTCTAAAATACGCGCCGAACCAACCAGAGATGTCCAGAATTTTGAACAACTCCGGTGAAAGATAAACAGAAATTCGGTGCCGTAAACAAAAATCAGGGTCGCTGAAATGGCATTTGGCAGTCGAAAATTCGAAACCAGTTCCCGGTGACTTTAAAGCGCTAGTGCATGGGAGATTCCCGTGCTAACGATTTTTTCCTGTGCCGCCATGCGGTGCAGTTCTGACCGCCCTGTGTGTGACATATCACGCATCCGGGGTGTGATGGATATTAAATGAAAGTCGGACATTGGTTTGGTCACGGATTTTGTCCGTCAGAACGATGTCAGGGAAGCACAAGAAAGGTACGGGAGACCTTTTTATGACAGCCACCACGAAAATCAGCCGGCCGAACGATCTTTCGGCATTCTGGATGCCGTTTACGGCAAACCGCCAGTTCAAGCAGGCCCCACGCATGCTTGTCAGTGCGGAAGGCATGTATTACCAGACCGATGACAACCGCCAGATTCTGGATGGTACTGCCGGGCTTTGGTGCTGCAACGCAGGTCACAAGCGTCCCAAGATCGTCGAGGCGGTCAAGGCACAGATGGACGAACTGGATTATGCCCCGGCATTCCAGATGGGCCATCCCAAGGCGTTCGAGCTTGCCAGCCGTCTGGCGCAGCTTATGCCGGGCGATTTGAACCATGTTTTTTATACCAATTCCGGTTCTGAATCGGTTGAAACCGCGCTTAAGATCGCGATTGCCTATCACCGGGCACGCGGGGATGGGCAGCGGACCCGTTTGATCGGTCGTGAACGCGGCTATCACGGTGTTAACTTTGGCGGTATTTCGGTTGGTGGTATTTCGGGCAACCGCAAGACCTTTGGCCAGATGCTGGGCGGGGTTGACCATATCCGTCATACCTATCTGCCTGACGAAAACGGCGTTACCCGCGGCCAGCCGGAACATGGTGCGTTTCTGGCCGATGATCTGGAACGTATTTGCGCGCTTCATGATCCGTCGACCATCGCTGCTGTGATTGTCGAACCGGTTGCTGGGTCGACCGGTGTTCTGATTCCTCCAAAAGGCTATCTGGAACGCCTGCGCGAGATTTGCACCAAGCATGGTATTCTTCTGATCTTTGATGAAGTCATTACCGGTTTTGGTCGCCTTGGTGCCCCGTTTGCCGTTGATTATTTCAGTGTTCAGCCGGATCTGGTGACAACGGCAAAGGGGCTTACCAACGGGACAATCCCGATGGGGGCTGTTTTCGCGACCGACGACATCCATGATACCTTTATGTCCGGCCCGGAAAACATGATCGAGCTGTTCCATGGTTACACCTATTCGGGCAATCCGGTTGCCTGTGCGGCGGGCCTTGCGACGCTTGAGACCTATGAAGAGGACGGCCTTTACACCAGAGGGCAGGAACTTGGTCAATATTGGGAAGATGCGGTTCACAGCCTGATTGATCTGCCGAAGGTCAAGGATATTCGTAACCTTGGCCTGATCGGCGCGATCGAGCTTGAAGGGATCGAAGGTTTCCCGACCAAGCGCGCCTTCAGCGCGTTCCTGCAGGCGTTCGAGAAGGGCATTCTGATCCGCACGACGGGCGATATCATTGCGCTTTCGCCGCCGCTGATCATTGAAAAATCACATATCGATCAGCTGTTTGGCACGCTGCGCGATGTGCTGAAAGAAATCGACTAGGGATTTTTTCCCCTGTTCCGCTGCGGACAGGGTGGGCGAAAGCCCGAAGGAGACGTTACGTTTCACGATTTTCCGGTTTGTGTCCCATCATGGGAATTGGGGACGCAAACCGGACCAAGCCACAAGATCGGCAAAAGCCGGCATATGGCACATATCAGATCAAGGAGGTATCTCGGATGTCTATGCTGAGAGGCGGACTGATTCAGATGAGCCTTAAGGGTTCAACCGAACAGTCGCCAGACGAAATTCGTCAGGCCATGATCGACGCGCATCTGCCCTATATCGAAGAGGCAGGGCGGCAGGGCGTGCAGGTTTTGTGTTTTCAGGAAGTTTTCACACAACCCTATTTCTGTCCGAGCCAGGATGCGAAATGGTACGCTGCGGCCGAAGAAATCCCGAATGGCCCGACCACGCAGTTGATGTGCGAACTGGCCAAAAAGCATAAAATGGTCATCGTCGTTCCGATCTACGAGCAGGAAATTACCGGTGTGTATTATAACGCCGCCGCCGTGATTGATGCCGACGGGACCTATCTTGGCAAGTATCGCAAAACCCATATCCCGCAGGTTGCCGGTTTCTGGGAAAAGTTTTTCTTCAAGCCCGGCGTTTCGGACTGGCCGGTGTTTGATACCCAGTATTGCAAGCTTGGCGTTTATATCTGCTATGACCGGCATTTCCCCGAAGGCTGGCGTGCACTGGCGCTTAATGGCGCTGAATATATCGTCAATCCGTCGGCAACGGTGGCCGGGCTTTCGGAACACCTGTGGAAGCTGGAACAACCCGCATCGGCAGTTGCAAACGGATGTTATATCGGTGCGATCAACCGGGTTGGCCGGGAAATGCCGTGGAACATTGGCGAGTTTTACGGCCAGAGCTATTTTGTCAATCCGCGTGGCGTGATTGAAAAGGAAGCATCGCGCGATCAGGACGAACTGATCGTGCATGACATGGATATGTCTATGGTACGTGAAGTGCGGAACACATGGCAGTTTTTCCGCGACCGTCGGCCTTCGACCTATACCCGCCTGACCGACGGCAACTGAGATTTAACGGCTAACGGAGCACTTAATCCGCTCGCCGTTTTGCTTTGACCGACATTTTATATTCCGGCGCCAAATGACCGGGCAAAAGACAAGTCGGCAAGGTTCAGGGCAACGACCCTGAGGGAGGCTTTAGAGAGACATTCGATCAGGGGATACCCCATGACGTTAAAAGCAGTCGTCAATAATGTGGCGCAAATGCCCGCATCCGCCGACGCAGTTGTTGATATTCAAAAACTGTCGTTGACTTTTCAAACCGCTGACGGGCCGGTCTATGCCCTGTCTGATGTTGATCTGAAAATCGAACGCGGCGAGTTCGTTTCCTTTATCGGCCCGTCGGGCTGCGGCAAGACCACGCTGTTACGTGTGATTGCCGATCTGGAAAAGGCCACGGGTGGCGATATTTCGATCAATGGCGTTTCCCCGCAGGAAGCGCGTGAAAATCGTGCCTATGGCTATGTGTTTCAGGCACCGGCATTGCTGCCGTGGCGCTCGATTGAACGCAATGTGACCCTGCCGCTGGAAATTATGGAAATTCCCCGCGAAGAACGCATCAAGCGGGGGCACGAGGCACTTAAACTTGTCGAACTGAACGGGTTTGAAAAGAAATTCCCGTGGCAACTTTCGGGGCGGGATGCAGCAACGTGCATCAATTGCGCGTGCGCTGAGCTTCGATGCCGATCTGCTTCTGATGGATGAGCCGTTCGGGGCGCTGGATGAGATTGTGCGCGATCATCTGAACGAACAGCTTCTGAAATTGTGGGCGCGGACCAACAAGACGGTGGCCTTTGTCACCCATTCGATCCCCGAGGCGGTTTACCTGTCGACCAAGATCGTTGTGATGTCGCCAAGGCCGGGCCGGATCATTGATGTGATCAAAACCGATTTCCCGAAGGATCGAGGCCTTGACATCCGCGAAACGCCAGAATTCTTGGAAGTCGCCCATCGTGTGCGCAAAGGGCTGCGGGCGGGGCATAGCTATGACGAGTAATGCCGCAACGATGAATGGCGCGATTGGCGGAGAATCGCTGTGGTCGCGTTTGATGTCCGGGCAGGCTGGTCCGGTGACGGTGGTGCTGATTGCGCTGTTTGTCATCTGGTATATCGGGGCGGTGTTCATGAACGCGCCGACCCAGATTGACCGCTATAACCGTGCCGGGGAAACTTGGACAACGACGCGTTTGATCGAAGATACACTAGCACAGGAACGGCCGATCCTTCCGGCCCCGCATCAGGTCGCGCAGGAAATGTATAAAACCATTTTTGCGACTGCGATCACGTCGAAACGGTCGCTGGTTTACCATACCTGGGTGACGCTTTCATCGACTCTGCTGGGGTTTGTGATCGGAACCGCACTTGGTATTCTGCTGGCGGTCGGAATTGTTCATGTGATCACACTTGAAAAAAGTCTGATGCCGTGGGTGATTTCATCCCAGACCATTCCGATCCTTGCCATCGCACCGATGATTGTCGTTGTGCTGGGTGCGATTGGCCTTAAGGGACTGGTGCCAAAGGCGATTATTTCGACCTATCTGTGTTTCTTCCCGGTGACGATCAGCATGGTCAAAGGGCTGCGGTCGCCGCAGGTGATCCAGCTTGATCTGATGTGGACCTATAATGCCTCGAAATGGCAGACCTTCTGGGCGTTGCGATTGCCATCGGCGATGCCCTATCTGTTTGCCAGTCTGAAGGTCGCGATTGCGATCAGTCTGGTGGGGGCAATTGTCGGTGAATTGCCGACGGGGGCACAGGCAGGGCTGGGCGCACGCCTTTTGGCCGGGTCCTACTACGGGCAGACGATCCAGATCTGGTCGGCATTACTGACGGCGGCCTTTGTTGCCGCGATTATGGTGGTGTTGGTCGGCTGGTGTGAACGTCGCGTTCTTGCCCGGATGGGAGTACGCGGATGACCGACGTGAAACTTGATAAATTCTGTCTGGTTGCGGCAATCGCGGCTTTGCTGGCTTTGATCTTTCCGCTGAGCGGGGTTGATCCGGAAAGCGGCAAACAGATCGCCTTTGTCAGCGACATTCCCGGTATTGCGGTGGCGATGGCACTATGCGTGATTGCCGGTGCTGCATTTACGTGGCTTGGTGTGGGGCACATTCAGTATGCGGCGATCATCCTTGCGGTGGCGGTGTTTGGCTGCTGGCAGGCGATTGAAGCACTTTATGATTATGGTATTGCCGGTCATGCTGGAACCGGGTTCTGGTTGTTTATCCTGTCGCTTTGGGCGTTTGTCTGGCGAGGGATTGATGTTGTTGCGCGCTATCGCAGCCTTGAAACTGCCAAACAGCAATCGGCCAATATTCTGGTACCAATCGCGTTTGGTGTCTGGTTGCTGTTCCTTTGGGAAGTGATCGTGGCCGGTTTTGGCGTGCCGCAGGTTTTGCTGCCTGCGCCAAGTGCCATTGGCGTTCGCTTTGTCAATTCGACCGACATTCTGGCTGCCGATTTCCATCAGACCTTCATCAAGGCCGTGATCAGCGGCTATGTGATTGGCTGCGGCAGTGCCTTTATCGTTGCGATTGCGGTCGACCGGGTGCCGTTTCTTAAACGGGGTCTTTTGCCTCTGGGCAATATGGTGTCGGCGTTACCGATCATCGGTGTGGCGCCGATCATGGTGATGTGGTTCGGGTTTGACTGGCAGTCGAAGGCGGCGGTGATTGTGATCATGACCTTCTTCCCTATGCTGGTGAATACCGTGACTGGATTGAATGCGGCAGGTGCGCTTGAGAAGGACCTGATGGCAACGTATGCGTCGGGTTACTGGTCGACCCTGTTTCGGTTGCGGCTACCGGCCGCAATGCCGTTTGTCTTTAATGCACTTAAAATCAATTCCACGCTGGCGCTGATTGGCGCCATCGTTGCCGAATTTTTCGGCACCCCGATTGTAGGCATGGGATTCCGGATATCGACAGAAGTCGGGCGGATGAATGTCGATATGGTCTGGGCGGAAATTGCATTGGCGGCCCTGGCGGGGACCGCCTTTTACGGAGCTGTGGCCTACGTCGAAAGAAAGGCGACGTCATGGCATCCGTCATTTCGGGTACGTCGCCATTAAAGGCATCAAAAGACGGCCCGTCGGGAGGACTTGACAATAACCTGAGGAGACATCGACGAATGAAGAAAATATTTGCGACTGCGTTAGGGTTAAGTGTCGGTATGGCATCGTTTTCGGCGATGGCAGCGGACGAAGTCACCCTGCAGCTTAAATGGGTAACCCAGGCACAGTTCGCCGGTTACTATGTGGCGCAGGACAAGGGGTTCTATGAAGAAGCCGGTCTTGACGTCACGATCAATCCGGGCGGCCCGGACATTGCCCCGCCACAGGTTATTGCCGGTGGTGGTGCCGATGTGATCGTCGACTGGATGCCATCCGCACTGGCGTCGCGAGAAAAGGGTGTTGCATTGGTCAACATTGCGCAGCCCTTTGCCAAGTCAGGCATGATGCTGACCTGCCTTAAGGAGACCGGTGTTGAAAGCCCGGATGATTTCCCGGGTCGTACGCTTGGCGTCTGGTTCTTTGGCAACGAATATCCTTTCCTGAGCTGGATGTCGAAGCTTGGCATTCCGACCGATGGCGGTGAAAAAGGCGTTACGGTTCTTAAGCAGGGCTTCAACGTTGATCCGCTGTTGCAAAAGCAGGCCGATTGCATTTCAACAATGACCTATAACGAATACTGGCAGGTCATTGATGCCGGTATCACCGAAGATCAGTTGAACGTCTTCAAATACGAAGATCAGGGTGTCGCGACGCTTGAAGACGGCCTTTATGTTCTTGAAGACAATCTGAAGGACGAGGCATTTGTCGAGAAGATGGGCCGCTTCGTTGCTGCGAGCATGAAAGGCTGGCAGTGGGCAAAGGAAAACCCGGAAGACGCCGCAATGATCGTTCTGGATAACGACGCAACCGGTGCCCAGACAGAAAAGCATCAGATCCGCATGATGCAGGAAATTGCCAAGCTGCTGGATGACGACGGAAAGCTTGACGAAGCGGCCTATCAGCGCACCGTTGATAGCCTTCTGTCGGGCGGTTCCGACCCGGTTATCACCAAAAAGCCGGAGGGTGCCTGGACCCACGCCGTTACCGACAAGGCGTCGATGTAACGATCCGATCCTGTCACCCGGCAGGTGTAACTGACCTGCCGGGTGACAAGCCATCTTATGAAACTGAAAACGGGCAGGGATGCCGGGGCTTTCCCGCAACTTTCCGGGCCTTACGATAGACTGACAGACAAGGAGCCACCCATGTCCATGGTTATTCGTGGCGGAACAATCGTTACCGCCGATCTGACATATAAATCCGATATACTGATTGAAGGTGGCAAGATTGCCGCGATCGGTCAGAACCTGACCGGGGACAAGGTTGTTGATGCCGACGGCTGCTATGTCATGCCCGGCGGGATTGACCCGCATACCCATCTTGAAATGCCCTTTATGGGCACCTATTCCGAAGACGATTTTGAAAGCGGCACCAAGGCCGCAGTTGCCGGTGGCACAACGATGGTTGTCGATTTCTGTCTGCCGGCACCCAATCAGTCGCTGCTTGAAGCACTTCAGGCGTGGGATAACAAATCGACCAAGGCGGTTTGCGATTATTCTTTCCACATGGCGATCACATGGTGGGGCGAGCAGGTCTTTGACGAGATGAAAATCGTTGTCGAGGAAAAGGGCATCAACACCTTCAAGCATTTCATGGCCTATAAGGGGGCCTTGATGGTCGATGATGATGAAATGTTTGCATCCTTCTCTCGCTGTTCGGAACTCGGCGCGATGCCGCTGGTTCATGCCGAAAACGGCGATGTGGTCGCGACACTTCAGCAACGTTTGCTTGATGCTGGTAATAACGGGCCCGAAGCGCACGCCTATTCCCGGCCTGTCGATGTCGAGGGCGAGGCGTGTAACCGCGCGATCATGATTGCAGATATGGCCAATGTGCCGCTTTATATCGTGCATGTGTCCTGCGAACCGGCGCACGAAGCCATCCGCCGTGCGCGTGCCAATGGCAAGCGCGTGTTTGGTGAGCCGCTGATTCAGCATCTGATTCTGGATGAAAGTGAATATGCCAACGCGGACTGGGATCACGCGGCCCGTCGCGTCATGTCGCCACCTTTCCGCAGCAAACTGCATCAGGACGGTCTTTGGAACGGTCTGGCATCGGGCAGCTTGCAGGTTGTTGCGACCGACCATTGTGCTTTCACGACAAAGCAGAAACGCATGGGCGTTGGTGATTTTACCAAAATCCCGAACGGCACCGGCGGTCTTGAAGATCGCATGCCGTTGCTGTGGACCTATGGGGTCAATACCGGTCGTTTGACGATGAACGAATTCGTTGCCGTGACCTCGACCAATATCGCCAAAATCCTGAACGTCTATCCGCGCAAGGGCGCGATTCTTGTTGGGGCGGATGCGGACCTTGTGGTCTGGGACCCGAAGGCATCGAAAACCATCACCGCCGAACATCAGCAATCGGCAATTGATTACAACGTGTTCGAAGGCCATGAAGTCACCGGTCTGCCGCGCTACACCATCAGCCGCGGCCGGATTGCCGCTGAAGAAGGCATCGTGATTGGCAAATGCGGTGATGGTGAATTCGTGCGGCGGGATGCTTATCCAGCAGTGAACAAGGCGCTTTCGAAATGGAAAGAGCTGACGTCTCCGCGTAAAGTAGAGCGTAGCGGCATTCCTGCCGGCGTGTGATTTATCCTCATTCAAATAAAATCAGGGAAACGGGCGGCCCCAAAACCGCCCGTTTCCAGTTGATAATGATCATGTCGGACTGAAAAGCTTTAGTCCGACAATTCCGGCAAGGATTAAGGAAATGGACAATATCCTTGCGACACTCAGCATTTCATCAAGTACTGCCACGCCAAATATCACCGCACCAACCGCACCGATACCGGTCCAGATCGCATAGGCGGTTCCAAGCGGGATGCTGCGCATGGCAAAGGTTAACAGCCAGAAACTTCCGGCCATGGTCGTCAGGGTGAAAATTGTCGGAAGAGGATTGGTAAAACCGTTGGAATATTTAAGGCCCGCAGCCCAGCAAACTTCCAGAATTCCGGCCAAAAGTAATGCAACCCAAGCCATAACGGCCTCCTTGTTCAAAGGGGCCGTCCCCGGTCGTAATCATCAAGCGTATTCGGTCGTCCGATCACGTGACAGCACGCTGTCATTGTCTTCGACCCTGATATAGGGGCAAAATGCCCCACTGGCAAATGCCTGCCCAGCAATGCTGCCATGCCATCCTGATCAAAATAAACGGACGTTATCCTGCCGATGTCAGCCAATGCAAACAGCCTGTCCGATCATCCCAAAGTCGCCGGAGTGATTCTTGCCGGGGGCGAGGGGCGACGTATGGGTGGAAACAAGCCGTTTCGTGAACTGGCAGGCAAACCCTTGATTGCGCATGTGATCAGCGCGGCATCCGCGCAATGCAATCACCTGATGATTTCCAGCAACGAAGGCGGGGCATTTTTTGCTGAATTCAATCTGCCGGTCGTTCCAGACAGTCCCCAACCGGGGCTGGGGCCGTTGGGCGGGATTCTGGGCGGACTATTGAGCTTGCCCGATGGTGTCGACTGGCTGGTTTCCTTTCCCGTCGATTGCCCGATTGTACCCGATGATATGGTCGTCCAATTGCTTAAGGCGGCGACAGAGGGCGGTAAAAAAGCAGCCTTTGCCAGCCATGCCGGACGGGATCACTACCTGTCTGCTATCTGGCATCGCGCCGGGGCTGGTATCATTGGCAACCAACTTCGCGATGAAGACCGCCGCGTTGGCGGGGCCCTGCGTGCCATGGGGGCCGCTAATGTGGCGTTTCCGGTGCGGTCTGGCGACATGGCTCCGTTTGTCAATGTCAACGCACCCGAAGATCTCAGTGCGCTTGATGAAATGCTGTCGGGATATATCGACGAAAAGCGTCTTTGAGTTTCGACGTGTACTTCAAGTATCTGGTGGTTTTACGATAAGGCATTCACACAATTTTCTTGCATAGCAAATGCATATTATCCCTATGATTAAATCTGTTTTGTTTTAAACGTATTGTTTCGCTGAGGTTTTGAATAAAACGGACCTTGTTGATGCCGTTTATTCGGCGTCCAGCTTAAATAATTAGGGCTTATCATGCATTCGACCTTTGCAATATTTTCTGTCGCTTTTGTCTTTCTGGCTGTTGTGCTGACGTTTTTGAGCGTCAAGATCGTGCCGCAGGGTTACGAAATTACCGTCGAACGGCTTGGTCGGTATTTGCGGACACTTGATCCTGGAATGCATATCCTGATCCCGGTTTTTGATCGTGTCGGACAGCGCATGAGCCTTATGGAACGTGTGCTTGATATCCCCAGCCAGGAAGTGATTTCGCGCGATAACGCATCCGTTGTGGTCGACGGTGTGGTCTTTATCCGGGTAACCAATACCAAAGATGCCGCCTATAAGGTCGAGCGCCTTGATTATGCCGTACAGAATTTGGCCATGACCAATTTGCGCAGTGTTCTTGGTTCCATGGAACTTGATGAAATGCTGTCAAATCGGGAGAAAATCAGCCTGCTGCTTCTGGCTGTTCTTGATGAAGCGACCAGTGATTGGGGGGTTAAGATCACCCGGGGTTGAAATCAAGGATGTACAGCCGCCCGAGGATCTTACGGAAGCAATGAACCGTCAAATGAAGGCCGAGCGCGAGAAGCGCGCGCTGATCCTTGAGGCCGATGGTGAGAGAGAAGCCAACATCAAGCGCGCCGAAGGTGAAAAATCTGCGGCGATCCTGGCTGCCGAAGGACGCATGGCCGCTGCCGAGCTTGATGCGCGGGCACGCGAACCGCCGAGGCAGAAGCCAAAGCAACCGAAACGGTTTCCAAAGCCATCCGCGAAGGCGATGTTCAGGCAATCAACTATTTTGTTGCCCAGAAATATGTTGAATCGCTTGGCCAGATCGCATCAAGCCCTAACAGCAAACTTGTCTTCATGCCGCTGGATGCGTCTGGTGTTGTTGGATCGATTGGCGGTGTGACCGAATTGATCAAAACGATTTCTCAGACAGACAAAAGCTAAAACGATCTCGGGATTGCCAAAATGAATTTATTTTCTGAACTGGGCATCGAGTTCTGGCATTGGTGGATTCTGGCCTGCCTTATGCTGGTGCTTGAAATGTTACTGCCGGGGATCATTTTCCTGTGGTTGTCAGTTGCGGCAGCAGCAGCGGGTTTTGTTGTTCTGTTGGTTCCCGATGTCTCGGTGGAACTACAACTGATCGCATTTGGCGTGTTCAGTGTGCTGTCATTTGTAATCGGGCGGCGGTTCTTTCGCCCCGCGCGTTCGGGGGCGCAAGAGGAAGATGTCAGCAGCACGCGGTCATCGCTGGTCGGAAAAACGACTGTTCTGACTGAAAAGACGACCAATGGCCGCGTTCGTCAAAACGTCTATGGATCAAGCTGGGTCCTGAAGTCGGATGAGGAACTTGTTGAAGGTCAGAAAGTCCGTGTCTGCGGGATTGAAGGAAGTACGCTTCTTGTCGAGGCGGTCAAAGCCGACGATCCAGATTAATTAATGTGGCCTGCAAGTTAAAATCCCCTATCAGCAAGATCGGGGAATTTTTCATTTGGCTAGTTCACGGCGCAGGGTCGCCATGGCTTCCAGGGTTTGTAGCCGTCAAAGAATCTTGCAAGGAACTGATCGACCTTTTCGCGGTTTGTGGCGCGGTCAGCTGAGGAGAGATCCTTGTCATACTGACTGCAGTTTTTTTCTACGGCATCGCCAATCGATTTCCAGTCCGCATGCTGATCATGGCCTGGAAGGCCTGTCGCGATGGCGCACCAACCAATAGCTTCTACGGGGTCACCAAGGGTGCGGGCTTCTTCAGCAAGATAGGCAGCTGCACGCATTTCACCACGTTCGGCGGCTTGACGCAGATATTGATAACGGGCGGTGTCACTGTCTGCAAACCGATTGGCAAGCAAGGTTGCCGCCCGCGGATCGCCAGCTTCCCATGCAGTACTCAAATGCTGTTTTGCTTGATCGGGCTTGCCCTGATCCATGGCGTCAAGGGCAAGCCACAGCATTGCCTGTGCCTGGTTCTGATCTGCAGCCTGTTGATAAAGCGGTCTGATATTGTCGGTTTTCGCACCGGTTGCTTCCAGTCTTCGGGCGATGACCATGCTGGCATCCGGATTGTGATTGTCGGCTGATGCTTTCATCAACTCCCAGCCACGTTTTTCATCGGCATTGACGCCAACCCCGTTAATCATCTGACAGGCCAGAAGGTACTGCGCGGTGGCGTTGCCCTGTTCGGCAAGCGGCGCAAATGTTTTGGCCGAAGCTTCGAAATTGCCGTGACGATACGAATTTACCCCTTCATCAAGCGGGGATGCGGCGGTTGCCGTCGCCATCAGGCAAAGCGTGATGCCTGCCGTCACGGTCGAGGATTTCAGGATATGCGCGATCGAATTTTTCATGCTGTTTCCTGTGTATCGCTTTTTGCCAGCCAACGAAACCGGGTGAAAAATCCGGGACCCGACTGTGACGTTCGGGGGAAGGGCATCCTTATCGGGCCCCAGACAAGTGCTCTCACGGGAGGGAGGCTTCATCTATGGTTTTGTTGTTTTGCTGGCGAGTTGTCGTTGCTTGCTCGGACCGGATGGAGTCAAGGAAATCGCGCACGCGCTTTCCGAGATCGTCGGATTGATGGCGCAGACGATCTGTTGCCTGTCGCAGGCCATCGACGGCCTTTAGATTGTCATCTGCTGCTGTGCTGACCTGTGCAATTGTTGTGTTCATTTCGTTGGCGGCGGTGGCGGATTGTTCGACGTTGCTTGCGATTTCGGAGACGAATTCCTGTTGTTCGTCAACTGCTGCCGACATTTCGCCAACCGTTTCGTGAATGCCGGTGATGCTGTCGCGGATGGTGGCAATGGCTTGTACCGCGATACCGGTTGTTGTCTGGATCCCGGTGATGCGCTGGGCAATCCGGTCGGTTGCCGTGCCGGTCTGATTGGCAAGGTTTTTGACTTCTTGCGCGACAACTGCAAAGCCTTTGCCTGCGTCGCCTGCACGGGCGGCTTCAATCGTTGCATTCAGAGCCAGAAGGTTGGTCTGGGCGGCGATATCCTGAATAAGGTTAAGGATTTCGCCGATTTCCTGTGCACCGGTTTCTAGTTCGTGCATGGTTTCGCTGGTCTGGCGGGCGGCATCGACCGCGTTGGTGGCGGCATTCACGGATTGCTGGGCGCGAAGGCCTGTATCACGGACTCGCTCAGACAGCGACTTTGCCGCATCGGAAACAGATGCCATATTGATCGATATTTCCTCGGACGCACCGGCAACGCCCGTGGCGTTACTGGATGCGACTTCGGCCTGTTCGCGCACCTGATTGGAGGTTATCTGGATGTTTTCGGCCTCGCGTGAGACATCCTTTGCAACCTGCATTACCGATGCTTCGAACGCGTCGGCCAGTTCCAGCATGGCGCGGCGGCGTTCGGTTTCGGCAGTCTCGCGTTCGCGGGCGACATTTTCCTCGGCCCGCTGGGCGGCAAGGCTGGTTTCGCGGAACTGTCCTAGAATTTCGGCCATGCGACCGATTTCATCGCGGCCAGTATCGCGAACTTCTGTCGAAAGATCGCCGTTTGCAACACGACGCATACCGTCAATCACATGCAGCAGGCGTTTGATAAGGTTACCACGGACATAGAAAATCAGGATCAGAAGCGAGATCATCACAACCGCAATACCGATCAGGGCAATCACTTGTTGATCGCGAACCACCTGCGAGAGGGCATTGGCAGCACTGTTATCGACCTCAAGACGTTTGGCGTCAACGAGTTGCGTGATGGATGTACTCAATGCTTCGGCGCTGGTCAGGGTCGCATCAAGAGTTTGTTCTGTCTTGTACTGATTGTCCCATTCGGTTTCGCGAAGATCAAAAACGCTGTCTTTACCTGCGCCATAAACCAGCAATGCCTCGGCCAGTTTTTTTATCTGGGTGCCATCATTGTTATCGGGCAATTTTTCCAGCGCGTCTGAAATGCGAAGTTCCGCCCAACTCCATTGATTGCGGACCTCGTCCATGGCATCGCCTTCTGGCACGGCGATGGCGGCGGTCAACATGCCAAATGCAAGATTCATGTTGGCGCGGATTTCGGAAATCAGTTGGGAAAATCTGATGGCTTCTTCCAGCTCAGCCACCGTATCGCTATTGCCATCTACAACACGCGATATACCGCGCGAGACATCGATATCAACAACCTCGACCAGCGGATTGATGAATTCTGAAAGATCGCTATAGGCAAAGACCATATCAAGGGTCAGATCACCGCGCTGCTTTTCAAGTTCAAGCCGCTGCATGGTCAATTCATGCAGTGTGTTGCGGCGTGCAACAATATCGTCAAGCTGTGCGGTCAGGGTTTCAATTGCGTCGACAGCAACGGTTTGTTCCGGTTCCACGGTCTGGTCCGGTACCTGATCCGGTGTTTCGGCGTCACCCGCATTTGCGTTCGTTTCGGAATTGGTCGGGGCAACCGGCAACATCAAAGGTTCCGGATTGGTCGCTGCAATTTCGCCAAGCCGGGTGCGGGCATCGCCTATCAGGGCATCAAGGCGTGCCTCGGTTTCAGCCAGTTCATCGGCATTGCGCGATGTTGCCAGTGCCGGTGCCTGAGCCGCCAGTCCGACACCATCCATGGCAAGTTCCATCTGCCGGATGATCGAGGGTAGGCTATCATTAGTTATGTCGGCGACAAGCGCCCGACTGTTGCCAAACGAGATCCAGGAAACCACCGATGAAATACCGGCCAGCACCAGAATCAGGGCAAAAGAAGCCATGAGCCGACCTTGAATGCCAAGGCCAGCGCGACGTTTTTTAATCGCGGTATTCACTGTTTCCTCCCTGTCGTGCCCGCCATGAGCCAGACATTCCCTGTATGGGACCTTGCATCCGGTTTGCCGGATGTCTTCGGTTTTTATCGATCCATAAAAGCCGGATCGTGTTTTGAAATCGGTATGAACAAATAAGTTGTTAGAGAAATTGTTGGGACGGCCGGGGATGATAAATCACCCCCGGCACCCCCAGTTGTGAGGCCTGGATTATTTCTGGGCCGCACTCCATTCCGCGATCAGATCGTCGTATTTGACGGTCTCACCCTGCGGTTTTTCGTTATCAAGTTTCGGTTTCGGAGCACCGGGCTGGTCGAACCAGTACTGGGCATCCTGTTCCTCGTTCAGTTTCGGTGCGCATTCGCCACCGATACCTGCACGTTCCAGACGTTCCAAAACACGGTCCATCGCGGTTGCAAGGTTATCCATTGCTTCCTGCGGGGTGCGTTCGCCGGTTACAGCTTCGGCAACGTTCTGCCACCAGAGCTGAGCCAGTTTCGGGTAATCCGGAACGTTGGTGCCGGTCGGCGACCACTGGACGCGAGCAGGGGAACGATAGAATTCAACCAGACCACCCCAGTTCGGTGCGATGTCGGTCATCGCTTGGGTATCAAGGTCAGACTGACGGATCGGAGTCAGACCGGTAAGGGTCTTTTTGAGCGAGGTGGTTTTCGCCGTGACGAACTGCGCATAAAGCCATGCAGCTTTACGACGCTCAGGCGGGGTGGACTTCATCAAGGTCCAGGAACCCACATCCTGATAACCAAGCTTCATGCCTTCTTCCCAGTACGGGCCGTGCGGCGAAGGTGCCATACGCCATTTCGGCGTGCCATCTTCGTTCACTACCGGGGTGCCTTTTTTCGCCATATCGGCGGTGAAGGCGGTGTACCAGAATATCTGCTGGGCGATCTGGCCCTGTGCCGGAACCGGACCGGCTTCGCCAAAGGTCATGCCAGCGGCTTCTGCCGGAGCATAGGCTTTAAGCCAGTCGATGTATTTGGTCAGAGCGTAAACAGCCGCCGGGCCGTTGGCCGCACCACCACGGGTGACGCTGGAGCCTGCAGGTGCGCAGCCTTCAACGCGGATACCCCATTCATCAACCGGAAGACCGTTCGGGATGCCCTTGTCACCAGCGCCAGCCATCGAAAGCCATGCGTCGGTGAAGCGCCAACCCAGAGACGGGTCTTTTTTGCCGTAGTCCATGTGACCATAGACTTTTTTACCGTCGATTTCCTTCACGTCGTTGGTGAAGAATTCGGCGATGTCTTCGTATGCCGACCAGTTGACCGGAACACCCAGGTCATAGCCGTATTTGTCCTTGAACTGCTTTTGCAGGTCTTCACGCTGGAACCAGTCATAGCGGAACCAGTAAAGGTTCGCGAACTGCTGGTCGGGAAGCTGGTAAAGTTTGCCATCCGGACCGGTGGTGAAGGACAGGCCGATGAAGTCTTCAAGGTCGAGCGTCGGCGAGGTAACGTCCTTGCCTTCGCCTGCCATGAAGTCGGTCAGCGGAACGACCGCATCGTAACGCGAATGCGTACCGATCAGGTCGGAGTCATTGATGTAGGCGTCATAAATGTTACGACCGGACTGCATTTGGGTCTGCAGTTTTTCGATCACGTCGCCTTCACCGATCAGGTCATGGGTCAGCTTGATCCCGGTGATTTCCGAGAAGGCTTTGGCCAGAACCTTTGATTCATATTCGTGCGTGGTGATGGTTTCGGATACCACGTTGATTTCCATGCCGCGGAACGGCTCGGCTGCTTTGATGAACCATTCAAGTTCGGCCATCTGGGCATCTTTATCAAGGCTCGACGGCTGGAATTCGCTATCGATCCATTTTTTTGCCGCGTCGGTGTACTGGTCTGCTGCTGCCGGATTGGCAAATACCGCAAGACCGAGTGCGACCGCAACTGCACTGCCTTTAAGAATGGCAGAGGAGCCTTTGGCTTTGACGATCATGTCGTTCCTCCCTGGTTGTCTTCCATTGCACTTCCGGAAAAATCCGGTTCACCCGTGACGGGGGAAGACAGTACCCGCCGCGATGAATGACGACAGGAACGGCACCGTTGCAGGAAACAGTACCGTTCCGGATTGTTCAGCCCCATCGCATCACGATGATGAGCCAGAAAAGGGCAACGATTGATGCGATCCAGATGGCGGCATCACTAAATGCCATAAAGCCGAGATGGATATAGGCTGCACCAAGCAAACTGATGAAAAGGCGATCCCCGCGGGTTGTTTCCAGTGGCAGGAAGCCACGGCGCGGAACGGTTGGTGAAACCGCCTGCCATATTCCCATTCCGATCAGCATCAAAATGATGCAGGAAAAGAACACGGCGGTAATCGGGGTCCAGGCCATCCAAGTCATTGTTTTATTCCTTCCTGTTTTCCGATTACACGCGGCCCATCGCGAAGCCCTTGGCGATGTAGTTGCGAACGAACCAGATCACCAATGCACCCGGCACGATTGTCAATACACCCGCAGCCGCCAGAACCCCCCAATCAAGCCCCGATGCCGAAACGGTACGGGTCATGGTGGCCACGATCGGTTTGGCATCGACCGACGTCAGGGTGCGGGCCAGCAACAGTTCAACCCAGCTGAACATGAAGCAGAAGAAGGCCGTCACACCGATACCCGAGCGGATCAGCGGAATGAAGATCGTGGTAAAGAAGCGCGGGAAGGAATAACCGTCGATATAGGCGGTTTCGTCGATTTCCTTTGGAATGCCCGACATGAAACCTTCAAGGATCCAGACGGCCAGCGGCACGTTGAACAGGCAGTGCGCAAGCGCCACAGCGATATGGGTGTCAAACAGGCCAACACTTGAATAAAGCTGGAAAAACGGCAGCAGGAACACGGCAGGCGGTGCCATGCGGTTGGTCAGGAGCCAGAAGAACAGATGCTTGTCGCCGGTAAAGTTATAGCGGGAAAAAGCATATGCCGCAGGCAGAGCAACCAGAAGCGAGATCACGACGTTGATCCCGACATAGATCATCGAGTTTATATAGCCAGAATACCATGCCGGATCGGTCAGGATGGTCGCATAGTTCGCCAGCGTCGGATTATCCGGGAACAGGGTCATTGCGCCCAGGATTTCCGAATTGGTCTTGATCGACATGTTGAACAGCCAATAAATCGGCAGCAACAGGAACACGATATAAAGAAGAAGAGCGATATGACGTTTCTGGAACCGCATTTTATTGTTCCTCCCGCTTTCCGGCGTTCATTACGACGGTATAGAAAACCCAGCAAACCAGCAGAATGATCAGGAAGTAGATCAGCGAGAATGCCGCAGCCGGACCAAGGTCGAACTGACCCACAGCAATCGTGACCAGAAACTGGCTGAGGAATGTGGTGGCCGTACCGGGCCCGCCGCCCGTAAGCACGAAGGGTTCGGTATAGATCATGAAGCTGTCCATGAAGCGCAGCAGGACACCGATCACGAGGACCGACTGCATTTTCGGAAGCTGGATAAACCGGAATACGGCCCAGTTCGATGCACCGTCAATCTTGGCGGCCTGATAATAGGCATCCGGGATCGACCGAAGACCGGCATAGCACAGCAGAACAATCAGGCTGGTCCAGTGCCAGATATCCATCACAAGGACGGTCACCCACGCATCCATCGGGTTCTGGCTGTAGTTGTAGTCCATGCCAATCATGTTAAGCGCATAACCACCAAGACCGATATCGGCACGGCCAAAAATCTGCCAGATGGTGCCAACCACGTTCCATGGAATAAGCAATGGCAAAGCCAGAAGAACCATGCAGGCCGAAACACCCCAGCCTTTGCGTGGCAGGGTTAACGCAATGCCAATACCCAGCGGAATTTCGATGAACAGCACGCTGCCGGTATAAATGATCTGGCGGATCAGGGCATCATGCAGACGGCTGTCTTCAAGGACCTGACGGAACCAGTCGGCACCGACAAAGAAACGGGTTTGCGGATCAAAAATATCCTGAACCGAATAGTTCACGACCGTCATCAAAGGAATGATCGCGCTGATGGCGACGATAAAGAAGACCGGCAGGACGAGGAACCATGCCTTATTGTTGGTAATCTTGTTCATTTCCCCATCCCCCTCACGCGACCAACTGACTGTCGGCGTAAAGCTTGGTCCATTCCGGTGCAAACCGGAGGATGCCACTTTGGCCGGTAATCTGCTGATCTTCGCTAACCTTGACCTTCATTTCGGATGATCCGAAACGGGTGGTTGCGATCTTGTATTGGCCAAGGTCTTCGACCTTGACGATATTGACCTCGATCCCGTTGTCGCCTTCGGAACCGTTTCCGGTTTCGATGCGCAGGAATTCGGGACGGATGCCAAGTTCAATCGGTCCTGATGCCTTGGCAACGGCTTCGATGTGGCGATCCGAAAGCGCGATGCGTTTGCCATCAATCCATGCCGCACCTGCATCGATATTGCAGGGCATGATGTTCATGCCGGGACTTCCAATGAAGTAACCGACAAAGGTGTGGGCCGGATTTTCAAACAGTTCCTGCGGGGTTCCAAGCTGCACGACCTTGCCGCCATACATGACAACGACTTTGTCGGCGAAAGTCAGGGCTTCGACCTGGTCATGGGTCACATAGACCATGGTGGGGCGCAGTTTGTTGTGAATTTCCTTAAGCTTGCGACGCAGGACCCATTTCAGATGCGGGTCAATCACGGTTAGCGGTTCGTCAAACAGGATCGCCGAAACATCGTCGCGAACCAGTCCGCGGCCAAGCGAAATCGTCTGTTTTTCGTCCGCACCCAGACCGCGTGCTTTTTGCTTTAGCTTGCCGGTCAGGTCGAGCATTCCGGCAATTTCGCGAACACGTTCGTCAACCCGTTTTGAATCCACGCCACGATTGCGCAGCGGGAAGGCAAGGTTTTCGTAAACGGTCATGGTGTCGTAAATGACCGGGAACTGGAAAACCTGCGCAATATTGCGTTCCTCCGGGGCCAGTCTGGTGACGTCCTTGCCATCAAAAAGGACCTGTCCCTCGGACGGGGTCAGAAGACCGGAAATGATGTTAAGCAAAGTGGTCTTGCCACAGCCCGACGGGCCAAGAAGGGCATAGGCCCCGCCATCTTCCCAAACATGTTCCATGCGGCGAAGGGCGTAGTCCTCGTCCCCTTTCGGGTCTGGGAAATAAGAGTGCGCAAGGCTTTTAAGATCGATACGTGCCATTTTAATTCTCCAACCTCAGGCGGCCTTGCCGTTTTGAATTTCAACGGGCGGTGCCGCCACAAGGCGATCATTGGCGTCATAGGCAAACAGACGTTTGGGATCGACATAGAAGGTGGCTGCCTCGCCAAGCCGCGGGTTGTGCACACCTTCTTCCTGGATCACCCAGGAAACATCATTGAAATGGACATGGACAAAAGTCTCGGAGCCAGTGATTTCAGCAAGTTCAACCTGGCCCTGCATCGCAACGGATTCCGCACTGGTCTGATCGACCGACAAATGATTGGCACGAACCCCGATGGTGTATTGGCCATTCGCGAGTACCGAAAGATGGCCGGTCAGCGGGACCTGATGGCCGCTTGCCAGATAAAGTGCACCATCACGGACTTCGGCCTTGACCAGATTGATCGGCGGATCGGAAAAGATCAGACCCGTCTCGACAAATGCCGGGTTGTGATAGACCTGCGTCGTCGGGCCGAACTGGGTTACGCGACCTTCATGCATCACCGCGCATTTGCCGCCCAGCAAAAGGGCCTCCATCGGCTCGGTGGTGGCGTAAACGACAATTGTGTCGCGTTTCGCCAGAAGGTTCGGGATTTCTTCGCGCAGTTCTTCGCGCAGTTTATAGTCAAGGTTGACCAGTGGTTCATCAAGCAGAAGCAGAGTGCAATCCTTGACCATGGCGCGCGCCATGGCGGTGCGCTGCTGCTGACCACCCGACAGTTCCTGTGGCAGTCGATCTAGCAGATGTTCGATATGCATCAGTTCGGCGGTGGATTTCACACGGCGTTCAATTTCAGCAGCATCAACGCCTTGCAATTTAAGCGGTGATGCGATGTTGTCATAGACGCTCATCGACGGGTAGTTGATGAACTGCTGATAAACCATGGCGACGTTGCGTTTCTGAACCGGCATGCCGGTGACATCCTTGCCATTGACCAGAATGCGTCCGCCGGTTGGTGGTTCAAGACCGGCCATAATGCGCATAAGCGTCGTTTTGCCAGCCAGTGTCCGCCCGAGCAGGACGTTAAATGATCCCGGCTCCAGCGAAATCGACACATCATCGACGTGGGTTTCCCCTTCCACGGTCTTGGTTATGTTTTCAAGCGTAAGGGTCATTTCGCATTTGTTCCTTCGCCCGTTTTCACGGCGTTATTCGATTTGGTTTCAGTCGCAAACCATTGCGCAATGGCGGTCTGGGTGTCCTTTGACAGATGCAGGCCGAGTTTGGATCGGCGCCACAGAACGTCATCGGCAGTACGCGCCCATTCCTGAGCCGCCAGATAGCGCAGTTCGCATTCGTAAATATCATCGCCAAGATGCGTGCCCAGCCCCGAAAGGTCGGATGCATCGCCAATGATGGTGTGGGTCAGTGTGCCGTAGTTTCGCACATAGCGGTAGAGTTGAGCCGCCGGAATCCACGGAAATTTCTTTTGCGTTGCAGCAAGATAGCTTTCGAAATCGCCATTAGGCATGTCGCCCCCTGGAAGGGGCACGCTATCGGTCCAGCGATCATCCGCAAACCCGAGATAGGGCGAAAGTTTGCTCATCGCTGATTCGGCCAGTTTGCGATAGGTGGTGATTTTGCCGCCGTAAATGTTCAGAAGTGGCGCACCTTTGTCACCATTATCGATTTCAAGAACGTAGTCGCGCGTGACCTGGGATGCGTCTTCGGAGCCATCCCCATAAAGCGGGCGAACACCGGAATAGGACCAGACGACATCGGCCGGTGCGATCTTGTGAGCGAAATAGGTGTTGGACAATTCGCACAGATAGCTGATTTCATCGCTGCTGATCGCGACTTTAGACGGGTCGCCTTCGTAATCGCGGTCCGTAGTGCCGATCAGAGTAAAATCCTGTTCATAGGGGATGGCAAATACGATGCGACCATCGGGATTCTGGAAGATATAGCAGTAATCATGGTCAAACAGTTTTGGCACCACGATGTGACTGCCCTGTACCATGCGGATACCTTGCTTCTTTTTCGCTTCGACGCGTTTTTCAAGGATTTCGGCACACCATGGACCGGCAGCATTGACCAGCGAGCGGGCCTTGATCGTTTGTTCACCCGCACTGTCGCGAACCGCAACAGACCAAAGATCGCCCTCGCGACGTGCCGATACACATTCGGTGCCGACACGGATAACTGCGCCGCGATTTCGGGCATCCATGGCATTAAGCACAACAAGGCGCGCATCCTGCACCCAGCAATCGGAATAGATGAACGCCTTTTTCATGCCAGTTACCAGTGGGGCACCGGCGACATGATGATTAAGGTGGATGCCTTCGGAGCCAGGAAGTTTTTCGCGCCCCCCCAGATGATCATACAGGAACAGGCCCAATCGAATCATCCAGGCCGGACGTAATCCTTTAACGTGAGGGAGAACAAAGCGAAGCGGCCAGATGATGTGCGGGGCAGCGTTCAAAAGCACTTCGCGCTCGATCAGGGCCTCTCGCACCAGACGGAATTCGTAATGTTCCAGATAACGCAACCCGCCATGGATCAGCTTTGTGCTGGCCGATGAAGTCGCACTTGCAAGGTCGTTCTTCTCGCAAAGAAAGACTTTAAGGCCGCGGCCGGACGCATCGCGCGCAATGCCTGCACCGTTGATGCCACCGCCGATAATGGCAATGTCGTATGTTTCTGAAGTGAGCAACCGCTTCCTCCCTGATTGCCCTGATTTGTGACAGATGTTCTCAACTGTCATTCTGTTATGTCAAAAACGTTACGAACCACCCAAAATAATTGCAAGCGAAAATTATGAAGAATTTTAATTTTCGATAACGAAATAAGAATGTGGGGTTGTAGTGTATTGTTATAATTGAGGTCTTCGATTCTGCACGATTTGTTTCGGCTCTCCGTTCGATGTCGGGATGATCCGGTTTGATCTGGAAAGTTGATCAGAATCGTTTGAATCCGAAAAAAATAAAGCAGATCACCTGTTCCCTAATTGCATAAGATTGCAACGTCAGCCCGGTGCAATTTGCCCCCGGGCGCGGAAGCTTACGGTTTTGCCAGCCGACTATGCGAAAATGCCAGCCATGGCTGATGGGCAACGCAATCTTGTTGCAAAGCGCGGCGGTCGAGGTGTTTGCGATTGCCAAATGGTCTTTTAACTTGCGAAGATGTGGCAACCACCACGGATCGAACTAGATGATGTTCATGACTTTCATGCTTCGATCCCAAAGCAAAACTCCGGAGGCATTCCTATGGTTTCTTTAAAAGACCCGTCCTTGTTCACCCAGCAAGCCTATATTGGCGGTGAATGGGTCGACGCCCCAGACGGCAAAACCGAACAGGTCACCAATCCCGCGAATGGCGAAGTGCTTGGCACTGTGCCTGTTTTGGGCCGCGATGCCGTTGCCCACGCGATTGAAGTCGCCGAAAAGGCGCAAAAGCAGTGGAAGAAACGTACTGCCAAGGAACGCTCGACCATTTTGATGAAATGGTACGACCTAATGATGGAAAATCAGGAAGACCTGGCACGCCTGATGACGGCCGAACAGGGCAAGCCGCTTGCAGAGGCGCGCGGTGAAATAGCCTATGCGTCGTCTTTCCTCCAATGGTTTGCCGAGGAAGGCAAACGCATCTATGGCGATGTTATTCCGACTTTTGCACAGGGGCGCCGGGTTGTTGTTCTGAAAGAGCCGGTTGGCGTTTGTGCGGCAATCACGCCGTGGAACTTCCCCACCGCGATGATCACGCGCAAGGCGGCACCGGCTTTGGCAGTGGGCTGTGCGATGGTCGTCAAGCCGGCAATAGAAACTCCATATTCGGCTCTGGCCATGGCAGTTCTGGCCGAACGCGCCGGTTTGCCAAAGGGGCTTCTATCTATAGTGACCGGTGATGCCAAAACCATCGGTGCCGAAATGACCGAAAACCCGACGGTTCGCAAATTGACTTTTACCGGTTCAACCGCAGTTGGACGTTTGCTGATGCGTCAATGTGCCGACACGGTCAAAAAAATCAGCCTCGAGCTCGGTGGCAATGCTCCGTTCATAGTCTGTGAAGATGCTGATATTGATGCCGCAGTCGAAGGGGCGATTGCCTCGAAATACCGCAACAGTGGCCAGACCTGTGTTTGCGCAAACCGTATCTTTGTTCATGATGCTGTCTATGACGAATTTGCCGAAAAATATGCCGCCAAGGCATCGGCGATGAAAGTTGGCGATGGCACCGAAGAAGGTGTTGTCCTTGGCCCGCTGATCACGGAAAAGGCTGTCGGGAAGGTTGAAAACCAGATTGCCGACGCCGTTTCCAAAGGTGGCCGGGTTCTGACCGGTGGCAAGCGCCACGCAAAAGGCGGCAGCTTCTTTGAGCCAACCGTGATTGCCGATGCCAACCGGGATATGCTGGTCTTCCGCGAGGAAACTTTCGGTCCGATGGCACCGCTGATCCGCTTCCACAGTGATGATGAAGTGCTGGAAATGGCCAATGATTCAGAGTTCGGTCTGGCCTCTTACTTCTATTCACGCGACATTAGCCGCATTTGGAAGCTGGCCGAGGGCCTTGAAACCGGTCTGGTCGGTGTCAATGCTGGTGTGATCGCAACCGAAGTTGCCCCGTTTGGCGGCTACAAGCAATCCGGTATCGGCCGCGAAGGTTCAAAATACGGGGTAGAGGATTACCTTGAAGTCAAATATGTCTGCATGGCAGGCATTGACGATTAAGGCATTTTCGGACTTCCGAAACGAAAAAGGCGCTGTCGAAATGACAGCGCCTTTGGTTTTTACACGCAATCACAATGTTATGCTGCGTTCTCGTTCTTTTTCTTGTTATCGGATGTGATCGACTGGACCGAGCCATCCGAAAGTTCAGATTGAAGGGCTGTGAAAACGTCGAACATATTCGGGTTGAATGCAATTTCAGCCTGCATGCGATCACGTCGTTCTGACGGTGTTTCATCGTCGTTGTTTTGCTTGTTGGCGAGTGACGCGCCGTTCAGCTTTTCCTCGATCGCATCAGCAATCGCTTTTTCGATGGCTTGACGTTCGGTTGCGCCCATCTTGGCCAGACTTTCCTCATCAAGGCCCATCGATTGAAGGATCTTGCGGCGCATCTCTTCGATCTTGCGTTCTTCAAGCTCCTTCACATAAGTCGTGAAGCCGTGTTCCTTGATATAGGCGATATCGGCATTTTTTTCCTTGTTCTCTTCGGGCAGGGGGCGACTGTTCGACGCAATGGTTTTTGCCGCCGCATAGGTGCTTTTGACGCTGGACGCCGTGTTGGTGATGCTCATCAGGGTGTCATATATTGTCATCCCGATCCTCCATGGGAAAATAATGCCGGTAAAATCCTGTCATGGGACTTAAGGTTGCAAATCCCGTGCCGCGATTTATCGGTGAGCTTCACCGAACAAACGGAATTAGCGTATCAAGCATTCGCCCGGCTGCCTTGCCATCCCAGCCGGCAGGCCGGAAAGGGAACGGGGGCATTTTTACCTCGAACAGGCTGGCGGCTTTTTTGACCAGGTCTTCCGGTTCACAAATTTCCAGTGCGGAAGCACTCAATGCAGTCGGACGTTCTGTTGTCGGTCGCAAAATACACCCAGCTTTTCCAAGCCAGGCGCATTCATCAATCATACCGCCAGAATCCGTTATCACATAGCGGGCGTGAAAAAGAACTGACAGGAAATCGGGATAGAGCATCGGGGATGTGACCTTGATGTTTTCGGCATCCCGAATACGGCGCCAAAGACCGCTTTTTACAAGGGATTCTTGTGCGCGGTGGTGAAGCGGCCAGACGATTTGAGTTTCCCGGGCAAGGTCAACAATCGCATTCACGATTGATGATAGTCGAACAAGGTTATCAATATTTTCAGCCCGATGTAGCGTCAGTAATACAGGCCCGGTACCGGGCGAAGAAGGATCAATTGGTATGTTCGTTCCACCAAAGCGGAGCATCGCATCAATTATGATATTACCGACATTTTGGATTCCCTTTGCGTCAATGCCTTCTTTACGCAGGTTGTTGGCCGCAGTTTCATCCGGGGCCCAATGCATGTCGCAAAGGATGTCAATTTCAGTCCGGTTGGCTTCTTCGGCAATGGCATCAAACCCGCCTCGCAAGCCGGCTTCGAGGTGGATCAGAAAAATCGAATGTCTTCTTGCCGCGCGCGCGACACCCAAAGAGCCGTTAACATCACCGATGACGATCGTTGCCTGCGGCAGTGATTGGTCTAGCACCCGGCAATAGGCATCGTCTGCATTCTGAACGAGTGTGCTCCGGTTATTTCCCGGTTGCCCGATTCCAAGTCGGATTTCAGGAGCAGGTATGCCAAGCGAAAAACGCAAACCTTCGGAAAGGGCCGGGTCCCAGTGTTGGCCGGTATCGATCAGACGAAGGGTAAAAGGTAAATCATCGCGCCTTTCCCACCACGTCAGATAAAGGGCGGCAGCCTTGATCAGGTTGGGGCGGGTGCCATAGACCAGATCGATGATCATTGCGGCGTTTTTCCTGATGAATGCTCAAGCTGGATGAGCGTATGATAACGTGTTGTCTTTTATATCATTTTGGCTGATCAGCTGCCAAACGGGATAGGTGGTTTGTCAAAAAATGTGATAAAATTTTCGAAAACGAATTGTTTTTTAGTATGATTCTTTTCTAAATAGAAACAGAAAATCAGTCGAACCAGTCGGATGCACGGTAAAAATCAGCCGCCGCAAAGGACCGGAACGGTACGGCAGACCAACTGTCGGCTCGGGAGGAAACAGAAATGACCGATACACGTTACATTCTGGCAATTGATCAGGGTACCACCAGCTCACGCGCCATCGTTTTCGATGCCACCGGCCGATCCGTGGCGGTCGCGCAACAGGAATTTCCCCAACATTTTCCCAATAGTGGCTGGGTGGAACATGATCCTGAAGACCTTTGGGAAACGGTTGTTGCGGTTTGTCGCGAAGCATTGTCGCGGATCGATATTGCCAACGTTGTGGCAATAGGCATCACCAACCAGCGTGAAACCACCGTGGTTTGGGACCGCAAGACGGGCAAAGCCGTTTATAATGCCATCGTTTGGCAGGATCGTCGGACTGCGGCTTTGTGCCATGATTTGAAAAAGCGTGATCCGGACCTTGAAATTGATGTCAATAATCGAAGCGGGCTTTTGATCGATCCGTATTTCTCGGCAACCAAGGCTGCGTGGATACTCGATCATGTCACCGGTGCACGGGCGCTGGCCGAACAGGGTGACCTAGCGTTTGGTACGGTCGACTCATTCCTGCTGTGGCGTTTGACCGGCGGAAAATCGCACGCGACGGATGCCACCAATGCCGCACGCACCAATCTTTTCAATATTCGCGACAATGTCTGGGATGACAGGTTGTGCGAAATCTTCCGTGTTCCCAAGCGCATGTTGCCGGAAGTCAAGGATTGTGCTGCCGATTTCGGAATGGTGGATGCCGATATCTTTGGGCGTGAAATTCCTGTCCTAGGTATGGCAGGCGACCAGCAAGCAGCCGCATTCGGTCAGTGCTGCTTTGAGCCAGGCGACATCAAAAGCACCTATGGCACCGGTTGTTTTGTGATTCTCAATACCGGGGACGATGCTGTGACATCGCAGCATCGTTTGCTGACCACGATCGGTTATCGTTTGAATGGCAAAACCAGCTATGCCATCGAAGGGGCGATTTTTGTTGCCGGAGCGGCGGTGCAGTGGCTGCGGGATGGTCTTGGCATCATCAAATCGGCCGCCGAAAGCGAAGGTTTGGCCAAATCGCTTGACGATAATCACGGCGTTTATCTTGTTCCGGCCTTTACCGGACTTGGTGCGCCTTATTGGGACCCGGATGCGCGCGGTGCCATTTTCGGATTGACCCGTGACACGGGGCCACGTGAATTCGTTCGTGCCGCACTTGAAAGCGTTTGTTATCAGACCTTTGATCTATTCGAAGCGATGGCGGCAGACGGTGTTTCGCCCAAGGCCGTTCGGGTTGACGGTGGTATGGTTGCCAATGACTGGTTGTGTCAGAACCTTTCAGATATTCTCGATATTCCGGTTCAGCGCCCGGTTGTGACGGAAACAACTGCACTTGGTGCCGCCTATCTTGCGGGGTTGCAGGCGGGGGTTTACCGCGACCTCCATCATATCGCCGAAAACTGGCATATGGATGCTGAATTCAAACCAGAACTTGAAGCTGGTCGCCGGAAACATCTTTTGGGCGGCTGGAAGAGTGCGGTCAAGCGAACCATGACAGAGCAGGGCTGAATAGTTTCGCTGTTGTCCGATGGCTTTACAGACTGGTCATCGCATAAATTGCTTTGTAAGATCGGGACGGTACCACGTGGTACCGTCCTTTCTTTTTGCGGATATTCGTCCGTATTTTCATAGAACTGCTGCTATTGGATACAGGGTGCGACCGTTTGGGGGCCGTCACCGGGCGGCCAGGGGGGAAGATGCTTGATCTGATCGTTGGAAAAGTTGGACCTGTTTTTTTGACGATCCTGTGTGGTTATCTTTTAACCCGTTTCCGCGTCATCAGCCGCGAAGGCATTCCGTTCCTTGCCCGCCTTGCGATGAATGCCTTTATTCCGGCTATGCTGTTTCAAACCCTCTCGCAATCCGACATCAGTGCGCATTTCGATTTGCGTTTGTGGGGTAGCTACTATGCAGGCGCACTTCTGAACTTTTTACTGGTGTTTATGGTTGCACGGGCGTGGCTTAAGGCGAGAACGGACGAGGCGGCTGTAACCGCCATGGGCGGGGTTTTCTCCAATATTGTGCTGCTCGGTATCCCCCTGGTTCAGGCTGTATACGGTGAAGAAGGTCTGGTACCGCTTCTGATTATCCTGTCGATCCATCCGCTGACCTTGTTGGGGCTTACGGTGATGATCGTGGAAGGTTCGCGTTCCGGCGACGGGCATTGGTTGCCCAATGTCGTTCGCAGTGTCATTCGGGTTTTGCGCAATCCGATTATCATTGCGATTATCCTTGGTGTACTGGCGTCCCTGATTGATCTTCGATTGCCCGAAATGATTGATGGAACACTCGAACGGTTTCGGACGGCAGGGCCCACAATCGCGTTGCTTCTGGTCGGGGCTGGGCTTTATGGGCAGTCCGTTCGTGGCAATATGTCCGCAAGCACGCTGTGCACTGTTGCGAAAATGTTTGTGCAGCCGGTTCTTGTGTTCCTGATCGCTCATTTTATTTTTGACTTGCAACCGCTGTGGTTGACCATCGTGGTTCTGATTGCGGCTCTTCCTGCGGGGGCGAATGTGGCAATCATTGCTGGTAGCTATAATGTTTGTATTGATCGGTCTTCCACGACCATTCTGATCACGACGCTGATCAGTGTGATCACTTTGCCGCTTATTGTGCTTTATGCCGGGGCATCATGACGGCTGCCTTCGGCCGCGGACAGGATTTGGTCCATCAAGCTTATTTCTGCTGCGATCCCTTGCATTCGATGGTCGTGGATGCCTGAGCTTACGGCATCAATGAAGCAGTCAATGGCGTTGTCATGCCCTTTGTCAGGGCTTTTAAAAATGCCTTTTCGCATGACAGTGTTGCCATTGATCACAAGCTTCCGCCAATCTTGGATCGTGGCGGAAAATCCCGGTGCAAGGACCTCAAGAGTTTCCTTTGGCATATTGCGTCGGGCGGCATGCATGTAAGAAACTTCGCCTCGTGATCCGTCGGCAAAGTGCATGTACCAAACGCTGTCACCGGCCTTGCGATCAATCCAGTCACATGAAAGGCTGATCATTTCAGCTCCTGTCAGATAGCCAATCAGATCAATGAAATGACTGATTTCTCCGATTGTTCTGCCACCTTGATCAGGACGGTACAGCCAGTGATCGGAAGGGAGTGGATTGGGACGTACCTGATAGCGGAATTGCTTTTTGCCTTTGACTAGATGCTGTTTCAGTCTGGCTGTCATCGGCGCAAAGCGACGATTATGTCCAACCATGAATATCTGTGTTTGGCTCAATCCTGCAGCCTGTTGGAGTGTGCCGATCTGTTTCGGATGGATGCAAAGCGGCTTCTCCAGCCAGACATGTTTCCCTGCGCCTAAGGCCTTACTGGCGAGGTCCGCATGGCTATCGTGCCGGGTGGCAATAAACACCGTATTGATATCGTGATTTGACAGAATTTCATCCGGATCGGACGCGGTAGTTATATCCGGCATATGCCGGCAGATGGCCAGTGCCGAAAGACCTTTGCCCGAGACGACCGCATTCAATGCGACCTTTTTGCGCAGCTTTAATCGAGGGAGCAAAACGCTGTTCATGTAATTTCCCGCGCCTATCAATCCGATCCGGACCGGCATGACATTAGGCTTGCTGATCTTTTTGACTGGGGCTGGTGGTTGCGGTTTGCTATCGGTTCGATGATATTTAATGACCGTCGCCATTATGGTCGGGTCATCACCTCCTGATAGAAAATCAGAAGCTTCATGCAGGTTAATCCGATGGGAGATAAGCGAGGCCGGGTCGAGCTTTCCACTTTCCATCAGGGATAGTGCTGCCGCCATGTTCCGTTTTACCGTCCATCTGGCATGGCCGATCGGGTAGTCCTGTCCCAGTTGCTCGTAGTTCGCGTCATAACGGCCCGGGCCATAGGACCGCACCTGCCGGATGGTAATTTCCTTGCGATACAGGATATTGCGCGGTGCGTTCACAGCAACGTCTCCAACGCAGACAATGATGCCACGATCACGGCAAAGCTTTGCGGCTGATTCAATTACTGTGCGTGCTTCTTTGTTATTGTTACTGCAAATAAGCACAGCATCGAACTGGTCAACAGGGGCGGTGCTGATATCTGCATAGGCATATTTGGCCCCGCTTTTTTCTGCTTTTTTTCTGCGCTCCGAAAACGGTTCAATTACGGTCACAATCCCACCGGCTGCGATTGTGATTTGAGCGACTATTTGACCGATTAGGCCGCATCCAATCACGGCGACCTTCTGCCCGATCTCAAGTTCTCCCTGGTGGGCGGCATGAAGTCCGATGGCGTAAAGGGTGGCAAAGGCTGCCATCTCGTCTGATACAGTGTTGGGGACGGGGCAAGCCAGATTGCGTGGGACAATGTTATATTCTGCATGATTGGCATGCTCCATACCCGCACAGGCAACGCGCTGACCAATATCAAAGTCGGTGACATCCGGGGCCATTGCCTCGACAGTTCCGCAATTGGCGTATCCGGTCGCCATTGGTCTGCCAAGGCGTCCTTTAACGGCAGTGAGGGTTGCCTGCGCGCCGTCGCGACGAAACTTTTCAATTGTCAACGCTACCAGATCCGGCCGCTGCCATGCCTTTCTAATAAGGGACGCTTTGGTTTCGCTAGATTGCTGTCTTTCCGTGCCATTGCTGATGACAGATATCTCTGTGCGGACCAGAATGGTACCGGGCAATAGGGCGGGAACGGGGCAATTGGCCACGGCAAGCCGTCTTTCACCGGGAAACCGTAATAATGCCCGCATATCCGTCATGATATCGTCCTGATGCACGTTAGGGATGAAATATGGAACAGGAATTAAATCATATCAGTATGTGCAGGTCGATCCGTCATTGACGGGACTTTGGCAGGCGTTTAGCAAAGCCGATGTCATAATCACGGAATCCGTCATATGAAAAAAAATGTCTCGGCAAAGCGTAGTCGCAAACTGTTATTCGTCTGCGGAGAGGATTGGTCTTTCGTTTCCCATCGGATTGGTTTGGGTCGGGCCGCACTTGTACGTGGCGATGAGGTGATTGTCGCGTGCAATGCGAATGACGCCGCTGTCCAACTGCGAGCCGAGGGTTTCCGTGTTATCGATGTGCCGATTGCGCGCGGTGGACTTAGCCCTTTGAAATCGCTGAAGACGATCAGGGCGCTTGCATGCCTTATCCGTCGAGAGCAACCGGATGTGGTTATCAATGTCGCAATACAATGTGTTGTTTTGTCTTGCCTTGCTGGGTTGATGGTTGGCGCGCGTCGTTCCGTAAACATGGTAACCGGGCTCGGTTTCATGTTCGTTTCAAACGGGACCAAAGCGCGTTTGGTGCGTGCTGTGGTTTCGATGTTGTTGCGATTTTATGCCAGATGCCCATCAATCCACATCATTGTTCAGAATTCGGATGATTTCGATCTGATGCGTGGATTTGGCTTCCGCAAGACGCGCCTTTCTCTCGTGCGTGGTTCCGGGGTGGATATCAGGCAATTCCATCCGCGGGAGCAGGATGGAATTGATGGTTTACGCAAAACTGTGATCTTCGTGGCCCGAATGTTGTGGTCCAAGGGATTGGCAGAACTGGTTGATGCCGCGCGTATCCTCAAATCCAGAGCCCGAGATTACCGAATACTTTTGGTCGGTGATTCTGATCCGGTAAATCCTGACTCTGCCGACACCGAAAGCCTTGTGAAATGGCAGAATGACGGTTTGATAGAGTGGCTTGGAAAAAGAAGCGATGTTGCTGAATTGCTCAGGCAATCTGATCTGGCTGTTCTGCCATCTTGGCGGGAAGGGTTGCCGAAGTCTTTGCTTGAGGCCGCTGCGAGCGGTCTGGCGATGGTTGCAACAGATGTTCCAGGCTGTCGTGAAATCGTAAAACAGGAACAGACCGGTTTGCTGGTAGGGTTGGGTGATGCGGAAGCTTTGGCAGATGCGATTGAGAACCTTATGGAGGACGATGCAAAGCGTCAGAAGTTTGGCCAGAATGCGCGTGTCATGGTCGAGCAGGAGCTGTGTGATGCAGTGATCATCCGCGAGACCCTTGATGTTATCTCCGGCAAGCCGGGATTAATACCGTAATAAAATTGGAAAACTGAGACAATGAAACCAAGATGGGCTCCGCATGGCGGGGCCTTTTATTTTCTAAAATTTCCCATTGCTATCGAATTCTAAAATTTGTATACAATATACATATGAGTAATTTAGGCTCGAAAATATCCGGGTTTTAACGATTAATCGGTCTAACCCATTAATGGGCGCGCGACCAAATCAGGAGGTTACTTTCCATGCAAGTGAACTGGACTGGCGTATTCCCCGCCGTTGCCACCCAGATGAATGAAGATGGTTCAATCGATTTCGATATGACCGCCCATCAGATCGAAGCCCTGATCAAGGCCGGTGTTGACGGCCTTGTCATGCTGGGCTCGGTCGGCGAGAACGCAACCCTTGAGCCGGAAGAAAAAATCGCGGTTCTCAAGCTTGCTGTCGAAGTTACCAACGGTCGCATACCGGTTCTGTCGGGCGTTGCCGAAAACTCGACCCAGGCTGCCATTCGCTACGTGCAGAAATGCGAAGAACTTGGCGCTGATGGCCTGATGCTTCTGCCGGGCATGATCTATACCGCCGATCCGCGCGAAAATATCGAGCATTTCCGGTCGGTTGCTGCCAAGACCAAGCTACCGATCATGATCTATAACAACCCCGGTGCCTATCGCATCGATATCAAGCCTGAAGAATTCAACCAGCTTGCCGATGTGAAGAACCTGGTTGCGATCAAGGAAAGCTCCGGCGACCCGCGCCGTATTACCGACATCTATAATGCCTGTGGTGATCGTTTCGTTCTGTTCTGTGGCATGGATGACCTTGTCATGGAAACCCAGGTTCTTGGTGCGGTTGGCTGGATTTCGGGCTTTACCGATGCTTTCCCGCAGGAATCGGTCGCACTTTGGAAGCTGCTGTCTGAGGGGAAATACAAGGAAGCGCTTGAAATCTATCGCTGGTTTACCCCGGTCCTGCACATGGATGTTCATGCCAAGCTCGTTCAGTATATCAAACTGGCACAGGAGATGACCGGCGTGGGTAAGGCCCATGTCCGTGCTCCGCGTCTTCCGCTGGTTGGCGAGGAGATGGAACGCATCCGCGCAACCATCCAGAAAGCCATCGACACACGCCCGAAACTTTAATTCGCTTTGCAATCAACGCATTCATCGCATCAGCTCCGTAAGGCGTGATTGCATTTGCGTATGATTTGATGGCAAGTGTGAGCTCTCCTGTGATTTTCGCAGGGGAGTTTGCTGCCATCTGGCACTAGACGAGAGATCAAGATAAAACGCGCACACCAAAGCAGTCAGGGCCCGGAACATGCCAAAACCTTCTTCCGCTTCAAAGTCCCCCTCACAGTCAAAACAGCATGCCGTCGTTGTCGGCTCCGGGATAGTCGGGGTCAATGTCGGTTTGGCTCTTTTGAAGAAGGGCTATGACGTCACCCTTCTGGATCGCGGAGAACCGGGGATGGGGGCATCCTTTGGTAATGCTGGGGGAATTGCCGTCACTGAATGCGCGCCTATTGCCATGCCGGGTGTTTGGGCAAATGTGCCCGGCTGGCTTATGGACCCATTGGGGCCGCTTTCTGTGCGCTGGTCCTATTTGCCTAAAATGATGCCGTGGCTGATCCGTTTCCTGGCCGCCAGTTCGAAAAGCCGGGTAGAGCAGATTGCAACCGAATTAGCAGCCATCCTTAATCGCGCCTGGGAAGATTACGATCCGGTGATCGCAGAAGCAGGCCTTTCCGGTGCGGTGTTTAAAAAAGAAGGCGCTATGGGTGTTTATCGCAGCGAGAAAACACGCCGGGATGCCCAATACGGAATTGATCTTCGCCGTCGTAACGGGATCAAAATTCGTGATCTGACCAAGGATGAGGTAAGGGATATTGAGCCCGATCTGGCCCCGATCTTCGCGTGTGGTGTGATGGAGGAGGATTGGGGCAGGGTTCTGGATCCGTTCAGGATTGTTACCGGCCTTTACAACCATTTCATCGAACGCGGTGGAAAGTTTCAGAATGCCGAGGTTATCGATTTCGTTTACCGCGATGGCAAACCGCGTGCCGCGATGACGGCACAAGGTGAACAGATTACCTTCGACAAGGTTGTTATTGCATGCGGTGCATGGTCAAAAACGCTGGCCACGCGACTTGGTTCATCGGTGCCTCTTGATACCGAACGGGGTTATAACACAACGGTCCCTTATAATGGCGTGAAGCTATCGCGCATGATTATTTCTGCCGATGACAGCTTTGTTCTGACGCCGATGGAAATGGGTATTCGTGTGGGCGGGGCGGTTGAGCTTGGCGGTCTGGTTGCTGCCCCCAATTATGATCGCGCCAAGGCTCTGTTTGCCAAAGGCAAGGAAGTTCTTCCGAAACTCAGTGCTGAAGGTGGCACCGAATGGATGGGATTCCGCCCCTCAATGCCGGATTCCAAGCCTGTGATTTCGGCAAGCCCCAAACATGAAAATGTCTTCTTCGCATTCGGTCACGGCCATCTTGGCCTGACCATGGCGGCCACCACCGGACGGCTGATTGCCGATTTGGTGAGTGACGCGACTGCCCCCATTAACATGACCCCGTATCGTATTGATCGTTTCCAAGGATAAGGCCGCCCCAAATGGCAAAACACAGCTTCTTTTGTATTGATGGACATACCTGCGGCAATCCGGTGCGTGTGGTTGCCGGTGGCGGACCAAAGCTTGAAGGTGCAAATATGCTTGAAAAGCGTGCGCATTTTCTGGCGGAATATGACTGGATACGAACCGGACTGATGTTCGAACCGCGTGGCCATGACATCATGTCGGGCTCAATCCTTTATGAACCGACCCGCGATGATTGCGATGTAGCCATCCTGTTTATCGAGACGTCTGGCTGCCTACCGATGTGCGGTCACGGCACGATCGGAACGGTCACGATGGCAATCGAGGAAGGTCTGGTAAAGCCGAAAACCCCGGGAGTACTGCGTCTTGAAACGCCTGCCGGGCTGGTGATTGCCGAATACAAACAGGTTGGCGATTACGTGGAATCGGTCAAGCTGACCAATGTTCCGTCCTTCCTGTATAAAACGGATATCGAGGTCGATTGTCCCGATCTTGGCCCGATCAAGGTTGATGTTGCTTATGGCGGCAATTTCTATGCGATTGTCGAGCCACAGGAAAACTTCCGTGACATGGCCGAATACACAGTTGGCGATTTTCAGCGCATCAGTCCGGAACTTCGTCGTCGCCTGAACGAGGTTGGCGAGTTCATTCACCCGCTTCACCCGGATATCAAGGGCCTGTCACATATCCAGTGGACTGGAAAACCGACCCAGCCTGACAGCACCCATCGCAATGCAGTGTTTTACGGTGATAAGGGGATTGATCGATCTCCCTGCGGGACGGGCTCTTCTGCGCGTCTGGCACAATTGGTTGGCAAGGGGCAGTGGGACCCAGCGCATGAGCTGGTTCATGAAAGCATTATCGGATCGCAGTTCCGTGTCTCCGTCGTCGAACAGACAAAGGTCGGCGACTATGACGCGGTCGTGCCCGGGATCGAGGGCTGGGCACGCAAGCATGGTTACAACACGATTTTCATTGATGACCGTGATCCTTACGCGCATGGATTTATCGTGAAATAGGCGTTTGATCGGGGCCGGTTTCTGTTCTCAAGCTCCTGATACCGTCGCGGCGTGATTGCAATTATATTGCGCGTAAACCAACGCATCGGTATGACTAGAAAAAGGGGGCGGTGACGTTTGGGGATATGAAGCCGGACCCGATACCGCACAGGACAGATAAAAAGAGCCAAAATGACCGCATCACCGCGTTTTACCCGCCGCACCATTACTGATCAGGTCACTGAAGATTTGCGTGCCCGTATCCTGTCGGGTGATTTCCCGGCCGGGTTCCAGTTGCGTCAGGATGCGATTGCTACCGAATATAATGTGTCTCGAATCCCGGTCCGTGAGGCGCTTCAACGTCTGGATGCCGAAGGTCTGGTATCGTTCCAGCCGCACAAGGGGGCGATTGTTGCCCATCTCTCGCTTGACGAAATCGAAGAACTTTTTGAAGTTCGCAAAATGCTGGAATGCGAATTACTGCGTCATGCCGTGCCGCGTCTGACACCCGAAGACATCAAATCGGTCGAAGACATACTCGCCGTTTATGACGAATCCTTTCGGTCTGGGGATATTTCGAAATGGGGCGAACTTAACCGTGAATTCCATGATCGGCTTTATCGTGCGTCGAACCGGCCCAAAACGCTGGAAATCATCCGCATGATCGGAAACAACACGGTCCGTTTCACACAGGCACAGCTCGCTCTTTCCGGGGCAACTGATCGGGCCGAACGCGAACATCACCATATACTTGATGCCTGCAAGGCTCGCGATGTCGACTATGCGGTCGAACTTCTCGAAGCCCATATCGAGAATTCGAAAAACAGCCTTATCGAATGCCTGCGTGGTGCCCGCGCCAGCGAGGGCCTTTCGAACTGACGTCAATTGTTACCGGACAACAAAGCCACGTCCGATTTCATCACTCCCATCCTGCCAAAAGCTGGCTTCGCCGCTGTAATGAGCCTGTCCGGATACTTCGGCAATTATGGCCGGGAAGGGCCCGCATCGGGTTGTGTTAACAACGCTGCCATAGAATTCTGATCCGATAACACTTTCAAACCTTCGAACCGTGCCGGGCATGATCAATCCTTTGGCATGAAGAATGGCAAGCCTTGCGCTAACACCTGATCCAGTCGGGCTTCGATCAACCTGATTATCGGCAAAGACACATATATTACGTGTTGGCTCTTTGGCGGATGTGTCTCTGCCATCGGTCAGGATCGCGCCATACAAAAACGCCAGATCACCATGATCAGGATGGTTTAGCGTGACACTGGCATTCACCGCGCTGCATACGGACTGCGCAATATCGATCAGGTGCCGCACCGGTGAAGACCCGACCTCAAGGCCGAATTGCCCGGCATCCAGAACGGCATAGAATGCACCGCCATATCCGATATCTGTTTTGAATGCCCGGCCGTCGGCAAGCGCCAATTCAACATCGGCAGCAAACATGAAGGATGGGACTGATTTGAAACGGACGGCACCACTTTTCCCATTGGTCACCGATACTTCGGCACGTACCAGCCCGCAGGGGCATTCAATATTAACCGGCGTTACCGGTTCAATCGGTGTAACCAACCCGTAATCAACCGCATATCGGCCAAGGGCGATGATGGCGTGGCCGCACATGGTCGAATAGCCTTCATTGTGAATGAACAGAACCGCCAGATCAGCATCCGGCAGGCTCGGTTCGACCAGAATGGCACCATACATGTCGTAATGACCGCGCGGTTCGAACATCAGAAACCGCCGCAGATGATCAAGTTCGTCGCGGGCATATCGACGTTTGGCCAGAATATCGTCGCCCGGAATCGCTGGATATCCCGATGTGATAATCCGAAGCGGTTCGCCGCCGGTATGCATATCAATGACTTTGATCGGGGATTCCCGGTCGGGCAGGGACTGTTTGGAGGGCATTTGGCGGCTCATTTCGGTGTTCTGCAAATTTTTAAAGGAAATTCGGGGCTGGATTCCGGCTCAAGTCGGGTGCTTTACCTGGCGCGGCAGGTCTATCTTAACGGCCTTGAACATGTGCGCAATAGTC
>NZ_CP065232.1:2482500-2845000 GCF_015767575.1 Thalassospira sp. B30-1 | reverse complement strand
TGAGACAGTTCGGTCCCTATCTGCCGTGGGCGTAGGATACTTGAGAAGAGCTGTCCCTAGTACGAGAGGACCGGGATGGACGCACCTCTGGTGTACCGGTTGTTCCGCCAGGAGCATCGCCGGGTAGCTAAGTGCGGAAGGGATAACCGCTGAAAGCATCTAAGCGGGAAGCCCCCTTCAAGACTAGGTATCCCTATCAGATCCCTGGAAGACCACCAGGTTGATAGGCTGGGTGTGGAAGCGTGGCAACACGTGAAGCTAACCAGTACTAATTGATCGATCGGCTTGATTGATCCCTCTTGCTAATTGAACATTCTGACTTCTTGCGCAGCGGTAAAACCCGCCATGCAAAATACAAAACATCCAATATCGCACATCACAAAAACTCCGATCTCTTCGCTGTGTTTCGACGGCCCGGTGGCCATAGCGGCCGGGAACCACCTGATCCCATCCCGAACTCAGAAGTGAAACCTGCCTGCGCCGATGGTACTTTGTCTTAAGGCACGGGAGAGTAGGTCACCGCCGGGCCTTCCAAACACAGCTCAAAATATTCCCTAATCACACAAAACATCCAGCGCCGCCTCACTCCATGATGCGGCGTTATCTGTTTAACCCACCGGTTAATCATCACCCTGACGCGGGGTGGAGCAGCCCGGTAGCTCGTCAGGCTCATAACCTGAAGGTCAGAGGTTCAAATCCTCTCCCCGCAACCAAATAAAAAAGGCGGTCCCTTCCGGGGCCGCTTTTTTTATTTGATCACGTGAAGAGCCTTTAAACCTCTGATCTTCCTGCGTTATGGGCCTGTGCTCATAACTTGAAGGCTGAGGCTGTGAAGAAATCGCTCCAGTGGAGCGATTTTAAGCCGAAGGTTGAGCACGGGCGGGAGCCCGCGCGCAGACTGCGGAGGTTCCACCCCCCCCAAAAAAAACTGACAGTAATCCGCTCCCCCATATCTTTTTTCAAAAAGTTCTTGATTTGTTCTTTTATTTGTGGCATAAGAGAAAAGTCAACGGGAGAAATGCACCCGGACAGAAACCCGCGAGGCCTTGAGCCTTGCGGGTTTTTGCGTTTGGGGCCGGATGAAAGAGGTGATCAGGATGCAGCGGCAAAGAGACGGACATAGACACGGGCCGGGCGGCGGGGTGCTCCGCAGGATATGGGGCGGCGGATGGCGGAGCCATTACGGCGGCATTCTGCCCAAGGACTAAGGGGACTAACCCGGTCATTTGTCATGACGGGAGAGGTGCGTCTTGTTGGAAAAGGAGCGTTAGATTTGCCGGGAACGGCAGCAATGGCAGCAATGGCAGCAGCGGGCAGCGGTGATCTGTGACCTGTCAATGGTGGACCGGTGGGGCCCGTGCGCCCGAAGTTTGTCCGGGCTTCATCGGTTGCCGAAAAGTGATCCATGGCCAGAAGTGATCGGAGCGAGCAGGGAGCCCGAAGGTCGCCTGTTGGCGAGGATTGCGGAAGCCCAAGGTTTGTCCGGACTTCAGTGGTTGTGAGAATTCCGGTTTAGGGTGGGTGCTCTGCCGTCGCATCGATCATCGGCTGGCGGCGGTCCGGATTGCGCGCTCACCACTGTGGTGGGCTTCAATCTCCAGCGTCCGTACTTTGCAGCAGAAGATAATGACGCTATCCTATTGAAACTTTAATGCGAGTCAGGGGGGAGGGAGAGAGTCATGCAGGTTCCGAAGCGCATTCGTGAGCTAGTTGCACTCTTTGAGGACAACAAAGAGGCGTATAAGAACCCAGCTTTCAAGGAAGCCCAAGCCCGGAAAGAGCTTATTGACCCTTTCTTCGAGGAACTAGGTTGGGACATGGGGAACCACCAGGGGTTCGCGCAGCAATACAAAGAGGTTGTACACGAAGATACGCTGAAGATTGGCGGAAAAAGCAAGGCTCCTGACTACTCATTTCGCATAGGTGGCGTGCGTAAGTTCTTCCTTGAGGCGAAAAAGCCGTGGGTGAACATTAAGGACGACCTTGATCCGGCTTACCAGCTTCGTCGCTATGCTTGGAGCGCCAAGCTCTCGCTGAGCATCTTGACCGATTTCGAAGAGTTTTCGGTCTATGACACTCGGATCAAGCCAAAGAAGACCGACAAGGCAGGCGTCGGCCGCATTCTCTATATGCGGTATGACGAATATGAAGATAGGTGGGGCGAGATCGCCTCGGTTTTCTCGAAGGACGCTATCTTCAAAGGTGGCTTCGACAAGTGGGCTGACGATTTATCTAAGAAGAAAGGTACGCTTGAAGTCGATGAAGCTTTCCTCGCCGAGATTGAGGGATGGCGTGCAACTCTTGCAAAAAACATTTACCTTCGAAACAATCATCTTTCGCAGCCGGAGCTAAACGAGGCGGTTCAGAAAACGATTGACAGGATCATCTTCCTACGAATCTGTGAGGATCGAGGTATTGAACCTTATCAGAAGCTTGGCAAGATTGGTTCGCAAAAGGAGGTCTACAAGAAGCTTTGCGACGCCTTCAAAGACGCAGATGACCGCTACAACTCTGGTCTGTTCCACTTCAAGAAGGGTGACGGCTCGCCCGAAACCCTAGATACCTTCACACTTGGCTTGAAAATCGACGATAAGCCGCTGAAGGAGATTCTGGGACGACTGTATTTCCCGGACTCGCCATATGAATTCTCCGTGCTTTCGCCGGACATTCTTGGGCAAGTTTACGAGAGGTTTCTCGGCAAAGTCATTCAAACCAAGGCTAAGCGAGCCACCATTGAGGAAAAGCCAGAGGTTAGAAAGGCGGGAGGCGTCTATTATACTCCAGTCTACATCGTTGAGCGCATCGTCAAGACGATCCTAGATCCATTACTGAAGGGCAAGTCTCCCAACGTAATAGCGGGCGGCGGTAAGGCACCGGCTCTTCGCATTCTGGACCCGGCCTGTGGATCGGGGTCATTCCTCATCAGTGCCTATCAGTACCTGATTGATTGGCACACCGCATGATACATTAAGGATGATGCCAAAAAGCATTCTAGAGGCAGTCGACCGAAGTTGCATCAAACCAGCGCTGGCGAATGGCGACTGACGACGACCGAACGCCGAGCTATCCTTCTCAATAACATCTATGGTGTGGACCTTGATCCTCAGGCGGTCGAGGTCACTAAGCTGTCCTTGTTATTGAAAGTGCTTGAAGGTGAAAGCGAAGAAGCCATCAATGCTCAGCTCAAGATGTTTCATGAGCGGGCTCTGCCTGACCTCGCGGACAACATCAAATGTGGAAACAGTCTTATCGAAGGAAGCTTCTACGATGGGAAAGAGATGGCACTTTTCCCCGAAGAGAAGCAGGTGCGAATCAATGCATTTGACTGGAGCAGTGAGTTTAAGGGGATCAGCGGTTTTGACGCTGTGATCGGGAATCCCCCTTACATCCGCATTCAGGAAATGCAGAAGCGAAACCCCGAAGAGGTTGAGTACTTCAAAGAGCAGTACCAAACCGGCTCCATGGGGAGCTACGACATATACGTTCTGTTTGTCGAGAAGGCGCTTGACCTTCTGCATGAAAAAGGTCGGATGGGATTCATCCTTCCCAACAAGTTCTTTACAGCTAAATACGGACGGGCGCTCCGAGGGATGATCACCCAAGGAAGACACCTCTTCGAACTTGTTGACTTCACCGATCAGCAGGTTTTCAAAGATGCCACTACCTACACGACCTTGCTTTTTATGAGTAAAAACCGGAATACCAAATTCTATCATACCGAGGTGAAGGAGTTGCACACATGGCGTCTCGAACCGGGGGCCGGTCGCAAGCAGTTCCCGGCAAATACCCTTTCCTCTGACCTGTGGGTGGTTGTTCACGATGACAAAGAGCGTGCCTTGTATGAGCGGCTGAAGGGGCTCAGGGGGACTAAGCCACTGAGCAGTATCATCCAAAACATTGGGCAAGGCATCCGAACGAGCCGCAATCAGGTCTACGTGCTTCATGATGTTACTGAACATCCTACTGAAGCCACCGTGGAAGGGCATTCTGTGGAGTTAGATAAGCGGGTTACTGTAAATCTACCGCTTGCAAAGCGTTTTCTTGATGGCAAAGCAGCGAAAGCTTACAGCTTGAGTGCACCAGGTCAGGCCGTTATCGTTCCTTACACAGTTGCTCAGGGGAAGGCGTACATCATCGAGGAAGCCACCATGAGAAAAATCTACAAGAAGACATTTGACTATCTCACTAAATGCAAGGAGCCACTTGAAGACCGAGAAAGGGGGCGTCTTCGAGGTAAACCAAACTGGTACGGATACATCTATCCAAAGAATCTCGAGGTCATGACCTCCCCTAAGCTCGTCGTGCCGGACACCGCGAACTCTGCCGCAGTGGCAATAGATGACCAAGGGCAATATGTGCTAACGAGCGGGTGGGGTATCACCTTGAAGGAAACCACCAAGGTATCTCTTTGGTATGTTATGGCCTTGCTAAATAGCCCAATCCTAGACTTTTTTTGGCGCAAGGTTAGTACCCGGTTTCAAGGTGGTTACTACCGCTATTTCCATGAAAACCTCAATCCGATCCCGATTTACTGTGTCAACTTCAGGGATACAGGTGAGAAGGCAATCCATGACGCAATTGTAGCCGATGCTAAGGCTCTAGTGGAGGCATACGAGACCTCCAAGACGGCTACGACAGGCCAAATTAGAACCAATGCCCAAAGGGCAATAACTCGGTTGACTCAGAAGATCAATAAGAAGGTTGCCGACCTCTACGGGCTGACGATCGAAGAGCGGACGCTTTTAGGAATTTAGGCCGGTAGCAACTAACCATCTCTTGAGTGATATAAAGCCCCCCGACCGGGGGGCTTTCGTCAGAGCCCAAACGCTCCAATCCAAACCATCTCAAAAGCCTAAACCCTTACGCCAGATCAAACCGATCCGCATTCATCAATTTGACCGAATCCGCCAAGAACTCAGCGACGAGCTTGTCGCCCTTGGCATAAGCGTGTCGCCCTTATAGGCTCCACACATCCCCCATGCGCAATGGTACTCTCCATTCGTCGTATTCGTTCAGTCCATATCCTCCGAGTTTTGTTATCCTTTGAAATTGCAATCATAGGATGGTTTTTGTCCTCCGTTTTCCGGGCAGGAGCCTGCTGATTGGAATGGAAGGCCGGGAAGTAATTCCGGCGTCATATAATCGGAGGAGGAAGCAGATGAGCAGCAACAGAGGTGTGGTGTATGTCGGGCCCGGCAAGGTCGAGGTCAGGAATATTGCCGATCCGGTGATGGCATCGCCGAATGGCCGGAAGCTTGACCATGCCGTCATTCTGAAAGTGATCAGCACCAACATTTGCGGATCGGACCAGCATATGGTGCGCGGCCGCACGACCGCGGAGCCGGGGCTGGTTCTGGGGCACGAAATCACCGGCGAGATCATCGAGAAGGGCAGCGACGTCGAGCAGCTTGAGATCGGGGATATCGTATCGGTCCCGTTCAATGTTGCCTGCGGGCGGTGCCGGTGCTGCAAATCGCAGGATACCGGTGTGTGCCTGACGGTGAACCCGGCGCGGGCCGGGGGTGCCTATGGTTATGTCGATATGGGTGGCTGGATCGGCGGGCAGGCGCGTTATGTCATGGTGCCCTATGCTGATTTCAACCTTTTGAAATTCCCCGACCGTGAACAGGCGATGGATAAAATCCGCGACCTGACGATGCTGTCCGACATTCTGCCGACCGGGTTCCACGGTGCGGTGCAGGCCGGTGTTGGTGTCGGGTCCATCGTTTATGTTGCCGGTGCCGGGCCGGTCGGGATGGCAGCCGCCGCGTCGGCGCGTATCCTGGGTGCCGCCGTCGTGATGGTCGGTGATTTCAACAAGGAACGTCTGGCGCATGCATCGAAGATGGGCTTTGAGGCGGTCGATCTGTCGCAAAGTGACCGTCTGGGCGAAATGATTGCCGAGATCACCGGAAGCCCGGAAGTCGACAGCGCCATCGATGCGGTCGGGTTTGAAGCCCGCGGGCATAGTGGCGGCGAACAGCCGGCCATTGTCCTGAACCAGATGATGGAAATCACACGTGCGGCCGGTTCCATCGGCATTCCGGGGCTTTATGTGACCGAAGATCCCGGTGCGGTCGATGATGCGGCCAGGCAGGGCAGTCTGTCATTGCGGTTCGGGTTGGGCTGGGCCAAGGCGCAGTCGTTCCATACCGGGCAGACGCCGGTGATCAAATATAACCGGCAACTGATGCAGGCGATCCTGCATGACCGCCTGAAGATTGCCGATATCGTCAATGCGCAGGTGATCTCGCTTGACGATGCGGCGAAGGGCTATGAAAGCTTTGACCAGGGAGCGGCCAAGAAATTCGTGCTTGATCCGCATGATGTTCTGGCGAAGGCCAGCTAGTCGGGAGGCTTGGACTAACCCGATTGAAACGAAAAACGGGAGCCAGCGGTGGCTCCCGTTCTTTTTTGCGCGCTTGCGCGGATGATTAGCTGCGCGGTTTGAGGTTTTCCGGGTCGTAAAGCGGTTTGTAGCCGATGCCGACGACTTCGACGGGATAGATTTCGTCAAAATAGGAGACGGTCAGTTTGCGGCCTTCCTGGCAATAATCCCACGGCAGATAGGCAAGGGCGATGTTTTTGCCGATGCTGGGGCCGAATGCGATGGAGGTCGTATAGGACCGACGGCCCAGTTCATCGATCAGGGTTTTGCCGGTGTCCGGGTCCATGACCGGCAGATTGCCGACCGGGTAGCGCGCCACCCCGTTGGCATCAATGTTGTCTGTCATGACAAGGGTGCAGAGCATGGCCGGTTGATGATCGCGTTCGCGATATTCGACATGCTTTGCCTTGCCACGGAAATCGGCCTCTTTGACCTTTGGGCGGGCGAGGGCGGCTTCGATCAGGTTATATTGCGTGTGCAGATCGGCGTTTTGCAGGCGCAGTGATTTTTCCAGACGGCGCGAGTTGGCGTAGGTTTCAACACCCACGGCCATCACCCCAATGCCGCGCAGCGCATCCCAGACGGCAAGACCGTCTTCGTAGCGCATATGAAGCTCCCACCCCTGTTCCCCGACATAGGAAATGCGGAATGCGGTGACGGTTTTACCGGCAATGCTGATCTGGCGGATGGCGGCAAACGGGAAGTTTTCGATATCGAGTTCTTCGGGGGCGGCAACAACCTTTTTAAGGTTTTCGCGTGCGTTCGGGCCCCAGATACCAATCGTGGTGAATTTTTCGGTGACGTCGGTGATGGTGACGTCCCAGCCCTTGTCCTGTGCCATGCGGCGCATATAGATCAGGTCACGCGGACCGGCATCGGCACCATTGACCAGACGGCAGCGATCGGCCATGCGGAAGACGGTAAAGTCGGCACGGACCATGCCCTCGTCATCGAGCATGTGGGTATAGATACCCTTGCCGATATTGGCATCCCCGCCGACTTTGGCGGCACAGAGCCATTCCATGAGTTCGACATGATCCGGGCCTTCGATATCGGTCATGTGGAAGTGCGACAGGTTGATGATGCCGCAATCGTCACTCATGGCGAGCTGTTCGGCGTTGGAAACGCGCCAGAAATGGCGGGTATCCCATTCATTTTCACGTACCGGAACCCGGTCGGCGTATTTTTCCAGCAGATGTTCGTTGGCGGCATAACCGTGCGCACGTTCCCAGCCGCCCAGTTCCATGAAATAGCCGCCAAGTTCGACTTCGCGTTCATAGAAGGGGGAGCGGCGAATGCCGCGGGCTTTTGAAAATGGCTCGCGCGGGTGGACCGGCGGGTTATAGATCTTTTTCGCGGTTTCCCAGCAGCGGTCGTAAATGTATTTCTCGTCGAGCTGGAATTCATTGAAGCGGGCGAAATCAATTGCATGGTGATCGACATGGGTGCGGCCATGGGTCATCCAGTCGGCAATCAGTTTGCCCATGCCCGGCCCGTCCTTGATCCAGATGCCGACCGCATACCAAAGGCCGCGCAGCTTCTGGCTTTCGCCCATCGAAGGGCCACCATCGGCCGAGGTTTGCAGAAGACCATTGAAGGAATGGCTTTCGTTAAAGCCAAGTTCGGTCAGGATCGGGGTCAGTTCCATGGCGCGTTCAAGCGGTTCGATGACGTCTTCGAGTTCAAGATCGCGCTGGGACGGGGACAGGCGTGCCTGATCCTTTTCAAGGATTTCGCGCGGATGGACCAGACGCGGGTTTTCTTCGTAGTAATAACCCCATTCGATCTGGCCGCCCTCGGTACTTTTGGGATCGCCGGTATCGCGCATATAGGCGGAATTCCCCTGATCGCGCAGAAGCGGCATGCCGATTTCAACACCTGTTCCGGCAAATTCGTTATAGGGCCCGAAGAAGGTCAGCGGGTGGTCAACCGGCATCACCGGCAGATCTTCGCCGGCCATTTCGGCAATCAGGCGGCCCCAAAGACCGGCACAGACGACGACATAATCGGCATGGATCGTGCCGCGTTCGGTTTTAACACCGGTGATGCGGCCATTTTCGGTGATCAGTTCAAGGGCGGAGGTGTTGGCGAAAATTTTGAGCTTGCCGCTTTCGACACCCTGATCGATCAGCTTGCCAGCCACGGTTTGCGAACGCGGAATGACAAGGCCGGCATCCGGGTCCCACATGGCACCCTGAATCTGGTCTTCTTCGAGAAGGGGGAATTTTTCCTTGGCCTCGGACGCGCTGATGATTTTGACGTTGGTTCCGAATGCCTTGCCGGAATCAACGCGGCGTTTGAGTTCGGCCATGCGGGCATCATCGCCAACGCGCGCAACTTCGATCCCGCCGATGCGGGCGTAATGGCCCATCTTTTCGTAGAAATCGATGGAATACATTGTTGTCCAGCAGGACAGCAGATCGTGGCTTGTCGCAAAGCAGAAATCGGACGCATGCGCGGTCGAGCCGATATCGGTCGGAATGCCGGATTTGTCGATGCCGACAATATCGTCCCAGCCATTTTCGATCAGATGATGCGATACCGATGCACCGACAATACCGCCGACGCCGACGATAACGACTTTTGCCCTGTTCGGAAATGCGGCCATTTCTCTCTTTCCTTCTTATTGCGATGGTTATCTGGTGTCGGCGGCGGCGGAATTTTGGCGGTATTACTGGGTGAAGAATTATTGAGTGAAGACTACGGTGCGGTTTTTATTGAGCATCACGCGGCCTTCGAGGTGATATTTGACACCACGGGCCAGAACGCGGGCTTCGATATCGCGCCCGGTGGCGACGAAATCCTCGGCCGACATGGCGTGGCTGACGCGTTCGGTTTCCTGTTCGATGATCGGGCCTTCGTCGAGGTCGGGCGTGACATAGTGCGCGGTCGCCCCGATCAGTTTCACGCCGCGTTCATAGGCCTGATGATAGGGCTTTGCCCCTTTGAAGGACGGCAGGAACGAGTGGTGAATATTGATGATCATGCCATAAAACTGGCTTGAAAGATCGTTGGTCAGGACCTGCATATAGCGGGCAAGGACGACCAGTTCGGATTTGGTTTCCTTGATCAGATCGGCAAGTTTGGCTTCCTGTTCGATCTTGTTTTCCTTGTTCACCGGCCAGTAATGGAAGGGGATGCCTTCCTGATCGGCGATTTTGCGCGCGTCTTCGTGGTTCGAGACGATGGCGGCGACCTCGGCATCAAGCCAGCCGACCTTGATCTGATAAAGCAGATGCAGCATCGCGTGATCGAATTTGGACACCATGATGATGATCTTGGGACGGCGGGACAGATCATCGATCTTGAGCTTCATATTGAAGCGGTCAACCGCCGGGTTCAGCATCAGTTCGATTTCGGCCTTGCTGACATTTTCCGGTGTGCTGGTGGCGATGCGCAAAAAGAACTGGTTGGTCTGACGGTCCCAGAACTGGTTGGATTCAATGATATTGGCCCCGCGCGATGCCAGGGCAGAGGCGACGGTTGCGACAATGCCCGGCTGGTCGTCACAGGCGATACGCAGGGTATAGGAATGTTCGCTCACTGGAGTGCTCCGTTTCAAAGGGGTGTGACGTTCGTGTCAGAGCTGACGCTCCAGTTCGGGAAGAATGTCGAACAGATCACCCACAATGCCATAATCCGCGACCTGGAAGATCGGTGCATCTTCGTCGGTATTGATCGCAACGATGATTTTGGAATCCTTCATGCCCGCAAGGTGCTGAATGGCACCCGAAATGCCACATGCGATGTAAAGATCGGGGGCGACGACCTTGCCGGTCTGGCCGACCTGCAAATCATTTGACGCATAACCGGCATCCACGGCGGCACGGGATGCGCCGATGGCAGCGCCGAGTTTGTCGGCAACCGGTGTCATGACCTGCTGGAACTTTTCGGCGGAACCAAGGGCGCGGCCACCCGATACGATGATCTTGGCCGAACCGAGTTCCGGGCGATCATTTTTCGACAGGATATTTTCAAGGAAGGTTGAAAGACCGGTTGCGTCCGATCCGGCATCGATGGTTTTGATCGGGGCGGGGGCGTTGTCGCCATTGGCGGCGGCGAAGCTTGTGGTGCGGATCGTGAGGACCTTTGTCGCATCAGTCGTCTGCACGGTTTCAATCGCGTTGCCGGCATAGATCGGACGTTTGAAGGTATCGGGGGAAACAACCTCGATCACGTCGGAAACCTGCATGACATCGAGAAGGGCGGCAACGCGGGGCAATACGTTTTTGCCCGTGGTGGTGGCTGGCGCGAGGATGGTGTCGTAATCGCCTGAAAGATTGACGATCAGGGCGGCGGTCGGTTCGGCAAGGCGGTGTTCAAGGGCGTCGCTTTCTGCAAGCAGCACGCCACGAATACCTGAAAGTTTTGCCGCTGCATCGGCGACGGAAGAAGCATTTTTTCCGGCGACCAGAATGTCGATATCGCCACCAATCAGGGATGCAGCACTTAATGCCTTGGCGGTCTGATCGGACAGGGATTGATTATCGTGTTCTGCAAAAAGAAGAATGGCCATTTTTATCTCCGCCCGGTTCAGATGACGCCAGCTTCGGCTTTGAGCTTTTCGATCAGATCGGTTACACCGGCGACCTTGATCCCGGCGGTGCGACCGGCGGGTTCTTCGACCCGGATCACGCGAAGGCGCGGGGCAACCGTGACGCCGAAATCATCGGGCGTTCTGGTTTCCAGCGGCTTTTTCTTGGCCTTCATGATGTTGGGAAGCGACGCATAGCGCGGCTCGTTCAGGCGAAGATCGGCGGTGACGATGGCGGGCAGGGTGACTTCGATGGCCTGCAGGCCACCATCAACCTCGCGGGTGACCTTGGCGGTGGTATCGCCAAGGTCAAGTTCGGAGGCAAAGGTTGCCTGCGACCAGCCGAGCAGGGCGGAAAGCATTTGCCCGGTCTGATTGGCGTCATCGTCAATCGCCTGTTTGCCAAGGATGACGAGGTTTGGATTTTCGACCGCAACCACGCCTTTGAGCAGTTTGGCGACAGATAGCGGTTCGATGGGGCCATCGACCGTGATCAGGATGGCGCGATCCGCCCCCATGGCAAGGGCCGTGCGCAGGGTTTCCTGCGCCTGTGCCGGGCCGATGGAAACGGCGACGACTTCGTTCGCCTTGCCGGATTCTTTCAGGCGCACGGCTTCTTCGATGGCAATTTCGTCAAACGGGTTCATCGACATTTTGACATTGGCAAGATCGACACCAGTGCCGTCTGCCTTGACGCGGATTTTGACGTTGTAATCAACAACCCGCTTTACAGGTACGAGAACCTTCATCTTCGTCCTTCCTGATAAAATCGCGGTTTGGGGATTTCATCCTTTCGCCGCGAAATCGCATTATTGGTATTGTTGAAAAATAGCTTGGCGAATTTTTGCGCCGGAAAATAGAATGTTTGCGTCAAAGCGGGATTATCGCTACGACAGATACAGCAACCTTGTCTGCATCGGAGGGTCTAGGGCCATGTATTCCGGATCTCAAAGCGTCAAAGCGGGGCGTCCTGCGAATGCGTCTGGTGCGGGCAAGTCGAACCACGAAAAGCCGCGGCTTTCGGTCGGGTTCATTCTGGCGAAGCGGTTTACGCTGTGTGCCTTTGCCAATTTTGTCGATGTGCTCAGACTGGCGGCTGATGAAGGGGATCGCAGCCGACCGATCCTGTGTAACTGGACGGTGGTGTCCGACACCATGGACCCGGTGCCGTCAAGCAGCGGTATTATCGTTCAGCCCAAGGAACGGCTGGGCGACCCAAGGCGATTCAATTATATCGTCGTGGTTGGCGGGCTTATGGAAGAAACGCCCAATCTTGGATCGGCCTATCACAAGTTTTTGCACGAGGCGGCGGAGGCCGGTGTGCCGCTTGTCGGGATATGCACGGGGGCGTTCCTGTTGCACCGGGCGGGGTTGCTTGACGGGTATCGGTGTTGCGTTAGCTGGTTCCATCATTCCGATTTCATCGAACAGTTCGAGGGACTTGATCCGGTTGCCGATCAGATTTTTGTCGTTGACCGGGATCGGCTGACCTGTTCGGGCGGGGTCAGTTCGGCTCACCTTGCAGCCTATCTGGTGGACAAGCATGTCGGGCGGGCACAGGCCAGCAAAAGCCTGCATATCATGATCATTGATGATGCGTTGCAGGCGGAAAAACCGCAGCCGGGTATTCCGCTTGATCTGAAAACGCAGGACCCGATTGTGCAGCGGGCTTTGCTGATCATGCAGCAGAATATCGACACACCGATTTCGGTGCAGGAAATCGCGCGCCGGATGGGCAACAGCAAACGCCAGATTGAACGCCATTTCAGGCTTTCGCTTGATACATCGCCGCAGGTGGCGTTCCTCAATATCCGGCTTGATATGGCCCATTACCTGATGGCGAAAAGCCAGAAGTCGGTGGCGCAGGTGGCGGTGGATTGCGGATTTTGCGACTCATCACATCTAAGCCGGATGTTCCGCCGCCGGTATGGTTGCACGCCACAGGAATTGCGGCGCCCGGTGGCCGATGCAGAACCGGCTTTGGTTGACGCATAACTGGTACGTTAAAAACCAGACAGAACACGAAAACGCCGCCCGGAAGATCAGCCTTCCGGGCGGCATTTTTCAGTGATCAAAGACCGTGATCAGCGCGGTTCGCTGGCAAGTCCGCGCCAGATGGCAACGCACATCACAAGCAGAACAATCGTAAACGGCAATCCTGTTGAAATCACCATGGATTGCAATGATTTCAGACCGCCTGCCGAGAGCAGCAGGACAATCGCGACCAGACCTTCGAACACGCACCAGAAGACGCGTTGCGGCATTGGTGCGTCGACCTTGCCACCGGCTGCAATCGTATCAATGACCAGCGACCCGGAATCCGAGGACGTGACAAAGAAAACGATGACAAGCACGATCCCGATAAAGGACGTGATTGACGCCAGAGGGAGTGCATCAAGCATGGTGAAGAGCTGCACGGGAAGGTCGGCTTCCTGCACGGCGGTGTAGCCGTCACGAACGACCTGGCTGATGGCAGAACCGCCAAAGATCGACATCCAGAGCACACAGACCAGCGACGGGATCAGCAGGACACTGATGATGAATTCCCGCACGGTACGGCCACGGCTGACACGGGCGATGAACATACCGACAAACGGGGACCAGGAAATCCACCATGCCCAGTAGAACGATGTCCATCCCTGCATGAAGTTGACATCTTCGCGGCCAACCGGGTTTGACAGGGCCGGAAGATATTGAAGATATGCCCCCAGGAAGTCAAAAACATCGGTTGCCAGAAGCAGGGTCGGACCCGCGACAAGCACGAACAGGAACAGCAGGAAGGCAATCCCCATATTGATTTCGGATAACAGCTTCACCCCGGATTCCAGACCGCGAACGACCGAGAACAGGGCGATGGAAGTGATGCCGACAATCAGGATCACCTGCCAGGTGGTGTCGATGGGCATTCCGAACAGCTTGTTAAAGCCGGAATTTGCCTGAACCGCACCAAGACCAAGCGAGGTGGCAAGACCAAAAAGGGTCGCGAAAACAGCCAGAATATCAATGATATGCCCCGGCCATCCCCAGACGCGTTCACCGAAGATCGGATAGAAGGCGGAACGGATGGTTAGCGGCAGACCCTTGTTATAGCTAAAGAGCGCAAGGCTGAGTGCGACGATGGCATAGATCGCCCAAGGGTGAAGGGCCCAATGGAAAATCGATGCCGCCATGCCCAGACGAACGGCTTCGTCCTGTGTGGCGGCGGCACCCAGCGGGGCCCAGTCGGTGCGAATGCCATCGGCACCCACGGCAGTCCCGCCCAGAGAAGACGAGAAGTGGCTTAGCGGTTCCGAGACACCATAGAACATAAGCCCGATTCCCATGCCGGCCGCAAACAGCATGGAGAACCAGCTTAGGTAGCTGAAATCGGGTGTTGCGTCCTTGCCGCCAAGCCGAACCTTGCCATAGGGGCTGACGACGACGACAAGGCAGAGAATTACGAAAATGTCGGCGGCACCGATGAAGAACCAGTCGAAGCCTTTGGTGACTTCTGAAAACAACAGGCTGAAAACCGAATTTGCCTGTTCTGGCATCAACAGTGTGTAGGCAACGAACGCGATGACGGTCAGGGCGGAGACGGCAAAGACGGGGTTATGGATATCGAACCCGATGGGGCCGAGATGCCCTTCGATATTGTCCTGACCGATATTGTAGTCTGTATCAATCTGGCCTTCTGGCGGCGTTTCTTCCGCCGGTGTTTTGACGTCACTCATGAAGCTTCTCCTGTTATGAACCTGCGAAAAAATTCCGTCAGGAGAGATCCTTTGATTGGACCCTTCTTGTGATTTGGATAAAAGGATGCCGCGCACGCCAATAGGCGAGCTCATTTATGCTGTTGGTAACGTGCGGGGCGTAAGGCAGAGGTCTGGAGTTCTAGAGTTCGACCTCGATGTCCGACAAAGGTGTCGAACAACAAATCAGGACTTTGCCCTGATCTATTTCGCGCTGGCGGATACCGCCACCGTGCTGCATATCGACTTCACCGGAAATCAGTTTTGACTTGCATGTACCGCAGATGCCGCGCTGGCAGGAGGACATCGGCAATATCCCCGCCTCGCGTGCCGCCGAAAGAACGGTCATGCCCGGACCACATTCGACAACGTGGCCGGTTTTGGTGAAGCTCACCCGGAAGGTCTGGCCGCTGATTTCCGGGGCCGCGACAGGCTCTTCAAATGTTCCGGCTGTTTCCGCGCCGAAGTCGAAGCTTTCCTCGTAATATTTCTCCATGTCGAAACCGGCATCGCGCAACATGTTGCGAACACCTTCCATGAAGGGGGCAGGGCCGCAGCAGAACACCTTGCGGTCCTTGAAATCGGGCAGCATCAACGACAGCATCTGAATGTTGAAGCGGCCGGTATAGCCGGTCCAGCTGTGGTGGGCGGCGGCGGTGCTGCAGGTGAAGGCAATTCTGAGGCCCGGGTTCTGGGTGGCAAGAAGCGACAGTTCCTTGTGGAAAATGATGTCGGCCGGGGTGCGCGCCGCGTGCACGAAATACAGATCGGACGGTTCGGACAGATCGCAGGCCGTGCGGGTCATCGACATCATCGGGGTGATGCCGCTGCCTGCCGAAATGAACAGGAGCTTTTCCTCGCCAGTTGCATCGGTGGTGAATTCACCGAACGGGCCGGAAACATTCACTTCCTTGCCGGGCATCATATAGTCATGCAGCCAGTTCGAACCGGGGCCGCCCGGTACGCGTTTGACCGTGATCTCGATCCGGTAGGGGCGGGCGGCAGATCCCGAAATCGTGTAACTGCGCGTGACCATGCCTTCGACGGGCAGTTCAAACGTCATGTATTGGCCCGGATAGAAGCGGAATGCGCGCGGTTCGCGGGCTGAAAAGACGAATGTTTTTACGTCGTGGGTTTCCTGCCGCACCTGCCGACAGACCAGAACGTCATCATTTTCCGGGTCCCAAAGCGGGATGCGGGTGGCCTCGGTAAAGTTTTCATCGTCCCCGGACGGGGCGGCTTGCCCGGGTGCCGGTGGATTGGTCTGGGTCATCATTTGGTGGCCGCCCCGGATTTGTCTTTGGCCAGATGTTGATTCATCCGGGCGATATACCAGTCACAGAATGCTTCGACATGCGGTTCGGTAAAGCGTGAATAGGGGCCGGGTTCGTAGGATGGCTGTTCACTGCCAAGCTGGGCAATACGGACAAGATCGGCGTCCTGCTGGTTGGTCATTTTCCAGACCTGGGTCAGGTTATCGAGATTGTAATCTTCGCCTTCGATGGCGTCCTTATGGACAAGCCATGTGGTGCGCACCAGCGTGCGGTCGGCTGATAGCGGCAGGACCGAGAAGGTGACGATATGGTCGCTCATGAAATGGTGCCAGGAATTCGGATGCGTCCAGAAGCTGAGCCCGCCCAGCTTCGGATCGGTGAATTTGCCCAGCAGCTTTTTCGAGGCGACCTTAGTGTCAAGGGTGTGAGATTCACCTTCCCACATCAGCGGCAGGCGCATGGTGCGAAAGCCGGTGATATCCGAAAGATGATCTTCCTCTGCCGATGGCAGGCCACAGGATTCCCAGCGTTTATGCTCGTTTTCAATCGCGCTGGTATATTTTTTGACGTCTTCGGACCGGCGTTCGTCCATTTCATCGGGGGAAAAGCCAAAGCCGAATTCGGATAGCGGCACGGTCAGTTGCGGATGGTTGGCTTCGCAGTGATAGCATTCGCGGTTGTTTTCCATCGTCAGCTTCCAGTTGCCTTCCTCGATCAGGTCAGAGGTGAAGGCAACCTTGCAATTGGCGATGTCGTGCGGTGCGATATAGGGCGTCATCACGCGGGCCATATCGTCGATGTCTTTGGGGGCTTCATCGGCAAGGCAGATGAAAATCAGTCCGGCGATGGAACGGATATGGACGGCTTTAAGCCCGTGACAGCTTTTATCAAAGCCAGCCCCCATATGTTCGGCCAGGATCAGATCGCCGTCTTCGTTATAGGTCCAGCCGTGATAGCGGCACACGATATTGCCGATTGTCGTGGCGCGTTCGTCGATCAGCTTTGCCCCACGGTGGCGACATACATTGTGAAACGCGCGGATTTCCATATCGTCGCCGCGCAAAAGCAGGATCGATGCGCGGCCTACCTCGACCGTGATGCAGTCACCCGGTTCGGGCAGTTCCGGCTCTACCGCGACGAAAATCCAGTGCCGGTTGAAAATGACCTCTATATCCAGATCAAGGATTTCCGGGGCATTGTAAAATGGCGCTTCAAGGCTTTTGCCTTTCTCGCGGCGCGACACGAGTTCTTGTATGTCAGAAGAAAAACGCATGATCGGTACCTCAACTTATGAGGGTGTCACGGGAGAAGGACTTTGTCGGTCCTTGCGGAATGAGTGAATGATGGACCTGTCTTGGGTGCAATGAAACAGGAAGCAGTGATTTTCCGTCTCCGGACGACATCATTGGCCGGTTTCAGGTGTTTGTCACGGCAACGAACAGGCAAGGCAAAAGCACATGGAAATGCTTCCCGGTGGCGCAGTTCGGCCCTTTCCCGGTTGGTCACAACAGGGGGGCAGATACTTGAAAAACAAGCGCCCGCAAACGGGATGCCTGTCTTGTATGCGGCGCGTGCTGTCAATTGCACCCAAAGTCTCCCTCTTTTCATGCGGCAGGTAACCTGCTCTTCATTCGCCCTTGATGAACAACAGGCGATTAAAAAGATTTGAAAATCTATTGCGAATTGGACGGCAGGTGGCAGGAACCTTGAGGCAATCACACAGTAAAATTGCGACGCAAGAGTGTAACATTGGGTGTCAGATCGCCATGATCGGTTGTTATCCGTTGAAAACAGGGCGTTTTGGTTTCGCCGGTCGTATCAGGGACAGGAATGATTCCTTATGGAATATGGCGTCCTGGGCGGGGTTTTGTGACGGGTGTTCCGTTAGAGGGCGGGAACATCAAAATCGTACCGACGTTTTAAAATCGCCCACATCTGTCTGGGCCTGATTTTTCTGCCAGCAATGACATTTCGTGAAAACAGGTTAGACTGTTGCGCAATCTGGATTTTCTGATCAAAGAAGATCGGCCGATCAACAATCTTTCCAGTCCCTGGTCCTGACCCTGACAACCACAAAACCCGGAAGCCACCATATCATGTCTCATTCTTCCAAAGGCGCCATTTATATGGCTGCTGCCGCCAATCTTTTGATCGCCGTTGCCAAGTTTGGCGGGGCGGCGGTTACCGGGTCTGCCGCGATGATGTCAGAAGGGATCCATTCGCTGGTTGATACCGGAAATCAGGGATTGCTTCTGCTTGGTATCCGGCTGTCGAACAAGCAGCCCGACAAGCAGCATCCGCTTGGTTATGGCAAGGAAACCTATTTCTGGTCGTTTCTGGTGGCGGTGATGATTTTTGGCCTTGGGGCGGGGGTTTCGATCTGGGAAGGGGTGGATAAGATCATTCATCCCCATGCGCTTGATATTCATATGGTTGCCAGCATCGGCGGGTTCGATGTCATGACCTATCATGTCGTGCTGTCGATCCTTGTGGTTGCCATGCTGCTGGAAGGGTTGGCGTTCCGGACAGCCTACCGGGCCTTTGTCACGCAACATCCCGATACGCCAGTTTTGAAGGCCATTCACGATACCAAAGATCCGACCGTGATCGTCATCCTGTTTGAAGACAGTGCGGCCATGCTTGGCCTGATCGTTGCCTTTTTCGGGATATCGGCGGCGTATGTTCTTGATATGCCGCTTTTGGACGGGATTGCATCGGTTGCGATTGGCGTCATTCTGGCGGTTACGGCGTTCTTCCTTGCGGTGGAATGCAAGGGATTGCTGATCGGTGAAAGTGCCACGGCCGAAACCCGGTCAAAGATCACTGCAATGGTGAATGCCATTCCCGGGATCAAGCGCGCCAATGAAATCATTACACTGCATCAAGGTCCGCAAAGCCTTATGGTGTGCATCAGTGTCGATTTTCAGGACAATATCAGTTCGAACCAGATAGAGGCGACCGTTTCCCAGGTCGAAGCCGATATCCGATCCACCATTCCCGGTGTCGCGAAGGTGTTTATCGAAGCGCAAAACTGGCGGTCGCATCAGGAGCTTCTTGCTCAGTGATCTGGCGCAGTGATTGGGTGCAATGATCGGGTGCAATGATCCCGCCATTCAGCCGATCATCTGTGCAGACGCAGATTGACCGGCCCTGTTGCAAATAGTATGAGGAATTCAAACAAATCATAACGTTTGAGGGCAGGGTGGCCGTGTCACAATCGGAACTTAAATCTTCCGCCGCATGGATTGCCGTGGATTGGGGAACATCCAACGTTCGGGCATGGGCGATGGATGATCGTGCCAATATTCTTGATCAGGTTTCAAGCCGGCTTGGCATGAATGCGATTGCGGCGGATGCGGCACTTGGGTTTGAGGGCGTTCTGATCGATCTGATTGGTCGGTGGTTGCCATCCGGGGCATCTGATCGGATGCGGGTTGTGATTTGTGGCATGGCCGGGGCAAAGCAGGGGTGGCTTGAAGCGCCGTATTGTTCTGTGCCGGTGCGCCCGGATGAATTGGCATCCGGCGCGGTACGACCGGTCCTTTCCGATCAAAGGATTGATGTTGCGATTTTGCCGGGGCTTAAGCAGGTCGATGATCCCGATGTGATGCGGGGCGAGGAAACCCAGCTTGTCGGGTTTATGGCCTCGCAGCCGGGATTTGATGGTTGGGTCTGTTTGCCGGGCACCCATTCGAAATGGGCGCGGGTTTCGGGCGGAGCGATCCTTGGATTTAAAACCTATATGAGTGGCGAGGTTTTTGCCCTGCTTTCCGGGCAATCGATCCTGCGCCATTCAATGGATGATCGATGGGATGATGCCACTTTCGAGGCCGCGATACGCGATGCATCCGATGCACCGACCGGTTTCCTGCACAAGCTGTTTACGGTGCGTGCAGGCGGGCTGGTTGGCAATGCGAATGCCGCAAATGTTGCGGGTGCTGCGGTTCTTTCCGGGGCTGTGATCGGTTCGGAAATTGCCGATGTCGTTGGCGCGCTGGACGGAAATGCGCAGATTGCCCTGATCGGGGATGGCAAGCTTGCCGGTTTGTATCGCAAGGCGTTGGCGGTGCATGGGTTTGATGCGCATGCCGTTGATGGGCAGGCGATCACGATTGCCGGTCTTGCGGCGGCGCATCAGGCCATCCGCAATGCATAACAGTATTTTGTTTTTCAAGGTTTCGCAGGTGTAACATGGCATATCCGACTTCGGTAAATTCACAGATTACGGACGCGGTGGAACCGGTTTCCCATCGCAAGCTGATTGCCATCCTGCGCGGGGTGAAACCCGATGAAGCGGCCGGGATGGCGCGTGCGCTTGTCGATGCCGGAATCACGATGATCGAGGTGCCGCTGAATTCCCCTGAGCCGCTTAAAAGCATTGCGGCGATGAAGGATGAAGTCGGTACGGCGGCATTGATCGGGGCGGGGACGGTTTTAACACCCGAAGACGCCGAACGGGTCAAGGCAGCCAAGGGCGAATTCATCGTATCGCCCAATTGCGATATAGAGGTGATCGCCAGAACCAAGGAATTGGGCCTTGGATCGTGGCCCGGTGTGCTTACACCCACCGAATGCTTTGCCGCGATCAAGGCCGGGGCGGATGGGCTTAAAATCTTTCCGGCTAGTGTGATCGGATCAGACGGGATCAAGGCGGTTCGTGCGGTCCTGCCAGCCGATATGCCGGTTTATGCCGTCGGCGGTGTTGGCCCGGATGATTTTGCCGTCTATGCCAAGGCGGGGTGTGATGGATTTGGTCTTGGATCAGGTATCTATAAGCCGGGTATGACGGCGGATGATGTTTCAAAAGCCGCCAAAGCCTATGTCGCGGCGCATGATGCGGTGTTTGGCGACTAATGCCTTTCGGATTGTGGAAGGCTGTTTGACCGGGGCGTCATTGCCGGGCTAAATTCCTGCCATTGCAAGAATTCCAGAATGGGAGGATCCATTGGATCTGGGAATTAAGGGCCGCAAGGCGATTGTCTGTGCGTCATCAAAGGGACTTGGGCGTGGTTGTGCGATCAAGCTGGCGGAAGCCGGTGTTGATCTGACGCTGAATGCGCGCTCAGAAGGGCCGTTAAAGGAAACGGCGGAATATATCCGCGATACATATGGGGTGAAAGTCACCACGGTTGCGTGTGACATCACCACCGAAGAGGGCCGCAACAAGGTTCTGGCGGCCGAAGGCATGCCCGATATTCTGGTCAATAATGCCGGTGGCCCGCCGCCCGGTGTCTGGTCGGACTGGGGACAGGCCGAATGGGAAGCGGCGGTTCAGTCCAACATGCTGACCCCGATCCTGTTGGCAACGGCGGTTTTGCCGGGCATGATTTCGCGCAAATGGGGCCGGATTGTTAATATCACATCGGGTTCGGTCAAATCGCCGATCCCTCATCTGGGCCTTTCGAATGCCGCACGCGCCGGGTTGACCGGCTTTGTGGCCGGAACCGCGCGCCAGGTGGCCAAGGATGGCGTGATCATGAACAACCTGTTGCCGGGCCAACATGATACGGATCGCATCAATGCATTGATGACCAATCGGGCGAAGAACGAGAATATCAGCCTTGAAGAGGCGCGCGCCAAAACGCAGGCGGGGCTGCCGACCGGGCGTTTTGGTGATCCGATTGATTTCGGGGCGACCTGTGCCTTCATGTGCAGCGAGCATGCAAAGTTTATGGTTGGTCAAAACATTCTGCTAGATGGTGGTGCCTTCAACTCGACCATGGGCTGATATGTCGTCTTTCGCTACAGGGCGGTCTGCAACGAAATCCAGGATATCACCAAATGCCCGGCGCAAAGGGTGGTGCTAGCATGGCGTCATTCACCTTTGTCTATGTGTTGCGCGAGCGGGAGGTGCCCCGCCCGCGCACCTATGTTGGCTGGTCAACCGATGTCGAGGCCCGGCTTGCGACGCATAACAGCGGCAAGGGAGCCAAGACGACACGTGGTCGGCAGTGGGAGCTTGTTTATGTCGAACGGTTCCGCACCTTTGGCGAGGCGATGAGCCGCGAATGGCATTTAAAGCGTGACCGGAAATTGCGCAAAATGCTGGCAGGGGGCGTGTGATAAACAAATCAGGGCTTGAATATTTGCGCGCAGTCGCAGATATCTGGGCCAACAGTTTCAAACCATCAGGACGACATCATGCCGGTACAACGCAAAAATCCGCTGAAGCTCAATAACCTGCAGCTGCGCACGCTTGTGCTGGCGCAGATTATCGCCAAGGACCCGAATTCGGGATCGATTGACGAAGCCACGGGTGATGCGACCCTTTTGCGTATTCCGCATGCGCATGGGGATCATGTTCATGTCGGGAAATTCGTGGTTGCCGCGCGCGACGCCAGCGGCTTTGCCAATCCGGCGGTCTGGGTTGCCCTAGCCCGCAAGGGACTGGCGCGCGAGGGCTATCCGGCCAGCATCGTTCTGACCCGCGAGGGCATGGAATATGATACCGGCCTTTCCGAGAATTTTGTCGAAGAATCAGATCATTGATCTGTCAATCCAGACCAGCAAAAGCCCCGATCCGTCGGGGTTTTTTTATTCCAGAATGAACTGCCCGTTTTTGATTTTTACGAAATAGGCATCGCGTTTGCCGTCACCGAATTGGTCAAACATCAATTCCTGATGCAGGCCCTGTTGCGGTGGCAGGGTCACAAGCGCATCCGAAAGCGGTTGATCGGGTGCCCGGGTTTCAAGGGCTGCGACCAAAACGGTCATCGCATCATAGGCCAGGACACTGGTATAGCCGGGCTGTTCATTGAACTTATTCCGGTAATCGGCGACAAATTTCTGATAGTGCGGGTTGGTGGCGTAACGATCATAGGTTTGCAGCAGTTCCATGCCTTCGACGGCATCCCCGCCGAAGGTGATCAATTGTTCCGTTCCGGCCCATTCGGCGGTCGAAAGCGGGATGTCACGATCAATTTTGCGGATTTCCTTTGCCAGTTCGGCGCTATCGACACCATTGGCAATGAAGATGATCGCATCGGGACTATCGGCGCGTAATTGCCGTGCGACATCCTGTTTGGTGGTATCGGCGGTGTTGAACCAGACTTTCGAGACAACCCGCCCACCAAGCTTGTCAAAGGTCAGCAGGAATTCACGGTACCAGCTTTCGGTGAAAGCTTCGTTTTCACCGTCCAGGGCAAGGGAAATGCGCATGCGCCCCTTGTCGATATTGCGTCTGGCATAGGCATCGGCATTTTCACGCGTTGTCGAATTCATCCGGAAAAAGTTATCGCGAAGACCGGTGAATTCCGCAGCCGAGGCGGTGGGCGATATGGCCACGATATCAAGTTCGTTGATCACCGGCAGCATCGCCATGCCGATCGAGCTGATGATCGGGCCGATGATCGCGGTGACGCCAAGTTCCTTGAATTCGCGGACTGCGGCCTGTGCGGTTTCCGGATTTTTCTGATCATCGCGGGCAATGATTTCAAGTGACCGCCCATGAATGCCGCCTTTTTCGTTGACCTGCTGGGCGGCAAGTTCCATCGCGTGAAGGGCTGCGATCCCGGTATCAGCACCGTCACCGGAAATACCGGCGATGAAACCGATTTTGATCGGGCCGCTGTCATCGCAGCCAAACAGCATCATGGCCGCGGCGGCGATGGTGCAAAAACGGACGGAAAATCGGATGGAAAATCGGGTGCCATTTGCCGGTTTCGAAGCGTGTTCTTGTTGCTTTTTCATGTTGTGCCGAACCGGTTAAAAAGGTGTTTTCTGTTTCGTCGTCCGAGATTTCGATATGGCGCGCGCAGATCGCGACTTCAAGCTTCGCGAAAGCGGGACATTGACCTTATCCGAAATCCCGTCGGGCCTGCATCACCCGGCCGATTGTTGTCAGGATGCATAACGCGCCAAAAATAGCCGCGATATGATTAAACCATTGCGGGAAAACGCATATCAGCACAAGGACAAAGATGGTTTCGCTGCCCTCTGTAATGCCGGTCAGGTAATAGAAGCTTTTTTTGCCCTGTTTTTCATGGTTGCGGCCGGTTTTGGCCGCGATGATCGCATAGGCCAGAAAACTTGATCCGGTGCCGACAAAACAGAAAATCAGGAATGCCGCCATCAGGGCGTGTTCGGGGCGTCCGATGGCAAAGGCCAGAATGATACCCGAATAAAACAGGAAATCGGCGACAATATCGTAATAACCGCCAAGGTCGCTTTCCTGCGACTTTGATCCGGCATGGCGGGATCGCGGCTGGGTATGGCGGGCAACGGCGCCGTCAAGACCATCCATGATGCGGCTGAGCAAAATCAGGCCAAGGGCGATGTGATCAAGCCGGAAGGCAAGTGCGGCGGCGGCCAGGAGACCAAAGACAAAACCAAGGCCGGTCACCATGTTGGGCGTGATGCCGCTTCCTGAAAGGCGGCGGGCGACGGCATTGAGCGGCTTGTCGATCAGCGGGCGCAGACGGGCATCAAACATTCTGGTTTCCGGTTAAATCATTGCAGACACATCATAATCCTATCACGGTCTGTTGGGAAATCATGCACGCGTGATGATACCGGTTTGAAATTGTCCGATTGACGGGGCGTTGAAAACGGGATTGGCTGTTGTCTGTATGGCAATTCAATTTTATCGGGGCGCTCCATATGTCCGTTTCGAACGTTATCCCGACTTCTTCCTTTGCGGTAGACGGTATCCGCAAGGATGTCCGCGATATCGGGGCGTCGCTGATCCGCGAGGTTGCCCATCTGGGAATGGGGCGGGGAAATATCGTGCCGCTGTGGTTTGGCGAACCCGATCAGCCGACCCCGGAATTCATCCGCAAGGCGGCGATTGCGGCCCTTGAAGCCGGTGACACGTTCTATCAACCCAATCGGGGTATCACGCCGCTTCGCGATGCGCTGGCGGTTTATGCCGATCGTCTTTATGGCACGTCACTGGACCGTGAAAACATCACCGTGACGGTATCGGGGTTAAATGCCCTGATGATTGCGATGCAGTCGATCCTTAAGGCGGGTGACAGGATGGTGACCACGGCGCCGATCTGGCCCAACATCATTGCGATGCCAAAGGTTCTGGGCGCGCAGGTGACAACGGTTCCGTTGCACGCCGGGATTGATGGCTGGCAGCTTGATATCGATGAATTCATTGCCGCCTGTGCGCCCGATACGCGCGCCATTCTGATCAATTCGCCGAATAATCCGACCGGCTGGGTGATGCCCGCGGAGGACCAGAAAAAGCTGGTCGAATTTGCCACCGAACGGGGGATCTGGCTGATTGCGGATGAGGTTTATGCGCGCCTGATCTATGACGGATCGGACGTGGCACCGTCATTTGTGCCCTATGTCAGTGACGATACGCGGATCATGGTGATCAACAGTTTTTCCAAAAGCTGGGCGATGACGGGCTGGCGTCTGGGCTGGATCACAGCACCCAAGGGGGTTGGGGCTGAGCTTGAAAAGATGATGGAATTCAACGTGTCCTGCCCGGCGGGGTTTGTTCAGCAGGCGGGCATTGTGGCGCTTGAGCAGGGAGAGGATTTCGTTGCGACTTCGCGTGCCAGATACAGCCGTGCGCGCGCGGCAATCACCGAACGGTTACGCGACATGAACCGCATCCACCTGCCTGAAGCAGAAGGCGCGTTTTATGCGTTTTTCCGGGTTGATGGGGTTGAGGATACGTTGACCTTTGCCAAGACGCTTTTGCTGTCCGAGGGCATCGGCCTTGCCCCCGGCGAGGCATTTGGGCCAGAGGGTGCCGGTCATATCCGAGCCTGCTATGCGGTATCGGAAGACCGCATTCACAGGGCAATGGATGGGCTGGCGCGGTTTTTGAAGCGTTAGTTGCGATACAGGCAGGTGATATTGCTGCCTTGCCGGGCGAAAAAGGCGGCCTGGTGTTTCAGGCGTTCGCGGGCGTCGTTATCGATGTTTCCGTCATCGCCGGTGCTTTCGAGTTCGATCACGGTGGCGTCGCGGCGGGCGAGGCCCAGAATGTCAGGCGCGATGCCGGGCATGTGGAAAATGATGTCCGATGTTTCAATCGCGCGCGCAATGCCATGGGCAAGGTCAAAGGCATTGTCGGCTGCGACATCGGCATGAAGGATCTGGCCACCCGGGACGGTGGCGGAACTGCCTTCGGGGACGAAGCGGGTCAGGGCGGCGTCAAGGTCCTGCGGGGTGCTTTGGCTCAGATGGGTGTCCTGCAATCCGTTCTGGAAGAAATGCGTCCAGAACCGTTGCCGTGCGACATTGTCGGGCAGGTGGGCGGCAACGCGACGGCGTGCGCTGCGTGCAAGTTTTGCCAATTGTGACATTGATGCGGGCAGGGTGGTTTCAAGCCGTTGGCGGATGATGCGGGCCAGTGCCGGGGCGCAGCCGCCGGTCGAGATCGTGATCATCACCGGTGCCCGGTCAAGGATTGCCGGCACGATGAAATCGCAATGTTCGGTCTTGTCGACGACATTCAAAAGGATGTTGCGCCGTTTGGCTGCGACCTTGACCCGGCGGGTCAATTGCATGTCATCGGCGGCGTCAAAGATCATCACCGCACCGTTTAGCATGGTATCGACAAACGGGGCGGGTTCCCAGCGGATCGCGCCGGTATCGACCATCGTTGCGATGTCGGTGCACAGTTCCGGGGCGATGACGGTAATGTCGGCTTGGCTTCGCAGCAACAGGCGGAGTTTGCCCGCCGCGACCTCGCCACCGCCCAGCACCACGACCTTTTTGCCGGTGACATGAACGAAGGCCGGAAAGAAGGGGAAGGTTTCCCGGTTTTCCGTTTCAAGGCCATACAGGTTTTCGGGTTTGGCCGTTTTATACTGCTGCTTATTCTGCGGCGCGCGGTAATGCGTCATCAAGAATCTCCTTGAGTTCGGGCAGGCAGGAGCCGCATCCGGTTCCGGCTTGCAACAGGCGGCCGATATCGGCGGTGCTGACCGCATTCTGGTCATGGATGGCGCGCGTGATGGCGGCCAGCCCGACCGAGAAGCACGAACAGATCAGCCGGTCATTGATCGCCCCGGCATCGGGCATGCGGCCAGCCAGAAGCGCATTGCGTTCCGGCCCGCTGATGACATCATTGCCCAGCAATGCCGATATCCAGTCCCGGCCAAGGGCGGGGCGATCCGGGCCGACAAAAAGCGCACCGGTGATGCGGTCGCCATTCAGGCGGGCATAGCGATGAACGCCTTTTTTGCCGTCGTTATATTCAATGATGTGTTCGATGGCGTTTTCATCACCGGTGTTGTTGGCCGCCATTGGCAACATGGATTTGAACAGGCAGGGCCTGTCGCCGGCGATTTCGTAGATCATGCAGCCGGGACCAGTTGCCGCCACCCAATAGGGCAGGTTTGAAAGATCAACCGGCGTGTTGGAAAACAGCAATCCCTGCCACAGCGGTTCAAACGGTTCTATGGAAACCGGGATATGTTTGGTTTCCGGTTGCCCGGAAAAGGGATCAACATGGGCGGTTGGCAAACGCCCGATACCGCCCGCAGATGAATAAACATCGTTCCAGTGCATCGGCATGAAGACTTCGCCGGGCGTCTGCGCGTCTGATACGGATACGCGCATCAGGGCGGTGCCGCGTTTGCTTTTGATTCTGGCAATGCCGCCATCGGTCAGCTTGTAACGCCTGGCATCAAGGATATTGACTTCGAGTAACGGTTCGGGCCGATGGGCCGAAAGGCGGGCGGCGGTGCCCGTACGGGTCATGGTGTGCCATTGATCGCGGTAGCGGCCGCTATTGGCGATCAGCGGGAATTCCTTGCCCGGTTGCGACATGGGCAGTTTATGCGCAACCGCCAGCATACGGGCCCGCCCGTTTGAGGTGGTGAAAATGCCATTGCCGTAAAGACGTTCGGCCCCGCCTGCGGGCTGATGTTTGCGCGATGCGGGCCATTGGAAGGGTTCCATCGCCTCGTAGGTCGATTTTTTTGCCTTGTGCCATTTGCCGATGTCAAAGGCGCGCATCCCGTCATTTTCAAATTCCGACAGGGCGGCGTGTTCGGCGAAAATATCGGCAGGATCGCGGTATTTGAAGGCCTTGCCATAGCCCATGGCGCGTGCGACCTGCGTCATGATCCACCAGTCGGGTTTGGCGTCACCCTGCAATTTGCGGAACGGGCGTTGGCGGGAAATGCGGCGTTCGGAATTGGTGACCGTGCCGGATTTTTCGCCCCAACCGGCGGCGGGTAGCTTGATATGGGCATAGCGCAGCGTGTCAGTATCGTTCACCGTGTCGGACACGATGACAAGCGGGCAACGCGACAGGGCAAGACGGACGCGGTCCGCATCGGGCAGGCTGACAGCGGGGTTTGTTGCCATGATCCAGACGGCCTTGATTTCACCACGTTCGATGGCGCGGAACATATCAACCGCCTTGTATCCCTCGCCCGGTTCCAGAATATCGGATTTCCAGAAGCGGCGGACCCGATCAACGTCGTTAACATCGTTCGGGTCCATGTGGGCGGCAAGCTGGTTGGCAAGGCCGCCAACCTCGCGCCCGCCCATGGCGTTTGGCTGGCCGGTGACGGAAAACGGGCTTGATCCCGGTTTGCCGACCCGCCCGGTTGCCAGATGGGTATTGATGATCGCATTGACCTTGTCAGAGCCGCTGCTGGACTGGTTGACACCTTGTGAAAACACGGTGACCGTGCGGTCAAAGGCGGCAAACCAGTTAAAGAACGTTTCCAGTTTCCCCAGACCCGAGCCGTCATGATCGGCGTACGCGCTGATCTCGGAAGGATAATCGAGGCCGCATTTTTTTGCTGTACTCTCGATATCGGGGCAGTCCGCGCGTGCCTCGGCAACGGCTGCTTCATAGCCCTTGACGTGACGGGCGACATATTTAAGGTCGCAATGACCGTTCTGGTCAAGCCATGCCAGCAGGCCGTTAAACAGGGCAACGTCGCTGCCCGGTTTGATTGGCAGGTGCAGATCGGCGATGTCGCAGCTTGCGGTTTTGCGCGGGTCGATCACGACGATCTTGGTGCCGTGCTTTTCCCTGGCTGCGCGCAAACGCTGGTTCAGGACCGGATGGCACCATGCCAGGTTCGATCCGGTCAGGACGACCAGATCGGCAATTTCAAGGTCTTCGTAGCATCCCGGCACGACGTCCGCGCCAAAGGCGCGTTTGTGCCCGACCACGGTTGATGCCATGCATAGCCGGGAATTGGTATCGATATGCGGTGACCCGATGAAACCCTTGATCAGCTTGTTGGCGATATAATAGTCCTCGGTCAGAAGCTGACCGGAAACATAGAACGCCACCGATTTCGGGCCATGTTTCTGGATGGTTGCGCGCAGGCGATCCGCGGTTTCCTGTGTTGCGGTCTGCCAGTCGACGGTTTTGCCATCGATTTCGGGTTTCAGCAGGCGGAAATCGCGCTTCATCTCGGCGGTGATCGTATCGATCAGGGCGGCACCCTTTGAGCACAGGCGGCCCCGGTTGGCCGGGTGATCGGGGTCGCCCCCGACCGCCCAGCCGTCCCGGGTGGGGGAGACGATCAGCCCGCAGCCAACGCCGCAATAAGGACAGGTGGTTTTAACCTCACCCCGCATGGCGCAAACCGATTTGTTCCGCCGTCAGGCCGATATGAACCGTGCCGTCAATGACGCGCAGCTCCACCTTGGCCGCACAGCCGTCATCGGGGCCCTGTGCCGCCCCGGTTTCAAGCGAAAAGACCATGTTATGCAGCGGGCAGGTGACAAAATGGCCATGCACGATCCCCTGTGCCAGCGGCCCGTCCTTGTGCGGGCAGCGGTCCAGAAGGGCGTAGACCTGATCATCAAGGGTTCTGAAAATCGCGATGCGGTCGGTTTCGGTCTGAAAGGTGCGGGCCCCCTGAAGCGGGATATTGGCGACCGGTCCGACATTTACCCAGTTTACGATATCCGTCATTGCCGTTACTCCGCTGCGATCAGGGAAAGGGATCTGAATTCGTGCGCGTCCACGCCCTGGCTGGCGCGTTCGGCCCACGGATCGACCTGCGCCGTTTTCTGGCTTTCGATGAAACGTTCAAACAGGGCGGCGCGATTTTCGGCGTCATCGACAACGCGTTCCTGAACGTGTTTCAGGCCGACACGTTCGATCCAGGGGGCGGTGCGTTCCAGATAGCGGGCTTCTTCGCGGTAAAGCTGGATGAAGGCGCCGCAATATTCCTTTACTTCCTGATCGGTTGTGACCTTGCACAGAAGTTCGGTCGCGCGGACATGAATGCCGCCATTGCCACCCACATGCAGGTCCCAGCCGCCATCGGTTGCGACAATGCCGAAATCCTTGATCGTGGCTTCGGCACAGTTACGCGGGCAACCTGATACGGCCATCTTGAATTTGTGGGGCATCCACGAGCCCCAGGTCATTTTTTCAAGGTCGACCGCCATGCTCATCGACATCTGGGTGCCAAAGCGGCACCATTCCTGCCCGACACAGCTTTTGACCGTGCGAAGGGACTTGCCATAGGCATGACCCGAAACCATCCCGGCCGCATTCAGATCGGCCCAGACGGCAGGCAGGTCTTCCTTTTTGACACCCAGAAGGTCAATGCGCTGCCCGCCGGTGACCTTGACGGTCGGGATATCGAATTTGTCGGCGACATCGGCAATGGCGCGCAATTCGCGCGGGTTGGTCAGGCCACCCCACATGCGCGGTACCACCGAATAGGTGCCGTCTTTCTGAATGTTGGCGTGGACGCGTTCATTGATGAAGCGCGACGCACCATGATCGACATATTCACCCGGCCATGCGGCCAGCAGGTAATAGTTCAGCGCCGGACGGCAGACATGGCAGCCGTCCGATGATTTCCATTCCAGTTCCTGCATGACGGCAGGCATGGATTTCAGTTCCTTGGCCTTGATCAGGCGACGGACATTGTCATGGTCATGATCGGTACAGGTGCAGATCGGTTTGACCGCAGCCGCCTGATAATCACCGCCAAGGGTTGCCGCCAGAAGGTTTTCGACAAGGCCGCTGCATGAACCACAGGATGCGGATGCCTTGGTGTGGCCTTTGACTTCGTCAAGCGTTGTCAGGTCCTTTTCGGTGATGGCCGAAACGATGGTTCCCTTGCAAATGCCGTTGCAGCCACAAATCTCTGCGTCGTCTGGCAGGGCGGCAACGGCGTCAAGAGGGTTTCCGGCGGATCCCCCGGCGAAGGCCTGACCAAAGGCGAGGGTATCGCGAAGTTCGGTCACGTCCTGAGCATCTTTCATCAGCTGGAAATACCAGCCGCCATCGGATGTATCGCCATAAAGGACGGCCCCCTTGATCCTGCCGTCTTCCAGAACGATGCGTTTGTAAACGCCGCGTCCGGCATCGCGGAAGACGATTTCCTCGGTTTCGCCGCCGCCGGAAAAATCACCGGCGGAGAAAACATCAACCCCGGTGACTTTCAGTTTGGTCGAGGTGACCGAGCCGGCATAGCCATCGGTTGCGATTTCGGCCAGATGATCGGCACAGGATTTTGCCATTTCAAACAGCGGTGCAACAAGGCCGTAGCATTGCCCGCGATGCTGCACGCATTCGCCAACGGCAAAGATATCCGGATCACTGGTAGTCATGACATCGTCAACGACAATGCCGCGTTCGACGGTCAGTCCCGCGTCTGCGGCAAGGCGACCGTTGGGGCGGATGCCAACAGCCATGACCACCAGATCAGCCGGGATCATGCGCCCGTCTTTAAGCCGGACGCCGGTTACGCAATCGGCGCCGACGATTTCGGCGGTGTCGGCCTCGGTAATGACATTGATGCCCCGACGGCCCAGTTCCTGTGCAAGGAGATAACCCGCCGACGGATCAAGCTGGCGTTCCATCACATGGCCCGCCAGATGCAGGACCGTGACCGACATGCCGCGTGCCTGCAGACCGACAGCGGCCTCAAGACCCAGAAGGCCACCACCGATCACGACGGCGGGGCCGCCATTGACCGCGGTTTTCAGCATGGTATCGACATCATCGACATCGCGGAAGGTGATAACACCCGAAAGCTTGTGGCCGGGGATCGGGATCATGATCGGGTCGGACCCGGTGGCGAGTAGGAGCTGGTCATAAGTGGTTTCGGTGCCGCTTTTGGAAATGACGACCTTGCGGGTGCGGTCGATTTCAATCACCGGATCGCCGGAAAACAGATGGATGCGGTTTTCCTGATACCATTCGGCGGTATTGATGACGATATCGTCGAATTCCTTTTCGCCCGACAGAAGCGGGGAGAGCATGATGCGGTTATAGTTCACGCGTGGCTCGGCTCCGAAAACGGTGATTTCGTATTTGTCAGGGGCGCGACCGAGGATTTCCTCGACGGTGCGCATGCCGGCCATGCCGTTGCCGATGACAACAAGGCGGGGTTTCTTGGTAAGTGCTGCAGGGACGTGGTTCATTTGTCTCTGGCTCCTGATCGCGGGAAGCGAATTGGCAAAAAAAAACGCCCGGTGCGCACTGCCTGTCAAAAAGGCAATCTCGCAACGGACGTCGTTATCCGGGTGAACCCGCCATTGGATTCTATATAGGGGTTTGGCATTTCTGCCGTGGCAGCAGGCGACCTTGCCCGCGCTCTTGTCCCTTACTATACAAGTTGCGTGCCAGAACTGCAGATTGCGCCAAAAAACTTGCAAGATACTGATTTTAAATCAGGTTTCGATGACCTGTAGGATGCTCGAAAATTGTACAAAACCTGTGATTGTTCAAAAAATAACCACACGCAAAGTGATGAGATTAAAAAATGTGCAAATACAAGGCTCGTTGATGGGGCAGTTTTTCTGTTTGTGCGGTTGCGGTTGTTAAAATGCTTTGGATTTCAGGTGATTATTTGAAAATTTCCGCAACGCGAAAAAATTGGCGCGCGGTTTGCACAACTTGTTTCGTGTGAGCCGCTTCGACGGAAGCAGGCCCAATGACGGGTGACTCACAGTTCTTCGTCCAATGGCGGGCGATCAGACGTTCGATTTTGGCGCGCAACGATGGCGCAGCCGCAGTCGAAACGAATGACGGGCCGCCAGCGGAATCCATCTGATGAAGCGTGCGGCCCTTGGGGAAATAACCGTCGGTCGCGACAACCGGGAAACCGGTTCGGAGTGACCCAAACGAAGGGCTTCATTGTTATGGAAATCAAAAACAAGGCTCCGCGCATCAATCTCTTCAGTCTCAGGACTGTCCAGATGCGGACTTTCCACCTGACCTGGCTTGCCTTCTTCCTGTGTTTCTTTGGCTGGTTCGGTATCGCACCGCTGATGCCGCTTGTGCGTGACGATCTTGGCCTGACCAAGGGTGAAATCGGCAATACCATCATTGCGTCTGTCGCCATCACGGTTCTGGTCCGTCTTCTGATCGGGCCGCTTTGCGATAAAATCGGCCCGCGCAAGACCTATACGGCGTTGCTGGTTATCGGTTCCCTGCCGGTCATGCTGATCGGGCTTGCCGACAGCTATGAAACATTCCTGCTGGCGCGTCTTGCCATCGGCTCGATCGGGGCATCGTTTGTGATCACGCAGTATCATACCTCGACCATGTTTGCGCCGAACGTCGTTGGGACGGCAAACGCCACCACGGCGGGCTGGGGTAACCTTGGCGGTGGTGTGACACAGATGGTCATGCCGCTGATCCTTGCCATGGTGCTTGGCTTTGGTGTTTCGGAAACCATGGGCTGGCGTCTGGCAATGGTCTTTCCGGGTGTGATCATGCTGGTGGTTGCCGTGCTTTACTGGTTCTTCACCACAGATGCGCCGGATGGCAACTATGCCGACATGCGCAAAAGCGGTGCTCTGTCGCCGGAAGATGATCATGCCGGTGCGACCAAGGGCATGCTGGCCGCGGCCAAGGATTACCGGGTCTGGGCGCTGTTTCTGGTATACGGGGCGTGTTTCGGTGTCGAGCTTACGATCAACAACATCGCCGCGATCTATTTCTTTGACCGGTTTGAACTTAGCCTTCAGACCGCCGGTCTGATTGCCGGTCTGTTTGGTTTGATGAACATCTTTGCCCGCACGCTGGGCGGGGTGTTTTCCGACAAGTTTGCCGCCAAGGGCGGGCTTTCGGGGCGGGTCAAATTCCTGTTTCTGGCGCTGTTCATTGAAGGTGTTGCGCTTGTTGCGTTTTCGATGATGGATGCGCTGGTCATCGCGGTGTCGATGATGGTGGTCTTCTCGCTTTTCGTGCAGATGTCCGAAGGAGCGACATTCGGGATTGTTCCGTTTGTTAACCGCAAGGCGCTTGGTTCGGTTGCCGGTATTGTTGGTGCGGGCGGGAATGCCGGGGCGGTTGCCGCGGGCTTCCTGTTCAAATCCGAAGCACTGACCTATCAGCAGGGACTGATGTATCTTGGTATTGCCGTGATTGTCTGTTCCTTTGCAGCCCTTGCGGTTCGTTTCTCGGAAAAGACCGTGGCCGAGGAAAAGGAACGTTTCGAAAAAGCCATGCAGGAACGCGATGCGCTGCCATCCGGTGCGCAGGCGGTTCCGGCGGAATAACATACGATCTTTCCGGGATGCGGCATGTGCCGCATCCCGGTTTCCACCGGGCCATCAAGGTCCGGGGCGAAAAAGAACAGACAGGAGAGAGGCCTTGATCGTCAGGGAAAAGGTTCTAAATGAAGCTTGAAGACTTCAGCATTCTGGTGATCGACGAAAACCCGGACCGTGCCGCCATTGTCGAGCGCGGCCTTGTCGAAAGTGGCTATACCCGTGTCAGCCGCATCGGCACGTCATACAATCTGGTCGAACGCATTCAGGCGTTGGCCCCCGACATCATCATCATTGATCTTGAAAACCCGGACCGTGATACGCTTGAACAGATGTTTCAGGTATCGCGTGTTATTGCACGCCCGATTGCGATGTTTGTCGATCAAAGCGACAGCAATACGATCCGCGAGGCGGTCGAGGCCGGGGTCAGTGCCTATGTCGTTGATGGCTTGCGCCAGGATCGTATTCGGCCCATCGTCGAAATGGCGATTTCGCGTTTTAACGCGTTTGATCAATTGCGCCGAGAACGGGACGAGGCCAAGGCCAAGCTTAATGATCGCAAGCTGATCGACCGGGCCAAAGGATTGTTGATGCAGGAAAAGGGGCTGAGCGAGGACGAGGCCTATAACCTGCTGCGCAAAAACGCCATGAAACAGAACCGCAAAATTTCTGAAATCGCGCAAAGCGTGATCACGGCCTTTCAGTTGGAGTTCTAACGCATGTCCCTTAAACAGGTTCGACTTGGCTTTGTGCCACTTGTGGATTGTGCCCTGCCTGTCGTGGCGCGTGCCAAGGGCTTTGCCGAGGAAGAAAATATCGACCTGACCCTGATCCGGGAAATGTCCTGGGCCGCCATTCGCGACAAGCTGTCTTATGGGGTTTATGACGCGGCCCATTTGCTGGCGGGTATTCCGCTGGCAGCGCGGCTTGGACTTGGCGGGATGCCGTCGCAGCGCATTGCGGTGCCGATGGCGCTGGGGCGCGGCGGGAACGCGATTACGGTTTCAACCCGGCTTTATCAGCGGATGCTTGAAGCGGATCCGGCGGCGATGCTCGGGCCGCGCGGGCTTTCGGCGCGGGCGCTTAAAAAGGTGATCGACGAGGACCGGGCGGATGGTCGCCCGATCATGTCCTTTGCGACCGTATTCCCGTATTCGAGCCATAATTACGAACTGCGTTACTGGATGGCGGCAGGCGGTATTGACCCGGACAAGGACGTTAATATCGGCGTCATCGCACCGCCGCGCATGTTTGACAGTCTGCGCAATGGCTGGGTCGATGGCTATTGCGTGGGGGAACCCTGGAACCAGCGGGCGGTGTTCCATGGGGACGGGGTGATTGTCGCCCTTAAGGAAGACATATGGGCGCGTAGCCCGGAAAAGGTTCTTGGCGTGCGCGAAGACTGGGTGCAATCCAATCCCGATACGGTGGATGCGCTGGTGCGTGCGCTTGTCCGTTCAGCGGAATGGGCCGATCAGCCGGAAAACCGCACCGAACTGGCGCAATTGCTGTCTGGTGAAAATCACGTCGGGGCATCGTTTGATATTCTGCGGGCCTCGTTACTTGGCCGGCCGGTACTTAAACCCGGTGACAACCCGATTGAGGCGCCTGATCGCCATGTGTTTTATCGCTATACCGCGACGTTCCCGTGGCTGTCGCAGGGGGCGTGGGTTGGCACACAGATGCAGCGCTGGGGGCAGGTGGATGCCTCTGTCGATTTCGGTACGCTTATTTCCGACATTTATCGTCCTGATCTTTATCGTCGTGCGGTCAAGGGGCTTGATGTTGCGCTTCCGCATGATGACTGGCGGGTCGAGGGCGCGAATGATGCCGCCGACCGGGCGTTTGTCGGCCCGGATGCGTTTCTGGATAACAGCATATTCGACATGCGCAGCTTTGCCGGTGTCGGGGAATAAAACCGGCACCGGACCAGAGGCGTGATTCATGGGGCGATATTATTGGCGCGATTATGCCCTGCGGAAGCTTTGCAGGCTGTTGCGTTGTTTGCCGGTTTCATCAAAGTTGCCGGGGGCAAGCCATGCTTCGAACGCGGCCCTGACCATCGGCCATTCAAGATCGGTAATCGAAAACCATGCGGTATCGCGGTTGCGGCCCTTATAGACCATGTGGTTGCGGAAGGTGCCTTCGTAGGTGAAGCCATATCGCAGGGCGGCGGCACGTGATGGGGCGTTCTGATCGTCGCATTTCCATTCGTACCGGCGGTAACCCAGTTCGTCAAAGGCGCGTTTCATCATCAGATACATCGCCTCTGTCCCGCCGATGGTTTTCGAAAGCGCCGGGGAATAATTGATATTGCCGATTTCAATGCCGCCAAATTTGGTATCGATCCGCATGAAGGCGGCAATGCCGACGGCCTTGTTCGATGCCTTGTCGATGATGGTATGAAGCATCGGGTCGCGGGTGGCGGCCATGCTTTCAAGCCACGCCTGATAAGCATCAAAATCCTCGAACGCATCGGTGAAAAGATAGGTAAAGCGCGATCCGTCCATGGCTGTGCGGTTGGCGTCAAATAGCTGTCTGGCGTCGCGTTTCACATCGGTCGGACTGACAATGACATGGCGGCCAGCCATGTCGCTGCGTGGTGGCATCGGGCATTCTTTCCAGTTTTCAACCGGGCGACCGACCGACTGGCCAAATTCGTTTTTATGTTCGGATGGCATCTGAGGACCTTTGTTGCGAGGCAAGGGAGCATGCAGTCTGGGATATTAGTGGTGCGCCATAAAGAGCCGTTTTGGTAAAATTAATGGTGCCAATTTTCTGACCGGAAAGGGGTATCCCAAAACCGGCCATGGTTTGGCAAAGGGAAGGATGGTTGGTGCCGGTGCATGAGGAGTCTTCGGGGTGGGTTCCGAAAGCGATGTGATGGGTTCGTCTTTTGATTGTGAAGTGCGTTGGCATACACCAGAAACATGGTGAAATGTTGCGATGCAAAATTGTGGTTTTGAAACAAACCTTTAATACGTTCGGGCTGTGCAGTGGATTATGCGGCAGCAGGGCATTTAAACCGAATTGAATTTAGTGAAATTCAATTCGTTGACAATTTGTCGAATAAATGATGAGGTTTGTATACAAAATAAAAAACCATGAATTCGGTATCAGGGTTGTTGGCAATCGTCGTTAAGAGGGACCGCGTTACAACTTTCCGTTACGCATGATCAGAAGGTCACGGCCCCCACCGTGCCTGAAGAAAATTCCTTCTTTGCGGCCATCGTTTTTTGCAGCACTGACACCGGTTTGACCGGTGCGCGCCACCCGCGCATCCGCCTTACATTGCCGAGGATGTTTGCGTGACTGATGCTGTTTCTGTTCCGATCCTGTCCGTCGAAGATTTGTCCGTTGAGTTCGGCGACAGCCGGGTTATCGAAAATCTGAGTTTTGCCGTGAAACCCGGAAGGACATTGGCAATTGTCGGAGAGTCCGGATCAGGCAAATCGGTGACATCGATGTCGATCATGCGTCTGGCCGATATGATGGGCGCATCCTATGCATCGGGGCGTATCCGGTTTACGTCAAAAGATCGCGATGAAGATTTGCTGGCACTGTCGCAAAAACAGATGCGCCGCATTCGCGGCAAAGACATCGCGATGATCTTTCAGGAACCGATGACGTCGCTGAATCCGGTTTTCACCATCGGCGATCAGATTGCGGAATCCCTTATGCTGCATGAAGGCATGTCCAAGCCCGATGCGCTTGTTGAAAGCAAACGGCTGCTTGATATGGTGCGGCTGCCCGATGCGCAGGAACTTTTGGGGCGGTATCCCCATCAGCTTTCGGGCGGGATGCGCCAGCGCGTCATGATTGCCATGGCGCTTGCCTGCCGGCCCAAGGTTCTGATTGCGGATGAACCGACAACGGCCCTTGACGTGACCATTCAGGCGCAAATTTTGACCATCATCCGTGATCTGCAACAAGAACTTGGCATGGCGGTGATTTTCATCACCCATGACATGGGGGTTGTTGCCGAGGTTGCCGATGATGTTGTCGTCATGTGGAAGGGCAAGAAGGTCGAAGAAGGCACGGTTGCCGATATTTTTGCCAATCCGGCCCATCCCTATACCCAGACATTGCTATCCGCAGTTCCGAAACTGGGCAGCATGACAGGCGAAGCATTCCCCAAACGGTTCCCGGTGACGATGATGGATGGCGATACGCCGCGTCTGGTCGGGACGGAGCATATCCAGAATACCGCACGTTACGACGAGGCCCCGTTATTGTCGGTGCGTGATCTGGTAACGCGCTTTGATATCAAAAAGGGCCTGTTTGGCGGGGTTTCCCACCGTGTGCATGCGGTCGAGAATGTCAGTTTCGATATTTATCGCGGTGAAACGCTGGCGCTTGTCGGGGAGTCCGGATCGGGCAAATCGACGATTGGCCGCACGATCCAGCAATTGCAAAAGGCAACGGCGGGCAATATCAGTTTCGAAGGTCGCGCATTCAGTGACATGGGCAAAGGCGAACAGCAGCGCCTGCGTCAGGAGATCCAGTATATCTTTCAGGATCCGTTTGCGTCCCTTGATCCGCGCAAGAAAATCGGCTTTTCGATTGCCGAGCCGATCCGCACGCACCGACTGATTGACGGTGAAAAACAGATTGCTGCGCGGGTTGACCAGTTGCTGGAGCGGGTCGGCCTGACATCGGCCCATGCTAACCGTTACCCGCATGAATTTTCCGGTGGTCAGCGCCAGCGTATCTGCATTGCGCGCGCGTTGGCATCCAATCCCAAGCTGATCATCGCCGACGAAGCCCTTTCGGCCCTTGATGTGTCGATCCAGGCGCAGATCATCAATCTGTTCATGGAGCTTCAGGAAGAACACGGGCTTGCGTATCTGTTCATCAGCCATGACATGGCGGTGGTTGAAAAAATGAGCCATCGGGTCGCCGTGCTTTATCTTGGTCAGGTTGCCGAACTTGGATCGCGTCAGCAGGTTCTTGAAACGCCGACCCATCCCTATACCCAGCGGCTTCTGAGTGCCGTACCGGTCGCCGACCCCACAATCCTGCGCGACCGTATCCTGATGGATGGTGAAATTCCAAGCCCGATCCGTCGGGTCGGTGATGAGCCGGCCATTCTTGCCCATCGTGAAATTGCGCCCGGTCACTTTGTGGCCGACGCACGTTAAGCGGCCCTTGGGTCGCAAGCCTGTCTCCCCTCGCGCCAAGCCACCAACAACGGAGAAAAAATAACATGACGAAAAAACAGGGAATGCGCAGTGCGCTGATGGCTCTTGCCTTTGCGGGCGGTCTGATGGCAACTGCGCCGGCATATGCCGAAGGCACCTTGACCATTTCATCACCACAGGACCCCGGTAGCTGGGACCCGGTCGATACGTTTCTGGTCAACTGGTCGTCGGTTGCGACCAATATTTATGACGGTCTGACCTATCGCGGGCCGGATGCCAAACTGGTTCCGGGGCTTGCGTCATCATGGGAAGAATTTGATGGCGGCACGCGCATCCGTTTCCATCTGCGCGAAGGCGTGACCTTCCAGAATGGCGAGCCGTTCAATGCCGAAGCGGTCAAATTCACCTTTGATCGCCTGATGGGCGATGAAGGCAAAAAAGGGCCGCAGCGGTCAAACTATGCTGCGATCAAATCGGTCGAAGTTATTGACGAAAACACCGTCGATATGCATCTGACCCAGCCGGATCCGGTGCTTCTGACCAAGCTTGCCGGTTATGGTGCGATGATTGTTCCGCCGAAATATATCGCGGAAAAAGGCGAAGATTATTTCAACGCCCATCCGATCGGCACCGGTCCGTTCAAAATGGTTTCCTATGAGCCGAAAGTTGGTCTGACACTTGAAGCCTATGCTGATCATTGGGGCGGTGCGCCGAAACTTTCGACCATCCAGTATCGCTTCATCAGTGAACCGTCGACCGCGGTTGCGGAACTTCAGGCCGGGAACGTTGACCTTGTCATTCCGCCGACCATTCCGATTGGCATGATCCCGACCATTGAAGAAGACGAAAATATCGATATCGTCACCACCGTAAGCCCGACGGTTTATGCGCTTCGCTTTAACACCGGCAATGGCATCACGGCGGATGAAAAAGTCCGTAAGGCGATGATTTACGGTGTGGATCGTCAGGCGATCATTGACTCGATCCTTGGTGGTCAGGCAGCCCCGATTGCAAGTTTCCAGGGTGAATTGTCGTTTGGTAACGATCCGTCGATGAAACCGTTGCCGTATGATCCGGCCAAGGCACAGGCGCTTCTGAAAGAAGCCGGTGTTGCACCGGGTACGAAAATCCAGATCGACATTCGCGGCAATGACGCAACCTTTAACGAAGTTGCCCAGGCCGTTGCCAGCTACCTTCAGGTGATTGGCCTGAACGCGACGATCAAGCCTTATGAAACCAACGTTCTGCTTAATGACATAATTCCGGCGGGTAAAACCGGTGCGATGTTCCAGCAGTCGTGGGGCGGCTGGACGCTTGATTATGATAACACCGCTTACTTCATGTATCACACGGGCGAAAAGTGGAACCCGTATGACAGCGATCCGGAACTCGACAAGCTGCTGGAATCCCAGCGTGCGATTACCGACCGTGCCAAACGTGAAGAAATCCTGCAGTCGATTGCACATTACACGGCCGATCGCGCGCTGGAAATGCCGCTTTATAACCTCAATGCGATCTTTGGGGTGTCCAAGCGCGTCAAGAATTTCACCCCGGTTCCCGACAGCCGTCTGCGCCTGACGGAAGTGACTGTCGACTGATGTGAAACGAAAGCCGCCCGGATCGATGCCGGGCGGCTTTCATGCCTATTTCTTTAAAGGACAAGTGTTTTGGCTGGTTTTCTGATCAAACGCCTTTTGCAGGCGATTTTCGTGGTCGTCGCGGTGACATTGATTGTCTCGTTTGCCATACGCCTGACGGGTGACCCGGCGCTGATGCTAAGCCAGGGGGCCGGCAGCATCACCGAGGAAGACCTTGCACGTATTCGTGAATCCCTTGGTTTGAACCAGCCGTTTTTTGTTCAGTATGCCGATTTCATGCTGGGGCTTTTCAGCCTTGATTTCGGTAGATCCTTCCTTGGTGGAACGCAGGTTTCCACCCTGATTGGCAATGCATTGCCCGCTACCCTGATGCTGGCGTTTGCATCGATGTTTGTGTCGATCGTGATTTCGATCCCGCTGGGGATCAAGGCCGCCATTTCGCGTGGCAAATGGCCCGATCAGGTCATTCGCATTCTGTCGCTGGTTGGTCTGTCATTCCCGAATTTCTGGCTGGCGATCATGCTGGTGCTGTTGCTGTCGATTACTTTCCGGCTTCTGCCGCCAAGTGGCATGACGGGGATTGAGAACTTCATCATGCCAGCCATCACCATGGGGGTGATCCTGACCGCGACCAATGTGCGGCTTGTGCGGACCTCGATGCTGGAAACCCTTCAGTCGCAATACATCATGGTCGCGCGCGCCAAGGGGCTTAGCGAGAATGTCGTGCTGTATAAACACGCGCTTCGCAACTGTGCGATCCCGCTTGTTACCTATTTCGGTTTGCAGTTTGGCAACCTTCTGGGCGGGATTGTTGTCGTTGAGCTGGTGTTTAACTGGCCGGGAATGGGCACGCTGGCCTTTGAGGCCGTTGGTGCACGTGATTATCCGGTTTTACAGGCTGTGATTACGGTTCTGTCGATCATGATTGTCGGGGTGAACCTGCTTGTCGACATTGCCTATGGCCTGATTGATCCACGTATCCGGACGGAGTAACCCCATGGCGACCACTGCAACCAAGGCGCGGTTTGCGCGTTTTAAAAATCTTGAATTCGTTCTGGGGGCTGTTCTGACCGGTGGCATCTGTTTTCTGGTCGTGTTTTCCGATCTGCTGTTTCCTGGCGGCGCGGACAAGATTGATCTTTCGGCCCGCCTGATCGCGCCGTTTACCAATGCCGATCATATTTTTGGCACCGATCCGCTCGGGCGTGATGTGTTGGCACGTGTGGTTTCAGGCGGCAAAATATCGCTTCAGGTTGGGTTGTTTTCCGTTGCAGGGGCGGTTGTCATTGGTGTGATCATGGGCCTGATATCGGGATATTATCGCGGTTTCTGGGACATGATCGTGATGCGCTTTGCCGATGTGCAGCTTGCATTGCCGTTCATTTTGCTGGCGATCACCTTTATCGCGATCATCGGCGGTGGACTGACCAACATGATCATTCTGCTGATCATTGCGCAATGGGTGCAATATGCCCGTCTGGTGCGGGGATCGGTTCTGTCACTACGGGATCGGGAATTCATCCAGTCGGCCAAGGCGATTGGCGTGCGCGATATTCATATCCTGTTCCGTCACCTTCTGCCCAACCTGATCGGGCCGGTGATTGTTCTGATGACGCTTAATGTTGCGACCAACATCCTGCTTGAAAGCAGCCTGACCTTCCTTGGGCTGGGGGTGGACCCCCTGATCCCAAGCTGGGGCGGGATGCTGGCCGATGGGCGGACCTATTTGCAGAATGCCTGGTGGGTATCGGTTTTCCCCGGGCTTGCCATTCTTTTGACCGTGCTTGGCCTGAACCTTCTGGGCGACTGGCTGCGCGATAGCCTTGACCCCACAGGCAGGACGTCCAAATGACACAGATTTTCGCCACCACCTTTGCGCCGACCCTTCCAAACCTGATTGATGAAATCGTCAAGGCCGCCCGCCCCGGGCAGCTTATTGAGGCATGGTTGTTTAACGATGCCCAAACCCGCGCCGCGGCCGAGGCAAAGTTGGCCCAGCAGGGGATCAAGGCGCGCATTCGTAGTTCCTATAAGCCGCTTTTGCATTTCTTCCTTGAAGATATTGATCTGGCAAAATCAGGCATTGCCAATATCACGGTGCGTTATCCGCGCCATCAAAATGCGGCGGATAATCGCTTCCTGCTTGAAACCTATCCCTTGGCGGCCCTGGTTACGCCAGCCTTGATCACGTTTGAGGCATCGGATCGTTGCGATTGTACCTATGATGTGATCCTGCGCGGATCAGATGGGGTTGAAACCCGTCACGAAGTTTTTGCGCCAAACCGGGTGCATCAGGATGTGGTTGATGAAACCCACCTGTCGCCGACCGGCTGGGTGCGGATTATCGATGCCGATGGTCAGATTGTCCGCGATGAACGGACTGAAACCGAATATGAGGCGCTTTTTGCCCAAACCATGGCGGCCATTGCCGATCATGACTGGGGCGATCAGGAACCTTATTTCGAAGAACTGAATATCTCGGTTGATCTGCCGGGGCATGATCAGAAGATCGCCCATGGTCACGAGGTTCTGAGCCTGCATGAAGCCCTGCACGAGGATTTCTATTTCTCGCTGCTGGAATATTTTCAGGTCAAATCGGGCCGCCCGCTGGGTGATCGCGGATTGCAGCCGGGACAGATCGTCCCGGAAATCCGTCAGGTATCCGGTGATGGTGACGCCCGGGTCACGGTTGAATTGCGCCCCCTGTCAAAGGACGAGACAACGGGTGAGATGCAACAGATTGATCGCACCACCCGCCCGTTGACGGTTGCGCAAATCCGCGCAGAGCTTGACGGGATCAGCGGTGAAGAATTCCATGCGACATCGCGATCAGGGCGTATTTTGAATGCGCGCTATCACAAGGGTACGGATTTGCCGGTCATGATCAGTGGCGGGCAGCATCCCAACGAGATTTCCGGTGTTGCGGGCGCGCTTCGCGGGGCGTTGGAGCTGGCAAAACGTGATGGGGCACATTTCACGATTTCACCGCTGGAAAATCCGGATGGTTATGCCCTTCATCAGCGCCTGATTGTTGATAACCCGTTCCATATGCATCACGCGGCGCGCTATACAGCGCTTGGCGATGACATGGAATATCGCAGCGGTGATGGCCTTTATGAAAAGGAAATCCGGGTACGGGCGCGTGCCATCAGCGGGGCAAGCCTGCATGTCAATCTGCATGGCTATCCCTGCCATGAATGGACCCGGCCGCTTTCGGGATATGTTCCGCGCGGGTTTGGCATGTGGACCCTGCCAAAGGGGTTCTTCCTGATCATGCGTCATCATGATGAATGGTCGGAACGGGCGGAAAACTTTATCGATCAGGTCACCCGAAAACTTGCCGCCATTCCGGGGCTTCTGGCATTCAATGCGGCACAGATCGATCTTTATCGCATTCATGCCGGTGAAACCGGTTTTCAGATCATCAATGGTTTCCCGTGTATGATTTCCATTGATGATCGTCATGACGTGCCGCTGACCCTGATTACCGAATATCCCGATGAAACGATCTATGGCGATGCCTTCATCGCGGCCCATACCGCGCAGATGGCAACGGTTGTTGCCGCCTATGATGCGTTGCAGAGCCTTGATCGAAGCTGATCCACAATATCAGTCTTTGGCAATTCACCCCGGTTTACGTACCGGGGTGTTTTCGTTTCAGGGCTTAGTGGAAATCGTGGCTATCGACCTTAAGGCGTGATGTGTTTTGCTGTTTGCCGTGGCGTTGTTCAAGTTGATCAAGGTCTTGGGGGACGGGGCTGGTTTGATCGGATGGTCCTGCGGCGGGTGTGGCCCAGCGCAGGTTGCGGGGATGGGCGTTATTGGCGCGTGCAATGCGGGTGTTATCTGTCAGGCTTTGCAGCATCCCCGACAGGTCGACCAGTTTATCGGCGATGATGTGGGTGACGCCATCTTCGCGTTGAAGTTTGCCCGACACGCCAAGGACGGTGGCGGTCATAACCTCGCGGCGGAACTGTTCCATCACCTTGCTCCAGACCACAAGATTTGTGATGCCTGTTTCATCCTCAAGGGTGATGAAAACAACCCCCGATGCCGTGCCGGGCCGCTGGCGGACAATGGCAAGTCCTGCATGGTTGATCCGTTCGTTATTCTTGAAATTGACCAGATCGGTCGCCTTGCACACCCCGGCTGCGGACAGGGAATCGCGTAGCATCGATATTGGATGCCCCTTAAGCGACAGCCGCAGGCTTGCGTAATCCTCGATGATTTCTTCGCCCGGTCCCATGATTGGCAAGTTGACCGGGGCTTCGGGCCCGAATTCGGCGGAAACGCCCATATTGTGGTTGAAATTCTGGGCAGCTTCAAACAGGGGCAGGGCCGCCGGGGCCTTGCGCCCCTTGCCAAACCGGCGGACGGCCCATAACGCTTCGCGCCGTGACAGGCCAAGGGAGCCAAACGCATCGGCTTCGGCCAGTTTTTCAAGGGCGGCGGGTGAGAGCCCGGTCTGGCGCGCCATCAGAAAGATATCCTGAAATCCGCCGGTCGGGCGGTTTGCGATCAGGGACAGGGCATCGAACTGCCCGAACCCCTTGATCTGGCGGAAGCCCAGCCGGACGGAAAGATGACCGCTGGCGCGGCCCAGTTCCCGTTCCAGATGATTGTCCCAGAAACTGTGATTGATATCGATTTCAAGCACCCGGACACCATGATTTTTGGCATCCGCAACCAGTTGCGCCGGGGCATAAAACCCCATCGGTTGCGCGTTCAGAAGGGCGCATAAGAACACATCAGGATGATGGCATTTAAGCCATGATGACGCATAGGCAAGGATGGCAAAACTGGCTGCATGGCTTTCGGGAAAGCCGTAATCGGCGAAGCCTTCGATCTGTTTGAAGCAGCGTTCGGCAAACTCGGCGTCATATCCGTTTTTTTGCATGCCATTGATGAATTTGTCGCGATGCGCGCCAATCGTGCCGGTGCGGCGAAAAGTTGCCATGGCACGGCGCAATTCATCGGCCTCACCGCCAGTATAGCCGGCAGCCACGATGGCAATCTGCATGGCCTGTTCCTGAAACAGCGGCACGCCACAGGTGCGCTTTAAAACGGCTTCGAGTTCCTTTGACGGGTAATCGACCTTTTCGCGGCCCATGCGCCGTTGGAGGAAGGGGTGAACCATGCCGCCCTGGATCGGGCCGGGGCGGACAATGGCAACCTGAATGGTCAGGTCATAGATGCTGCGCGGCTTTAATCGTGGAAGCATGCTCATTTGCGCGCGAGATTCGACCTGAAACGTGCCGATGCTGTCGGCTTTTTCCAGCATGTCGTAAACCCGCCCGTCTTCCTTGGGAAGGGTTGCAAGATCATGATCGATATTCTTGTGGTTTCTCAATTCATCGAATGCCTTGCGAATACAGCTTAGCATTCCAAGGGCAAGCACATCGACCTTGAGGATGCCCAGCGCATCGATATCGTCCTTGTCCCATTCGATGGTGGTGCGGTCCTCCATCGCGGCATTGGCAATCGGGGACAGTTCGCATAACGGGCCACGAGTGATGACAAAGCCACCGACATGCTGGGACAGATGGCGGGGGAACCCGGTCAGTTCGCCTGCCAGATCAAGAACGGCTTTCAGACGCGGTTCATCTGGATGAATGCCCGACTGGCGCATCATTTCATCATGCGCGCCCTTGCTGCCCGATCCCCAGATGGTTTTGGTCAGTTTGATAATGGTGTCTTCGGGCAGGCCGAACACCTTGCCGACATCGCGGATGGCGCTTCGCGACCGGTATGAAATCACGGTTGCCGTCAATCCGGCCCGTTCCCGGCCATAACGTTGATAGATATGCTGGATCACCTCTTCGCGGCGTTCATGTTCGAAATCGACATCAATGTCAGGCGGCTCGTTCCGTGCGTTGCTGATGAAGCGCGAAAACAGAAGTTCCACCTTGGCCGGGTCGACCGATGTGACATGCAGACAGAAACAGACCGATGAATTGGCGGCCGATCCGCGTCCCTGACACAGAATGTTTTGCGATCTGGCAAAGGCGACAATGTCATGCACCGTCAGGAAATAGGGAGCGTAGCCCAGTTCGTCGATCAGTTTAAGTTCGGCCTCAATCAATCCCCGGACCTTGTCGGGAATGCCGTCGGGATAGCGTTTATGCGCGCCTTCCCATGTCAGGCGGGTCAGGCGTTCCTGCGTGCCTTCGCCCGATCCGTCATTTTCATCGGGATATTCATAGCGTAATTCGGATAAGGAAAACCGACATTGATCGGCGATTTCAATCGTGCGAGCCAGCCATTCGGGATGGGTCGGGAAAAGTTTCGCCATGTCCTGCGGGCTTTTGATATGGCGTTCGCCATTGGGAAACAGCCGATATCCGGCATCCTCGATCCGGCAATGATGGCGGATGCAGGTCAGGACATCCTGCAACGGTTTGCGCGAGCGGACATGCATGTGCACGTCATTGGTGACAACTGCGGGGATGGCAAGTTCAGCCTCGACCGCCTCGGTAAAGGCCAGCCGTTCGCTATCAAACCCGTCCATGAACCGACCGATGGCAAGCCAAAGCTGGCCCGATAAATGGCGTTTAAGGTCGATCAACTGCGTGCGGAAGGTGTCATCGGGGACTTGTGGCGGGACCGCGATGAAGAGCAATCCGTCGGCATGACTTATGATATCGGCCAGATAAATTTCGCATTCGCCCTTTGGCGCGCGGCGTTTGCCAAGGGTCAGTAACCGGCATAACCGGGCATAGGCGGTGCGGTCCGTCGGATAACATAACATCGACGGACCATCGACGGGATCAAGCCGACAGCCGACAATATAATTCAGCCGGTCCCTGTGGGGCTGATGTGCCGTGTGGCCACGCACGACCCCGGCCAAGGTGTTGCGATCGGTCATCGCAATGGCATGCAGTCCCTTGGTTGCGGCCATAAGAACCAGTTCTTCGGCGTGGGAGGCACCGCGCAGGAAGGAAAAATTGCTGCTGACCTGTAATTCGGCGTAAGGAGATGCCGATTGCTGAAGGGGGAAATCGGTCATGTCAGTCCCCGAACAATCCATGGATGGACCAGATATCCTGCCCGGTTGGGCCGGTGCGAAAGGCCCATAACAATCGGCCTGCCTGATCGCGGATGCGGAAATAATCCCGTGTCTTGGGGGATAGGGCATATTCATCCTGATCAAGGCATTGCCACCATTCCGGGCAAATCCGTTCGGGGCCTTCGGCATGGATGATATCGACCGCCATTTTGCGCCAGCGCAGGCGGCTTGGCGTGCCATTGGTGTCGCGCGCAAGGATTTCGACCGGTTCGGGCGGGTCGATCAGGCGTGCCGGGCGTTTGGGCAATGTCATGTCGGTGCGTCTGGCCGGATATGTCCGGGCGTTAACGGCCTGTCGCACAGAAGCCTGTTCAGGCAAGTGGCTGGCGTGGTGGCCGGGGTGAAACAGCATGTCGCGCGGGCCGAGGTGGTGGGAAATCCGGTCGATCAACTGGGCAAGGGCAATCTGGTCGGTGGTTTCTTCCTGTTGCTGGTCAAGGCGCGACTGGCGAAAGGCCACATGTTCGACCCACGGGGCGTAGACAATCACCTGTTCGATGCCAAAACCAGTATCGACACCGGGGCATTTTTTCAGACAGCAATCGCAACACATGCTGGGCGGACTGGCACGGGCTTCCGGTACCAAGTGTGATGGTATGGGTATGCCCGTCAACCCGTACACAGCGCAGGATAATGCGGCGCAGACCCAGATTTTCCTGCGCCAGATTGTTGCAGAGTTCCGTTACCATGCTTTCAACCGTAATCGCCAGATTGGCCGCATCGCCCAGCGGTTCGCCAAAGCTGCGCCGGATCAGCCATGGCCGATCTGGCAAATTGAAATTCAGATGTTCGGGCAGACGTCCATAAAACTGATCAAGCCGTTGCAAAACTTCGGGCCCCAAGCGCGTGGTGATATTGGCACGCGGCATCGGGGTGATGTCGCCCAGATGTTTCAGCCCCAGCCGAAACAGGGTGACACGTGTCTGTTCGGCCAGACGCAGGGCGGATATCGGAAAACCGGCGGCAATATCATGATCGCGCGGCAGGCTTAAAATCCGTTGATCAGCCAAGGCAGCAGGGTGGCATCGTGCCGCCCCCCATGCCGCACCTGCCGTATCGGCAATGGCGGCACGGCCAGCATAACCACGTGATTTGACATCGCGCAGAACCAGCGCCAGAAGCGCACTTTCGCCACCAAAAAGGTGACTGCCGCCGGTAATTTCAAGCCACAATCCGGCATCACCTGTATGGTTATGATCGGCTTCCTGCAAGAACCGGTCGCGGGCAACCCACGGGCTGTATCGGTCCATCGCGCGGATCAAACGCGCCAGATGGCGTTCATAAAGATCGGGCTGTTCGGGAAGGTCGCGCAAAGCCGGGTATATGCTGCGTGCTTCGGCAAGGCTCATGCCCGGTGCCAGCCCGCGTGATTGTGCTGCCTTGTTGCTGCCGCAGACAAGCACACCCTTGTGATCAGCTCGCGTGATCACGACCGGTTCCCGTTGCGGGGATGATGCGGTTTGCGGGGTATCATCCCCGGTTTCAGGCATATCGATCCGGTGGCAATCTGTTTTCCAGTGCGTCAGCCACAGATAAAGAAAACGTTGTTGCATCAATTTGCATTCTCCAGCTGCCCGGTCGAACCCCGCGTCCCCCGATCAGGCTGAGTATGTGTCGGTTGCCTGTTGTTGAATGTTTCGCTGCTTCCGGCGTTATCCGCCACCGCGTATGCGCACTGGATGCGATGGTTTTGCCATCGGACCGCATATGCCGGATCGCAATCAGGCGCGTATGTCCGGCTTCGCAGGCTAGTTGCAGGCGGCGTGCCGCAGTCAGGTCATAATCCGTGGTTTCGACAATGATGCTGGCGATCTGGCCGGATTTTGCTGATTCCTCGCTGGTCCAAAGGGCGGTGGCCTGCCGATCAACCACCATCATGACCGGCATATCCGTCGCTGGCAGCGCAAGCGGATAAAGCCCGCCTTGGTCAATCGCGCGCCGTTGTCGAATCCAAAACAGGCTTTTGCCTGTTTGATCCCCGATGGAAAGTCGTGCCAGATACCATGCCAGAATGGAGGCGGCGGCATCATCATGACCGCAGATGATTTCATGCAGACCCACCGGGGCAATGCCCCCGATGCTGATATGATGTGCAAGATCGACCCCGCCAAAGGCACGGCGCATGATCCGATCCGTCCCGCCGGGCAGGCAGGCAACCTGTCCTTTCCATTGTTTTTCGGCCCGTTGCAACGCAGCACGGGCAAGATGAAGACGTCTGTCCGACATGATGTAAGTTCCTGATTTGTTCTTTTTATGTAGTCAGGACGGGACAGGAGTCAAGCAGCAAAGACCGGGAAAATGTCAGATGTTGTGTTGAATACCTGCCAAGCCTTTGGGCGAAAACGAAATAGTATGAGTTTCTCGCAATGACAGAGCTATCGTGGGGATGATACAACTAAACATAATGCTATCAATATGGGGAATTGCTTTGCTTAAGGGCAGGAGTATTAGGCTCTTCTTGGTCGATGGCACACCAAGCGGAATCATTACAGCCGAGATAATGAACTGGACTGGTCATGTCATGACCGCACCGCGTACGCGCTTGCCTGATTTTATAAAGCGGTCAGAGATAGCGCGAACAGGGGTCTATTTCTTAACTGGTGTTAATCCGGAAGAACCGACGCAAACTTTTGTTTATGTCGGAGAAAGCGATAATGTCGCTAAACGGCTCGTCTCTCACAATAAAGATGAGACGAAAGAGTTTTGGGATAAGGTTTGCGTTGTAACAAGTAAGGACCAGAATTTAACGAAAGCGCATGCTCGTTATCTGGAAAGTCGATTGATATCAATTGTCTCGGCTGCAGGCCGAGCTAGCCTTGTAAATAGCACTTCGCCAGAATATGGCTTTCTACCTGAAGCTGATCTTGCTGATATGGAATTTTTTATTGAGCAAATACGAATCACGCTTCCTGTTTTGGGGATGGATTTCCTTAGAGAAAAACCAAGAGTTGATGACTCTGGTGTCATGCAAAAAAGTTCCTCAGCATCAACCGAGTTTTGGGAAAATAAATCACCTGTTTTCATTATAAAAAGTCCCAAATATGGGTTGTTTGCTCAAGCGCAACAAATTGGTGGTGATTTTATTGTTTTGGCTAACTCTCACGCAAGATCTTCTTGGGAGAGTAGCGCAGGTGGATATCGAAATCTTCATGAACAGCTGGTTCGCGAAGGAAGATTGGTTCCTGATCGTGATGGGCTGCTGAAGTTTAAAGAAGATACGACATTCAATAGTCCCAGCGCAGCCTCTGCGACCATTTTCGGTCGTCCTGACAATGGGCGCATAACTTGGCGGGTTAAAGGGACAAATAAGACTTATGCGGATTGGCAAAACGAACAAATCGTTTCAGATGCTTCCATAGAAAATAGCGATGATGAATGATCGGTTGGGGAGTTGGTTCTGAATATGATCACTAAAAAGTAAAGAAAACCCCGGCGTCTAGCCGGGGTTTTGGAAGGTGACCAGTCTTGTTCTCTAATCTTGGCATTCACCTTAAATTTCCGGATACCACGCACCCAGAACGCCGAATTCTTCGAGTTTGGCAACGATGATCTCTGCTGCCTGTTCGGCAGTTTGATCAGATGTGTTGACCGTGATCTCGGCGTTTTCCGGTGCTTCATACGGGCTGTCGATCCCGGTGAAGTTGGCGATCTTGCCTTCGCGGGCCTTTTTATAAAGGCCTTTCACGTCGCGCTGTTCGCAGACTTCAATCGGGGTGTCGATAAAGACCTCGATGAACTCGCCATCTTCGAGAAGGTTGCGCGCAAACTGGCGTTCGCTTTTGAACGGCGATATGAAGGATACCAGCGTGATGATCCCGGCATCGACAAACAGCTTGGCGGTTTCACCCACACGGCGGATGTTTTCCACCCGGTCGGCATCGGTAAAGCCAAGGTCCTTGTTCAATCCGTGACGGACATTGTCACCATCAAGGGTGTAGGTGTGCTTGCCCATGGCATGCAGCTTTTTCTCGACCAGGTTGGCGATGGTCGATTTACCGGCACCCGAAAGACCCGTGAACCACAGAACGGCTGATTTCTGACCTTTCTGATAGGCACGCGCCTGTTTGTTGATGTCCATTTCCTGCCATTTGACGTTGGTCGCACGGCGAAGCGAATGGTTGACCATGCCTGCGCCAACGGTGGCGTTGGAATAACGGTCGATGATGATGAAACGGCCCGAATGGCGGTTGTCATCATAGGGATCAAAGGCCAGTGCCTTGTCGGTTGCGATATTGGCAATGCCGACTTCGTTCAGTTCCAGCGTCTTGCCGGCAATATGTTCCAGCGTGTTGACATTGACCTTGTATTTCAGGTCGCTGATCTGTGCGTTGGTGACCTGTGCGCCCATTTTGATGATATAGGGCCGGCCGGGCAGAAGATGATCTTCGTGCATCCAGATGATGCGGGCTTCGAACTGGTCGGCAAATTCCGGGCGTTCATCTGGGCGTGCCAGAACATCGCCGCGCGAAATGTCGATTTCATCTTCAAGTGTAATGGTCACGGCCTGACCGGCGAATGCCTGATCAAGGTTGCCGTCAAAGGTGACGATTTCCCTGACCTTGCTGGTCTGTCCCGATGCGGTGACGGCAATCGGATCGCCCGGCTTGATGATGCCCGATGCGATGGTGCCGGAAAAACCCCGGAAATCAAGGTTCGGGCGGTTGACCCACTGCACCGGAAGGCGGAAGGGCTTTTCAATCGCATCCTGTTCGACCTGAACTGTTTCAAGATGCGCCAGAAGCGTGGGGCCATCATACCAAGGGGTGTTCGGGCTGGCTTCGATCATGTTATCGCCGCGAAGGGCCGATAACGGGATCGGCATGATCGAGCTATAGCCAAGGTCTTTGGCGAATTCTTTATAGTCGGCAACAATGGTGTCGAATTTGTCCTGATCATAGTCGATCAGGTCCATCTTGTTCACGGCGAGCACCACATGCTTGATCCCCAGCAACGACGTGATGAAGCTGTGGCGGCGTGTCTGTGTCAGGATGCCTTTGCGGGCATCGATCAGGATCACGGCGACATCGGCAGTCGAGGCACCGGTTGCCATGTTACGGGTATATTGTTCATGGCCGGGGGTATCGGCGACGATGAATTTGCGTTTGTCGGTCGAAAAGAAGCGATAGGCGACATCAATCGTGATGCCCTGTTCGCGTTCGGCCTGAAGCCCGTCGAGCAGCAGGGCGAAATCGATCTCGCCGCCTTGGGTGCCGACCTTGCGGCTATCGGATTCAAGAGCGGCAAGCTGATCCTCGAAGATCAGTTTGGAATCCCAAAGCAGACGGCCAATCAGGGTCGATTTGCCATCATCAACGCTGCCACACGTGATGAAGCGCAGCAGGCTTTTTTCTTCCTGGGATTTCAGGTAGCCGAGAATGTCATCGGCAATCAGGTTGGATTGATGCGCCATTAGAAGTAGCCTTCCTGCTTTTTCTTTTCCATTGAACCGGCCTGATCATGGTCGATCATGCGCCCCTGTCGTTCGCTTGAGCGGGTCAGCAGCATTTCCTGGATAATGTCGGGCAGGGTGGCGGCTTCGGACTCAACCGCACCGGTCAGCGGATAGCAGCCAAGCGTTCTGAACCGTACCGATTTCATTTCCGGCTTTTCACCCGGATTAAGCGGCATACGGTCGTCATCAACCATGATCAGCATACCGTCACGTTCAACAACCGGGCGTTTGGCCGAATAATACAGCGGCACAATCGGGATCTGTTCGAGATAGATATATTGCCAGATATCAAGCTCGGTCCAGTTCGAGATCGGGAAGGCGCGAATGCTTTCGCCCTTGTTGATCCGTGCGTTGTAAATGTCCCAAAGTTCCGGGCGCTGGTTTTTCGGATCCCAGCGATGGGTTTCGGTGCGGAACGAAAACACGCGTTCCTTGGCGCGTGCCTTTTCCTCGTCACGCCGCGCCCCGCCAAAGGCTGCATCGAACTTGTATTTGTTCAGCGCCTGTTTCAGCGATTGGGTTTTCATGACGTCGGTATGCAGGCTTGATCCGTGGGTGAATGGGCCAATGCCCTGATCAACGCCTTCCTGATTGATATGAACAATCAGCTCAAACCCGTATTCCGCCGCCACCTTGTCGCGAAATTCGATCATTTCGTGGAATTTCCATGTGGTATCGACATGCATCAACGGGAAGGGCGGCGGGGCCGGGTAAAATGCCTTGCGCGCCAGATGCAGCAAAACCGACGAATCCTTGCCGATGGAATAAAGCATCACAGGCCGTTCGAACGACGCCGCAACTTCGCGGATAATGTGAATACTCTCGGCCTCAAGCTGGCGGAGATGGGTCAGATTAGGCTGCATTCTCGTTCCTGCCGATCAATCAAAACTGTGGCAAATAACACAAAATGTGTGTTTATAAATGTATTTCACGTTGCTTTGATGGGTAATATGGAAACGGCTTTGATGCAAGCGCGTTCTATCCAAATCACACAAAAAAGATAACCAGATATTTTCTAGTACAAAGGAAATATGTTCTTTGGGTGTTTTCTTTGTGATTGATGAGGCTCTGACCTTAAACCGGATAGCCCCTGAATGCCTTGGTCTGGGCCAAGGCGACATGGCCGATGAATTTGGTAATGCCAAGGTTGCCGTGGATCATTTCCTCGGACAGGGAATGATAATGCTGCACATCGCGACAGACGAGGCACAGCATATAATCATACGGTCCTGAAATCCGGTAGGCGGCAACGACTTCGGGGATGGTTTTGGCCGCGTCGGCAAACCGTTTGTAATCGGCGGCGGTCTTGCCGGTCAGTGTGACCTCGGCAAAGACCCGGACATGCGGGCAGATTTTTTCGATATCAAGTACCGCGCGGTAGCGTTTCACGACCGCTTCTTTTTCAAGCTTTTTGACCCGGTCAAGGCAGGGGCTCGGGCTTAGTCCCACCAGCTTTGACAGGGCGAGATTGGTCAGCTTTGCATTGGCCTGAAGGGCGCGCAGGATTTTAAGGTTGATCTCGTCGATCTTGATCATCGGGTCGCCGTTATCTTGTTTGCGCCACCTTACACATAAAAAAACGGCCCGACCAGTATTCCGGTCGGGCAAGTGGGGCAGGATTTGGGGTGTTTCGAAAATCAGGCAGCCATGCCCTTGCGTTCCTCGGCACTCAGTTCACCCATCACCTGATCAATGCCCTTTTTGATCGCATCGACCATCTGGTCGGCTTCGCGCCGGTCAAGCGTCAGGGGCGGGGAAAATGCCAGGCTGTCGGCGGTTGGAAGCGGGCGGACAATCACGCCCTGGTTTCCGATGGCTGCGGCACAGCGCGCGGCAATCTTGTGTTTCAGATCGAACCCGGTTTTTGTGTCCCGGTCCGCCATCAGTTGCAAGGCACCCAGAAGGCCGACACCGCGGACTTCGCCGATATGAGCGTGATGGCCAAAGGTATCGTTAAGCTGCGCATGCAGATAGGCACCGGTTTCCGCCGAGTTCGCGACCAGATTTTCACCTTCGATGATCGCAAGGTTGGCCAGTGCCACGGCCGATCCCACCGGATGGCCGGAATAGGTAAAGCCATGGGCAAATGCGCCAAGGGTTGCGGACCCGTCGCGCAGGACTTTCCAGATATCATCGCTGATGAAGGCTGCCGACATCGGGAAATAGCCACTGGTCAGGCCCTTGGCGGTGGCGATCATATCGGGGCGAATGTCATAAAGCTGATGACCGAACCAGTGGCCGGTGCGGCCGTAACCACAAACAACCTCGTCACAGATGAACAGGATGTCGTGCTTTTTCAGAACCGACTGAACGGCCTTGAAATAGCCCTTGGGCGGGGTGATCACACCACCGGCCCCCATGATCGGTTCGGCAATGAAGGCACCGACCGTTTCAGGGCCTTCGGCGATGATCAGGGATTCAAGCTCGTTTGCCAGCCGGTCCGAAAACTGTTCCTCGGTCTCGCCCGGTTTGGCTTCGCGGTAATAATGCGGTAGCGAGGTGTGTTTGACTTCGGGGATCGGCAGGCCGAAATTGCGATGAAACGATGCAAGCCCGGTCAGGCTGGCGGTGGCAATGGTGGTACCGTGATAGGCCTGCCTGCGGGCGATGATCTTGCGTTTTTCCGGCTTGCCGCGAAGCCCGTTATAATACCAGACGATCTTCATCAATGTATCGTTGGCATCCGACCCGGAGCTGCCAAAAAACACCTTGGTGATGTGATCGGGCATCTTTGCCACCAGCTTTTCGGCCAGTTCGATCTGCGCCGGGTTGGATGCCCCGGCAAAGGTATGGAAATAGCCCATCTGATCGGATGCGGCCTTCATCGCATCGCCGATCTCGGTCCGGCCATAGCCGATATTCATGCACCAAAGCCCGCCAACCCCGTCCAGCATCCTATTGCCGTCGGTATCGGTAATGAATGCGCCCTTGCCCTTAACAAAAATGCGGGCCGGGCCGTTGTTTGACACATCGGCAACCACGGATGCCGGATGCAGGATATTGGCCGCATCCGATCTTTTGAGGAGTTCGGTATCATAGAGGGTCGACATGGCAGGTCTCCGGGGCTTTGTGTGGGGCGTAAAGCTTGTTGTTCCCGGTATTCTGCCACGATTGGTCCGGTATTAAATTTTGAAGCTGGTAGACTTTACAGCAGTGGCTGCGGTTGAAACTCGTTGCCTTTGCAACCGAAGATAGTTTAATTTTCGAATCACTTTTTAATTTCTAAGTTTGGGGTAAAAATGTCTGAAATTGCCTGCCCACATTGCCATTATGTTTCTCAGAATGGAGTAAAGGTCTGTATCGGTTGCCAAGCCGAGGTGGTCTACGGAAGTACTTCAAGTGAAATAAAAACTGCCATGCTTTTCGGAGGTATTGGCGCATCGATATTGTCTAGTATTATTATGGCAAATTTCTTTGGGTACAGTTTTGCTGCAATGCTGGTTTTCGCAGCTATCGGAGCCGTGGTTGCGGTTGTTTTGACGGACAAAGCGCATCATGGAAACGTTAGATTCGTCCGACGTTACTTTAACCATTAGCACCGTAGATGCATGCTAATTAGGTGTGCTGGAAATCATAAATCGGACCAAGCTGAAGAAGCTGTGTGAGCTCATCAAGGGCCGTTCGGACTTCGTTCAGAAGCGTTGGATCGCGGAAATCATCCGCACTTAGGCGGTCGCGATAGTGTTTTTCGACCCAGCCTGTCAGTTCGGCAAAGCGTTGATCGTCGATCAGGCTTTGCGGGTTGGTGGCGGCAAATTCTTCCTCTGTCAGGGCGACGCGCAGCCGCAAACAGGCAGGCCCGCCGCCATTGCGCATGCTTTGGCGCAGGTCGAAAAACTTGATCTGACGGATCGGTATGTTGCCCTTGCCGATCAGGTCATAAAGATAATCGCGGACCGATATGGTTTCCTCGGCCTCGGTCGGCAGGATCAGCATCATCTGACCGTTTTCCGGCAGGCGCAAAAGCTGTGAATTGAACAGATAGCTTTTGATCACGTCGGAAAGTGGCACGGCACTTTTGGGCACCGCAATGCTGATGAAATCAGCGATGCCATCCATCTTGCGCCGGATGTCGTCGATGACGGCGGGTGTGTTGACAAAGGCGTCCTCGTAATGGAACAGCACATTGGCATTGCCGACCGAAATCACGTCATTATGAAACACCCCGGCATCAATCAGGTCCGGGTTCTGCTGCGCATAGACGACACCATTTTCGGATAAGCCATGACGACGGGTAATCGCGCTGCTGGCTTCGAACGTCTGGCGTGCCGGATAACGGTTTGGCCGGGTTTTGCCCGGATCAAAAGCATGACGGCCATAGACGAAAAATTCGACCCCACGCGCACCGTAATCACCGCAAAAACGGGTATGGTTGGCAGCCCCTTCGTCGCCCATATGGTCCGTGCCGGGCAGGGCGGCATGATGGGTGAAATGATCGGGATCGGCGAATGTCGCGGCAAGTGCGCGCCCGGTTACCGGATGTTCAATGGATCGGTGGAACATGGCGCACAGATTGGCCGGGGTGAAATGCACCTTGCCATCGCCTGTATCGCCACTGGGCGAGACGGTTGCGGCATTGGCCGTCCACATCGGGGATGCCGATGATACCGCCAGAACAAGGTTCGGGTTGGTTTTCCAGGCCGAGGCCAGAACATCACCATCCGATCCACGAAAGCCGAAAACATCGCGCAGGGTTTTGACATGCGGGCGTTCATGGGGTGGCAATACGCCCTGAACAAAGCCCATGTCATGCAGGGCCTTCATCTTGATCAGGCCCTGAAGGGCGGCGGATTTCGGATTGGAATGGGTGCTGGCGTTGCTGGTCGATGCGACATTGCCAAAGCTTAATCCCGCATAATTATGCGTTGGCCCGACCAGACCGTCAAAATTGGCTTCGATGGTGTATCGGGTCATGGGCGGACTCCTTTGGGGGCGGTATCGGGGGCGATCAGTTTGTCGGTCTGAAGGGTTGCGACCGGCCATGCGCAATAATCGGCGGCGTAATAGGCCGACGGGCGGTGGTTGCCGCTTTCGCCGATGCCGCCAAACGGGGCGCTACTGGATGCGCCGGTCAGTTGCTTGTTCCAGTTGACGATCCCGGCGCGGCTTTCATGGATGAAACGTTGCCAAAGTTCGGCATCATCGCACAGCAACCCGGCGGCAAGGCCAAAACGGGTATTGTTGGCTTCAAGAATGGCCGCATCAAAGCTGTCGACCCGGATGATTTGCAGGATCGGCCCAAACAGTTCCTCGTCCGCGCGGTACTTTACATCGGTCACGTCAATCAGACCCGGTGTCAGGAACGCGCGGGCAGGATCGGGACGCGTCATTTCGCGGATGATTTTGCCACCATTGGCAACAAGTTTTGCCTGTGCCGCGATAAGGCCATCGGCCGCCCGGTTGGAAATCACCGGCCCCATAAAGGGTTCGGGATCAACATCTGGCGCACCGATAATCAGCCTGTCGCAATAGTCATTGATCGCGGCGACCATCGCATCGCCACTTGCGCCGGATGGCACGATCAGGCGGCGCGCGCAGGTGCAACGTTGCCCTGCGGTGATAAAGGCCGACATGACGGTATGGTGGGCGACGGCATCGAGATCGGCGGCGTCCCAGACGACAAGTGGATTATTCCCGCCAAGTTCGAGGGCCAGGATTTTGTCCATCTGCCCGGCAAAGGCATGGTGCAAATGGCGTCCGGTCGGGACACTGCCGGTAAAGAACAGCCCGTCGATACCGGGATGCTGCGCCACGGCAATGCCGGTATCGCGTTCGCCCTGCACAAGGTTCAGAACCCCGCCCGGCAATCCGGCCCGTTGCCAGAGCTTTACGGTTTCCCCGGCGACAAGCGGGGTTAGTTCAGATGGCTTGAACACCACGCAATTGCCCGCCAGAAGGGCCGGGACGATATGGCCGTTGGGCAGATGGCCGGGGAAGTTATAGGGACCAAAGACCGCCACAACCCCGTGGGGTTTGTGGCGCAAAATCGCCTGTCCGCCGCCCGGTGCGTCACCTTGGCGCGTGCCGGTGCGCTCATGATAGGCCTTGATCGAAATCGCGATCTTGCCGGCCATAGCACCGACTTCGGTCAAGGCCTCCCAATGCGGTTTTCCGGTATCGAGGCTGATGGCGCGTGCCAGTGCGTCCTTGTGATCGTTGAGAAGCCCGGCAAACCGTTCAAGGATTTCGATCCGTTCACTGAGGTCGCATTTTGCCCATGCCGGAAAGGCATTTCGTGCCGCCATGATCGCAGCGTTAACATCATCACTGCTGGCGGAATTCCCCTGCCAGACGATATCGCCATTGGCTGGATTTTCGGCGTGAAATGCTTTGCCATTGCCGGTTTGCCATGTGCCATTGATGAACAGGGCGGGATTTGATTTCTGGGTCATGATGCCTGCTCCTGCGTGTTAATCGGTGACAAAACGGATCTGATCGCCAGCACGCAGACCAAGGATTTCGGCCTGATCGCGGTCCAGATCGACATGCGTGCTATTCACAACATTCATGTAAAGCCAGCTTGCCTGATACCCGGAAAGTTCCAGCGTACAGGCAAGATGGCGTTCCATGGAGGTTGTGCGATCAACGATTTTGCGGATGGTGGCGATTTTGGAATGACGGATGGTGCGGATGTCATCAAGCCGGACATCAACGCATGGTCCGCCATCAAAAATATCGACCGCATTTGAGAACCGGAAACCTTCCTTTTTCAAAAGGTTCAGTGCCGGTCGCGTTTCATCGTGGGTTTTGCCGATCACATCTTGGGCGGCCTTGGGCAGCATTTCGATATAGATCGGGTATTTCGGCATCAGATCGGCAATGAACTGGTTATTACCCACCCCGGAAATGTAATCGGCATCGGGGAACGGGATGTTGAAGAAATGCGATCCCAGCGCTTCCCACATTGGTGATTTACCGTTTTCATCCTGCCAGCCGCGCATTTCGGCCATGACCATTTCCGAAAACCGTTCCTTGAAGCACCCCATCAACAGGTATCGCGACCGTGCCAGAAGCTGCCCGTTGCCGTCCTTGCGATAGTCCGGGTCAAGGTAAAGTGTGCCCACCTCGGTAGCACCCTGATAATCATTCACAAGGGTCAGCAGGCGCGATGTCACCGTGACATTCAGTTCATGCGAATATTGCGTCAGTTTCAGGATTTTGTAGTTATAGAAGGCCTTCGATAAACCGACCCCGGCATAGATCGCGCAGGTGCCTGCGACCTTGCCATTGGCGGTATCTTCCAGAACCATGAAATAGCTTTCATCACCGGGGCCGTCGATATCGGCCCCGAAGGCCTCGATGCTTTCTGTAATGCGGGCTTCAAGCACGTCACGATTGGCCGGAAGGGTGGTTAACCCCTTGCTGGCGGAGGATGCCAGATCAACCAGCCGGTCAAGGTCGCTCATGCGGGCGGGGCGGACACGCATCATGATTTTATATCTCCGTCTTTTTCAATGCGTTGGGCAAATCGCCTGAACCGGCTTTCATCAGGATCAGGGCCGAAAGCTTTGCCCGTTCGATCAAACTGTCGAGCTTCACAAATTCCTGATCGGAATGGATCAGGCCACCGCGTACCCCAAGGGTATCGATATTGGGCAATCCGGCCTCGGCCAGATTATTGCCATCGCAACAGCCCCCGGTGGGTTTCCATGCGATATCAAGATCAAGGTCATGACCGAGCTCGCGCACCCATTCAAAAAGCGCCTTGGTCCTGCCAGCCATTGGTTTTGGCGCGCGGCCAAACTGGCCATGCAGTTCGGCGGTGATGCCGTCGCGCTGATTGATCGCAGCAATGACATCGGCAATTTCATTTTCGGCCTGATGGCGTTCGTCATGGTTTGAAACCCGAATGTTAAAGCGCACGACGGCACTTTCGGGCACGACATTGACCGGCCCGCCGCCATCGATCTTGCCGATATTGAATGTGGCTTCGCCAACCTTGCCGTTAAGCTGATCAAGGCGCATGACGCAGTCACTGGCTGCGACCATGGCACTTCGCCCGGCATGAAATTCACGCCCCGCATGGGCCGCACGCCCCTTGATCCGGATGGAAAAATTGCCCGATCCCTTGCGTGCCCCGGCAAGGGTGCCGTCTTCCAGTGCCGGTTCATACAGCATCCCGAAATCGGCGGCGCGTGCGTGTTCGGCCAAAATCGGGGCCGATCCGATGGAGCCGGTTTCTTCATCCGGGTTCAGGATCACGTCCCAGCCGATGCCATTGGCAAAGGGGCTTCGTTCCAGTGCGCTTAGCGCATTGAGGATCGTCAGGATGCCGCCCTTGGCATCGGCAACACCCGGCCCGTTCAAGGTGTTTTCATCAATCAGGCGCGGGGTTTGAAACGGGCTGTCGATGGCAAAGACCGTGTCATAATGAATGCACAGCAAAACCCGAACCGGGGCCTGTGGCCGTCTGGAAAAATGTAAAAGCTTGCCATAGCGCACGGGGGCGATGCTACCGTCTGCCGCAACCGCCTCGCCATCGGGCAGGTCGATAATGGCGGTTGTGGCATCAAGTTCGGCAAAGGCATCCAGAATGGCGTCACGCATCCGGTCAAGTCCGTCGATATTGCCCGTGCCACTATTGATCGCCGACCACGATTTCAGGCGATCAAGCGTTTCATCGTAACGCTGATCAAGCCAGTCGAGCCAAGGCTGAAACTTTGCATATTCGGTCATGATAACCTTTGGAGCGGTTTGGCATTGTTGATTGATTATTGGATATATCGTGCCAAAAACCGCCCGGCAGGTGGTGCGGGATAGGGGGATGGAAACGGAATTACATGCGGTCTGATGAAATGTGGTTTGGTAATTTTATTTCAAAATTTATGCCACTAGAAAAATAAACTTGATTTAGGTCAGTCTTCCTTGCCAAATAATGGCAACAACACTGACCTAAAGAGAAGCCCCATGACTGTCCAATGGAATGACCTGATCGTTCGCGATGCCCGTGCGCTTACCGCCTCCGAAATCCGTGATCTGCTTAAAGTGGCCGACCGGCCGGAAATCATTTCCTTTGCCGGAGGCGTACCCGACCCGTCGCTCTTCCCGCTGGCCGATTTCAATGCCATCTATGGTGGTCTGACGACCGACGAGGCCGCGGGTCGCAAAAGCCTTCAATATTCCATTAGCGAAGGCCTGCCGGCCCTGCGCCAATGGATTGTCGATGATCTGGCCACCAGCGGGGCAGTGCGCGGGATTGATAACATCCTGATTACCTGTGGCGCGCAGCAGGGACTTGATATGCTCGCCCGTTTGTTGCTGGAGCCGGGCCGCGAAATCGTCGTGGAAAAGCCAAGTTACCTTGGTGCGATGCAGGCCTTTTCCATGCGCCGTCCGACCTATGTCGGGGTGAATATGGATGATGATGGCCCGGTGATTGCCGAACTCGAAGCCGCGTTTGAACGTGGTGCGCGCATTGCCTATCTCGCACCCGATTTCCAGAACCCGACCGGGCGGTCCTATAGTCTTGAACGGCGTTTGGCCGTGCTCGAAATCGCGCGCAAATATGGTGCGGTCATTCTTGAAGACGCGGCCTATTGCAAGCTGTCCTACGAAGGCGACGTTTTGCCATCGTTGCTTGCCCTTGATGAAACCAATGGCGATCCACAGGCCGGAACCGTCATTCAGCTTGGCACTTTTTCCAAAACGCTGGTGCCGGCCCTTCGGATTGGCTGGGTCTGTGCGCCATGTCCGGTGATTGAACGGCTGGTTCTGATGAAGCAGGCCGGTGATCTGCATGTATCGACCATCAATCAGGAAATCGCCCTTCGTGCGGCGCGCAAACTGTTTCCGGGGCATCTTGATACCATCCGCGATGCCTATCGCGCCAAACGCGACACGATGCTGGCGGCATTGGATGAATTCATGCCCGAAACCGTATCCTATACAAGGCCCGAAGGCGGCATGTTCATCTGGCTGACCCTGCCGGAAAATATCGATAGTCGCCAATTGCTGGAACAGGCCCTGCACGACGCCAAAGTCGCCTTCGTCCCCGGTCAGGCCTTTTTCTGTGACCATACTGGTCGTAATACCGCACGGCTCAGCTTTGCCACCGAAAAGGCGGGTCGCATCCGTGATGGTATCGAACGCTTGGCATTGCTGATCCGGCGGGTGCACAATCAGTAAAGTGCACCACGAAACAAAGCCGAAGGATCACCATGAACATCCTGCGCAACGCATCAAAACCATCGACCAAGGGATCGCCGGATTACTTTACCGGTACGGTTCGGATCGACAGCCCGTTTCAAACCACCGATCCCGCCCGTGTCGGCGGGGCCATTGTGACGTTTGAACCGGGCGCGCGCACCGCATGGCATACCCATCCGCTGGGCCAGACCGTGATTATCACAAGCGGCCTTGGCTGGGCGCAGCGCGAAGGCGGACCGCGCGAGGAAATCCGCCCCGGTGATATCGTCTGGTTCGAACCGGGTGAAAAGCACTGGCACGGGGCGACCGATAAAACCGCGATGACGCATATCGCGATTGCGGAATCCGTCAACGGATCGGCGGTGGATTGGCTGGAAAAAGTGGCGGATGGCGATTATCTGGGCCAATGACTGACCCCGAATGAAAAGGCCCGGCAGGGGTGGGGGACCTTGCTGCCGGGCCGGAGTTGCTGACAAGTGTCAGCAGGTAGACGGAGTAATCCGATATTTGTGATCGGATATTTTCATGAAATTCCGGTGATCAGGCTGCGGAGCAAAAGCGACACGGCCCCGATCACAAGGATGCCCCCGGCATAAAGCCCGATAAACCAAAGCACACGCCGGGTTTTGGGTTTGGGTGAAAATGCCGTCATCAGTGATATCCTTCATCCCCGACCTTGCCCCGGAATACCCAATAGGCATAGGCGGTATAGGCCAGAATGATGGGGATCAGGATGGCAGCACCGACCAGCATGAAGGACAGGCTGTTGTCGGGGGCGGCGGCCGTTCTGAAATCAATCATCGGCGGGACGATATTGGGATAAAGCGTGATGCCAAACCCGGCATAGCACAGGAAGAAAATGCCAAGTGTAATGCCAAATACCGTCTTTTCCCGGTGCTTGACCGCATGCCAAAGCCAGAAAAGCAGACCGGTCGTGACAATCGGGATCGGAGCCAGGAAAAACAGGTTTGGCATATCAAACCAGCGCGCGGCATAAGCTGGGTGGATATAGCTTGTCATCAATGACACCACGCCAAGATTGGCCGCCATCCAGATGACCGCAGGTTTGGCAAGGGCGCGCAAACGCCCCTGAAAATTGCCTTCCATCTTCATGATCAGCCAGCCGGTGCCAAGCAGGGCATAGCCAACCACGACGGCAGACGCGCAGAACACCGAAAACGGGCTTAGCCAGTCAAACGGGCCGCCAACGAATTTGGCATTTTCAACGGCAATGCCTTCGATAAACGCACCCAGCATTGCACCCTGCATCGCGGCCGCAATGATCGACCCGGCGGAAAAGGCAAAGTCCCAGTGTTTTTGATGATCGCGGCTTTTGAACCGGAATTCGAACGCCACCCCGCGAAACACAAGGGCGAGCAGCATGATGAAAACCGGGATATAAAACGCGGTCATCAGCAATGAATAGGCCAGCGGGAAGGCGGCATAAAGCCCGCCACCGCCCAGAACCAGCCAGGTTTCATTGCCATCCCACACAGGGGCAACCGTATTCATCATCTTGCCGCGTTTGGCCGGGTCCTTGATGAACGGAAACAGAATGCCAATGCCAAGATCAAAACCATCAAGCGTGACATAGGCGAAAACGGCAACCGCAATCAGCAGTACCCAGATCAGTTGATAATCCATGATCATTCTCCTGCCGTCGGGATGGTGGGATCAGAAACCGGGCGGCTTCCGGCGCGCAGGACTTCACCCTTGGGCGAATGGGCAAAACGCGGGTCCTTGTTCATCGCGCGGATGATATAAGCGGTGCCAACCCCAAACACGATGGCATAGACAATGACGAATGCGGCAAGCGATCCGGCAATTGCGGTCGGGGCGACGGGCGATCCGGCTTCGGATGTGCGCATCAACCCGTAAACCACCCAGGGCTGACGCCCGATTTCGGTGGTGAACCATCCGGCCAGAATGGCGATAAAGCCGCTTGGCCCCATGATCAGGGCAAAGCGATGCAGCCACGCGCAGCTATAAAGCGATTTGCGCCACCGGGCGAACAGGCTGACGATACCAAGTAACGCCATCAAAATGCCAAGTCCGACCATGATGCGGAATGTCCAGAATACGATGGTCGCATTCGGGCGGTCTTCGGGGGCGAAATCCTTTAATCCGGTGATCCTGCCATCCCAGTCATGGGTCAGGATCATTGATCCCAGTTTCGGGATTTCAACGGCGTATTTTGTTTCCTCTGCCGCCATGTCGGGCCAGCCAAACAGGATCAGCGGCGCGCCGTTCTGTGTTTCAAAATGGCCCTCCATCGCCGCGACCTTGGCCGGTTGATGTTCAAGGGTATTAAGCCCGTGCATGTCGCCGGCCACGATCTGGATCGGGGCCACAATGGCGGCCATCCACATTGCCATGGAAAACATGATCCGTGCGGCGCGGTTTTCCCGATCACGCAACAAATGCCACGCCCCCACCGCACCAACCACAAGGGCGGTGGTCAGGAAGGCGGCCAGAACCATGTGAACAAGCCGATAGGGGAAGCTTGGATTAAAGATCACATCCCACCAGCTTTGGACAACAGCCCGACCATTTTCGATAATATGGCCGGTGGGGGTTTGCATCCAGCTATTGGCCGACAAAATCCAGAAGGCGGAAAATAATGTGCCGATTGCAACCATCGTGGTCGCGGTGAAATGCAGCTTCGGCCCGACACGGTTAAGGCCAAACAGCATGATGCCGAGGAACCCGGCCTCGAGGAAAAAGGCGCTGAGTACCTCGTAGGCCAGAAGCGGGCCCAGCACGCTGCCGGTAAATTCGGAAAAAGGTCCCCAGTTCGTGCCGAACTGATAGGACATGACAATGCCCGAAACGACACCCATGCCAAAGGCCAGCGCAAAGATTTTCAGCCAGAATTTATATAGCGCCAGATAGGTGTCATCACGCGTGCGCAGCCAAAGTGCTTCGAGCACGAAAAGATAACTGGCCAGTCCAATGGTAAAGGACGGAAAAATGATGTGAAACGAGATGGTGAACGCGAATTGCACGCGGGCCAATATGTCGGGATCAAACATTGGCGTTGGTCCTTTTATCAGGCAAAGCCTTCCTGTCGGGCCGCGTTTTTCGTTGCAACGCGAAATCGCTCATTGCATGACCTGATTCACTGAGAACAGCGGATCAGGGGCCGTGTTCATAAGGACAAAGTGATAAAGGGCCCGTCCGAATTGTGCATTGCGTATTCGCAATTTTGATCTGGAAAAATTCGATTATGCGTTTGTGGAAAGGCAAAGCTTTTCCAAAGCCAGCGAACTTTGCGTCTGGCGGCGTTCCTTGTGGCGCAGCATCATGAATTTGCGTGGGCGGATGTGAAATGCTGCACGGAAAAGCCGCCCCTGCGCGATCAGGGAACTGACGGCGAAGCTTGAAACGGCGGTGGCGCTGATGCCGGTTTCAACCGCGGTAATCACCGCCTCGTTCGCCGGTAATGTCAGGGCGATTTTGAGTTTTTGCGGATCAATGCCCGACTGGTGTACCGCATTCTCAAACTCCGAACGTGTGCCAGATCCGGCTTCGCGAAGGACCCAGCTGCTTTGAGTTGTCAGGTCCTGCGCGCTTAAGGGCCTGCCATCGGCCCAGGGATGTTTGGGGCCGACCACCACCACCAATGCATCTTCGGCGACTTCGCGCATGGCAAGTGCCGGTTCATCAACTTCGCCCTCGATAAAGCCGATATCGGCGGCACCACCACGGACGGCATCGGCCACGGTTTTTGTATTGCCAATCGTCAGATTGATGGCAATGCCGGGATACTGATCATGAAACTGCATCAAAAACGGTGGCAGCCAGTAACTGGCGATTGTCTGGCTGGCATAAACGTTAAGTTCGCCGCGCTGCAATCCGCCAAGTTCCGCCAGTGTCAGTTCGGCGGCGCGTGCGCGTGCCAAGGTCGCCTTGGCCTCGTTCAAGAACAGCCGCCCGGTTTCGCTAAGCTCGATCCGCCGTCCGACCCGGTGGAACAATGCAACGCCATAAAACCCTTCTAGGTTCTTGATCGCCGAACTGACTGCCGAGGGGGTGAGGCCAATTGCATCGGCGGCTTTTGTAAGATGTTCGCGTTCGGCCACGGCCACAAAGATGGCAAGCTGTTCAAGGGTCATCATGGCACATGCTCGTTATTGTTCGAAATTATCGAATGAAATATCCATTTTTATTCGATGGAAGTAAATGATTGATCGTGTGATTTTTCGCCTGTCACATTTTACAGGCAGATCATGTTTTTTAAAGCCCACCTCAAATCCCTTTTGCCCGGTCTGTTCCTGACCACGGCGATTGCCCTTATCGCCAAACTGGTCGAGCAGGCGGAGCGTAGCCTTTTGGGGCATGGCTGGATCGAAAGTCTGGTTTTTGCCATCCTGCTTGGTGTGGTGGTGCGATCCGTGTTTGGCCTTGCCAAGCTGTTTCATGATGGTGTGCGGTTTTGTGGGAAGACCGTGCTTGAAATCGCGATTGTTTTGCTGGGCGCGTCAATTTCCGCGCAGGCCTTGGGGCAGGCGGGCTTTGGCCTGATTGCGGCCATTGTTCTGGTGGTTTGCACCAGTCTGTTTTTAAGCTTCCATATCGGGCGGTTACTTGGACTGTCGAAGCATTTAGCGATGCTGGTGGCCTGCGGCAATTCGATCTGTGGCAATTCGGCGATTGCCGCCACCGCCCCGGTGATTTCAGCAAAATCCGATGATGTTGCGGCCTCCATCGCCTTTACCGCGGTTCTGGGGGTTCTGTTTGTTTTTGCCCTGCCGCTGGTGCATGTCGGGCTGGGCCTGAGTGCCGCGCAATATGGTATTTTTTCCGGGCTGACGGTCTATGCCGTACCGCAGGTTCTGGCCGCGACGGCCCCGGCGGGGCCCCTGGCGGTGCAGGTCGGAACACTCGTCAAGCTGATCCGCGTTCTGATGCTTGGCCCGGTGATCTTTGCGCTTGCCCTTATGGGGGGGCGCAAGCGCGAGGTTCGCCTGCCTGTGACCCAGATGGTGCCGTGGTTCATTGTCGGGTTCGTTGCGACGATGGCAGCCCGTTCATTTGGCATGATCCCCGAAATCGCGCTGGAGCCGATGCGCACAATTTCATCCTTCCTGACCATCCTTGCCATGGCGGCATTGGGGTTAAGTGTCGATATCCGAAGCGTCATGCATGTTGGCGGGCGGGTGATGGCAGCTGCCCTTCTGTCGCTTCTGGTGCTGTGTGCACTTGGTCTTCTGGTGCTGGTGATTTTGGCCTGATCGCAGATAAAAAAAGCCCGCCGCCTGTTCGGGGGGAATGGCGACGGGCAAGGGGAAGATGCGTCCGGCATCTTCAGACATTGGCGAGCAGGCACTGTGGGAGGCAGGGATCGCGCAATGTCACGGGTAGATCTGCGTTGGTAATCTTCTTTACGTTCTTGCTTCTGTTTTAGATTGCTCGTTTCCTTGTTCGGCGTATTTCAGTGCATTCCATTCGTCATCGGTGAAGATGCGTGATCGGGTCAGAAAGCGTTTGCCTTCGGGTCCCTCAAGCGAAAACATCCCCCCGCGTCCATCCACGACGTCAATGATCAGCTGTGTGTGACGCCAATATTCGAATTGGGCGCGTCCGATGTAAAACGGGCTGCCTTCAATTTCGCCCAGTAACACATCCTGATCGCCGGTTTTGAATTCCCCATCCGGAAAGCACATTGGCGCACTGCCATCGCAACACCCGCCGGATTGATGAAACATCAGGGGGCCGTGAATGTCCTTGAGCTTCCGGATCAGGGCGGTGGCCGCGTCGGTGGCCGTGACCCGTGCCGGAATTTGATCTGTTGTCATCTTCGCCTCCTGTATCGGGAAGGGCCGGGTGCGAACGGGCACCCGGCCAGAACATTCCGATCAGAAGAAGCCCATCGGTTTTGGATCATAGGAAACCAGCAGGTTCTTGGTCTGCTGATAATGGTTGAGCATCATCTTGTGGTTTTCACGTCCGATACCCGATTGCTTGTACCCGCCAAAGGCGGCATGCGCCGGATAGAGGTGATAGCAATTGGTCCAGACGCGACCGGCCTTAATATTGCGGCCAAACCGATAGGCACGCGTGCCATCGCGGGTCCAGACACCGGCACCAAGGCCATAAAGCGTATCGTTGGCGATTTTAAGCGCCTCTGCCTCGTCCTTGAAGGTTGTTGCTGAAACAACCGGGCCAAAGATTTCCTCCTGGAAAATCCGCATCCGGTTATGCCCCTTGAAGATGGTCGGCTGGACATAGAACCCGGTCGAAAGATCGCCACCCAGTTCCGCCCTGCCGCCGCCGCAAAGGACTTCGGCACCTTCCTGCTTGCCGATATCAAGGTAGGACAGGATTTTTTCCATCTGTTCGGTCGATGCCTGCGCGCCGATCATGGTTTCACTATCCAGCGGGTTGCCCTGCTTGATATTGGCCACGCGTGACAGGACGCTATCCATGAACTTGTCATAGATGTTTTCCTGAATAAGCGCACGCGACGGGCAGGTGCAGACCTCGCCTTGGTTCAGCGCGAACATGGTCATGCCTTCGGCGGCTTTCTGACGGAAATCATCATCCTGTGCCATCACATCATCAAAGAAGATGTTGGGCGATTTGCCGCCCAGTTCGAGGGTGACCGGAATGATGTTTTCGCTGGCATATTGCATGATCAGGCGGCCGGTGGTGGTTTCACCGGTAAAGGCGACCTTGGCGATCCGGTTGCTTTGTGCCAATGGCTTGCCTGCTTCAACCCCGAAGCCCTGTACAACGTTCAGCACACCGGCCGGAAGAAGATCACCAACCAGTTCCAGAAGTACGCAAATCGATGCCGGGGTCTGTTCGGCCGGTTTCAGGATAACGCAGTTGCCCGCCGCCAGCGCCGGGGCCAGTTTCCAGACTGCCATCAGGATCGGGAAGTTCCACGGAATGATCTGTCCGACAACGCCAAGCGGTTCGTGGAAGTGATAGGCGACGGTATTGTCGTCAATCTCGCCAAGCGATCCTTCCTGGGCGCGGATCGCACCGGCAAAATACCTGAAATGATCAATCGCCAGCGGAATGTCTGCGGCGAGCGTTTCACGCACCGCCTTGCCGTTATCCCATGTTTCGGCAACCGCCAGCATTTCAAGATTCTGTTCCATGCGGTCGGCGATTTTATTGAGGATATTGGCCCGCTCGGTCACCGATGTTTTGCCCCACGCTTCGGCTGCGCCGTGGGCGGCATCAAGTGCCTTTTCGATATCTTCCGAACTGGATCGTGCGATTTCGCAGAATGGCTTGCCATTCACCGGCGAGACATTTTCGAAATACTGCCCCTTGGTGGGCGCGGTCCATTCGCCACCGATATAGTTGTCATAACGGGATTTGAATGCAACGACGCTGCCCGCGTCGCCCGGATTCTTGTAAATCATCTTGGATCCTCCATGATCGGAAGGCGGCTTTGCCACCTGTTTTTGGTTTTGGCCCTGACAGTTCCGCAAAGTACGTGCCAGTTCGCAAAATTCTGTGCCAGAGGACCCGGTGACCGATTTTTTTTGCCTTTTTACAATCGGTTGGAAGATGGCGCTGATTGGGGGCGATTGTGTCATGCCGTTCCGTGTCGTGGCACAGGTGGTACAAACTGTCCCATATTCGTGACACAACCAATTATGCCGTCTGTTTGCACGGAAACCATTTGGCGTTTCGGGGCTGTGATGTGTTACGATCTTGGCTGTGATCGGACGCGGACAAAGCCGCAAGCCGGGCCATGCCAGAACGCATTCCCGACAAAATACCGACGCAAGGGAGATAACGTCTTATGTCTGGAAACCATTACGGTGGACGGATCGAAGCTGCGTTGCAGTTAAGTGGCGTCGCCCAAAATCGCGCCGTTCTCGAAAGCTGGCAACGTTGCGAACAGCGCTTTGGTCTGGCGCATGACACTTTGCGCCGTCCCGAAGTCATGCCCGAAAGCCAAACCCGCCAGCGCCGTGATCGCAGCGGGCGACTTTATCATCATGCCCATGATCTGGTGCGCACGCTTTATCGCAAGATCGATGCGTCGGGCTATGCGGTTTTCCTGACCGATAATGACGGTGTGATCCTTGACAGTGTCGCGGCCCACACGTTGCTGCCGTCGTTTCGCACCAACGGTCTTTTGCCCGGTGCGGTCTGGAGCGAGGAACGCGAGGGCACCAATGGTATCGGCACCTGCATCGTTGAAGGTCGTCCGATCACCATCCACAAGGACGAACATTTTCTGGTGCAACATGCGGTGCTGACCTGCACGGCGGCACCGGTGTTTGACCCCGAAGGGCAGGTTTGCTCTGTCCTTGATGTGTCTGCCGTGCGCGATGACATCAAACGCACCGATTGCCTGCGCGTCCGAAGCCTGATTGCCGATTATGCCGATGCGCTTGAACGTATCCTTTTCTTTGATGAATGCGCATCCGACCTGATCCTGCATCTTCATCCCGATGCCCAGCATGTCGGATCGACCCGTGATGCCCTTATTTCGATTGGCCCGGATGGTAATATCCGTGGTGCGACCTCGACCGCGCGCCGTTTGCTGGCGGCGGCGGACAACGCGCGCGATGTGCAATCGATGTTCGGTTTTGATCTGGATGGCCTGATCGCGACGCTTGGCGTGGGCGAGGGGGCATCAACTTCTGTATCGGCCAAGGCCCTGCCCGTCAATGGGGGGGGGCTTTTGTTCGGGCGGGTGACTTTGCCTGAAAAGCAGCGGCGCAAGTTTATCTCGATGCGGCCAGCACCAGTATCGCGTCCGTCCGCGCGTTCGGCGGCGAATGAAACCGGTGACATCCCCGATCAGGACCCGGTAATCCGTCGTCTTTACAAGGTCGGTAGCAAACTTCTGACCAATCGTATCAATGTTCTGATGTCGGGCGAAACCGGCAGCGGCAAGGAACATATGGCGCGCGCCATTCATGCCGCTGCGGTCGGTGCGCGCAAACCGTTCGTTGCGATCAATTGCGCGGCCCTTCCCGAAAGCCTGATTGAAAGCGAGCTTTTCGGTCATGCCGGTGGTGCCTTTACCGGTGCGGCACGCGATGGCTTTGGCGGGCGGATCAAGCAGGCCGATGGCGGGACTTTGTTCCTGGATGAAATCGGTGATATGCCGCTTTCAGCACAGGGGCGGCTTTTGCGTGTGCTTGAACAACGCACGGTCGAGCCGCTTGGCAGTACCAAATCCGTGCCGGTCAATTTCCGTCTGATCTGTGCCAGCAATGTCGATCTGACCCGTGCGGTGGCGGATGGCAAATTCCGCGAAGATCTGCTTTACCGGATCAAAGGTGCGCGCCTTTCCCTGCCAGCACTTCGCGAACGGTCCGATCTGCCGGATCTCATCGCCCGGCTTCTTCGCGGTATTTCCAGGGATATGGCGGGGGATGTTCGTTGTTCGGACGACGTTCTGGAGCTGCTGTCACGCCATGACTGGCCGGGCAATATCCGCGAACTGGTCAATGTATTACAATATGCCTGCGTTTTTGCCGAAGGTGGTTTGATCCTGCGGTCGCACCTGCCCGACGATTTCCACGAAGCCATTACGTGCGATCCAAATCACGCCGGATCGATCCTGAAACGGGCCGAAGCCGATGCTTTGCGTCAGGTGCTTGATGATCACCGCTGGCATATCAGCAAAACCGCCAAGGCGCTTGGCATCAGCCGCAATACGCTTTATCGCAAGATGGATCGGTTCGATATAAGGCGTGAAGCCTAGCCCTTGAGCACGCCGTCAAGCGGTGAGGGTGCGGTGAGGCTTTCGAGCGGATAGCCCGAAAAGGTTTTGGTGCGTTCCATCACCACATGGCCACGGAAATTCTCGATCCCGATATTGGCGGCCAGAAGCTTTTCTTTGAGCTGGTTGAAATGCGCGATATCGCGGCAGATCATATCCATCGTGTAATCGAACGGCCCGGCGATTTTATAGCAGGAAATGACTTCGGGGACGTTGGTGATTGCGGCTTCGAACCGTTTGAAATCATCGACCAGATGATTGCCCAGCGTGATTTCGGCCATGATGTGCAGGTTAGCACCTATTTTATCAAGGTCGATTTCCGCCAGATATTGCGTGATCAGCCCGGCTTCCTCAAGCTTGCGCACCCGTTCCAGACAGGGCGAGGGCGACAGATTGACCTCTTCTGAAAGATCAAGGTTCGAAATCCGGCCATTGGTTTGCAAAACCTGCAGGATTTTGATGAACAGTCGATCCAGTTTCAGCATGGTCTTTCCAGCTTGATGGGCAATGCTGCCTGTTTATCACCGCTTGTCATTACACGCGACCAAAATCCCCGAAACAAACTGCAAATCCTTGTCGGCAAGCCCATGATTTTGATTGTCGAACGCGCCCGGATCGTTTTTAAGTAGGGCAAATGATAAAGGGATATTTTTCATGTGCGGCATCACCGGTCTGTGGCTTGGTCGCAATGGCGACGGCGATAAATTGCGCAACACCATCACGCGCATGACCGATGCGTTGCTGCATCGCGGGCCGGATGGCGGCGATGTCTGGTGCGATAGCGATGCCGGACTGGCGCTGGGGCAGCGTCGCCTTGCCATCATCGATCTTTCCGATGCCGGTAAACAACCGATGCATTCGGCCGATGGCAGATACGTCATGGTTTATAATGGCGAGGTCTATAACGCCGAAGACCTGCGTGCCAAACTGGCCGGTGAAAATGTCGCGTGGCGCGGCCATTCCGACAGTGAGGTTATCCTTGAGTGCATGGCGCGCTGGGGCGTGCGTGATACGGTTAAACGCCTGATCGGCATGTTCGCCATCGCCCTTTGGGATAAAAAGACCGGCAAATTGACACTGGTTCGTGACCGGTTGGGGATCAAGCCGCTTTACTGGTCGCGTTATGACGGGAACATCGCCTTTGCGTCCGAGCTTAAAGGCCTGATCGCGGGCAATGTCATCTCGCGCGAGGTTAATCGCATTGCCCTTGATGCCTATCTGCGGTTTGGCTATGTGCCATCGGGGCATTCGATCTATGCCCATGCCAAAATGCTGCAACCCGGTCATATCCTGGAAATCGCCGGGGAGGGGCACGCATCCGAATTTGCCTACTGGTCGGTCGAGGACGCGGTCATCAGCGGTCAGAACCATCATTGGAGTGGTGATGATCAAAGCGCGATTGATGCGCTGGAAGATTTGCTGCGCGATGCTGTTGAACGGCGGATGATTGCCGATGTGCCACTCGGCGCGTTTCTGTCGGGTGGTATTGATTCCTCGACTGTCGTTGCCCTGATGCAATCGGTTTCGGATCGGCCTGTCAAAACCTATTCCATCGGCTTTGATCATGATGCCTATAACGAGGCGGCCTTTGCCGGTGAAGTTGCCAAACATCTTGGCACCGACCACACCGAGCTTTATGTCACCGCCAAGGACGCGCTTGATCTGGTGCCGCGTCTTTCGGAAATCTATGACGAACCGTTCTTTGACAGCTCATCCATCCCGACCTGCCTGATTTCATCGCTGACCCGCAAGGAAGTCACGGTTGCCCTTTCGGGCGATGGCGGCGATGAAACTTTTGGCGGCTATAATCGGTATCTTTGGGCGCGCCAGATCAGCAATATCGCCAAAAACATCCCGTTCGGATCGTCGTTGATGTCCAAGGGGCTGACGGCCCTGTCGCCCGGGCAATGGGATGCCCTGATCGGTCTTGTGCCCGGCAAGCGCGGGACGGCGGCATTGGGCGATAAAATCCACAAGGTGGCACCGCTTCTGTCGATCCGCGATGATCTGGATCGCTATCAGGCGCTGCTTTCGCTTTGGAATCCCGATGTCCTGATGGCGGATGAACCCGGAAAACCGCGAAAGAAATTCCGCATTCCGGGCGAAAAATTCTGCCGTAACCGAAACCTTGATCATGTGTCCGCGATGCAGGTCATGGATACGATGATGTATATGGTCGATGACGTCCTGACCAAGGTTGACCGGGCATCAATGGCAAGCTCGCTTGAGGTGCGCGTGCCTTTGATCGATCATCGGGTGATCGAATTTGGCTGGCGTATGCCAGCGCACCTTAAGCTGGACGGTTCGGTGGGCAAGGTTGCCCTCCGCAACATCCTTTATAAATATGTTCCGCGCGAATTGATCGACCGCCCCAAAACCGGTTTTGGTGTGCCGCTGGCGGAATGGTTGCGTGGGCCACTTAAGGAATGGGTTGGGGATTTGCTGGCACGCGATGCGCTTTATTCCGATCTTGGCCTTAACCGTGCGGAAATCGACAAACGCTTTGCTGAACATGTTTCGGGTTGCCGGAACTGGTCGCACCAGCTTTGGGCAATTGCCATGCTGTCGGATTGGCAGCGTCGCTGGCTTGGTTAAGCTAAGCTGATTGCAAAAAATCTAACTTTGAAAGCCCCGCCGTTTGGCGGGGTTTTTTTGTTTCGGCCAATGGGATTTGATCCCAGAGTTATCAATTTTTTCAAAATCGAAATTTTTATCGAGTGTTGAGGTTTTGGCCTCGGTAAATAAGGGTGTCGATTGCTATTGGCTATAAATTGTCACAATTCATCGCTTGAAAATTTTCGAAAATGAAATATTTTATGGTCAATATCGAAACTAAAGCGCGGAAGTCATGCCATGCAGAACCATTCGGAATATGACCTGATCATCGTCGGCGGCGGGATCAACGGGGCGGGGATCGCCCGTGATGCAGCCGGGCGCGGGCTCAGGGTCCTGTTGTGCGAAATGAACGATCTGGCAAGTGCCACATCTTCGGCCAGCACCAAACTGATCCATGGCGGTCTGCGTTATCTTGAACATTATGAATTCCGTCTGGTCCGTGAGGCATTGAACGAACGCGAAGTCCTTCTGGGCAATGCGCCGCATATCATCTGGCCGCTGCGGTTTGTTCTTCCCCATGTTCCTGGCCTGCGTCCGGCATGGATGATCCGCCTTGGCCTGTTCCTTTACGATCATCTTGGCGGACGCAAAAAACTGCCGGGCAGCGAAGGCATTTCACTGCGCAAGCACGTTGCGGGGCAGCCGCTCAAGACCGGGATGGACAAGGCATTCGTCTATTCAGATTGCTGGGTCGATGATGCACGGCTTGTGGTTTTGAATGCCATGGATGCCCGCGAATGCGGTGCCGAAATCCTGACGCGGACCCGCTGTGTCGGTGCAACCCAACAGGATGGCAAATGGCAGGTCACCCTGAGTGATCGCGACAGCAACGCCGAACGCATCGTTAGTGGCAAGATGCTGATCAATGCCGCCGGTCCGTGGTGTGCCTCGCTGATTGATCCTGAGAATGGTGTGGTCGATGCCGAAACCAAGGCAAATATCCGTCTGGTCAAGGGTAGCCATATCGTGGTTCCGAAACTTTTCGATCATGATCATTGCTATATTTTCCAGAACCCGGATGGCCGCATCGTTTTTGCCATTCCCTATCAGGATGATTTCACCTTGATCGGCACCACCGATGTCGATTTTAACGGCGATCCGGCCAAGGTTGAAATCGGCGCTGACGAAGTCGATTATCTGTGCAAGCTGGCTGGTGATTATTTCGAAATACCGATTTCGGTGATGGATGTCGTCTGGTCCTATTCCGGGGTGCGTCCGCTATATGCGGGCGAGGGCGAAGTTGCCAACGCATCCAAAGTCTCGCGTGATTACACGCTCAAACTCGAAGCCGGGCAGGGCAAAGCCCCGGCGCTGCATGTGTTTGGTGGCAAAATCACCACCTATCGCAAACTGGCCGAGCATGCCTTGCAACTGATTTCAAAACAGCTTGGGGTGACTAATCGTCCCTGGACGGCGGGCGAAGTACTGCCCGGTGGTGATCTGCCCGATGCATCCTTTGAAAAGGCTCTGCAATCCTATGGTGCCCGATATGACTGGTTACCGGAAGCAACCCTGAAACGTCTTCTGCGTGCCTATGGCAGTAGGATCGAAAAACTGCTTGATGGCTGCAACAGCGTGGCCGACCTTGGTGTTTGTTATGGTTATGACCTGTATGAAGCCGAAGTGCGTTATCTGATTGATCAGGAATGGGTGCGTGGCGTCGAAGACCTTGTCTGGCGTCGCTCCAAACTTGGTTTGCGCCTGTCAGAAGATCAGATTGCGGGACTTCGCAAACGTCTGGCATCCGTGTCATCGGACCAGATCGCGGCCCAGTAATCGGCTGGCCTTAATGCGCCGCGATTTCGCTGCGTAACCGCACCAGCAAATCGCGGAGTTCCTGTTTGCGCGATGGGGTAATATCGCGCCAGTCATGGTCGTGAATGGCACCTTCAAGTGCATAAAGATAATTCACGCTGATCTGTTTTTCCCCGCCAAACCGGAACAATAGCCGTCTTGCCGTTTCCTCCAACCCTTCCTTGATCAGGTCGGATCGGTTTTCAATGCCGATCTCGGCCAGTTCGCGCGACGATGTCGGGCCGATATTGCGCATTTTTCCGTGCGGGTTCGGGGCAGGCATTATGGCGGGAATCCAGTCTGATCTATACGCGGGATTTCTGTGTGCTATGATGGCATATCAATAGTTTATGGCAGGTTCCATGCCGATGTCATCCCTTCGCTTATCCGCCTTTTTATCTGCCCTGACGGCTGTTTTGACTGTCCTGCCGATGCGCGGCATCCTTGCGGCAACCAATGATCCTTCGGTGCCGGATTTGCAGTTGGGCTGGATGGCGATTGGCCTTTTGGGCGGCCTTGCCCTTTTCCTGTATGGCATGGATCATCTTGCAACGGCGCTTAAAACGCTGGCCGGGGCAAGGTTGCGTGTGATCCTTGCCAAAATGACCCGCAACCGTTTTATGGCCGTCCTTTCCGGGGTGGCGATCACCGGGCTGGTGCAATCGTCGAGTGTGACAACTGTTCTTGTGGTCGGCTTTGTTTCTGCCGGATTGATGAGCTTCGCCCAATCCATTGCTGTGATCATGGGGGCCAATATCGGAACGACCCTGACGGCGCAGATTATCGCCTTCCGGATTGATGCCGTCGCGCCGTTGATGATTGCGGTCGGCTTTGGCGTCATGGCGTTTTGGCGTGATCGAAGCTGGTCACTTGGCGGGCGTGCCCTGCTGGGGCTTGGGCTGTTGTTTTTCGGTATGGGCATGATGAGCGAGGCGATGGAACCGCTTCGCACCTATGACCCCTTCATCAATCTGATGGCGCAGATGACAAACCCGTTTTTGTCGATTGCGATTGCCGCGGCCTTTACCGCCCTTGTGCAATCAAGTTCGGCAACGACCGGCATTGTGATTGCCCTTGCAGGGCAGGGGCTTGTGCCGCTCGAAGGGGGGATTGCCCTGATCTTCGGGGCGAATATCGGCACCTGTATCACGGCCCTTCTGGTGACGATTGGCAAGAATCGCGATGCGATGCGCACCGCCCTTGGTCATGTGTTCTTTAACGTTGTCGGGGTGCTGATCTGGCTGCCGTTTATCCCGCAACTGGCCGGTTTCGTCCATGCCGTGTCGCTGGGCGAGGAGGGTGGTCAGGTCGACATCGCGCGTGAAATCGCCAATGCGCACAGCATTTTCAACATCGCCAATGTCGCGATCATGATCGGTTTCGTGCCGTGGATTGCGCGTCTGATCGAAAAATGTGTGCCGGTGCGTGATGTGTTCGAACCGCCGCTTGACCCGGCACCAAAATTTCTGGTCAATGAAATTGCCAATACCCCGTCTGCCGCTCTGATGCTTTTGCGCAAAGAAGTCATGCATATGGGCGATATCGTGTGCGATGTTGTAAGGCGTGGGCGCGAAACCATGCAAAACCCGACACTTGAGAAACTTGAAAAGATTGCCGAGCTTGATGACGGGGTTGACAGCCTTCAGGATGCGATTGCGCGGTTTGCTGGAAAACTGCGCCATTCGGAGTTGCTGCCATCGGATCAGAACCGGCTTTTGAACAAGCTTGCGATCAGCAATCATCTGGAGGCCATCGGCGATATTATCAGCGAGGAAATGACCGAGCTGGTTGGCAGATTGTTAGCCGAACGCAATCTGCCATTATTAGATAGCCGTGAAAAAATGTCCGAATTATTCACTTTTTCTGAAGAATGCCTCAAGCAGGCACTAACGGCCTTTGCCAGTGACGATGTTGAGGCCGCCAATCGTGTGTTGGCTCGTAAGGCAGAGTTCATCGAAAAAATGGACGTCACCCTGCGCCGGATCAGCGACGAGATCGGGCCAAGAGATGCGGATATCCGCCGTTACCGCACAGAAGTTGCGCTGGTCGAGCGTATCAACCGCTTATATGAACGCGCACGCCGCATTGCGCGGGCGTCACTGGCAATTACGCGCGATGACCGGGATGACAACAGCAACAGTCCGGAACGAACGCCGCACGGGCATCCGGTTGCACCTTAACAGCTGTTTTCTTTTTCTCAGCGGTCAGCGGGCGGGATATCTATATCTTTTTGCATGACCGTGACATCAAGGGCCCGATAGCCAAGATGGCGGTAGAAATCCTGCATCGCGCTGTTTTCCGACCGCACCATTAGTTGCATGCGCCAGACGCCGTGTTCACGCAGCCAGTCTTCGCCGATGGCAACCAGCTTTTTGCCAAGCCCGGTTTTCTGATGGCTTGGTGCAACCGACAGATAATAAATCCAGCCGCGATGCCCGTCATGGCCGACCATCACGGTGGCAATGATAACACCGTTGATATCTTCCCATACCATCAGGGTCGAATTGCGATCCGAGAGCGCAAATCGCACATCCCATTCCGGCGGATTGTACGGGCGGTAAAGCCCGGTTTCCTGCCAGAGTTTGGTGATTGCGGGAATGTCGGTTTCAAGGGCGGTACGTGGGGCGGGGGAAAGGTGGGTGGCAGTCATGATGCAGCTTCTTGGTTCCTAAAAACGCAGAATGATCAGGGATCGAAGGCGCGTCAAACCAAAAGTCATGCAAATATAAAAAGTGGCGCCCCCGGGGAGAGGGGCGCCAGTGTTGTCCGGGCTATCGGTTGGGTGGGGGAAGGACCCGGACAATGGGAGTTGGGTAGAAGGGAAGTGCGTGTTCGGACAAAGCCGGTTAGCTGACCGGGCGACCGGTCACGCGGCTAAGCTCCATTTCGCGAACGATGTCGCCGGCCTTGTTGGTGATGGTCGCGATATAGGTGCCGCGCGGCGTTTCCTTGATTTCGCCGAGCGTCAGTTCACCGCCACCAAACCGGATCACCATGGCATTTGCCAGAAGGGTCATCTGTTCAGTGGTAAAGCGACGGTCAAAGCGGTCCTCCGCGTCCGGTTTGGGCATCATGCGGTGCATATCACGCATTTCGTCGCGATCCGGGCGGCCCGATTTGGCATCGAAACTCACGGTATCGACAACATCGCCGTTGGCATTCAGCAGGGTGACTTCGATTTCCTCGCCGTCATCGACCGATTTGACATCGCCGGTTTTAAGCTCCGTAGTGCCGCGACGCAGAAGCATTGCATCGACCAGAATTTTGGCTTCCTCGATCGTCAGCGGAGTGCTGCGGCGCATGCCATGTTTGCCATACATGCCTTTGTGGTGGTCGCGGTCATGATCGCGGAATTTCGGGCCATCGCCACGGTCATCATCGCTCATCTGCCAGGGTCGATGATCGCCGCCCGATGCAAGCGCGGTGGCGATGGGGGTTGCGACAATGCTGGTCGCGATCAGGAGGGATGCGATTTTAAGTTTGCTGTTACGGGTCATGTGGGCCTCTTTTCGTTGGGGGACTTTTGTTTGGCTGAGGCCTTTTATGAAGCTGATTTGTCGCGAAATGATCCCGGTAAACCGGGGAAATGGTCGCAATGTCTACCAAAACCGGCTTTTGCGACAATCTGATACAAATTGCTGTTTTTGATGGGCCACCGGGCGCGATAAGCTGGGATCAGATAATCTTTGGAAAGACAGGCACAGCTTGATGAGTGATCCGGCCCATATTCTCGTCGTTGATGACCACCGCGATATTCGTGATCTGCTGGGGCGGTATCTGCGCCAGCATGAATACCGCGTGACGCTGGCGTCTGACGGGCGCGAATTGCGCAAGCTGATGGGTGAGAATGTTCTGCCCGATCTGATCGTGCTCGATCTGATGATGCCTGGCGAAGACGGGTTGAGTCTTTGCCGGTGGCTGCGCGAGAATTATGATGTGCCGGTTGTGATGCTGACCGCGCTTGGCGAGGAAACCGACCGGATCATCGGCCTTGAAATGGGGGCAGATGATTATCTGGCAAAGCCTTTCAATCCGCGTGAGTTGCTGGCCCGTATCAAGGCGGTGCTTCGTCGGGCGCAAAGTTTGCCAAGCGGGCGGCGCGGCCAGAAGACCGGGGGTGAAATTGCCTTTGATCGCTGGATACTGGATCGCACGCGTCATGAATTGCGTGACGAAAACGATGTTGTCGTGCCGCTGAGTGCTGGTGAATTTGCCCTGTTATGCGCCTTTGTCGATCACCACAATATGGTGCTGAACCGCGACCAGTTGCTTGACCTGACCAAGGGGCGCGAAGCCATTCCGTTTGATCGCAGTATTGATAATCAGGTTAGCCGCCTGCGCAAAAAGATCGAGCCCGACCCGAAGAACCCGACCCTGATCAAAACCGTTTGGGGCGGGGGATATATGTTTACCTGCGACGTGGTGAAAAAATGAAACGGCGCGGTTTCATTTCCCGTTTGTGGCCAGAAACCCTTGTCGGTCAGCTGGTGTTGCTGATCCTCGGTGCCGTGGTTCTGACCCATGTGGTGTTAGGATTGCTTTTGGCCGAAGAACGGCGCGATGCGTTGTTAAGCGAGCGGCGTGGCGGTGCATTGGCGCGCGTTGCGGCCATTTCGCGCATTCTGGCGGCAACCCCATCGGAAAACTGGCGTGATGTCCTGAAGGTCGGCCAGTCGCCGCAAAGCATCATGCGTCTGGCGGACAAGCCCGATAGCAGCCTGCCGATGTCTGATATCAGTTACACACTGAGCGAGCGGCTTAATCAGGCGCTTGACGGTCCCGCGGTGCCCGCGCGAGTGCATATCCTGTCGGAGGATGATTGTGAGGCGGTTGAGGAGCGCGAGAAAAAGAAACACGAAAAGCATGGTGACGATGACGATGATGATGATCGCGACAAGAAATGGCGCAAGGATGACTTTGTTCGCGACGGACATCACGGGCCGCGTTTCTTTGATCACCTTGACTGTGTTGCCGCACCATTAATGCAGATCAGTGTGCCGATCTTCCCGGTGGGGGCGACGGTAAACGCTGCCGGATCGGCGGCGGCTGAAAGTGTACAGCCTGTTGTCTGGCTTGAAGCGCGGATCAATGGTGTTGCACCGCCGCCGCGTGCGGTTTTGCAAAATATCCTGCGTATTGTTATTTCGGCGGTCCTGATCGGGATCATCGCGTTTTTCCTGGCGCGTCGCATGACACGGTCCTGGGCGGTTCTGGCACAGGCCGCCGACCGGGTGGGGCGTGGTGATTATCCCGAACCGGTGCCCGAAGATGGCCCGCTTGAAATCCGCCGAGCAGCAAAGGCGTTCAACCGCATGACCGCAAGGCTGAAACGTTTTGTCGAGGATCGCACCCGGATGCTGGCCGCGATTTCGCACGATTTGCGCACTCCGATCACGTCTCTTCGGCTGCGGGCAGAATTTGTCGAGGATGCGGAAAACCGGTCTCGGATCATCGAGACATTGAATGAAATGGAACAGATGGTCGAAGCGGCCATGACCTTTGCGCGCGAAGAAACCGCGAACGAGGCGACCCGCAAGATCGATATTGCCGCCCTGATCGAGGCCGCGGTCGAAGACCTTGCCGAAACCGGGCGACCGATCCGGTTCGTGGGTGATGGCGAACCACGGGTTTATCCATGCCGTCCGCTTTCGATCAAGCGGGCGATGGGCAATCTGATGTCAAATGCCCTGACATTTGGCGATCATGTCGACGTATTGTTGAAGCCCGCCGATGATGGTGGCATGTGGATCGAAGTCAGTGATGACGGGCCGGGAATTCCACCCGATCAGCGCGATCAGGTGTTCGAGCCGTTCTTCCGGCTTGAATCCTCGCGCAATCGTGAAACGGGTGGAATTGGCCTTGGTCTGGCGATTGCCCGCACCGCGATCCGGGCGCATGGCGGCGAGATTTATCTGGAAGATGCGCCGTCTGGCGGGCTTCTGGCGCGGATTTACCTGCCGCCGATTGCGCAGTGATCCGGGGCTTGGGCAAAAGGTTTCGCTGGATTGACCGAAATTTGTCAGGAATAATATTGGTCAGTGCAGTTTTTGTGATTTTGCGATTGCGAAATCACAAGCCTGTCCCATTTATGCGATGTCATATTCATGTCATAGTCGCTTAAGAATCGGACGGAGCCCATCATGCCGGAAAACACGAAGTCCAACAACAATGTCACGTCGCTGCCGGGTACGAACAGTGCCCTGTCTGGCGGTGGCTTTGTGCGGGCGGTCAATGACTGGCTGATGGAGCGCGCACTCGACGATACCGATATTGATGCGATTGTTGAAGGCATGGTGTCGCGGCTTGTTGCCGCGGGCATTCCGATCGAACGCGTCATGGTTGGTTTCAAGACCCTGCATCCGCTTTATGAAGGCGTTTCCTATATCTGGTCCAAGGATGAGGGCCGGGTTGAACGGTCGCTGCATCTTGATGTGCGCGAAAAGAACCCCGACTGGCTTGATAGCCCGATGAAGTGGATGTCCGATAACGATGTCACCTTCATGCGTCGCCATCTGATCGGGCCGGGGGCGATCCTTGATTTCAATGTTTTGCAGACTTTCCGCAAATCCGGCGGCACGGATTATCTGGCGCTGATGACGCCCTTTACCACGGACCGCGACAGCACGTTGGGTACGAACCGTATCTTCATGACCTATATGACGCGTCGGCCCAGCGGCTTTACCGACGAGGATCTGGCAATCCTGTCATCGATCCAGCGCCGTTTTGCCGTGTCGTGCAAAATGCGCATCATGCACGAAGAAACCAAGACGATCCTTGAAACCTATCTGGGGTCGGATGCCGGGCATCGGGTGCGCGACGGGCAGATCAAGCTTGGCGACAGTACCAAGACGCGGGCAGTGATCTGGTTTTCCGATATGCGCAATTCGACATCGGTTGCCGCCAGTGTCGGGGATGATGCTTTTCTGGGTGAAATGAATGATTTCTTTGCCGCGACGGCCGGTGCGGTCCTGAAGCATGGCGGGCAGGTCTTGCGCTATATCGGGGATGCGACATTGGCGATTTTCCCGATCCGCGAGGATGAGCAGGATCTGGAACAGGCCTGTACGGCCGCGGTTTACGCCGCAGCCGAGGCGCAGCTTAATATCGATCAGCTTAACCGCCAGCGCGAAGAAACCGGATTGCCGGCCTTTGATTACGGGCTTGGCATGCATGTTGGTGATGTGATTTACGGCAATGTCGGCGTGCCTGACCGGGTCGATTTTACCGTGATCGGGCAGGCGGCCAACGAAGCCGCCCGGATCGAACAGTTGACCAAGCAGCTTGGCAAACGGGTTCTGGTCAGTCATCAGGTGGCGAAGTTCATTTCCTGTCCGACGGAAGAAATGGGTGCCTTCGAGCTTCATGGCACGGGTCTGAGCCTGAAACTGTTTGCGCCGGACTTTACCGAAGCGTGCGAGCGTATCCAGTTGATGCAGGCGGGGTGATCCCGCCTGGCGATCATCAGGCCATCAGGCCATACTGTCGAAATCCTTGACCACACCGCTTGATGCCGTGCCGACATTGGTAAATGTTTGCTGGGCATCGGTGACGGCCTGTGTTGCCGCCTTGATGATATCGGCATAGGGATCGGTTGTTTTTTCCACCAGCATCTTTTGCAGCGCGACACCGGTTGTGGCAGACGCCATCGACATGATGTTTCGCATGTAATCGGTGCTGTCCTGTACGGCGTAGGCGGCGGCCTGCGCGACCTTCTGATAGGCGATCCCGTTGGCACCGGGACCGGCCCCGTTCAGTACGGCGTGATTGGTGGTGCCGACGGCCTGAACGATTTGCGGGTTAAGGGCGGTGCTGAGCGGTGTGTTGTTTGCGCCTCCTCCTCCTCCTCCGCCAGCAGCGCCACCATTCGCGGGCGGAGTGTCGCCGCCGGCAGCTTTGCCGCCACCAGCACCACCTTGGGCATCGGCCGCAGGGGAGGTTTTGTCTCCGGCTTTTTCGGGATCGGCGGCACCCTGTTCATCGGCGGGATTTCCACCAGCGGGCGGGGTGTCCTTTGGGGGATTTTCGTTTTCGTCAGCCATGACGGGCCTCATCGCGTTAACGGGTCGGTTTCAGGAGCTTGGCGCAAAGTTGCCGGACGTTTAAGGCGTGGGAAATCATGTTGGCGGCGTCAGGATTTGCCGCCGCCACCCATGCCGCCACCGGAGCTGTCGAGAATCATTTTGCACGCACTGGAGGTTACGGCATTGCCGATCTGTTGCAGTCCGCCCTGGGTTTGCATGGCGTTCTGCATCGATAGACTGATGGAATGTGCCATCGTCTGATACACGAGCCCCATTGCCTGTGCCGGAGCCTCGCCCAGAACCTTGACGTTGGTCTGCGTGACCGCGTCCGTAATCTGGGAATTTACCGGGGTGTTGTCTGCCATGTCACGCCCTCACTGAAATTTCCGGATAACACGCACGGCGCGTGACATCCGAATGCTGCCTACCGGCGAGTTGCTGCCAAAATGACCAAAAGGGTCAGAAGTGTGTTGCTGTTGTCGGATCGCGACAGCTTGGTTGTTGCCTGCGCGCCGGCCATTGTATTGACCGAGTAAAGCTGCATCACACCCATATTGGTCGCGGCCTGCGAGCACATCGAGGCCTGTTGCTGGGCCTGGATAGCGTTCTGGAACAGGATGGATGTCGAATGCGCGGCACTTTGATAGATCATGCCCATGGCATTCGCCGGGGCCGAGCCGAGAACGCTGACCGATGTCTGGGTCACCGCATCTGTGATCTGACCGTTCACTGGGGTTGGAATAGCCATTTCTTCCTCCGATTTGGCGGTCACGATGACCGTACCCGTTTTGACGCAGATGATTGATCTTTGTGACAAAAATCCTGAATGATGACCTTTTTATCAACCCGCCTGGGCTGTGATCATGGCCACCAGTTTTGAGGTTGCGGTATTGGCGACCTGTTGCATGTTTCCCTGCGTCAGGGTGGCGTTTTCCATGGCCAGGCCTGTTGAATGGGAATGCGATTGCAGGGCGATCGATACCGCCTGTGCCGGGCTTTCGCCCAGCACCTTTACGTTGGTCTGAGTCACGGCATCGGTGATTTGCGGATTGACGATATCGCTCATGACGTCATGCCTTTGTCTTGAAGGTTTGTCCGCAGGTCGGGTCAGAACCGACGGAGCCGGTTAAAGTGCCGTTATTGTCCGGCCTGTCTCTGTCTTTCGTATTCGTCCTGCTGGCGTTTAAGTTCGTCGTCGGTCAGTTCGATATTGCTGTTCGGGTCTTCCGGTATTTTGGGGGCGGGAGGCGGTGCGCTCTTGAGGTCGGGGGGGCGCTTTGCTGTCCCATTATTATCCCCCCTTAGGACTTTGGGCCTTTGTCCCCGATCGCCAGCGTATTGCGGGCGCATTCCATGGTGGTCGCCAGACTGGCGACGGCAAGCTGTTGCTGTTCATTGACCATGTTTGCAAACAGCACGCCCTGTGCCTGGGCCTGCGACAGGTAAGTCTGCATGGTTCCCATGGCGGGTGCGGAGCCGATGACGGTGGTATTGGTCTGTGTCACGCCATCGGTGATCTGTTCGTCGACTTCGCGCGGGTTGCTCATCGTTTTGATCCTTATCGGTTAGGACGCGACATCATCTGTTCGATGCTTTTGGTCAGGGTGGCCATACCGGTCATGGATAGTTGCCGCTGACCGGAAACCATGTTGGCCATCAAAACACCCTGTGCCTGTGACTGGGCCAGCATGGATTGCAGGGTGGCATAGGCCGGGCCGACACCAAGGGTGCCAACATTTACCAGACTGACAGCGTCACTGATCTGATGGGATACCTGATCCTGCAAATTTTCCACCGCGTCTGCGACGGAGGTTGCGTCGGAATTGTTGTCGGACGGGTCGGTATTTGCCGGTGCCATCGCGGTCTCCTTGGCTGGCGCGTGAACTACATCGCAATGACGGTGAGGATCGGAATTTGTGACACAAAAAAAGCCCGGCAAGCTTTTGCATGCCGGGCCGGTTCGGGCGGCGAAACCAATGAAGGTTTACGACACTGCGGTGCCGGTGGTTGCCTTCAGGGCGGACAGCAATGCAAGCATGTTGTCCGGAACGTCGCTGGTTGCGATTTTCTGCGTTGCCACGGCACCTGCCATGGTGTCGACGGAATAGACCTGAATGACGCCCTGGTTGGTTGCAGCCTGCGACGAGATGCCGACCTGCTGCTGGTTGCTGACGGCGTTTTCGTAAAGAATGCCGTGGGAATGTGCCAGCGACTGAAACAGCGAGCCCATGGCCATGGCCGGTGCATCGCCCAGTACTTTGACATTGGCCTGGGTCACTGCATCGGTAATCATGCCATTGACCGGGGTATTATCAGCCATAATCTGTCTCCTGGTTGCCTGGATAAATATGCCGGAAACCGGCCCGTTCCGCGTGGTGCGCGGCGATCAGTCATTTGACGGTGAGGATATGCCTTTGTGACGTCAAACCGTCAAAAACTGCGGGCGGAATTGCCGGGAAACGATATTGGGCGGCCGGTCGGAAAACGGGCCGCCCAATCGGGGAGGTCTTGGAGGACGGGGCTTAGCTTTTGACGGCCTGAAGGGTGGTCAGAAGCGAAAGCATGTTGTCGGGGACGTCGCTCTGGGCAATTTTCGAGGTCGCGACGGCATCGGCCATGGTGTCGATCGAATAGATCTGGATGACACCCTGGTTGGTTGCCGCCTGAGAAGAAATGCCAAGCTGCTGCTGGGCGCTGACGGCATTTTCATAGAGAATGCCCGTGGAATGGGCCAGTGACTGGAAGATCGAGCCCATAGCCATGGCCGGGGCATCACCGAGCACCTTGACGTTTGCCTGGGTGACGGCATCGGTGATTTGACCGTTTACCGGGGTCGGAATCGCCATTTCAAAACTCCTTCGTATGCTGCTTGCGGTGGAAATCCTGACGGGGTTTCTCCGTCCCGAATTCACCCTATCGACGCTGGCAATTCGGGGTTGTGACAGGACGGATGATTTTTTTTGCCAGCAAGGGGATTTCTGTAAGTCTTTTGCGGGCCGGATCTTTTCCAAGCCCGGCGTTGAAACGGGCAGAATGGCATTTGTCATTCTGCCCGTTAAACAGGTTTCACGTGCGGTTACTGGATGCCTGCGCCACGCAGATGGTCGCGGGCAAGCTGAACGCGTTTACGCACGGCACAATTGCTTAGTCCGAGATTGACCGCGATATCATCGTAGCTGCGGTCTTCGACACATCGCATCAGAAGCGGTTTGCGCAGTTTTTCAGGAAGGGCGCGTAAGGCGCGTTCAAGATGGTCGAACATTTCGGTCGCAAGGAAGGATTCCTCAGGGCTGGGTTCGTTGCGACCGGAAATCGGCGGCAGGGCGGCATCCGCGGTGCCGTGGTTTTCTTCCTTGTATTCCGCCTTTCGGCGGTTTTGCCGATGCAGATCAATGCAGGCATTGTGCACGATCCGTGACAGCCAGGCGCGGTGATTACGGATTTCGTCCATTGAATCCTCGAACTTTACCGATGCCTTTAGCATGGCTTCGGACAGTGCATCCTGCGCGTCATCCATATTGCCAGACATCAGTTTCAGGCATTGCTTGAGAAGGCTGTCCTGTTGATCCATCCAGAGCGGCCAGAAATTTGGCGCGGCCGGTTCCATACCGGGAAGGTCGGAATCATCGAGGGGATCGGATTGCCATGCTCGTGGATGGGGGGCGTGTGTTGGCGGGGTGCCAAGGGGCTGGCAAGGAGCCGGTTGTTCGAAACCGAGATTGCCCAGCAGCGACATCGCATCCTGCAGGGATCGCTGCATCTGGTCGATCTGATTGCCGGTGTTGCCCGATCCTCGCGAGCCGGGCATTCCCGACATTCCCTGCAACCCGGCCAGCCCGGCAAGACTGCCAGGATTGCCAAGACTACCGGCGATGATATCGGTTGGGCTTGGGCCGTTTGACGATGGTTCCAGTCCCGGAAATCCGGCCAATGGATTGAAATTCGCCGGATAACCACGCGGCACGGCAGAGGTTTCTGGCCCGGTTTGCGGGGGGGCTGTGTAGGCTGCTGCTGTTCCTTGCTGTGCTTCTGGCGGTGCCTCTGGCGTGGTGGGTGAGGCTGACGAATTGCTTTCAAAATTACTACTTTTACGAGAATCGGTATTCAATGCAGCAAGGTAGTCCGCAGCCAGTCTGGCGCGCTGTTCATCTTTGAGGTGCGACCAGATTGATGTGACATTGTCGCCTGTCCCCAATGCCTTTTCCAAGGCATCGTCTAGGGATTGGGCAAACGTGATTTCGTTTTCCGATAGTTCTGTCTGTCCCTGTTCGGTATTCTTTTCGTACTGCACTTCGGACCCCTCCTCAGAAAGATTACAACCAAAGGCTGTTTAGGTCTCTCGCGACTATTATGACGGCGCGCAGTCTTAATTGTGAAGAAAAAGAAAAATACTATTTAAGGTTGCGCAATTCTTGGCTGGGAAAGTCGCGAATGACACCCTTTAACCTTCTGTTTTAAAAGATGTTTTTCAGATTTCTCGCCTAGGTCGTGACCCACGTCCTGCGGGATCGAGTTGCAGGTCGGACTTGCAACCTTTGGCAAAAGCCGAATCATCCATCCGCCGGTGGGGCGGCGTTTGGTGGATTTTCGGAACCGGCATTGGCAGTTTGTGGTGCTGTGAGCCGGGTGTTTTCCGAAGGGGCGGTTTCCGGAGAAGGTGTAGGTTGGGGAGGCGCTGCGGCGCTTGGGTTTTGCGCGTTGCTTTGCGGCGTGGCGGGAATATTTGGTTGAGACGTTTGTGGGGCAGTGCCGGTTTCGCTTCCGGCAGGCTGGGCGGCCGCAGGTTTTGCATCGGAAGGTGCATTTGATGCCACAGGCGGAATTGACTGTGCGATTGCCTGTTCGACCTGTCCCGCCAGATGGTTCATGCGCATGTCAATTTCCGCGACGATGATGCGGCGCAATTCATTGGCGATTTCGATCATGACCATTGCGCCCGGCTCGATCGGGGTTGATGGCGCGTTGTTGGTGCCCGGTGCATTCGGGGCGGTTGCGACGGCTTTTGTGCTTTGGCTTGATTGTGCGTGGCTTCCCGCGGCGAGTTTCTGGTTCAAAACTTGCGCACGCGCACGGTCCGCGGCATTCGCCATGGCTTTCATGGTGGCCTGATATTCCTGATTGAAGGCCTTTTTTACCGCATCCTTTTTACTGCTTGCCGTTTCGACGCCGGGAAAGTTCGGGCCGCTTGTCATCAGGAGGCTCCCTTGTCGGGTTTTCCGGGACTGTTGGTGGCGGTAGTGCCGGTATCGCCGTTACTGCTGTCAGCATCGGGGGGGCTGTTGGTGTTGTCAGTGATGGCGGCCTTGCCTTTTACCGATGCTGGCTTCGCCGGGGCTGATTTGGCGATATTTGTGCCTTTGTCCGGTTTGTCGGTCTGGGTTGCGTCGGTGGTGTTGTCGTTACCGGACGGTGCGGGCAGCACAAACCCATAGGCGGCAAGCCCGTCATCGTCCGGGGTATCGGTGATGCTGATCAGGCTGGTTTGCAGGCTGGATGTTGCATTGGCGATCATGCTTTCGGCGCGGCATTCGGTATCCTGGCCCGGATCGATGCAGCCGAGCATCGCGGTCGGGGTCGAGATTTTGTGATCGCCGCGCAGTTGTGCGGTGACCGAAAAGCCCGACGCAGCCCCGCGCAGGATCAGCGCGACAAGGGTTGCGCCCGATTTACCGTCGTTGGGGGCGATGACCTGCATGCGAAGCGACAGGCTGGTTTCGGTCGTGAGGGGGACGTCACCCTGCAAGATCGGGCTGGGCAAAGCACCTGTATATTGCAGTTGAACCGGGATCGAGGTCGGGATGCTGGTGATGGCCGATGTGATGCGCAGGGTGGCGATGAACGGATCCTGCGTGCTGTCAATCGTACCGAGTTGCTGATCCATGCCAAGGCTTGCCGGAGCAACGGGTTCGGCAGCGTCCGGGATCGAAGTGCCGGAGTTGTCCGTACTGACGCCGCCCGCTGCCAGTGTTGCCGCGGCCATGTGCCATTCGCTAGATGGTAATCCACCGATGATGCTGGCCCGTGTCAGAGACGGCAGGGTTGCCGGGATATCAAGTGCCAGCCGGGCGGTGTTGATGTCTTGTGGCCCTACCGATAGCGCCCATTGCCGGATATCAGCCGGGGTTTCGGCGGCATCAAGCCGTGCGGTGACAATGGCATCCGTGTCGCTGCCGGTAGGGCCGGGGTTGGGCAATTGATCAAGTGTGATCGACCAGTCCGGCGTCTGGGCATTTTGGGCATTGCCAGATAGCTCGGGCAGAAGCGGGCGATAAAGATCGCCATACGTCACGCTGCCTTCGAGCCGTGTCACACGGCCGTCATCACGGATCAGGTCAACGCGATAGGATTGCGGGCCTGTGGGGCTGGACATGCCGGATGTCGGGCGGCTTGGCGTGGTTACGGTGTCGTCGTGATCCTGAAAGCGGGGGGGGACTTCTTCGTCGGTGAGATCGTCGTCCCGGTCGTCTCCGCTGTCGGGGGTGTCGGCAGCGGTAGGGGGGGAGCCGGTAGATGATGTTTCCGGTGCCGCGTTTTGCGGGGCCGGGGCCGGTACGGTCGTGCTCGCCGTTGTGGTCAGGTTGCCGTATTCGTCGTAGCTGTAAGATGACAGTGGCGGGACCGCCTGCATCGGCTGGCCAAGGGCTTGTTCAATTTTCTGCATGGCATATTCGATCAGATTCTGGCCTTGCAGTGGTGTATGGCCCGATAGCCCATCGAGCGGCCCCGGATTGTTGCCGCCGGTCGCGCCACTGGACGGATCGGGGATCGGGGAGGCCGATGACGGGCGGGGAATGACGGCGTCAAGACCCCATTCCTTTGCCGTGTCGAAACCCAGCACATGGGCCCACGGCCAGTTATCGACGGCCGGGCTTTTGGGGCCGTTGGTGGCGGCGGGATTGCTTCCGCCATTTTCGGTGCTGTTGGGCTGTTGGTCTTTGTCGGTCATGCTGACAATCCCCTGGTTGCACTTGCGAAACGCTGCGGAGGGTGCACGCCTGCGCCGAACCGGATTTCACAAGGATTGCGACGGTTCACATGTCAAAAGGACGGGGAGCACCGGAGGTTGTGACAAAAAACGTCAAATCGCGTCCGGGGAAAGGCAACAAAAAACCCCGCAGGGCTGTTCGCCCGACGGGGTTATAGTGGTGCTGATGATAGGATTTGAACCTACGACCTACGCATTACGAATGCGCCGCTCTACCAGCTGAGCTACATCAGCACGATTCATTTTGTGGCGCGGAAAATACGGATAATCCCCCCGGTTGGCAAGTGCTTTATTCTTCTTTTTATTATCCATCCCCAACTGTATCGGACAGATTGCGCAAGGCCGCCGGAAGATCGACCAAAACCATAAATATCACATTGACCGTTATGTAGTTCCCCGGCATAGATAACGCGTCGCGCCGCTTCATGCCGTAACGTCAATCAAGGGAAGTCATATGTGCCGCTGGCTGAGCTATATCGGAGATCCGGTTTATCTTGAAAAACTGGTGTTCGAGCCGCGCCATTCCCTTGTTGAACAAAGCCTGCATGCCGAACAGGCCAAAACGCCGACCAATGGCGATGGTTTTGGTATCGGCTGGTATGACGAGCGCAAGACGCCCGGTCTTTATCGTGAAATCCTTCCGGCTTGGAATGATCCAAACCTGCGGTCGCTTGCCCATCATATCCGATCAGGCATGTTTTTCGCCCATGTCCGGGCATCGACGGGGACCGAAACCAGCCGCACCAACTGCCATCCGTTTGCGCATGACAATTACCTGTTCATGCATAACGGCCAGATCGGGGATTATCCGTTGGTGCGGCGCGTGCTGGAAGCGATGATCGATGATGAATTTTACGCCACCCGCCATGGCACGACCGATAGCGAGCTTATTTTCTGTCTGATGCTGACATTTGGTTTGCGCACCGATCCGCATCGCGCGATCCGCAAAACCATCGAAGTTGTCGAACGTGAAATGAACGAAAGAGGCGCAACTGCGCCCTTCCGTTTCACCGCCTGTCTGTCAAATGGCGAAAGCGTTTGTGCCATCCGCCATGCCAGCGATGACAAGCCGCCATCGCTTTACTGGCGCAAGCGTGGGGATCATGTGATTGTCGTGTCCGAACCGCTGGATGCCGAAAGCGATAGCTGGATCGCGGTGGCACCCAACCATACCCTGCATGTTTGCCGTGATTTGAATATCTGCGAAGAACCGACACTGTCGGCGACCGGGTGCAAGGGCGCAGCGTAATCCTAGTTCGCGACGATCACCTGTGATCGGCCCCGAACCAGTTGCTGTTGCAAAATATCGCCCGGTGCGGTGTTAAGCATTACGGTTTTGAAATCCGATGCATGACCATCGCGGCACAGGGCCTTTCTGCCGACCTTTTTTTCATCGACCAATAGGATCGCGTGATCGCAGCAGGCGACAAGGGCGCGACGTGCGCGGACTTCGTCCATGTTGAAATCCATCAGGTCCCCGGTTTCCGACATCCCCCCGACACTGACAATCCCGAAATCGGCGCGGTAGGTGCCAAAGAATTCCGCACTGTCAGCCCCGATGATATCAAGATCGCGGGTGCGGATGGTCCCGCCCGCAAGGCGTAACGTGACACTGGGCGCGTTCTGTAATGTCAGTACCACATGGATATTGTTGGTCAGCACCGTCAGATTGCGGTGCGAGGCCAGGCTTTGAGCAGCGAGTTCGGCGGTGGTGCCGGTGCCAATCGCGATGGTGCAGCCTTCGGGGATGATATCGGCGAGTTTGGCGGCAAGGGCGCGTTTGCCACTGCGATTCCAGACTTCGCGTTTTTCATAGGCCGAGTTATCCGGATCGGGTGCCGGACCGGCAAGGCCATGACGGCGGAAGATGCGCCCCTGTTCCTGTAAATCGCGCAGATCGGTCCGGATTGTCTGGACCGAGACGTTAAAGCGGCGTGCCAGTTCTTCGACTGCCATGAAGCCGCAGGATTTGACAAGGGCGACAATCCGGTCGCGGCGGCGGTCAAGTGGCACGGGATCGGACATTGGTTTCCTTTGATATTCTTTCGTTCGAAAGTATGTGTTTCGCGATGTCACGGAGTATAGACAGGCTTGGTTGTGTCTGAAAAGCCCGGTACGCTTGTTGAAACATTTAATTCTTTGCTTTGTCACACAACTGAAATCGAAATCCATATAGCGTCCCCGTCGGATTGTTTTCGAACGAAACCTTCGGGGTGGCCGCAAAGGTACGCCCCACGCAATCAAGGGATGTGGATGATGCGTAACGTTCTTCTTGCTGCCGTGGCTTCGGCTGCGATGATGCTGCCAGTTGTTGGTCAGGCCGCCGAGAAACTGGTTCTTTATACCAGCCAGCCAAATCAGGATGCCCAGACCACCGTCGATGCCTTCAAGGCTGCCTATCCGGATGTTGAAGTCGAATGGGTGCGTGATGGCACCACCAAGCTGATGGCAAAGCTGCGTGCCGAGATTGCAGCAGGTGATCCGCGCCCGGATGTTTTGCTGATTGCGGATACCGTGACACTGGAAGGCATGAAGGGCGAAGGCCTGTTGCAGGCGTATAAATCGCCCGAAGCATCGGCCTATGAAGCCGCCCTTTATGATGCGGATGGTTATTACTATTCGACCAAGCTGATTACGACCGGAATTGTTTATAATACTGGTGTCGAGAAAGCCCCGAAAAGCTGGGCCGATCTTGCCGATCCGGCGATGAAAAATCAGGTCGTGATGCCAAGCCCGCTTTATTCCGGTGCGGCCCTTATTCATCTGTCGACCCTGACGGAAAACAAGGAACTGGGTTGGGACTATTATCAGGCACTGGCTGCGAACGAAGCGCGCGCACAGGGTGGTAATGGCGGCGTGTTCAAGGCCGTTGCATCGGGCGAAAAGCCGTATGGTGTGGTTGTCGATTTCCTTGCGATCCGTGGCAAGGCCGAAGGTTCGCCCGTTGATTTCGTCTTCCCGACCGAGGGTGTCACTTATGTGACCGAGCCGGTTGCGATCATGAAAGACGCCAAAAACGTCGATGCGGCGCACAAGTTTGTTGATTTCGTTCTGTCGAGCAAAGGCCAGGAACTGGTTCTGGACATGGGTTATGTCCCGGCGCGCGGCGACATGGCATTGCCGGAAGGTTTCCCGGCACGCAGCGACATCAAGCTGATGGATTTCAATCCGGCAGTGGCGCTGGAGCAGGCAGAAGCGAACAAGAAAAAGTTCGCGGACATTTTCGGGGCTGAATAATGCAGGCTGCAAGTCGCCTTCGCGGCTTCATGCCCGGCTTTGCAAGCCCAACGGTTGGCAACCGGTCTTCGGACCGGTTGTTACCGTGGCTTTTATTGCCGGTGTTCGTGATTTCGATTTTACCGATTGCGCGCCTTGCGATTGAAGGCGTGTTTGTCGGTGGTGTGCCCAGTGCGGATTACATCCGCGATGTTCTGGGTAGTTCGACGACATGGCGGGCAACTGCCAACAGTCTTTATACCGCAGGGCTTGGAACGATCATTTCGCTTTTGATTGGGGGCGCATTTGCCTTTCTGGTCGCGCTGACCGATATCCGCGCCAAGGCGGTACTGGTTTTCTGTTTCATGATCCCGATGATGATCCCGCCGCAGATCACGGCGTTGGCGTGGGTGCAACTGACCGGGCCGAGCAGTGCACTTTTGAATGCGCTTGGCATGGCACCCCCGATGGGATCGCCCCAGCCGTTTTATTCGGCCGAGGGGATTGCGCTTTTGCTGGGGATTCAGCATGCATCAATCGTGTTTTTGACCCTTCGGGCCAATTTGCGCATGCTGCCGCGCGAACAGATCGAAGCAGCCCGTTTGGCGGGTGCGCGTGGCGGTCGTTTGTGGTGGCAGATCATTTTGCCACTGACCAGTCCCGGTCTGATCGCCGGAACCGCGATGGCGTTTGTCACGGCCCTTGGCAATTTCGGGATACCGGCGATGCTGGGGATACCCGCCAATTATTCGACATTACCGACCCTGATTTATCAGAAGCTGGCCGGATTTGGCCCGTCGGTTCTGGGCGAGGTATCGGTGCTGGCGATGCTGATCGGGATGATTGCGATTTTGGGTGTGGCGGTGCATCACCGGTTACTAGGCAAGCGTGACTATCGTCTGATGGGGATGGTGGGGCGGCCACTTGATATCCGGTTGGGCGCACGCAGGACATTGGTTGAAGCGGTGCTTTGGGCGGTTTTGATGGCCATTCTGGTGATCCCGTTGATGGCGTTGGTTGCGACCGCACTGGTCCCGGCATTTGGTGTTAAGCTGAGCCTTGCCAATTACAGTTTTGATGCGTTTTACGAAGTCCTGTTTGTTCAGCCATCGACCATCCGGGCGTTCCATAACAGTTTCATGTTGTCGGTCGGGGCGGCGGTGACGCTGGTCGCGATCTGTTTGCCGCTGGCCTATGTGATTGTAAGGCGGCCGACCCGGTTGACCCATATGGTCAATCTTCTGGTCGAGGTGCCCTATGCCTTGCCCGGTGTGGTTCTGGCGATTGCCTGCATTCTTCTGTTCATCCGCATTCCGGTAATCGATGTCAGTTTGTATGGCACGCTTGCGATCATTTTTGTTGCCTATCTGGCGCGGTTTCTGGTGATTGCGCTGCGCCCGGTGATGAACAGTTTTTCCCAGCTTGATCCGGCATTGGAAGAGGCGGCACAGGCGTGCGGTGCAGGACTTGGTCGCCGGTTGCGCGATATTCTGCTGCCATTGGCGGCACCGTCGGCAGCGGCTGGGGCGTTGCTGGTGTTTTTGACGGCGTTTAACGAATTGACGGTTTCGGCCCTTCTGTGGTCGGCCGGAAACGAGACGCTGGGCGTTTTGATTTTCAATCTGGATGACAGTGGCGATACCGTTCTGGCCTCGGCCGTGGCGGTATTGGTCGTGCTGGTTGTTATTGCGTTGATGACCGGTTTCCAACTGGCATCACGTCGTTTGCCCAAGGGAGTTGTACCATGGCAGACATAAATCTTTCGCGGATTACCAAATCTTTTGGCGATTACCGCGCGGTCAATCAGGTATCGCTTGATATCCATGATGGCGAATTTGTTGCCCTTTTGGGGCCGTCGGGTTGTGGCAAGACGACGTTGCTGCGTCTTCTGGCCGGTTTCGAAGAACCCGATCAGGGCGTCATAGCCTTGGGCGGGCAGGCAGTTGCCGATCCGGTCAACGGGGTGATGATCAATCCAGAGGCACGCAATCTTGGCATCGTGTTTCAGTCCTATGCGCTTTGGCCGCATATGTCGGTGGCGCGCAATGTCGGTTATCCGTTGGAGGTGCGCGGGCTTGGCCGGGCGGAACGTGAGGCGAAAATTGCCGAGGCATTGTCGATTGTCGCCCTTGAACCTTATGCCGACCGCAGCCCGACGGAACTTTCGGGTGGGCAGCGCCAGCGGGTTGCATTGGCGCGATGTCTGGTGATGGAGCCGCGCGCGGTGTTGCTGGATGAACCGCTTGCAAACCTTGATGTGCATCTGCGCGAAACCATGCAGCAGGCATTTCTGGATTTCCATCGCCGGACCGGGGCGACGATGATTTACGTCACCCACGATCAGGCCGAAGCCATGGCCATGGCCGACCGGATTGCGGTGATGGACAAGGGCTGCATTCGTCAGATGGCGGCCCCGGAAACCCTTTACCGTGAACCGGCGGATCATATGGTCGCGGGCTTTGTCGGGGCCGGGGCGGTGTTGCCGATTGGTGACGTATCCATGCGGGGTGCCGGACGGTGTTCGGTGCGATTGGGCGATGCGGCGATCCATGCGCGGATTTGCCAGAAGGCGGCCAGCAATATGAACGAACTTGGTTTGTGTTTGCGGCCAGAGGATGTCTGGGTCGACGAGGCCGGGACATTGCGCGGTTCGGTTGAGGATTGCGTTTATCTGGGCGGTCGGTTCCGTCTTCAGGTGCGGGTCGGTGCCGACCAGGTTTTACCGGTTTATGCGACGAAACGCGCACGGATCGGCGAAGCCGTCGGATTGGTGATTTCCGATGGCTGGGTGTTTAACCGATCAGAAGGTGAGGCCGCCTGATGTCTGCCCGGATGCGTGTTTTATCGGGCCTTGGTGAAAAAGGCCCGGCCTGTTTGCGGTTGGAATTTTTCAATCGGCGATGGTTGCTGGATTGCGGGGTCGGCCCGGAAAATGACAGCGGTTTTGATCCGGCATGGTTGAACAAGGTTAACGCCGTTTTCATTACACACGACCATGTCGATCATATCGGTGCCGCGGCGGAGGTGATAGCAGCCGGTTTACCGATTTACTGTACCGAGGTCACGGCGCGATCCCTGCCTGCAGGGGCGAATGTGATCATTCTGCCGCCCTATGGGGAAATCCAGGTTGACGGTGTGACCGTCACCACCGGGCGGACCGGGCATGCCTTTGGCGGGGTGTGGCTGCATTTCGAACTGGGCGGCGGGGTTCTTTACACCGGTGATTTCTGCAAGGAGTCTGATTACTTCCTTTATGATATACCACCGGATGCTGCGACGGTTTTGATGGATGCGTCCTATGGTATGGAGCGCCTGACACAACAGGTGCGGATCGACGGGCTTTTGACCAAGATGTCCAAACTTGACGGCCAAATCCTGTTTCCCGTACCGCCGAGCGGACGGGCAGCTGAAATGGCATTGCTGTTTGAAAAGCACGGCATGACCGATTGGTCGATGGATGCGCGGTGCTATGGCCGGGTCAAACAGGTTCTGGGGGATGGCGGATCGGATTATGTATCGTTTGATGCGATCAAAAAGCTGCGAGGGCTTAAGGACAAGGCGCGTGATTTCAATCCGGATGCCAGATTGCTTTTGTGTCACGCGCCGTGCGGAACATATGGCATGGCGGGCGAACTGATTGAAAAATGGGGGCAGGACGGACGGCTGGGCCGCGATGCGCATGTAATCTTTACCGGTTTCATGCCAGCCGAGGCGCGCCGCATGGTCGAAAAGGGGCATGCGCATTTCCGGCGCTGGAACGTGCATCCGTTGTTTGATGATGTGGTCGCGATGGCCAATGATTGCCACGCGATGCAGATCGTGCCGCTGTTTAATGGCCGTCCCGAGGACTTTAGCCTTGTCGATGGCTTTGACGGGCGGTTACAGCTTTCGGATCGGTTTTATCTGTAAATGGGCAATGACCAGACATGATTTATCCTGCAAAGACGTTCGATTTTCCGAAAGTGCCGTTTGTGTTTATTCGGCACGGGGAAACCGATGCCAACAAGGCCGAAATCATCGCCGGGTCAAGCGAGCCGCCATTGAACAATGCCGGTCGCGAACAGGCGCGTGCGATTGCGCCATTGATGGCGATGGCAAAATGGCAGGCGGTTTATGTCAGCCCGCAGGACAGGGCGCGCAAAACAGCCGAACTGGTTTTGCCCGATTATGATTTGCATATTCTTGACGGGTTGCGCGAACGCCATTGGGGTGACCTTGAAGGCCGCCCGATTGCCGAGGCTGGATCACGGTTCGATACCCCGCCCAATGGCGAAGGGTTCGATGCGATGTGTCAGCGGGTATCGTTTGCCATGCAAACAGCTCTGGCCGAGGTAAGCGACCGTTTGACCGTGGTGGTTGCCCATTCCGGTGTCGGGCGTTGCATTCTTTATATGACCGGTTTTGATGCCGAAGGTCCGCGTATTGCAAATGCAACGCCGATTCTGTTCCGCCCGGTCGGAACGGGATGGGAATATGAAAATTTGACCGAAGATCTGATCAGGGAGATTTCCGCGTGACCCAGCCAGAAACCATAATATCCGGTTCGATCAGTAACCCGCGTGATGCGGTGGTGTTCGATATGGATGGCACGCTGGCCTATTTCGATGCCGATGAATTGGGGCATCTGGTGCATGGGGTGGAAAAGCATTGGGATGCGTTTTTCGATGCAATGGATAAAGCCGCCCCGATTGCCGATATCGAACGGCTTTTGCGCGTTTTGCACCAATCCGGGCAGGCGATTGTGATTTGTTCGGGCCGCCCGGCCGGGTGGCAGCACCGGTCCGAAGCATGGCTTCGGGCACATGGCATTCCGTTTGATGGCATGTATCTGCGCCCGGAAGATGCCGATCACCGCACGGACGAGGAAGTCAAAGAAGACCTTCTGGCACAAATCCGTGCCGACGGCTTCAACCCGTGGCTGGTAGTCGATGACCGCAAGCGCGTGGTGGACAAATGGCGCGATATGGGGTTGACCTGCCTGCAATGTGCGCCGGGGGATTTTTAAGGCCTTGATAGAGAAAGACCGGCGCGTGTGCCGGTCTTTGCTGTTTTAATCAAAAAGCGGTTTGTATTCGCCGTATCCTTCGGCCTCTAGATCGCGGACGGGGATAAAACGCAGCGATGCGGAATTGATGCAATAGCGCAGGCCACCGGCTTCTTTGGGGCCATCGGGGAAGACATGGCCCAGATGACTGTCACCATGTTTGGAGCGGACTTCGATCCGGCGCATGCCGTGGGTATTGTCCTCTCGTGCGACGACATGATCTGTTTCGACAGGTCGGGTGAAGCTTGGCCAGCCACAGCCGGAATCAAACTTGTCGCGGGATGTAAATAACGGCTCGCCCGAGACGATATCGACATAAAGCCCGTCTTCCTTGTGATCCCAGAATTCATTGCGAAACGGTGGTTCGGTGCCGCTGTTTTGCGTGACGTGATACTGGTTGGCGTCAAGGGCTTTGATTGCGTCCGGGTTCTTGGTGTATTTCGTCATGGTTTCTCCGGGAGGCGTGATTTGGTCATGCTTCCGAAGATGGTCGGATTGGGCGCAATGTCCAGTGCCTTCACGGCAAAGTTATGGATTTTGGGACCGGATCACCCTTGGCACCAGGGTTGGCGTTTTGTTTTGCCGTCATAGGGGCGGGCGAGACCCTGATTGATCAGTTCCTGATCGAGTGCCCTGCCGTCAATGCGCACCGATGCGACGACGCGTCCGCCATAACGGCCCCATTCCGGTTCGCAGAATTCAACGCGTTTGGCCGATTTCAGGCTTTGACGGGCGAAATCGCGGGCTTTGCCCGCAAGGGACTTTTCGCTTTCGCATTTGCCGCGTATTTCGGGGGTGTCCACGCCGCGCACACGTACCGACATTTCGGCAATTTCGCCGGGAAGGCCGGGGATATTCACATAGATGGTATCGCCATCATAAGCGTATTCACCGTGCCGTTCGCGCAGCGGCCAGTCATAGCAGGCAGCGATAGCCGAGATGGAGGCCGCGGGCAGAAACATGCTGCAAAGTGTTAGAGGTGCGATGGTGAGTCGGATTGAGGTGCGGGGCATGTGGGGTGTTCTTTTGACTTGTCTAAGGCGGATTAAAGTTTCAGGCGGGCAAGGATCTGGGCGGCGCGCTGTTCGACCGGGCCTTTGCGGATTTCAATCGGTTCATAACCGCATTGCAGATAGGTGCGATACAGAACGACATATGTTCTGACGGCGTCCGCGAAACTTTGTGTTCGCGCGCTGTCGGTTTTGTAGATTTCCGACCATGGCGGCAGGATGAAAACCGTTTTGCGATAGCGATAGGTTTCAATGGCGCGTTTAAGGCCGGGGTCATCGGGTAGACCGGAAAGTTCCCGATGGGCCAGCGTATCGGGAAGGCCACGATCAAAGAACACGGTTTGCGGATCCTGACCCATGCCGTGTTGCCATGCGCGGATCGAGCCGCGCGTCATCAACCCGGCATAGGCTTCATTATCGCCCCAGGGCAGGGCATTGCCGCCGCGTTCCTGCTGTTCTTCGATCACGGCGCGCGCGACTTCGCGGCTTATTTCATAGCCGCGTTCATGAAGATAATTGATCAATGTGGTTTTGCCAGCACCGGGCCCGCCGGTGATGACAACAAGATTGGATGGATAAGGCGATTGCATTCGTATTCCCTGCACAAGGCGCACGATATGAAAGCGCTTTGCGGCAAGCTGATGGCGTAAAAATGATTGTTTGGGCCTTTGGGGCAGGACGCCCGAAAGGCATGGGGAGGCAGGGCATTAATCCGCACCGCAAGGACTGTCAATACAGAGATTGCCCGATGGGATCTGCTTTAATAGCAGCTTTCAAGCAGCGTGATCGAACCGGTGCCTGCATGCATGGCGGTTACCGTGCCATCCGGCCCGGTTTCAAAGCGGATGCCCGATGTTTTGGCATCATTTTCCCACCAGGTCAGGTAACGGCCATCTGGGCCTTCATATTCGTGTTCTTCATCGATCAGGTTATCGCCATAGGCCGCAAGGACATCATCAATGGTATCGCCAACCTGAATATTATGGCCGGTTCGGATCAGGCTGGTGGCGATATCATATTCATCGGCATAAACCGAAACCCGGGCCAGCTTTTCATCAAGCATCATAAAGCCAAGCCCGGTCGGGCCGCCTGCCGATTGCAGGTGATAACAGGCGTTATTTTCGCTCCCTTCGCGGGTTGATGTCATGGGCTCGACCATGGCTGTACGGACCTGATCCTCGGTCATGCCGATTTTGGCATCGCCATATCCTTCGGGCGACAGGGTCGCAAGCGGGGTGTTTATGGCATCAAGTACAAGGATATCAATGGTGGCGATATCATCGCGTACAGTGACCGCACCAGGTTCGATGCGTTGCGATAAATAGGTCTGAGCACCGGTCTGCTGGCTTTGCCAGCTTTCGGGCAGAAACAGCTTTTCGCGTGGTTCAAGGCACAGGAACTTTGCGCCCTTGAGCTGTTTTGCATGATTGAATGAAACGTTGGCCGGGATATCCATACAGATGGTCTGGGGCAGGTCGCTGAACCAGTTGACCGGGGAGCCACGATCATCGCAAATCGTCGGATCAAACCGCAATTCGCAATAGGGCGGGACCGTATCGCGCAGGACCATGTCAAAAACCATCTGACCCTGATCTGCTTCTGTGATCAGGGTTTCCACCATTGTCTCGTCGGGATCAAGGATCTGATAATGCGTCAGGTTCCAGACGAAATTATCGCGCAGATCAAACAGAACATAGGGATCGGTTTCCGGTATCGCGACAGGATTTTCCTGTGCCGTGCTGGCAAAGGCAAAATGGGTCAAGCCCAGTGTCAAAACGGCAAGTGTTGCTGATTGCATTAATTGCATTATCTGTCCGGCGGAATGTTTGGTCTTTGTGTTGAAAGCTTGTGCGGAACTTTATGCGAAAGACATGCCATCGCGCCACTCGCTTTTGGTAGAGGACAGGCCCCGGCATGAAATCAGGCATCGGGCTTTTCGATACGGGCAAGAATATGGTCAGAAACCAGTTGCGCGGATGGTGACAGGCGGTGTCCGCGCGCGGTAATCAGGCTGTAGGGTTTGATTTCAATCGTTCCGTCAAACGGCAGTTCGGCAATCATGCCCCCGATGCTTAAAAGCGATGTGACCTCCTCGGCCATCGGTGCGATGGCATCCGTGCCCGACAGGGTGGCAAGGGTAACCAGCAGTGACGCGGAATTCAGGCTGGAATGCGGCAGCGGCAGATGGCGCGAGATAAACACGTCTTCGATGGTGCGGCGCATCAGGTTGCCTGGTGGCGGTAATAGCCATTCGAATTTGGCAAGACGGGCCAGTGAAACAGGCTTGTTTTCGGCAAGCAAAGGATGCCCGGCGCGAACCATCAGGCGGATTTTCTCGCTTCGGATTTCGCGGATGTTGAATTGGCGAGGGTCCATATCTTCGGGGACGCGGCCGATGACAAAATCATGATCCCCCGCCAGCAGATCCTTGATCAGCAGATGCGATGGTCCGACCGACACATGTGCTTCAAGCAGGGCGTTGATCGACTGCACCGTGCGGATGGCCGGCACGACAAGATCAACTGCTGCTGCGGTCACAGCGCCGATGAAAACCGTGCCGCCGCCATGCTTGATATCCTCGATCTCGCGTTCGGCTTCGCGGATTTCAATCAGCATGCTGCGCGCGCGCCTCGCCAGTGCGCGTCCAGCATTGGTCATTTCAATGCCGCGCGATCCGCGCACACAAAGCCGGGCTTCAAGAATGGTTTCCATTTCTGATAACAGACGTGATGCTGCGGGCTGCGATGTTTGCAGCATGGCGGCGGCCTGGCTGATCTGCCCGGTTTCTTCCATCGCGACAATCATGCGCAGATGGCTAAGCTTCAGGCCGCGCTGAAACAGATTGCCGGATCGAAACAACAGGGATTTTGCGGAACTCAGCGGTAATGTTTTTGCGGGCTCAGTCATTGTGATCCTCCGTTCCCGGCGAGTTTAATATATCATTATTGATATGCAAGTTTCGAAAATACTTATTTGATTGTTATGTCTGGCCCCGGAATAATGGCGCCGCATCTCGCGGGAAAACGGGATGCATTATCAAGCGAAAACAAAGACGCGGCACAGACAGGCAGCTTTGCCTGGAAAGTCGGGCAAAAGGCTGTAAAGGCCGTGTCTTTTAGGGAGGAAAGATATGAAACGTCTCAGTGCCGTAATGGCAGGGGTCGCCTTTGGCGCGGCCGCAATGATGAGCCCGATGATTTCCGGCAGCTATGCACATGCCGATGAAAAAGGATATGTCGGGATCGCGATGCCCACCAAATCCTCGGCACGCTGGATTTCGGACGGCGAGTCCATGGTCAAGCAGTTCGAAGACGCCGGTTACAAAACCGATCTGCAATATGCAGAAGACGATATTCCCAACCAGCTTTCCCAGATTGAAAACATGATCGTCAAAGGCGTTGATGTTCTTGTGATCGCGGCAATCGACGGCACCACGCTTTCGAACGCGCTGGAAAATGCCAAGGCAGCCGGTATTCAGGTGTTCGCCTATGATCGCCTGATCCGTGATACCGCCAATGTTGATTACTATTCGACCTTCGATAACTTCAAAGTCGGCGTTCAGCAGGCAACCTCGCTGGTTGAAGGTCTGACCGCGGCTGGTGAGCCGCCCTATAATGTTGAACTGTTCGGTGGTTCGCCGGATGATAACAACGCCTATTTCTTCTATAACGGTGCGATGTCGGTTCTGCAGCCGCTGATCGATGAAGGCACGGTTGTTGTCAAATCCGGCCAGATGGGCATGGACAAGGTCGGTACCCTTCGCTGGGATGGCGCGGTTGCACAGGCACGTATGGATAACCTGCTGTCGGCTTATTACACCGACGATCAGGTTGATGGCGTTCTGTCACCCTATGATGGTCTTTCGATCGGCATACTGTCGTCGCTTAAGGGCGTTGGCTATGGTTCCGGCGACATGAAAATGCCGGTTGTTAGCGGTCAGGACGCCGAACTGCCGTCGGTCAAATCGATCCTTGCTGGTGAACAGTATTCCACGATCTTCAAGGATACCCGTGAACTTGCACGCGTCACCGTTTCGATGGTCGACAGTGTTCTTGCCGGTAAAAAGCCGACCATCAACGATACCAAAACCTATGACAACGGTGTGAAGGTTGTTCCTTCCTACCTGCTGGAGCCGGTTATGGTTGATAAATCCAACTGGGAAGAAATCCTGGTGGGTTCGGGTTACTACACCAAGGACGAAGTCCAGTAATCCGTTGATCTGAATGTGACAGAGGGCGGGCTCGCTCTGAAATGCTGGCCCGCCTTTTTCTGTGCTGTCTGAAACTGACGGTAACAGTCAAACAAGACTGCGAGCGAGAATAGCGCCGTTGTGAAAACATCGGCAGTGGGAGGACCGGATGGATACCATCCTGGAAATGCGCAATATCACCAAAACCTTTCCGGGGGTGAAGGCGCTGGACGATGTCAGCCTGAAAGTGGAACGTGGTGAAATCCACGCCCTTTGCGGCGAAAACGGGGCCGGTAAATCGACCCTGATGAAGGTATTGAGCGGCGTTTACCCGATTGGCACCTATGAAGGTGACATCCTTTATGACGGGGATGTGCAGGAATTCAAGGATATCCGCGACAGCGAAGAACGCGGCATTATCATCATTCATCAGGAACTGGCTCTTGTGCCGTTGCTGTCGATTGCCGAGAACATCTTTCTGGGCAACGAGATTTGCGAAAACGGTGTGATTAACTGGCCCGCGACCTTTGCACGCACGAGCGAGCTTTTGAAAAAAGTCGGGCTTCGCGAAACACCCAGCGAACTGATCACCAATATCGGTGTCGGCAAGCAGCAGCTTGTTGAAATTGCCAAGGCGCTTTCGAAAAAGGTCAAGCTTCTGATCCTTGACGAGCCGACGGCAAGTTTGCAGGAAAATGACAGCCAGAAACTTTTGGACCTGTTGCTTGAATTCAAGGCGCAGGGGATCACATCGATCCTGATTTCGCACAAGCTGAACGAAATCAATCGCGTGGCTGACCGCATCACGGTTATTCGCGATGGCAAGGCGATTTCGACACTTGATGCGCGTGGCGGCAAAATTACCGAAGACGATATCGTCAAGGATATGGTCGGGCGTGATATGGCGCATCGTTACCCTGATCGCACACCCAATATCGGCACGACCAAGCTAATGGAAGTGCGCAACTGGAATGTGACCCATCCGCTACATCCCGAACGCAAGGTTGTCAAAAATGTCAGTATCGATGTGGCGGCAGGCGAGGTTGTCGGGATTGCCGGTCTGATGGGGGCCGGGCGTACCGAACTTGCCATGAGCATCTTTGGCCGTGCCTATGGCGCGGATATCAGCGGCGAGGTCCTGATCAATGGCAAACCTGCCGATGTGTCGACCGTTGAAAAGGCGATTGCATCGGGTCTTGCCTATGTGACAGAGGATCGCAAGGAAATGGGGCTGGTGCTTGAAGAAAGCATCACGACCAATATCACATTGGCCAATCTTGACGGTGTTGCCGAACACGGCGTCATCAATGAAGGGGCCGAACGTCAGGTGGCCGAAGAATATCGCAACAAAATCAATATCCGCACCCCGAATGTCGGACAGAAGGCTGTCAATCTTTCGGGGGGTAACCAGCAGAAAGTCGTTTTGGCGAAATGGCTGTTTGCCGGGCCGGAGGTCCTTATTCTGGACGAACCGACGCGCGGCATTGATGTTGGTGCGAAATACGAGATTTATACGATTATCAACCAGCTGGCAGCCGATGGTAAGGGGGTCATCATGATCTCGTCGGAGATGCCGGAGCTTCTGGGCATGTGCGATCGCATCTATGTGATGAACGAGGGTGAGATCAAAGGGCAACTGGCGGCAAATGATGCCAGCCAGGAAAAAATCATGCGCATGATCCTGAAAGCGTAAGGAAGCAGACAATGACGGATACTTCTAGCAGCAAATCGATGGGTTATTACCTGCGCACGCATATGCGCGAATATGGCATGGTGGTCGCGCTGATCGCGATTCTGGCCTTCTTCCAGGTGATGACCGATGGCGTGATGCTTAAACCGGTCAACCTGACCAACCTGTTCCTTCAGAACAGCTATATTATCATCATGGCAGTGGGCATGCTGCTGGTGATTGTCGGCGGCCATATCGATCTTTCGGTTGGATCGGTCGTCGGCTTTATCGGTGCGCTTGCTGCGGTGATGATTGTCCATTGGGATTTGCCGACGATTATTGTGATCCCGGCCTGTCTGATCGTCGGTGCGATTATCGGTGCCGCCCAAGGATACTGGGTTGCCTATTGGCGCATTCCGTCCTTTATCGTGACGCTGGCCGGTATGCTGGTGTTTAAAGGTTTGACGCTGGCGCTTCTGGGCGGGGCATCGGTTGGTCCGTTCCCTGACAGCTTCCAGGCGATGTCTTCGGGTTTTCTTCCCGATTTCTTTGCCGGTTTGATCGAAGGCCGGTTTAACATCTTTTCGATGGTTCTGGGCGTTGCAATTGCGGTGATCCTGCCGGTTCTTGGTCTGCGGGCACGCGCCAAGCAGGCGAAGTTCGCCGAAGTCGAAGAGCCGATCGCGTTCTTTGCCGCCAAACATGCGATTGCCGGTATCGCGATACTTTATGTCACCTATCTTTTGTCAACCTATCGCGGGTTGCCGAACGTTTTGATCGTGATGGCGCTTCTGATTGCGATATTCACCTTCATCACCAACAGCACAACGCTTGGCCGCCGTATCTATGCGCTGGGCGGGAATGAAAAAGCCGCCAAGCTTTCGGGCATCAATACGAAACGCCTGACCTTCCTGACCTTTGCCAATATGGGCATGCTGGCCGCGCTCGCCGGTCTTGTGTTTGCCGCGCGTTTGAATACGGCAACCCCGAAAGCCGGTCTTGCGTTCGAGCTTGATGTGATTGCAGCCGTGTTTATCGGTGGCGCATCGATGTCGGGCGGGGTTGGCAAGGTGATCGGTGCGGTGGTTGGCGCTTTGATCATGGGTGTCATGAATAACGGCATGTCGATCATTGGCGTCGGTATCGACTGGCAGCAGGTCATCAAGGGTCTGGTGCTGCTCGCGGCTGTGATCTTTGACGTCTATAACAAGAACAAAGCGTAACAACATGCAGACGAGGAACGGCACGGTTCTGACAGGATCAGTTGCTTGGATAAAGCAATTGCACAGTCGTGCCGTTCAAAGTCCCCCATATGGAATGCCACATCCATATGGAATCGGACCCGTCTCGATAAAAACTCATAAAGGAGAACGGGCATGACGAAGTTCAAACCGGCAGCATGGCCCCGCGTCCTGCGTTCGCAGGAAGGTTGGTTCGGCGGAACCAGCAAGGACAATATCTATCACCGCAGCTGGATGAAGAACCAGGGCCTGCCATCGGACCTGTTTGACGGTCGTCCGGTGATCGGGATTTGCAATACCTGGTCGCAGTTGACGCCCTGCAACGCGCATTTGCGCGATCTGGCGGAACGCGTCAAACACGGTATTTACGAAGCTGGTGGTTTACCGCTTGAATTCCCGGTTTTCTCGCCGGGCGAGAGCACATTGCGCCCGACCGCCATGATGTTCCGTAATTTGTGCGCGATGGATGTCGAGGAAGCGCTGCGCGGAACGCCGCTTGACGGTGTGGTTCTGATGGTGGGCTGCGATAAAACCACCCCAGCCCTTTTGATGGGGGCTGCAAGTGTTGATATCCCTGCGATTGTGGTTACCGGTGGGCCGATGCTGAACGGTAAATGGCGCGGTCAGGATATCGGTTCGGGCACGTCGCTTTGGCAGCTTTCCGAAGACCGCAAGGCTGGCAAGATAAGCACCGAGGATTTCCTTGAAGCCGAAATCGCCATGTCGCGTTCGCCTGGTTCGTGCAACACGATGGGCACCGCATCCACCATGGCCAGCATGGCCGAGGCATTGGGCATGGCGCTTTCGGGCAATGCTGCGATCCCGGCCGTGGATAGCCGCCGCCGCGTGATGGCGCATGTGACGGGCCGCCGGATCGTGCAGATGGTCAAGGATGATCTGAAACCATCGGACGTCATGACCAAGGAAGCGTTTGAAAACGCGATCCGGGTCAATGGTGCGATTGGTGGTTCGACCAATGCAGTGATCCATTTGCTCGCCATTGCCGGGCGTGTTGGCATCGACCTGACACTTGATGATTGGGACCGTCTGGGTCGTGATATTCCGACGATTGTGAATCTGCAGCCATCGGGCAAATACCTGATGGAGGAATTCTTCTATGCCGGTGGTTTACCGGTGGTCATCAAGGCACTGGGCGAGGCGGGCAAGCTGCATAATGATGCACTGACCGTTTCGGGTGACACCATGTGGGATCAGGTCAAGGATGTTCAGAACTGGAATGACGATGTCATTCGCCCGTTCGAAAAGGCCCTGACCCAAAGCGGTGGCATCGCGGTTGTCAAAGGCAACCTTGCACCCAATGGTGCGGTGTTGAAACCGTCGGCGGCAACAGCTTCCTTGCTCACCCATCGTGGTCGTGCCGTGGTGTTTGAGGACATTGATGATTACAAGGCCAAGATCTATGACGAAAGCCTTGATATCGATGAAAACTGCATCATGGTTCTGAAAAACTGCGGGCCGAAAGGCTATCCGGGCATGGCCGAAGTCGGCAATATGGGCTTGCCGCCCAAGGTGTTACGCAAGGGCATTACCGACATGGTGCGTATTTCCGATGCCCGTATGAGCGGCACGGCATATGGCACGGTGGTTCTGCATACATCCCCTGAAGCCGCTGCTGGCGGCCCGTTGGCGGTGGTGCAGAATGGCGACATGATTGAGCTGGATGTGCCAAACCGCAAGCTGCACCTCGATATCAGTGACGAGGAGCTTAAGAAGCGCCTTGATAATTGGAAATCGACGGTACCGGTACCGGAAAGCGGTTATGCATCGCTGTATTACAAAAGCGTCATTGGCGCGGACAAGGGGGCCGATTTCGACTTCCTCGTCGGTCATCGCGGCAAGGCGATCCCGAAAGACAGCCATTAGGCCAAAGCTCCCGCAAGACGCGATAGCGTTGATTGCGCACTCCCGACCGGTCGGCAGGAAGCTGCTGACCGGTTTTTTTATTCTCCAGAGAGGAAAATGCAGCCTGCTTCCCTGTTCAGGGAACGGTATGACGATTTAAGTTTTATGGAAAAAATGGTGGGCGTAACAAGATTCGAACTTGTGACCTCTCCCGTGTGAAGGGAACGCTCTAACCAACTGAGCTATACGCCCGAAAACGGAAATCGCGGCCCGGTTGGGCAGCTTGCTTTCCATCGGTAGCGCGGGGTTATAAGGGGGTGATCAGGGGGTGTCAAGCAGCCTGTTTGACGATTTTCCCGATTGCGTCGGGCAGGTTTTCAAATGCAGTGACAACCCCATCCGCGGCGAGATTTTTTGCACGTGTATCATCGACTTCAAAGGCCACCGCAATGGCCGGAATGCCGAAATCGCGTGCGGCATTCACATCATTGGCATGATCGCCAACCATGATCGCGATATCGCCGCGTGCCCGGTCATATCCGGCTTGATCAAGGGCGAATGCCAAATGAGCGCCGTCGGGCTTTTTAACGTGCGTTGCATCGCCGCCGGCAATCACGGCAAACAGGTCGGAGACACCCAGCCGTTCAAGGATGCGTTTGCAGGGTGCGGTCGGTTTGTTTGATGCCAGACCAATGATCCAGCCATCTGATGCCAGATCTCGAAGGGTTGCTTCGGCATTTTCAAACAGGCGGGTATTGCCATAGTCGGTGTCGATATAACGTGTGGTGAAATCGCCTTCGCAGTCATCGAGCTGTTGACCATCAATCGTGACACCGCGTGCATCAAACGCCCGTTTGGTCAGCATTTTGGTGCCATCGCCCAGCATGGCTTCCAGTTCGGGACGAGCAAGTGGCGTAAGGTCGTGAGCGGCGAGGGTTTCGTTCATCGCAAACAGCAGATCATCCACCCCGTCAATCAGGGTGCCGTCAAGATCGAACAGGATGAATTTTGCCATTTTGCGATGCTGCCTTTGAAAACGAATATCGATTTATCGGACCTTAACCGAAATGGTGTCATTAACAAACGGTAACATCTGCTAACACGAAGTAACAAAACGTGATTCTTTCGGGGCTTTTGCCTTTGGGGATTATAGGTTAGGAGTTGCTTCAAATCGGCTGTGAAAGGTTCGGACCAGCATATCGTGACCGGATCGAAAACAAAGGGGACGCCGTGTAACGCATGGCACAACAGGGTTAAAGCATGTCGCGTGAATTAAGTGTGGTGGTTCTGGCTGCGGGTATGGGAACGCGAATGAAAAGCGCGATCCCCAAGGTCATGCACAAGATAGCAGGCAAACCGATGGTCAATCATGTGATTGATACGGCGGCCCATCTGAACGCAACCAAAACCATGGTTGTTGTCGGGCCGGATATGCCCAAGCTGATTGAGGTCGTCTCGCCGCATCCTACATTCGAACAAACGGATCGACTTGGAACCGCACATGCGGTTCTTGCCGCCAAAGAGGCCCTTCGTGGCCTTACGGGCAATGTGCTTGTGCTTTATGCCGACAGTCCGCTTTTTACTACCGAAACCCTCTCACGCCTTGTCGCGGCGCGCGAGCATGGTGATCACGCGGTTGTGGTTCTGGGGTTCCGCCCCGAAGACCCGACCGGTTATGGTCGCCTTGTGACCGATCCGGCAAATGGTGAGTTGTTGGCGATTGTTGAAGACAAGGAATGTGACGAAACGCAACGTGCGATCAAATTTTGCAATTCCGGTGTGATGTGCTTCCGTGCTGAAAGCATGATTGAAACCCTTGAAGCGATTGGAAATGCCAATGCCAAGGGCGAATATTACCTGACCGATGCGGTCGAGGTGGCGCGTGCCAACGGCAATAGTTGCGTTGCTGTTGAGGTCGCCGAGGAAGAAACGCTTGGTGTGAATTCCAGAAGCCAGCTTGCCGTGGCCGAAGCCATTATGCAGTCACGCCTGCGCGAGACGGCAATGGTGAATGGTGCGACCCTGATTGATCCGGGTTCGGTCTATCTGGCCAGCGACACCAGATTGGGCCGGGATGTTGTTATCGAGCCGAATGTGTTTTTCGGTCCCGGTGTTACGGTTGGCGATGAGGTAACCATCAAGGCCTTCAGCCATCTTGAAAGCTGTGTGGTGGGCGACAAAGCCGATATCGGGCCCTATGCCCGTTTGCGACCGGGCGCGGAAATTGGTGCCGGTGCCAGGGTTGGAAATTTTGTCGAGATCAAAAAGGCTGTTATTGAAGACGGGGCGAAGGTCAATCACCTCAGCTATATCGGTGATGCCCGTGTCGGGGCAAAGGCCAATATCGGTGCCGGAACCATCACATGCAATTACGACGGATACCGCAAACAGCATACCGATATCGGGGCAGGTGCATTTATCGGTTCCAATTCGGCACTGGTCGCCCCCGTATCCATCGGGGATGGTGCCATTATTGGTGCGGGCAGCACGATTACCGGAACGGTCGAAGCCGATGCCCTAGTGATAGAGCGTGCGCAACGGCTTGATAAACCGGGCTGGGCGCGGGTATTTCGCGAGAAGATGAAGGCCCTTTTGGGTAAGTAACGGCAATTAACGCGCGGCATTTGCGTGCGCGACGGGCAAAATTTCGACGGGGAAGACAACAACTATGTGCGGCATTATCGGCATTATTGGCAAGGACAGCGTCAGCGACCGTATTCTTGAGGGGCTTAAACGGCTTGAATATCGGGGCTATGACAGTGCCGGGATTGCGACCCTTGTGAACGGTCATATTGATCGTCGCCGGGCCGAAGGCAAGCTGATCAATCTTGCCAACCGTCTTGCGGAAATGCCGCTGGCGGGGGATGTCGGCATTGGTCACACCCGCTGGGCGACCCACGGTGTGCCGACCGAAAACAATGCCCATCCGCATACCGATGGCAAGGTTGCCGTGGTGCATAACGGCATCATCGAAAATTATCAGGAAATCAAGGCTGAGCTTTCCTGCAATGGCCGGGCTTTTGCCACTGATACCGACACTGAAGTGATTGTGCATCTGGTTTCCGACTTCCTTGATCAGGGCAAAACCCCGCGTGACGCAGTCGCCGCCACATTACATCGGATTGAGGGGGCCTTTGCGCTGGTAATCATGATTGCTGGGCAGCATGACGTGATTTTTGGCGCGCGCCGTGGCACGCCGCTTGCGGTTGGTTTGGGTGAGGGCGAAATGTATCTTGGCTCGGACGCGATGGCGTTGTCGCACCTTACGAACAAGCTGATTTACCTTGAAGAAGGTGATTGGGCCGAAGTGACCCGCGATGGTGTTCAGGTCCGTGACGAGCATGACAATGAAGTTACCCGTGAAACAAAGCTTTCGGCTGTTTCCGGAGCTATGATGGGCAAGGGTAACTATAACCATTTCATGCAGAAGGAAATTTTCGAACAGCCAGCCGTGATTGGCGACACGTTGCATGCCTTCATCAATCCGGCGACGCGGACGATCAAGCTGCCCGATATGCCGTTTTCGTTTAACGATGTCAGCCGGTTGACGATTGTGGCGTGCGGCACGTCCTTCTATGCCGGAATGGTGGCAAAGCACTGGATCGAACGCTATGCCGGGCTTGGCGTTGATGTCGATATCGCATCTGAATTCCGCTATCGGTGCCCGCCGCTTCCAAAAGGGGGTGTGGCGCTATTTCTTTCGCAATCCGGCGAGACGCTTGATACCTTGGCTGCCCTTCGTTATGCGAAGTCCAAGGGGCAGAAAATTGTTTCCATCGTCAATGTTGCCGAAAGCACGATTGCACGCGAAAGCGATGTGGTCTTGCTGACCTATGCCGGGCCGGAAATCGGGGTCGCATCGACCAAGGCCTTTACCACGCAATTGACTGTTCTGGCCTGTCTTGCTGTGACGATCGGGCGCGATAACGGCACTCTTGCCAAGGACGAGGAAGCCGCCATCGTCAACGCGCTGACCGAAGTGCCAAAACATGCGGCCGAAGTCCTTCATCATGACGATGAAATCCGTGAACTTGCGATCAATATCGCTGATGCGCGCGATGTGCTTTATATCGGCCGCGGCCTTGGCTATCCGATTGCGATGGAAGGGGCGCTAAAGCTTAAGGAAATTTCCTATATCCACGCCGAAGGCTATGCGGCGGGCGAGATGAAGCACGGCCCGATTGCCCTGATTGATCAGTCGGTTCCGATCATCGTGATTGCACCGTCCGACGAACTTTTTGAAAAAACCGCATCGAACATGCAGGAAGCGGCCGCACGAGGCGGACGGGTAATTTTCCTGTCTGATGCAGAGGGACTTGCGAAGCTTGGCGAGATGGCATCGGCCACGGTAGAGCTGCCAAAGGTTGCCGATTTTGTTGCGCCAATCCTGTATACTATTCCGGTTCAGATGCTGGCCTATCATGTGGCGGTCCATAAGGGTACGGATGTCGATCAGCCCCGTAACCTCGCCAAATCGGTTACGGTGGAATAAGGTCGATATTTCAGGCGACAGGTTGCACAGGTAGTTGGATAAACGGGCGGGGCCTATGAAAGTCATTGTGACAGGTGGTGCAGGGTTTATCGGGTCGGCGGTCTGCCGGCTTTTGGCCGGGCAGAAAAAGATTGAGGTTCTCAACCTTGATAAGCTGACATATGCGGCCGATTTGCACACTGTTGAAAGTGTTTCTTCGCTACCCAACTATCGTTTCGTAAAACAGGATATCTGTAACCGGGCAGAACTTGATCGGGTCTTTGAAGATTTTCAACCCGATGCTGTGATGCATCTGGCGGCAGAAAGCCACGTAGACCGTTCGATTGACGGGCCGTCTGAATTTATTCAGACGAATCTTGTTGGTACATTCACCCTGCTGGAAGCAGCACGTGATTATTTCAACGGCTTGTCTGCTGAACGACGGTCGACTTTCCGGTTTCATCATATTTCGACTGACGAGGTGTATGGTTCGCTTGGGGACGAGGGGCTTTTTACAGAAGAAACCCCCTATGCGCCCAATTCGCCATATTCTGCAAGCAAGGCGGGATCGGATCACCTGGTGCGCGCCTGGCATCATACGTATGGGTTGCCGGTGATTATCAGCAATTGTTCGAACAATTACGGGCCCTATCAATTCCCCGAGAAGCTGATCCCCCTGATGATCCTGAATATCTTGCATGGCAAGGCGTTGCCGGTTTATGGCGATGGCAAAAACACGCGGGACTGGCTTCATGTTGAAGACCATGCAGACGCGCTTTTTACCATTTTGACCGAGGGACGAATTGGCGAGAAATACAATGTCGGTGGTTGCAACGAAGTTGCAAATATTGATGTCGTGCGCAGCATATTTGATGTTGTGTCGCGGTTTCAGCCCGATGCTGTGACAGGTGACTTTGAGGCGCAGGTTCGGTTCGTGACCGACCGCCCGGGGCATGACTGGCGGTATGCGATTGATCCATCGAAGATGCGCGACGAGCTTGGCTGGGAACCAAAACACAGCTTTGAAAGCGGTCTGGAGCAGACAGTGAAATGGTATCTGTCAAATCGGGCGTGGTGGGAGCCGATCCTGAAAGATAAATATGCAGGTGAGCGCCTCGGAACGGTGAAATAGTAATGATTAATGCACTTGTCTTTGGCGCAAACGGCCAATTGGGAAGAAGTCTGGCGCTATGTGGTGCGGCTTTCCCTAAAGTCCGCTTGACACTCTTGGATCGAAGCAAGTGCGATTTATCCGATCTGTCGTCTATTGCCGCCGTGATTCGGAACAATGATCCGCAGGTGATCATCAATGCGGCTGCTTATACGGCTGTTGATCTTGCTGAAAATGATCGTGATAGCGCCTATCGGGTCAATTGCGATGCCGCTGATATGATGGCCCGTGCTGCCGACGATCTTGATATTCCGCTGATCCATTTTTCAACCGATTATGTTTTTGGTGGCGCGTCACAGCGCCCATACTGCGAAGATGATCCGGTCGCGCCACTTGGCGTTTACGGTGCCAGCAAACTGGCAGGCGAGAGCGCGGTGAGGGCTGCGGCTGAGCGCCACCTTATTTTGCGCACAGCCTGGGTTTACAGTCCGTTTGGCAAGAATTTCGTCAAAACGATGCTGGGATTAATGGCGCAACGTGATGTTCTGACGATTGTGAATGATCAGCATGGATGCCCGACATCGGCAATTGATCTGGTGAATGCGACCTTGCGATTATTACCGGTGATACTTGATCCGAATTTTTACGGATTTGGGACCTATCATCTTGTGTCCGATAATCAGATGACATGGTTTGATTTCGCCAAACGTATTCAGGATGCCGCGATTGCGCAGTTCGGGGCAAATTGGACTGGGAAAAATTGCAGGATTGATCCGGTAAACTCGGATGCCTTTCCAACGATTGCCAAGCGTCCAGCCTATTCCATAATGTCGACACAGAAATTTACCGATACTTTCGGTTACGGGCTGCCTGATATTTCGGAAAGCCTTCCGACATGTTTGAACAACCTTGAAGCGGGCAGATAGAAAATGCGTAAAGGCATCATTCTTGCGGGCGGAACCGGATCGCGGTTGCATCCGTCAACCCTTGTGGTTTCGAAGCAGCTTCAGCCGGTCTATGATAAACCTATGATCTATTATCCCCTGACAACTCTAATGTTGGCGGGGATTACAGAGATATTGGTGATCAGTACTCCGCGTGACGTGCCGTTGTTCAAGGAGCTTTTGGGGGATGGTTCAAAATGGGGAATAAGTCTGCACTACGCTGTGCAGGATGAGCCTCGTGGATTGGCTGATGCTTTTCTCGTCGGCGAAAAGTTTATCAAGAACGATCCTTGCTGTCTTATCTTAGGAGATAACATCTACTTCGGCCATGGGTTGCCGGAGCTGCTTTGCAATGCAATGGAACAGTCAGATGGTGCGACGGTTTTTGCTTATTTCGTGCAGGACCCTGAACGCTATGGTGTGGTTGAATTCAATAGTGATGGAGTAGCGCTCGATGTGGAGGAAAAGCCAAAGAATCCGAAGTCGAATTTCGCTGTGACCGGGCTATATTTTTACGACTCTCAAGTTGTCGATATTGCTAAAGCAATCAGGCCATCGAAGAGAGGCGAACTAGAGATTACGGATGTAAACAAGACCTATCTTCAACAGGGTAAGCTTCGAGTTGAGAAAATGGGGCGCGGGTATGCTTGGCTCGATACAGGGACCCATGATGCAATGCTTGATGCTGCTGATTTCGTTCGAACTGTGGAAAACCGCCAAAGTCTTAAAATTGCATGTCCTGAGGAAATTGCTTTACGGCGCGGCTTGATAAGCATCGATCAGTTTGAAGCTTTGATCAATGGATTTGGCGCTAGTTCATATCGCGAGTATTTGCAGATGGTACTGCGTACATATGGGCAGATGTGATTCGCGTATCAGAATGCAGGATTGCGACAATATTCAGCGAAGCTTATAGCGTTCGAATCCTTTTCAGAAACCGTTACTTTTGTCGGATCTATTTGCCAATCGATATCAAGATATGGATCATCCCATCTGATGGAGCACTCCGTTTCGGGAGCGTAAGTATTTGAAACCTTATAGTGAACCTCTGTATCTGGCTCTAGCGTCACAAAGCCGTGCGCAAAACCAACGGGAACAAAAATTTGGTTCCATTTGTCCGAGCTGATTTCGGCAAAAACATTCTTGCCGAAGGTTGGTGAGCCGACGCGGATATCGACAGCCACATCAAGGATGCTTCCCCTGATAACCCGTATCAGTTTATCTTGTGCAAAGGGGGCTTTCTGGAAGTGAAGCCCCCTAAGAACTCCGACCTTGCGTGACAGTGATTGGTTGTCCTGAACGAACTTGGTATCGATGCCGATTTCCGAAAACATTTTTTGATTGTAAGTTTCAGAGAAGAACCCCCGCTCGTCTTCGAATTTCTTAGGGTAAAGTAGTTTGATATCGGGAATTTCCAGAAGTTCGAGCTTCATAAAGTCACCTTTGAGGAGCGGTGTTCGATATAGGGATTAGTGCCCGGCAAATAGGCGAGGAAACGAATATCGCACTTCTGATGATTTTAAAAGGCGCTCTGAACTTTTTAACGCCGTGTACCCATCGAAGGGGTTTTCGTCATAATATTGCCCTTTGTCATGATTGTCCTCGCGTGATAAAGATGCCTCTTGAAAATGATCGTGGCGCGGCGCGTGGGCGAAGCGCGCCAGCTTAATTGTCGCAAGTGCGAGAAAATCCCCAAAATCATGACATTTTTGCGTCCTTTTGTTCTCTTCTGTTGACAAATTCCGATGGCTTCAATACATGCTGTTAGCACTCGCTGGGGGTGAGTGCTAATACGGACTCATCCCGGTTAGTTTTGTACTTAATCGAGCCATACTTAAACACGGAGTTGTCTAACATGAAGTTCCGTCCGTTACATGATCGTGTGCTGGTCCGTCGTGTCGAATCCGACACCAAGACTGCCGGTGGCATCATTATCCCGGATACCGCGAAAGAAAAACCGCAGGAAGGCGAGATCATCGCTGTCGGTTCCGGTGTTCGCAAAGAAGACGGCTCGCTTGTAGCGCTTGACGTCAAGGCTGGTGACAAGGTTCTGTTCGGCAAATGGTCGGGCACAGAAGTCAAGGTCGATGGCGAAGAGCTGCTGATCATGAAAGAGTCCGACATTATGGGCATCATGGAATAAGTCAGCCTTTTGGTGACTTAAATCCACGTTCATCCGTCTCATAGAGAGGAAAGAATACTATGGCTGCTAAAGAAGTAAAATTCTCCACCGACGCCCGCGCCAAAATGCTGCGCGGTGTCGACATCCTTGCTGATGCCGTTAAAGTGACGCTCGGCCCGAAAGGCCGTAACGTTGTCATCGAAAAATCCTTTGGCGCACCGCGCGTGACCAAGGACGGCGTTTCGGTCGCCAAGGAAATCGAACTTTCTGACAAGTTCGAAAACATGGGCGCACAGATGCTGCGTGAAGTGGCTTCCAAAACCGCCGATCTGGCTGGTGACGGCACCACCACCGCAACCGTTCTGGCACAGGCAATCGTTCGTGAAGGCAACAAGTCCGTTGCTGCTGGCATGAACCCGATGGACCTGAAACGCGGTATTGATCTTGCGACGACCAAAGTAATCGAAGCCATCCAGAGCCGCGCTCGTAAAGTTTCGGGCAAGGACGAGATTGCACAGGTTGGTAACATTTCGGCCAACGGTGACCGTGAAGTCGGCGACATGATCGCTGAAGCCATGGAAAAAGTTGGCAACGAAGGTGTTATCACCGTCGAGGAAGCCAAGGGCCTGCACACCGAACTCGACGTTGTCGAAGGCATGCAGTTTGATCGTGGTTACTTGTCGCCGTACTTCGTAACCAATCCGGAAAAGATGGTTGCCGAACTCGACAACCCGTATGTTCTTCTGTTCGACAAAAAAGTTTCCTCGTTGCAGCCGCTGCTGCCGCTTCTGGAAGCTGTCGTTCAGTCGGGCAAGCCGCTTCTTATCATTGCTGAAGACGTCGAAGGCGAAGCTCTTGCGACCCTCGTCGTTAACAAGCTGCGCGGTGGTCTGAAAATCGCTGCTGTCAAAGCACCGGGCTTCGGCGACCGTCGCAAAGCAATGCTCGAAGACATCGCCATCCTTACCGGTGGTCAGGTTGTCTCCGAAGATCTCGGCATCAAGCTTGAGAGCGTTACGCTCGATATGCTCGGTACCGCGAAATCGATCACTATCACCAAAGAAGAAACCACCATCGTTGATGGTGCCGGTGAGAAAGCCCAGATCGAAGCCCGCGTTGGCCAGATCCGTGCACAGATCGAAGAAACCACTTCGGATTACGACCGCGAGAAACTGCAGGAACGTCTTGCGAAACTCGCTGGCGGTGTTGCCGTGATCAAAATTGGTGGCGCTTCGGAAATCGAAGTGAAAGAACGCAAAGACCGCGTTGACGATGCCCTGCACGCAACTCGCGCTGCTGTTGAAGAAGGTATCGTTGCTGGTGGCGGTACGGCTCTGCTGTACGCGACCCGCGCTCTTGACGGTCTTGAAGGTGTAAACCATGACCAGACCATCGGTGTCGACATCGTCCGTCGCGCGCTGCAGGCTCCGGTCCGTCAGATCGCTCAGAACGCTGGTGTTGATGGCGCGGTTGTCGCTGGCAAGCTGCTTGAGCAGGATGATGTTGAATTCGGCTTCGACGCCCAGAAAGGTGAATACACCAACCTGGTCAAAGCCGGCATCATTGACCCGGCCAAAGTTGTTCGTACTGCCCTGCAGGACGCAGCATCGGTCGCAGGTCTGCTGATCACCACCGAATGCATGATCGCTGAAAAGCCGGAAGATAAATCCTCCGGTGGCGCGCCTGACATGGGCGGCATGGGTGGTATGGGCGGCATGGGCGGTATGGGCTTCTAAGCCTTACCACCAACCGACCTTCTTGCTAAGGAAAGGGTCTCGCATTTGCGAGGCCCTTTTCATTTTTTGTATCGATTGCGACAAAAATCCCCGCAATCATATAAGTTGCGGGGATTTTCCAGATTAACCGAACAGCTTTTTAAGTGTGCGTGGCTGACAGCGCAGATACTGATTGGCCGCCTTGACCTCGGCGCCAAGGCTTGCTGCCGCATGCCACGGCCAGCGCGGGTCATAAAGAATGCCACGCGCCAGCGCAATGGCATCGGCCTGACCGGTGAAGACAATGGCCTCTGCCTGTTCTGCTTCGGTAATCAGGCCAACCGCGATGGTGGTCATGCCGGTTTCCGATTTGATGCGATCTGCAAAGGGGACCTGATAGTTCGGGCCAACGGGGATATTCTGATCGATGTGAAGACCGCCAGATGACACATGGATAAAATCGCAACCGCGTTCCTTCAGGACACGGGCCAGTTCGACGCTTTGATCAATATCCCAGCCGCCTTCGACCCAATCAGAAGCCGAAATCCGAATGCCGACCGGTTTGGCTGGATCGAAAGCAGCGCGAACTGCGTCATAAACCTCGATCACGATCCGCATACGATTTTCAAGCGATCCACCATAGTCGTCATCGCGTTTGTTGGAATGTGGTGAGAGGAATTGATGGAGCAGGTACCCGTGTGCCCCGTGAATTTCTATGGCATCAAGACCAAGTCGATCCGCGCGCTTGGCCGCATCGGCAAAGCCCTGAATGATTTCGCGGATGCGTGAGGTGTTGAGTGCCTCTGGTTCCGGGTCGCCTGCACGGAACGGAACAGCGGACGGGGCAACAACCTGCCAGCCATTTTCATGATCCGGTTCAATTGCGCCACCACCATCCCAAGGCTTTTCGCAGGATGCCTTACGCCCAGCATGGGCAAGCTGGATGGCAATTGGCATGTCGGAATGGCTGCGCACAGCGGCGAGGGTCTTGCCAAGGGCTGCTTCGGTTTCATCGTCCCATAGTCCAAGATCGCCATAGGTAATGCGGCCTTCGGGTTCAATCGCAGATGCCTCGATTATCAGAAGGCCGGCACCGGATTGGGCAAGATTGCCAAGATGCATGTCGTGCCATGCCGTGGCTTTACCGTTATCGGCGGAATATTGGCACATCGGCGCTATGACAATGCGGTTTTCCAGTTCAAGCTTGCCAAGGCAGAGCGGAGTAAAAAGGTGGCTCATGGAGGTGTCCTGTATCAGTGGGGGCAGGGGTTCCTACCGACAATGACATGAAGCTAGTTGGAAATTGCAGTTCGCGCCATAGGGATCCTAGGCTTTTCCGTCTTGTGGAATGGTCGGCCAGATAAGGACACCGATGAGGGCGAGATAAGGAGCGAAAAAATTTTCAAAAAAATGCGTGCACCTACTTGCGGAAAAATGACCCTGATCTATTTGTTGAATCGAAGGGCCATGGTGGCCTTGTACGCGTCAGGGTTGCAGCATGTCTGGACCTGTGGCGCAAGAACTACCTGTCTGTTTAGGAGGGTAATTATGACTGGTCTTCAGACTGTAAATGGTACTGCTCGTCGTCTGGCTTCGCGTCCGGCATATGGTGATCCGTTTGGTGTTTTCGGACGTGATTTTGATCGTATGATCGGCTCGATCTTTGGACGTGACGGGCTTGTGAATTCTGCTGGTGCAAGTGGTGACGAGGTGTCGCAAAAGCTTTTGACCCCGCGCATCGACGTCCACGAAACTGATGACAATATCGAACTTGCCGCCGAACTTCCGGGTGTTGAACAGGGCGATGTTGATGTCTCGGTGCTTGAAGGTGTCCTGACGATTACGGGTGAAAAGAAATCAACCCGTGAAAGCAATGATGGTGCCCGTGTTGTTGAGCGCACCTATGGCAGATTCAAACGCTCATTCCGTCTGCCTGATACCGTCGATGCAGACAAGATTGCGGCATCGTTTAAGAACGGTGTCCTGACGCTCACTCTCCCTAAAGTAGCGGAAGTGAAGCCGGAGCCGCGCAAGATCGTGATTTCCGGGTAAGTTTTGCCTCAACCTTGACGAAGCACCTGAACGGGCGGAGAAATCCGCCCGTCTTTTTTGTCTGCGGTCGCATGGCGATGGTTAGTGAGCCGTGCAGCAATCCATCGGCATTTCAAACACACCGGTTTTATCGAAGGCTTCGAGGGCGGCATGCCAAGGGTCAAGGTCGATGCCCTGTTTGGTGATCCAGTCGGGATTGTAATAGGTATCGCGATAGCGATCACCGCCATCGCACAGAAGGGTAACAACCGATCCGCTTTCGCCGGTCTTTTTCATCTGACTGATCAGTGACAGGGTGGCGATCAGGTTGGTGCCGGTCGACCCGCCGCAGCGACGGCCCATATGTTTTTCCAGATATTGCAGGGCGGCGAAGCTGCCGGCATCCGGTACGCGGATCATGTGATCGACGACGTTGGGATTAAAGCTTGGTTCAACGCGCGGGCGACCGATGCCTTCGACGCGTGATGCCTTTTGCCCGGTGATGTCACATTTGCCGGTTTCATAAGCGTCATAGAAAACAGAGTTTTCCGGATCCGCGACGCAAAGTTCGCATCCCATGCCAAGGATCTGTCCGTAACGGATATAGCGACCAATGGTAGAAGATGTTCCACCCGTACCGGCACCAACAATGATCCAGCGCGGAACAGGGTGGGGTTCGCGTTTGAGCTGGTCAAAGATGCTTTCGGCGATATTGTTGTTACCCCGCCAGTCAGTTGCGCGTTCGGCATAGGTGAACTGGTCCATGTAATGGCCGCCCAGTTCCCGCGCCAGGCGTTGGGATTCGGCATAAATCTGGCCGCTGTGTTCGACCAGATGGCTTTCGCCGCCATAAAAGGCGATCTGATCGATTTTCTGTTGCGATGTTGATTTGGGCATCACCGCAATAAAGCGAAGCCCCAGAAGGCGGGCAAAATAGGCTTCGGACACGGCAGTGGAGCCGCTTGATGCCTCGATGATCGGGGTGTCTTTGGATATCCAGCCATTGCAAAGGCCATACAGGAACAATGAGCGCGCCAGGCGATGCTTCAGGCTGCCGGACGGATGGGTCGATTCATCCTTGAGGTAAAGCCCGATGCCATCAAGTGACGGCAGATCAAGACGGATCAGATGGGTGTCTGCAGACCGGTTGAAGTCGGCTTCGATGATGTTGATGGCATCAGCCACCCATTGGCGATCGTAGCTCATGAAAAGTCCTGTATTTCTGTTTGGCGCTGGTGACGCGATCGTTGAAGGTTTCTTCATGTAGGCGATTATTATACAGAAAACTACCGTAAATTTTGCGAATAAGCTTGCTAACACTTTTTTCAAAGCTAACCTCTAGAATAGAGTTTCGCGATTCTTCCATTTTATCCGGGTGATCTGGTTACCATGGCTAAAAACGACGACGATCCTTTTGCCAAACGTCACGCTGCATCTGAAATCGGGGCGGCGTATGATGTGCCGGTACGCGTATCGACCGTGATCGGCAAAAGCCAGATTCAGGTTGCACAATTGATGCGCCTGACCCGCGGTGCGGTTCTTGAACTGGATCGCAAAGTGGGGGAGCCGGTTGATATTTACGTCAATAACCGGTTGGTGGCACGTGGGGAACTCGTTGTCGTGGATGAAAACCTGGGTGTAACGATCACCGAAGTTGTTAAATCCGGTACCATTATCGAGACCCATCACTAAGAGATTTTCCAAAGAACTCGGCCATTTTGCAAACCACCGGATTGTTGACGGCCGGTGGTTTTTATTTTTCCCGATGTTGGTTGGAACCGTTGTTGCTGTCTGTGCGTTCTGGAAAAAATGCCGATACTGCCTTTAACCTGCCATTTTGTGGTCAAAGGCTGTGTCGGTATGTCCCGCTTTTACGCACAACGAGGACAATCTCATGATCAATATTCTGACATCCGGGTTGCTGGCCTTGATCGGACTGGCACTTGGTGCCGGGGGCGTCTGGCTTATTTTGCTGGATGGTAGCTGGTATTATGCATTTGCCGGATTGGCATTTCTGATTGCCGCAGCTCTTTCATTCGCAAAACGACCTGTCGTTTTACCGTTTTACGCACTTTTCATGATCGCAAGCCTTGGCTGGGCCGTTTGGGAAGTCGGGTTTGACTGGTGGCAGTTGGGACCGCGCGGTGGTTTGATTGTCTTGATCGGCCTTTGGCTTGCCATGCCTGCCTATCGCAAGACGCTTCTGGTCGGGCAGCCAGTGCCGGAAGTCAAACCAACACGTTCGTTCGTGCTGGAGGGCAGCCTTGTCCTGGCGATTGTTGTTGCGGTGTATTCGATGATGAATAACCCCCATGCAATCGAGGGCCAGTTAAACGACAGCCCGGTTGTTTCCAGTCCTGACCTGGGCGGCGATGTTCCGGCAGGTGACTGGCATCAATATGGACGGACACCGTTCGGGCAACGTTATTCGCCTCTTGATCAGATCAACACCGATAATGTTGCGACACTTGAACAGGCGTGGGTTTTTCAGACCGGCGATGTCAGGCGGTCCGAAGACGTGCCTGAAACGACCTATCAGGTGACGCCTCTTAAGATCAATGACACGCTTTACCTGTGTACGCCACATAGCTGGGCAATGGCGATTGATGCCAAAACCGGGCAGGAAAAATGGCGGTTTGATCCGGAAGTTCCCGATAATACCGACCGGCAGCACCAAACCTGCCGAGGAGTGACATTCTATCAGGATACCGCGATGTCAGCAGATGCATCGTGTGCCGCAAGGGTGTATCTGCCGACGTCGGATGCGCGACTGATTGCCCTTGATGCTAATAACGGCGAGATTTGCGCCGACTTTGGTGATCAGGGAACCGTCCATCTGGAAGAGGGCATGCCCTACAACCCGGCCGGATATTATTATTCTACCTCGCCGCCGGTTGTTGCTGATGGCAAGATCATTATTGGCGGTGCGGTGAATGACAATTATTCGACCAAATCCCAGTCGGGTGTCATTCGTGCCTATGACGTCAATAGCGGTGAGCTGGTGTGGAACTGGGATTCTGGCAATCCGGAACAGACCGAACCGATCCCCGAAGGTCAGACCTATACCGCGAATTCACCCAATAGCTGGTCAGTGTCGAGCGCAGATGAGGAGCTCGGCATGATCTATGTGCCGCTGGGCAACAAGGTGCCCGATCAATTGGGTATGGGGCGTAGTGAAGAGGTTGAAACCTATTCATCATCCATCGTTGCGCTTAGCCTTGAAACCGGACAGGTCCAGTGGGTGCGCCAGACGGTGCATCACGACCTTTGGGATATGGATGTTCCGGCCCAGCCCGCGTTGCTCGATATCACCACATCCGATGGTGAAAATGTCCCGGCACTTGTCGGACCGACCAAGCAGGGTGATATCTATGTCCTTGATCGCCGAACGGGCGAACCGATCATTCCGGTTAGGGAAGTTCCCGCACCTGGCGGTGCGATCCCGGAGGATTTCACGGCGCCGACACAGCCGGTATCGGACCTGACCTTCATGCCCGAACCGCTGACGGAAAAGGACATGTGGGGCATTACACTGTTTGATCAGCTGGCATGTCGCATTCAGTTCCATCAGTTGAAATATGAAGGCCGTTACACCCCGCCTTCTTTGGAAGGGACGCTGGTTTATCCCGGTAATTTCGGCACATTCAATTGGGGCAGTGTGGCGATTGATCCCGAAAAACAGATCATGTTCGGCATGCCGACATATCTTGCTTTCACATCGCAATTGATCCCACGCGACGAAGTGCCGCCGCGCGGTACGGAAAAAGCCAGCGAGATGGGGATCAACCGCAATGAAGGCGCGCCTTATGCAGTCAATATGGGGCCATTCCTGTCACCAGTTGGCGTACCGTGCCAGGCTCCGCCATGGGGCTATGTCGCGGGGGCGGACCTTCGCACTGGCGAGGTTGTTTACAAGCATAAAAACGGTACGGTTGAGGACATGACACCCCTGCCATTACCGTTCGAGCTTGGTGTGCCAGGCATCGGTGGTCCGATCATCACCAAGGGTGGTGTGGCGTTCCTTGGTGCGGCGGTTGATAACTACTTCCGTGCCTATGACGTCACCACGGGCAAACAGCTTTGGGAGGCGCGGCTGCCTGCTGGTGGGCAGTCAACGCCGATGACCTACACCACCGATGACGGCACACAATATGTGCTGATCGTTGCTGGTGGGCACGGTTCCATCGGAACCAAGGCCGGTGATTACGTGGTGGCCTATAAACTGCCCTAAGCACGTTTCGAATATCTGTAAAAAGCGTCCGGTTTGTCCGGGCGCTTTTTGTTTGGGACAATTCAAATCGGGAATCGCAACTGGCGTTTTGCGAATTTGTAGGATGCTGATCACCCCAAACTCAACCTTTGGGATCAAGCTGTTCGCAAAAATTTTGCTGATCTTTTGCTTGACCGCAGGGGGAGTAAAAAATGCCTTTGCCGCGAATCATTGGATATCCGGGATTGTAACGGAACTGATACAATCAATTGACGATTTTTTATTCATTCCCACTACATATTGTGTTTTCAATCCGGCTTTGAGCAGGCATAACCATTTTCAAACGGGCATTGGAAACGGCTATTTTTCATGATCTGGCAGGCCGTCAACCGGGGCCGGATCAGGCAAACGCCGTTTGATGAAGATAACAAACAGGAAGCGGATCGCCGCCAACGTGCGACCGTTCAGGTAAGGGGACTACAAGCATGAAGATGCTGGATGTGGTGCAGCACGAAAAAGGTGCGCGCGTTATTGTTGATCGTTCGCGCGATGCATTGCTGACTGACTTTGGCAAGGCGGTTTTGAACGACCGTTATCTGATGCCAGGCGAAAGCTATCAGGATCTGTTTGCGCGTGTTGCCAGCTACTATGGTGACAACGAAGCGCATGCACAGCGTCTTTATGACTATATCTCCAAGCTTTGGTTCATGCCCGCCACTCCGATCCTGTCGAATGGCGGGACCACGCGAGGCTTGCCGATTTCCTGCTTCCTGAACGAGGCAGACGATAATCTTGGCGGTATTGTCGATATCTGGACAGAGAATGTCTGGCTTGCGGCACGTGGCGGCGGAATCGGTTCATACTGGGGCAATCTGCGTTCGATTGGGGAAAAGGTCGGCAAGAATGGCAAGACGTCCGGGGTAGTGCCGTTCATTCGCGTGATGGACAGCTTGACACTGGCGATCAGTCAGGGATCGTTGCGCCGCGGATCGGCCGCGGTTTATATGCCGGTCAGCCATCCAGAGATCGAAGAGTTTTCCGAAATGCGCCGCCCGACCGGTGGTGACCCGAACCGTAAGACGCCGAACCTGCATCAGGGCGTTGCGATTTCGGATGCCTTCATGCGTGCGGTCGAAAATGATGAAGAATGGGCACTGACATCGCCGAAAGACGGGCATGTTGTGCGCAAGATCAGCGCACGTTCATTGTGGATACGTTTGCTGACGTCGCGCGTTGAAACCGGCGAGCCCTATATGCTGTTCATCGACACTGTGAACCGTGCGGTGCCGGAACACCACAAGCTGGCCGGGCTTAGTGTTAAGACGTCGAACCTGTGTTCGGAAATCACGTTGCCGACCGGCAAGGATCATCTGGGCGGGGATCGCACTGCTGTTTGCTGCCTGTCGTCGCTGAACCTTGAACATTATCTGACCTGGAAGGATGACACGCAGTTCATCGAAGATATTCTGCGTTTCCTTGATAACGTGCTTCAGGACTTTATCGATCATGCGCCCGATACCATGGCGCGTGCGAAATATTCCGCGATGCGTGAACGTTCGGTTGGTCTTGGCGTGATGGGCTTCCATTCCTTCCTTCAGGCGCAGAAAGTGCCGCTTGAAGGGGTGATGAGCAAGGTCTGGAACAAGCAGATTTTTGATCACTTGAAAAAGCATGCCGATGCTGCGTCCGAGAAGTTGGCGGAAGAACGCGGTTCATGCCCGGATGCGGCCGAATACGGCATCAAAGCCCGTTTCTCGAACAAAACCGCGATTGCGCCGACCGCATCGATTTCGATCATTTGCGGCGGTGCTTCGCCGGGAATCGAGCCGATGGCGGCGAACTCCTACACCCACAAGACGCTTTCGGGCTCGTTTAACGTGCGGAACAAGTATCTTGCCGAGGTTCTGGAAGAAAAAGGTCGGAATAATGAAGAAGTCTGGACATCCATCACGGTGCATGAAGGATCGGTTCAGCATCTTGATTTCCTGTCTGATCTGGAAAAGGACATCTTCAAGACTGCGTTCGAGCTGGATCAGCGCTGGCTGATCGAACTTGCCGGTGATCGCACGCCGATGATTGATCAGGCACAGTCACTGAACATCTTCCTGGCGTCGAATGTTCATAAACGTGACCTGCATCAGATCCATTTCCAGGCATGGAAAAAGGGGGTCAAAAGCCTTTATTACTGCCGGTCGAAATCGATCCAGCGGGCCGAGGTGGTTGCGAACATTCCGGGGCGTGCGAAGTCGAATGATGACGATATGCCAAGCCCGGAAAGCTCGTTTGAAATCCCGGCACTGGTTGCGGCCGCCGCCGCACAGGCATCCAGCGAACCCGATTATGATGAATGTCTCGCCTGCCAGTAAAGCGGCTTTAGCACACAGAAATTTTGCGAGAAGTGACAATATGTCTGACGATAAAGTAATTGATCTTCTGACGGAAAACCCGGTCTACAAGCCGTTCCGTTATCCGTGGGCCTATGAGGCGTGGCTGACCCAGCAGCAAATTCACTGGTTGCCGGAAGAAGTGCCGCTGGCCGATGACGTCAAGGATTGGAACCACACGATTTCCGATGCCGAGCGCAACCTGCTCACGCAGATTTTCCGCTTTTTCACTCAGTCGGATATCGAGGTCAATAACTGCTATATGCGCCATTATACGCGCGTATTCAAACCAACCGAAGTCCAGATGATGCTGGCGGCATTTTCCAACATGGAAACCATCCATGTAGCCGCCTATTCGCACCTTCTTGATACCATTGGCATGCCCGAAACCGAGTATGAAGCCTTCTTCCAGTACAAGGAAATGAAGGACAAATACGACTATATGCAAATCTGGGGCATTGGTCCGGAAGACGAGTATACCGACGAGCATGGTGACCTGCGTCTGACCACACAGGGTAAACGGAACATCGCCAAAACGCTGGCGGTGTTTGGCGCCTTTACCGAGGGTTTGCAGCTGTTTGCCTCATTTGCGATGCTGATGAATTTCCCTCGCTTTAACAAGATGAAGGGCATGGGGCAGATCGTGACATGGTCTGTGCGCGATGAAAGCCTGCATTGCGAAAGCATCATCCGCCTGTTTAGGACATTCTGCAAAGAGAACCCGGAAATCTGGGATGACGAAATGCGCAGCGACCTGATCGAGGCCTGCAAAACCATCGTCAGTCACGAAGATGCGTTTATCGATCTGTCCTTCGAAGCCGGTGCGGTGCAGGGCCTGACAGCGGAAGATATCAAGAAATACATCCGCTATATCGCTGATCGTCGCCTTAGCCAGCTTGGTCTTGAGGAGCAATACGGGATTGAACAGAACCCGTTGCCTTGGATGGATGCGATGCTGAATGCGGTTGAGCACACCAACTTCTTTGAAAACCGCGCGACGGAATATTCAAAAGCCGCAACGCGCGGTACTTGGGACGAAGCATTTTCCTGATCCCGTTTGAGGAACGAATATCATGCAAAAGGCCGCCTTCGGGTGGCCTTTTGTGTTCTGGTTCAGGGAACAGCCAATTCCTGTAGCCTTTTGTCAACACGTCTGATTTCTTCAAGGCGCAGCTTTGGTTCAAGATTGGTAATTGCCGTTGCCGGATCCATTTCAAGTTCGACACCGGGAGGCAGGGGGCGTGGGCCAAGGGCTGAACGGCGCAGCCAGTAATAGGCATCTGCATAATCCTGTTCTATACCCCAGCCGCGTTCCAGCATCGCGCCGAGCATGAATTGGGCGGCATGCATGCCTTTTTCGGCGGCGATCCTGTAGTAATGGGCGGCTTCAACATAGTTTTGTTCCGCTCCACGCCCGTGAAAATACTGTTCGCCAATCAGAAAGGCGGCATCGGTATTGTTCCCGTTGGCATGAAGAGCGCGTTTAAAGAATTCTGTGGCGCGGAACTGGTCATAGCGTAGCCCCCAGCCATTGAAATACATCAGCCCAAGGTAATAGATTGCATTTGCATGATTAGAGCGTGCTGCAAGGGCAAACCAATCTGCCGCCTGTCGGTAGTCCTGTGGTCCGGCAAGACCGCGATAGTAAAGCAGGCCAAGCGCATATTGCGCACGTGGATCGTCTTCCTGTGCGGCAACGCGCCACTGTGCGCGGGCCATTTCATAATTCCCCGCCTGATAGGCCTTGTAACCACTGGTGTAGTCGGCCTGTGCCGGTGGAGCATGAAACGTATATGCCGCCAGAACAAGAAAACCACACAGGATGGTGCGATTGCCGCGATTGGGCGAGAAGAAAGCAAGTATGGAAAGGGGCAAAAGGCGAAACCGATCTTTAACGGGATTTGAACAGCGGGACGACTTTGCGTGCACGTTTTTCAACGGCATCAAGAACGTTCTGGATTTCCGAGCTTTGTTTTATTTTTTCACCGCTGTGAAGTGCTACGAAATGCCCGGCATTCTTGTGATCCGCACCAAGTTTGATGACGGTGAAGATGGCTGTTTCGTGTGAGGAGCGGAAGATGGAGAACATGGCCATGCCATCAAGATGATCAATGGCATAGTCGCGCCATGCGCCACTTGCGACTTGTCTGGAATAGGTGTTCATGAGCTGCATCAATTCAGTCCGGTCGAAATGCACAACGCTTTTGGCTTTGCGGTACTGAGCCAGATTGAACAATGTACCCATGTCTTTCTCCGGACGTAATTTCAAAAGGCCGGGGTAGGGCGTTTATGACGCTCTGATGACACGGTAGCGCGGTTTATCCGCAGCCTCAAGTTTGAAAGGGCCGGGATATGAAAATTTTTACAAATATATGTGTGATTTCAGTTGGTTGAGGTGATTACAGGCTGCGTGAGCGTGTTGGCGGCCAGTCAACGGTTTGTGCACCGGTGTTATAAGGATCGGGTGTGCGATAGCAGCTGACGGCGGCCAAGGTGCGATAGCAATAAAGTGGCGGTTCCGGGACCGGGTCCTTTTTGCAGTATGATTTGCCATCGATCTTGCGGATGGTCGAACAATCGCGGCCAGTCGAAAGGGAAACGACGTGGTCAATCAGGGTTTTGTCGGTGTTGATGATGCTGACAACGTCGAGCGCGATATACCATTCAACACCGGTGAAGATGTGTGTACCTGCAATGTCGGATGCGGTGGTATCGCAGCCTGAGACCCCGGCACCAAGCAGCGTTGCGAATAATCCAGCCAGAACGCGCTGACGGATTATTCGTTTCGCCTCTTGTCGGCTTTGGGCCTTGTGCAAGCTTTTCATCCTGATCTCCGTGCATCGACCGGTCAGTATTTGCCCGGCAGCGATTAAAATTCCGTTTCCCGAATTTACAAATGCAATCCATGTGCCGTTTTGGGTGAAGCAGATACTGTTTTTGATGTTGGGACGGATTGGCCACATTTCAGCCGGGTTTGGCAATTAACCGGACGGCAGATTATGATTTTGGCGGCAGATTTTCGTTCGGGTTAAGGTCTGATCCTGCATCGCAGGCGGCAATTCTTTCCTTTGATGGTTGTTCACTGGATCAAAAACAACGTGATGGGTGGCAGTTTTGCGCGTGAAATACAGCATTGCGGGATTTAATTGCGATATTGGCGGCTCCTGATGTGCAGCGGACTTGACCCCTTGCGTACTGGCGCGTTAAATCCTTGCCGGAATTAATTCTGACAAGCGGGCAGGTTGCCCGCTTTCTTTTGATCGGATTGGAGCGGTTTTCGTGGTTGATATTTTCCAGGAAGTCGAAGAAGACCTCAAGCGCGAGCGCAATGAAGCGCTGTGGCGCAAATACGGCAAATACATCGTGGGTGTGGCGGCCGTGATCGTGCTGGGTGTTGCCGGACGTGAAGGCTGGAAAAGCTACGAGGAAAATTCGCGCATCGAAAACGGCACGCGCATGGCAAATGCCATTGAACTGGCACAGGCTGGTGAAGAAAAGCAGGATGCGGCACTGGGTGCGCTTGATGCGATCATTGCCGATGGCGATGCCGGTTTTGTCGCCCTTGGTCATTTCCAGAAGGCGGCAATTTATCTTCGCGCCGGGGCGAAAGATTCCGCGGTCGCCGAGCTTGAGGCAATTGCGGGTAACAGCGACGTCGAAAAGATCTATCGCGATCTTGCCGTGGTTCAGATTGCGATGAACAACGCCGACGCATCAAATGCCAAGGATTTGGTTTCGCGTTTGGAACCGATCGCTGTGCCTGAAAATCCCTGGTACTACTCGGCACGTGAAATGATCGCGATGCTTCATATCGCAGCAGGCGAGGTAGAGGCAGCAAAGCCGCTGCTGACCGAGATTGCCGATGACAGCGAAGCACCGTCAGGCATGCGCGCCCGCGCAAGTGAAATTCTGAAAGCCGTTGGCGCCTGATTGGCGGGAATGGCACAGGCAACCTGTTCACAGGGACTGGATCAGAGGATATGGTTTTGAGACCACGCAACATTAAATCCCTTTTGTGCGTCATGGGCATGTCGGTTGCCGTTTCGGCATGCTCAAGCTGGCTTGGAGAATCCGAAGATCCGCCGCTTCCCGGTGAACGCCTTGCGGTTCTATCACTTGAAAGCACGGTTCAGCCGGATGCCGAATTGAGCGATCAACGCGTGATCCTGCCGGAACCGGAGCCAATGGAAGACTGGCCGCAGAACGGTGGTCTGCCAAGTCATGCCCTGCATCATGTTGGTCTGGACAACGATGTGCTGCGTCAGGATTGGTCTGTTGGTATCGGCGAAGGATCGATGGATGACAATCTTCTGCTCAATCAGGCGATTGTGGCGCGGGGTGTGGTGTTTACCATTGATGCCGACGCCGTCGTTCGTGCGTTCAGTGCCAAATCGGGCAAACGTATCTGGTCGCTTGAACTGGCGAAGGACGAGGACGAAGACAGCACGCTTCTGGGGGGCGGTCTGGCCTATGAGAATGGTATTCTTTATGCAACCACCGGCTTTGCAGAAGTAATTGCGATTGATGCTCCCAGTGCAACCGTGATGTGGCGCTCACAGGTAACCGCCCCGATGCGCGGCGCGCCGACGGTTCGTGGCGGGCGCGTGTTCGTTGTGACGGTTGATAACCAGACTGTCGCACTGAACGCAATGACCGGCGAGACACTTTGGAGCCATCGCGGTGCATCTGAAGGTGCTTCCTTTATCGGTGGAGCAAGCCCGGCGGTTGATCAAGGGGTTGTTATTTCGGCTTACACGACCGGTGAAATGTACGCGCTTCGTGTTGAAAACGGTCAGGTGATCTGGTCCGATGCGCTGGCATCGGCGGGTCGCACCGATGCGGTTTCGGCGATTGCCGATATTCGCGGTCTTCCGGTTATTGACAATAATCTGGTGATCGCCACCAGTAATGCCGGTTTGACGGTTGCGATTGACCTTCGCACCGGGTACCGCGTCTGGGAACTGGAAGCCGGAGGCATCCAGTCGCCGTGGGTTGCGGGCGATTATGTTTTCATCCTTACCAACACAAATGACCTGATAGCCTTGCGTCGAGACACCGGACAGGTTAAATGGGTGACTGCTTTGCCGCGTTTTGTCGATCCCGAAGATCAGGAAGGCCCGATGGTATGGACCGGTCCGGTTCTGGTTGGTGACCGGTTGATCGTTGGAAACGAGCAGGGCGAAATCATGACTGTTTCCCCGTATAGTGGCGAGATCATTGGCAAGGATGAAGTTTCCGGCCCGATCACCTTGCCGCCTTCTGTTGCGGGTGACAGTCTTTACTTCCTGACTGCGGATGCCGATCTAATCGCGTATCGCTAACAGGTAGAACACAGTTTTTGCGAAAGATCCGATCTTTTGCCTGATATGCGCGTGCGCCGGAACGGGGTAAACTGCCCCTCGGCGCACATCGCCGTTTTATAACAATGAGTCTGAAAGTCAGATGTCGCTGAAAGTAGCCATTATCGGTCGCCCCAATGTCGGGAAGTCGACCTTGTTTAACCGTCTGGTCGGCAAGAAGCTGGCGCTGGTTGATGACCAGCCGGGCGTCACACGTGATCGCCGTTATGGCAGGGCGCGTCTTGGCCATATGGGTTTCGATATTATCGATACCGCCGGTCTGGAAGAGGCATTTGACGATTCAATCGAAGGCAAAATGCGCCAGCAAAGCGAAATGGCCTTTGAAGAATGTGATATTGCGTTTTTCCTGATCGATGCACGTGCGGGCCTGACCCCGCTTGACAATCACTTTGCCGATTGGCTGCGCAAACGCAAGAAGCCGGTTTATGTGATTGCCAACAAGCACGAGGGCAGGGATCAGGATGCAGGTCTGTACGAGGCTTATGGCCTTGGTCTTGGCGATGTTGCGCCGATTTCAGCCGAGCATGGCCTTGGCATGGAATTGCTGATAGATATCATGCGCCCCCATTGGGAAGAATATCGCGACAAGCAGCGCAAGGCGCGCAAGGAAGGCGATATTGCTGCCATCGATGACGATTTCGAAGATGACGAGATGGACGAGGACGATGGTTCTTTCCCGTCCTTTGAAATCGAATATGACGAAGACGATGAAGGCGAGGAAGAAGTTGTTCGCAAGGACAATTCGAAAATCCAGCTTGCGATTGTCGGCCGTCCAAATGTGGGTAAATCAACCCTTCTGAACCAGCTTTTGGGTGAAAACCGGGTAATGACCGGTCCGCAGGCTGGTTTGACCCGTGACTCGATTGCCGTTGACTGGTCCTATGAAGGCCGTCCGATCCGTCTGGTCGATACCGCCGGAATGCGCCGCAAGAAGAAGATTGATGATCGGGTTGAAAAGCTGTCTGTGACCGATACCTTGCGCGTGATCCGCTATGCGCAGGTGGTTGTCATTATGCTCGATGCGACCAATACGCTTGATAAACAGGACCTGACGATTGCGCGTATGGTCCTGGAAGAAGGTCGTGCGCTTATCATTGCGGTGAACAAGTGGGACGCGGTCAAAGACAAATCCGGTGTGATGTCGGCTTTGCGCGACAAGCTTGATACGTCCTTTGCGCAGGCCAAGGGTATTCCGATCCTGACATTCTCGGCCCTTACCGGTCGCGGGACAGACACCTTGATGCCGACAGTCCTTGATATCTATGATATCTGGAGCCGCCGTATTCCGACCTCGCAGCTGAACCGCTGGCTTGAAGCCATTACCGAACGCCATCTGCCGCCGGTTATTTCCGGCCGTCGTATCCGTCTGCGGTATATGACCCAAGCGAAATCGCGTCCACCAAGCTTCTTTATCAACTGCTCCAAGGCCGCCGAGCTGCCCGAAAGCTATACGCGCTACCTGATTAATGGTCTGCGCGAGGATTTCGACATGCCGGGTGTTCCGATCCGCATTTATCTGCGTAGCAGTGACAACCCCTATGGCAACAAGAAGAAAAAACGATAGGGCCTGAGTGCAGAAGCATCAACGGGGGCAGGAATGCCTCCGTTTTTATTTGGCAGGCTCTAAAAGACGGTCAATGAAATCGGCAGCATTGTCTGACTGCCAGTCGACCAACCCGGTTACATAGCCAAGAATACGGCCATCACGATCAAGGGCATATGTGATCGGCAGACCATAAAGGGCAAACTCGGCATTCTTTGGATTGTCACGGTTGCTATAAGCGGTTTCGCCGTTCGGATCGACGAAAAGATCAAGATTTTCAAGGCCCAAACGGCGGTAAAAGGGAATGGCCGCCAACAACCCGTCTTCATCTATCGAGACCGGAATGATGACAAGGTCATCATTGGAATGGTCATAGGCCAACTGATCAAGCGACGGCATTTCAGCCATACAGGGCAGGCACCAGCTGGCCCAGAAATTTACCAGTACCACCTTGCCGCGATAGGTCGTGATACTGGTCTGCTGATTTCGCCGGTCATAAAATCGGGTGTTGCGCGCAATCCGTTTTGGATCAAGTTCGACAAACTGGCTGCTTTCGCCAATCAGCGACAGGGGGGACGTTTCAGTCCCCCCGATGGCAGGTGCCGTGATAGTAAATATTACAGAAACGATGAGGCAGCGCAAAAATCGCATCGGGTATCCGTGGCATGATTAAACCGGATGTTCCGACTAACCGTTGATGTTGGCAAAGACAAGACAGAGCCGATCAATCCGTTGTGATCAATACCGGGTGATCGGCCCTGTTGCAGGTATTTGTAATCCTTATGCAAATAATGGCGGGTTTAGTCGGGCGAAGCCTTCCTGGATGTAATAAGGGTAATGCGGGTAGGGTGGTTGCCTTTTGCTGACGGCATCAAGGCGGGCAATTTGTTCGCTGGAAAGAGACCAGCCAACCGCACCCAGATTGTCGCGCAATTGCTGTTCATTGCGTGCCCCGATAATCAAAGATGCCACCGTAGGGCGGTGCAGCAGCCAGTTGATGGCAATCTGTGGGACGGTTTTGCCGGTTTCGGCACTTAGTTCATCAAGCACATCGACAATGTCATAGAGATGGTCTTCATCAACCGGCGGGCCGAATTGTGCGGTTTCATGCAGGCGGCTGCCATCAGGGATCGGCGTGCCGCGGCGGATTTTACCGGTCAACCGGCCCCAGCCCAAGGGGCTCCAGACCAGTGCGCCAAGTCCCTGATCCTGCGCCAGCGGCATCAGGTCCCATTCGTAATCGCGCCCGACCAGTGAATAGTAAACCTGATGGGCGACATAGCGGCTGTAACCAAGGTGATCAGATACGGCGAGTGATTTCATGATCTGCCACCCGGCAAAATTTGAAACGCCGATATAACGCAGCTTCCCGGCGCGTACGAGGTCATCCAGCGTTGACAGGACTTCCTCGACCGGGGTGAAGGCGTCAAAGGCGTGAAGTTGCAGCAGATCAATGTAATCGGTCTCCAATCGTTTCAGGGCGGCATCGGTTGCCATGATCAGGCGGTGGCGCGAGGTGCCAAAGTCATTCGGGCCATCGCCAACCGGCAAGGCCAGTTTGGTCGACAGGATGATTTTGTCGCGGCGTCCTTTAATGGCTTCGCCCAGAACCTGTTCGGACGCACCGTCGGAATAGACGTCGGCACTGTCGAACATGTTCAAGCCTGCTTCCAGGCTGATATCGATCATGCGGCTGGCTTCGCGGGCGTCAATTGTACCCCATGCACCGAACAGGGGACCCTGGCCGCCAAAGGTACCGGCCCCAAAGCTGAGTGCCGGGACACGCAAACCGGAATTCCCCAATTGTCTGTATTCCATTGTTTTCTCCTTCACTGGAAATGGTTCATGGGGGGAATATGGACAAAGGATTTATTTTCAACTAGTAGTATCTTAAGAAGAAGATTTGTGAGTTGAATTCCATATGGCGCGACTTGAAGCCAACCGATCTGGAGAGATGGAAGTCTTTGTGCGTGTCGTCGAACGCGGCGGGTTTTCGTCTGCGTCCCGAGATTTCAACATGACTCCATCGGCCGTCAGCAAGCTTGTCGGCCGGTTGGAAGATCGGCTGGGAACGCGGTTGTTCAATCGATCAACCCGCAAGCTGCATCTGACATCCGAAGGGCAGCGTTTTTATGAGCGCGCGCTTGATATCATTGCGGATATTAATGAGGCAGAACAGGAAGTCGCGACCGCAATGGCACCGCGCGGGCGGTTGCGCGTAACGGCCAACGTGCCTGTCGGGTTGCATCGTCTTTTACCGTTGGTGCCGCTGTTTCGGGAACGGTATCCCGATATCACGCTGGACGTGACAGTCAGCGACAAGGTGATGGACCTGTATGAGGAACGTGCCGATGTGGCGATCCGAAGTGGTCCGCTACAGTCATCCGGACTGATTGCGCGCAAGCTTGGGCAATGCCGGATGGCAATTGCCGCCTCACCGTCATATCTTGAAAAACACGGACGACCAACGACCGTGGATGCGCTGCAAAGCCATACATTGATCGGATACAATTTTCAGCGTGTTCTTCCTGACTGGCCGTTTCGGGTAAACGGGCAGGACGTTTCGGTAACCCCGGGGGGTGTGTTTGACGTTGCGGATGCCGAAAGTGCGCGTCAGTTGGCCCTTGCAGGGGGCGGTATCGTGCGGCTTGCAAGGTTCCACATCGATGCGGAAGTCGCGGATGGCAGGCTTGAGGTTTTACTGGATGAATTTTATCCCGGCGGCGGTGTCGATATTAACGCCGTTTATATTGGCGGGCGAGGGCATTTACCCGCCCGTGTTCGGGCATTTTTGGATTTCTGCGCCGAAAACATCCGTCTGAATTGAAAAAACACGCGTTGATTATTGCGGTGAACAAGTGGGGCGCGTTGCAGGACAAGGCCGATGAGATGTCGGTGCTCCTTTTCGCACATGGGGTCGTGCAAAACGGTTTGCAGTTTCGTTGATACGCTTGTCTCGTGGCATAGGCTTCTTTACAGTCGCAACGCTGCACCGTTTGGAGCCAAGCAAGCAACCTAAGGACTTTATATGCACCAGCATTTTTCTTTTACTCGCCCTTTGGGGCTATCCTTTGCCGTTGGAATCGCATTGGCGGTAGGATTTTGGGGTTTCGGTGTGGTTTGGGCGCAGAATGACACCAACGCCGGCGCTGCTAATATTGTTTATCCGGAAATGGATGCCCTGCGAGGTAAAAAGCTGTTTGCCGAGCGTGGTTGTGTTGTTTGCCACGCCGTGAATAATGTCGGCGGAGATATCGGACCGGGGTTTGATGCCAGCAATATCGATCAGTCATTAAACCCGTTCGATTTTTTTGCGCGGATGTGGCATGGCGCGGATGAGATGCTGCATTTGCAGCGCGCTGATCTTGGCTATCAGATTGATTTCAACGGTCAGGATCTGGCCGATATCTATGCTTTCGCGCATGACAGAGAGGCACAGGAAAGCTTCACCGAGGATGATCTGAGCGACCGTATTCGTGAGATCATCGATAATGGTCCGTCGGTCACATTTGAATAGTAAGTCCCCGGATTACGCAAATACCAAAAAGGCCGGACATATGCCCGGCCTTTGTCATTTCAGGTCACTTTGGCTTAGTATGCGTTGACGACCTCGGCATGTTTTGTGCAATCGGTTGCGGCCAGATCGACAAACACATCGGTGATGCTTTCAGCTGTCGGAAGGGTTTCCGGGTCTTCACCCGGATAGGCCTCTGCGCGCATCTTTGTGCGGATGCGGCCCGGATTGACCAGATTAACACGCAGGGGCGTTTCTTCGACTTCCTGGGCATAGGACAGCACCAGACTTTCCAGCGCGGCCTTGGTCGACGCATAAAGGCCCCAGAAAGCACGTCCCTTGGACGAGGCATTCGAGGTCACAAAGATCGCTCTACCGGCATCGGAAAGACGCAGAAGTTTATCGACACTGCGGATCAGGCGAAAATTCGCCGTGACATTCGTCGCATAAGTGTTTTCAAAAACCTGTGTATCGATATGGCCGACCGGGGCAAGTTCCCCCAGAAGACCGGCATTGCCAACGACGATATCAAGCTTGCCAAAGCGTTCATAGATCGATGCTCCCATGGCATCGATCTTTTCATACATGGTCAAATCCATGGGCAGCAAAACAAGTTTGCCGCCATCAGCCCGGATTTCATCATCAAGTTCTTCGAGCGCACCGACATTACGACCCAGCGCAATAACAGTGGCACCTTCGGCAGCAAAACGTTTTGCGACCGCGCGACCGATCCCGTGCGAGGCCCCTGTGATCAGGGCAACGCGGCCTTCAAGGCGCTTAGCATCACTCATGCGGACTGCCTTTCGACAAGCTGGCTAAGTTTGCGGTCCTTGTTTTCGGCCTGATGATCGACCAGACGGATCGGATAATCACCGGTGAAGCAGGCATCGCAGAAGGCCGGACTGTCATTGTCGCGTCCCGTGAGACCGGCTGCGCGATAAAGGCCGTCAATGGTGACAAAGGCAAGGCTGTCGACACCAATGATCTTTGCCATGCTTTCGATGTCGTGATTGGCCGCCATCAGTTTTTCCTTCGACGGTGTATCAACTCCATAGAAGCACGGATTGGTGGTCGGCGGGCTTGCGATGCGCATATGCACTTCGGCAGCACCAGCCTGACGGACCAGATCGACAATCTTGGTCGAGGTGGTACCGCGAACAATGGAATCGTCGACCAGAATAACGCGTTTGCCCTTAAGCTTGCCGGGGTTGGCGTTGTGTTTCAGCTTCACGCCAAGGTGGCGGATCTGATCGGTCGGCTCGATGAAGGTACGACCGACATAGTGGTTGCGGATGATGCCCAGTTCGAACGGGACGCCACTTGCCTCGGCATAGCCAAGCGCGGACGGGACACCTGAATCGGGGATCGGTACGACCACATCGGCATCAACACCGGATTCCAGTGCCAGTTCGCGACCGATATTTTTGCGCACGTCATAAACGCTTGTGCCTTCGACGATGCTGTCGGGGCGGGCGAAATAGACATGTTCGAAAATGCAGAAACGCGATTTGACCGGTTTGAACGGCTTGATCGATTTGAGGCCGTCATCCGTGATTTCAACGATTTCGCCCGGCTCGACGTCGCGAATGAATTCCGCGCCAACGATATCAAGGCCAACCGTTTCCGATGACAGAATATAGCTGTCATTCAGCTTGCCCAGAACCAGCGGACGTACACCCAAGGGATCACGTACACCGATCAGCTTTTTCTGGGTCATGACCACAAGGCTGTATGCGCCTTCGACCTGACGAATGGCATCAATCAGGCGATCCACGATTTTTTCATACAGGCTGGTTGCGATCAGATGAATGAATGTTTCGGTATCCGAGGTCGACTGGAAGATCGAACCACGTTTTACAAGACGCTCCCGCACGGCAAGTGCGTTGGTCAGGTTTCCGTTATGGGCAATCGCCAGACCGCCGAATTCGAAATCTGCAAAGAGTGGCTGCACGTTGCGAAGGCCTTTGCCCCCGGCCGTGGAATAGCGCACATGGCCGATGGCACGGTGGCCTTGCAGGCTTTTTATTACGTCTTCAGAACCGAAGATATCGCCGACCTGACCGGATGCCCGGTGCGCAGGGAAATCTTCGCCGTCATAGGAAACGATGCCGGCGGCTTCCTGTCCGCGATGCTGAAGCGCATGCAGGCCAAGGGCCGTCAGGGCCGCCGCATCGGGCGATCCGAAAACACCGAAAACACCGCATTCTTCACGCAGCTTGTCGTCGTCAAATGGATTGGTGGTCAGCATGAGTGGGTTCCGCTCTCTCGCCGGTGGCGCAGGATACCGCACCCATGCGAAACCCTATCGCCTCACTCGTTGGTGGTCGCCTCAATCAGACGATCCAAATCATCGCGCGAGGGCCTTGTATACCCGTTTAGGGGCTTGGGTCCAGCACCTTTTGGCTCAGGACCCAGAAGTTGACGGTATGTCTGGTCGTTGATTTCCGCATCACGTTGCGCACGGGCCATTTCTTCGGCGGTTGTGTCAAAGATTTCATTGGGCATTGCGCGCATCAGCAGAAACGCACCTTCTTCTAGAACCGGGCGGGTACGGGCGTCTCGAACCCAGTCTGGCTGCGAGGTTGCCGGCAAAAGCCATGACAGAGCCAGAAAGCCGATACAGGCGATAAGCCCGCCACGCAGAAGCCCGAAGACAAAGCCAAGCGTGCTATCGAGGCTATCAAGACCGGAATTCTGAACGGCACGACCAATACGCCCGCTGATGAAGGAAAATATAAGGAAGCTTATCAGAAACAAGCCAACCCCGGTGGCCAGATCGGCAATCAGTTCGGAAGGAATCAGATCACGCACATAGGGGCGCGCGACCGGATAACCATACAATGCGCAAATACCAGCTCCGACCCAGCCCATCATCGACAGGGTTTCATGGATAAAGCCGCGGAAAAATGCAAACAGACCGGAGATCAGGACAATGCCTACTATCACCAGATCGAATACGTCCCGTGCACCAAGATCGGGCAGGCTGGAAAAGTCCATAATTTCGTAAATCCTGTTGGTCAGTCAGTTCGCAGTAAGCGCACAAAAAAGCCGGGCAACGATCAATACATGCCTTCGCGCGGACGCACCTTGTCACGAACATCATCGCCGAAGAGATTTACCAAATCCTGAAGATGGCCGATTTCACGCTGGTTAAGGCCCTTGATCGTGATCTTCTTCTTGCCGTTGCCACCGGTTCGCGGGCTATAGGCATTTACAAAGCCGAGTTTGGCGGCTTCTTTAAGGCGTGATTCGATTTGACCGACAGGGCGGACTTCGCCCGAAAGGCCGACTTCGCCGACAATAACGGTTTCGGCAGGAACCGGCGCATCTGCGACGGCAGATATAAGGGCAGCCGCCACGGCAAGGTCGGCGGCGGGTTCGCCCACACGCATACCACCGGCAACGTTCAGGTAAACGTCAAATTGGCTAAGTGGTAAGCCACAGCGCGCATCCAGAACCGCAAGGATCATGTTCATACGGGCCGAATCCCAGCCGACAACCGCCCGACGTGGCGTGGCGAGTGCTGATTGCGCAACCAGCGCCTGAATTTCCACCAGCATCGGGCGGGTGCCTTCAAGTCCGGCAAACACGGCGGTGCCCGATACCGGGGCTTCACGGTCGGCAAGGAAAAGGGCGGACGGGTTCGGGACTTCGACAAGGCCCGCATCGCCCATTTCAAACACGCCAATTTCATCGGTCGCACCAAAACGGTTTTTAACCGCGCGCAGAATGCGGAACTGATGGCCGCGTTCGCCTTCGAAATATAGAACCGTGTCGACCATGTGTTCCAGAACACGGGGACCGGCAATCTGGCCTTCCTTGGTGACGTGACCGACAAGGATCACGGCAAAACCCTTGCGCTTGGCAAGGCGGATCAGTTCAAGTGCACAGGCGCGGACCTGCGATACAGTACCCGGGGCACTGTCGAGCGTATCGGCATACATCGTTTGAATGGAATCGATGACCACGACTTCATGTGAACTTTGATCCAGTGTCGCAATGATATCGCGCAGGCTGGTTGCGGCGGCAAAATCGACCTTTGATTTTTCAAGTCCAAGACGGGCGGCACGCATGCGTACCTGATCAATCGCTTCCTCGCCGGAGATATAGGCGCATTTATGTCTGGCCGACAGGACGCCAACGGCCTGCAACAGGATCGTTGATTTACCGATCCCAGGATCGCCGCCAACCAAAAGGGCAGAGCCAGGAACAAGACCGCCACCAACCGCACGGTCAAGTTCGGCAATGCCGGTTATAATACGAGGCGGGCTTGCACTTTCACCTTCAAGGGCGACGAAATCAAGCTGTTTGCCCTTCGACCCGGTCGCGATGCCACCGGTTGCCTTGGGGCTGGCTTCAATGCGTTCTTCCTCGATCGAATTCCATTCGCCGCAGGCATCGCAACGTCCGGTCCATTTCCGGTATTCTGCACCGCAATTCTGGCAGATGAAACGACTTTGGGTTTTGGCCACAGGTGGCTCCGCGCATGAGGATGGAACGAAACAGGCGAAGGGGCTGATCTTGATCAGAGATGCTTCAGATCAAGATCCAGCGGACCTTCGATATCACCCGAAACGAACTGTTGCAAATAGGGGTTATCGGCATTGTCGATTTCAGAAACCGGACCATCCCAGATGATCTTGCCCTGATACAGCATGGCAACGCGATCAGCGATTTTGCGCGCGCTTGCCATGTCATGGGTGATGGTCATCGCACAGGCACCAAGCTCGCGGGTGCATTTGACGATCAGATCATTGATCACGTCACCCATGATCGGGTCGATGCCAGTGGTCGGTTCATCAAAAAACAGGATTTCCGGTTCGGTGGCAATGGCGCGTGCCAAGCCGACACGTTTTTGCATGCCGCCCGAAAGAGATGCCGGGGACATATTGGCGACTTCGGGGCCAAGGCCGACATCGGAAAGTCTTGCTATGGCAATGTCACGGGCCTGTTTGCGTTTCATGCCGCGGCCTTCGATCAGACCGAAGGCGACATTTTCCCAAACAGGCAGGGAGTCAAACAACGCGGCCCCCTGAAACAGCATGCCGGTATGATCAAGCATGTCTTCACGGGCGGACTGCGATGCCCCGACCATTTCAACACCGTTGACCTTGATGGATCCTTGTTCAGGTGTCAGCAAACCCAGAACGCATTTCAGTGTAACGGACTTACCAGTACCAGAGCCGCCGATGATGGCAACGGATTCTCCCGGGCCGACATCAAGATTGACCCCCTGGAGCACCTTTTTGGGGCCAAAGGACTTGTGTACATCACGAAGCGAGATTTTGGCTGTGTCGCTCATATCCCGACCTTAGCGTGTGAAGAAAAGTTCGGTGACGATGTAGTTCGATATCAGAATCAGGATAGAGCTTGAAACCACAGCATTGGTTGTGGCTTGCCCGACGCCTTGTGCGCCACCACGCGAATGATATCCGTGATAGCAACCCATAAGCGTGATCAGGAAGCCGAAGACCGCCGCCTTGACCAGACCCGAAACCACATCAAGCTGTTCAAGATACTGGAAGGTGTTGCGGATATAGGAACCGTCATTGAAGCCGAGCTTGTTCACCCCGACAAGATATCCGCCCAGCACCCCGATGATATCCCCGATCAGGACCAGCACGGGCAGGGTCAGCAGCCCGGCAATGACACGTGGGACCACCAGATATTTGAACGGGTTGGTCGACAGGGTCACCAATGCGTCGATCTGTTCGGTGACGCGCATGGTACCGATTTCAGCCGCAATCGCCGCCCCGACACGACCGGCCACCATCAGGCCGGCCAAAACCGGGCCCAGTTCGCGGGTCATCGAAATGACGACAACCGTGGCAACCGCACTTTCGGCAGAAAAGCGTGAAAAGCCTGAATAGGATTGCAGGGCCAGAACCATCCCGGCAAACAGGGTCGTCATGGCGACGACCGGCAACGAGAAATAGCCAATCTCGCGCATCTGTTTGAAAATCAGTCGGAAATAGAATGGCGGCGTTACCATATGGCCAATGGTGCGCCCGGCAAATACCGTTACGCGACCAACGAGAGCCAAAAAGGCAAGGAACATACGGCCAACCGGCGCAAAGATCGGCATTGGAATTATTATTTCCCCTGTTGCAGGCCAGTCATTGACTGTTGGCCGATTTCTTCAAGTCAGCTTTCTGTATAGACCCGCCGATAGCGATGTCCAAGAGAAGTCAGTATTTCATAACCGATTGTACCCGCAGCACTTGCGATGTCGTCAACTGTCATTTTGTCATCAATCAACGGAATCATATCGCCCGGCTGCAACGGCTTGCCCGGAAGATCGGTGATATCAATACTGATTGCATCCATCGAAACCCGTCCGACATACGGGACTTCATGCCCTTTGATGCGCAGTTTTCCTGAATTCGAAAGCGAACGCAGCCATCCATCGGCATAACCAACGGCAACTGTCGCAATGCGGCTGGCTCGTTCCGCGCGCCAGGTGCTGCCATAACCAACCGCCTCGCCAGCGACGATCTGACGCACCTGAAGTACCTTTGCGGTCAGTTTTACCACCGGACGCATCGGGTTGGTGGTTTCGGGGGTCGGGTTTCCACCCCAAAGCGCAAAGCCCGGACGGCAGAATTCGAGGTGATAATCGTTGTTACGGAAAATCGCCGAGGAATTGCAGAAACCGCGCGGAGCAGGCGGCAGGCGGCGATACCATTTCATGAACAGTTCGTACTGTTCGGCCGTGACCGGATTTTCAAGCTCGTCGGCGGCGACCGGGTGGGTCATATATCCCGCTTTTTCGAAGCCGTATAAAAGAGACGAATAACGATCCACCAGTTCGCCGATCTCGCGCGGGGCAAGACCCAAACGGTTCATCCCGGTATCAAGATGAATGAAGGCCGGTGCGGGGCGTTCATGTTCACGGCAAAGATTTGACCAGCGTTCGATCTGACCTAGGTCATTAAGCACCGGAATGACGTCATTTTCGATAAAGAATTCTTCGTCACCGGGCAGAACGCCATTGAGAACCGCAATGCGACCGCCGCCACGCAGAAGCGGGAACAGGTCGGCTGCTTCGTTTGCCTGTGCGACAAAGAAAAGACGACAACCCTGCTTTTTGAGAACAGGCACAATGGTTTGTGCGCCAAGGCCATATGCATCTGCTTTGACAACCGCGCCACAAGTCCGCCCTTTGTAGCGTTTCTTGATGATCTGGTAGTTGTCAGCAATCGCCTTCAGATTGATCTGAAGTTCGGCACACTCAGCAGCACGGCCGGCGGCGGGAAGAACGCTCATTCGCAATACCCCGTGGAGTCCGTTTCGGTTTCAGGCTCAAGGCCTATTCATATTCTTCTTCGATATGGTCAAGGTCGCCAAACTTGGTGTAGTTCCCGTCAAAGAACAGGCGTACGTTGCCCACCGGGCCGTGACGCTGTTTAGCGATAATGACTTCTGCGGTGTTATAGACGTGATTCAGGCGATCCTGCCACTGGGAGTAACGTTCGCCGAACTTGTCGGTAGCTTCTTCCGGACGTTGTGCCGGTTCTGCACGTTCGAGATAATATTGTTCACGGTAAATGAACATCACAACGTCGGCGTCCTGCTCGATCGAGCCCGATTCACGCAAATCCGACAACTGCGGACGTTTGTCTTCGCGCTGTTCGACGGCACGTGAAAGCTGCGACAGGGCTAGAACCGGAACTTCGAGTTCCTTGGCGATTGCCTTTAGCATCCGGGTGATTTCGGAAACTTCCTGTACGCGGCCATCGCCGCGGAAGTTGGTTGGCGGTGCCAGAAGTTGCAGGTAATCGACGACGATCATCGCAAGGCCGTGCTGACGTTTCAGGCGGCGGCAACGTGTGCGCAGGGTCGAAACCGGAAGAGCCGGCGTATCATCGATATAAAGCGGAACGGTATTGAGTTCCTGAGTGGCAACCACAAGACGCTGGAAATCGTCTTCGTTCAAATCGCCGCGGCGCATGTTGTCGCCCGAAACCTCGGCCGCCTGGGACAGAAGTCGCCCAGCCAGCTGTTCTGCCGCCATCTCGAGCGAAAAAACCGCGACAGCGCCGGTCTTGAGTTCGTCGCCCGCCTCGGCACCGGTTTTTCGGTTCTGATGCGATGCAATGGCGGCGTTAAATGCCACGTTCATTGCAAGCGCGGTTTTACCCATTGATGGACGTCCGGCAAGGATCAGCAAGTCAGAAGCGTGCAGACCGCCAAGCTTACGGTCGATATCGCGCAGGCCAGTGGTTACACCAACAACCTTTCCGGCATTTTTATAGGCGTGTTCAATGTTTTCGTATGCCTTGGTCAGGGCAGGGCCGAATGCAACGAAACCGGATTCAGCAGCACCCGCCGTCGCCAGAGAGAAAAGTTTCTGTTCGGCTTTCTCGATCTGGTTGGCGGCGTCAGTTTCGATTTCGTAGCGATAGGCTTCGTTGACGGTGTCTTCGCCGATTTCAATCAGTTCGCGGCGCAGATACAGGTCGTATACCAGTTTGCCGTAATCGCCGGCATTGATAACCGAGACAAGGTTGTTTGACAGTTCGGCCAGATATTGCGCGCCACCGATTTCAGCCAGATGTTCGTCCTGCCGAAAGAACGCCGACAGGGTCACCGGGTTGGCTAGCTGACCGCGTTCGATCAATTTGCCGCAGGCTTCAAAAATACGGCCATGGCGGGCGTCCGCGAAATGTTCGGGACGCAGTATATCTGAAACGCGTTCGTAAGCGGCGTTATTGTTCAGGATGGCGCCAAGCAGTGCTGCCTCTGCCTCGAAGTTATGAGGCGGAGTCCGTTCGAGCACCATTTCAGTGTTGCCACCGTGGTTTTCTTCGAGGGGTGCGAACAGGGCATCTAGCTGGGGATCAGTCATGGCGTAAAAAGGTATCAGTCATCTTGTTGGGCTGAAAGGGCTAATCGGTATAACTCATAGCCGGTATTCCGCAAGCGCAGAGGTCGCCTTCGGTGTAAAAAGCTGAAATATATTACAAAACCATAAGAAAACGGCGCATCCTTGCGGATACGCCGTTTCCAAACTGGCTTTGAATGAAAGGCAACGATTAAACGTTGGCTTCTTCTTCGCCTTCAGCTTCGTCAGCAAAGTCTTCCGGAACGTCTTCTTCGAAGAGTTCTTCAGCAGCTTCCAGAGCTTCTTCGGCTTCCATTTCGTCGATGGTGCCCAGAACGGCGCCGCCCTTACGAAGCTGCTCGACGGCATCTTCTTCGGAACGTGCGACGTTGGCGGTCACTTCAACGGAAACTTCCGGGTGCAGGTTGATTTTGACCTGGTGCAGACCAAGGGTCTTGATCGGCTGATCAAGAACGACCTGGGTGCGCGCAACGGTAAAGCCTGCTTCGGTAACCGCGTTCGAGATATCACGTGCGGTAACCGAACCGTAAAGGTGACCAACATCGGATGCCTGACGAACGAGGGTGACAGCAACGTCGCCCATGTTCTCGGCAACCGCTTCGGCTTCTTTGCGGCGGTCAAGGTTGTCAGCTTCGAGCTGTGCTTTTTTAGCTTCGAAAACTGCCAGATTTGCTTTGTTTGCGCGAAGGGCCATGCCCTTCGGAAGCAAACGGTTGCGGGCATGGCCCGGCTTGACGGTGACTACGTCACCCATCTGACCGAGTTTTTCTACCCGCTGGAGCAGAATAACTTCCATCACCGATCCTCCTCATTGCTGCGGGTCATCGGTTGTTTCCCCCGCAGCCTGATTAAATGCTCAACAATTCCAAGTCCGGTGATCGCGATAAACGACCATGTGGACAGAACCGCGACGATATAGAATACCGTCAGTATCATACGTTTTTGCGGCCAACGGGCTGCCTGCCCGTGCACCAGTGCCAATCCCTGCATCAGGAACGGCACTGCCAGCACCACCGCGACGTTTCGCGCCACATAGGCCAAAGATCCATCGGCAAAGCCGACCAGAAATCCAGCCAGGGCGAACGCAAACAGTGACCATCCAGGCAAGGCCATCGAGGCCAGATCGGGCGACGGACGCAAATTGCGACCGGACCGCACCAGAATTGCCTGTGCGATCGCAGCATTGGCAAACAGCATAAGAAGCCAGCTTACCGCCACAATCGCCGGGAAATACGTTTGGAACATGTCGATGATATTCTGAAGTTCGGGCGTCATAGGGACCCCCATTTCTGAATACATCTGACCCAGGAACTGCGAAATGAATTCCTGGATGTCCAAACCTTCCGCCGTTACGCTGCCGGTGATGACAATCATCACCATTGCAATCATGACGGCCATGGCGCTTACCACTATTCCGGTCGGAACAAAGCCCGGTTTCCCGGTTTCGTCCTTGCGGATGACCAGCGCCATGCGGGTCAACAACATCGCCGGTCCGGCAAACACGACCATAAAGACCGTGAAAGGCAGCAGTCCCCCCAGTAGAACAAGGGCACTACATGCGGCAATTGCCGCAACCAGCAGGCGTTTTGGACCTTGCCACAATCCGATAAGAAAAAGTGGCAGGTGCCCGAAATATGAAAGCAACAGAGCCAGCGGATTACCTGACAATACAAGCAGGAACAGGACAGAACTGCCCAAACCTGCACCGACTGCCATTAAAATGTTACGCGACATCAGTTACTCCAGGCCCGAGACCGCAAGAGGGTCTCTTGCCGACTGCCTCAGACCTGATCTGAATACGGCAGCAGCGCCAGGAAACGGGCACGTTTAATGGCTTTCGCCAGTTCGCGCTGTTTCTTGGCCGAAACCGCAGTGATACGGCTCGGAACGATTTTGCCGCGTTCGGAAACGAAACGCTGCAGCAGTTTGACATCTTTGTAGTCAATCTTCGGCGCATCCGCACCCGAGAACGGGCAGGTTTTGCGGCGACGGAAAAACAGACGACGTCCAGCCATAATAAATTCTCCTCGCTATCTGTTAGCCGTGCTGACGGGGACCGCCACGGCGATTACCGCCACGGCCGCCGCGCTCGTCGCGGTTACGCAGAATGGCTGACTGTTCTTCTTCGAACTCTTCAACCTTGACAGTCATCTGACGCAGAACGTCCTCGTTCAGGCGCATCTGACGCTCGTATTCCGCGATCGTGGCGTTGTCGGCTTCGATCTGGAAGAGAGTATAGTGACCTTTGCGGTTCTTCTTGACACGGTATGTCAGGGAACGCAGGCCCCAATATTCGGTTTTGGCAATTTTGCCACCAAGACCTTCAACGGTCTGGGCCAGTTTTTCATTCAGGGCTTCGACCTGTGCGGTCGAGAAGTCCTGACGTGCGATAAACACGCTCTCGTACTTATTCATAATACTCCTATTACTCCTTTTGGCTTGTCTCTTCCTCGCATGACCTCGTGCCATGCAGGCATAGCCGGGCAACCCCGGCAAGGAGCCGTGAGACGGCGGAATATACACTTTTCCACAGGGCATGCAACCGTAAATGCCCCATCAAACTTCTGCTGAAAACCGCGCGAAACCTGCCATCATGAACGGTATGGGTATTGATCGTTCTTTAATAGTGGTAAACCGCAGAAAACCGGCCTTTTGTGTCATTCAGTGCAGAATTGAATAGCACTTGTATATATCAGGTTGGATGCTTGATGCTTTGCGGGCAAGAACGCGCCGGAAGCAAACAGGCCACGTTGCACTGCGCAACAAGGTTTTGTTTTCGGCGTTTGGCAAGTCTGTTACCTTTCGGGCAACAAAGCGACGGAAAGTCGCATGACAATGTCGTCTGTTCTTGACACAGGGCTTGCGGGCAGTATCAAGGTTAGCTCGAAAAAAGGGATCTGACCGAACCGGGTCCTTACGAAAGCAGACAAGGGTAAATTACACATAATGACACGCGCATTCGTTTTCCCCGGTCAGGGGTCGCAAGCGGTAGGTATGGGCAAGGAACTGGCAGATGCATTTCCGGTTGCCCGCGAAGTTTTTCAGGAAGTTGATGACGCTCTTTCGCAGAAACTCAGCACCCTGATGTTCGAAGGTCCTGAAAACGAATTGACGCTGACGGAGAATGCGCAGCCTGCTCTGATGGCTGTCAGTCTTGCGGTTACCCGTGTTCTTGAATCCGAAGGCGGTTTCAAGCTTGCAGATAAATGTGATCTGGTTGCGGGCCATTCGCTGGGTGAATATTCGGCCCTTGCAGCTGCAGGCACCTTTGGGATTGCAGATGCAGCTCGCCTTCTGAAAATTCGCGGGCAGGCGATGCAGGCCGCTGTGCCGGTTGGTGTCGGCGCGATGGCAGCTCTTCTTGGGCTTAACTATGTCGACGCCGTTGCTGTTGCCGAAGAAGCTGCGCAAGGTGATGTCTGTACCGCTGCAAATGACAATGCCGACGGACAGGTTGTTGTTTCGGGCCATAAGGCGGCCGTTGAGCGCGCGATCGAGATAGCCAAGGAAAAGGGTGCAAAACGCGCTATTTTGCTGCCGGTATCGGCACCGTTCCATTGCCCGTTGATGCAACCGGCTGCAGACCGTATGGCCGAAGCACTGGCGTCTGTGGCGATGAATGCCCCCGGTAAACCGGTTGTCGCAAACGTGATTGCGGAAAAAACTGCTGATCCGGAAACCATTCGTAAACTCCTTGTGGAGCAGGTTTGCGGAACCGTGCGCTGGCGTGAGTCTGTTCTTTATATGAAAGAGCAGGGTATCACCGATCTGGTGGAGCTGGGCGCGGGTAAAAGTTTTGAGTGGTATGGTTCGCCGTATCGACCGTGATCTTACCGGTTTGGCCGTTAACGGCCCGGCCGATATCGAAAGCTTCCTCGGCACGCTTTAAGCGTTGCTCGAAACAGACGAACCCAAAGGGATAGATTGATGTTTGATCTTGCAGGCAAGACCGCACTTGTAACCGGCGCGACTGGTGGTATCGGCGGTGAAATTGCCAAAATTCTGGCTGCGGCCGGTGCAAAGGTTGCTCTTTCGGGCACGCGCGTAGAACGCCTTCAGGCTGTTGCTGCGGAAATTGGTGAAAATGCTGTTGTCGTTCCGGGTAACCTTTCTGACCCGGAATCGGTTGCCGGTCTGATCAAGGATGCCGAAGAAGCCCTTGGCGGTCAGCTTGACATTCTGGTCAATAATGCTGGTATTACCCGTGATCAGCTCGCGATGCGCATGAAAGACGAAGACTGGCAGGCGGTTCTCGATGTGAACTTGACGGCTGCTTTCAAGCTTGCGCGGAACTCGTTGCGCGGGATGATGAAACGCCGTCATGGCCGTATTATCAATATTACCTCGATCGTTGGTGTGACAGGGAATCCGGGCCAGACCAACTATTCGGCAGCGAAGGCCGGAATGATCGGATGGTCAAAATCCTTGGCACAGGAAGTTGCATCGCGCGGAATTACTGTTAACTGTGTTGCACCGGGGTTCATTACCACGGCGATGACTGACGAGCTTGATGACGGACAGAAAGAAAAGCTTCTGACCAATGTTCCTGCCGGGCGCATGGGGGAAAGCAAAGAGATCGCAGCAGCGGTTCTGTATCTGGCAAGCGACGAAGCCGCTTATGTCACGGGGCAGACCTTGCATGTGAATGGCGGAATGGCGATGATTTAACCCGTTGCGGGTTGCTTGCTTTTCTGTTTAAAAGAGGCCGCTATAGAAAATCACGAAACCGGCAATTGCGGTTGTCGGATTCCGGTCCTCGCAAATTCCTTCAATAGGGGGAAGGCGCGAAGAACCAATCAAAACCAACTGACAGAAAACCTATTGAAGGATTTGAGCTATGAGTGATGTCGCAGATCGCGTGAAGAAGATCGTTGTCGAGCACCTCGGTGTCGAGGAAGACAAGGTCACCGAAAACGCAAGCTTCATCGACGATCTGGGCGCCGACAGCCTGGACACTGTCGAGCTGGTCATGGCGTTTGAAGAAGAATTTGGTTGCGAAATTCCTGATGACGCAGCAGAAAAAATTCTGACCGTTAAAGACGCGATCGACTTCATCGAAAAGGCGAACGGCTAATCTTGCCGTGAGACATGGGCGCCAGAGGGCATCCTCAGGCGCCCTTTTCGTCTTTGCTGTATTCATAAAATAAAGGCGTAGTGCGGGATGAGACGCGTAGTTGTTACCGGTATTGGTGCTGTTACTCCGCTTGCCAGCGGCGCACAGAACACCTGGCAGAAATTGCTGGACGGCCAATCCGGAATCAAAAGCATCGACACTTTCGATGTGTCCGATATCCCGGCCAAGATCGCTGGCCTTGTGCCGCGCGGTGTGGGTGACGGACTTTTCAACGCGGAAGATCATGTCTCGATCAAAGACATGAAAAAAATGGACGATTTCATCGTCTATGGTGTTGCCGCTGCCGATCAGGCACTGGCCGATTCCGGCTGGAAGCCCGAAACTGATGAAGACCAGGAAAATACTGGTGTTTTGATCGGTTCGGGTATTGGTGGTTTGCCGAAGATCTCCGAAGCCACGGAGCTGGTGAATAACGGCAAAACCCGCCGTGTCAGCCCATTTTTCATTCCGTCCTGCCTGATCAATCTGGTTTCCGGCCAGGTTTCGATCAAACATGGCCTTAAAGGTCCTAACCATGCTGTCGTTACGGCATGTTCAACCGGTGCGCACGCCATTGGCGACGCATCGCGCATGATCATGCTGGGCGATGCCGATGTTATGGTTGCCGGGGGGGCTGAAGCCGCTGTTTGCCGGTTGGGTATGGCGGGCTTTGCTGCGGCGCGTGCCTTGTCCACCGGTTACAACGATACCCCGACCGAAGCATCGCGCCCCTGGGATCAGGGCCGTGACGGTTTTGTCATGGGGGAAGGTGCCGGTTGTGTGGTGCTTGAAGAATACGAGCACGCCAAAGCCCGTGGCGCTAGAATCTATGCCGAAGTTGCCGGTTATGGCATGTCGGGTGACGCTTATCACATCACGGCACCTGCCGAAGACGGCAATGGTGGTTTCCGTTCGATGCGCAATGCCCTTCGCAATGCGGGCGTTAACCCGGAAGACGTCGATTATGTGAACGCACATGGTACGTCGACTCCGTTGGGTGATGAAATCGAACTCGGTGCGGTAAAACGTCTGTTCGGGGATTCGGTATCGAAACTTTCGATGTCCTCGACCAAATCGGCAACCGGCCATCTTCTTGGCGCAGCAGGTGCGATCGAGGCTGTGTTCTCGATCCTTGCAATCCATGAAGGTATTGTTCCGCCGACCCTTAACCTGCGTAATCCTTCCGAAGCTTGCCTCGGAATTGATCTGGTTCCGCTTGAAGCGAAGAAACGCAAGGTCAATGTCGCCCTGTCGAACTCGTTCGGCTTTGGCGGTACCAATGCTTCGCTGGTCTTCAAAGGCGTTTAAGACAGCAGATTCAACCTGACAGAGGGAAACCCCTTGAAGCGTTTTCTGCTTGTTCTTGGCTTTTTATGCATCACCGCCGCGCTCACCATTGGTGGGGCGGCGGTGTATGTTTATGTGCAGTATACATCGCCCAGCAAGCTGGCACAGGGCAGTGATATTGTCATTCCGCAGGGTACCGGTGTTCGCGGGATTGCGGACATCTTTCGCCGCCAAAATATTATTCAGGAACCGCTTGTGTTTCTGCTTGGCGTCCGCATCGCCGGGCTTGATCGGGCATTGCGCGCAGGAGAATATCATTTTCCTGCGCGTGTCAGCCCCAAACAGGCCGCAGAAATTCTTGCGACCGGTGATACTGTAAAACGGTTTGTGACGATCCCTGAAGGGCTTCGCTCAAGCGAGATCGTCACCCGTATCAATCTTGTAGATGGGCTCATTGGTGAAATTTCTGATGTTCCGCCTGATGGTATGCTTCTGCCAGAGACCTATCAGTTTTCGTTCGGTGATACGAAACAAAGCATCATTGATCGTATGGCAGCAGCACATGATGCGCTGGTAACCCAGTTATGGCCGGGACGAGAAGCCAATCTGCCATATGATACCATCGAAGAAGCGATTGTTCTGGCATCGATTGTGGAACGGGAAACCGGTGTTGCGGCGGAACGTCCACGTGTTGCGGGGGTTTTTGTCAATCGGCTCAGAATGAATATGCGTTTGCAGTCCGATCCGACGGTTGCTTATGCAATCAGCCCGGATAAACCGCTTGACCGTGCCTTGACACGCGCTGATTTGAAATTCGATAGTCCCTACAATACTTATGTGTCATCCGGGTTACCACCGGGACCGATCACAAATCCCGGACGTGACGCGATCTATGCCGTTTTGCATCCTGCCGAAACTGACGAGGTTTATTTCGTCGCGGATGGAACGGGCGGTCATGCCTTTGCCCGGACTTTGGACGAGCATAACCGCAATGTCGCGCGTTGGCGCCGCATCCGGGATCGCCAATAAGTAACTGATTATCCCCGTTTTATTGACGCGGCTGTATATGTTCGGAAGTTGATGCCAGTCTTTGGCGCGTTTGGCTTTTCGATGCCTTTCGCGGGATACGCGATGCCGCCATGTCCAGCAGTGATTGCGGGACCATTTTCAGAACACCAACCAGAATGTTCATTTGCCAGGGAAACGCGATCATTCCCTTGTTCTTCGACAGGCCTTTATCAATCTTGATTGCTGCCTTGTTGGCCTGCATGAAGAATGGCATGGGGAAGTCGTTGGCATCGGTAATGCGGCTTTTGACAAATCCCGGACAAATCACATTCACCTTTATCCCGAAGGGGGCAAGGGCACCCCGGAGTCCTTCGCCATACGTCCTTACGGCGGCCTTGCTGGCACAGTAAGCCGGGGCGGACGGAAGACCACGCCAAGATGCCTGCGATGAAACCATTGCGATCTGGCCGTGCCCACGTGCGGACATGAAGGCGATGGCAGGATCAATCGTGTTGAGAACCCCCGCAACATTGGTTGCAAAAATATCGCGTACCTGATCGGGGGCTTCGCCCTCGCTGCCGGTTCCGGCTGAAATACCCGCATTGGCGATAATCAGGCTCAGCGGTGTAATCTGGTCGCATTTGGTAACATATTCAGCCATCGTTTCGCGTTCGGTCACATCAAGCACATCGGCAAATACATTTGCCCCTGCCGCGCGGCATTCATTTTCGACCAGTTTCAAACGTGTTTGGTCCCGGCCGCTGATAAACAGGGTGACCCCGGTGCGGGCATAGTGACGCGCAAGGGCGGCCCCGATGCCCGAGCTGGCACCGGTAATCAGGATGGCGTGGTATTGCAGTGACATGGTTGCTCGTGATCCCGTTGGACGTGTTCCGAATTGTTCGCGCGGAACATGGGACAGCATTAGGGCAGCATTATGAAATGCGGGCAATAACTGTCTGTCTTGATGATTGATCATCAAACGACAATCCTTGGCGCGCCGAGGAACAACCGTTATAAACGGGCAACCGACAATTCAGACTGGATAAGAATATGACCGTATCAAGCATGACCGGGTTCGCCCGCACCGACGGCGGTGCAGAAGGCTTTGGCTGGACCTGGGAGCTTCGCAGTGTCAATGGCAAGGGATTGGACGTTCGTACGCGCCTTAGCGGCGGCTTTGAACGTCTGGAGCCTGTTGTACGAGACGCCGTCGTCAAACGGTTCAAGCGAGGCAATATGGGGGTCACGTTAAATGTTGTCCGCCCCGGGGAAAACAGTGCCTATCGCATTAACCGCGATTTACTTGGCGAATTGGTTGCGCTAGCCGAGGAATTTGATCGCGCCAGCAGCCTTTCGGCCGGGACGATTGCAGATTTGATGAATGTGCGTGGCGTTCTCGAAGCGGTCGAACAGCAGGAAGACGACGACAGTCGCGAAAATCTGGATGCCGCGATCCTTGAAAGCTTTGGCGAGGCGCTTGATCAACTGGCAGCCCATCGCGCCGAAGAAGGAGCGAAGCTTGACGAAATGCTGCGCGGTCATATTGATCGTATCGAGGAAACCGTCCTGAGTGCTGAAAATTGCGCGTCCGTTCGAAGCGATGCGATCAAGGCAAAGCTCAAGCGTCAGATCGATGAGCTGATGGAAACAGGCAAGTTCGATCCCGAACGGCTTCATCAGGAAGCAGCTTTGCTTGCGACCAAGGCGGATGTTCGGGAGGAAATTGATCGACTTAAAGCCCATATTATCGCCGCACGCGACATGGTCCAAAAAGGCGGTGCGATTGGCCGTAAACTTGATTTCCAATGTCAGGAATTCAATCGTGAAGCCAATACGCTCTGTTCCAAGGCGAATGATATCGAACTGACCAATTGTGGTATGGAGCTTAAGGTCATAATCGATCAACTGCGCGAGCAGGTTCAGAACGTTGAATAAGGACAATCCGATGACGGATCAGGCAAAACGTCGTGGTGTTATGCTGGTATTCTGTGCCCCTTCAGGGGCAGGGAAAACCACGATCACACGCCAGATTTTGGAAAAAGACAGCCAGATTTCTCTTTCGGTTTCTGCGACAACACGTGCAGCGCGTCCGGGCGAGGAAGAGGGGATACACTACTTCTTCAAATCCGTTGATGCCTTCAAGCATATGATCGCCGATGATGAATTACTGGAATGGGCGGAAGTGTTTGGCAACTATTATGGCACGCCTAGCGGCCCGGTCGAAAAGGCGCTTTCCGAAGGCCACGATGTTCTGTTTGACATTGACTGGCAAGGCGCGCGGCAAATACGCGAGAAGGGTGGGGATGATGTTGTTTCTGTCTTCATCCTGCCGCCCTCGTCGGCCGAGCTTGAACGCCGTCTTCGTGATCGGGGACAGGATGCTGATGATGTGATCATGAAGCGTATGGCAAAAGCCGGTGCCGAAATCAGCCATTGGGAAGAATTTGACTATGTTCTGATCAATGATGACCTTGAACGTTGTCTTGCCGATGTACAACATATCATTGGTGCAGAACGCGTTAAACGCGAACGCCAATCCCAACTGCCGGGGTTCGTTAAAAAGCTTTTGACAGATTGATGATCCGAAATGGCCGCCTAATCAGGCGACCATTTCGTCATGAACAAGTGTTAGTCGAACGAAATCGGCTACACTTAATTCTTCTGCACGTGCTGTCTCTGTAATTTGTGCACGTTCCAACAACATTCCGACATCCATGTTCAATGTCTTCAGGCTAGCGCGCAGCATCTTGCGCCTTTGGCCAAAGGCTGCCTGTGTTATCTTGCCCAGACTGACAAGATTTACAGCTTCGCCGCGATCTGTTTTGGGACGCAGTTGAACGACAGCTGAGGTTACCTTGGGCGGTGGGGTGAAGGCACTACGGTGCACATCAAAAAGTATCTGGCAGTCACATAAATACTGGCACAGGACCGAAAGGCGGCCATAGGCCTTGCTTTTCGGGGCGGCGACAACGCGCTCTGCGACTTCTTTCTGGAACATCAGGGTCAGGCTGGCAAACTGATCAATCTGCATCAGCCAACCCAGCAAAAGTTGCGTGCCCACGTTATAGGGAAGGTTGGCGACAATCTTTCGCGGAGCCGAGCCGAGTGACGTAACATCAACGTCAAGCGCATCCCCATCGATCACATGAAGCGCCCCCGGATAGTGATTGCTGATTTGTTCAAGAACCGGTTGGCAACGGGGATCACGTTCGATAACCGTCAAGTTCTTTGCGCCATGATAAAGCAAGGCGCGTGTCAGACCACCGGGGCCTGGACCGATTTCAATTACGGTTGCGTCATCCAGTGGTGCAGCCGCGCGCGCGATCCGCCCGGTCAGGTTCAGATCAAAAAGGAAATTCTGGCCAAACTTCTTCTGCGCGGACAGTTCATGCGTTGCAATGACGTCGCGCAAGGGGGGAAGCCCATCATTGGCAAGGCTGGTGGTTTCGTTGTTCTGGTCTGACACGATGTCAGGCTCCTTGTGAGGCAGCGTTGCCGGCTACTCGTTTATGTGCCATCTCAGCCGCCATTTTGATGGCCGCGATCAGGCTGTCAGGCCGTGCGATGCCTTTACCTGCGATATCAAGAGCCGTCCCGTGATCAGGGGACGTTCTGATAAAGGGCAATCCTAGCGTGACGTTCACACCGCCATGGAAATCAAGTGTTTTGACCGGAATCAGAGCCTGATCATGATAGGAACATAGGGCGACATCGTAGTTTGCACGTGCCTCGGCATGGAACATGGTATCGGCGGGGAGGGGCCCAACGACATCAAACCCGTCATTCTGCAATGCCTTTATGGCAGGGCGCATTATCCTGATTTCTTCGTCGCCCATTGATCCATCTTCACCGGCATGCGGGTTTAATCCGGCAATCGCAAGCCTTGGTTTTTCCAAACCAAAATCCCGTTGCAACGACTTTGACGTGATGCGGACCAATTGTTTGATCATTTCACGGGTAAGTTGCTTTGGCACTTCCGAAAGGGCGATGTGGATTGTCATCGGTACGACGCGCAATTGACTATTGGCCAACATCATAACCGGGATGGTGCCCGGACCAGAAAGCTCTGCCAGAAATTCGGTATGGCCGGGATGTTTGAACCCGGCTTGATAAAGCGCGCTCTTCTGAATCGGGTTGGTTACCACAGCACTTGCTGTTCCTGATCGCGTCAAGTTAACGGCATGGGTTATGCTGTCTATTACAATAGATGCGGTTTTGCTGGATGCAGTTCCATGTTCGATATCTTGTGCAGTGCCGGGAATTTCAAAAACCGGAAGGGCGTCCTCAAAGAACTTACCTGTTTGGCTGACCTCGTTTATCACCTTGGTTTTTACCCGTAGCCCAAGACTTTCGATGGTTTGATCCATGATTGTCTTGGGACTGAGAATGAAAAATGGAGGCAGTACATGGTCTTTGCGCGACAGCCACGCCTTGAGGGCGAGCTCCGGGCCGATGCCGCCCGGTTCTCCCAGTGTCATTGCAATCGGCTTGATGTTGCTCATCGGCTAGCGTCCTTTCCGGATTACATCCGGATATCGATAAACGCATTGCGGCGCAATTCACGCAGTTTACGGCGCGCCAGAATTTCGAGGCGTTCCATTTCAATACGTTGGCGGATGCTTTCCCGATCCGGAAGAGTACTTTCTTCGGTTTTGTCGCAAACCATGACAAGCAGGGCACCGCCATCAACCTTGATCAGATCGGAAATACCGCCTTTATCCAGATTTGCGACGGCATTGCGTACAGGCCCTGCAAGATCGTTTGGTGATATGCCTTCAGTCTTTCCGCTCATGTCCGAACCAAGGTCAACCGCAACATTTGCCAATGATTGGCAACTGTCGGCAGTTTCTTTGGCATTTTGCAGGATACCAAGTTTGGAGTTGACCTCATCTTGAGGCGTGTTGGCTGCAATCGGAACAAAGAGCTGATATAGATCAAGCCGGACATCTGTCAGGGCGTTGGCATCTCCCCGACGGCGTTCAAGCAGTTTCAGGATGTAATATCCGCGAATGGTTCTGATAGGATCACTTACATCGCCCGGCTGCATCTGGTTAATGGCCTGCTGCAATTCTCCGGCCATTTCACCGGAATAAAGCCAGCCAAGGTTACCACCGTTTGCTGCACTTGAGCTTGCCGAAAACTGTCTCGCCAGGCCGCCGAAATTAGCCCCCTGTTCAAGGGCCCGGATTACCTCGCGGGCATTCTGGTAAACTTTGGTTTCGTCCTGCGGATTATCGACAGGCAGGAAAATTTCCTGAACATTGTTACGTGGCTTGCCCTGGTTGCTGCGAATACGTTCGAGGTTGTCATCAATTTCTGTATCGGAAATCTCGATTTCGCGACGCATGGAACCCAAAAGTTTCTGCCATGCAATTTGGGGACGGATCTGGTTTCTTATGGTTTCTGGTGCGATACCATTCTGAGCCAGAAACTGGTCAAGCCCACCCGTTGGCAATCCTGAATTTTGCTCAATCAGGGTTTTGGCGCGATCAATATCTGCGTCCGTCACCTCAAAGCCGCGACGTTCAGATTCCTGCAGTTGCAGCTTTTCATTGATCAACTGCTGTAAAATCTGTGGTGCCATCTCCTGGCTTCGTTGCGGGCTCATCGGAATATTGGAAGAGGCAGCGACAAGCTTGATACGTTCTACCAGATCGACCACCGAAATCGGGGCATCATTGACGACAGCTGCGACGCCGATCGTGCTTTGAGCTCTTGCTGTCGATATCGAAACAGCAGCAAAAAGCATGACAGCAATTGCTGCGACGAGATGAGAAAGTCTGGTGCTATGCAAGGTTATACTGCCTTATAATCCGGCTGCTGACGCAAATTCGCCAAGTGTTTTGAATACAAGTCGGAAAAGAATCTCATCCGACTGACCAAGGTCCTGATCTTCGTAGAATGTTCTTCTGACCCGTCCGTCAAACACGAAGCATTCGTCTTCGTAAACAAAGCCGAAACCGTATTCAAGAGGGTCGTTCTGATCAAGATCATAGCGACTATATGCCATCCCCGACCAGAATTCGCTGAACTGGCGCTCCGCGCGGAAATAAAATTCTTCTCGTTGCCCGAACTCATCACTGCCAGCATCTTCTGCAAAGTGAACGTAATCCAGATTAAGGCGTAACGTTTCCTTTTCACCCAAACCTGCTGATACCTGATTTCGGCGTGTCGAGAAATCTTCATTATCAAGCCTGAAGCGATAGGTCAGGTCGACATATTTGTTTGGAGAGGCGGTTACTCTGCCAACATAATCCGACAGATGGTCTTCGAGGCCAGAGCCTTCTTCAAAGGTATCGCCCTTGTTGGCGCGATAGCTTTGGCCGAACATGGCACTGGTATATCCTCCTTCCTCGCCGTAGACCCCCCATTCAAGGCCGTAGCTGGTTCTAAAACCGTCTTCTGCACGGTCGATACCGCTATATCTGTCATGTGAGAAAATATTGATGTCATCAAACTCGAATGACTGGGAGTCTTCATTCGGAATCTCGTTCGGGTTTCCGCCGTTTGGCGACCATGCGGCCATAACAATCGGTTTGACGATATGATGGTAGCTGCCCTGGTTGTTCACAAATGGCATGTTCCAGTCGACGGCTACCAATGGAAGAATTCGGCCTGCATATCCGTTGTAATCCTGTTGACCGTCTCTCGATACATCCGAAACCATGTAATTGTCGGTGCGAATGGACATCGACAGCTTTGTTACGTCCCCAAGTGATCCGATATAGGGCAGAGCCCAGCCTGCTTTGGCGGAAAGGCGATGAGAGTCCGCCCCTTCTTCCCGGGTGAGCGACAAGGCATCCAAATCAAGGGTGGTGTAACTGCCATATTTCGCCGGAGCCGTTTGACCGTGGAATTGTGCGTGTGGCAAAATGATGGGTGTCGTATCCCGATCATCTTCGGCTTTTAGCCCTTGGAAATAATAGCCGTCGACACGGCTATAACTGGCCCCTCTGAAACCCTCGGTAAACAGGTTGGAGGTCAAAACAGATGGTGAGCCAAAACCATATCGGCTCATATAGGTCTTTTCAGAAGCCTGTTCTGCATCAAATCCCCACCGCCATGTTTTATCGATGTCAAAGCGGCCTTTTGCATCAATGTGCCCCTGAAAGTCGTCCGTATCGTCACTGGTAACACTACTGACAACTTCCATTTCACCGCTGTCAAAGCGTTGGCGATACTCACTGGCGAGAACCGGGCCTTCGTCCGTTGTGTAGATAGGACGAAGGGTTAGATCCTTGCTTTGATCAATAGCCCAGTAATAGGGCAATTCGAAGAACGATCCGACATAACTCGTGCTACCAAAAGATGGTGCCAAAAAACCTGATTGACGTTTAACTGTTGGATCAGGATGCTGGAAATACGGCGAATAAAGAACCGGAATTCCTGCAAATTCCAGTCGGGCATCTTCGTATTCCACGGTTTTTTCTTTGGCATCGTGAAGAACACGGGCTGCTTTGATGCGCCAAAGCGGTGGTGTTTCCGGATCGTCTTCGCAAACCTTGCAAGGAGAGTAAACCGCCTTGGCAATTTCGGTAAAATTCCCGCCGCTTCTGCGCGCGCCGGTACCGGCAATTCGAGTGTTTTCATCAAGAAGAACATAAATGTCTTCAACAATGCCTTCCTTGAAATCACCCGAGAGTTCGACATGACTTGCAAACGTCACTTCACCGGTTGGTTCGGTAATACTGACATTGCCAGACGCCGTAAGCACGTCCTGTGATCTGTCATAGCTGACGGTATCGGCCAGCAAAATACGACCATCCCGCGAGATTTCGACATTGCCGCGCGCTGTTACCGTTTGAAGTTCCCGGTTATAGTCAACTTCATCCGCACTGAAAAGAATCTTGGGCTGTTCGTCGTTTGCAGTGGTCACTTCATCGGACTGCTGTGCCTTGGCGGCAATCGAATACGTTCCGGCCAGTGCAAATGCACAGCCCAGGATGGTCCCCGTTGCCAGTCTTTTTATCATTCCCCCTGTATGAGCCATTCAGCTAGCCGTCCTCCAGATGAAGCAAGGTGGAAACTCCCAATAGCAAAGATATACCTGCAGGTGCCCAAGCCGACAAGACGGGCGGGATTCCGCCTGAAACGCCAAGTGCTGAAATGACATCGGTACAAAAATAAAGAATGAAACCGGTCGCGACACCCCCACCGATAACAAGAGATGCGCGGCGACGTCGAGAAAATTTAAGACAGAATGCAGCGGCAATTAGAACCATTGCGCAAAGCAGCAATGGACGCGACAGCAAGCTGTGAAAATGGATGCGATGGCGGGTTGCGTTGAAGCCGGCGCGTTCCAGAAGGTTGATAAACGGCTTCAGGTCCCAGAACGACATCGTTTCGGGAGATGCAAAACTGTCCTGGATTTTTCGTGCAGTCAGATTTGTGGGCAACATCAATTCGGATGAAAACTCACTAGCCTGTCCCGGATGGAAGGTCCATGCGTCATAGAAACGCCATGTGCCGGGCTCGAGAACTGCACGCTGCGCATCAATTCTGGTTGTGAAATCATCCGCATTCTGAAAACGGAAAACGGTGACGTTCCGCAAGTCAACTCTATCTGTTGCCTGCCCACGAACTTCGCGGGCATATATTACGGCCTGTCCATCCTGCGTGCCCTGACGCAGCCATAATCCGTTTGACGAGAGATTCATGACACTGCTGTTGCCCTGAAGATATCGGGCCTCGAGCGTTTCGTATCTTTGTAGCAAAATTGAAGATAGCGGATTAAGCGCCATAACCTGAATGGAGCCTAGTAAAATCGCGCACATGATTGGCGGAAGTAGGAATTGCCAGGCAGAAACACCTGCTGCACGTGTGACGACAAGCTCCTGATTGCCAGTAAGCTTCCAGAACGAAAACATCGATCCGAACAAGACAGCAAACGGCAGGACCTTCTCTGTCATGAATGGAATTCGACTGGTTGCCATTTGAAACACGATACCAACCGTCGCATCTGGGCGTCCACCGGCGCGACGCAGCAACTCGATTGTATCGCCGATCAGGATCAATCCGATCAAAAGGGCGAGAATTCCCAGAATCGATATCAGAACATGTTTGCCGAAATACCAGGTGAGGGTCGGGGAGATTCTCATGCTGGAACCTCGTCCCGGCTTCCTGCCTTCGCACGGATTTGCGGTCCGCGGAATGTCCAGTAGAGGCCCCCTGCGATTGGAAGAAGCGCATTCAAATACATAAGGGGGACAAGGTCGGGATTCTTTGCTGCAAGGTTCTTCATTGTGATGCTGATCACCTGGAAGACGATCATAATTGCAATCGCAAATAAAAGGCGCCCGGTCTGCCCCCTGCGAGAGAAGCTGCTTGAAACCAGAACTGCCAGTGCAATGCTTGCAAAGCCGATGGAGTATAGCGGTGAAAGTAGCCGATCATGTCCTTCAGCGCGAAATGAGCCAATGTCATTCGGCAAAACATCAGGCGGCATGGTTGTTAGAAGATTGGATACGCTTCGTTCACGCGCTTCTTTGTAACGAAGGGCCGGATCTTCTGCATTATGCGCAATATCGACAGCATAGCGGTCAAAATAGAGGATCGACATCGTGCCGTCCTTCGTGTTGACTTCCTGGCGGTTTCCATCAAGCAATACGATCCGCGGACCATTTTCCGTGCGAACGAGCGCACCATTTTTGGCCATCATTGTGGCCTGTTTGTTTGGATCTCTGGCGTCATGGACAAGAATGCCAAGTAGCTCGTTATCCTGCCCGACTTCCCGGATATAGACTGTCAGACCGTCAAGGTCGGTAAAGCTGCCTTCCTGCAGCAAAACGGATGAGAAATCGTTGCGGATTGAGAACTGCAGTTCTTTGAATTGCTGGTAGCTGTAAGGCAGATAAAACAGCGTCAGGAAATAACCGAAAGCGGCGGTCAGCAATGCTAGTATGAGTGTCGGTTTTGCAAGAGCCCACTGGCTTAACCCGGCGGATCGCATAACGATCAACTCGCGGTCCTGAATAAGTTTGTTATATGTGAAAACTACAACGAAAAAGAGCGAGATCGGTAAAATAATCGCCAAAAAGCTTGGAAGCAGCAGAGATGTTAGCTGCAAAAATACCGATACCGAAAGGCCGCGGTTCACAATCATTTCAATGAAACGCAGGCTTTGCGACAGCCAAATGACACATAGCAAGCCAAGTGTCACAAACACCATCATGATGAACTGCTGTTTCAGCATATATCGGGTTAAACGATTCATTGGCCGGATTATAGAGAAGCGTTCAAAAACCGAAACAGGAAATTAGGGGTAAATCCCGGCAATTACACTGTTACGCGACGGGGCTGGCTGATTGCGGTGGAGTATGCTGCAAACGATTGCCGTTAAAGGCGAAAGCAACCTCTTCTGGAGAATCTGTTCCGGAAGAGGTTCGGGGATTTCAACGTCAACGCTGTGTCAGAATAATGGCGCGGTTTCATGCAGCAATTCGTGTCGTGTATTGGCGATCTGCTGTGCCATGAAATCGGCTTCGGGAACGATTTGCGCCAAAAAGAAGTTACAGCTTAGGCCCTTTGCTTTGGCAAAGCCCTCTTCAATGTCGCTATCGGTCAGTTTTTCCAAAGAGCGGAACATTAACCAACCTGCCGCACAAATCGAAGTCTGCCGGAGGTAGGGGGAGGCGATAGCCTGAGCGAGGCCAGATGAGTTTTTGCACCTGGAGAGGATATCTTCTGTGGTTTGTTCCAGTTGATCGATGGCATGGCCGAACATCCGCGCCGCTTTAGACAAATTGTCATCAAGATGCGGCTTGGATACAGACATACGCATTTCGGTAATCAGTGACCGCATCGCGGCTCCGTTATCACGAAGGAGCTTCCGGCCGATCAGATCCAGTGCCTGAATGCCATTTGTGCCTTCGTAAATTGGCGCAATTCTCGCGTCACGCAGATGCTGGGCTGCGCCTGTTTCCTCGATAAAGCCCATACCGCCATGAACCTGAATGCCAAGGGATGCGTTTTCCACGCCCAGATCCGTTGACCATCCCTTGACCATTGGGATCAGAAGGTTTGCGCGCGTTTGCGCCTTCGTGCGTTCATTTTCGTCTTCATGATGGTGAGCAATATCAAGTTGCGCCGCGGCATAAAGTGAAAGCGCGCGGGCGGCTTCGGCGGTTGAGCGCATTCGGATCAGCATGCGCTGGACATCGCCGTGATGAATGATGCTTTCATCCTGCCCGGTTGTCGGAGATTTTCCCTGTTTGCGATCACGTGCGTAGGATACAGCTTGCTGATAGGCGCGTTCTGAAATCGCGACGCCCTGTTGCCCGACAGCGAGACGGGCGTTGTTCATCATTGTGAACATGCAAGCCAAACCGTGGCCTTTGTGTCCGACCAGATAGCCCTTGGCGCCCCCGTTGTCTCCAAAGGAAAGAACAGCGGTCGGGCTTCCATGAATACCAAGCTTATGTTCGAGTGATACACATTTCACATCGTTGCGCTCACCTGGTGTGCCATCGGCGTTCACAACGAACTTCGGCACAATGAATAGCGATATACCTTTGATCCCGTCTGGCGCATCCGGTGTCCGGGCAAGCACAAGATGGACAATGTTGCTTGTCATCTCGTGATCGCCATAGGTGATAAAAATCTTTTGTCCGGTAATCCGGTACGAACCGTCATCTTCTGGCTCGGCCGTGCTGCGAACCTTTGAAAGGTCGGAACCGGCCTGCGGTTCGGTAAGGTTCATCGTGCCGGTCCATTCGCCACTTATCATGCGTGACAGATAAATTGCGCGTTGCTCGTCCGATCCATGTGCGGTCAGAAGTTCAATGGCGCCGGCGGTAAGCATGGGGCACAGGGCAAAGGCCATATTCGCTGAATGCCAAAGCTCTCCTACGGCGGCACCCAAAAGCAACGGCAACCCCATGCCGCCCTCGGCCTGCGGGGCGCTTATGCCCTGCCAGCCGCCTTCACAGAATTTATCATAGGCATCCTTCCAGCCGGTCGGAGTTCTAACATGGCCATCAGTTTGAAGAACCGAACCTTCCTGATCCCCAATACGGTTTAAGGGAGCCAGTACGCCAGAAGCCAGTTTACCTGCTTCTTCAAGAATGGCATCGACAAGGTCCGGACTGGTTTCTGCGAAGGCCGGGATATCCGAAACGGTTTGCAAACCGATCACATTGTGGATCAGGAACCGCAGATCATGGAGTGGTGGCGTATAGTCGCTCATGGAAAAAGACGTCTCCCTGAATTGTGAGGCGCCCGCTCGGTATCGCCCTCGTTTCGGGGCTTTGTTGCTATATAGCATAATCACAAGGCGGGAGAAGATCGAGTCTGTTTCCTTCTGAAAGTACCAAATTACTCTAAGCTATTAGTTGGATGTTCTTCTGGAAAACCAGTGAGTGTTGCGCCGCACTACTGGCGGTAATATATAATGGTTCCGATATAAATCAGGTGTGAAAACCGTTGCAGGGTCGCCATTCGGGCTTTGGCAAGCTAGACTGCCCTTCCGGTGATCGGGACACGATCTGAAGAACAAGAAAACACAGGAGTATGGCGGTGCTGCGCAAAGGAATATTACCAATTTTGCTTGCGGTGGTGATTTCATTTGCCGGAACGAGGTTGGTGGCGTGTGCCGGTCCGGTTTGGCCAAGCGATGATGAACAGCAGTTTCTGGATGCCTACCGCGACTATGTCGACGAAAGTGCGACCAGCGACCAATATGATCGCGCCGATAAACTGTTCGTCGAAGCGGTTCAGGTTCTCTCCGATACCTATGTGGAAAATATTGATCGCCCGGCGTTTGTCGAGCGTGCGATTGCCAGTTTGCCAAATCTTGAAACTGATGATCACACGCCAGACGGCATCGTTGGTGCAGTACTCGACGAAAGCCTGCACGACCTGGACCCGCATAGCGCATATATGACCGACGATATGTTCCGCCGTTTACAGGAAAGTACCGAGGGAAGTTTTGCCGGTGTTGGCATCGTGATTTCGCAGGACGAGGACAAGCTGATCCGTATCGTGTCACCGATTGACGATACACCTGCCGCACGGGCTGGCCTGCAACCCAATGACCGGATCACGCATATTGATGGTCATGAAATGAAGGGCGAGCCCATTGCCGAGGCTGTCCGTCTTATGCGCGGTCGCATCGGAGACCCGGTGACACTGTCGATACAGCGCAAGCAGGAAAACTTTGACGTCACCGTGAAACGTGCACGGATCGAGGTGCCGTCGGTTACCGCATCAATCATCGATAACGATCTGGCCTACATCCGTGTGTCGCGTTTTGATGCCAGCACATTGGATCAGACACGCGAATATCTTGAAATGCTGGAAAACAGGATCGGGGCACCGCGGGGCGTAATCGTTGATTTGCGACGCAACCCGGGTGGATTGCTTGATAGTGCCGCTGATATCGCCGATCAATTCCTGAGCAAGGGGCTGATTGTTGCGACCGAAGGGCGGGGCGAACGTAAATTACGCAGCTATGAAGCAGACAGCAGCGATTATTTTGACGGTGCGCCCATGGCTATTCTGCTTGACCGTGGATCGGCGTCGGGCGCCGAATTGATGGCGGCCGCCCTGCGTGAAAACGGGCGAGGTGTCATCATCGGCGAACAGTCGTTTGGTAAAGGTTCAATGCAACGCATCATGCCGCTGACTTCTGGCGGTGGTCTTAAAATCACGACTGGTTATTACACGACGCCGGAAAACCACATCGTGCAGGGCAATGGTGTTGTCCCGGATATCGAAGTCAAACTTCCTGATGCCGAAGAGTTCGAGCGGGAGGTTGACCTTGAGCACGCCTTGCCGCCGCGTCGCCGCGATCCGCGCAAGGTTCTTGCATCAATGGATGCAGCAAGTTGCGAACGCGATATAGAGGTTACCCGTATCGGCAAATCTGCAACAAATGATAATCCGTTGGACGCCGAAGGCGATGGCGAGGCCAAAGCCAAGGAATTGCAGCGTGATACTGTTCTTGAATGCGCCGTGGGCTATTTCAGTGACGGTAAGCTTGCTGTGTATAGGGATCAGGTGGAGCCACTTTTGCGCGCGGGGCTCTAATTGCGATAAATTGTCAAAAAACGCGGCCCTGCAAAAGGCCGCGTTTTTTGTGTGTTTTGAAAGGTCTGCGGTGCTGCTTATCCACGCGCCAGAAGATCAATCAGGCTGGATGTATCCCAACGGTTTCCTCCACGCTCCTGAACCTGCGCATAGAATTGATCAACAAGCGCGGTTACCGGCAGGCGCGCGCCATTGCGCTTCGATTCTTCAAGGCAGATGCCAAGATCTTTACGCATCCAGTCAACGGCAAAGCCAAAGTCAAACTTGTCTTCGACCATTGTCTTGCCTCGGTTTTCCATCTGCCAGCTGCCAGCGGCACCTTTCGAAATCACATCAAGAACCTTTTCCATATCAAGGCCAGCCTTGCGACCGAAATTCACACCTTCGGAAAGACCCTGAACAAGGCCTGCGATGCAAATCTGATTCACCATCTTGGTCAGTTGGCCCGATCCGCTTTCACCCATCAGTTTGCAGGAGCGCGCAAACGCGTCAATAACCGGTGCCGCGCGGTCAAATGCCGCCTGATCACCGCCGCACATGACGGTAAGAATGCCGTTTTCAGCACCCGCCTGTCCGCCCGATACGGGGGCATCGATAAAGGAAACACCGGCATCTTTGGCGGCGGCATATAGTTCGCGGGCGACATCGGCTGATGCTGTTGTGTTGTCAATCATCACAGCATTTTTTGCCGCCCCGGCAAGAGCTCCGGTATCGCCGAGGACGACGCTTCGCAGATCGTCGTCATTGCCAACGCAAATAAAAACAAATTCTGCCCCGTTGGCGGCTTCGGCCGGGGTAGGGGCGGATTTTCCGCCATATTCGCCCGCCCATTTATCTGCCTTTGCGGCGGTACGGTTGAAAACAGTAACGTCGTGCCCTGCCTTTTGCAGGTGGCCGGCCATGGGATAGCCCATGACGCCCAGCCCGATAAATGCACATTTTGCCATTTCGTGCCTCCCGTGTAATTGGTGTTACCAGTAAAGGAGGCAGCCTTCCGAATGTCAATGCAAGGGAATGTCACGGAGACAATGTTTCCACGATCCGGAATACATATCGGTCATATCTCAGTCGTCGAGTGCCAGTTCCTCGCTTACGGTGTGGATGATCCGGCGATCATAGGTCAGAAGTTCTGATCGTTTCCCCGGATATTCGAACTGGGACAGGTAATACCGGATGGCATTGACGCGCGCACGTTTCTTGTCATCGGATTTGACAATGATCCAAGGACTGTCGGTGGTCGAGGTATGGAAAAACATCTCGGTCTTTGCTTCGGTGTAGGCATCCCAAAGATTTTGCGATGCCAGATCAACGGGGCTTAGTTTCCATTGTTTAAGCGGGTCTTGTTTGCGCTGATCAAACCGGCGCGCCTGTTCTTTTTTACTGACCGAAAAATAGAACTTGGTCATGTGAATGTCGGAACGGATCAGCATGCGCTCGAGCGCCGGGACCGATTGCAGGAATTCGCTGACTTCGAACATGTTGCAGAATCCCATGACACGTTCAACCATCGCCCGGTTATACCAGGACCGGTCAAACAGGACGATTTCGCCGCCAGATGGCAGATGTTCAACGTAGCGCTGGAAATACCATTGAGTCAGTTCCCGGTCATTCGGTTTCCCGAGCGCAACCACACGTGCGCCACGCGGGTTCAGATGTTCTGTGAAGCGTTTTATCGTGCCACCTTTTCCAGCGGCATCACGGCCTTCGAAAATCACCAGTGATTTGATGTTCTCAGCCTTAACCCAGTTTTGCAGCTTGAGAAGTTCGATATGCAATGGCGCAATGAGTTCAAGATACTGTTTGCCATGCATCTTTTTCACGCGTGCTTTGGGATCGGCGTCGATGTCAGGCGGGACATACTCTCCGGGGGTATCTGATTGCGGGGAAATGCTTTTCTTTGACGGGCGATCATCAAGGCGATCCATCGTCATGCTTTCAGCATCAAGTAAAAAACGATCGCGGGCTTCGCTATCAAGGCTGGAAAGATCGGGATGCTGTTTCGAAGCCCTGCGGCTGCGCGCCGTATTTTTCACCGCCTTGCGGATCGAATTGTCACCGCTTTCCGTCTTTTTCGTCGGGTTGTCTTTCTGTTTCGCCGCCATACTGGAGATGCCCTGCAACTTTAATGGGAAATTACAGTGGCATAAATGCGCCATGATCGAAAGGGGGCGCAAGGAGGTAGATCAAATCCGGTTCACGGATAGGATTTCGATCATGGCGCAGGTGGGGCGATGTCAAAGCGGATAGGATTTCCGGTATTCGGCCTCGGCATCACTTCGCGACAGACCGATATCAGAAAGCTGGGCGTCACTTAGCCGCATGAGAGCACGGCGCTGTGCGCGTTTGGCAAGCGTATCCGCGATTGTGCTGAATACTGTGTTGATAACGTTTTGCAGCGATGTGGTTGGCGGGTTTGTGGCTCTGGTGTTGGTATGGCCAGAAGGCGTCTGGCAATATGCATGTGCCATAATCGTTCTCCTGAATTGAGTTCTTCTAATGGAGGTTACGTTTGTTGAAGCCATACTCCTCTTAAATCAGGTAGGTGACAAACGAGTATTTCTCGGGTTATGTATTAGATTATCTAATGATTGTGGATTTGAGGTGAACATGCGCTTACCCCCATTGCAGTCTTTGCGTGCCTTCGATGCCGCTGCGCGACATTTGAACTTTACCCGCGCTGCCGAGGAACTTTTTGTTACCCAAGGGGCGATCAGTCAGCAGATCCGTCAGCTCGAAGAATATCTTGGATTTCGTTTGTTTTTCCGTTTGCCAAGGCGGTTGCAACTGACCGAGGAGGGGGATCGTCTGGCGCGGGCAACGTTTGAAGGCTTTTCACGCATCGCAGGCGAAATCGACAGCCTTCGCGCTGTGGAAGAAGCCGGTGTTGTTACCGTCAGCGTATTGCAATCTTTCGCTGTCAAATGGCTGGTGCCGCGGCTTGGGCATTTTCGTGAAGCACATCCTGATATTGATGTTCGCATCCACGCTGATGATCGATTGGTTGATTTCCGCAATGAAGGTATTGATCTTGCTGTTCGTTTCGGCCGAGGCCGGTATCCCAATCTTTATACCGAACTGCTGATGCGTGATGAAGTTTTCCCGGTTTGCAGCCCGGATTATCTGGCATCAAGTCCGCCGCTGAACCGGCCTGCGGATATTGCCGGTCATCAGCTTCTGCATGACGCCACATCGCATATTGAGCAACCGCGCGCTGCGGATTGGCAATTCTGGCTGGAAGGTGTCGGGGTTAAGGGAATTGATTTGCGACGCGGGCTTCGTTTCAATTCCGGCGACATGGTCATTCAGGCAGCACTGATGGGGCACGGGGTTGGCATGGCGCGAACCAGTCTTGCCGCGCAGGACCTGAAAGCCGGTTTGCTTGTTCGCCCATTTCCGCAAACTGTTGCGTCAAGTTACGCCTATTATCTGACCTGTCCCGAGGAAAACCTGAACCGGCCGCGTGTACAATCCTTTATTCGCTGGCTGAAGGACGAAGTTGCCGCAACCCTCAAGGATATCGAGGAAAACCAGCCGGCCTTGACTGTCATCACCCCCGATCCGGGAAAATCGTAATCCGGCTCAGAGAAGGCCGAGCTCGCGCAATTCATCTGCCATGTCTTCGGGAAGTGCTTCTGCGCCATCGGCCTGCTTTTCATCCGGCGGACATTTGTCTTCTGAAAGGTAACGCCACCCCTGAAAGGCGCGATGCGGCCATGTGCGAGTTTCGAAAAGTTCCGGGTCCAGGACGATGCGGCAATGCTTGATGCCTTCATCGTCAATGAATTCTTCCAGATCGACAATGCGCTGACGTGCGCGAATTGCCCCCTTGATCACCCAATAGATCGATCCGCCGGCCAGTATTTCCGCTTTGCGTTTCGGAGTCATTCGGGTGGTATGATAAATTCGTCCATGAAGGTTCCCGAAATAGGCCTGCCATTGGCGCAGGGTTTCGGGGCTTTCCGTACCAACACTTAGTTTGATCAGATGGAGGGGCATGGCTTGGTCATGTTCTTTCAGGCGAGACAGGATGTTATCTGACCTAGAAGTCATGGGGAATTTGGTCAAGTGCTGAGTATTAATAACACTAATAATTTGTATTTTTATGTATTTCACAAAAAAACTTGACCAATAGTCGGTAATCATCCAAATTCTGGTGCAGAAAATGTCCGTAGACAGGGCATCACCAGAGAGATTTACAGGCTGAGAGAACCGAATGTCCCTGCAAGTTGTCACGGCAAACCGTCTTGGTGACGGGTTGGTGGTTTTCCTGACCGCGGAAGGCGGTTGGAGTGAAGACATCAATCAGTCTCGCGTTGCCGACGGAAAAGAGGCGGGTGACGCCTTGCTGGCAGAGGCCAGTGCACCTGAGCTCGATACTGTCATTGTCGGACCTTATCTGATTGAGGTGGAACAACAGGACGGTGGACTGGTTCCGACAAAATACCGTGAAGTTCTGCGCACCAAGGGTCCCAGTGTGCGGCAGGATCTCGGCTATCAGGCCGGGTAAGGAGAGGATACGTCATGTATCGCTATGATGATTTTGACCGCCAGCTGGTGCTGGAACGTACCGAGCAGTTCCGTGAACAGGTAAAACGTCGTCTTTCGGGCGATATTACCGAAGACCAGTTTCGCCCACTGCGCCTGATGAACGGTGTTTACCTTCAACTGCATGCCTACATGCTGCGCGTTGCTGTTCCCTATGGAACGTTGCGCGCGGAGCAATTGCGCCAGCTTGGCTATATCGCGCGTCGTTATGACAAGGGATACGGACATTTCACGACCCGGCAGAATATCCAGTATAACTGGCCGAAGCTTGATGAAATTCCCGATGCATTGCTTGATCTTGCCAAGGTCGAAATGCATGCGATTCAAACATCGGGCAACTGCATCCGCAACACGACAACCGACCAGTACGCAGGGGCAGCCGCCGACGAGATCGAAGATCCGCGGCCCTATTGCGAACTGATCCGCCAGTGGTCAACGTTCCATCCGGAATTCACCTATCTGCCGCGCAAATTCAAAATCGCGGTGACCGGGTCGCCAAATGACCGTGCCGCAGTAAAGGTCCATGATATCGGACTTCGCATGCATCAGAATGATGCGGGCGAGGTCGGGTTCGAGGTCATCGTGGGCGGTGGTCTTGGTCGCACGCCATTCGTTGGTAAAACCGTGCGTGACTTTATCGGCAAGAACGATCTGTTTTCGTATCTTGAGGCGATCCTGCGGGTTTATAACCGCTTTGGCCGTCGTGACAATAAGTACAAGGCACGCATCAAAATCCTCGTCCATGAAATCGGGGTCGAGGAAATGCAGCGCCTGGTCGAGGAAGAATGGGCGCAGATCAAGGACGGATCACTGCGAGTCGATGATGCCGAAATTGCGCATTATATCGAACAGTTTGCACCGCCGGCATTTGAAACCCTTTCTGACGATGATGCCGAGTTTGAACGTCGTAAGGCCGAAAACCGGGAATTCTTCAACTGGGTGCGTTCGAACGTCATTGCGCACAAGCAACCGGGTTATGCGATTGCCAACGTATCGCTGAAGCCGATTGGTGGTATTCCGGGCGATGCAACCGATACCCAGATGGAACTGGTTGCCGATCTGTCCGAACAATACAGCTTTGGTGATGTCCGTGTAACCCACGAACAGAATCTGGTTTTGCCGCACGTGAAAAAAGCCGATTTGTTCTCGCTTTGGGCGGAGCTGAAAAATGCCAATCTGGCGACGGCAAACCTTGGCTATGTTACCGACATCATTTCCTGCCCGGGGCTGGATTATTGTGCGCTGGCAACGGCGCGTTCGATCCCCCTGTCACAGCGCATTTCGGAACGTTTTTCCGATCTGGACCGCCAGCATGATATTGGCGAACTCAAGATCAAGATTTCCGGTTGCATCAATGCCTGCGGACATCACCATGTTGGTCATATCGGGATTCTGGGCCTCGATAAACGTGGCAAGGAATTCTATCAGATCACCCTTGGCGGCGACGCCAGTGAGAATGCCGAAATCGGTAAAATCGCCGGTGCCGGTTTCTCCGAGGCCGAAGTCGTCGATGCCATTGAAAGTCTGGTGACCAAATATCTTGGCATTCGCGAAACCGGCGAACGTTTTATCGATACCTATCGCCGTGTCGGCATGGACCCGTTCAAGGAGGTGCTTTATGGCGATCGTTAAGAATGACAGTGTGATTGATCAGGAATGGATCACGATTGACGCCGAAGCCGACCTTCCGCCGGGGGAGGAAAACATTATCGTGCCTCTTGCGCGTTTCAAGGAAGAACGCGAAACGCTGATCGGCCGCAATGGTGGTCTTGGCGTGCAGCTTAACCCCGGCGATGCGCCGGAAGATCTGGCAAACGATCTGGATCGTCTTTCGATCATCGCCGTCAATTTCCCGGCCTATACCGACGGGCGTGGATATTCCTATGCACGTGTTCTGCGCGAACGTCTTGGTTTCAAGGGTGAACTTCGTGCAATCGGTGACGTGTTGCGCGACCAGATTCTTTACATGCATCGCTGCGGATTTGACGCATATGAGTTGAAAAATGACGACGATGTATCGCTGACAAAAGTGCGCGCCGCATTAAAGGAAATGACGGTTTATTATCAACCGACAGGGGATGGGCGGGTTACGGCTGGATCGCTTCGTGAACGGCGTCGGACGGCTCTTAAATCGGCGTCCTGATTTCATCTGATTTGATCAAGCCAAGCTTTAAATAGCATTTCCGTTAAGGCGCCCGTTGCGGGCGTCTTTTCTTTTGCCCTTATAATGCCGGTATTTTCTGTCATTGATCGCGGTACCCCAGTCGTCATTTCTGGGCAGGGAATTGATATTGGCGGCTCAATGATTATTCCTTTGTATATGAAAATCCGTCCAGAGTTCACCTTTAGAGTGGTGTTTTGATCGGTTTCAAGCTATACACTTATTAGCTGTTTAAGTGCCTTTGCGTGGCAACCATTGTAAAATGCTTGGTTGTCCTTCAGGCTAAAAAGGAGAGCCCGAAAACATCAGTCCCAACAACAGGATGCAATCCTGCCAAGCGGATTGGGGAATTCACGCGTCTCCTGACAGTTGGCATCGGTAACGGCCGATGCAAGGAAGCAGGTTCGCATTTCTGGGTTCAACAGGAAAAGGCAACCAATGTCGATTGAGCAAAGCCTGGCAGGGATTGGTGATAGCTGCGTGATTACGCGGGATTTTACGCGTTACGATCACGGCTATCAGGACAAGGCGCTCAAATATATCGATTATCTGGGGGCGCTATCGCTGGCGTTGCGTAAATTTTCCGAATATAGCCGGACAATGCTGGCGTCCCAGCAATTGTATATCTACGCCAAATGGCTGGCGCGATACACGGCATACTGGCCGGAACTTGACCAACTTGTCGACAGACTGGAAAACAGCTTTGACGATGTTGACCAAAGCTATGTCGCAACTCAGTCTTCGGTTGATGGTTCGTGGGGTTGGAAATATAACGAATTCCACCACAAATTTGATGCAACCATCGTGCGTTTGCATGAATTGTCCAATGAAGGCCGCGCGCCGCGTTATCCGCTGCATTTCCTCGAACCGATTGCAACGGCTCCGGCAATGCGAAACTATCTGGAAAAGCTTCTTGTTTCCGATATTGCCACCACCGGGCGCAATCAGCGCGATGAATTCGGCAGTGTGATCTGCTGTCTGGCGCAGCTTTGTTTCAAGCCGTCCTTGCGACGCTATGCGCAGAAACATGTGCGCGGCATCGATCTTGATCAAAGCTATGTTGATGCCTTCCGCGAATTCCTTGATGAAATCCAGAACCCCGAAACCGGTTACTGGGGCCCTTGGTACATTTCGGATGGCAAAACCCATCGTTACGATGATCTCAGCTATACTTTTCATATCGTGTCATATCGCAAGGGGCGCGTCGGGCATTGGTCCGATATCATCCGCACCACTCTTGAAAGCCGCCAGATGGAATATCCGCAAGGATGGCTCAGCCGCGGTGAATTTAATAATCACAACAACTATGATGTCGCGAAAATCTTTCGCTATGGGTGGCCGCATATGCAGTCGGCAGAACGGGCCTTGGCGCGCGAACAGATTGCCGCCATGCTTGATTGGTGTGTTGGGCATTCCCTTAAGCGCGATGGCAGCTTCGTCCCTGACAGTCGTTTCTATAACTCGCTTGAGTCCTGTTATTATTTTGGTGTCTCGTTTCTGGACGAAGTTGGATATTTTCAGCCTTCTAAACGTTTCTGGACCCAGCAGAAATTTCCTTATGCGCCGGTTTTGCAGTCTCGCATCGGGCGCAAGCTGGACGAGTTCGATGCCGAAAATCCCAGCGTGATTGCCGCCAAATGGAAAATCGGCCCGGATGCCGCCAGAATATCGGCATCGTCAGTGAACCGCGAAGGACTTTCACGCATGCCGCTGCTTTCCGGGGATGATTGTGCAACCACCGAAGAACGCGAATTTGAATTTATCCTGCGGCCAAATAATGATGGCTGAACGCGCTTCTCAGCTCTGCATAGTGTGAAATTCGATGGCTATGCAGTCGCAATATTTTGTCTCTGGTTCAATCCTGCGTCACATCTTTTCAATGGCGCATACCAGCATGCTTGCGCTGGTGGCGATGGTTCTGGTTGATGCGCTTGATCTGTTTTTCCTGAGCCTTCTGAGGGATGTGGAAATCATTGCCGGTCTTGGCTTTGCATGGCCGATTATCTTTTTCACACTTGCCGTGTCGCTTGGCATATCGACCGCAATGACAGCACTTGTTTCCCGTGCTGAGGGGCTAGGTGATCGGGACAGGGCAAAAGTCTATGCCACACATGTTCTGGTATTCGGTTTTGTGCTATCGGGCGTGATGACGGTCGTCTTGTGGCTGTCGGCACCTTGGATGCTTGATATGTTCGGGGCGACCGGCAAGGCCCGTGATATCGGCATCACTTATGTGCAGATCGTGATCCTGTGCTTGCCGGTTCTGGTGCTTAGCATGTCATCGGGCGCGTTGTTGCGTGCCATCGGGGCAAAGCAGCGTGCCATGTGGTCGAAAATGGCCGGGGCGGCGGTCAATGCAGTCCTCGATCCGATTTTCATCTTTGGTTTTGATTGGGGTGTCGAAGGGGCGGCATGGGCAACCGTCGTGTCACGGATCGTAATCATGGCAGTTGCCTTTTACGGTGTTCGAAACGTTCATCACATGCTTGGCCAGTTTGATGCAAATCTTTTCCGCAAGGACATCCGTGATATTGCCCGTGTAACCGTACCAGTCGGATTGGCAAAGGTTGGCCCGCCAATTGCCAGCGCCTTTATCATGTCCAGCATGGCAAAGTATGGGCCCGATGCGGTGGCCGCCATGGCGATCATTGAACGTATCGCGCCATTCGTCTTTGTTGGCTACATGGCGTTACCCCAGGCAATCGGCCCGATCATCGGCCAGAATTTTGCTGCGGCAAAGGCCGAACGGGTGCGCAGCATCTGGCATAATGTCTGGGGATTGGTGGCGGTTTACGGGGTTACTGTCTGCGCTGCCCTGTTCCTGTTTCAAAGCCAGATTGCGATGCTTTTCAGCGCGACCGATCAAACAACGGCGTATCTATCGATTTTTTGCAGTTTTACAGCACCCTTTTATATGTTCCTCGGTCTGCAATTTTCATCACATACCTTTTTTAACGTTACCGGGCGTCCCAATCTCGCGATGGTCTTCGATCTTGCGAAGGAACTGCTGGGGGTGATCCCGCTGGTATGGCTTGGCAGTTATTATTTGGGCGCAACCGGTGTTTTGTTCGGGCAGGCCGCCGGAATTGTTCTTTTTGGAACCATTACCGGAATTGTCAGTTACCGTCTGGCCCGCCGGATGGGGGCATCTGATAGGGAGGGTGGCTTGCAGACAGCTTATGGTAGTTCTAAGATTTTATAACCAAAGAATATTCCGCTGACGGCGCTCAATGCCCTGAAAATGGCCCGCTAAAGTGCGGTTTTCTTTTGCTGTCTGAACACAGCTGTTCTGGTTGAATTTATTCCCTGCCAAACAACATAAAGGAGTGCGTTTGCATCTTTGGAGGGAAACATGTCAATTTTAAAAAGACTTAAAATAGCGCCTAAAATCTTTGGTGGCTTCGGGCTCGTTCTTTTGCTTCTGGTGTCGATATCCATACTGGGGTTCGTCACGTTAACCGGGATAGGTAGCGATTTTGATAGATACCGATCTATTGCAATACAGTCTAACGAGGCAGGCCGGGTACAGGCCAACATGCTCGAAGCCAGGGTTGGCGTTAGGGACTATCTGCTGACCGGGCGGCAGACAGCCATCAGCACTGTGCTTACGCGTCTGCAAACAGCATCTGAATTGAATGAAAAACTCGGCACGCTGGTTGATCAGGGTGCGCGAAAAGCCCTGATCGAGGAAACGAACGATGATTTGGCTGACTATCTTCAAGTCTTTCAATCAGTTGTCAAAATTCCGGCTGGTGATCCTCAAAGAGACCAGCTTGTTATTGAAGGTCTGGACCGTATCGGTCCAGAGGTTGCATCCAATCTTGAAAACCTGAAACTTGAAATCAGGCAAGAGCAGGATAAGCTCGGGCCGATGGTTACCGAGGATATCCAGAATACCATCATGCTTGTGACGTCAATTTCAGTTGCTGCGGTGGTTTGCGGTATTGGTGCTGCTTGGCTGATTGGGACGGGAATATCCAATCCTATCCGGAATATTACGGAAGCCATGACGGTTCTTGCCGCCGGCGATAAACAAACACCAATCCCCGGGCAGGATCATAAGGATGAAATCGGCGATATGGCCAAAGCCGTGCTGGTTTTCAAAGAAAACATGATCCGGGCTGAACAGCTTGCCGCACAGGAGGCCGAGGCACAAAAGCGAAGAGAAGCCCGCGTGAAAGTCATCGAGAAGCTTACCAATGATTTCGATGCCGACATGTCTCTGGTGCTGAAAAGCGTATCATCTGCGGCAACAGAAATGCAGGCAACAGCTTCATCGATGACAGCAACGGCAGAAGAAACCAATCGTCAGTCAACTGTGGTTGCAGCGGCGGCTGAACAGGCATCCAACAATGTTCAAACCGTTGCGAGTGCATCCGAGGAATTGAGTGCTTCGATTTCGGAGATCAGTCATCAGGTCAATCAATCATCGCAAGTCGCAAACAAGGCTGTTTCCGAGGCGGAAAATACCAACGCTCAGGTCCGCGGGCTTGCGGAAGCTGCCCAGAAGATTGGTGATGTGGTCGGGTTGATTAGCGATATTGCTGCGCAGACCAACCTTTTGGCATTGAATGCAACGATTGAAGCTGCGCGGGCAGGTGAGGCAGGGAAAGGTTTTGCTGTTGTTGCTGCCGAGGTCAAAAATCTCGCAAACGCGACATCAAAAGCAACCGAAGAGATTACTGCCCAGATCACAGGAATTCAGGCGGAAACAGAAGGTGCGGTGGTTGCGATTGACTCTATTGGCGGTACGATTGCTGAGATCAGCGAAATTGCAGCAACGATTGCAAGTGCTGTGGAACAGCAGGGGGCTGCCACCGAAGAAATCACCCGAAATGTTCAGCAGGCGTCAGCCGGAACAAGCGAGGTAACCGAAAACATTCATGGTGTTAACGAGGCGGCGACATCAACCGGTGCCGCTGCCGAGCAAGTGTTGAATGCATCGGGTGAGCTGTCTGAGCAGGCAGAAACCTTGCGTCTGAAAGTTGAATCTTTCCTGACAGCGGTCAAGGCAGCTTAATCTTCGTTTTGTTTAAACTGCATCAACACACACGGACCATCGCCGGTTTCATATTCGGTATTACCGATGAAACCGGCGGCCTCGTAACTTTTTCGCGCCCGCACATTTTCCGGATCCGGGTCAATCGCGACCATTGGTGCGCCGCGTTCGATCAGCATTTGCGCCAATAATCGCAAAAACATTTTGCCGTGGCCGCATCCCATCATGTCGGGCACGCCAATAAAGGCATCAATGCATCGTGTGCCCTTGGGAAGGTGAGCAAAATGGGGCTGCGGCCACTGATGCGCGTCATAATGCTGGGCAAAGGCAAATGGTCGATTGCGATAGGATACAATCAGCGTTGCCATTTCCGGCAGCTCGATATCTTCGGTGATCAGTTCGATCTGCTCGTCCGGTGCACCCCACCATCGCGCCACTTCGGGTACCCGCAACCAGCGTCGTATCATGGGCAAATCGCTGGGGACGGCCCGCCGGAAACGATATGTCTCGGCGGCGGCCATGCGATCAGATCCCGACAGTGTCGCGTTTGGCGGCAAGCGCCAGATTGGCCTTTGATCCGGACTGGCGGCCGATTTTTCCGGTAATCCAGCTACCTGTTTCTGCAAGCTTTTCAAGGTCGACACCGGTTTCGATGCCAAGACCGTTCAGCATATAGACGACGTCTTCGGTCGCAACATTGCCACTGGCCCCTTTGGCATAGGGGCATCCGCCAAGACCGGCGACGGAGCTATCAATCGTGGCAACCCCCATCTGCAATACGGCCAGAAGATTTGCCAATGCCTGGCCATATGTATCATGGAAGTGGGCGGCAAGTTTTTCGATGGCAACCTGATTTGCAACGGCTTCGATCATGGCCTGTGCTTTGCCGGGTGTGCCAGTGCCGATGGTATCGCCCAGACTGATTTCATAAGCCCCCATATCAAACAGGGCTTTGGCGACGTCTGTAACCTTCTGTGGGGCAATTTCACCCTCGTAAGGGCATCCAAGAACACAGGAAACATACCCGCGCACGGCGATGTTGGCATCACGCGCTGCGGCGACCACCGGACGGAACCGATCAAGGCTCTCAGCGATGGAACAATTGATATTCTTCTGCGAAAAGCTCTCCGATGCCGCACCAAAAACTGCAACTTCGGTTGCACCTGCTGCGATGGCGGCTTCAAGCCCTTTGAGGTTGGGGGCCAGAACCGGATAGGTGACGCCCGGTTTACGCAAAATACGGGCCATGACGTCGGATGCATCGGCCATTTGCGGGACCCATTTCGAGCTGACAAAGGCGGTGGCTTCGATCACCGAAAGGCCTGCATTGCAAAGGCGGTGTATCAGTTCGACCTTGATGTCGGTCGCAACCATCGCCTTTTCGTTCTGCAACCCGTCACGCGGACCGACTTCGACGATTTTGACACGCGCGGGCAAAACCGAAAGGCGGGGCATTCTATTCGGCCTCCTCTATGGCGATCAATTCCGCGCCATCATCAACCTGATCGCCAACGGCAAAGAATATCTCGCGGACCGAGCCCGAAACCGGTGCTGAAATAGTGTGTTCCATTTTCATTGCTTCCATCACCACAAGCTTGTCGCCTGCAGCAACAGATTGCCCCGGTTCCGTCAGAACGGCAATGATTTTACCGGGCATCGGCGCTGTTAACCCGCCACCGGCACCTTCCTGCCCGCCTGCGGCGGCAACCGGATCAAAAATCTCCAACCGGTCAGAACGTCCATCGCGGAAGATCGTCAGTCGATTGCCATCGTGAAGGACACTTGCGCGTTTGCGCACCTGATCAAGTGTTGCATGAATGGTCCCATTACCGCCGAATTCGGCATGGGCCGTAACCGAATTGCCGTCAGGCATATCGATGACATAACCGTGCGTGCGGTAATGCACCCTGATTTTCAGTTCTGCACCGTCATGGCGCAGGATCAGATTATGGTGGTTGTCATCATTCATCCGCCATCCCGATGTGCTGTGCCACGGGGAATAGGGGTCGCTGCTTTGCGCTGCATGGCTTTTGGCCTCGGCATCGCGACGCATCAGAATATCAAGGGTGGCAAAGGCCAATGCGTCATTATCAGGCACCGCCGGGGCAGGGATCAGATCGTCAAGATACTGGCCGATGAAACCGGTTTCGACTTCGCCGCGTTCAAAGGCCGGATGACGCGCAATATTGGCAAGAAAACCGGTATTGGTTGTCACGCCGACAATCTGTACATCGTTAAGTGCGGTTGCCATCCGGCGCAGTGCTGATGTGCGATCCGTATCCCAGGTGATCAGCTTTGCGATCATCGGGTCATAATGAATGGAAACCTCACCGCCTTCGTAAACGCCGGTATCTATCCGCACGTGATCATTGGCCGCGGGCATGCGCATATGCACAAGTGTGCCGGTGGCGGGCAGGAAATCATTGTGCGGGTCTTCGGCATACAGTCGGACTTCGAAGGCATGACCGTTAATGGTCAGTTCTTCCTGTGCCTTGGGCAGCTTTTCACCGTCAGCAACACGCAATTGCCATTCGACAAGGTCTTCGCCGGTGATCATCTCGGTCACTGGATGTTCGACCTGAAGGCGTGTGTTCATTTCCATGAAATAGAACGCACCAGACGCATCTAGCAGGAATTCGACCGTACCAGCCCCCTGATAACCAATCGCCTTTGCGGCATCAACGGCGGCCTTGCCCATCTGTGCCCGAAGATCTTCGGGCATGTTCGGGGCCGGGGCCTCTTCAATGACTTTCTGGTGGCGACGTTGCAGGGAACAGTCGCGTTCAAAGAGGTAAACCGCATTGCCATGACTATCGGCAAAGACCTGAATTTCGACATGGCGCGGCTTGACGATCAGCTTTTCAATCAGGCAATGATCGTCGCCAAAGCTGCTGGCGGCTTCTCGTTTGCAACTGACAAGGGCATCCTTGAAATCGGCGGATTTTTCAACCGCGCGCATGCCTTTGCCGCCGCCACCCGCCGATGCCTTGATCAGAACCGGATATCCGATCTTGTCTGCTTCTGCGGCCAGAAGATCCGGGTCCTGATCTTCGGCGTGATAACCGGGAACCAGCGGAACACCCGCCTTGCCCATGATTTTCTTGGCTTCGGATTTCGATCCCATCGCGCGGATCGCACTTGCCGGTGGGCCAACAAAGACACAGCCCGCTTTTTCAAGGGCATCTGCAAACCCTGCATTTTCCGACAGGAAACCATAACCCGGGTGAACCGCATCTGCCCCCGATTGTGCAATGACATCAAGCAAACGATCAACGCGCAAATAGCTGTCTTTCGGGGCTGGACCGCCTATGTGATAGGCCTCGTCGGCCCGTCGGACATGCAGGGCATTGGCATCCGCGTCGGAATAAACCGCGACGGTTTGGATGCCCATGCTGCGTGCGGTTTCAATCACGCGGCAGGCAATTTCACCACGGTTGGCGATCAGTATTTTGCGCAGCATGATTAATTCTCACTCCACTTCGCGGGGCGTTTTTCAAGAAATGCACTGACACCTTCACGGCCTTCGGCACTTGCGCGCTGATCGGCAATACGTCGTGCGGTATCGTCAATGACATCATCGTCAATCGGTTTGTTGGCAACCGCATAAATCAGCGATTTTGCTGCATCCATGGCACCCGGGCCATTCGCCAGCAAAAGCTTTGCCATGGCGTCGCCACGCGCTATCAGATCGTCACCTGAAACAATTTCATGGACCAATCCGATGGCGTGGGCGGTAGCGGCATCAAAACGCTCCGCTGTCAGAAAATAACGACGGGCGTGCGAGACGCCAATGGCCTCAACCACATAGGGAGAAATAACCGCTGGGATCAGGCCCAGTTTGACCTCTGACAGGCAGAAACTGGCGCGATCAGACGCAATCACAATGTCGCAACATGCTGCCAGCCCAACCCCACCACCAAAGGCCGCCCCGTTGATGAGCCCGATGGTTGGTTTTGACGCAAAGTTCAAAACCTTCATCAGTTTTGCAAGCTTGCGGGAATCTTCAAGATTTTCGTCATGGCTGTAACCGGCCATGCGCTTCATCCAATTCAGGTCGGCCCCGGCAGAAAAGCTTTTGCCAGCGCCGGACAGAAGGATTACCCGCACAAGCGGATCGGCATTCAGCGATTCCAGCTTGGCCGTCAGATCGCCGATCAGGATATCGTCAAACGCGTTGTGGATTTCCGGACGGTTCAGCGTGATGCGGGCAACGCCCGATGCGCTGATCTGGCACATCACGGCATCGGTTGATGGATTGGTGTTATCGGTGCTTACATTACTCATGCCAGCCTCACATCCGGAACACGCCAAAGCGCGTTTCCTCGACCGGTTTGTTAAGTGCTGCCGAAAGACCAAGCCCAAGAACCATGCGGGTATCGGCCGGATCAATCACCCCATCGTCCCAAAGTCGCGCAGACGCGTAATAGGGATGACCCTGTTCTTCATACTGGTCGCGGATCGGGCGTTTGAAGGCTTCCTGTTCTTCGACGGGCCATGTTTCACCGCGCTTTTCCTGTGCATCGGCGCGGATTTGGGTCAAAACGTTTGCCGCCTGTTCGCCGCCCATGACTGAAATTCTTGCATTTGGCCACATCCAAAGGAAGCGGGGGCTATAGGCGCGACCGCACATGCCATAGTTGCCTGCGCCAAATGACCCGCCGATCAGGACCGTGAATTTGGGAACATTGGCCGTTGCAACGGCGGTGACCAACTTCGCGCCATCCTTGGCAATGCCGCCACTTTCATATTTGCGCCCGATCATGAAACCGGTGATGTTCTGCAAGAACACGAGTGGAATACCGCGTTGGCAACAGAGTTCAATGAAGTGTGCACCTTTAAGTGCACTCTCGGAAAACAGGATGCCATTATTGGCAATGATCCCGACCGGATAGCCGAAAATGCGGGCAAAGCCGGTAACCAGTGTCGTACCATACTGGGCCTTGAATTCATCAAAGTCTGATCCGTCTACGATGCGGGCAATGACTTCGCGCACGTCGTAGGGTTTCTTGGAATCGCTTGGAATAACGCCATAAATTTCGCGCGGGTCATAGGCGGGGTCGCGCGGCGTGGTCAGGGTCAAACCGGGATTTTTCGTCCAGTTCAGGTTCTTGACGATATTGCGCGCAATCGACAATGCGTGGGCATCGTCCTGTGCATAGTGATCGGTCACGCCCGATGTCTTGCAATGAACATCCGCACCGCCAAGGTCCTCGGCCGAGACAACTTCGCCGGTTGCGGCCTTCACCAGGGGCGGGCCCCCCAAAAAGATCGTGCCCTGTTTACGAACGATAATGCTTTCATCGGACATGGCCGGTACATAAGCACCACCCGCCGTACAGGACCCCATGACAACCGCGATTTGCGGAATGCCTTTGGAAGACATGGTTGCCTGATTGAAAAAGATGCGGCCGAAATGGTCGCGATCCGGGAAAACATCATCCTGCCGTGGCAGGTTCGCCCCGCCGCTATCGACCAGATAAATGCAGGGCAGATTGTTTTCGAGCGCGATTTCCTGCGCGCGAAGGTGCTTCTTCACCGTCATCGGATAATAGGAGCCGCCTTTGACCGTGGCATCATTGGCAACGATGACGCATTCAACGCCTGAAACCCGACCAATCCCGGTGATGATGCCCGCAGCAGGAACGTCTTCATCCTCATACATGCCATAGGCGGCAAGCTGTGACAGTTCAAGGAACGGGGACCCGATATCCAGCAATTGACGGATACGTTCACGGGGCAGAAGTTTGCCGCGCCCTGTGTGGCGGTCGCGCGCGCGTTCACCGCCGCCAAGTTTGATCTGCGTGATCTGATCACGCAGATCGGCAACCAGTTTTTCCATCTGTTCGGCATTGTTGCGGAAATCTTCCGAGCGGGGATTTATCGCAGATTTCAGAACCGTCATCGTCAATTGACACCGTTTGTTGCCGGGGCTGTTTATGCAAGGAAACGGCCCCGTGGTGAATGGCGTTTATGACTGCTGTTATGGTGGAAGTTTACGTAAACGTCAAGATTAAATAGGTAATCCAGTACCGAATTTACGTATATCAAAAATGGACAGTATATTGGGATCGCGAAATGATATTTCGAGTGAGGGAAGGTGTCGCAAAATTCGTATATATTTTAATTGGTTATGGATTTTCGATGGGCGCGTTTTCTGATCGGATCAGTCGTCGATCTGCTTGCGTAGTTTGATCCAGCGTTCAAGATGTTCAAGCCGGTCATTGCCGAAAAATGCCTCGTCTTCATAGAAAAAGAACGGCGACCCGAAGGCGCCGCGTGCGATGGCTTCGTCGGTAACTTCGCGGACGTGTTGTTTCCATTTCGGGTTTTCGACGGCAGCGCGGATTTCTCCGGCATTGATGGAGTGCCGGGTGGCTGTGGCAAAGACAACTTCCGGGTCCGACATATCAAGCCCGTCGGCAAAATATCCGCGATAGACATCCTTGGCGAACTTGATCGCCAATGCGGGCTTGGTTGACGCAATCCAGTAATAGGCGCGGGTCGGGACCAGTGCGGCATAGGGGAATTTTTCGGGGATGCAGAATGGCGTGTTCTGCATCTTTGCGCAGCGTTCCATGTCGTGCCTGAAATAGTCGCCGCGGATTGGCTGGTCCAGCAGCGGGCTTTGCCCGGTTTGCTTGAAGGCTGCCCCGATCATGAACGGATACCAATTGACCGTAACGCCGGTTCTGGCCTCAAAGGCCTCTATGCGCTCCGCCGCAAGGTAACCATAAGGTGACGAGAAATCGAAATAGAAAGTGACTTCCGACATGTTGTGGGGCCCGTAAATAATGACGCGAAACGGTGTGCCACGTGGCGATACCGGCAAAGCCATCGGCAGGATGGCTTGGTCATAGTGTGCCACTAAGCATTTGTATTGCAATCAAAATGATCGAATTTACGGGATCGTTATGCCGGGGCGGACTTTTACTTCTTCCATGACGACATATGTATGAGTCTGGCTCACGCCCTGAACCGAAGACAGGCGTTCAAGGAATTCACGATAGGCATACATATCAGCAACCCGCAGTTTCATCAGGTAATCAAAACCACCTGCCACCATGTGGCATTCTTCGATTTCCGGCAATTTGCGGATCGCGGTTGCGAAAACGTCAAACACGTCCGGGGTTGTTCGATCAAGCGTGATTTCGACGAAAACCACCAGCGACTGGTTAAGCTTACGGGGATCGAGCAGGGCCATATAGCCGGTGATGAAGCCGTGTTGTTCAAGGCGACGGACACGTTCAAGGCAAGGTGTCGGGCTAAGATTGACGCGGCGTGACAGTTCGACATTCGACATGCGTCCGTCGTTCTGAAGTTCGCGCAGGATCTGTTTGTCGATCTTGTCCAGGCTTTTATGATTCTTCTGCATTTCTATCTATTAACCAGTGATAATGACTGCACTAAAAGTTTTTCTGTGGATGATATATCGTATTTTTAGCGAAAATGGCAGCACATTTTTTGAGTGCATATATATTGTCTGAGGCCACATGAGGAGAAAACTCTGCGTTCCCATAAGGAACCGGAGGATCGCATTCGCAGGGAGAAGCCATCGCCATGTTTCGCATTGATATGCCCCAGGCTAACGAAATCCGCGCCAAAATTCGCGAAACCTACCGCACTGACGAAGAAGCCGTTGTCGAGCGCATGATCAATGCCGCCCGACTGGCACCCGAGCAGTCAGCCCGTGTTCAGGATCGCGCCTATCAGTTGGTCGCCCGTGTCCGCAAAGCCGACAATGGCAAAAGCGGCATCGATGCACTGCTTCATGAATATGAGCTATCCAGCAAGGAAGGCGTCATCCTGATGTGCCTTGCAGAGGCACTTTTGCGCGTTCCCGATGCGGTCACCGCTGATAAACTTATTCAGGACAAGCTGTTTGACGCCAACTGGCAAAGCCATCTGGGCCATTCCGACAGCTTCTTTGTCAATGCATCGACCTGGGGACTGATGCTGACGGGGAAGGTGATCAAGTTCGGCAAGGCGGAAAAGGCCGATCCGGGCGCATTGCTTAAGCGCATGATCGCACGTTCGGGTGAACCGGTCATCCGTAAGGCATTCAACCATGCCATGCGCATTATGGGGCGTCAGTTCGTTATGGGCCGCACAATCGCAGAGGCCGCCGAACGGGCAAAAGCAAACGAAGAAAAAGGCTATCGTTATTCCTATGACATGCTGGGCGAGGCCGCCCGCACCATGGAAGATGCTGATCGCTATTTCAAATCCTATGTTGATGCGATCAACGATATTGGCAAGGTCGCCAATAACCGTGGCCCGATCAACAGCCCGGGTATCTCGGTAAAACTTTCCGCGATCCATCCGCGTTACGATTTCGCAAATTATGACCGTGTCATGAATGAACTTGTGCCGCGCCTCAAACAGCTTGCGCTACTGGCCAAGAAATATGACATCGGTTTCACCGTCGATGCCGAGGAAGCCAATCGCCTGGATCTGTCACTTGATGTGATCGGGGCGGTCTTTGCCGACCCTGATCTTGATGGCTGGGAAGGCTATGGTTTGGCGGTGCAGGCCTATCAGAAACGGGCGTATCACGTGCTTGAATGGCTTGCCGACCTGTCGGTCAAGGTTGGCCGCAAAATGATGGTGCGCCTTGTCAAAGGGGCCTATTGGGATACCGAGGTCAAAAACAGTCAGGAAAACGGATTCGAAGGTTATCCGGTCTTTACCCGCAAGGCAGCAACCGATGTTTCCTATCTGGCGTGCGCGCGTTTCATGCTTTCGCGTCGTGATGCATTTTATTGCCAGTTCGCCAGCCACAATGCCCACACGGTGGCATCGGTTCTGGAAATGGCCGGCAATGACCGGACATTTGAATTCCAGCGGCTGCATGGCATGGGCGAAGCCCTTTACGAACAGATCGTCGATAGGAACGGTGAAAACGTGCCGTGCCGTGTTTATGCACCGGTTGGCACGCACGAGGATTTGCTGGCCTATCTTGTTCGCCGTTTGCTTGAAAACGGTGCCAATACCAGCTTTGTAAACCGCATTCAGGACGAGCAGCTCCCGATTGAGGAAATGATTGCCGATCCGGTGGAAAAGATGGCCGCCCTGCCACGCAAGGCCCATCCGAAAATTCCTGCACCGATTGATCTTTATGGTGTGGGGCGCGTCAATTCCAAGGGCATTGATCTGACCGATACGACCAAGCTTCTGCCGCTGGCGGAAAAGCTGGCCTCGATTCAGGGTAAAATCTGGCATGTTGCGCCGCTGATTGATGGCAAGCTTGTCTCGGGCGAGGCTATTGATGTCTTCAATCCGTCAAACCGGAACGAAAAAGTCGGCGAACTGGTTCAGGCCGGTGAAGCCGATGTCGAGGCCGCGATTGTTGCCGCCGCCAAAGGTTATGAAATCTGGAACAAGACCGCGGCGACTGAGCGTGCCGCGTGCCTGCGCCGTCTTGGTGATCTTCTTGAAGACAACATGGACGAATTCATCGCGCTCTGTCAGCGCGAAGCAGGAAAGCTCTATTCCGACGGTGTTGCCGAAGTACGCGAAGCTGTCGATTTCTGCCGTTATTATGCCAACAGGGCAGAAGAAAGCTTCCGCGAGGGCAGCATCCTTGAAGGGCGCGGCATTTTCGTCTGCATCAGTCCGTGGAACTTCCCGCTTGCGATTTTCCTGGGCCAGGTCAGTGCGGCACTTGCCGCCGGGAATGCCGTGATTGCCAAACCGGCCGAACAGACGTCGCTTGTCGCGGCTAAGGCCGCCGAACTTATTCTTGCTGCGGGCGTGCCGGGGGGGGCATTCACGCTGTTGCCGGGGCCGGGGCGGGTGATTGGCAACATCCTGATCAATGACCCGCGTATTGCCGGGGTGGCTTTTACCGGTTCGACTGAAACGGCACAGGTCATAAATCAGGCGCTGGCAAAGCGCCCGGGTGTTCCGTTGCCTTTGATCGCCGAAACCGGTGGCCAGAATGCGATGATTGTCGATTCAACCGCATTGCCGGAACAGGTTGTTCAGGATGCGATCATTTCCGGATTCCAGTCCGCCGGGCAGCGTTGCTCGGCCCTGCGCGTCCTGTTCGTTCAGGAAGACATCGCCGATAAACTTTGCCACATGCTGGTCGGGGCGATGAAGGAACTGCGCGTTGGTGACCCGAAATTCCTTGATATCGACGTCGGACCGGTGATTGACGAAAAATCGCGCAAAACCCTTGTCGCGCATGCCGAACGCATGACCAAGGAAGCCAAGCTGCTGCATGCCTGTGACATCTTGCCCGAATGCAAGGACGGCACATTCTTTGCGCCGCATTGCTTTGAAATTCCGTCGCTTGATGTTCTTGAACGTGAGGTGTTTGGCCCGGTTGTTCACGTTGTTCGCTTCAAGGCGCGCGATCTGGACAAGGTTCTCGATCAGATCAATGCGTCCGGTTATGGCCTGACGATGGGCATCCATTCGCGTATCGACAGCACCGTGCGCCAGATTTCGCAAAAGCTGCGTGTTGGCAACTGCTATGTGAACCGCAACATGATTGGGGCTGTTGTTGGCGTGCAGCCGTTCGGCGGTCAGGGTAAATCTGGTACCGGCCCGAAAGCAGGCGGTCCGCACTATGTCGAACGCTTTGCCAAGCCGGTGACTGAAGCCGGTCAAAAGGCCGTTGGTAGTGCTGCCATTGCCGATGACCGTTCGCCAATCGTGATCAAGGCATCGCTGGCAGACGAGGAATACCGCTTCCTGCAGGCAGCACAGGTCAAATGGCAGGCGACGGATGGCAATGAACGTGTTCGTCTTCTGGAAAATTTCGCGGCCAAACTGGCAGCCGCCCCGGTCAGCGAATTGTCGGAAAATGCCGAACTGATCGCGAATTTTGCCGCAATTTCGGAAAACGGCTTTGTTGCGCCGACCCGGATGCCCGGGCCGACCGGTGAAACCAACGACCTTTATATGCTAGGACGTGGTGTCTATCTGGTTCAGGCCGAAAAGGATGCCGAGCCATCCCGGATTATCCGTCATATCGCCGCAGCCCTTGCTGCGGGCAATGCGGTAATTGTGGCAGGCGATCAGAAATGGCTTGGTGATCTTCCGGTATTTGCGCTCGAAGCAGGCCTCCCGATAAAGCTTATCGGCGTTGTGTCATCTAAGGTCGGCGTTGCCGTGATGTATGATGGCGATGTCGCCGGTGTGTCCTGTGTTGCGCCGCTTGATCGTGTAACGGCTTTCAAGCAGCTTCTGGCAAAACGTGACGGCGCGATCCTGTCGCTGATTTCCGATAGCGGTGCTGACGATGACGGTGCGTTGCCTGACGAAACATTCCTGCATCGTTTTGCGACCGAAAAAACCATTACCATCAATACGACGGCGGCGGGCGGCAACGCATCACTGATGTCGATGGAAGAAAACTGATCTTACGGATCGCTATATCCGTCACCAGAGACCGGGGTATATCGCCCCGGTCTTTTTCTTTGGGGGCGATATTGTGTCTTTGTGTTGCGACGAAACATGCCCAGGCCATTGTGCGCGGGCTTTTTTTCGTCATAATCGCCTGCCACAAGATGTGCCGGAACTACGGGCAGTTCAGGGCGTTAAAGCTTTATTGCGATCTGCTGTATTAGTGGTTCGAAAGAATTTGGATATGTCGATCCATCGGCATGAGAAGGAGCTAAAAGATGATCACGATTTCCCGAGGCTGGCGCAACGCGATGAAAGCTGTTTCGGTATGTGCCTTGCTGGCGACGCCGCTTGCGGCCTGTGGGCCGTTACAGATGCCGCTGGAAGACCGGACCGGGAATGACCAGTGGCTTGATACCCAGATCAAGTCAGGCATCCTTGGCGAGTTCTCTAAGGTCGACCATACCTACCTTATCGACGTGAATGTCGATATCTGGAAACAGCAGGTGATGGTCACCGGCATGGTCGATTCCAAAGGCAAATATTTTGATGTGATGTCGCTGGTCAAACAGGACAGCCGCATCAAGACTGTCTATGACCATCTTGAAGTCGCAGATGCGGCAACCATCAAGGCCTATCACAAGGCAGAAGACGAATATGGCAAAAATGCCGTGCCGGCGGATTCGGCGACACAGACAGGGTCAGACGTTTGGATCGAAAGCCAGATCAAGGCATTGTTATTGGCCGAAAAAGGTGTCAGTTCGGTGAACTACCGTTGGCAGTCCGTGAACAATATCGTCTACATCATGGGTGATGCCCAAAGCAGCGAAGAGCTCGACAAAGTGCTGTCAATCGTTCGTCGTATCAAGGGTGTCAAGCGCGTCGTCAGCCATATCGCAACTGTCTGATCACCTTGTGATTAAAAGATTTTCTCGTGATCCCCTGCAAATCTGCCGGTTTGCGGGGGATCTTTTTTATCTGCGTGTTGCAAAAGTGTTTGAAAACTATTCGCATGTGGATTACAGGTAGGTTGCTGTCATTAATAACTGATTGCAATTACGCCGATGTATGTTTGCATTTGTAACGCCATAAAAGAACGCGATGTTCGTCGTGCCGCCGAGGAAGGTGGCGCAACGCGCCCTGCGGACGTATTCCGTTTTCATGGCTGTGCCCCGCAATGCGGGAAATGCGCCTGCCACATGCGTGCGGAATTGCTTCAGGCGAAAACATGCGGCAACTGCGATTGCGATGATGCGGCGGCGGTTACGGCAAACGCGATGCCTGTTGCGGCCGAATAAGCTCCAATATAGATCGGGAAATTTTGATGAAGCCTCCGCAAGCGGGGGCTTTGTTGTTTTCAGACCCGGAAACCTGCCTGCGTTCCGGGAATGCAGGCAGGTTTGAAAATCAGCGCTTCCCGAAACGTTCCTCGGCCAGGCGGTCTGCAACAAAACCGGTCGACAGGTTTTGGCGGTCTGCACGTTCAAAGATTTCGCGCACGGTGGCGGCGATACCTTCGATATGCTTGTTGGTTTCGCTCACCGGCCTGCCTTCGCGGCAATAATAGACTTCGACAACGCCACCCGCATTGATCACATAATCCGGCGCATAAAGAATGCCCGCCTCGCGCAGCATTTCGCCGTGTCGGTCGGCTTCAAGCTGGTTGTTGGCGGCACCGGCAATGATGCGGGCGCGGATTTTATCGATGCTGCGGTCGTTAACGACCCCCCCCAACGCGCAGGGGGCCAGAATATCGGCATCAATGAACAGGATTTCGTCGGTTGAAACCGCAGTAGCACCGAATTCTTCGACCGCCCGGTTAACGCTGTTGGCATTCAGGTCCGACACAACCAGTCGTGCACCCGCCGAATGCAGCATGCGACACAGGTGATAGCCGACATTACCAAGCCCCTGAACGGCAACACGCAACCCCGCAAGATCGTCATGACCGTTTTTAAAGCGAACCGCTTCTTTCAGGCCGATAAAAACGCCGTAGGCGGTGAAGGGTGACGGATCACCGGTCCGTGCTGGATCTTTGCCGTCATTAATACCACCGACATGCTTGGTCTGGCTGGCGATCTGTTCCATGTCAGCCGGGCTGGTGCCAACATCTTCGGCCACGATGTAGCGACCGCCAACCCGTTCAACAGCCCGACCTACTGCGCGAAACAGCTCGGGCGTTTTCTGACTGCGCGGATCACCGATAATAACCGATTTGCCGCCACCAAGCGGCAGATTTGCAAGCGCTGATTTATAGGTCATGCCACGGGACAGTCGCAGCACATCGTGAATGGCCTCCTGTTCCGACGCATAAGGCCACATACGGCATCCGCCCAGCGACGGGCCAAGATTGGTATTGTGCACGGCAATAATGGCCTTGAGGCCGGTGTCGGGATCACTGGCGAAAACAACCTGTTCATGGCCGTCAAATGCGGTGTCGGAAAAAACGTTCATCCTGGTGTCGCCTCCTGGCGCAAGCTCGTTATTCTGCAAGGGGCGGTCCCTTGATTATTCCTTTATGTTTGATGCTTCGGGCTTTTGATCAATTTCAAAATCACCTTTGGGTTAAAAAAGACCGTTTCGGTAAAACGCGCGACAAAAGATGGAATTTTGTGATCGTGAGGAGAATGCTTTGAAATAATCTTTCGCGTACTGAAATGCGTATTTTGCGATTTATGGTTATCTTGTGCATTTGGCGTTGCGCGTCGCGATCCCGTTTTTGTCGTTCAAACGGCGCTTGAAAGGTCGAAATCCAGACATAAGGGTACACTGAAAGAGACAAGTTGCGCTGCGATAGGAATTCGTGCTGCACCGCAGAATTACGCCATTTTGGACCCAGCCATGCAAAACCGTCACACTTCAATCCGGATCAATTCATTTAAATATGGAATCCAGCCGGATGATTTACGGCTCGTTAAGCCACTTGTTACACACTCGTGGTTGGGCGTTTCATTTTTATGAAATTCCCGGTTCAGGACACAGGCGGCGTCGGGCGGGCGCCGCAGGCAAAAGTAAGGAGACCGGGTGGACATGTCTGCTTTCACAGACCCACGCCAAACCGTTTATCAGGTTGAACTGCACAACCAGGCCGTTCGTGAATGCGTCAAAGAGAATCGTTCCCACGAGGTTTTTGATGATCGCTGGGCCGATGTGCAGACCCACGAAGTTGCTGCCAAGGACGAATACAAGGCACTTGCCATGATCGAAAACACCTACCCGTCTTGCGACGGTTTTGTTGTCGATCACGTCAAACGCCGTGACTAACCGGCACAACGGGATTTCCGGCCAGCGGCCAAAACAACAAGGGCGGGTTTCAACCCGCCCTTGTTGTTTTCTGTAATGATCGGAATGTCTTACTTCGCAAGTGCGCGATCAAGAAAATCGAGCCGGTCCTGTCCCCAGAACATTTCGCCATTGGCAAAATATGTTGGAACGCCAAAGATATTGTCTGCTTTTGCAGCTTCGCTGTTGGCATCATAAATTTTGGCAATCGCCGGATAATCGGCATGTTCGATGTATTCGCCCGACAATCCGTTCGTCACAAGCGCATCGCGGACGACCTGTGGCTCGGCAATATTGCGATCTCGAAGCCAGACATCCCCCATCAGCGTATGGATCAGTCCGGTCGGATCCTTGCCTTCGTCCTGAACCGCGATAATGGTGCGCGCGGCCAGTGTTTCGTCCACGGGAAACGCGGCAGGGGTCAGATTGACCGGAATGTTCAAAAAGTCTGCCCAGCGCTTCATTTCGACCATGCGATATTCCTGGCGCGGTTTGGGGCGTTGCGCCAAGGGAACACCGCCGCCATGTTGCCAGACATCCGCTGCCCGGCATGGCTTATGGATGATCGGTGTATCATGTTTGCGTGCGATTTCGACAACGCGGTTAAACCCGAAGAACGACCAGGGGGACTGAACAAAGAAATAATGGATGATGGGCGTAGACATTCAAAACCTCCGGGGGCTGCCTGTCAGCGGCATATTGTTTTGGAATGATGCAAGATTGCCCGATCTGCTCTGTCACCGTCAAATGGTCTGACGGCATATCCCGGATTTGTGATGAATTCGCAGGTGGCCATGATCAGGATCTAGTAATCCAGCCACCAGCTATATTCATTCAGCCCGCCCAGCACCACACCATCAAACCCAAGCTTCATGATACCGCCCAGATAGCTGTTTTCGCTGCCGAACATAATATTCTGCCATGCCTGTGACCAGTAATAGACATGGTGTTCCTGCCCCCAGCGCGCGTCAAGGTTGCCTTCGCCGATGAATTCCGGGCTGCCCGCACGCCAGTTATTCTGCCAGTAGTAGCGATATGTTTCAGCCGTTCCGATATTCAGATAGGCAAGGATGGTGCGCGGCGTGCCGACTTTTTTATAACGCAGACGCTTCATGTCGTCATAGGTCAGCGGGATTGTGCCGCGATGGAACGGATCAATGATCAGGACATCGTAATTGGTATCGATCATTGCGTCGATAAATGCGTCCTTGGTTCCATAAGGTGAGCTGTCGAGCACGATCGCGTAATTTTTGGCTTCGCGAATATTATCGATGATATGCGGGTTCGCACCAATTGGTGTGCGCGGTACTTTCGCCAATGTCGAAAGCTGCTTATCGGGCGGCGGAGCCGCGTAATAAAGTGCGTTAAGGTCCCGCAACTTCTGGCGTGCGGCCTGCTGTGCATCGCTTTTATCGGTGTAGTCCAGCGCGAAATATTCAAGCCCGGATGATTTCATACGATCCAGATAGCCAAGGATATATTTGGTTTCCTCGCTATCTGTGGGCTCGCCATATTTGTCGAAACCGTAAAACGGGGCTTCGATCATGATACCGTCAAGCGCACGCAGATAATTGCGTGCAGGCTCTGCCGTCCCGCGCGATGCAAACAGTGTGGTTTCAAGATATTCCGTCAGTTCCAGACCATTAAGGGCAATGATCGAAAAATCGCTGCGATAGGATTTCGCCCACCGGCTAAGCTGAATGACGAAATCTCGCATTTCATCGGCAAACTGAACATCCGGCTTTTCCGTTCCGGTTGCCTCGCTTCGTTTGCTCGGTGAACTAAGACTGTTGGGGGGCGGAACGAAAGGTTCCAACTGCTGGGCGTTTACCGGAGCTGTCAACGTGACAGGCGCGCAAAGGCTGCCAACTACCAAACCAAAGGCGACAAGGCTGCGTTTCCAGCGAAATCTGCTTTGCGGATTTCTGGTCAATTTGCCCGAAACTTTTCCCCGGCTCAAATCGCGTACTTTTTGCCAGTTTGCTTCTGCCATCATGACGCTGCCTTTGCCTGCGGTCGTGAAAGGACATTTTCGACATGGTCCGCTATTGCAAGGCATGCCGTCAATCCCGGTGATTCAATGCCATAGAGTATCACCAGGCCATCAATGCCATGGGCTTCGCGATCCGAAATCAGAAAGTCGCGGGCGGCTTCGCCCGGTGCCTGAATTTTTGGTCGGACGCCGGCATAACCGGTTTGAAGGGCATTTTCGTCCAGTGACGGATAGTATTTGCGAATGGCAGCTGCAAATCCCGCACGTTTTTCTTCGGGCACGTCATAGTTCGGTTCTTCAACCCAGGTCACATCCGGGCCAAAACGCGCCTGCCCCCCCAGATCAAGGGTCAGATGAATGCCAAGCCCCGCCTGTTCGGGGGCCGGATAAATCAGGGTGGAGAAGGGGGCCTTGCCCGAAAGCGTGAAATAGCATCCGCGTGCATAATGCTGTGGCGGAATGCTCTGGTCTGGCAGGCCGGTAAAATTATGCGCCAATGTTTGACTATGCAGGCCCCCGGCGATCAGAAGCTCGGCACAGGTCAGGCTCATCTCCTGACCGTCGCGGTCAAGCGTTTCGATGGCAAAAATACCGTTTTCAAATTTCGCGGACACAACATCGGTATTAAGTGCCAAAGTTGCCCCGTTTGCCTCTGCCTCGCCCAATAGGGTCACCATCAGCTGATGGGAATCAATAATGCCGGTTGACGGGCTTTCAAGTGCTGCCACGCAATTCAGGGCCGGTTCGCGCGCAATCGCGTCATGTCCGTCAAGCCAGACAAGGTCATGGACCCCATTTTCACGTGCCCGTTTTTCAATGTCGCGCAGGGCGGGGATCTGATCATTGTGGGTTGCGACAATCAGTTTGCCGGTTCGTTTATGATCAATGCCGTTTTCTGCGCAATAGCGATACAGCATATCGCGTCCTGCCACGCAGAACCTCGCCTTCAGACTGTTTTGCGGATAGTAAATGCCGGCATGGATGACTTCGCTATTGCGTGCGCTGGTTTCGGTTCCGATTGCATCGTGACGTTCGATAATCAGAACTTCCCGACCTGCTTTGGCCAGGGCGCGTGCGCAGGCAAGGCCGACAACGCCGGCGCCGATAATGACGGTTTGAATATCGGTGGTCATGTTGAAAAAATTGTCCGGGGCTTAAGAGTTGATCTGACGGAAATAAACGGCCTGTCCCTGATTATCCTGACCTTCGCCGGTCACACTGCCGGGGTCTTCGCTTGTGTAATGGCCACGTGCAGATGCCCCGTCGTCACAGAACACGTACCAGCTGCCAAACGGCAATGTGTTGCTTTGATAAGCGCCGCCATCATGCCGCCAGATGCCTTCACAATGGCGAAGGTCACTATCGATAATCATCGTGCCTTCGCCGGAGGGCTGATCAAATTTCAGCATTCCCTGTCCGCGTGATCCTTGCCAGTTGGTACTGATCGGTAATCCTTCGGACGGCGTGTCTGTCGTATTGCTATCTGGAAGTGCCGCTGGCGACGGTGTTTCGACAATTTCCGGGGTTGCTTGCGTTGACGGGATCACGACACCGTCGGGAAGCTGCACGTCAAACCGTGCAAAGAAATTAGCCCCGAACAGCTGCGCATCAACCGCATCAAGCTGTTTAGGCGGGGCTGTGAAATCTGTCATGGTCTGGCGCGCGACCGGGTCACAATAGTAACCAAGCAGGCGACTGCCACGCACCGTTGGTTTATCCGGGTTCCATTGACCGACAAACGACACGCATTGTGAACCGGCGCGAATGAAGGGGGTCATTGCAATCGGCCCGTATCGGGTATCTTGTATGAAATTCATGCCATTGGTGGTACTTCGTCCGCGTAATCCGTCAAACATCTCCAAAAGCTGTTCGGACGACATTTGATTGTTAAAGGCAAAGCCCGGGGCGGAAGTCGAAAAAACGCTTTCAACAAACAGATCATCGCTTGCGCCTTTGATACTGCCTTCCGCCGCAGGCGACAGCCAGCGACCAACAAAAACGGTACTGTTTTCGCGATATTGTCGCAGAAAGACCGTTGTAACCGGTATATCGGATTTAAATGAAAGCGGGCTCTGATCCGCTGGAATCTGCTCAAACCCGCCAACATCCTGCGCGTTCGCAGACGACATTCCGGTCATCATCAAAGTGCTGGCAATTACGCCACCCCAAAGGGCCCCCCGATTGGTCACTTTGCGTCCTTCCTTCATGTTATTGCTGGTGAAATCATTTTTCCCTACTCCTATCTTTACCTGTACGGTGATAGATTGGCTAGGGGCCAGTAGACAACTTGCCTTCAATGAAATTCTTTGTTCTTGATTTTTACGGGCAAAGACGCTCATTGGAAGCAGGGTTTCGGCCCTGGGGACAGAAAATTGCCTGAATAACGGAGCAAACTTCAATGACGGTGCACGAGACCAGCGCAACCGGGGAAAGCGCAGGCCAACAGATCGCTACCGCCAAGCAGCCAGGCGCGAAGCGCGCCCATGTGATCGTGATTGGCAACGAAAAAGGTGGATCCGGAAAGTCGACAACGGCGATGCATTTGATCGTATCGTTGATGAAAATGGGATTTTCCGTTGGTTCGCTCGATATTGACGCCCGTCAGGGGACACTGACCCGATATGTTGAAAACCGAATTTCATTTAACGAACAGAAAAAGCTGAAACTGCCTGTTCCGGATCATCGTCCGATTTACCGCAGCGAGCTTGATGATGGCAATGCCGCCAAGCTTGACGAGCGGGAGCGTTTCACCAATGCACTTGGCGAACTGGTGATGGGCTGCAATTTTGTGGTGATGGATTGCCCGGGCAGTGACAATTACCTGTCGCGTCTTGCGCATTCCTGCGCCGATACGCTGGTAACCCCGATTAATGACAGCTATATCGATCTTGATATGCTCGCCCGGATCGATCCGGACACCCTTGATATCAAAGGACCAAGTATCTATGCCGAAATGGTCTGGGATGCACGTAAACGCCGTGCAGCGGTAGATGGCGGTACCATTGACTGGATCGTCATGCGTAATCGTCTGTCACATCTTGATGCACGCAATAAACGTGATATCGCCGAAATCGTTGACAAGCTGGCAGCGCGTATCAGGTTCCGTGTGGCGCCCGGCTTTGGCGAACGCGTGATCTACCGGGAATTGTTCCTGAAAGGTCTGACCCTGCTTGACCTTCGCGAGAAGGGGGTGGGAATCCCGCTTAGCATGTCACACATGGCAGCCCGGCAGGAAGTTCGTGCGTTGCTTGAAATAATCGGCTTCACACCGGCAGATGGCGAAGAGTTGCCGATCTGATATAAGCGCCCCTATATCAGGGTGATAGTGCCCTGAAAAATGGTTGGTGCCCGTGCCCGGAAACAAATCGACACCCGAAACACAAGCCAAACAGCAAAGCCGTGTTGCGTCTGATGTTTCAAACCATACAGACGTGACCGCCTTTGTGAAGCAGGCGCGCACTTTGGCTGCTGTTGCACCGGCTTCTGGTCCTGCGCAGGGGCGTTTGATCTTTGCGATGGATGCAACGGCCAGCCGTCAGCCAAGCTGGGACAGTGCCGCAGTTCTGCAGGCTGAAATGTTTGATGCCGTCGCAGGCATTGGCAGCACACTGGATATTCAGCTTGTTTTCTTCCGTGGTATTTCGGAATGCAAGGCCAGTGCCTGGTATCGGGATGCGGCAAGGTTGCGTGACTCCATGACAAAAGTCACCTGTCGTGCGGGGCATACACAGCTTGCCCGGGTGCTTGGTCATGTTGAAGGGCAGGCGAAGGATAAAAAGATCAACGCCTTGATTTATGTCGGGGATTGCTTCGAGGAAGATATCGATAATCTTGCCGGACTGGCGGGGCAACTGGCGTTAAAGGGGATCAAGGCATTCATGTTTCAGGAAGGATATGACGTGAAAGCCGAGACTGCCTTCCGCGAAATTGCCCGGATCACCGGTGGTGCTTTTGCCCGTTTTGATGCCAGTGCAGCAGGCCGTTTACGCGATTTGCTTGGCGCGGTTGCGAGTTATGCGGTTGGCGGGATCAACGCGCTCGAGGAATACGGCCACAAAACATCATCGCAGGATGTCAAATTGCTGGGCTCCCAACTGCGGAAACCCCGATAATGCAATGGTTCTTGTTGGGGATAGGGCTTTTCGTTGCTGCCGGATTTATCATCAGATGGTTATCGTCAGCCGAGCCAAAGCACGTCAGAAAGATCGGTATGTGGGTCGTCGTTCTGTCGCTGGGCGTGCTGGCAGCGTGGTTGCTTCTGACCGGAAAGCTTGCGGCCATGGTTGCCGCCCTTGTTGCTGCCATACCCTTCCTCTCTAGAATCCTCAAAATTGGCTTATTGTGGCCATTATTGCGCAGGATGTTCGGTTTTGCCCGCTCTGGCGGCGGCAGGCCTTCCGGGCGTGCGTCTGCCGGTTCAGGACGGGTATCGGAGATAAAAACGGATTATCTGCACATGTATCTTGATCACGACAGCGGTCAACTGGCTGGCACAATCGTGCGCGGCTCGATGATTGGGCGGGATCTGGATACGCTCGGGGTTGACGAGATGCGCGTGCTTTATGTTGAATGTTGCGGCGCACAAGATCAAAGCCAGACTGTTCTGGAAACCTATCTGGAACGCCGACCGGATTGTTCAGGATGGCAGAACTGGCAGGCGTCCCGGGATGAAAATGATAATGGAAACGGCCGTGCCGGAAACGATTACGAGCAAGCTGACAGTGGATTTCGCAGCGGAGAGATGAATGCAGGTGAGGCCCGAAGAATCCTTGGTGTTTCCGAACAGGCGACGCGCGAGGAGATTAATCGGGCCTATCAGGTCCTGATCAAGGCAGTTCACCCGGATCATGGCGGATCAGATTATCTTGCATCCAAAATCAATGCGGCCCGGAGCCTCCTGTTACAGCTTTTTAAAGATTGAACTGAACAAACAGCGCACTCGCTTGATCCGCGTTCTTGAAATGTGGCAGAAGCATAAGATTGGCCGAATGCGAATGAGGCGGGTATGACGCGGTCAAAACAGAGGAAAAAAGGCATGTCGAAGCGAATCAAAAAGGCTGTATTCCCGGTTGCGGGTATGGGAACCCGTTTTTTGCCAGCAACCAAGGCAATGCCCAAGGAAATGCTGCCAGTGGTAGACAAGCCGCTTATTCAATATGCTGTTGAAGAGGCAATCGCGGCGGGCATCGAAGAATTCATCTTCGTAACCGGTCGTGGCAAAACCGCAATCGAAGACCATTTCGACCGTTCTGCCGAACTCGAAGCGATCCTGATGGAGCGCGGCAAACATGATGCGCTTGAAACCTCGCTTGCGATGATCCCGGAAAATGGTCGTGTGACCTATACCCGTCAGGGCAACCCTCTGGGGCTTGGTCATGCCGTATTGTGCGCCAAATCTCTTGTCGGTGACGAGCCCTTCGTCGTTCTTCTGGCCGATGACCTGATCCAGTCAAAAGTGCCTTGCATGAAGCAGATGGTCGAAAGCTATGGCCGGACGGGTGGCAATATGGTTGCCGTTATGGACGTCCCACGCGAGGAAACCCAGCGTTACGGCGTGCTTGAAGTCGAAGGCACCAATGGCCGACTGGTCAGCGCCTGCGGCATGGTTGAAAAGCCCAAGCCCGAAGACGCGCCATCGACCTTGTCGGCGATTGGCCGCTACATCCTTGATCCGGGTATCTTTGAAATCCTTGAGAATATTCCGCGCGGTGCGGGCAATGAAATCCAGCTTACGGATGCTCTGGCGGCCATGATTGGAAAAGTTCCGTTTTACGGCTATCGCTTCGAAGGTCGTCGTTTTGACTGCGGCAACAAGATCGGTTTCCTGAAGGCCACCATGTCTTTCGCGCTGGCACGCGAAGACATGCGTGATGACGTTCGCAATCTTATTCACGAATTCGCCGCTGGCGAAGCCGCGGAATAATAGAATTCACTTAATATATTTTGGCAGGAGCCGGGACAGACTCCTGCCAATGACGACTATTGGGGTAAAGCATCCATGCGCATAGCAATGATCGGGACCGGATATGTGGGGCTTGTCTCCGGTGCCTGTTTCTCGGAATTTGGCACTGACGTTATCTGTGTTGATAAGGACGAAGCAAAGATTGCCCGTCTTGAAGACGGCATCATGCCGATCTACGAACCGGGCCTTGATGTTCTTGTTGAAAATAACGTCAAGGCGGGGCGTCTGACATTCACGACCGACCTTAAGGAAGGCGTGAAAGGTGCCGAGGCGATCTTTATTGCCGTTGGCACGCCGACCCGTCGTGGTGATGGTCACGCCGATCTCAGCTACGTTTATGCCGCAGCCGAAGAAATTGCAGACGCAATGGAAGGCTTTACTGTCATCGTGACCAAATCGACCGTACCGGTCGGCACGGGGCGCGAAGTCGAACGCATTATTCGTGAACGGCGACCGGATGCGGAATTCGCGGTGGTTTCCAACCCCGAATTCCTGCGCGAAGGGTCCGCAATTGGTGATTTCATGCGGCCGGATCGTGTTGTGATCGGAACGACCGACGAACGCGCCCGTGACGTGATGCGTGATCTTTATCGTCCGCTTTATCTGATTGAAACACCGATTGTCTTCACCTCGCGCGAAACGTCGGAAATGATCAAATACGCGGCCAATACCTTCCTTGCAGCCAAAATCACCTTCATCAACGAAATCGCCGATCTTTGTGAAAAGGTTGGTGCCGACGTTCATGATGTTGCGCGCGGTATCGGGCTTGACGGACGTATCGGAAAGAAATTCCTGCATCCCGGGCCGGGTTATGGCGGGTCATGCTTCCCGAAAGATACTTTGGCGCTGGTACGCACCGCACAGGAACATAACAGCCCGCTGCGCATTATTGAAACTGTGGTCGATGTAAATGCGCAGCGCAAAAAGGCTATGGCTGATCGCATCATTTCGGCCTGTGGTGGCTCGGTTTCGGGCAAAACCATCGGTATCCTCGGGCTGGCGTTCAAGCCTAATACCGATGATATGCGCGATGCGCCAAGCCTTGACATCGTGCCGGCCCTGATTGCGGCGGGCGCAACGGTCAAGGCCTATGACCCGGAAGCCATGACAGAAGCAAAAAAGCTTCTTGAAGACATAATTTATTGCGATACCGCCTTTGACACCCTTGAAGGTGCCGATGCGATGGTGGTTCTGACCGAATGGAACGAGTTCCGCGGGATGGATCTGGATCGCATCAAATCTGCGCTGAAACACCCGATCGTGGTGGATTTGCGAAATGTATATGACCCCGGCGAGATGGCAGAACAGGGTTTCAGCTATTCCTGCATCGGGCGTGCATCAATCGGAGGCTAAGTTAGAACTATGACCATCTCTGCCGGACACAATTTTGATCCTTCCGTGCTGCGCGAATATGATGTGCGCGGTATCGTGGGCAAAACCCTGCATGCGGCCGATGCGCTTGCTCTTGGCAAGGCATTTGGTACGAAAGTGCGCCAGTCTGGCGGAAAACGGGTTGCCGTTGGCCGGGACGGACGGCTGAGTTCGCCCGAACTGGCAAGTGCGCTTGTCGAAGGGATCGTTTCGACCGGTTGTGATGTTGTCCGGATCGGGCGTGGGCCAACTCCGATGCTCTATTTCACGGTTTATGACCAGAAAACCGATGCTGGCATCATGGTGACCGGGTCGCATAATCCGTCGAATTACAATGGTTTCAAGATGCTCAATGCCGGAAAGTCGGTATTTGGCGAAGCCATTCAGGAGCTGGGCCGTATTGCTGCATCGGGTGATTTCGAAACCGGTACTGGTTCGGTTACCGACATTGATATCGAAGACCACTATGTCGAACGGTTGCTGACTGAACTTGATTGTGATGTTGCCAAGCCGATGACGATTGTATGGGACTGCGGCAATGGTGCCGCGGGCGATGTGGTTCGCAAACTGACTGCAAAGCTTCCGGGCAACCACCATCTGCTGTTTGACGAGATCGATGGCACTTTCCCAAACCATCACCCGGACCCGACGGTCGAGGCCAATCTGGTCGATCTTAAGGCCAAGGTGGCATCGCTGAATGCCGACTGGGGTGTCGCCTTTGACGGCGATGGCGACCGTATCGGTGTTGTTGACGGGCAGGGGCGTGTCTTGTGGGGCGATCAGCTGCTGCAGATTTATGCTGCCGACGTTCTCGGGCGTCTGCCGGGCGCATCGATCATTGCCGATGTCAAAGCCAGCCAGACGCTGTTTGACGAGGTCACCCGTCTTGGCGGCAATGCCATCATGTGGAAAACCGGCCATTCGCTGATCAAGACCAAAATGGTTGAGTCAAAGGCACCGATTGCCGGTGAAATGAGCGGTCATATCTTCTTTGCCGAACGCTACTATGGCTATGACGATGCAATGTATGCCGCGGTTCGGCTGTATCGCATTCTGGTTCAGAGTGGCAAAAGCCTTGATGACTGGCGTGATGCGATGCCGGTGGCCGTTAATACCCCGGAAACCCGCATCGACTGCCCGGATGACCGCAAGTTCGCCTTGATCGAAGAAGTACGTGGTCGTTTGTCCGAAGCTGGTGCTGAAGTCAGTGGAATTGATGGTGTGCGTGTCAGCACGGATGACGGCTGGTGGTTGCTGCGTGCTTCCAATACCCAGCCTGCGATCGTGGCCCGTTGCGAGGCCGCTGATGAAAGCGGTTTGTTGCGGTTGAAAGCAGAGGTAACCGCACAGCTGCAAAAAAGCGGTCTGACTTCGGATGATTTCTTTGCACCCGGTGGCGGTCACTAGGCCGTTTTCTGGAAGGTACAAAAAAGCCCGCTGAATTGCTTCAGCGGGCTTTTTTGATTTGAGGCAGGCTGTTTACCCGGCATCACCGGCATTAACCGGGATACAGGCGACCTTTTCCTTGCGCAGCGCAGCACAGGCACTGCGTGCTTCCTGTTCACCACCAAACCCAAGCAGGCGGGCTCGATAAACAACACCCGATCCGTTGCTTTGCTGCTCGACAGCGGCACGGGTCAGTCGAAGGACTTCCGGCGCTGTGCGTGCTGCGGCAAGGACGGCTTCCTGTGCGCGACGCTGATCGCTGAACGCACCAACCTGAATGCCCCATCCGCCGGTTTCCGGCGACAGGCGGGCGACAACGGTTTCGGTATCAATGCGGCCGGGCTGTTCGACTTCATTGGCGTTGTTCTGCTTGGCCATCAGAAGCTGGGTATCAGCCGGAAGAATTTTGCCATCCGGGCTGATGCGCGGACGTGGCGCGATGATTTCGCCGTCTTTTTTCAGTTCAAGATAGGCCTGATCAAGAAGCTTTTTCATCTGGTCATCGCGTGACCGCGCTGTCCGGCCACCAAAGACAACGCCGATCAAACGGCGACCATTGCGGTTGACCGATGCGACAAGGTTAAAGCCCGACGCATTGATATAGCCGGTCTTGATGCCGTCCGTACCGTAATAGGACGCCAGAAGATTGTTATGGTTGCCATAGGTGCGCTTGCCATAGCTGAACTTCTGGGTGCTGAAATAATGGTAGTAGTTGCCGTAATCCTTGCGCAACGAAACCGCAAGCCGGATCATATCGCGGGCTGTGGTCAACTGGCCACGGTTCGGAAGGCCTGATGCATTGCGAAAGGTGGTGTTCTTCATGCCGATCTGGCGCGCTTTCGCGGTCATCATCTGCGCGAATTTCACCTCGGTTCCGCCAAGATGCTCGGCGACCACAACGGCAATGTCGTTTGCCGATTTCGTAACGAGTGCCAGAATGGCATCCTCGACCGAAATCTTTTCGCCAGGCTGAAGGCCTAATTTCGAAGGGGCCTGTCCCCAGGCGCGTTTGGAAACTTCCATGCGTGTCGAAAGCGATACCTTACCGGAATCCAGCGCATCAAACAGCATGTAAAGCGTCATGATCTTGGTCAGTGACGCAGGGTAAACTTTGTGGTCGGCGCGATATTCATGAAGGACATCGCCGGTTTCGGCGTCGATAACCATCGCTGTATAGGTGCGTGCCATTGCTGCCGGTGTTGTGAATACAACAGCAGCGATGATCAGCAGCATCACGGACAGGACGCAGTAAATCCTGCGACCCTGCGATTGCCACATCGGTCGACTTTGATCAGTACTAACGGTGGCCATCGCTTTTGGCCCAAGACGGGTCTTAAAACGCATTTGACGGGCTCGGCTTTACGGTGATCCCCAAGACGAAATATGGTCAGTGTCTCATCGCGGCATTAAAAAAATGCTTAACGCTTGTTCAGATAATCTGAGTTGCCGCCTTGTTGCGGTCTCATTTTTTCGTCAGACTCAATTTATATCCGCCAGAAGGTTAAAAATCGAGGATCGAATGCGTAAAAAAATAATGTCTGTTGTCAGTAACATAAGAACAAAATCATCAATTTTAAGTAGTGGCGCGCTGTGTGCCGCAGGTTTGATGGCGCTTTCTGCATGCAGTTTTACCGGTACAAGCGATATCGAAAATCCGCTGGTGCGCAAGGGTAGCTGGTTCTCGTTTATCAATGCGGATGACATTCGAACCGCATGTTCTGCCGGGGATGCAGAAGGACGGATTCGCATCGTCTATAATGCTGATTATTATAAAGAAACGCGCAGCTACGACCTTATTCCCAGGAACGGTGCGGAGCAGTTTGAGATGGTGTCGCGGATATTTGGTCCGCTTGACGTAAGCGAGGTCAATGTCGAGGTCACAGCCCCCCTTGGTGCTTTCGGCGGGACGGAATCGCGGGAAAACCTGTCGCGCGGACAATATCTTGCACTGACCGATGCGCTTCAGGCCGATGGTTTCGGATATCAAAGCCGCGACGGATTGCGCCTGCATTCTGACGATTATTACTGGGTTGCGATTGGCTGCTCATCGCAAAGCATCACGCTTGCTGCTTGGGCATCTACCAAGGATGATCTGCGCGCTTTGACTTTCCCGAATGTGCTCGAAAACCTGTCAGGTTTGGAAAAAACACTTCCTCAGCCGCCGGCTTTCGGTGCGCCAAAGCAGCCTGATCCGTTTTTCAGCAAGAATGACAAGAAAGCCGAGTCTCGCCATTTCTATCGCACCGTGCGCGGAAATCAGCTGAAATAAGCTGATCCGTTTCAGGAATCTTCGATGAAAATGGCACGGCATAACCCGTGCCATTTTTGTTTTTTTAGCATCCTGAATATCAGGATTAACGTAATTTCCCGCCTAAGCGGTTGAACGTATGCCGGTTTTTTACAATCGGTTTCCGGGACTCAAGATAATCCGTTCTCCCAGACGTGCTTGACCCATTCACGACTTTTAAAATGTCACCAAAGCAATCTTGACGGCACACCGCTATTCCATCTAGGGTTATGTTGCGATGCAGCATAATTTCTGAATGCCAAGCCCAATTCAAGGAGGTCGGCACATGGTGACTCCTCGCAAAAAATCTGCGCCCGCTTCAACAAATGCTAATCCGGCAAAGGTCTCTTCTCGCCCAAAGGCGGTGACTCAAAAAACAGCTTCTGATGGCGGTAAAAAGTCGGCTGCTTCCCCGGCAAAGGCCGCGACAGCTGAAATTTCCGAGGCTGCAACAGAGCGGCCGAAGCGTGTCGTCACAACCGCAAGCGCGCTTGAAGCAGAGGCATTGCGTCATCCTCCTGCGGAGCTATCAAAACCGGATGCTGTAGTACCGGAGGCGAAGAAAGAACCTGTTGCCGCTAAAGGGGCTGAGGCTCCGGCCAAGGCTGATGACCCGGTAAAAGCAGAAGCAGCGGAAAGCAAACCTGCGCCCGAACAAGCCAGAGAGAAGACAACGGCAGGCCCCAAACCGGCAAGCCGTCCGAAGGCGGCAACCACATCGAAAAAGAATACGGTTATGCCTGCCTCCAAAGCCGTCAGCGAACCCAAAGTTTCGGTTTCCAGCGATAAGGCATCTGGTGCGATTTCCGAAACGCCTCCCCCAGCAAAGAAGGCTTCCATCGTGACAGAGCAAGAGAAAGCGGCAGCTCCGGCCAAAGTGACAGCGGCAGCGAAGGCCGAGACGAAAGCTAAAGACACCCAAAAAACTGATGTCGAGGTTAAGGTTGCAGCCCAGCCGACGGCCGCCGGTGATGTGGCTGCGTTTGGTGCGGTAAGCCTTGAACCGTTCACAGAGCTTTGGAAAGCACCGGAAGTCGATACCATGGTTGCAGCAACCCAGAATGCTCTCGAAGGAAGTCTAACGGCGGTCAATGATGTTCTTGCTCAGGTGACAGAAAAGATTACCGAGCAGGCTGACATATTCTCCGATGCTGGAACGCAAATGATGGCCAGATACGAAGAACTGATCGAAACGCAGCAAAAAAGTTTCGAAGGCGTATGGCAGGTTTCATCTGAACTGATGGAAAAAAGCGGTTCCTTCGGTGCTGAGCTGGCATCCTGGGCGCAGCGGGAAGTTGATGCATCCCAAGCTGATTTCGAGGCGCTTTCAAAGGTCGAAAGCCTTTCTGAACTGCAGGAACTGAACGAGCGTATACTGAAGCGCTATGTCGAGTCCGGCATGTCCGAAGGCGAAAAAATTCAGAAAATGATGTTCGCTGCTTTCACGGACGGATTTGCTGCAATGTCCAAGGCTGCTGGTGTTCCGCTCAAGTAAGCAACCCGACGCACTTAGGATTTTGCCGTAATGAATGTATCGGGACGGACATGGCTGGCAGCCATGTCCGTTTTTATTTTTTTTACCGATATTTACGGCAAAGATGACGAAGTTTGGTCAATGATCTTGCAGCACGGCATTCTCGGCCTACATGAATTTGGGATGAGGTTAGAAACGTTTTGTCGCTGCGGACTTTGAAACAGATGTTCAATGACCTATCATGGAGACAATGCAGAACAAAAGGGTTCCGGTAAGCAGATTATGAGTGATCAGGACAATGACGGTGGTGGTCTCCCGAATACGGGGATCGTAACGAAGACACGGCCAAAGACGAAGAAGCCGTCCATGTACAAGGTGTTGTTGCTAAATGACGACTACACCCCCATGGAATTCGTTGTCCATGTGCTTGAACGGTTCTTTGAAAAGGGCCGGGAAGAGGCGACCGCGATCATGCTTCAGGTCCACCGAAAGGGGGTCGGAATTTGTGGGGTTTTCACCTACGAGATCGCGGAAACCAAGGTCAACCAGGTCATGGATCTGGCGCGGCAAAATCAGCATCCGCTGCAGTGCACGTTAGAGAAGGAGTGAAACATGCTCTCACGTAACCTTGAAGAAAGCTTACATCGTGCGCTGGCATATGCCTCTGAGCGGCGTCATGAATATGCAACGCTGGAACATCTTCTGTTGTCATTGACCGAAGATCAGGACGCGTTGTCTGTTCTGAAAGCGTGCCGGGTGGATGTTGATCGTCTGCGTTCGGATCTGCTGGAGTTTGCTGATAGCGAGCTTTCCGGCCTGATCAGTGCGCGTCTGGTGGACCCCAAACCGACGGCTGGTTTCCAGCGCGTGATACAGCGCGCAGCCATTCATGTTCAGTCTTCCGGGCGAGAAGAGGTAACGGGGGCGAATGTGCTGGTTGCACTGTTCTCCGAACGTGAATCGCACGCGGTCTATTACCTGCAATTGCAGGACATGACCCGTCTGGATGCGGTCAATTACATTTCCCATGGAATTGCCAAGGCGCCCGAACTGAACGAACGCCGCATTCCGCGTGGTGCCGAAGAAGAAGTTGCACCCGGTGCGACAACCGACGCTGAAGAAGGTGCCGCCGCTGGCGAGGGCGAGGCGCTCAAGGCTTATTGCGTGAACCTTAATGTCAAGGCGCAGAATGGCAAGATTGATCCGTTGATCGGCCGCCAAAGCGAAATTGAACGCACCATTCAGGTCCTGTGCCGTCGCACCAAGAACAACCCGCTTTATGTTGGCGATCCGGGGGTTGGTAAAACCGCCATCGCCGAAGGCTTGGCGCGTCGCATTGTTGATGGTGATGTCCCCGAGGTTCTTGCGGATGCCACCATTTTCTCTCTTGATATGGGCGCGCTTCTGGCCGGGACACGGTATCGTGGTGACTTCGAAGAGCGCCTGAAGGCGGTCGTCAAGGAACTTGAAGAGTTTGATGGCGCGGTTCTGTTCATTGATGAAATTCACACGGTGATTGGCGCGGGCGCGACATCGGGCGGGGCAATGGATGCCTCGAACCTGTTGAAACCGGCCTTGGCCAGCGGTTCGCTTCGATGCATCGGTTCCACGACTTACAAGGAATTCCGCGGTCATTTCGAAAAGGACCGCGCCCTTGTGCGTCGTTTCCAGAAAATCGATGTTGAAGAACCGTCTCCCGAAGATACCATTAAAATCCTCAAGGGGCTCAAGCCCTATTACGAGGAACATCATCACGTCAAATACACCAACGAGGCCATTCGGTCGGCGGTCGAGCTGGCATCACGCTATATCAATGACCGCAAGCGACCTGATAGCGCGATTGATGTGATTGACGAAGTCGGGGCATCCCGGATGCTGGTGGCGCCAAGCAAGCGTAAGCGCACGATTTCCAAACGCGATGTCGAGGAAATCGTCGCCAAGATTGCCCGCATACCACCAAAATCGGTGTCGACGGATGACCGTAAGGCATTGGCCAATCTGGAACGTGATCTCAAGACCGTTGTATTTGGGCAGGACAAGGCGATTGAGGCTGTTGCCAGCGCGATCAAGCTCGCACGTGCCGGTCTGCGCGAACCGGAAAAGCCGATTGGCAGCTATCTGTTCTCCGGCCCGACAGGTGTTGGTAAGACCGAGGTGACCAAGCAGCTGGCGCATGTCATGGGGATCGAATTCATACGGTTCGACATGTCGGAATATATGGAACGCCACAGCGTTTCTCGCCTGATTGGTGCGCCGCCCGGCTATGTCGGTTTCGATCAGGGAGGGCTTCTGACCGATTCCGTCGATCAGCATCCGCATGCGGTTGTCCTGCTTGACGAGATCGAGAAAGCCCATCCGGACCTGTTCAATATTCTTTTGCAGGTGATGGACCACGGCAAGCTTACGGATAATAACGGCAAGACCGTTGATTTCCGTAATATTGTGCTGGTGATGACGACCAACGCGGGCGCATCGGATATGGCAAAGCCGCCCATCGGTTTCAAACGTGAAATGCGTACCGGCGAGGATGCAGAGGCGATCAAGCGAACTTTCTCGCCAGAATTCCGTAATCGTCTGGACGCGGTCATTCCGTTTGAAAACCTCAAGCCGGAGGTCGTTAAGATGGTGGTGGACAAGTTCATACTGCAGCTTGAAGTCCAGCTTGCAGATCGCAATGTTTCGATCGAACTGACCGAAGCAGCGCGGACCTGGCTGGGCGAACGGGGCTATGATGCGGCCTTTGGGGCGCGTCCATTGGGGCGTGTCATTCAGGAACACGTCAAAAAGCCGCTGGCCGAGGAATTGCTGTTTGGCAAACTCGAAAAGGGCGGGGCCGTTCTGGTCGATATCGAAGACGATGCCGTTATCTTCCGTTATCCGGAAGAAAATGGTGGCGGGTCGAAAAAGGAAAAAGATCCGGAAATGGCAAACTGATTGCCCTGTGATCGATTACCTTGTCATTAAGTTTTGGCGCGTTATTGTGATTGCCCGGAACAGTTGTTTCGGGCAATTGCTTTTGGTGGCATATAAAAACAATGAACCAGGCGACACAGCGAAAATACCGTGATGAGGTCGAGAAGTTTCTGTCCAAACTTGAATCGCAGGCGCGCAGGCTTGTGGCTTTGGCAGATGTGATCGAGAAGACGGTCGATACAACGGAAGTGACAGGTTACCGGCCTTTCCGCGAGGAAGTCGATAATTTCAAGGCGCTTTCGCTGGTGATCACCGACCGCCTTGCAAAGCTTGAAAAGCATCCGAAAAAGGACGAGCTTGAAGAGCAATTCCATAAATTGCAGATTCTGATGCTGCGCATCGTGATCAAAACCAGCCTGAAATTCTTCTTTGTGATGAGTGCCAAGCCGGTTCTGCCGCTTGGTGCGCGCGAGATGTTTCAAAGCGAGCTTCGCACGCTTTATGAGGCAGAGCGCATGATTTCCAATCCGCGATATATCAGCCACCTTGATGAAGGTGCCAAGGATGACCTTGAGATTGCCAAGGAAATTCTTCAGGAAATCATTGAAAACGCTCCTGCTTTGCTGAATTTCGGAAATCGGAAAAAGCGTAAGCCGGCACGCCGCAACGCCGGTTGATCTGCAGATCAATCCTGCTGTCATTTGACTTAAATTGCGTTTTGCAAAATGCAAAGAATGGTTATCGCATTTTGCAAATATTTCTGTCGCAAATTGCGAATTAATTTTGAAGTAGTTGTCTTATCAGAGTTTTTTCAATCAATAATCGGCCAAATTCTGCGATTTTAAGATGATGCCAAAAACTGGCACACCCTATGCATATGTGTGATCGGACAGTTGTTCTTTGCAGGGGCGCATCTTGCGCCTGGAACAACGTAATCTTCTGCAGTTTGCTCGTGTCCCAACCAAACTCAGCGGCGGTTTTTCCGCCGCTTTTTTCTTTTGTCCCCCTTTTCTTATCATCCAGCCCTCCAATGGCTTAACTGGCATCCCCATATGGGGATATCGGATAATGTATGCGTGTTTGTATATATTTTCCTGCGTCTAAAAGTAGTTGATGAACAGATTTTTCTCTGTATAATCTATACCAAGGGATAGTATTTGCATACGGAGGGGTAGGAAGGGTTATGAAGATAACAAAACACCTTGTTCTGGTGACGGGTCTGATGATTGGCACTTCGTTTGGTGTCACTGCCGCCAATGCCAAGTCAGATTTGCCCGGGGCACCGGACCAGTTGATTACGGATGACACGATCCGTGATGTTCGGGAATGGCTTGCAAATCCGGTGGTCGAACTTTCAATCTCGTCGCAGAACCGGTTGCGCAAAGGTATGACGCAGGATCAGATCGATGCTGCCGACAAACAATGGGTGGCGGAACGCGAAGCCGAGGACCAGCCGCTGGTCGCAGCCATTCTGACCAATCCTCTTTCCAGTTATCTGACGCAGATCCAGGCGCGTTCCGGCGGATTGTTTGCCGAAATATTTGTCATGGACGCTGTCGGCCTCAATGTCGGGCAAAGCTCGATCACTTCCGATTTCTGGCAGGGGGACGAGGCCAAGTTCAAAAACACCTTCCCCAACGGAGCCAACGCCGTCTTCATTGATGAAGCTGAATATAACGAAGAATCCGACACCTGGCGTTCGCAGCTCAATATGACCATGAGCGATCAGCAAGGGGCACCAATCGGTGCCGTCACGATCGAGGTCAATCTTAATGAACTCGCGCGTCGTCAGCAGTTGTAAGGGAGACGGACAATGAACTTCTTCAAAAACCTTTCCATACCAGCCAAGCTGACGACCTGCTTTGCTGTGATGATTGTGGTCATCCTGATGGTTGCGGGGGCCGGGATGTTTGCGACTTTCCAGGTCAAGTCTGCCAATGATCAACGTGATTATCTTTCTGATTTCGAACGCGACTATCGCAACCTGGACCGCTCTTATCTGATGGCGCGTCAGGAACTGGTTTATTTCCTGACAACCGGTGACCGGACCGGACTTGAAAGTTATCAGGAATCGCTGGCTGAAATCGATACCCGCACCGATGTTCTGAAAGCCTACGCGACGATTAACCCGACAATTGCCGATCTTATCGAACAGATGGACAGCGCAATTGATCGCTGGGAAGAGATCGCCAGCGAGCAGGCGAAACTGATGCGTCATTATCTGACCGTCAACCATGCGCGTGCGATTGAAGCTTCCGGCGAACCGCGCGAACTGTCCGACAGCGTATCGAAGATTGCCCTGGAACTGGCAGAAAATATCGACCAGATGAACCTGGATGTCGAAAACCGTGTCGAACGGGCCATGATGCTGTTTCAGACCACACTGGGCATTGGTGTTGTTTTGCTGATCGCCATGGCGGCATTGTTTGGTGGCACGTTGTCGCGCCTTATTGCGACACCAATCCGCAAGATGACGGATGCGATGGGAAGCCTGGCATCTGGCAACCTTGATATCGAAATCCTTGATATGAAGCGCGCCGACGAAGTGGGGGCGATGGCCAAATCGCTTGAAGTGTTCCGTGAAAACGCCCGTGAACGTGCCCGGATGGCCGAACAGGAACGGATTGAAGCCGAACGCCAGATCGAACGCAGCAAGCGCATGGGCACGCTGACTGCCGGTTTCGATCATAAAATCCAGGAAGTTCTTTCGGCGGTTAATGTTGCGCTTGACGAAGTCCGCAGTGCATCGGAAACGCTTTCGTCACATTCGGTTCGCGCCAATCAGGATGCGAAAAGTGTGGCAGAGCAGGCCGAAGAATCATCGGGAGACATCGAAACCGTTGCATCGGCAACCGCGCAGCTTTCCGCGTCGATTTCTGAAATCGCATCGCAGATCGCACGTGTTACCGAAATCACCCAGCATGCCGTTGCGGAAACCGAACGCACCAATCAGCGTGTCGAAATGCTGAACGAAGCGGCACAAAGTGTTGGTGAAGTTGTCAGCCTGATCAGCGACATTGCCGATCAGACAAACCTGCTGGCACTTAACGCGACAATTGAATCCGCACGTGCCGGCGATGCAGGCAAGGGCTTTGCAGTGGTGGCGGGGGAAGTCAAAAACCTTGCTGCCCAGACGGTGAAGGCAACCGAACAGATCACTGCGAAAATTACCGAAATGCAGGGTGAAACCGGTGCCGCCGCCGAAGCCGTTCGCGGCTTTGCCGAAACCATTCATCAAATTGATGAACTGATGTCGGTTGTTGCCAGTGCGGTGGAAGAGCAGGGCGCTGCAACCGAAGAAATTTCACGCAGTGTCGAAGGGGCTGCCAATGGCAACGTCGCGATTTCAAATGCGGTGAAAAGTGTTGCCCTGGCCACAACCGAAAGCGGCGATCTTTCGAATGGTCAGCTTGACTGTGTCGGCCGTCTTGCGGCCGCCAATGATGAACTGAGAAGCCATGTAAATGGCTTCCTGAACGACGTCAGAGCCGTCTAAAAATAACGAGTTGGTTGGGCAGTCAGGAAGGGGCGCGATGCTGATGCATCGTGCTCCTTTTTGCTTGTCGGAGCTGCCGGTTCATTCCTGTTTGAACGGGCTGTGTTCGGCGACGATAAATTCGCGGTCTTGCGCAATATGATGGCGTTCCTGATCCAGAAAACGGGCCACGGCATTGCGTAAACCGGCATCGACAATCAGATGTGCCGAATGGGTCAGAACCGGTTCATAGCCACGCTGGATTTTATGCTCACCCTGTGCCCCGGCCTCAACCGTTTTAAGGCCGCGTTCAATCGCGATATCGATCGCCTGATAGTAACAGGTCTCGAAATGCAAAAGCGGGGTCCGGTCAACCGTGCCCCAGTTGCGTCCGTATAAGGTTTCCGTGCCGATCAGGTTGAGCGCCCCGGCAACCATGTCGCCGTCACGAAAGGCAGCTACCAAAACGGTCCGGTCCCGGACCCGTTCATGCAGAAGATCAAAAAACTCCCGCGTTAAATAGGCCTGGCCCCATTTGCGATCCGATGTGTCGTGATAAAAGGCATAAAACCGGTCCCAATGGGCGGCTTTAAGGTCATCACCCGATAGAACTTCAAAGCTGTATCCCGCATCGCGCACCTGTTTGCGTTCCTTGCGCAGATTTTTGCGTTTGCGCGAATTCAGCGCGCCAAGGAAATCGTCAAAACTGTCGTAACCACGATTGTACCAGTGATATTGAATGCCGGTTCGCGGAAGAAATCCGGCATCTTCCATCGCCCGGCTTTCATCGCCACTGCAAAACGTTACATGCAGGCTGGCAATGCCAAGCCGTTCGGGCAGGGCACAAAGCGCACCAATCAGAAGTGTGCGAACGCGGTCGGTGTCCGGATGATCGGACCGTATCAGAAGCCGTGGGCCCGGAACCGGTGAAAAGGGTACGGCGGCCTGTAATTTCGGATAATACCGTCCACCCGCCCGCTCATAGGCTTCCGCCCAGCTCCAGTCGAAGACATATTCGCCATAGGAATGCGATTTGACATAAAGCGGCACAATCCCGGCAACCGTATCGTCATCATCGGTAACCACCAGATGAAACGGTTGCCAACCGGTATCGGCATTGGCCGAGCCGCTATCTTCCATTGCGGAAAGAAAGGCAAAGCTGACAAACGGGTTGGCCGTGCCTGCGCATTTGTCCCAGTCGGTTTCGCCGATTTCATGGATATCGGTAACGGTTCTTATCTCAGCAGGCAAGATGGGGTCCCCTGTGTTCAATCCTTGGTCGCCGTTCGGGCCTGCATTCTATACGCAATAGCCGGTATATGCGTTCAGAAGATAGGCGCATTGCATGTTTGCGCAAGGGAAAGCCTTTGACGGACGTTGCCTTAGGCCCTATTTCATTGGGCCAAGGGCGCGTAACGTTACGGCCCTACGGCTCGGGAAATGCCCGTGTCGCCCTCGCAAAGAAAAGGATGGTGCGCCGTGAACAGCAAGCTTTCGTTGGAGAAGGACAAGATCAAGATCGTCCTGCTCGAAGGTATCCATGAAAACGCTGTAAAGATGTTCAAAGAGGCCGGCTACTCAAATGTCGACCACTACCCTGCTGCTCTGGATGCGGATGAACTGAAATCCGTCGTCTCCGAAGCGCATTTTCTGGGCATCCGTTCCCGCACCAAACTGACCGAAGAAGTCATCGACGCTGCACCCAAGCTGACCTCTATCGGTTGTTTCTGTATCGGCACCAATCAGGTTGATCTGAAAGCCGCTGCGATGCGCGGTATTCCGGTCTTCAATGCGCCCTATTCCAATACACGTTCGGTCGCCGAACTGGTTCTGGGCCAGATCATCATGCTGATGCGCGGTATCCCGCAGCGTGACAAGGCTGCCCATGCTGGTGGCTGGCTTAAAAATGCCAAGGGCTCGTACGAGGCGCGCGGCAAGACTTTGGGCATCATCGGCTATGGTCATATCGGATCGCAGCTGTCGGTTCTGGCGGAATCGCTTGGCATGAACGTCATTTATTATGATGTGATCAACAAGCTTGCGATGGGTAACGCAACCTCGTGCAGTTCGATGGATGAATTGCTGGCGAAATCTGATGTCGTTTCGTTGCATGTTCCGGCCAACGAACAGACCAAAAACATGATCACCGCGACCGAAATCGCCAAGATGAAGCCGGGGGCGCACCTGATCAACGCGGCACGTGGCAATGTCATCGTGATCGAAGACCTTGCTGCGGCCTTGGAACGCGGCCATCTGGCCGGTGCAGCCCTTGACGTGTTCCCGGTCGAGCCTGCGGGCAAGGACGAGGAATTCCAGAGCCCGCTTCGCGGTATGCCGAACGTGATCCTGACCCCGCATATCGGTGGTTCCACCCAGGAAGCACAGGAAAATATCGGTGTCGAAGTTGCCGACAAGCTGATCACCTATTCCGATAACGGGTCGACGCTGGGTGCGGTCAACTTCCCGGAAGTTTCGCTGCCGGTCAAGGATCGCAAGCACACCCGCTTCATGCATATTCATCGCAACGTTCCGGGCGTTCTGTCGAAAATCAACGACGTGTTTGCAACGCGTGGCATGAATATCAGCGGTCAGTATCTGCGTTCCGAAGGCGGCGTGGGTTACGTGGTTGTCGAAGTCGACGAGGAAATCCAGCCGGGGCTTGGCATCCGCAAGGAACTCGAAGCCATCGACGGTACGCTTCGGGTTCGCTTCCTGTTCTGATCTATCTATAGTTGCGCAATGCAATCAAACTGAGAAGGGCGGAAACATCATTGTTTCCGCCCTTTTCTTATAGTTTGCGATACATGATCAGTGCGTCGGTTTCGCCGTGTGTCGGGTGCATATAGGCACCGGGCAAACGCCCGACAATTTCAAAGCCAAGCTGCGGCCAAAGATGCACCGCGGCCTTGTTGCTGGCGATGACGAAATTGAACTGCATTGCCTTGAAGCCCCGATCCCTTGCACGGATCAGCGAGTCTTCGCACATTCGCCGCGCAATCCCGCGCCCGCCCGCATCGGGGGCGGTCATATAGCCGCAATTGGCGACATGGGCACCATTGCCCGGCTGATTGGCCTTCAGGTAATAGGTGCCAACAATCTGGCCGTCTTCCTCGGCAACGAAGGTTTCCCTGTCCGCGCCCATCCAATAGGCCAACACTTCCGTGTCGGTCATGTCGGTGGGCACGACATAGGTTTCACCGGCCCGAAGGACCGGTGCAACGATTTCAAGGATTTTCGCGACATCATTCTGGGTGGCGGGGCGTATCTGCATTGTAACGATCAGTCTTTCGTGGGGGACAAGCCCGCGCGGGGCAGGGGATAACACGGCGCGGGCAGGTGTTAGCGGTCGCCCTGTTGCAAGACCTGTTCGATAAATTCGGGGTCCGCTTCAAACGGCAGACTCGCACGTCCGGCAAGCGCGCGGGCAAGTTCGGAACGATAACGTTCCCGTGGGATTTCGACCACCCCGAACTGTTTTAAGTGATCATTGACGAACTGGGTATCAAGCAGGGTATAGCCGCCTTGCCGCAAAAGGGCGACAAGATGCACCAATGCCACCTTTGATGCATTGGTCGCACGCGAAAACATGCTTTCGCCAAAAAACGCCTGACCCAGGCTGACGCCATAAAGACCGCCAACCAGCTTGCCATCAAGCCATGCCTCGATCGAATGGGCGCACCCCATCTTGTGAAGCGCGCAATAGGCATCAAGGATATTGTCATTGATCCAGGTATCATCCCGGCTGTCGGTTGGCTCCGCACAGGCACGAATGACATCGGGAAAGGCTTTGTTTACATGGACCTTGAATGTCCCCTTGCGCACCGCTTTGCGCAGGCTTCTGGGCACGTGGAAGCCGTCAAGCGGCAATACGCCACGCCATTCCGGGTCAATCCAGTAAAGGGTCGGGTCATCATGGCTTTCGGCCATGGGAAACAGGCCGACCGAATAGGCACGGATCAACAGATCAGGGGTCAGTTGGTTCGACATGATCGCGGTGATAATGGTTTCGGTCCTGTTTGCAAATCGTCTGTTTACATATGTGAACGCGCACTGTTCTGACAAGATAGCAGCTTGCAGTCCATCGACTATGTTTGGCATGATAATCGAAATGTATGATTAATTCTTTCGCGCCGGAATTGTAAAATGCTCGAAATTTCTTCGCTGATTATTTTTGCCGGGGCGTTGCTGGTGGCATCGGGATCGCCGGGACCAAGTGTTGCGGCACTGGTGGCCCGGGTTCTTGCACGCGGATACCGGGATATCCTGCCGTTTCTGGCCGCATTGTGGATTGGCGAACTGATCTGGCTCAGCTTTGCCGTACTTGGCCTGTCGGCCATCGCAAACAGCTTCCATCTTCTGTTCACCATCATCAAATATGTTGGTGTGGTCTATCTTCTGTATCTGGCGTGGAAGATGTGGCACGCGCCTGTTGATGTCGATGCTGAAACCATCCCCGATACAAAATCCGGTGTCCGGATGTTCATCGCGGGCATGACGGTGACTATGGGCAATCCGAAAATCATGCTGTTCTATATGGCGCTGGTTCCAACCGTGATTGATCTGGCATCCGTGTCGCTGTTTGGTTGGTTCGAACTTTCCGTCGCCCTGATGGTGGTTCTGGTCGCGGTTGACCTGACATGGGTTTTCATGGCGTCGCGTCTGCGCCACCTGATCCGCAGCCGACGTGCTATGAAAATCGCCAACCGCACCAGTGCAACGGTGATGGCCGGGGCGGCGGTTGCCATCGCGTCTCGCTAGGGGCGTTGCTGGGCTAACGGAAATTCCCAAACAAAAACGGGACTCCCGAAAGGAAGCCCCGTTTTTTGATCGGGATATAGAAGGTTACTTCTTCATGCCCATGAATTTTTCCAGCCAGTGAATGTCGTAATCACCTTTCTGGATGTCAGGCTGCGCCAGAAGCTTCTGATGCAGCGGAATGGTGGTTTTGATCCCGCCAATCGCATATTCGGCCAAGGCACGGCGCAGGCGCATCATGCATTCTTCGCGGTCACGTCCATGCACGATCAGCTTTGCAATCATGCTGTCGTAATAGGGCGGGATCGAATAACCGGTATAGATACCGCTATCGACACGCACGCCCAAACCGCCCGGTGCATGATATTCCTTGATCTTGCCCGGTGACGGCACAAAGGTTTCCGGATCTTCGGCATTGATGCGGCATTCAATCGCATGGCCGTGAATTTCCAGATCTTCCTGTGTAAAGGACAGTTCAAGGCCTGCGGCAACGCGAATCTGTTCACGCACAAGGTCAACGCCCGAAATGGCTTCGGTCACCGGATGTTCGACCTGCAGGCGGGTGTTCATTTCAATGAAATAGAACTCGCCATTTTCATACAGGAATTCAATCGTACCGGCATTGCGATATCCCATGCCACGCATCGCGTTGGCAACGGTCGATCCGATACGTTCGCGTTCTTCCGGTGTCAGCGTCGGCGAAGGGGCTTCTTCAAGCACTTTCTGGTGACGGCGCTGCAACGAACAGTCACGTTCGAACAGATGGACGGCATTTCCGTGGGAATCGCCGATAACCTGAAGTTCGATATGGCGCGGTTTGCCAAGGTACTTTTCCATATAAACCGCGGCATTGCCAAAGTTCTGCAATGCTTCCTTGCGGGTCATGGAAAAGGCTTCGGCAAGGTCTTCGTCGCGCTCGACCACTTTCATGCCGCGGCCGCCGCCGCCGCCCGATGCCTTGATCAGAACCGGATAGCCGATTTCCTTGGCGCATTTCTGGGCTTCGGCAACGGTGGTGATTTCCCCGTCCGACCCCGGAACAACCGGAATGCCCAGTTTTGCTGCGGTCAGTTTGGCGGTGATCTTGTCACCCATCATGCGGATATGTTCCGCCGACGGACCGACAAAGGCAAAGCCGTGTTCTTCGACCATGGCGGCAAAGTCGGCATTTTCCGACAGGAAGCCGTAACCCGGATGGATGGCTTCCGCCCCGGTGATTTCGGCCGCCGACAGGATCGCCGGAATATTCAGATAGCTGTCTTTCGATGCGGCCGGGCCGATGCAGACGGCTTCGTCTGCCAGGCGGACATGCATGGCATCGGCATCGGCGGTGGAATGCACCGCGACAGTTTTGATGCCCATTTCGCGGCAGGCGCGCTGAATACGCAGCGCGATTTCGCCACGGTTGGCAATCAGTAGTTTGTCGAACATGCGGTGTTTACCCCGGCTTATTCAATAATGACCAGCGGCTCGTCATACTCGACCGGATGGCCGTCGGTTGCGATGATCTGGCTGATTTTGCCAGATTTCGGCGCGCGGATCGGGTTGAAGGTCTTCATTGCTTCGATCAGCATCAGGGTCTGGCCTTCGGAAACGCTGGAACCGACCGAAATAAACGGTGCAGCGCCGGGTTCCGGTGCGAAATAGACCACGCCAACCATCGGCGATTTTACAGCACCCGGATGGGAACCTGCATCAGCAGGTGCCGCCGGAGCAGCCGCCGCAGCAGGAGCCGCAACCGGTGCAGCAGCCGGAGCGGCTGCAACCATGGTGCCCTGACGGGCGACGCGAATGCGATTGTCGCCTGCGGCAACTTCGATCTCGGTCAGGTTGGTCTCGTCCAGCAGCTCGGCGAGCTGGCGAATGGTATCGTTGTCGATGTTGAACTTGCTCATTTCGATATCTTTTATGATGGTGTGTGGATCAGTGATCTGATGGCATCAAGGCCAAGAATGTAACCCTGCGCGCCAAAACCACAGATCATGCCTTTTGCAGCTTTTGAGACGTAAGAATGATGTCTGAATGCGTCCCGCTGATGAATATTTGAAAGATGCACCTCGACGACCGGCAAATCGGATGCCAGCAAGGCGTCAAGGATCGCAACCGATGTGTGCGTATATGCCCCAGCATTGATAATAATACCAGCAGCTTCTTGCCGGGCTTCCTGAATCCAGTCAACCAGTTCGCCTTCATGATTGCTTTGGCGAAAGACGACGGGCAGGCCTATTTGCGACCCATGTGCCGAACACATGCTGTCGATATCCCGCAAGGTGGTCGAACCGTAAATTTCCGGCTGACGCTGTCCCAGCAGGTTCAAATTCGGCCCATTCAGAATGTAGACGGGTTTTGTCATCCGTTCCCACATGCCCAACATATAGTGATGCGTTTATAGCACGACCAAAGTCTGACGCAACGTTGCATTCGGACGAGGCTATGACTGTAGCCGCAAGATCATGCTGGCATCATCGCCATCGGGACAGCTTTGTGTGCCCCGCATGGCAGAATCCGCCGATCACAGCTTGCCTCTCGCCCGGCAGCTGCGCATACTGCGCGCCAATAGATGAATATTTTGATACCACAAGGACAAGACGAACAGATGCGCCTGACCATCAACGGTGAAGACCGCACCATCGATACCGCAGCAACCGTTGCCGATCTTCTCGGCGAACTCGGGATCACGGCGACCAAGGTCGCGGTGGAACGCAATCTCGAAATCGTGCCGAAAACGGCCTATGGCGATACCGCCCTTGCCGATGGCGATAAACTTGAAATCGTTCATTTCATTGGTGGCGGTTCATCGGATGCCGATCTTGCATCGGCCGATGACGCGGGCTTTGTTGTTGCCGGTCACAAATTCAAGTCGCGTCTGATCGTCGGTACCGGCAAATACAAGGATTTCGAAGAAACCCGTATCGCGATTGATGCCTCGGGTGCCGAAATGGTTACGGTTGCGGTGCGTCGTGTTAACCTGACCGACCCGTCGCAGCCAATGCTGGTCGATTATGTCGATCCGAAAAAATACGTTTATCTGCCCAATACGGCGGGTTGCTTTACGGCCGATGATTCGGTTCGCACCCTGCGTCTGGCCCGCGAAGCCGGCGGCTGGAACCTGGTGAAGCTTGAAGTTCTGGGCGATCAGAAAACGCTGTATCCCAACATGCCCGAAACCCTCAAGGCGGCCGAAGCCCTGATCAAGGACGGTTTCGACGTGATGGTTTATTGCAGCGACGATCCTATTCAGGCCAAGATGCTTGAAGATATGGGCTGTGTCGCGATCATGCCGCTGGGCTCCCTGATCGGATCGGGCATGGGGATTCTGAATCCGGTCAATATCGCACTCATCAAGGAAAACGCCAAGGTGCCCGTGATCGTCGATGCCGGTGTCGGCACCGCATCCGATGCGGCATTTGCCATGGAACTGGGCTGTGACGGTGTTCTGATGAATACCGCGATTGCCGGTGCCAAGGACCCGATCCGTATGGCGCGCGCCATGAAACACGCAATCATCGCCGGGCGTGAATCGTTCCTTGCCGGTCGTATGCCCAAGAAAAAATATGCCGATCCGTCCTCGCCGCTGGCCGGTTTGATCTGATCGCGCAAACGCCCGATAAAAAGCCCCCGTTTCGATACCGAAACGGGGGCTTTTGTTTTATTAAGGCTGCGAAACGGATTGACTGCATCCGTAGTCGCAGGTGATTTAAAAATCAGGACGCTTCTTCAAGTCCGGCTTTGACCAGCGCATTGACCCGTTCCATATCCGCCCCCGACACCATCTGACCATTGATCAGGAAGGCGGGGGTGCCATTAACCCCGATGCTGCGCGCCATGGCGGAATATTGCTGCAACATGCCGTTGATTTCCGGCGACTGCATGTCCTTGCGCATCTGATCAACGTCAACACCGGCATCTTCGGCCAGCTTATTGATCTGTGCTTCGTCAAGCACACCACGGCTTTCCATGAAGGCCGCGTGGATTTCCATGTATTTGCCCTGCTTGGCAGCGGCCAGTGCGGCACGTGCCGCAATGGCACTTTCTTCGCGCAGGATCGGGAATTCAACAAACATGGTGCGGATTTTGCCGTCGGAATTTTCCGCAAGTTCCTTCACACCGTCAAAGGCGCGTTTGCAATAACCGCAGTGATAATCAAAAAATTCGATCACGGTAACCGGTGCATCAAGCGGGCCAACCGATGGCACGGAGCTGTCAGCCACCAGCGCATCCCAGACCGGCTGAATGGCTTCGGCCTGCTGACGGGTCTGTTCGGTTGTCTGCCAGACCTGAACATTCTGGATGGCGCGCAGCAGAACATCCGGGTTTTCCATCAGATACTGCTCGATCACGCCTTCGATCTCGGCCTTCTGCGCGTCGCTAAGGTCTGCTGCCTGTGCCGGGACCCCCATGGCAAAACCCAGCGAAAGCATAATGGCGGCACCGCCCAGAAGGCGTTTGATCATATGCGAATTCATCGAAAATCCCTTGTTGTCTTCGTCCCGGATGTTTCTGACATCGCGCAGGACCTGATTTCTCTAGATCATTGATACGAGACGGGTACCCTAACGGGAAAGTAAAATATGCGAGAGATATGTGACACCGGCCACATCGGGGCGCTGATCATGTGACGATGCGACGCCGATCCATACCAGACGAACATCGACAGTGTCTGTGTCGGGCCAGTATCGTCGATGCAGGGTCGAAAGATCGAAATAATCCCGCTGCCAGCCGACAGTGCCCGAAATATCGCCCCCGATCGGCAGGCGGATTACGTGATCAATCGGCGGTTTGCCAACCCCCAGATCACTTTCGCCCCAATCCCCTTGTGACTGCGACCGGAAACCAAGCACAAGCTCGGTATCGCCGGGCAGGGCGGATGCGTTCATCAACCAGTCAAAAGACAGATAGGGGGATGCAAGAACCGAAATATTGGTTCGACGGCCAAGTTCAAACGGGGCAATGGCCGGGCGCATGGCAAGGGCGATGCGCCCATCAATATCGTCCCAGTAAAGGCTGTTGGCCTTTGACTGTTCACCCTGATCAAGCTTTGCCGGGCGGTCGGCGTAATGCCAGTAGCGCGGCGGATTGCCAAGCGAGAAGGGGGCGTAAAGAAGCTTCAGGTCTCCCTCGACGCTGACCCCGGCATCGGGCAGGCTGCATCCGGCCAGGACGTAAACCGCGATAAAAGCAACGCCGAGACGGCGCGACATTATCGAAATGACGCCCGCCCGTGGCGGCAGAACCGATATCAATTGGGCTTGTCCTTGCCTTCCGGGTCGGTCGCCCGGATGATGTCCTGTGCGCGCTGCCAGGTTGCAGTACCTTTTTCAAGTTTCCGGTCGGCTTGCACCGCATGATATTTTGCCGCTTCCCGGTCCCCGGTCAAAAGGCTGTATTCCGCCTGCGACAGCGATGCTTCGCCTTCATTGCCAAGACGGTTTTCAATGATCGCCCGGAAACGCCATGCCGATGCATTGCCTCGTTCCACCGAAAGAACCCCCAGAAGGTTTTCCTTGGCTTCGCCCAGAACCGCATCATCGCCGCTTTCAATCAGGGCATGCGCCAGCAGAAGGCGGATCAAAGGGGCACCATTGGACAATTCGACGGATTTGCGCAGCGGATCGGTGGCTTCCTTGGCCTTGCCGAATTCCAGCAGGACCTGACCCTTAAGCTCTTCGAAATACGGATTTTCGGGTTCTTCGGCGATCAGCCCGTCAATCAGTTTCATCGCCGGTTCGATTTGCGAGTCCCGGTAATAGGCGATGGCGCGCGCATAGCGCCCCGAAACGCTGGTATCAGACTCGGGATAGGTGCGCAAAGTATGCTGGATATGGTTGGTAAACGCATACAGCTTGGCGCGCATACGGTCATGGCGTTCATACAGAACCGGATCGACTTTGGCGTCTTTTAACGGTGAATTCGCGGTATAGTTTTCAAGGAAATCAACACGTTCGGTCGTCAACGGGTGACTGCGCAGATACGGGTCCTGACGCGCGGTGCTCAGCAATTCCTGACCTTCAAGCGTTTCCATGAATTCCATCAGGCCGCGCGATGATATGCCTGCTTCGCTCAGGAATTTGACGCCGGCCTGATCGGCACTGCTTTCCTGTGTTCGTGAATAGGCCAGAAAATTGCGTTCCGCCACGTTCTGGCCGCCAAGAACGGCCGCCGTGCCGACATCGGAACGTCCGGCGGCAACACCGGCAGCAACACCGACGATGGTTGACAGAATCGAGATCGCCGATGCATTTCGAAGCTGATCATGAACACGTGAAAGATGCCCGCCCGCAATGTGGCCGGTCTCGTGGGCCATCACACCCATAACCTGTTCGGGAGTCTGGGCTTTCAACAAGAGGCCAGTATTGATAAAAAGCTTTTGGCCACCTGCAACGAATGCGTTCAGGCTGGGATCTGAGACGATATAGACAGTAACGCCGCGCGGATCGAGCCCGGCAGCCTTGAATATCGGGGTCGCATAGAGATGAAGGGTTTCCTCAATCTCGGTATCCCGGATAAAAGAACGACCCTGCGCAAAAACTGTGCTGGGCAGGGCAACAAGGAAAATGGCAGTGAGAGTAATAATGCGTCTGAGCAAAATGTGCGTTCCGTGTTCTCGTTCATCTTATGTCGACCCGACCCGTGCGGACAGGTTCCCGACGCGCAAGCCATCATGGCGGATCATGGCGGCAATCGCAATGACTGCCGGTCTTGCTGCCTGCGGTACTGATAATACTGATAATCTTGGCCAAATCGGGGCCGTCAGTGGTTTCCTTGGTGGCGTGGTTGCCGACGAACCCCGTGCGGTCCGTATTGCGCGCGATGTTCTTTCGGCTGGCGGCACGGCGGCCGATGCGGCTGTTGCGCTTTATGCCACCATGACGGTGACCAAATCCTCGGTTGCCGGTATCGGTGGCGGCGGGGTTTGCGTTGTCCATGATCGGGAATCGAAAAAGGTCGAAGTCCTTGATTTCTGGCCACGTCCGGGGACCCGCACCGCAGATGGCCAGGTCGCAACGACCGTTCCGGGTGTCCCGCGCGGCCTTTACGCACTTAGTGCGCGTTATGGTCGTCTGCAATGGCCGCAGCTTCTTTCGGCCGCCGAACAGTATGCTCGCCTTGGTGTTCCGGTATCGCGTTCGATGGTTGATGATATCGAAGCCAATCGCGACCGGATCGAAGCAAGCCCGATCCTGCGCGATGTTTTCATGCCAGATGGCAAAACCTTGCAGGTCGGTGACCGGATTCGTTCCGTCAATCTTGGCGCACTTCTGACCTCTCTTCGGGTCAAGGGACCGGGCGAGTTTTATAACGGTGCCCTTGGCACCCAGATTGCAACCGCGGTTCAGAATGCCGGTGGCACGCTGACGGCCGAAGACATGCGTTCCTATAAACCGCAATGGAAAGCCGCGACTGAGGTCAAGGTTGGCAACGAAACGCTTTACCTTGCCTATCCGCCGCGTTCCGATAACGGGCGTTCTGTTATTGACGCGGAAACGGAACTTGGTGCGATCCTGAACCGCTATCTGGCCGATATCGAAGCTGCTGACAGCAACATTCAAGCCAATACCGGGCGCAGCGGCTTTGTCGTGCTGGACCGCAAGGCCAATGCGGTTGCCTGCATGACCACGATGAACAAACCGTTTGGTGCGGGGCTTGGTGCCGATGCGTTCGGCCTTAACCTTGCCGCCGGGGATGCGGGTTATGCCCAGACCCCGCTGATGGGCCCAGCACTTATGGTCAACCCGTTTGTCTGGGAATATTACTATGGGATCGCTGGCACCGGGACTCCGGCCGGTGCCACCAAACAGATTGCCACCATGGCCGAAGATCTGATCGAAAAGGGGGCGGCTGCCAATGTCCCGATGAATTCGGCGGGCAAACCGGCGGTCAATATCGTGCGTTGCCTTGAAGGGATCCCGCCGCATCCTGAAAGCTGCCAGTTCATTGCCGATCCTGCGGGCGGCGGTATGGCGGGCACCCAGTAAGCCACCCTTTACAGACATTTCATCGGGGCAGGATTTCCTGCCCCGATTTTCACGATACAAAGCAGGACCCCACAAATGGCTTTGAAACAATCGCGCCGCGGTGCCATTTCGCCGTTTATTGTTATGGATGTCATGCGTGCTGCCAACGCGCGCGAACTTGACGGCAAGGCGGTTTTTCACCTTGAAGTCGGGCAGCCGGGCACACCGGCCCCACGCAAGGTCCGCGAGGCCGCGGCCCGCGCCCTTGATAACGATCTGATCGGTTATACCAATGCCATGGGGATTGATCCCCTGCGCGAAGCCATCGCCGGGCATTATCAGCGTAAATTCAACGCATCGGTTGATCCGTCACGCATCTGTGTCGCCAGCGGTTCTTCCTCGATCTTCGTGCTGGCGTTTTTGGCGGCCTTTGATGCCGGGGATCGGGTGGCGATGGCGGCACCAGGCTATCCGGCCTATCACAACATCCTGACCGCACTCGGCATTGAAACCGTCAATCTGCCTGCCGGTCCCGAAAGCCATTATCAGCCAACCGTGGCCATGCTGCGTGATCTTGAGGACCCGATTGACGGTCTGATTGTTGCAAGCCCGTCCAACCCGGCGGGCAGCATGATTGACGTTGAAACTTACCGCGAACTGGCGACCTATTGCCGGGAAAACGGTATTCGCCTGATCAGTGACGAGATTTATCAGGGCATTTCGTTTGGCGATGTCCGCGAATGCACCGCACTTGAATTCGGCGATGATGCGATCATCATCAACAGCTTCTCGAAATATTTCTCGATGACCGGCTGGCGTCTGGGCTGGGCGGTGGTGCCGCCTGATCTGATGCGCGCGGTCGAATGCCTGCAACAGAACCTGTTTATTTCGGCCCCGGCATTATCACAGATCGCCGCCGTCGCCGCATTTGATTGCGAGGACGAATTGCAGGCCAATGTCGCGGCCTATGCCCGCAATCGTGAAATCCTGCTCAATGAACTGCCCAAAGCCGGATTTGGCAACTTCGCCCCGGCGGATGGTGCATTCTATCTCTATGCCGATGTCCGCGATCTGACGGATGATAGCGAGGCATTCTGCCGTCGCATGCTTGACGAAACCGGTGTTGCCACCACGCCGGGCACGGATTTTGATCGGCTTCGCGGCAAACACTATGTCCGATTCTCATTTGCACATAGCGAGGCGACCATGCTGGGTGCGGTAAAGGCATTGAAGAACTGGCAGCGATAAGCCCTTGACCTCAAACAGATCGCAACGAAAAGGGCTGCCGAATGTTCGGCAGCCCTTTTGGATTTTATCGGGTCCTGATCTTAACGACCAAGGCTCCACCAGCCGCGTTTCTTCGACTTGGGTTTTTCGTCTTTTGCCGGTTCGGCAGAAGCGGGTTCACTCGCCACCGGTTCCGGTGCCTTTTCGGCTTTTGGTGCCGGTTTTTTCGGCTCTGCCTTCGGTTCCGATTTCTCCGCTGCCGGTGCTGCTGCGGGGGCAGGGGCCGGGCTTGCCGGTTTTTCCGCCACGATTTCCGCTGGGCTTGCTACGGGTGTTTCGGCTGGGCTCTGTGCTGGTGCCGAAACGGTTTCCTTGGCGATTTCTTCCGCAGTCTCGGGGGCCGGGCCGCTCTGGATCGGGATGTTTTTCACATCACCCCGGTCATTGCGATCCCGCCTGTTGCGGCGATTGTCATTGCGATCACGACGTTCGCGGCGCGGCCGTGCCGGGGCCGGGGCGGTTGCGCTGCGCTCACGGCCGACACGGACACCTTCCTGATCGAAGCTGTCGGCATCCTGACCTTCGCTGTCGGCATCAATAACCCGATCCTCGACCTGGCCTTCCGGCGCGCTGTGATCACGATCCCGACGAAGGGCAGTTGCCTGTGCATCATCGGCAGGCGATTTGACACGCGGCGCGTTTTCAAATTCCTGACGGCGTGAACGACGGCGTCCACCACGTTTGCCGCGACGGCGGCGTTTACGCTGTGCTTCGTCGTCGTCGTCATCTTCGTTATCGTCCTGATCACCGCGATCCGACGAACCGGCCGCATCATCTGATGCATCGGCTTCGTGCTGATCATCACGGTCATCACGTTCATCATTGCGGCCACGACGGCGGCGACGGCGACGGCGGCGTTTATTGCCGTGATCATCGTCGTCGCGCTGATCACGGGTATCACGTACCTCTGCAACGTCTTCTTCTTCTTCGTCTTCGTCCGGTTCAACCGGGCTTTCAATCGCGGTCAAAGATACGCTGTCGGTGTTCAGAACCGGCAGGGCTTCTTCTTCGTCACCCTTTTTCGCACGTGACCGTTCAATCCGGTGATCTGGCGAAATCAGGCTGTCATCGCCAAAGATCATCACGGTGAAGCCGTAACGCTGTTCGATTTCGGCCAGCGTGTCACGTTTGCGGTTCAGGATATAAAGCGCGACTTCGCTTGCAACATGAACGGTAAGCGCGCCGGAACGACGACGCATGCCTTCTTCTTCAAGCACACGCAGAAGGTGAAGGGCGGCACTTTCGATCGAACGGACAAGGCCGACACCGCGGCAATGTGCGCAAACCTCGAACGCGCTTTCAACAAGCGACGGGCGCAGGCGTTGGCGCGACATTTCAAGCAAGCCGAATGGGCTGATACGGCCGATCTGAAGGCGGGCCCGGTCATTGCGCATGGCTTCTTTAAGCTTGCGTTCAACCGCCCCCTGGTTGCGGTGGTCTTCCATGTCGATGAAATCGACCACAATCAAACCGGCCAGATCGCGCAGGCGCAACTGACGTGCGAGTTCTTCGGCGGCTTCAAGGTTGGTCTTGTATGCGGTTTCTTCGATGTTGCGTTCACGGGTCGAACGGCCCGAGTTCACGTCAATCGCGACCAGTGCCTCGGTCGGGTTGATGACGATATAGCCACCCGATTTAAGCTGCACGACCGGATTGAGCATCGCATCAAGCTGGCTTTCCACCTGGAAGCGGTGGAACAGCGGAACACCCTGATCTTTGTAAGGCTGCACGCGCTTTGCATGCGACGGCATCAGCATCTTCATGAAGTCTTTGGCGATCCGGTAACCTTCGTCACCTTCGACCAGAACTTCGTCAACATCGCGTGCATAAAGGTCACGGATGGACCGTTTGATCAGATCAGCTTCTTCATAAATCAGGCACGGTGCCTGGCTCTGAAGGGTGGTTTCGCGAATACGATCCCACAAACGCATCAGATAATCGAAGTCGCGTTTAATTTCGGCCTTGGTGCGTTCCGAACCTGCGGTACGCACGATAACGGCCATGCCATCCGGAATTTCCAGTTCGGCCAGAATGGATTTCAGGCGCTTGCGATCCTGTGCATTGGTGATCTTGCGCGAAATGCCGCCACCGCGCGGGGTATTTGGCATCAGAACGCAATAACGACCCGCCAGCGACAGGAAGGTCGAAAGCGCAGCACCCTTGTTACCGCGTTCTTCCTTGACCACCTGCACAAGCAGGATCTGGCGGCGCTTGATCACTTCCTGAATCTTGTAGCGCTTCTGCATCTGCGGGCGATGGCTGTCGGAGAATTCATCCCCGTCATCGCCGCCCAGATCATCAATGTCTTCTTCTTCGGCGGCACCGGCCGGCTCTGTTTCGATATCGACGGTCAGTTCGGCAATTTCTGCTGACATGGCTGCATTTCCGCCGCCCGAACCATCGGTATCATCACCATCGTTCGACGATGCGTCGGCGGTGCCATCACCAGATGCCTCGACCTCGTCGGATTTCTTGCGACGGTTGCGGGGGCGACGACGGCGCGGTTTTGCGTCTTCATCGTTCGCATCATCACTTGCCGCAGCGTCATTTTCCTGCGGTGCGTCGGCCGCAACAGTTTCCGCACTATCGGCGTTTTCGTCGGTTGCCGGTGCTTCTGCATCGGTTTCAACCGCGGTTTCGTCCGATGCTTTCGCACGCGGTTTGCGGCGATTGCGGGTGCGGGCCGGTTTCTTTTCTTTTTTCGGGGTATCGTTACCCTCGGATGCGTCGCCGATATTGTCTTCGACGATGTCGGCATCCTTGACGTCACTGTGACTACGCGAAAGGGCTTCGCGATCTGCGACCGGGATCTGGTAATAGTCGGAATGAATTTCGCTAAAGGCGAGGAAACCATGGCGGTTTCCGCCGTAATCGACGAAGGCCGCCTGCAGGGACGGTTCTACACGCGTCACTTTCGCGAGATAGATATTTCCTTTTATCTGCTTCTTGGTCGAAGTTTCGACGTCGTATTCTTCTAGGCGATTTCCATTAATAACAACGACACGGCTTTCTTCCGTGTGCGTTGCATCGATGAGCATGCGTTTGACCATTCGGAACCTGTTCCTAAAGGTCCCGCCAGTTTCCTGCGTAAAGCGATGTTGCGCTGGTATGCAAATAAACCGGCGTATCCGGAGGCGCCGTCCATAAAGGTCGCGATATGTCCTGTATATATCTGGTTCATCGCGTTTCGGCTGCTCTTCCGGTTCGGACCTGGTTTTGGTGTTGAAACAAAAATTGGTTGCGTAATCTCGAGCGCGCCAAGACAGCCTTGAATGGGAGGGCTCTATCGGGAGCGGGAATTGCCGCGTCACCGAGACACCGACCCGAGAACTGGCCTCGTCGCGTCCTCAGCCTGGCGGATTAATAAGGTTCACACCGCAAGGCATAGGAATCTCGGGTGCAACATATCCCTTTTGAAGTCCCGCGACAAACAGTTTTGTTACGTTGTCCGATGACTTTGTTGTGGTTGAATTCAAAATCGCGAAGTTTTTCGCCCGATTGCGCCAATCACGGATGCCATCTGCCAAATCCATGATCCTGCAATGTTTTTACCGTTTACATTAATGTAATGGACATCAAAACGAAGAATGTTGTTCGCGTCGCGTGTTTCACGGGCAGTCAATTGCCCGTTAACCAACGCATTGTTATAAACGCAGGCAACCAGTCTAAAATTACTCCGCATTCTCAGGATAAACGCAGCAGGACGATGGTATCAGTTCAAACGGGTTCGCAGGTGAATGCGACGGCAGAAACGCTGTTCTTGGTCGGGCAAAAACCGGCCCGGATTGTTGCTGCACTCTGTTTGTCGCTTTTTCTGGCGATGATGATCTGTGTCGGCGGTTCTGCCACGGCAAATGCGCAGGAAACCAAGGTTCTTGGCGCGCGCCTTGGCGTTTATCCCGACTATACCCGCTTTGTCATTGATCTCGATCGCAGTGTCGAGTTCAGCTACTTTCTGCTGCCCGATCCATATCGCGTCATCATCGACATGCCCGAAATCGAATGGACCGCCCCCCCGGGCAAGGTAACGTCGGGCGGGGGCCTGATTTCGGGATTGCGTTACGGCCTGTTCAAACCGGGCACCTTCCGTGTGGTTCTTGACGTTGCCGAACCGGCACTTGTTTCAAAAATCTTCACGCTGCCTGCATCCGATGGCAAGCCCCATCGTCTTGTCGTTGATCTGTCGCCCGCCAAGCGTGATGCCTTTATGGCGGCATCACGCGAAAGCATGGTCGCCTATTCCGCACGCAGCCGCAACGACACCAGTGCCACCGAACAAAGTGCCGATGTCGCGGTTGAGTCCGGTCGTGGTGGTTCGGAAAAGCCGCTGATTGCGATTGATGCCGGTCACGGCGGGGTTGATCCCGGCGCAATCGGGGTTGGCGGGGTCTATGAAAAGGACCTGACACTTGCCGCCGCCCGCGAAGTTGAAAAGGTTCTGACCGATTCCGGTCGGTATCGCGTGCTTCTGACACGCGACAAGGACGTGTTCCTGAAATTGCGCCAGCGAACCGAAATCGCGCGTAAAAACGGGGCCGATCTGTTTATTTCGCTGCACGCAGACTCGATTGGCAATTCCAAGCATCGCGGTGCATCGGTCTATACCCTGTCTGAAAACGCATCGGACAAAGAAGCCGCCGCACTGGCGTCAAAGGAAAACAAGGCCGACGTGATTGCCGGTATTGACCTGTCGGAAGAAAATTCGCTGGTGCAAAGCATCCTGATCGATCTGGCACAGCGCGAAACCATGAACCTGTCGGCGACCCTTGCGGCCAATATGGTCACCGAACTGGGCAAAAGCATCGAACTGCAACGCCGGACCCATCGGTTCGCGGGCTTTGCCGTGCTCAAGGCCCCTGATATCCCCTCAGCCCTGTTTGAAATGGGCTATTTATCGAACGCGACGGATGCCAAGCTGTTGCAAAGCCCGGCACATCGGCGCAAGGTCGCCGAAGCTATACTGCGTGCCATCGATATCTATTTCGAAAAACATAAATTCTAGGCCGGGTTCAACGGCTTCGTCCCCGGATTTCGAAAAGCATATTGGCAATTTGCATAACTTTTCCGTGCAATGGAATTTCCGACTCTCGCTTTGATGGGGCGGTAGGGCTATAATCTTTGCCCGGTCGGAACAGAAAATACGGTGGCCGTGCGCAGTGTCACAACGCCGTCACTTTTTTGCCGCTATGATAAGGCTGATTGCAATTCTCCGAAATGTGCGCTTTGGTGCGCGCCAAACCGGATCAGGCCAAAACAGCAAAATGATAAAGACCTGTTTATGCGTATTTTACTAAGTATTTTCGGTGTGCTTTTCCTGATGGCAATTGCTGGCGGGATCGGCGTTCTGGCGATCTTCTGGCATTTCGGTCAGGACTTGCCCGATTACACCCAGCTTGAAAACTACGAACCCGAAGTCATGACACGCGTCCATGCCAGTGACGGGGCATTGATCGCCGAATATGCGCGTGAAAAACGTGTTTTCGTGCCGATCACCTCGATCCCGCATGTTGTTGTCGATGCGTTTGTCGCGGCCGAGGATAAAAACTTTTTCAGCCATCCGGGCATTGATTTCGCATCCGTGCTGCGCGCAGCCGTGACCAACGTTGTCAATATGGGCACGGGTAAGCGTCCGGTCGGTGCATCGACCATCACCCAGCAGGTTGCCAAAAACTTCCTTCTGACCAGCGAAGTTTCCTATGAACGCAAGGTCAAGGAAGCAATTCTTTCCTTCCGGATCGAGCGTGCCTTTTCCAAGGAACATATCCTTGAACTGTATCTGAACGAAATTTACCTCGGCAATGGCAGCTATGGTGTTGCCGCCGCAGCCTTGCGTTACTTCGATAAATCTCTTGATGAAATCAATATCGAGGAAGCGGCCTATCTTGCCGCCCTGCCAAAGGCACCGTCGAATTATCATCCGGTCCGCAATCATGACGAAGCCAAAGCGCGCCGTAACTGGGTGATTGGCCGGATGCTCGAAGAAAAATTCATCACCGAGGCCGAAGCCCAGAACGCGTGGGCAAGCCCGCTGATTGCCAAGGAACGCCAGTCTGTCGATACCTATCGTGCTGATTTCTTCGCCGAGGAAGTCCGCCGCCAGCTGGTCGACCGTTACGGCGAAAACATGCTTTATGATGGCGGGCTGTCGGTCCGCTCGACGGTTGATCCGCGCCTGCAGACCATTGCCGATCAGGCGCTGATCGAAGGGCTTGTGGAATACGACCGTCGTCATGGCTGGCGCGGTCCGATCACCAATATCGATCTGGCCGATGACTGGCAGCAGAAACTGCGCGAAGTCGAAACACCCAATGATTTGCCATGGGACAAGGCCGTTGTTCTGCGTGTCAGTGCCGAAGAAGCAACCCTTGGCCTTCTGTCGGGCAAGCAGGGCCGCATTCCGCTTCGCTTCCTGACATGGGCGCGTCCGTGGAAAGAAGGCCAGAAGCTTGGTGCTGCGGTCAACAGCCCATCAGATGTTCTGTCGCCGGGTGATGTGATCTATGTGCGGCATTTTGCGGAACTTGATGGCGAAGAACTGCCGCCCAATACCTATGGCCTGCGCCAGATTCCTGCGGTCAATGGGGCGCTTGTCGCGATGGACCCGCATACCGGGCGTGTTTTGGCAATGTCGGGCGGTTTTTCGCATGACATGTCGAAATTCAACCGCGCGACCCAGGCCCGTCGTCAGCCCGGTTCTGCCTTCAAGCCGTTTGTTTACCTGGCCGCCCTTGATCAGGGCTTTACCCCGTCGACCCTGGTGCTTGATGCGCCATTCGTGATTGATCAGGGGCCAGGGCTTGGTAAATGGAAGCCGGGCAACTATAGCGGCAAGTTCTATGGTCCTTCGACCATGCGTCTGGGGATCGAACTGTCGCGTAACCTGATGACGGTACGTCTGGCGCAGACAATCGGCATGGACAAGGTTGCCGATTACGCGCAACGTTTCGGTGTTGTCGATGATATGCCACAGGTTCTTTCGATGGCGCTTGGTGCGGCGGAAACCACCGTCATGCGCATGACGGCGGCCTATGCGGAATTTGTCAATGGCGGCAAGAAAATCACCCCGACCCTGATTGACCGCATTCAGAACCGTCGCGGTGAAGTGATCTATCGTCGTGACGAACGCCAGTGTGCGGAATGTCAGGATGTCGATTTCCGCAATCAGATGCCCCCTGAACTGCCCGATACCCGTGAACAGCTTACCGACCCGGCAAGCGCGTTCCAGATGGTATCGATGCTTGAAGGTGTGGTTGAACGCGGAACCGGTCGTCGCATTCGCGAACTCGGTTATCCGCTGGCGGGTAAAACCGGTACCACGAACGATAGCCGCGATGCATGGTTTGTCGGCTTCTCGCCCGATCTTGCGGTTGGTGTTTATGTCGGCTTTGACGATAACCGCTCGCTTGGCGATCAGGAGCAGGGGGCCAGTGCCGCCGCCCCGATCTTCAAGCAGTTCATGGGCGATGCATTAAAGGGCACAAAGGCCGTGCCATTCCGTACACCGCCGGGCATTCGCATGGTCCGCGTTGAAGCCCGTTCCGGCCTTCCGGCCCGTCCAGGGGATCAGAATGTGATCTGGGAAGCTTTCAAACCCGGCACCATTCCGTCATCGAATGACAACGTCATTGATGGTGGCGATGCCGGTTACAGCGGTGTCGGTGCCGAAGGCAATACCGGCGGCGTTTCAAGCCCGGGTGGTATTTACTGATCTTTGCCGCGCTTTTGCGGGAATGTTTAAGGGGCCGGATGCAATCGCATCCGGTCTTTTTCATTTGAAAACGAGGCGGGGCTGCAAACGTCGTATTGCGCGCGCCAGTGTCATCAAATGTTGATAAAACCATCAAGAGGCCGCAACGGTCCTGTCATTTGAATTTGTCATACTCTTCAAGGTGTTACTTCAAATTTTGAAGGGGTTCTTTCAATGTCTTTTCGTCTTTCCCGCCGAAAATTCCTGACCACGACCGCCTCTGTAACCGCCACGGCCGGTGCGGCATCGGCGATGGGTGGATTTTTCATGCCGTCCATTTCGCGTGCGGCAGATCGTCCAATGATCACCCATGGGGTGCAAAGTGGTGACGTCACCGCCAATTCCGCTTGTATCTGGGGCCGTGCGGATCGTGCGTCACGGATGATTACCGAAATTGCCACAACGGAAAACTTTTCACGATCCGTCAGAATTCCGCATGTCGATGTTCTGCCGGAACGTGATTTTGCCGGCAAGCTTGCCCTGAATGATCTGCCAGCCGGGCAGGACGTGTTTTATAAAATCCATTTCGAAAATCTTGATGATGGACGGGCATCGTCCGAACCGGTGATCGGTCATTTCCGCACCGCACCGGCGGCAAAACGCAATATCCGGTTTGGCTGGTCGGGCGATACGGCCGGGCAGGGCTGGGGCATTGACGAGGATCGCGGCGGCATGAAAACCTATGCCACGATCACAAAACACAACCCGGATTTCTTCATCCATTCCGGCGATACCATCTATGCCGATGGCCCGTTTGCCGAACAGGCAAAAATGCCCGATGGTGATATCTGGAAAAACATCACGACCGAGGATACCGGCAAGGTCGCCGAAACCCTTGCCGAGTTTCGCGGCAATTACAAATACAACATGCTTGATAAGAATGTCCGCGAATTCAACCGCCTGATCCCGGTCTATTACCAGTGGGACGACCACGAAGTGACCAACAACTGGTATCCCGGTGAAATGCTGACCGGGGATGATCGTTACAGCGAAAAATCGGTATCCCTATTGGCCGCACGTGCCAACCGGGCATTTCGTGAAATGCTGCCAATCACCGAACATGCAAGCGAACCGGGGCGGGTATATCGCAAGGTGTCCTATGGTCCGTCGCTTGAGATATTCTTCCTTGATATGCGTACCTACCGCGCTGCGAACGATGCCAATAACAGCCCGGAACCCAATGACAAGACAACCTTCCTTGGCCGGGAGCAGATCGAATGGCTTAAACGCAGCCTGCTGAATTCCAAGGCAACCTGGAAAGTTATTGCTGCGGATATGCCAATTGGCATGATTGTCTATGATGACTGGAAAAACAAAAGCACCTTTGAAAATCTGGCCAATGGTGATGGTGCACCGGCCGGGCGCGAACTTGAAATTGTTGAATTGCTGCGTTTCATCAAATCGGCCCGCATTCTCAACACCGTCTGGCTGACAGCGGATGTGCATTATACCGCCGCCCACTACTATGACCCGAACAAGGCCCGGTTCCAGGATTTCGATCCGTTCTGGGAGTTCGTTTCCGGCCCGCTGCATGCCGGAACGTTTGGCCCGAATGACATGGATAATACATTCGGTCCGCAGGTGATGTATACCAAACATCCAACTGAGGAACAGGGCGTTAATCTGCCGCCATCCTTTGGCCTGCAATTCTTTGGCCTTGTCGATATCGACGCCGAAAACGAACAGTTCCGCGTGTCGCTTCGTGATGTGGCGGACGAAGAACTCTATACCGTGACGCTTGATCCGGTTTACAGCTAACCCACGCAATACCCCCTTTAAACCCGGCGCATTTGATGTGCCGGGTTTTTCCATGCCTGCCGTGCGTCCCCGCGGGGGTTTCAATCGGGGCAAAAACTGCTATAAGCGCCGCCGAAGTTGCTGCGATCCTTCGCGGCCTTACAGAATTTCATATGAATAACGGAGACATCAATGCGCGCCGAAGCACAGGCATTGGTCGATGAAATCAAGCAGTCGATGGCACTGCTGAGGAGGCATCTTTGACTGGGATAACGCTCTTAGACGCCTCGACGAACTGAACGCGCTGGCCGAAGATCCCACATTGTGGGACAAGCCGGAAAACGCGCAGAAAGTCATGCAGGAACGTACCCGGCTTGACGATGCCATCAATGGTTACAAGGCCCTTGCCCAGGAACTCGAAGACAATATCGGTCTGATCGAACTTGGCGAAGCCGAAGGTGATGACGAAACCGTTGCCGAGGCCGAGCAGGGCCTGCGCGATATCCGCGAAATCGCCGCCAAGCGCGAACTTGAAAGCCTGCTTTCGGGCGAGGCGGATGCCAATGACGCCTATCTCGAAATCCACGCCGGTGCCGGCGGGACCGAGGCACAGGACTGGGCCAGCATGCTGGCGCGCATGTATGTGCGCTGGGCGGAGTCCAAGGGCTACAAGCTTGAAATGCTCGAAGAAAGCGATGGCGAGGAAGCCGGCATCAAATCTGTGACCTATAAAGTCACCGGTCATAATGCCTATGGCTGGCTTAAAAACGAGGTCGGTGTGCATCGTCTGGTGCGTATTTCGCCCTATGACAGTGCCGCGCGCCGCCATACCAGCTTCTCGTCCTGTTGGGTCTATCCGGTGATTGATGACGACATCAATATCGAGGTGCTCGACAAGGACCTTCGGATTGATACCTACCGCGCATCGGGTGCCGGTGGTCAGCACGTTAACAGAACGGACTCGGCGGTGCGTATCACGCATATTCCGACCGGTATCGTCGCCCAGTGCCAGAACGACCGTTCACAGCACAAAAACCGCGATACCGCGATGAAGATGCTCAAAGCCCGCCTGTACGAGGCCGAACTTCAGAAACGCGAAGCCGAAGCCCAGGCGCTTGAGGATACCAAATCCGATATCGGCTGGGGCCATCAGATCCGCTCCTACGTGTTGCAGCCCTATCAGATGATCAAGGACCTGCGCACCGGTGTCGAAACATCCGACACCCAGGGCGTTCTGAACGGCGATCTTGATGCCTTCATGGCCGCCGCCCTGGCCGCCAAGGTCACCGGCTCTGCCGGTGAAGTCGAAGACATCGATTGATCCGAACCGGATTGCTAAACAAAACACCCCGCACAGGAAACTGGCGGGGTGTTTTTATGCAAAAGGGTCGCCGATTGCCCGTAAAAATCCCGCTTCTGTCATAGTCTCGCCTGATATGTGTGGCAGTGTGTTGCCGATAAGCAAAATCCGTTGAAAAACGAAAGGGCCAAGTCTTTGAAAAATAGGGCCTCGGCGGGTTTTGCATCTTGAGTAAACGTCTATCAGTCAGGTGAAGTCCAAAAATGCCGCGTCAGTCCCATGGCCAGGTCGCTGTTGGCGACCAGTTCAAACTTGCCACCCCGAATGGTCCCATTTTCGAGGTCATCAAAATCCGCGAAATGAGACCGGTTGATCATGCCCTGATCACCAAGGTTCGGGATCGAAAATCGCCGACGCTTATCGCGGTTACGACCTTGCTGGACCCGGATTTCTATCGCCCTGTTCCCGCCGATCAGCGTTACGAAGACATCAATGATGGCATCCTGCGTGGTTAGGAAACCATCCGGTTCCTGCCGCTATCAATATGCCGCACATAGTGTTTCTCCCGTCCGGTCACAAAACCTGCAATAAATTCTGTTGGCAGGGCGGTTCATTGACGATGAAATGGAAGCCATCAAAAAGCATCAAACATTTCATCGGGAACCGCCCTTATGCCACGCGACGACAGAAACGCCCTTCTTGCCACCCTGTTTGCCACACTTGAAAATGACATCCTGCCCAAAACCCGCATGGGTGTCGCCGCCGGTAACAAGATTTTCGGGGCGGCCCTGTTGCGCAAATCCGATCATTCGCTGGTGCTGGCCGAAACCAACAATGAAACCGAAAACCCGCTTTGGCATGGCGAGGTCCATTGCCTGAAACGGTTTTACGAAATGCCTGCCGATGCGCGCCCTGCAACGTCGGATCTTATTTTCCTGTCAACGCACGAACCCTGTTCGATGTGCCTGTCGGCGATCACCTGGGCCGGGTTTGATAATTTCTATTATTTCTTCAGCCACGAGGATTCCCGCGACGCGTTTGAAATCCCCCATGACCTTAAAATCCTCAAGGAAGTCTTCACCCTTGATGCCGGGGAATACAACAAATCCAACGCATTCTGGCAAAGTCATTCCATGATGGGTATGATTGCCGAACTGCCCGAAGCCGACCGTGCAGCGTGGCTTGAAAAGGCAAAATCGATTGCCGCGCAATATGACGCGCTCTCCGATCAGTATCAGGACGGCAAGGGCGCAAACGATATTCCGCTGAACTGAGATTGCCGGCGTGATCCGGCCCTTTCACGTTTGAGTCCGAATCTGGCGAGTTTTATCTGCGCGATCTGCTAAGCTGCCGGGCATGGAACAGCTCAATGATGATATCTGCTATCACGCATTAAAGGCCCGGGATCGCCGGTTTGACGGTCGGTTTTACACCGCCGTTCTGACCACCGGGATTTTCTGCCGTCCGATATGCCCGGCCGTCACGCCAAAGCGCGTGAATGTGCAATTTTATCCCAGTGCCGAGGCGGCAATTGCCCACGGGTTCCGCCCGTGCCTGCGCTGCCGCCCCGAAGCCGCCCCCGGATCACCGGCCAGTGCCGGGGTTCACGCCACCGTTGCCCGTGCGGTAAGGCTGATCGAAGAAGGCGCCCTTGAAACCGGATCGGTCGAACAGCTTGCCGACCGGCTTGGCGTCGGGGACCGTCATCTGCGCCGTATCTTCAAGGAACATACCGGCGTCACCCCGCAAGACCATGCCAAGGCAAGGCGTCTGCTGCGTGCCCGGCAACTGATTGTCGACAGCAACCTGTCAATGACGGAAATTGCCGACATTGCCGGGTTTGGCAGTTTGCGCCGGTTCAATGACGCCATGAAAACCGCCTATGGCCACGCACCGACCGCGTTCCGGCGCGGCATAAAGGCCGAACCCGTGTCAGACAAAAACGATAATGATCCCTTCGCGCCCAAAAGCGACGATCTGATCCTGCGCCTGCGCGCCCGCCAACCCTTTGATGCCGACTACCTTCTGACATTCTTCCGGGCACGCGCCATTCCGGGGCTGGAGGCGGTGGGCGACCGCACCTATGCCCGCGGCTTTCGCATCCATGATGCCGTCGGTCTGATGATTTGCCGGTTTGCGAGCGATCAGGGCGGGGTGGACGTCATCCTGCGCGGTCCGGCGCGTGACGCCGTGCTTGAAATCGGGGGCCGGGTGCGGCGGTTGTTTGATCTGGATGCCGATGTGCCCTCAATCACGGCGCTGTTTGCCGATGATGAATTGCTACGTCCCTTGGTCGATAAACGCCCGGGCTTGCGTGTGCCCGGATGCTGGGACCGGTTCGAACTGGCGATCCGGGCGGTACTGGGTCAACAGGTTTCGGTTGCCGCCGCCCGTACCTTGGCCGGGCGACTGGTGGCCCGCTTTGGCCAGGTTTTGCCTGAAAACCTGATCGCCGGAACCGGCATCACCCATCTGTTTCCGAAACCCGCCACGCTGCAACAACAGGATTTGATATCAATCGGGCTTACGACCCGCCGCGCCCAGACACTTGCCGATATCATCGATCTGTTTGCCGATCCGCAATGTGACCGACAATCGGGCGATGACATCCTGGCGGCAATGACCGCGACCAAGGGGATCGGCCCGTGGACGTTGAATTATTTCGGCCTGCGCGGGCTTGGCGACCCGGATGCCTTCCCGGCGGCTGATCTTGGCATCCTGAAGGCATCTGAAATCGGTGGGGGACCAGCAAAGCCCAAACCATTGGAACAGCATGCCGAACGCTGGCGTCCGTGGCGTGCCTATGCCGCGCAATATCTGTGGTCGGCACTTGAACAGGAACATGCGCCAAAGCCAAAGCCCCAGCCTCCAAGGAAAGGGAAATGACCATGACAACCCGCATCGACATTGCCCGCTATCAAAGCCCGATTGGCAAACTCAGCCTTGCGATGGTGGATGGCAAACTGGTGCATCTGGATTTTGAAAACAACGATGACCGCCTGCACACCATCCAGACCCGACGTTTCAAAAATCTCGATTGGCACGAAGGCGGCACTGCGCCCAAATCGGTCACGGACTGGCTGGACAGTTATTTTGCCGGTCGTCTCATGCCCTTGCCGATGCATGATGTCCGGATGATCGGCACCGATTTTCAGAAATCGGCTTGGGATGCCCTGATCGCCATACCCAGCGGTGAAAGCCGATCCTATGCCGGGCAGGCCGATATCCTTGGCAACCCCAAAGCGGTCCGCGCGGTGGCACGTGCCAATGCACTTAACCCGGTTTCGATCATTGTGCCCTGCCATCGGGTGATCGGATCGGACGGGACTTTGACCGGCTATGCCGGCGGGCTTGATCGCAAACGCTGGCTGCTTGATCACGAGGCGAGGATGGCCCGAAAAGCCGCCTGATCCCCGATAATCCTGAATTTTCCTGAGTAACGACCGGCGGTCCATGTGCCGGAACGCTATTTCTTTGCCTGAAAGGTCTCATCTGATGAAGCTTTATGATTACGCCGGATCACAAAATGCGTGGAAGATACGACAGCTTTGCGCCCATCTGAGCCGTGAATACCAAACACAATGGGTTTCGATTTTTGCCGGTGAAAGCCATACCGATGCGTTCTATAAAATGAACCCGGCGGGGGCGGTGCCGGTGCTTGAACTTGATGATGGGCGCTTTATTGCTGAATCCAATGCCATCCTGCTTTATCTGGCGGATGGAACGGATTATTTGCCCTCGGACGCCTTTGAGCGCGCCAAGGTCTGCCAGTGGCTGTTTTTCGAAGCTGACTATGTCCAGGCAACTATCGCAAGCTTACGATACTGGAATTTGACGGGAAAAAATGACGCCAATCATGCACAGCTACCAAACCGACGTGCTAGCGCCAAAAATGTGCTGGCGATGCTTGACCGTCACTTAAGTGATCAGGATTTTCTTGCAAATTCGCGCTATTCCGTCGCGGATATCGCCGTTTATGCCTACACGCATCTGGCGCATGAAGCCGATCTGGATATGGTGCCTTACGATGGGCTTGCCGCTTGGATTAGGCGGGTGGGCAACATCGTTGGCGATGCGGTGCCGGTGCGTTATTACAGCGAAGATCCGCTAAGCGGGCAGGATTTGAAATAAATGTGGTCAAATGCCAAAGGGCCGTCTTTTCAGGGCGGCCCTTTGGCTATTTCAGCGATAAATCGGGTTGATCAGATCGACATCACGATACGGCCATCAATGGTTCCGGCCCGCATGCGATCAAAGATCGAATTGATGTTTTCCATCGGTTCGGTGGTGAAGTGCGAATGCACCTTGCCATCGCCCGCAAATTCCAATGCTTCCTGAAGGTCGGCACGCGTGCCGACGATGGAGCCGCGAATGGTTTTGCGCGACAGCACGGTATCAAAGATATCAAGCTCGAACTTGCCGGGCGGCAGGCCGCACAATGCCATGGTGCCATGACGGCCCAGCATGCCAACACCTTGCGCAAAGGCGGATTTGGAAACGGCAGTTACCAGAACCCCGTTCGCACCGCCCATCTGTTTTTGCACTTCGGCAACCACGTCGGTTTCCTTGGCATTCAGAACCCAATCAGCGCCAAGGTCCTTGGCAAGTTTCAGTTTTTCCGGGCTGATATCAACCGCGATCACCTTCATGCCCATCGCCTTGGCATATTGCACGGCCATGTGACCAAGCCCGCCGACACCGGAAATGACAACGGTTTCACCCGGTTTGCATTCGGTTTCCTTAAGCCCCTTGTAAACCGTGACCCCGGCGCAAAGCACCGGTGCGGCATTGCCAAATTCAAGCGGATCGGGCAGGTGGCCGACATAGTTCGGATCGGCAAGAACATATTCGGCAAAACCGCCATTGACCGAATAACCGGTATTAAGCTGTTCGCCGCAAAGTGTTTCCCAACCGGTAATGCAATGATGGCAATGCCCGCAGGCCGAATGCAGCCACGGCACACCAACCCGGTCGCCTTCCTTGACCGATGTGACGCCTTCGCCAACTTCTGCAACGATGCCCACACCTTCATGGCCGGGGATAAAGGGCGGGTTCGGCTTGACCGGCCAGTCGCCTTCGGCAGCGTGAAGATCGGTATGGCAAACGCCGGATGCCGTGATCTTTACAAGAATTTTGCCGGGCGTGACTTTGGGGACGGTGACTTCCTCAATCGACAATGGCTTGCCGAATTCCCGCACAACGGCGGCCTTCATGGTAGCAGGCATGCTCATATCCTCCTTGCGGAATGATTTTATGCCCACCGGTAGCGGGCATGCATTAAGCGCGCAGGAAGGGTATAGGATAATATGGTTCTAAACTTTGCGATGTATCAAGGAACGGGATAAAAACCGCATCGGCCCTGCCCCTATTCATCCTCGCCCGGCAGTTCCAGAACATAGTCCTGATAATAATCGGGCGGCATTCCGGCTTCGTATCGGGCTTCGTCGTTAAAGGGCGGTTTAAGCGGCCCGCGAAAATGTTTGCGCAGCATGTCATGCCATGTCGTGTAATAGGGCAGGCCGCGCTGATCGCAGACATATTCATAATATTTACGCCCCGCCGCAACATGGGCGATTTCATCATGGGCGATGATTTTAAGGATGCGCGCACTTTCGGTATCCCCATGCGACAGCAACCGTTCGATGGTCGGCGGGGTGGCATCAAGGCCGCGTGCCTCGAACACCATCGGAACGACCGCCAGACGCGGCAGAATGTCATAGGCCGTGTCCATCGATGTTTGCCACAGGCCATCATGGGCAGGCAAATCGCCATAGGCCGCATCCATTTCACCCAGACGTTTGTTGATCATCTTGAAATGACGGGCTTCGTCGTCGGCAACCTGAACCCAGGCATCGTGAAAATGCTTGGGCATGTCGGCTTCGGGAAACCGCACGCAAAGATCCCACGCCAGATCGATGGCATTAAGTTCGATATGGGCCAGTGCATGCAGAAGCCCGATGCGGCCCTGAACGCTGCCTTTTTTGCGTTTGGGCATTTTGTTGGGCGGCAGCAGTTCCGGTTTTGCCGGGCGTCCGGGGCGATCTGGAAGATCGGTTGAACCCACCTCGGTAATCTCGCCATTGCGCCACATCGCCGCCATTTCGGCGGTGACATCGGCTTTTTCCGTGGCATCCGCCGTCAGAAGGGCGCGTTTGGCTGCTTCGGCAAGGGTCAGGCGGGACATGAGGCTTTTCCGGAACATGAAGGATTACCGGCATTCTGTGCCATGTGCAGGATAACGGGTCAATCCCGGCGTGGTGATGGTACGAAAAAGGGCGACCGGAAAAATCACGGCCGCCCTGTCAAACCCGGATATATCGATGATGTCTCAGGTAATGTTGAAGCGCGCCAGTGCTTCGGCCAGATCTTCGCCAAAGGCCGGGCCTTTACGGATGATCGCGGTTCGGCATGGCAGGTCCTGAAGGGACGGGTGGTTCGGGGCGTCCGATGTCAGAACCGCGGTCGGAATGCTGCGGGTTTTCGGCATGGCCTGCAACGCACTGGCAACGTCAACACCGCCAAGCTCATCAATGGTTTTGGCAACGATGATGAAATCCGGGCGGGTGCGCACGGCAAGTTCAATCGCCTCAAACGAGCTTTGCGTGACCGAACAGCGATAACCGCAAGCCGCCAGTTCGCGTTCGACAATGGCTGACATGGAACGTTGCGGAATGACCAGAAGGGCTTCGACATTGGTCTTTTTAAGCCAGTTCGGATCAATGTCAGGGGCACGTTTGGACGGCAGTTCGCGCACGAATTCGGCTGAATCGGCACCGCCACCGGACATGTCACCATCCAGCAGCCCCTCGATCTTGTCGATAAAGGCCTGAATATCGGCAATCGCGTCCTCGGTCAGCTCGCGGCATGTCGTGACATAATCTGCAAGACGGTGGCTGGTCAGATTGACCAGCGGCGCGTTAACCGACTTGCCCTTGTATCGAAGGTTGAAAATTTCGCGCTGGATCGATGTCAGGATCGCCGGATCGGCCTTGCTGCGCGCATTCTGAAGATGCACGCCGATGCTGTTGACGATGTCGTTCGCCTCATCACGGAAATCGGCGAGCATCTGATCGTCGAGATCGATAACATTCTTGTTCATTGTTTTACCCTGCCTTGCCGGTTCCCCGGTCGTTCGCCATACACCAGGAAGTGTAAAAATCGATACACCTTATACTCCCATATCCGGATTCTTAGCCCGACAAACAAGGCAAGGCAACATATTGAATAAGGGTAGGGTTTATTAGGTGCCTGAAAAATATCCGTTTTTAATTGTTATAAAAATGCAAAACCGGCCGGATTCTCATCCGACCGGTCCCTATTCGTAAGACTGGGGCGGTAAATTACAGTGCTTTGACCGCGGCAAGAACCTCTGCCACGTGGTTCTTGACCTTTACCTTGCGCCAGACATTCCGGATCACGCCATCACCATCAATGACGAATGTGCTGCGCTCGATTCCCATGAATTTTTTGCCATACATGCTTTTTTCGGTCCAGGTGCCGTAATCCTCGCAGGTCGTGCTGTTTTCATCCGATGCAAGAATAAAGTTCAGGTCATGTTTGGCCTTGAACTTGTCGTGACTGTTGGCACTGTCCTTGGAAATACCGATGATCTGGGCGTTGACCGCGCTGAAATCGGGTTCGGCATCGCGGAATTCGCACGATTCCGTCGTGCAGCCCGGCGTCATATCCTTGGGATAGAAATAGATCACAACCGGTTTGCCCTTAAGGTCCGATAATTTGACCGAACCGCCGCCGTCGGTCGGCAGGTCGAAATCAGGGGCTTTGTCACCAACATCAAGTGCCATTGTTCTATCCTTGTTCAAAGTTGCACATCCCTGACCAGCTTCGGAAAGCCATGTCAGGAAGTTTCTCCAGACCGTGCTTGCGAAAATACAAAACCTTATAAGCATTGCAAATTGTTCCGGATCACTCTGCTCATTCCGAACGGGGCGGAAGTTTTTCGGCCGGTTCGGTAATCAGACGATCATAGATCGCCTTGATCCGGCCTGCTGTTTCGTCAAGCTTGGCCTGAAGGGCATCGAAATCATCGCATTGCCCGGCGCGTGCGAGCATACGGCGCAAATCGGTACTGGCATTTGCGGGATCAAACGGCCCTTCGGTCGTCAGGCGCAGCATTGCCTGCAACGCCAGCCAGAATGATCCTGCATTGGCAAGGAAGGTTGCTTCTTCTGCCTCCAGTATCCCGGCGGATGACAGGTTTTTGAAAACCTCGCGCGTGGTGGGCGACAGGATTTCGGGATGGGTATGGGCATGCGCCAGTTGCAGATATTGCGCAATGAATTCCAGATCAACCAACCCGCCGCGCCGCATCTTGATCGCCCAGGGGTGGCTATCCCCCTTGCCGGCATCCATGCGGTTGCGCATGTCATAAACATCGCGCAGAAGATCATCGGGATTGCGCTTTTTCTGCAACACCGAATTGGTGGTTTCCATGACCCTGTCGCACAGGGCCTGCGGGCCATAAACCGGACGTAACCGGGTCAGTGCCATATGCTCCCACGTCCAGGCCTCGTTAAGCTGATAGGCCTCGAAACTTTTGAAATGGGTGGCAAGTGGTCCCTTGTTGCCACTGGGGCGCAGGCGAAGGTCGGTTTCAAACAGGACCCCCTCGGCCGTCGGTGCCGAAAGGGCGTTGATGTAACGCTGGCTGAGCCGGATGTAATAATGGCCGGGGCTAAGCGGCTTTTCGCCATTTGATTCTTCGGCATCCTCGGGCACTTCATAGACAAAGATCATATCAAGATCGGAACCGGGCGACAGTTCCTGCCCGCCATGTTTGCCAAGCGCAAAGACCGCAAGCCCGCCATCGTCAAACTTGCCATGCTTTTGCGCAAAATCATCGGCAATGCGCGGGAAAAGCGCGCGAATGGCCACATCGGCGACATCGGCCAATGCCCGGCCTGCCTGATGCGGGGTATGGCGGTTCTGGATGGTTTGCACATCAATGCGGAACTTCTGATCGTTCGCCCAGCGCCGTGCGGTATCAAGCCAGTCTTCGACCATATCCTCGCGCGAAAGAAGGCTGTTGAGTTCCTCAAGCATCGTATCGGCATCGGGCAGTTCGTCGTGGAAGCCCGACATCAGAACATAATCAAGCACCCCGGCATTGCGCCCCAGATATTTGGCCATGCGCGGTGCCGTACCGGCAATCTGCGCCAGAAGCTCAAGCAGTTCCGGATTTGCCGTCAGCAACGAGAAAAGCTGAACGCCAGCAGGCAGCCCTTTGAGGAATTCATCAAAGGCGCGAAACGCCATGTCCGGGTTGGTGGTTTGCGACAATGCCTTCAACAGGGTCGGCATCAGCTCGGTCAGGATTTCACGTGCCCGCCTTGACCGGGTGGCACGATAACGCCCGTGATGCCATCCGCGCACGGTAACCGAAACATTGGTCGGGTTCTCGAACCCCATCTGGCGCAGATTTTCAATTGTATCAGGATCGTCTTCCGTTCCGGTAAAGACAAGATTGCCGTCGGATGCGACCAGGGGAATATCATCTTCGAAAAGTTCGGCATAATTGCTTTCGACCTTACGCAGATGATGCAGAAGATCGGCTTTGAAACCATCAAGCGTGGCATAGCCAAGGAAGGTCGCAAGCCAGTGCAGTCCTTCGTCATTGTCGGGCAATGTCTGCGTCTGCTGGTCGTTTGTCATTTGCAAACGATGTTCGACGGTGCGCAAAAACTCATAGGCGACAAGCATTTCGTCGCGAACCTGTTCGGTAATCTGGCCAAATTCGGTCAATTCGCGCAGCGCATCACAGGTCGCCTTGCAGCGGAGCGCAACCTCGCGCCCGCCCCAGATCAGTTGCTGGGTCTGGGCGAAAAATTCGATCTCGCGAATGCCGCCGCGGCCAAGCTTGATATTGTGGCCCGGAATCACGACCTTGCTGCCGCCTTTGTGGGCGTTGATCTGGCGTTTGATCGAATGAATGTCCTGAATGGCAAGGAAATCAAGATGCTTGCGCCAGACATAAGGGCGCAATATTTCAAGGAATATATCCCCTGATTTTTTGTCGCCTGCAACGATGCGTGCCTTGATCATTGCCGCACGTTCCCAGTTCTGACCAACCGTCTCGTAATAGGTTTCAGCCGCCAGCATCGACAGGATCGGCGGGGTGGATGCCGGATCGGGGCGCAGGCGCAGATCGGTGCGGAAAACATAACCATCACCCGTGCGTTCTTCCATGATGCGCGTAACATCGCGCACCATCCGCACCAGATCCTGCTGCAAACGATCCGGGTCGATATAGGTGACGACCTCGTGATCATAAAGGAAGATCAGGTCGATATCGGATGAATAGTTAAGCTCTTTGGCGCCAAGCTTTCCCATGCCAATCGCAAATATCCCGCAATCGCGCAACGGATCATCGGGATGGGGCAGGTCGAATTTGCGCTGTCTGGCCGTTGCCGAAAGGCAATGCGCCAAGGCGAACTCAAGCGTGACCTCGGCTGTGGTGCTAATCGCGCTCGTGATTTTATCAAGCGTCCAGGCCTTGCAGATATCGGCCATCGCAATAACCAAAGCCGCCCGGCGTTTCGCCTTGCGCACTTCGGCCATGGTGTTTGCCTGATCCAGGGCGCTGGCATTCGCACTTTTGTGCACCGGATCAAGGGCGGCGTCAAAGGCGGCATCAAGTCCCTGATCAAAGGTCAGACAGACGATATCGGGATCGCGCAGGCACAGGTTTGTCAGGTATGGGCTATTGCCAAACATTGCCGCCAGAACATCTTTTTTCGGGCTGTTGGCCGCAATGTCGCCAATCTGTTGTGCCAGATGTTCAAAGACGGGACGATCGGCAAGTGCTGACCATCTTTCGAAACCGTTATTGCAGCGATCCGCATCGAAGGGTTTCGGCAGATCAGGTGTAATCCAGGAAAGAGACACTTTTTGCTTTCCTTGTGTTGCTCTTGTTATTGCTCTTGGACGTCGAACCGGGCTATCCCTTGGCTTGTCGTGCTTTGCTGGCTATTTCCGGCATCCGGTCAGGGGCAGGACATGACACAGATTGTTTCCTTTGTTTCCGACGATACCAAAAAGGCGACAGGGAAACAGTATCAGTTTACATTTATTAGGTTTTTCGCCATCCGCGAAACTTCATTGGCTTGACGGCGTTATTGCATTGATTGAAAAGTCATTCATGGCATCGTAAATTCGGGATCTTTAGGCAGGTGCGTCGCATCAAAATCTTTACCGGCTGGTGTGGGCTGCTTCTTGCTGCCGTGGTCCTGTTTGTCGGCGTTTTCCTTGGTGTACTGGTCTGGCGCATCTCGCAAGGCCCGGTTTCCCTGCATCGTCTCGTACCGTATGTCGTGGCCGAGCTGAACGAAAGCAGCGGCGATACCCGTTTCGATGTTGGCGATATGGTCCTGTTCTGGCGCGGATGGCAGGAACGGTTCGATATCCGATTGCGCGATGTTTCGGTCCGCGACGGTGCGGACAATGAAATGCTGCATGTTCCAGAGGCCGACGTGGTGTTTTCCAGCCGCGCATTGTTTGACGGCGTTCTGGCGCTGCGCGAACTCAACCTGATCGGCCCCAAATTACGCCTTGTGCGCCGTGCCGATGGCAAGATCGATATCGGTTATACCGCGAACGAACAGGCAAGCCGCGAAACCACGGATGCGGTGAAATCTGATACGGTACCTGTGCCTGCGGCAGAAACCGATAGCGCAGATGACGTTGCAGGTACGGCACCGGCCCAGAACAATCCCGATCAACCCGTCGTAACCATGCCGATGCCAACCGCCTCGGAAAACCCATCGCCCGAACACGATCAACCGTTAAGCGATGCACAGCGCGGCATCCGCGACGGCAGCAGTGCAATGCGCGAAATCGTTGCGATCCTGTCGGGCGAGGCCGCCGATTTCCCGGCAGCAGCCTATTTTGAATCGTTCGGGGTGTCTGGCGCGGATCTTCAAGTACGTGACGAAGCGCTTGATATCGTCTGGTCTGCACCGTCTGCCGATATCCGACTGTCGCGTAAACCCATGGGTATCCACGCGGATGCGACGATGAAGGTCAATGCCGGGACGGTCTCGACCGATGTGAATGTCACCGCCGAATATGACAGCCGGATCGAAGAAATCGATATGGCGGTCGATCTGGGCGAAGTCGTTCCATCACAACTGACCAGCATTTCCGATATGTTTGCCGATCTGGCCGGGATCGAGGTGCCGGTAACCGGACGTGTCACCGCAAAACTTGGCGCGGATGGCAGCGTGATCGAACTTGGCACCGATCTTGATCTTGGGGTCGGGCGGGTTGATTTTCCCGCCCCCATGACCGCTTCCTATCATGTCACCGGTGGCAAGGCGGATCTGAGCTTCGTACCCGGTCGGCTGAGCTTTGATGACGTCCGGATCGAAGCCGGGGAAACCGCCGTGGTGCTCAAAGGTGTTGCGCTAAACCCGCTGGGCCAGTGGGCCATCGATATCACGGCGACGGCAACCGATGTGCGGACCAATGACCTGCCGCAATTGTGGCCCGAAACCATTGGCCATAATGCACGCACCTGGGTGGTTGAAAACCTGACAGACGGGATCGTTCATCAGGCCGAACTGCGCACCAGACTGCATCAGGACGAAACCGGAAACATCGTTGTCGATCATCTGGACGGCGAAATGAACATGACCGGTGTTACCGTGCATTATCTTGGCGATATGCCATCGGTTCTGGGTGCCGGCGGACGGGCGGAGTTTGATCAGTCGAGTTTCAGCATTTTCGTTAATGAAGGCGAAGCTGACGGGATCGTGGTTGACGAGGCAACGCTTGTCTTCTCGCAGCTTGATACCGACACCGAAATGGCCGATATCGAGGTTGTCGCCCACGGCGGCGCGCGCAATGTGCTTGAAATGATCGATGAAGAACCGCTTGGTTTCGCAACCAAGCTTGGCATCGATCCCGCACAGGTCGATGGCGAACAGGCAACCCGCGTCAAGCTGCATTTCCCATTGCTCAAAGACCTGTCTTTCGATGATGTCGAGGTCGCCGCTGCATCGCGCATCGAAAATGCCGCGATTACCGATGCGTTCCGTGAACTTGATCTTTCCGATGGCACCTTTGAATTGCAGGTCAATACCAAGGGGCTCGAACTGTCGGGCGAGGCCGCGATTGGCAAGGGCCGAACAAACATCAAATGGATCGAAAGCTTTGCCGATGATACGCCCGTCATCAGCCACTATGACCTTGAAGGCGATCTTGATCTTGCCGCGTTGGAACAGGTCGGCTTTGCCGCCGATCCCTATGCAAGCGGTGTCGCCACCGGCAAGGTCACCATCGAACATCTGCGCAGCCGCGATGTCGTTATCAAGGCGCAAACCAGCCTGTCTGCCGCCGACATTAAGCTTGATATGGTCGATTATCACAAAACACCGGGGCAGGATGCCAGCCTTGCGTTTGACCTGACCGTCAAGGCCAATGGGGCGGGTGAAGTCCGGTCGTTTGATCTGATGGCACCTGAACTGGTCGCCAAGGCCAAGGGGCGCTGGCGCGGCGACAGCCCGATTGCCGATAAGTTCACCATCAATCTGAATGATACCCGGTTCCGCGAAAACCTTGCCGTATCCGGGGCCATCACGGTTGATCAGGGGGGCAAGCTTCTGGTCGATCTCAAGGGCAAGCAGTTTGATCTGCGTTCCTTCGTCGAAGACAGCCCAAAGGACGGCGCGCAAAAACCGGCCAGCCCGGCGGGGGATTTCGATGCGATGGATATCCGGCTCGAAGCCTCCGAATTTCTGATCAAGGGGGACCGTCCCGTTCTGCGCGATGGATCGATCCTGCTTAACCAGACCGGCGAAAACCGCGAGGTTGAAATCGCCGCCCGTCAGGCCGATGCGCAGCCATGGATCGCCGATGACGATGCGCCGCGTGATCCCGGCCCGGTCGAAAGCCCCAATAGTGGTGGCATCGGCCAGAATGCCTCGCGCGTTGGCGGGAAGACCGATATCTTCCTGTCGATCGATCAGGTGATCATGGCCAATTCCGAATTGCTTGGCGATCTTGAAGGTTCCATTCACGTCGTTGGCGATGAATGGGACGGACTGGTTCTGAACGGCACATTGGGGGATCGGTCAAACGTCTTTGTCCAGGTCGAACGCAAGGATGCGAAAACGCGAAATGTCCGCCTGACCAGCGAAGATGCCGGCAAGTTCCTGCGTGCGGTGGATTTGTACGAGAATCTTCTGGGGGGCGCGCTTGCCATCGAGGGGACGGTTGATGATAGCACATGGTCGCAACCCTTCACGGGCAAGGTCAATATCACGGCTTTCCGGGCGGTGAATGCACCGCTTGCCGCCCGTGTTCTGGGCGCGGCATCGCTCACCGGTCTTGCCGATGTGCTGGGCGGAAACGGCATCGCCTTTGACGAACTGAACGGCGATTTCACCTATGCCAATGATGTGCTCGCGCTCAGCAAATTTGCCGCCAACGGCTCGGCGGTTGGCGTGACCAGCAATGGCTCGATTGACATGGCAAAGGCCGAAATCCGGCTGGCAGGCTCGATTGTGCCGATCTATGCGCTTAATTCCGCCCTTGGTGCGATACCGCTTCTGGGGGATTTGCTGGTGGGCGAGGAAGGCGGCGGTATTTTCGCCCCGACCTACACCATCGAAGGCGCACTTGAAGACCCGGAAGTCACGGTCAATCCGTTATCGACCTTTGTGCCGGGCGTGTTCCGCAATCTGATAACCGGCGCTGAACCGGGATGAAATAAACAAAGGCCCCGGACGCATGCCCGGGGCCTTTGATTTTCAATCCGATAAAGACGCGATAGCCTGATTAAACCGGCTTGATCAGAACGTGGCGTTTTTTACCCGCCGAAAGCTTGATCACGCCATCAGAATTGACCGCATCACCGCCAATGATGATGTTTTCATCATCGACTTTCTCGTCATTGATCTTGGCCCCACCACCCTTGATCAGGCGGCGCGCTTCACCGCCCGATTTGGCAAGGTCGGCCCGACGGAACAGATCAAATGCCGCGATGCCCGCATCAATTTCCGATTTCGGAACTTCGACAGTCGGAAGGTCGTCGGCCAGAACGCCTTCCTCAAAGGTCTTGCGCGCGGTTTCTGCTGCCGCAAGGGCGGCTTCCTCCCCACGGCACAGCTTGACCGCTTCGAACGCCAGGATTTTCTTGGCTTCGTTAATCTCGGCCCCTTCGAACTTTTCATATTCGGCAATCTGCTCAAGCGACAGCTCGGTGAACAGACGCATGAACTTGATCACGTCGGCGTCTTCGCTGTTGCGCCAGAACTGGTAATAATCATACGCCGACAGGCGTTCCTCGTTCAGCCACACCGCACCCGATGCCGTCTTGCCCATCTTCGCACCTGATGCGGTGGTCATAAGCGGCGTGGTCAGGCCAAACAATGCACTGTCATCCACACGACGGCCAAGCTCGACACCATTGACGATATTGCCCCACTGGTCCGAACCGCCCATCTGAAGGACGCAGCCATATTTGCGCTGCAGTTCGACAAAGTCATAGGCCTGCAGGATCATGTAGTTGAATTCAAGGAAGCTCAGCGACTGTTCACGTTCCAGACGCAGCTTGACGGAATCAAAGCTCAGCATCCGGTTGACCGAGAAATGACGCCCGAAATCACGCAGGAATTCGATGTAATTGATTTTATCGAGCCAGTCGGCGTTATTGACCATGACCGCATCGGTCGGGCCATCGCCAAATGTCAGGAACTGCTGAAACACCTTTTTGATACCGGCCATGTTGGCGGCAATGATTTCATCGGTCAGAACCGGGCGGGCATCATCACGGCCGGTCGGATCACCAACACGGGTCGTACCGCCGCCCATCAGGACAATCGGCTTGTGGCCGGTTTTCTGCAACCAGCGCAGCATCATGATCGAAACAAGCGACCCGACATGCAGGCTGTCTGCGGTGCAATCATAGCCCACATAGCACACCACCTTTTTTTCTGACGCATAGGCATCAAGCCCTTCAAGATCAGTACATTGGTGGATGTAACCGCGGTCATTCATGACGCGGAGAAAATCAGACTTCAGTTCAGTCATGGTTTTTGCGCTATGTTGGTTGTGAGTGTAAAAATACGAGCACCCCAAAGGGCGGAGGCGATGATCTAGCACAGAAAATATCCCCTCGGCAACGCATCGACGCCCTGTTTGCAATGCATGGTAACGATTTCGCGATAAATCGGGCTTAATCTGCGCTCTTGCGGCACGGACAAACGCAAAAACGCATACGGGAACGGAGTACAAAATGACAACCGGCTGGATCAAGGCCATCGGCATGATGAGCGGCACATCCCTTGACGGGGTGGATGCGGCATTGATTGAAACCGACGGCGTCGATGTCCGGCGTACCGGTCATGCCGTTTTCGTGCCGTATAGCCCTGACTTACGCGAACGCATGCGCGCCTGCTTTGGCAATCGTGCTGCCACCAACAGCGAACATGTTGTGGCCGATGATCTGACGCTGGTGCATGTGGATGCTGTTAACATGTTGCTGGATCGTGCGGCGATTTCCCCATCCGAAATTGGTGTGATTGGGTTTCACGGCCAGACCGTGTTTCATGAACCGGCATCGGGGATCACGCGCCAGATCGGAACGCCCGATATGCTGGCCGAAAAAACCGGCATTCCGGTTGTTGCCGATTTCCGGCTGGCCGATGTTGCCGCCGGGGGCGAAGGCGCGCCCTTGGCCCCGGTTTATCATGCCGCCCTGATGAAAAGTGCCGGTGTTGATATGCCGGTGGCTGTCCTGAATATCGGCGGCGTTTCCAATGTCACATGGATCGGTGCCGATGAAGAATTGCTGGCTTTTGATTGCGGGCCGGGCAATGCACGTATCGATGACTGGATGTTGCGCCATACCGGCAATCCGGTCGATCTGAACGGTGCAACCGCCGCATCCGGCCTGCCAGACCCGATGATCGAGGTCAAATTCCTTGAAGACCCGTATTTCGACCGCATCCCGCCCAAATCGCTTGATCGCGAAGATATGGCACTCCGCATTGATGGGCTGGTGGCAGAGGCAAAGCTGGGGGTTGCCGACGGGGCGGCAACACTGGCGCAATGCACCGTGGCGGCGGTTGTTGCCGGGGTAAATCACCTGCCTGCGGCTCCCCTGCAATGGTTTGTCTGTGGCGGCGGGCGTCACAATGATTATCTGATGGCACATTTGAATGATCGGCTGGGTGTGCCAGTACGATCCGTTGACGATCTGGACTGGGACGGTGATGCGGTCGAGGCCGAATGCTTCGGCTATCTTGCTGTCCGTCATCTTTGCGATCTGCCGCTTAGTTTTCCCGGCACAACCGGCGTTCCCGAACCATGCCGGGGCGGAAAGCTCTATCACAGCAAAAAGGCCGCCTGATCAGGCGGCCTTTGGTCTTTTTGTCCGGCTGGCAGTGCTTACGCGCTGCGCTTGTCCAGATAAGCAGCCGTATGCTTGATCACGTCGTCCTGCTGCTTGGCAAAGTAATGATCGGCACCTTCGATGACGCACATATCAACTTCGATGCCTTTCTGGGCATTCAGCTTGTCGGCAAGCTTGTTGACAGACGCCAGCGGGATGTTGGTGTCGTGCGACCCGTGGATCATGATGCCCGATGACGGGCAGGGGGCCAGGAAGGTGAAATCATAGTCGCTGGCCGGGGCTGCAACCGAAATGAAACCGTCAATTTCCGGGCGGCGCATCAAAAGCTGCATGCCGATCCACGAACCGAATGAATAGCCCGCAACCCAGGTTGCGCGCGCATTGGCGTTATAGGTCTGCATCCAGTCAAGGGCGGATGCCGCATCCGACAATTCACCAATTCCCTGATCATAAACGCCCTGCGAGCGTCCGACACCGCGGAAATTGAAACGCATGACCGAATAGCCGCGATCCTTGAACATGTTGAACATGTTAAAGCACAGCTTGTTGTTCATGGTGCCGCCCTGCTGGGGGTGCGGATGAAGAATAAGCGCAATGGGCGAATCGTCTGCGCCATTGTGGTGATAGCGACCTTCAAGGCGGCCTTCAGGGCCGTTAAAAATGACCTCAGGCATGGATCAGACTGCTCCTGTCCACGAATGGAATGGGGTGAGTAAAGAATATATCCGAGTATTTTTGTAGGTTTTTTCGTTCTTGTGCATAAATTGCTTTGGGCAAATACTTGACCAGGTTACTCGGTTATCCTATATTCCGGCTAACCCGATGGCATCATTGCTGTCCGTTTTGCGCGGTTCGCGCTGCGGGCAACGATGTCGGCTGCCGGGAATCGAAGCTACTAATTACACAGTGGACAGCCCGATGTTCAAGCTAATTCGTCAGGAAATAGACGCGATGATCGCCCGCGATCCAGCGGCACGCTCCCGCTGGGAGATCGCGCTCTGTTATCCGGCGTTCCATGCAATCATGGGATATCGCGGCACAAACTGGCTGTGGAAGCGCGGTTTTCGTATAACCGCACGCTTCCTGTCACAGATTTTGCGCTGGCTGACCGGGATTGAAATTCACCCCGGTGCGACGATTGGCAAACGGTTCTTTATTGATCATGGCATGGGTGTTGTGATTGGCGAAACCGCCGAAATCGGCGATGACGTTACCCTCTATCAGGGGGTTACCCTTGGTGGGACATCGCCCAGCGTCAATAGCGATGGCCAGCGTGGCCTGAAACGTCACCCGACGCTTGAAGATGGGGTGATTGTCGGTTCTGGCGCGCAGATCCTTGGTCCGTTCATTGTCCGCAAGAATGCACGTGTTGGCGGTAACGCCGTCGTGCTGTCCGAAGTCCCCGAAGGCGCAACCGTGGTCGGTATTCCGGCCAAGATCGTCCGTCGGGAAAAGGACGACCGTTTCTGTGCCTATGGTACGCCGCTGGGCGATCTGCCCGATCCGGTTGCGCGCGCGCTTGAAGAACTGGGCCGCGAAGTCCAGACGTTGCGCAGTCAGGTTGCCGCCCTTGAAGCCGACAGGGCAGGTACAGCCGCCGGTGCGGATACACCGGCAAAGCCGCGGATTGTCGCCGCGTCAGAGTAATATTTGTAACCGTCCCAATCGGGCGGATACAGGTCGGGCATCAAATAGACATGTTGATCGCCCATAAAGGAAATACAGAGCTTGTGATCATTTCCCGACAGTTCGGGGTCTGATCAACAGGTAGGAGGACGAACCGTGAAGCTGAGTACAAAAGGCCGCTATGCCGTCATGGCGATGGTCGATCTCGCTGATAGCAGCAGGGACCGGCCGGTCGCGCTTGCCGATATTGCGGACCGTCAGGAAATATCCCTGTCCTATCTGGAACAGCTTTTTGGCAAATTGCGCAAAGGCGGACTTGTCCGATCTGTCCGGGGTCCGGGTGGTGGTTATCTTCTGGCCCGCACGGCCGAGGAAACCCGCGTTGCCGATGTTATTCTGGCTGTTGACGAACCGATCCGCGCAACCCGCTGCAAATCGGGCTCGCCAAAGGGCTGCAAGGCCAATCAGGGCCGCTGTCTGACCCATGAATTGTGGGAAGAACTCGGCAACCAGATTTATCTTTATCTGGCCTCTGTCAGTCTGGCTGATGTTGTGGATCGTCGTGTTCCGGGCGGGGCACGCATGTTCGAGCCCAGAACCACGAAAATCAAAGAGCCGAGCCAGGTTGCGGCCCAGTAACTTGTCCTCTATATCGAGGGCAGATCAGAAAATGCGAATAAGGATGATTATAAACAGATGACCAACCCGGTTTACCTTGATTACAACGCCAGCGCGCCACTGTGCCACGAAGCACGGCAGGCGATGCTTGTGGCGATGGAAATCGCGGGCAACCCGTCATCTGTTCATGCATCCGGTCGTGCGGCCCGCAAGATTGTCGATCATGCCCGTCGTAAAATTGCCGATCTGATCGGTGGTGATGCCGAACGTGTGATTTTCACAAGCGGCGGTACCGAGGCCAACAATCTGGCCCTGAACGGTTTGGAAGATGTCACCGTATTTACCAGTGCGGTCGAACATCCGTCGGTGATCGAAGCCCGGTCGGATGCGAAACGTATTCCGGTTGATGCCAATGGTGTCATTGATCTGGCCGCCCTTGAAACCATGCTGCGTGCGGCATCCGATGCCGGGCAGAAGGTGCTGGTTTCGGTGATGCTGGCCAACAATGAAACCGGCGTTATTCAGCCGGTCGCCAAAGTCGGCCTTCTGGCCCGCGAATATGGCGCAAAGGTCCATTGTGACGCGGTTCAGGCCTTGGGTCGTTTGCCTGTCGATATGGGCCAGCTTCTGGTCGATATGGTGTCGATTTCGGCCCACAAGATCGGCGGCCCCAAAGGGATTGGTGCCTTGGCGATTGCGCCCGGCGTGATGCTGGTGCCGCAGATCCGCGGTGGCGGTCAGGAAAAATACCGCCGTGGCGGCACGGAAAACGTGATCGGTATCGCAGGCTTTGGTGCTGCGGCCGAACGCGCCGACACCAGCCGGGCGAAAATGGACGATGTCCGTGCGTTGCGCGACCGTCTGGAAACGGTTTTGGCATCAGAAGCCCCCGAACTTCTGATTGCCGGAAAAGGAACGGATCGACTGGTCAATACCAGCTGCCTGATCCTGCCGGGCATGCCAGGGGAAACCCAGGTGATGGCGCTTGATCTTGCAGGGGTTGCGATCAGTTCGGGATCAGCCTGTTCATCAGGCAAGGTACGTGAAAGCCACGTATTGAAGGAAATGGGGGTTACGGATGCCGGATCGGCCATAAGGGTCAGTCTGGGACTGGAAACCACCGACGACGAGATTGATACATTTATCCGCGTTTGGAGCCGGATGCGGGGCAATGCAGTGCGTAAGAAAAGTGCGCGCCACGCGGCCTGAAAAAGAGTGAGTGAGGAAGCCTTAATTATGAACGAGCTTAAAGCAAAGCCGATCTATCTGGATTACCAGGCAACGACGCCGACCGATCCGCGTGTGGTGGATGCCATGCTGCCCTACTTCACCGAGAAGTTCGGTAACCCGCATTCGCGCAACCACAGCTTTGGCTGGGAAGCGGAAGACGCGGTCGAGGTCGCACGCGACCAGGTCGCCAAGATCATTGGCGCCTCGTCCAAAGAGATCATTTTCACCTCGGGTGCGACGGAATCGAACAACCTTGCGCTCAAGGGCGTGATGAAGTTCTACGGCAAGAAAAAGCCGCACCTGATCACGGTCGTGACCGAACATAAATGCGTGCTCGACAGTGCCCGTCACCTTGAACAGGAAGGTTTCAAAGTAACCTATCTTGGCGTCAAGGATAACGGCCTGATCGACCTTGAACAGCTGAAAGCCGCGATCACCGATGAAACCGCGATTGTGTCGGTCATGGCGGTGAACAACGAAATCGGCGTGATCCAGCCGCTGAAAGAAATCGGCGAAATCTGCCGCGAACGCGGTGTGTTCTTCCACACCGATTGCGCACAGGCGGTTGGCAAGATTCCGCTTGATGTCGATGATATGAAAATCGACCTGATGTCGATTTCCGGCCACAAGATTTATGGCCCGAAAGGCATTGGTGCGCTTTATGTCCGCCGTCGTCCGCGCGTTCGCGTCATCGCACAGATCACCGGTGGTGGTCAGGAACGCGGCATGCGTTCCGGTACGCTGCCGACCCCGCTGATCGTCGGTCTGGGCAAGGCATGCGACATCGCCATGAACGAAATGGCCGAAGAAAATGCCCGCATCATGGAGCTGCGGGACTACACCATGAAACGTTTCCGGGATCGCCTGGCCGATATCTATGTCAATGGCGACGAGCAACAGCGCGTTGCGGGCAACCTCAATGTTTCCTTTGCCTATGTCGAAGGCGAAAGCCTTCTGATGGACATCAAGAACATTGCGGTTTCGTCCGGTTCGGCCTGCACCTCGGCATCGCTGGAACCGTCTTATGTTCTGCGTGCGCTCGGTGTTGACGAAGAACTCGCCCATACCTCGCTTCGCATCGGTATTGGCCGTTATACGACCCGTGAAGAGCTCGATCAGGCGATTGATTCGATCTGTGTCGCTGTCGAACGCCTTCGCGAAATGAGCCCGCTTTGGGAAATGGCCCAGGAAGGCATCGACATCAAGTCGATCGAGTGGGCCGAACACTAAGCGTAACGAACTATTCCTTCTCGTGAGAGAGAAACAGGACTTTTAGGAGGACTTTTACCATGGCTTATAGTGAAAAGCTGATCGACCATTACGAAAACCCGCGCAATGTCGGTTCGATGGACAAGAACGAAACGTCTGTCGGTACCGGTCTGGTCGGTGCCCCGGCCTGTGGCGACGTCATGAAATTGCAGATCAAGGTGACCGCCGACGGGATCATCGAAGATGCAAAGTTCAAGACGTTCGGTTGCGGTTCGGCCATCGCGTCAAGCTCGCTGATCACCGAATGGGTCAAGGGCAAGTCGCTTGACGAAGCCGGTTCGATCAAGAACTCGCAGATCGCCGAAGAACTGGCTCTGCCGCCGGTGAAAATTCACTGCTCGATCCTGGCAGAAGATGCCATCAAGGCAGCGATTGCCGACTACAAGACCAAAAACGGTCAGGGCGAAGTCGAAGCTGCTGAATAAGCAGCTTCTACCCCCCTTCGTTTTAGGGAATTCAGGAGAAGACTATGGCATTACCGTCCCCGATCAGTGTCACCCCTGAGGCGCTTGTTCATATCAAGGCGTTGCTTGATAGCCGCGGAAAACCATCCGAAGGCATCCGCCTTGGCGTGCGCAGCAAAGGGTGCTCGGGTCTGTCCTACACGCTTGAATATGCAGATGATGCATCGGGCTTCGAAGAAGTCGTCGAGCTTGAGGACGGCGTTAAGCTTCTGATTGACCCCAAAGCCATCATGTTCGTGCTCGGCACCGAGATGGATTACGAGGTCACCAGTCTGGAAGAAGGTTTCGTCTTCCGTAACCCCAATGAAAAGGGGCGTTGCGGCTGCGGGGAATCCTTCCACGTCTGACGGTCTGCCGGGTTTTCCCTGCTTCTTGATCGGTCATGGCCCCGGTGATGGATGTTCTGATGGACGTTCCGATCACCGGGGCCATCGACTGAAAGCAGCCCCGGTCGTCGTTATTTTGTCGTTCTGTCATTTGTTTTTAAATCTTGAAAGTGCATAGCGTGAGCAATACCGGTACCTCAGAAACGCGCACCGCAGAACAGCCGCAGCATAAAGTCTGCTGGTCCTGCAAGGGCCCGGTCGAGGCATCAGCCCTGTTTTGCGATACCTGCAATGCCATCCAGCCCCCCGGCCAGCTTGACCATTTCACGCGCTTTGGCCTGGAACGCACCTTCATCATCGATGTCGATGCGATAGAGGCAACCTACCTTAAGCAGCAGCAACTGCTCCATCCCGACCGCTTCGCATCGAAATCCGCCCGTGAACAGGCCCTGTCGTCACAGCAGGCGGCAACCCTGAATGGCGCGTTCGAAACCCTTAAAAACCCGGTCGCGCGGGCCGAATATCTTCTGCGTCTGGCCGGTCACGAACCCGAAGGCGGCGAGGGGCATACGGTCAACGATCCCGCCCTTCTGATGGAAGCCATGGAAATGCGCGAAGCCCTGCATGATGCCGATGATCGCAATACGGTCGACGCCATGATCAAGGATACCCGAAAGGCCGCCCGTGCGTGTGAGCAGGACGTTGCCGAGGCACTTGACCAGAACGCATATGACCGGGCCAGAAAACTGACAACCCGGCTCAGATACCTGATGAAAATGACCGAGGAAGCGCGCGCGAAGAAATCGCGTCTTGCCGCCGCCTGATCATTTAAAAAGAACGGATAGAATTCATGGCTTTGCTAAAGATTCACGAACCGGGCCAGACGCCGCTGCCCCACGAAGATGAACGCCAGCTTGCGGTTGGTATCGATCTGGGTACGACGAACTCCGTCGTCGCGATCTCGAACGATGAAAAACCCGAGGTGCTTCGCGATACATCCGGCGGCAATGCCATCGTGCCCTCCGTCGTCTATTATGGCGCGGATGCCGATCCGGTGGTGGGCGAGGCCGCGCGTGATCAGATCAACGATAATGCGGATCGCGTCGTATCGTCGGTCAAACGCCTGATGGGGCGCGGCATTGCCGATGTCAAATCGATTGCCGGCACGCTGCCCTATCATGTCGAAGTCCCGGCCGAGGACGCCACCCCATCGGGCGAACCGATGATGGTGCGCCTTAATGTCGGCGACCGCGTCCTGACCCCGGTCGAAGTTTCCGCCGATATCCTGCGTGCATTGCGTGCACGGGCCGAGGAAAGCCTTGGCAAGCCGGTCGAAAAGGCCGTCATCACCGTTCCGGCCTATTTCGATGATGGTGCGCGTACCGCAACCAAGGACGCCGCCCGTCTGGCCGGGATCGAAGTCCTGCGTCTGGTCAATGAACCAACTGCCGCCGCACTCGCCTATGGCCTTGATAACGGCGCAGAAGGTCTTTATGCCGTCTACGACCTTGGCGGCGGCACGTTCGATATTTCCTTGCTTAAAATGCAGAAGGGCGTCTTCCAGGTGAAGGCAACCGGCGGCGATGCCGCCCTTGGCGGGGATGATTTCGATCACGCCATTGCCGAATATCTTCTGGCCGAACGTAAAGACGGCGGCACCACCGATGATCTTGATGCGTCGGATGCCAAACGCCTGCTTAAAACCGCACGCAAGGTCAAAGAAGCACTTACCGATAGCGACCAGACGGAAATCACCGTCTCGCTCGGTGGTGCGGAAACCACCCACACCGTCACCCGTGCCGCATTCGATGCCATGATCGCCAAGCTGGTCTCGCGCACGATTGCGATTACCGAACAGGTCCTTGATGACGCCGATATTCTGGCCGACGACGTCAAGGGTGTGGTGCTGGTCGGCGGCTCGACCCGTGTGCCCGCCGTACGCAAGGCCGTGGCCGATCTGTTCGAACAGGACCCGCTTTCCGATATCGACCCGGACGAAGTCGTCGCCCTTGGCGCTGCCCTTCAGGCAGAGGCTTTGACGGGTGGCTCCGACAACCTTCTGCTCGATGTCACGCCGCTGTCGCTCGGTCTTGAAACCATGGGCGGGATTGTCGAAAAGGTCATTGACCGCAACACCCCGATCCCGGTCGCCAAGGCACAGGAATTCACCACCTATCAGGATGGCCAGTCGGCCATGATGATCCATGTGGTGCAGGGCGAACGCGAAATGGTCGATCAGTGCCGTTCGCTGGCGCGCTTCGCGCTGACCGGTATCCCGTCAATGGCGGCTGGTGCCGCGCGCATCAAGGTGACCTTCAATGTCGATGCCGACGGTCTTCTGACCGTATCGGCGCGCGAGGAAACGACGGGCACCGAACAGGAAGTCGCGGTCAAGCCGACCTATGGCATCAATGAACTTGAAATGTCCAACATGCTGCGCGAAAGCATGGTTCATGCCCGCGAGGATATGGAAATGCGCCTCCTGACCGAGGCACGGGTCGAAGCACGCCGCAATGTTCTGGCCGTTCAGGCCGCAATGAATGCCGACAGAGCACTTCTGACATCCGATGACGAAGACAATATTGCAGCCGCGATTGCCAAACTCGAAGCCGCCATGTCGGGCACGGATCGCGACCTTATCAACGAACAGGCCGAGGCCCTGGAAGACGCATCGCGTCCCTTTGCCGAGGCCCGTATGGACGCCCGCATCCGTCAGGCCCTTGCCGGTCGCAATGTCGATCAGGTGCATTAAACGGACCAGACATAATTGACAAACCGGCCAACTGCGGCGATTGTCCCGTGCAACCGCCAAGGTCAGGTCGGACCAGAGATCGAACGAAAAAGTATTACCGAGGAGAAAGGCACAGATGCCTAAGATCGTTTTTGTTGAACCCGATGGCACCGAAAAGGAATTTGACGTTGCCGACGGTCTGTCCGTTCTGGAAGCTGCCCACAAGAATGGCATCGACCTTGAAGGTGCCTGCGAAGGATCACTCGCTTGCTCGACCTGCCATGTCGTTGTTGACGATAGCTGGTTTGACAGGCTCGACGAGCCAAGCGAAGACGAGGAAGACATGCTCGACCTCGCATTCGGCCTGACCGAGACCTCGCGCCTTGGCTGCCAGATCATCATGAGCGACGAGCTCGACGGCCTGCGTGTCATGCTGCCGTCTGCCACGCGCAACATGATGGTCGACAAGTAACACCGAAATTCCGCCCAAGCCCAAAGGGGGACACCCATGCGCTGGACAGATATTCAGGATATCGCGATCGAGCTTGAAGAAGCCCATCCCGACAAGGATAACGTCAATCTGCGTTATACCGATCTGCATAAATGGATCTGTGAACTTGACGGCTTCGACGACGATCCCGCGAAATCAAACGAGAAGATCCTCGAAGCCATCCAGATGGCATGGATCGATGAACGCGACGATTAGGATTTCTGCCTTGCCGTCATTCCCGCCTGCGCCGTGAGGGGCTTTCCAGCCTTTCGTCACTCCCGCGAAAGCGGGAGTCCATGGTGCTGCGGGTTCGGTGGCTGGTTTTGAGGCTGTGGCACGAAGGTCTGGATACCCGCGTTCGCGGGTATGACGATTTTCAGGGGGAGGTCTATCCATCCGCTCGTCATTCCCGCGAAAGCGGGAATCCAGACAGCAGAACCCGCATCGATACAAGCCAGCCCGGACCCTTCCGCAGGCTGGCTTTGTTTTATCCGTATTTCGACATCACCACGGGCAGGGGCTTTGACAACCATGACTGACACCTTCACCGATATCATCCCGGCCCAAAGCCTGTTTGGCCGACTGCGTGCCAATGCCCCCGATGCATGGCAAAGCTATGTCTGCCACGACTTCGTCAAACAGCTCGGCAACGGAACCCTGCCCGAAGCCGCGTTCAGGCACTACCTCATTCAGGATTACCTGTTTCTGATCCAGTTCGCGCGCGCCTATGCGCTTGCGACCTATAAGGCCGATGATCTGCACGCCATGCGCCAGTTTTCCGGCACGGTCCACGCGATCCTTGATATGGAAATGAGCCTGCATCTCGACTTCTGCAAAGGCTGGGGCCTGTCTGAGGCCGACATCGTGGCACAGCCAGAATCCCGCGCCTGCATCACCTATACCCGCTATGTGCTCGATTGTGGCGCGCGGGGTGATGTGGTTGATCTTCAGGTCGCCCTGATGCCCTGTATGGTTGGCTATGCCGAAATCGCAAACCGCCTGATGGCAAGTTCTGATACAAGGCTGGATGGTAATCCGTACCGCCCCTGGATCGAGATGTATGCCTCGACCGAATTCCAGGACGTGGCAAAGGCCGAAATCGATCTTCTGGAACATACCGCGCAAACCCGCGGGGGGGATGCACGGATCGCGGGGTTGACGGAAATCTTCGCCAAGGCAAGCCGCCTTGAAGCCGATTTCTGGCAGATGGGGCTTGATCTGGCAAAATAGGCGCAGATGCCTTATATGAGTGCGAACATGCTTTCTGGGCTGGTTAAAACCGCCCGGTTTGTTGATCTCTTCCCGCTTTGCTCCTCCCGTCATTCCGGGCGAAGCGAAGCGCAGACCCGGAATCCATCTTGCCGCACGTCGCGGCATACCGGGTAAGGCTGGATTCCCGCCTTCGCGGGAATGACGCGGGGCAGGGATCATGGACCGGACGCCGATACTGGTCTCGGTCTGCCGCTATTTTACATCAACTTCTTGTCGCCGCGGCCTTGACCCGCGGATGGGTGGGAAAAATGAACTCTCTTGGCTTTGACAAAGCCCCGAAAGATACCCGCGTGGTTGTTGCCATGTCGGGCGGGGTCGATAGCTCCGCCGTTGCGGCCCTTCTGAAATCCGAAGGCTATGACGTGGTCGGCATTACCCTTCAGCTTTACGATATGGGGGCGAATGCGCCGTCACGCGCCAAATCCTGCTGTGCCGGGCGCGATATCTATGATGCGCGCAAGGTGGCCGAGGATATCGACATTCCCTATTACGTGCTCGATTACGAATCACGCTTCCGCGAAGAAGTGATCGATGATTTTGCCGACAGCTATATGCGCGGCGAAACCCCGATCCCGTGCGTGAAATGCAATCAGACGGTCAAATTCCGCGATCTGCTCGAAACCGCACATGACCTAGGTGCGGATTGCATGGCGACGGGCCATTACGTGCAGCGCAAACTGGGTGCCAACGGCCATGCCGAACTGCACCGTGCGGCCGACCCCAATCGCGATCAAAGCTATTTCCTGTTCACCACGACCCAGGAACAGCTCGATTTCCTGCGCTTCCCGCTGGGCCATTTGATGAGCAAGGCCGAAACCCGCGCGCTTGCCGCCAAATTCGGCCTTGAAGTGGCTGATAAGCCCGACAGTCAGGATATCTGCTTTGTCCCGGATGGCAAATATGCCCGTCTGGTCGAAAAGCTCCGCCCCGAAGCCGGTGAACCGGGCCAGATCGTTGATCTTGATGGCAATGTGCTGGGCGATCATCGCGGCCTGATCCATTACACCATCGGCCAGCGGCGCGGTCTTAACATCGGCGGCACCGCAGAACCGCTTTATGTCGTCAAACTCCTGCCCGAAACCCGGCAGGTCGTGGTCGGCCCGAAATCGGCGCTTGCGATCCAGATGGTCTATGTCAAGGAACTGAACTGGCTTGATGGTGACGCGATTGACCCGAACGGGGTCGAGGTCGAAGTCAAACTGCGCTCCGCCATGGCACCGGCTCCGGCCACCATCTACCCCGAAGGGACGGGCGCGGCCCGCATCGAACTGCACGACCCGCAGTTCGGCATCGCACCGGGGCAGGCGGGCGTTTTCTATTCTGGCGACCGGGTAATGGGCGGCGGCTGGATCACCCGTCAGGAACTTCTGGCAGCACACGCCCCGACGGCGGCCTGATCGGCGGCTCGATCATCAATAAGGCGGGCAGGCGGGGCATTTGCTCACCTGCTGGTTTTGCGGATATCTTTTTTCCGCAAAACACCAAAAAGGCGCTTGACGGGGGCGGTTCCCTGACGTAAAAACCGCCCCGTTCCGGCGCTTACGGAACCCGCAGAATACATACGCTATATATACTCTGTGGCCGAGTAGCTCAGCTGGTTAGAGCAGCGGAATCATAATCCGCGTGTCGGGGGTTCAAGTCCCTCCTCGGCTACCAATTAAAAACCCCGTCAGGCAAAGCCTTGCGGGGTTTTTAATTGGCACCCTCGGAGAGGGCTTTAACCCCCCTGGTTCGCGAGAAAGCGAGGCACGCAGCTTTCGAGAGACGTTGCGCGAAACGCGCAACGGTCCGCCGGGCAAAGCCCAAGGATAAAAAGCAGCCCAAAGGCTGGTTTTTACAATTCCCTCCGGTTTGTTTACCTGAGCGGTGATTTGAGCCTTTAAAGATTGTGTGTCTCTGTTTCTGCTTCGTTGGTTTTATGATGCGATGATTACTGGTTCGCTCTCTTTGCTATAAGTTCTAGGGCGCTCTGAAGGGCTGGGAGGGAGGTGTTGTTACCCTCAATGTCAAGATATCCAGAGTTTTCATTCGAGAATATTGTTTGGGTTGTTTGAAGGATCACTGCATCGCGAACACTCTGTGAGTCCGATGCTGCAATAAATGCCTCGAATGAATTCAGAGCATTCGCTTTATGAAGATTAATTGTGTGCAAGTGCAGTGCGATCTTATATCTTCTCGCACACCATATCAGTGATGATGCTAGGATAATTGTAATAATTACTTTTGATGTTATGTAGTTTACTAAAAGTGGAATGTCGGACCCAACGGAAATGTTTGATTTTAAGCAGTAAATTCCCCATGATAAACATAAAACAATTGATATTATACTGCATGTTAGCCAAATTTTAGAAGATGATAGATGCGTGTCTGATGCAGATTTGAAGTCCAAAGAGTATGGGCGAATTACTTTTAATGCGCTATCTGCATTAATTTTTTCGAGACTTGTCTGTGCATTGTGTAATGTTTCTTCTATTTTTTCTTTGTCAGATTGAAGTATGTTTTCTAGTTCGCTGATATGGTTCTCTGTTAATTCGGATCTGGATTTTTTTATTGCAGATATTTGTTGCTCTGCTTCGTTTATTTTGTTTGTGAGTGTTTCATTTATATTCTTTATGGATGTTATATGTTCTTGGTATTCTTTTCGAAGTTGTGAAATATGATTTTGGAAATTTTTTGTCTCTTCTTCGAAGTGGTTTATTGCTCCATTTTTTTCTACAATTGATTTAATGTAAGTCATAGGGATGTTATTGGACAAATGTGAAAATATGTGCTGGTATGATATGTTCAAATTGGAAATTATACTTTGCTTTGACTTGACAAAGTTTTCATTAAATTTTTGAGACTTTATTTGTGTTAGTAATTTTTCATACCGATCCAAGTTTTGGTTTATTTGAGAAACTGCATTGTCAGGTATGTCTTGATATGAGGACTGAAGTAGTATTGTAACATAGAATTTTGTGTTTTCTATGTTTGTTCGGCATTCTGAATAATCGAAGCCGTCAGGCCAGTTTTTGTTAAATATTATTTGTTCGGTAGGAGTTTTAAGTATCTTATTTGCTGAGGGGAATATGCTATTATCTTGAGGAATTTGAGATTCTTTATTCATTGGTTATCCTCCATTTCTCCTGTTATTTATGCAATGATACATGGTCCATATGTGAAGGCAACTGGTATATTAGAAGAGTTTGGTGAGGCTGAGTTTGCCCCATTTTCTTTGCTGTTTTAATTTGATTTCGTCTTTTGGGATAAAAGGGGACAGATTTACTTTCCGGAATATCATCCCACACCTAAGCCGCCTCCACCACCACCGAAATCCTCCGTCCCAATAAGGCAAGCGCTTTCTCCAACCGCCCGATCTTCGTCGCATGACGCGGATCAAGCATCCGGCGGATTTCGGTTTCAGCCAGTCCCATCTTTGCCGCAAGGGCGGTATTGTTCGTACCCGTCTCGCGCATGGTGATGTAAAGGGCTGCTTTGGCGGCCATAAGCGTGCCCAGCGTCACCGTAGGGCGACCCTTGGCGGCAGAGGGCAGGGGAATGTCTTCCTTGGCGATCATGGCCGCCGCAATGGCTTCATCAAGCGCATCGGCGATTTCGCGTAAGGCTTCGTGCTCTGTTGCGCCATCCGTTGCGCAGCCGGTGACATCGGGCACAACGGCAAGAAAGCCACCCGCGCCATCGTCGCTTAAATCCACGGGATAAATAAACCGCATTTCTGTTGCTCCGTTCCGGATGGGCGTCATCACCGGATATCAAATATCCTTGGGATCGACGCCCAAATCTTTCAGCATACTGTTCAGAAGGCCGGGGCTGATTTCCTTTTTGCGGTCTTTGAGCGTGGTACGGTGATCTCCCAGATACAGCGTACCGTGTGATCCCTTGCCGCGATGTGCCTCGAATGCGAGGTCCAGCCCATGCGCCTTGGCGTATTTCCTGAGCTTGCGCATCAGTTCATTGCCATTCATTCAGCCTCCCCCAAATGTGCTGATGGCAATATATTCGAACAAATTTGTTCGAATGTCAAGGCGGCGGGATTTGGGGTGACGATAAGGAATTGGTAGTCGAGGAGGGACGAATAAAAGAAGAGTTAATATGTCAAAATCAAAGGCATAATGTCCCATGCAGACGCTGCAACAGCCCTAAATGGATCAATACACTAGCGACAAGGAGTTACACGACTTCACGAGCGACGCTCTTCTGGATCACTGTGTAAGCTGGTTCCAAATTCAATTTCACCATTTTTCGTATAGGAAAAGGACTCGCTATAACTGTAAACCTGTCTTTGTGCATGTGCGATTATCGCAGCATTAATGTTGGCAACTTCAAGTTTATCAAGTGAACGAACTTCCCTTTTCCCAGCATACAATCCAACTAGAACCAAATGCTTGGATAACGGGAAAAGAACTGACGTATCGCTCATACCATGGCCAACGCTGGTGAAAGGCGCTTTAAGCGGCCTCACCGGAATGAGACAAACCGGATTATCTGATGTGACGAAGTACCCACTTTGGTCGGAAGCTATCAGTAAACTCCACTTGCGGAGCGCCATCGTGTCCAACACATCATTCATTCCTTCAAGTTCGAGTTCAATCAACATGTTTTGATGAACTTCTATTGAGTAGTTGCCTTTCTCAACGAAGTCTCTTGCACGTTCATAGCTGACATCCGCCGAGGATTTAGTAATGTGCCCCATCGCTTCAGCATTTCGGAAGGCATTTTCATACCGCTGCTTTGAGGCCGTCAAATTCTGAGCCTGCACGCGGTAAACTTGCTCAAGGAATTGCGATATGGATGACCTGTTTCTTGGGTGTCTGGTCGCCATCAACGCCATTAAATTCAATACGTAGACAAGGTCTTCGAAGTCTTCAATATTTTGGCGAGCATCTATGCGCCTCAGTGCTTCTGACAAGGGCGTCTCAAATTTAGAGTATGCTGTTTCCAGCGCATCTGGGCTCTGCCCCTCGGCTTCTATTTTGTTAAAATCTCGTCTTGCTCCCACGTTTCGAACAAGAGTGGTATACGTTTTACCATCCAGCAAATCGCAGCAATAGATTTTCGATTTCTTACCTTTTCCTTGCGCAAACATTCTCAAATAGCACTGGGGAATGAAGTGATGATTTCGAGATAGAGCCAACAGCCAAGTCCTCCGCAGCACGAGAAAGCCTGAATTAAACCTGAACACCAGGTCATTGTCCAATGGCGGGGCTGATTTGATCTGCCAACTCACTTTGATTGGAAGAAAGGGGACATGACGTGATGTCTGTGCAGGGGCACAGCGATTCAAAAACATCGGACATCTGCACCAAAACCATCAATCGCCGCAAACTGGCCAGAACCGCAATGGCGAAATTGCGGGGGATGGAATGATAATGTGTACTGCGCCACGTTCTCACACAGTACGAATTTGATATAAGTTTTGATTTTATTGTGAAATTTTATGTATTTGATGGGCCCGGATGGACTTGAACCCCCGACATGGGGTTAAGAGCGGAACAACGGTTGCGGGTCAAAGCGCCTTCCGCGCCGCATCCTCCAGAAACCCCGAAACCGCCCCCTTGCCGTGCTTCGCTTCAATCTGGTCAATCAGATTGGCGTCAATGGTCAGGTTGATCCGGCGTTTCTTGCCCGGCACGGCGACGGTAATCGCAACGATCCCGTCGGCGTCTTTCGGCAGTTCGACCATCGGCGACGGGGCGGGGATGGGTTCGCCGTCCTCATGCATGCCATCGATATGCAGGGTCAGGGCCTCGGTGCCCATTTCCACCAGTTCGGTCATGGATGATGCCGCACTGACGCAGCCCGGAAAATCCGGAAAGGAAATTCCGAAATCGCTGCCGCCGTCTTTGTGGACCAAACCCCAATAGGTCTGTTTCATTTCGCTCTCTCCACTTGGATGCCCAAGCTTCATCAATTTTGCGGTGCTTTCCGAAGGCCGCCTAAAGCAGCTTTACGCCGGATTGCTTTTCAATGTTTTTGACGGTGCCAATCGGCAAATCACGTTTCGGATGCGGGACCGTCACTTTCCCCGGCTTAGTCGGGTGGCTCAATTGATGGTGGCTGCCCTTCGTGCGCACGATTTCCCAACCGTCCGCCTGAAGCCTTTTCAGGATGGTTTTGCTGTCCATAGGCTCCTTCCATCAGAGTGTATGCGCATTATGCGCATTTGAGGTGCAGCAGTCAATGGAATGATGCGCATCATGCGCATGATTATAGGGCGGGGTTAGGGTGGGGCCTTTGAGTTTCAAACACCCTGCTGCCCAAACTGCCTCGGCGCACACCCCATCACCCGCTTGAACGCCGTACTGAACGCACTTTCAGACTCATATCCCACCCAAAGGCATTCCCCAGCCCCCGAAAGTTAAGGTTTTCCTACCGCCCCTTGTTCTTCTGGCTTTCTATTCTACCAACGTATAGTTATAGTCTGAGCCGCACCCTGTTTCGGAAAACCACGCCTACCGATGCCTCACGCCGTTCCTGTGTTCATTTCTATATCCCTTGTCGTCATTGCTATTGTTGCCTTGGCTTATGTCATCTGGCGGTGGTGGCAGGCGTGTGCGCAAACGAACCTGTTTAAAAGCGTGATGGCGAATATTTCCGACGGTGTCGTGACGCTGGACGCGGACAGATCGGTTCGAAGCCTGAACACGGCGGCAACCAAGATGTTTGGTCGGTTTGATGGTGCGGTGTCCGGGCTTCGTCTTTCTGACCTTTTGCCTGACGCGCCCGAAATCGGTCATGAGCCGCAGGACACCGAATACCGCACCGAAGCCATCCGGTCGAACGGCACATTTTTCCCGGTTGAGGTAAAGCTTTTGGCGCGCCGCAACCAACGTGACAGCATATTGATCATCCGCGATCTGTCGCGGGTTCGGCTGGATGCGACCGAGGAAGAACAACGCTTCAAGCAAAGCCAGTATTTTGCCCGTATCGGGACCTGGGATTGGTGCGTTAACACTGACGAGCTTTACTGGTCGGATGCGATTTATGGCATGTTCGGTTATAAACCGGGCGAGGTGACGCCGTCCTATTCCCTGTTCTGTGATGCCGTGCATCCAGACGACAGGGAGCGGGTCCGCCAAGGCGAAATCCGCTGTGTTGAAACCGGTGAAAATCATGACGAGGAATATCGCGTTGTCTGGCCCGATGGCTCCATCCGCTGGCTGCGCGAAACCGGCAATATCATCAAGGATGAAAACGGTGACGCCCTCAAAATGATGGGGGTTGTGCGTGACATTACCGAGGAACGCGCAGAAGCCGATCAAATTCGCGAGCTGGCGTTCAATGATCCGCTTACCCGTTTGCCAAACAGGATCATCTTCGAGGACCGGCTATCGAAGGCGATTGATCGCGCCAAGCGCCATAAGACGCGGGTTGCCTTAATCTTCATTGATCTGGACGGTTTTAAACAAATCAATGACGAGCTCGGCCACGTTGCCGGAGACTGCATTCTCATTGAAACCGGGAAGCGCTTGCAGAACGCCGTCAGGGCATCTGATACGGTGGCCCGCATCGGGGGGGATGAGTTCACGGTTATTCTCGAAGACCTTGATACCGATGCCGAAGTCCATCGGGTTGCCGACAAAATCCTGCATGCTGTATCGGAACCGCTCAGGCATGACGGCGGGACCTGTCAGGTGGGGGCAAGCCTTGGGGTTTCCATCTATCCGGAACATGCCAGAACGCTTGATACCCTGATCCACATCGCTGATCAGGCGATGTATGCCGCCAAGGCGAAGGGAACGAACCTTTGCCAAATCGGTCAGGAATTCGCAAACTGATGGCGGAAATGATCGAAATACGCCCTGTCATCCAATCGGATCGCGCCGCATGGGCCGCTTTGTTTCGGGATTATATGGTGTTTTATGGCGTCACACCGTCTGATGCCGTACTCGATACGACGTGGGGCTGGATTATCGATCCCGACGGACCGATGGAATGCCTTCTGGCCGTGAAGGGGGATAGGGTCGTTGGATTTGCCCAATACCGTGCTGTGCCCGAAACCCTCACAGGGGGGTGGTTTGGCCAGCTTGACGATCTTTTCGTGGCACCAAAAGCCCGCCGCGATGGCGTGGCACAGGCCCTGATGACACGGCTGGACGATATCGCGCGGGACAGGGGATGGTTCAAGCTGAGCTGGATCACCGCAGATGATAACGCTACGGCGCAACGGCTTTACGATCAGATCGGCAAAGCCTCAAGCTGGGTGGTTTACGAACGACCGATCAAGGACTGAGCACGAGCGGGCGGTCTTAAAGGGTGTCTTTCCCAAACCTTCGCGGCGCACACCCCATCACCCGTTTAAACGCCGTACTGAACGCACTTTCAGACTCATACCCCACCGACAGGGCAATTTCCGAAATCGGCAGTCCCGAATGGGTCAGGCGATCCCCCGCAAGCAGCATCCGCCAGCGGGTCAGATAGGCCATCGGCGGGACGCTAACGACATCGCGGAACCGCGCGGCAAAGGCCGAGCGTGACATGCCTGCATGGCGGGCCAGTTCCTTAAGCGTCCAGGGATGGGCGGGGTCCTCATGGATGCAGGCAATCGCGGTTGCTATCTGTTTATCCGATAGGGCGGCGAACCAGTCGGGGACGTCAGGCGCGTTTTGCCCGGTCCTATCACTTTGGCCGCTGGCTTGCTGCGCATTGCTCAGATGCAGCCGAAGGGCCTGCACCAGCACCGTATGCGCCAGATGTTGCAGCACCAGAAAACCGCCCGGTTGCGGATTGCGCAATTCCTGCATGATCCGTTCGACCAGCCAGCGCAGGCTGGCTTCATCCTGATCATTTTCAATCCGCACAATCGGCGGCAGGGCCGCCATCAGCATATCGGCATGCGGCCCTGAAAGGACAAAGCGGCTGCTGACGATAAAGCATTCGCCGCCGCCATTATGCTTAACGATCCCGCCGCTTTGGGCCTTGGCAAAGATGTGCGGCGCATCAACGGGCGGGCAATCTGGATCGCTTGCCAGAAAGAAGGTCCGCCCGCGCGGCAGGACAAAAGAACTTCCCGACGTCAACAGCACCGGACCCGCAAGGTCTTCGACGCTGACATAACATTGCCCGGAAACGATGGTGCCGCATTTGATGGAATTGGCCTGATCGGCAAAACGGATCGCCCAGGGACCGGCGGCATCAAACCCGGCCGACATGTAATTGCGCGGCTTAAGCAGCGACAGGATATCGGAAAGCGGATCCATGGGGTGGGGGAGCCTTCTTCTGGACGATTGCGAAAGTAATATGGATCATAGCGCATGGATCGTCCAATCGCCATCGCCTATCGTTTGCTCATTGATCATGTGCAATGTGAAGTGGAGAACGGAATTGCGTATTTTTGTAACCGGGGCGAGTGGCTTTGTCGGATCGGCGGTGGTGGAAAATCTGATCGCGGCCGGGCATGAGGTTTTGGGGCTCGCGCGGTCTGATGCGTCGGCAGGTGCGCTTCTGGCGGCCGGGGCTTTGGTGCATCGCGGTGATCTTGATGATCGTCAAAGCCTGCGCGCCGGGGCGCTTGAGGCCGACGGGATCATTCACACCGCGTTCAATCACGACTTTTCACGCTACGCCCAAAGCTGTGCCGAGGATGCGGAGGTCATCGCCGCCCTTGGTGATGCGATTGCGGGCACGCAAAAGCCGCTTGTCGTGACCTCTGGCCTCGGGCTTCTGGCCGGCGGGATACAGGTGACGGAGCAGGACATGCCCGATTTCGGGCCAAACGCCATGCCGCGTGTTGCGACCGAACGCGCCGTGGCCGAGCTTGTCGGGCAGGGGCTTAACGTTTCGCTCATGCGCCTGCCGCCCTCGGTACATGGAAGGGGCGATCATGGCTTTGTGCCGATCCTGATTGGCATCGCACGCGAAACCGGCGTTTCGGCCTATATCGGCGATGGCAACAATGCCTGGCCCGCCGTGCATCGCTTTGACGCCGCACGCGCCTATGTCCGCGCGGTCGAGGTCGCGATGCCGGGAAGCGTCTATCACGCCGTTGCCGAAACCGGCATCGCCTTTCACGAGATCGCCGGGGTGATCGGCAAACGGCTGGGCGTTCCGGTCGTTTCCAAAAGCCCAGACGCCGCCACCGATCATTTCGGCTGGTTCACCCATTTCGCCAAACTCGATTGCCCGGCGGCAAGTGTCATCACGCGTCGGCAATTGGACTGGTCCCCGACAGAGGCCGGATTGCTCGCCGATATCGATCAGGATTGTTATTTCGACCAGTAAGGATGTTGTCGCCCCGGTCAGCTTGAACTGCCCGGGGCTGAAATATCTGGGATCGGTCGATTAAAGCGTCTCGTCCGTGAGCACCCAGCCTTTTGCCTTCCATCCCTGTGCGGATTTTTCCAGCATGCTGGCGACCGGGATCGCATAACCGCCAAAGATTTCAGTCTTGCCGTCCTGCATGGTGACGGAAAGGTCGTATTTTGCACCACCCAGTGCGGCAATAACGGCCTGTCCGCCGCCCCCCACACTGCCAGAAGACACAAACACATGTTCGATGCCGCCTTGCGCGGCCATGGTCGCACCGGCAAATGACATCATGTAACCAAGTCCCTGTTGTTTGGGGTTGGTTGTCATATAGCCGTCCTGTGCAATCCATCCGCTGGGAACTTTGCTGAATTTACCGTCGCTTGTTGGCAGGGTATTGGTGAATTCAAGCGATGATTTCTGTGTGCTGTCGCCATCATATATTCCTTCCAGACCTGCACCTTCTGGCGAGATGTCAAAACTATGTGCATCGTCATCTGTTTTGAATTTCATTGGTTACCTCTTTGCCGATGGTATTTATGCTGATCTGCAAAGACGGTTTTGAAACTGGCTTGTGATGAGGGACGGGGGCAGGAGGTTGCCGCACAGCACCAGAAAGCCGCCCGGCCGGGATTGCCTGCTTCCGGCATCATCGGTTCGGCGGCCCGCACAGGCTGGCTTCGTGCTGATCATTTTCGATGCGCCTATTCGGCGGCAGGGTCGCCATCCGCAGATCGGCAAACGACCCCGAAAGGGCCGCGCACGCCACCCCAAAACCGGCCCCCCAAACCCGACGTGCTGCAACCACCGACGCCCGAACAGACCAAGGGCCATTGCCAACCTCGCCGACGGACGGCTATCGGGTTCTCGGCTACGTCGCTCACTTTCGGGCGGTGGCGGCAACCTGCCTCTCCGGTGCTCAGGCAAACCTCAGGCCTTCACCAGCCCCGCCGACGGACCACCATCGGGCTCTCCGTCCACCTCGATCACTTTCCGGTCCCGGCAACAACGTGCCGCTCTGGCCTCCAGACAAACCTCGGGCTTGCGCCAAACTCACCCACAAACGGTTTTCGGGCACACGGTCCTCGCACTTGTCAGCCCTGTCCATCTTCGACGGGGCATGGCTTGCTGCTGCCATTGCCATCCTTCCGGCCTTGGCGACATTTCCGGCAACCGGTGAAGCCCGGACACATTTCGGGCCTTCGCCAGTTTGCCCCGAAGACGGATTTCGGGCGTACGGCCCCCACCTGTCCATCGTCGGCGGGTGATCGCCCGCTGCCGCTCATGCTGCCATTGCCGCCGCTCCCGGCGAATTTAACGCTCCCTTGCCAAAAAGACGCACCTCTCCCGTCATGACAAATGACCGGGTTAGTTCCCTTAATCCTCGGGCAGAACGCCGCCGTAACGGCTCCGCCATCCGCCAATCAACATCCTGCGGGGCACCCCGCCGCCCGTTTTGTGTCTTTGTCCCTGCATCCCGATCACCTCTTTCATCCAGCCCCAAACGCAAAAAACCCGCTAGGCACAAGGCCTTGCGGGTTTCGGTCCGGGTGCATTTCTCCCGTTGACTTTTATCTTATGACATAGTTAAAAGAACAAATCAAGAACTTTTTCATGAAATTTTATATGCGGCTGGAAACGGGAATCTGGGGGAAAGGATTTGATTTTATCGACCATCCGATAAAAACTGTTTCCAATATTGCGTTACATGGCTTTTGCAGCGAGAAATGACATTGATCAACCCTTATAAAGATTTGAAACAGGAACGTTTCTGGCGGTACGGGGTTGCGCTTTCTGACCCGCGCAATGTTGCCAATATTCATGCGCCGAAATGGGGAATTGCGCCGGACGATACGGTTGTGACGATGGGCAGTTGCTTTGCCCAGCATATTGCAACATGGCTGCGCGAACGTGATCTGAATGTTCCGTTCTTTGATACCGATGACAATATCAAATCGCGGAATTTCTCGGCCAATTACGGCAATATCTATACGGTCAGGCAGGCCCTGCAACTGACTGCGGAAATCGCCGGGCTGCGGGTCTGCTCCGATACGGCCTGGCAGGCGCAAGATGGTTTTGTCGATCCGCTGCGCCCCAATGTGTTTGCGGCACCGGTGGCCAGCGGTGATGCGATTGGTGAATTGCGCAAAGCCCATCTCAAGGCGGTCGAGAAGGCATTTACCGATCTTGATATTCTCGTTTTCACCCTTGGTCTGACCGAGGCATGGCAGGTGAATGCCTGTGGCACGGTTCTTCCGGTCGCGCCCGGCGTTGCGGGCGGAGATTTTGATCCGCTCAAATACAGTTTTGTAAACTTCACCTATCCTGAAATACGTGCCGACCTTGAACAGTTTTGCACGGCAATCCGGGAAATGCGCGGGGGGCGGGATTTCAGGCTGATCCTGACGGTGTCGCCAGTACCTTTGACCGCGACCTATGAAGAAAGGCACATCCTGCAATCCACAACCTATTCCAAGGCAGTGTTGCGTGCTGTTGCCGGGGATTTTGCATCGGAAAACGGGTTTGCCGATTATTTCCCGTCGTTCGAGATCATCAATAATCCGGCCGCCAGAAGCAGTTTTTTCGAAGACAATCTCCGATCCGTAAAATCCGATGCGGTCGAAACTGTCATGACCCATTTCATGACATGCTACTTTCCCGATGGCATCGTGCGAAATCAGGACAGCACCGCCGCCAAAGAAGAATTGCCGCCCGTAAATAACAAGCGCGCCTCAACAACGGTTCCAAAATCAATGGATGCCGATTGCGAGGAAGAAATGCTCGAAGGGTTTGCCAACCGGCAATATGAAAACGGGGGGGATGGCAGGGACGTTATTGTCGCGTTCGGTGACAGCCATTTGACGGCATGCAGCCAGATGATCGATCAATATGATCGGCAGGGAAAATTTGCCTTTGCCCCGATCCGGCTTCTTGCCAACAATCCTCATCGCGAAATAAATATCCATCGTTTCAGGACATTTGTGTTCCGAAAGGAACATTTCAACTTCAAAGATTTTTTTGTCCAGAATCCGCAGGATCTGGTTCTGGTCGGGGTGGGTTTGTTTGGCGATAACATCATCCGTGCGCACGGGGAGATGAAACCTGAAATCAAGGGCGCGGGCGGCAGCGATATTACACCGTCCCTGCCGTGTCTGGATGCAGTCACGCCTGAGCTGGTAAAGATGTATGTCCAGAAAATCACGCCCAATCTCGTCTTCGGCATGCAGCTTGAAAAGCTGACCGCCTATAAACGGATATTCTGGATCGTTTCGCCCGACATGCCCGAACAAACTGCACGCTTTCGGTTGGGGGATCACTTTGTCGATGGTGGTTATTACAATGTCCACAAACGGGCATACACAGAGGCATTTAAAATGCTCGCCCATAATCTGGGCAGGACAAAATTCATTCTCCATCCCTGGCCGGACCTTTGCAACGAAACCGGCTTTACCAAAAACGAGTTCGCTGGGAGTGACAATCTGACCAATATTCACGTTAACAAGGATTATTACGAATATGCGGTCACACGGTTAATGGAATTGATGAAAGCGGATTAGGTTCGGGGCTTTCGCTGGCGTGCGTGGCGTGTGTGGCGTGCGATCAGCCACCCGTCAGTCACGGCAAGGATGGTTTCAGATATTTGCGCCGATCTGGCTTGTGCCGGTATTCCTGTGATGCGAGTATCACGGACGCATTCGCAAACGACGCGGGATTTGGAATGAAGATCGCAATTCTTGACGACTATCTCGACAGCATTTTTCATCTGCCGTGCTATGAAAAACTGGCCGGGCATGACGTGACCATCCTCACGCAGAAATATGATGATCCGGCCGATCTGGCGGGCGCAATTGGCGATGCGGAGGCGGTCGTGCTGTTTCGCGAACGCACCAAAATCACCGATGAATTGCTGGCACATTTGCCAGGCGTAAAACTGATCAGTCAGCGCAGTGCCTATCCGCATATCGATGTTGATGCCTGCACCAAACGCGGCGTGTTGCTGTGTTCGAAACAGGGGGCGGGCAAGGCGCCATCCTATGCGGCGGCGGAAATGACATGGGCGCTGATCATGGCATCCGCCCGCCAGATCGTCGAACAGAATGCATCGCTCAAAGCAGGCCAATGGCAGATGGGAATCGGCAAGACATTGCGCGGGCGAACCCTCGGTATCCTTGGATATGGCAAGATTTCGCGCGTGGTGGCGGGCTATGCCAGGGCGTTCGGGATGAATGTGCTGGTCTGGGCGTCAGAGGCATCGCGCAAGGCTGCGGCTGAGGACGGCCTTGATGTCGCCGCATCGCGCGAGGCATTCTTTGCCACGCCCGATATCATTACGGTGCATATGCGTCTGACGCCGGAAACCCGCGGGACGATTACCGCCGATGATCTCGCCCGGATGCGGCCCGGCAGCCTGTTTGTCAACACATCGCGGGCCGGGTTGGTGGCACCGGGCGCGCTTCTGGCGGCCCTTGATGCCGGACGTCCGGGGAAGGCGGCGGTCGATGTGCTTGATACCGAACCCCTGATCGACGCCGATGACCGTTTTGCCAACCATCCAAACGTTCTGGCAACCCCGCATGTCGGCTTCGTGACCGAGGATGAACTGGACATGCAGTTTGGCGATATTTTCGATCAGGTGGTGGCTTATGCCAACGGCGATCCGATCCACATGATCAATCCCGAGGTCTGGCACGGTCGCAAAGCCAAACCGGCATAGGAAAATGCAAACGGTCGCCTGCGATATCGTCAGGCGACCGTTTTTTGTTCATGCCTTGGCGGCGGCTTTGGCGGCTCTGGCTTTTGCTCCGGGCAGGCGGGCAAATATCGTGATGTTGCCAAGAAAGATCATCACAAGCCCCGTCGCCCCAATCGGCGTCCAGACATAGCCTTCAAGGAAGGTCGAAACCGTAAGGGCCACCACCGGGAACAGGACGGTGACATAAGCCGCACGCCCCGCACCGACCCGGTGCACCAGTGCCAGATAGGCAATGAAGGCAACGACCGACCCCGGAATGGCCAGATACAGAAGCCCGCCAATATAAACCGGGTCGGTCGGCAGGATCGGCGTCTGACCGCGCAGCAGGGCAAAGATCAGAAGCATGACCGCACCATAAGCCATGCCACGCGCGACCGCATCGCGGTTGGGAATACCCATCGCGTTCAGTTTGACCGAAACCATGTTGCCCATGCTAAACACCGCCGTCCCGCCAAGCGCAAACAAAAGGCCGGTGATGGCATGCGGATTATGCGACAGGGCATAAATCTGATTGGCAAACAGGCACGCAATGCCGCCAAGGCCAAACGCCGCCCCGAAAACAAAGCGAAGACCCGGCCGTTGGCCATAGAACGCCCAATTGCCCAGCGCATTGAAAATGGTCGATGTGGTAAAGATCACCGCAACGATCCCCGATGCGATATAGCCGGTCGCCGAATACATCAGGATAAAGTTGATGCCAAACAGCCCGCATCCCAGCAGCACGATCCACGGATGGGCCCGCCACGGAACCGGCCGCCATTTACGCGACAGGATCAGGAAACCGCACAGCACGACAGCAGCCAGCAAAAAGCGATAGAAGATCGACATTTCAATCGGGATCGGCCCGATCTGAAGCTTGATCGCATACCAGGTAAATCCCCAGCAGGCCGTGACGATCAGAAAAAGCAATGCGGTCATGATAAAGCGGTAACTCCGGTGGCGAGAGGGAGAGAATGATATGTGGGGCATATCCGAAGCCAGTTTATAGACCGTTTTGAGGGGGACGGGCTTTCACGAACTTGCGGTGTTTTTCACAATCTTGCGCAAATCAATGCAGTCCTTCGCACGCTGGGCTTTGCAATATGGTGCTGCAATGCGATGATTGTGCCTTGGAAACAGGACGTGCCGATGTTTGTGCCCAATGGCCGATACCAGAATTTTGAAGTCTACAATCAGCTGATCGGTGATGCCGAACTGCTGAATGCGGGTGATTTTGGCGACAGCATTTCGGCGGCACACTGGCGGCGTAATGCCGATGTCATGACCCGCTATACCGACCCTGACCATCACACCATCAGCCTTTATGTCAATGGTGGTACGGGCATTAAACGCCAGATCGGACCTGATCCGCTAACCGGTGGCGGGCCGGGGCGCTGTTGCCTGATGCCGGCCCATCTGACATCGGACTGGGTGGTCAATGGCGAGGTCGAACTGTTCCACCTCTATATCCCGCATTCCGCGTGGGAACGCGCGGTGGTCGAGGCGTTTGATATTGAACCCAACGCCGTTGAGGTCCCTGAAAAGACATTCTTCCTTGATACGCTGATCGAGCAGACAATCCGCCATGCGATGTTGCCGCTGGACTGGAGTGCCCCGGCCGATCGTATGGCAATGTCGAGCGCTGGGCAGATGCTGATGGGGCATATGCTGCGCAGCTATTCGTCGAAACGCGATCTGGAATTCCGGGTGCGCGGCGGCCTGTCTCCGCAAATCAGACGCCGGGTGTTTGATTTTATCGAGGCCAATTTGGATCAGCCGTTGTCACTCGAACAGATTTCATCCGAGGCAGGGCTTTCGCCCTATCACTTTGCGCGCATGTTCCGCCAGTCGGTGGGCGAGGCACCGCATAAATATGTTCTGCGCCGCCGGATTGAGGCCGCCAAACGGATGCTGCGCGATCCGGCATTGTCGGTTGCCGATATCGCGCTCGCCACCGGTTTTTCAAGCCAGGCCCATCTGACCACGCGGTTCAGCAGCTTTACCGGCCTGACCCCGGCCAGGTTCCGCTCCGTCGCCGGGTAGGGCGCGCCTGCCTTATTTTTATATCGCAATCATTGCATAAATACGGGCGGGGTTATCAGGTATCTGAAACCTGATTCCAGATGCCGGTCCGGGCCGTTTCGCGAACATAGTCGGCAAAGTCGCGCGGTGGGCGGCCAAGGATTTTTTCGACATCGCCTGTGGTCGCGCTGTTGCGGCCATCAAGGACCTCGGAAAACAGATAGCGGATCAGATGACGGAAGTCATCCGGGATACCATCTGCGGCAAGGCCCGCATCAAGTTCGTCAAGTGTGATTGGGGCAAAGACAATGTCGCGTCCGGTTGCGTCGGCGATCAGCGTCGTGACCTCGGCAAAGGTCAGTGCCTTTGGACCGGACAATTCATATGTTTTGCCAATGTGAACAGGTTCGACGAGTGCCGCGACGGCACAATCGGCAATATCGTTAGCATCGATAAACGGTTCGAGCACGTCACCGGCCGGCAGCGCCAGAGTGCCCTGTTGCAAATAGGGTAGGAACAGATCCTCGTCGAAATTCTGGAAAAACCAGTTGGCACGCAGCACGGTCCAGTCCGCACCCGATTGGCGCAATGCATCTTCTGCCCGATGGGCTTCATACTCGCCACGGCCCGATAACATCACCAGTCGTTTCGCACCATGTTTGAGAGCGCGTTTGGAAAAGTCGGTAATGATGTCGACCGATCCCGGGACGGCGAGATCGGGCTGGAAGGTAATGTAGGCAGCACTAACACCCTCAAGGGCGGCATCCCAGGTTTCGGGGCGGGTCCAGTCGAAGGACGGGGTGGTGCTGCGCGATAAGGCGCGGGTATAGCAGCCCATCTTGTCGAGTTTGGCGGCAACACGCCGACCGGTTTTGGCGGTGGCACCAAGGATAAGATAGCGGTTTGGGTCCATCACTTTCGGCTCCTGTTGTCGGGTTTTAAACGTGAATAATCCTCATATTTGTAAATGTGATAAATCCTCGTATTTTGTTCGTCAAGAGGCTAATGTTGCAAAGATGCCGAAAGCCAATCGGAAAACGGGCGTGAGCCAGCGAATGAATAAAGGGTCAAGATATTGCCGGAAAACGCAAAATCCATGCGCCGGGCACCGACGCAGAAACGCAGCCGCGAACGGGTGGAAAATATCCTCAATGCCGCGTGCGAGCTGATTTCGGTGCAGGGAAGTGACCTGATGAAGATGGGGGAACTAGCGGAACGCGCCGGAGTCTCGATTGGGTCGCTATATCAGTATTTTCCCGACAAGGCGGCGATCATTCACGCATTGGCTGATCGCTATAATGCGGAATCGCGCCATTGTATTGAAGACGGTCTTGGCGTGGTTACCAGTGCAGACGCGCTGGTTCCGGCGTTTGAACGGCTGGTTGATATTTATTACGAACTGTTTCTGGCGGAGCCGGTAATTTGCGACATCTGGTCGGGCACCCAGGCCGACAAAACCCTGCGCGATATGGAGCTTGAAGTCAGCCGATCCCATGCCGATTTCCTGTGCCAAACCATCTTTCGACTGGCACCGGCAGCCCGTGCACATAAAGAGGATATCGCGGCACGATGCCTTTTGATCATGTATATGTGCGAATCTACCATGCGTCTGGCAATTTCGGTTTCCAGAGATGAAGGAAAACGGGTTGTAGCGGGTTACAAGGCCATGACACGACGCGAGTTAGAGGCGATGCTGAACCTCTGAGAACGCTCGGTGTCATATCTTTGGGGGTAGAGTTCCGGATCAGGGCGGGATCAGCCCGTCAGGTGATGCAGAAAATTCTAGGCTTAGCCAGTTGCCGTAATATGCAGCAACATCGCGGCGGCTATTTGGCGTTTCAATTAGGCTGTTTGCCGCATATATGGCGATCTCGCCCTCCGGCCCCTTCGCCGATGGTGATTCCGACCAGGGAATAATCAGATTCTGCGACAGAATGAGAAGCAGTTCTGATCCGGCTTTTGCAGGACCCACCAGCTTGCAAAGCCGCTTTGGCAATCGGAAACCGGGTATGGCAGCGAGTATTGGTTACGCGCTGGCGACAAAGGGCAAAGCTTCAGGGCGACCAAGCAGATATCCCTGAACATAATCCACGCCGTGATTGGTCAGGAAATCAAGTTCGCCCTGGCGTTCTATCCCTTCTGCGACGACGTCAATGTCGAGTTGCTTGGCCAGATCGATCAGCTTGCTGACAATGGCCTGTTTGTATTTATCCTGATCAACATGGTCGATCAGTTCACGGTCGATTTTAATGATGTCGGGTTGCAGTTGCGGCAACATGTTCAGGGTCGAATAGCCCGATCCAACATCGTCCAGTGCAACCCGAAAACCAGAATCGCGATAGGATTTCAGGATCGCACCAAGATGTTCAATACTGCGGACTTTTTCAGTTTCGATAACTTCAAAGACAACATTGTTGCGATCCAACCCGCATTCCGACACCACATCAATCGTTGTGCGCAGGCAGGAATCCGGATCGTAGATCGAACTTGGCGTGAAGTTGATAAACAGATTTCCCGAAATCCCTGCTTTGTGCGCGTTACGGACATTTGCAGCCCGGGCTGCCCGGTCAAGCTGGAACAGCAGATCGGCTGATTGGGCCGCGCCGAATAGTTTATCTGGTGTGATGACATTGCCGGTTTTATCGGTCCCGCGGATCAGGCATTCATGGGCATAGGGTTTTGTGATGTTTCCAACGGCAAAAATCGGTTGGAAAACGGAATTCAGGCGATTTTCCCGCAGCATGTCGCCAAGCCATTCCGCGCCGATCTGTGCGCGTATGGCGCCAAGCGACGTGACGCGCGCAATGTCGTCAAGTTGGGGTTCCCTATTGCCGGGCATGATCAGCGCCTTGGTGTCAGTGATTTCTTCGGGCAGCAGATTTTCGGAAATCGCGTCAATCAGCGGGCGCAGACCCGGACGGACATAATCAAGATAAAGCGTTGCAACGGATGTGCTTTTTTCTGCGGAGTGCCCGGACTTCTTGATATTGGTAAGAATTTTCCCCGTTGTATGTGCAACAGGAGGCCAAAGGTAAAGGCGGCCTTCATTTGGGGCCATTTCCGGTATTTGGTCGCACTTCTCGCAGAAGGTCAAAATCGTCTCCGCTTTTTGGTTTTCCAGATCACCCGAAGGTCCATCATCTTGTAAGATAATGACTTCCTTCATTAAAGCATATGGGATTTGGGTGTGGCAAAAAAAGCCTGAACGTCGGGCGAGATCGTACCTGCCTGCCAAATATGACCGGCAAATGTGATCGGATTTTACGCACATTCGACGGCGGCCAATTTCTGATTTTGCGTCCCCGATAGGTCAAAGATCATTTCCCGGTTGATTACAAGTTTCAGCGTCTGGAATTAAAATTTTCAATTAGGCTTTTGATTTTTAATAATTTTTACAAGTTGAAAAATCGATTGACAAGATTGATCAGAGGTATCTAAAATTTCAAACAAACTAAAATATCAATTAATGGCAAAATGCCAATCCAACGGGAGGACTTCCATAATGAAATTTACTGCGAAAACACTCGGAATCTGTGCTGTACTTGCCGGGGCGCTTGCTGCAGGCATGCCTGTGACGGCTGCAACGACGCTTCGTATCGGAACGGTTCTGGCGCCGAATGATCCGATGGGGCAGGGGCTTGAGAAGTTCAAACTTGATGTCGAAAAAGCCACCAATGGCGACGTTATTATCGAGGTTTTCCACAATTCCCAGTTGGGTGATACCACCGAAATGATCGATCAGGCGCGTGCGGGTGCCGGTATCGGTACGGTCACGGATGTCGCCCGTCTTTCAAGCTTCGTTCCGTCGCTGGCGATCATGTCGGCACCGTTCCTGTTTGATACCTATGAACAGGCCGACAAATTTGCCCTTTCAGATGAATATATCGCCTGGGGTGATGAACTTCGCGAGAAATCTGGCCTCGTGATGATTGCATCGAACTGGTATCAGGGGGCGCGCCACGCCCTGACACAGAAACCGGTGAAAAGTCCGGCTGATCTTGCCGGTGTTCGCATGCGGACAATCGGTGCGCCTGTCTGGATTGAAACCATCCGCGCAATGGGTGCCGAACCGACCCCGATTGCATGGGGCGAAGTATACACTGCCCTTCAGCTTGGCACGATTGACGGTGCCGAAGCCCAGCCGACCGCAATCTGGAATGCCAAACTTTACGAAGTGATCAAGAATGTGACCAAAACCGGCCATATCCAGCTCGTGACCGCGCTGGTTGTTGGTGCCGAGGCGTGGGATGAAATCTCTCCTGAAAATCAGAAGATTGTACGTGATCTTGCGGTCGAGGACGGTCGTTATGCGTCGCAGCTAACCATCGAGCTTGGCGAAAAGGCGCTTGAAGATGTTGCCGCAAGCGGGGTTGAGGTCAGCGAAGTTGACCTTGCGCCATTCAAGGAAGCTGTAAAGCCGGTTTACAAGCAGCTTGATCTCGAAGCCGAGGCGGCCATCGTCAATAAAGTTCTCGGTCGCTGATTTTCCGGTAACGGTAAACGTGCCTTGCGAATGTGCGTTGTTCCGCATGCGGGGCAACGCACATCAATCTTCAAGATGGAATGGAATACATGCTCAAGCAAATTGAGTTTGCCTGTGCCGGGATTCTGCTTGTTGCAATTGTCGTTCTGGTAGGCGTTGCGTCAATTGCCAGGGCGGTGGGATCCCCGATTATCTGGTCAATTGAAATGGCCCAGCTTGTTTTCGTCTGGCTTTGCATGCTGGCAGCTGACATTGGCATGCAGGAAAACCGGCATTTCGGTCTTCAGATCCTGCAGGACAACATATCCCCCAAAGCACGCGATCTCGTCGAATTGTTCAATATCGTCGTGATCATCGGGTTCCTTGCGTTTCTGCTGTATTACGCGTGGGGCAACATGATTTTGATGCATCCCCGTCTTGTTGGCGCAACGCAAATCCATGCCTCTTACATCCATGCTTCGATGGTTGTCGGTCTGATCCTTTTGATGCGGACCATGGTGTTTAAGCTTATCGAACGAATTCGAAGCAGGGGGCAGTTCTGATGCTCATACTGATTGCGGTACTATTTACGGTTTTTCTGGTCATCGGAATGCCTGTTGCCTTTGCCCTGGCGCTTGCTTCGGTGCCGGTCTTTATTCTGACCGGGGCCATGCCGCCAACCGTGGTGATCCAGAAAATGGTAACGGCAACACAAAGCTTTCCGCTTTTGGCTGTGCCGTTCTTCATCCTTGCCGGAAATCTGATGAATGTGACGGGGATTACGTTCCGTCTGGTCAAGTTTGCCCGTTTGCTAACCGGCTGGATGGCCGGGGGGCTGGCACAGGTATCCATCGTTCTAAGCTTCATGATGGGCGGGATTTCGGGGTCGGCCGTTGCTGATGCCTCGATGGAAGCGCGCCTTCTGGGGCCCAGCATGATCAAGCAGGGCTATTCCAAGGCATCAACGGCTGCGGTTCTGGCCTTCGGGTCGGTTATCACCGCAACCATTCCACCAAGCATCGGACTGATCCTGTTCGGGTTTGTGAATGAAGTTTCGATCGGTCGCCTGTTTTTGGCCGGCGTTCTGCCCGGTATTTTCCTGACGATTGTCCTGATGATCACATCCTGGTTTGTCGCGCATAAGAACGGCTATAAACCCGACCTGCCAAAGGTGCCGAGTGGAAAAGAGCTTTGGTCGAGCTTTTCGGAAAGCATCTGGGCGCTGGCATTTCCGGTCATTCTGATTGTCGGCTTCCGCTTTGGTCTGTTTACCGCGACCGAGGCGGGCGCGTTCCTTGTTTTCTATGCGCTTTGTGTCGGATTTTTTGTTTATCGGGAACTGGACCGCAAAAAGCTTTACGAAGCGGTGACCGGCTCTGTTTCCGACCTTGGAATGGTGATGTTGCTGATCATTATGGCGGCGGTTCTGGGTTATGCCATGACCATTGAACGCGCACCCCAGCAGATTACCGAGTTTGTCACAACGCTTACCGAAAATCCGGTTCTGATCCTGACGCTTGTCGTCGCGGTTCTTGTGATCAGCGGCATGTTCCTTGAAGGAGCGGCCAACATCCTTCTGGTCACGCCGATTGTCATGCCGGTTCTGGTTAATGCCGGATATGACCCGGTCCATATGGGCATTTTGATCGTGACCCTGATCAATTTTGGCGGTCTGACGCCACCGGTCGGGGTCATCATGTTTACGGTTTGTGGCATTCTGGATGTCAAAACCGGGGCTTATACCCGGGCATCGATCCCGTTCTTCATTGCGATGGTGGTATTTTTCGTTTTGATGGCGGCAGTGCCAAGCTTGACGTTGTTATTGCCCAACGCATTGATGTAATGAAGGGACGAAGGGATGCAGGCACATGCGCAATTGCCGGGAGTTGAGTGAAAATGAATACATTCATGGGCGGTCTTATGCCTGTTTATGATAGCGCGATGAAAGCCAATGCGCATGTTCCTGCTTCGGCACTTGTTTATGAGGAACTGAGAAGCCGGATCATCTCGCTTGTCCTTCCGCCTGAAACAACACTGGTTCGGGCAGAACTGGCGGACAGTTTCAAAGTCAGCCAGTCACCGGTGCGTGAAGCCATCATGCGTCTGGAACAGGATGGGTTGGTCGCATCCTATCCCCAGTCGCGAACCGTGGTGACCAAGATTGATGTTGCCCGTATCCGCGAGGAGCATTTTCTGCGTGTTGCGGCGGAATGCGAAGTGGTGCGGCAATTGGCGGAAATGGGGGAAACTGCCGCCGTTGTCAAAGCCAAGGGCATCATCAAAATGCAGGAAGCCCTTGCGGGTGATATCGAACAGATTGATCTGTTCAAGCAGCTGGATGAGACGTTCCATGCGGCTCTTTTCAATGGGGTCAATCAATCAAACCTGCATGTGCAGGTGACGGCGCGCAGTGGCCATCTCGCACGTGTTCGCATGCTTGATCTGCCGCGTGCGGGTAAAATGCTTTCGGTGCTTGAAGGTCACAAGGCGGTAATTGCTGCGATCCAGTCCGGTGATGGCAATTTGGCCAGTTCGGAAATGCGGCAGCATCTTTCGGGAACCATGGAACGTTTGCCACAGATCGTTGAAGAAAACAGGGAACTGTTTTCATAAGGTTTTAGCCTTCCTCCCGGGCGGCCAATCAGCAAGGCGTTCTTAATAAACGTCTTGCTGATTTTGTTTGTGCCGGTATCGGCTGTCGAGGGGCTTTGCGGAACTGCGGCAATCGCATATCCTGTGGCTCTTGAACAGGAACAGAAATGCAAACAAGTTTTCGCCAGTATCGGTCTGAAGCCGCCAGCCACAGTCACGACGATTTCCACCAGATCATCATTGCCGATCTTGGCATGCTCGAGCTTGAGGTCGAGGGGCGCGGTGGCTGTGTTTCGGGCCGCAGGCTGGCGTTTGTTCCGGCGGGCGATACCCATGCCTATCGGGCGTTGGGGATGAACCGTTTTCTTGTGCTTGATGTCGATATCGACCTTGCGGCGCAAACCGGGCTTGAACGGTTTTGGTATCAGGCGGGCGCGTCACCCTATCTTGAAGTCGGGGCTGGCTATGCCGGGCATTTGACAGGTCTTTTGCAAGGACTTGAGCAAAAGCGTGTGATATCGCGCATACGGCGATTTTCGCCGGATGGGCAGGGGAGACTGCAATCTGAAAATCTGTCATTGCGTCATGTGGCGGGAATTGCTGTGTGTGAAAACACCTTTGCCGATGACGCGTTTGTTTGCAAAACTTTAGGCGAAGTCCTGTGCCATTCAGCAGCCATGCAAACTGACAAAGCCGACGCAGGCAGCATGATCCCGATGCGCTTGCAGCGCCTGCTTGCCTGGATTGAGCTGCGCCTTTCCGAACCGATCGGGGTTACTGAAATGGCGAAGATTACCGCGCAATCGGAAAGCGCGTTATTTGCGGCGTTTCAAAAGCATCTGGGTACAACGCCGATGCGCTGGCTTGGCGAACAACGATTACAGCGTGCCTATGCAATGCTGAATGATCCGAAAAATACAATGCCGCTTGGCGATATCGCGCGCGAGGTCGGTTTTACCGATCAAAGTGCATTTTCCCGTGCCTTTTCCCGGCGGTTCGGACATGCGCCGATTGCGCTTCGCCGCCGAACTTAAAGGCCTCCGGGTTTATCTCATTCGAATGAAATCCGGAGTTTCGGCAAAGACGTCTTCATCCCGACCTGCTTTGATCACCGCTGCGATTAGTTGAACTTCGGGATGGTTTCATGACTTTGCTTGATCACCGTACAAAGGCCACCATGATTGGTGGTATTGCCATTGTGCTTTGGGCCTTGCTGGCGTTATTTACGACAGAAGTCAGTGCCATCCCGCCTTTTCAACTGGTCAGTCTTTGTTTCTCCGTTGCGGCCATTTTCAGCTTTATCTGGATCGCGCGCGGCGGGTTGGCGGCATTTCAGGCCTTGAGGCAACCGGTTGGTGCCTGGGTGCTTGGGGTTGGCGGGTTGTTTGGGTATCACTTTTTCTATTTCGTAGCCTTGGCCAATGCGCCCGCGGTTGATGCCAGTCTGATTGCCTATCTGTGGCCACTTTTTATTGTCCTGTTTTCTGCACTTCTGCCCGGCGAACGATTGCGCTGGTATCACATTGCCGGTGCGGTTCTGGGACTTTGCGGGGCTGCGGTTCTGGTGACCAAAGGGCATGGGTTTGATTTTGATCCGGCCTATGGCCTTGGCTATGGTGCGGCAATGGTTTGCTCTATCCTGTGGTCGGGATATTCGGTTTTGAACCGGCGCTATCGCGATGTCCCAGTTGAAGCCGTTTGCGGATTTTGTGCCGGTGCGGCGTTATTGGGTTTCATAACACACGGCGTGACTGAAATCTGGGTGATGCCGGATGCCGGGCAATGGCTTGCGATTATCGGGCTTGGTCTTGGCCCGGTCGGGGTTGCTTTCTTTGTCTGGGATTATGGCACCAAGCATGGCGATATTCAGGTTCTGGGTGTCGCGTCTTATGGTGCACCGTTACTCAGCACGATCCTGCTGATCGGTTTTGGCAAAGCCGAAGCAAGCCCGACCGTGATCGCGGGTTGCCTTTTGATTGTTGGTGGCGCGCTTTTGGCTTCGATAAAAATGCTGCGACGGAAAACGGTTGTTGCGTGACCTAGGGTCTTGTTGGCGCTAGAACTGGATCAGGAAAGAAAATAAGAAAATCCGGAGCGCCAGAAATGACACAGCATATTCCCAAGGCCGAATTGCATCTGCATATGGAAGGTGCGTTGACGCCTGCATTGGTGCGGAAATTCGCCGCCCGCAACGGTATTAGCCTTCCGGACGGGATTTATGATGATCAGGATCGGTATATCTGGTCAAACTTCCCCGAATTTCTGGGCAGTTTTGACAGGGCGAGTGCGGCAATCCGTACTGGTAAGGATTATGCCGATCTGACGCATTGGTATCTTTGCGAACAGGCCAAAGCGGGGGCGCTTTATGTCGAGATTTTCTGTTCGCCGTCACATGCACTGGAATGTGGTATTTCCTTTGATGATCATCTGAATGGTGTTGCCGAGGGGATTGACCGTGCCGGGAAGGAAACCGGAATTATCGGACGGATCATCATGACCTGCGTTCGCCATATCGGCCCGGAAAAGGCGATTGGTGTGGCGACTGATACGGTTGCGTGTGGTCATCCCTATATTGTCGGGTTTGGCATGGGCGGGAATGAAAGCATGTTTTCGCAGGAAGCGTTTTACCCGGCCTATAAAATTGCCGCCGATGCCGGGCTTGGATGTACAACGCATGCCGGTGAAGTTGAGGGTCCACAAAGTGTCTGGGATGCAATCGACAAATTGCCGGTGACCCGAATAGGGCATGGTGTGCGATCCATCGAAGACCCGAAACTGGTCGAAGAACTGGTGAAACGCGGCATTGTTCTGGAAGTGTGCCCCGGATCGAATATTGCCCTGTCTGTATATCCGGATTACGCATCCCACCCCCTGCGCAGGCTTTATGATTCCGGGGTTAAGGTGACGTTGGGATCAGATGATCCGCCTTTCTTCCACACAACATTGGCCGAGGAGTATCAGCGCGCTAAAGATGTGTTTGGTTTTAGCGAGAATGAGCTTCGCGGTATAACGCGTACCGCCCTTGAGGCGGCCTTTGTGGATGCTGACACTAAAGCCATACTGATCGCAAAGCTTGATGCGAACTAATACAAAACGCCCCAGAAATCCGGGGCGTTTTTTTGTTCTGTTACCAGGCAACTTTACCCAGAAGCTTTTCACCAAGTGGTGTCAGCTTTGCGCGTTCATAGCGCGTCTGTTCCCAATTGCGCGGGTCACCCGGGAAGGCGTGACCGCGTGCCGGCAGGCGTTCCGACCAGCTTTTGGTCCGCCAATCAACAAGTTCCTGTTCCTCGGGCGTTGCCGGGGTCATGGATATATATTGCGCAACGCGGGTCTGGTTGGACCGGTTGGCGCGAATGCCATGTGCAAGCAGGCTATTGAAAATCAGAAGATCGCCCGCCTGCATCGGGATGCGTTTGGGTTCATACGGAATATTGGCGATGTCCGGCCGGAACGGGTCTCGGTCCTTTGGCGCGGTGGCAAGCCATTCGGCGAAATTGGCAAACAGATCCGGTACACACTGGAACCCACCCATATCATCATTGGTGTCGACCAACGATAAAACGCCCTGCACATTGATCGGCAGCGGGACCTGACTGGTATCGGCGTCCCAATGAATGAAACCGTCAAAGGCACGCGTGCCGACATTGGGCGTATTAAGGTTGGCGCGATCAATCGATACCCAAAGATCGGTCCGATCCCAGATATCGACAAACGCGTCATAAATCCGCGGCGTCTGGCGGTTATCCCACATTGATTGATGATGATAGGCTTCGACCATGCCGGAATTGTTCAGTTCGGTCATGGCATGGTCGCGCATTTGCGGCCGGGCCCAGCTTGCCGGATCATTCGGATCCATTTCCTGAAATTCCCAGAGGAAATCGACGGTGGCTTTGACCTGTTCCTGCGGGACGGCATTTTTTACGACAACAAAGCCATAGGTTTGCCAGTGTTTGAAGTCCGCATCCGATAGCACGCGGAGCGGCAGCGATTTTTCGAGATCACGCAATTGCGTGCCGGTGACTTCCTTGACCGAGGCATTGCCCGGCCGGTTCGCATTCGGGCCGGTCGCGGCCATTGTTGCCATGGTTGTGTTTGCCAGCATGCTCATGATTTTTCCTCCCGCATGGTTCATGATGTTGGAACCATTCTAGAGGGCCGCGATGGTCGCGCCCACTGACAGGGCGGACATAATATGATACTATTCGGCCAAATTAATCGATTTTGATAGCCGTATAAGCGGGTGTTTGAATGAAACTGCTGTTCGAACATGTGAAAATTGCACCGGATCGGTCATGGCGCGGCCTGCACCGGAACCTGCGTGCGATCCCGTTCGAGTGGCATTTTCATCCGGAATATGAACTGACCCTGACGCTTGGAAGTGAGGGGCAACGCTATGTCGGGGATCATATCGGTTCTTACGGTGACGATGATCTGGTCTTGCTGGGCCCGAACCTGCCCCATACATGGCATTCGCACAATGCCGCCCCGCCCGCATCCGGGAAAATCGATATGGGAGCCTATGATCTTGATTTGCAGGCAAAGCCGGGCGAACGGCCACATCAGGCCTTTGTGTTCTGGTTTACGGCCGATTGGATCAATAATGTTTGTGAAACCATTCCGGAATTTGCGCGGCTGCGACCTGTCCTGACAGATGCACGGCGGGGTGTGAAGTTCGATACCCTATCAGCACGAAAGGTTGCGGCTTTCACACACCGGTTTGATATAGGCGATCCGGCCGACCGGTTATTGTTGCTGATAGAAGTATTGCGGATTTTGCTGGATGCGCAGGAACGGATACCGCTTGCGTCCGAACGGTTTGACGCGACGGTGCCCGATTATCATGAGGCAACCCGGCTTGGTCGGGTTCTGGATATTTTGCATTCGCACTATGTCGAACAAACCGGAAGTGCTGAAATTGCCGAGCAGACCGGCATGAGCGAGCGGACCCTGCGCCGTTTTTTCAAACGTCATACAGGGTCAAGCATTCAGGACTATCTAATGGGATTGCGGTTGGGGCGGGCGGTGTCGTTGCTGCTGTCGTCCGATTTGCCGATTTATCGGGTGGCGGAGGAATCCGGGTTTCAGAACCTGTCGCATTTCAATCGGCAATTTGACCGTCATCGCGGCATGTCGCCCAGCCGGTTCCGACGTGAACGGTTTGAAAAGAGAATGTTGCAGTCGGTTTGAGAAGGTAGACGCGCCTATTAGAAACGAGGCAGGGGCCAGTCTGTATGATTGGTTGCCAGATGCTGGTCAAATGCCTGCCAGAAAAGGTTTCGGAAAACATCGCGTTCCTGAAGGACTTCATGACGGGCTTCGGGTATCTCGACCATTGCAACCGATGGATGATCGCCAAACAGTTCCTGTGTGGTGCGGTTGCTGACCACCTGATCGTTTCCTGACAGAATCATCGTAATCGGGGGCAGGGGCGAGGTCACAAAATTATTATCCGGTACAATACGCTGGGATAATTCCGCCTGTGCCCTGAAACAGGCATCAAGCCATCCCGCCGAAACGCCACCAACCACCAGATCAGGGTTATCTTGCAGGCAGGTGACGTTGCGTTCGTAGCGCGCCCTATCCGACGTCAGCAGATTATCATCGCCAAAGGGTTGCAGTGGTGACAGCAGCTTTTGTCCTGGCAGGAATTGCTTGTCGAAACCATATCGGCACAGTCCGGCTGACAAAAACTGCGCGGCAAGTGCGATCCAGTCCGGCCCACCAAGCCCGAAAAATGGGGCGATCATGACGCTGCTTTCAAACAGGGACGGTTTTTCAAGCAGCATGTGCATGCCCACCAGCCCGCCAGTCGAGTGGGTCAGAAGCAGATCACAGTGGATATTGTAGTGATCGGCCAGGTGCGAAAGCACATCATGCGTATCTTCGATATAATGGGCGATATCGCGGACATAACCCATATGGCTTTCGGTGACTTCGCGGGTTGATCCGCCCTGTCCGCGGAAATCGAAAGTGACACAGCCAAGCCCGCGTTCGGCAAGTTCATGTGCTGTTTCGCCGTAGCGTTCGATGAACTCGCCGCGCCCCTGAAGGATCAGGACATGACCAATGGCATTTTCAGGCGAATGCAAGGCATAACGAAATGTCAGGCCGCTTCGTCCGGTAAATCGATCAATGGCAAAGGTCATGTCTGTGCGTGCTTCTTATGGCGGCAGGCGATGATCAGTTGTGCAAACTGTTCATCAATTTGCGGTCTTTCCCGGGACTTCCAGTGACACTTCGATGAAATGGGTCATTTTGTCGAGCATGCTGACAAAATCGGGGTTGAAGGTTCCGCGCCGCAGACTGCCCGGGGACGCGGAATCCGACAGATTCAATTCACCATAAACCGCATCGCTGCTGGTCTGGCATTTACTGTTGGCGCTTTGCTCGTCGTAATGGTCGCATCGACGGATAATGCCATCCATACCGTAATGCTGGTTATCGGGATGCATGGTAATGGCAGTATGGGCATGATTAAGCGTCCGCCAGTCCGGAGCCGCAGATTTGACAATGTCGACACCCTCACACAAAGGATGTTCGTCAATCAGGTGTTCTTCGCCCTGATACCAGATCAGGCGCTTGTTATCATTTGTGACCTTGTTGCAGAAAAAGTCGGCCGCCAGTAAGGGATCAACCGTGTGGTCATCGGAACTGGCCACCATGAAGACGGGGATATCGAACGTATCCATGGTGCCATCGCGATAAGGTTCAGTCAGCAGATGAAATTCCGCTGCGGCATTCATTGCCATCGAACCATATTTGGCAGCATCACTGTTTTCTCCTTTGCCAACCCAGCTTTGGACATAACGGGCATAGGGTGTCAGCCATGCCTGATCGCTTTTGGCAGCAAAGCCCGGCGATAGTAAAACCATTGCCGTCATCCGCGGATCGCGGCGACGGGCATCAAATTCGCGCCCGATCAGGGCCGCCCCCATCGAATAGCCAATGGTGATGACATGGTCGGTGCCGTTTGCGAACCCGTCCATGCCATAACGCACTGTTTTGATCCAGTCCTCGTAACTGACGTCAACCAAATCACCTGGGACGGTGCCATGCCCCGGAAGAAGCAGGCCATGGAAGGTCGCGCATGGGAATTTGGATTGCAACGTATCGCGCACATCGGTCATCAGAAACGGACTGTCTGTCAGGCCATGTACCATCAGGAAACCGACATCTTTGCCATGTGCCGTGTCATTGCCCGCCGCATCGCAGGCCGCTTTGTTCGGACCTGATGCGAAAGGGGCACGCATCGCGACCACCTGGTCAAGATCGTATTGGCCAAATGGCGCGGCTTCCTTGTCAAAGCGCTTTGCTTTAAGTGCCGTGCGAAGCTGTTCGCGGGTTTTCTTGACATAATCGTCAAATGATTGGTTCTCGGCGGGGGCACCAATGGCAAGGCCGGACGGATCATGTTGCGGGTCTTCGAAAATGCATCCCGACAGTGCAATCGTCGCCGGAATGGTCATAGCGACAAGTGTCGAACGCAAAAGGCCGTTTGCGGACATGGAAAGCTTCCCCGTTTCGTTTCGGTGTGGTGGCTTGTCCGATAAACTCTAACTCAGGCTGCATTATGACGCGACCAACAAAAAAGCGGCCCGTAACGGACCGCTTTGAAATCGGTGGCAGAACACGCCCGAAAGCTGGCTTATTCCATGATTTCCCAGCTATGCGTGATTTCGGCCGCCTTCGACAGCATGATTGAGGCCGAGCAATATTTCTCGGCTGAAAGTTCAACCGCACGGGCCAGTTTGGCTTCGTTCAGGTTTTCACCCTTGGCCTTGAAATGCAGGTGGATTTTCGTGAAGACCTTGGGGTCGGTTTCCGCACGTTCGGCTTTGACATCGGCTTGGACATCAATGATTTTCTCGCGGCCTTTCTGAAGGATATGCACGACATCAATCGACGAGCATCCTGCCAGACCGAGAAGCAGCATCTCCATCGGGCTCGGACCAAAGCCGGTGTCACGGTTGCCATCCATGACAACGCCGTGGCCAGAGCCGCTGGTGCCGGTGAAGGTCAGATTTTCAAGCCACTTTACGTGTGCTTCCATGATCGGGTTCCTTGTCTCGAGAATTGCATGCTTCATCGTCTAGCCTGCCTGACCGGTTCGCGCAAGCCGTGATCACATAAGGCAGTTAAAGGTTGAAAAACATCAAGTGCAGGGGTGTAAAACTGTTATAGGAGTTTTTACCTTAACAGGAGATAATGTATGTCATTCCAGACCGTTATCGCCAAGGAGGGTAAATCATGACGCAGGATGCCGGACGCAGCAAAAGCCGTTTCATGATGGCTATGGAGCATGTTTTGCGTGAAGTGAACCATGAAGTCATCAGTCCTGCGATCCCTGATATGAGCGTCGATACGGCTTTGCCGCTTATTATCAATGTTGCCAAGTTGCGTGCCGACTATCTGAAATATGCCTTCAAGCTCAGTGCAGATCGCAACGACAATCATCCGACGGCCGAAGAACTGGCGAAGCTTAAACTTCTTCGCGAGAGCTATCAGGAAATGCTTGCGGCTGCGCGTGAACTCGAACATTGCATTGATCGGGGATATATTGACCTGCCGGTCGGCGATAAAAAATCGTGACGCATTGGCTCTGGTCGCAAGACTAAGCTTGTCATATACTTACGTATGGAATAAGAGCTTTGAAAAAGGGCCTGCTAAGCGGCCTTGGTAATAAAATCCGATGGTTTTGGGGCATTATAGATAACACGGGAAAGGGAGTGCGTCGCAAAGCGGCGCGTGCGTGTATTGTCAATTGCTCCAGACATTGTCGCCACAGCAGCACTATCGCGTGACGGCATTATATTCATCGGTTCGTCCGATTTGAAAATCGCCCATGCCAATTTGGTTGCGGTTAACCTTTTTAACGCATCGAAGTCGGCCTTGCGAGACGGAACCGAAATCAAGCAGTTCCTTGCTTTTCTTGCCAAAAATGCGGAATTTTCGTCTGGCGACAGTGTCGGTGCGGCACGCGAAGCGCTTAGCCTCATTTCTGGTAAGGATGCCAAGGCCGATTTGCCAGCCTTTCAAATGAATGGCAGAAAAGTTACGTGGCGTAAGGCCGAAGGTCCCGAAGGTGTGACAGCACTGGTCTTTCGCGAGGCTGGCAAGGCAGAAGAACTTGCCAAGGCATTGGCCGATCACAAGCTTTTCATCCAGCATCTAATCGATGTGTTGCCTATCCCGGTTTACCTCAAGAATCTGGATGGTGTGATCAACCGTTGCAATGATGCTTTTGCCGAGTTGCTGGGGCAGGATCCCAAAAAGGTGATTGGCGGCAAATTCGCCGATGTGGCCCCGGCGCCGCTTGTTAGCCGCATTTTCGATTACGAGGCGCCGTTGCTGAAATCAGAAGGCAATGTGCGTCATGAAATTGATTTCGAAATGGACGGTGTCGAAAAATCCGCATTGTTTGCAGCCGCTAGCCTGAAGGGGCCAAGTGGCGCAATTGCCGGTACGATTGGCTCGTTGATTGATGTGACATCGCTAAAACAGGCACAGGCCGAAGTCGCCGCGGCAGCACAACGTCTGACAGGGCTTTTGGAAAAGGCACCAATCGGTGTTGGCATTTCCAACCGGGATGGCGGGGAATTCCAGTTTTATAACAAGATGTTCGAGACTCTTCTGTCTCTTGATAGTGATGGAACGGTGCCAACGGACACAGTGCTTCTTTCGGAGCGATACCGAGAAAAAAGTCTTCAGGATATGGATATGCTTGGCGAATTGCAGGATGTGGAATTACGCATTCGCCGTCCGGCAGATTCAGATGCGCGGTGGTTGAAGGCATCCATGGAACCGCTGACATTCGAGGGGCAGGAATCTGTGCTCTGGTGGATAAGTGATATCACCAAGCAGAAGCTTGCTGCACGTGAGCTGCAGAACAAGGCAAATAACGACGAACTGACCGGCCTGGCAAACCGTGCGCGTTACATGCAGAAGCTTTCACAATGTGAAACTGTCTTGCGCGGTACGGATACGCCAGCGTCAATCTTCCTTCTTGATCTTGATGGCTTCAAGACCGTGAACGATACATTGGGGCATGGTGCTGGCGACTGGGTTCTGGTTGAAACGGCAAAGCGGCTCAAGCGTGTTGCCCGTCGGGCGGAGGAAGTGGCGCGTCTGGGCGGTGATGAATTTACGCTATTTTTCATTAATAAAGGTGATGAAAAGGAAATGGCGGCACTGGCCGATGACATTATTGCCGAGATTTCCAAACCCTATATGTGGGAAGGGAATCGTTGTGATATTGGTGCATCGATTGGCTTTACCGTTTTCGACGCAGGCTATTGCGACGTGACCGAGCAATTGCGCCGTGCTGACAAGGCCATGTACGAGGCCAAAGAAGCCGGCAAGGGGCGGGCCTGTCTCTATCGGCCAGAGCTTGAACCCGATTTGCACAGGGATGATACTGTCTAGGTCTGATTGGTTTGCTCAAGTGGAATTTGGGTGGGGTGATGTGATCATCCCGCCTTTTTCCTTTGCTGATTTGATCAGTTGCATCCGCCTGTACTGCGGTTTTGCCGAGATTTTCAATTAGCCAATAGGTCTAATCAGGCGCATTTTTGCCGGGAATCTGGTGGTTGGCACAAACAAAAACGCCCGGCACATGGCCGGGCGTTTCGTGTTCGATGGTCGTCCTTTCTGGTGAAAGGATCAGCCGCTGTAGTACATGTCGAATTCGACCGGGTGCGGCGACTGTTCGAAGCGGATAACTTCTTCCATTTTCAGGGCGATGTAAGCGTCGATCAGGTCGTCGCTCATCACATCGCCTTTTTTCAGGAAGTCGCGGTCTGCGTCGAGGCTATCAAGTGCTTCGTGCAGCGAGCGGCAAACGGTCGGAACTTCTTTGAGCTCTTCCGGCGGAAGGTCATAGAGGTTTTTGTCCATTGCATCGCCCGGGTGGATCTTGTTCTCGATACCGTCAAGGCCAGCCATCAGCATTGCGGTGAATGCGAGATACGGGTTGGCAAGCGGATCAGGGAAGCGAATCTCGACGCGCTTGCCCTTCGGGGATGCGGTGTAGGGGATACGGCAGGAAGCAGAACGGTTGCGAGCCGAGTATGCCAGAAGAACCGGTGCTTCGAAGCCCGGGACCAGACGCTTGTAAGAGTTGGTTGTCGGGTTGGTGAAAGCGTTCAGTGCTTTGGCGTGTTTGATGATGCCGCCGATATAGTACAGGGCTGTGTCAGACAGGTCAGCATAGCCGTTACCTGCGAACAGCGGTTTGCCTTCGTGCCAGATCGACTGGTGAACGTGCATGCCCGAGCCGTTGTCGCCAAAGACCGGCTTCGGCATGAAGGTTGCGGTTTTGCCATACTGATGTGCAACCATGTGGATGCAGTATTTGTAAACCTGAACGGCGTCAGCATGTTCGATCAGGGTGCCGAAAGCGATACCCAGTTCGTGCTGCGACGGTGCAACTTCGTGGTGGTGCTTTTCGCAACGCACGCCCATTTCGTTGATGTAGTTGACCATTTCGGCGCGGATGTCGTTGGCCGAGTCAACCGGCTGTACCGGGAAATAGCCGCCCTTCGGACCCGGACGGTGGCCGCGGTTGCCGCCTTCGAATTCGGTGCCGGTGTTGTACGGACCTTCTTCGGAGTCCAGCTGATAACCCATGCCTTCGCCAGCGGTGGTCCAGCGAACGTCATCAAACATGAAGAATTCCGGCTCTGCACCGAAATATGCGGTGTCGCCGATACCGGCCGATTTCATGTATGCGAGTGCGCGTTTTGCGGTCGAACGCGGGCAACGCTCGTAACCCTGGCCAGTGGCCGGTTCGATAACGTCGCAAACGATGATCAGGGTCGGCTGCGCAGTGAACGGGTCAACAACAGCGGTCGACGGATCCGGCATAAGGATCATGTCGGATTCGTTGATTTCTTTCCAGCCAGCGATCGACGAACCGTCGAACATGATGCCGTCAACAAAAACGTCTTCGTCGATTGTGCAGATGTCCTGCGCGGTGTGCTGCCATTTACCTTTGGAATCGGTAAAGCGCAGATCGACAAACTGGATGCCTTTTTCTTTGATAAGCTTAAGTACAGAAGCAGCGTCAGACATGATGCAACCCTTTAAAACTCAAAATTAGTGATCGTACGATGTTCAATGTCAGGTAACGGACCGATTAGATCGCGTCGTTGCCCCGTTCACCGGTACGAATGCGGATCGCGTCCTCAAGCGAGGAAACGAAGATTTTACCGTCACCGATACGACCGGTGTGAGCGGCTTGCTGGATTGCCTCAATCGCACGCTCGACAAGCGTGTCCTCAACGACGATTTCCAACTTTACCTTCGGCAGAAAGTCCACAACATATTCGGCGCCGCGATACAGCTCCGTATGGCCTTTCTGTCGGCCGAAGCCTTTGGCTTCGGTAACGGTAATCCCTTTGAGGCCAATCTCTTGAAGGGCCTCTTTAACCTCGTCAAGCTTGAATGGCTTGATGATGGCTTCAATCTTTTTCATTAAGCGCCCTCTGCTTTTTGCGAGAGTTGCGTAGAACTCGGAAAGCTCCATTGCTTTGCCGCGTTAATTGCACGGGCCGTGCCAGTTTTGGCCCGCGCGGTCATTCTAAGGAGTCTCTGCGTGAAAACCCAGCAAAACCCATGAAGTTTTTAAGATTTTCTTGATCGCATCTGATTGTCTTTTAGGCAGAATGTTTAAAATTTATGCAAACATTGTGAGATGGCAGGGGGCAACGAGGTTCTCCGCGATCCGTGCTTGCCTGATCTGCCTGCGTCGTGCGACAGAAAATACATAAAACACGTATCATGACGACAGGGCATGGATCATATAATCTGCCTGTCTGATTTATAATTTGCGCCACCAGACAGATAAAAGCCGGTTTCCACCGACCGGTACTGAAACTCAGAGAAGGACGCCTCATGACCGAATTTGTCGGCAATCCTCTTTTCGCTTCGGGCGGCATCACGATTTTTGAAGTGATGAACGAACTGGCCCAGAAACATAATGCCATCAATCTGGGGCAGGGAGCGCCCGATACTGACGGTCCGGCTGATATTCGCGAAGCTGCGGCCAAGGCTACGATGGAACTGTCCAATCAATATCCGCCGTTGGCAGGTGTTCCGGAATTGCTTCAGGCGGTCGCCGACCATAACAAGCGTTTCTATGATATCGAGGTTGATCCGAAGAAAGAAGTCCTTGTCGCGGTCGGTGCGACCGAGGCGCTGGCTGATGTGATCCTTGGTCTTGTTGCGCCCGGCGATGAAGTGATCCTGATCGAACCCCTTTATGACAGCTACCTTCCTATGGTGAAGCTTGCGGGCGGTATCCCCAAACTGGTACGTGTCACACCGCCAAGCTGGGATCTGCCACGCGAAGAACTTGCAGCGGCCTTCTCGGAAAAAACCAAGTTGATCCTGATAAACTCGCCGCAGAACCCCTGTTCAAAGGTCTATGGCGATGATGAACTGCAATTCATTGCTGATCTGTGCATCAAGCATGATGTGATCGCACTATGTGACGAGGTTTATGAACATCTTGTCTTTGACGGGCGCAAACACAAACCGCTGATGACTTTTCCCGGTATGCATGATCGCACCGTACGCATCGGATCAGCAGGCAAGACATTCTCACTGACGGGGTGGAAGATCGGATACATCACAGCATGTGCAAAATTGATGGAGCCGATCAAAAAAGCGCATCAGTTCCTTGTTTTCACCGTGCCGCCAGGGCTGCAGCATGGTGTGGCCTACGGCCTTAACAAAGGTGATGATTACTTCGAAGGTTTTACTGCTGAAATGCAGGCAAAGCGCGATTTCCTGATGAAGGGTTTGAAAGAGGTTGGCTTTGGTGTTCTGGACTCGCAGGGTACTTATTTCATCACCTGCGATTTCCGTCCGCTGGGCTATGATTGCGATGATGTCGAGTTCTGCCAGATCATGATCAAGGAAGCCGGTGTTGTGGCGATCCCTGTTTCGGCGTTCTATCAGGGCAAGGATGGCGGCGTTCGCAATTTTGTGCGGTTCTGCTTCTGCAAGGAAGAAGCCAAAATGTCCGAGGCGATTGAGCGGATGAAGAAGGCGTTTGCAAGGTAGCAAAGCAAGGCATTTAAGGGAAACAGGCCGAGAACTTTAGCCTTCGGCCTGTTTTTTATGGGCGCTGTCAACCGTGATCAGGAATTGACCATTTCCCAACTCCCGGTGCGGGCCGAACGGGCCAACGCATCCAGAATCTGCATGTTGGCAATCCCGTCTTCAATCGGGTAGTCGACCGGGCTTTCGCCTTTAAATATTGCCGTCGCGTTCTCGCCTTGCAGGGTATAGTGGTTGCCAATCGGGAATTTGATTTCGCGTGCTTCGTCAAAACCCGGTTGTTTTTGCGTGCCGACCCTGATCACCGCCGGATTTTCCGGCAACGGGTTGAATGGCATGATGATTTCAATCCGGCCTTCAGTGCCAAGGATATGAACACGCTGCACTGCGGCCGACTGTGTGCCGCAAACAAAGCTTGCCTGAACGCCGCTTCCGAAATCGAGTATGCCTGAAACCAGACGGTCAGTACCGAATTTCGGATCCTTGTCCATCAGGGAAACCACACGCACCGGTTCCTTGCCCGTGATATAGCGTGGGCCGACAATGCAGTAGCAGCCGATATCAAGTAAACCGCCACCGCCGATATCCTTTTTGTTGCGCACATTGTTCGGATCGGCATTGAAATAGGTAAAGATGCTTTGCACCGTGCTGATCGTGCCGATCTGACCGCTTTCGACGAGCCGACGTGCTTCCTGCCATTGCGGATGATGACGAACCATAAAGGCCTCAAGCACGTGTTTGCCGCTTTTATCGCGGGCCGCGATCAGGCGTTTGGCGTCTTCGGTGTCCAAACCGATGGGCTTTTCGCACAGCACGTGTTTTCCGGCTTCCAGCGCCTTGATTGTCCATTCGACATGCAAGTGGTTGGGCAGGGGATTGTAGATTGCTCCGATTGACGGATCGGCCAGCAGTTCCTCATAGGAGCCATAGGCGCGCGGAATGCGCAGACTTTGGGCGGTTTCACGCGTTTTTTCCAGATCACGTCCGGCAATGGCAAGGATTTCAAGCTTGTCGCTTTCCTGCATGGCCGGAATGACCTTTTCCGTGCCGATCTTTGCCGTGCTGATGACGCCCCACTTCATTCCGATACTCCGTATTGTTTTCTCTTTATGGCGCACAAGACGGTTCAGGCCGGTGCGCCGTGTTAATTTCGCCCGGAATGGCGGGCGTGTTCAAGATATTGAATTGATTTAATTAGGCCACTTGCGTGATCACGCAAGATGTTCAAACGGATGGGATGCCTGTTCGGTTGGATTGGATGAAATGAGATACCCGATGTTAAAACCCGCAGTCCCCCGGATTGTGCGACTTTGCGAAGTTCCGGGGAAAACAGGATAAAAAAGTAAAAATATGCGCTTGACGTCCGGGGCTCCCGGCGATAAAAACCGCGCCACACGACGGCGGGTGTAGCTCAGGTGGTTAGAGCACCAGATTGTGGCTCTGGGGGCCGTGGGTTCAAGTCCCATCACTCGCCCCATGTGAAAAGGTCAGGCAGAAATGCCTGGCCTTTTCGCGTTTTTAGATCTGATTTTCTAGCCACCAACACGGTAAGTCGGTCTCATCGAAGAAGTCCTTTGCGCTGGGGCTAGTTTTGGCGCAGTTGGCAATCCGAATCTTTTTTAATAATTGTAAGCCATGGAAGGTTTCTTTGTAGTTGACCCCATTTCTCTTGTGGAGTTGCTTAAGAATTGATTTTCCATTCTCGCCTTCCATTTCGTACCGGTACTCTTCGTTTTCGAAGGCTTCTTTCATTGCTTCTTCGTCTGCTAAGATCAAATTTTCGGTCATTTTATCTGGTATTAGGAACTTAATTTTATCTTTGGTAACACCGAGGCTCGCGAGTTTTTTGCATATTAGACCCTTTAAAGTCTTGACACACCGATTTTGATCTTCTCGATCAAGCCATATCCAAATCAGATCTGGATTTGCATCCTTTGTAATGAATTTTGTGAGTATCTGTTCTGACATTGCCTCTTCAGACCAGCTATCTCCATTCATTACGGTGATAAGTTCGACGTAATGGAAGTTGTTATTGATAAACATTCGTTCCATGTTGCCTTCAACGAACGCTAATATATTAGGAAATGGCATTGCTTGCATAATAATTCCCCAGACCAAATCCAGTTCTGTTGATTTCTTCTTGTACGCGCGCTGGGTTTTTTATCTTTGCGCATGTGGTTCCCTTGGATGTGTATTTGAAAGTCACTATCTCATTGGGTTTGCACTGGTTTATAAGTGATTCGCTGTGAGTGGATAGAGTGAAGTGTTTCGTCGGTGAAGAATCCTCGATTGTCTCCCTTATTAGGCTGATCAGAGACTGCTGCATCTTTGGGTGCAAAAAATTTTCGGGTTCTTCAATAGAAAACACTCCATTGTAGGTTAGGATCAGGCAACACAGTGCTAGCCATTTCAATGTGCCGTCACTGGCGCTCTGTAATGGAAACTTAATTGGTTCGTTTTCGTTGATTGTTAGGTAGCCTTGGTATTTTCCAGAGTGCGGGTCTGGGGTGACGCTGATACTTACTAGCTCGGGTATTACAAGTTTTGTCCACTCTACAATCATGTCTAGTGTCTCTTTGTTCGCACGAACGACATTAATCGCTCCTCTTGGTCGCCGCCGCAATGTGTGATCTTGTCTCTTCAGTTGCTGTAAGTGATAGAGTGTCGCAGATAGCCCAGACCCATCGAAGGAAATCCCCGGGCGAGATGCCAAGTCATCTGCTTCCCGCGTTTTTTCAGGAATAGCGTTAAACGAGTGCCCTCTGGAAATTGACTTTCTGATTGCGTCCAGAGCTGGAATTGAGTGAATGGCTGACAGGAAGCTCTCGTCAGACATGATCGGAGTGCTTTCGATGCGATCCCTAATTGACTGCAGTATGTCGCGGTGCCTCTTGTGGCTCTGCGATTGCCTCATGCTGTAAAATCTACTTAGAACGTGAAATGGATTTCGGTAGTTCTGCGTGAATAACCGAGAGCCTAGAGCCCAAATAGAGTCTCCATTATCAGCTGGAGATCGTCTTCTTACACTAATATTTCCAACTGGCGAATAAGATGGCCACCATTCATCCGCATTGTGCATCTTAAATATTCTTAAGTTTTCTTTGTGAACAAAGATTGATGAGTGTTTTTTGCTGTATCTAATTTCAATATGATACTCATAGCGGAAAAATCTATGGTTAGTATCCTCAGCATCTAAACTGTCTGATATATCGGCAATTCCTCTAATTGTAGCTTGAAGCTTTGAAGAACTTCTCTTTGTCGTTTCTTGGCTAAAGACACGCGATATGCCTCCTGCGGAGAATACTGCTTTCGAGCAGCCGAATGTAGTTACATCGCTGATGAAATCTTGGAACTCAATGAAATTTGTTTTCCCAGACCCGTTCGGCCCTACAAGAACATTTATGCCGGGGGTTAGCTCAATTTCAAAATCAACAAGTGAGCGAAACCCGCTCACGGAATAACGAGTGTTAAAATCAGGCTCGAACGTGATTTCATATTCGGGTTCGTTGATGTCATTGCTTGATTCATTCGTGGGCATTGTATTTGTCCCAAAGGTTGTTCTATTTTTGATCACGAAAGGATAATCCATATCAACTTTATATTGAATGGGTGAACGCCAACTTTTCAAGTCATCGATGATTGCTGCGGTGTTGGTGCATCGGGCTACAGAGCCGTGTCTTTCTGAAAAAACGGTTTAACATTCCCAATCTCAGGCCAATCTGCTACGTGGTAGCCCTCTGAATATCCCGGATGGGGCTCATTGGTTGCCAGGAGATCGCCACATGTCGACAAATCGCATTACTCTTCGCCGTCCTGATGACTGGCATTTGCATCTGCGCGATGGCGCGATGCTTGAAGGGGTCATTGGTGAAACCAGCGAACATTTTGCGCGTGCGATCATTATGCCAAACCTTGTGCCGCCGGTGGTCAAGACTGCGGATGCGATTGCCTATCGTGACCGGATTAACGCAGTCATCCCGCAGGGGCATGATTTTACGCCGCTGATGACGCTTTACCTGACCGAAGGCACCAACCCCGACGATGTCGAGGAAGGCTACAAGTCCGGTGTGATTACCGCACTGAAGCTGTATCCGGCCGGGGCAACGACCAATTCGGCAAGTGGTGTGCGCGATTTCGACAAGGCGATGCCGGTGCTGGAGCGCATGGCAAGTCTTGGTATTCCGCTTTGCGTGCACGGTGAAGTCACCGATCCTGAGATTGATATTTTCGACCGCGAGGCCGTGTTCATCGACCGCGTTCTTGATCCGCTGCGTAAGCGTTTGCCGGAATTGCGTGTGATCATGGAGCATATCACCACCGAAGACGGTGTCGAATATGTCAAAGCCAATGACAGGAACCTTGGCGCGACCATCACGACCCATCACCTGATCATCAACCGCAATGCCATTCTGGTCGGAGGCATTCATCCGCATTTCTACTGCCTGCCGGTGGCGAAGCGTGAAAAACATCGCCTCGCACTGCGCAAGGCAGCAACCAGCGGTGATGTGCGTTTCTTCCTGGGTACTGACTCCGCCCCGCATACCGATGACCGCAAGGAAAGCGCGTGTGGTTGTGCCGGTATCTTTACCGCCAATAATACTGTCCAACTTCTGGCACATGTGTTCGAGGAAGAAGGGGCGTTGGACAAGCTTGAAGGCTTTGCATCCGTCAATGGCCCGCAATTCTATGGTTTGCCGCTGAATGCCGACAAGATCACGCTGGAAAAGCGCAGCGAGGCGGCAACATTCCCGGCCAAGATTGATACCGGTGACGGTCCGGTGACGGTGTTTGATCCGGGCTTCCCGATTTACTGGCACTATGCGTAAGGAATAGGCTTTGTTGTCGTATCTGTATGGCTTCTCGGGATACGACCCCATGACAAATAGCCAACGGGAGAACGCGTGTGAGCATTCCTGATCTTGCTGAGATTTACCGCAGATACATTGATTGTCTGAACCGTCAGGATTGGGACAATCTTGGCACATTTGTTGACGATGATGTGCAGTACAACGGCGAGTATGTCGGGTTGTCCGGGTATCGGGCAATGCTTGAGCGCGATTTCCGAGAGATCCCGGATCTTCGGTTCAATATCAAATTCTTGGTGTCTGATGAAAAGCGTGTTGGCAGTCGCCTTGACTTCCACTGTTCTCCCCAAGGAAAATTCCTTGGTGTTAACGTGAACGGGAAAAGAATTTCGTTTTCGGAGAACGTTTTTTACGAATCCCGGGATGGAAAAATTTTTGATGTCTGGTCGGTTATCGATAAGACCGCGGTCGAGACCCAGACTTGATTTAATCCGATGCCGACCGGTTTGCGTGCGAATTCAGCCGCTGATATCCAAATGATTGGTGGCGCTGCCCAGTCCGAGAGACATGCGATAGCTTTCGGCTGCCGCAATCGCCTGTGTTGCGATCATCGCACTGATGTTGCGTGACGCACCCTTTGCAACATTGAAATCGGCCGATGATGTGCCGGGCATAGAGGCGGCCCGCGATATGGCGGCCTGATTGGCAATCGCTACAATCCCGTCAAGGCCCTGAAGCGGATGGATGCTGACCTTGCCGCCCGTGGCATAAAGCCGCCCGTCGGGACCGGCGGTATAGCTGTAACTGATCATACCTGCATTCGCACCAGCAAGGGTCTGATGGCTTTCTTCCTCGGTCCTGACGTTGGCGTCACGCGCCTGCAATTCCCGAACAATGTCGCGTTCCCGGTCCGTCAAAAGGGCGGGATTGCTTGTTGGCAGGCGTGCACTTTCCGGTGTTGTTTCGCGTACTTCGCGTTGTTGCGCGGTGCTGCCCCGGATGTCGGGTACGGACGCACCGGGCAGGGCGCGAGGGTCAAGTTGTTGAATAATGGTAACAATTGATGCCGCACTGTTAACCGGTGTGGAGGGGGCGTTTGGCGCCGGATCTGATAGCGGTGTTGTGGTGCTCGCATTGCCAATCGGTCGGATTGACACGGCAGCGGGCCTTAAAGGTGTTGCAACAGAGCCCCCCTCAGCAGAACCTGATCCTGCAGATTGTTGCCCGGCACCGGGAAGGGCACGGGTGGCAATGACTTGCCCAAGTTGCCCACCACTGCCCGGAATAAGCTGAATTGCACCATCCTGTGTCATGGGAGTATTATATATCAACTTATGGTTAAGTGTATATGATTGGCATCACTGCAATCACGGCAGTTTGATGTGATCTTGAATTGCTGATCGATCATAGAATGCAGGAACGCAGTCGATATGGTGTAGGGGAAATAGCCGTTTGAAACACCTGCTTATGCCTGTTTTGATCACGCTTTGGGTGATAGTGTCGGTACCTGCAATTGCCGCACCTGATGCTGATCTATGGCCCGATTGGCAGGCGCATGATGATTCGAACGACGCCATCATTGATCATTCTGTCTGGCAGACGATCCTTGACCATCATCTGGTGGTGGTTTCGTCTGGCGTCACGGCATTTGATTATGCCGGTGCCAAATCTTCAAGCCTTACGCATCTCTCGGATTATCTTAATGCCATGCAGGCGGTTAAAATTGACGCATATAACCGCGATCAGCAAATGGCCTTCTGGATCAATCTTTACAATGCGCAGACTGTTGCGGTGGTCATGGATCATTACCCGGTTGACAGCATTCGGGATATTGACATTTCACCGGGGCTTTTTTCGCTTGGATTATTTTCGTCAGGCCCTTGGGACAAAAAACTTTTGACCGTCGAAGGCAGGTCTTTGAGCCTGAACGATATCGAACATCGTATCCTGCGGCCCATCTGGCAGGATGCGCGTATTCACTATGCCCTTAATTGTGCGTCAATTGGTTGTCCTGCACTGGCAGCGACGGCCTATGACGGAACCCGGCTCGAAGAGCAGCTTGATAAGGCGGCTCTTGCTTTCATTCAGGATGAACGGGCGGTGAGATTGGCCGAAGACGGATCAGAGATCGAACTGTCTTCGATTTTTGACTGGTATCGGTCCGATTTTGGCAAAAGCGATGCGGCATTTTCCGATCATCTGGCGCGTTATGCCGGATTGGAGCTTGCAACATGGCTGAGCGTTCACGGCGAGGACCTGCCCATCAGCTTCTATCATTATGACTGGTCATTGAACGATAGCCATCCCTGAGGTCGCGTTGTTTACGCCGCTGTCATGCGCCAGTTATGGTGGGGCGCGCGGCTGCTTCGGGCGCGAACAGGGGGTGATGGCAGGCGATTTTGCAAAACCTGATCAATCGTGTGACGGACGTCACTGGCCGAGACGCCATCATAGCGCATTAATGTCTGGACGATCGGATCGGCCAGCATTTCGTCGATGGTCAGTTCCTGATCCACATATTTCATTGCTCGCATCCCATTCATATTGTTGCGCCCAAGATAAAGCGATTGAAAATCATTCGCAACAATTAAGTTGTATCCATTGTCTTTTTTCATCTTTTCGCTGTAGCCGCGTTGTGCTGCGTCAAAGTCAGACGGGCGATTTGACGCTAGATAAGGTGTTTCTTGTGCTGGGGCGCTGCTGATAACGGACCACATCCTGCGGTGGCTGATTTTCAGCTATTTTCTTGATTCTCGTGTTTTCTGGCTCTAACGCTGTCATCTGGCTTTCGAAATCCGATAAAGCCCAATAACTGTGGCAAGAATAGGCTGGGAAGATGACACGTCCGGGAATTCGTGAATTTGCGTTGCTGTTTTTACTGGCGCTGATGTGGGGCAGTTCATTCACCTTCATCAAGATTGGTGTGCATGCCTATTCGCCGCTGGTGGTCGCAGCCGGGCGATTGGCTGTCGCCGCACTGGTGCTATGGGCCTTTGCCTTTATTCGCAAAAGTGACCTTCCCAAGGGACGGCGCGCGTGGTGGTCGACCTTCTTTGTTGCGTTGTTGGGGAATTCTGTGCCCTTTTTCCTGATCAGCTATGGCGAAACGGAAATCGATGCCGGGCTAGCGGCAATTCTGATGTCTGTCGTGCCGCTGACAACGGTGGCGCTGGCGCATTTTGTTACGAATGATGAAAAACTTTCGACGGGGAAGGCGCTTGGTGTGGTGCTTGGCACCATTGGCGTGATTGTTCTGGTGGGGCCGGAAACCCTGACCGGGCTTGGCGGGCAGCTTGTTTTTCAGTTGGCAGTTTTGATCGCGGCCGTGTGCTACGCGATTTCATCACTGGTGGCGCGCAATCTGCGTGATCAGCCGCGTGTTGGATCAGCCGCGGTGATCCTGACTTTTGCCGCGCTGATGCTTGCACCCTTTGCACTGTTTGTTGATCGGCCCTGGAATATGGGGTGGGACGTCGAAGGGGCGCTTTCGATATTGTATCTGGGGATTTTTCCGACTGGCATTGCCATGTTCCTGATCCTGTATCTGATTGCGCGCGCCGGAGCGAGCTTTGTGGTGTTTAACAATTACCTTGTGCCAGCAGTCGGTGTGATGATCGGTTTTCTTGTTCTGCACGAAGTTCCCAAACCGACCAGCGTGATTGCGCTTGGCGTTATTTTGGCCGGGATTGCCGTTTCCCAGCTGCGTTTCGGACGAAAGCCTGTCAGGGCTGGTGATGTTGCCGAAATGGAATGTGACCCGGTAACACCGATCATGACCGCACCCGGGACCAAAAAATAGCTCTTCGTGGTGGGCATTTTTGCGTAAATTACGATTATTTCCGCCGTTTGTGCCGAATGCCGGGACAGGCAGATTTGTCAATATTGTTTGTGCCGGACAAACCTGATACTTTCCGGCTCACTGGTCAGGCATATGTCCATATGTCACGCCGATTGAAGCATTTCTGATCAAGCGTTTAAGAGGTCACGGCTTTTGTCCACCAAAGAGACCAATCCAGATAGCCGCGATATTATCCCGGTATCCATCGAACAAGAAATGCGCCGCAGCTACCTCGATTACGCGATGAGCGTGATCGTCAGCCGTGCGCTGCCCGACGTCCGCGACGGTTTGAAGCCCGTGCATCGACGCATCCTTTATGCAATGCATGAAAACGGCTTTGAATGGAACAAACCATTCCGTAAATCGGCCCGCGTGGTCGGGGATGTTATGGGTAAATACCACCCGCATGGCGACAGCGCGATTTACGACGCGATGGTTCGTATGGCGCAGGGATTCTCCATGCGCCTGCCACTGATTGACGGGCAGGGCAACTTCGGCTCGATGGACGGCGACAAGGCCGCCGCCATGCGTTACACCGAAGCCCGCATGGCTAAGTCAGCCCATTATCTGCTCGATGATATCGATAAGGAAACCATCGATTTCCGGGATAACTACGACGAAACCACCAAGGAGCCATCGGTTCTGCCAGCACGTTTTCCGAACATGCTGGTCAATGGTGCAGGTGGTATTGCTGTTGGTATGGCCACCAATATTCCGCCGCATAACCTTGGCGAAGTTATCGATGGCTGCATGGCCTATGTCGATAATCCGGCCATTACCGTCGAAGGCCTGATGGAATTCGTGCATGGTCCGGATTTTCCGACCGGTGCATTGATTCTGGGCCGTTCGGGCATTCATTCGGCCTTTAAAACCGGTCGCGGTTCTGTCGTCATGCGCGCACGTACCCATGTCGAGGAAATCCGTGCCAACCGTGAAGCCATCATTGTTACCGAAGTTCCCTTCCAGGTGAACAAGGCAACCCTGATGGAAAAGATCGCCGAACTGGTCCGTGACAAGAAGATCGAAGGTATTTCTGATCTGCGTGACGAGTCCGACCGTTCGGGCGTTCGCATGGTGATCGAAATCAAACGTGATGCGGTTGCCGATGTCGTTCTGAACCAGTTGTTCCGCTTTACCGCGCTTCAGACTTCGTTTGGCGTCAATATGCTGGCGCTTAATCGTGGCAAGCCGGAATTGATGAACCTGAAAGAAATCATTCAGGCCTTTGTCGAATTCCGCGAAGAAGTCATTACGCGCCGGACCATTCACCTGCTGAAAAAGGCACGTGAGCGCGCCCATCTGGTAGTCGGCCTTGGCATTGCGGTGGCCAATATCGACGAAGTCATCCGCTTGATCCGTGCTGCGGCAGACCCGCAGATTGCACGTGAACAACTGATGGAACGTAGCTGGCCGGCGGGCGATATTGTTCCGTTGATCGAGCTGATCGCCGACCCGAACCAGGTTGGTTCGGACGATGGCAATTATCGCCTGTCCGAAGCGCAGGCGCGCGCAATCCTTGAACTGCGTCTGCATCGCCTGACCGGTCTGGAACGCGATAAAATCGCGTCCGAATTGACCGAATTGGGCGAGAAGATCAAAGATTTCCTTGATATCCTTGGTTCACGCGAACGCAAGATGATCATCCTGAAGGATGAGCTGACGGAAATGCGGAACGAGTTCGCCAATGAACGTCGCAGTGAAATCCTTGAAGCCGAATTCGAACATGACATCGAAGACCTGATTGCCCGTGAAGATATGGTCGTGACCGTATCGCACACCGGGTATATCCAGCGTGTTCCGCTGTCGACCTATCGCGCACAGCGTCGTGGCGGCAAAGGCCGTTCGGGCATGGCAACGCGCGAAGAGGATTTCGTATCCAAACTGTTCGTCGCCAACACCCACACCCCGGTTCTGTTCTTCAGTTCCGAGGGGATGGTCTACAAGATGAAAGTCTGGCGCCTGCCGCTGGGCACGCCGCAATCGCGTGGCAAGGCGCTTGTGAACCTGCTGCCGCTCTCAGAAGGCGAATATATCACAACGGTTCTGCCGCTTCCCGACGAGGAAGAATGGCCGAACCTGCACGTGATGTTTGCGACTTCGACGGGTAACGTCCGCCGTAACAGCCTTGCCGATTTCGTGAATGTGAAATCAAACGGCAAGATCGCCATGAAGCTTGAAGAAGATCGTGGTGACAAGCTGATTGCGGTTCAGACCTGCTCGGACGATGACGATATTCTGCTGACGACCCGTCTGGGTAAATGCATTCGTTTCCGTGTTGCAGATGTTCGTGTCTTTACTGGCCGTAACTCGGTCGGTGTACGCGGTATTCGTCTGGCTGACGAGGATGCGGTCATTGCGATGTCCGTCCTGTTTGGCAATCATGCCTCTATGGAAGAACGTGACGAGTATCTGTCGATCGCAAGCAAGCTGCGTCGCGAGGAAATCTCGGCCGATGATAGTCTGCCGTTGGAAATCCTTTCTCAGGAACGTTACGACGAACTGTTGGCAGGCGATCAGCTGATCCTTTCGGTTACAGAAAATGGTTATGGCAAACGTACGTCTGCCTATGAATACCGCGTAACCGGTCGTGGCGGGCAGGGCTTTGCCAATATCGAGATGTCGGAACGCAATGGCAATGTCGCGGCATCCTTCGTGATTGAGGAAGGCGACGAACTGATGATGGTCACCAATGGTGGCAAGGTCATTCGTATGCCGACACACGATATCCGCATTGCCGGGCGTAAGACACAGGGTGTTACCCTGTTCCGTACGGCCGAAGACGAACAGGTTGTTGCTGTCGAACGTCTGTCCAATCTGGGTGACAATGGTGAAGAAGAGCTTGAAGGCGACGAAGGTGTAGAAGGCACCGAAATCACATCAGGCGAAGATGCACCGACCGTTGCCGAGGATAGCAGCGAGGCAGTGGAAACCGGTTCAGACGACACCGACGAATAAAACGGAAGATCAATGAACGAACAGTCTTCAAACGCCTCGCGTATCGGGATTTATCCGGGCACTTTTGATCCGGTAACCCAGGGGCATATGGACATTATTCGTCGCGCGACCCGCATCGTCGACAAGCTTATTGTCGGCGTTGCGGTCAATGCGGGAAAGGGCCCGATGTTTGGGGTCGAAGAACGTTGCGCTCTGGTCGAAGAGGCTCTTAAGGCTGCGGGCGGCGAAGTTGCTGCCCGCACCATAGTAAAGCCGTTCGGGTCACTTCTGATGCAGTTTGCCCAGGAAAACGGGTCGAGCATCATTATTCGTGGTCTGAGGGCTGTGTCTGACTTTGAATATGAATTCCAGATGGCCGGAATGAATGCCCGTCTTGCCCCAAAGGTAGAGACGGTCTTTCTGATGGCATCCGACAAACAGCAATTCGTGTCTTCGCGCTTTGTGAAGGAAATCGCCCGTCTGGGCGGTAATGTTACCGAATTTGTGCCGGCAAACGTGCTGAAGCGACTGCACGAAAAGCTGGCCGAAGAAAAGGAATAGCGCACCCATGCGTCTTATTCGTCTCGCATCTCTTTTTGTACTCGTATTAGGAATAGTGACCATGTCGAACGGTGGTATCGGCGGCGGTGCTCAGGCCCAGTCGGCCGATGCATCGCAGGATCTGGAAAACACCCTGTATCTGGATCTTGAAGCAGGTCGCGTTGTGATCAAGCTGCGTCCGGATCTGGCGCCCAAGCATGTCGAGCGTATCAAGGAACTGACTCGTGAAGGTTTCTATGATGGTCTGACTTTCCATCGTGTGATCGAAGGCTTCATGGCGCAGGGCGGTGACCCCAAAGGGGACGGTACCGGTGGTTCGGGCCAGAAACTTCCGGCGGAGTTTTCGAACGAGAATCATGTGCGCGGTACGGTTTCGATGGCACGTTCGTCCAACCCGAACAGCGCTGATTCGCAGTTCTTCATCGTCTTTGCCGATGCGCCGCATCTTGATGGACAATATACCATATGGGGGCAGGTCGTATCGGGTATGGAATATGTCGATGGCCTGAAAAAGGGGGCACCTTGGGCCAATGGCCGGGTTGCAGACCCGGACCATATTGTAAAAATGCAGGTCGCGGCTGACGCGCAATAAGCGCTTTGACGCCTATAATGCAACCGAAAGCCGTCCTTGATCAGGGCGGCTTTCGCGTTTTGGGGGCTGAAAGTGCAAAAACCGGGAAAATATGGAAAACAGGTGTTGACCGCAGCCGCCAGTCCCATTAAAACGCGCTTCACCAACGTTGAGGGCCCGTAGCTCAGTTGGTAGAGCAACTGACTTTTAATCAGTTGGCCACAGGTTCGAATCCTGTCGGGCTCACCAATAAGCCCCTGAAACCCAATCGGTTTCGGGGGCTTTTTCTTTTTCATGATTTTATTGCGATCACTGTCATACTGCTTTCCAGCCGATGCGAATGTCAATTTGGGGCGGATTTGAAACGGGCCTGTTTTTGATATTTTTTACCATTTGAATGGCTGTCATGCAGTTTGATCGAAAAAGGGGGGTTGACCCTTTGCGATCAGCACATTAAAAGGCCGCTCACCAACGTTGAGGGCCCGTAGCTCAGTTGGTAGAGCAACTGACTTTTAATCAGTTGGCCACAGGTTCGAATCCTGTCGGGCTCACCATTTCAAAACCCCCGGAACCCAGATGTTCCGGGGGTTTTGCTTTTCCGTGGTCTTTTCTGTTTTCAAAAACCGATTCCATCCGGTTTGAGCGCCTGCGACGGGCGCTGTTTTACGTGCGATGCAATGCGGCCATGCACGAAAAATGCTCGTCTTTTCGCTGTTGCGATTGCATCGCAATGTGATTTCTTGTAAGTAATGCAAATCAGTTTCAAATGCACCGGAGCAGGACGTCCGGTGCTGATCGAATTTTGGATCGGAAGAGTTACATGCCTGAACCCGTAAATCCGATGTCCGCATCGCCAGATGCGCAGACTCCGCTTGGCCTTGACGGTGTAACCACGGATGCCGCCAACGGTGCGATCACGCAAACAGAAGGTGGGGCGGTAACCCTTGATCCGCAAACCGGCTTGCCGATGGCGGATGACGCAGCTGCCATCACCGAAAGCACAATCGTTCCGGATGCCATCAGTGGCTTGCCGGTTTTTGATCTTGTGGATCGTGCCGGTGTTGTCGGTTGGGTTCTGGCCGCGCTCGCATTGGTTGGGATGCTGATATTCTTCTACAAGCTGGTCGGCTTTATCCGGCGTGGAATTTTCGCGGATGGTTTTGCCAAGGATGTCGAACGTCATCTTTCCAATGGTGATGATAAGCAGGTCGCGCAGATTCTGTCGCGCCGCCGTCATCCGGCTGCTCGCATCGGTCTGTTTGGCATGACCTTGTCCGTTGCCAACCCGGAAAACCGTGAAGCGGCGTCCGATATCATTGCTTCCCATGCACGCAAGGAAATCGATGGCCTGAACAGCGGTTTGCGGATTATGTCGGCAATTGCGGTCTTGAGCCCACTTTTGGGGTTGCTTGGAACCGTTATGGGCATGATTGAAGCTTTCCAGAAGATGGAAGGTGCCGGAAGCCGTATTGATCCTTCTGTCCTTTCGGGCGGTATCTGGCTAGCACTTCTGACGACGGCAATCGGCCTTGTCGTCGCGATCCCGGCAACCGCGTTCCATATGTGGATGCAGGGCGTTATCGCGCGTGCTGCGGCCGTGATGGAAGATGTCTGCACCATGGTGATCAATCGTGGTGAGTTGGCTCGGAAGGGTGCGCTTCGCGCGTCAAACATCGCTGAACTGCGCCAGGCTGCGGAATAAGCCCGAACAAGGTCGGAATACGCCTTATGCAATTGCGTGATCGAAGTCGTGGTGCTTCGCCGATGATCGGCCTGACGCCGCTGATTGATGTTGTCTTCATCCTGCTGATCTTTTTCATGCTGGCTTCCAGTTTTCTTGACTGGAAGGGGTTTGAAATGTCGGTGACTGTTACGGACGGTCAGGCACGGGCCAGCAGCGATATTCGCCCGGTAACGGTCAATGTCGATGCCAATGGTGGTTTGTCGCTGAATGGTGAAGCCGTCGCTGTTTCCAATCTTGCCGTGACTATTTTGCGTAACCATGCCGGTGCCAGTGTTCATCTGCGGCCCGTCAATGGTGCCGATTTGCAGCATCTTATTGTTGTGATGGATGCGCTGGGACGTGGCGGTGTGACTGATGTGGATCTGATCGAATGAAGCGTCGCATCCAGATCACCGATGACAGCCCGGCTCAGGAACCGATGTTGCCATTGATCAACATCGTCTTTCTTCTGCTGATTTTCTTCATGATAGCCGGAAGTCTGCAAAAGCTGGGGCCATTTGACGTGGATCCGCCCGCAAGCAGCACGGCCGAAGGCCAGCCAGAAGACACGATTGTCCTTTGGTTTGGCAAAAATGCCGAAATCGGGATTGAAGACCGGCAGGGAGACCTTGCGAATCTTGCGGGGTTGCTACCGGCTGATTATGCCGGTCGTCCAGTCGAAATTCGTGCTGACCGCACCACAGAAGGTGCCAGCGTTGTTGCCCTTTTGAAACGGTTGCAGGAACTGGGCGTCGAAAAGGTGCAACTGATGACCGCGATGCAAGCAGATCAGGACCAAGACGGATAGAATATGTCGAAACGCATTGATTTCCTGATTGCGACCGGGCTGACCGGTATTGTTCTTGTCGGTGGGATCGTTCTTGCCATGCCTGAACCGCAACCTGCCGGTTGGGGCGGGGCAGGGGCCGTTCAAAGTATCAGCATCTCGCTGGGCAGCGGTCAGGCGACCCAGGGCGAGGCCGAAACACCCGAAGAAAGTGCTGATTCTGAAGACAGTAAGCAGGGTGAAAAACCCGTCGAGGAAGTCGAACCCCAACCAGAACCGGTCCCCGAGCCGGTTGTTGAGCCGGAACCCGAACCCGATCCTGAACCGGCTGTTGAAACCGTGCCTGAACCCGATCCCGAACCGATCGTTGAGCCGGAACCTGTTCCTGAGCCGGTGGTTGAGGAAGCGGTTGAACCGGAACCAGAGCCGGAACCGGAAATCAGTCCGCTTTTGGCCGATGTCATGCCGGTCCGCAGAAAGCCGGAGCCCCCCAAAGCAACACCGGAACCGGCAAAGGCCCCCAAACCTGTTGAAAAGTCTGAAGCCGAACCGGTCGTGCAACCATCCGGCGGCCCCGTCGATTCAGTAAAATCAGAAGGCACGGTCGGCGAAGCAACCCAAAGCCAGGCCGCAAGTTCCGCATCGGGAAGTGGCGGAGGTGCGGCAATGAGCAGTGCGGCCTTTACCGACTATCAAGCAGCTGTGGTTCAGATGTTGATGCGTTATCGCGAATATCCGGATCGTGCCAAACGCCGCGGTATAGAGGGGCAGAACATGGTCCGGCTGGTCATCCAGCGTGACGGTACTGTTTCCTTCTTTGAAATGACCAGCCCGAGTGGTTCGTCTATTCTTGATCGTGCGACCCAGGATATGATCGAGCGGGTTAAACGTTTCCCGCCATTCCCCGAAGATATGGCGCGCACAGAGATGAACCTGACGATCCCTGTGATCTACGACTTGCGCTAGACAAAGAGGCCAGCTCCGAAAGGCTGGCTTCTTTGTTTTACGGGGCGGGCAGGTTTAATCCGAACTGTCTTCCCAGACATATTCGATCTGCTCGCGCCATGCGAATTTATCGAGATGCGAGACAATAACTCCCTTCATGGCTTCAATCCCCTCGGCTTTCTCAGACTGTCCCTGAAAGCGCAGGGTAACGTCATCGGCCAGAATGATGCATGGGCCCATCGGAAAGCTCACAAGGGCCTCATGGGGCGTGAAATCGACTTCTACCTTGTGGGCAAAGTGCTTGCAGAGTTGTTGCAGGTATTTACTGGCCTGCCCGGTCTGAACCGATCCTGTGGTTTTGAACATTGATTTATCGATCTCTGATGGTTTCTTGGGGGATGTTCGGGCCAGTCATGGCCGATCAAGGTCGATCCAGTAAACACCATTCAGTGCTACCGGCTGGAACCGGTCAAAGAATTCGGCAAGGGTTGCGTCTGGATCAAGATCGGCAAAATGATCGGGATGGAACCATTTCGCCATGGCCTGTAACAGCGTCACATTCATGGGCGTGTTATAGAAGTGGTGCCACGCGGAATAGACTTTGCCGTTTTTAATGGCGTCGAGCTCGGGCAAGCCGGTGCGTTCCATGCTTTTGGCCAAAGACGCGCGTGATGATTCGGCATCGGCGTAGGTTCCAAGTATGATGCGGCCGACATTCTGTTCGGCCGTCATTGTTGCCCCGCCAATTGCGGTTGCGACATAAATATCGGGCTGATCGACGAGCAGTTGTTCAACTGAAATCTGGCTGATGACGCCCGGAATCCGGTCGGCAAGGATATTTTCGCCACCGGCAAGCTCCACAAACCTTCCGATCATTTGGTTGCCCATCGCCTCGCAGCAGGTGCCATGCAGACCAACCCGGCTTTCGAGGAAGACTTTGGGTTTATGCGTTAAACCCTCCAGACCTGTTCTGACCTTCGTCAGATTGTCTTCATAGAATTTGACGAAAGCCTCTGCCTGATCTTCCTTGCCCATCAATTTGCCAAGGATACGAATGCTTTTTGGGGTGTTTCCAAATGGGTCACTGCGAAAATCGATCATGACAACCGGAATGTGAGCTGCGCCAAATTGCCTCAGGACTTCATGGCTGTCTGATCCCGGACCATGACCGCCATCAATGCCGAAAATTGCGACATCGGGTTCAACTGTAATCGCCTTTTCGACGCTGAATGTTGCCTCGCCACTGCGGCCGACCAGCGGGATGTCGTCAATCTCGGGGAATTTTGCCTGGTATTGTGCGAAGGTTGCCGGATCAAGTTTCTTGAATTCCCCCATCATACCGGCTACCCAGCGGACCGGATTTTCAGGATCAAGGATGCCAAGACTTGGCAAAAAACGCCCTTCGCCAAGGATCATATGCTTGACCGGTACTTCGACCGTGACTTCGCGACCGGAAACATCGGTCAGGGTAATGGTTTCGCCAGCATGAGCCTGACAGGTGATCATTGAAGCGACGGCGGCCAGCGTTAAAACGCGTTTGAATGTCATTGCGAAAGTCCTGTTGAAATAGGCAAGAATTGCAGGAAAGTCAGAAACGCCGAAATGGGTGGCACGGCATGCCACCCATCGCGGATAGAGGATCTGTTGGAAGATGGTCTGATCAGAACGTCACCTTTGCTGAAACAAGGAAGGTGCGACCCGGCTCGTGATAGGGTTCAATTGCACTGCTGTCGTAGCCCGGCGTGGTCCGGGCGACATAGTCACGATCAAAAATATTCAGCGCATCGACGCGTAGGGTTACCGCATTCGACAATGTCTCTGGCGTCCATTCACCATACAGGTTGGCAACAAAGTAAGTGTCGAGCTTGGCATTGCCGTTCTTTTCGGGATCGTCGTCCGACAGGGCCAGTTCAGATGTCGAGCCGACCTGAATGCCAAGGTCATCAAACCGGTGGGCGACTTCAAAGTTTGCAATGTCACCGACGATGACGCCTTGATAGGACGCATCGTTGCTCAGCGGGACTTTGCCATTTCTTTCTACATCGGTATGGGTATAGGCAGCGCGGACAAAGCCGGGGCCGTATGTCCAGGTGACGGACAGATTGACACCACGTGTTGCAAGATCGCTGGTCGTATTTCGTGTTGTATATTCAAGCGAATGGGAACCGTTGATCTTGTTGTAGAACAGGTTTCCATCGAAATCCCATTGCGCCAACTGATAGCGTGCGCCTGCCTTGTAGTTATGCGACCGGGACGGTTTGAAACCGTCATAGGTCCAGATGCCGGTGTAGTTGTAAATCGCAGACTCACCCAGCGGCAGTCCACCAAAGCTTGTACCTAATCCGCCATAGATCATCAGGTCATCGGTCAGGTCATATTCGGTATTGGCGTTACCGCTAAGTCCGAATTCGCTGAAATCGGTTCCGTCAATGCCTTCGAACCATTGTTGATCGCCCCGCCCGCCGAACGAGACGCGCCAGCGATCGGTCAGCGAAAGGCGTGCCTGTGAAAAGACGCCGATATTGGTTGTTTCTTCGGTAAATCGCCCGGCACGTCCAGCCGGGCGTGCCGTGTCGCCGCCGCCGGTTGCTTGATCATGATAGAAATCGACGCCAGTTGTTATCCCGCCCATTCCGACGTCAAAAGTATTGGCAGCCTTACCGTTCAGGGTTTCAATTTCTGCCTCAAGGTGTGTGTTGCCGTTCAGTTTGGGAACATCAAGATGGGTTTTGCTGTAATTGAGGCTCAGTTCCGGTGCCAGAAGATCGGTTGGCTGTTCATCGACATAACTGATGCCAAGCGAGGTATCTTTGTATGAAATCCACTGCGGCGAGGCGCCGCTGGTAAGGGTTCCAAAGTTTGGCCGGGCAGGGCGCACACCTTCGTCTTCAAAATGGCTTGCAAATGCTTCAATCCGTGAACCTTCGGTGCCGGTGAAGGCTATTTTGCCAAGTCCGTTTTCGCTGCCATCTGCCGTGCCAGCAACTTCGTTGTCATCGCCGTCCTTGTAATTGCCCTGATTGCTGTTCTGGATATAGGCAAGAGCTTCGAAGCCGTCATGCTGACCGGCCAAAGTCAGCCATTCGGTAAGGCCTTTGGTATTGCTGTTATACTGGATTTTGGCAAAGCCGCCGAACGGATCATTCGGGTCGAGAATGTCGCGGGCATCCTTGGTTTCGTAAGCCATTGAGCCGCCCAATGCATTTGGTCCGGCATCGGCGGGGGCGATGCCGGACTCAACCTTTACCGATTTCAGCATTCCCGGATCAATGATCGCGGTGCCTATATGATGATAGGTGGAATCAACCTGCCGGGTGCCGTCTACCTGAACGTTCAGCTTGGTGTTTTCGATGCCCTGCACATAAACCTTTTGCGCGATGGCGGTCGGGCCGCCAACCTGAACCGATGGTTCGTTCGCAAACACATCCTTGATGGTTTGCGGATTGATGCGATCAAGCTCGTCCTGCGTAACCGTTACACTCCCGGCCGTAGTTGGGCCGCTATTCTGGCTTGCTGTGACTTCGATTGGTGCCAGAACGGTTTCGTCTTTGGCTTCTTGTGCGACGGCTGCTACCGGAAGTACCGTTAGGGCGACACCGGCGAGCAGGGTTGCGCGGCACAGGCCATGAAACGGTTGGCGGTATTTTTCGAGCAAGACCGGTCTTGATGGCTGCGGCATGCTGATTTCCTTATCAAATAAATTGCCAAATGCGAATGATTTTGAATATTATTATCGTAATGGTTCGAGCAATCGGAATACCGTTTGCGAGATCGCCAATGATGTTTGCGAAAACGCAAATTTTGCTTTTGACGGGATATTCAGGCTTGGAAGGGCACCCATATGGCGTTTGATCGGCAGTATGCGCCGCAACGTTTACGGCGCAATGTGACGCGGCGGGAAACCATCACCGGTCAGCAGCTTGAAGATTTCGGAACAGCGCTACCGCGCAATGCAGCCGAGGGTATTCGACGTCGTCCGGTGATGAGCGGGCGACTGTCAAACGACAACCTTCAGTCATTTTTGAATATCCACACGACCGATACTGTCAGCATGCAAGATGCGGACGTGAAGTTTCCCGTCAAAGCCGCCGTCACGGTTGCGATTGTGTTGCGAGGGCGCGTTTGCGGGGCATTCGATGATGTTCCGTTTGATCTGGATGCACGGGATCAACCAGTGGGGTTTATTTGGGCCCTATCGCAACCGGTTATGTTGCATCGGCAACTCAAACAGGGTGACGATGTCAGCAAAGTGATGATTTCCGCGAAATTCGATTGGGTTGCCAGTCGGGTCAATCACACTGATAGCCGTCATGTCGCAATTGATGATTTTATTCATGCCGGGATCTCTGTTCGGAGGTGGCAACCGTCACGTCGTGCCATAGCACTGGCGGACCAGTTGCTCTATCCACCGACCGATGATCCGCTATTTCGTGATCTTTATGCCGAAAGTCGCGGGTTGGAAATTTTCGCCGAGGCGCTTGGGGCACTTGGTCCTAAGGCCGGGGAGGCAAGTGTCGAGCCGGATGCGCTTGACCAGCATCAGAAGGCGCAGGAAATTCGCAACTATGTTCTGGAACATATTTTTGATGACCTGACATTGTCTGGCCTGGCGGAAAAGTGCGGGATGAGCATTGCCAGCCTGCAACGTATTTTCAAAAATGCCTATGGCACGACGGTCAAGGATTTCATCCGCGAAAGTCGCCTGATTGCCGCGCGTGATGCTATGGAAAAAGACGGCCTGACGATTGGACAGGCCGCCTGGATGGCCGGTTATTCAAGTCCCGCCAACTTTGCAACCGCGTTCAAGCGGGTCTTTGGCATTTCGCCCTCTGAAGCACGGGGGCGTTAGGGGCTCAGGATCAATTGGGTTCGGTCAGGCGTGATACAAAGGCATTCACATCCGTCTTAAGCTGACGGGAATGCTCTTTTAAGACCTTTGAAACCTTATAAACCTCTTCTGCGACCGAACCTGTGCGATGCGCGGTGCCGCTAACTGATTCCAGATTGCTGTTCACGTTGCTGTTGGCCGATGAAACCGCCGTGATATTGGAGCTGATTTCCGTGGTTGCCGCGGCCTGTTGTTCAACGGCGGCTGAAATGGCGGTGATGGAATCAACAATCGAACTGATCTGACCAGCAACCTCGCGGATGGCGGTCACGGCGGCGGAGGTGTTTTGCTGGACATTGTTGATCTGGGCTGTGATGTCGCCGGTGGCCTTGGCCGTTTGATTGGCAAGGTTTTTGACCTCGCTTGCGACAACCGCAAAGCCCTTGCCCGCATCACCTGCACGTGCTGCCTCGATGGTTGCGTTCAGTGCCAGAAGGTTGGTTTGGTTGGCGATCTTGTCGATCAGGTCAACGACTGTGCCGATTTCTTCGGCGGAAACATTCAGCGATGCAATAACATCCGATGTCGATTGTACGGAACTTTCAACTTCGTTTGAGACGCTTGACGCGCGTGAAATCTGGCTTGAAATTTCGCGGATCGAACTATCGAGCTCCTCGGCAGACCCTGCCACGGTTGACGCGTTTTCCGCCGAAATCTCGGCAGCGGATTTCGCACTTTCCACCTGTTCGGTGGTTTGGCTCATGCTGCTGATCAGTGTTTCTGAGGCGCTCGACATGTCTTCTGCGGAACTTGCCAGTGCGTCGACAACCTTTGAAACGGTTGCTTCGAACTCACCCGACATTTTCACCAGTCGGTTGCTGTATGTTTTCTGGGTTTCTTCGTAATAGACCGTTATCGCCATTTCCATATCGATCAGAATGGCATTGGTCGCGGCGGTTACAATTTGCGAAACTGATGAGTCCTTGCGGAAATGGGCAAAAAGAATATCGCAAAGCTTGGCCATGAGGAAATTGTAGGCCGAAACATAGGCCTCTGGTGTTAGGCCGATGATTTCGTGCGCTTTACCGATCCGGCGGACATCGTCGTAATATGCTTGGTCAAATGTACCGTCGAACAGCTTTGCCCAGTGTTTGCGCTGGGCATTTTTCAAACGCTCGATACCGGACGGATCGCCAATGATTTTGGCCAAATCGTCACGCGCCATCACCTTTCGATAAAATTCATCCAGTATCGGGGCGAGGTTTTTCTCGATTATCGGCCACGCCTTTTTGAGGTTGGCTGCCTTCTTTTCATTAAAATCAATGAATTCAAGACGGCGTTTAATTTCCTGATGCATGCGGGTCCCTCGTCGATGTCTGTCATTAAAGGTTGTTTGGCGGGGCATTACCTTAGGTTGGTTAAAGATATTATGATGTTAACTATCCTTAAGGGTAGGAATGACTGCCGTCCGTTGGACAGATATCAAGATATACCGTTTTCTGCCAGATACTTGTTCCTTTTATCAAACGGATAGATGGGTGTTGTACAAGTATAGGATGTGTTGGATGTGACTGTGATCACGAATGTGGTCCTCGTGCGTCGTCAGGCTGATCAACTCAGTTTCGATGCACACAAAGGAAACATCATGCCCATCAATGCCAGCCAATTGCGCCTGTCCATCATTCGACCGGTTTTGCAAAACCTTGGTCTGTGGTCGCAGGCCGCTGAAAACCTGCTTATGGGGACCGCCGCCCAGGAAAGCGGGTTGGGGACCTATGTGGAACAACTTGGCGGCGGCCCGGCCCGCGGTATTTTTCAGATGGAACCGGCAACTCTGAATGATTGCTATGTCAATTTTCTCGATTACCGCGCGGATCTGAAAGCCAAGATTGATGCCTATCTCGCACCGCAGCCTGACAAGGCCACCCAGCTTGCAACCAATAATGCCTATGCGGCTGCCATGTGCCGGGTGCGATATATGCGGGTCAGTGCCCCGTTGCCCGATGCCAGCGATATCGCGGGGCTCGCGGCCTATTGGAAGCAATATTACAATACCGCCGGGGGCAAGGGCGAAACGGATGAATTCGTTGCCAATTACAATCGATATGTTGGCAATAGCTAAGCTGCCGTAGCGTCGGCGAAAAAATCCGCATCGCCATGCGCAAAAATTGTGGCATATGCGCGATCTTTTCGCCAAAATCCCCCAACGCATGCTGGTGATTGCGCAAAAAATCACCAAAGTAAAAGAGTTTAGGGGGTTACAATGAAACGTCGTCAGTTCCTTAAAGGGGCCGGTATTGGTGCCGGTGCTGCGGTTGCGGCTACGGTTGCCGCACCGGCCATCGTATCCGCGCAGGAAAGCCTGAATTGGCGGATGGTCATGCCGTGGCCCAAAGGAACGCCGGGCCTTGGCACCAATGCCGAAAAGTTCGCTGCCATGGTCAAGGAAATGTCCAATGGCCGCCTGAATATTTCGGTTTTTGGCGCCGGTGAAATCGTTCCGCCGTTTGAATGCATGGATGCGGTCGAACAGGGCGTGGTCGAAATGGCGCATGGTACCCCTTATTACTGGCAGGGCAAGAACCCGGCGCTGAACTTCTTTTCGACCATTCCGTTTGGTTTGACCGCGTGGGAGCTTTCCGCCTGGCTTCGCTTTGGCGGCGGGCAGGAGCTTTGGGAAGAAGCCTATGCCGAATTTAACGTTGTGCCGTTTTATGCCGGTAACTCGGGCATGCAGGCTGGTGGCTGGTTCAACAAGGAAATCAATTCGGTTGAGGACCTTAAGGGCCTGAAAGCCCGTTATGCCGGTCTTGGTGGCGAAGCCATGCGTCGCCTTGGTGCCAACATCACCATGTTGCCGCCGGGCGAAATCCTGCCTGCGATGCAGTCCGGTGCGATTGATGCCGCCGAATGGGTCGGTCCTTGGAATGACCTTGCATTTGGTCTCTATCAGGTTGCCAAATTCTATTATACCCCGGCATTCCATGAGCCCGGACCGGGCCTTGAAATCTTTATTTCCAAGGAAAAATTCGACGCGCTTGGCAAGGATATGCAGGCGATCATTCGTTATGCCGCGCAGGCGATTGCCGAAAATACACTGGCTGATTTTACCTTCAACAACCTGCAATCCTACCAGCCGCTGATCGACAAGGGTGTTGAAGTGCGCCAGTTCTCGGATGATGTCATTCTGGCGCTGGCCGAACAGTCGAATGCCGCGGTCCAGGAAATTGCTGCGAAGAACGACCTGAGCGGCAGGATCGCCGATAGCTATCTTGCTCTGGTCAAGAAGGCGGCGCGCTATGGCAAGGAATTCGAGGCAACCGGACTTTTGCATCGTGCGAAAGTGTGGGGATATTAAGTCCCGCGAAATCCGGAAAGCGACATGCTGGAAATTCGGGGCTGCTTTCGGGCGGCCCCGTTTTTTTGTTTTCTGGCAAAGTTCAAGCAAACTTTGCGCGATGTCATCGACGTTACGGGATGTTGGGAACTTTGAATATGACGTGTCACAGACAGCAAAAGCCGCAACTTCAATCCCTTGCAAAGTTACGAATGCTATTTTAGAAGCAGATTTGCGCAAAAAATTGCCAATATGAATTTGGGAGCCCCACAATGAAACGTCGTCAGTTCCTGACGGGTGCCAGCATGGCCGCCGGTGCCTTTGTCGCCAGCAGTGCCGCACCTTCAATTGCCAAAGCCGATGAACAGATCCACTGGCGCATGGTCATGCCATGGCCGAAAGGCACGCCGGGCCTTGGTGCCAATGGTGAAAAATTCGCCGAGCGCGTGACCAAAATGTCGGGCGGTCGTCTTAAAATCACCGTTTACGGCGCAGGCGAACTTGTTCCGGCATTCGAATGCATGGATGCGGTCGAGCAGGGCGTGGCCGAACTGGCGCATGGCACCCCTTATTACTGGGCGGGCAAGGATGCGGGTGTAAACTTCTTCTCGACCATTCCGTTCGGTCTAATGGGCTGGGAACTGTCGGGCTGGCTGCGTTTTGGCGGCGGGCAGGAACTTTGGGACGAGCTTTATGCCCAGTTCAACGTCAAGCCGTTCGCGGCCGGGAATACCGGTTTGCAGGCCGGTGGCTGGTTCAACAAGGAAATCAACACCGTCGACGACATCAAGGGCATCAAGATGCGCTATGCCGGAATCGGTGGCGAAGCGATGCGCCGTCTGGGTGCCAATGTGACGATGTTGCCCGCAGCCGAAATCCTGCCGGCAATGCAGTCCGGCGCGATTGATGCCGCCGAATGGGTTGGCCCGTGGAACGATTATGCGTTTGGTCTGACCCAGGTTGGCAAATATTATTACACCCCGGCATTTGCCGAGCCGGGGACGGGGATTGAAGTGTTTGTCAACAAGGACAAATTCGCGGAATTGCCCGAGGACCTTCAGGAAATCTTTGCCGTCGCCGCACAGGCCAATCTGGAACAGACACTGGCAGATTTCACCTTCCACAACATCCAGTCCTATCAGGCCGTCTTGGCCAAGGGGGCGGAAATCCGTCATTTCAGCGACGATGTGATTGCAGCCCTTGCCACCGAGGTCAAGGCAGCGGTCAAGGAAATCGCCGATCAGAACGAACTGAACGGCCGTATCTATGCGTCCTATATGGATTTCGTGAAAAAGGCCGCGCCGTATGGCAAAGAGTTCGAGGCAACCGGGCTTCTGCAGCGTGCCAATGTCTGGGCCGACGCCTGAGAACTTTCGGCCAATATGACCGGATAAGGAAAAAGCGGCATCTTCGGGTGCCGCTTTTTTTTGTGTGAATGGTGTCCGGTCCGGCAGCATTTTCAATGCATGGTCGGCGCGCCGGGGGGCAGGGGCAGGTCTAAGGTGAATTTTTCCTGGCCTTCATATTCTTCAAGCGCGATGCGTTTGACCAGTTCCGAGCCCAGTGCGAGCGAGGTTTCAATCGCCCATTTGAGCTGATTTACCGCACCTTCATTGCCCGCTGCCAAGGCCTCGGGCAGGATGCGTTCCTGAAGGAATTTGGCGACCCCGGCGAAGGCACGGGCGGCACTTTCGCAATTGGCGCGTTCGACGACAAAGCGCCCGGACTGTTCGATGGCGGTGGCGATGCCGGAAAGATGGCCCATCATGACCTTTATCTCGCGGTCGTCGCTTTCGGTTTTCTTTGCCACAAAGCGCAGGATTCCTGCGTAAAAGCCGTAATCGGAAGACATGACAATCCTGATCGTTCTTGGTCTTTGGTCGGGTTTGGATTTGCGCCGTTTTAGTCCATAAGCGCGTCGTGGTATAGTCCAAACGCCAACAAACTGTTTTGGCGGCATGATCGATACGCGGAGCCATAAGCCGGATGCTTCAGGGCGGACTTATTTTCATTGTTGCCATGGCCTATATCGGGCTTCTGTTTGCGATTGCGCATTATGGCGACAAATATGCCGAAAAATGGCGGGCGTCGCGCCTGAAGCCCAGCATCTATGCGCTGTCGATGGCGGTCTATTGCACGAGCTGGACGTTTTTCGGCTCGGTCGGGACGGCGGCGACGCGCGGCTGGGCGTTTTTGCCGATCTATATCGGCCCGATCATCATGATGATTGTCGGTTTTGGTATCATGACCAAAATCGCGACCGTTTGCCGCGAACAGAATATTACCTCGATTGCTGATTTTCTTGGCTCGCGCTATGGCAAAAGCCAAAGCCTGGCCGCCCTTGTAGCGATCATTGCCGTGATTGGGGTTCTGGCCTATATCGCGCTTCAGCTTAAGGCCGTGTCGCTGTCATTTGATGTGCTGATCGGCGAGGTCGGCGAGCAGATCGTGCGCCACAGTGCGACCGATTTTTCCAAGGATACCGCGTTTTACGTCACGATCCTGATGGCGGTTTTCGCGATCCTGTTCGGGGTGCGCTATATCCACGCGTCCGAACATCATGACGGGCTGATCCTTGCGGTGGCGTTCGAAAGCATGGTCAAGCTGGTGGCGCTTTTGTTTGTCGGGCTGTTTGTGGTTTACGGGCTGTTTGACGGCTTTGGCGACATGCGCATCCGGGCCGCGGCCGACCCCGATATTACCGAGATGTTCAAGCCCGATGCGTGGCTGTCATCGCATTTCTTCATCTCGACGTTGCTGGCACTGTTTGCGATTTTCTGTCTGCCGCGCCAGTTTCATGTGACATTCGTTGAAAATGATGACAGCCGGAATTTGAAATCCGCACGCTGGCTGTTTCCCGGCTATCTGATTGCGATCAATATTTTCGTCGTGCCGATTGCGATTGCGGGGATCCTGCTGTTTGGGGGGGACCCGGCGGTCAATCCCGATACGTTTGTTCTGACGCTGCCGTTGCTGGGCGGGGAAAATTGGCTGGCGGTGTTTGCCTTTGTCGGGGGGCTTTCGGCCAGTACCGGCATGGTGATCGTATCGTGTGTGGCGGTATCGACGATGGTGTGTAACGATCTGGTCATGCCGCTTTTGCTGCGGTCGCAGAAATTGCAGGGGCGGTTCGCAGGCGATGTCAGCCAGGTTCTTCTGAAAATCCGGCGTGCGGCAATCATTGCCATCCTGTTTCTGGCCTATGGCTTTTACCGGTTTTTATCGGAAAAATACGCGCTGGCTGATATCGGGCTTTTGTCCTTTGCCGCGGTGGCGCAGTTCGGCCCGGCGGTTCTGGCGGCGATTTACCTTAAATCGATCAACCGGACGGGCGTGCGGCTTGGCCTGATTTCAGGGTTTGTGCTGTGGAGCTATACCCTGTTGCTGCCAAGCTTTATCCAAAGCGGGCTTTTGCCGATGTCGATCCTGACGGACGGGCCGCTTGGCATTGGTATCCTGCGGCCGCAGGCGTTGCTGGGTGTGGGAATCGAGGACCATCTGACGCACGGGGTTGTCTGGTCGCTTGGGGTTAATTTCGTTCTGATGTTTGTCGGATCGGCGATTGGCGTGCAAGGCGTGACCCAGCGCCGCCAGGCCCAGCTTTTTGTCGATATCTATCGCAAGGATACCAAGGCCAGAAATGACACGTGGCCGGGGCGCGTGACGATTGGCGACCTTGAAGACCTTGCCGCGCGGTTCCTTGGCAAACATTGGGCAGAGCGCGCGTTTCGCACCTACCTTAGCCAGCGCGGCGATGATTGCAAACGATCCGACATTGCCGATTTTGATGCGGCGAATTTTACCGAACATCTGCTTTCGGGTGCTGTCGGTGCGGCGTCATCGCGCGTGGTGATGGCGCTTTTGCTGCCCGACAAGGCGGTGTCGCGGCGCGATGCGATGGAGCTTCTGGATGAAGCGTCCGAGGCGATCAAATTCAACCGGGACCTTTTGCTCAATACGCTGGAAAATATTTCGCAAGGGGTCGGGGTGTTTGACCAGAATTTGCGACTGGCGACATGGAACCATCGCTTTATCGATCTGTTGGGCATCACTGCAAGCGATATTCAGGTCACGATGCCGCTTGCGGAACTGGTCGATATCTGCCGTGACAATGGGGCGCGGGCGGTCGATATCGATATCCTTCTGGGGCGCAATGCCGCCCCGCAGATGCGACGATTGCCGCATACCTATGAGCGCAAGCGGGCGGATGGCATGGTGCTTGAAATGCGGACCAACCCGATGCCCGATGGCGGGTTTGTCGCGACCATCGCCGACATTACCGCGCGCGTGCGGACCGAGGAAGCATTGCGCGAAAGCGAGCGCAATATTCGCATTTATACCGATAACATCCCGGTCATGATCGCCTATGCCGACAAAAATCAGCGGCTGCGTTTTACCAACCGCCCGTATGAGCGGATGTTTGGCATCCGCCGGATCGAGGCGCATGGCATGGCGGTGCGCGAAGCGGTGGGCGAGGAACGCTATGTCCGGCTGGAGCCGATGATCCGCGCGGTGCTTGAAGGCTACCGCCAGAGTTTCGAGATCGATTTCCCCGCCCCCAAGGAAGGCTGGGGGGCGAGTGATGGCAGCGAACGGGATCAGCGCAGTGAACGCGAGGACCGCTATGCCGAGGGGACATATATCCCGCACTTTGACGAAACCGGCGAGGTGCTTGGCTATTTCTGTATCTATCACGACATTACCGAACGGCGGAATGCCGAACGGGCGCTTAAGGATGCCAACGAGGGGCTGGAAGCGCGCGTGACGGAGCGCACGCACGCGCTTGAGGAACTGAACTCGGAGCTGTCGGTCGCCAAGGAGCAGGCCGAAACGGCGAACGATACCAAGACCCGGTTCTTTGCCGCGGCCAGCCATGATTTGTTGCAGCCGTTAAATGCCGCGCGCCTGTTTACCTTAGCACTGGGGGGCAAGGAGCTTCGCGACGATATCCATGATCTGGTCAACAAGGTTGATCTGTCGCTTAAGGGTGTTGAGGAACTGCTTAACGAGCTTTTGGATATCTGCAAGCTTGATGCGGGCGCCATGCAACCCACCATTCGCGATTTCCGGGTTTCGGATGTGCTCAATGCCCTTAAGACCGAATTTACGCCGGTGGCCGAAAAGGCCGGGCTTCGTTTTGCGGTGCATCCGCGTGATGTCTGGGTCAAAAGCGATAGCAGGCTTTTGCGCCGTATCCTGCAAAACTTCATCTCCAACGCGCTGCGCTATACCCGCCATGGCGGGGCGGTGGTCGGTTGCCGGATGCGCGGTGACAAGATCAGGATCGAGGTCTGGGATAGCGGGCCGGGCATCCCCGAGGACAAGCTTAAAATCATCTTCCGCGAATTCCATCGCCTTGAGGGGCCGGAAACCACCGATGTGAAGGGCCTTGGCCTTGGTCTTGCGATTGTCGAGCGGCTTGGCCGGTCGCTTGATCACACGGTTTCGGTGCGTTCGCGCCCGGGGCGGGGAACGGTTTTTTCGGTCGATGTGCCGATTGGCCAGATGGGCGAAACCGCATTGCCCAAACCGCGCCGCCGGATGGCCGGCGAACTGGGCGGTTTGCGTGTGCTGTGCCTTGATAACGAACCCGATATCCTTGATGGCATGCGGGCCATGCTGGAAAACTGGGATTGTGTGGTGGCGACCGCACGCTCGGGCGTGGAAGCCGAGAAAATCCTGCTTGGAGATGAGGATGATAACAATGATAACATCGGTTTTGTCCCCGACATCATTCTGGCCGATTATCACCTCAGTTCCGGGGAGACCGGGCTGGATGTGCTGATCCGGCTGCGGGATCAACGCGGGCTTGATATTCCCGGTGTGGTGATCACGGCGGACCGCAGTACCGAGACGGCGGAACTGATCAAGGCACAGCGATTCGCGTTGCTGAACAAGCCGCTGCGCCCGGCCAAATTGCGCGCCCTTATGACGCGGGCAGTGACCCGGCAAAGTTCCGATGCGGCGGAATAGGGGCATATGGTTTTGAAAGATAACATCTTTTCAAGGGATTAGGATTTTTTGCAAATTACCTGAAAATTGTTCTTGATTTGTTCTTTTTTTTGTGGCATAAAAGAAAAGTCAACGGGGGAAATGCACCCGGACCCAAAACCCGCAAAGCGTGATTCGCTTTCGCGGGTTTTTGCGTATTCGAGCCGGAAAGACAGGAGCAAGATGATGCTGGAAATGACGATGCCAGGGCCGCGATCCGACAGACCGAAAGGACGACGGCGACATCACCAAAGGGCCATCAATGGCGCGTGGAAAAGTCATTACGGCGGTATTGCGTCCGGGTGATGAGCCCGTGGAGAATTTGCAGAAAATTGGTGTGAATCATGACGGGAGAGATGTGCCCTTTGGGTGAGGGCGAGCCGTTCGGGGTGAGGGAGCCGGGGCGAGGCGATGCAATGCCGGGGATGATCCGGCCTAGCTCTGCGACGGGGGCGATGGCTGCGTTTGGAAATGCCGGAAAGCCAGTCACCGACGGCGCGAAGTGCGCCTGCCTTGCGTTTATCGACCGCCACTGGTGCGACCATCCTGTAGCATCGCCAGGTGGAACGGGTGTTTGGTCTGTCGATGCAGGAAGGTGGCGTTTGGTCGCGGATCGGCGTCTGGATGACAGGGGAATTATTTGTTCTTCGTGCTCATGCACTTTCCCTCACCGGCTGGATCAGGATATCCGCCGGGATTTTCCAGACTTCGTGCAGTTTGCGAATTTGCGTCAGGGACAGGCTGGTTTTGTGATTGAGGAATTCGGATGCGCGGGACCGACTGCCGAGCAGTTCGCCGAGTTCTTTGCGCTCCAGGCCATTTTGCTCCATATGGAACAGAACCGCTTCGACCGGATCGGGCGACGAGATTGGAAACTGTGCCGTTTCGTATTGGTCAATCAGGATGCCGAGGATTTCAAGCTGATCGGCTTCGGGGCTGCCGGGGGCGGACTCCCAAAGGGTTTCGATCAACTGCATCGCCGCTTCATAATCGGCTTTGGTCCTGATCGGTTTAAGGGGGGCGTTCATTCTGTTGCTCCTGCCGGTGCCCGGCTAAAACTTGCTGACGGTTTTGGCATCAATCCTGTCATATTCCGCATGGGTGCCGATAAACTTGATCCATGCAATCTGAACGTCGAAGCGATAGGCGACAATCAGGCGATAATCATTGCCGTGTATTTTGAACCTGATCCGTTCGGCATTGATCACTTTTGCGGTGCCAAAGGCACCCAAGACCTCTTGAGATGATTGCCAGTTTGCCTTTTGCGTTCGATCAAACCACGCTTTGAGTGGTTGTTCCGTTTCCGGGTGCTGTTTCCAGAAATCAACGAGCACTTTCCGGGCGATGACGCGCATATTCTCTTGCTTTCCTGTGCCTCATTCTGTCGTCCGAAAGTTCCAAACCTAGTTGCAAGATATCATGTTCCAAAAATTGGAACAATAGAATATTCAAACTGACCGCTGCGCCCTATTTTGCCGACAATGCTAATTTGGCACCAAGCAACACAAACACCCCCGCAAAACTTTTCCCAAGCCAGTTCATGATCCTTGGCCGTTCGATGACGTGGCGGCGCAGGGTGCTGGCGAAGAAGCCGTAGAGGATGAACACTGCGAAGGTGATTGCCATGAAGATCAGGCCGAGCAGGGTCATTTGCGCGGTGGTTCCAGTCGCGTTGGTGGTTATGAATTGCGGCAGGAAGGCCAGGAAGAAGAGCGAGAGTTTCGGGTTGAGCGCGTTGAGCAGGATGCCGTCGCGGATGATTTTTGTGGCATTGACCGGATCGGACTTGGCGGTGACTTTCATCGCACCCGTGCCGCGCCACATGCCCCACGCCATATAAAGCAGCCACGCGACGCCAAGGTAGCGCAGGATTTCAAAGGCGAGCGCACTGGTATGCAGCAGGGCCGCGAGGCCAAGGATGCTTGCGCCCATGGCGGGCAGGATGCCGAGCGTGCAGCCGAATGCCGCAAAGATGCTGGCGCGCATGCCCCGGCCCAGCCCGATGGCAAGGGTATAGATCACTCCCGTGCCGGGCAGCAGGACGACAATAAGCGAGGTCAGGAGATAGTCGGGGCTGATCATGATAGCGCGGTTCCGTTTTGTGGTTTGACATGATCCGCGCAGTTAAGCGTGTTTTGATCGGGTATTCTTGAACGGAATTGCAAGAGACTTGTCAAAGCGTCGTCGCAGGAAATAGTTTAGGGCATAAAGTTCAGGATGATCAGTGATTTCGGGGAGAATGTGAACGTGTCGGATGCGCAAAACGATGTGAAATTCAATGCGCCGGTTTTTATCGGTGGAACGGGTCGTAGCGGGACATCCATTCTTGCCGGCATTCTGGGAACGCATAACTCGCTTTACTTTGCCTGCCACGAGAACAAGCTGATTTCGGAATATAATGGCCTGCGCGATGTTGCCGATGTGTTTTCCCACAAATCCGATATCATTCGTCGCCATTTTGCTATCGTCAATTTCTTTGGCCGTGCCGCATCCATGACCCGTTTCGGGTTTCGCGATGCCACGCTTAACCAGAAGCTCTCCGATCTTTGCAAAAACAAGGGTATGGGCTTTCAGCAGGCGTTCGAGCTGGTCCAACGGGAAAATCCTCAGGCAAACGGGGCCATTCATTCTATCGGACAGGCTTTTGGTGCCGAGTATTTCGAGAAATGCGTAAAAGTATTTCTCAATCAGCTTGTCGCCCATGTGGATCAGGACGGGATTGTCGATACCGATGGTCTTTTGAAGCCGTTCTTCCTTGGCAAGGATTTGGAGCGGGTGGAAGTTCTGGCGATGTGCCGCGAGTTTCTTTTTGCGCTTTATGCCAAATCCGGCCCGGTGCGCTGGGTCGATGATACGCCGACAAATGCATTGCATATCGATTTCCTGCATGAACTTTTCCCCAAGATGAAATTCATCCATATGGTCCGCAATCCGGCCGATGTTGTCAGTTCCTATGTCAAACAGGTCTGGTTCCCAAGCGATGTCGGATTGGCCGCCAAGCAGATTTCATCGATGCTGCTGAAGACCGAGGCGCTTGAAAAGTCGCTTCCGGCCGGAAGCTCCATGACGGTTCGGATGGAAGATCTGGTTGGCGAGACCGAGGCGACAGTTGCAAAGGTTGCCGCGTTTATTGGGGTTGAAAACCGGTTCAATCATAGTTTCGTCAGCAGCGAGGCGGCCAATATCGGCCGTGCGGATGAAAATCCGGAGATTGAGGATGCGGTCAACAACCTTCTTGGCGGCTGGAAAGAGCGCCACGGTTACGCGTCTTAGAGCACGCAGAGTTTATGATCCCGACGAAACTGCCCTTTTGAACCGCCCCGGCGAGAGGCCATAGGCGCGGATGAAATGCCGGTTCAGGTGGCTTTGATCGGCAAAGCCTGCGGTGGCGGCGACCTCGGCCAGTGGGGTGCCGGTTGTGATCAGGCGGCGGGCGAAGTCAAGGCGGCGCTGGATGATATAGGCATGCGGAGTGAGGCCCGTTGCGCGGGTGAAATGGCGGACGGTCTGAAAGCGGCTTAGCCCGGCGGCATTGGCGAGATCGGCAAGCGAGAGATTTTCGTCCGGGGCATCATCAATCATGGCCTTGGCGCGCGCGATGTTTTGATCGGCACGGTTGGAGGCCTGATTGCGGGCAGGGTCGAATTGGCCCGGTTTGATGCCGGGTACAATGATGGCGTGATGGAGCAGAAGAAACAGCATTTCTTCGCGCCGGAGGGCTGCGGTCTGGCTGTTGCCCTGAGTGATGGCGTTAAAAAGGGCGGCGAAGCATTTTGCGACATCGGGGGATGTCATGACCGGGTTGGTGAATTCGTATTCGCCTGATTTGCCATCGGACATGTCGTGGGCGGCGTAACTGATCAGGTCCGGATCGAAATACAGCATGTTCCAGCCTCGCGGGCTTTGGCCAATCGGGGTGCCGTCATGGACTTCGCGCGGATTGACCGTGATGATGTTGCCCGCCCCTGCTTCGACCATCCCGCGCCCCGAAAGCGATTTTTGTGCGCCCTCAAACATGAAGCCGATGCCGAACTGTTCATGGCTGTGTCTGGCAAAGCTGTGGCGTGTCCTGGCCATAATGGCCTCGACCCCGGTGCAGTCATGAGACAGGATGTGAAACGGTTCGTTTGATGCGTCTGACATGCCAGAAGACTGGCAGTTTTTGCGTTGTTTCGCAATCGGGTTGCCATCGGGTCGAAATCAGTTGCCGTTATCGTTGTTAGGGCCGAGCATTTCGCGCAAGCCCCCCAATCCTTCGACATTTTTGGCAAAGACGCTCATGACGATCAGAAGCGGGACGGCGACAAGCACACCGATGAAGCCCCATATCCAGCCCCAGAATGCAATGGCGAGGATGATCGCGACCGAATTGATGCGCAGCCGGTTGCCGACAAGTGCCGGGGTGAGGAACTGGCCTTCAAGGGCGGTGCAGGTGAGATAGATCGCGGGTGGCAGCAGGGCCGCGGTTGTGGTCGGCATGGAAACCAGTGCGACCATGCCGACAATGCCGATGCCGACAACCGCCCCCAGAAGCGGCACGAAATTCAGGATCGCGGCGACAATGCCCCATAAAACCGGATTGGGCATGCCAACAATGGCAAGGAGGCTTCCGATGATGATGCCAAGCCCGATATTGATTGCCGATATGGTCAGGAGATAGCGCGAGACTTCGCGTTCGATATCGTGCGCGATGCGTAGACCCTTTCGCCGGTCGCCAAAGGTTGGCAGGGCACGGACCATTTTTTCATAGACCATATCCCCCGACGAGAGAATGAACAGCAGCAGCACGAGCATGAGCGCAATACCGGCAACAATTTCCGGTGCGCCCCGGGCGGCCTGGCTGATCATGGTGGGTTCCTGGACCACGACCTTTTGCGTGTCGGCCTGATCATTCTGGTTGGTGGCTTCTTCGACCTGCTTTTGCACATCGCGCAGTTTTTCAAGCGGCCCGCCAAGATCGGCCAGACGCAGGCGCAACTGACGTTCGATTTTGGGGGCGTCATCGATCCATTTTGATACCGGTTCGCTGAGGCCATAAATCCCGGCAAGCACCGATGCGGTCAGGGTCAGGACAATCGCAAGCGCGGTCAGGCTTTGCGGGATGCGATAGCGCGCCAGTGTGCGCACCACCGGCGAGAATACCAGCGCCAGCAGGAAGGCCAGTATCACCGGCAGGATCAGGCTTTGGGCGACGTAAAAACAGCCAAAGGCCAGAATGACGAAGGTGCCGATCACCGATACCGTGCGCGCCCGGCGATAGGCGCGTGCACGCGCGCTTAAGGCGCGTTGTTCGGCTTCATCGATTTCGGTAGGGGCATCCGCAGCACCGCTTTCAATGGCGGGGGTGTCGGATGCCTTGATCGGATCGGTCATGCAATCTGCTCCGGGCGGGATCCTGCCGGGCATGATGCAGGCGGCAGGAGGGTGACCTGACTTTAACGTCTTGTGACAGGGTGATGTTCCGCCGGGATGAATGTAAGTGGCTGGTAAAGCAAAACGGCGCCCGAATTGGACGCCGTTTTGAGCCAGACATATGTAAGAAGATCAGAAGCGTTTGATCAATGCAAAGCGGACATTGTGTGACTGGAAGTCGCCGTCATAAGAAAAGTCTGAGGCAGGACCGCCTTGGCCAATGTCTCTGTCGCCGTCTACAATGGACGGGAAATAGGTCAGGACATAGTCCCCGCGAAGGGACCAGCCATTGCCGATCAGGTACCCGGCCCCGATGCTGCCCGACACGCCGAATGCCGTTTTCGTATCTGTAAATGTATGATTTGTACCTGTAGTTAAAGTATCGGTGAATTTATGTGTGGTTTTGAACCGGCTGATTGATGGACCTGCCGCGAAATAGACCTGCCATTCCCCGGTCGCATAGCCGATTTTGGGGCGGATGCTAAAGGTGAAATCCGATTCAACGGTGGTTTGGGATGTAAAGCTGTTGGCCGTAGAAGAAGCATATGTTGTCCGGCCAGTGTTTTCTGATTCAGAAAACGGCATGAATGTCAGATCGCCTTCCACCCCGTAAATCATATTACGGTCCTGATGGTCGTATCCGAACAGGGCAGAGCCGGTGACGTCAAAACCCTCGATCGTTTCATTGAGGATCGGGGTGAGTTGGTTTCTGTCACTGCCTGAGAAATGACCGGTATACAGGATGTCGGTGTCCGGCTTTGCCGCACTGTATGCGCCGCCAAGTGCCAGACCGCCATAAAAGCCCGACCAGTCTGTTTCAGCAGAGGCGTGGGAGGTAGCAGCACACAGGATGACGGCTGCGATACCGGTACACGAAATACGTGATTTTAGAGGAAAGCGCATGATCTTGTGGCTCTGTTTGCTATCGCAGTCTGTCGACTAGGCGACGAGGTGAATAATGAATGATTATTCAATAGCATAGCCAGATTCAACGCGAAATAGAATTAATTGGTCAGGAGATTGCCGCAGCGCCCCGTCAGGCGTCGATGGCCGGTTCCTGCAATTGCAGTTCGCGGGCCATGATGACAGCCTGTGTGCGGCTATGGACCGAGAGTTTGCGCAGGATGGCGGAAACGTGGGCCTTTACGGTGGCCTCTGTCACGTCAAGCTCGTAGGCGATCTGTTTGTTCAGTTTGCCTTCGGTCAGCATGTTGAGCACGCGCAATTGCTGTGGCGTCAGTTGGCCGATTTTTTCGGCAAGGCCGGTGGCTTCGTCATCGGCCGGGCCGTTTTCAATCGCGTCACGCGCCCAGTCGGGCATCCACATATCACCGTTCAGAACGGTGCGGATGGCCGTTCCGATCTGATCAACCGGTGCCGATTTCGGAACGAAGGCCGATGCGCCATATTCAATGGAGCGTCTGACAACCGGCAGTTCCTGACTGGCCGAGACGATGGAAACCGGGATGTCGGGATAGGAAGCGCGTAAGGTGAACAGGCCGGTAAAGCCGTTCATGCCGGGCATGTGCAGGTCCAGCAGGACAAGGTCGATATCGCCGTTATGGGATTCGATCTGTTCGATGGCTTCAGACAGGCTTCCGGCTTCATACAGCGTGACGTTTTCCAATTCTGATGACAGGGCCTGTTTGAGGGCACCGCGCACAAGCGGGTGGTCGTCTGCGATCAGAATCTGGAAGCTGTCAGCCATTGGCGATTTCCCCGGAAGTCATTTCCCTTGAAAGGTCGCGATTATTCCATCCCGTTATTTTTTAACGGCGTCTCACGATAATATTAAGGTGAGGGGACGATAACCCGGGATGACATTGTTTGTCTGGTGTGGTGCGACCCTGATGCGTCCTTGCTGCTTTGGCAGAAAGGAGTGAGGGAAACCAAAGATCACTCTCGCCCCACGAAATGTGAAACTTCGGCCCCCCTCGCGCCACCACTGATGATTATGACGACTAAAATCGGGCTCGTAAACTCTGCATTTGTCGGAAAGTGAAATTTACCTTATCTGTTGGGTTAATGAACGAAATTCAGTTTTGAAGAACTGCGCCGCGCTGCAACATTGGCGATTTTATACAATCACCGGCAAGGCCGCGCAGACCAAGGGAAAAAGGACTGTCTGATGTCTGATCAACCGCAAGTCATCCGCCGCGAAGATTACACCGCACCGGCCTTTCTGGTCGAGAAGGTCGAACTGGTGTTCGAGCTTGATCGGGATGTTACAAATGTGAAATCGCGGCTGTTCGTGCATGCGAATCCTGTGCGTGGGACCGGCGGCGGCGACATGGTCCATCTTGACGGCGAAGACATGAAGCTGGTGTCGATTGCGGTTGATGATCGCAGGCTTGGTGTTGATGAATATAGTGTCGATCCATCGGGCTTAAGCTTTAGCGCGCCGGGCGAGACATTTGTGGTGGATATCGAAACCCAGATATCGCCCGCGGCCAATACGCGGCTTGAAGGGCTTTATGTATCGCAAAGCGCGTTCTGCACGCAGTGCGAGGCGGAAGGATTCCGCCGCATTACCTATTTCCCGGATCGCCCGGATGTGATGGCGACCTATAAGGTCACGATCCATGCCGACAAGGCGAGCTGCCCGGTTCTGTTATCCAACGGCAATCTGATCGATAGCGGTGATCTTGACGGCAACCGGCATTACGCGGTGTGGGAAGATCCGTTCCCGAAGCCGAGTTACCTGTTTGCGCTGGTAGCGGGGGACCTTGCATGCGTTGAGGACAGCTTCAAGACCATGTCGGGCCGCAATGTTGCGCTGCGCATTTTTGTCGAGCATGGCAATGAAGACCGGTGCGATTACGCGATGGACAGCCTGAAACGGTCGATGAAGTGGGATGAGGAGGTTTATGGCCTCGAATACGATCTGGACCTGTTTAATATCGTCGCGGTTTCCGACTTCAATATGGGGGCGATGGAAAACAAGAGCCTGAATGTGTTTAACGCCAAATACATCCTGGCCAAGCCCGATACCGCGACCGATACGGATTATGAATTGATCGAATCGATTGTTGCGCATGAATATTTCCACAACTGGTCGGGCAACCGGGTGACATGTCGGGACTGGTTCCAGTTATCGCTTAAGGAAGGCCTGACGGTTTTCCGCGATCAGGAATTTTCGGCTGATCAGCGGTCCCGCCCGGTGCAGCGCATCAAGGATGTAGCCCAACTTCGTGCGCGCCAGTTCCCCGAAGATGGCGGGCCGCTGGCCCACCCCGTCCGCCCGGACAGCTATATGGAAATCAACAATTTCTATACCGCCACGGTCTATGAAAAGGGCGCGGAGCTGATCCGCATGATGCATACCCTGTTGGGGGCAGAGGGCTATCGCAAGGGGATAGATCTTTATTTCGACCGCCATGACGGGCAGGCGGTGACCTGTGATGATTTTGCCAGGGCGATGGAAGATGCCAATGATGTTGACCTGAGCCAGCTTAAAATCTGGTATTCGCAGGCGGGGACGCCGAGCCTTAGCTGGCGGGGCGAACATGATACGGAGGCCAAGCAGTTCCGCCTGACGGTTTCCCAGAAAACCGCACCGACACCGGGGCAGCCGGACAAGGTGGCCCTTCATATGCCAATCGCGATTGGCCTTCTGGGCCGGGATGGCCGGGAGCTTGTTTCGCGCACCGTGCAACTGACCGAGGCCGAACAGACATTCGTGTTTGATAATATCGATCAGGTGCCGGTCGTGTCGTTCAACCGTGGTTTTTCCGCCCCGGTGAATATCGCGACCGAACAGCCGCATGAGGAGCTTGTCTTCCTGATGGGCCATGACAGCGATGCGTTCAATCGCTGGGAAGCGGGGCAGAAATATGCGACCGCGCTGATGCTTTCGGCCATTGCCGAATTTGAAAAGAATGGCGGCGATGCGGATGCGGCATTGGGCGATGTGACTGAATTTGTGGCGGCGATGCGTGCGACCCTGATCAATGACGATCTCGATAAGGCGTTTCGGGCCGATGCGCTTGTCCTGCCGGGCGAAGAATTCCTGTCCGAGCAGCGCAAACCGGCCAACCCGGACGCGATCCATCAGGTGCGCAATGCGTTGCGCAAGCGGATCGGATCGGATTTGCGGGCCGAATTTGGCAATGCCTATCACCAGAACGCGTCAAACGCGGCCTTTACCCCGGATGCGGAATCGGCCGGGCAGCGGGCCTTGCGCGCAACCGCATTGGCCTATCTGGTGGCAAGCGGAGAGGGCGAATTTGCCGATCTGGCAGCCGAGCAATATCGCAGCGCCGATAACATGACGGATCGGATGGCGGCCCTTTCGGTGCTGAACCATCTGGATCATCCGGGCCGGGCCGAAGCACTTGCCGATTTCGAGGCACGCTTTGGCAAAGACACTGTGGTGATGGATAAATGGTTTGGCCTGCAGGCGATGTCATCACGCGATGATACGCTGTCGCGCGTGAAGGACCTTATGAGCCATCCGCTCTTTACCATGCGCAATCCGAACAAGGTGCGGTCGCTTATCGGTGCGTTTGCCATGACCAATCCGCGCCATTTCCATGCGGCGGATGGCAGCGGATATGCGTTTTATACCGACCGCCTGATCGAGCTTGACGATATCAACCCGCAGGTCGCGGCACGTCTTTGCGCGCCGCTTGGCAAATGGGCGAAATATGACGAGGCGCGGGCTGACCTGATGAAGGCAGCACTTGACCGTATCCTCGCGAAACCGGACATTTCGCGCGATCTGTATGAAATCGCATCGAAATCGCGGGCGGTATGAGGCCGTGGGGCATTGCGTGAACGCCTTTCTTCATCAGGCCCATGCGCCCGATATGCATGATTTGCGATGGGGGTTGTTGCGAATGGAAAGGGATAGAATATGAATTTGGCCGCCGTTGCAGCACAGCTTTCCGACGGATGGAAGGGCCGGGTTCTTGCCGATTTTGGCTGTGTCCGGATGAAACTTTTCAAGGCAGATGCCGTCGGCCTTGCCGAGGAAATGCATTCGGATTGGGATGAAGCGATCCTGATGCTGGAGGGTGAACTGGTGCTGGAGCTTGATCAGGTGCCGATGCACCTTAAGGCTGGTGATTTTCACCTGATCCCACGCGGGGTTCAGCACCGCATTTTGCCCGGTTGCCGCGGATCGTTCATATTGCTTGATCCTGAACCGCTGGCTTAAACAGGCGACCAGTGGAAAACGCGAAAGGCGGCACGCGAGATGTGCCGCCTTTTTTTTGTTTCGGACTGGTATTTAGCAGCCTGTGGTCAGGTTCCTGAAAAGAACGCCGGGATTCATTCTGTTTTCCGGATCAAGGCTTTTCTTTATGCCGATCATCAGTTCATAGCGCAACGGATCGCACAGGCGTTCGAGTTCGTCGGTCAGCTTGCGACCAACGCCGTGTTCGGCGCTGAAGGTTCCGCCAAAGCTTGCCGCGATGTCGTGGACACAGCTTTGGACATCATGCGTGACCTGATCCGGGTCGGAAAGCTGTTTCCAGTAATCGTGCGGGAACATCAGGATGTAATGCACATTGCCATCGCCCAGATGGTTGACCAGAAGCGGTGTTGCCATCGGGAATTTCTCGGCGGTGACTTCCTTGGCTTTGGCGATGAAGGCCGGGACTTTTGAGACGCGAACGGCAACATCGTGAACAAGACCCATGCCTTCGAGCTTGTTGGCCTCGGTCACAGAATGGCGCACATGCCATATCTGTTTTGCCTGTTGGGCGTTGCTGGCGATGAAGGCATCAAGGACCGATCCGTTTTCAAAATTTGCGCCAAGAATTTCTTCAAAAATGCTGTTGAGATCGACCGATATATCGGTTGCGGTCAGTTCGATCATCAGGGACCAGTCGGGAACGGTATCGAAAGGCATTGTGATGCGTTCGATGTGTCGCAGCACGGCGTCAATTTCGGTGCCGGAAACCAGTTCGAAGGCTTCGATATAGGGACCGCATTTATCCTGAAATTCGGTAAACAGGCGGACGGCGGTTTCGGGAGAATCAACTGACACCCAGGCATGCGCATCATTGGTGTTTTCCGGATGCAGGCGCAATGCCGCACCGGTGACAATGCCAAGTGTGCCTTCGGCCCCGATGAACAGATGTTTGAGATCATAGCCGGTATTGTTTTTCTTGAGCCCTTCGAGGTCGCTTAGAATCCGGCCATCGGCCAGAACGACTTCGATGCCGCAGACGAGATCACGCATCGGGCCATATTTGACAACGCCGGTGCCACCGGCATTGGTCGAGATCAGGCCGCCGATCTGGGCACTACCTTCGCTGCCGAGATAGAGCGGGAACTGGCGTTTGTAGGGTTTGCTCTTTTCATGGAGGTCGGCAAGGATGACGCCGGCATCGACGGTGACGATATTTGCCGCCGCGTCAAATTCGCGGATCTGCTTCATGCGTTGCAGGCTAATCACGATGCCCGGTTTGTCTTCGGGGAAGGGGCTTTCGGGGACGCCGCCGTAGCAGAGGCCAGTATTCCCCCCGAGGGGGAATACTGGCTGTCTTTCCTCGGCCGCCACTTTCATCGTCCGGGAGACCTCCTCGACATTGGCTGGAAGGGCAACGCACAGGGCTTTGCCTTTCCTTCGATCACGCCAATCTATCAGATAAGGGTGCATATCCTGTGGATCGGTGATCAAACCTTTATCGCCGAGGATTTGGTGGAGACGATCAATCATGGCAGGTCCTTGGAAAGAAGAGATCAGGCTACATTGGCAAGAGAAGCGACATCAAAAGCGGATTTCAGCGCGTTGATGGTTACTTCTGACGGGTCTTCAAGGGGCAGGCGCACACCACCAACCGGGTGTCCGGCCATTTCCATGTATTTTTTCAAGGGGCCGGGGTTGGTTTCGCGGAAAATGGCATCGATGGCGTTATCGAGCTGCTTCTGAAGGTTAAGCGCCTCGTGCAGTTTGCCGTTACGCGCAAGGTTGAAAATCTCGATCCAGATTTTCGGATACACATTTGCGGACGCCAGAACACCGCCCTTGGCACCAAGGGTGACATGTGTGGCAAAGAGCGGTTCTTCACCGCTGAGAATGGCCATTTTATCGCCGGCCAGTTTCATCGTCTTGATGAATTCGGGCATGTCATAGTTTGAACATTTCATGCCGATGATCGAACCGTCTTCGGCCATTGCCTGAATGGTTTCGGCCTTGGTTGAAACGGTTGTGCGGCGGGGGATTTCATAAAGCAGAACCGGGACGCCAACTTCGTTACGATAGTTGGCAAAATATTCGCGCATGCCGTCCTGGGTGCCGGCCGCGTAATAGGGGGTTACGGTCATGACCCCGGCAGCCCCGGCTTGGGCGAAGTCCCTGCCGGCTTCGAGCGCATCCTGAAAACCGGTAGAAAGAACGCCGGGGATAACGGGGGCAGTTCCGGCGGCATCCACACAGGTTTTGACAATGTCCTTGCGTTCCTGACGTGACAGCGCGGGATATTCACCCGTACCGCCAATCGGAACGATGCCGGTTGCACCCGCAGCAAGCTGTCGGGTGACGAGATCGGCAAGAGCCTTGTGATCAACGGACTTGTCACTGTTAAACGGTGTGACAATCGCGGTGTAAAGGCCGGTGATATCGTTTTTTGTAAGAGTCATATTCGTCTCGTGTCTTTTGGGTGGTGGCGATCAGTTCAGGAAACCGAACATGCGCGGCAGTGTCAGGGAGACAGCAGGCACGTAGGTTACGATCAACAGAACGACGATATTGGAAATCAGGAACGGGAAGCTTTTGCGGACAATCGCGGCAAGCGGTTGGCCGCTTATGGCCGAGCCAAGGTAAAGCCCCAGCCCGTAGGGCGGTGTCATGAGCCCGATCATCACGTTAACCACCATGATGACACCGAATTGTACCGGGTCGACACCCATGGCAGCCACAATCGGGGTGAAAAGCGGCGCAAACAGAAGAAGCTGAACGGAATCGCCGATCCAAAGACCGTTGATCAGGAAGAAAATGTTCAGGCACAGCAGCAGCATCCAGGGCTGCATATCAAGCGTTTCAACCAGCATGGTCAGTTCGGACGGCACACGTTCGGTAGCCAGAATCCAACTGATCACGCTGGCAAAACCGACAATCAGATAGACCGACGCCGATGTGCGGACCGCACGATCAAGAATGCCCCATATCTGTTTGAGCGACAGGGTGCGATAGGCACAGATGCCGACCAGAATGGCGTAGGCAACGGCGATTGATGCTGCTTCTGTTGCGGTGAAGATGCCCGAAATGATCCCGCCGATAATGATCAGCGGCATGAACAGCGCCCAGAAGGCGTTGTAGAAAATCCTGAATGCCAGGCCGAGCGTCAGGGCCTTGATCGGGTTTGCCGGAAAGTTGTTTTTGCGTGCGATGAAATAGATCACGATGATCTGTGCAATTCCCATCATCGCACCGGGCACGGCACCGCCAAGGAACAGAGCGGCAACCGATGTGTTGGTCAGGCTTGAGAAAATGATCAGCGGGATCGAGGGCGGAATGATCGGCCCCTGAATGGCTGAGCTGACGGTGACAGCGGCGGCAAAGTCCGCACGGTATCCGTCCTTTTTCATCATGTCGATTTCGACAGGGCCAAGGGCGGAGATATCGGCCAGCGCCGAACCGGACACGCCGGAAAACATCATGGAGCCGACAACGTTGACATAGGCCAGCCCGCCGCGCCAGCGACCGACCAGAAGGCGGGAAAATTGCACCAGCCGTTCTGTCATGCCCACCGATGTCATGATTTCACCGGCAATGATAAATAGCGGGATCGAAAGCCAGATAAACACATCCATCCCGGTGAAGAATTTGTGGGAATACATGTGCAGCATGTCGGTCATGCCGGGCTTGACGAAGAAATAGGAAAGGCCGGCAAAGCCAATCGCAAAGATCACGGGGCTGCCAAGGAACATCAGCAACAGCAGCAGACCGATCATGGTAAGAAGTGCGTAATCCATAATAACCCCTAGAGCTCGGCACGCAGAAGTGAGGCTTCCTGTTCGGTGTCGGGGCCTCTGAACAGGTCGCGAATGGCAAGGACGACCATGTGGAACAGCATCAGGGCGGCGCCGACCGGGACAGAGAGATAGATCCAGAACCATGACAGGTTCAGTGCCGCAGATGTGCGTCGCAGACCGAAGATGGCGGAATCAATGCCTTTGACCAGAAGAACGCCAAGCAGCAGAGCAAGCAGCAAACGGAAGAAAGCATTGCGATAGCCCAGCCAGCGGCGTGGCCAGAAGCTGTCAAAGAAGTCGACACAAACGAGCTGTTCATCACGAACAAGCAGGCTGCCGCCCAGCATCACCACCCAGACCATCAGGAAGCGTGCGGCTTCTTCGGGCCACGGCAGGGAGAAGTTGAAGCCAAATCGCAAAACGACCTGTACGAACAGGATGACCGCAACGGATGCAAGCATCAATCGGGCCAGGACCGAGGTTGTATGGGCGACAGTCGATGAGAGTTTATCGAGGGTCTGAAGCATGAAGAATCCTCTCTCGGATCGTGTTCGGAAGGGAGACACGGATCGCGGAACGTCACGCGAATGGACCAGATGGCATTCGCAGAACAAGCAGGAAAAGAAAGGCCCGGCGGAAGCCAGCCGGGCCCGTAATCTTATTTCTGTGCTTCTTTGACAGCAGCTTCGAGTTCATCGATCAACTGGGCACCAACCTTTTCTTCCATGAAGGCACGAATCGGTTCCTTGGTGGCGTCGACGAATTTCTGGAATTCTGCCGGGGTCGGCTGATAAATCTCGACGCCAGCGTCACGAATGACCTTGAGGTCCTGTGATTCCTTGGCGGCGATGATGCCGAGCATCGCGAAAGTCGCCTTGGCCGTCGCGGTGTCAAAGATGACTTTATCCTCGGCATTCAGGCCTTGATAGAAGTCATCATTAATGGTGATGAGCGGCATGTTGATCAGGTGATGATCAAGTGTGTAGTACTTTTGGACTTCTTGCAGATTGGTCAGAAGCATGGTGTAGGGCGCATTTTCCTGGCCGTCGACCACGCCGGTCTGCAAGGCGCTGTAAAGTTCGGCCCATGCAATCGGGGTCGGGGATGCGCCAAGGGCCTTGACCATTTCCATATGCAGCGGGACGGTCTGGGTTCGGATTTTCAGACCCTTCATGTCTTCGGGGGTGCGGATCGGGCGGACCGAGTTCGAGAAGTTGCGGAACGCGCCGGTCAGATAGCTGAGCACGCGCACGCCGCTGCCTTCGGCAATCATGTCGGACAGTTTTTTACCAAATGGCCCTTCGTTCAGCACCTTGCGCGCGACTTCGGTGGTCGGGAAGGTGTAGGGCATTTCGAGGATCTGGGCGGGCGGGTAGTATGCGGCAAGGTGCCCGGCATTCAGACCGCCAACCATGTCAACAAGGCCGATGGAGTTCTGTTCGGCAAGGGATTCAAGGTCCCCAAGCTGGCCGTTTGGATAAACTTCGAGCTTGAAACGGCCGCCCGACTGGGTCTGAAGGACGTTGTCAAAAACCTCGGTAAAGGTCCAGTACGGGTTATCAAGAAGGTCGCCTTCGCCATCGACATGGGCAAATTTGACGATCGTTTGAGCATGCGCAGATATAGAAAATAATGCACTCAGGCCAACGGTGGCGGCGAGGGTGACATGCCGAAGCTTTCGAGTGATGTTCATATTTTCTCCTTATACCGGGCAGCGCACAGAGCAATGGTGCTTTGATGTCGGCCTGGTATTTCCCTGATAAATTTTCAGACACTTGCGTTTGGTTGAGTTTCTTATTGGCCGCAAAGTCGGTTTGGTGCCGGACGCATCGCGAAAGGTTGTGCTGCGAAGATTGGGCGAGAAGTTTTCGCAAGGTTCGAAATGCATCCGGTGAATTCAGAATATATCCGATACAATCGAAGTCAATAAAATACGATAAAAAATTTCCTATAGTATATTTTTTGTCAAATATGGCATATTTTCTGATATGGTATATGCTACTGATGCTGTAAAAAGCGAAGGGGGTGTTCAGGCTTCGGTTGTTCAACAGGCAGCTGCTTCTGACACGAAAGGGCATTGATTATGAACAAGGGGAATATCAAGGCATGAACGTCGATCTGGAAGATTTCCAGTCCAACCGCCGACAAACGAGTTCTTCGGGTAACCGGCCTGATGCGTTTGGTCCGCGATTGCATCAATTGCGCAAGGCGCGCAACTGGACATTACAGGATGCCAGCAAGGCTTCTGGGATTTCGGCATCCGCTTTCTCAAAGATTGAACGTAGCGAACTGTCGCCGACCATCTCGACGATCCAGCGGATCGCGAGGGGCTTTGATATGGATGTCATCAGTCTTCTGGCTGATCCGGATGAACAGCCATCCCTGTTGGGACGTCGAAGTGTTACACGTGCGAACGAAGGTAAACCGCATCTTTCGGGAAGCTGCGATAACAAGCTTCTGTGTTCTGATCTGAAAAACAAGCGCATGACGCCGATCAAAACCCGTGTCGTTGCCAGGGATGTCGAGGAATACGATGTCTGGCCCAAGACGGATGCCGAGATTTTCATGACCGTGCTGAGCGGAACGGTCATCGTGCATAGCAAAATCTATGAACCGCTGGAGCTTCATGAAGGCGATTCGATGTATTACGACGCCAGTGCAGAGCATGTCTGGACCCGAAGCGGCCCAGAAGAAGCGGTTGTCCTTTGGGTTCTGACGAGTTGAGCGCATGGCAGCAGGGCTATTGAATGGCGACGATTATCGTGCGGTAGCACGCAAACGGCTTCCCAAAGGGCTGTTTGAATATATTGATCGCGGGACCGAGGCCGAGCTGGCCTTGGCCGATATCCGCCAATCCCTTGACCGTATTAAATTGCAGCAGGCTGTTCTGGCGGGGCATGACAATGTCGACCTGTCGGTTTCGCTGTTTGATCGCAAGTATTCCTGCCCGCTGATCATTGCGCCGACGGCTTTGGCCGGTCTGGTGTCGCATGACGGGGAGGCGAAGCTTGCCCGGGCTGCCGGAACGTTTGGCATACCTTTCTGCGTTTCGACCCAGTCCGTGATGACCATCGAAGACATTCGCAAAGGGGCGCCCGATGCGGAATTGTGGCTTCAGCTTTACGTGTGGCAGAACCGGGCTTTGACGTGGAATTTGCTGGATCGGGCACAGGGCTGTAATGCGGAAACCCTGATTGTGACGGTTGATACGCCGCAGGGGCCCAAGCGCGACTATAACCAGCGCAACGGATTTGCCATTCCCTTTGTCCCAACCGTGCGTGGCATTTCCGATGTGCTGCGTCATCCGGGCTGGTTATGTTCGGTCATGTTGCGGTATCTGATGACGACGGGCATGCCGAGCTATGCGCACTACCCGCCCGAATATCGGACTGCGATTACCAGCCAAACGGCGGCGCACGATATCAAAATCGAAAAGACCCTGAGCTGGGATGACATTGCGGAAATCCGGGATCGCTGGCAGGGGCGGCTTATCCTTAAAGGCATATTGTCGACGGTTGATGCCGAACGTGCCGCCCAGATCGGTGCTGATGGCATTGTGGTGTCCGCGCATGGAGGGCGGAACTTTGATCTTGCGCCAGCACCGGCGACGGTTCTTCCGGAAATTGTAGCCAAGGTCGGTGGCAGGCTTGAAATTATGGCCGATAGTGGCGTTCGTCGCGGCAGTGACGTTCTTAAATATCTGGCGCTGGGCAGCCGTTCGGTTCTGATTGGCCGATTGCCGCTTTATGGCTTGGCCGCCGGCGGAGAGCAGGGCGCGATTGATGTCCTTGCGATGCTTGTCGAAGAAATGCAAAGCAATATGATCTTTGCTGGCATTGGCCGGGTGGAAGAATTCAAAGGGAATGCAATTGTCTGATGGTGGCAAATGAAAAGGCGGCACGCGATATGTGCCGCCTTTTTGTGTCGTGGCCTGTTTCAGGCAGGTACGATCAGGTCAGTTTCATCCGTTCGCTGAATTCCTTCATGCGTTCGGAAAGATTGCGTGCCATGTCGGAAAGTTCGCGGCTGGCAGTGTTGAGGTCATGGGCCGAGCGGCCCGTGCTTTGTGCACCGTCATTCACGAACCGGATCATCTGGTCCATCGATCCGGCGCCTGATGCAATGCGTTGCACGTTTTCCGAAATCTCGCTGGTGGCACGGCGCTGTTCATCCACCGAATGGGTGATGGTCGACTGGATATCGTTGACCTGATGAATAACGTCGCCCACCGTGCTGATGGAATGGGCGGCTTTCTGGACTTCCTGCTGGATTGCAGTAGTCAGATCGCCTATCTGGCCGGTCGCACTCGCGGTCTGATCGGCAAGCGATTTGACTTCGTTTGCGACAACGGCAAAGCCGCGCCCCAGTTCGCCCGCCCGTTCGGCTTCGATGGTCGCATTAAGCGACAGAAGCTTGGTGCGATGCGCGATATCGTTGATCAGATCAATGATCGATCCGATTTCCGAGCTTGCCTTTTCAAGCGATACGATATTGCGCTGGCTTTCCTCTGCCTCGGTACGTGCCCGGTTGGTCACGTTTGCGGCCTCGGATGCCTGACGGTTGATTTCGGCAATCGAGGATGACAGTTCCTCGACCGCGGTGGCGACGTTCTGGGTGTTGCTTGCCGCCTCGCGCGAGACGTCAAGCGCGCTGCCTGACTGATCGACCGTGTTTTCCGACTGGCTGGTTAGATCACGGGCAAGGCCAAGAAGCCCTTCGGACTGTTCGGTGACCGATTGCGCCACGCGGGCGACCTCGGCCATCATTTCGCTGACCGCGATGCGGCTTTCTTCGCGTTCGGTCACGACGTTCCAGGCCAGCATGGTGCCCACAAGGACATTGTCCTTGTCGCGCACCGGGGCTGCCAGAAGTTCAAGGTGATCGCGTTCGGTTTTGACCACTTCGGTAAAGGGCAGGTTGGCCGGATTGGAAAGCCGGTTCTGGAATTCCGCACCGACCTTGAGGAAGTCGCCCGAAACCGAAGCCGCATCACCACCGACATAGGTTTGCGCACTGGCATTCAGATATGTCAGTTCGCCTTCAGGCGTGATCAGGGCGGTCATGGTCGGGGTATTTTCGACCATGTTTTGCAGGATCATGGCCTGGCGCACGGCTTCGCGCAGGCCGACCAGCGCCTTGCGCATTTCGCCGATTTCATCGGACCCGACCCGGGGTAGGCGGACATTGGTATCCCCGTTCGAGATCGAAGTCATTGCCCCGGCAAAGGCGCGCAGATTGCGAAATACCGTGGTTCGAAGCAATATCCAGCCAGCGATCCAGCCAACCAGAAGGACGGCGACCAGAATTTCGATCGAGAGCGTTCGAAGATCGTCGGTCTGGGAATAGAAGTCGGTAATATCGCGATCAAACGTGGCGGTGGCCCAGACCCCACCACGGTCATTGCCGATTTCGATATCGACCGTGGCACGATGGGTGCCGCCCGCTGCTTCGGTGGGTTTTGCTTCCGCCGGGGCAGGGGCTTCGCTATCGGCCGTTGGGGCCAGGGCTTCGCCGCCTTCGCTGGCTTCCCCGTCTTCAAGGCTTTCAAACAGCACATTGCCGTCGCTGCCAAGAATGCGGAAATTACCGCCAAGCACCTTGCCGATACCTGTAAGGGTAGGCAGGGGATCGGTGATGACTTCCATAAAGCCGACAGCACGAAAACCGCCAACCGGAACGATGGTGCTGAAAACCGGTTTGCCGGTTGGGGTTGCCCACATATAGGTCACCGGTTTGCGGGCATCGGCCTTGTCGCGTGTTTTAAGGTAATCCATCACCGCCGCATCATCGGTGACACTGGCCCCCAGATTGGCATCCGAGGTTGCAAGCTGGTTGAAATCGGTGTCATAGGCGATGGTTTCGACCAGAACCAGTTCGCCCTGAACGACCTGGCTGGCATTGGAAAGGATGTTAAGTTCGGCCTTCATGCGGGCCCGATCGTTATCCTGATAGCTTTTGACCAGACTGCCAAGGCGCGACCATTCATTGACAATCGGTGTGACCTTGTCTGCGTAATCCTGTGCCACGCGTGAACGGACAAAGAAATTGACTGTGCCGCCGACCGAATTGTTCAGCGTATCAACGGCAAAGTTCCGATAGGTGTCACCGGTCCACAGCAACATCCATGTGACTGCACCCGATAAAAGCAAACCTGTTACAAGCAGGATGCGTCGTAACGTCAGGAGGCCCGTAGCGCCCCCTGCAATAGCCGTCTTCGCGGCTTTGTCTCCCGTCATTCATTACACTCCAGAGCCAGTTTTTTTATGGTTCTTTTGGTGCTTCGTTCCCGGTCTACCTCTTGGGGGGTAATTGGTTTGATCCAAACAGAGCTTGGCGGCAAACACAATAGCGCTATTGCCCCAAACCCCATGTTTTTCGCGGTATACAGTATTCTATATATTCGTGACGGGCGCGAAATCCGGGCCGGGAATCCCGTGAATTTCGGATGGCTATTGAAAAAACACAAAAAAACTTGCGAACGAGTGTGATAATCGTTTGCAATTAGATTTCTGATGATCTATGACTGTGTTTGTCAAATGCAGACGGCAACGTCGTTTGCGACGGGCCATCAGGCTGACATGGCGTACCTGATGGTCACTGTTCTTCGGGACTCTCTCTCCCCGAAGGTCGATCTCTCTCACTCGAGGGGGCTGGTATCCGGAAATTGTGCGGGACAATTCCGGGCTATATACCAGCCTCCCTTTTTTTGTCCTGCTTTGAAATCGCCAAAGTTTCATGACATCTGCAATCTGCATATCGGCGCGCGATTTTGGGTGCGACCGGGCCAGCGTTTTTAGCGTTTTATAAACGGCCTGTGCCCTAAAAGAAGCAGGGTAGCCTGTGGCGGGGGTCAATCGCCATGACGGATACGCGCGATATTTACAGATAATCAGTCGTAAAGGACCGGCAGAAAATGGCTGGCGAAGACGAAAACAACCGCACCGACCTGCATGCGGACCCGAAACCGGAACCGCAGAAAGACGCGCCCTTACCGGCGTTTATTTATGGCCGCAATGGCCATGGTGAGGACGGCGGGCGTCATCGACAGTCACAAAATGGGCGGATAGCAGAAATGGATCGCAAAACCTTACTGGGTCTCGCAACCGGTGCCGGCATGCTCGGTCTGGTCTTGTTCTTTGTCGGCATGCTGGTCGGCGCTGGGCTGTTCATGGACCCTGACGAACAGATGGCAGCCAACGAAAAACCGGCAGGGCAGGCCGAAATTCTGGCAACGCTGCCCGAAAGTCCGACATCAAACCCGGCACCGACAGCCGAAATGCCCGATGCCGGTACTCTGTCGGGGACTGAAACGTCATCCTCAACCCCGGCGGCACCGGCTGTGACCGATGATCCGGTGGGGGATCTGATTGCCGAACGCAGTGCCGTGATCGAGGGCGAGGATGCGGGCAATGCCGCGGAAAACGGTGAGGCGGCCAATGAAGGTACGACCGACGCAAAGGATGCCCCGATCGCCCCGGAAATGAGCGACGCCGAAAAGGCTGCGGCCCGTGCGGAACAGGCCGATCAGGGCGCGAATGCCCCGCGCAAGCTTCAGGCACCGGAAATCAAATCATCCGATGATGCCGCAGCCAAGTCATCAGAAACCACATCCGCATCTACATCCGCACCGGCGGCACCCGCGATCCCCGAAGCTCCGGCCGCCGCGGCGGAAAACACGACGGTTGTCAAGAAAACCGAACCGGCAGCGACGTCTGCGCCCAAAGCAACCGCGTCCGGGGCGGCCGCCCCGTTCTCGGTTCAGGTGGGGGCCTTCAAGGTGCATGAAAATGCCAGCCAGCGCGCCGAAGAACTGCGCAAGCTTGGCCTTGAGGTCGCGGTTGTTGCGCGTGGCCCCGAAGGGGATGCCACCTGGTATTATGTCCGGGTTGGCAGATTTACGACCATGAAGGAAGCGCGCGACAAGGCAAGTGCGGTCAAGAAGGACCAGAATCTTGACGGTTTCCCGGTCCGGGCCGAGCCCAATGACCGCGAAGTCAACTGACACATATATATAGTGTCGCTCAATATGATACCGGGGCCGGTGCAGATGCTGCATCGGCCCTTTCTGTTTTCTGATGAACGGGTTTGTTTTTGCGCCATCTTTGCGGCATTCTACTTGCCTTCACAGGGCAAAGGCTTTAGGCGGTACGCCAGAGTTTTTCGGAAAGCAAAGCCGTGACGTGCCACGCGGGCAGCTTTGCACATCAGGATGGTTGGCAGAAACATGACCACACAGAACGATTTTCCCAATCTTCATATTCTCGATCACCCGCTGATCCAGCACAAACTGACGCATATGCGCAAGGTTGATACCTCGACCAAGACCTTCCGCCAGCTGCTGAAGGAAATTGCGCTGCTGATGGGCTACGAGATCACCCGCGAATTGCCGGTCAGCTATGAAGATATCGTCACCCCGATCTGCCCGATGAAGGCACCGATGATCCAGGGCCGCAAACTGGCCGTCGTGCCGATCCTGCGGGCCGGTCTTGGCATGGCCGATGGCCTGATCGAACTGATGCCGTCCGCGCGCATCGGCCATATCGGCCTGTATCGTGATCCCGAAACCCACATGCCGGTCGAATATCTGGTGAAGCTGCCCGAGGTTGAAGGCCGGACCTTCATCCTGGTCGATCCGATGCTGGCAACCGGGAATTCGGCAGTGGCGGCAGTTGATACGCTGAACAAATATGGCGTTAAGGACGAAGACATTCGCTTCATGGCGCTGGTCGCGGCCCCCGAAGGGGTCAAGGTCTTCCATGACGCGCATCCGAATGTACCGGTCTATACTGCGGGCCTTGACGAGAAGCTGAATGAAAAGGCCTATATCGTGCCGGGCCTTGGCGATGCCGGTGACCGTCTGTTTGGCACCCGCTGATCTGATCGCATGATACCGTAATACGAAAGGGCGCCGTCGGCGCCCTTTCGTATGGTCTATTCGGATTTCGTCGGTGCCGTGATCAGCCTTTTGGCGATACCGTGATATCAACCGTTGATCCGGCAAACGATCCGCCTTGCAGCTTGATCGTGGCAACGCGGCTTTCGCGGTCATAAACCATCACCGATATATCGGCGCGGACCACGGTGACTTTGCTCCAGCCGAAATTGGGCATTTCACGTTCATAGAAATCATACATCTGGGCGGGTGTGCCACCGGCATTGATCACAAGACGCCCGTGCCACGCGTCGGATGCCCCGAAAATGATGCTGCGATCCATATCCAGCGAGGAATTGGACGGCATCGGAATGTCGGTGAACTGGGTAAAGGACGGGATCGGCTGACCGCCGCCCTTGCTATCCGACCCGTTGTTTGACGAAGCATTCGGAACAAGGTTCGAACCGGAGCACCCCGCAAGCGCAAGGCTTGCCAGTGCGGCTGCACAAATAAATGAATGTCGCAGTTTCATCATCTTCCTTCGGTCCCCTAATGCCGTTCAGGCACTGTTATCTCGCCCCATAATCAGGTCATTATGTAAAGGAAAGGTTCACATATTGCCTTTTGTCCATCTT